>NZ_BMWZ01000004.1 GCF_014651495.1 Algibacter mikhailovii
TAAAACGTTTGCAAATTTATTAACACGTTCATGAAGTTGTTTATAGGTAATGTGCTCAGCTGGATCTTCAGGGTTATTCGGTTCAAAAAGAATGGCCGTTTTATCACCTCGTGTAGCTAAATGTCTATCTATACAATTTTCAGTAATATTTAATTGAGCTCCCTCAAACCATTTTACCTCTGGCTTAGAAAAATCCCAACTTAAGACTTTATCCCATTTACGTTGCCACATAAAATGTTCCTCAGCAATTTCTTCCCAAAAATTTTCAGGTTCCCTCACAGATTTACGATATACTTGATAATATTCTTCCAGATGTTTTATGTGGTAGTTACTCATTATTTTCTTTTAAGATCTTAATAGTTTAATTCAATTTTGTGGTGTTCTAAAATAACAAAATTATGGTTAGTTGTTCTACTTTTTTCTACAAACAACATCAGATTATCTACAGAAAAAAGCATTCTAGAGATTAATGGGTTGCTTGGCCGGCGCCACTTGGAATTCTAATATTCTCAACAATGTCTTGCACATCCTCGGGAGGCTCTGGTGTAAACTTCATAATTATTATAGATACTATAAAATTAAGCATCATAGCAATTGCCCCGAAACCTTCAGGTGAAATACCAAACCACCATTCACTTTTATCTGGTACTACCGCATCAAACCAACCTAATTTATATTTTATCATATACAATAACATAGTTATGGTACCAATAACCATTCCTGCAATAGCACCTTCCTTATTCATTTTTTTATAAAAAATACCTAAAATAATAGCCGGAAAAAAAGACGCGGCAGCCAATCCAAATGCCAAAGCGACTACTGCCGCAACAAAACCTGGTGGGTTAATCCCAAAATACCCTGCAACACATACAGCTCCAACAGCAGACAAACGCGCTGCGATTAATTCTCCTTTTTCTGAAATCTTTGGATTGATAATTTTCTTTATTAAATCATGAGATACTGACGCCGAAATCACTAATAACAGGCCTGCTGCAGTTGATAACGCTGCTGCCAAGCCTCCTGCAGCCACTAGGGCTATAACCCAATCTGGTAAGTTCGCAATCTCAGGATTCGCTAAAACCATAATATCCCGATCTACTACTAATTCGTTATTTTGTTTATCGGCTACATATTGAATCAAACCATCATTGTTCTTGTCGTTAAAAGCTATCAACCCTGTTGTTTCCCATTTTTTAAACCATTCTGGCACCTTATCATAAGGTTGATTGGAAACCGTTTCAATCATATTGGTTCTAGCAAAAACAGCTACTGCTGGTGCCGTAGAATACAATAGTACTATTAATAGTAAAGCAATGCCTGCTGATTTTCGAGCATCCTTAACACGCTTAACCGTAAAAAAACGCACAATGACATGCGGAAGTCCTGCGGTACCAACCATTAGGGCTAAGGTAATAGCAAAGACATCAATCAATGATTTAGAGCCCTCAGTATATTCAGCAAAACCTAATTCTGTACTCAGTCCATCTAATTTATCCAATAAATAAGTCCCAGACCCATCCACTAGTTCTCCTCCAAACCCCAATTGCGGAATAGGATTTCCAGTCATTTGAATGGATATAAAAATAGCCGGCACCATAAAAGCAAAAATAAGCACGCAATATTGGGCTACTTGCGTATATGTTATACCCTTCATCCCACCTAATACGGCATAAAACAAAACAATTAACATACCTATAATAACGCCAGTATTAATATCAACTTCAAGAAAACGGGAAAACACAATACCTACCCCGCGCATTTGCCCTGCCACATATGTAAAGGAAACGAGTAAGGCGCAGAACACCGCTACTATTCGTGCTGTTTTTGAATAATATCTATCGCCTATAAAGTCGGGCACAGTAAATTTTCCAAACTTTCTTAAATAAGGGGCCAATAATAGAGCCAATAGGACATAACCTCCAGTCCATCCCATTAAATATACTGCGCCATCATATCCGGCAAACGAGATAATTCCGGCCATTGAAATAAATGATGCAGCACTCATCCAATCAGCGGCTGTAGCCATACCATTTGCTAAGGGTGACACACCGCCTCCTGCAACATAAAACTCTTTAGTAGACCCTGCCCTAGACCAAATGGCTATTCCTATATACAAAGCAAAGGTTATACCTACTAAGATATAGGTCCAATTTTGCACACCTATACCGCTAACAAATAAACTATACATCATAACCATATTTTTTATCTAGTTTATTCATTAAACGTACATAAACAAAAATGAGTACTACAAAAACATACATAGAACCTTGTTGTGCAAACCAGAACCCTAGTTTGAACCCTCCTAATTTAAAAGTGTTGAGCGCGTCTTTAAATACTATTCCAGCTCCAAAAGATACTAGGAACCATATTGATAATAATATGAGTACATATCTGATATTTTCTTTCCAATAGGCTTTTGCTTTCTTTTTGTTGGTCATAATTTTAGTTTAATTAGCATTGGTTTAGTTTGTTAATTGCATTGTAATTTATAAAAATAATCCTATTCAAATTTCAGAACCTCTTTTAGTAACAAAATGTTTTTCAAATGCGTTAAAACTAGGAAGCTTCACAAATTCAGTTTTCTTTAATTTTAATAAAATACGCTTTCATTTCTAGTACAACCTTTGGCGCCAATATAAGTGTTGCTAACATAGTTGGAATAGCCATTAGAGCAAAAACACCATCAATTAAATTAAGCATGGCACTAAACGGTGATGTCGCAGCAATCACTATACTACCTATGTATATGAAATTATAATAATGCTTTTTTCGATCTCCAAACAGAAAAGACATACATTTTGAACCATAATAAGCATATGAAAACAAAGAAGAAACACTAAAGATTAACACGCAAACCATTAATAAATAGCTTCCATAGTTGGGCATGACCTTATTAAAAGCTGCTGCTGTTAAACTTACCCCATTATTAGATGTTGTTTCCCAAACACCAGTAACTAAAATAGCCAATGCTGTAAGTGTACATACCACTAAAGTATCAATAGCAGGACCTAGCATGGCAATCAAACCTTCTCTAACAGGCTCATCTGTTTTTGCAGCGCCATGTGCCATAGGAGCGGTACCAATTCCAGCTTCGTTAGAGAAAGCACCCCGTCTAATCCCTAATAAAATTAAAGCACCTAATACGCCGCCCATAAAGGCGTCACCATTATAAAAATTTGCGGAAAACGCATCCGTAAAAATCAAAACAAAATATTTGGGTACTAGATCATAATTAGAAATTAATATTATCAACACCAAACCAAAATACAACAAGACCATAAATGGCACCAATTTAGAAGTTGCAGTGCTAATGCGCCGCAGTCCGCCTGCAATAATAATTGAGGTCAACAAAACCAAAACGACTGCTAAAATTAGATTTGATTTTAGCCCTACCTCAACGTCGTTTGGAAGTAAAACAATATCGTTTATAGCCTGGGTGAGTTGGTTAACATTTACAACAGGCAGCGCCCCAAGCATCCCAAATAAACTAAACATAATGGCTAAAGGTTTCCAGGATGCCCCTAACCCTTCAACAATGAAATACATTGGTCCGCCTTGTAATGTTCCAGTACTATCTTTTCCACGATACATAATGGCCAAGGTAGAGGTAAAAAACTTGGTAGACATCCCTACAATAGCACTAACCCACATCCAAAACATGGCCCCAGGACCTCCTACCGAAATAGCCACAGCTACCCCCGCGACATTACCCATACCAATAGTAGATGATAAAGCGGTTGTCAATGCTTTGAAGTGTGATATTTGTCCAGGATCATTGGGGTCATCATACTTGCCCCTTAATATTTCAAGTGCATGACCAAAATAACGAAACGGCAAAAATTTTGACAATATTAAAAGATAAACACCCCCTCCAATCAATAAAACTACTAAGGGAAGTCCCCATGCATAATCAGCAAAAGTTTTTATAAAATGTTCCATCTATTAGCTCATAAAATTATAAATATATCATTTTACTTACATTATGTTTCAATTAATTAAAAGTATATTTAGCCTTCTTAAAACTAATGATGCCTAAATCTAATCGTTTATATTTTATAGATGCTGTTCGAGCTTTCGCCATTTTAATGATGCTTCAAGGTCATTTTATTGACACCTTATTAGACCCCATATATAGAGACAACTCAAATACGGCCTACGCTATTTGGACCTATTTTAGAGGTATTACGGCTCCAGTCTTTTTTACAATATCAGGGCTCGTATTTATATACCTTTTACTTAGAGCATTTGAAAAGGGTAATGACCATCAAAGGATGAAAAAAGGGCTGTTTAGAGGACTACTTCTTATAGGCATTGGGTATAGCCTTCGCATTAATATTTTTAGTTGGTTATCGGGGTATTTCAATACGTACTTTTTGGTAATAGATGTTCTGCAGTGTATAGGTTTATCGCTCATATTCTTAGTAGGGCTGCACGCCCTTTTTAGAAAACACAGTTATATTTTTTCTATAGTCCTTTTTAGCATTGGATGTATTTGTTTCATTACAGAACCACTGTATAGGGATTTAACATTGGAAAACACACCTTTATTTATTGCTAATTACATGACAAAATCTAACGGATCTGTTTTCACTATTTTACCCTGGTTTGGCTATGCCGCCTTTGGCGCGTTTATTTCAACTGTTTTTTATAGACATTTACATCGCCATAGGTTTCAATTACTTACTGTAATTACCTTTATAATAGTGGGCGTTTTTCTAATGTTTTGTTCATCATGGTTATTATTAGAAATTTATAGTTTAACGGATTTTGAATTATTAAAACAAAGTGCCAATTATAATTATTTATTCACTAGGCTCGGAAATGTGCTTCTATTACTCGGGGTATTCTATGCCTTAGAAAGGGTTTCAAAGCAATCCATAATTTCAAAAATTGGAGAAAAAACCTTATCTATTTATGTCATCCACTTTATATTGCTTTACGGAAGTTTTACAGGTTTTGGTTTGAAGCGTTATTTAAACAAATCGTTAGAACCTTATGAGGCCATAATAGGGGCCATACTCTTTATGATTACAGTATGTTTTCTAGCCTTTCATTATGCCAAGCCCAATACTTTTGTTTATAATTTAATTAGAAAAACAATAGACAAATTTAAAAATTAAAACTATGGCTTATGACGAGTATTTAGCCGATAGAATACGGCAACAGTTAAATGAAAAACAAGTACATTTCACTGAACTAAAAATGATGGGAGGCTTATGTTTTAAACTAGATAATAAAATGCTTTGTGGAATTCACATTGACAAAAAATATGGTGATAGCTTATTAATGGCTCGAATTGGTGAACATGTATACCTGGATGAACTTACAAAACCTGTTTGCCTACCCATGGATTTTACAGGCCGTCCAATGAAGGGCTATATTTTTATAACACCCGAGGGTTTTGACGCCGAAAAAGACCTATCCTATTGGCTAGATTTATGCATTGCATTTAACCCTTTGGCAAAGGCAAGTAGAAAGAAAAATTAAGAATACTTTAATAATTAGTGCTAATAGTTCAGGGGTAATTATCCTTATTTTTGCGGAGTACGATTAATCAGAATCCCCATATGCGTCAACCTTTACTATTTATTACAATAATACTTTTCAATTTAAACTACGTTTCTGCTCAGAATCAGGACATTGAAATTAAAGGAAAGGTTGTAGAAAGCACCAACAACTTAGCTATTGAATACGCTACTATATCCATCTTAAATTCAGATTCTCAAGAACCTATCACCGGAACGATAAGCAGTGAGGACGGTTCTTTTTCAATAAGAACAGAGGCATCTAATTTCTATATTGAAGTAAGTTTTATTGGCTTTAAAACAAGACGTTTTAAAGATTTCAAAATAATGAATAATACGGTTGATTTAAAAACTGTTATTCTCAATGAAGATAATGAAGCACTGGATGAAGTTGTCATTCGGGCAGAAAAATCACAACTTGAATTTAAGCTAGACAAACGCGTGTTTAATGTAGGGGCTGATTTGAGTTCTACAGGCGCTAGTGCTTATGAAGTATTAAATAATGTACCATCAGTTAATGTTAATATAGAAGGAGAAATAAGTTTGAGAGGCAGCCAAGGTGTTCAAATATTAATTAATGGTAAACCGTCTATTCTAGCTAGTGCTGATGGAAATGCATTAGGTACAATAACGGCGGATATGATCGAAAAAATAGAGGTGATTACAAATCCTTCAGCCAAATATGATGCCGAAGGGTCAACAGGAATCATTAATATCATAATAAAAAAGTCTGAAAAAAGAGGCTTAAATGGTTCAGCAACTTTAAATGTTGGCGTACCCAATAGTAATAGTTTTGGTTTAAGTTTAAATAAGCGTACCGAAAAGTTTAATTTATTTAGCCAAATGGGTTTTGGCATACGGACCTACCCATCAGAATCTGAGTATATCAATAAAGATTTAGTAAATAATATTACCATAACAAGTACGGGAGAAGGTGAGTTTGATGAAAAATTTGGAAACCTACTCATTGGAACTGATTATCATTTAAACGATAATAATATTATAACACTTTCGGCAGCTATAGCTTATGAAGTTGAAGATCAAAATGCACTGGCTTATTTCAATCAAAGTGATGCGTCTAATACCATAACAGATCGTTGGACAAGAACCGAGGTTACCGAGGCTACTAATCCTAAGTTGCGTTATGAACTACAATACAAGAAAGATTTCAAAAGACATAAAGAGCAAAGCTTATTGTTTAGTGCCTTGGGGAGTTCCTTCAGTAAAGATCAGTCTTCGTCTTTTCAGAACATGACAACTTTTGGAGATATTGAAGATTTTCAACAAAGAACGCGAACAGACTATTCCTTAGAAGACTATACTTTCAAATTAGATTATGTCCATCCATTTTTAGACAAATATACCTTAGAAACAGGATCTCAATATGTATTAAATGGGGTTACTAATGATTTTGCGGTAAGTGAGTTTGAAAATGGCGAATGGGTAAACAATCCTAATTTGACTAATATTTTTGACTTAGATCAGAATGTTCTAGCCCTGTATTCTACAGTCGCTTTTGAAGGTGAAAAATGGGGTGTAAAATTAGGACTGAGAGCTGAAAACACCGATTTAAAAACCCTCTTGGAGAATACCAATGAAATAAATAAAAAAAATTACACAGATTTTTTCCCGAGCGGACATACCTCTTATAAAGTTAGTGACAATTTTTCTTTGCAAGCCGGCTACTCTCGAAGAATAAGAAGACCAAGACTAAGAGAACTTAATCCATTTTCAAATATTCGAAATAACTATAGTATTTCTACCGGTAACCCCAATTTACAACCTGAATATACAGATTCATTTGAAATCACTAGTATTCATAAATTTGGCAAGGCCTCTTTAAATTGGAGTTTATACAACCGTTACACCGTTGATGTTATTGAGCGTATCACTTATTTTGAAGACAACATTAGTGTCTCCAGGCCTGAAAATGTTGGAAGTAACACAACTACAGGTATTGAGTTAAATGGAAAATATTCTCCCCTAAATTGGTTTTCAATAAATGGTGATTTTAATTTGAATTACTTTAATAGGGATGGTGATTTTGAAATGACTTCGTTTGATTTTAAAGGTAATAGATGGTCTACTAGAATAACTTCAAAATTTAAACTACCTGCTGAGTTTGATTTAGAAGTGTCAGGCGACTACAGGTCAAAATACCTTACCGTACAAGGTGAAGTTGACGATATTTATTTTGCAGATCTTGGCTTGAGAAAAAAAGTATTCAAAGGAAAAATCATTTTAAACATGAGTGTACGCGATGTCTTTGCGTCTCGAGTTTCTGAAAATACAACCATACAACCAGAATTTTTTGTTTATAATAGCCGCCAACGTGGGCGATTCGTTTCTTTTGGTGTGAGCTACGGTTTTGGTAAAGGTGAAGCCATGGAGTTTTCTGGAAGAAGGCGATAAATTTGTCTGCTACAATAAAAAGCTGACAAAAGTAAGCTTTTTAAAACTTTAGTCTCTTTAAATTTGTCCCAACAAACCATAAGAAACCAAGGTATCATGACAATGAAAACTATGCTATTGCCTAGTATTTTACTTATATTATTAAGTGCTTGTATTCAGGCGCCTAATTCTCCAAAAAAAAACATTGAAAAAACTGAAGTACATGCTACAGATGAAAAGCATTGGGGCTATTCTGGAGAAACATCTCCACGGCATTGGGCTGAAATAGAAAAAAACTCAGACTGCGATGGCGAACTACAATCGCCTATCAACATCATTCATAGGAGTGCCGATTCTATTAAGATTAGTAATAAATTCGAAATGTTTTATACACCAAATACATTTCTAAGTGAGGTTCAAAACGATGGTCATTCCATAAAGTTTGCATTTAAATCTATAGATTCTATTCGTTACAAAAAGGATATTTATTATTTAAAACAAATACATTTTCATGAGCCTGCAGAGCATAAGATTAATGGACTTATATATCCCATTGAAATGCACTTAGTACATCAAAGTGCCAGTGGTAAGTATACCGTCTTAGGTATCTTAGGAGAAGAGGGCGCTGAGAGTGATTTATTTGAGTTCTTTCAAAGTTTTTTACCCCTTGAAAATGGTGAAACCAAAACCATTAATGAGCAAATTGATTTATCTTATTTACAACTTGACAAAAAAAGCTATTATACCTATAAAGGATCTTTAACGACTCCTCCGTGTACTGAGAGCGTGAATTGGGTGGTCTTTAAAGAACCTTTTATTCTATCAGTTGAAGAGGTACTCACTTTAAAAAGTAATATGCCAATTAACAACTACAGAATTGAACAGCCGCTTAATGGACGCATTGTAAAATACAATTTTTAAATATAGTATTTTACTTACCTATTACATATATTTGAGCCCAAATATTAATTACCCCAAATAACTTAACCTATACATCTTATGAAAATTTTGCGCATTAGTATAATGTTTATACTAACAAGTTTTTTAGTTAATTGCGCTTCCGGTTATAAATTAATTGAACCTAAAGCCATTAACTACTTGTCCACCTAAAAAACAGATAGTATTACATTAGAATACAAATATGACCTGTTACATAAAAAGTACGAAAAAAAGAAATTAAAAAAGGGATAAAGCTTGTTGCCATTAAAGTAACCAATAATTCTGACAAGGACATAACCTTTGGAAGGGATGTAACACTTGCATTTTCCAACCGTACTGAAATGCATATCATGGAACCAGAAAAAACCTATAAAAGGTTAAAGCAAAGTCCAGCAACTCACCTTCTATATTTATCACTAACACCAATTAATTTTTATACCACAAGTACCGATTCTAATGGCTTTACAACTAATACAAGTTCTACGCCAATTGGTCTTGTACTAGGCCCTGCTTTAGCTGGAGGAAATATGATAGCTGCAAGTTCGGCAAACAAAAAATTTAAAAGTGAGTTACTTGATAATAAAATCTATGGATCAGTAATTAAAAAAGGGGAAACCAAATTTGGATTGATTGGAATTCAATCAGACGGCTTTGAATCGCTCCAATTAAATGTAAAATAATAGCATAAAAAAAAGACCTTCTTAATTAAGAAGGTCTTTTTTATCCGTTATGTATTATTCTTTATTCTGTTTTAATTAACGGAATATCTAAAGCTAATTCAGCATTAATTAAATCATCAATTTTATTAATGGCTTGTAAAAATTTAGCTGACTCAGTAGCTGGTACTACTTTCTTAATTTTTTTGTAATATTTCTTTTTTAGCTTTAAATCTTCTTGCTTATATGCAAAATACTGATTGACTAATTCATTGGCCTTATCATCAGTTAGATTCTCATAATTTTTAGCATAATCCTTAATTAAAGCAATTCTTTTGTTTTGAACATTATAATTCTGAGTTTCAAATTCGTTATACAAATCCCAAAATGGAGCACTTTGAGCTTCGGTTAAATTCATAACGCCAGCAATGGCTGCTTTGGTTTCGGTTTTTAACACTGAACGTGTTAATTCAATATACTCATTTGATTGTGCAAAGCTTGCTATACTCAATATTAGTGCAGCAAAAATTAGTAGTGATTTTTTCATTTAAATGGATTTTATAATTTTTTATAAATATAGTTCAGGAAATATCCTACTACAAAAAAAAGTCACATTATTTTAAAGAAAAACGGCACTTTAAAACACTTATATACGCTCATTTAAAGAGCCTTTCCGCTAGAATATTTAATGTAAATTGATAAGAATATTAAGCCCTATTTTTATAAAGAACCATTATTTAGAGAGTAGTAAATATAACTTGGAACTAAACCATATATACCCCAAGTTCTTTTATCTTTACAAAATAGTCACTTACTTTGGCATTCTTTTTGACTATCAAACTTGGGTTCAAATAATTAAAGAATAACCGACCTTTCCATTTAAATAGATTTTAAAATTAAGGATTATGAAAAAAATATATTTATCAATATTACTCGTTACCATAAGTACTCTAAGTTCGGTTTGTTTTGCACAATCTGAGAATGACACGCCTTTATTAGGATTGCCTGGTGATGATTTAGATCTTTACGCCGTATTAGACCTTTTTCAGAAATCAAAAACTATTGAAGACTTTGAAAAATCTTTAAATAATACAGCAGATGGTATAGTTAATTTAGATTTAAATAATGATGGCAATGTTGATTTCATCAAAGTGGTCACAGAACAGGATGGCAATAATTTCTTGTTTATTCTTCAAGATCCTATCAATGAAAAAGAAACTCAAGACGTCGCCGTTATTTCAGTAGCCAAGGATGATGATGGAAAAGTTTATTTGCAAATCATTGGTGATGAAGCTTTATATGGTAAAGATTATGTTGTAGAACCGCGCACAGAGCCTACTGCATCTGTAACGCCTAATCCGGCATATACCGGTAAAGAACCAGTTACGGTAAATGTAGAGGCAAATACTGAAGTTATTGTGGTTGAAGCAGCTCCTGTAGTGCAATATGTATATTCTCCAGCATATGTACCATATTACCCCGCTTATTACTATGGGTTTTACCCACCTTATTGGCGACCTATAGCAGTCATGAGTATTGCTATTTATAGACATAACCATTGGTATCATCACCATCATTATCACGGCGGTTATGGTCACAGGTCTGTTCATGTGCACCATCACCACCACTATAACAATTATAATAGAAACAGCAGACGCGCTTCGACTACGGTAAACAATAATATCCAAAACGGAAACTTTAAGACTGCTGGGCAGAGAGGAGCAAAACCGGTAACTACTCAAAACGGAGGAGGTTCTAACCGAGCATCAAACGGTAATCGCGCTTCTACGCAAACTGCAAAATCACAAGCAGGACGTACTTCAAATAATGTAGGCTCATCTAACAGAGCGACAAATAATAGGTCGACCGCTCCCAGCACGACCCAAAGATCAACATCACCTAGTACATCAAATAGATCATCGGCATCTAGGTCTATGGGGGCATACCCATCTTCTAGCGCAGGGCGTTCTTTTGGTGGTAGAATGGGAGGCGGAAGAAGAAGATAATGTATTCAAATAACGCTCCTAAATAAAAAAAATAAGGTTCTTTCAATGGAAAGAACCTTATTTTTTTTATTTAGACTTTACACCTTTATTCTAAAGGTAAATCAGAGGCACTCATGTCTCTTAAACAAACATACTGACCATTTCTTTTTTCGAAAAAACTCATATAATTACCCGTATTAATGGCTGTATTGGTGCTATCAACCACAGTATAATAACCAATTTCTAACACCTGCAATCCATCGTTTGAAGGGAACACTTCAGTGGTTGTAAAGGATATTTTATTCCTATTTGATTGTAAATCTAGTTTTAAAAACTCCAAGCGCTCTGCCTTATTTCTTATAGGCTTATGGTTTTGATAAAAGGTTATGGCATCATCTGCATAATACCCTATCTTTTTAATTTCACCACTATTATAAATGGCTGCATATTCATTCTCTCGATCTTGAATATCCCTTTTTATTTGGTCTTTATCAATTACCGTTGCTGCTGACTTTGAATCCATATTGCATGATCCCATCAATAAAAGTAGACCTGTACATGCAATGCCTTTTAAAAACATGTTCTTCATAATTAACGCTTATTAAAGTAATTGAATATTTTATTAATATCAAATGTAATACAAAAACAACAATTATAAGATTATCTCATATATCATGTTTAAATGTTTTGACACTAAGTTTAATGGATTCTGTCATATTTGAATATTACATATGCGCTTTTAGACGTTTCACCTCATATTTTAGAGGTTTCAAAGCTATTTATCTCAAAGTACACTAATCTGAGATGTAAATTTGAATAGAGATAAAAACAAATAATATAGTTTATATAACATGTCGAGTACTTAACTCGTAAAACATAAGATAGAGTAAATATTTTTCATATGGTTAGTTTGGTTAGTTTAGAAACCGCTCAGCAATCTCAAAAGGCTGAGTGGTGTTTTTTTGAGTAAAGTAAAAAAGAAAAACAGGACAGTATTGTTTTACTTTTTATATACTTTTCACTTTTAAATAATTTAAGGTAAAAACAAAGTTAAAACACAATTTAATACTACTAAGATGACCTATAAAGCTGTAATATTTGACCTAGATGGTACACTTGTAAATTCAATTGAAGACATTGCAGATGCAATGAATACAGTACTTCAAACATATAACTTCCCTACACATGACTATGACACTTATAAAACATTTGTTGGCAGCGGCGTAAAGAGTTTGGTTATTAAATCCTTACCAGAAGGTGAACGCCAAGACAATCAGGTTAAGAACTGCCATACTGCTATGATGAACATATATAAAAACCAATGTACCAATAAAACAAAACCGTATGATGGTATTGTAGAACTATTGGATGCGTTAAAGTCAACAGATCTTAAAATGAGTATCCTATCTAACAAAGCAGACGCACTAACAAAAAAAGTAGTCTCCACCCTATTTTCAGATTATTTCAATCCTGTTTTAGGATTAAAAATTGAAGCTCATAAAAAACCAAACCCTATTGTTGCTCTTGAAATATGTGCCACATTAGGCCTTGATCCTGAACAAGTCATCTATGTTGGCGATACAGGCATTGATATAAAAACTGCCAAAAATGCAAACATGATGGCTGTAGGCGTGTCTTGGGGCTTTAGAAATAAAGAAGAACTTATTGAAAATGGAGCCAATCATATATTAGAAAAACCATTGGATCTAATGGCTATTTTATAGCATGTGACTCAACTTATAAAAAAGTTATTTCAATTTGTTATTTAGTCGTTTCACTTGTTTTAGTTGCTAAAAAAAGTGCTCAGCAAAGTAAATTTGAATAGAATAAAAAACAGATAGTTACTTTTAAAAAGAGAAGTTCACTCTATAAAACAAGATAAAATAGTAGGTTTTCATATGGTTAGTTTGGTTAGTTTAAAAACCGCTCTGTCATCTCAAAAAGACAGAGCGGTTTTTTTTGCTTAAAATATGCATTGCACAATAAACCTATTCAAGGGTTAACCTATAAACGTTTGTCTCGCGCTTTACAAAACCTAACTTTTGATATAATTTATTGGCAGCTACCCGCTCTGGACTAGAAGTTAAATTAATACTGCTAATATTTTTTTTAGCAACATAATTAATAGCATACAACATTAATGCTTTTCCAAGTCCCTTGCCTCTGGCAGCATTATCAACAACAACATCTTCTACCCATACTTTATTACCGGTTGGTATTTTATTAAATACTAATGTAAATGTCCCTAAAATTTGCTTGTCCTCTTGAGCGACAAATAATACCGATGTTTCAGAGTTTACAATAGCTTGAAGATCTTCTTTTGAAGGCACCTTACAACTAGAGGATAATTGAGGAATTAAATTTTCAAAAGACTGAGCAATATCATCAGTTACCGTAGTTAGCTTATATATTTCCATAATTACAAAATTAACTGTTCTTGTTATGCTTTTCACTGTAGGTCAAAATACTGACCTAATTTAAGCATTAAATACTCATTCTAAAATGACTTTTTTATATTCAAATACTAAGGTCAATTAATTCAATATCCCTTTGGGCAGCTTCAAACCAATATAATGCCGTTTCGCATGAAAAGTATCTCATACTTTTTGAATCCCAACGTATATTTGAGTAGAAATAATAAATTATACAGAGATGCTAAACTCTTAAAAATTAGATCTTAAGTAAAAGTTTTTTTCATATGGTTAGTTTGGTTAGTTGAAACCGCTCCGTCCCTCAAAGACCGAGCGGTTTTTTTATTTAAGTCAAAAAAAAAAAGACCTTTTTAATAAATAAAGGTCTTTTGTTATTTTGAATTATGCTAGTTGTATCTATTCAATTAATGGAATTTCTGTAGCTAGCTCTGCATTAACCAAATCATCAATTTTATTCACAGCCTGAATAAATTTTGCGGCTTCAGTGGCAGGAATAATCTTCTTCATTTTCTTGTAATATTTCTTCTTAAGTTTTAAATCTTCCATTTTAAAATCAAAGGCTTGATTTATAAGTTCATCAGCTTTCTCATCAGTCAAGTTCTCATAATTTTCGGCATATTCTTTAATTATGGCAATTCTTTTATCCTTTACAAAATAACTAAAATCCTCATATTCATTAACTAAAAGCCAAAATTCTTCCTTCTGAGAGTCATCTAATTCCACAATTTCAGCAATGGCTTCTTTAGTGTCTTTTTCTAATATGGCTCTAGCCATTTCAATGTATTCATTGGTTTGTGCATAATTGGTAATCCCAACAAATAGAAAGCTAACAAGTAATAATAATTTCTTCATTATAAAAGGTTTTAATTAAGTCAATAAAGATAGTAAAACGAAATAAAATATTTCAATATAATCACATAGGAATATGGACAAATTTCGAATAACTAATCATGCATGACAATAACAATTTGGACTTCATATATCAGATATGCTTTAGGTCATTTCACATGGTAATTAAGTCGTTTCAATCTATTTCACTCAAAATAACTTTCAAACCAGGAGTATATTTGAATAGAAATAAAAAGCACAATATAAAAAGTCAATTTAAAAGAGAGCCTTAACTCTATAACACAAGAGATAAAATAGTAAGTTTTTCATATGGTTAGTTTGGTTAGTTTAAAAACCGCTCTGTTATCTCAAAAAACAGAGCGGTTTTTTATTAAAGTATTGTTATCATTTATTATAATTACACCTCTTTTGTCCTAACTCAACCTAATCACTTTTGCACAAACCATACGAATTCATTAACTTGATGATATATGAAACAAAACACTGTAATATCAAGTTATTTCAAATGCACCTTTTTAGCTTTAAGTATTTTACTAGCTTCGTGTAAACGAAATTTCAATACCTTAAAAGAGCAGCCCAATACCTATGCCCTTTCAACAGAACAAGATTTAAGAAATAGTACGTATAGTAAAAAGATTGATAGCTTTTATGAAGGTGGCAAATCAGGTTTTTTCAATGGCGCTGATAATGTACCTATATACTATAAAATTTTTGAGCAGGCCAATACGGAAAAAGCTATAGTTATAGCCTCTGGTAGAACGGAAGCTGCCATAAAATATAAAGAACTCATTTTTGATCTTTATAAAAACGGGTATTCCATATACATTCATGATCACCGGGGACAAGGTCTATCTGGAAGAATGACCGAAGATCTACAAATGGGCTATATTGACTCGTTTCAATTTTATGTTGACGATATGAAGTTATTCTATAATCAATATGTCAAACATAATAACTATTCCAAAATCTACCTCCTAGCCCACTCGATGGGTGGAGCAATAGGCATGACCTATTTGGAACAATTCCCTAATGATTTTGATGCAGCAGCCTTTTCTTCACCCATGTTAGGTTTAATGCCGCCCATATGTGGTATTGTAAAAATACTTAACACAGATAAACCTAAATATGCCATAGGCGAATCGGCTTATAAGGATGATAAAACCTTGTTTGAAGGTAATACGCTAACAACTTCAGAAATACGATATGATAGAATGGTTGACGCTTTTGCTAAAGTACCGCAAGCCGCCCTTGGCGGTGCCACCTACCAATGGGTATATAAATCCTGTCAGCAATTTAAATACCTATTTAGTAATATTGAAAAAATTAAAACCCCGTTTATAATTTTTTCGGCAGAACATGAGAAAATCGTCTATCCCTATGCCCATCAAGAGTTTATAACTGAAGCAAAAAAACTAGGTAAAAATTGTTTAGCCTATGAAATTGAAAATGCGAATCACGAGTTATTCATAGAAAAAGATGAACCGCGCATTGAGACCATCAATGAAACTTTGAACTTTTATTCCAAGTATTAAAGTTAGGGTTAGACTCTATGTCATTTTCCTTGGCTATGGCAATCCTGTGAAATAGAAAGCCTTCATCAAATACCAACAGAAGTTTAAATTGATATAGACCAACGCCTAATAACTATTGGAATCTATTATAAGTCAATTGTTAAAGTAAGATTTTTATCTCGTAGCTCGAACTTGGCATTTTTCCATTTTGGAGGCCCCATAAAACCTCTCGCATTGTTAGAACAGCCGTAAGACTCATTTGGAATACCAAAACTATTTGTATCCAATTGACCATTATCATTTTCGTCATGAAAAACAGAAATAGCATATGTACCAACAGGTACATTTTTAAAAATAGTGCTACTGGTATTTTTCGATATTAGTTCGATTTCGCCTCTAACCTCTTTTTTCAAAAAATCATCTTCATTATCATGTAATCCAAAAAACATTTTTCCCTTATCACTCTCAGCATTTTTAACTATAACTTTAATATCAAAAGTTTTTGCTTCCTGCTTTTCATTGAGTGCTACTAAAAACATAAATAACACTGTAATTTTAATAAATAAATTCATAGTTTTTGTTGTAGTTTTCTACAAGGATAAAAGTAATTAAATTATTGGTAAAACGGCATAAACTTGAATATTGCATTCATAAAAAGACGCATTACTTCTACTCATGGCATTAATGCAATAACATCGAATTTATTTGTCAATTTTAAAGCGTTTCAATTTTTACTTGCCCATGTAAACTTTTGTAAAATCAATTCATTTAAGTTGCACAAAAATCAACTAATCAATTCACATACAACACATTGAATTCCTTGTCTAATCAAAACTAAGTCAAAAAGACAACCATTCCCTGGTTTCGTTTAGCTGGTCAAAAACCATTCATCTACAGTAAAGCGCGTTTTAACTACACTTCAAGGTGCATCAACTAATTTTACCTCTGCTTACCACTTATCAGTAGTAAATTAGCTGTATGATAAAAAGAAATGATTAGAAAAGTAAAAATATTTAAAAAGAACGCCTAAAATTAATAAGGGATTAATTTTAGAAAGTTTGGTTGGTTTGTTAGTTTGAAATTGCTCAGTATTCTTAAATACTGAGCTTTTTTTTTAGTAAAGTTTTCTACCCTGAACAAGTCACCTAATAGCATCATAATATTTCGTTCATCTAGAAGTAAACTATTGACTTCCAAGTCCAAAATCTGTAAATTAGCAGGACTTGCATTAAATAAAACATATTATGTCCTATATAGATTATTACAAAGTTCTAGGTATTAATAAAACAGCCTCAGAAACTGATATCAAAAAAGCCTATCGTAAGTTGGCGCGTAAATATCATCCAGACGTTAATCCCAATGACTTGGAAGCTGAAAAAAAATTCAAAGAAATTAACGAGGCCAATGAGGTGCTTAGTAATAAAGAAAATCGAGCCAAGTATGATGAATATGGCAAGGACTGGCAACATGCTGAAGCCTTTGAAGCAGCAAAAAAACAACAGCAGAAACAGGGCGCTTATCAACGCAGATATTCTGGTCATGGTAAGTATTCAAACACTGAAGATGATTTCTCTGATTTTTTTAGTTCCATGTTTGGTGGATCTGGTTTTCAAGGCGGTCAAAAAAATGTGCAATACCGAGGTCAAGACTATAATGCGGAGCTCCAATTGTCAATTCAAGATATTTACGAATCCCATAAACGTACCTTAACTATAAATGGCAAAAATATCCGACTCACCATTCCCGCCGGCGTGCATGACGGGCAAATAATTAAAATAAAAGGATATGGTGGTGAAGGAGTTAATGGCGGACCTAAAGGCAATTTACATATTAAATTTAGTATCCTTAATAATACCAAGTTCAAACGTGATGGAGACAACCTCCACACTACCGCTAATCTTGATCTTTATACGGCAGTTCTAGGCGGTGAATTAATTAAAGATACCTTTATGGGCAAGGTGAAACTTAAGGTGAAACCGGGAACGCAAAATGGCGCTCAAGTAAAATTAAAAGGTAAAGGGTTTCCCAAATATAAAAAGGAAGGGCAATTTGGAGATTTATTTATAAGCTATCAAATAGATATCCCAACAAATCTTAGCACTAAGGAACAAGAACTATTTGAAGAACTTTCTAAATTAAGATAATCATGGCAGATAACGATTTTATACCCATTAGCACACTGTGTAACCACTACACCATTGAAGTCTCATTTTTCAAGCAATTACAGGACGCTGGCCTAGTTGAGATTCAATATGTCGAAAAAACCCAATGCTTGCATCAAAATAATTTAGCAACTTTTGAAAAGATTATACGAATTCATAAGGAATTGCAAGTAAACATTGAAGGTATTGATGTTGTTCTTAATTTATTAGAGCGTGTAGAAATACTTAACAATGAACTCCAGCTCGTAAAAACAAGGCTCGGTCTCTATGAATAAAAAGAGCATTTAAGCAGTTTCTTAGTTAAAAATAGTTGATTAACACTTTAGGTCGCTTCACCTAAGGATATTGACGTTTGAACATATTTCCGTCAAACAAAACAATCTATAGCCTGTATATTTGAATAGAAATAAGAACAAATAATAGCATAAACACACTATTTATAGCGGGCTATTTACAAATCAAGAAGTAAAGTTTTTTTCATATAGTTAGTTTGGTTAGTTTGAAACCGCTCAATCCTCCCCAAGATAGAGCGGTTTTCTTTATATTTAAACAAGCTATAGATTTCTGGAATAACATTATTCGGTTTCGGCCAATATCTTGTCAAGCTTTTTTATTAATTCTTCCCTGTTATACTTATAAGCCTGGTTTTCATTAAGCTGCACCATCTCACGAAGGATTTGAGTAATAGTCCAGTTGGCTTCATTCTCATTAGGAACAACCATGTATCTGCGCTTAGGGTTACTTGAAAAGAGTGCCTTTTCTACAGCGTCAGCAACTTCCTTTGGATCCTTGTATCGACTTCTATCGGCACCATATGATGTTATTAGACTCTCAAATTCCTCTTTATATAAGGAATTCTCAAAACTAATATCTTTTGATTTCATTCTTTTAACTAACGATTCAACTATTTTAGAATTATAATTACCTGGTTCAATGGCACTAACTTGAACATCAAACTTTTCCATCTCTACTGCTAATGCATCTGTAAAGGCCTCCATGGCATGCTTACTCATACTATAAGGACCAAAAAACCTCCCGGCTAATATGCCAGAAATTGAACTTATTGTAGTAATTCGCCCCTTAGACTCAATTATTAAAGGTGCAAATGCTTTAGTTATACGGTAAGGTCCATATATATTAACATTAAAAATAAAATCTAAATCCTCTTCCTTGACTTCAATTAAAGGGGAAAAAATAGCAACCCCCGCATTGTTAACTAGTCCGTAAAGTCCTCGACCCTCTTTTTTAACAATGTCCACGGCAGCATTGATTTCACTCCAATTATTGACATCAAGCTTAATGGCTTGCACATTATCCATGGTATTTAGTCTATCTAAATCGGCTTGTTTTCTAGCTCCTGCGTAAACAAAATAGCCTTTAGCTGAAAGTTCTTCTGTAATTTTTAACCCTATACCACTACTAGCGCCTGTGACCAAAACAGCCTTTTGTTCAGTTTCAGATTGTTGGGCATAACTGGTAACCACAACAAACAAAGAACATAAAATAAAATAACAAAATCTGCGTACAAATAATTCCATAAAAGATTGATTTTAATGTTAGTATGAAATAAAATTAATGAATTAATTGAATAAATATCATAGTTTCTACTTTATTTCAAAATTCTATTGACAGTTCACTTAGGTTTAAGGTCATTTCAGGGTTAACTAAGGTCACTTGGGTACTTTTGCTACAATCTAACTCTGAGTATACCATTATCTTTGGGTAAACAAAAGAATAAGTAGTTAGTTTAAAAATAACGTTTCGAGTACTTAGCTCGTTAAACATAAGATAATAGTAAGTTTTTTTCATATGGTTAGTTTGGTTAGTTAGAAACCGCTTAACAATCTCAAAACGTTAAGCGGTTTTTTTAGTTAATATCTTTTCTTTACCTTCAATTAAGATAACACACAAAGCTTTATAAAATATACCGCTACATAACAATCCCCCTTAGTACACAATAAATTGAAACATTAATTATGGGACTCTTAAATAAATTAATAGGAAACGCCAGTGAAGTTTCTTCTGAAAAGTTGAATAAAAAATATGGTCGTCTTTTAATTGAACATGAAAATATTGAATTAGGCTTTAAACTTGTGCGTGATACATTTATGTTCACCAATAAAAGACTGATATTAATTGACGTGCAGGGCTTAACAGGAAGTAAAGTTGAATACAAATCCTTGCCTTATAAAAACATATCTAGATTCTCCTTAGAAACAGCCGGAACATTTGATTTGGAGGCCGAATTAAAAATTTGGGTTTCAAGTGAAAACGCACCTTCAGTGAGTAAGAAGTTTAATAAAAGTATTGACGTCTATGAAGTACAGAAATACTTAGCTGGAAAAATAATGTAAAAAGTGATCAAAGCTTTTACATTAATAGCACTATTTAAATTGGCTTTTTACCACCACTTAGAATTCTAAACCTATGCTCTTTTGCTATGTATTTACTAAATTAGAGGCTAAGAATTAAAATCTAATGGCTTAATGCATCTAAAATTCATCAGAAAATTAATTTTGGCTCTATCAGGTCTTTTTCTCTGCCTGTTCTTAATTGTTCATCTTTCAGCAAATTGCCTTTTAATATTTCCAGAAGCTACAGCTAGAGTTTTATACAACACCTACTCCACGACATTAAGAGAAAGCACTTTTATTAAGGTGATCTCATATTTTTTATACGCATCCATTATACTCCATGTGTGGTACGCCCTATTAACAACAATAAGCAATCGAAAATCTAAACCTCAAAAATATGTTGTTAATCGTACTAATGAAAACAGCACTTGGTCTTCTCAAAATATGGGATTAATTGGAATACTAATTTTACTTTTTATTGTTGTTCATTTAGCAAATTTCTGGGCAAGAATAAAGCTTGGTTTGGGTGAAGAAGTTTTATTAGATAAACATGGCAATAAAGACGTTTATGAAGTAACGTATAGCCTATTTCAGAATTTCTATTTTGTGATTTTCTATTCACTACTGGCATTTCCTCTGGGTTTACATTTACACCATGGGTTAAAAAGTGCTTTCAAAACTTTGGGCTTCTATCATAAAAAAGGCTTAGAACTTTTAGCCAAAGTATCCTTAATCTATGCCTTAATAATTAGTGTTGGTTTTGGTCTCATACCAATAATTGTTTATTTCAAATAACTGCAAAAAGATGACATTAGATTCAAAAATTCCAGAAGGAAAACTCGAAGATAAATGGTCCAACTACCAACTTAATTCTCAACTAATAAATCCTGCAAACAAGAAAAAACTCAACATCATCGTTGTTGGCTCAGGATTAGCTGGTGCCGGAGCAGCATCTACCCTCGCTGAATTGGGATATGATGTGCAGTGCTTTTGTTATCAAGATTCTGCCAGAAGGGCGCATTCTGTGGCTGCTCAAGGAGGCATTAATGCGGCAAAGAACTATCAACATGATGGGGATAGTGTTTATCGTATGTTTTATGATACTTTAAAAGGAGGTGATTTTAGATCACGTGAAGCCAACACCTATCGACTAGCACAATTATCGGCCCCACTAATCGATCATTTTGTGCAACAAGGCGTTCCTTTTGCTAGAGAATATGGTGGAACCTTAGTCAATCGTAGTTTTGGTGGGGTACAGGTACAACGTACTTTTTACGCACGAGGTCAAACAGGTCAACAATTACTGTTAGCAGCCTACTCCCAATTATACAAAATGGTAAGGGCTAAGAAAGTCAAAATGTATCCACGTCACGAAATGCTTGACTTAGTTGTTATTGAAGGAAAAGCAAAAGGAATTATAACAAGAGACTTGGTTACTGGTGAATTAAAACGATTTGCAGCTGATGCGGTCGTACTTGCTACAGGTGGCTATTCTCGTGTCTTTAGATTATCAACATTAGCCGTAGGCTGTAATGGAAGTGCCATATGGAAAGCCCATAAAAAAGGAGCATTTTTTGCAGCACCTAGCTTTACTCAAATACACCCAACCGCCCTACCGCAAACAAGTGAAGCGCAATCAAAGCTCACTTTAATGTCAGAATCACTACGTAATGACGGCCGTATATGGGTTCCAAAACAAAAAGGAGACCCTCGAAAAGCGAATGATATTCCGGAGGAGGACCGTGATTATTATTTAGAAAGGCGCTACCCAAGTTTTGGAAATTTAGCCCCGAGAGATATTGCATCACGTGCGGCAAAAGAGCGCATAGATGCTGGTTATGGTTGCGGTAAACTAAACAACGCCGTTTATTTAGATTTTAAAACTGCCATAGACAAATTGGGATTAGAAACCATAAAAGACCGCTATGGCAACCTTTTTTCAATGTATCAAAAAATCACCGGTATTGATGCCTATAAAGAACCAATGCAGATTTCTCCTGCCGCTCATTTTTCTATGGGGGGACTTTGGGTAGACTATGAATTGATGACAAGTATTCCTGGGTTATATGCCATAGGAGAGTGCAATTTCTCAGATCATGGGGCAAACCGTTTAGGCGCGAATTCATTATTGCAGGCTAGTATTGATGGCTATTTTATACTACCCAATACCATCAATAATTACTTGGCCTCCGAAATGAAAGTAGATCGACCTGACACCTCCCATCCTGAGTTTGAAAAATCGGAACTTGAGACCTCCCAACATATAGATAAATTACTAGCGATAAATGGCTCAAAAACGGTAGGCCATTTTCATAGAGTACTTGGTAAAGTGATGTGGCAAGAATGTGCTATGAGCAGAAACAGGTCTGGCCTAGAAAAAGCGATCGTACAAATCAAAGCAATACGGGATCAATTTTGGTCTGATGTCAAAATTACAGGTGGCAAAGATGAACTTAATACAGAACTAGAAAAGGCCCTACGCTTGGCTGATTTCATAGAACTAGGCATTCTGATGTGTATGGATGCCTTAGAACGAGAAGAATCATGTGGCGCCCATTTTAGAGAAGAATTCCAAACCGAAGACGGCGAAGCGGTTAGGAAAGATCAAAATTTCTCCTATGTTTCTGCCTGGGAATTTGAAAAAGGCAACTTTAAATTACACAAGGAAGAATTATTCTTTGAATTTGTTAAACCTTCAATACGAAGCTACAAGTAGGATATTATGAAAATAAAATTCAAAATCTGGAGACAGGAAGGTCCTGAAGATAAAGGCGCCATTAAAGAGTATACTGTAAATGACCTGACTGAGGAAATGTCATTCTTAGAAGCTTTGGATCATCTTAATGAACAGCTCGTACTAAAGAACGAGGAGGTCATCGCTTTTGAGCATGATTGCAGAGAAGGTATTTGTGGGCAATGCGGCGTATTTATTAATGGTCGGGCTCATGGCCCCATCAACAATATTACTACATGCCAATTGCATATGCGCAGTTTTAATGATGGCGATACCATATTTGTAGAACCCTGGAGAGCAAAGTCCTTTCCGGTTATTAAAGACCTCATTGTAGATCGCAGTGCTTTTGATCGCATTATTGAACATGGTGCTTTCATCAGTACCAATACAGGTTCTGCACCTGAGGCAAATGCCCTTCCCATTCCTAAAGCCGTGGCAGAAAGCGCTATGGATGCAGCGTCATGCATTGGTTGTGGTGCATGCGTAGCTACCTGCAAAAATTCATCTGCAGCCTTATTTACCTCTGCAAAAATTAATCATTTAAATAACTTACCTCAAGGCAAAGCAGAAGAGCATAAACGGGTAGAAGAAATGACCGCACAGATGGACATAGAAGGATTCGGCAGCTGTACCTTCACAGGGGCCTGCGAAGTAGAGTGCCCAGAAAACATTTCAATTGTGAATATTGCTGAAATGCATGCTAGATTAATGAAAGCAAAAATTTTGGGATGAGCCAAACATCATTAATGAAGTCTTTGACGAACAAATTTTATAAATAAAACCACACATATGATGTATGGTTTTTTTTATTGTTTTCTAAAATTATCTTGAATAATTAGGAGATTCTTTGGTGATGGTCACATCATGGGGATGACTCTCGTTAATACCACTAGCGGTTATCTTAACAAACTGCCCTGTCTCCTTTAAAGTTTCAATATCTTTAGCACCACAGTATCCCATACCAGCCCTTAAACCGCCAATAAACTGATGTATACTTTCAAATAAATCACCTTTATAGGGCACACGTCCAACAATACCTTCTGGTACCAATTTCTTTATATCATCCTCAACATCTTGGAAATAACGATCTTTACTCCCTTGTTTCATAGCTTCAACAGATCCCATTCCGCGATAAGACTTGAATTTTCTACCCTCGTAAATAATAGTCTCTCCCGGTGACTCCTTTGTTCCTGCCAAAAGTGACCCTAACATTACCGTATCTGCTCCAGCAGCAATAGCTTTTGGAATATCACCAGTATAGCGAATACCACCATCAGCAATAACCGGTACACCTGTACCCTTAATTGCTGCAGATACTTCTAATACCGCTGAAAACTGGGGAAAACCAACACCCGCAACCACACGCGTAGTACAGATAGATCCTGGACCTATACCTACTTTTACGGCATCTGCCCCAGCTTCTACCAAATATTTAGCCGCTGCTCCCGTAGCTATATTTCCTACAATCACATCTAAACCAGAGAATTTAGATTTTATTTCTTTTAAAACACTAACCACACCTTTTGTGTGCCCATGTGCCGTATCAATGACAACAGCATCTACACCAGCTTTTACCAAAGCTTCTGCTCGATCAACAGCATCTCCTGTAACACCAATAGCAGCAGCTACTCGTAAGCGTCCATACTGGTCTTTGTTAGCATTTGGTTTTTGACTTAGTTTTGTTATGTCTCTAAAGGTTATTAATCCAGACAATTTAAATGTATCATCAACAATTAATAACTTTTCTATTTTATGATTTTGTAAAATAATTTCTGCGTCTTGTAATGAAGTTCCAACCGCAGCAGTTACCAGGTTTTCACTAGTCATAACCTCGGTAATTGGTCTTTTATTTTCATGCTCAAATCGTAAGTCACGATTGGTCACTATACCTTTTAAAGTACCATCTTCATCAACAATAGGAATACCACCAATACCATACTCAGACATGTATTTCTTAGCATGTTTCACTTTTGCGGTTAGCGGTAAAGTAACAGGGTCGATAATCATACCACTCTCTGCACGCTTCACCTTTCTTACTTTCATGGCCTGCGCCTCAATGGTCATATTTTTATGTAACACACCAATACCACCTTCTTGCGCCATAGCAATAGCCATTTTGCTTTCTGTAACCGTATCCATTGCAGCGGAAATAATAGGTACGTTAATAGAAATATTTTTGGTGAATTTGGTTTTAATACTAACTTCTCTTGGTAAAACTTCTGAAAAAGCCGGAACTAATAGAACGTCATCGTAGGTTAAACCTTCTCCTACTATTTTGTTTTGATGTGCAGTCATATTGCAATTACGTTTATAATTGCGTGCAAATATACAATTTAATTACGGATTTTAATCCTTAAATTCTGTTAAGAAATTAAGGGTGTTAGCTAATACAGAAGTAAAACAATTATCTATTCTATATTATATGACTCCCTCGCCTTTTTTGCCCAAGCTAATAGGGCTTCCGTTTCAGATGCTGTCATGCTGCCATGTAGCCAAGTATAAGAATCTAAAGGCATTTTCCCTTCTTCAACCTCTTCTATTAATTCCTCAAGTTTATGGTCTTTCTTTTTAAGGCTATAAGAACTCCATTTAGATACATTAAAATGTTTAACACCATCTTCCACATGATCGTTTATCCAATAAGAAACTGGTGCTATTTCTGAATACCAAGGATACGCTGTTTTATCACTGTGGCAATCATAACAATTGGCTTCTAAAATGGCAACTATTTCAGCGCTTGGCTTTGTCTCATCTTCAAAAGCAGTCACATTTCTTGTAGCTGCATTATTTTGGTCTGGTCTGTAAAATTGTATTAATACTAATGCGATTAATAACCCAACGAGTACTTTCTTAACTATTTTCATTTTTATTATATTTTAATTTCAAGTGTGGCATACCAATTTCTCGGTGCCGATGGTATAATTCCTGGTCCAGGATATCCGGTGGCCCGACGTGTAAAGTAACTATTATCTAAAACATTGTTAACTCCTGTTTCTAATTTAAACCGTTTATATGTGTAGGATAATGAAATATCCAAAATATCATAAGCTGGAATTTCTCCAATGATACCTTCTCTTAATCCTC
This sequence comes from Algibacter mikhailovii, assembly GCF_014651495.1. GTDB lineage: Bacteria > Bacteroidota > Bacteroidia > Flavobacteriales > Flavobacteriaceae > Algibacter_E > Algibacter_E mikhailovii. Next base: position 26,623 of record NZ_BMWZ01000004.1, read on the forward strand.
CAGGCGTATCCTTTTGAGAATTAAAGGCGTCTGTGAATTGATCAGACAAATACGTATACTGAATACTACCCAACAAATCTTTATAACCAAAATGTAGGGTTGTCTTCAAATTAATATCTGGGATAAACTCAACTTTATTCCCTGTAATACCATTTACCTTTGAATTGGTATACTCAGAGTCTATATAGGCTAAATTTAACCCGAGATTTAACTTATAGTTAGAATTGCCGCCTATGGCATCCATGACATTCCAATCTATAAAACTTTCCAAACCATAAATAAGGGCATCTCCAGCATTAGTTCTAACCCAATTTGCACGGTCATCAAGTACGTTACCAATTCTTCCATTATAGTTTACCATAAAAACACCTACATCATATGAAAAAGCATTTTTATAACGGCCTCTCAACCCAACGTCTACCGTAAACCCTTCCTCATCTGTGATATTGGGATCTATAATAAATGTAGGACTAACAGTTCTTATATCACTAAATGTTACCGATCTATAGTTTTGAGAAATATTGCCATATAACTCTAGAAAATCATTAGGTTTATAACTTGTTCCTACTCCCAATAGCACAAAGGCTCTATCAAAAACACGGTTGTCATCAAAAGCTTCGGAAGATATTAAATTATTTGCATTATCATAATTCTTTTGATAATAAACCCCATCGCTCTCTGTTTTAATTTGTTCAAATCTAAATCCAGGTGTCACAGAAAACGTTTCTGAAAATCTAAAAATATTCTCGCCGAAAACAGCAAAATTTCTATTTGGATACTTAAAATCTGATTCATTGGGGTACTCTGGGAAATCATTATTATAGATGGTGAAATCTGCATTTGTTCCCTTGTTACCTGCTCCTTGTAGACTTGCATTATTAGCATGATAATATTTTGTACCGACTAGCAATGCTGATTCTTGGTTCAAAAAATTATATTTGGTTAGCAATCTAGCTTCAGCACCCCAGTTTTTAAAAGTACCCTCTATGACATCTCTATTATAAAAAAATGTACCATCATTGTTTTGAATATCCTCAGTAACAATAGGGTTTTTATTTAACCCGGTTGGATAAGGATCTCCTCTAAAGCCTACGGCTTTTCTGGACGCATCTAAGCCAAAAAAGTTAAACGTAAAATTAGTTTTTTCACTAAACTCATGTTTAAATTTTAAATTGTAAAGCAACCAATTAACTTCAAACCAGTTTCTAGTTCTATTACTTTGCAAAGGATCCTGCTCAAACATGGTATCCGTTAACCCTCCTGCTTGCTGCGCTAGGTAATTTAGATAAGTGATTTCTCCTTCCAACTTAGTATTATCACTAAATTGATATCCTAAATGTGCAAATACATTTTTAGATTCAAATTCGGAATTCGGGCGAAAACCATCACCTTTCTTATAATTAAAAAACGTATAATAACTAAACTTGTCTTTGGTTCCACTCAAACTAGTAAAATTAGTGTACAAACCAAAACTACCCAGCGTATTCCGTGTCACAAACTCAACAGGTTTATTAGGGTTAGGGGATTTCATTTTGAAATTAATTAATCCTCCAAATTGCGTTCCGTATTGTAAGGAAGCCGCGCCTCTAATAATTTGAATTTGCTCTATACCTTCAGAAGCCGGCGTGTAATAACTTTCAGGGTAACCCAATACATCAGCACTAATGTCATATCCGTTTTGCCTAGTATTAAAGTTTGAAGTTCTGTTTGGGTCTAAACCTCTACCTCCTATATTAAGCTGTAAGCCGGCGTCATCATTTTGATAAATATTCAGGCCGGTTACCTGACTATAGATTTGTCTGGCATTATTTGACGCTAAATTAGCCATAGATTGTTCTACCAAAACCACTTCTGTTTTTTTTCCGGCATAAATTGCAGTCCCTTCTATGTCTTTTAAACGTTGTAATTCGAATAATTTCCGTTTTCTAGCTGTGATTTCAACTTCACTTAATTGCGTAGTTAAATCTTGTAAAACAACACTCAAATTTTCGCTATTTGAAGCCTCTATAAGCATTTCCTTTACCTCGTATTCAAAAGAGAAAAATATTAAGGTTAATCTTTCCTTTGAAGTTAAAAATTCAAATTCACCATTGGCGTTAGTAGTTGTTATTAGCCCAGATGTTTTATCATAAATATTCACTTCGGCTACCGGTGTATTATTCCCAGCGAATAATACAACCCCACTCACCTTATTCTGTGCATAAAGTATTACGCCAAACAATAGCGCAAAAACAAGTTTACAATCCTTTAATTTCATCATTAAATGGTAATATCCAATCTTTCGATTTTAGTGATTCCTTTTGTTGGTACAAATCAACCTTATCATCTATATAGGGCTGACTCAACCTTCCGTTAAGCGCTACAAAACTTTCAACATAAACCTGAATATTTTGATGTCCCTGTCCTTTAAAATGATTCCCCAGATAATGGGCGTATTCCAAAATAAAATCGGGTTGAAAGCTCATTTGCTTCTCTTGAAAATCTGTTAAAAAGTCACTATTTTCTACATAAAAATAATCTCCTGTTTCGCCGTCTACAATTTTGAATGTCGCTATCCCCATTTTCTCCATAAGCATCACGCGCCATGAAAACCGAAACCCTTCTTCTGTCCAAAATAATTCTCCAGGATATAAGACATACCTAAAAGGGAATAATAGTTGCCAAGTAAAAAACAAGGTAAAAAGCATGATAACAGGCTTTCTGAACTTATATGTATAATATGCCTTATAATGGATACCTACCTTTGCGGTTATGCTACCCAATACTTTTTTAATCGCATTAATGATATTTTTATGCAATCCGGAATCAAAAAATATTAAAGTAGAAACAATCATAATGAATGGAAACATTCCAATAGGGAATAGTACTCTAGTAAAAATGTGAAAAAAGAGCACCATTACAAAGGCAAATAACCGTGTTCGTTTGTATAATAAAAGAAATGGTATGGCTAAGTCATAGAGCATTCCACACCAACTCATAGCAAAATGAAACCAATCTTGATGCATCAGTGAGTTTCCTATTAAAGGTAAATCATATTTTGAGGGTAACCATATTTTTAAGGGCATAGCACGAAATAACCAATCACTATTAATTTTTGCCAATCCAGCGTAAAAATAAACGATTCCTAATAAAAGCTTCACTGCATCGATGGTCCAATTAGGTATATTTTCATAGGATGTCCCTCTTTTAATATTGTCAATGGAAAAATGAGCATTTGCCGGTAAAAAAATCATAACAAAACTCAATAAACTTATAAAATAGTAATGGTTAAGATAGGTGGTTTTATCCATTAATTCAATATAGGTAAAACTGAGAAAAAAAGTAATGATGGCCAATCTATATTTATAACCAGCAGCTACCATTAAGGACGACAGACCACATATTATAAATAAGAGGTATGTATAATTACCTAAAGGTTTTACCCATTCAAACCCAAAATAAGAAAAGTGAAATTTTGGCTGAATATACAGGGTATCTATCCACCCATGATAAGCAAACCTAATCATTCCATAACACATCATAATACCAAAAAACATTCTAAATACTGCAAGGGGCGCAGCACTAGTTTGCCTATTTAAATATGTTGCTATACTAGAAATCATAAACACAAAAAAAGGTTGTCATGAAGACAACCTAATTGTTAATTTTATTTTTGCTTAATCGCCATCGGCATCCACATAATCCACACTAATATTGAATGCCTGAAGCATATCTACTTTTAATAGAACTACTATTTTTTGAAGGGCATCATAAGCCTGTGTCATTTTTGTATTATCCGTATTTACTTGATCATAAAAACTATCATTCAATACTTGTAGTTTAGCATCGGCCTCAACAAATCGTGTATTGAGGGTTGACACTAAATCTTCTCTTTTTAAAAATTCTAAATAGGTTTTAAAACTTTCACCTTTCGCATTCGTTAAATACGCTTCACCTTGAAACAATTGCTCTGCAGCCTTTAGCGCTTCAAGCGATAAAGTTTTCGAATATACGTCGCTATAAAGTCCTTCTACCTTTTCAGGAAGTGGAGTTGCAGAAAAATTCCCTGCTGGAATCCCAATTTTATTTGCACGTAAGCCTTTTTCAAAATAGAATACATAATCATTAGTAAACTTATTTAAGGCACTGGTTGCCGTATTATCGGTTGAATTCACAAATTCGTCGCGGTAGGTTGTATTCCAATCGCTCAACACAATAGATGTTAAAGATTTCATTTGATCTACCAAGTCTGATAGGTATGTTGCGTATTTTGCATCAGCATATTTTGTAAGAATAGCTGCGTCATCAACATCTACACCAAAAAGCATATAATCTAATGCGGGAAAACCTACAGCATCATTGTTGTTAGGATGCTCTAAATCATAAGAACCAGAAGCTACATTGGCCTCAATATCTTGAGTTGACGTTGGATACACGTTCATTTGAAAAGCATAAGTTATCGCTTCAGCTTTACCTATATTGAACATTTCTACATATTGCCACACTTTGTAAGCCTCTAACCAAGCAGTTCTTACTTCACCCAAATTAACTTGATTAGGTGCAGCAATAAAAGTGTTTTTAGAAGACTTTAAAGCCTCTAGCTTAGCATCAAGATCTTGAAAGGCTGGAATAATAATGTTATCGGCCATATTTATCAATAGAGCTCCTCTATTATACCCATCACCATTATTACCTCCTCCGGGATTATCATCTGAAGAACTACATGCCACCATGCAGCAGATAACAAATACTGACCAAAACACTTTTCTTAATGTAAACATATCCTTTTTAAAATATTTGCAAAAGTACTAAAAAGTAGCCTTTGAGTGGTTACACTCAAAAACTACTTTTTTATAAATTAATAATTTCTAATTTTATTCTTTAGCTTCATCAACTGTAAAATCAAATTGTGCTGCAATTGCTGCTGCGATAACATCTAATGTTTCTGGAGCAACATCCCAGAATCCATTATTTGTCATTAATGTTGTAATAAAAGCATCTACTTCAGACTTTGTAAAATATGGGTCGTTTGAATTCGGCTTTCTTGTAAACTGTAAACTGTAAACAAAACCAAAACCTTCTGACAAATCATGAAATGCAGCTGCTGGATCAGTAGTCAAACTCCCTTTTCCTTGTTGTAAATAATAAACGGCTCGTACTCCGATAACTTCTGATATTAGCTCTCTAATAATTTCGGCTTGCTCATCTCTTACGTCATAATTCTTGGCTACAATGGCGGCGCGTCCTAATTTGAATGCGTCATATATATCTTGTGCAATGCCCGCAAAGTCGGCATCACCTTCTACTCTTCCTAAATACTTGTTTAGAAAACTATCTGCAGATAAGGTTGGCAATTCTGGGTCAGCTTCAGCTCCATATAAATAACCAAAAGCTTCATCCCACTTATGTTCCATATTTGTATAAACCTTGCCTTCTGCTAAAACACCATTATTATTGTCTTCAACATTAGAACCTGCATCTAAAACTGCAACACTTAAATAATTATTGAGAATTTGATCGGTCATTAAGGCTCCAATTAATCCTTTCGCAAAGGCTTGATTGTACTCTAAGCCTTTGGCATTAATATACCTTGTTGATCCGCCACCGCCTTCTTGGAGTTGACCAGCATTACCAGCAGTAGCGATATTGGCCCAATTAGGGAACACCTCATCTACCTGTAATTTGATCCAAGAATCAAAATCTGCTTTTATTGCATTTGCATCTGTAGTATTTGATGCAAAATAATCAGTTGAAGCAGCTGATTTACTTCTTACATTTTTGTCAGATGCGTTTAAATCTGCATCTGAAAAATCAGAATTACCTGCTTCATGAGCAAACATAGCGTCTAATACCGCTTCTGAATTAGAAGTAACTTTAAAACCAGAAACTAATTCTTCAGCCATTGCGATTCTCGTGGTTTGACCAGAGTAACTCACGGTTGTGCTTCCATTTCTTGTAAAATTATATGTTGCTGGGGCTATTACGTTCTCATTTCCTCCAGTATTATCATCATCACTTGAACATGATTGAAATAAGGCTGAAACTACAAATAGGCTAAGTATTATTTTCTTCATTTTTAACTTGTTTTTTGGCTTTTATTTAGACTTAATATAAATAATAATTTATTTCAGCTGCAAATATAAAACTCATTATTACTTACACAAAGTTTATTTAGATTAAATTTAAATAAACTTTCCTAAATAAATATAAACACCTGAAAAGCATCTATTTAGTAAGAAAAAAATTAATGATAAAATTTGAATATTTTAGACGCTTCGTTATGTGCACTCTCAAAACTTAAGGCATTTAACGAATTACTTTTTTGCGCCGTGAAGTATGATAATAGCTTTTCGGTAGGCATATTACCTGTTAATTCATCCTTAGCCATTGGGCAACCACCAAAACCTTGAATGGCACCATCAAAACGATTACATCCCGCTTTGTAGGCGGCATCAACTTTTTCGTACCAAGTATTAGGGGTTGTATGTAGGTGAGCCCCAAATTCAATTTGAGGATAAAGCGGTATTAAATTTTTAAACAGATAATCTATGGTTTCAGGTGAAGATGTACCAACTGTATCACTTAATGATAATATTTCAACACCCATTTTTGATAATTTTTCAGTCCACTCCCCTACAATATCGACATTCCATGGATCACCATAAGGATTACCAAAGCCCATAGATACGTATACAACTACTTCTTTATTTACCTTTTCTGCAATTTCTAATATCTCAGAAAGTGTAGTTACAGATTGCGCAATGGTTTTATGCGTGTTTCGCATTTGAAAATTTTCAGAAATAGAAAATGGATATCCTAAATAATCAATTTCGGCATGTAAACAAGCATCCCTCGCTCCTCTGGTATTTGCAATAATGGAAAGCAGTTTACTAGATGTCTTACTCAAATCTAAATTCGCCAAAACCTCAGCAGTATCAGCCATTTGAGGAATTGCTTTTGGAGATACAAAACTCCCAAAATCAATAGTGTCAAACCCCACACGTAATAAAGATTGAATATACTGTACCTTCTGCTTGGTTGGTATAAATTCCTTTATACCCTGCATGGCGTCCCTTGGACATTCAATTATTTTTACTGGCTTCTGCATAACATCTATTACAAGGGATAAAAATAATACTAATAATTCAATTTTAGAGTCTCAAGTTAACGCCAACAACCAATAATCACATCCGGAAAGTAAAACATCATTTTTTGTAAGTAGGACAAGCAATGTTCGACCTAATTTCCAAAGCATTCAATATGAAAAAAACTACATTGTATTTCTTAACGACTATATTAACCGTTTTTGCGAGCACATTATCCTACAGTCAATCAACGGCAAATTACACTATAACAGTAACCACTACTTGGAACGCTGCAGATCATGGGAGCATCCTAGATAATAATTTACCAAATGATCCGCATTGGTCTCCGCTGGCCTTTGTTACACATAAGAATGAAAATGAGTTTTTTAGTTTAGGAGACATCGCAAGTCAAGGGGTACAAAATATTGCTGAAACTGGAGGGACCTCAAGTTTTCAAAGTGAAGTAAGTTCAGCAATTGCAGCTAATACGGCTGATCAATACAAACAGGCAGGCTTTAGCCCCCGAGGCGCCATTAGTTCTGCCAGTATAAATAATGTAACCATTAATGAAGCATTTCCTTTAGTTACATTTTTATCTATGGTGGCCCCTAGCCCAGATTGGTTTATTGGGGTGAATAGTGAATCATTAAGATCTGGAAGCACGAGTAACAATGGTTGGAAAGCAACCTACAGCCTAGACCTATTTACGTATGATGCTGGTACAGATGATGGATTAGACTATGCATCTGCTAATGCTGCTAGTAATCCAAAAGTTGGTGTATTTATGATAAACGGTGCCCCGTTGAATGGTCTTAAAATAGCCACCGTTACATTTACATTAAATTCAACCTTGAGTAGTGCTAGTTTTGAAAACACTTCAGGATTTCATGTATTCCCAAATCCTGTTACCACCGGTACGGTTTCTATTTCAAACTTAAAAAACAGTAAGATTGAAACTATTGAAATCTATTCTAAACTTGGTCAATTAGTCAAGCAATATTTAATCGCAGACAAAGATTCTAATCTACAAATAGACGTGTCAGGACTTAACAGGGGAATTTATATACTTAGAATAAACGATGAATTAGGCTTAAGTAAATCTCAAAAATTGATTATTAAATAATTTATGCAGATACTGCCAATAATCCTATAAAACCTACCCTTCATAGGTTTGTCGATTTTATTCTAGCCTTTAACGTTTTTATTATTTAGGGCCTTAGTAATGAGATACATTTGGAGAAATGTTTTGTCCCAAATGAAACTATCTTTTACTAAATATTTTGCAACACTATTCATTCTTCTAATATGGAGTACGAGTTTATTTGCTCAAAATCTAATTGAGAATAATTGCGAAACAGTAACTACTAAGGACAATATTGAGCACCTCAAAAGTTTGCGTTTGGAGATGAAACCCTATGAGCAAGACTTTTATAATAAGCAATATGCTAAATCTTCTAAGTCTGGCAAAACAATTAACAAAATTCCCGTAAAAATACATATCATTAGAAATTCTAATGGCTCTAACGGATTAGACCAATATCAATTAGAAGATGCCATTGAAAATTTAAATAGTATTTATGCTAATGCTAATATGCAATTTTATGTTTTTGAGGAAATAAACTATATCGATGAAACTAATAGTTATGATCATTTTATAAAAGGTGATGAAAAAAACCTACTAGAAACAAATTATGCTGCTGGCATTATTAATATCTATTTTACGAATTATATAGAAAATGCTTCAGAACAAAGTATCTGTGGTTATGGCATTAATCAAGATAATAAGAAGCTTATATTAATGAAAAACAACTGTGCGACAAACAATTCTTCGTTAGCGCACGAAATGGGCCATATTTTCTCTTTAGTTCATACACACGGACCTTCCAGTTCTACCTTAACTACTGAATTGGTTGATGGTAGTAATTGCGATACAGATGGTGATGGAATCTGTGACACCCCTGCCGATCCTAGATTGTCCACTAAAAACACGAATAGTAATTGCGAATATATAGGTGGACTTACTGATGCCAATGGTGATTTATTCAGTCCAGATACTGAAAACATTATGTCATACTCAAGAAAAGCTTGTCGCAGTTATTTCTCAACGCAACAACTAGCGCGGATGTATGCTTTTTTTCAAGCGGATATCAATGGATTTATACAATCTGACAATAACATTGAATTAAACGAAGACTACTCGGTAATAGAACATGATTTAAAAACGATTTCTATTTATCCAAATCCTGTTATTGGCCATAAAATTCAGTTAAAAGATGCCCAAGGATTTAGTTCCCTTACGTTTAAAATTATGAATCTACAGGGCCAAACCCTTTATGGTGGTACGATAAGCAATAGTCAAATTAGTATTGAAAACCTTTCATCTGGTAGCTACATTCTAGTATTAACAAATGCCGACTCCAGAATAATTAAAAGGTTTATAAAGTAAGAGCTTAGGCTTTGAGTAAAGCCTTATTAATTTGTTTAATCAAACTGGGACCTTCATAAATAAATCCAGTATAAATTTGGACTAAATCAGCTCCTGCATTGATCTTTTCAAGTGCATCATCTGCTGAATGAATCCCTCCAACACCTATTATAGGGAAAGCTTTTCCACTTTGTTCTGAGAGGTATTTAATAACCTGAGTACTCTTATCTTTTATAGGTTGCCCACTAAGTCCACCATTACCAATACTTTTAAGTAAATCTTCTGAGGCTTTTAAACCAGATCGATCTATTGATGTATTACTTGCAATAACACCATCTAACTTTGTATCCATGACCAGTTCAATAATTTCATCCAACTGATTAGTATTCAAATCTGGCGCAATTTTTAAAACTATAGGCTTTTCAACATTAAAAGTAGCGTTGGCATTTTGGACAGCACGTATCAACTCTTCCAAATAATCTTTATCCTTTAGCTTGGCATGACTTCCTACGTTTGGACAACTCACATTCAAAACAAAATAATCAACATATGGGTGCAGGGCATTAAAACAAGCTAAGTAATCTTTTGTATAATCTTCTGGCTTGGTATCTGTATTCTTCCCAATATTTCCGCCGATAACCAGTTTTCCTTTATTTTTCTTTAATTTCTCAACCGCTGCCTCTAGGCCTTTGTTATTAAAGCCCATACGGTTAATAATACCCTGATCATCTTTCAATCTAAACAATCGCTTTTTAGGATTTCCTGCCTGACCTTTTGGGGTAACTGTTCCTATTTCAATAAAACCAAAACCAAAATCGGCCAATTCGTTAAAAAGCACGGCATTTTTGTCAAATCCGGCGGCTAATCCCACAGGGTTCTTAAAGGTCAATCCAAAGAGTTTTCTTTCCAGACTTTTATCCTCAAGCACATATAAGCTTCTAAACAAGCCGGATATACCTGGAATCTTTGAGCTAAATTTAATTAATGAAAACGTAAAATGGTGAATTTTTTCAGGATCGAACAAGAAAAATAATGGACGAAGAAATTGTTTATACATCTGTATTATTTGTGCAAAAATAGTCCTTATTTGGGTAATTAAAAAATCAATGTTTTTTTAAGCTCAAAAAAATTATTAATTGTATTTTTAACTCTATCAAAAGCCATTAATTTCTCATTATTACCAATCATCACATTATGATTTCAAAAGAACAAATCATCAAACGTTTCACGAGTTATGTTACCGTTGACACAGAGTCTGATCCTTCGTCTAACGAAACACCAAGTACAGCAAAACAATGGAATTTAGCCAACAAACTTGCTGATGAACTCAAGAGTATTGGTATGCAAGAGGTGAGTATTGATGAGCACGCCTATATCATGGCTACATTACCAAGTAATGTTGATCATGAAGTTCCAACCATAGGATTTATTTCGCATTTTGACACCTCTCCTGATTTTACTGGTGCAAATGTTAAACCGCAAATTGTGGAATGTTATGATGGTAAAGACATTATTCTAAATGAAGCGGAAAATATCATATTATCTCCAGATTATTTTGAAGACTTATTACAATATAAGGGACAAACTTTAATTACTACAGATGGGACTACCCTTTTGGGTGCGGATGATAAAGCCGGTATTTGCGAAATCGTTTCAGCGATTGAATATTTAATAAATCATCCAGAAATTAAACACGGAACTATAAAAGTAGGTTTCACACCAGATGAAGAGATTGGAAGAGGGGCTCATAAATTTGATGTAGCTAAATTTGGCGCTGATTGGGCGTATACCATGGATGGTAGTCAAATTGGAGAACTTGAATATGAGAATTTTAATGCCGCCGGAGCGGTAATAAGAGTGCAGGGGAAAATTGTACACCCTGGTTATGCAAAAGGAAAAATGATAAACTCCATGTATATCGCAACAGAGTTTATTAACTCGCTTCCTAGAATGGAAACACCTGAGCACACTGAAGGCTATCAAGGCTTCTTTCATTTACATGATATATCTGGTAATGTTGAAGAAACGACTTTAGAATATATTATAAGAGACCACGATAAAGGTCATTTTGAAGCACGCAAAGAAGTGATGATGAAACTCACCAAAGAACTTAATCAGCAATACGGACGAGAAGTTATTACTACAGAAATTAAGGACCAATATTACAATATGCTTGAAAAAATCAAACCAGTAATGCATATCGTTGATTTGGCGGAAGAAGCCATGATTCAAGTAGGAATCAAACCCTTAATTAAAGCAATTCGTGGTGGTACTGATGGTTCTCAACTCAGCTATATGGGGCTTCCTTGCCCAAACATATTTGCTGGAGGTCACAATTTTCATGGACGCTATGAATATGTTCCTGTAGAAAGTATGATTAAAGCTACTGAAGTAATATGCAAAATTGCGGAATTAGTTGCAGCTAAAGATAATTAAGGTTGACTTATTTTTAAACCTTTGTAAAATAGAATTCTACACAACTTTTTAGTCCAGCACCAGAAGCTTTCTTTTGATTTTTACTAAATTTATAACTCGTTATTTAGCTATTAATCAAACACCTATTACACAATATAAAAAATAAAAAATTCACTTTGTCAGGAGAAAGATTATGTGTGGGCTTTTCTAGTGGCGACAATGTTAGTGACTTGTTTAAATCCCCTGGAGAATTTCAAGGAGGCACTATTGAAGGTGTAGATGGTGCGGTTGAAGGCAAACCTTATATAGATTTGGAAGCAGAAGCTAAACGCATTATGATGACACCATAGTTTTATTTTAAGCAAATGATAAAAAGGGGAACACAAATGTTTCCTTTTTTTATATCTTCAATATGCCATCTTAAGCCATGGTTAAATCTCTAAAAACGCGTTAAGTCCTAAATTATGAGCTGCCTAAATTAATTTTATTGGTTATATTTAAATGATCTTTTGATAAACTATGAAAAAAGTGAATTCCGTTGAAGAATATATTGAATTGCATGAAAACTTTAGTGATGCTCTAACCCTTTTGCGCGCGGTAATACTTAAGACTGAATTAAAGGAGCATATTAAATGGGGTGCCCCAGAGTATTCTATTAATAATAAAAATGTAATTAGTTTAGGGGCTTTCAAAAATCACTTGGCCATCTGTTTTTTTAATGGGGTCTTTTTAACAGACCCATATAACCTAATAAAAAATATTGAGGAAGGAAAAACAAAAGCCATGCGTCAAATACGTTTTAACTCAATTGAGGATATAAATACCAACATTATAAACACCTATATACTTGAAGCCATTCAAAATCAAAAACTAAATAAGGAGATAAAACCTGACCGCACAAAAAAGCAAGTTGTCATACCATCTGAACTTCAAACAATGCTTAACTCTGATAAAACATTGAACAATTGTTTTGAATCCTTGTCAAACTCAAAACAAAGAGAGTATTGTGAATATATTATGACGGCTAAACGAGAATCTACAAAGCAAAATAGAATAAGCAAAATTATTCCTTTGATTAGTGCATCTAAGGGACTATACGACAAGTACAAAAACTGTTAATTAAAAAATATAACAATGAAACTAAATAATATTCTTGAAAACGTTGGAAACACGCCGACAGTAAGGTTAAGTAAATTATTTCCAGATGCCAATGTTTGGATGAAACTAGAAAAATCGAATCCTGGAGGTAGTATAAAAGATAGAATAGCCCTTGCCATGATTGAAGATGCTGAAAAAAAGGAATTGATATCAAAAAAGACGGACATTATTGAACCTACATCTGGTAATACAGGGGTGGGTTTAGCTATGGTATGCGCTGTTAAAGGATACAAGCTTACTTTGGTTATGCCTGAATCAATGTCTATTGAAAGACGCGCTCTCATGGCCGCCTATGGGGCAAACCTTGTTTTAACGCCTAAGGAAGAAGGTCTTGGAGGTACCATAGCAAAGGCCAATGAACTGGTAGAAAATAATAAAAATGCTTGGATGCCTTCCCAATTTACTAATCAGGCTAACCCAGAAATTCATAGGCAGACCACAGCAAAAGAAGTACTAAAAGATTTCTCAACCGGCCTTGACTATTTAATCACTGGTGTAGGAACAGGGGGACATATTACAGGTATGTCTGAAGTTTTAAAAGCGACCTTTCCTAATTTAAAAGTATTTGCCGTTGAGCCAAAGGATTCAGCAGTCCTTTCAGGCGGTGAGGCTGGTCCTCACCCACTTCAAGGTATTGGTCCGGGCTTCTTTCCAGAAGTATTAAATAGAGAGACCTTGGATGGTGCTATACCTATAACTAAAGAAGAGGCGTTTTCTGAAGTTCAAAACATAGCAAAAACAGAAGGTATTTTAGTAGGAATTTCTTCAGGGGCATCCTTGGCTGCTGTTAGAAAAAAACTATCCGATTTTAAATCAACAGATGTTATTCTTACCATGAATTATGACACTGGAGAACGGTACTTATCCATTGATGGTCTGTTTTAATACATTTCTAGAGTTAATATAAAAACAAAAAGAGCTTCCATAATTGGAAGCTCTTTTTGTTTCTAACCTAAGGTTAATTATTACTTAGCTGGCGCATTGAGTTTTGTACTCATTTCCATTGAAATTGAGGACTTGTCAAATTTAAGTTTTCCTGCCATAGTCTCAATAACACAGCTATTATCTTTATCATTTAACTCAGCAATCTTGCCATGCAAACCACTTTTAGTTATCACTCTATCACCGCGTTTTAATTCAGCCGCAAATTTCTTTTCTTTTTTTGCTCTTTTCATTTGTGGTGCAATCATAAAGAAATACACTACTACAAACATTAATACAAACGGCAATAAACTACCTATTCCTTCTCCCATTTTAATTTAAATTTAGCTTTTAGCTTGTTGGTTTTGCTTTGTTCGGGTCTGGCTTAACAAAAGCCGTAATTTTAACTACCTCTGAACCTTTTTCTGTATTGGCCGTAACAGTAATTGTTTTTGTTATTTTATTAGATCCACTACCATTAAATTTAACCGTAAATTTTCCAGATGCTCCAGGTGCTAATGGCTCTCTGCTCCAATCTTGAGGAACTGTACATCCACAAGAACTTTTAATATCAGTAATTACTAATGGTGCATCACCAGAATTAGTATAGCTAAAGGTAGTCTCTACTGCAGCTCTAGATTCTATTTCTCCAAAATCATGTTCCTTTTTGTCAAATTCAATAACTGGAAATTTAGAAGCACTTGCATCACGCTCAGCTGCTGCTGCCACATTACTTGCTTCGATTTTTTTTGCTGCATTTTCTTTACATGAGGTAAAGGCAACTAAACATAAGGCACCTAATCCTAAAATTAATTTGTTCATGGTCTTAAATTTTAAATTTTTCGTTGGTAAAAATAGGAATTATTTGGTCTATTAAAAATTTTTGTATTGTTCTTAACAGAATTTTACATTAAACCTCTACCTATCTTATTTAATTCGCCTGAGGCTTCATATTCTTTAACAATTTTATCCAAGATTCCATTAATAAAGATGCTACTCTTTGGTGTTGAATATTCTTTTGAAATTTCTAGATACTCATTAATGGTAACCTTTACAGGGATAGATGGAAAGTTTTTCAATTCGCATATGGCCATTTGTAAAAGCACATAATCAACATTAGCAATACGCTCGGCATCCCAGTTTTTTGTTTTTTGTTCTATCTCCTTATTTAGGGCTGTTCTGTTTAAAAGCGTTTTTCTAAATAAATCAATAGCAAACTGCTTATCCTCAATGTCTTTATATAATTTAGGTATAAAATAGCTATCAACAGTTGATGCTTTAGCTTTCCTCAAAAGTTTCAAAATTGTAGTATTTACAGTAGGCAGATCATCTAACCAAGTTAGGTTCTTATCTTCTAGATAATCATAGAGTTTATCATTTGGTGCAATAATCTCTTTAAATATATCTACAACAAAATCTTTATCTTCCTTAAAATCAGACACTCTAGTTTCCATGTATTCACTATACAATTCACTAGCCACAATAGCCTTAAAAATCACATCCACATATTCCCCATCTAATTCCCAGTTGAATATTTTGTGTGTCTCCAATTGTTCCTTTAAACCTTGATTATCCTTTAAAAGTGCAAGTAATTGGTTATTAACAAACTTTTTATTGGGATCTTTATCCTCTTTAGTTGCTAGGTGTTTGTTTTGTTTCTTTTTTAAGTCGTTTTCAGCTCTTTTCTGTACTTCAATTAATAGTGATAATAATAAAAGATACAAATTATACATATTGTCTATACTAAAAAGTAAAAACCTCTGATCTTTTGCTAAATCATCACTCTCACTGCCTTTAAAAGCATATAAAGTTTGCATTACTTTTACACGAATATGTCGTCTGTTTAACATCATTACAAAGAACTTTAATTAAAAAAAACTAAAAGTATTTCATTTATTCTGGCGCAAAAATAACACTATATTTAAAAATATTTAGCTAATTATTCATTTTATTGTAACCGCTATACTTTAAGCTATTTTTAACAAATAGCAGTTCCGTTCAATAAACATACTTATCAATTATGCCCTATATTTGTCCTTCTTTTTACAATCGAATAAATGATAGAATTACGGCATTTAAATAAATACTTCTTAAAATATAAAACACATCTTATTATTGGTATCATTATTACCATTGTGGCCAGAATATTTTTGTTGTATACACCAAGATATGTAAAAGAAATCTTTGTAATTATTGAAACTTATTTTAAGGACGATATTTCTATAGCTACCGTGAAATCTGAATTAATGGAAGTTATATTATTAATAATTGGAGCTGCAATCATTGGTGGTATTCTCACCTTTTTTATGAGGCAAACCATTATTAACGTGTCTCGTTATATTGAGTTTGATCTAAAGAATGAGATTTATGAACAATATCAAAAACTCTCCTTAAATTTTTACAAAAAAAACAGAACAGGAGATTTAATGAATAGAATCACTGAAGATGTTGGTAGGGTAAGAATGTATGCAGGACCAGCCATTATGTATAGTATTAATACTATTGCTCTGTTTGTTATAGTCATTATTTATATGATTAGTGCGTCGCCAAAATTGACACTTTACACCATACTACCATTACCTATTCTTTCTGTTATAATTTACAAATTAAGCAAGGAAATACATAAGCGTAGTACCATAGTGCAGGAGTATCTATCAAAACTATCTACATTTACTCAAGAATCTTTTAGTGGGATATCGGTTATAAAAGCCTACGGTATTGAACCGCAAACCTCGGTTAACTTTAAAACATTAGCGGCCGAAAGTAAAGAAAAACAAATAGACCTCACCAAAGTACAAGCGTGGTTTTTCCCTATGATGATTTTACTTATTGGCACCAGTAATTTACTTGTCATTTATGTAGGTGGTACACAATACATAAATGGGGAAATAGAAAGCATTGGTACTATAGCTGAATTTATAATATATGTAAACATGCTTACTTGGCCAGTGGCTACCGTTGGCTGGGTAACATCTATCGTGCAACAAGCGGAAGCTTCACAAAAAAGAATTAATGAGTTTTTAAAAATAGAGCCCGAGATTAAAAACAATACAAAAACGCATACAGAAATAACAGGTGATATAAGTTTTAGAGATGTTTACTTTACATATGATGACACCAACATTCTAGCATTAAAAGGTGTTAGTTTTGATATTAAACAAGGTGAAACCATAGCTATATTAGGAAAAACTGGGTCTGGAAAATCTACTATTCTTGATTTAATTGGTAGACTTTATGATGTGGATAAAGGTTCAATTGTGGTCAATCATACGGCAATTGATCAACTTAATTTAAACGAATTAAGAAATAGTATTGGATATGTGCCTCAAGATGCCTTTTTATTTTCAGATAGCATAAAAGTTAATATTAAATTTGGTAATCAAGATGCTACGGATGATGAAGTCATTGCAGCAGCTAAAAATGCCCAAGTACACAAAAACATCATTAAGTTTAATAAAGGTTATGATACTGTTCTCGGCGAGCGTGGTATTACACTTTCGGGTGGACAAAAACAACGTGTATCCATAGCAAGGGCCATTCTTAAATCGCCTAAAATTCTTTTATTTGATGATTGTCTATCTGCTGTTGACACTGAGACTGAAGAAAAAATCCTTACGAATCTTAATAAAATTTCAAAGGGTAGAACGTCTATTATTGTTAGTCACAGGGTCTCTTCAGCTAAAAATGCTGACAAAATTATTGTATTAGAAGATGGCGAAATTGTGCAAGAAGGTACCCATGAGAAACTGATTACTATTGATGGCTATTACAAAGACCTTTATTTAAAACAATTAAGCGAAAACACATCGAAATAAACATAACCTATTGTCCAATAATATTTTACAAAAAATTACATTTAATAAACAATTAGTAAAATCAATGTTTTAAAAAGAAACTATAAAAATTGTTGTTTAGTTACGTTTTTTTATGGATTTTTGATAAACAAATGAAATTGTTTAAACTAAAATTCAACTATGTATAATAACGGTATGATGGAGAAAGAGGAAATTTTTTCAAAAGTATTAAGAGCAGGACGTCGCACTTATTTTTTTGATGTAAGAGCTACAAAGGCAGAGGATTATTACTTAACGATTACAGAAAGTAAAAAATTCACTAATGATGACGGATCATTTCATTACAAAAAGCATAAAATATATATTTACAAAGAAGACTTTTCAGAATTTAAAGAGATTCTTGCTGAAATGACTGACTATATCATTAATGAAAAAGGCGATGAGGTTATAAGTGAACGTCATCAAAAAGATTTCAAGAAAGACTATAATACTAATGAAGATGAGGTTGTAGCTGAAGTTAAAACAAAAACACCTGAAAGTTTCACGGATATTGATTTTGATGATATCTAATTAAAACATAAATATTACTAAAAACCGTTGCATCAGTATGTAACGGTTTTTTTTTGCCTATAGATTCACTTCAAAATTGCTATTAATAAAAAACCACTAATGATTCGAAACAATCTAACAGGCTTCAAATACCTCGGGCATACTTCAGAAAACAACTATAACTTTATGGTTCCTAGTGCCAATAATAAAACGAATACTATATACGGCAATATAGCCCCAAAGCCAACTATTGAACCTAGAACCATGAATACAATAAGCAGATAAAGTGGAAATATGGTAATAGCCATGGCGAACCTAAACGTAGACAGAAACTCCTTTTCCTTAACTTTCGGTTCAGCAATAAACTTCCAAATTAGGTACGGCGGTAGTGTATTACATATTAGTAAAAACTTAAATATTTTACTGAGTGTACTTAAGCTATTCTTTTTTCCAACCGTACAATTAACAAAATTTGACGCCAAACATTGATTTACGCGATGTGGATCCAGAAAATCAACCCGTAATGCCTCTAATCTTTCAAGTTTATTTTTATAGTCATCATTAGGAATATGTGTTGTTAAGTTAGAAATTTCAAATTGCACTTTTGTTTTCAGCTCTGCTACGCCATTGTTCCTATTCTTAACCATATAATCTTTTGCCTGAATGGGCTCTCCAAAATAAATAGCACATTCATCCGGGAATTTACTGGGATTCCTAAAGTTTAACCCGACAGGAACCAACTGTAAATTGATATTGGGATATTTCTCTAAAGTATCCATTATAATACGTGTAAACCCCTTACTTAACGGTCTTACTGTTCTTTTTAAATTATGATTGCCCTCTGGAAATATAACAACCGTTTCATTATTATTCAACAATTTAGAACAAGTCTCAAAAATGACATTATTATTGGATAAATTACTCCAACCATCTCGAATCCTATATACTGGCAACATTTGTAAACTTTTTAAAACTGCAGTTATGACAGGCTTATTAAATACTGCTGCTCTGGTCAAAAAATAAGCAAAACGGTCACATTTTACAGCTATAATTAAGGCATCTAGCAAAGCATTTTGGTGATTACTTAAAAGTAAAACCGGTTGTTTTTTAGGAATATGAGCCACATCAAAAACGTGTATTTTCTTAAAGTAGAAGAATAATCCCAGACTCACATAGGATTTAATAAAAGTCAACCAAATAATTTTCACTTTACTTCATTTTTGTTAGACCAATATAGCGCTAATAATAACCCAGAAATAATGTGCCAAATACCCCAAAAGGCAGCTAAAATAGCCATGCCTCCTAAACCATCAAAAAAAGTAAAAATCAGTAATAAACCAAGTCCTGAATTTTGAATACCTGTTTCTATGGCTAAGGTTTTTCTGTTTTTAAAAGACAAACAAAATAATCGGGCAACCGAATATCCTAAAAGAATAGCTATAATATTATGTAATATTCCAATAGTTAAAACATGGTGAATATAAGTATTAAAAACATCCAGGTTTTTGGAAAAGGCAATAATAACAATCGCGACAAAAATAAGTATAGACAAAGGCTTCAAGACCTTCGATATTCTTAAAGCCAACAATTCATATTTATATCTCAATAACATGCCTAAAATCAAAGGAATCCCCAAAATCAAAACAACTAGCTTAATTAGCTCATATGAATTCAATTGAACAGTACGTAATATTTCAGCGGTAGGCCCATACAAGCCGCTGTAAAACTGAAAATTAAAGGGTGTCATTACTATCGCTAAAAATGTTGCGATGGCAGTTAGGCTAATTGAAAGCGCCGTATTACCTTTTGCCATATGTGTCATAAAATTAGAAATATTACCTCCTGGGCAGGCTGCAACCATAAACATTCCTAAGGCAATACTTGGTTGTGGTTGTAATAAAACGACCAAAATGAATGTAATAAATGGCAATAAAACGAATTGACTTAAAACACCAATTAAAACTGGTTTTGGTTGTTTTCTTAGCGCACTAAAATCATCAAAAGTTATCCCTAATGCCACGCCAAACATTACTATACCTAAGGCTATATTTAAAACCCATAAACCATTACTGTCAAAGTTAATTCTAACCTTATCTAATTCTTGCATAAATCAATTTACCGGGGTTCCATTTTTTACTTCTGAATTCGGCTTCAAAAGTATAACCTTTTTGCCATCTACTGCTCCCAAAACCAAACATTCACTCATATATTTACCAATTTGTTTTCTTGGAAAGTTGACTATTGCTATAATCTGTCTTTGAACCAAATCCTCTTTTTTATAAAGTGTGGTAATTTGAGCGGAGGTCTTTTTGATGCCCAATGGACCAAAGTCAATGGTCATTTTATAGGCTGGCTTTCTGGCTTCTGGAAAGTCATAAACTTCAAGAATAGTGCCTACCCTAAAGTCTATTTTCTTAAATTCTTCAAAAGATATTATATCTTGCATTGCTTAAAAATACAAATAATCACGAACTTTGAATAAAATTCTAAACTATGGCACGTACACAATCAAATATGCTTCCTCTTGGAACAAAAGCACCTCATTTTAATTTACAAGATACAGTATCAGGAGAACATGTGAGTCTAAACGATCTAAAAGGCAATATAGGCACAGTCATTATGTTTATATGCAACCACTGCCCTTTCGTGATTCATGTTAATAAAGAACTGGTTGCATTATCTAATGACTATATTTCAAAAGGTATTTCATTTGTGGCTATTTCAAGTAATGATGCTATTAATTATCCACAAGATTCACCTGATAAAATGAAAGTGCATGCAGAAGTTGAGAACTATGCGTTTCCATATTTATACGATGAAACCCAGGAAGTAGCGAACGCCTATAATGCGGCATGTACACCAGATTTTTATATTTTTGATAAGGATTTGGAATTAGTTTATAGGGGGCAACTTGATGATTCCAGACCTGGCAATAATCTGCCTGTGAACGGAAAAGACTTAAGACATGCTTTAGATTGCCTACTAGAGAATAAACAAAATACGGTCAATCAAAAACCTAGTATTGGCTGTAACATAAAGTGGAAAAATTAGCGCAAATGTAACTGCCAAATGCCAACATTTTGCCATGCCTCAAATTTGAAGCCTACTTCTTTTAACAGAGCTACATTTTTAAACCCGAATTTTTCATGCAGTTTAACACTAGCCTCATTAGGAATTGTAAGAACGCCCAAAACGGTGTGAAGTTCAGTTCGTTTTAGTTCTTCTAAAAGTTGAGCATATAATTTTGAACCTATCCCCTTACCTTGAGCCCCATGCTTTACATACACTGTAGATTCGGCGACATAATTATAAGCTGGTTTAGGTCTGAATCGGCTGCCATAGGCAAATCCTAAAATTTCATCATCCACCTCAAAAACAATAAAGGGATAATCTTTATTGATATGATTTAACTTGTTAATAAACGCATCAATTGATAGCGGTTCAATATCAAAAGTCACTGTAGTATGAAGTACATAATAATTATAAATATCTAATAATGCCTGAGCATCATTTAAATGCACCGATCTAATCATCTAAAGCCAACCTTTTCGTTTCATTAAATTCTCAATATGTGCATAATGATGATTGCTATGCCATGCGTAATTACCAATATTATAAACAAGTTTGACTTCATCATTCGTTTCGGGATGAATAAAACTTTTTTTCAAGTCTTCTGACGAACATTTTTTTATCAAATACACTAATTTGAAATGAATAGCCTTTATATGGTCTAAAGACATCCCAATTGGCGCCGTCTTGGAATCTACTAACTCTGCCCAGCGATCTTCAAAATAAGCCTTAATAACCGGCTTATCTTCGGTTAAAGCCCATTTAAAGCGAGTATAACTGTGATGATGACTATCTGAAATATGATGAACAACTTGTCTTATTGTCCAACCACCCGCTCTGTAAGGTGTATCCAGCTGTTCATTGTTTAGTCCTTTAACGAGATGCTCTAATCGACTTGGAAAATGTTCTAAAATTGAAATCCAGTCTTCAAGATGTTGCTTTGTAATTGGGTTTGGACAAGTAAACTGTCCAATAGGGTATTTAAGTTTTTCTATTTCTTGATTTATCATACTTACAAATATAAGAATGACTACGCAATTTCAAGAGATTCAGTTCGTACCCAATGCACTGCAGAAAATAAAGAATCAAAATGCATTATTTTTTCCTTAAAAAATAATTGTTCTACTAATAGATTAAGCTTACTCATTTGACTGTTAGAAACTACATAATAGCCCTTTAGACCATATTGCTGTTTAAAAAACTTTAACCAATCTATGGCCACTACCGAATATGAATGAATACGGTTTGATATATAAATGAGTTCAGTCCCATCAGTGCCAAGGAAACAAGTGATATCATCAACAATATATTTTGCATGATTATTCCAACTAAAATTAACCCCTTGTTTAATTTCTGATATAATGAAACCATCAAAAATGAATACATCCGCAAAGGAATAATTCAATTCTTTTAAAACCTTAGGATATAAATTGGTCTGCTTTACACTTTTCACCACGCGAAATTACGGTAATACACTAATAAGGAAAAATAAAGTCGTTAAATAATAAAAAAAACGGTCTATAAGTGTGAATACTATAAAAAAATAGAAAAGCACCTACAAAATAGGTGCTTTTCTATTATAATTGCTTTAAAAATTTTCAACTTTAGATTTAACTAAGTTGTTCGCCTTACAGTTTTGACAAATCAAAAAAGGCTTCGGTTTTACTTTACACCTACCAACTCCACGTCAAAAATTAAAGTAGCATCGGGAGGAATAACCCCTCCAGCTCCTGCACTACCGTATCCTAAATGACTAGGAATTACTAATCGTGCTTTCGATCCAACATTTAAAAGTTGAATACCTTCATCCCATCCCGGAATAACTTGTCCAACACCTAAAGGAAAATCAATAGGTTCATTACGCTTATAAGATGAATCAAATACAGTGCCGTCAGATAATTGCCCTTTATAATGCACTGAAACTGTTTTTCCCTTTTCTGCTTTCACCCCATCACCTTCTTGAAGAATTTGATAACGTAATCCACTATCTGTACTTTTGAATCCAGCAGCAATTTTATCCAATTCAGCTTCTGCCGCAGCTTTAGCTTCTGCCAATCTTTTTTCCCTTGATCCCTCAAAAGTTCTAAATGACTCAATGGCATTATAGGCTTCGGCTTCTTCACCAACACGCACAATTTCTAATGATTCTATTTTATCACCTTGAGCAATAGCATCAACCACATCTTGCCCTTTTTCAACTTTTCCAAAAACGGTATGTTTATTATCCAACCAAGGCGTTTCAACATGTGTGATAAAAAACTGACTCCCATTTGTTCCGGGACCAGCATTTGCCATAGACAATACTCCAGGACCGTCATGTTTTAAATCTGAGTGAAATTCATCATCAAATTGATAACCTGGATTACCTGCTCCAGACCCTTGTGGACAACCACCCTGGATCATAAAATCAGGAATTACTCTGTGAAATTTTAAGCCATCGTAATATGGTGTACCCTGAGGTTTTACAGAGTTTTCCAAATTTCCTTCTGCTAATGCTACAAAGTTACCAACTGTTCCTGGTGTTTTTTTGTATTCCAGAGCTACCAAGATTTCTCCTTTTGTTGTATTAAATTTTGCGTATAATCCGTCTTGCATGATTCTAATTTTTAAGAAAGTGCAAAGATATGAAACTAAGTGAGAAGTATGAATATTGCTTTAAGAAGTATTTATGGAAAAAAAAATGTTTTAACACCGAAGGACTTTTTGATATAAATAGAGAAAAGAAAATCCATCGTAAAAAACACTATTCCTTTTGTTGTAGAAATCTTGCGCAAAATTGGTTCTCATTGCTCCCTATTAAGTAACCTATAGACCATGGCCCAAAAGCCTCCAAATTCATATGTAATTATAACGACTGACAAATAACGTCCTTGAATGCACCTTCAGGCCTATTAAATTTTAAGATTGGGGAAATCAACCTATATAAAGGGCCATTAATTAGCTACCTCACTAATGAACTTAATTCTATATAATCGCAGTTCTTCATCATCATAATCTCCATCAAACTCATCAATAGCATCGTTAATATTATCAGAATCTGATTCCATAAAATACTCATGAATCTCTTCCTGTTGATCTTCGTCTAGAATATCATGGAGCCAATAATCAATATTTAATTTTGTACCAGAATATACTATGACCTCCATTTCTTTGATGAATTCTTCCATAGTCATACCCTTTGAAGCTGCAATATCATCAAGAGGTAATTTTCTATCTACATTCTGAATGATATACAATTTATTAGCGGAGTTACTGCCGGTTGATTTTACAACCAAATCATCCGGGCGAACAATATCGTTTTCCTCTACATATTTGGCTATAAGATTAACAAAGTCTTTTCCGTACTTTTTAGCCTTACCATCGCCTACCCCATGCACGTTACCTAGCTCTGCTAAACTTATGGGATATTTTAATGCCATATCTTCTAAAGAAGGGTCTTGAAAAATAACAAATGGCGGTACACCTAGTTTTTTTGCGTTCTTTTTTCGCAAATCCTTTAACATACCCATTAGAACAGAATCTGCAATCGCCGGACCCGCTTTTGCCGCTGTTATAATAGTACCATCTTCTTGCTCTCCTTCAAAAATATGATCTTCAGTCATCATAAAAGATTCAGGTTTCTTAATAAATGCTTTACCTGAGTCCTTAAGTTTTATAACGCCATAAGTTTCAATATCTTTCCTTAAATATCCAGAAACCAAAACCTGTCTAAGAAGCGCCATCCAGTATTTGTTATCCTTTCCTTTCCCACTCCCAAAGAAAGGTTGTTCATTCGTTTTGTGCGAATTAATTAAAGCATTTTCCTTACCAATAATAACATTAACTAAATCTTTTGACTTATATTTTTCATTGGTCTTACTAATAATTTCTAATAATAATTTCACATCATCTTTAGCCTCAGTCTGCTTCTTAGGGAATCTAACATTATCATCCATATCGCCACCTTCTCCAGTAGCGTTATCAAACTCCTCTCCAAAATAATGTAAAATAAACTTTCGCCTTGAAATAGATGTTTCGGCAAATGCAACAACTTCTTGCAATAAAGCTTGACCAATTTCTTGTTCAGCAACAGGTTTGCCTGACATGAATTTCTCTAACTTTTCAATATCCTTGTAGTTGTAAAATGCTAAACAATGCCCTTCTCCGCCATCTCTACCAGCTCTACCTGTTTCTTGATAATAACTCTCAATACTCTTAGGAATATCATGATGAATCACAAATCGGACATCAGGTTTATCAATACCCATTCCAAAAGCAATAGTTGCGACCACAACGTCTACATCCTCCATTAAAAATTTATCTTGATGACTAGACCTTGTCTTTGCATCCAACCCGGCATGATATGGCACGGCATTTATGCCATTTACCTGTAAAACTTGAGCCAAACCTTCAACCCGTTTTCTACTTAGGCAATAAATAATTCCCGATTTCCCTTCATGCTGTTTTATAAATCTAATAATATCAGCATCAACATCTTTAGTCTTCGGTCTTACCTCATAATACAGATTGGGTCTATTAAATGATGCTTTGAACGTTTTGGCATTGCCAATACCTAAATTTTTAATTATATCCTCCTGAACTTTTGGAGTAGCAGTAGCCGTAAGACCTACTATTGGAATGTGCTCTCCAATACGCTTTATTATATGTCTTAAATTCCTGTATTCTGGTCTAAAATCATGTCCCCATTCGCTTATACAGTGTGCTTCATCTATAGCCATAAATGAAATTTTTACTGTACGCAAAAACTCTACATTCTCTTCCTTGGTTAACGATTCAGGCGCAACATATAATAGTTTTGTCACACCATTAACGATATCTTCCTTAACTTGTTTTATTTCAGTTTTATTAAGTGAAGAGTTTAAAACATGAGCAACACCATTCTCTTTTGAAATTCCTCTTATGGCATCTACTTGGTTTTTCATTAAAGCAATTAACGGCGATACAACTATTGCTGTACCTTCCTGCATTAATGCTGGCAATTGGTAGCACAGTGATTTACCGCCACCTGTAGGCATTATAACGAATGCGTGTTTTCCTGATAAAATGGTTTCAACTACATCTTCTTGCAACCCCTTAAACTTTGTAAATCCAAAGTATTTTTTAAGTGCAGCGTGTAATTCTTCTTTTGCTATTAACATCAATTTTTAAAAAAAATTTATTACTAATTAAACTTCAAAAAATACAATAAATTGTTACCTACAAATTAATATTGTATTTCAAGACCCCTCATTTTTTTTTCCTTAGTTTTGTAGCTAAATTATAATAATGTTCAATTTCATTATCACTAAAGATAATAAATTCTTTAAACATCAAACCAAAAATAGTAAATTTTGAAAGAGAATGTATCTATTATTGAAATAGCCAAGGACACCATAAAAATGGAAAGTAATTCTATTTCAAATTTAACTACTTTACTCACCAATGATTTTTCAGAGGCGGTAAAACTTATTTACGATTCAAAAGGCCGAGTTATCATAACAGGCGTTGGTAAAAGTGCTATTATTGCAAACAAAATTGTGGCTACCTTAAACTCTACAGGGACGCCCTCTGTATTCATGCATGCTGCCGATGCAATTCATGGTGACTTGGGTCTAATTCTTGAAGACGATGTTGTTATTTGCATTTCTAAAAGTGGCAATACGCCAGAAATAAAGGTACTTGTTCCGTTAATTAAAAGTGCAAAAAATAAAATGATTGCCATAACAGGAAACGTGGAATCATTTTTAGGCAAACAAGCCGATTATGTATTAAATACATTTGTTGAAAAAGAAGCTTGCCCTAACAATCTAGCCCCTACAACGAGCACCACTGCTCAACTAGTCATGGGAGACGCGTTAGCCGTATGCTTATTAAAATTAAGAGGGTTTACAAGTAAAGATTTCGCTAAGTATCATCCAGGCGGTGCTTTAGGTAAAAAATTATACTTAAGAGTACATGATATTTCCTCTGCAAATGAAAAACCACAGGTAACCGCAGAGACAAGTATTAAAGATGTTATTATTGAAATATCGAACAAAATGTTGGGTGTAACTGCAGTCACAGAAAATGATAAGGTTATAGGCATTGTTACGGATGGTGATTTAAGACGAATGCTAAGCACAGTGCCCGATTTTTCAAAATTAAAAGCTAAAGATATCATGGGTAAAAACCCCATATGTATAGATGTTGACGCCATGGCTGTAGATGCTTTAGAGATTATGGAAAACAATGATATTTCTCACTTATTAGTAGAAGACAACGGTAAATACAAAGGTGTTGTACACTTACATCATTTAATAAAAGAAGGTATAATATAATGGCAAAAAAAGATATTAATGAGATGTCTTTTTTAGACCATCTAGAGGATTTACGCTGGCATTTAATAAGAATTTGTTTGGCCGTAGTTATAGTGGCTACCTTTGCCTTTATTTTTAGCCGATTTATTTTTGACTCGATAATTTTCGCACCGCTAGACATGAGTTTTCCAACTTATGACATGTTGTGTAAAACGTCTAATTTAATAGGTATTGACACAACCTTTTGTGCCGAAGAAATGCCCATGATATTACAAAACAGAACTATGGCAGGTCAGTTTTCAGCTGATATTTGGACTGCCATATTAGGCGGTTTTATTATATCTTTCCCTTATGTTATTTACCAACTTTGGAAATTTATTAGTCCAGGTTTACACAGTAATGAGCGGAAACATTCACGTGGCTTTATAATTATTTCTTCATGTCTATTTTTCATTGGCGTACTTTTTGGGTATTTCATTGTAACGCCATTGTCTTTAAACTTTTTAGCTAACTATAGCATTTCAACTAAAGTGGACAACCAAATAGATATTAGCTCCTATATTGCGCTTGTTAGATCTTCAGCTTTGGCATCAGGTTTAATTTTTGAGTTACCCATAATAATTTACTTTTTAACAAAAATAGGTTTGGTTACTCCTGCGGTTTTAAGAAAGTATAGAAAATATGCCTTGGTAATAGTACTTATACTATCGGCTATAATTACACCACCAGATATAGCGAGTCAAGTTATAGTGGCCATACCAATTCTAATTCTTTATCAAGTAAGTATTTATATTTCTAAAATTGTTGTTAGAAATCAAGAAAGAGCAGAAAAAAAACAAGCCTAACATGGCAGGAATAGTATTTTTTTTTGTGAAATAGAAATGAAACTGATTAAAAGAAACGTTTTGTATTTCTTTAAATATCTTGGATTTACAACATAGTCAGAAAGTATACAATTTCAAGAGAAATAGACCGTTATACGGAATATATTATTTTTACAATTAATATAATTTCACGTTATTGCAATTATGATTTTAAAAGCTGACAATTTAATGAAGTCCTATGGAGGACGTAAAGTGGTAAAGGATGTTTCTCTTGAAGTTCATCAAGGTGAAATTGTAGGTCTTTTGGGACCTAATGGCGCAGGAAAAACCACTTCCTTTTATATGATAGTTGGCTTAATTAAGCCTAATGGAGGCCATATTTACTTAGATAGCACTGAGATTACTAAATACCCTATGTACAAACGCGCACAAAATGGTATAGGCTATTTAGCTCAGGAAGCTTCCGTTTTTAGAAAATTAAGTATTGAGGATAATATTTTGAGCGTATTGCAACTAACGAAACTGAGTAAAAAGGAGCAAGAATACAAAATGGAATCTTTAATAGACGAGTTTAGTTTAGGTCACATTAGAAAAAGTAGAGGGGATTTATTATCTGGAGGCGAAAGAAGACGTACCGAAATTGCTAGAGCGCTTGCTACGGATCCCAATTTTATTCTCTTAGATGAACCGTTTGCAGGGGTTGACCCCGTTGCTGTTGAAGACATTCAGCGAATTGTAGCACAACTTACCAAAAAAAACATAGGCATTCTTATTACCGATCACAACGTTCAAGAAACACTAGCCATTACAGACAGAACCTATTTAATGTTTGAAGGCAGTATTCTTAAGGCAGGTAAGCCAGAAGAACTTGCCGATGATGAAATGGTAAGAAAAGTATATTTAGGTCAAAACTTTGAGCTTCGTAGGAAGAAGGTCCGCGACTAAAGAACATTAGGTCCTGTCGCTATATTAGCCTATTTCAAAAGCTTTCAGCTGAAAGTTTTACTATTATCTTTCCCATAAATTTCTAGTCCTTATCCAATAAAGCAACGTTTTATTGCTATAGGACCACTGCCTGAATACTCCTATTTAATCGTTTAATGTAATCTCTACAATTCAAAATATCTTGTTTATAAGTTGTATATATAACTAAATTTATTATATCTTTATGATATCAAAATAATATCATTTTAAATCCATACGCTATGAAAGAAGAAAAAAAGATTACACCCGCCAACGGCTACTTAATGCTATTTGTGTTTTTCTTGTTATTTATTGGAGGTATTATAGCTTTGGTGATCAGTAAAAATTTCACTTTTCTAATATCCATATTTATGGCCATCCTTATCGCACCAGGATTTATAATGGTACAACCGAACAATTCGAGGGTTTTACTTCTCTTTGGTAAATACGTAGGCACCATAGATATAAACGGTTTCTATTGGACCAATCCGTTTTACACAAAGAAGAAGATATCTTTAAGAGCGAGTAATTTTGACAGTGAACGTTTAAAAGTGAACGATAAACTGGGAAATCCTATTATGATTAGTACCATTTTAGTTTGGCGTGTAAAAGACACCTATAAAGCGGCTTTCGATGTGGATAATTTCGAAAATTTTGTACGTGTACAAACTGATGCTGCGGTGCGTAAACTAGCCAGTATGTATCCCTATGATAATTTTGCTGATGAAGGTCACACTGAAGACATTACATTAAGATCAAGTGTAAATGAAGTTAGCGAGGCATTAGAGAAAGAGATTCATGAACGATTGTCTATTGCTGGAATTGAAGTTTTGGAAGCCAGAATAGGCTATCTCGCTTATGCTCAAGAAATAGCAAACGCTATGTTAAAAAGACAACAAGCAACGGCAATAGTCGCTGCAAGACATAAAATTGTTGAGGGCGCCGTTAGCATGGTAGAGATGGCACTCGAGGCACTTGGAAAAAAACAAATAATAGACCTAGATGAAGAACGAAAAGCTGCTATGGTTAGTAATTTAATGGTTATTCTTTGTGGAGACAAAGACGCTTCCCCTGTGTTAAACACTGGCACTTTGAACCAATAAATAACAGCTTTGTGACAATTTATTAAACTTGACTATGGCCAAAAAGAAGGCTTTTGCATTACGGTTAAATGAAGATATGATGAAGGCCATTGAAAAATGGGCCTCTGATGAATTTCGCAGCACTAATGGTCAAATTGAATGGATCCTTAATGAAAGCCTTAAAAAGGCTAAACGTTTGCCAAAAAACAAGAAAACAGAATAAAAACTTCAATTATTAACTCTAGCCTGATGATATTGAAATATTCAAGTTATTCTAAGCTAATCGCTTCTTAATAAAGCTAAACGCATTTACAATTAATAATGCGCCAAAACCTACTAGTAAGCCAACTATAAAATCTCTTAAAAAACTGGGTATAGCAATTAAGAAGTGATGAAAAAAATCAATATTATGAACAAATATACCGCCCGAAACTAATAATAATGCAATAGTTCCGATTACGGATAAACTTTTAATCACCCATGGCAACGTATTAATTAATAGATTCCCCGTTAAATATGACACACTTCTTTTATTATTATTCTTTTTAACGAGTTTCAAACCAAAATCATCCATTCTAACAATTAGCGCCACAATACCATAAACACCAACGGTAGCAATAATCGCAACTATTGAAACAACCATAATTTGAAACAATATAGGTTTACCTATAACGGTTCCCAGCGCTATAATCACTATTTCAACAGATAAAATAAAATCCGTAAAAATAGCCGATTTCACTTTTGCTTTTTCCTCAAGCATCATTTCCTCTTCTGATAAATTTAAGTTGACATCACCGGCTTCATCCTGAAGATTTTTGTCATCCCTCCTATGTAAGATAAAATGATAAATTTTTTCCACGCCCTCATAAGCCAAATAAACCCCACCTAAGATTAATGCTAAGGTAACTCCCCAAGGCGCAAAGGCACTAAGTAAAAAAGCTATTGGCAAAATAATAAGCTTATTAAGCGCAGAACCTTTTGTAATGGCCCACAACACTGGTAATTCCCTTGACGCAAGGAACCCTGTAGCTTTTTCGGCATTTACCGCTAAATCATCACCAAGAATACCTGCTGTTTTCTTAGTGGATATTTTACTCATTACCACCACATCATCCATTAAAGCAGCAATATCATCTAGTAGTGCAAAAAAACCTGACGCCATTTATTTTGTAGTTAAATTATCTAAGACCGACATTAATATATAAAGCAATATAATTACAGGAATCGCAGCAAATTTTAAAACAACGAGGAGCACAACACATAAAATCATAAAAATGTAACGCGTGCTATTATCCTTAAAATTGAACGTCTTAAATTTTAAAGCAAAAAGCTTAATACCTGAATTTAATATATAAGAGCTCACTAGCGTTAAGCCTATTAAAAACCATTTATTAAGAATGATTGAATTTATCGAATCATTATTTTGAAATTCCAATATTAGAGGCAGAGAGAGAATTAATAAGGCATTTGCCGGCGTAGGCAGCCCTTTAAAATAAGCTTGTTGCTCATCGTCTAAATTAAACACAGCTAATCGGTAAGCTGAAGCAAGTGTTATAAGAAGGCCTAGGGAAGGTAACCATGGAACACTATAGTCATTGGCCATTCCCGTAACAGTCCAGTCTGAAATAGAAAGTTCCAATAATTTAAACATCACAATTCCGGGAACCAAACCACTAGTCACCATATCTGCCAATGAATCAAGTTGCAACCCTAATTCACTTGAAACATTAAGTTTTCTCGCAGCAAAACCATCAAAAAAATCAAAGAAAATTCCTAGAAAAACAAACAAAGCAGAGGCAACAAAATTGTTATTTACAGCTAAAATAACGGCTATACTACCACAGAAAAGATTTAAAAGTGTCAAAATATTCGGAATGTGCTTTTTCATCTAGCCGTACTTACAGTTTTAAAATAGTTGAGTTTAAACAAGATATTCTTGCATAAACCACCACCATATTGAGAATATATTTTGTAAAAATAACAAACAATTTTCGCCCAATGCCAATTATAAATTAAAATGAAATAAATTTTTCCTCTTATGCCAAAACCTAATAAAAAAAGACACATGTAACAAGGCCAATGTTATTATGATAATAGTTGACAGATTCTGGTATTTTACCTTATGGATGAGCCTCTAATTAGTATTAAATAAGTATTAAACAATATCTATGGCAATTTGAAGTTTATAGGTTTATAAATTATGTGCATCTTTGTAAAAAAATTGCGATTGAGACTTTGCTTTACCACATTATTTTGTGTTTTATCTATGTCCCTGTTCAGTCAAACTGTTAGAAAGTATTCTAATGAGTTTATGAATATTGGTGTAGATGCTGCGGCATTAGGAATGAGTAATGCCGTGACTTCCCATACTAGCGATGTAAACTCAGGGTATTGGAACCCAGCTGGGTTAGTACATTTGGAAGACAATCAATTATCGTTGATGCATTCTAGTTATTTTGCGAACATAGCAAATTATGATTATGCCGCCTTTGCCATGCCTTTAGATGACCGCAGTGCTGTTGCATTTTCCTTAATTCGCTTTGCAGTAGATGACATTTTAAATACAACACAACTTATTGATGAGCAGGGCAACATTAATTACGATAGAATTAGTTTATTTTCTACCGCTGATTATGGATTAACTTTCTCTTATGCGCGTCGCTTGCCTGTACAGGGTCTTAATTATGGTATAAATGCGAAAGTGATTAGACGTATTATTGGAGATTTTGCATCCTCTTGGGGTTTTGGTTTAGATTTTGGTATTCAGTTTCAAACGCCTAATGAATGGAAATTTGGCTTAATGGCAAGAGACATTACCACAACATTCAATACTTGGGCTATTGACGAAGATGAATTTTCTAAAATTCAAGGCGCTGTGGTTGGTCAAAATCAAGAATTACCTGAAACTACAGAAATCACTATTCCAAAATTACAAATCGGTATTTCAAAATTAATAGATTTTAATTATGATTACACCTTACTCACCTCTGTAAATTTAAACATGAGATTTGCCGAAACCAATGATGTTATATCTACTTCTTTTGCAAGTATCAATCCTGCATTAGGATTTGAATTTGGTTATATTGATATGGTTTATTTACGAGCGGGGATGGGGAATTTTCAAAATGAATTACAATTCAACAATACTGATCAATTAACCTTTCAACCTAGTTTTGGATTAGGTTTTAAATATAGTGGTATCCAAATAGATTATGCTTTTACTGATATTGGAGACCAAAGTGTAGCTCTATATTCCAATGTGTTCTCATTAAAACTTGATTTTAGTATCTTTAGGTAATGCAAAAAATAATACTTTTAGTCTCAATTATATTTTTTTTTAATGTTTCGGTAGCCCAACAATTAAAGTTATCGAAAAACGCTGAAATTAGTGTGCTTACGGTGGGGCCAGGAGCCTCTTTAAATGATGCATTTGGTCATAGTGCATTTAGAATTAAAGACCGTCAAAATAATATTGATGTGGTTTACGGCTATGGCGAATATGACTTTGGAGCTCCAAATTTCTATTTAAAGTTTGCTCAAGGAAAACTTAATTACTTATTGAGTAAAACAGATTTTAACAGGTTTTATAATATCTATAGTTATTTTGACAGAAGTATCTATGAACAAGTTTTAAACCTTACCACGGAGGAGAAACAAAAGCTTTTTGATTATTTAATCTTTAATTATAAACCTGAAAACAGGGGCTATTTATATGAATTCTTTTTCGATAATTGCGCTACCAAGATTAAAGATGTCACCAATGCAACACTCAATAACACGATAATATTTAAAAAACCTGCTGATTTTAAAGATGCCTCTTTTAGAACATTAATACACAATAAGCTCAATAAAAATTCTTGGGGAAGCTTTGGCATTGACTTGGCTTTAGGTTCTGTTATCGATAGACAGGCTACAACTGAAGATCATATGTTTCTGCCTGAGAATATTTATAAATTCTTTGAGGTGGCCTCCAAAGGACCAAACGGTGAAGCATTGGTTAAGCAAAACCATGTGTTATATGCTAAAAAGAACAAATGGAAAAGTAGTTCTTTTGTAACCAGTCCCTTATGCATTCTTGGAATTTTAGGTCTGCTTATTCTCTTTATAACTTATAAAGATTATAACAGTCATAAACAAAGCAAATGGTTGGATCTAACATTATTTAGTGTTACTGGTTGTATAGGTATTCTTATATTATTATTATGGTTTGCTACAGATCATAAAGGTACTCACCAGAATTACAATTTACTATGGGCTTTTGCCCTTAATGTTCTCTGTATTCCTCAACTTTTAAAAAACAAAGTAAGTCTCTGGTTTATCAAGTATATTAAACTTTTAATTATTCTACTCTGCCTTCTCGTTTTGCATTGGACTATTGGAGTCCAAGTTTATGCTATAGGCTTAATACCCCTTCTAATAGCCCTTTTTGTAAGATATCTCTTTTTGGTCTGGTTTTACTCTAAATAACTATTGTCCACGGAAGAAAATCACGGTACTTAAGGTTTTAATTAAGATATTTAAATCGAGTAAAAAGCCACGATGTTTTATATAATACAAATCATATTGTAGCTTAATCAAACTATCATCAATACTTGAAGCATACTTTGACTTCACTTGTGCCCAACCAGTAAGTCCCGGCTTAACCATATGCCTTGTTTCATAAAACGGCAACATCTGAGATAACTCCTTAACAAAATGTGGTCGTTCAGGTCTTGGTCCGATAAGACTCATCTCACCTTTCAATATATTTACAAATTGTGGAATTTCATCAAGCCTTGTATTCCTCAAAAACCGGCCAAAAGATGTTATTCTAGAATCGCCTTTTTTAGCCCAAACAGCACCTAATTCTTCCGCATTCTCCACCATTGTTCTGTACTTTAAAATTTTAAATACATTGCCGTTTTTACCAACACGATTCTGTGAATAAAACAAAGCGCCTTTATTCCCAAGCATGTTACCCATCATAATTAAAGGTAAAAGCAATAGTCCAACGGATAAACCAAATACGGATATAAGAACATCAAATAATCTATGAAAAAAGATGTATAATTTATTTTGGTTGTTTCTGCTAAATGGAAAATAACGATAAAAATCCTTTCCTACGAATTTTACCGGTACACTCTGAGTCATGTCTTCATAAACCTGTGTATACTCATTTATCGGAAAACCATTTTCCAAAAGTCGTAAAAGTTTATAATATAAGTCTGAAGTGATCAATTCGGCACTATAACTAGCAACTACAATCTCAGAAATATTCTCCGTGTGAATCACCTTATCCATTTGATTCGCATCGTACTCAATAACTCCTTTAAATTTTATAGCTTCAGACTTAGTGGTATCACAGTTGATGAACCCAACAATTTTATAATTAGGATCAGATTCTCTTAACGTCTCAACTACAGTCTGAATATTTGAAGTTTCCCCAATGATTAATACTTTCTTATAAAATCGAGGTGAGACTATGAAATTAATATATACCAATCGCCATAAAAAAAGGGCTACTAATATGGCGAAATAAAAAAACAAAATTTGTAACCTATTACTAGGAAGAACTGGCGTAAAAAAGGGTGTTAATAAATAAAACAATACAGTGGTAGAGACTGTAAAAACAATACTAGTAGCTGTTTTTTCCACCTTACTAGCCTTCTGCAAGTCATAAAGTTCAAAAATAGCACCGAAAACAAAAAGATAAAGAATCAATACGAAAACCCAAGTCCAATTCTCCTTTGTTATGGTAAAATAATCAAAATCAAACAAATGACTTACTAAATATAAGACCGAAAGCATTGAAAGAATATCAAAAATACGCAGAAGAACTTTACGTTCAGAGATATTAAAATGAATACTTTGATTATGCATTATAACAAGATCATTTTTTTTTTTGCTAAGATAACAAGTTAATCTTGATAACAAATGTTAAGACAATAGAGAAATCCATTTTTCTTTAACCATGTCCCAATCAAATTGTTCAACTTTTTTTCTAGCATTTTCAGCCATTCTTTTGGGATCTTCGGAGTTCTTAGTTAGCCTCAGAATAGATTCTTTAAAAACATTAACATTATTTGGTTTTACTAATATGCCATCTACCCCATCCTCAATTAAAAAAGGCATACCTCCTACGTTAGTGGATACTACTGGCAAACCCAAAGCCATGGCTTCAATGACACTAACAGGAGTATTGTCAATATTTGTAGTATTAATGAATACATTATAGTCCTTGGCTTTATCATGCCATGCTTTTTTAGTTAACCTACCTGTAAATTCAACATTTAGGTTAAGTTTTTCAGCATAGTTTTTGGTTTCCTCTAAACTTCCATCATTGTCAGGACCTATCATACAAAGTTTAGAGCTAAAGCCCTCGTCTTTCAAAGTTTTTAAAACATCAATAGCTAATTTTGGATTATAGATTTTAGAAAATGAACGTACCCAAAGTAAATTAATTGAATCTATAGGCCTCTCATAAAACGTGTAATTTTCAAGCTCAATAGAATTAGGTATACAAATAACATTAGTATAACCTTCTATTTCAAATCTTGATTTTGTGAATAGAGATGGTGCAACGTTTCTATAGGCATTTTTAAAAACTAATTTAGACAGCTTTTCAGAAGATTTTAATCGCTCTGGCAGGTTACCACCATGTAAAATTGGTATATACCTCAACCCTAATATTCTGCACAATTGACTTACCAGCAAAGCGTAGTAGAAATTTACTGTGCTATAGGTATCAATAAGCACAAAATCAACATTATTTTTCGATCTATAAACGGAAAGAAGCATGTCAGCTAACCGGCTTAGTTTATTAGGTTTACTAGATGCCATTTTTACCTGAAAACCTTCTAAGGTTAAAAGCCGCCCTAAAGTTTCAACTGTTGTTGGCGTTTTATTATCAGCAGATAAGTTATTTCCTATGTAAAGCAGGTTTTTCATTGGTAATATTTAATAAGGCCAAAGCGTAAATAAAGCCAGGTGCTGCAATTCTCATAGAAGAGTGATTAATAGTAGCAAACCAGAAGCATAAAAAAGCATAGAAATAATAGTTTCTTTTATTTTGAGACCTATATATTAAAGGTGTAAATATTAAAATGAGAAGAATCACAATACCTAAAAATCCATGTTCACCTAAAACACGTCCCACCTCATTATGGGTTGGGAGGCTCTCTCTCTGCTCTTCAATTCTTTTATCTTTTGTCCTACTAGCGCCGAGTCCTAAAAATGGATTTTTCACAAATCCTTCAATCTCATCCATAAAAAGTGTAAAACGACCGGTAGTCACATCTTCCTTTTCTACACCTAGAGCATTTTCATTAGCATATCGTTTGTCTATCAAGCCTTCGGTTTGATTTGAACTAATACCCCATGTTATTAGAATAATAGTAAAAAAAAAGACCACTCTTTTTAACAAAGCTCCCTTAATACGTCCTGGCGAACTTACAAAATACGTTAGTAAAAAGAATACAATACATAGCAAGCCAACAATTACCCCACCCCTACTAAAAGTAACAACTGCACGAAAAGAAATAGCCACAAAAATTAATACATTCAGTATAGTGACCAATAATTTTGAAGACCCCGAAATTATTCTAGCTCCAATAATAAACATACCTAAACCTAAAACTGTTGATACTTGATTTGCCCCAAAGCCACCTGATGTCGCAGCATTTGAACTTGTTCCCGAAAGCACATCTTTTACACTAGGATTATACAAGAAAACATAGGTTGTTAGGGAAATTAATGGCAAAAGAGCATACAACAGTATATCTTCTAGTTGATGTCTTGAAATTTTTCGATCAAAACAAAAAATACTAGCAATACCTAAACAAATTGGGCCACTTAATACAAATAAAACATTTTTTCTAAAATTAGCCTCTAAACTCAAAGTCATGGAGGCCACAAAAATAGCCGGCACTAAGCAAATAAGATAAATAAAGTAAGGGTAAGCTCGTCCTGAAGCCCCTTTATATATAATGCCAATCAAAGAAAATAATATTACAATGTACTTACAAGCTTCGTAGGACAGCGCACTCTTAGTCATTCTAAAAAACACCTCGGCTCCTACAAAATAGGCACAGCCCATAAGGATATATTTATCCTTATCCTCATTTGATGCTAAAATTATCTTCCGCAGAAAATAAATCAAGATTGCAATAAAATAGATTTTACCTAAACCTTTATTGATAAAAATGAGCGTTCCTAAAAAAAGGTGAAAACCAACTAAAGCTGTATAACTGAATTTATTTTTCAAATTAATATTAAAACACTAAATTATTGAGCAAATATAATGCTTGATATTTAATAATATGGTTTATCTATTTAGTATAACCTAACTTTAAAATTTCAGAAATTAAATAATATCAGTTTTAATTCTGTGAAGGTAGTACTGATATGTAAATAACTTTATTAAAGCCTGTTCACTTTGCATTTCTTTAAGTTCATGTGGTTTAAATCTATGAATCTCTTCAAGGATGTCCTTTAAATTATTTACGGTATTTGGGTCTAAAACAAATCCATTCTCACCATTTTTTATATATTGTCCAATTGATGAGACGTCCGACACTATAGGTATACAACCAAAATTCAAGGACTCTGCAATGACCTTTGGAAATCCCTCAGATGCCGAGGAGGGTAATAAGAAAAAATGTGCTTTTTTAAAGATTTTAAATACATCATTAAAATTTAAGAACCCATGAAAAACAAATGCAATCTCCGTTTTTCTTGCTAAAACCTTGTATTCTTGTATATTTTCACCATTTCCTATTAAGTGAACTTCTTTAACCTTTGTCTTATCCTCAAGCAAAGCGAAGGCTTCTATTATTCGCCTCACCCCTTTCTCGTCTTCTAACCGCCCAGCAAAACAATAAATAAAGGGGGGCTTAAATTCCTTTTCAACCAGTACTTTTACACCTTCATCTTGATATTTTTCTGTTATGCACGGATTCTCAAAGGTTAAACATTGTTCAGGTTGTTTTGGCCATTTTCCATTAATGGTTACTTTTCTTTTTTGTCGTTTTAAAAACCACCTCTGAATGGCATAACCAAACGGCGGGTTCTCTTGACTCCAATTGCCTGCATATTTAAACCATCCTTTCCTATTGGAAAAAAACATGAGTATTGGAATTAAATAAACACCAATACCCGTAGGCGCTCTAAGCTGAAATACATCAACCTTTTTTAGAGTTTTAAATACTTTTAAAATAGTACATGGTGCGTTCCACACTATATCAAACTTATCTATTAATCTTTTTCCACCCGTGTAAGGTATTGCAATAAAATGAATGTTACTTGAAGTATAAGGTAATGAACTAGGAGGGGGAACACTATCAAGATGTGTTGCAATATGATATACTTCATCAAAAATTGTAGCTAAGTAATTAATCTCAGTTAAGGTTGGCCCCCACCCCACTATAACACCATTATTATCGGTATAATGTTCTGTATGTGATATTATTAAAAGCTTCATTACATCATAATTTTCGAGTAAATATTAATACAGTCCTGAGTATATTTCGTTTCACTGAAATGGTTTTTGTATATGGCATTTAAATCATAAGGCTCGATCTCCTTCAAAACTTCCCTCTTCCATTCTGTTATCGCGAAATTATCCATAAATAAATCAGGATATTCTTCACCTATAGTTTTAAAGACCTCACCCGTACTATAACTAAGAAACCTTAAGTTTTGGGCAAGATATTCAATGAGGACTAAGGGGCCGCTTTCAGATTTTGCTGTATGAAGTGCTAACTCATATTTATACAACTCGCCTTGAATATCTGTGGTATGGTCATTAAAGTGCACATAATCCTTATAATTTAATAAGGCTATTTCCTTTTTTAATAATTCAAAGTAAGCGTCGTCTTGATTTTTACCATATATGGTTACATGTTTATTCAGTGCATGGGCCAACTGAATGGCAAATAATTGATTCTTTATAGGCTTAATATTGCCAACCACCACCAATCCTTTTTTGTTCTTGCCAACCAAATGTTTAACTTTTTTTTTCGAAATACAATTTGGTAACAAGAAGATGCCTTTTTCGGGAATGTTTAAACTAAGTCCTGCCCAAGAGGTTAGACTCTTACTAACACCAATATAATATCTTGGCTTAAAAATTTTAAGAAACATGGGGACGCTAACCTCTTTATCTATACTACCATAGTGATCATGTAAAACAACTTTTATTTTAAGATTGAAAAGTACTTGTACCAGTCTTATATATTTATAATTATATCGCATGTGTACATGAACAATATCGAAAGTCTTAATGAATTCACAACATTTATTCAAATATTGGTAGGATAGCAACTTGGTTCGTTTTAATTCAAAAAGCTTCACTCCTTTATGCACCTCATTATATAGTGCACCTCTATCAACTAATAACAATAATGCTGAATTGATGTTCTTATCAAACAGGGAATTGACACCTAAAATCGCCATTTTTTCAGCCCCTCCAATCTCTAAAGTGTCTATAACATGTATTACTTTCAACCCCGTTGTCTTCATTAACCTATTAATTCTTTGGCTGGCACCCCTACCAATACAATATTACTTTTATCGAAACTTTTAGTAACGCAAGCGTTAGCTCCAATCCTAACATTATTATTTATAACTAATGGTCCTATTATAGTGGCATTAGCGCCCAACGTACAATTATTTCCAATGCTAAAAATTCCTTTTTTTGATTTATTAATGCCTATTACATTGCCTCCTGTAACGGTCAAGTTACTCCCTATCATGGCTTGTCCAGAAATAACGCAACCCACTGAAGGATGTAAAACTAACAATCCACCTGCAATATTAGCCTTATAATGTATATCTATATTCGAATAAGACTGAAACAATAGAATAATAGGAAGAAAAAGCAATCTAATCCCTGGATACAAATCTTTAAAAATCAGATAACATAGTCGCTCCATGCGGTATAATAAAACACCAGCAAAACCTCGAGTAAAGAAAAAATAAAGATATCTCACTTTTCTTTTACCAATTAGTCTCAGAACATCCTGGGATAAAAACTTTAATTGGATCATACCTTATAGTTTTTCAATTTTTGCGCCTTCTCTTAATTTAATTGAAGACAACTTCCATGATTTTAAAATCTGGAAGAAAATTAAAGGAAACAACAATACTAATATCAAGTATCCTAAAATTAATAGTTTTTGATTATTTTTAAACTTGTATGGCACGAGCGAAATAGGTACTGTTTTTAGTAAGGCAAATAAAGACGATTTTATTCCAAAATATTTTCTATAGAGGTATAATACACTAGGTATTGGTCGAGGTGAAAATATATTTTTTGTTCTAAAAGCATCCCAACTGCCCATTTCTCTTAAGCCACCGCTTCCTACTTTTAAATGTAAACGCTCTGCTTTGGGATTAGAAATATTTAAACACCCAAATAAATTGGCCCTTAAGCCATATTCTCCATCACCCATACGTTGTTTTTCGAACTGTCTATCAAATAGTCCAATCTGTTTAAAAACCTCCTTTTTTATTAATACATTTCCTGTATCTAATTGATCACTTATTCTAAAAAAAGTATAATTATCAGGAACCTTTGCTCCTACTTTAGAAATAGAGACCCCAGAAGACATATCGCTTTGAAAATAATCCAACGTTTTTATATGTTCCTGTATCCAGTTCGAAGCGACACGAGAATCATCATCAAACAATAAAAGTAAATCGCCTTTAGATTTTTTAATAGCCGTATTTCTTGCTAACCAAAGCGCCTTCTCTTCTTGATGAATTAATTGAATCCTTAGGTTAAACGATTCATAAAACCGACTATCAAATGCATCCGATTGATCTACCACAATAACCTCAAAATTAGAATATGTTTGATTTTCTAAATCTTTTAAAACATCGTTTAAATAATCATACCTATTAAGTGTGGGTATAATAACACTAATTAAGGGGTTTGTTTCAATTAACGGAGACTTAAAAGTATCATACAAATCATAAGGAAATGCTCCCTTTACAATGTGGTTCCTTTTTACATCTGTTGTTTTAAAGAATGCCGATAATTCAACAAACGGGTTTTTAAAACTTAATAAGCGTAATACTAATACATGAATCACCCAGAAGGCATGAAAATTTTTGCGAATAAATCGATATTCATCAACCACAGGTAACCTTTCAAAATCGGTATAAGTTTCTCCATCTCCAATGTATCCTTTTTGGATGGCTTGCCAGGATAAATCATAATCTCTAGCCAACTTACTTTTATAATTATTATCAACCTCTAATCGATCAAGTATTGCTTTGGGCAAATGCTCTACCTTTGGAAAAACTGTTTTACCATATCGGCTTTTTAATCTGAAATAATGTGTTGGCTGTATATATTTTAAAAACTTAAAAGGCATATTAATTCTCTCTAATTTTTTAATTTTTGTAGTTTAAAAAACCCTCCTAAACTCAATTTATCTTGCCATAATTTCCTATTACCTCTGCAGATGTTCTCAAATTGATCTTTTGATAAAGCTTTGTGAAAAGCTAAAACTTTTTGAGCAACGTTATCCCTGTCATGCGCCTCTAACCAAACCACATGCTTTTTCCAATCAATGATATGCTCTAAAGGCATTAAACAATCGGTGTTTATAAAAACTGGAATACGACCCATAGCCAAAGTTTCATAAAAACGTACTGAAAAATTACCAGCCCCTCTTATACACAATATATATTGCGATTGTTTTATATTATTAAAATATTCTAGGGTAGTTTTTTTTCTTAATACTTCGGTATTTGCTCCTGCTCGGTATTTCTTTCTATAAATAAAAGAACTCTTAATTACATGAGCTTCAACAAAGATTCTCAATAACTTAAATCGCTCTAATGGCGCCACAAATATAGGTTGCCTTTCAAAGGGTTGTTTTCTAAAACTATTAACTCCTTTCTTCAAATATTCTTTGGCCGTATATTTAATGACTTCCTTTTTATCATTGTCAGCATAACCGCAAAAACCAACTGTAGGTGTCTTGTTGTATGATATAGGAAATATGTCATCTTGGTCAAACTGTTTTTTTAATGGGTCATCAATAAAAACCGGCATACCTTTATGAGTGGTCGGCAATTTTGATTTTAGACCACTCATGCGAAATACAAGGACATTTTCATAAAGTGGTAATTTATAACCTAAGTCTCCTAAACTTACTGTCCAAACTATTTTATCAAGTTTTGCTACTTCATTAATAAACAGATTTGCTAAATCCATTTTTTTTTGTTGGGCATAATAATCCCACGACATGGTTAATACAGCAATATCAGATTTCGCTAAACTATCTACCAATAGATAATCTTGTTCTGAAACACCATAAGTTACAATACGCTCACTATCCGTAAAGTTTGGTACCTTAAGAAAGGGCTTTAAAAGAGGGAACAACTGACCTCTAAACCTAGCGTCATAATGTGAGTTATCAAAATAAATTTTTAACATAAATACTAGATAAAAGCGTTGTAGAAGTTTAAAAAAGCCTGTTGCTGATTCTCTAAAGTAAATTCTCGTTTCACCCTATTAACGGCATTTTTCGAAATCGTTTTTTTCTCTTGTAAAGGTAAAGCTATAGTTTTAATAATTTGACTCATTAAAGCATCCGATGAAACCTTATCAACTAAAAAACCGGTATTTCCATGTATTATATTTTCCGGTATACCTCCCACATTAAAGGCAATACAAATTTTGCCTTTGCCCTGCGCTTCTAAAAGCGCATTACAAAATCCTTCGTCATAACTAGTTTGTACGTATAAATTGGCCTGTTCTAAAAGTATTAAGCTGTCTTCGTGTATTTTTTTTCCTTCTAAAACAACTATGTTTTTCAATCCAGACTGATAAATATGGTAACGGTAACGCTCAAAATCAGAGCTATCACCTCCACCCACAATGCGCCACTTAAAAACGAGTCCGTAATCCTTCAAGCGTTTCGCTGTCTCTATTAATAAGTCTATACCCTTAATGTAATGCAACCGTCCAATAGTAATAATTTCAACTGGAGCATTACCCTGTTCTACCTTAGCCTCTTTGGCCGTTATACTTTTATCTACTGCAGGAGCTATTATTTGGTAAGGTGTTGTTTTAAGTAAACCTAAGCCGCATGCCTTTTGCCATAAATCTATTGAAATACTGTGTACTGCATCAACATGCTTCCATAACTTTGTGTAACAATCTGCGTTTTTAAGTGGGTACACATTAATATCAAAACCTCGAAAACTTACACCCATTTTAGCGCCAATAGCTTGTGCTACCAATTCTCGATCTTTAGTCATTGTAGCAAAGCCAAAATGTAACCAATCTACGTTAAGCTTAAGCAACGACGCATTTATGTATATTTTCTCAAGAATGCGTTTAAAAGGTGTATGTTCTTCTCTTTCTGATTTAAAGTAATTCAGAACATTTTTAAT
Source organism: Algibacter mikhailovii (assembly GCF_014651495.1). Lineage (GTDB taxonomy): Bacteria > Bacteroidota > Bacteroidia > Flavobacteriales > Flavobacteriaceae > Algibacter_E > Algibacter_E mikhailovii. The sequence goes on from NZ_BMWZ01000004.1 coordinate 71,550, forward strand.
ATAAAAACTTAAACCTAAATACACCTTTATCATCATAATAAGTTGTAGAACTTTATTTTTATAAACTTTTGGATGCACATACTGCTCACATAAATCAAAGTTTACATCTTTTTTTGCCGTAATTAATAAAACCTGATGCCCACTTATCTGTAAGCCTCTTATTTTTGAACGAAAAAAGGTTTCCGAATATGCTGGGGTTGAAGAAAGCACTAACGCAATTTTCATATTATGCTTTTTTATTTCTATTAGTTTTAACAAGTATTTGATTTCTCCATTTCATAAATTTATTTTCTATGAGATAGTAAGAGACTAAGGACGAACCTAGTATTCCAATACCTTTACAATAGATAGGAAAATCCCATTTATACAACCATACTTGTTGCCATAAATATATGGAATAACTTAACATACCAATAAATACAACTACCCTTGAATTTAACAGATGAACATACATTGTCCTTCTTGTAAAATTTATACTATTAAATACAATTACAGCGAGTAAAACATTAATTATGGACAAACCAAATAGATTATAAACAAACCTAATTTTCAAACCAAATAGCTCTCTTACAAAGGAACTGTTTAAAAATTGTATTGCTATTATAATTAAAAATAAATATCCGTTTTTGTGTTTAAAAAAACCTACCCATTTATATTCACCAATAGTTTTGGAAGACACTAAAGCCAGAAGTCCTCCAATGGCAAGGGAATCTACCACAGTCTCAAACGATCTATGAATTGAACCTGTCAATATCTTTGGTATCCCTCCAATAATCATATAACTACTTCTTACCATGGGTGCAATAATCATACAAGCAAACAATATTAGTATCAATCCATTCTTAGAAATTTTACTTTTATTATAAAAGTAAAACAAGAATGCTATTAATATATAAAACTGCTCTTCTACGGCTAAAGACCAGGAATGTCCAACAAACCATTGTTGATATTTCCATAAGTATCTTGGGTGGTAATTTTCTAAAAAGAGTGGAGCTCTCCAAAATTGATTGAGTTCAAAAAAACCAACACCTACAAGTAAAATTAGAATCACCGCTAAATACGTATAAAATGCTGGAAATGTTCGCATCAATCTTTTAAAATAAAACCATTTAATTGAAAACCTGTTTTTTTGAACATCTTGATACAAAATACCAACTATGAGGTATGCTGATATTACAAAGAACATGCGCACTCCCAAATTTGCAAGATCTATATAAGCTTTAAAGTAATGTCCATACGCATGGCCAATAAGCACCAACAGTATAGATACCGCACGTAAGCCATCTAAAGACGGTATTCTAGTATATGAGCTCATAAAATTAACATTTTAAATACACGGCTTCTGTATGTTGTATTTCATGTTTTAATGTATAATGGTTGTGAACATGTTTAACAAACGCTTCTCCTTTTAATCTATTTTCTATGACAGAATTCTTCACTGCTATACTTAACCGCTCTGTTAAAGCATCCAATTCACCAGCTTTAAAAATATGATTAGGAAACCCTTTTAATTGATCTCTAATACCAGGGATATCTGATGCAATAACATTTAAACCACAAGACATTCCTTCAAGAATTGCCACTGGAGAGCCCTCTTTTCTACCCTTATCCAGTGTAGGTAATACAAAAATTTCAGAGCGGTGTAAAAAACCCTTAACATTCAAGACCTTTCCTGTAAAAACAATATGTTTCGATTCTATTTGTTTTGAAGCCAACTCTAATAAACTCTTACCATAATCATTGTTATAATCACCAACAATCAATAATTTCCAACCATCAGTTTTCTGCTGAAGTCGCATATAAGCCTTAATTAAAAACTCTACTCCTTTAACCGGTACTAAGTTAGCTACACAGATAATGAGCCTATCATTTTCTAGGATACCGTATGGTTCAAAATCCTTGTTACTATTAACTTCAGCTGGAAAAAACTCATTGATATCTACACCTCTTGGCACCAAGTCAACGGAATTAAATTTAGAAAAAAACTCCGAAATCATATCCGTGTTTTGAGCTAAAATACGCGTTGCCAATTTAGAGCGCAGCAACCATCCGTTTTTGGAGCGACCGCCCCAATTCATGTTTTTTTTAGTATACACCCATTTAATACCCGCCAGTTTTGCAGCAAGGGCCTCAGAATAATCTGCCGCGTAATGAAAACTATGAATGATATCGGGGTTAATTTTTTTGAATACCCTACTTATCTGAAAACATCTCATAATTCCCTTTACATAAGGTTTCATTAAAGTTGTATATTCAAACACATGAACAGGAATGCCACTTTTTTCAACCTCTTTAAAAAACGCTCCTTTTTTATGCATACAACAGATATGAGGTTCAAAAAGATCTTTATTTAAACCTAGAGCTACTTTTAGAAGTGCTTTTCCACTACCAGCAGTATCAAAATTTGGTATAGTAAAAAGAATTTTTATTTTTTTAGATCGTCGTGCCATGCTGCTAAAGAATATATTGTAAATATGGACCATTTATTGTCTTTACCACCTGTTTGATGGGCATCCCAAATATGTTTAAGTGCTATTTTATCTATTTCAAAGGTCTTAATAAAGCCATCCTCAAATATGGCATCATAAATGACCTGTTTTAAATCTTCCCTTATCCATTGACCTAAAGGCACAGAAAAACCTCTTTTAACGTTATTAATAGGTGATTTTGGTAGTACTGATCTTAATAGATCCTTTAAAATTTGCTTCTTTTTATTCGCTCCATAAGATAAATTTGGATGGATCTTTAATGCCGTTTCAATAAAAGATTTTTTCAAAAAAGGCACTCTTACTTCAAGTGAGTTAGCCATACTCATCCGGTCTACCTTAGTTAGTGTTTTTTGCATCATATCATAGAACTCAGCCTTACGCATCTCATGAAGCATGTCCAAAATTTTTGATGAATTTTTATAATCATAGCATGCCAAATCATATAGCTCAATATCATTCAAATTAGGAAAAGTGGCATGAATCTTTTCGGGCCTAAAGCGTGAATGCAGGTTTTCATGAGCCTTTGATAAATTAGAACTCAAAAAACAACTATTTACATGCTTATTTCTAAATAATGCCTTGTCCAAACCATAAAAGAAATATCTCAACTTTAAAGGCACTTTTTTATAAGGCAGATTTTTTATAACAGAATAAAAACGTTCATACCCAAAAAACAATTCATCTCCACCATCTCCAGAAAGCATTACTGTACTTCTTTTTTTAGCTCCTTTTGTTAAAGCATAGGCAGGGATAAGTGAGAAATCGGCAAAAGGTTCCTTTAAGTGCGCCATCGCATCCAAGAAAAACTTAGAAACCAATTTGGAGTCTAAGTTATCAATGTTAAAATCACAACCAATCAATGCTGCATATGCGCTAGCGTCTTCAGATTCGTCATGCTTAACACTATCACTTCCTATACTATAAGCTGTTACATCTGGTTTAAGTTTTTTAGCGAAATACGTAATTAATGGTGAATCAATACCTCCAGACAAAAAACTTCCTAGTGGTACATCAGCCATCAATTCTGCCGAAACCGCATCCTTAAGCGACGTTTTAATAAGTTCTAAGGCCTCATCTTTATCTGTAATCAAATCGGCCTCATCTATTTTTTCAGGTAATCTCCAGTAATAGGTTTTCTTTAATTGGCCTTGTTCTACCTCAACAATCTGACCAGGTTCCGCTTGATATGTATTTTCAAGAATACCTAAAGGAGCAGGCACATAGTGTTTAGCCAGATAGGTTTTTAAAACGCGCTTGTCAATTTTAGCGTCCTTGTTTAAATGATGTTTTGAAATTTGATCGTAACGACTACCAAAAACAAGCTGACCTGCTTTAAAACTATAAAATAGGGGTTTAATACCAGCAAAATCTCTGGCCAAAATTAATTTATCTTTTGCAGTATCGTATAGTGCTACAGCAAACATGCCGTCTATTAAGTCGAGCGTCTTTAAAACTCCATAATGTTCGAAGCAATTTACTAAAACTTCACTATCTGTTGTTGTCTTAAAGATATAACCATGGTTTACTAAGGTTTCTCTTAATTTTACAAAATTGTAAATCTCACCATTAAAAACCATTACATATTTTCCATTTTGGGACTTCATGGGTTGGTTTCCTAGTGCGGAAAGATCAAGTATAGATAAACGTCTAAAACCTAACTGACAGTTCCTACTATTAGACCAATAGCCACTTAAATCTGGCCCACGATGATAATTCTTATCATTAAAAACAAGAAATTGCTCTTTTGGAGTCAAACTCCTTTTATTAAAAAACTCACCATGTATACCACACATAATACTACTTGTTTTTTTGTGATTTGTTAAATAAACTTAAAGTTAATAGTGTGCTTATAGCGTGCGCATAGTATACACTGTTTATATTTTGAAACTTGTCCTGGACTGACCTCACAATATGTTCTGGAATGAAAGATAAATACACGTTATCATAAAGGTAGGTGTTTAATAGCTTTTTATTTTTGTTTCCTAAAAACTGTAGCTCCCAGTTTCTTTGGATGTACTTTTCTCCAAAAACTTCTCTGAACCCTCGATTTAGTTTGTTCAATATGCGATAAGGCAAGTTAAAAGGTGTCTTATTCAAATGGTAGGTAAACAAATTAAATGGTTTGTTTTCCTGCCAAGTAATTTTAGCAAGCTCTCTATTTCTTTTCTTTATATAGGCTATTTGAATCTGTCTATTGACCAAAAATGTTTCAGGCACCGAGCATATAAATTCACATAAAGCATTGTCATAATATGGCAAGGTAATAGGCTTTTTTTCTTCAAAAACAGCCAAATTTACAGAAGTCCATCTTGGTGCCCAATACATAGATTTAAAAGCCCTTATTTTTGCGCTTGAATTTCTTATGTCTATCGTACTTAATAAGCTTTTTATTCTATGACGTAAATAAGATTCAAAATCCCCCTCTAGTTTCCAATTTTCCCAAAGGAGAATTGCTAATTCTACCCCTCCTTTTTTTATGATTTTTTTTAAAACCAATTCAAGTTCTTCTTCTTTAGATAAGTTAGCATCGCACATAGTATCAAAAAGGACATCTCCCCAATGCCCTAAAGAAAATACCTCACCCATAGCATCAAAATCTTCAAAAATGGCCATTTGACGTGGGTGTGTAAAATCTGAATAACAGCCGTTAATCTTAGCAAGATCCTCTATTTTATCCCACAAATAACCTTTTGGAATCTCAAATTCTTGAAATTCAAAACTACAGGCCTTCGCTATTTCTTTTGATAGTTTCGCCTCTGGATACCCGCCTTTATAACTATAACTATAAGCGCTAACAGATTTGCCAAGCTGCTTTAACGCTACAGCTTGTGTCCTACTATCTAAACCTCCAGAGAGCGGTAGAATGACCTGCTTATTCCTAGTTTGTCTATCAATAATATCTTCAAACAAGCTAGCAAACGTATTTAAACTAGTATCAAACGTTACTTCGGCGGGCGTATAATGCCATGTAAACCAAGGTTCGCTTTTAATTAAAAACCCATCATCATCAATAGTATGAATACTTGCTGGTTTTAAGACCACTTCATCTTTCCAATACGTGTCTTGATCCAGAAAAAATCCAATAGCCGTAAACACGCAAATAGCCTCCAAGTTAAGCTCATGTGGCGCTTTTACTTTAGCAAACTGCTGCTTTATGGGAATGATGTCTGTTTTAATTATTTTCATTCAAACATGCCTTGTATAAAAGTTCCATGCCTTTCAGCATATTTTTTTCTGTAAATTGTTTTTCAACTTTTTCTCTGGCCTTTAGGCGCATACTATCCAATTTCTTATCAGAGCATTTACTAAAACCTATTACGGCATCAACAAGTGCTTCTGGGTTTCTTACCGGCACCACCCAGCCTTCTTGTTCATGTTCTATAAGCTCTGGCATGCCACCACAATTCGTACTTATCACTAAGGTTCCTAAGGCCATGGCCTCAATGGCAACATTGGCAATTCCCTCTTCTATACTGGGTAATAACATGGCGTCTGCCTTTTTAATAGCCTCGAAAACGGTTTGTTGAGGCAAGGCATCCAACAACTCCAGCCTATCTCCTAAATTATAAAACTCCCGTAAATAAATTAACTCTTCATTTTCGCCTGCTCCAATTATCGTATATTTAAAATCAATACCTCTAGTTTTTAATAATTCGCAAGCTTTTATTGCATAACAATATCCCTTTTTCCAATGTGATCTTCCAACAGAAATTAGCCTCAACCGTTCCCTTCTTTTGTATGCATCTTTGAATGTAATCTTCGATAAATTTAAACCGCTATGCACAATATGATCAATCTTAGAAGCACTTGCATAAATTAAATCTCCATTTCTAGAGATGGCTTTTGAAACCGAATGAAACCCAGTCAGTTTAGGAAGCCACTGTTTTAAATAATTATAATTCTGATCGTCAATAAAAGGGCGTACATTTATGTGATAACCTCTTTGGCTTAAAACTACTGCATATTTATTTTGAGAAAGTATGGACTCTAAAATAGTGATATTAGACACCCATTGTGCATGAATTAAATCTGGATTAATCTTACGAACCGCTAAATTAAAATTCTGATTTTGAATTCGTTTTCTTTTAAATTTCACAATATTCAATAATGTAGAGAACAGTAATTTTATGGATCCTTGAGATAAAGCTATAGATAAAGCTGTTTTTATAAATGCAATTTTACTCGAGTTTGAACCCAACTTTACATAATGTACCCCATTTATCTTATGCGTCAACTTTTCATTAAAGCCTAAAACATAAACCTCATGAGATTTTACTAGCCCCTCTACTAATCGATTAATAAATGCTGTTGTTCTAAAGGTGCCATCAAAAATGATAATTTTCATTTAGTTTAAGTATTCTTGGTAAATCGTTTCTAAACCTTTTATTTCATTATCTAATGAAAACTTCTTCCTTAGCCCTACATTATGGTAACACAACGCTTCAAAATCTAAATCTACAATTTTTAGTATTGCTTCATCTATTGCCTCAGTATTATTTATATCGTATACAATTCCATTAATACCGTCTTCTATAATTTCAGGCATCCCGCCTACATTCGAAATAACGCAAGGTATATTATGAAAAGTCAAATCTAGCAATCCGTTAGATAATGCTTCAGATAGTGATGGTTGAATAGAAAAATCATATTCTTTATATTTTTTTCGAAGTAATTCGTTTTCCAAGTACCCCTTAAGACAAACATATTCAGTCAGTCCTAATTGAGAAATTCTATATTCTATGAATTCATAAAATATACCTTCACCATAGATATCCATTTTTATATCAATACCGCTATCCCTTAATCGTTTAATACTATCAAGTAAATAAACATGTCCTTTCTCCCAAACAAGTCTTCCAATTACAATAACCTTAATCGGCTTATTTAAGTTAATATTAAACACCTTTTTAATGTTTTCCTCTAAAGGCAAGTTTCCTCCCCTGTATACTACTGATGTACTTATACTATTAGTAAGTTCAAATAATCTTTTTTTTAGGAAAGAACTAATAACATGTATATGATTAATAGAATTAAGATTCTTTTTAAAAGCTTTGCTACCTTCTTTATTTCTTGTATTAATTAATATATCTCTCCCCCTCAAGGAACATACTATTGGAATGTTTTTGGTATTTAAATATGTCAAGATTCGCGAATCGACTACTTGTAAATGATGCAGATGAATCAGCCTTGAGTCACTTAGAATCAATTTTTTCCATTTTAAAAGAAATTTAATTTTCATTTTAAATGAAAGCCCCGTTAATGAATCTTTTAAATTATTATCTGCAAGACTTTTAACGATATAAGGAATACTCCCTACCTGAAGCTTATTAATTCTAGAAGATGAAATTGATAGAACCTCTATATTACTTGGTAATTCGTAAACAAGATCAGAAACAACAATATGTTTTAAGTTACTATAACTATTAATACTATTCAATAAGTGGGTGGTGTACGGCTGGTTTTTATCACCAAAGGTACGCACTACATGCAGTACATCTATTTTTTTAGTCTTACTCATTGAGTACTAAATCTATAAATTTTTTATTAAAAACATCTACGCCATTTTGATTTAAATGGTGGTAATCATAAAAATGCAATGAATCATCTAACTTAACAAGTTCATTAAAATTATAATACTTTCCCTTGGTTTGCATTAACGAGTCAAAATAAGCATTATTTAAGATTGAATTATATTTTGCATTTGTAATTGGTGCTTGAACTAAAATATAATTTATTTCACTTTGGTTTAGCTTTTCTAAAACCCGATCAAAAACCTTCAATTGATCTTCTGGAAAATTTAAAGTTTCATTATCAAACCTTTCATATTTATAATAGCTTAAATCTCTAGATATATAACCACCTTCATGGTAATGATACTCTTTACCAAGTGGCAACGTATCTAAATCTATTTTACTAAAAAGCAAATCATGTAAAGAACGGTATAAAAATGAATTTAAAACCTTAATGTTTTTTTGTTTTAATACAAGTTCAAATGAATTAAAATCGTTTAAATCATTATTAATTAAATCAATAGAAGACTCAACACCTTCATCAATAATAAGCATAGGGTAAACTTCGATAATAACCAGCTTTGGGTTTGTACTGTTTAAATATCTATCCATTAGCACGTCCGTCTGCAAAGGTGTTTGCGCACTAGACCCTAAATTAAAAACACGATAACCTTTCTCTATAAACTTCCTTGTATCAAAGCCTCTATAAGCATGAGATGAACCAAAAAATAAAATATCCAAATCATTGCATTGCTTTACTTCTTGTAATCTAACATTATTATGCCCAAGTTTAGTAATTAAGTTTGGTCTACTTCTTTGCGAAAAAAGACTATTAAAAACAAATAAGCCAATACAATAGAATAGAAATACTATCACAGTTAATTTTAATAGATCTTCAAAAAACTTCTTCATTAATATTTTAAAATTGAAAATAGATGAATGGCGTTTCTTCTGTTTGCATATACATACCAATTAAAAAAATTAGCATCGCATAAAACACCCATCTTAAAGGCCTTCCCATTACCGTTTCTAATTGAGCAATTGCAAAATCCTTTTTTCGACCAAACCACTCAATAGCATTAAACAAAACTAATAAAAACAACGTTGGGTAGATTAATTTTCTTATACTATAAGGGGGTAATGAAAATAAATTATAGTCAAAAATAGCTATGCAATAACTTATTGCATGTTGAATATTTTCTGCTCTAAAAAAGACCCAAGCAAAAACGACAAGGCCATAGGTAATAAGTATTTTAATACATTCCAAAATACTAGGCACGTTTGATGAAATGGATTCTACATGGTTTCTATTTTTATTAAACAACATAAGCGGAATAAAATACAAGGCATTTAAAAGTCCCCAAAAAATAAAAGTCCAATTTGCTCCATGCCAAAACCCACTAACTAAAAAAATAATAAAAACATTCCTTATCTTATTATAAATACTCCCCTTACTACCGCCGAGTGGAATATATAAATAATCTCTAAACCAAGTGGATAATGAGATATGCCACCTTCTCCAAAACTCAGCAATATCTCTTGAAAAATATGGAAAACTAAAGTTTTTGATGAGCCTAAACCCAAACAATTTGGATGTACCAATGGCAATATCTGAATATCCCGAAAAATCACCATATATCTGGAATGAAAAGAAAACGGCCCCTAAAACTAAGGTACTACCTGAATAATCATCTGAATTGTTAAAGATCATATTGGCATAAACCGCACAATTATCGGCAATAACCATTTTTTTGAACAAGCCCCATAATATTTGTCGCAGCCCTTCTACGGCTTTTTCATAAACAAATTCTCTTTTTTTATAAAATTGAGGTAAAAGGTTTGTAGCTCTTTCAATAGGACCTGCTACTAATTGAGGAAAAAAACTAACAAAGGCTGTAAACGCAATAAAATTATGTGTAGGTGTTAATTTACGCTTATAAACATCAATTGTATAGCTTAAGGTTTGAAACGTATAAAAACTTATACCTACCGGAAGGATAATATTTAATGAATTTATACTAAGAGACTTCCCAAAGAATTTAAACGCTGTTATAAAATTATCTAAAAAGAAGTTATAGTATTTAAAAAAACCTAGTAAGCCTAAATTAACCAATATACTCAAGTATAACAGAACCTTTCGTTTGTTTAACCTGCCTTCGGTTGATAATTTTCTACCTATTAAATAATCAACAATAGTACTAAACGCTATTAGAAATAAAAAACGCCAATCCCACCATCCATAAAAAACGTAACTAGCAACAACAATTAAGAAGTTCTGATACTTTAGGTTTTTGTTAGCAAAAAACCAATAAAGTATAAACACTAGGGGTAAAAACCATGCGAAATCTAGGGAATTAAAGAGCATTAAAACAGTTTTCGTTTAACCTTAAAAATAAATTCAGAAAGCTTCTCGTTTGTAGTATAATATGAATATCTAAATTTTAAGGTTAAAGGCAGTTTAATTCCAAACTGCTTATATGACCAATACAACTCAAAACAATATATCTGTTTAAATAGTTTTATAAATTTGCTATCATTAAGAGCAACTTGAAGTTGACGCTTAATTTCCTCAAACTCTAGACTTGAGTTTTCTTCTATCTGATACTTATTTAGGATTTTTCTTCCTCTAACAACACCTATGTGGTAACCATGCCAAGGCCTTTCCATTTTGAAGACTTCTTCATCTTCAAACCCAAAAGAATCTTTTACTAATTTGTATAGCACGTGCTCATTTCTTTCTAAACCAGTTAAATAATTATTAGAAAACTCTACATCACCAAGAATCTTAGAAGCTAGTGCAGCAAGTTTATAATAATAAGGCCTAACTTCGAAAAAATGCAATCCTGTTAATCTTTTTGACAAGCCTCCTCCCGGCAATGGTCTTACTTTATTACTAAATGGTAAATTGAAATCTTTCATTTGTTGTTTATGAAAATCAAACAAAGATTTATTCTCATCTAATATAAGTATATCAACATCACCAATATATATATATTTGTAATCTCTAAAATATTCTTCTGGCAAAACCCAACGCAACAATTTTGGTCCCCCGCCTTTAATGTTGTTGTGCTCAGGAAAAACATTTTCAAACAATTTATAGTTGGATAGATTGACAATGGCCTCCTTAATTTTTGAGTCAATTTCATTTTGATAAAAAATTAAAATATCTGCTTCAGGGTAATTTAAATTAATAAAATATATATATGACGGAATATATTTCTGATAAGAACCAAAAACATAAACTACAAAGGCACTTTTATTCATTGGATAGTATTTTATTATAATAAACCGCTCCTTTTCCAGTAAAAAAATAAATAAAGTACAATATACCAACCTTAATGACCATAAACTTTATTTGTAATTCTTTTAAACCATATATCTTAAAAAGATAATAATATAACAGCTTAGTTTTTTTGAACTTAAACACCTTAAACAACGCCTTAAAATAAAGCTTAACAAGATCTGTTTTTACCAAAATAGGAGTATCCGAAGTTATGTCATTCAATACTCTTAATTTCACCTCCATACTTGATTTTACTTTTTTTGTGTCTTGTAAAAAGTAATTTCCTGTAATTGAATCTGCATGATTTCTAACTCGTACTAAAGACATATTTAGCAAAAGAACTTCTTTATAATTATTCTTTAAAACTTTTTGTATAAAGTCATACTCCTGTGATTTTGTTAATGATTCATCCAACTCAAAAGGTTCTATTACTGTTCTATGCCATAATACTGTGGGCAAATTAATTTTAATCTTAGTTGTAACAAAGTCATAGTAAGCATTCAACTTTATACAATTTGGTTTAGCCTTTATCTCTATATTTGAAAAATCTGAAGAGTATCTATCAAATAAACAAACACTTATCTTCTTATTTTTTTTAATTAAATCATTTAATTGAGATTCTATTAAATCATGGTCCATCAAATCATCTGAATCAAACCATTTTATATAAGCTCCCCTACTTTTTTTAAACCCAAAATTTCGAGCTGCATTTCCTCCTTTCGATCGATTTAATGGTCTTTTATAAAAATGAAAGCGTTTGTCTTTTTCACGATATTTTAGTATGATTTTATCGGTATGATCTTCCGAACCATCATCGACTACAATACACTCCCAATTTTGATGGGTTTGCCTAATTATAGAATCTAACGTCTCCTCTATAAGGTTAGCCCGATTATAAGTAGGAATAATTATTGAAACAAGATCTTCCATAAATTCATCATGCTAGATACGCAAACTAATTAGTAGGTCGTTAGCTTTTAAAAATTAATCTATCGACTCTATCCCACATATGGATAGTTTTTAGACATTCTCCTTTTCCTTTTTCTTTTAAGAGTGAAACTTTTTGTTTATAGTTATCTAATTCTAACATTTCCTTTAAAATTCTTTTCGATGCTTCAATATCCAAGATATCTAATATGCAATCTTCTGATTGATAATCCTTCATCAACTCCTGATATTTATGACTCCATGCTGTACAAAACGTAGGAGTTGCTTGAGACAAACCACTAACTACACCATGAAACCTTGAAGAAATCAACATCTTCGAACTCCCTATAATTAGCTTTATTTCATCTGCATTTTTATTGTTGTAAACATCAAAATTATTTTTATTAATCTTTTTTATTAATTCTAAATCATTGTTTCCTTCATGATTTAGGAAGAATACTTGTTCATTGAGTTCTTCCGACAAATAGCAAACAATTTTTTCTAAAAACCTAATATATTCCTGGGCTATTTCCCCATTAGTATGGGTAATCATTTTTACATTTGGCACTATACATATCTTATCCGACAAAGAAGAATAATCAATACTGCATTGTGGTTTATATAAATTTGTAAAATCGGGAGATAAAACAAGTTTTGAAGAATCATCTACCAGTTCTTTTACAGCCATGTATGATTTATTATCTCTTGCAAAAAACAAATCACCTAATTTGTACAATTCTTGCATATAATATTTAGCTAAAGGCTTTGTGAATAAGCCTAAAGCTTGAGGAAGAAATATAATTTTACAACCCCTTCTTTTTAATTTTCTATAATGTTTTAATTTATTATCTATTATTCCTTTTGTTGTGGCTTCATATATCCATTGATCTCCTATTCGAAATCCACCAGCGTCTAAAACAACATCAACATCTTTAACATTAACAAGTCCTTCATTAATAAACTTTTCTTTTGGAAAAAGAGAAGTGAAATCAACTTTAAAACGTTGTAACTGAAAAGGAGAATATAAATTAAGAGAAGCTTTTTGTGCTCTATTAGCATTCTTTTGAGATCCTTTAAAAACCAATCTTGTATTTTTATCTTTAAAATGATGTACAATTGCTCTAAGCATTAACTCAGCACCTTTATTGACAAATCCCGTATTTTCAATTTGTATATTTCTCATTTATCCTTAAAATTTTAGAATAGTCTTTTTTTTCTGAAAAAGGAATTAACCCATCATTTTTTGCATACCCTAAAGCTATAAAACAAATACCTCTTTTATGATTTGGGATATTAAACAATTTATGAAAATCATTTTCTCGAGATTCTATATCAGGCCAATTAATTACGCATGACGATACGCCCTGGGATTCTAGACCTAATAAAAAGCCCATAGTAAATAAAGATCCATCAATATATATTAAATGCCTATCTCTTTCATCAAAATAATAACTTAAATCACCTATAACTATAGCCAGATTTTGAATTTCCTCCTTAAACGTTGTCACGCCCATAGGCAATTCTACAGCTTTTTTAATTAAGCTTTTATCATCTATAAACAACAATTCAAATGGCTGCCTATTACAAGCACTTGGAGCTTCTAACCCAATGCTTATGGCCCTTTCTAAAACTTCTTTTTCAACCTTCTTATCTTGAAAGAACCTTACGGAATGTCTTCTCTTTGCCAAACTAAATAAATCTTCCACATCGATAGTTACAGTTGATAAATCTGCAAAGGGGAAAGGCGTACTCTTATGGTTCTTCTCCTTAGACATCAATGACTTTGAAAAGTCTAAATATTTCGACCGAGCTAAATCTATATTTTTGTTCCCCAGTCCTATTTCGTTAAAATACAAATCAAGAACTTCTTTAGACCACTTTCTATTTAAATCATCTAAATACTCATAAGTACTAATAAATGCATCAACAGTTGAATCTATGTAGCCATTTGCGAAAAAAGACTTTCTATTTGGTATAATTAACCCTTTTTCTATGCGATGTATTTCTCTTCTTAACTTTGAAATATTAGGAAGCTTTTTTTGTAACTTTTCATGATGTATTTTTTTTCCTAAAAACACACTTTGCATTTCCCTGTCGAAACTATGATCAAAAAGAAAATAATATAGTTTAACTATAAATATTGTATTTCCGGAAATATTTAATACTAGGCTTTGTTTGTTTTTTTCTGTTATTCTAACAAAATGAAAAAGCCTTCTCTTTAGTTTGTATAAACTTTTTTTTAAGTCCATACACTATCTATTAAGAAATTTCCATTGCCACTAATTACATTTTTACCAACGCCATAGTAGTCCCCAGGATCCACTTGAAATGATAAAGCACTTAATTCTCTGTGATGAGGTTTTCCCATTAAGTGCAAGGACAGGTTAATTGTATACAGTCCTGAAACAAAGGGTAGTTTTTTTATTTTAAAAATAACTTTGCTAGCATCTTTTGCAATTTGTTTTTTAGCATAACTATTTCCAAAATGTGCTATTTTTTCGCCATACTCATTATATAAACCAATAAAAAGATTAATATCATCTAATGTTTCCTTCTCCAACTCCACCTCTACAGTTAATGAATCACCACTATGAAAGTTTGTACATATTAAGTTTTCATTCTTAATAGTGGCTTTTGTCATTCTTACAATAGGTTTATCACTGTTAAAATAGTTAACTCCACTATTAGCCTGTTCATTAAGAAGTAGATACTCATTAATTGCTTTATCGGTATTAGTTAAAGTTTGAACTTGTCCATTCTTTAAAACTAAACATTGAGAACATAAACTTTTAATAGCTCCCATATTATGACTGACAAACAAAACTGTCCTCCCGTCAAAATTTGAAATATCTTGCATCTTGCCTATAGCTTTTTTTTGAAACTCGGCATCACCAACCGCCAATACTTCATCTACCACCAAAATATCTGGCTCTAAAAACGCCGCAACTGCAAAAGCTAATCGCACTTTCATACCTGAGGAATAACGTTTCACCGGTGTATTAATATAACGTTGGCACCCTGAAAACTCTATAATCTCTTCTAATTTGGTACTAATTTCAGCTTTTGTCATACCCAAAATAGCCCCATTTAGGAAGATATTTTCCTTTCCTGTCATTTCAGGATGAAAACCTGTACCCACCTCCAAAAGAGAGGCAATTCGCCCTTTAGTTTTTATTTCTCCAGTGGTTGGTCCTGTTACTTTCGATAGAATTTTTAGCAGTGTTGACTTCCCTGCCCCATTTTTACCTATAATACCTAAAACCTCACCACGTTCCACTTCAAAACTAATATCCTTTAAAGCCCAAGCGTATTGAGAATCACCTTTTGTAGCCCTATTGTTAGTCTCTCCAATTTTCAAATAAGGATCTTCCTTACCCCGAATAACATGCCACCACCTATTCAAATCATGACTAATGGTTCCTGTGCCAATGGTCCCCAGACGATATTGCTTTGATATGTTTTCTACCTTTAAAATTACATCCTTCTTCATACTAAATCGTATCTATAAAGCTTTTCTCTGTTTTATTAAAAATTAAAATACCTAACAGAAAAACACTTACTGCAAAAACCAGCGTATATACAACCCCGAATAATGAGGTGGTCCCTTCTCCTAATAATACATATCTAGAAAATTCTATAACGTAAGCCATCGGATTATAATCTACAGCCCAAGCAAAACTATTATCTGCAAATAAACTATAGGGCAAGGTGACTAATGAGATATACATAAGTAATTGCACGCCAAAGGTTAATAAAAAGGATAAATCTCTATATCTTGTTACCATAGACGAAATAATCATACCTAAACCTAGACCTAACAATCCCATAACCAAAACAATAACAGGGAAAAACAAGACAAACATATTTGGTCTTACGGTACTACCTTGCGTAATAAAATACAGATAGAATACGACAAAAATGGTCAATTGAATACCAAATTTTATGAGATTAGATAATACTATAGACAACGGCATGATAACTCTAGGAAAATACACTTTACCAAAAATGGCCTGGTTTTTCTTAAAGATATCCGCTGTACCCGTCAAACACTCTTTAAAGTAATTCCAAGACACCACACCAGCTAGATTGAATAAAAATGGCGGGATACCTCCCGTATCAATATTAGCTATAGTATTAAATACCAAGGTAAAAATAACAGAGGTAAACAAAGGCTGTATAACGTACCACAGCGGCCCTAAAACGGTTTGCTTGTATACGGTAATCACATCACGTTTTACAAAAAGTAGCAGCAAATCGCGGTACTGCCAAATTTCTTTAAAATTAAAGTCTATTAATTTCTTTTTAGAAGATATTGTATATAACCACTTGTCATTCAAAGTAAAATGGATTTATCTATTTGTAATTATTATGTAATTACGATTTTTTCTTGAATAGCTGTTTCATTTTCTTAATAAAACCTAACTTTTCACCTTGCTCATGATAACTATTCCCATAAACGCCATAACCATAACCATAGCCATAGCCATAGCTATTCCCCATTTTCTTACTCGTATTGTGTTTATAGAAATTTAAAACAAAACTTAAATTCTTAATTTCTCTAGACCTATACTTGGCGTTAATAAATTGTAACATGCCCTTTTTAGTATAATTTAATCTTAGAATAAAAATATTTGTATCAGCAAACTTTGTTAAATCCTGAGCGTCTGTAACAATTCCAAGCGGTGGTGTATCTAAAATAATTATCTCATATTTAGCTCTAAGTTCATTTATTAAAGTATTCATCCGTTCACTTATAAGCAACTCCGATGGGTTTGGAGGAATTGGTCCGGCTGTTATAATATCAAAATTTTTTATGGCTGTTTCATTTGTTATTTCTTCTAAGCTTCGTTCTTCTATCAAATAATTGACGACCCCTTTTTTATTGGAGAGATTAAAATCACCAAATATTTTGGGTTTTCTTAAATCTAATCCTACTAAGATGGTTTTCTTACCTGACATAGCATATATAGTTGCCATGTTAATTGAACAAAATGTTTTTCCCTCACCACCTATAGAAGAGGTGAGAAGAATGGTTCTCGCGTTATGCTTCGTATTATTGTTTTTAATTACAAATTGTAAGCTAGAACGAATCGCTCTAAAAGATTCTGCAACAGCTGATTTAGGTTTTTCAAAAACCACCAGATTATTTCTATGTTTATCCTTCCCTACCACCCCTAAAATAGGAATCTGTGACAAACGTTTCACTTCTTCTGCTCCATGAATAGTATTATCTAGAAAATAGATAATAAAAAGAATAACCAAGGGTACAAATAAACCTGCCAAAAGCCCCATCATATAGTTTAATGAAGTATCTGGACCAATTAAACCCCCTCCAATATCTTTAGCATTGTCAACTACTGTTATATCAGATATATTTGCAGCCCTTGCAATTGCCGCTTCACTTCTCCTTGCAACATACTGATCATAAGCCGCTTGACTAATATTTAACTGACGTTGTATTTTTAAAAATTCTTGTTGATCATTAGGTAGTTCTGACAATCGTCCTTCTAAACTTGTAATATTTTTTAAAAGACTTTCTAACTGGGAACGCAAGGTACTTTTGGTTGAAGTAATAGTAGCCATGAGCACATTTTTTTCCGCTTCAATTTGTCGGTCAATATTCTTAAAAATGCTAGATTCCTCTCTTGTGGTATATTCTCTTGTCTTTCGTTCTGTAGATAAGGTTATAATTCGACTGACACTAGTTATGATATTACCCTCCTCAATACCCACTGAAGTCGGAGCTGCAATGCCAGAATAGTCACTTTCTGTTTTCAAGTAAACTTCTAAAGAATTTAGATAGTTGAGCTTCATCCTAATTTCTTCCTGCTGGGTTTGAGAGACTTGTAAACTAGTAGATATTTTTTCCATATCAGCCTCTACATCAATAATATCATTTTGTCTTCTGAAGCTATCCATTTTTTGACTCATGTCTTTAATGCTTAGGTCTACAGAAGTCAGAGTGCTGTCTATAAAATTAATGGTATTGGTAGCGTATGCATTTTTTCTTTCTAAATCCGTATGACTTAAAATAGTTGATGTGGCATTTAAAAAATCAACAATTTTACTCTTATTATAACCTATAATTGACAGTTCAATAATGGATGTAGATTTCTCAAAAGGTCCAACCTTAATGCTCTTTTGAAAGCTATTAACCACTTGATCAAAGTTCTTAAATCTTAAAAAGTACTCTACATTGGGCTTAATAACATCAAGGCTGTTCAGCTCTAAAACGCCATTCAAAAATGGAAGTCTTATAGGTTCACCAAATTTAAATGTTTTAGTATAAGGGCCTACTGGCAAATTGTAAATGGCTTCAAAATCTTTAGAGCCATATAATTGTCCTTTTCCTTGATCTTGCTCAAACTCTGTAAATAGCTCAAAAGTTGTTTCATTTAATAAACGAATGCCTATAAACTGGTTTAAGAGCTGAGGAGCCTTCATATTCGGTTTAAAGATATATGGTACCTTTTTGTACACGTCTATTTTTTGATACTTCCCCTCTTTGAGGTACTCTATATAAAGCTTTAAGGAATCGACTACCTTTTCATTATGGGTTCTCGTTTTTAAACTAGTCATGACCTGCCCCACTTTTCCAGATACACCTCCCCAATTAAAGGAAATACTTGTAGTTGCCGTAGAAAAAGGACTTCTATCGTTTTCTATAGAAATAAGTGAACCTAACTTGTAAATATTCTGCTTTCTCGTACTAATTAGGTATGCTCCGAGTAACCCCAAGCCTATGCATATAATTATAATTTTCCAAAAATTCAAAACCTTAAAAAAGAACCCTTGAAAATCGAATGAGAAATGTAAACCCTCATCATTTGTATTATGACTATCATAATCTAACATAACTTAAAGTCTATCAATTAGTAATAAGGTAGTTGTTAAAAGAGTTAACGTCGATACTATAGTAAGTAAAGTCTCTCTACCGGTTGAACCTGTTCCCCATGATTTTTGCTTTAAGGGCTTTACATATATGATGTCATTAGGCTGAATATAGTAATATGGCGAGTACATCACCTGATCTTCTAATAAATTTAGATGATGGACTTTTTGACCTTCAGGATATTGACGAATAATTAATACATCTTCTCTATTACCAACCATTGTAATATCGCCAGCGTTTGCAAGTGCTTCAAAAATGTTTAATCGGTTCTCATATATCGTTTGAGAACCAGGGCTCTCAACTTCACCATTTACAGTATAACGTAACCCTGTTAATTTTACTGATACAAATATATTCGCGGTTTCCTTAAATTGTTCAGTTAAAAGTTTTTTTTCTAAAACCTTTTCTAACTCTTCTGTGGTATACCCCAACACATTCACATACCCTAAAATCGGGATTCTAATATTACCATGGACATCAACAGAAAAACCATCAAAATATGCCCGTTCTTCACCATTTGCATTTAAGTTTTCTTCACCTACCGGGTTAAAAATTTGTACACTTTCTTGATCAAGAGCCTTTACTCTAATATTCAGAATATCATGAACTTGTATACGATAAGGTGCTTGCTGTTCTTGAATCACCATTAAAGAATCTACAACCTCTTCCGGCGGCTGTATGTACGTCAGTTTTTTTGTAGGAATACAAGAAAACAATATAACATGTAACAATACTATGAGTACGAGAAAACTTCTCTTCATTTAAGCCCTTTTGATTTTTCACAAATATAAGTTTTCACCTTGAACAATAAAACTAATAACGGGAATTTTGGTTTTTTATCCGTTATTTGCAAAAAACTATGTCCATTGAATTATTTAACTGTTGAAAACATTTCAAAATCTTATGGAGAGCTTTCTCTTTTTGAAGATATTTCCTTTAGCGTACATAAAAATCAAAAAATAGCCTTCGTTGCTAAAAATGGTACCGGAAAAACATCCATATTAAATATCCTCTCAGGTGAAGATCAGCCAGATAGTGGCAGCATCATTTTTAGAAAAGACATAACAGTTTCTTTTTTGTCACAGGACCCTAAATTTGATCCAGACTTAACTATAGAAGAAACGATCTTTACAAGCAACAATCCCATTCTTAAAATTATTTCAAATTATGAGAAGGCGCTTTTAAATCCGGATGATGCAGACTCATACCAAGCCGCTTTTGAAGCCATGGAGCAATACCAAGCATGGGACTTTGAGACGCTTTACAAACAAATTTTATTTAAGCTTAAACTTGAAGATTTAAATCAAAAGATTGGTGCATTGTCTGGTGGACAAAAAAAACGACTCGCCTTAGCCAATGCATTAATTAACAAACCTGATTTATTGGTTTTGGACGAACCTACAAATCATTTGGACTTAGAAATGATTGAATGGTTAGAGGCGTTTTTTGCCAAGGAAAACATTACGCTTTTTATGGTTACGCATGATCGTTACTTCCTTGAACGCGTTTGCAATGAAATTTTGGAATTGGATGAAGGACAAATGTATAGCTACAAAGGCAACTATTCCTATTACCTAGAGAAGCGAGATGCTAGAATTGAAAGAGAAGCTGTTGAAGTTGGAAAAGCTAAACAACTGTTCAAAAAAGAATTATCTTGGATGCGTAGACAGCCTAAGGCTAGAACTACCAAATCTAAATCTAGAATTGATGACTTTGCCGATATCAAACAAAGAGCGCATCAACGACGCAATGACCATGAAGTACAGCTAGAATTGAATATGGAACGTCTGGGCAGTAAAATCCTTGAATTTCATAAAGTATCTAAAGCATACAAAAACAAAACCATTCTCGATAATTTTGAATATACCTTTAAGAAAGGCGAACGCGTCGGAATTATTGGAAAAAACGGGACCGGTAAAACTACATTTCTAAATATACTAACACAAACAGCACAACCCGATTCGGGAAAGGTAGTTAAGGGGGACACCATAAAATTTGGTTATTACACTCAAAACGGCATTACCATTAAACCCGAGCAAAAAGTAATTGATGTTATAAAAGAATTTGGTGATTATATCCCCCTAAAAAAAGGTCGACAAATTAGCGCACAACAACTTCTAGAACGCTTTTTATTCAGTAGAAAAAAGCAGTATGACTTTGTTGAAAAACTAAGTGGTGGTGAACGTAAACGCCTGTACTTATGTACGGTATTCATTCAAAATCCTAATTTTTTAATACTTGATGAGCCCACAAACGATTTAGATATCGTTACACTTAATGTATTAGAAAGCTTTTTATTAGATTTTCCAGGATGCGTCATTGTGGTTTCTCATGACCGGTATTTTATGGATAAGGTGATAGACCATCTTTTTATTTTCAAAGGAGAAGGTGTTATTGAAGATTTCCCCGGAAACTATACAGATTATAGAGTGTATGAAGATAGCAAACCTGCTATTGCGAATACCAAGGAAGATAAAAAAGAGAAAAAATCAAAAAGGAAAAATGAAGCTTTAAAACTATCTTACAATGAAGAAAAGGAGCTTAAAAATATTGAAAGCAAACTAAATTCGTTAGCATACGATAAAAAAGAATTAGAAGGCAAATTTAACAACCCCGATTTAACGCAGGATGAGATCAATAAAATGTCTGAAGATTTACAAAAAATCATTGATACCATAAATTTAAAGGAAGAGCGTTGGTTTGAATTATCATCAAAACTTGAAGAATAAAAGCCTATTAGTGACCCACAATTATTGTGCAATAAAAATATTCGTTCACTTAAAAAACTATCTCAGTGTGCGTTTCTTTTTAAGAACACTTCTTAAATGATCTATCAAACAATTCAGTACATTAAATTTCTTTTGAGGTCGAGCAATCAGCATGGGGTGCATTCTCCTTTTGTTTATAACCTCGTTACTCAATGTTTTTATGATCAGACAAATTTTGAAGATTATATTTTACTGAAAAACTATAGAAAATCCCTACTCACGAACACCTCCAAAATAGTAGTATCTGACTTAGGTGCTGGCTCTCGTGTTATGAAACAAAAAGAACGCCATATTTCTAATATAGCAGCTAAAGCAGGAACAAGTAATAAAAGAGCAAAACTTCTTTATAGACTGACTAATTACTTGGAACCTGATAAGGTTTTAGAGCTGGGCACCTCATTAGGAATAGCAACTCACGCCATTAGTTTAGGCAATCCTAAAACAAAAATAACATCTATTGAAGGCTGTCCTGCTACCGCAACTTTTTCTACGAACCAATTAAAAAGATATAACATCAACAATGTATCAATAATAACAGGCGATTTTAATAATGAAATTAAAAACCTAAAAACAAATACTTACGACTTAGTATTCTTTGATGGTAACCATCAAAAAGAAGCTACCCTAAGTTATTTTGAAAGCCTACTTGATAATACAAATAACAATTCTGTATTTATTTTTGATGATATCTATTGGTCTCAAGGCATGACAGAAGCCTGGGAAATGATTAAGAAACACCCAAAAGTAACCGTTACAATAGACACGTTTTTCTGGGGATTCGTTTTTTTTAGAACCGAACAAGCAAAAGAAGACTTCACTATTAGAATTTAACATTCTAAAAAGCTAAATCTTACTAATTCCCTACTTCACCAAATTAATCTCTACACGCCTATTTTTCGCCCTACCTGCTTTGTACATATTAGTCGCTATTGGTTTTCTTTCTCCATACCCAATGGCCGTTAATCTACTCGAGTCTACACCGTTATCCACTAAGAAAGCTTTAACGGCTTTAGCCCTTTCATCTGATACGTTCTGATTCACCTCATAACTTCCAATACTATCAGTATGACCTTCAATAGTAAATTTGGCACTTGGATATTCATTTAAAATTTTTACAATCTCCAATAAGGTTTGAGTTGATTCTGCCTTAATTTCTGCATTACCAAAATTAAATAGAATAACTCTAGCATAATCATTTAATTCCTTCTGAACAGCCTCGGTAACCTCTGCCTCAGGACATCCCATGTTAGCAACGGTACCTACATCAAACTTACATTTATCATCTTTGTCTGGCACCCCATCCCCATCGGTATCTTCCCATGGACAGCCATTATTTTCTTCTGGTCCAAATTCATCAGGACATGCATCAACATTGTCTAAAAC
Source organism: Algibacter mikhailovii (assembly GCF_014651495.1). Classification (GTDB taxonomy): domain Bacteria; phylum Bacteroidota; class Bacteroidia; order Flavobacteriales; family Flavobacteriaceae; genus Algibacter_E; species Algibacter_E mikhailovii. The sequence continues at coordinate 94,802 of NZ_BMWZ01000004.1, forward strand.
AGCATCTCCATCTTTATCCCCCCAAGGACATCCATTATTTTCAACAGGCCCGGCTACATTAGGACAGTCATCTTCTTTATCAATGATTCCATCACCATCCTTATCACTTTTATCCTTGTCAAATACACCAATTTTGAAACCGGCATAAATATCAGCCTCTTTATTGTTGCTACTAGTCAATGCTGAGATAATAGAACCTGAACCAATATAGAATGGTCCCGTTCTTATACCAGCCCCCATTCTAAAGCCACTATTATCAATTACACTTAAAGGCAAATAAAAGCTAAAGCTCTTGGTTTCATAGCGCGGTGTTAATGATACAATATTGGAAATAAAATTCGCCGTTCTTCTATCTTTAGACATTAAAGAATAATCTGTGTTCAGGTTTAAAAATAATTTACTTTTTAACATCCAATCAATATTTAAATGTAATGCCGTAGGTAAATCAATTTTATAACCTCTACTAGAATTTGTAAGTGTGTAATTAGCCTCTAAAAATGACCCTAAATCCTCGGCATTATCAAAATCTTCTTCACTTACATTTTCCTTAGTAATATTAAAACCTTGCCGAATACCATTTTTATAATCCACATAACCAATATCGGTTACAGTCAACCCTATTTTTAATTTATAGGAACTTTGCTTGTTTTTAGGACTATCTATATCCAAATCAATATTTAAATAATTTGGTCGCCATTCATAAACAAAACCTAAATCGCTTCCAAAACCATCGGCCCCACTAGGCAAATCATAATTGTAATTTTCATTATCAAATTCAGCAAAACGTGCATAATTAAGAAAGCCTGTTGAAGAGATACTCCCTGTAGTTTCACCCCCTCCTAAATCTGTACCTTCAGAATCATAATCAAGAGTCACATTTTCGCCTACTGCATAAGCACTTCCCGCACCTTTTAAATACTTTAGGGTGAGACCTCCTTTTAAGACATGTTGATTTTTATTTAAAATGATATGCGCATATGTTACACCAAATTCCAGCCAGCCATTACCTAAACCATTGATGTCATCTTCACTGATAGAAAAATCATTTGTTGAACTATCTGCAATGGCCTCAATGGTACTACCACTAATATTGTTAACATTTCCAAAAGACCGCCCTCTTGTAAAAAGGGCCATAGAGCTGTTTCTATTGAGGTTAAACATAACTGCAGGCCCCAAAACATCGACATTTGCCCCTGCCCTATTATCAACGAGTGGGTATTTATTGGCCTCTAAATTAATATCATAATCATCCTTTAAAGCATCAAATACATTTACACCATAATAATCATTACCCAGAAGGGCACTTGCGCCAATAAGATTAATATCTAATTTATAGGGGGTCCCAACTATTTGGGCAGGATTAGAAATTACCGCGTGCACACCGCTGTAGTTATCTGACAAAAAACCAATATAAGATTGAGATCTAGCTATAAAAGTTGTTGAAAGAAATAGAAATAATAAAATAATTCTTTTCATATGACTAAATTTGATCGTCTCGTTTTAACAAAACCTATGTTCGTTTATAACATTTTGCAAATATGACCAATAAAATTTAATTACCAAAGCTCTCATTTACAAGTAATACACGAACAAACCCATTGTAAAGCTCTCTGAAATACCATAACTTCGTAACATGAAAATATATACAAAAACTGGAGATAAAGGCACCACGGCATTATTTGGAGGAACGCGCGTCCCCAAACATCATATTCGCATTGAAAGCTACGGAACGGTTGATGAGTTAAATTCTTATCTAGGTCTAATAAGAGACCAAGATATTAATGAGGCCTACAAAGCTTTAATTATACAAATTCAAGATAAACTATTTACGGTTGGAGCTATTCTAGCTACCGACCCGGAAAAAGCCACTTTAAAGAATGGAAAGTCACGTTTAACCATTCCAAAAATATCCAAAGAAGATATTGAAGGATTAGAGACAGAAATGGACATCATGAACGCAGCATTACCGCCAATGACGCATTTTGTGCTTCCAGGTGGACATCAAACGGTGTCATTCTGTCACATTGCGCGTTGTGTTTGCCGCAGGGCGGAACGTTTAGCCACAGCTCTTAATGAAATAGATACGATTGACCCCAATAGTTTGATGTATTTAAACCGCCTTTCTGACTACCTCTTTGTGTTGGCACGAAAGTTGACTTTTGATTTGCAAGCAGATGAAATTAAATGGATTCCTGAGAAAGAATAGCATAATTTTTCTAAAGTTTCCGGTAGAACACTTAAAGAATTAATAGTAACGCAATGGGACTAGAAGCTGTCATAATAATTGCTAACTCAATTTTCAGTACCAAAAGACAAATTATTGTTTCTCATTAAAATCTTAAGTGAATAGCTTTAGTCTTATAGACAGGGCTATGTGAATAATTTTAGATGTTTGGATTACAAAAAGATACGTTCTTATAAGTAATGATTAAATAATTCATTTTTTTCTTGTGTGTTTAAACTAAAAAATTATTTTTGCACAAAATTAAACACTTAATCACATGTATTGGACTTTAGAATTAGCATCTTATTTAAGTGATGCACCTTGGCCAGCAACGAAAGACGAATTGATAGATTACGCCATTAGAACTGGTGCTCCGCTCGAGGTTGTTGAAAATCTGCAATCCATTGAAGACGAAGGAGATTCTTATGACTCTATTGAAGAAATCTGGTCTGATTACCCCACTGATGAGGACTACCTCTGGAATGAAGATGAATATTAAATAAAGCATAAAGAATAGTTAAAAAAGTCTCGAATTGAGGCTTTTTTTTTGCCCTAATCTTTAAACAAATGTATCTTTGAATGCTTAGATTTAGGCATAACAAAAATGAAATAACAAAATAAAGAATACCATGCGAAAGCAAGGTGTAACATATAATATATAACCCATGAGTTTTTTAGATTCTGTATTAAAAGTATTTGTTGGCGACAAATCCAAACAAGATGTCAAAGCCATCAATCCCATAGTAAATAAAATCAAAACCTTTGAAGCAGCATTAGAAGCTTTATCACATGATGAGTTAAGAGCAAAGACCTCCGAATTCAAAGCTAAAATAGCAGAAGCAACCAAAGATATCGATAATCAAATAGCAAATTTATCGGAAGAAGCTGAAAACACTGAAGACATAGACAGACGTGAAGATATCTATCAAGATATTGATAAACTTAAGGACGATGCATATAAAATTAGTGAAGAGGTATTAAATGACATTTTACCTGAAGCTTTTGCAGTTGTTAAAGAGACTGCTAAGCGTTTTGTAAACAATACCGCTATAGCCGTAACGGCTAATGAATTTGACAGAATGGTTTCTGGCGAAAAAGAATACGTTTTATTAGAAGGAGATAAAGCCGTTTGGGCAAATTCTTGGAATGCCGCCGGAAAACCAATAACCTGGGACATGATACATTATGATGTTCAGCTTATTGGTGGTATTGCTATGCATCAAGGAAAAATTGCTGAAATGCAAACTGGTGAGGGAAAAACATTAGTAGCAACCTTACCTGTTTACCTAAATGCTTTAGCTGGAAAAGGCGTGCACTTAGTAACTGTGAATGACTATTTAGCAAAACGTGATAGTGCATGGATGGCTCCTATTTTTGAGTTTCATGGCTTGAGTGTTGATTGCATAGACCACCATCAACCTAACTCTGATGCGCGAAGAAAAGCATATAATGCGGATATCACTTATGGCACCAATAATGAATTTGGTTTTGATTACTTACGTGATAATATGGCACATTCGCCAGAAGACTTAGTACAACGCCCGCACAATTATGCCATTGTTGATGAGGTAGATTCTGTCCTAGTGGATGATGCTCGAACACCTTTAATCATTTCTGGTCCAATCCCAAAAGGTGATCGTCATGAATTTACAGAATTAAAACCCAAAGTAGATGATATAGTATCGGTACAACGTAAATATTTAACGGGAGTTTTAGCAGAAGCGAAAAAACTGATTAAAGAAGGAGATACTAAAGAAGGTGGCTTCCAATTATTACGCGTTTACAGAGGGATTCCCAAAAACAAAGCACTTATTAAGTTTTTATCTGAAGAAGGTGTGAAACAACTTCTTCAGAAAACAGAAAACTTTTATATGCAGGATAACAATAGGGAAATGCCTAAAATTGATGCCGAATTATACTATGTTATCGAAGAGAAAAATAATCAAGTTGAATTAACAGACAAAGGTGTTGAATACATTTCTGGTAAAGACAATCCTGATTTCTTCATTTTACCAGAAATAGGTATTGAAATTGCAAAAATTGAAGGACAAGGACTTGCTGTAGAAGAGGAAGCAACGCTAAAAGAAAACCTATTTAAAGAGTTTGGCGTTAAATCTGAACGTATACACACCTTAAATCAATTACTTAAAGCGTATGCCTTATTTGAAAAAGACACCCAATATGTAGTCATCGATAATAAAGTAATGATTGTAGATGAACAAACAGGTCGTATCATGGATGGGCGTCGTTACTCTGACGGTCTACATCAAGCAATTGAAGCAAAAGAAAATGTAAAAATTGAAGATGCTACACAAACATTTGCCACAGTAACCTTACAAAACTACTTTAGAATGTACCGCAAGTTATCTGGTATGACAGGTACGGCCCTTACTGAAGCTGGAGAATTTTGGGAAATCTACAAATTAGATGTTGTTGAAACCCCAACCAACCGTCCTATTGCTCGTGACGATAGAGATGATTTAGTTTTTAAAACGAAGCGTGAAAAATATAATGCAGTAATTGACGAGGTCACAAAACTATCTCAAGCTGGTCGCCCTGTTTTAATTGGTACAACATCGGTTGAAATTTCTGAATTACTTGGCAAAATGTTAAGTATTCGTAAAATTCCTCATAACGTATTAAATGCAAAGCAACACAAACGTGAGGCAGATATTGTCGCTGAGGCAGGTAATGCGGGACAAGTAACAATTGCCACCAATATGGCTGGTCGTGGTACAGATATTAAATTATCTGACGAAGTTAAAGCTGCCGGTGGATTAGCCATTGTAGGAACAGAGCGTCATGATTCGCGCCGTGTGGACAGACAGTTACGTGGTCGTGCTGGTCGTCAAGGAGATCCGGGAAGTTCTCAATTTTACGTTTCTCTTGAAGACAACTTAATGCGTTTATTTGGCTCTGAGCGAATTGCAAAAATGATGGATAAAATGGGATTGAAGGAAGGTGAAGTGATTCAGCATTCTATGATTTCAAAATCTATTGAACGTGCTCAGAAAAAAGTTGAAGAAAATCAATTTGGTGTTAGAAAACGTTTATTAGAATATGATGATGTCATGAATGCCCAAAGAGAGGTGGTTTACAAACGTCGTTATAATGCCTTAAACGGAGAACGTTTACGAGTAGATTTAGCTAATATGATTTTCGATACTTCGGAGGGTATCGCTGAAACTAATAAAGGAGCTAGCGACTATAAAAACTTTGAGTTTGAATTGATTCGTTATTTCTCTATGAGTTCACCAATTTCTGAGGAAGAATTTGGTAAACTTTCGGCACAAGAAATTACATCAAAAATTTACAAAGCTGCTTTTGAACATTACAGAGAAAAAATGACTCGTAATGCAGATATTGCTTTCCCTGTTATTAAAAATGTATATGAAAATCAGGGTGATAAATTCAAACGTATTGTTGTTCCATTTACAGATGGTGTCAAGAGTTTAAATGTGGTTACAGATCTTGAAAAAGCTTATGAAACTAATGGAAAACAGTTAATCACCGATTTTGAAAAGAACATCACCTTGGCCATTATTGATGATGCTTGGAAAACGCATTTACGCAAAATGGATGAGTTAAAACAATCGGTACAATTAGCCGTTCATGAGCAAAAAGACCCGCTTTTAATTTATAAGTTTGAAGCTTTTGAATTATTTAAAGCCATGATTGACCAAGTCAATAAAGATGTTATATCATTTTTATTTAAAGGTGAATTACCACAAGAAACTAAGGATACCATTCACGAAGCAAGACAAACGCGTAAAAAAGAAAACTTGCAAACTCAAAAAGACGAAATTCCGAACTTGGATGAACGTTCGGCTCAAAATAGAGCTGCAGGTAATACCCAACGTCAACAAGAGGTTATTGAAACGATTGTTCGCGATAAACCAAAAATTGGTCGTAATGATAGAGTTACAATAAAGCATGTTATGAACGGAGAAAGTAAAACCGTTAAATACAAACAAGCAGAACCTTTAATAGCCAAAGGAGAATGGGTATTGGTTGAAGACTAGTGTTCTAGAAAAAATAGAAATTTTACTAATAAAAATCTCGATATTATCTATCGGGATTTTTTTATACCCTATTCTCATTAATTATGAATTTAATAATGGTAAATATGATTCTCTATTATTTAACTCCTGGAAAGGAAAGACCTTTATTAAGAATGGGGTTAAAAGGATATAACAAATGACTGTAAATATTAATGTAAAATTGCTTCGGATTCAAAATAATTAAGTGCTAAACACTTTTATTTTACCCCAAATGGCTCCAAAATTAAAACCAATCACATAGCCTGGTAAAACCAAAACATCATAAAAAAACTAATTAAGAATTCTTCTCGATTCTTTTAAAAATCGCCCTATATATTATAATAATCAAGGGTAAAAAATATCTACCAAGGGGTAATTTATGATAAATAGGCAGTTTCATAAAAGTATAATTTCGTACAAAAATTTAACTATGAGAACAAAATTACACTTACTTACCATTCTATTAGGATCATGTCTTCAAATTTTTGCTCAAACCCCTGTAAAATTAAGCTCCGGACAATTTGGTTTTGCAGAAGGTCCTGTTTGGGATAGAGATGATAAAATTTATTTTTCGGATATTCAAACACGAAAGGTGGAAATATATTCTATAACAGATAACACATTTTCCACGGCTTACACCGCAACAGGAAGAACAAATGGTTTAATGTTTGATAAAGACATGAATCTTATTGTTTGCGAATTTCAAAGGGGCGAAGTAACTGAAAAAACTACCACAGGAGTTCTGCTTGAAACTTATGCCAACGGATTTACTAATCCAAATGACTTATGTATTGACAAAGAGGGAGGAATATATGTTTCAACGCCCAATACAAAAGAAATTTATTACATAAGTCCTGAACCAAACAGAACAAAGACATTAATTGATAACACACTTAATTTTCCGAATGGCGTCATTATTTCAAACGACGGTAAAACTCTAATTGTAAGTGATTCTCAAAGCTATGATATTTATAAATTTGATATTAACCCAAGTACAGGTTTAATAAGCAATAAAAGTGTTTTTGCAACATTAACAGATTATGACAATACAGATACTAGATCACTCGCAGACGGTATGGCCATAGATACTAATGGAAACTTATATGTTACTGCCAAAAAATCACTTCAAATTTTTGACGCTTCTGGAACCAAAATAAATTCGATTGCATTTGACGAAAACATTACGAATTGCACCTTTGGGGGAAGTGATTTAAGCACACTCTTTGTAACAGCACCAAATGATTTTTATAAAATTGATTTTACAGGAGTAACAGGTTTCCAGCATCCGTTTGATTTACCTGAGTCAAGTTTAAGTCTTGACAAAAATGAAAAGTATTCATTTAATATATTCCCTAACCCTAGTGCAGATCACATCGTAAACATAGAAGTTGGAAACACAGAAATAGATGAAATTATATTGTACAATAACCTTGGCGCAAAAATTGGAAGCTATAATTTTGAAAGATTTAATAATTCTATAAAGGTTGATTTAGGGACAAACCTTAAGAGTAATATCTATATATTAACATTAACAACCAAAGATGGTTCTGCTGTACATAACAAAATAGTTCTGAAATAAACCTTAATCTCAAAATATTTAGTAGTTAAAAATCCTGATAGAGTTCTATCAGGATTTTTTGTGATTGTTATTTTCCACCAACTTGATTATCTAGACGATAACATCTACCTTCGTTCAACAAATAATCCTGTTTCAATAAATCTTTGGACTTTATGAATATTATAAAATCAGACATCGTAATAATTGGAGCAGGCTTAACCGGATTAACACTTGGTCACCTCTTTAAGAATTCTCGGTACACCATTAATATCATTGAAGCTAGAGGGAGAAAAGGAGGAAGAATTCATTCGGTATGTCAATTAAAAGAAACTCCAATAGAAATGGGTGCTACATGGCTAGGAAATAGCCATACCTATTTAAAAACTCTTTTAGAAGAACTTGAACTTCATACTTTTAAACAACAATTTGGAGATAAAGCTATTTATGAACCAACGTCATTAGCCCCATATCAATTAGTAACACTTCCTAAAAGCCAAGATTCTAGTTACAGAATTAAGGATGGGACTTCTAAACTCATTGAGCGTTTATCCCAATCCATATCAGAAGATAACATATATTATAAGCAAAGGGTTTCGAAAATAGTAGAACATCAAAATACGCTTACTGTCGAAACAAATAAAAATACCTTTAAGGCTAAATGGGTTATTTCAACATTGCCGCCATATTTATTACAATCTACTATAAAAACGGTTCCTCCTCTTCCTATACAAATTCAAGATATCATGGAACATACCCATACTTGGATGGGCGAATCAATCAAAGTAGGTTTGAGGTATAAAGTTCCTTTTTGGCGTGCTCCCAATACAAGTGGTACAATTTTTAGTAATGTTGGACCCATTCCTGAATTCTATGATCACTCTAATTATGAAGATAATCTCTTTGCTTTAAAAGGTTTTTTAAATAGTTCATACTATTCATTAAAGCAAGAAGAACGCCTAAAGATGGTACTAGAGCAACTTAAAAAATATTATGGTGATATTGTTAACACCTTTATTTCTTACGAGGAAAAAGTTTGGAGAAATGATTCTTACACACATGCTGATTACAATAGTCATGTGCTGCCACATCAAAATAATGGACATAAACTATACAAGCAGCCGTATTTAAATGGTAAATTTTTTATTGCTGGTGCAGAAACAGCTTCTAAATTTCCAGGGTATATGGAAGGCGCTATTAGAAGTGCCTATTTCATATTTAACGAAATAAACTGATTTAAAAATCAAGTCTTGTTTAAAACTTCAATAACAAATTTGGGTTTGGACAGTTTTCTTTATAAAATTCCAAATTATCTTTATTTGCTACCCCTGGGTAATCTCCTGTAAAACCTTGTAGATCTTTTATAATCTGAAAATGTAAGTGTGGCGGATAATCTCCATTGATGGCAGCATCACCCAAGGCTCCTATTTTTTCTCCTTGCTTAAAAGTTTTTCCTATCTGAAGCGTTTTGATAGAAGCCAAACTTAAATGCCCATAAAGGGTATAAAAGGTAACACCAGATATATTATGTTTTAAAATTATGGTAGGACCATAATCTCCATAATTGGTATTGTTTTTAAAACCTTGAACTTCGCCTTCTAGCGGTGCATAAATTGAAGTACCATCTTCACGCCATAAGTCAATTCCTAGGTGGATATTCCTTTCTTGGTTCGCCTGGCTATTAAAATAGGCACTTCTTTTGTATAGGTTGCGCTCCTCCAAATAACCGCCATAAGCTACCACAGCATCATGTTCTTTTAAATAATTATTTATAAACTGGCCAAATTCTGAAACCAAAGACACATCGATAGCCTTAAGCTCTTGATTAGATTCAGATAAATCTATTGGCACATATTTTGATTTTGGAATAGATTCATCCAAAAGATTAAGTGGCACTGAACTTATGTTATATAGAAATTTCGAAAAATCCATAGATTAAATTTAATACCAAAAGATAAGAAACTTTAGAAGTACTTCGGAATATACAAGTTACCGGCAGCATTAATATGGTCTCAATATTAATTCACAACCTCGCCGTACAGATCAAAATCTTCAGCTTCTATAATCTTCACCTTAGCATATTCTCCTGTTTTTAAATATGTTTTAGTAGCATCAATTAGAACTTCATTATCTACATCTGGCGAATCAAATTCTGTTCGTCCAATAAAATTATTCCCTTCTTTTCGGTCAATAACAACCTTAAAAGTCTGCCCAATTTTTTGCTGATTTAATTCCCAAGAAATTTGAGATTGAATTTCCATGATTTGGTTTGCTCGGTCAATCTTCACTTCTTCTGGCACATCATCTTCTAAATTATAGGCATGCGTATTTTCCTCATGGGAATATGTAAAACAGCCTAAACGTTCAAAACGCATATCTTGAACCCATTGCTTAAGCTCCTGAAAATTTTCTTCTGTTTCTCCTGGGTATCCCACAATAAGCGTTGTGCGTATGGTCATTTCAGGGACCGCTTCTCTAAACTGACCAATCAATTTAGTAGTATTAGCTTTAGTGGTTCCACGACGCATACTTTTTAAAATAGAATCTGAAATATGCTGTAATGGTATATCTAAATAATTACAAACCTTTGGTTCTCGCTTCATCACGTCCAAAACATCCAGAGGGAAACCCGTTGGAAAAGCATAATGCAAACGAATCCATTCCACACCCTCAACTTTCACCAAAGCCTCTAACAATTCAGCTAGATTTCGTTTTTTATATAAATCGAGTCCATAATAAGTTAAATCTTGAGCAATCAAAATCAATTCTTTAACACCATTTGCAGCTAATTTTTCCGCTTCAATTACAACCTCTTCAATAGGCGTACTTTTATGTTTTCCACGCATAATAGGTATGGCACAAAATGAACAAGGTCTATCACATCCTTCGGCTATTTTCAAATACGCATAATTTTTTGGCGTAGTTGTTAAACGCTCTCCTATTAATTCGTGCTTATAATCTGCACCCAATGCTTTTAGTAATCCCGGCAATTCGGTAGTACCAAAATACTGATCTACATTAGGGATTTCTTTCTCTAAATCTGGTTTATACCGCTCGCTTAAACATCCCGTGACAAATACCTTATCTACTTCGCCCTCTTCCTTTTTCTGCATGTACTCCAAAATGGTATTCACGCTTTCTTCTTTGGCGTTATTAATAAAACCACAGGTGTTTATAACAACCACATTGCCTTCTTCTTCATGTACAACGTCTTTTCCGCTAGCCTTAAGCTGTCCCATTAACACCTCACTATCATAAACGTTTTTACTACAACCAAGTGTTACAACATTGATTCTATTTTTCTTTAGAGTTTTTGTGCGCATAAATCTTATAAATCTGGGCGCAAAGATACGGAATGAAATATGATTAGCAGTCTAAATAAATTAATGCAAAAAACTTAGATAGCCCCTTTCAACCAATTCAATAATAATTCTTTGGTCCAATTCTTTTTAAAGCAGTTTGTTCATATGCATAAGCATATTGCAATAGTTCATATTCGGTTAAAGGCCTCCCTATGAAAGTCAGTCCTTTTGGTTCTCCTACGTCAGTATACCCCATAGGCACAGTTATCGCTGGATATTCTGCAACAGCAGCATAAGCTGCATGGAAATTATTAATGGAAAGAAAACCATCTAGTTTATGATTAGTCATTGGGCCATCAAAAAATAGTCTACCTATAGTTTTTAATGTATCTTTTAGTTGCGTCAAATATTGATTATCTCCTGGGTCATTTATTATACCTATGAATCGTTTTTGGCCGTAAGGCATCTTTTTTATAGAGTCTTTTAAATTAAACTCAATGACATCAGATACCGTTTTCAGGGTTAGGTCCTTATTGGCATAGGTTTCTAAATATTTAGGTAAATCATTTTTCATGTCTAAGTTTAGCAAACTTATAAAATGAGGTAACTCTAGTTTTTGTTCTTCAATTTCAACTATTTCGGCGCCAAGTTTTTTTAGCACTTCTATAGCATTGGCGTATAAAGCATCTGAAAATAATGCTTTAGGCGCTCCGAAACGCTTACGAGCAATAAACTGTGGTGATAGGTGACTGTAGTACGTCTGTATATTCTTAAAATCAATGGACTTTGAGTCCAATGGATCAAATCCATATATAGCATCAAGTACAATGGCATTATCGGTGACCGTTTTAGTTATCGGCCCGGCAGTATCTAATGTCGATGAAATCGGGATTATCCCACTTCGACTCACCAATCCAATTGTAGGTTTTAAGCCAACACTAGAATTTTGGCTTGCCGGTGATAAAATTGAACCTGATGTTTCACTTCCAATGGCCGCCGCACAAAAATTGGCAGCAACCGAAACGGCACTTCCAGAACTCGAACCACCAGTATCAAGTACTCTTCTGCCATAGGGGTTTAAGGTCTGTCCACCCATAGCCGAATATCCATTTGGACACCCCTCACAAAAGAAATTAGCCCACTCACTTAAATTTGCTTTTCCTAGAATTATAGCCCCCTTTGATTTTAATTTTGTGGTAATAAATGCATTTGAGGTAATATTATATTTTAAAGCTACTGCTCCAGCCGTTGTAGCCATGTTTTCAGCATTTATATTATCCTTTAATAATATTGGCATACCGTGAATTGGGTGCTTTAACTTTTTATTTAAGTATTCACGATCTCTCAGCCTAGCCTCATCAATTGCAGTGGGGTCTATAGCTATTACAGCATTTAAAGACAAGGGATTTTCCCTATCAAATCTTCTGATTCGGTAAAGATAAAATTTGACTAACTCTTCATAAGTAAATTTATTTTCCGCTCTAAATTTTTGAAGATCTGAGATTTCCTTATCTAAAATATAAGATTCCAAACGGAGATAATCAGCTTCTCCAAAATCCTCTAATAAAGGGGATATTGTAAGCCAAATTTCTTTCTTAGTAATATTTTTAGAATCTAAAACTCTAAATTCTCGTAAGTCCTTTGAAGCATTTTTAGATCCTTCAGTATTAACCTTTTCTGCCTCTGTATTTTTACACGCTATCAGCATTGTAAAACAAAGAAGTAATAACATATCTCTCATATTATAGCATTTTTTATAAAAATACTAAAACATGAGAACAAATGAAGTCTCTAAAAGAAGTCTAGAATTAAAATATTATTTATTTGAAAAAAGAATCAACAAACTCGTACTTATTGAACACCTGTAAATCTTCTATCCCTTCTCCAACACCTATATATTTCACTGGGATTTGAAACTGATCTGAAATACCAATAACCACCCCACCCTTAGCAGTACCATCAAGTTTTGTAACTGCCAAAGACGTAACCTCTGTCGCTGCGGTAAATTGTTTCGCTTGCTCAAAAGCGTTTTGACCTGTTGAACCATCTAAGACCAATAATACATCATGAGGTGCATCTCCCACCACTTTTTGCATTACGCGCTTTACCTTAGTTAGCTCATTCATTAAATTTATTTTATTATGTAAACGACCTGCGGTATCGATTATAATAACATCAGCATCCTGATTTACCCCGGATTCAAGGGCATCAAAAGCTACAGACGCAGGATCACTACCCATATCTTGGCGTACCATAGTTACATCTACCCGATCCGCCCATACTTGAAGTTGATCTATAGCTGCGGCACGAAAAGTATCAGCTGCACCAAGAACTACTTTTAATCCTTGTTTTTTAAATTGATAGGCCAACTTACCAATGGTGGTTGTTTTACCAACACCATTTACTCCAACTACCATAAGTACATATGGTGTTTTCTTACCATTTTCCTGTTTCGGTAAATCAGGTATGGTATATTCCGTTTCCTCTCCTGAATTTGTTTCACTTAATAAAGCGGCAATTTCTTCACGTAGAATTCCATTTAACTCATCAGTACCAAGATATTTATCTTGAGCTACACGCTGTTCAATACGTTCAATAACCTTAAGCGTGGTGTTTACCCCCACATCACTAGAAACCAAAACCTCTTCTAGATTATCAAGAACGTCATCATCAACTTTCGATTTTCCTGCAACCGCTTTACCTAATTTACCTAAAAAACTAGTTTTAGATTTTTCCAATCCTTTATCTAGCGTTTCCTTTTTGTCTGAGGAAAATATTTTCTTAAAAAAACTCATTTTGTTGGTTGGTTATTTAATTCAAACTTTACACTTTAATGAAAGTACACTTATTAATAAAACTCAGCTTAGAAAACGGCTTTATCAAAAGAATAATCATTGACATAACTTCAACCTATAGTCATCAATTACCCTACCATTCTAGGCTAACTGCTCATATGTCAGTGAACTCCCAAATATAAAAATAAAAAAGCTGCTTTCTAAAAAGAAAGCAGCTTTTAATATTTTAAAACGATACCTTTTATTTTTTCAAAAAGTCGTTAACTTGATCTGGATTCATTATTGACTCAACAAACATGTAAGCTCCTGTTTTTGGAGACTTAACCATTTTGATTGCCTTTGTTAATCTTTTAGATCCTGTTTGTAATGATGCTACTGATTTCTTTGCCATGATCTATAATTATTTAATTTCTTTATGAACTGTCATACGCTTTAAAATAGGATTAAATTTTTTAATCTCCATTCTATCTGGCGTATTCTTTTTGTTTTTTGTTGTAATATATCTTGAAGTTCCTGCTTGCCCAGACTCTTTGTGCTCCGTGCACTCTAAGATTACTTGAATTCTGTTACCTTTCTTTGCCATGTCTTTTTCCTTTTAAATACAGCTTTTATTTTAAAAACCCTTTAGATTTTGCTTCTTTAATTGCCGCAGATATACCAACCTTGTTGATTGTCTTTAATGCAGATGTAGAAACTTTTAAAGTTACCCATTTATCTTCCTCTGGAATGTAAAAACGTTTCTTAACTAAGTTCGCGTTAAATTTGCGTTTAGTTCTGTTTAATGCATGAGACACGTTGTTTCCAACCATGGCTTTCTTTCCTGTAAGTTCACAAACTCTTGACATTCTATATAACTTTAAATTCTTTGTTGCTTAAAATCGAGGTGCAAATATACAAATTCTTTATATTATGACAACCTAATTTTTATCAATTTTTAAAAATTTCTTTTAGAAGCATTTCTAAGGCCTTATTTACAGCTTTATTTATCACCTTAAGTCTTGAATTTCCAAAGTTAAATTCTTTGGAGTAAACTTCAGCATTTGTAGCAATAGCAATATATACCGTACCAACCTCAGCATCTGAATCTCCTTTTGTTGGACCAGCATTTCCTGTGGTTGCAACAGCATAGTCTGATTGAAATAATGCTTTAGAATTTATTGCCATAGCTTCAGCTACTTGAGCACTAACCACAGAATGGGATGCAATATCAGCTTCTGAAACCTTTAAAACATTAATTTTTGATTGCGTTGAATAGGTTACAACCCCACCCTTAAAGAATGTAGACGCCCCCGAATTGGAAGTAAATCGTTCCGCCACAGAACCTCCGGTACAACTTTCTGCGATAGCAAGTGTACGATTGCGTTTTGTAAGATGTTTTGCTATAACAATCTCAACAGACCCATCTTCATCCTCTAGACCGGCATACTCCTCCTTTATTAGAGGTATTACTTTATCTATTTGACCTTGAACATCCAATTGCAATTGAGCCTCATCAAAGCCCTTTGTAGATAATCGCAAGCGCATCTTTCCTAAGTTTGGCAAATAAGCGAGTTTAATATGTTTTGGTAATGCATCTTCCCAGGACTCAATCCTTGCGGCTAAAGCACTTTCGCCCAAGCCATAAACTATTAGCGTTTTATGAAGAATATAGGGACAGTTATACCTCTCCTTCAATTTTGGTATCACTTGCTTACATACCAAAGCTTCCATTTCATAAGGCACACCTGGTAACGAAATAAATGTTTTTTCACCCTTTTCAAGCCACATGCCGGGAGCGGTACCTAAGGTATTCATTAAAGGTTTGGACTTAGAAGGTATCAATGCCTGATCTTTATTGACTTGAAGCAACTCTGTTCGCACATGTTGTTTCCAAATAGATTCTATATTTTTTAGAACGCTACTATCTCTTATAAGCGTATCATTAAAATATTCTGCTATTGTTTTTTTTGTGATATCATCCTTTGTTGGCCCAAGACCGCCTGTACAAATAATAATATCAGCCCGTTGCTCGGCTTCTCCCAAAGCCTGCAAAATATGTACTTTATCATCTTGAATGGAAGTAATTTGATAAACCGAAACCCCTATTTTATTAAGTTGCTTGGAAATAAAGGCAGAATTGGTATCTACAACTTGACCAATAAGAAGCTCGTCACCTATAGTGATGATTTCTGCTAACATTACAAACCAAAATCAGTTTTTATTTCAGCAGTAGCTTTATCTACCGCAGAAATAACAATGGCTAACTGGGTTGAAATATCCAAGCCCTTTTTTTCAAACTTACCCCAGTCTTGTACTTCTATTAATGTATCTAACACCCCAAGTTCAAATAAATCAACCGTTGGTTTCATTTTATGAGCTGCTTGATAGGCGTCATAATAATCTTCTGCAGCCACGGCCTTTTTAAGACGTTCAGCATCAACAGGGACTTCTTCTATAAAAGCTGCCGCTAAAGCTCCCACAAAATCCTCATCATTATCTGCCAATTCCCTCACTCTAAATAATTTATAATGCTGTTCCATTTTTATTTAACTATTATTGAAAACAATTCTTTTTCTTCTATAAATCCTTTTAATCTATCATTAGCCATCACTTTGCCAACTCCAGCTGGTGTACCTGTAAATATAATATCTCCTATCTTTAAAGTAAAATATTTCGAAACATATTCTATTAATTCATCAATTTTCCAAAGCATGTGGCTCGAATTTCCATTTTGTACAATTTCATCATTCTTTTTTAAGGAAAATTGAATGTCATTTACATCCTGCAACTCATTTTTTGGAATCCATTGTCCTAATACAGCGGCTCCATCAAAGGATTTCGCCTTTTCCCACGGCAATCCTTTCTCTTTCAATTTGCGCTGTAAATCACGTGCCGTAAAATCTATGCCTAAGCCAATCTCATCATAATACTTATGAGCAAACCTTTTATCAATATGCTTACCTAATCTATTTATTTTCACTAGAATTTCTACTTCATAATGCACATCATCAGAGAAATCAGGAATAAAAAAAGGCTGTTTTTTCAATAAAATTGCTGTATCAGGCTTTAGAAAAACTACTGGATCCTCAGGCTTTTCATTTTCTAACTCCTTTATGTGTTCGGTATAATTTCTACCAATGCAAATAAGCTTCATTTTGATTAAAAATTTAAATTTGGCTTTTAGTACATAAAATCTCTAATATGCTTGCCAATTTACACACCCCTATCCTAACTTATTATTAAAACTTCTTAATTTAATTGCTGTCAACACCTTTTTAGTGTACAACGGAAAATCAGCATTTAACAACCAGCCAAAATAACCTGGTTCCTTTTCTAAAACCTCTGTAACCAATTTACCCTTATGTTTCCCAAATGAGAAGCATTCAACGCCTTCCTTATTATAAGCTATAAATCCAGCAAAATCTGCAAATCTTTTTCTTGAACTAAACTCGGCTAAAAACTTAGTATTGTTTTCTAATTCTTTATACTTAGCAACTTGAGCTTTCAAAATTTGATAAGTGGCATTAGTATCAGCTTCAGCACTATGCGCATTCTCTAAACTTTCATTACAATAAAACTTATAAGCTGCACTTAAGGTTCGTTGTTCCATTTTATGAAAAATAGTCTGTACATCAACTGCCAATCGATTTTTCATATCAAAATCTATATCAGCCCTCAACATTTCTTCAGCCAATAACGGAATATCAAATCGGTTGGAGTTGAATCCTCCCAAATCAGAATCCTTAATCATATTATAAATATCTTTAGCCAATACTTTAAAGGTAGGTTCATTAGCAACTTTCTCATTAGAAATTCCATGAATAGCAATTACTTCTTCCGGAATTTGCATTTCAGGATTGACCAACCACGTTTTACTTTCTTCAGTGCCATTAGGAAATACCTTCAAAATAGAAATTTCAACAATACGGTCATGAGTTATATTGATGCCGGTTGTTTCTAAATCAAAAAAACAGATGGGCTTACTAAGGTTTAATTGCATTAATTCTAATGTTAAATAATTTTTTGTAAAAGTAAAAAAACCCAACTTTTAAAAGGTCAGGTTTAACTTTTGTTTATTCTTTTAATTTAGATTTCCCTATTGACATCCCAAGCTTCCAAATAATCTTTAACTGCTTTAACAAACATACCTCCTAGAGCTCCGTTTACCACGCGGTGATCATAAGAATGGGATAAAAACATTTTGTAACGAATACCAATAAAATCACCTTCTGGCGTTTCAATAACTGCAGGCACCTTGCGTATTGCTCCTAATGCTAGAATACCAACCTGCGGCTGATTAATAATAGGTGTCCCCATAATACTTCCAAAAGACCCCACATTGGTTACAGTGTATGTTCCACCTTGAATTTCATCTGGTTTCAACTTATTCATTCTAGCTCTTTGCGCCAAATCATTTACTTGTTTGGTCATACCAACCAAATTAAGTTGGTCTGCATTTTTTATAACAGGAACTATTAAATTACCATCAGGCAATGCTGCTGCCATTCCAAGGTTAATATTTTTCTTTTTTATAATAGACTCTCCTTGAAGGGAAATATTCATCATTGGATAATCACGCAAAGATTTCGCAATAACCTCCATAAATATAGGTGTGAATGTTAAATTTTCACCATCGCGTTTTAAAAAGCTTGCTTTGGCTTTTTTCCTCCAATTCCAAATATTAGTAACATCAGCCTCGATAAAACTTTGAACATGCGCAGATTTTTGTAAAGAATCAACCATGTGATTAGCTACTAACTTACCCATTCTGGTCATTTCAATAATCTCATCCTCTCCATTTGAAATCTGAGCTGGTGCTTCGGTCTTAACTTTTTCAACAGGCTTGCTTTCAACAACTGGTTGCTCTTCTTTTACAACTGCCTTATTTTGGTTATTGTCGTTGTTTTGAATGTAATCTAAAATATCATTCTTAGTAACACGCCCATCCTTTCCTGTCCCTACAATAGCATCTAAGGCCTCCGGAGATACACCTTCTGCTTTGGCTATATTCTTTACTAAAGGCGAATAGAATCTATCGCCACTCGATAACACTGGTTGCACAGCATCTTTAACTATGGCTATCGTTTGTTCCACCTGTTCAACAGCTTTTTGCTCATCCTCCGTAAGCTTTTCATCCTCTGCACTAACCGCGGATTCAGTCTCACTCTCATCACCATCTATCTCTAATATAGCGACAACCTCACCAACCTGCACCACATCATCAACATTAAAACAACGTTCAATTAAAACACCATCAACTTCACTAGGCACTTCACTATCTACCTTATCTGTAGCAATTTCTAATACAGGGTCATCCATATCAATGGTATCCCCTACCTCTTTTAACCAAGATGTAATTGTTGCCTCGGCAACACTTTCTCCCATTTTCGGTAACTTCAGCTCAAACTTTGCCATATCAATAAAATAATACTAGTTTTTTAATTTAATTTTGCAAAATTAATAAAAATACACATCAAAACACTCCAAATAATCAAAAAACAACAACTTCACCTCTACTGATGGCATTGTCACTTCCAATGATAAAATTAGAACCTTTTGGGCGTATTTTATAGGTTACTAATTTACCCATATTAGCGTAATTAGTATTCATGAATTCTATAATTTCTTTGTACTTAAGCACATTTGCATTAAAAATTAACTCCGTTTCCTTTTTAAGAACACCTAGGTCCTTTAGGCCTGGCTTAAAAACTAAATCAGTGTTTAATACATATTTCACTTCTTCATCCATTTTATCAGATACATAAACATACTGACTCACCTGCTTTGTTTTTTGTTCTACGGGTTTTCTAAACACATAAACAAGTTTGATACCTGCCCAAACTAAACAATCAAAAAGGACATTCTTTTTAAAATGTTTTTTATAAAAAATTTGCATGGCACCATAGAAGCGTTGGGCATAGTTTTTATCTCTTAAAGTACTTTCCCCTTTAAAATGCAAAACAGTGGTTTCGCCGAAATAATAATTTGAATACCCAGCTTTTAAAGCCTTATATGAAATATCTATATCTTCACCGTACATGAAATAATCTTCATCAAAGCCTTTTATTTCGTTATAAACCGACTTTTTTAAGAACATAAAAGCACCTACTAAAATAGCGACTTCACCACTTTCCTTAGCGCTAATCGAATTTTCATAATACTCATCAGTTTGCCCTATTAATTTCTTTAAAGCCCCTTTTACAAAAGGTATTTTACGTTTACTTTCTGGTAAAAAAGCGCCTCGCCCATCAATTAATTCGCAACCAACAATGCCAACGTTATTTTTAGTTTTTACAAATTCTAATACTTTAGAAAAGGTATCTTCAGACACCACAGTATCTGGATTTAAAATACAGAGATACTCGCCTTTTGCTTGTAAAACTCCAATATTATTTCCTTTGGAAAACCCATAATTACACGTATTTGCAATAACCTTAACATTGGGAAAAAGGGACCTCACCATAGTGCAGCTTCCATCCTTTGAATCATTATCAACAACAATAACCTCAGCATCAATATCATGAATAGCCGCTTCAACACTTTTTAAGCAAAGCTCTAAAAAGTACCGAACATTATAATTCAATATAACTATGGATAATTGCAAAATAGAATGACTTTAAATTTTAATAGAAGATTCAAATGGAATTCTATTAACAATACTTCGACCTAGAGTAATCTCATCTGCATATTCTAATTCATCACCTACAGAAATGCCACGTGCTATCGTAGACGTAATAATACCAAAATCTTGAATGCGTTTAAAAATATAAAAATTAGTCGTGTCACCTTCCATGGTAGAACTCAAAGCAAAAATTAGCTCTTTCACCTCGCCTTTACTTACCTTGGTCACTAAAGATTCTATATTTAAATCATGAGGACCAATGCCATCCATTGGAGAAATTTTGCCACCCAAAACATGATACAAGCCTTTGAACGAGCTTGTGTTTTCAATAGCCATAACATCTCTTATATCTTCAACAACGCAAACAACCTCCTCATTTCTATTAGGGTTTGAGCATATTTCGCAAAGCGCAACATCACTAATATTATGACAAGACTTACAAAACTTCACCTCATGACGCATATTTTGCAAAGCCTCGGCCAAACCAATTGTTTGTTCCTTAGGCTGCCTGAGCATATGCAGAACTAAACGCAGTGCCGTACGCTTACCTATACCTGGCAATTGCGACATTTCATTTACTGCGCGTTCTAATAATTTTGAAGAAAATTCCATATCGGCGAAATTACTATTTACACTCCAATTTCACTAATTTACTTAACTCTTTTAATAATTACGAAGGTCTTGTTATTTAATATTTGTAATTTTCAATCGCAAAAAAGTTTATTTCATGACGGCCACACAAATCCTACTGCTCATACTTGCTTATTTTATTGTTCTTATTCTAATCTCTTATTTTACAGGCAAAGAAGACAGTAATGCCGCTTTTTTTAAAGCGAACAAATCTGCGCCTTGGTATTTAGTGGCTTTTGGAATGATTGGGGCATCACTTTCTGGGGTAACCTTTATTTCTGTCCCAGGTGCAGTTGAAGCAAAACAATTTGGCTACTTACAAGTTGTTTTTGGTTATTTTTTTGGCTACCTCGTTATTGCCTATGTTTTACTGCCTATTTATTACAAACTAAACTTAACATCTATATATACGTATTTAAAAGATCGCTTTGGAAATGTTAGTTATAAAACAGGTGCTATTGCCTTCCTGATATCAAGAGTTGTTGGTGCCGCCTTTAGGTTGTTTTTAGTAGCAAAAGTGCTACAACTGTTAATCTTTGACCAATTTCATATTCCATTTACCATAACCGTAATCATTACCATTGCATTAATCTGGCTATATACCTTTAGAGGCGGTATTAAAACCATTATTTTCACAGATACATTACAAACCTTATTTATGCTTATTTCGGTAGTAGTTACTATTACCTTTTTATCTGAAGCCCTAAATTTAAATAGCATCTCTGAAATTTACAACAGTGTTAAGGACAATGCTATGAGTAAAGTATTTTTCTTTGATGACATTAACAATCCTCAATATTTTATCAAAAGTTTTCTGGCTGGAATGTTTATTACCATTACCATGACAGGGCTTGATCAGGATATGATGCAAAAAAACTTAACCTGTAAAAACCTAAAAGAAGCGCAGAAAAATATGGTGTCCTTTAGTGTGGTTTTGGTTTTTGTAAACATACTATTCTTAGTATTAGGTTTATTATTAACTGAATATGCCAATCAGCATGGCATTACGGCTAAAAAAGATGATTTATTTCCAACAATTGCTATGTTGCCGGAAATTGGGGTAATGACTTCGGCCTTCTTTTTATTGGGTCTTATCGCTGCTGCTTATTCTAGTGCCGATTCAGCATTAACCTCTCTAACAACGTCATTTTGTATTGACATTATTGAATTGGATAAAAAACCGCAATCGTCTCAAAAACGTGTTAGAAAACAAGCTCATGTTCTTATAAGTCTCATCTTGGTGGTTGTTATTGTACTATTTGATTCCATTTTTAAAGATGTCTCCGTGATATGGGAATTGTTCAAGGCGGCAGGTTACACCTATGGACCGTTGTTGGGCTTATTTGCTTTTGGTATTTTTACAACAAAACAGATCAAAGACCATTATGTATGGATTATAGCCATTATTGCTCCTATACTTTCTTATGTGCTAAATACGTATTCCATGCAGCTATTAAACGGGTACCAAATAGGTTTTGAAATATTAATAGTAAATGGCATATTCACTTTCTTAGGACTAATATTGATTCGTAGCAAGCAAAACTAAAGTACAGGCCTCTTCAAAGGGAATATTCTTTTTACGTAATACCGCATAAAATTCAGGGTTTTCTGTGCCTGGATTAAAAATAACCCGTTTTGGATTAAGGGAAATAATATAATCATAATAACCAGGCTGCCTTTTAGGATTTAAATAGAGCGTTATGGTATGCACATCTTGATAGGCTTTCAACTCAGTATCAATAGTTGCGCCTTCCACTTCCCCTGCCTTTAAACCAAAAGCCAATACGTCATATTTATTCGCCTTAAGCCTTTGGATAGCATAATTTGAATATCTATTTGGTTTTAATGATGCACCTAAAACTAAAGTTCTTTTATTCATAAAAGTTAAAAAAATGTTAAGTCAAACAAAATACAGTAACAGAATACAATTAAACACGTCTATCAAGTAATCAATCTAATCATCAATCAAAACTAATGAAAAATCTTATTGTCTATTGTATGCTTGTACTTACAATTACAGCCAACGCGATCACTAATCCCGATCCAAATGCCGAAAAAACTGGAACCATTACTGGTAAAGTTTTAGACGCTACTTTAAAACAACCCTTACCATATGTGAATGTAATCATCAAAAATCCCTCAGGAGAAACCTTAACCGGAGGTATTACTCTTGATGATGGTACTTTTAAAATTGGTAAAGTGGCCGAAGGCAACATTGTAGTCAGTATTCAATATATTGGATACAAAACCTACGATAAAACCCTTACTATAGGAAAAGGGAATTTTAATATAAATATGGGAGACATATTTCTTGAAGAAGAAGCTGAAGGCCTAGATGAAGTTACTGTCATTGCAGAAACTTCCACAATTCAACAAAAAGTAGACCGGAAAGTTATTACTGTAGGTAAGGATTTAATTACCGCGGGGCCAACTGCTAGCGACATTATGAACAACATACCTTCAGTAGGTGTAGACCCGCAAACGGGAAACATAAGTCTTCGTGGTAATGAAAATGTTAGAGTTATGATTGATGGTAAATTCACAAATGTACCAATTGCTCAATTGCTGAAACAAATACCTACAACCTCCATCAAACAGATTGAATTAATAACAAACCCTTCAGCAAAATATAACCCTGAGGGCATGAGTGGTATAATTAATATTAAACTTCATAAAAACACCCAATTAGGTTTTAATGGAAGTCTGAATGTTGGAGTTACAAATGACGTATATGCAAAATTCAATAGCTCTATAAACATGAATTATCGTCAAGGAAAATTTAATTTTTTTGGTAATTATGGTAATAATATTTCCAAACAAAATAATTTTGGTACAATTAATCGTATTGATGATGGTTCTATACAAGACTTTAATGGTACAAATAAGAACAAATCACATCTTTATAAACTAGGGGTCGATTTTTATTTGAATGATAGAAATACCCTATCCTTTTTTACAAATCAAAATAAGTTTAATGGTGAAGGCGATAGTGTCACAGACCTTACTTTTCCCAGTAGCGCCGTTCAAACTCAAATATTTCATAATGATTCAGAAAATAACTCCAGACAATACAACTTTGCATACAAGCATGATTTTGTAAAAGAAGGTGAAACACTAGAAATAGAGGCTAATTTTAATGACTATGAAGGTCAAGAACTAGCCGATTTTAATTTTATCAATTTCACTTTTCCTACAGATTATAATGACAATGTCAATACCAATAGAGATAGAACAACAATAAATGTTGATTACGTAAACCCACTAAAAGATGACACTAAACTTGAGGCTGGCTTGGAAGCCAGATTATTCAATTCTGTAATAGGTTACAGCTCAACAGGAGAAACTTTTAATGGTGAAGGCGATATTATACCAACACCTAGTACCGATTTTGATTACAAAAGAGACATTTATTCAGCATATGCTACCTATTCCAAAAAATACGAAAAATGGAACTACCAAGTTGGTCTTCGTGCCGAACAAGTATTTGTTAACGCGGATGCTTTAAGAACATTTGATGATAATAGTACAGAATTGTACCCATTTGAAAACAATTACTTTCAAGCCTACCCTTCAATTTTTATTGGTTATCAACCATCAGAAAAAAACAACTATCAGTTTAGTGCAAGCAGAAGAGTAGACCGACCAGGTTTAAATCAGGTAAATCCAATTAGACAATGGAATACCCCTAGAGTTTCCTCTTTTGGAAACCCACAACTAGAACCGCAATTCACCAATTCTGTTGAAGTAAATTATATTAGAAATTTTGAAAATGGTAGCATTACCTCAGGCGTGTTTTATAGATTTATTCAGGACAATATTAACCGATACCTCAGTATTGACCGCAGAGATATAACTTCAGGAAACGTAATACTATCCTATAATAATTTTGAGAACACATCAGCATATGGTATTGAAGTATCTTCAAATTACCGACCAACAAAATGGTGGAGTTTTAATGCTAGTTTTGATTTGTATTCACAAACACAAATAGGCATCACGGAGTATCTTGATACTGAAGACATAGAAAATGCAACACCCGAAGATATTGTGAGACAGGATATAGAAGTAGATAATGTTGTTTGGAACCTAAGAATGTTTAATAACTTCAAGGCCACTAAAAATCTAAGCTTTTCCCTATTTGGGATGTATCGTGGAGAATCTGTAGGTATCCAATATACAAGAAAACCTATGTTCATGGTAAACACAGGTATGCGTTATAGTTTCTTAAAGGACAATAGAGGAACGCTTAGTTTAAGTTACAATGATATTTTTAGAACCATGCAGTATGAATTTGAAAGTCGCACCCCGTTTCCTGCAGAAGGCGTTTTTAATTTTGAAAGTAATACAATAAATATTTCATTCAATTACCGTTTTGGTGGTGGAAAATACAAAGCTTTAAAAAGAAAACAGCGCGCTAATGATGAGCAAACTGGAAGTAGTGGCTTTTAGATTGCTAAGTAGACATGACATTTAATAGCCTGCTATAATAGTTGATGGTTAGTGTTAAAGTATGGTTATTAATAAGAAACTCCGAAGTCATTTAACTTCGGAGTTTTGATTTTTACTAATAGCAATACTATTACTATGTTAAAGTTTTAATTCTGTCACAATAATTTCTGCAATAAAACGTTATACGAATATACAATCTAGCTAATAACGAATGAAGTAATTATTTAAGAGTTAGTCGTCTACACATAAAATATTCGTTAACAGATTAGTATAAAAAAACTCGAAATTTAATATTTCGAGTTTTTCTTTTTTATGTTAAAAAACGTTAAATAATTTATATCGGTGCAATATTTTTCAAAATATTGCGTCTAATACATTGAGATTCTTCACATTAGTGTTAATTGAAGTTGATTAATAGCTAGAAAAAACCGAAGCGCGTGCGATTCGGTTTTTTCGTTTTACACAACGTAATACTTTATTCTAAGCCCACTTAATTATAGCACTTGCCCAAGTAAATCCACTACCAAAGGCAGCCAAGACCACATTATCACCAGATTTAATCTTACCCTCTTCCCAGGCTTCAGTGAGCGCAATAATTACAGAAGCGGCAGTAGTATTACCATATTTCATAATATTATTAAATACCTGATCATCTCTGAGTCCAAACTTTTTCTGAATAAACTGAGCGATTCTTAAGTTGGCTTGATGCGGTATTAACATATCAATGTCTTCTTTCTGCAAACCAGTTTTCATCAAACCTTCAATAATAACCTCACTAAAACGTACCACAGCATGTTTAAATACAAATGTACCATCCATATAAGGGAAATAAGAAATGTCTTCCTCTTCCGATTCTAATATTTCAGGAACCCAATGCGCTATACTTGGCGAAGCCACAATTAATTTATCGGCATATTTACCCTCACTATGTAAATGTGTTGATAAAATCCCCTTACTATTATCCTCTTCTCTACTCAATACACAAGCACCTGCTCCATCGCCAAATATCACCGTCACGCCCCTGCCTCTAGTAGATTTATCAAGACCATTACTATGATATTCAGCTCCTATTACGAGTATATTTTTGTACATGCCTGTTTTTATAAACTGATCGGCCACAGAAATGGCATACACAAAACCAGAACATTGATTCCTAACATCTAAAGCGCCAATGGTTGGCATATCTAACATATCTTGAATTTGCACCCCGCAACCTGGAAAGTAATAATCCGGACTAAGCGTGGCAAACACTATAAAATCAATATCATCTTTTGTTAAACCAGAACGTTCTATGGCAATTCTAGCAGCCTTAGCGCCCATTACAGCCGATGTATCTTCAGATCCATCAGGAATCCACCTGCGCTCCTCTATTCCCGTGCGTTCTTGAATCCATTCATCACTTGTATCCATGATTTTAGATAAGTCATGGTTGGTCACTATATTTTCTGGAACATACTTACCTAAACCGGTAATCTTTGAATTATACATACTGTCATCTTTATTGGTTAACCAAAATACAAAATAAAATCATGATGAACCAATAAAATGAAACGCCAAATAATTGTGTCAGTTTGTCATATTTATTCAATTGGCATTTTTGTTGCCTATTAATCAAACATAAAAAAACAATTATAAAACATTATATATTATGACAAAAGGAAACATTAATGTATCGGTAGAAAACATCTTCCCACTCATTAAAAAATTCTTGTATAGCGATCACGAAATATTTTTGCGTGAGCTTATTAGTAACGCAACTGATGCAACGTTAAAATTAAAACACTTAACCAATGTTGGTGATGCGAAAGTAGAATATGGCAACCCAAAAATTGAAGTTAAGGTCGACAAAGAAGGTAAAAAACTTCATATTATTGATCAAGGTTTAGGGATGACAGCTGAAGAGGTTGAAAAATACATCAACCAAGTGGCCTTCTCTGGAGCTGAGGAGTTTTTAGATAAGTACAAGGATTCTGCTAAAGATTCTGGAATAATTGGTCATTTTGGTCTTGGTTTCTATTCTGCTTTTATGGTTGCTGAAAAAGTTGAAATCATTACAAAGTCTTTCAAAGATGAACCAGCAGCACATTGGACTTGTGACGGTTCACCTGAATTCACTTTAGAAGCTTCTGATAAAACAGAAAGAGGAACAGAAATTATTCTTCATATTGCTGAAGATTCTACTGAATTTTTAGAAGACAGTAGAATTAGCGAATTGTTATTGAAGTATAACAAGTTTATGCCTGTACCAATTAAATTTGGCACAAAAGAAGTTAATGACCCTGAGCATGAACCTCAAACAACAAAGGATGAGGAAGGTAAAGAAACAACAGAACCTCACAGACAAATTACGGTCGATAACATCATTAACAATCCTAATCCAGCTTGGACCAAACAACCAACTGAATTAAAGGATGAAGATTACACTGGTTTCTACAGAGAATTGTACCCAATGCAATTTGAAGAGCCTTTATTTAACATTCACCTGAATGTAGATTATCCGTTCAACTTAACTGGGATTTTATATTTCCCTAAAATGTCGAACGATATGCAGATTCAAAAAGACAAAATTCAGTTATACCAAAACCAAGTTTTTGTGACTGATAATGTTGAAGGTATTGTTCCTGAATTCTTAACCATGTTGCGTGGTGTTATAGATTCACCTGATATTCCATTAAATGTATCACGTTCGTATTTACAAGCAGATGGTGCAGTAAAGAAAATTTCATCATACATTACAAGAAAAGTAGCTGATAAATTAAAATCGTTATTCAACAATAACCGTGAAGATTTTGAAGCCAAATGGAATGACATTAAAATCGTTATTGAATACGGTATGCTTTCAGAAGAAAAGTTCTTTGAAAAAGCAGATGCCTTTGCTCTATACCCAACAGTTGATGGGAAGTATTATACATACGATGAATTATTCAATAAGATCAAAGCAAAACAAACAGATAAAGATGACAAATTAGTTATTCTTTATGCTTCTGACAAAGACGCTCAACACAGTTATATTGAGTCGGCTAAAGCAAAAGATTACGAAGTATTACTATTGGATTCTCCAATTGTTTCACATCTCATTCAAAAGTTAGAAAGCTCTAAAGAAAACATCACGTTTGCTCGTGTTGATGGTGATCATATCAATAATTTAATTAAGAAAGATGAAACAACTATTTCTAAATTAGATGAAGATCAAACCAAAGCATTAGACGAACTATTAAAAGAAGTTATACCTTCTGAGAAATTTATGGTTCAGTTAGAAGCTATGGATAGCAACGAATCGCCATTTACTATTACGCAGCCAGAATTTATGCGTCGTATGAAAGAAATGCAGGCTACTGGTGGTGGCGGAGGTATGTTTGGTATGGGCAACATGCCAGAAATGTACAACTTGGTTGTGAACACTAACTCTGAATTGGTTAGCGAAATTATTGGTACAAAAACCAAAAAGAAGCAAGAACGTTTAATAAACCAAAGTTTAGACTTAGCTAGATTATCTCAAGGCTTACTAAAAGGTGAAGAATTAACAAACTTCATTAAACGTAGTTATGAGATGATAAAATAGTTGATGCATACATAAAGCAGATATGCTAATATTAAAAAAAAACCACTTCTTATTGGAAGTGGTTTTTTTGTACCCTTTATTTATTCGGTATAATGCCAAATAAGAGAATTGCGTGTAAAATAAATACTACTGTCAGTTCTCATGTTAAGCCATAAAATGTTGCTATACCTGTTCGTGTATGCCATCTTGGTTGACATAAAGAAGCCACGCCCTATATAAGTCATTAACCGGATTTATTTTATTCAATCCGATTATTTTCTAAGTCAAAATTATCTCTGCCTAGATATTTACCATGTGCATCATAATTATAGATAGATTTGGCCACTCCATGAACATCAACGCTTCTTTCTCCATATCTATCATAATATGTAATACTCGCTCTAGTCATGTTAGGACGGTATTTAATAATGCCATAGGCTCGCTTCTCATGGGGATAACCTAGGCTATTCATATAGTAAATTCTTGAAGGTTTTCCATATTTATTGAATGCTCTCCAATTAATTTTTGCTAAATCAAACCTTGGATGTAAGAATAAGTTATTGTTTTCATCCAAAAAATGCTCTTCGAAGAACATCCCATTATGATCAAATTGAAAAACCACTGTGGCATAACCTTGGTTGCCATTAACAATTTCCCCTTTTTCATTTCTGTTTTGCCTATATAAAGTTAGTCCATCCTTATTGTAAAGGAAATGAACAATATTGAAACCATTGCCATCGGGAATAGTATCTCCTGTAGCTGAGAATTGAATTTCAGTAGCGATTTCATTTTTATCATTTCGTGTTACTTCAGAGTAGGCAACACCATCCGAAATAAGTTCTCCATTACTATAATTTTCCTTTCGTATCCAATACCCTGCTGTATTGAGGAGGTATTTCTTTTCATCAATGTTGCTGGAATTTTCAATAAATTCACCGGCGGTATTCTTATATTTTTCTATAAAGTAACCTGAATGATACGTCCTTACCAACTCAAATGCGCCATAATTGCTATAATCACTAGGCTTACCTGAGAAATAAAACTTCACACGCAACAACCTATTGTTATTATCAAATTCAACGTAGTAGCTGTTAATTGTTTTTGATTCTTCCTCTGAAATAGGAATACTTGGTCTTACAAAAGTTTCAGCATGATTGATATCCCAATTGATATAATAACCCGATTTCTCTTGTGAATAGATGATAAACGGAAGACAAATAATAAGGTATGTTATGTATTTAAATTTCATGCTACCTTGTAAAATATGGTTAACGGTTTTGTTTATGATTAGTCCAGAAGTTAATTAACGATTAAGCCCTCTGTTCAAACTTTTATTTTAGATTATGCACTATAAATTCTCTGATTTTAATATCAATATCTCCTTCTCTATCTACGGTTTTGCTCGTATATAAATAATTTTCAACATTATTCTTTTTAAGCATTTTAGACAACACAATGGCATGCCTTCTATGATGTTGCACTACATTATCGGTTTTGGGGAAATTTTCCTTCATTAGATTCATAAGGTAAATTGGTGGGTCTTGCGAATCAATCATCGCTAACATGTCCAATTGCTCTGAGCTCATACGAATCTGTTCTTTAAATGATTTATAATTCGGGTAACCATAAAAATTAGCGGCAGAATTATATATCTGTTTACGTTTTAGCGGAACAACCAAACGCATATATGGAACAATTTTTTTCCATTTAAAGACATTATACGTTGATTGTGTTGCAATGGCTCCAGCACATTTTAGTCGTGTAGATTCTCCTTTTAAAGTAGGATCTCCCTGTATTGCCAAATCATCATGAAATGCAAAGTACAAGCTTGCTCCCGCACCAGCAGAAATACCATAACAGCCTACTCTTTCTTTATCAATATTGAATGCATTTGCATTAAAACGCAAATACTGTATAGCCGTCTGAATGTCCTTAAGAGATACTTTTACTCCCAATGAATCATTACTTGAATAAAAGCGATAATTGATTGAAGCTACGGCAATATTGTTGTTCAAAAAACACCTAATATCTTCTTTTCTCTTATATATGGCGTCTTTGTCTCCATGTTTGAATCCTCCACCATGAATAAAAATAGCCAGTCCATGAATCGAATCATTCTTTGGGAGTAGAATATCAAATTTATTCCGCTCATATTCACCGTAAGATTGGTTAAAGTGTACTGAAAACTCTTGGGAATTTAGGAAATCCAAATCTTGTCCGTGAACAAGACCCCAAAAGTTAAGTATTAAAACCAACATAAATACTTGCTTCATAATCGCGTTTGTCTTTTCTATTATTATTAACAGCCTGGTGTTATACAAGTAGCCAATTTACTCCCACTAACGTTCTGGCTAAATAAGACCTCTTCATATTGACTTACATTCGCTTTCGTAATTAAAGGTTTTATATTTTTGCATTCTTGGTATTTGTTACTGCTTTTCATTCAACCAATTTTTATAGGTCTCTAATAAAAAACTGGAGCCTTCTTTTTTATATTCCTGTGTAAATAAAGTAAAGTGATCTCCTGCATAATATTGAAATTCCATATTTGCACCTAAAGTTTTCATTTCTTGATCTAGCAATTTCACGGCATGATGTAAATGAAAATTGTCACTTGTGCCTATTGAAATTCTAATTTTTGAATCAAGATCTTCCTTTAAATTGTTCCAATTATCTCTTAAAATAATTGAAAGGTCATACCGCTTCCATAGAGGAAGTGCCTCTTTATTAATTTCTCCATTAAGAATATTTATCAATCTAATCCTATTTCCATTAGCATCAAACCCTCCAAAAACAGCATCGAAAGAATGTAATTGAGATCCTCGATAAATTACGTGTTCAGTTCTATAGAGGTCTTTTGCACTTATAACTGGAAACCTACCTGCTATAGTAATATCAGCTAATAAATTTCCCTTTTCATCATAAAACATATTACTTGTTTTATAAATATCTTTGTTTTGATAGTTTCTAAAATCAACCTGATCAGGTGAACTTGCCCAAGCTCCAGCAAAGGTTTTTGGGTAATTAATTTGTAACCAAAGGGAAGTCCATCCGCCGCTGCTATGTCCGTATAGCAGGAAAGCACCATTAGTTCTATATTTTTGTTTTAATCGCGGAATAAACTCGTTCACCAGGGCATCTCCCCAAGGGCCGTTAACATCGCTATTGGCATAAGTAGAATGACCTTCTGGACAATTACCATCTAAATAAACTACAATGGTAGGCTGCTCACCTAACTGTTCTAAAAAAGTACTGTGACCTGAATGCAATTTGTAATTGGCCCCAAAACCAAAAATTGAAAATATGACTGGATATTCTTTATTAGGTTGATCAAAGTATTCTTTTGGTAAACTTACTGCTGCTTTAACAAAAATATCCTTATTATGAAACTGACTTAAAAGATATGATTTCACACTTAATTCTTTTAGAAATTCAGTATCATTAAATGTAATGGGTTGAATAACCTTATCCGCGCTTATCTTAAAAACAGTATCAAAATCTTTGGTTAAATTAATTTGGATGGGTTCAGAATATAAATTCCCAGAACTTGAGCCAATGTTCGCATCACCTAAATTTAAATCGAAGACAGCCTGAACATAATATTCCCCACGCTCAATATTTGATAATTCAACCGGATATGAAACACTATTATCATTAAAAACAACAGGGTCTCCTGCTTTTAAATCTTTAACAACAACTCTGTAAACAGGTGTTAATTCTAGTCCTACAAAAATGTCTTTCGGTGATTTTTTTTCCTTTGAGAGGTAAAGGAGCACATTTCCGGAAAAGTCCCCATTCATTATACTAGAATCAAAACTAACTTCAAATATTTGAGCTTTCGCCTGGAATGCAATTATTATCAAGATGATAATTAAAATGTAATTTTTCTTCATATTATTTTTTTAATGTTTGACGACGTTAATGTATATGGACAGTTGTATGTTACAATCACCGAATTTAGCAAATAAATCACAGATAGAAAGTCCGGAAGGATTTTAGCTAGAAGGCAAGAACTAGCAATGCATTATATACGATATTATGTGCAGTGTTTATCCACTGTTTTGTGCCAGAGGTTCTTGTTGGTCACGTTCTTATTTTCATATTTTCAAAATGTCAATATGACATTTATTTAAGTAAAAAAATGACAATGATTCTGAAAATTTGACAGCGAAACAAGTGTTTTTTGTAAAAATATATAGGGTAAAATCTAGTAAATCCATTTTGGTATTTTATTTGTTTAATTGAAGTTGAAATCAATAGAGATTTCAAATTTGAAATAATGTTTAATTTAAAATTTTGTAATTATGAGCAATTTAGTTAGTGTTCCTAAAAACGGAAGTTTAGCGAACAGCAATTCAAATCAAAACTTCCCAACTTTATCAAATTGGTTAGATGATATTTTTAATCGAGATCTACCATCAGTATTTACTTCAAACTTCAATACTGGAATTACTTTACCTAAAGTTAACATCAAAGAATCTGCTGATGATTTTACGGTAGAAATGACTGTTCCTGGTCTTAAAAAATCAGATTTCCAGATTGATATTGATAATCAAGTATTATCAATATCAACAGAGACAAAGGAAGAAAATGAACACAAAGAAGAACATTATACTCGCAGAGAGTTTGGTTACTCTTCTTTTAAAAGAACCTTTACTCTGCCTGAAAGTGTAAATGATGAAAAAATTAATGCGAGTTATAACGAAGGCATTTTGAGTATTCTCTTACCCAAAAAAGAAGAGGCAAAACAAAAGCCTGCTAGAAGTATTGAGATTTCATAATCGATTTACTAAAATTTTTCATTAAGGTATAAAGTATGTGGTAGGGGACCGAGTAATCGGTCTCCTCTATACTATTCAAACAATTTAAATCTAAAGCGATGAAAAAATATATTCTATTTTTTATGATTGGCTTGTTGAGTGTTAGTTGCAATAGTCAAAAAATGACAAAATAAATGCGGAAACAGCGCAAAACGAAGACAAAAAAATTCCAGAACCAAAGGGAACTTGGAAGGTCGATAAAGAATTTGACGAAAATGGAAATCTAATTAAATATGATAGTATTTATTCTTGGTCTTCCAATGATAAGTACAACAATCTATCAATGTCAGAGCATGATAGTTTAATGCAATCTTTTAATTTAAGGAATTTTTCTAACTTTTCGGGGTTTAAAAATCAAGGGTTTGAAGACATTTTTTCTAAAGATTCACTCTTTAGCAAACATTTCTTTGATGACGATTTTTTCGAAAGTGATTTTGGTTCAGGCTTTATGGATATTGACAAAATAAGGCAACAAATGATTGCAAGACAGAAATTTTTTTTAGAAAAATATCAGTCAGATTTTATTAAACCTGAAGACGAAAACTAAATCATTTTCGTCTTTTTCTCTTTTGAATTCGAATCTTATTGCCTTAAGCAGAGCGTGTTTGCATATTGAATGTTGCACGCTACAATCACCTCATTTAGCAAATAAATCGCAGATATAAAGTCCGAGAATATTTTCGTGTGTAGGCAAGAACTAGAACTGCATTAGACACTTCTTCAGCTTTATTTCTATTAAATTAGATATTATCCTTTCTTTGCTCTGGCTGTAGTTGGTGAATTAGAAATAAACCAAACCTTTATAATTTCACCATTACTAAATTCGTATATTAAAACTGTCTCAAATGGTTCACCTCTTCCATAAATCCTTTCTTTCAAAATTGCTTTGTTCCCAACTATATAAATATCAAATATTTCTGCTTTGTTTTTTGGGTACTTTATAAATGTCTTTTTCCATTGAGAAATTACTTGATCAAGATTAGAACTTCTTCGTGTATTCGGGAATTCAAATACTTGTAATGAATCAGAAAGAATTTCTGAAAGATTTGTAAATTTTTGATTGTTGTAGTATTCAGATAAGGTGTTTATCATCTTTGTCATTTCCAATTGAGAAGCATCTGAATTATTTTGAGAGTAAATTGTCAGATGACACAACAAAAGTGACAAACTAATTATAATTTTTTTCATATTATATTTTTAAAAATACTACAATTTTCAAATTACAGGTAGCGGTTTAGGCTATGATTTCGTTGTATGGTTTAAGCACCTAATTTAGCAAATACAAACCGAATAGAAAATCTACGACGATTTTCTTGAGTAGGCTTTAACTAGCAATTACTTATGGCCGTTGTTGTGCTTAGTTATTTTTATTTACCATTTCATTATTGGTTCATCTTTCCACAAAATCAGTCGAAAATCTTCATAATGACTCCCGTTTCCAATAGTATGTTCATCTCTAAATCCTTTTCCTAACTGCAATTTATGAAGCATTCCAGAATAAGAACCAACCCATAATGTCTTTTCATCATCAGATATTGTAATGCCACTAATTGTTGAACCTATAAAATGTCTCCAAATGCATTTACCATTTTTATCAATCGCTCTGATATATCCGTGAGCATCTCCAAGTATGTATAAGTCTCTTGTTGTTAGTCCAACATATACACGCATACCATCATCTATAACTTTATAATCCTCACTTTCTTCATAAGCTTCAATCTTTAATCCATTTATATTCTCTGTAGATATTCCGATTGTAATTCCATTGTAAAAATGACAAGAGTTAGTAATTAATTGTTTGTCGTCCGACGAAAAAAAGCAAAAATGATTATAAGAAGATTGAGGGCCAACTTCTCCAATCTGTTCTCCATTTTGATTTAATATTCTATGGTCTGCACATTGGTCTCCAACAACAATATATTCGTTGTCATTTGATAATGTTGCATTTTCCATATCAATGTATGAATCCCATTCTTCATCTTCTAAATCAGGTACAGGGTGAATCATTTTTTCAGATTCTTTAGCAATCAAATATATTCCTTCAGAAGCGACTAGTAATATCTTAAGTCCATTATTGAATGGAATTAATTCTGTTATTCCTAAATCTTTAGTTTCTATTAATTCAAAGGTTGAAATAATATTGCCTTCCCAACCTTGAGTAGTTGTAATTTTATTTTCGGCTGAAATCGCAAAAACATTATTCTTTTTGGATTTACCGATTGCATTAATAGTTGAATCTAATTTTAGTGTATTTTCATTATCAAGAACATATGCTTGTCGTTTTTGGTAAGACGTACCTGTTAGGAATACAATTTTTTGTCCGTCAATGAATTGTAATTGTTCAATACTTTGACCTTTAGTCTCTAAAAGTTTTATTATTGGATTATGAGAAGGTGGATAATCATTTCTGAATTGTTCAATAGTGTTGTATTCATTAGCTTTTTTCAATAGATTGAAAATTTCGTCAGCTAGATGCTCTCTATTATCTTCGGGTTCTTTTCCTTTCCAGTTCTCCAATCCATTTTTTTCTCCAAATTCAACCATTTCATTAACATTTTTAGCGTATTCGCTTCCTAGTCTATTCCATTCCTCTTTCATGTTAGTTAGACTTTTCTTTTTGTTAAAGAAGTTAAATTTCATTTGTAGGTTTTAATTAAACACAACGTGTTGGTATAAGAATAGTGCGTAGTTTGAGTGCGAGGATTTTCCGAAGGAAAATCAGATGCAAGCAAACAAGCACTAGCCTTATGATTTAGGAATAAACTTACGCAATATTTTTATATGGTGTTAGCACACGTATTTATCTTGCTTTTTTCCAGATAACTGGTGCAACTAATTCTAAATTTAAAGGACTAGTTGTTTCATCATATTCTTTTCTAAAATCTAACCCAATGCTATCACAAGCCTTTGTAACTAAATCCAAATAATCTTGCTGTATTACAGTTACTCCTTTAATTTTTTTCGAATCATATAAGTATTCAGGCGTTGCTTTGTAAGCATAAACTTTTCCTCCCTCAAAATCATATTCCTTTATCTTATCACTCACATCTATTCTTTCGTATCCAAATTCATAAAGGTCCATATCTTTAATTTCTTTTTCTGTTACCAGATATAAGACACAATTCATTGTACTCCCTTTTTGTTCTGTAATGTTTAAGTAAATGGAATTGTCAAAAATAAGGGTGTCATTGTCTCGAATATAATAACCATCATGTTTCAATTCTTCTTCTGTGTATCCTTTGTCATAATTAGAAGTAACAAAATCCCAACTTCTTTGATAACCTTCAAGATGAACTAAATAAATTGAGTCTGTATATTTATGTTTAAAAACTTCTTCAGTCCTATTAAGCGAAATTAAAGAACCAAATCCAATCATTCCTACTTTACCTTTCTCAATGACGATTGTTTTCTTATTTGATTGCTTATCACAACTACTAAACAGAATTAGAAATGTAAAACAAAATATTAAATTACTGATTTTCATTATTTTAACGTTTTTTGTTTATATGTAGGCTAACTAGCTATATTCTTATATAACCTATTGTTTATACGATTGTATTCCCTGATAAATCTAATACTCCTTTATTTATCTATAATTGAAATGTAGATTTTAAAACAGGGGTTATCGCACTCAAATATAGAGATTAGAATTGTATTATTTAGAATAATTCCTACGTTTCTAGAAGTCAAAATATTTAGGCAACTATCCTACAGTATTGCGGGCTACTTTTTAACGATACGCTTATTTATAGTTTTGGACGCATTAGATAACCTGAATATATAAAGCCCCGGATTCAATTGTGATAAATCCACAATATCATCCAAATAAGGCCGCTTGAAAATCAATTTACCAACCATATCATATACGGCAAGTGTATTGAATGCCTCTGCCCCTTGAATATGGATTGTGTTTCCTGCTGGATTTGGCCATAACACAACGTTTTCCTTTGAATCTAAATCATTTTCAACGCCTAAGGATGCAGCTTCATAGGCTCTAAATTCCAATAAACTCACCCAAGATCCTGTATAATATTCAGCACCTGTTACTGTGATTTTTACAAATCGACCATTAGTTCCAGAAAACACATCAATGATAGGATTTAATTCCGTTCCTGGTGTTGTATTATCTGAGCGATCTACAATCTCGGTATAGATTCCATTTTCTGTACTTGATACAGAGACCGTATACTTATAAGCCCTATCGGTATAACATACCATTTCTGTTCTTCCTAAGGCATACACAGCACCCAAATCTATTACAGCGGTTTGCGGAAATCCTGAGACCGACCATCGTGTAGATGTCAAGCCATCTACCAAATGCCCTAATTCATTATCTTCATGATGGGTCCCCGTTCCTGTAACCGGTTTGTTAAGTGCTAGATTAATACCCGAAGGATCTTCTACCACGGTAATTGTACTTGTAGCAGTAAATCCACCTTCATCAGAAGTTACGGTTATAATCGCCTTACCCGGTTTTACTCCCGTTACCAAACCCGTACTTGAATTCACCGATGCTACCAATGCATTCGAACTACTAAAACTTACGCCTTTATTAGTGGCACTTGATGGACTTATAACTTCTGATAATTGATAAGTACCTCCTATAGAAAGGTCTACTGTGCTTGGTAATAAGGACACCCCTGTAACATGAGAAGCATCATGCTCAACATAAAAATCATATACTAATACTTCGCCATAATTATTAGGATCATTGCTATCTGTACCTTCTCTTTCAGAATTACTTTGCGTATAATTCCCTACCTTAAAATAGGTTTCGTCGTAATCTAAATCCATAACATAGTCATTGGCGCCATCCTTAATTAAATACGACGCTGCGTTACCGCTATTAAAAGCTGTTTTAAGATTTCCATCTTCTGAATAGTAACAGTAGTGTTTACCATCCTCTATTAGAAAAACAACTTCATGAATAGTACCTAGGGCATAATTTGTTTTAATGGTTAAATCGTCTCTCAATTTATTGCCATTAAAGGACAAAAACAGATGCCTATCTTCCAATCGCAATACCATTGAATCATCAATGCCATCATCTTTATTTCCATGAATTTGAGTAGCCACTAAATGCGACTTATTCATTGGTAAATGCGTAATGGCTTGTTTCACATAGATCAAATGTGACCCTTCAGTCGTCCAATAAATATTTCCGCCACCATCTGCTTCTAGCTCTCTAAGTTCTGAGCGTATATAACTAGAATTTGGCGTAGTGCCGTTATCAGTTCTAATTGGCGTGCGAAAAACAATGGCATCTTTTGCCCCATTCACATAAAAGTATTCATTGTTAGCCTCACCACACAGCGTTTTATCTTCAACCCCGGTTGGGTAGGTGATCTTCCATTGCTTACAATTATCCATAAGGTCTGAGGGCACTTGAGCCCTTAAAGGACCAAAAACACAAATGAATACTATTAAAAAGGTGAATGCCGTCGTTTGATTTTGCTTATTATTTTTCACTTAATCTTAGCCATTAATTAGTAAATATAAAACATATTAAATTGGTTAACCAGTTTAACGCTCTGCAAAATATGAAAAAAAACACATGCACAACACAAATTGGTTAACCAATTTGTGTTATAAATCAGATATTAACACATCGTCCCGTTATATGGCACTAGGCACCGTTGTAAAAATCAAAAAAGGGCTAGATAATAGGGGCAAAATCAATTTGAGTAGATTTTTTTTTCAGTGAATCAAAAAAATTAAAAATTTCAAAACACCCCTGACACGATCCGTCACAAACGCTCTTAAATTTGTATTAAAGTTTAACAACAAAATCCATTCTAAAAATGAAAAACGCAGTGAACTGGTTTGAAATTCCAGTAAAAAATTACGAAAGAGCAAAACAATTTTACAGCACGGTTATGGCTTTAGAAATTAAAGATAATCACATGCCAGAGCAAAACATTAAATATGGCATGTTCCCTTATGACGCCGATAACAACGGCGTAGGCGGCGGTCTTATTGAAGGTAATGGACAAAACCCAACCACAGATGGTCCTACTATTTACCTCAATGCCGGAGATGATTTAAATTTAGCTTTAAATAAAGTGGAAATCTCTGGAGGTAAAATAATGATGCCAAAAACTGATATTGGGGAAAATGGCTTTATGGCTCAGTTTACAGATACCGAAGGCAATAGAATTGCACTACATTCTTGGATGTAATACAACTTAAACAATCAAAAAACGAGAGGATAGCGAATTGTTTCAACCGTTCGCTATCTTTGTTTTCATGTCACAATTATCAAGACTCATAAGTATTCTGACGTTATTAAGGTCCAAAAGACTTTTAACTGCAACTGAACTTGCTAATAAGTTCAATGTTAGCATTAGAACGATTTATAGAGATATTAGAAAACTTGAAGAGGCAGGCATTCCGGTGACAACAATTGAAGGGCGAGGATATTCGCTGATGGAAGGCTACCATATTTCGCCGGTTCAATTTACTGAAAAACAAGCCAACGCCTTAATTACCGCACAGCATTTAGTTAATCAAACTCAAGACGTCTCTTTTATTGAAGATTTTAAAGAGGCGCTAATCAAAATAAAATCAGTATTCAGGTCTTCAATTCAGGAGAAAAGTGAGCTTTTAGATAGTAAAATTCACATTTTTGACGCTAACCATGAAAATTTGACCAGTAATGCTCTTTCTGAAATTCAATTGGCGATAACCAACTTTAATTACATTGAAATCAATTATTGCAAAGCAAACGATACCCAAAGTTCATTTAGAAAAATAGAACCATATGCTTTCTATTCCACAAACCATAAGTGGATTTTAATGGCGTGGTGTCATTTACGTCATGATTATCGCGCCTTTAGAATTGACCGTATTGAACACTTTAAAATACTACACGACAAATTTGAAGATCGAAAATTCAATCTACAAACGTATTTTCAATCTTGCCCATATGACAAATAAGAACTTTAGTTTACGCCCAATTCACAATTGACAGTTTTTCATTTTTCCCCAGTAGTTCTGTTATGAAAATAACCGTTCTTATTTCTTACTAGTCTTTGCGATGAATGAAAGCAACATCCTTGAAATTGTAGTTATTTTGTGCTAATAGACGTCCTATATTTTGGTTTAATTTTAACAGTTAAAACCCTCCAAGACTATACGTTCTTAACTATTTTTGCAAAATTAAATTTTATAATATGAAACATATATTAGTTCTCCTTACTTTGGTTTTGTTTGCATCATGCAGCAGTGATGATACTCCCAAAGATTACACCTCACTTAATGAAGAGGAAATAAAAGCATACATAACCGCAAATAATTTAACGGCACAACGAAGTAATTCTGGTCTATACTACGTTATTGATGAACCTGGTATCGGAGAGAACCCTATATCAACTGATCGTGTTAAAGTTAGCTATAAAGGCTATTATACAAACGGAACTGTTTTTGATGAAAGTGATGACGAAGGTATTTCTTTCTTTCTACAAAACGTTATTAGTGGTTGGGCTGAAGGGCTTACCTATTTCCAAGAAGGTGGTAGTGGTAAACTGCTTATTCCTTCCCATTTGGCCTATGGTAGCAATGATTACAATAATATACCTGGTGGGTCTGTGCTAATATTTGACATAGAACTTGTTTATGTGAATTATGTTACTGAAAATGATCAACAAATCAATAGTTATTTAAGTGCGAATAATTTAGAAGCTCAAAAGACAGATTCTGGACTTTATTACATTATAGATGAACCTGGTGATGGCGCACAAGTGACTTTACAAGATGAGGTAAGTTTAACCTATAAAGGTTATTTTACTAATGAAGAAGTATTTGATGAAAGTGCAAGTAGTGTAAATTTCAATTTAGCAACCTTAATCCCTGGATTTGCTGAAGGCCTTACTAAGTTTAAAGAAGGTGGTAGTGGTACCCTTTTTATACCATCTCACTTAGCCTATGGCAATAGTGCTATTGGCGGTTTACCTGCGGGTTCTGTACTTATTTTTGACGTTGAAGTCATTTCCGTTAACTAGAACCTCATTACGCATAAAATTACAACCACCTTGTTTTTCAAGGTGGTTTTTTTATGAAGTTAATTGATGAGTTATTGCTGTCTCGAAGTA
The DNA here is from genome assembly GCF_014651495.1 of Algibacter mikhailovii. GTDB lineage: Bacteria > Bacteroidota > Bacteroidia > Flavobacteriales > Flavobacteriaceae > Algibacter_E > Algibacter_E mikhailovii. The sequence goes on from NZ_BMWZ01000004.1 coordinate 136,849, forward strand.
CTTTCTTGGGATTGTTCTTGGATACTGCACGTAAAACAGCTCCTTGGGACATCAACCTACGGGCCACAGAAGTCCCTCTCAATATCTGCAAACATTAAACTATAAAGTCATCTTTTGTAATTAATAATCAATCGATTAAAAATTACAATGTTTAAAGCAATACCACTTTAATGAAATGAAATAACCTAAAATTTAGCTATCTTTAAGAACTTACCAACCAAAAAATCACTTAATATGGGATTACAGATCAGCAATTTAAACAAAACCTATTCCAATGGCGTACAAGCATTAAAAAATGTTTCCCTTGATATTCCATCGGGCATGTTTGGACTATTAGGACCTAACGGCGCAGGAAAATCATCCTTAATGAGAACATTGGCCACCTTGCAACAAGCGGACTCTGGCACTGTAACCCTAGGTGATATTGATGTTTTAAATAATAAAGAACAGGTGCGTAAAATTTTAGGTTATTTACCGCAAGAATTTGGTGTTTACCCTAAAATAAGTTCTTATAATATGTTGAACCATATCGCTTCTCTTAAAGGCGTTTCCAACAAAGCTGAGCGTAAAGATTTGGTTGAATCATTATTAAACAAAACCAATTTATGGCAGTTTCGAAATAAAAGTTTAGGCACCTACTCTGGCGGTATGAAACAGCGATTTGGCATTGCGCAAGCCCTAATTGGTGATCCAAAATTGATTATTGTTGATGAACCAACGGCGGGTTTAGACCCTGCAGAACGCGTTCGCTTTCATAATTTATTAAGTGAAATTGGAGAGAACACCATTGTTATATTATCTACTCATATCGTTGAAGATATTTCTAACCTCTGCAACAATATGGCTATTATATGTCTTGGAGAGGTTGTGGCAAAAGGTAACCCCATTGTTTTAACTGAAGGTATAAAAGGCCGAATTTGGAAAAAAACTATTGAAAAAGCAGAACTGAATAACTACCAAGAAGAATTTCAAGTGATTTCTACATATCTTAAAAGTGGTAAAACTGTAATTCACGTGTTAAGCGATAACCAACCAGAGGCGTCTTTTCAGGCTTCTACGGCGAATTTAGAAGATGTTTATTTTTCTGAAATTACGACGCGCATGAACACTGTTTCGGCATAATTACTTTTTAACGTTCACTTCAATTAATTCAATTATGTTTAAAGAAATCTTCTTATTCGAAATAAAATACAGACTAAAGCGACCAGCCACCTGGGCCTATTTTGGAATTCTTTTAGTTTTTGGGCTTATTATCTCTATTAGTGGGGATGTTCCTGCATCAGAAAAGACCTTTGTGAATTCGCCTGTTTCAATTGCTAGAATGTTATCCATCATTAGTATTTTTGGCATCATGCTGGCTAGTGCTATAATGGGTGTGCCTGTTTACAGGGATATTGAGCACAAAACTAAGAACTACTACTTCTCTTATCCTATAAGTGAAAAAGGCTATATTTTAGGTCGGTTTTTGGGCTCTATGTCAATACTCTTCCTAATTACATTGGGCTTTCATATTGGATTAATTATAGGGTTTGAAATTGGACCCTATGCTGGTTTCACTGAGGCCGAACGCTTTACATCCTTAAATCTTTGGCATTATATCCAACCCACATTAGTATTATGCTGGACAAACTTTTTCTTTGCTGGTTGTATATTCTTTGCTTTAGTGAGTTTAACCAAAAAGGTGATGCTAGCCTATGCTGGAGGTGCCATTCTTTTCATCATATACTTAATCACATTAACGCTTACACAAGACATTGAAAACAAAGATTTAGTGAGTCTCTTAGACCCATTCGCTTTAGGTACCTACTCCAATATCATAAGGTATTGGACCCCAGTAGAACAAAACGCCCTAACCATTCCAATTTCAGGCTTACTTTTTTGGAATCGCTTACTCTGGGTAGGCATAGGCCTTCTAGCTTTTCTGTTCACCCTCTTTAAATTTGACTTTATTACGTTCGTGAATGATAATTATAAGTCCAAAAAAAGAGATAAAAACTTAGACGAATCTAATCCTTCGGCGGCTTTAACAAAAGTGCCAAAAGTAACTCAAGTATTTTCAGGAAAACTAAGCCTTAACCTTTTATTTAGTCTCGCCTTTATGGAGTTCAAAAATATTATAAGGGACAACTTTTTTAAGGCCATATTAATCGCAGCAGTTGCCTTTTTACTATTCGATGCGTTTTATGGATTTCCAGTCTATGGCACCCCATCATTGCCGCTGACATACTATATGCTAGAAGTAAAGGATTTTAATTTTGTGATTCTCATCTTTGTCCTCATTGTGTTTATGACTGGGGAAGTATTACATAGAGAACGCACTGTTAATTACAATCAAATATTTGGTGCCCTTCCTTTATCAAATCGCTTAGTATACGCTTCAAAATTTTTAGCGCTAGTTATGGTGAGTTTCGTTCTTGTTAACATGGTTTTGGTTAGTGGCGTTTTAACACAGATTGCCAAAGGGTATTTTAATTTTGAATTTGACATGTATTTTATTGACTTATACCTCATCGAATTTCCTAAATATATTACCTTCATTTTACTTGCCTTTTTTGTGCATTCCGTTGTTACAAAAAAGTTTATGGGTCACGTTATTGCAATAGCCATTTGGGCTTTACTGTTTGCATTAAATAGCTTTGTTGATGTAAATAACAATCTCTATTTGTATGGTTATGCGCCAAGATATGTCCTTTCAGACATGAATGGATTTGGTCATTTTGGTACAGCCTTATTTTGGTTTAGAACCTATTGGTTGGCATGTGGTTTTGTTTTGCTTGTTATTGGCTATATGTTCTGGAAGCGTGGTACCGATTCTGGACGAAAAGCACGCTGGCAAATAGCCAAAGAACGTCTTAACATAAAAACAGTTGGTACCTTTAGTTTATTATTTATTGTTTTTATTGCCTCTGGTGCCTTTATAAATTACAATACTAAAACAGTCAATAAATACCGTACCGTTAAACAAGGGATATTAGGTCAAGCTGAATATGAAAAGCAATTAAACAAATATGACCAAATTGCCCAACCCAAAGTCATAGATGTTAAGGTAAATGCCGATCTATTCCCTGAAAAAAGAAGTGCCAAAATAAAAGCAACCTACCTAATGGTGAATAAGTCCACTGAGGTTATTGATTCGTTACATCTACTATGGGGCGCTGAGGGCTTGCTGAAAAAAGAAATAAATACATTTACCATTGACGGTGAAAAACCAATTTTGGGCAAGCGCTATGACGATTTTGGTTATGAAATTTATGCTTTTGACCAACCGTTAAAACCTAATGATACGGTTAAAATGATATTGGAGGTTACAGGCTCTTATAAAGGATTCCCTAATGAAGGTATGGGTTCAGACATTGTCTATAATGGCACATTTCTGAACAATGATTTTTTTCCTTCTTTTGGTTATAATACTGGAGGGGAGTTAACCAGTGATAAAGACCGAAAAAAGCATGATCTTCCTGTAAAAGACTATCAATTACCCGACCAAAATGATGTCTGGGGACTTAGTAATTTATTATTTAATAATGATGCGGATTATGTGACTTTTGAGGGGACTGTAAGCACAGCTCCAGATCAAATTGCCATAATGCCAGGCTATTTACAAAAAGCATGGGAAGAAAATGGACGTAAATATTACACATATAAAATGGAAGGTGAGCTTGACTTTTTCTATAATATTTCTTCAGCCAATTATAATGTGCATAAAGAAGTCTGGAATGGTAATTCAGGTGAAACGGTGAATATAGAAATTTTCCATCACCCTTCGCACACCTACAATCTGGATCGGTTTACTAAATCTGTTAAACATTCTTTAGATTATTTTTCTGAAAGCTATGGTCCATATCAATATAGGCAGATGCGTATTTTAGAATTCCCGAGGTATGCATCCTTTGCGCAATCATTTCCTAATACCGTCCCATATTCTGAAAGCTTTGGCTGGGTTGGTGATTTTAGCGACCCCGAAGATATTGATTATGCCTATATGGTGACGGCCCATGAAGTTGCCCATCAATGGTGGGGACACCAAATCACGCCATCATCAACCAGGGGGTCTAATCAAATATCTGAATCTATGGCTGAATATTCATCGCTTATGGTTATGAAAAAAGAGTATGGTATTGATGCTATGCAAAAATTTCTAAAAAGAGAATTAGACCGCTATTTAAGGGGTAGAGCAAATGAAAGTAAGTTTGAAAAAACCTTACTAGATAATGACACACAAGCCTATGTTTGGTATCAAAAAGGAGGTCTTATTCTTTATGGTTTACAAGACCTTATTGGAGAGCGGAATTTAAATAATGGGTTTAAAGCCTATATGCATGCAGCCAAATTTAGAGAAAAAGCACCTTTTACAACAACTACCGAATGGTATGATTATATTAAATCTGTTACTCCGGATTCTATGCAGTATTATTTGGAAGATAGTTTTGAAAAAATCACTTTGTATTCAAATAAGGCCATAGAAGCGACCTATAAAAAGCTTGAAAATGACACCTATGAGGTGACCATTCATGTTGAAAGTAAAAAAGAATTCTTTGATGGCAATGGCACCCAGCTAGGTTCTAGTGAACAACCTAATCTGTTAGATATTGGCATTTTTGAAAACGATGGCAAAAACGAAAATGGCATGACCTCTAAATCTCCTCTCATGATTAAAAAAGAATGGATTAAATCCGGCAAATCTAAATATACCTTTATTACAAAAAAGCTGCCTATAAAAGCTGGAATTGACCCCTATAATAAAATGATTGACCTCATTCCAGATGATAATTTAATTACTATTAGTCCGGCGGAGGAGTAACCGCTAATAACAAAAACATCAATCACTAACGTGACTTTTATTATTTTTAAAGTATGAAAATTATCTCGACCAATATTGCAAAACCCAGAACTATTATTTGGAATGGTTCAGAGGTTAAAACAGGTATCTATAAAAAACCTGTACATGAACCTATTCTTTTGGGAAATCAAGGGGTTGAGCATGATGAGGTATCAGATAGAAACGTGCATGGCGGAGCGTTTAAAGCATGCTATTTATTTTCTGAAAATCATTATGATTACTGGAAAACCTTATACCCTACTCTGGAGTGGGGTTGGGGAATGTTTGGAGAAAACCTGACTGTTTCAGGTTTAAATGAAAAAGACATTCATATTGGTGATCTCTATAGAATTGGCGAAACACTTATTCAAGTCACACAACCTAGAGAACCTTGCTTCAAGTTTGGTGCTAAATTTGGATCGCAAAATGTATTAAAGCAGTTTATTGACTATGGGTACTCTGGCACTTATATCCGTGTTTTAGAAGAAGGCTATGTGCAAACTGGCGACGTAATAGAATTAGTTGCCAAAGCAAAAGACAGCATAAGTACTTGGCAGTTCTTTAAATTACTTTACAGTCAAGAAAAAAATATGGACCATATTAAGCGAATACTGGATAATAACGCCCTTCCTCAACGAAAAAGAGATAAACTGAAAGCATTTCTAAAATAGTCTTGAATAGGTTTGTCATATCTTTGCAACAAATAAAATTAGATGTCATTTAAAGACTTAAAACTCAACAGACCTATTTTAAGGGCTATAGCCGAAGCGGGATATGATAACCCAACATTAGTACAAGAAAAAACTATTCCTAAGGTATTAGAAGGAAAAGACATTATTGTATCAGCCCAAACAGGAACGGGTAAAACGGCAGCCTTTGCCTTGCCTATTTTACAAGGCCTTTTTGATAGACAAGACGCGCCTAAAAAGGGAAAAACTATAAAAGCCCTTATTGTAAGTCCTACGAGAGAATTGGCCCAACAGATTGGTGATAATTTTAAATCTTATAGTAGCTATACAAATTTAACCACCACTGTTATTTATGGTGGCACCTCAATAGAACCTCAAAAAGACATCCTAAAAAAAGGGGTTGATATTCTCATTGCAACGCCAGGACGCTTATTAGATTTGCACAAGCAAGATATTATTAATTTAGACTATGTTGAAACATTGGTTTTGGATGAGGCAGACCTTATGTTGGAAATGGGGTTTATAGATGATGTAAAAAAAATAGAACGCCTTTGCACGCGTGATAAACAGATCCTCTTATTCTCTGCAACAATTCCATATAAAGTGGAACAATTAGCTTCTTCTATATTAAATGCACCAGAGCGCATTGAGGTAGCGCAAAACGCATCAACTTCAAAAAATGTAAATCAGTTACTTTATTACGTTCCTAAAAAGAATAAAATAGAACTCTGCCTGCACCTATTACGAAATACAATTAAAGGTAATATTATCATTTTTAGACGGACAAAATTTGGTGTTGATAAATTAGAAAAAACCCTATTAAAAAATGGCTATAAAGCGGATAGTATTCATGGTGATAAAAGCCAAATAGCAAGACAAGAGGCTCTAAATAAATTTAAGAAAGGGGATGTTTCCATTTTAATAGCCACAGATGTAGCAGCAAGGGGTATTGATATAAATAATTTGGATGCCGTAGTCAATTTTGATTTGCCTAATATCCCTGAAACGTATGTTCATAGGATAGGAAGAACCGCTAGAGCTGGTAAATCTGGAATGGCATACTCTTTATGTTCCGCCGATGAAAAAAACTATGTGCAATCGATACAACAACTCATTCATTTGCAGTTAGAAATTATTGAAGAGCACCCCTACCCTTTAGATCCAAAAGCAAAACCCATTGTTCACAAATCTAAAAAAACAGGCAGTAAACATAAAAAAGGAAGGAAAAGTGAGGCGTCCAAAAAGAAAAAGAAGCGCTGGTATTAGAATGCGGCTTATTTTCTTTATAACCAAATGATTATATTTAAAATTCTAAACGAATAATATGAATTTTAAAAGTTTCATTATTCTTTTGGCCATACTGTATTCATTCCAATCCTGTAAGAATACAACTGAGCATGAAAGACCAAATATTATTTTTATAATGATGGATGATCTTGGTTATGGTCAATTTGGGGTTTATAATGATACCATTACAATCCAAGACTTTAATCCCTATTTTGTTCATTTAGTAGATAGCTTAGAAGGTTATTCTTTGAATAAATCTCTCGAGTTTTCCAAATTGGCTATTCCAACACTTTCTAAGCTTGCCAATGAAGGAATTACTTTTACTAATGCCTATACGTCAAGTAATATTTGTGCTCCGTCTAGGTTAGGCATTGCTACCGGTACTTCTCAAAGTAAATTTGGAGTTTATACCAACGTGGATTGCGAAAAATCTGGATTGAAACCTAATACCCATTTAGCAGATGTACTAAAAAAACAACATTATAAAACGGCTCATATTGGTAAATGGCATATAGGGAAAAGGGACGACCAAATAATCAAAGCTATTCTAGAAAACGAAAAACGCGCAGAAAACGGGAGTTTATCAAAATTAGATCGTTCTAAGACTAAATTAAAGAATAAGATTAAAAATAGTGGTTACGTGGGGTCTGTTTCAAAAGAACAACATCCATTAAACAATGGGTTTGACTATTATTATGGCTATAACCATTGGGCAAGTAATTTCTACAATGCCACAAATGTTTGGGAAAATTTTAAGCATGCGGGACTTCAAAAAAATTATAATACCGATACATTTACAGATAAAGCTATAGACTTTATGGATGTACAAATTAAAAATAATGATCCTTTTTATATCCAAATTCATTACCATGCCGTTCATGACTCACTAGAGCCTGTAGCACCAAAAAAATATTATAATAGATTTGATTCAAAATCACATATCCTAAATAATTTTTATGCTCATATTTATGGGGTTGACTCCAATGTCAATAGAATTATAAAATTTCTAAAATCTAAAAAGAAATACAAAAACACCCTAATTGTTTTTACCTCTGATAATGGAGCCATGTCTGCCGGATCATATAACGGACACAAAACGGGATCTCCATTACCCGCAAATACGCCTTTTTCAGGGCACAAAGGCACTTACTATCAAGGCGGCATTAGAGTTCCAATGTTTTTACATTGGCCACAGGGTATAACCAATAAAGGGATTAAGGATAAATTAATATCAACTATGGATATTCTTCCCACCGCAATTGATGTTTCTGGTGGTGAAATACCAAAACATATTGATGGGAAAAGTTTACTCCCTTTGATTAATGAAAACCGGTCGATACATAAATATTTAACTTGGTCTGGTATGCACTCCTATAAATGGGGATACCTTATTACCAAAACAACAAAAACACATAGTACTGAATCTAAACACGCTCCACCAGCTTGGGTTGTTATAAAAGACGAGTATTTATTGCGTTATACAGGGACCCTAGAACCAGGAGTCTACTTAGATCATTTAGAAGGAAGGGCCCCAATAGTTGAGCTTTTTAATATTAAAAATGATCCGGCTGAATTACATAATGTGGCGCATAGTTACCCGGAAGTAGTTAAAGAACTTTCAGAATTGTATTTTAAAGATTCTAAAAATGACCGCCCACCTACCGATTGGAAAAATACAAAATGGGATGAGCTTAAAAATAAAATATAACACTATGGAGGCATGCAATTACATCATTGAAAGCTTACAATTAGAACCACACCCTGAAGGCGGCTTTTACAAAGAAACCTATAGAAGTGAAGGCATCATTAATCAGGATAGCTTAGGCAAGGAGCTTGAAGGTGAACGAAATTATTCTACCTGTATTTACTTCCTATTAACCTCTGATACATTTTCGGCTTTTCACAGAATAAAGCAGGACGAGATTTGGCATTTTTATAAGGGAACCCCAATTATATTGCATACTATTTCAGCAGAAGGGCATTACAATTCAGTAGTTATTGGTAATCATGTAGAAAAAGGTGAATTACCCCAATACATGGTACCAGCGGGGTATTGGTTTGCTGCTGAAGTCACTCATGAAAACACCTATGCCCTATTGGGTTGCACGGTATCTCCTGGGTTTGATTTTAAAGATTTTGAATTGGCTAATAGAGCATCTTTAATAACCACTTTTCCCAAACATAAAGCCATAATAACGAAACTGACTAGGCTTTAGATTTTGATTCCTGAAAACCCTTCCATGGTATAAAACATTTTTAACCTAAGTCAATTTTATTTTGGACACCATAAAGTAAAACGGTAATTCCTTTGTTTGCCATACTAACGATGCTTGGATTATATTACATCTAAACGTTTATTAAACATATAGTCCTAAGTATGAGGCTATGCTTTATTTACAAAAATCACCTATTCTATTAAAAAATCAAAATAAGTATTTGGAAATGGCTCATTTCTCAGTGTAAAATGCCACCATTCCTTTGGATAATTCCTAAATCCATGTTTAAGCATTAGAGATTGTAAAAGATTCCTGTTTTTTTGCTGCTTTTCAGTAATACCGTTATAATTCACCCAAGAAATTTCACCGAAAAAATCGTAGGGGCTGCCCATGTCTAATGGTTCTCCTGTATTACCATCAATAATAGTTAAATCTACAGTGCTTCCTCGGCTATGTCCAGATCTACTTGCAATATAGCCCTCATTAAAGAGGTTGCTTTTCTGAACATCAGGATAGTACCTTTGTTTTGTAATGGTATCGGTTATTTCTCTTGCCCAGAGCACAAAGTGATTTACGGCTCTTTGAGGCCTGTATCCGTCATAAACTCTTAAGCATAAATTGCTTTCTTGTAGTTCTTCATGAACCTGTTTTAAAGCGCGAGCAGCCCCACTGGTGAGCACTAATTTATTAGCATGATAACCGTCAATAGGTTTGCCAACAAAATTATTTGAGGTAAAATAACGAAGTTCTATTTCTATATCATCAATGATTTCTTGAACCGATACAAAGCCATCCGGGATTTGAGCTATGAGATTCGCGGGCCAGAAACAAATAAAAAAGATGACAACATACTTCATACAATCTTGTAATTATGCTAATTTAGAAAATAAAATAATATGCTATTTAAAACACCCATAAATTTAAACTTAGATAATGCCGAGGTTGTTTATTACCCCAATTTTTTTAATGAAAATGAGGCTCAAAATTATTTCGAAAGTCTACTGCATAAGATAAAATGGCAACAAGATGATATTACTGTTTTTGGAAAGACCTATCCACAACCAAGGCTTACCGCATTTTTTTCGAATAATATTGAGACCTATAAATACAGTAATATTATAATGCATCCAATCCCCTTTAATGCAGAACTCGATGCGATAAAAAAAAAGATTGAGTCTGGATTACATATTGAATTTACAAGCTGTTTAGCTAATCTTTACAGAACGGGACAAGATAGTAATGGTTGGCATGCCGATGACGAAAAAGAGCTAGGTGAAAATCCAATTATCGCTTCAGTTTCTTTCGGCGCCTCACGAGTATTTCAATTAAAACATAAACATGACAAAGCTCTAAAAACGAAACTGCTGCTTGAAGACGGTAGTTTATTGTTAATGTCTGGAGAAACCCAGAAAAACTGGCTACATCAAATCCCTAAAACAAAAAAAATAATTGGGAAACGCATCAATTTAACATTTAGAATTATTGCATAAAAAAAACCGAGTTCCCTCAAACTCGGCTTTCTTTTAATTTGCTTTTTATATTATGAAGCTAGATTTGGGGTTTCCACATCAAGACCATAATGCAAATATTAATTAATTAATCCATTGAACTAAAAAGTGTGTTATTTAGTACACTCCAAATATATAATTCTTATTCATATAACAACGATTAAATACACCAATATTCGACGAAATGCATCTTTTTTTAACACTTATAGGTAAAATTTATACTATTATCGATGAAATGCATACTTATAGAAACTGTAAAAGCAAAAAAAGCACCCCTATAGGAGTGCTTTTTTACTAACTAACCAACCAAAATATGATTTACATTTCTAAAGTTTAAAGTAACCACTCAATAAACTTATGCTTGAATGTAATCAATTAAAAGAAATCAACTTTCATGCCAAAGACAATTAAGTGCTTTATTTATTTTTTATATCTTGGCTTGAAATGACAAAACAATTTTATGAATATTCAACCTATATTTACCAATGACACTATAGTATTTGGTCTACTCATGCTAGTTTTAGGATTGGTTTTTTACACCGCATCAAGTACTAATGCTTTTTGGAAAAAATTCTACAAATATATTCCTGCGCTATTATTAGCCTATATGCTTCCTGGAACACTCACAACTTTGGGCATTATTGCTCCAGAATGGACTTCAATAAATACCTCAGGAGAGGTTGTTGAACATCAATCACAGATATATTATATAGCGAGTAGGTACATGTTACCCGCCGCATTGGTATTACTGACATTAAGTATTGATTTAAAAGCTATCTTCAACCTAGGCCCCAAAGCTCTTATTATGTTTTTAACAGGCACTTTAGGCGTGATTATCGGGGGGCCACTAGCCATTTTGTGTGTTTCCATTTTTTCACCTGAAACCGTTGGTGGCGTAGGACCTGATGCCGTTTGGCGTGGTTTAGCCACCCTAGCAGGAAGCTGGATAGGTGGTGGCGCAAATCAAGCTGCTATGTTAGAGATTTATGGATATAACACAAGTAACTATGCCGGTTTTGTTATTGTAGACATCGTAGTTGCTAATATATGGATGGCAATTTTACTGCTTGGCATAGGTAAATCAGATAAAATAGATATCTGGTTGAAAGCAGATAACAGTGCTATCGAAACACTAAAGGAACGTGTGTCATCATACGCCGATAAAATATCGAGAAATCCAACCTTAACCGACTACATGATTATATTGGGCATCGCCTTTTCGGTTGTAGGCTTATCGCATTATGGTGCCAATACCATTTCAGCATTCTTAAAATCTAATTTTAGCATTGTCCAAGATAAATCTTCTGCTCTATCGTCCTTTGGCTCTTCATTTTTCTGGATGATAACCATAGCAACAGCCACCGGAATTGCACTATCATTTACAAAGTTAAAGCAATATGAAGGTGCTGGTGCGAGTAAAATAGGAAGTGTATTCATCTATATTCTTGTCGCCAGCATAGGCATGAAAATGGATTTAACCAAAATCACAGAAAATCCAGGTTTAATTATTATTGGTCTAATTTGGATGACAATACATGTTCTCCTACTAATTATAGTAGCTAAACTTATTCGAGCACCCTACTTCTTTTTGGCCGTTGGAAGCAAGGCCAATATAGGAGGAGCCGCTTCGGCCCCTGTGGTTGCGGCTGCCTTTCATCCGTCCTTAGCCACTGTTGGTGTCCTTTTGGCTGTTTTTGGATATGTTGTTGGAACTTATGGAGCCATGTTTTGTGCTGAACTCATGAAAATTGCTGCTGGTGGTTAGTATATAACTAATAATTATATGATATTTGCCCTCAAAATTTACAAAATTCAATGAAAAAAATAGCTTTATTACTTATTGCCATATCTATTATAGCTTGCGGAAACAAACAAAATGATTTAACCGTCAAGGCTCATATAAAAGGATTACAGAAAGGGACAGTTTATCTAAAAAAAATAGAAGATACAACTTTGGTGACTGTTGATTCCATGGCTATCAATGGACAAACTAATATTGAACTTTATAGTGCCCTAGATACCCCAGAGGTATTTTATCTATACCTAGATAAAAATAGTTTGAAAAAGGATGCCATTGCTTTTTTTGCCGATAAAGGTGTTACAGAAATTAATACAACTTTAAAAAACTTCATTTTTGATGCGGAAATCAAAGGATCTGAGCAACAAAAGGTTTGGGAAAAATATCAAAAATATATTTCTATAACTAACAATAGAAATTTAGATTTAATTAAAGAATCTTTTGAAGCACGAAAAGCGGGTGATACCTCTAAATTAAAAGCTATTGAAAAGGAGCAAAATAACGCCATAAAGCGCAAGTATTTGTACACTGTAAATTTCGCTCTTAATAATAAGGATAGTGAAGTTGCTCCTTACCTTGCGCTTTCTGAAATATATAATGCCAAATTAGAGCTATTAGACACCATAAACAAGTCATTAACGCCAAAAGTAAAAGCTTCAAAATATGGCGTACAACTGGATGAATTTATAAAGAGTATTGAACAATAATAAAAGCGATTACGCTATGCTAAAAAAAGCCTTTCTTACGAAAAGGCTTTTTTTATAGTACCACGTAACGTAATTATAAGGCAAAAAAAAACTTCACAAAAGTGAAGTTTTTAGAGCCGATGGAGGGACTCGAACCCACGACCTGCTGATTACAAATCAGCTGCTCTAGCCAGCTGAGCTACATCGGCATTTTAACGGGTGCAAATATAATATCTATAATGACATTTACAAGCAGTCCGTTAAAAAATTTTATCCAAGCTTATTAATTTTATCAATTAAAGCCTTCCCTTTATCCTCCAGTTCTTGCTTTATAGCTTTAAAATGTGCTTTTGGGTTTTCAACATTTTTATTATTTACCTTAGCTATCAACTCATCAAATGTTTCAATAGCTTCATCAATAATTGCTTCGCTTTTATCCGTATTTACGTTATATACAAGTTCAATAATATCACCTAAAACGTAATTAATATCTTTTTTTAAATCTCTAACATTTGCCATAATTTCTTATTTAAATTGGTTACAAAACTACACATAAACTTCCAAAAGCCCTGCATTTTTAGTATTAATTTCATAGTCCTTAATTGCCGCTGGTAGCAATAGAGTTTCCCCAGTATATAAATGCTCTTCAACCCCATTTGCAGCAATCGTAACCTCGCCTTCAACGCATATATAAATGATAAAAGAGTTCGTATGATTTACTTTTTGAATAGACTTATCTAAACTTAAATAACTGGTTGTAAAATATGGGCACGCCACCATTTCATTCGATACATTTTTAGTTTTAGAATAAGGCACTCTAAAATTATCTGGCATATCAAAATCAAAAGCATCTATAGCCAAATCATTGTGCAGGTCTCTCTCATTGCCTTGATCATCCACCCTGTCCCAATCATAAACCCGGTACGTAATATCGCTAGTTTGTTGTATTTCGGCAAGCATAACGCCCGCTCCAATAGCATGCACCCTACCAACTTCAATAAAATAAGTATCTCCTTTTTTAACCTTATCAAAATTTAAGATCTTAGGAAGGGTTTTATTCTCCAAATGATATAAGTACTTTTCCTTAGTCATTTCTTGATTAAAGCCTACAATTAAGTTTGAATCGGCATCGGCCTGCATGACATACCACATTTCCGTTTTACCAAATGAATTGTGTCGTTCTGCAGCCAACTCATCATTGGGGTGTAATTGGATGGACAAATCTTCCTTAGCATCAATAAACTTAATCAACAAAGGAAACTTATTTTTAAATATTCTGTAATTCTGCAAACCTAAAAGGTCCTTACCAAATGCTTCTAATAGGTCCTTTAAAGACTGGTCTTTAAAAACCCCGTTCGCCACTATAGATGTATCGCCTTCAACATCACTTATTTCCCAACTTTCACCTATGTTAGGTAAATTAGAAACTTTATTAAGCTTTTCATTTAGTTTTTGACCGCCCCAAATTTTATCCTTTAAAATGGGATAAAACTTTAGAGGGTACCATTGTGGGTTCTTATTATCCTGAATATGTGACAAAATTTCTAGGTGTTTCGTAAAGCGTTATTTCTAATTGTAATGATGGACTTATTTTTGGTATTATCTTATTGTAGATTACAACGGCTATATTTTCTGCAGTAGGGTTTAAATCTTTAAATTCAGCAACCTCAAGATTTAAATTTTTGTGATCAAAGGCTTCCTCAATTTCGCTTTTAATAATGTCTTTTAAAATCTTTACATCAATAACAAAACCCGTTTCTTCATCAATCTCGCCTGTAACACTAACTATAAGTTCATAATTATGCCCATGAAAATTTGGATTGTTACATTTACCAAAAATGGCATCATTTTTCTCAAAACTCCAATCTTTCCTGTAGAGTCTATGCGCGGCATTAAAATGGGCTCTTCTACTGACTTTTACACTCATGATTTCACGTTTATATATTCATAAAACTTATCAAAAATCACCTTAAACCATTCTGTATACACATTTGAATTAAGAGCAATATCAGCTTTTATATCTTCTAAAGACATCCATTTCCAATGCGCTACTTCATCTGGATTTATTTCAGGCTCATCGTTATAATGACCAATCATTACATGGTCATACTCATGCTCTGTTAATCCATTATCAAATGGCGCCTTGTAAATAAATGATATGGATTCCTTCAAGTCAACTGTAAATCCCATTTCCTCATTCAAACGTCTTTTCCCCGCTTGCAGGTTTGATTCTCCATCACGTTGATGACTGCAACACGTATTAGTCCAAAGTCCAGGCGAATGGTACTTATCAAGTGCCCGTTGTTGCAACATCAATTCATTGTTGTCATTAAATATAAACACAGAAAATGCCCGGTGTAACAATGCCTTTTCATGCGCCTCCATTTTAGGCATCAGTCCTATCTGTTCATCTTGTTCATTAACAAGAATTACTTTTTCTTCTTCCATAGTCTAACAAAAATACCAACTAAATTATTAAAAAGTATATTTCTAAATAGAAAAATAAAATGATACTATAACTTATAATTCTAATGAACTAGAAATAGTATCTTTGCAACCCATTTGCACAAACATTTATGAGTTTTTTAAAAGAAATAGAACGCAGACGAACTTTTGGTATCATTTCGCACCCAGATGCCGGTAAAACGACGTTAACTGAGAAATTATTACTATTTGGTGGTGCCATTCAAGAAGCTGGTGCCGTTAAAAGTAATAAAATAAAAAAAGGGGCCACGAGTGATTTTATGGAAATTGAACGTCAACGTGGAATTTCGGTGGCTACTTCCGTACTGGCTTTTGAATACAATGGGATTAAAATAAATATTCTAGATACACCGGGTCATAAGGATTTTGCCGAAGATACGTTTAGAACACTTACGGCAGTAGACAGTGTTATTGTGGTTATTGACGTTGCAAAAGGTGTTGAGGAACAAACCGAAAAACTTGTTGAAGTTTGTAGGATGCGAAATATCCCTATGATTGTTTTTATAAACAAAATGGATCGTGAAGGGAAAGACGCCTTTGAATTGCTCGATGAAATAGAACAAAAACTTGGATTGACCGTTACACCGTTAAGTTTTCCAATTGGAATGGGCTATGATTTTAAGGGCATCTACAATATATGGGAAAAAAACATCAATCTTTTTAGTGGTGACAGCAGAAAAAATATAGAAGATACTATTGAGATTTCTGACCTTAAATCATCTGAATTAAATGATTTAGTTGGTGATACATCAGCAGAGACATTGCGTGAAGAAATAGAATTAGTTGAAGGTATTTATCCAGCATTTGATCATGAAGATTATCTAAATGGCACCTTACAACCTGTATTTTTCGGTTCTGCATTAAACAGTTTTGGGGTACGTGAACTATTAGACTGTTTTGTAGAAATTGCGCCCAAGCCAAGAGCCAAAGAAAGTGAAGAACGTCTTGTGAAGCCAGAAGAAAATAAATTTACTGGTTTTGTTTTTAAGATCCATGCTAATATGGATCCCAATCATAGAAACCGATTAGCTTTTATTAAAATTGTTTCTGGAGAATTTAAAAGAAACACGCCTTATTTGCACGTAAGGCATAATAAAAAAGTTAAATTTTCTAGTCCTAATGCCTTTTTTGCTGAAAAAAAGGAAATTGTAGACATTTCATTTCCAGGGGATATTGTTGGCTTACAAGATACCGGGAATTTTAAAATTGGAGATACATTAACGGAAGGTGAAAAGTTAAATTACAAAGGAGTTCCTAGTTTTTCTCCGGAACATTTTAGATATATAAATAATGCTGACCCTTTAAAATCAAAACAATTATTTAAGGGTATTGATCAATTAATGGATGAAGGTGTTGCACAATTATTCACTCTAGAGCTTAATGGACGAAAAGTAATTGGTACTGTTGGTGCACTGCAGTATGAAGTTATTCAATACAGATTAGAACATGAATATGGTGCCAAATGTACTTATGAAAACTTAAATGTTCATAAGGCATGTTGGGTAGATCCTTCTAACTCCAACACTGATGAATATAAAGAGTTCGTTAGGGTAAAGCAACGGTTTTTAGCAAAAGACAAGCAAAATCAACTTGTTTTTCTAGCCGATTCGATATTCTCCCTGCAAATGACACAGCAAAAATATCCTAACGTCAAATTACATTTTACATCTGAATTTTCATAGACCAAGATTACTTGGACTTAGGTAGATATAGAACATAAAAAAAGGCCCTTTGCGGCCTTTTTTTATGTTCTTTTTTATGACATTTTTGCGCTTATGCCTGACCAGTTGGTCCAAAATTTAGAGGAATAGACGGCTGCTCATAATCTTTAATTTCACCATGAGCTTGCTCGAATCTAGACACATTTTCTCCTAAAGCTTTCATTAAACGTTTGGCATGCTGTGGCGTAAGAATAATTCTTGATTTTACTTTATTTTTAGGTACTCCAGGCATAATATTTACAAAGTCCACTACAAACTCTGAAACCGAATGGTTAATTATTGCAAGGTTAGAATAGGTGCCTTCAGCAACCTTTTCATCCAATTCAATATTAATTTGCCCTTGTTTTGGCTTATCTTTTCCGTCTTCCATTATTGCTCTATTTATCGCTTTCACTGCAGCAAAAGCTATATTAATATATTGTTCTTAAATTAAAAAAGCCTTCAATTTAAAATACTGAAGGCTTTTGTTTTTCTAGATTCCTGCCTTCGCAGGAAAATATGTAATAAACCAATCTCACCAAGGTAAGACTGGTCTTTTAATTAATTATAATTCAATTCTTGCTTAACTTGCATCATTTCGTCAAACTCTTCTTTAGAGCCCACTA
Source organism: Algibacter mikhailovii (assembly GCF_014651495.1). Lineage (GTDB taxonomy): Bacteria > Bacteroidota > Bacteroidia > Flavobacteriales > Flavobacteriaceae > Algibacter_E > Algibacter_E mikhailovii. The sequence continues at coordinate 154,662 of NZ_BMWZ01000004.1, forward strand.
TTATGTCGCTATAGTTTCTCATACCTGTACCTGCTGGAATTCTATGTCCAACAATTACATTCTCTTTCAAGCCTTCTAACGAATCAACCTTACCTGCTACTGCAGCTTCATTAAGTACTTTCGTTGTTTCTTGGAAAGATGCCGCTGAAATAAACGATTTAGTTTGAAGTGAAGCTCGAGTAATACCTTGAAGTATTGGCGTAGCTGTTGCTGGCTGAGCGTCTCTAGCTTCAACCAATGCCTTGTCTTCACGACGTAAAATAGAATTTTCATCCCTTAACTCACGTGGCGTTACAATTTGACCGGCTTTAAGAGTTGCCGAGTCACCTGCATTTTCAATAACTTTCTTACCAAAAATATCATCATTTTCCTTGATAAAATCAGCTTTATGAGCCAATTGATCTTCTAAGAAAATAGTATCACCAGAATCTATAATTCTAACTTTACGCATCATTTGTCTTACAACAACTTCAAAGTGCTTATCGTTAATTTTAACACCTTGTAAACGATATACTTCTTGTACTTCATTTACTAAGTATTGTTGTACCGCAGATGGGCCTTTGATATTTAAAATATCATTAGGTGTTATAGAACCATCTGATAAAGGCATACCCGCTTTAACATAATCATTCTCTTGAACAAGAATTTGATTAGATAACTTAACTAAGTATTTCTTAATATCACCAGTTTTAGACTCTATAATAATCTCACGATTACCTCTTTTGATTTTTCCGAAAGAAACAACACCATCAATAGCACTTACTACCGCAGGGTTAGAAGGGTTTCTCGCTTCAAACAATTCAGTTACACGAGGAAGACCACCAGTAATATCACCAGCTTTAGCAGACTTACGTGGTATCTTAACTAAGATCTTACCAACATTAATTTTCTCTTCATCATCAATCATTAAGTGTGCGCCAACTGGTAAATTGTAAGAACGGGTAGTTTCACCACTTTCATCAACAATATGAAGTGTTGGGATTAACTTTTTATTTCTTGATTCAGAAATTACCTTTTCTTGGAAACCAGTTTGCTCATCGATTTCAACTTGGTATGTTACCCCTTGTTCAATGTTTTCATATTTTACTTTACCAGCAAATTCTGAAATAATAACACCGTTATAAGGATCCCAAGTACATACTACATCACCTTTACTTAGTTTGTCACCATTTTTAATATTAATGGTAGAACCGTAAGGAATGTTATTAGTACTTAAAATAATACCTGTTTTCTTATCTATAAGTTTAAGTTCAGAAGTTCTAGAAATAACGATATCAATATCATTTCCTTCACTATCCTGACCTTTAACAGTTTTTAAATCTTCAATTTCAGCAACACCGTCAAACTTAACAGATAATTTGTTGTCTTCTGAAATGTTACCTGCAATACCACCTACGTGGAATGTTCTTAATGTTAATTGCGTTCCAGGTTCACCAATAGATTGTGCAGCAACTACACCTACAGCTTCACCACGTTGTACCATCTTACCGGTAGCCAAGTTACGGCCATAACATTTAGTACAAATACCTTTTAAGGCTTCACAAGTTAATGCTGAACGTACTTCTAAACTCTCAATAGGAGACGCTTGAATAGCTTTAGCTATATCATCCTCTATTAATTGCCCAGCTGAAACTAGCAACTCATCAGTTAATGGATTAAAGACGTCATTCAATGACACACGACCAACAATACGTTCCTCTAATGTCTCAACAACTTCGTCATTCTTTTTCAATGGCTCAACTTCAACACCTCTTAATGTTCCACAATCTTCAGTATTAATGATAACATCCTGAGATACATCAACCAAACGACGTGTTAAATATCCAGCATCTGCCGTTTTAAGAGCCGTATCTGCAAGACCTTTACGTGCACCGTGCGTTGATATAAAGTACTCTAAAATTGAAAGTCCTTCTTTAAAGTTAGATAAAATAGGATTTTCAATAATTTCACCACCACCTGCATTAGACTTTTTAGGTTTCGCCATTAATCCACGCATACCAGTAAGCTGACGAATCTGTTCTTTAGATCCACGAGCTCCAGAATCAAGCATCATAAACACCGAGTTAAACCCTTGCTGATCTTCTCTAATACGCTTCATTGATAATTCAGTCAATTCAGCATTTGTTGAAGTCCAAATATCAATAACTTGATTGTAACGTTCATTATTAGTAATAAGTCCCATATTATAGTTTCCAGTAATACCGTCAACTAATCCATTAGCCTTATCAATCATTCCTTGTTTTTCTGGTGGTATAATAATATCACCTAAACTAAATGATAATCCACCTTGGAAGGCAAACTTAAATCCTAGTGTTCTAATCGCATCTAAGAAATCAGAGGTTTCTGGAACTGAAGTTCTTTTAAGAATCTCTCCAATAATATCTCTTAACGATTTTTTAGTAAGTACTTGGTTGATATATCCTGCAGCTTCAGGTACATGTTGATTAAATAAAACTCTACCAACAGTAGTCTCAACAATCATTCTGTCAAGCTTCCCATCTTCATTAATATCAATAGTTCTTACTTTAATTCCTGCATTTAAGTCAACACGCTTTTCATTAAAAGCTATTTCAACCTCTTCTGGCGAATAGAAAGTTAATCCTTCACCTTGAATTGGCACTTCTGGAGTAGACGTTCTTAACTTGGTCATATAATAAAGACCAAGTACCATATCTTGAGAAGGTACCGTTACTGGTGAACCATTTGCAGGATTTAAAATATTATGTGATGCCAACATTAATAATTGACACTCCAATATTGCTTCAGGACCTAGAGGTAAATGCACAGCCATTTGATCCCCATCAAAATCCGCATTAAATGCAGTACACACTAATGGGTGCAATTGGATCGCTTTACCTTCAATTAATTTAGGCTGGAATGCCTGAATTCCTAAACGGTGTAATGTAGGCGCACGATTTAAAAGAACTGGATGTCCTTTTAAAACATTTTCCAAGATATCCCATACAACAGGTTCTCTTTTATCTATAATCTTCTTTGCAGATTTTACCGTTTTTACAATCCCTCTTTCAATCAATTTTCTAATTACGAAAGGCTTGTATAGCTCGGCAGCCATATTTTTAGGCAAACCACATTCAAACAGTTTCAATTCTGGTCCTACAACAATTACAGAACGTGCAGAATAATCAACACGCTTACCTAATAAGTTTTGACGAAAACGACCTTGTTTACCTTTTAAAGAATCTGAAAGTGATTTTAAAGGTCGGTTAGAATCCGTTTTTACTGCCGATGATTTACGCGTATTATCCAACAATGAATCCACAGATTCTTGTAACATACGCTTTTCATTACGTAAAATTACTTCTGGTGCTTTGATCTCTACCAATCGCTTTAGACGATTGTTACGAATAATAACACGACGGTATAAATCATTTAAATCAGACGTCGCAAAACGACCACCATCTAAAGGTACTAAAGGCCTTAATTCTGGCGGAATAATTGGAATTACTTTTAAGATCATCCATTCTGGACGATTCTCTCTGTTTAAATTAGATTCTTTTAAAGATTCTACAACTTGCAAACGCTTTAAAGCTTCTGTCTTACGTTGCTTAGACGTTTCAGTATTGGCTTTATGACGCAATTCATAAGATAATTCTTGTAAATCGATTCTAGCTAATAAGTCTATAAGACATTCAGCACCCATTTTAGCTAAAAACTTGTTTGGATCCTCATCATCTAAATACTGATTATCTTGCGGAAGCGTTTCAAGAATATTTAAATACTCTTCCTCAGTAAGGAAATCCATTTTTTGAATTGGCTCTCCTTCTTCATTTTTAGCATTACCAGGCTGTATTACTACGTAACGTTCGTAGTAAATAATCATATCTAATTTCTTAGAAGGTAAACCTAATAAATACCCTATTTTATTTGGTAAAGAACGGAAGTACCATATGTGCGCAACAGGAACAACTAAATTGATATGCCCTACGCGATCACGTCGTACTTTCTTTTCTGTTACTTCAACGCCACAACGGTCACAAACAATACCTTTGTAACGAATTCTTTTATATTTCCCACAAGCACACTCATAATCCTTTACAGGACCAAAAATACGCTCACAGAACAAACCATCACGTTCAGGTTTGTGAGTTCGATAATTGATAGTTTCAGGTTTTAAAACCTCACCTCTAGACTCTGCTAATATAGACTCTGGTGATGCTAAACCAATTGAGATTTTATTAAATCTCTTAACTGTATTTTTATCTTGTTTTCTTGCCATAATAAATGGTTGAAATGAATTTAATTAATTAACTACTCCTCTAATCTGATATCCAAACCTAAACCTTTCAATTCGTGCATTAACACGTTGAATGATTCTGGTAATCCTGGATCTGGCATTGGTTCACCTTTTACGATTGCTTCGTAAGTTTTAGCTCTTCCAATAACATCATCAGATTTTACAGTTAAGATCTCTCGTAAGGTACTTGATGCACCATATGCTTCAAGTGCCCAAACTTCCATCTCACCAAAACGCTGACCACCAAACTGTGCTTTACCACCTAATGGTTGTTGTGTTATTAATGAGTAAGGTCCTATAGAACGAGCGTGCATTTTATCATCTACCATGTGTCCTAGTTTCAACATGTAGATCACACCAACAGTTGCCGGTTGATCGAAACGTTGTCCAGTTCCACCATCGTATAAATACGTATGACCATATCTTGGAATACCTGCTTCATCAGTATATCCATTAATTTGATCAATTGTTGCACCATCAAAAATTGGTGTCGCATATTTGCGATCTAATTTTTGACCAGCCCAGCCTAATACCGTTTCATAAATCTGCCCAATGTTCATACGAGATGGTACACCAAGAGGGTTTAATACAATATCAACTGGCGTTCCATCTTCTAAGAATGGCATATCTTCTTGACGAACAATACGAGCAACAATACCTTTGTTACCGTGACGTCCTGCCATCTTATCTCCTACTTTCAGTTTACGTTTCTTAGCAATATAAACTTTTGCTAATTTGATAATACCAGCTGGCAATTCATCTCCAACAGAAATAGTAAACTTCTCACGACGTAAAGCCCCTTGAAGATCATTTTCCTTAATCTTATAGTTGTGAATTAAATCAGCTACTAATGTGTTAGTGTGCTCATCAGTCGTCCATTTTCCGGATACTAAGTGCGCATAATCATCAACAGCATTTAACATTTTAAGTGTGAATTTTTTACCTTTTGGTAAAACTTCTTCACCTAAATCATTATAGATACCTTGAGCTGTCTTTCCGTTAACAATAGCAAAAAGTTTATCTACTAAAACTTCTTGAAGTTCATCAAACTTTCTGTCATACTGAGCTTCTAAGGCAAGAATATCATCCTTATCCTGAGCTCTCTTACGCTTATCTTTTACTGCTCTAGCAAATAATTTTTTCTCGATAACAACACCATGTAATGAAGGTGAAGCTTTCAAAGAAGCATCTTTTACATCTCCAGCTTTATCTCCAAAGATTGCACGAAGTAATTTTTCTTCAGGTGTTGGATCAGATTCACCTTTTGGAGTAATCTTACCAATAAGAATATCTCCAGGTTTTACTTCGGCACCAACACGAATCATTCCGTTTTCGTCTAAATCTTTAGTAGCTTCTTCGGATACATTTGGAATATCATTAGTTAATTCTTCATTACCTAACTTCGTATCTCTTACTTCAAGAGAATACTCATCAATATGAATAGAGGTAAATATATCCTCACGAACAACTTTTTCAGAAATAACAATTGCATCCTCAAAGTTATACCCTTTCCATGGCATAAAGGCCACCTTCATATTTCTACCAAGGGCTAATTCTCCTTGTTGTGTAGCATAACCTTCACATAAAACTTGACCTTTGGTAACAATATCACCTTTAACCACAATAGGTTTAAGGTTAATAGATGTACCCTGATTCGTTTTTCTGAATTTAACTAATTGGTAAGTTTTAACATCACTATCAAAACTAACTTTAGCCTCATCTTCTGTACGATCGTATCTAATTTTTATTTCGTTAGCATCAACATAAAGTACTTCTCCTCGTCCTTCAGCATTAATCAATACTCTAGAATCTGAAGCTACTTGTCTTTCTAATCCTGTCCCTACAATTGGTGCATCTACTCTTAGCAGTGGCACTGCTTGACGCATCATGTTTGATCCCATCAAGGCTCTATTCGCATCATCATGCTCCAAAAATGGAATTAAAGACGCCGAAATAGATGAAATTTGATTAGGTGCAACATCCGTATAATGTAAGTCATTTGGATCAATTACAGGGAAGTCACCTTCCATTCTAGCAATTACCTTATCATGTAAAATTTTACCCTCCTCATCAACTTCAACAGTTGCTTGGGCGATTAATTTTTCTTCTTCCTCTTCAGCACTTAAATATGTTGGATCATTTTTAATATCAACAACACCATCAGTAACTTTTCTATATGGTGTTTCAATGAATCCCATTGAATTAACTTTCGCAAATACTGAAAGTGAAGAAATCAAACCAATATTTGGTCCCTCTGGTGTTTCAATAGGACAAAGTCTTCCGTAGTGCGTATAGTGAACATCACGAACCTCAAAACCTGCTCTTTCTCTTGATAAACCTCCAGGTCCAAGAGCTGACAAACGACGCTTATGCGTAATTTCAGCTAATGGATTGGTTTGATCCATAAATTGAGATAACTGGTTTGTACCAAAGAAAGAATTAATAACAGACGATAAGGTCTTAGCATTAATTAAATCGATTGGTGTAAATACCTCGTTATCACGCACGTTCATTCGCTCACGAATAGTTCTAGCCATACGCGCTAAACCAACTCCAAATTGAGATGATAATTGCTCTCCTACGGTACGCACACGACGGTTAGATAAGTGATCAATATCATCAATCTCAGCTTTAGAATTAATAAGCTCGATTAAATATTTTATTATAGTAATGATATCTTCTTTGGTAAGCACTTGCTTATCCATTCCAATATCTAATTGTAATTTCTTATTCATTCTATAACGACCTACTTCTCCTAAAGAGTAACGTTGGTCAGAAAAGAATAACTTATCTATAATTCCACGAGCCGTTTCCTCATCTGGCGGCTCTGCATTACGTAATTGTCTATAGATATGTTCAACAGCTTCTTTTTCAGAATTTGTTGGATCTTTTTGTAGTGTATTATGAATAATAGCATAATCACCTTGTTCAGTACTTTCTTTATGTAAAAGAACCGTTTTTACATCAGCATCAAGAATTTCATCTATATTTTCTTTATCAAGAATTGTATCACGATCAAGAACAATTTCATTACGCTCAATAGAAACAACCTCGCCCGTATCTTCATCAACAAAATCCTCATGCCATGTATTTAAAACACGTGCTGCTAATTTTCTTCCTAAGTACTTCTTTAATCCAGATTTTGATACTTTAACTTCTTCAGCTAAATCAAAAATCTCTAAAATATCTTTATCACGCTCAAAACCGATAGCACGGAAAAGCGTTGTAACAGGTAATTTTTTCTTTCTATCAATGTAAGCATACATCACCTGATTGATGTCTGTTGCAAACTCTATCCAAGATCCTTTAAATGGTATAACCCTTGCTGAATACAGTTTTGTTCCATTAGCATGGAAAGATTGGCCAAAGAATACCCCTGGCGAACGGTGTAATTGAGAAACTACTACACGTTCTGCACCATTGATACAAAAGGTACCAGAAGGTGTCATGTAAGGTATCGTTCCTAAGTAAACATCTTGAACAATGGTTTCGAAATCTTCATGTTCAGGATCTGTACAATATAACTTTAACCTTGCTTTAAGAGGGACGCTGTAAGTAAGACCTCTTTCTATACATTCTTCAATAGCGTATCTTGGTGGATCTACAAAGTAATCCAAAAACTCTAATACGAATTGATTACGAGAATCTGTAATTGGAAAGTTCTCCATGAAGGTGTTATATAACCCTTCATCACCCCTTTCCTCAGATTTTGTCTCTAATTGGAAAAAATCCTGGAAGGATTTTATCTGTATATCCAAGAAATCTGGATATGATGTCTTATTTCTAATAGACGAGAAATTTAATCTTTCAGCTTGTGTTGATAACATCAATGGACGGAATTTTGATTAAAAAAAATAATAATAGCGTATGTAATGATTATATACGCAAAATGGTCTAGGTCCAAGAGATTAAACTCCAGACCTAAACCTTTGTGTTTTTGAGATGGTAAGATTACTTAACCTCTACCTCAGCTCCAGCCTCTTCTAAAGATGCTTTTAAAGCCTCAGCTTCATCTTTAGTAACAGCTTCTTTGATTGCACTTGGTGCATCATCAACTAAACCTTTAGCTTCTTTTAATCCTAAACCAGTTAATTCTTTAACTAATTTTACAACTGCTAATTTAGAACCACCAGCCGCTTTTAAGATAACATCAAATTCAGTTTGAGCTTCTTCAGCTTCTCCACCTCCAGCAGGACCAGCAACAGCAACTGCAGCAGCAGCAGCAGGCTCGATACCATACTCATCTTTTAATATAGTTGCTAACTCATTTACTTCTTTTACAGTAAGGTTAACTAATTGTTCTGCGAAATCTTTTAAATCTGCCATTTTTCTATCGTTTTAATAATTTTGTAATAATAATATAATTGTAATAAAGTGCGTACTATTTAATACTATCCTTCTTTTTCAGATAGTGTTTTAATAAGACCAGCTATAGTTCCACCACCTGATTTAAGTGCGGAAATAACATTTTTAGCAGGCGATTGTAGTAATCCTACAATCTCTCCAATCAACTCTTCTTTAGATTTGATGTCTACTAACATGTCTAATTGCTCATCGCCAATATAAACAGCTTCCTCAATAAACGCTCCTTTTAATAAAGGTTTGTCTGATTTCTTACGGAATGTTTTTATCAACTTAGCTGGCACATTACCTGTTTCAGAATACATCACAGATGTATTTCCTTTAAGCACTGAAGGAAGATCTCCAAACTCTCTGTCTGATGCTTCCATGGCTTTAGCAAGTAACGTGTTTTTAACAACTGCCATTTTTACGTCAGCTTTAAAAGCTGCTCTACGTAAATTAGAGGTAGTTCCTGCATTTAATCCTGAAATATCTGTTAAATAGATATTTGCATTATTAGCTAATTCTGCAGTTAATTCCTCAATTACTTGTGATTTTTCTTCTCTTGTCATAATTTAAAGTTTTAACTTAATTAACCAATTTTAGGATCAACAGCAATACTAGGACTCATTGTAGAAGACATAAATATGCTTTTTACATAAACTCCTTTTGCAGTTGTCGGTTTTAGTTTAATTAATGTTGTTAATAATTCATTTGCATTTCCAGCAATTTTATCAGCACTAAATGATGCTTTACCAATCGCTGCATGTACAATACCAGTTTTATCAACTTTAAAGTCAATTTTTCCAGCTTTTACTTCTGTTACTGCTTTAGCAACATCCATTGTAACTGTACCTGTCTTTGGGTTAGGCATTAAACCACGAGGACCTAATACACGTCCTAAAGGACCTAACTTACCCATTACACTAGGCATAGTAATAATAACATCCACATCTGTCCATCCGCTCTTGATTTTATCAAGATATTCGTCTAAACCAACATAATCAGCGCCAGCTTCTTTAGCTTCTGCTTCTTTATCTGGTGTTACTAATGCTAATACTTTCATATCCTTACCAGTTCCATGTGGTAAAGAAACCACGCCTCTCACCATTTGATTTGCTTTTCTAGGATCTACACCTAAACGTACAGCTAAATCTACTGATGCGTCGAACTTAGTATTGGTAATCTCTTTTATTAATGCTGATGCTTCATCAACAGAATAAATTTTACCTTTTTCAATTTTTGCTAAAGCTTCTTTTTGCTTTTTTGTTAATCTTGCCATTTTCTAATGTCTTTAATAGATTAAGAAGGAAATTTCCCTGTTACAGTTATTCCCATCGATCTTGCTGTTCCAGCAACCATTTTCATAGCAGATTCAATAGTAAATGCATTTAAATCTACCATTTTGTCTTCTGCGATGGTCTTAACCTGATCCCAAGATACTTTAGCTACTTTTTTTCGGTTTGGCTCTCCAGACCCCTTCTTCACCTTTGCGGATTCTAATAATTGAACTGCTGCTGGTGGCGTTTTAATTACAAAGTCAAATGATTTGTCTTTGTAAACAGAGATAACAACTGGTAATACTTTACCTGCCTTATCTTGGGTTCTGGCATTGAATTGCTTACAGAACTCCATGATGTTAACACCTGCAGCTCCTAAAGCGGGTCCAACCGGTGGCGATGGATTCGCAGCACCTCCCCGAACTTGTAACTTAACTACTTTACCTAATTCTTTTGCCATTTTTAATAATTTAATTTTGATTCTGTCCTTCTTTTGGAAGCGAAAGACGCATCTATCTTAATGTAACACTATTATACTTTTTCAACTTGCATGTAACTCAATTCTAATGGCGTCTTTCTTCCGAAAATCTTAACCATTACCTCAAGCTTACGCTTTTCTTCATTAATACTTTCAATAGTACCATCAAACCCATTAAACGGTCCGTCTATAACTTTAACCGTTTCTCCTTTTGTATATGGTATCGCAACGTTTGCCGATTCTTCAACCGCTAACTCATCTACTTTACCTAACATTCTATTAACTTCAGATTGTCTTAAAGGCACTGGATCACCGCCCTTAGTTTCACCCAAAAAACCAATCACATTTGTAACTGATCTTATTATATGCGGCACTTCACCGGTTAAATTCGCTTGCACCATGATATACCCTGGAAAAAACACTTTTTCTTTATGAACTTTCTTTCCGTTTCTAATCTGGATAACGCGTTCGGTAGGTACTAATACTTGGTCAACGTAATCACTCATTCCTAAACGAGCAATTTCATTCTCAATATACGTCTTGATTTTGTTCTCCTGACCACTTACAGCGCGAACAACGTACCATTTTTTTTCACTTACTTCAGACATAAATTTTCCTTTTAACCGTTAATCCATTGAAAGTAAGTTGTTATAACTTTACTGAATACTGTATCTATTCCCCAAATAGCAAGAGAAAATATAATAGAAAACACAGCAACTAAAACCGTTAAACTTTGCGCCTCTGCCCAAGTTGGCCATGTCACATTATTTTTTAGTTCCCCAAATGATTCTTTTACATATGTTACAATTCCTGCCATTTTTTTTAATCTTTGAAATTTAAAGTGAAATTTAATTTACACTAACATTTTAAAACATGTTGTAAATCTAATTTCATTAGCACGGGCGGAGAGACTCGAACTCCCGACACCTGGTTTTGGAGACCAGTGCTCTACCAACTGAGCTACGCCCGTAAACATAAGTCAAGGCATTCCGCAAAAACGGAATACCTTAACTATTTATTTGTTTAAACTAGTATTAGTCTAATATCTCAGTTACCTGACCTGCACCAACTGTTCTACCACCTTCACGGATAGCGAAACGTAAACCTACGTTCATTGCAATTGGTTGAATCAACTCAACAGTAATTGTTAAGTTATCTCCAGGCATAACCATCTCAATTCCATCAGGTAAAGCAATGTTACCAGTTACGTCAGTTGTACGTACGTAAAACTGTGGACGGTAGTTATTATGGAATGGAGTATGACGTCCACCTTCTTCTTTTTTCAAGATATAAACCTCAGCTTTGAAGCTTTTGTGTGGTGTTACAGAACCTGGCTTAGTAATAACCATACCTCTAGAGATTTGAGATTTTTCAATACCTCTTAATAGGATACCAGCATTATCACCAGCTTCACCTCTATCTAATATTTGACGGAACATTTCAATACCAGTAATAGTAGAAGTTAATTTCTCAGCTCCCATACCAATAATCTCAACAGGATCCCCAGTGTTAGCAACACCAGTTTCAATTCTACCAGTTGCAACAGTACCACGACCAGTAATAGAGAATACATCTTCGATAGGCATTAAGAAAGGCTTATCCATATCACGTACAGGCTCTTCGATCCAATCATCACAAGCTTGCATTAATTCCATTACAGTATCAACCCACTTTTGCTCACCATTAAGTGCTCCTAAAGCAGAACCAGCAATTACAGGACCATTATCTCCATCATACTCATAGAAAGATAATAAATCTCTGATTTCCATATCTACTAATTCAAGTAACTCTTCATCATCAACCATATCCACTTTATTCATGAATACAACGATACGAGGAATACCTACTTGACGACCTAATAAGATGTGCTCACGAGTTTGTGGCATAGGACCATCAGTTGCAGCTACTACTAAAATAGCGCCATCCATTTGAGCAGCACCAGTAACCATGTTCTTTACGTAATCGGCGTGACCTGGACAGTCAACGTGAGCGTAGTGACGATTAGCTGTTGCGTATTCAACGTGAGAAGTATTAATTGTTATACCTCTTTCTTTTTCTTCAGGAGCGTTATCGATTTGATCGAAATCTTTTGCTTCTGATAAACCTGCATCAGCTAATACTTTAGTAATAGCAGCAGTTAAAGTTGTTTTACCGTGATCTACGTGTCCAATTGTACCAATATTTAAGTGTGGTTTTGAACGATCGAAAGTTGCCTTTGCCATGTTTTAAATAATTTTAATCTTAGTTATATAATAATATTCGTGTATTCTAATTTACATACTCTTTATAGAGCCAATGACGAGATTTGAACTCGTGACCTCTTCCTTACCAAGGAAACGCTCTACCCCTGAGCTACACCGGCGTAAAGTTTTTATTTCCTATTCTTTCACACAAGTTCTTTTAAAACCGCTTTAACAGAAAGAAGAGATTCCTGCCTTCGCAGGAATTTTAGAGCGAGAGACCAGGTTCGAACTGGCGACATTCAGCTTGGAAGGCTGACGCTCTACCAACTGAGCTACTCTCGCAATTTAAACAAGCCTAAACTTGTTATGGTTTTCAATATTTCAAATAAACACCTAATAAAATAGGACTAGTTGTGGGGAGAGCAGGATTCGAACCTGCGAAGACGTAGTCAGCAGATTTACAGTCTGCCCTCGTTGGCCGCTTGAGTATCTCCCCGGACCACTTTTAAACTAAATTTAAAAGTATATTTTTCAATTTTTCAAAGAGCCGATGGAGGGACTCGAACCCACGACCTGCTGATTACAAATCAGCTGCTCTAGCCAGCTGAGCTACATCGGCATTTTTTACACTTTTGACGCATAAAAAAAGCCCGTTATTTCTAACGGACTGCAAATGTATAGTTTTTTTATTTTAATCAAAACATTTTTTAGAAAATTTTACTATAAATGTGCTCTTAATTTTTCTTTTCTCTTTTTCAACTGCCTTTCCAATGATGCAACAGCTATATCTGCCCCTTCTTCAAAGGTTTTACATTGTTTCTTTACAACAAAACTATCACCCGGTACACTTACTCTTGCCTCAAATATTTTATTTTCCTTATTACTTGTATTTTCAACTTTCAAAAAAACATCAGAATTAATGACTTTATCATAAAACATATCTAATTTATTCATACGTTGTTCAACAAATTGGATCAACTTCTGGTCTGCATTAAAATTAACTGATTGGATGTTCACCTTCATAATATTATTTTTGGTTAGACAATAATTTATATAGTACTATTTTTTGCTTCTAGGATGCGCATTCACATGGACTTTTTTGAGTTCAGCTATACTATTATGTGTATAAACCTGAGTAGAAGCCAAACTTGAATGTCCTAAAAGTTCTTTTACAGCATTTAAATCGGCACCTTGATTTAACAAATGAGTAGCAAAGGAGTGCCTTAGAATATGTGGACTCTTCTTTACCTTTGAAGATGCCAAACTAAAATACTCATTTATTATTCTGTACACAAGTGTTTCATATATTTTTACTCCCTTTTTGGTTAAAAACAAAAAAACTTCATCCACAACTTCATCTAGTTCTAGCCGCTTTTTTAAATAAGCATGCAGTGTTTCTATAACAGAATCAAGTAAAGGCACAACGCGTTCTTTATTTCGCTTACCTAATACTTTTAAGGCTTTAGAATTTAGATCCAAATTATTCAATTTAAGATTAACGAGCTCTATTCGCCTGATGCCTGTAGAATAAAACAATTCAATAATTAATTTATCCCTTGTACTCTCAAAGCTATTATCAAACTTTAAATCATCCAGAACTGTTTCCATTTCAGTCTCAGAAAATGGTATCTGTACTTTTTTACTAGTCTTTAAGGCTTTATGTTTGGATAACGGATTACTTTTAATATCACCAATCTTTAAGAGAAATTTATAATAGGTGTTTAATGCCGATACTTTTCGGTTGATACTTCTATTTGATAATTTAGTTTCTACCAAACTAACAATCCAACTTCTAATTTGAGCGTAGTTAACATCATTAATTGTGTTAACTTCATATGAGGTCTTCACAAAATCTAAAAATGTGTTTAGATCATTATTATAGGCCTTTACTGTCAATTTTGAATAGTTCTTTTCCAACAATAAATAATCTGTAAATGATTTAAAAGACATATGTATGGAGGTTAAAGCCTTAAAGTTATAGGTTATAAATTTATGCAACAACTTTTAGATCACTTTATATGGCAACAAAAAAACTGAATAAATAAAAAATCCCGCATGAAGCGGGACTTTATAATAATGACAAACAGAACCTATACGGCTTCCGCATCTCTTAAACCTTGGATGTACTGTGCTTTCTGAACTTGAGTTCTGCGCACTATAGAAGGTTTATTAAATTGCTTACGTTCTTGCAACTGGTTTTTAGTAGTTGTTTTAACAAACTTACGCTTGTAACGCTTTAACGCTCTATCTATATTTTCTCCTTCTTTTACTGGGATTTTTAACATAGTGTCTTAACCTCCTCTCTTTTAGATTTTTCAGGCTGCAAATGTAAAAACATTTTCCAATTGACAATTAATAATTTACTATTATTTACGTAGCAGGCTTATACTCTTTCTTATCTAAAATCATCTTAGAAAGAATTTCTCGAAGAATCTCTGAAGTTCCACCGCCAATAGGTCCCAATCTGCTATCTCTTAATAGACGTGCCATTGGATATTCTTCCATATAACCATATCCTCCTAAGAACTGAAGACATTCATATATAACCGCATCGGCCATTTTTGTAGATTTAAGTTTAGACATGGTCGCTTCCTTTACTACATACTCACCCCGGTTTAATCTATAAGCAACCGTGTAGTTAAATTGTTTACAAACCTCCATGTCAGAATATAAATCCACATACTTGTGTCTTAAGGCCTGATATTTATCTAAACTTTTTCCAAAAGCAATTCTTTCAGACATATATTGCGAAGCATAATCAAGAGCATATTCAGCTCTTGCATGTGCATTAATCCCCATAACAAGGCGTTCTAGAGCAAAATGCTGCATGATGTAAGCAAAACCGTTGTTTTCCTCTCCCAAAAGGTTTGACGTTGGTATCTTAACATTATCGAATGCAATCTCCGCCGTATCTGAGGCTCTCCAACCCAACTTATCTAACTTTGAAGCAGTAATACCTGGAGTTTCTCTATCAACAACAAAAATACTCATACCCTTATTTCCTAATTCAGGTTTTGTCTTTGCAGCTACAACCAAATAATCACTGTAAATACCATTAGTAATAAAGGTTTTCGAACCATTTATAAAATAGGAATCACCTTCCTTTACAGCGGTAGTTCGCATTCCAGCCACATCACTACCTCCTGAAGGCTCTGAAATACATAAACACCCTATTTTATCACCAGCAATACTAGGTGCTAAATAGTTTTCTTTAATAGTCTCATCCCCTTCTGCATTTAAATGCGTCATGGCTAAATAGACATGCGCCCATATGGCCGCAGCAAAACCTCCCGAATTTATTTTTTGAAGCTCTTCTTGTAAAATTACCGTATAAAAAAGATCAAGATTTAAACCACCGTATTTTTCTGGATAATTAATTCCGAAAAAACCCATCTCCCCGAATTTCTTCCAAATAAACCGATCAATAGAACCCGTTTTTTCCCATTTATCAATATGTGGTACAACTTCTTTTTTTAAAAAATCTTGAAGACTTTTTCTAAAAAGGTTATGCTCTTCAGTGAAGTACATGTTATTCATCTATTTTCTTTTTCGATGTGCAAATATAATTCAATTATCTTGATTTTATTTGCGGGTAGGTCTATAACTTTTTCTAATTCGTCAATAGTTTTATACCCTTCTCTTAGTTGACGTTCTTCTAAAATGTTATGCGCCAAATCATAACCTATATGCGGAATAGTCACCAATTCATCTATGGTTGCCAAATTCAAATCAATTTTATTTATGATTCTTGGTGTTTTTACGGTAAATTGATTTGTAATCGCCTTAATAACTTCTGGAGATAATCCATAAACATCAAACAATTCAACATCTGAAGCGAAACCTCCTATTTTTGAGTTTCTATACCTAATAATGCGTTCAGAAAGCACTTTACCTATTCCATTTATTTTTTGAATTTCCTGAACAGACACCTTATTTAAATCTTGTTTTTCAGTAAACGTTTTAGCTTGGCTTTCACTAGTGTATACCCGCTTAATAGTCCTTTCAGGATTCCTTAGCCATTCCGGAAATTTAAAATATGGAGAAATCTCATTTAAAAGCGAATCTGACACCAGAGTTATATCCTGAAATTGTTGGGCAGAATTGATCCATTTATTCTTCATTCGGTAAGCCAACAATCGGTCAATCTCCTCATTACTCATGCCCAAAACAGACCCTTTGTGGTCATTAATGAAATTTGGATTAAAAGGATAAATCTTCGGCTTTCGTTCCTCTAATTCAGCACGCCTTAAAGAATCTATTTCGTTTGTGTATGCTGGTAGGGCTTCTTCATCAACTTTAATATCTTCGGAAGATCCGTCAACATAAAAATAAACGGTTTGTAAAATAACAATAAGTAGTAATAACAAAAAGATCCCATTTCTTTGTTCTTTTGTTAACATGAAATGGGATCTAAAATTTTGCATTATACCTTTATAAGTTAAGCTCTTTTATAGCTTTCATATATTTTTTTAGTTCATCCTTAACTTTAGGCGCTAGTAATACTAAACCTATCATATTTGGAACCATCATTGCAAAAATCATCGCGTCTGAAAAGCCAATTACAGATCCTAAGCTGGCAGCTGCTCCTATAACGACGAATATGCAAAATATTAACTTGTAGGCATATTCCATTTTTTTTGTTCTACCAAATAAATAAGCCCAACCTTGAAACCCATAGTAAGACCATGAAATCATCGTACTAAATGCAAATAACACAACAGCAATAGTTAGCACATATGGAAACCAAGAAATTACCGACTCAAAAGCTCCAGATGTCAGCAATATGGCCTGAGCATCATTTAAAGACGCGTTTTCTGCAGTAACATTACCTGTAATGATAAGCACTAAAGCGGTCATAGTACAAACCACAACAGTATCAATAAATGGTTCTAATAAGGCAACCATTCCCTCACTTGCCGCATACCTTGTTTTAACCGCCGAATGCGCAATAGAAGCAGAACCAACACCGGCTTCATTTGAAAATGCTGCCCGTCTAAACCCTTGAACTAAAACACCAAGTGCTCCTCCAGTAACACCTTCTGGACTAAAGGCACCATTAAATATCTGTAAAAAAGCGGCGCCTATCATATCATAATTTGCAATTATCACAAATAAAGAAGCTGCCACATAAATCACAACCATAAATGGCACTATTTTATCGGTTACTTTGGCTATTTTTTTAATACCTCCAATAATCACTATACCTACAAGTACAGCCATGACTACTCCAAATAACCAACCTTTTCCGTGTAAGAATGATTGATCTCCTCCTGTAATGTTTTCAACCAATTGAAAAGCTTGATTCACTTGAAACATATTACCGCCCCCAAACGAACCACCAATAACAAAAATGGCAAATAATGCCGCTAAAAATTTCCCTAAACCTCCCAGTCCTTTTGATTTTAAACCTTTAGTCAAATAATACATGGGGCCGCCATAAACGGTTCCATCACTCTCAATATCCCTATACTTTACCCCTAATGTACATTCAACAAATTTAGACGCCATACCAACTAAGCCCGCAATAATCATCCAAAATGTAGCGCCTGCACCACCAATAGAAACTGCGATGGCCACACCTGCAATATTCCCCAGCCCTACTGTGGCAGATAAAGCTGCCGTTAAAGCTTGAAAATGAGAAACCTCTCCTTCATGTCCTTCTATTCTTATGGTATCTGGGTTATCCTCTTCATCTGAAAACTTTGATTTAGAAATTTCAACTTTATGATTTTCTCTATCTTCTAAATCATCATATTTTCCTCTTACAATATTAATTGAAGTCCAAAATCCCTTAAAATTTATAAAATTGAAATAGAAGGTGAAATAGGTAGCTCCTAAAATTAAAGGAAAAAGCACCCAATATATGCTGATCTCATCGGTAAAAGGAATTTTGTAAAATATAGCGTTTACAAACCAACCCGTAGCAGCACCAAATTTTTCATCAATAAGTTGATCTATGCCTTTATCTGTAGATTCTTGTGCGAAAGTTAAAATAGGAGCTATTAATGTAAAAATAGAAAGAAGATATTTCTTCATAATGAATAATAATTTTTTATGTATTTGTTCGAGTTTACTAGAAATTAGAAAGGCAAGATGGTAAAAATAAACGTAATTTTAAAACATCCGTCGTTAAAACTTATTGATTTTCAATTTCAATATTGTAAACAGAATTTAATAATTCAATTTGCTCAGGCCGCCCTAAAACAATAATTTTCGATTTTGACTCCAATGGCATGTCTGCTTCTGGATTTACCGTGTAATCGCCCTTGCTGTCTTTGTAGCCAATAACCGTGCAGCCCGTCTTCTTTCTTAGATCTAAATCTTTTATCGTTCTAGCTTTCTTAGAATTAAAAAGTTTTTCAATCGCAACTTCCTCAATATTAATGTCTGATTTACCAACGATAGAAAGGTTATCAATAAACTCCATTAATCCCGGAACCACAACCAAAGACGCCATATGGTCACCGCCAATTTTATCGGGTAAAATCACATTGTTTGCGCCTGCAAATTTCAATTTATCATATGATGACTCATTTGAGGCTCTACTGATTATATTAATTTTACTATTTAGTTGGCGGGTTGAAAGCACTACAAATAAATTATCTGCGTCATTGGGTAGCGCTGAAATAAAACAAGATGCTCTGTCTACTCCCGCCATCAATAAGGTTTCATCTTCATTAGCATTCCCAATAACATAAGATACATTATCCAATTGTAAACGATCAGCCATTTCCTTATTTTTTTCAATAACAACAAATTGCTTTTTGTAAGCCATAAGTTTTCTTGCTGCTTGCTTACCGTTTCTACCATAGCCACAAATAACAATATGATTTTTAAAACTATTAATATTTTTCTGCATCTTTTTTTGTTTTAATTCTTCAAAATCATTTTTACTTAAAATGTATTCGGTAATTACTGAAAGTGCGTAACCTACAATCACTACACTACCCAAAATTAAAAATATGGTAAAAATCTTAGACTCACTATCCAAAGGGTTCACTTCACTAAATCCGACTGTGGTCATAGTGATCACAGTCATATATAAAGCATTTAACCATGTATACCCCGAAATAAACTTATAACCATTTACACCTATTAATAAAATTATTACCAATAAGGATATTGCCGTGTAAATTTTGGTACGAAAAAATTTAATAAGTGGGTTCATAGATTATACCAATTTACTCAAGGAATACTATTACAAATCAAATACTGACGAACGTTTTGTGTAAACCAAATCTTTTATCCGCATCCAAAATGCTAAAAACAAGTACAATGCAAAACCAAAACCAACCGTTACAAAAGTGAGATACATAAAAGACGTACGCACCACCTTTGCCCTAATACCAAATCTATCTGCAATACGTTGGCATACATAATAACCGTGCTTTTGAAAAAACAATAAGGGCTTGTAGATATTGTTCATGCCGCAATTTAATACTTAGTTTAATCGCATAAAAGTTTATTCGCTTAAAAGTTGATTACCAACAACACATTTTAAACAGTTATTTTTATCACAATACGCCTTTTTAAGTTGAATTAAGGCTTGGGAATCCATTGAAGTTTTTGATACCTTCTTTAATTTATTGAACGCATCGATAATATGATTTTCTTCAGACTTAATTTGACTTGCTAATTTGATAATACTCGAATCTGAATGAGCTCCCTTTTGTTTGTTGTAAAGGAACCTGATTGGGATTATGGTATTTACTAATATTAAATCAATAAAAGATTTAGAAAGATACTTTTTTGATGATTTTCTTGATGTCTTTTGAAAGGTGTAGTGTGTATTCCAATACGTAGAGGTTGAAATTTTGAATACTTCATAAAAATCATCAATGCTTTCTAATGCCATAATTTTGGAAAATAAATTTTGATGCTGATGGTATAAACCTGCTAATTGTGATAGGCGAATAGTTGGGAAATTTAAGGGGCGTAATCTAAAAAACTGAATAGGTAATACCTGTTGATTATCTAAATTAAATTTTTGCTTCATAAACCGAAACTCCTTTACCAAATTCCTGTAATACCCATCTTCAACTGGGGATTCAAGTAAATTAGCTTGTCCAATTAAAAGCGCTTCTAGCTGATTTTGATTCCTTTGCAATTTCCTAATAATTGCAAAATCAAAAGATTTAGCCAAACTAAAAAAAGCTTCGCCGTTAACCTTTAATCCAAAATTCTTAGTCAACATAATAAATAAAACGCGTTCCCAATCATTTTTCGATTCGGCCAGGAGTTGTTCAATTAGTTTTGATTTAGACTCTAAACGTTCAAAGTACAAACGTTCCAACCAATTACTGAGAATAAAACTATCTATCGATGCAAACTCGTTTTCACAATTAATCCATTTGCGTTCCTTAGAAAATAATTGCTTATATTTTTTTATCATTTTGGGGAGTACAAAATCCTTGAGCTGTAAGGTTGGTATGACCGTATTATCTTTTCTAAAAACGTCAATATCGTGTTCCCAAACAACATGTAATATAACATTGTCATAGGCCTTATCTCGTTCATGGTTATGCAAAAACCAATCTGACGATTTTACATGAATTTCTACATTTCCTGCCCATAATTGTCCATCTATTTTAAGTTGTGCATTAAAAAAATCTGGACCTGTATTAAAATTATGCTCCCCTACTTTAGAAATTAGAACTTCGGCTCCAGCAGTTGTTTTCAAATTATTGATTTGGAATTTCTTAAGCTTCCAGACATAATGTAGAAAATTTTCTCTCATTTTATAAATATAAAATTCTTACAAACACTCAGCAAATAAACTCTAGAGATTCTTAATTAAACACCAAAGTTTGTAATTTAGCCTAAAATGTCATTGATGGAACAACTCACACTAACCACGCCGGCCCTTTTATTTTCAGCTATCTCTCTAATTATGTTGGCATATACTAACCGTTTTTTAGCTTATGCAGCTACCATACGAAGTTTGCATGACAAATACATGGAGAATAAGGATTCTGTGCTCATTGCTCAGATTGAGAATATAAAAAAACGTTTGTACTTGACACGTTCTATGCAAATACTAGGAATTAGCAGCCTACTATTGTGTGTACTTACTATGTTTCTAATTTATATTGAGCAGCAATATATTGCCATATGGGTTTTTGGTCTGGCGCTTATTCTATTAATAATGTCTTTAGCCTATTTAATTATAGAAATACAAATTTCAGTCAAAGCTTTAGAACATCATATTAGTGATATTGAGAAGGGATAGATTAAGGTACTTTAACAAAAAGAAGGCAAATGGATTTAATAAAATTTAATTTAGACAGTACTATTTCTAACTGGCGTATAGTTAATGATGTGGTTATGGGAGGGGAATCTAATGGTAATTTTGAATTAAACGATGAGGGCTTTGGTGTATTTTACGGAAACGTTTCTTTAGAGAATAATGGTGGTTTCTCAATGGTTCAGTATCCATTTGAACCTATAATGGTAAATGACTATTCAAAAATTAGTATACGACTTAAAGGAGATGGCAAGACCTACCAATTTAGAGTAAAAAGTAAAACTAATGAAAAGCATTCTTACGTAATACCTTTTGAAACGTCTGGAGATTGGGAAAATATTGAACTGCCTTTTAATACATTGTATCCAGCCTTTAGAGGGAAAAAATTAAATACCACCAATTACCCCGGAGAACAAATGGAACTTATTGCGTTCCTAATTGGGAATAAAGCAGCTGAAAATTTTGAATTAATTATTAATAGTATAGTGTTGTCCTAACTATTAAAAGACAAAGGTATCCTTAGTCTATTTTTTTAATTCTCGCCATTGGTTTCTTTCCCAATTGGTATTGCATCAAAAAGAATAAAAGCCTTTTTGACAGTATGACCATACTTTCTTAATACTGCCAAAAGCCCTATAATTATTCACCATAACCTCTCGCCCTAGGCATTTCTATTCCACTTTGATATACTTTCCCCTCATCACCCGTCATTGCATCAAAAAAACGATAATAGTTTCCATAACCATATTCTGATTCCAATATCCGACGCTTATCTCTCATGGCATTAAATTCCTTAGTAGCCGCGTCTTGATTCCCTATTAAAAAGAAATAATTATTATATGATATAACCTGTCCCGATGCATCAGTTAATTTCAACTCTACAAAAAGCTGTTTTTCTATATTTGATAACACATCTGCAGAAATATCTTCAAACTTTTTGGCGCTATTCCCCTTAACATTTCCAATATCGAAAGTTTTAGACATAAGTTCTTTTCCGTTTTCATTTTTAAAAACTACAGTCGCTTTACAACGTGTAAAGTCCTCGAATAAATCATTTACAATCCATAATCCACCTTTAAAATGTTCTTGTTTTGACCATCGTCTCTTTTCAAAACTAAGATTAATAAGCAACGGCTGATAAGCTTTTTTTACGAATTCATAAGACCGTTTTGTCTCCTGATAATTATCAACAATACCCCATTTCATATCAGGCCAATACGTTATAAAATGGCATAAAGCAATTCCACTTAAATTCGGTTTCTGTCTTCTAAAATATTCAATACCGTTTTGAAAAATTACGCCTTGCGTATCTTGGGAAGCATTAACAAACTCCTCTAAAGAGCCTGTTTTTTCCTCTCCAAACACATCCCAATTTTGCATTTTTAAACGCTCCAAATCTGCCCAATGGTGTCCCCAACTTAATCCAGGAGGCCATATTTCGTCTTTAGGAATAAATTTTCTTAAACTTTCAACAGATGGCACCGAGGTTATAGCAAACTCTGGCACAATTGGAAATTTCAGGGTTTTCAACCAATCTTCATGCAAGAAACTACCCATATCATAAAAATAGCGTAATGCATGTACAGCTTCTTTAGGCTTAAAACCAGCTTCTCTAGAGACTTCGCATGTTAGTGGCGAATCGGGCACATAAGGTAAATTGGCGTAAGCTTGTAATGAATCTCCTAAACGCTCTAAAAACGCTCTACCAAAGTTAGCATCTCTTGTTCTTAATAACATTTCCTCTCCCCCTTCCATCATAATTAGTGAAGGATGATTTCTACGTTCCTTAATAACTTTGACACCTTCATTAAAAATCTCAGCTAACTCTTCCTCCTTGTCAGGAATATTACCAGTTCCTAAGGGTATTATATCTTGCCAAACTGTAATTCCCATTTCATCACAATATTGATAAAACTCAGGAATCTCTGGAGGGTGCCAGCCAAAAATTCTAATATTATTCATATTCGCATCTTTAGCCAATTGTATTAATTTTTTGTATTCTGCAATTGAAGTCCTACCTGTAAAAATATCTGGCGGGCCTCCCCAGCATGCTGATCGAATAAAATGAAACTTCCCATTTATATATGTTGATCTGGGGAAACTAACATCTATATTTTTTTTAAAACCGGGGTTCCATTTAGAAGTGACTTCTCGTATACCAAAAGTGAGTTCTTTAAAATCTTGATTAATATTCCCCTCCTTTAAAGATATTCTTGCTTTGTACAAATTAGGCTTTCCCATATCCCAAGGCCACCACAATTTAGGATGTTCCAAATGAATGTTGTGCTCTATTTTGTTAATGCCAGGTTTTACATCCGCAGAGAACTCTACAGTTTCAATATCTGAAGAAAAGTTACTTCCTTCAAGTGTAGCAATAAAATTCATTTTCTTAGTTTCTGTCTGAGTATTCTCCACCGTAATTTCTAAATTAACCTCAGCAGAATTATTTTTATTAATAGAAGTATTAGCGTACACATCTTCAAAAAGAACATTACCTGTAGTAACCATTTTTACGGTCCTAAAGATTCCAAAAGGAACCAAATCCCTCCAATAATCTCCAAACCACGGTGTTTTTTTACCGGCTACTAATGCATTTACACGTGGGGGCGGATCTAATTTTATCATGAGCATATTTGTACTCTCTAGACGCTTATTGGATATTCGCAAATACTTAGTGACATCAAACGAAAATCCAGAAAAAGCCCCTTCATGTCTCCCTAAAAAATGCCCATTTAACCATACATCACATGCATAATCAACGCCTTCAAAAAGTATTTTAACCACTTTATCATTAACAGCTTCACTGATATGAAATTGATGTGAATACCACCATTCATATTGCTGAACCCATTGCGCTTTAACACTATTTCTGCCAAAATAAGGGTCCTCAATAACCCCGGCTTTCCAAAGGTCTGTATATACATCTCCTGGTACTTTAGCATAATTCCAAACTAAAGTTTCAATATCCTCGGGAGGTAATTTTGGTAAACCCATTTTAACTCCTTCCCCTGGTAGCATCATTTTCATAGTCCATTTTACGCCACCCAAATCACGCACCAATTGACTATTGGCATTATGTGAGATCATGGTATTTGGTTGACTAAATAAAGAAGAAAAGGCGCATAAAAAAACAACCACAATAAATTGCTCTTTTATTCTATTGAAATAATGTGTCATATCTATATTTTTAACACTCAAATATAATCATATATGAAATTATATTCATATATGAAACTCGTTTTCGTGCAAAAATAAACTAGACAAAATATGAACACTTCTAAAAAACGGAACAAACACCCTAAATTAAGCCTTAAAAACCAAACTGTTAGTTAAAACGAATAGCCTTAACCGGTGATATTTTAGTAATGATGTATGAGGGGATTAACAACATGAGTAAACAGAGTACCAAAGTCCCAATATTTAAAGCCAGTATATACCCAAAATTAATATATACTGGTGCCTCTGTTACGTAGTATACACTTGGGTCCAACGCAAATAGTTTGAAATATTTCTGGGCAAACAAAAGACCCAACCCTATAATATTTCCCCACAGCAAGCCTAGAAGAATTAAATATGATGCGTTATATATAAACAATTTCCGGATGCTCCAATTATTACTACCTAGGGCTTTTAAAATACCTATCATTTGGGTGCGTTCAAGAATGAGCACCAATAAGGCAGTAATCATGTTAATTCCGGCTATTAGTATCATGATACCTATTATTCCAATAATGTTTTTATCAAAAATTTTAATCCATTCAAAAATGGAAAAATATCTAGCCGTTATGGTTTCTGTATTAAATGTTGATGGTGTATTATGATATATCTCTATTCCTTTTTCTTCAAGCTTAGTATAATCATCAATAAAAACTTCAAAACTTCCAATGTCCTCAGAACTCCATCTATTAATACGCTGTAAATGACGTAAATCACCTATTAAGTAAGTAGCATCTAAATCTTGAAAACCTGAATTAAATAAACCCACTACTTGATATGTGATAATATTAGGGAGTTTCTCTGGATCATCTTTACCAAAAACCATTTGAAAATTATCCCCAACCTTAAAGTTTAATCTATTGGCAAGATATTCTGATATTAATACCTCTTCATTTCTTTTTGCTGTATAATCTGGCAAGCGACCTTCCACGAGAAATTCTTTAAAATAATCCCAGTTATAATCTGCTCCTACACCTTTAAGATAAGCCCCCTCAAAATCAGTTTCGGTTCGAATTACGCCAAACTTCGTAGCCACAGCCTGCACGTGCTTAACACCTTCAACCATTTTAAACTCAGGATAAAACTCTTGATTTATGGAAATTGGCTTCCCGCTTTCTTGAGAGTTATTGCTGTCGTAATTTGAAATAGTCACATGCCCATTAAAAGCCACTACCTTATCGCGTATTTTTTGCTGTAAACCAACTCCTGTTGCTATAGCAATCATCATAACTACAATACCAATAGTAATTGCCGCTATACCAATTTTTATTATTGGTGCCGATATGCTACTTTTATACGCTTTACTACCAATAATGCGTTTAGCTATAAAAAACTCGAAATTCAATTTATCTTATGACGTTTAATGTGTTCAAAAATACTGTTTTATTATTTGTTCTGATAATGATTTCTTGTGGAAGTACAACAACAAGAATCGATAACAAATCAAGTGAAGACAAAGCGACTTACAAACCATTATCTGATGATAAGACTATTGTAGTTGGCGCAAATCAAACAGAAAATTATTTACCATTATTAAAAGGTAAACGTGTAGGCATAGTAGCCAATCAAACTTCGGTAATATTTAAAAATGACTTTTCTTACACACACTTGGTAGATTCACTCTTGGCTTTGCATATTAACATCAAAAAAGTATTCGCGCCTGAACATGGATTTCGTGGACAAGCAGATGCAGGAGCACATGTCAATGATGCCATTGATACCAAAACTAATTTACCTCTAGTTTCTTTACACGGAAAATATAGAAAGCCCATACCAGAGCAACTAAAAGACCTAGACATTGTTGTATTTGACATACAAGATGTTGGTGTACGATTCTATACTTATATCTCCACACTTCATAATGTAATGGAAGCCTGCGCTGAAAATGGTATATCTGTCTTAATTTTAGACAGACCAAACCCCAATGGACATTATATTGATGGGCCTACACTAGAACTTCAGCATAAGAATTTTTTAGGCATGCACCCTATTCCTTTAGTGCATGGGATGACCATTGGTGAATATGCTAAGATGATAAATGGGCAAGCATGGTTAAACGACGGTCTACAATGTGACATTAAAATTATCCTTCTTAAAAACTATACCCATAATACCTCTTATAGTTTACCAATAAGACCTTCTCCTAATTTACCTAATGATCAATCTATTAGATTGTACCCAAGTTTAGGTCTTTTTGAAGGGACAAATATAAACGCTGGAAGAGGTACGGAATTTCAATTTCAAAGATATGGCGCACCATTTTTAAATAAGAACGCCCTAACATTTAGTTATACGCCCATTGAAAATTTTGGTGCAAAACACCCAAAACATAAAAATAAATTATGCTACGGTGAAGACTTACGGCATGAAAATTTAAATGGTATCATGACCTTAAAATGGGTTATTAAAGCTTATGAAAATACGCTTGATAAATCACGGTTTTTCAATACAACCAATTTTACTAAACATGCTGGAACAGAAAAATTACAACAGCAAATAGAATCTGGACTTAGTGAAGTTGAAATCAAATTAACTTGGAAAGAAGACCTTGAAAATTTCAAAAAAATAAGAGCACAATATCTTCTTTATCCATGACCCGTATTTTAATAATGATGTCTCTTTTTTTTGCATGTTTCAGTTTTGGCCAGAATATAGAAAAAACCGAAAAACAAACTTTAAAAAAAGCAAAAAAACAGGCTAAACGGTTTCTTCGCTCACAAGGTATTCCTGGTATGTCCATTTCTGTTTCGAAAAAAGGGGATTTAATTTGGTCCCAAGGTTTTGGCTATGCGAATAGAAAAGAAAGACTTAGAGTAGAACCCAACAAAACACGTTTTAGGATAGCCAGTATATCCAAATCGATAACTGCTGTTACACTAGCTAAATTAGTAGATGATAATCTTATTGATTTAAATATAAGTATCTATACCTACCTCCCTGATTATCCCCAAAAAAAATTCGATTTTACTGTTAGAGAACTTGCTGGACATTTAGCGGGAATTCGGTCTTATAAAGGTGATGAGTTTACACTTAGCAAAAAACTATCCATTTCTGAAGGTGTTGAATTATTTAAAAATGACTCCCTTCTTTTTGAGCCCTCTACCCAGTTTTATTATAACACTTATGGATATGTTTTATTAAGTGAGATTATGCAACAGGTTAGTAAAACTGATTTTGTGGATTTAGTCAATAGATTAGTCCTACAACCATTAAACATGAGCAATACCATGCTCGACGATTCAGAGCGTTATATACCAAATAAAACTACTTTTTACAGAAACAAACGTGTTTTATCAACGCCTGTTGCCAATGAATATAAGGTAGCCGGTGGTGGGTTTTTATCAACATCTGAAGATTTAATTAAGTTTGGTCAAGAGGTTATATCACCTACACTTATCTCTGAAGACGCCTTATTTGAAATCACCACGTCTCAAAAATTGAAATCAGGAAATTTAACTGGTTATGGTATTGGTTTTTCTGTAGAGCGGCCTAAAAACGGCACACCCAAGATTTATCATACTGGCGGTGGTATTGGAGCATCTACCGCTTTATTTATTTACCCCAAAGAGGCCATTGTGATCTGTGTATTAACCAATAAAACAGGTGTGAAAATGGACAGCTTCGGAAAAACTCTAGAACATATTTTTATTGATTAGCCTTATGAGTTGGCTTTTTATATTTCTGAAAAGGCTGCAAGAGTAAGTTTATAATGTTACTGTTCTCCTTTTCATCTGGAAATACGTCAACGCCATAAACAATTTTTTCGGCATCTAATTCCATAAATGTCCCAAATAGCCTATCCCAAATTGAAAAAATATTACCGTAGTTGGAGTCTGTATAAGGCAATGTATAATGGTGATGTACTTTATGCATATTTGGAGAAACTAGTACATAACTAATCCATTTATCCACATTTTTAGGAAGCCCAATATTAGAATGACTAAACTGAGTAGCTACAATAGACATCGATTGATATAACATAACAATTCCTATTGGAGCACCAATGGCAAAAACACCAATTAAGGTAAAACTGTATCGAATAATGCTCTCGAGCGGATGGTGCCTATTGGCTGTTGTTGCATCAACTTTATGATCAGAATGGTGCACCAAATGAACCATCCAAAGTGGTTTCACCTTATGTTCTATTAAATGAGGTAAATAAGCTCCAAAAAAATCCATTAACAACACCCCCAATAACACATACAACCATAAAGGCATTTCTGGTAACCAATTTAAAACACCAAAATTATGCGCCATAACCCAATCGGCAGACATTAACAAAAGAAACGCCATGGGCAGATTAACAAGAACTGTTGTTATAGTAAAAAAGATATTGGGTACTGCATGCTTCCACTTTTTATATTTGAAATGAAATAGTGGCATAGCACCCTCCAATATCCAGAAAAAAGATAAACCTGCCACAATAATTAGTCCTCGATGAAGCGGCGGAATAGTCTCGAAATAATTTAAAATAGTTTCCAAATCATATATATTTTGAACTAAATATACCTATTTTATTTTTTCCTTCATCGCTTCAACAATGTTAAAAGCAGCTGGACATATGGCAACATTCTTTAATGTAAGGTTTGATATTTGTTGAAATTTCCTTCTATCTGTATGCGGAAACTCTCTACAAGCTTTTGGTCTAACATCATAAATAGAGCAATAATTATCTGCGCCTAAAAACGTACATGGCACACCTTGGAGCACATAGTCATTATCCTCATCGACCCTGAGATACTGCTCAATAAATTGTTGTGTTTTTAACCTAAAGTGTTTGGCAATTCTGTCTACATCTTTATCGGTAAACAAAGGACCGGTAGTCTTACAGCAATTAGCACATTCCAAACAATCGGTGCGTTCAAACTCCTCATCATGCAATTTTTGCATGATATAATCCAAATTCTTTGGCGGTTTCTTTTTTAGCTTAGCGAAGAATTTCTTGTTTTCGTTATGCTTATCTTTGGCCTGCTTTGGAAGCCTATTAATAGAGTCTTGCATGGCGTAAAAATAACCAAAGTTCTTGATACTTTATCAAAAAATCATAATCACAAAAAACAACGTTTTTATACATGAAAGATCTTTTTGGACAGGCTTTATTAGATTATCATAATGGAAATTATACAGAGGATATCATTACTGAAACCAATATTTCTGATAAGGATAGCTTACCGCTGCCGTACCTCTTTAGAAACTTTGATAACATGCCTAAATTGGAACAAGAAGCACTTAATTCTTGCAGAGGCAGTATTCTAGATGTTGGTTGTGGTAGTGGATGTCATAGCTTGTACCTGCAAAAAAAAGGGTTTACAGTTAAAGCTATTGATATTTCAAAAGGAGCCATTGAAGTTGCTAAACAACGTGGTGTCCTTGTCTGTGAGGTAAAAGCCCTAATAGACGAAACGCATACTTTTGACACCATTCTTCTATTAATGAATGGTACAGGTATTTTTGAAGAATTATCTCAAGTTTCAAAATATTTAACGCATTTAAAAAGTCTGCTTAAACCTAATGGCCAGATATTAATTGACTCGTCTGATATTAAATACATGTATACTGATGAAGACGGCGGCTATTGGATGGATATGAATTCTAATTATTATGGCGAGCTTGATTATTTCCTTTCCTATAAAGGTGAAAAAGAAGACCCTATGAAATGGCTATATCTAGATTTTGACACTTTGAAAATGGCTTGTGAAACCATTGGACTTAATTGCGACTTAGTTTTAGAAGGAGACCATTTCGATTATTTGGCACGCTTGAGTTAAGTTATTCCTACTTTTCAATAATGAATCGCAACCTCGGATTTAAAAATCAAATTTATAGGTTGCTCCAGCCAAAAATTGAACCCCTTGAACAGGATAATTAACCCATTTCTGATACTGCTGATTTGCTATATTGTTCACCTTTGCAAAAAAAGTAAACTCGTCATTTATACGATAACCCACATGTGCATTTACATCAAAAAAGCTATCTAGAGTTACCGTACGCATTAAATCTTCAGGTACCAATGTGCCTTCCAAAGCTACTTGGTCTTTTCGTTCGCCCACAAAAAATAAATTAGCCCCAGTAAACCAATGTTCATCAATCTGGTAATCAAAAAACACAGAAGCCTTCAAATCAGGTAAATTCCATGCTTCAGCCTCTACATCCGTATCATAAACAAAATACTCGCCTTTTAAACCAAGCTTAAAATTTCTGTTTAGATCAACATTTAATTCACCGGCAAAACTAAACGTTTTAATATCATCATAAGAGATGCCAAATGAATTGCCGTATTCATAGCTATTTTGGGCTGAAATATTTTTAATAGTATTTGATTTAAAAAGCGCCTTATTTTTATCTGCAATATAACTTCCACTAACATTATAACTCATAGTACTTGACACCTTCCCTTTTAAACCAAGATAGGTATTATATACTTGATCGGTGGGAGTAATAAACAGGCTAGGTGAAACAAAAGGATTTTCATTTGCAAAACCATGATAAGAGTTTTGAATTAAATCTCCTTTAATTCCCCCATAGGCAATTAAAACATCATTTACCACCCTATACGTTGCGCTAACATTTGGATACATATAGAATTTACTCTTGCCAAACTCCATATCATTTAAATAATACAAGGATAGACCTATATCTACGGTTAAATCATCCTCTTGAAGCTGAAAGGTTGGTGATAATCCTATTTGAAAATTACTATACTTCAATTCTGAATTGGTGAAATAGTCTCTATCAAAACCTCCGCCTAAATAATCAATTTTAAAACCGGTATAAATCTCTATATTATTAATAGGAATATCCACTTGTGCTTTCGCAATAAATCTATTTTCTCCGGAACCTTGATTATCCGAAAAATGACGAAAGAACACACTACCAGAATTGATATACGTATCATTAAAAGTAAGTGCTCCACCTACGTGGGCATCAAAGTAAGAATGACCAACATCTAAACCATTAATAAGCACTGTATCATCTTTATAACCATCATTTATTCCATACCAATTATAATGTTGAAATTGGAATCCACCATCAATATTATAAGTCATATCACGTTGATTAGAGCTATAATTAACTTCCAATTGCGAATTGATAAAATCATCATCTAGTACAACTTCATCAATACCACCACCAGATGAATGATGGCGCACATAACCGCCTATATTATCGTATCGATTAAGGGCGTGATTTAAATAGACTTCCCCTAAAATAGTATTATATGTGCCCAATCCAAGAGATGCATAATTATCATATAACTTAGATGGTGCCTTTTTTTCAACAACGGCAGCCTTGCCTTTTGCAGGTGTAAAGGTTGAAGCTACCGGAATCGAAAAAATATTATATTTAATTTCCTTTTTTTTATCGGTTGTCTCTTCATCAAGATTTGGAGCTTCTTTGACTTTAAACGCATCTGATATTGTTGGAGTATACGGCTTGACAACATCAATAACACCTGTAGTTAAGGTGTCACTTGATTTATCTTGAGAAAAGCCTATATTAATCCTTAATGCAAAGATTATTAACGCTAATATTTTTATGTGCTTTCGCATATGTAATTTTTATTTATAGTGATTGATGATACTAATCTTCTGCCTGAATTGAAGCGTTCGTTTCGGCTTCCTTTTTCTTGATTGTACTAAGTTCTTCTTTTGCTTCTGACACAACATCTTCAAATTCTGAAAAATTAGTTATAACGCTTTCCAAAATATAAGTGGCCTGAAATGCATCATCTAAGGCGTAAAAATTCTTAGCCATAAGTACCAAACCTTTAGCGCTATAGTATTTATACCCAGAAAAATCTTTTGCTAGTTTTTGAACGCTTATGTTAGAAGCTTCAAAATTATTTGCTTTATTTTTAAAATAAGCGTCATGGTATAATGCTTCTGCAGCCATTTCCCCAATAGCAACTTGCTCCACTTCTTTATAGGCCAACTCAGCTTTGTCCTCATCCCCTGTTTTCATAGCAGATCTGGCAATAATAATATGGGCATCGCTTTTTATTTTATTATCAATATTTGAACTTGATAATACTTTTTCTGCATAAGAAACGGCTATCTTATAAGCTTGCAATTGGTAGTTTGCTTTCATTAAATTTGATTGCGAAAAAATCACATTATGCGGAAAGCTTGCTTCTTCCTCCAACCTTTTCAGCAAAGGAATGGCCTTCTCCCAACGTTTCTGTTCTAGATGGTATTGTGATAATTTTGCCAAAGCTTCTTCTGTAAATTCACTTTGAGCGGCTTCAACCACATAGCTATAATGTGGTGAGGCATTCTCCAACAAATTCTTTTTAGAATACAATTGTGCTACATAAAAATGAGCTTTTAACGCATGCAACCCTTTAGGGAATTCATTGAGATAATCATTAAAACCTCTAATGGCTCTATCCACGTTATTATCTAAATATTGTTTTTCAGCCGATTCATAAGTGGTATTATCCAATTCAACATCAGTCACTTCAACATAATCCAAGGTTCTCACCCACGTGGCATATTGATTCACTTCTCCAATATCAATATAAATTAAACGTGCCGTTGAAACTGCCTGAACCGCTTCTGGCGTTCCAGGAAAATCATTGGCAACTTTTTTAAATTTTGTTAACGCTTGATCATTTTGCCCACTATTGTAGTACACTAATCCTTGACGCAACAAGCCCTTTGGCACAAATGAACTCATCTTATATTCACTAATTAATTGATTATAAGCGCGCATAGCTTCATCCGTTTCATTCGCCTTTACATATGAATTACCGAGCTCATACATAGCATCATCTCTAAACTTAGATTTAGGATAATCCGTAATAAAATCTTCCAAAGCTTGAATTTTTAAAGATGATTTCCCGAGGTATCCAATACTTAATGCTTTCTGAAAAGCAGGATAATCTGATTCAATATTATTCAGCTTGATGGCCTTTTCATAGGCATTAATGGCCTCTTGATATTCACTAGAAACAAAATGCGCATCGCCTAACCGCAAGTAAGCATCATTCAACCTTAACTGATCTTCAGTTTCTGTGGCAATAAACTGATTAAAATATTCTGATGCTCGTGTATAATTCTTAAGCTTAAAGTATGTGTAAGCAATATGATAATTTACATTTTTGTCTTCAGAAATTCCCGAAGGACCAGATTGCTGAACAAACTGCTTAAACCCCAACAAAGCATCTTCATAACTCGTTAGTTGATAATCAGACTCTGCCTTCCAGAAGGTCGCTTTTGCTGTAAATTTAGGATTAATAGATTCTTTAATTGAGGCATCAAAAAGAGCTTCCGCTTCTAAATACTTTCCTTCATTAAACAGTTCTAAACCTCTATAAAAAGACACTTTTTGATAGGCTTCTTTGTTTGCGTAACTCTTCTTTCCCTTTAAAAGACGTAGGGCTTCTTCATAGTTTTTAGATGTAATATAAGAATCAATTAGAAGCGTTTCTGCTTCTTCTTTATAGCTCGTATTAGGATATCGTTCAAGATACTCGGCCAATACCTGCGGAGCAGATTGATACGGGTTTCCTATTTCATAACTAATTTTAGCATAATTTAACCAGGCATCTTCTTGAATTTTCAAATTATAATTCATTTGAGATGCATTTCTAAAAGCATTTAGAGCCTCTTGTTTTTTGTCTAGGTTTATATAACATTCTCCTAAATGATAATAGGCATTTTGAGCAATGCCATCCTGGCCGTCTATAATCTTATTAAATTCTGAAAGTGCACTGTTATAATCTTTCTGCATGTAGAATGCATAGCCTAATTGATAAAAATCCGTATTATTCCATTTCCCATTTTTCCCCTCATAGCTTTCAAGATATGGAATAGCCTCAGGGTATTGCTTTAAGTTAAAATAACTCTCCCCTATTATTTTTGATAACTCTGAAGCCTCATTAGCATCACTAGATTCTAACATCTTTTTAGCCAAGGTAATGGCTTGTTCAAATCTACCTAGTTTGAAATTTAAATCCGCCTGGTAATAAGACATTTTTTCTTGATACCTTTCATTGTTTTCAACTTGTTCAAAATATTGGTTTGCCTTGTCATAATCATCGCCCTCATAGGCCATAAAACCAATATAATATTTAGCTTGTTCACCGTATGTTTTCGAGTTTTCAATACGCGCTAAATACTTTTTTGCATCTTTATAATCTTTAGTGAGAAACGCCGTGTAACCTTTATTAAAATAATATTTTTCTAGTTCAGCTTGGCTTAAATCATTTTCATAAACTTTATTATACCATTTCTGAGCATGGGCATATTTTGCATTTTCGAAATAATAATCAGCCACATCAACAAAGGCTGTATTTCGTTTAGTGCTAGTAGGGTATTTCTCCACAAAATCTTCTACCAATTTATCAGCATTCAATTGATTCAACCTAATGGCGCAGGTAGCAATGTAATAGGTACAATCTGATTTTAGAACAGTTTCTTTTGTGGTTTTATAAACTGCTTTAAATAATGACTGCGCAGCCTGATATTGTTGATTATTATATAAAGTAAGTGCCTTTTGATATTCTACAATTTTACTTGTATAAACAGCTGATTGCTGCGCTATTATTTGAAAACTAAAAGTTACAGCCACCATTAGTGTAACAATACATTTTTTAGTCATTAAGGATTTGGTTTTAATTTAAATCAAATATAATTTAATCTGAATCTTATAACGTAATAATCATGGCATAATTATAAACCGAGTTATTAAATATTTGATTGATCTCCGGAAATAAATTAAAATTGTAATCGTTTGCTTTTAGGGTTAAACTTTTTAGTAATACTTTTACAGCACATTAAACCTCTTTGTAAAATTATGTCAAGTCCTATTTTAAAACTCAAAGATGCCTCTATTTATCAAGGTGATAATTTAGTGCTATCCAATGTTAACGTTGAAGTTAGTAAGGGTGACTTTGTTTATCTTATTGGAAAAACAGGAACAGGAAAGAGTAGCTTTATGAAAACCCTTTATGGCGATTTACCTTTAAACCAAGGAGAAGGACATATTGTAGACTTCGATTTAAAAACGCTTAAAGAAAAAGACATTCCATATTTAAGGCGTAAATTAGGTGTTGTTTTTCAAGATTTTAAATTGCTTATTGATAGAACCATAAATGATAATCTCCTATTTGTACTAAAAGCAACAGGATGGAAGGACAAGACCAAAATGACTTCACGTATAGAAGAAGTTCTTAACAAAGTAGGAATGACATCTAAAGGCTTTAAATACCCTCATGAACTTTCTGGAGGTGAGCAACAACGCATTGCGATTGCCAGAGCATTACTTAACAATCCTGAACTTATTCTTGCCGATGAACCTACAGGCAACCTAGACCCCCAAACTAGTATAGAAGTTATGGAAGTGCTCCAAGAAATCAATAAAAACGGCAATACTATTTTGATGGCCACTCATGATTATGCGCTTTTATTAAAATACCCAAGCAAGACTTTGAAATGTGATAACAATGCAGTGTATGAAGTCGTGCAGCGAAAAAGTCAATAAAATATGAATGGGTTAAGTATTTGTATTCCTGTTTATAATTATAATGCATTAAGCGCTGTAAAAACGTTATGTAAACAAATACAATCCTTAGATTTAAAAGCGGAGGTATTGGTTGTTGATGACGCATCTAGTCCAGAAATTACCGATTTGGCTAACTTTAAAAACAACAACTATACATACGAACGATTAGAGCAAAATATTGGAAGGTCTAAGATTAGAAATTATCTTGCGCAAAAATCAAAATACAGTCATATCCTTTTCATTGACGGGGACTCCGGTATTGAGCAGAATTTCTTAGACCATTACCTATTGGCGCTTTCTAAAAATGACAACTGTATAATTTATGGTGGAACTGCGCAACCAAAGAAATCTAATAAAACAAAAGGACTAAGATATAACTACAGTAAAAAGATAGAATTTAAAAAGGCTAATACAAGAAACAAAAAGCCGTTTATCTGTTTTAAAACGAACAATTTTATTGTACCCAAAGAAATCATTACAGCAACACCTTTTAATGAGAACTTAAAAAAGTACGGGCATGAGGACACCTTTTTTGCTTACCAAATGGAACAAGTTCCTGTTAAAATTATTCATATCGACAATCCTGTAATTCATTTTGATGACAGTAACAATTCGCAATTCATAAAAAAAACTAAAGAGAGTATTGAGAACCTGATTGTTCTTTACACTGAATATCCCCAGTTCATGGAATATAGCGAGCTCTTAAAATTTGCAAAAACAAATACAATATTAAATTACCAATTATCAAAAAAATTGGCATACCCTATTTCGAAATTCTTTGAGGTTTTGGCAGAAAAAACGAGCAGCACAAGCTTTTTTCAAATGTTTAAACTTTTTTATTTAACCTCTATTCAATAATCACATGACCCCAGATCTAAACACTCCTTTTTTCTCGGTTATAATCCCTTTGTATAACAAGGAAAATTACATAGAAAAAACATTAAAAAGTGTGCTAAATCAAAGTTTCAAAGATTTTGAAATAGTTATTGTAGATGATGGAAGTACTGATAAAAGCTTAGAAATCATTGAAAGTTTTAAAGCAGACAATATTATAATCTTAAAACAAAAAAACGCTGGAGTTTCAATTGCTAGGAATAAAGGAGTGCAAGCAGCTCAAGCTAATTTCATCGCATTTCTAGACGCAGATGATTTGTGGTATGAGAATCATTTATTTGAATTAAACAAACAAATAAGGGCCTTCCCAGATGCTGGTCTTTATTGCAATAATTATGAAATCTATCACACCAATGGGTTTTGTAAACCAGCAGAATTAAACTTAGATTATAACAAAGATTGTTTAATAGTACCCAATTTTTTTACTGCAAGTATAACCAACTGTTTGGCTTGGACATCGGCTGTAGCCGTATCAAAAAAAACATTTGAAGACATTGGAGGTTTTGATCCCGATCTTAAAACGTTTCAGGATTTAGATTTATGGATTAGAATAGCTCTGAACTATGATATTTCTTTCAACCCTACTATCACCATGTCGTACCATTTTTTTATTGATGACAGTCTTTCAAAAAATGAATATAACATTATGAGGTATAATGGACTAAAAAAATATCAGGAATACGAAAGCAAAAATTCAGGTCTTAAACAATATTTAGACATCAATAGGTACGCTCTTGCCATACGCTGTCTTTTAAACAATGAAGACGATATATACAAAAAATTAAAAACAGAAATTAATTACAAAAACTTAAACGTTAAGCAGCATATCCTGTTAAAAACACCAAAATATATTGTGTTAAAAATTAAAAGTTTTCAAAAGTTTTTAATCAAAAACAAACTCTACCTCACCGCATACAATTAAATTTTAATCAAGTAGCTTTTTCCATGCTTTAGATATATTATCCATTGAAAATTGCCCCACACTTTCTACTGCATTTTTTTTACAAAACTCATATAGCGGCTTATTTTTGATAAAAGTATCAAAAGCATTTGCTAACTCAGTAGGACTATTGTTTTCTACTAACAACCCGTTGTGCTCATGTTCAATAATCTCTTTTGGACCAGATTTACAATTAACAGAAACTACAGGAGTTCCTAATGACAGAGATTCTATCAAAACCAGTGGAAATCCTTCATGCCTACTTGTTAAAGTTGTAAAGCGTGCTTTTTTAACAAAAGGAAATGGGTTTTTGATATATGATTTATGGATTACGTAGTTTTCAAGTTCCAGTTCCCTTATTTTAAAATTTAAAAAATCGACATCCTTCCCATCGCCTATAATGTATAACTTTATATTACTATTTGACAACGACGATATTTTATAGGCTTGTAGCAATAATGTGAAGTTTTTTACCCTTTCTTCAATGCGTCCATAACACAAAATGTATTCTCCTTCTACTTCAATTTCCTCATTAGCTTTTGCTGTTATACTCGCTAATTCTATGGGATTGTATATATGAATACAATTTTTAAAACCATATGTACTAACCACAGCATTTTGTATTTCTTTACTAACAGCTAGAATATTTGCGTTTTTAAAATACAATACCCTTGCAAGACATTTTGAATTAGGGAGATACGTTTTCAAATAATAACTGTGTATTATAGATATAATATTTTTAGCCTTGAACACATAATAGTAAAGCAAGAACTCTTTAAAAAATTCACTTCTGGGTCGGTTATCAATAATGAAATTAAAATTATGTTTTTTAAAATATGCTCTTAAAATTTTAGTTTTGTTAAAAATAGAAACACGTCCTTCTAGCTTTTCTTCTAAATTAAATAATGCCCCAGAAAATTCATAATCTATAATATTTTTTGTGGAAACTATTTTTACATTATATCCAAGATTAGAAAGCATTTGAGAGAGTAATCCACTAAATCGTTGTGCTCCTCCTTCACCTAAAGATGTTGTTATTATGCAGACTTTCTTCATAAAAAATTATAAATAAAAGTTCGCTTCTTATTTCCTTAAAAAGGATTAGAATTGAACAATGTGCAACTATATTCTTAAAGCTCTTCCTTTAAACCCAAAATACTAAAAAAGAAGCTAAACAATATAACTTGTACCCCCATTACTATAATTATTGTAGCAGGAACAACAATGCTTAAAACCTGATAAATATCTAAATCTTTTTGAAAACCAAAGCCATACAAAAGAATTCCCGAAATCGATATAAGCAATCCACTCAACAAACCTCTTTCAAGAGTAAAAAAAGAAAACAAGTCATTATATTTTTTACGTCTTGGGATTAAGCCATGATTAGTAGCATAGATTTTAGTCAGTGCATAGAAGATGACAAACTGAAAGCTTATAAGAAACAAACCTGAAAATAGGGGGATCCATTCGACAACAAAAAGGTTTTTTAAATAAATTAATAAAAAAGTACCGATAAAACTGATCAGCATAAATATAACGCCTGGAATCAAAAACAACCATTTTGGACTATAAAGTAATAAAAACCTTAAATGCCGCCATCCATCTGGAAAGGACCTCAAATGAGCTTTTCTACTTCTTCCAGAAGGATAAACGGTTGTGGATACTTCAGTTATTTTTAAATCTAACAAAGAAGCCTTTACAATCATTTCCGAAGCAAACTCCATACCCACTGTTGATAAATTCATTTGATTATACGCCTCTTTGGTAAACCCCCTCAAACCGCAATGAAAATCACCAATTTTAGTTTTAAAAAATATGTTTCCAATAAAAGTTAATACTGGATTCCCTACATATCTATGTAAAAAGGGCATAGACTCTTTTAATTTATCACCTTTAAATCTATTACCTATAACCAAATCATACCCTTCATCAAGCTTATGAACGAACTCATCTAAATTCAAAATATCATGACTATCATCTGTGTCTGCCGAAATAATATAATCCCCATTAGCTCGATCAATTGCACCTCTTGAGGCACTACCATAACCTTTAACTTCAACATTTACAACAATAGCACCAAGATTTTTGGCTATATCTTGAGAACCATCAACACTGCCATTGTCACCTATTACAACTTCACCAGAAATTTTTACTCTTTTCAAAAATGCCTGTGCCTTCTTGATACAGGTACCAATTGTTTCCGCTTCATTCAAACAAGGCATTATGATAGATAATTTAACACTCATAGGCAATTCTATTTCTTAACTTTTCTTCTATTAATATTATAAAGACAGCAAAAATTACCCAATCAAAATAGAAAATATATCTTTTTATAGTGTGAATTGGTATAGCCACTAAACAATTATTAGCAAACATAAAGATAATCGCCATTACTAAAAACTTATAAAAGTTATTATTCTTCACATCAAGATATATTAGACCATATATCAGTAATAATAAAAAAAGCAATAATTGTTTAAATGAACCAAATGAATTCTTAACATTTTTTATATATAAATAAATCCAACTTTGAAAATTCTGCTTTATTAATGGTAAAAGCATAGATTTACATAGTTTATTTAATTGAATATGCTGCTGATAATAGTCAAATCCTTTATTCTTAAAAAAATCTAGGCCCAATTTATAAACACCTTTATTACAAATATTTGAAAAATTCCGGTGGTAGAATTGATAATTATCGGACTTATTTAAATCTATTTGATTGTATAATAATTTGCGGCTTTCTAAATTCTTATAAATTAAGTTGAAGTAAGCTTTTTGATCTTCCTGACTAAAAACATCAATATCATTAGCATTAGAAAGATAAAACGGAGAGCTAATTAAATGAACATAATTCATAGTGTTACCAACAAAATGATCATAATTTATTTTATTATACGTCTTTTCAACCAAAGAAGCCATTAAAGGCACCGCTAACAAAATAATTAAGACATACCACCTATTTCTTATAGCCCCATTCTTAATAATTGTGTATATCACAATTATTAAGAATGCTGGTACCAAAGCAATAAATTGACCTCTTGTTAAAACTAATGCTACTAGCAGTAAAAATATTTTAAAAATATCCTCAAAACTCTCATTTACAAACATCTTAAGGCCAAGTCCAAAAAAAATCAAAAACAGCGGGTATGCAATAGCTTCTGACAAGATAGCGCTTCCCAATAAATGTAAATAAATACAAGGTGCTAATAATAGAATTTGCAAAACTATTTTACCAAACCATTTGATATCAAATATTTCCAATAATCGATTGTTTATAAACATGATACCGTAAACAATAAAAACGTACTGAGAGATTAGTAGTGGAATTTCATAATAATCATTAAAAAGCAACGTAAAAAACTTCAAAAAAAGGCAATAGGTTATTGAGTGGTTTATTGCCATATCCAAGAAAGTATAACTATCAGGAAAAAGGACTACTCCTCTCGAAACGACCAAAAATCCTACACATACATATATTAATACTCTTAAAAGATTGGATAATCTATCGACGTTAATTTGCCTCATGTTCTAATTTAAAAAGTTTAATCTCATCGATGTTATTCATAATAAGCATCAAAATCAATTCGTTCTTTAATAATTCGCTTTCTTAACTTAAAAGAATCGTTGAAAATACTTCTTTTTAAATCCACTTCATCTGCATTAACGCCGGTTAAATCAGCCAAACTATGAAAAAGGTCATCAAGCATATATTTTCTATTACAATTATAATCTAATTCCTTTAATTCATTATATTTTTTAGACTGCCAGATAAAAAAGGGTACCTCGAACATTTTCTTTGAATAAATGTCTTCATTATGGCCCGCCAAGTTTATATCGTCATACATTTCTTCTCCATGATCAGAAAAGTAGAGTGCGAAACTACATGAATTATATTTTTTAAGCGTTTTGATTAAAGATGAAATCACAAAATCATTATATAGAACTGCATTATCATAATGGTTTATTTTAATTCTACTTTCTATTGATTTAAAGTTTGATTTCGGTTCCTCCTTAAAAACATTAAAGGAATCTGGATATCTATTATCATAATTGTGATGTGTTCCCATTAAATGAACAAAAATAACCTTCCTATCATCTTGATTTTGAAGAACTTCAGCAAATTCATCTATTAAACTGCCATCCAAAACCTTACTAAGTTTAGCCAAATCAGTTGTTAAAAATTCACTACTTTTTGCCGCCAGGCTTATTTTGGTAACCATACTCTCATAAGGTCCTATAGGTCTTTGATTTGATATCCAATAAGTACTAAATCCTGCACTATTCAATAACTGTATAATTGAACCTGAAAAAACCTTCTCAGGTTCTTCATAATTCCCTAATGTCAATATTTTAGTTAAAGAACCAACCGTATAGGCATGGGGACTAATGACATCTTTATATATTAATAGATCGTTTTTAATCCTGTCTAAATTTGGAGTGGTGTTTCTGTAATAATTGTATAAACCGAGATGAGAACGGGATGTTGACTCACCTATTATTACTACATATATCTCTTTCTCATTAGTGTTAATTGTTCTTTGTACATTTTTAAAATCACCGAACTTATTAATATTCTGACTTCCCAATTTACTATTTTCGAAATTATAATCAACCGTAGATTTAACAATGAGATAGGGTAAATTATAAATAATCAGTTCTGAAAACTTCAAAAAACACATGACTATTAGAAACCCAGCAAGCCCAATATACCTATACTTAGTCCTAAAACTCTTGTTGTAACCAATTAAAGATTTAATTTTAATTAACCTAAAATACAAGATCACACAAACAATAAAAAAAACAACGGTAAAGGCAAGGATTATATTATCTAAATAAAAACTAAGAAATTCTCCACTCTCCTCAGAATTAGAGTCTAATGCAACAAAAATAGCTGACGGACTTAAATGAGTTTTAAACAAATAGTAATAAACGCTTTCCAAATAACTAAACAAACAATAAAAGACATAGGATATATTCAAGAAAACACCTCTTATATGTTTTCCAAACACATAACTAAAACTGATTATTACAATGGCAAACAAAACTTCTTCCAATAAGTCATAAAATGTACTAAATGAAAGTTCATCATAAATACAATCAAAAGTGAAACTTGTGAAAGCAACAATAAAAAATACTATTAAAACCTTAAAAAATATATTCATTTTTTCATTTTACTATTACCAGTTAAATTCTTATATTTTTTCCAATAAAATACTTTCTAAAAATCAATAGAACTACGAATAAGTATATAATATATCTAATAAAATGTGCTATTACCACTCCCTGGGTTCCTTTTGTTAAAATAAAATATTGAGCTAAAATATAAAACAGAAAAACTGATAACAATTCTGTAAAAACATAATACATCACTTGTTTTTTAGCTAAAAATATATAAGACAAAACTAGAGCAATGAATTTAATCAAGTCGCCTAAAAGTTGCCAAATAAAAAGTTCTCCCATTGCTAAGAACGATTTGGTATAAAGTAACTGAATAATTAAATTTCTAAAAACAAACACTAGAGACATGCCAATTATTAAAATTGGTAATAATAGTTTGTATATTTTCTTAACCTCTTTCCTAAAATCAAAAGTATTTGTAATATTAGCATATTTTGGTAATATATAGATGGGAAATATGGCTGCTAAAAACTGCATATATGTTTTAGATATTGACGTCATCCCTGTCCAATACCCCGCCTCCGAAGCATTCAGTTTTTGCTCTATTAGGTTCCTTATTGCAATATCTGTAACATTAATCAATAGAATAACAGTTACAGACATAAAACTGTAAGTTAACAACTGATTCTTAAAGCTTAAATCAAACCTTATTTTTCTTATACTTACATATTGGGTATAGCCTCCTGAATAAAACATCAAATAGCTTAAAATTTGTAATACTGGAAATACACTAATAGCTACTAAACTCCCGGAAAGGCCATTTCTATATGTAAGTGTTACAATAAGCACCGTACTCATAACAATTGTACTCAAAGCAGATTTTGAGTATATTTTATAAGAAGACAGGCCATTCAGCAAAGAATATAGCAAGGCATTTATGCCCATAAAAGGAATAATAAAAGCTAAGATTTTAAATACAAACACATAGTTTTCGTCACTCCCAAAAATAAAATTATTGAGTAAATCTGCACAAAAAAACAAAACTATGAAAGACAAAACTGTGCCAAAAGAGGTAAAAACAAAGGCTGTTGAAAATAACTTATTTAGTTCAGCCTTATCATTCTTATGTTCAGCTATATATTTCACTAAACCATTAGACGTACCTAGAATGGTAAATTGTTCAAAAAAGCTCACTACATTTTTTAGATTTCCTACTTGTGCTATCCCTTC
The DNA here is from genome assembly GCF_014651495.1 of Algibacter mikhailovii. Taxonomy (GTDB): domain Bacteria; phylum Bacteroidota; class Bacteroidia; order Flavobacteriales; family Flavobacteriaceae; genus Algibacter_E; species Algibacter_E mikhailovii. The sequence continues at coordinate 199,346 of NZ_BMWZ01000004.1, forward strand.
TGCTCCTATCAAAATAGCCAGTACCTTTTGAGAAATTAAAGCAAAAGACATTCTTACTAATACAAGGATAGTATTTGCTGAAGTCACCTTAAACAATAGATTATGCTTTATGTAATTAGGTAACTTCAATTAAATTTTTTAACAAGTTCGCTTAATTCTCATGGCTCTCAACTCCAAAAAGCGAGCTGCCAAATATAAGTATCAGAATACCGAAATACATAGTATAACATACAAAATGAGCTATAACAGCACCTTCAATTCCCCCGTATAAATTGATAAAATAAATACTAGTAGAATATAACGTAATAACGAGAAAAGCTTCGGTTAATATATAATGCCAAAACATTTTTTTTGCTAGAAACTGATACGCTATAACTATAGATAAAACCTTAACAAAATCACCTAATAGCTGCCATTTAAACAAATTTTCTACGGGCTCAAATTCCTCCGAAAATATGGTCAATACAATATATTTTCTCAATAAATATATCACTATTAAACCTATTAATAAAATGGGCATTATGGTTTTATAAAAACTAAATATTTCCTTTTTAAACTCACTAGCCTTGTTAATCTCCGAAAACCTTGGTACAAGATACATTGCTATTAGTGAACTCACAAACATCAGGTAGTACTTCGATATTCTAGTCATGGCCTCCCAAAACCCTGCATCTTTATAGCCGATGGTATCAATAATATAAGACCTAATAAGAATAGCAACCATGGGTAGTAGCACAGCTGTAAAAAGTGCCATAACGGAATAAGGTGCCATCTTTTTTAAATATTTAAGGCTTATGCTTCCTACCTTAAGAGAAGACACTAAACTACGTCTATTAATTATTCCAACAAGCGTAATTAAAAATATTAACGACTCAGCTATAACTACTGATATTAAAGCACCATCAATCTTATTTTGATAAATTAGGAGCAGAGCGATAGACACACTTAAAATTTGCCCAATGATATTAATTATTATAAGAATTTTATACTTTAAGAACCCATTCATTATTGAAAATGAAAACATGTTCAATACATAAAAAGGCAACACTATGGCAAAAATCTTGATAACGTAGGCATAATCGTTATAAGTAGGAAAAATTAAATCATTAATCCACTCTGCTTTCAGATAACAAAAAAAACAAACGAGTACTGTAGAAATAAAACCTACATAGTATACCGTTGACAACAACTTACTTAGTTCTTGAGCTTTTTCTTTTACTTCAGAAATATGTTTTACTATCCCCTTGTAAAAGCCAACGGTGGCTATCGCTTGGAAAGACCCTACAAAATTTCTTAAATTACCCACTAAAGCTAAGCCCTCTGCTCCAATAAATACGGCAATGGCCTTTGATGTTAATAAGCCCCCAATGATTCTAATTAATACTGAGACTGTTTGCAGTGAAGCTATTTTAAGTAAAACCTTGTTATTTATGTAGTTTATTAATTCTTTCAATTAATAAAAATTTCATTTATCCAATTAGTTCGGGCATCATATGCTTTATGATGATTTATAACCCCTAAAAAAACAAAATTATATCTGCTTAAAAAAAGAAAACAAATACAAAATGGATTATAAAGCCTTAATTTACCTTTTGTCGAAATTTTCTGTTTTCAAAATAGGGCTTTAATAAATCAAGCACGCTTAACCCGTAAGAAAAGAAAACTATCCGCTTATAAAGAAATGCTGTAAAACACAAAAAGTAAACAAACTAAATTGTTTACTTTTTGTGTTTATCAATTAATATAATTTAAGAAAGAAGCAGCAAACTAAAATTTACTTTTAACTGTTCCTTAATTTATTCCTTAGAATTATCTTACTAAATAGATTTATTTCTTTTACGATCTACTTCGCTCAACCAAATTTTGCGCAAACGCAAGAAATTAGGAGTTACCTCAACGTACTCGTCTTTTTGGATATACTCTAAGGCTTCTTCTAAAGAAAACTTAATTGCAGGAACAATTTTTGCCTTATCATCTGCACCTGAAGAACGTACGTTACTTAATTTTTTTGTTTTCGTAACATTAACAGTCATATCATCACCACGAGAATTCTCTCCAATAACTTGGCCTTCATAAATATCTTCACCTGGATCAACAAAAAACTTCCCTCGGTCTTGTAATTTATCTATTGAATAAGGAATAGCTTGTCCTTTTTCCATAGACACTAATGAGCCATTTTGACGTTCTGGAATTCCACCTTTTAAAGGTTGATATTCTTTAAAACGGTGTGCCATTATAGCTTCTCCAGCCGTAGCTGTTAGTAATTGATTACGTAAACCAATTATTCCACGTGATGGTACAATAAATTCACAAACCATACGGTCGCCTTTCGCTTCCATACTCAACATCTCCCCTTTACGTAAGGTCACCATTTCAATTGCTTTTCCTGAAACTACTTCTGGTAAGTCAATTGTCATTTCTTCAACAGGTTCACATTTAACCCCGTCAATTTCTTTAATAATTACCTGTGGCTGTCCTATTTGAAGCTCATAACCTTCACGACGCATCGTTTCAATTAAAACTGATAAGTGTAATACACCACGACCAAACACCATGAATTTATCGGCACTATCTGTTTCTTCAACACGAAGTGCTAAATTCTTTTCTAATTCTTTTGTTAAACGATCCTTAATATGACGCGATGTTACAAACTTTCCATCCTTTCCAAAGAAAGGTGAATCATTAATTGTAAACAACATACTCATTGTTGGTTCGTCAATAGCAATCGTCTTTAAACCTTCAGGATTTTCCCAATCGGCCACAGTATCACCAATTTCAAAACTTTCTAGACCTACTATAGCACAAATATCTCCAGCTTGTACAGCTTCAACTTTCTTTCTACCTAAACCTTCAAACGTATGAAGTTCTTTAATTTTAGACTTTACAATACTTCCATCTCTTTTAACTAAAGAAATATTTTGTCCAACTTTAAGTTCTCCTCTTGTTAAACGACCTATAGCAATTCTTCCTGTAAAAGAAGAAAAGTCTAAAGAAGTAATCAACATTTGCGTTGAGCCTTCTTCAATCTTAGGCTCAGGGATATGATCAATAACCATATCTAATAAGGGCTCTATATTATCTGTTTCTTTTTGCCAATCTTCACTCATCCAGTTGTTTTTGGCCGAACCATAAACTGTTGGAAAATCCAATTGCCACTCCTCAGCACCCAATTCAAACATCAAATCAAACACCTTCTCATGAACCTCATCAGGCGTACAATTTTCCTTATCCACCTTATTAACTACAACGCATGGCTTTAATCCTAAATCAATGGCTTTTTGAAGTACAAAACGTGTTTGTGGCATAGGACCTTCAAAGGCATCAACTAATAATAAAACGCCATCTGCCATATTTAATACACGCTCAACTTCACCTCCAAAATCGGCGTGACCAGGTGTATCTATAATGTTAATTTTAGTATCCTTATAGATTACAGAAACATTCTTTGAGGTAATTGTTATTCCTCTTTCGCGTTCTAAATCGTTATTGTCAAGGATTAAATCTCCAGTATTTTCGTTTTCACGAAATAATTGACAGTGATACATAATTTTATCAACCAAAGTAGTTTTACCATGATCTACGTGTGCAATAATCGCAATGTTTTTAATATTAGCCATAATAGTGCCTTATTTTAAGCGTGCAAAGGTACTTATAAATTATGAATATATAATACAATATCGCGTTTAAGAAAAATCTTGTTTTTTGAAAAGTTCATGCTCACATATAGAAAGACGCATTTTTCTGACTAACAACACATTAAACACAGAGCGCTTATTTTATATAGGTTTATTAATATAATAAAAGTACTATGGTTTAAAATATCATAATTGTATATTTGCACTCAAAATTATCGAAACAAGATTATGGATTTTCAAGATATTCCTAAGTTAAAACACCTTAGTGCTAATAACTTCTTTTTATTGTGTGGCCCTTGTGCTATTGAAGGTGAGGACATGGCATTGCACATTGCAGAAAAAGTAGTAAATATTACCACAAAACTTGAAATCCCTTATATATTTAAAGGTAGTTTTAAAAAAGCCAACCGAAGCAGGATTGATAGTTTTACAGGCATTGGAGACGAGAAAGCCCTTAAAATACTAAAAAAGGTTTCGGAAACATTTGATGTCCCAACGGTAACTGATATTCATGAGATTTCGGATGCCCAGTTAGCAGCTCAATATGTTGATGTATTGCAAATACCCGCTTTTTTAGTGCGTCAAACAGATTTAGTGGTTGCTGCAGCACAAACAGGTAAGGTAGTAAACTTAAAGAAAGGTCAGTTTATGAGTCCTGAAGCCATGAAACATGCTGTGCAGAAAGTAAAAGATGCAGGTAATAATAATGCATGGATAACAGACAGAGGCACGATGTTTGGCTATCAAGATATGATTGTAGATTTTAGAGGGATTCCAACTATGCGGGAATATGCACCTACCGTTCTAGATGTGACGCACTCATTGCAACAGCCTAATCAATCAGCTGGAGTTACCGGTGGTAGACCAGAAATGATTGAAACCATAGCCAGAGCAGGTGTTGTTAATAACGTTGATGGTTTATTTATTGAAACCCATTTTGACCCATCTAATGCAAAAAGTGATGGTGCTAACATGTTACATTTGGATAACTTAGAACATCTTTTAACAAATTTAGTTTCTATTAGAAGAGCCGTAAACGCACTCTAATTTTACGTCTTTCAATTGTACATGACGGTAAAACCTTTCTTCAGCATTGCTTTTCTATTGCTCACGTATTCTACGTTGGCGCAAGATTCAATCCAAAGATATACAGCTTCCAATAAAGGAAAGTTCTTTGTGAGTTGGGGTGGCAATAGGGAGTCCTATTCTAATTCTGATATTAGCTTTAAAGGAGAGCATTATGATTTTATAATAAAAGACGTATCCGCTGCAGATCGGCCTAAAGGTTGGCATATTGATTATATCAATCCTACAAGGTTAACCATTCCCCAAACAAATTTTAAAGCAGGGTATTTTATCTCAGATAATTATACAGTTTCTGTTGGGCTAGACCATATGAAATATGTGATGAATAACAACAAAACGAAAAACATTGACGGCTATATCAATTTGCCCGATACTGAATCAGGATCAATATATAATGGGACTTATAACAATGAAGCCTTTTTTGTATCTGATGATTTTCTTCAATTTGAGCATACTGATGGTTTAAATTATATTTATGCAGAATTTTCTAGATATGATGACATCTCTAAGTTATTTAAACTCCCGAACACGGATAAATTTCAAATAAATCTTACTGAGGGTTTGGCTGCCGGTATGCTATACCCCAAAACTAACTCCAAACTATTACAAAAAGACAGGTATGACCAGTTTCATCTAGCAGGCTATGGTCTTTCTGCTCATGCTGGTATCAACTTTACCTGCTTCAAACACTTTTTTTTACAATTAGACCTCAAAGGGGGCTATATCAATATGCCCGATATAAGAACCACAAATAATTCAATAGATAGTGCTTCACAGCATTTCTTTTACATACAACGCGTTGTTTCTTTTGGAGGAATTTTTAGAATTTAGAGAAACCATGCTTTATTACTTTTACCTAGTAGGTGTGTAGCCTTTTTAAGTAATTCTATAAAGTTTTGATAATCTAAATCTTCAATAGTTTTTAATTGAATAGAACGCACTTGTTTCCTATTGTTATCATTTCTTAAAATAGGAAAGTCGTTTTCTAAAAGCACACCCTGAACAAACGCCACATCTACATAATCTTTTCCTTTTAAAATGTTCAAATATACCATAGGCTTTTTATCAATATTATAAAAAGGGATTTTATAACTATACTTCTCCTCTACCTCTGGTAATGTATTTATAATAATACTTCTAACATAAAGCAATATAGATTGATAGGGCTCTTTTTGGTTTATAAAATATTCATCAACTGGTTTCAAAAGCTATGATTCAATTATTATTTTCAAACTTAATAATTTTATAGGCTTTAATAAAGCATTATTTGACTATACTTTCAATGCAAAAACATACAATTAATGCAAAATTTTAATACCTTTATATTATAACCAAACATCATCCAAAAATATGTCTACAAACCATTTAAACAAATATTTGTTTCTTTGCTTCGCCATATGCTTATACCTTTGTAGCACGAGTAAGGTTCTTGCCCAAAGCTATTCCACTGTTGAGGGAGATTCAATTAACCCAAGAGCATATATAACTGCCGGATATTACTTTCCTGCAATAAACACCTCACTTAGAATTGATACGGCTCTAGGAATAGGAACTGAAATAGGTCTAGAAGACTTAGGATTAGAAGAAGACAAAAGTGTTTTTAAACTCGATGGTGTTATTCGGGTTTCACCTAAATCACAGTTAGCTATTACCTACACTAACATAAACAGAGAAAGCACAGCGCTACTAGAAAGGGACGTTACCGTAGGAGATAGCACATTTCTAAAAGGTTCAGGTGTAGGGATTTTGTTTGATGTCGATTATTACGCAGTCACCTGGAGGTATTCCTTTTACAATAAAAAGAATTGGAATGCTGGATTATCTTTAGGGGCAAGAGCTGTATCTATAAATACTGGTTTTGGCGCCAAAATAAATGAGAGGACTTATACTGAATCAACTTCAATAACAGCACCGGCCATTCTCTTTGGTGTTCATGGCAGTGCCTACCTTACTCCTAAATTATTAGCCAGATATTCATTAGAATATTTTTATCTTAGTGTTAGTGGTATAGATATTAATGTTGTTGAATCAAATGCCGCTGTCCATTACTTTTTCTTTAAAAATTTCGGTTTAGGAGCTGCGTATTCAACAAATAGCTATAGAGTTAATGATGTACCTTTAGGCGATGACTTTAATGGAAAAATTGATTTTAGTTTTGGTGGTTTTAATTTGTTTTTAACGGCTAGGTTTTAGTGAAATTTATTAGGTTCTTTTTTATTTAACAAATAAAGGTTAACAGGTTTTAAAAATTAAACTTTTATAAAAATTAACAAATAGATATCTCATTGTCGTTTTATTTTGAATGATTTCTTGGCAACACTTCTTCAGGAAAAGGAAACAAAATAGTAGAATTCTTCTCAGCTGCAATGTTCGATAAAGTCTGATACAATCTTAATTTTATTGCAGATGGCGATTGATCAATTAATTTACCGGCTTCTAATAACTTACCAGCTGCTTGCTCCTCAGCTAACGCTAAAATAATACGTGCACGTCTAGAACGCTCTGCCTCTGCTTGATTAGCCATCATACGTTTCATGTTTTCTGGAAGCTGTATGTCTTTTATTTTAACATCAATAATTTCAATGCCCCATTCTTTAGTTGCAATCTCAACAATGCTTTTAATATTCTTCCCCATTTCTTCCCGTTTTGATAAAATAGTATCCAGTTCAACCTTACCGCAAACATCTCTAAGTGCAGCTTGAGATAATTGCGTAATAGCAAAATTATATTCTTCCACTTCTAAAACGGCTTTTTCTGGACTTTCAATTTTAAAAAACACGACACCATCAATACTACATGGTACATTATCTTCAGTCATGACTTCTTGTGAGACTATATTAATAGTAATGACGCGAATATCAACTTTCTGAATAGTCTCAATAATTGGAATAATCCATCTAAATCCGGGCTTTAAAGTTTTAATGTATTTACCAAACCTAAATTTTAAAGCGCGTTTATATTCAAAAATTACTCGTATGCCAGAAAACAAGAATACAAGAAAAAGAAGCGTAAATAATAATAGTGGATTCATGATATATTAATTTAAGTTAACACTAAATAAATAGAACTATAAGTTCGTTTATTTCTAAGAACTTAAAAATGATATATATCATTTACCTTTTAAAAGTTGACTTGAACTTGAATAAATTATTAAAACCAAAATCTTTTAATTAAACAGGAACCTCAAAAGCAAAGAAAAACCATCAAAAGCAAGCTATTGATGGTTTTATAATTATTACTAGGTTTTAAATTTCTTCTGATTTATTCCTTACCCTCTAGATAATTCTGCAAATAATCAAAACGCTCGGTAAGTAGTCCGTTTTCGGTCATTTTAGCACGCTGTAAAACACCATCTTTATCGTTATTATAAAACGCCGGTATAACGTGTTCAAGAAATTGCTCTCCAAAACCTTCACTGGCATCTTGTGGTAATTCACAGGGTAAATTATCAACAGCCATTACCGTTATAGCTTTTTCGTTATTATAGTCTATTTCTGCTTCTGACTCAGGATCATACCCATATATAGGATCTGCAATAGTAGATGCTCTTAAGGTGGTCGCCACTGGACCATCAACATCACAACTGATATCTGCTACTACTTTTATATTGAAATCAGGCGACTTCACATCCTCCTTAGTATATAAATAGGGCGCACCATCTCCGTAAAAATGACCTGCAATATAGAAGTCACTTACTTTTGCAAATCTCATAAAATCAGATTCATATTTTTCAGGGTGATTAAAAAAATCAAAAACATCTGTCACCAAATTACCGTCCAATCGTTTATTATAGTCAAGCACGTCTATTTTACAATACACAGGTTCATCAAAATTTTTATTGAGATAATTTTCAACTGAAACCGATTTGATGCCCATAGCATTCAACATTTCTTGGGCGCCATTTGATACTTTTCCACTCCCCGTGAGTAAAATTTTAATATTAGGTACCTCTATTTGATTTAACTCTTTTATTAAGGCTTGTTGATTTGGTAATGGTCCGGCTTTTGGTAATTGCCATGACTTATATTTCAATCCCCAGGCTCTAAAACCATTGTAGGCACCAACAATTCCTGCATAACGACCAAAACCTATAAGTCGGAACCCTTTTTCATTGATTATTGTTTCGTGGTCATATAATTCAATATTCTTTTCCAAAACAGCTTTTAATAGATTTCTATTATAGGGTTGTTTTTTAATGGTATGTGAAAAGAAGAAGTATTTCTTGTTAGCTATAAGAGCATCAATTGGCACTTCCTTAACACCAATCATAATATCACAATCTGAAACATCTTGTACAACTTCAAAACCAGCATCTCTGTATTCCTGATCGGAAAATACTCGAATATCTGAAGCCTCTACTTTAAAAGTGGCCTCGGGGAATTTATTTTTTGCTTCTACCAATTTTGATGGAGAAAATACAACGCGACGGTCAGGTGGGTTTTTGCGTTCTTTTATTATGGCAAATTTCATAAGCTTTATCTTTTATGCCCCCAAAAGAGGTAAATGTTTTCTTTTATGATATGTTAATGCTAGCAAAATACAATGTTTTAATTCTGATACGGGTAACTCATCCTCCAATTTAAACACAATTGCTCGTTTTCCTTCAAATTTAAATTCATTTTTGTAAATAGTCTTAAAAGTGGAGACAAGGCTTGAGGAACATTGAAAATAAAGGGCATATTGATTTGGGCTTTTTTCTTTCCAATCCATCCTGACGGTACTTCCGTACTTAGTAAGGTAACTTGGCTCCCCCCATTTTAAAGTTTCTTCTAAGTATTCAACACTACTTTCTTCTTTAGCTACTTCGAGAACCAGTTCTCTAAGGTAAAGCATTTTGGGTTTTATAGGCATGGGATATGTATTAAACACTTCTTTAGCCTTTGGATTACTGACAAGTTGCATGTACTGAAAGAATTGGAATAATTTTTGCTCTAAAGTAGTAGGATTTAAACGGAATTACAAACTTTTTGATACCTTTGCTGCCCGCGTTAAGGATTGAAGCGACATCCTTTTTTGCCGTTAAAAGCAAAAAAGATATAGCAGAAAGCCTGACCCGATAGGGTAACGCCACAATAGAAATAACTATTTAAATAATAATGGGGTCGACTGGTTTTGACAGCGAGATTAATTAAACGGTAAGCACGTCGTGTAATGGCATTGAAACACGTTAAAGGCTAGACCAAATTTTAAACGGCGAGAATAACTACGCTTTAGCTGCATAATCTGAATTATAGTAAGATTGGCCTAGGTACACAAGGTGTACAAGCTTTATGTCTCCGGAAAGCCTTGATTGACGGCGTTCCATTTTGAGGCATCGTAAATGTCAATATAGATTAGGTAGTACTTTGATGCCTTTTTGAAACTAAAGAAGTTAAGTTATAAGTGGGTTGTCTTTAACCAGCTTATAATCGAAAACCCAAGAAAAGAATAAACGTGTAGAAAGCCCTTTGGTTACTTGTTTGGACGAGAGTTCGATTCTCTCCGACTCCACTTTGTAGGGCCTCATAAAAAATATTTATGAGGCCTTTTGTATTATAATTTACTATGAAAGTTGAAGAATTAGTTGGTCAATATAAAGTCACTGGAAGCAATCAAGACGATAGCAAAAATACTTACCACGGAATACTTCATTTACAACTTGACCCCAGCAATAGAATTAAGGCTGACTGGCTCATTAACAAAGAGCAAAAACAGGAAGGCATTGGTTTTTTTAAAGACAATATTCTTGTTATTAACTTTACCTATCAAGGAGCCGATGAAAATAGTTATAGGGGTGTGGTGGTTTATAAATGTCTTAGCCAAAACATACTGGACGGATTTTGGTCTGAAGATTACGGGGATCCACATTTTTTAGGAACTGAACGATGTTTCAGAATTAATCCTTTAGAGCTTCTAGATTAACCCCTTTTTTGAACACTTTTATAAAGTTCTAATTAATATACCCGTAACCGTTTACTAAGTAAATGGCAACATCCCTTGTTGGATTCTCAAAAAAGTGGATAATTAATGTCAAGCATAAGCATGAAACCTATTATATTAATTTTTCTTGCTTTCATTCTCAAACTCTTCTTGTTGTTTTTGAACTTCCTTTAGCTTGTATTGATTCAGTTCTTTTTCAAGCTCTAAGACCTTTTGTTTCAATGTCGAATCTTGATTGTTAGAATCTATAGGTTTTGAGACCGCTTTCTTATATGATGTATTGGTTTTTTCATCAAATATGAGGGGCGTATTCGTAGGGATGCTATTAATAGTAATTTTTGCAGCCATGGGAGTATGTACCCCTTCATGTACCATTGATGCCTTTACTACTATAGTTCCTGACTGTTCTGTTGCCCTTATTAGCACTGGTGCTGTGCCCCATTCAACCGTTCTTGGATTAGCCATAATGTCTGAATCCCCTATTATTGTTCCTTCGCCTTCCACCTCAAATTTTATATGATTTTCAGTTAATCTTTTGACATTCCCATTATCATCAACAATAGAAGCAATCACCGGAACAAAATCAGATCCGTTTGCCGTAAGAGGAATACCATAATCTGCTAATTCTAATTTAATTCTTGTAATTCTATTGGTTGGCATTTTAGTAGCGCTCACGACGACTTTACCGTCAATTATACCTTCCGCTACAATAGTGGTTTCGGCATGTCTTTTTTTTCTGTACAAACTTTTAACTTCCATAAAATCATAGACATCCTCAAAAACCATAATTGGATTTGGCATATTAAAAGTTTCTCTGTCGTGTTTCATAGTAATGGTATCCTTTTGTAAGACTATTAGTCTTACTTCATCGCAATTGCTATAAACGGTAACATCTTTACTAGAAAAAGGAGACATCTCATGAGCAATGTACACCATAGGTTCGCTATCTTTTGCTTTTCGTTGCGCATTAAATAAGTAATATGAATATTTTGGCTGACGAAAAACATCTGCGATACCGCCATAAAACGGATCAGGATGATACCCCCTTTGATGATCAAACGCATGCCATAAAGCACCTCCAACGTGTTGGGCAGGCGTGCTGCTTATAGATTCCCAATTTGTAAATCTATAGGCTGTATTCGCATAATGATGGGCCTGAATTAACTGAGGAGATTCACCCCAATTTCTCGCGACTCTACTTGAAGAATTATGAGCGTTCCAATCATCAACATTGTCTCCCCACTCTCGCGTAAAAATACTTCTATTTTCCGCTCCATAATCAAACTTTATTTTGCTTGTATTTTTTCCCTTTGGGTCTGGCATCCAAACTTTGAACTTGTCTGCATATCTTGGATGATCATAGATAACATCAAAATACTCCATGCCTTTTGCTCTAGAATCACAAGCTGTGTAAGCCCCGGGATACGGATATTCTTCATGCACAATATTGTGTACGGTTTCTGCGAAATAATCTGGATAATGGGTTTCATTTAATATGGGTTCCCAGAGAATAACAGAGGCATGGTTTCTATCTCTTCTTACCATATTTCTTATATCTTGATAAACCAACTCCTGAAATTGCGTATTATCATCATTCCAAAACTGCCAGCCGGGAGTAGCTACAATAAAAAACAAACCCAAGACATCACAGGCATCCATAAACGCAGGATCAGCTGGGTAATGCGCAGCTCTTATGATTTCGCTTCCCGCTTCTTTTAAAATGAGGGCATCTCTCCATTGCCCAGAATTAGGTAAAGCATTACCCACATAAGCATAATCTTGATGACGATTTACACCCATAAGTTTTCCATCATAGGGTTCATTGTTTAAATAAAAACCTTCTTTTCCTCTAAACTCTATTTTTCTAATCCCAATTTTTTGCCTAACACCATCAATGATATTTTGATTCTGATTTTGTATTAATACTTCCAAGTTGTACAAGAATGGTGATTTTGGCGACCATAATTTTGGGGTTTTAACAAGGAGAATTTGTTCAACCTGAATATTACTCCGCGCCTTTATTGTTTCTGAAATAGTTTTGGTGGCTACTATATTATTGTCATCATCTTTTAAATTGTAGGTAATACTGATATCAAATGACTTTTTAGAATCATTTGATATATCGGTCTTGGTTATTACTTCTACACTTTTTTTAGTTAGATTTTCATAACGCACGAAAAGGCCACCACCCGCAACTTTATTGGCCGTATTTGGATTGGTCACGTAAACATTATTGGTAGCCAAAAGCCAAACATCTCTATAAATACCACCAAAATATGAAAAATCTAAAACGGTTTGGCTTTTCCCTGGCGGGTAATTTGGGTCATCACTATTATCTGCCCACACAGCCAAAACGTTTTCTTTATCTTTTAAAACTTTATTCGTTATGTCTATACTAAAAGGAAGATATCCGCCATAGTGCGTCGTTAATAACTCACCATTTAACCAGACTTTACTTTTGCCCATGATGGCTTCAAAATGTATAGTCAACTTTTTACCTAAAAGGTTTTTGGGTATAGTAAAGTGTTTTCTGTACCAAGCTTCACCTTGATAATTAGTGGACCCACTAGCCTCCGAAGCATTCAATTCCAAACCATGGGGTGTATTCACAACATTCCAAGTTGAATCATCAAAATCAGATAATTCTGCCCTTTCTATAACTCCTTTGTAAAAACGCCAACCAACATTAAAATCATATACTTGACGACCAGAATTTGGCACTTCAAAAAAACCGGCTTTCGAGTATTCTGGAGATTTAAGAAGCGCTTGTGCATTAAGCGTTACATTTACTAGAATTAAGCATATGAATTGAATTGCTAATTTATACATATAAGATTTGTTCTTTGATAATGTAATTTTTTTCTGAGATAGCTTTCTTAATAAAATAATGGCTTACCCTGATAATTTAATGTTTATTATCAAGGCATAAACATTTGCTGTTAGCAGGATTGATTAGCCAAAACAAACTATGTATTGCTAACGCAAAATAAAAGGCATCTAAGGTCTTAGCAAGATATATTCCAACGAGTAATTATATTCTCAAGGACCTTTGCTTTGACTAAAACCATATGTCTTGCCCTATAATTATTAACGATTTATTGTTTTAAAAATTTGATTACATTTCCGTTCTCAAGTTTTATTAGATATAATCCAACAGAAAGGTTTTGTAGATTGATTTTTTCGCTGTTTGTGATATTTCCGCTAGCCATTTCTGTGCCAATAATGTCAAAAATTTTATAATTTGTATGGCCTTTTAAGCCTTTAAGGGAAATATAATTCTGAGCAGGATTTGGAAATGCTGTGATATTATGAGTATCAAATGTATTAGTGCTCAACGTAGTAAGATTAACGGGGTAGAATGTGCCTCCTTTTGGTAAAACAGAGTGCGTATCAAAAGGGATTGAATTTTCATGTCTTACGGGAATGTATACTAAGTTTGGATCACTAAATGTTACATTATCATTATTGTTTCTTTCAATACAATCGTTTCTAAAAATGGCGTCTGTTCCCGGAGGATCTTGATGCTGAATTGACCACGGCCCCATCATGGAATGATATTGAGTATTGAGTTCAGGGTTGAGACGTGAAATATTCTGCTCAACAAGATTATAGCCCGCATTACTATCGTGGAAATTAAAATCCTGTTCCACATTGTTCTGATAAAACACATTGTGATGGCAATATTGACGTTGAATAGTAATATGTCTTAATCTGGTAACAAATGTATTATATATTAGGGTGTAACTTCCTGCAATTTGAAAATATCCGTGTCCACCACTACCCTTATTCCATGACCCTTCAAAGTGGCAATCTCTTATAGTTATATGATTACTATTCCAGGATGTAAATGGACAATTTCCAACATTAATAATCTTAACTTTATCCAGCCAGCAATTTTTTGTTCCGCCTCCCATATATACGGCATTTATTAAATAATTTGGTTTTTGATCTGACATCCTCATTGATGGTGTACCGTAAACCCCTTGTATGGTCATATTTTCAATACCAGCATTTTGAACACCAAACCTAATCGCTTCCCCACTAGTGCCCTGCATAGTTATATTTAACACTACACCACTTTGACTTTCACCAACAACTCGAACCTTAGACTTCATATTAATTCTGCTATCTATAGTGTAGTTCCCATTGTTTAAAACCAATTGTCCGCCTCCCTGACGGGCAACATCAGTAATTGCCGCATTTATTCCATTACTGTCTGTGGCATCTATTGTTTTCTTTATTGGAGAAGTTGAAAGAAAAGGGATACCCCCTACAACTCCCGCTTTAGCCCACTCACGCATTTCAGGATAATTAGTGTCATCAAATTTATCTTCATAAAATGTAACGCCAGGATCACCCACACGTAGTTGTGAGAAGCCCTTTGAAGAAGAAAGAATTAAAAACGCTAAAAATAAATAGGTATTGATTGTTTTCATTGCATGTTATGTTATTAATCTTTTGTTGAGAAATGCCAATTATAAAACACCTTTTTTTGAAGAATAATTATTTTATTACTACTTCAAAAAATACTTAAAGGCATCATATAATTATATCGTAAAAAACTTTTAGAAACTTTGGAATCTCGGTGAGCTACCTTCGAAATAAAGTAACCGCATAATTCTCTTTTTACATATCGCGGTAAACTTTTTCCATTATTTAATTTAACCTAAAAAAGGCTATGTTAACATAGCCTTTTTTTAAGTGTACAAAATATTTTTACTTCACCAATATTTTTCTATTTAAAACACCCCCTTCTTGTGATTCAATTTTCAAAAGGTATAGGCCTTTTGCAAAATCACGAACATGTATTGACTGTGTATCGTTGCTTTCATATACCACCTTACCTACGATATCATAGAGTACAACATTTTTAAATGTAACATTGTTACTAAGTTTCTTGATGTTTAATACATCACTTACAGGGTTTGGATAAACACTTAAACCACTAGCCAAAACGTTATCCTGAGAAGATAATGTAGTTTTTGTAGTCCAACTTAACTGAGCCATAGCAATATTTGGCTTATCACCTGCACAATCACCAGTAGTACAAACCGCTTCTATATCCAAACTAAAGGCTCCATCAATATCAAGATTATTAACAGTAAAATCTGCATACCCTAAAGTATTATCTCCTGCATCACCTGTTCCTTGAGAAGTTTTTCCTGGACTTGTTCCAACATCTTCACCATTAACAAAAATTTTAACACTTCTAAGGACAGTACTTGATGTTCCCCAAAAAGCAGCAGTATGGACCGTTATACTAGTAACCCCTCCAGGTAAGTCAGTAGCCTTAAGAAGAAAAGTACGTACTGGCTCATCATTCTCTACTTCTCCAGCTCTACCACGTATCGATCCAGGCATAGGATTTCCTCCTTCATTTCTTCTTCCTGGAATTTCAAGATAGCCATTTAAGAAATAATCATATCCAGTAACACCACTTGTATAAGGAAAATCCTTACTTGACCAACCATCTACATATGGTACGCCAAAGTTGTTTTTAAAATCAGTAAATGTTTCTGTTACTGTAGTTTGCGCTTGTGCTAAACTTATAGTTAACATCAAAGCACATAATAATGTAATTTTTTTCATAATGTTTTTAGTTATTAGTTTTTAATAAATTATTTATCGAGGATAAAATTAGAAGATATTGACCTGATTTAAGAGGGGGGGTTTGCTTCTTTTAGAGGGTGTATTTGTTTTTACCACATTAAAAAACAATTAGTTAACAACAAAAGACACGTGTTCATTTATTTTAACCAAAACAGACTGTTTTTAATGCATTCTCTATTAAAAGTTTATGATTGAAACCATGAAGATGTGAAAGGTGTATGCATAATTAATACTTCAATTTCAAATTTTTAAGGCTCAGATAAAAAAAGAACAAACACATGTTTGAATTCTTATTTAGCTAAAAAGACTTTTTAATAGCATTACAAGACATTCATCATTAATCATTTTAGATATGCACAGCTATTATGTTTATGACTATGAGTAATAAGAAAAATAACGGAGGAATTAAGGACTCGTTTTTCAAAATATTTGTTGGTCTTATAAATAGCAGAATTACCGATCTGTAAAGATTCTTACTGGAGTCATTGACTGCGGTAAGCCCTTGAAGTAAAAAGTAGGTTGAATGCTCTTTTTATTTTATTATGTGCTCTACCTACGGCTCCTTACAGAATAGAACACCTCTAAACAATCAATTTTCAGGAAAACTTCTAGTAAATATTTAATGTCTTGATCATGAGATATTGCTTTTTTAAGGAAACAAAAATGCCGGTAACATAAATATTCCATTTTAATGATTAAAATAAAAACGCTTCCGGCACATAGTTTAAACTATCTAACCCACAATATCAAGATTTAAAATAACAGGTAAATATTAGTTTGGTAATTTCAATTTTTGCAATAATTATTTGTAATCATCCATTTTGGTAATTTACCCCCTAATCTCAATTTCAATTGTTCCTCAAACAATGATTCAGGTTTTACCTTAGTTCCTAAACCTTCCAATATTTGTATTTCGTTTTCTTTAAAAGTAGTATCAGATCCATGAAAACCGACAACAATTGGTGGCACTATTCTCCACCACCAAGTGTCAGTCGCTACAAATTTAAAATTAGACTCAGGTTCATCAATTTCTTTAAAGTTCCACAATACTAAATACCTTCCATGGTTAGGTAAATTAAACCGGGCACCTCCTGCTCTGCCTGCAAAGAAACCTCCTTCTACATTATCAAAAAGGGTGCATCTAGGTTGAGATGCATGCGCCTCGAAAGAGGTGTGTGATGGATATTTCGATCTCCAAATTACAGTGCCTGTATTACTTCCTCCTCCTACACCAACAGCATGATGCATCCCACTCAAATCATTAATTTTTGCTAATAAAATACCTGTTGACCCTTCAGAATGAACAGAGCTATGCCCTATGTTACCTTCAATAGTTATGTTTAAGGCAGTACAAGCAGCCGATTTACTAAAAGAAAATGCATTATTGATATTTTTAAATGTGCAATCCTTAACCCAAGAATTAACACTTTTTGAAACACATAATATACTCCATCCACCATCGTGTTTTGCTGATTTATGATGCTCAAATTCTTCTTTCCAATTCCCTTCAAAAGTTAAATTCTCAAAACCAATTTCTTCAACATGTTCAAAACTTAAAATTTCCCAATGATGTTTTGCCTTAACATCGTAGTGTATAGGTTCATAAAACGTAATTACGTTATTATTTACTGAGGCTACTTGATGACGCTCATTCACAATGACACCTTCTTCTAGAATTGAGGTCCATTCTGGCTCGGCCTTTAAAGGTTGAATATCATAAGATATTAAATCTGAGTCATTATTAGATACTGATAAAATGACCCAATCATTCTTATTTATTTTGCTCGCATCAGATAGGGTAACCGTGAAAGTTTCTCTCTTAGCATCAGAAATGACATCTGCCAATTTTACACTATTACCATTTGCCTTAACTACAATCATATTTGGAGTTGTCCAAAGTTTGTCAGGTTCTGTTGGCTCAAGGTTATTTTCAAAAAACAAAATAGACTCCCCTTGCTCCTCTCCCCTAAAAACGATATTTGATGCATCAATCTCTATGGGTTTATGATCATCGTCTTTTGTAAACAAATGATAGGTTCCTTTGGGAAAGAACACAATACCACTACCTTTTTTTTTCGCAGCTTTTATGGCATTTAACACGGCTCTTTTATCTGATTTATTATCATTGGGAATAGCTCCATAATCTAAAACATTAAATACCTCATGACCCTTTGTAGGTAAAGCCGTTTCACTGTATTTATATCCAGCATATGAAAAATCGGGTAAAATGGCCTCAATCCCTGTTTCTTTTGCCGTTTTAAAATCTTCCCAAACGCTCTTTTCTTGAGAAACAATAGGTATATAATATAGACATACTATCGCTAGAAGCAAATTTTTAAAAATCATCATCTTGTTTTAAAGATTAAAGTTTTTATATCTTAACAATGCTTCTAAATAATAATAGTCTGCGTAAATTAAGGGCACATCAATTTCGCTCTGATGAGGTATACTGCCAACGCTATGTTTTAAGACAAAATGATGATTTTCTCCCAGCTTAGCCATATACTGAGGGGATGCCAATGAATTCATGGTTTTGTCTACAAATGTTTTATATGTATTATCCGTATATTGGTTTAATTCAATCAATGCAGAAAGCGTAACTGCAGAGGCTGAAACATCCCTAGGTTCATCAGGTAGATTTGGTGCATTATAGTCCCAATATGGTACTCCATCCTCGGACAAATCTTTATAATTAATGATATAATCTGCAATTTTTATTGCTTGATTTAAATATTTTTCATCTCCTGTAAACCTATAGCACACCGTAAACCCATACAAACCCCAAGCTTGACCTCTAGCCCATGAACTTTCATTAGCATAACCCTGTGCTGTTTGTTTACTACGAACTTCTCCAGTATTGGGATTATAGTCTACCACATGTACAGAACTATTATCCGCTCTGTAGTGATTTTTAAGCGTTGTATTAGCATGTTTCTTAGCCATTTCGCTATAGGTGGTATCACCTGTTAATTCACTCGCTTTGAACAATAATTCTAAATTCATCATATTATCAATGATTACAGGGTATTGCCAATCGCGTTTAGATTGCCAGCCTTCATCTACATCCCAGCTTTTTATACATCCCACTTTAGAATTGAACCTTTTAGATAAAGCATCTGCTGCTGTAACAAGCACCTTTGAATAGCCTTCATTATTTGTTAGCCTTAACCCATTGCCATAAGAAGAATTAAAAACAAAACCTAAATCATGATTTGAGGTGTATACCTGATGAGCCTCAAATTTAGATTGGAATTTTTCGGCCGCATTTTTCCATTTTTTGTCTTTTGTTGCTTCATATAAATACCAACATGTCCCTGGAAAAAATCCTTCCGTCCAGTCAAAACCCGGATTTACCCATTTTACTTCATTATGTTCTACAGTCCGAGGTATATTATCTGCGCGCTCAGCATCCTGAAGTAACAAGGACAATTGACTATTTATAAAGGTTATTTGATCATCAATATTAACCATTTTTGAGTCTCTTTTTTCAACATCAAGTAATTCACTTTTTTCACTAATTAATTCATTTTTTTTACTTTTTGATGCACAAGAGTATAATAGGTTAATAAAAACTAATACAAATACCACTTTAATTATTTTCATACTTTAAATTTTTTTGACGTATTGAAATTTCCTATTGAACAGTAATAAAGAAATCTATAAACAGAACATTAATGACTCCTGACAAATTTCAATAATGTAAGAAAATAAAAGGGGGAGCTAAATAAATAATAAGGGGGGGCATTTTGCCTATTTCAATAGATTTGGGCGTTTTTTTTACAAAAAACATGCTCCAATCATGTAAATTGAACTGAACATTACATTAACAATTCGAAGGTTTTTTGATGCTATGAAGAGTAACATAATTTCGTACAACTTAAATTAAGGTCATTATTTCATTAAGAATATTATAACGTTGTTTTTGAGTTATTCTAATGCATCCATTGTATCCTACAAATCTTTATCGCAAAAAACTTACAACAGGTTGGTTTTTATAAAGTATTTCTTTTTTGCTCTAAATTCTTGTAATGAATTCTATTAAATTTTACTATATTTTGGAACTATTCAAAAGTATAAAATTGACGCTCTTCAGCGTTCCAAAAATTTTTGTTCACCAAGATTTTAATAATGAAATTTAATTTTTTTATAAGCTTTATCGCCTTTTCTCTGCTGTCCCAAATATTTTATGGTCAAAGCTCAAATATTGACATAAAAAATTTAAAATTAAAACACATTTCCTTAGAACAGGGTTTATCTCAAAGTTCAGTGCTTTCTATTTTGCAAGATAAAAATGGCTTTTTATGGTTTGGAACTAGAGATGGATTGAATAAATATGATGGCCATAATTTTAAAACGTACAAGCATATATCCAATGATTCTACGTCTTTAAGTAATAACTATATAAAAGCACTCTATGAAGATGATCACGGTAACATGTGGATAGGTACAAGTAATGGCCTAAATCTTTATGTAGAAAGTGAAGATAACTTTCAGCGTTTTATGCAAACCAATAACATTTCCAACAATGAAATCTCAAATATTATTAAAGATGATTCAGATCATTTATGGGTTGCTACCTACCATCAACTGAAGAGTTTTAGTATTAAGGAGAAACGAATTATTGATAATCGAGGAATTAAATTAGACACCCCAATTAGGGCCATACTAAAATCTGAAGATGGTAAATTATGGATTAAAACCACCACAGCTGTTGGAACATATGATTTCAATAATAAAACCCTAAAAAGACACACACTTAATGCAAAAGGAATAAATGACTTAAACCTTAATATTATTTCATGTTTGTATGAAGATCGTTCAAAAAATATATGGCTAGGCTATAAAAATGGATTAGCCTTATTAAATAAAGAATCAAACACTTTTGAGGTTTACAGCATTAATAAAAATCAAAAATCCTCAATTAATGATAACGTAAGAAGTATTCATGAAGATTACCATGGAAATTTATGGATAGGAACTTATAATGGTCTTTATATCCTTAACGCCAACAAAACATCAATTGAACATTTTCAGCATAATGAAGACAACAATAGTAGTTTAAGTCAAAATTCTGTATTTAAAATTTTCGAAGACAGTAAAGGTGATATTTGGATAGGTACTTATGCAGGTGGCATTAATTATTACGATAGAAATTATGATTCGTTTAAATTATTTTCACCGGGAGGTAAAAACACTTTAAACTATAAGGTGGTAAGTTCAATTGTTGAAGACGGTAGAGATAATTTATGGATAGGAACGGAAGGTGGTGGATTAAATTATTACAATGATACCACGGGGAATTTTGAATATTTTATTCATAATCCGAAGAACAAAAACAGTCTAAGTAGTAATAACGTAAAGGCGATTACAAAAGATGTTAAAGGGAATCTCTGGGTTGGAACTTTTGACGGCGGACTAAATTTTATCAATATTCAAAACAACAAGAAAAATTTTCAGCATTTTAAAAATATTCCAAATGACACCACAAGCATAAGTAATGATAGAGTTACAGCTCTTTGCGAAGATGACAATAATAATATTTGGTTAGGCACTAGAGGTGGTGGAGTTAATATTATCAATAAAGATTCAAAACGAGTTACCAGATTAAAACCCCATTCAAAATATTCAAAAGATTTTGTAAACGTCATTACAAAGTCATTAAATACTAATATTCTATATATTGGAGGTAATGAAGGCTTGTATGAAATTGATATTTACACACAAAAAATTAACCCTATAAATTTTAGATCAGATGATAATGTGTTTACTAAAACACCAGTAATTAGTATTTATGAAGATAATACTCAAAATTTATGGATTGGCACTGAAGGCAACGGATTGTATTATTATGATAAAAAAACAAAAATCAGCAGTAATTACGGGATTGCAGAAGGATTACCAAGTGAAATAATCTACGGCATATTGGCACATGAGAATAACTTATGGCTGAGTACTAATCAGGGCCTAAGTAAATTCGATTTAACAACAAAAAAAGTAAAAAACTTTGATGCGTCAGATGGTATTCAAGGTAACGAATTTAATTATGGCGCTTATTTAAAAACTAAAAACAACAAACTATTTTTTGGAGGCGCGAATGGGTTAACCATTTTTAATCCCGATGATATAACAGGGAATTCATTTATACCTCCAGTTTTAGTCACTGATATTCGGATTAATAATGAATTACATTATCCAAAATACACAAAAACACTTAAATTAAATCATAAACAGAATGTGTTTAGTTTTAATTTTGTTGCATTAAGTTATTCCAAACCCACGAAAAACCAATACGCTTATAAACTTGAAGGATTCGATAAAGACTGGATTTACATTGGCAATAGGAGGTCTACAACATATACAAATATTGACCCAGGAAAATACACGTTTAGAGTAAAAGCTTCAAATAGTGATGACTTATGGAATGGAAAGGGTGATGAAGTTTTTATAGAAATCTTTCCAGCACCTTGGAAATCATGGTGGGCCTACTTATTGTATATGCTTGTACTCTCAGGTATTGCGTTTTTAATAAGAAAATATTATTTACAGAGACTAACTGAAAGAAAAGAGCTTATAAGGGAACGCGAAGAAAAAGAAAAAATCAAAGAAATAAACGCATTAAAACTTCAATTATTCACCAATATCTCACATGATTTCAGGACGCCTTTAACCCTTATTGTTGCGCCTTTGGAGAAAATGATTGAAGATCATAAAAACATAACTTTAGCCTCTATACAGAAACAGCATACAGTTATGCATAGAAATGCCATGATCTTATTACAGCAAATAAATCAATTTTTAGATTTTAGAAAAAATGAATCCGGACAGTTTAAATTAGAAGCTTCCAAGTCAAATATTATAACTTTTATAGACGATATTAAAAAATCTTTTGACGAATTAGCTGTTGAAAAAAATATTAATTTCAAACTAAAAACTACAGAAGACAATATAGAAGTCTGGTTTGATAAAATTAAACTTAGAAAAATTATTTACAACCTCTTATCTAATGCTTTCAAGAACACACCTAATGATGGTGACATTATTATCAACATTTCAACAACTGAGAAATTTTTTAAGGATGATAAGATTACCGCGGGCGTCAAAATAAAAATTTGTGATACAGGTATCGGTATTTCTAAAGAAAACTTAAAGTTTATTTTTGAAAGATTCTACAATCTTGATAAAAAACACGGGGGCTCTTTAGGCACTGGAATTGGCTTATCATTAACCAAAAGCCTTGTGTCTTTGCATAAAGGGTATATTGATGTAAAAAGTGAAATTGGAAAGGGCACTTGTTTTACCGTTTTACTCCCACTTGGTAATTCCCATTTAAGCAAACAAGAAATTATTAAGAAAGATTCAACCAATACAATGGACTATGGGGTCTATAATAAGCCCTTTGAATTATTAGAAAAAAGGGACACTCAAAATGAGGCTAACATAGTTGATTCTGACGAATCTTTGCCAACCATTTTAATTGTTGAAGATAATACTGATGTTAGAGATTTATTAAAAAGTATTTTTATTAATAGTTTTAATATCCTTGAAGCAAAAAATGGCAAAGTTGGTCTAGAATTGGCGAATAACCATACTATAGATGTTGTAATAAGTGATATCATGATGCCATTTATGGATGGCATAGAACTTTGTGAAACTATAAAGACCAACATAAATACGAGTCATATCCCTGTAGTCTTGTTAACTGCAAAGACTTCCAAAGAATCGGAGAAATCAGGCTATGAGACTGGTGCCGATTTATACATAGCTAAACCATTCAATCCAAATTTATTGTTTACTCAGGTAAATAATATTATACTTTCAAGAAAAAGTTTAATTGAAAAATTTAGAAAAGACATTATTATAGAACCAAAGGCTATAGCGGCTACCTCTGCTGACGAATTATTTTTAGAAAAAGTATTTAATGTAGTTATGGAAAATTTATCTAATCCAGATTTTTCAGTCTACAACCTTGCCGATATGCTAAATATGAGTAGGTCTATACTTTACAAAAAAATAAAGGCCTTAACTGGACAGTCTATTTATGATTTCATCAAAACAATAAAACTTAAACATGCAGGTCAACTTCTTGTTTCTAGAAAAGATTTAAATATTTCCCAAATTGCTTATGAAATTGGTTTTGTAGATTTAAAACACTTTAGGAAATTGTTTAAAAACCTATTCAACGAACTACCTTCAGAATACAGGAATAACCCAAAAAACTATGAGGATAAAGAACCAAAAGAAAAATAAATGATTAGTAAATTATTCTAGAATTAGCTTATTAATTTTAAACAATTCATGCTTGTCGTTATTATTAATGACAAGTATATTTTTTCCGGTAGTTGTTTTTATTTGAACCATATCCCTAACGTCCCTATTGGCATAAAAGCCTGTTTTCAAATTTGGTACTATATGAAACTTTCCATTGCCTTCGCCGGACATGAATGTTCCAATACCTGCGTCTAACCTTGTAGTCTCAACTTCTGTTTGATAATTATTTCCAGCTAATAGTAAATCCCTTGTTCCATCTTGATCAAGATCATCAAAAATAATACTATTTATTGGCGCTACTTGCAATTCGTTAGTAAATGCTGAAAACAAAAACTTCCCATGTCCCTGATTGACAAAAATCCCAGAGCGAAACTCTGTGACCTTATAATTTAAGGCTGTTTTAATTGCAGGGCCAAGAATCCCTTCCAAATCTCGACTAGCAAATTCTTTATATGATTTTATTTTAGCATCAAGCTCAGGTATTTGCTGTGCACTGCAACTTTTCCCTCTTATTGGAACCTGCTTGCCATTATGATATTTTGCAAGAAAAACATCCTCGGTTCCATTATTATCAAAGTCACTAGCATAAACTTCAAAAGGATTTTCTATTGTTGCATGAAACTTGGAATTTAACCCTAAATTTCCAGCAATAATATCTAAATCGCCATCATTATCTATATCCTCAACCAACAATGTATTCCACCACCCTTTGGTTTCATTAAGTGTTTTGTAATCTGAAGATTTTAACAATTTTCCATTCACGTTTTCAAAGACTTCAATCCCCATCCACTCTCCGGTAACAATTAAATCCAAATCATTATCATGATCAATATCGCTCCAATTCGCATCTGAAACCATGCCTATATTACCTAAGGATTTAGCTAGTTTATATGTTTCATCAATATATTTTCCGTTTGAATTTGTAAGCAAATAACTATTTGGGGCATACGGATATCTTCCAGGAATCACTCTGCCTCCAACAAAAAGATCAATATCACCATCATTATCATAATCTGATGGTTTTACTATAAAACCTGCCGAATAAAACTTTGGTAGGCAATCTAGACATTTTTTAAAATTGTTCTTTCCATCATTCTTATAAATGCGATCAGCCAAAAATTTAGAAGATTCTTGAAACTCATAACTGCCACTTACAACATAAAGATCTAAATCGCCATCATTCTCTAAATCAAAAAACACAGCGCCTACATCTTCGTGTAATTTATCGGCTATGAAATCCTTATTTTCAATTGATTCAAAGCCTCCCGATTTTTTTCCTAACAATAGTTTTCCTGGCTGTGAGTAACCCCCACCTAAATATAAATCCTCAATTCCATCATTATTAATATCTGCCTTCGCAACACCAGGTCCTAACTGAGAGAACTTGTGCGGCAATAAAACCTGAATATCATAATCATTAAATAAACTATCTATATGTTTGAAATTGAATGGAATGTCTTGAAATAGTTTAATATTTTTAGAAGTAACGTTATTTTCAGTAGGCCTAATCGCATTTTTATAGTCTACAGTTATCAATTGATTCGATTTCAGATTTTGATAATACTGCACTTTACCATCTGGCCAAATAATTTCAACTTTATCAGCAGTTAATTGTTCCCCTAATCCAAAAAACAATTTGTTAGATACAGAAGACATGTATCCCCTAGAATTCACGAGGTTTCTGGTCTGTTTCTCTTTGTTTTCACCATAAATATTTACAGTTACTCCTATCCCAAATGGGTTGTTTTCAGGGCCTTTAAAATTAAAATTTAAAAAATGTTTTTTTTCTCTTTCTACAGTATTATTTCTTAAAATATGTGCCTCTTCGTTTATATTATTAACAACAATATCTAAATCCCCATCGTTATCTAAATCAGCAAATACGGCCCCATTAGAAAAGGTTGGTGAAGCATTATGCCAGAGTTCTGAAACATTTGAAAAGGTTAAATCGCCTTGATTCTTAAAAAAGTAATTACTCAACTTTTGCTGAGGCAGCATTTGTGTATACTCTAAAAACTCCTTTGAACTCGGTTTTCTCCGTTTTTGCCTGATTAGATTAAGTATGTTTTTATTTGTATCCTTATCAATAACATCTCTAAAAACACCATTAGTTATATAAATATCATTTAAACCATCTAAATCAAAATCGGCTATTAGCGGCGCCCAGCTCCAGTCTGTATTTGCCATGCCCGCCATATTGGCAATTTCACTAAATGAACCATTACCATTATTTAATTGTAAGACGTTATGCATATATTGATAATGATACCCTTTATTTACCATGTCAGTAAATTTTGAGATAGAGGTCATCGACATTGTTGTCTTAGACCTGATATAATCTTCTGGGTTCATATCTAAATTAACCACATCTAAAAAGCCATCATTATTTATATCGGCAATATCTCCACCCATACTATAAAATGATTGATGTTTAAACATCTCTAATCTCTCATCCCGAAAAGTGCCATCTTTCTTATTTATATAGACAAAATCGGGCATAGCAAAATCATTATTCACATAAACATCTAACCATCCATCATTATTTAAATCAGCTATTTGAGCATTTAATCCAAATGCAATGTCTGGTACAATACCTGCTTTTTCTGAGATATTAGTAAAGGTATGGTCGCCATTATTCTCATAAAAAGAATCGCTCCCACCCCATTTTATGGTCTCATCATCCTTTTTAAAGGTTTTTAAATCTATTAGTTTACTCGCTTTTTTGTTGGTATAGGGGGCGTTAACAATATATACATCCAAGTCTCCATCTTTATCAAAATCAAAAAAAGTAGATTGAATGCTTCTATTGGCATCAGCTAAACCATAAGATTCTGCCTTTTCCTCAAAGGTTAAATTACCTTTATTTATAAACAATAAATTGGTACAGTTCTGCTCATTTTTAAACCAACCGGCTCTAGAAATATAAATATCGAGTAAACCGTCGCTATTAATATCTACCACCGTTACGCCTGTATTAAAACCGGACTCCAAATGGATACCTGTTTTATTGGTGACATCCTTAAATTTAAAATCTCCTAAGTTTAAGTATAGCTTGCATTCTTTTAGGTTTGAGACGAAAAACAAATCTTCTAGGCCATCATTATCAAAATCTGCAGATGCAACACCTGCTCCATTATAAGAATATATATATTTATAATAGTAGAATTCTTCGCTTTCTACAATCTCATTTTTAAAACCTACCCCAGTTTCTATTGCTGGT
Organism: Algibacter mikhailovii; assembly: GCF_014651495.1. GTDB lineage: Bacteria > Bacteroidota > Bacteroidia > Flavobacteriales > Flavobacteriaceae > Algibacter_E > Algibacter_E mikhailovii. The sequence continues at coordinate 227,084 of NZ_BMWZ01000004.1, forward strand.
AAAATTTCAAAGCGCATATTTGATCTTTTATTGATTTGTTCTTCTTTACAAGAGAAACTAGTCAGTACCAATAAAAATGCAAAGGTGAAAAATGATGTATTACTAAAAATGCCATTAAAATAATGAACCATAATTGTTTATGTTTTTTAAATATAAAAATTTAATTAAGCATTTAACCCTACATACCATAAAGCATGCAGGGTTAAACAAACTAACAAATTAACTAACAAATAGACTGTTTCTACTAGCAATAATAGTAGTATTTCAAAAAGTCCTAATTTATAGATTCGGGTTTACATCCTTAGCTCCTCTTGGGATTGGCGTGAAATATAAATATTCTCCTGAATCAGCAGGCGTTCTATTGTTTACAACATCTACAGGTTCTATGGAAGAACGTCTAACATGATTAGGGTCTGTAAAGCGTTGCATTCTAACTAAATCATGCCACCTTTCATATTCTCCACAAAGCTCCCATTTCCGTTCTGTATAAGCAAGTTCCTCTATAGGACCATCAGCAGATGTTAAATCTACCGTCGCCCCAGCTCTACGTCTCACTTCGTTTAGTGCTTTCCACGAATCAGCAGTCACGTTCCCAGAACGACCGGATGCCTCAGCATACATTAACAATACATCTGCATAACGCATAACATAACGGTTTATGTCGGCATTGGTGCTATTCCAAACGGTGGATTCTGAACCGGCTACTTTTCTTAAAACAGGATGTGGATCTATCCATTCTCTCCAATCTGAACCATAAGGACCACTTCCTCTTAATATGCGTTCATGAACATAAGTGTCTTCAAAACGTGATTGTGTTCCATCTGTAATTGCAGCGGCTTCCATATCTTCATAATAGGCAATTTCACCAAAAGTTTCGGTCCAACCGCCTGCTTCAGCAGGTAAACCTAGACGTCCTACTGTTCTATTACCTAAGTTATCCATGCACGTTAGGCAGGCTACAAAAGTAAAAACGCCTTCGTCATGAGCAAATCTGCCATCAATAGTCCACATACTTTTAATACTACTTGCTAATGCATAACCATAATCTCCGTTTACTACTTCACCAGCTTTTTCAGCCGCTAGAGCATATTTACTATTATCATTTATAGGAAAACCAGCCCAATGCATATACAGTCTGGCTAAGAACGCTTTGGCGGCTCCTTTACTTGGCCTTGTACCAGTTGCAACTATACCTGGGTATGTATCTGGCAATAGTGCTTCAGCCTTTAATAAATCATTTTCCATTAACGTATAAATCTCATCAAAAGAAGCTTTGGCTGGTTGCTCTACACTACCTAATGTAGTCACAATAGGAACTCTACCATAAGTTCTAGTTAAATGCATGTAAGCATATGCTCTTAAAAAATAGGCCTCACCAAGTAGCCTATCAATTTCATCTTTATCACCGTCTACAATATTTTCTTGAGCATTAATAGCAACATTGGCATTGGCTATTATTCTATATGACTCGAGATATGCCTTTATCACACGGTCAACACCATCTGTTTGAGTTCTCCAATCGGAATCTCGAAAATCCTCTTTATTTCCAGAGGTTACACTACTCTCTGTGGTAATATCATCCCCTCCATAAGCGGCAAGGTGAAATTCGGACCATCTAACTGCGTTAAAGGCAACTCTATAAGTTGCAGCTATAACGCCACGCAACGCCTCAACATTAGTCAATGCCTGCGGTGATAGCTGGGATTGACCAGGATCTTCCTCTAGGTCTGCACAGGAAAATGAAAATAATGTTATAATCATGCTTAAACAAATAGCACTTTTTATTTTATAATTCTTAAATATCATCATATCTATATTTTTAAAAATTTAAATTTAAACCTAATGTGAATGTCCTAGGGTTAGGAAATGCGCCCTTGTCATAGGAAGGAGCAAGATCAGTACTATTGTTGGTTGAAGATACTTCTGGATCATAACCTCGGTAGTCTGTTATCAATACTAAATTTTGACCACTTACATAAACCTTGGCAGATTCAAGAAATTTGATCTCATCAAAAGTGTAACCTAAAGTCAGGTTGGTTAATCTTATAAAATCTCCCTTCTCTACAAATCTAGAAGATCTTACTCTATCTGTACCCGTTGGTATTTCAGTTTGATTATCTGGAGTCCATCTATTTAAATAATCCGGATGTATTGGGTTTTTAACAAGCATTTCAGAATATGTGTCATTATACACATCAAAACCATGTGCTCCGCTAAATAAAAGGTTAACATTAAAACCTTTGTAATCAAAGACTTGATTGAATCCCCATGTTAGCGTTGGAAGTCCATTCCCTATAGCACCGAGTATAAACTCACCGTTCTCATCAGTAGCATATCTTGCCGTACCTGGGGTTTCTCCTTCAGGATTATCTGTTTTCCAAGTCCCTAAAAAGGTACGTCCATAAAACTGACCAGAGGGCTCACCCTTTTGTAAAACATAAACAGTTTCTCCACTGGCCCCAACAATATTGGCAGGTGAAATTGGAACTTCATCTGGTCCACCTAAATCAACTACTGTATTCTTTATTGTAGAAAGCACAACATTTGCGTTCCAATAAAAGTCTTTAGAATCCAATAAATCAGCATTTAAAGAAAAATCAAAACCTGTGTTTTCAATTTCTCCTAAATTAGTAAACACCCTGCCATCTGGATCCCCTGCTTCTTGGTGTAATTGCTTATCTAACAATAAATCTTCTGAATTCTTGATATACCAATCAACAGAAAATGAAACTTTATTTTTTACTAATTTAAAATCTAGACCTACATTGGTTTGTCTAGTAATTTCCCACTTTAAATCTTTATCTACTACACCTCCATAGCCTAAACCATTGGTTATTCCAACTCCATCATATGAATAGTGTTGATTAAAGTTATTAGTTAATTGTTCATAGGTACCTAAGAAGGTACCATCATTACCTACTTTACCCCATCCTGCTCTTAAAACTATATTATTAAGAAATGCATCATCATCATTAAATAAATTTTGCAGGCTATACCTTGCCGATACGGCCGGGGCATAAATTGTATTATTTTCTTTCCTAAAGGTAGACGACTGATCTACACGCAATGATCCAGTAATATTAAAGTTTTCGCTCACACCAACTTGTGCACGCCCCACATAAGATTGTAAGGTTCGATCATTAATCCCTGCAGACACCCCTGGTGATGTGCCTAATTCTATTTGGTAAAAAGCATCTTTTAATCCTTCTAAAGAATAGGCTCCAGACCCTCCATTAGCGGTTCGTCTTACGTTCTTTGTTATTTCATAAACACCCGTAAGTATCAAATTAGTTTTCCCAAAATCTTTAGTATAAGTAAAAATATTACTTAACTGCGTATTTGTTAAAACCGAAGTAATAAAACTAGCTCTTGGTGCTATTACAGATGACCCATCGGGTATAAGGGAATAACGCTCTTCTCTGGCATTTAATGTATTAGACCCCGCATTAAGCCTATAACTAAATGCCGGTGTAAAATTGTAAGTTAGATTTAAATTTAGTCCTAATCTATCTTGAATAGAATTATTATTCTTTTCAGATATGACAGCTATAGGGTTAACCAAAATACTACCAACTGCTTGTGGCTCTATATCATAATAAGTCCCATCAGGATTTCTCACTGGAAATGTTGGATTATAAGTAAGTACTGATAAAATTCCGCCTCTGTTATCAGAAGAAGCTCTTGCTCCACCACTAAATAAATTATGTCCTTGAGACCTTGATCCCGAAATGTTCAGTCCAAGTTTAAATTTTTCACCAAATTTAGTTTCCAAATTAGATCTAAAGGTCAATCTTTCATAATCAGTATTAATTACAATTCCTTCTTGATTCACATAATTTCCAGACAAATAATACTTAAGTCTGCCTTCTTGCCCTTTCGCCGACAATTGAATATTATTAACAATAGAAGGTCTAAAAAATTCATCTTGATAATCTGTACCTCCATCAATAACGGGTCCGGCTGCTGGATATAAATCAGAATATTCTTGTGGTGTCACTTGAGGTAGCTTATTTGGTAAACTGGCAAATGACGAAAAATAATTCACTTCAATTTTTGGTACACCTTTACCTCTTTTTGTTGTTATTAAAATTACACCATTAGCTCCTCTTGCACCATATATGGCAGAAGCTGATGCATCTTTTAAAATATCCATAGATTGTATATCATTAGGGTTAATGGAGTTAATATTACCACCAACAATACCATCAACAACCAATAAGGGCTCACTACTTCTAGTTAAAGAACTTGAACCTCTTACCCTTATCTTTATGTTAGCCCCTGGGGCTCCAGATGATTTAATAACCTGAACACCAGAAGCTCTAGATTGTAAAGCATCTTCTGCTCTAAACACGGGTTGATCTTCAAATGATTTTGAACCTACAGAAGATACCGCCATTGTAACATCTGAGCGTTTTACTGTACCGTAACCCACCACAACAACTTCATCTAAACTCTCTGCATCTTCAGTTAGTATAATAACTATTGCATCTCCCGAAGAAACTTCCTTTTCTTGAGTTTGATACCCCAAATAACTCATCGAGATTTGAGAAGGGCTTTTTTGAAGTGTCATTGAAAAATTACCATCAAAATCTGAAACGGCCCCATTATTCGTTCCTTTTTCTAGAATATTAACTCCAGCTATTGGAACGCCAGCATCATCTTTAATGACACCTGTAACTTTACTTTGAGCAACACTTATACTACTTAATAACACAAGTAAACAGAATGGAATAAACCAATTCTTTTTCTCTCTTAGTTTCGTTTTTTTCATAAAAATATATTTAGTTTAATTTTGTTAGAGCAAATTTTTAAAATAAACTCTAAATACAGGGGGGGCTTCTTGTGTCATTAGGGGGGGCAAATGAATACAATGTAGATATTATGGGGTATAAACAATTATCCGGAGACAAAAAGTCAACAGATAATACTTCAAGATAAGGTTATTCAAGAAGGCTGATTATTTAGTCTTTTGAAAATTTTCGGGTAACTAAAAATTAATAAAACCAATCTATTATTGGAAAAGAAAAAATGTTGTTTTTATAGCTTCATTTCGTGCATTTGTTTCATAAAGTTTTAATTCTCGATACAAAAAGTAATCAATACTGAATATCAGATTCTTATAAATTTAGGTGCAATTTGAAGTAGTCAACGTTAAATAAAGTGATAAAGTAAACATAATAAGCAAAACAGAATTGTAGTAAATCAACCTCTATTTTTATTTTTTAATTGGTCTTAAACTCTTTCATCTTTAATAAAAACCAAATTATCTTCTGGATCTCTTTTTGCCGTTAATCTTCTGATAGCCCAAAATCCTTTTACACCGGAGCATTTTGAAGCATCCGCTATTTGATTGCTGATTGCAAAATTATAATCAAATTTCCTTGAATTAATCGATTTACAATAGGCGCAACAATCATTACCTCTAATAATTGCTACCTCCATTTCAAGAAGCTATGATATTGCCCCAAGCCTTTTACATAATTACCATAGACTAATTATCTAATTCTTGGATCAATTTTTTCATATTTAAATCTAGATATTGACATTGTGAAATAAATACTGGAAAGAGTTTTATAAAGATCGTGCTGGTCTTTTATTTAGAGGGCGTATACTGTGAAAGAAAGTTGTAATAACCCCACAATACATCTTATTTAATTTATATTTGTGTGTTTTTTAATTGATGAATTATAAAAATCAATTATGGTTTTTTTATCATAACTAATTGCCTGATTCAAGTCACAAACACTTCGTGAAATAAGCCATTCAATCCCTGTTTTTCTTATTGCCATTATAATAATTTAACTAAAATCAATATTCTACCAATCATTGTTTTTTTCTGTTTCTTTAATTGTAAAAACTTCTTCTAAGTCATTATCTAACACTGTAAGATATTTTCTCGCTTAAGAGTTCTTTCTGCTGCTATTATTTCTTTATCCTTAGAGTCTTTATTTTCTACAACATCCAGAACTATTTAATATTTGATTGACGAAAATGAATATTTGCCGAATGTAATAACCAACTCTTATGATTTCATAGAAAACTGAAATAGTAAGAAATGGAATTATAAAAAAGAATTACTTTAAAAAAAAAGAACTATCTTGTATGTCTTCCCCGGATAAGATTTCTCTCTAATTTTTAGCAACTTAAAAAATAAGTTAGGCATATAATATTGTCTAAAAGCAAACATTTCATTATTAACATTTAAAACTACCCATTATGAAAACCCTCACAAAAAAAATCTCAGTATTGGCCATAACTATTGGCGTTATACTATCATCCTGCACCAATGAAATTGATTCGCCAAATCTAGAATCTGAGTTAAAAGCTGTTTCTGCTAAAACCTCGCAAAATCTAAGTACCGATCGTGTTTCTCCTTTGCCAACTGTTTCAAGCTTACATGGCATTGTTACTGACAACAGCCTTTTTTCTTTGGCTACCGCAGTTGTCCCCAGTGAATGTGGCACTACCCCGTTTCGTGATATAACTTCTTTTTACAATGATGCGTTAATTAACGGTTTTATTGCTAGTTGGGACGGAAACCCTGATGCCATCGGTATCATACTTGATGATTATTTCATTATCAATCAAATAGCTGCCTTAGATGAAAATTTTAATGCGGATACATTTGGAGCCAATGGAGAGCACACTAATTATGTGAATAATAGAGTACGAAGTTTGGAAAAGTTTTGGGATATGTCAGATCTTATCGAAGTAAGGGGTCAACATACATCAACATTGGAAGATTTGGATTTTATTAGATTGGTTTACGAGAAATATTCTACTGCCCCTGATGTGGTAATTGACTATTTCTTGGAAATCGCCGAACATTTTAACAACACAAGTAATCAAATTCCAGAAAATCCATTTTATGCTTCTGATGGTTTTGCCACTTTTAGCGGATTTATTGTGGTTGGTGACGGCATAGTCAGTATGCTCGCAGAAACTGGAATCGACCCGAAGGTGGTTTGGTCTTCTATTTTGGCGCATGAGTGGGCTCACCAAATACAGTTTTTAAATTTTGGTGTTTTTAATTATCCCGTTCCAGCTTTTATCGGCACACCTGAATCAACACGAATGACCGAATTGGAAGCCGATTTCATTACTGGCTATTACCTAACGCATAAGCGAGGTGCTACTTACAATTGGAAGCGTGTAGAAGGAGTTTTGAGTTCATTCTTTGAAATAGGAGATTGCGGATTTACCAGCAACGGGCATCATGGTACACCAATACAGCGCATGGAAGCGGCAAGACTAGGATATGAACTCGCCATCAGCGCACAGAAAAAAGGAAAAATCTTAAGCCAACAACAAGTACATGATGGATTTATTGATGTATTGGACGGAATAGTTGATTAGATGGTGCCGCAGCTGCCTCCCGCAATCCGGGGAATATGCTGTAGTAAAATTTTTAAAACAAAGAATTTAAAGAAAAACCGCCTAGACGCGGTTTTTCTAATTTATGGTTTGTATCGAAATTTTAGTGAACCTATAACAATCATAATAAAGCCAAACTTTAAGTTTTCAATACCCCATGTGTAAGTCTTATATTGTTTAGGTTCGTATTTCTCATTATCATATTTCGTTAAATAAATATAATTAAAAAAGATAAATTAATTCTGTAAGTCATTTTCAGTTAGTTGGTTTATTAAGGCTATTTGAAATTATCTGTTCCACTTCCATTAAAGTTTCTTTAGGAAGTTTATTAAATTCTTCATTAGATATTTTAAGATTATTAATCTGAATATAATTATTAATATTTGTTGTATTCTGTATCCCGTTCCTGAAAGCAGTATAAAATGATTCAATGCTGTAGCGTTGTTATCTTCAACTGTAATCAAATATAGTTTCTATAATGCCTTCATTGTCATAATTTCATTTTCACCCTGAACTAGACTATTATGTTTTGCTTTTAATCCAGTTTTGAGATTATTATAAACTGGTTGTCTAGATAATTTTGTTTCTTCTATAATGGCGCTCATTGATGGGAAATGTCTATTCTCTATTAGGTAATTGTGGTTACAACCAGTAATTATATTGTGATTTGTGTCATAAGTTGTATTGCTAACATCGTCTATAATAGTGAGGTCATCTGTTGTGGCAACTAACATATTTGTAAGATTAAATTCTTCGCCTAATTCTTCTTCATAGCTTTTACCAAGCCTTTCAGCAATACTTTTCCAAAGTTAATAATACAAATCAGGGTTTTCTTTTGCGAATTTTTTAACCTTTTTTGCTGTTTTTATATTCTCTATTTCTGTAAACTTTAGTAAACTTTTTTGCTTTCCATAACTTTAAATTTTAATAATAATAATAATAATAATAATAAACTGCTAGATCAAACCCAGTATTAATGGCAGTATGTTCTAGTAAATCACTTACTGCTATCTTAAACCCTTTTGTTTTTAATTCATTCGCAGTATTATTCCATTTTTAAAAACTCCCCTTTATCGGGGAACGCAAAACAGTTTCGTTTTTTAATGGCTCTAATAATTAATAGTTGATGTTTTTAAATACCATTAAGTAATATAACAACTGTTTGTATTTTGCTCTAATATCTGCGAGGTTGAATCGATTGAAATAACCCCATTCCAAATCCTAATTAAAACTAAAAAAGCCTGTATATAAAATATACAGGCTTAATATATGTTATTCAAACACAAAAAGACTAGCTCACTTTTTGTTGCATTTTAGATTGTTCTAGCAATTGAAGCTCTCTTTTAATCTCTTCTTTACGTTCATTAAACTTTCTAACTTTTTCATCAATTATAGCTTGATGTTTAAGTCTTCGCTCACGTCTTAATGCATCCTTTTGTAATTGCTTATTCTTGTCTCTCTTCATTGCCATTTTTTCTCTAGCAACAGACAGATATGAGAATCCATATATGCTTAAAAATAATAATGCAATAATGCCTAAAATAATATAACCGTTATCCATATTCAATTTAATTTATAATTAAAGCCTCGTTAAAAGACTCTTTTAAACCCTTATTTTTAAATAATTATTAAACTTTGAATAAAGATAGAGAAACAGTGTGTTGGCATAAAATTTAAAGGTTGAATAACTCAAAAATTAGTTGAATTATTAAAGCTCGTTATAAAATCCGACGAACTACATATGGGAATAAAATTCAATAAATCCATTGTGCAAAACATGGTTATTTGAGCTCTAATAAAAATAACTGCATACTTTAGAAAATATTAAAAAGATCAATTTAAAGAGTATCCAAGACCTACCAGTAGCAGGAAGCTAGAAACAGATTAGCGTTTGAAGAATAAACAAAGAGTCTATGAGCTTATGCAGCACTTCTTATATTACAGATCCAAAGTAGCACTAAAAATGATTTAGAATTACTCTTCAGATTCTTCAACAGGAAGCTCTGCAGAGATCCAACCTAATATACCGCCATCTAAATTATAGATTTGCCTAAATCCAGCTTTTTGAAATTGGGCTACACTTTTACCACTGCGCTTACCTGATCGACAATATATATAGACAGGTTCATCAGAATTAAAACCACCTAGTTGTTCTGAAAAATCCTTTGAAAAGAAATCGACATTAACAGCTTGTTCAATATGAGCTTCTCTATATTCCTTTGGGGTACGCACATCAATAAGTTGGACATTACCATTAGAAATTAGCGTATTAAATTTTTCAGAATCAACATTAGTTACACCCTCCTGAGATTTCATCTGATGGCAACTAAAAACTAAAAAGCTTAAAGCAACGCATAGGTATATACCATATTTTTTCATTAAAACTATTCTAAATCTACTACTTCGCCAGTCCAATCTAACATACCACCCTCAAGGTTGTACGTATTTTCAAAACCCAATTGTTCCATGATTTGACAAGCTTTACCACTTCTGTTTCCAGATCTACAATACACGTAGTAATTTTTGCTTTTATCGAGGTCTTCAATTTCATTTATGAATTCTTGACCTTTATATATATCGAAATGAAGGGCATTCGGAATAATACCATCAGCAACCTCGGCATCCGTTCTTACATCCAGTACAACTGCATTAGAATCATTCACTAATTGCTCTGCCCACTCCTCTTGTGTTAAATCTTCCATGTGTGTTTAATTTTTAATTGCAAAATTAATATTTCTCATAGTATAGACGAAACAAAACCGAAAGTATTACTACATTTCAATTTTTCTAATTAAAACTCAAACTTTTATACTGCAACCAATAGCCTTGGTTTCTTTTTCCTTAATTTCTTTACTGCCCAATAAAGCATCAACTGCCAGCTCTACATATTTGGTTCTTACTAAAGAAGCATCCTTATAATTATCATCTATTGCACCAATGTATTGCACAATATTTCCCGAATTCGTTTTTTCCAAAACAAATACATGAGGGGTCTTAGTTGCCCCGAATTTTGGATAAACAGTTTGATCAGCATCAATTAAATAAGGAAAATCAAACCCTTTCTTTTCTGCTCTCTTCTTCATTTCTGGCAAGGCATCACCAGGCTTTACGGCAACATTGTTGGGCATTATAGCTATTACCGGATAACCCATAGGCGCATATTTTTTATTTAATGCAATAATGCGGTCTTCATACATTACCGCATATGGACATGTATTACAGGTAAAGGTCACTATGAAACCTTTGGCTCCTTTATAATCGCTAAGCGAAACCATTTTGCCATCAATATTTTTAAGTGAAAAATCTTCGGCCTTATCTCCAACTTTATAACCTTCACCTGCTCCTATATTCAATGTAAAGGCGCTTAAACACAATACTAGAATAGCAACAGACATTAATTTGATTGATTTTTTCATGATGTTTTAATTTATAAATTGTTTAACTTTAATTTTGAGGGTATTTAACATGTAATTGGCTTAACCTCAATCACTAGAGACTGTCCACGTCCACAGTTACAGCATTTTTTTAACTTCCTTTTCCAATTCTTCATAGGTGAATGATTGCTCATAAAAATGGCTGTCTCCATTTTTATAGATGACTGTCGCTGGTATTGATCCAGACCAACTCTCATCAACTTTAGGTATCCATGCATTCATATCTGCATCATCTAAAGCAACAACCTTAGATTGCAGGTTATTTTTTACTATAAAGGGTTTCAGTTTTTTATCATAAAGATGTGGAAAATCCAAACTCACCAACATGACTTCTACGCCTTTTTCTTTATAAGCATCATTTAATTTTTCAAAATAAGGTAACTCTTTCACGCAAGGGGCACACCAAGTAGCCCAAAAATTAACAACGTGAATCTTATCGTCCTTCAAATTCAGAAAGGTTTCTAAACCAGCATAATCATAAATTTCTAATGGAATATCAATTGCTTTAGTCTCGACATGCTCAATTGGCTCAACTTCTGAGGCTGAGATGTCATTACCCTTTTTATTTTTCCCACAACTCACCATTAATAAAATGGCAATAAATAACAGTTTTAACTTCATAAGCATAAAACTAAATAATACTTCATTGAAAATCTTATAGTTTAACAAACATTTAAATAAAAAGTAGATGGAAGTTTTGCGTAATACTATTTTCATTTCTATATTTGGCAAAGTAAAAAATTTAAAATGAATAATATCTTAAATAATACTTGGTGGTGGTGCTTTCGAAACTAATCTTCGTGAAGTAAAATCCTAGTATATTTATAACTTAAAATATTCAAAAGGCTTGTCATTCACGACAAGCCTTTTTCTTTGTTCTGAAGTAATTTAGAATGAAACAAATAAAACAAAATGAAAAAATTCAGTCTTTATACACATCATAAAAGAATCTTAACAGATACCATAACACCTGTTACAGTTTACTATAAAATTCGTGACAAATTCCCTAATAGTATCTTATTAGAAAGTGGGGATTACCATAGAAGTCACAAAAACTTTTCATATATCTGTTTCAACCCCATTGCGTCAATAAAAGTTGAAAACGAAGTGATTTCTCAAACATTCCCTGATGGCAGTAGTACTGAGTTAAACATAACAGATGAAGTTAATGTAGTTGATGAAATTTACAATTTCACAAAGCGATTTGACACCAAATCTGAGGAAAATTTCAAATTCATAAACAATGGCATATTTGGTTATACGGCCTATGATGCGGTTCGCTATTTTGAAGATATAGACATAAGCAAAAAAGATGATTCTGTGGTTATCCCAGATATGTATTATGCGGTCTATCAAAACATTATTGCCATCAATCACTTTAAAAATGAAGCTTATATTTTTGCCCATTGTTATAAAGGGGTAGAAAACAATATAGATGCCATTGATAAATTAATAAATGTTCAAAATTTTGCTTCCTATAATTTTAGTTCAAAAGGTGATATAAAATCTAATTTAACAGATGATGAGTTTCGCGAACATGTTGAAGTAGCACGAAAACATTGTCAGCGGGGTGATGTCTTTCAACTGGTATTATCCAGACGCTTTTCTCAAGAATTTTCAGGTGATGACTTCAACATTTATAGGGCTTTAAGAAGTATAAATCCGTCGCCATACCTCTTCTATTTTGATTATGGAGATTTTAAAATTTTTGGAAGTTCACCAGAAGCTCAACTTATTGTTGACGATGGTTTGGCAGAAATTCATCCAATAGCAGGTACTTTTAAAAGAACCGGCGATGAGCAAAAAGATGAGGCTCTAGCCGAAAAACTTAAAAAAGACGATAAAGAAAATGCAGAACATGTCATGCTTGTAGATTTAGCAAGAAATGATTTGAGTCGTCACGGTAGTGATGTCAAGGTGGTTACCTATCGAGAAGTTCAGTTTTTCTCTCACGTTATTCATTTAGTAAGTAAAGTGACAGGCCAAAAACACAATACAACCTCAACCATGCAAGTTGTAGCAGATACCTTTCCTGCGGGAACACTTAGTGGAGCGCCAAAACATAGAGCCATGCAATTGATTGAGCAATATGAAAAAACCAGCAGAGCGTTCTATGGCGGTGCCATTGGATTTATGGACTTTGATGGCAATTTCAATCATGCCATTATGATTAGAACCTTTTTAAGCAAAGACTACAAATTAAATTGGCAAGCAGGCGCCGGTTTGGTGTCTAAATCTAATCAAGAAAATGAGTTACAAGAGGTATATAATAAATTAGGAGCGTTAACTAAAGCTATTAAATTAGCAGAAGATATTTAAGATGAAGAAAGTATTAGTTATAGATAATTACGACAGTTTCACATACAATCTTGTACATTATTTAGAAGATTTAAACTGTGACGTTACGGTAGTAAGAAACGATAAATTAGCTTTAGAAGATGTTACTCCTTTTGATAAAATTGTATTATCACCTGGTCCTGGAATACCTGATGAGGCTGGGCTATTAAAAGCAATTATTAAAGAATATGCACCTACAAAAAGTATTTTAGGTGTTTGTTTAGGGCAGCAAGCTATAGGCGAGGTTTTTGGTGGTTCTTTAATCAATTTAGACGATGTATACCATGGTGTGGCAACCCAAGTGACCATTAGTGTAGATGATGAATACATTTTTAGGGATTTAGATAAAAACATTGAGGTAGGACGTTATCATTCTTGGGTTGTAAATCCAAATTTACCAGAAACTTTAGAAGCCACTTCTTTTGATGAAAACGGCCAAGTGATGTCTCTAAGACACAAAGTTTATGATGTTAGAGGCGTACAATACCATCCAGAGTCTGTTTTAACACCTAAAGGAAAAAAGATTTTAGAAAACTGGGTAAATAACTAGCAGTTGCTATTCACTAAAAGGAAATAACATTTTAGAATAGAAGTCAAAAGGCAGAATTTATGAAGAACGCGGGAGGACATAAAAATACTTCGTTTAGACTTGATTTTTAGATTCGTTTTGTATCAAAACAAAATGAACACAAATAAATATAGATTCCCGCTTTCGAGGGAATGACAAAAAAAAGTAGTTAATGAAAGACATACTAAATAGGCTAATAAATCACGAAACCATTTCAACTGAAGAGGCAAAACAGGTTATAGTAAACATTTCAAACGATATGTATAACCCAAGTCAAATAACATGTTTTCTTTCAGTTTATATGATGCGTAGTATCACCATTGAAGAATTAAAGGGCTTTAGAGATGCTCTTTTAGAACTTTGTGTGCCCATAAACCTTAGTGATTTCAATGCCATCGATATTGTGGGTACTGGTGGTGATGGAAAAAATACATTCAACATCTCCACGCTTTCCTCTTTTATTACGGCGGGTGCTGGCGTTAATGTTTCCAAACATGGAAACTATGGCGTATCATCAACTTCTGGTTCATCTAATGTGATGGAGAATTTAGGTGTAAAATTCTCTAATGAGGAAGATTTTTTAAAGCGATGTTTAGACCAAGCTGGTATTTGTATTTTACACGCACCATTATTTCATCCTGCAATGAAAAATGTAGCACCCATTAGAAGAGCTTTAGGCGTTAAGACTTTTTTCAATATGCTTGGCCCCCTTGTAAACCCTTCATTTCCTAATAATCATGTTTTGGGTGTTTATAATTTAGAACTTTTACGTCTATATAGCTTCTTATACCAAAATACGAATAGCAATTACAACATTGTTTATGCTTTAGATGGTTATGATGAAATCTCATTAACAGGAAAAGCAAAAATTATTTCTAATCATACTGAAAAATTATTCGCACCTGAAGATTTAGGTGTAAAGTCTATAAAGCAAGAAGCCATTTTTGGAGGTGACACCGTAGAAGATGCTGCAAAAATATTTGTAGATATTATAGGTGGTAATGGTACAGAGGCACAAAATAATGTAGTATGTGCTAATGCAGGATTAGCTATAGCTACAAGCAAACAAATTTCACATCAAAAAGGATTTGAATTAGCTAAAGAATCTTTGTTTTCTGGAAAAGCAAAAACAAGTTTAGACAAATTGATTGAGTTAAGTAAATCATGAATATACTAGATAAAATAACACGAGATAAACGTATAGAAGTAGCCCTTCGTAAAAACCTAATTCCGGTTTCTCAATTAGAACAATCTGTTCTTTTTGAACGACCAACTGTATCCCTAGCAAATAATTTACGTCAGAGTAAAACAGGTATTATTGCGGAACATAAGCGTAGGTCTCCTTCAAAATCAGTAATTAATAACACCTTAAATGTACAAGATGTCGCCAAAGGCTATGAAGATGCTGGCGTATGTGGTATGTCGGTGTTGACAGATGGGAAATACTTTGGAGGCTCTTTGGATGATTTATTAACAGCTAGAGCCAGTTGTAATCTGCCGTTGTTAAGAAAAGAATTCATTATTGATGAATATCAATTATTGGAAGCAAAAGCCTATGGTGCCGATGTTATTTTATTGATTGCAGCCATTTTATCAAGAGATGAAATCAAGGCATTCTCTGAGTTTGCTAAAAGCCTAAATCTTGACGTCCTTTTAGAGGTGCATAATGAGGAAGAATTACATAAATCTGTAATGCCTAGTCTTGATATGTTAGGGGTGAACAATAGAAACTTAAAGACCTTTGAGGTTAGTTTAGAAACCAGTAAAAGTTTAAGTAGCATGATTCCTGATGACTTTGTTAAGGTATCAGAAAGTGGCATAAGCAATGTTGAAGCTATAAAAACATTACAACCTTTTGGTTACCAAGGTTTTCTTATAGGTGAAAACTTTATGAAAACAGATAACCCAGGAGTAAATGCAACACAATTTATCAAAAATTTAGAGCTATGAAACTAAAGATTTGTGGTATGAAATATCAAGATAATATAGAGCAGGTTGCTGCGTTGCAACCAGATTATCTAGGCTTTATATTTTATGAAGATACACCCAGGCATTTTGATACAAAGATTCCCAATATTTCAGAACACATTAAAAAAGTTGGTGTTTTTGTCAATGAAGAGATTAGTACGGTCATTGAAAAAGTGAATGAATTCAATTTGGATGCGGTGCAATTACATGGTGAAGAATCACCATATTACTGCAGTATTTTGCGTTCAACGAAGTTGTTTTCTAACGACACACCTATTGAGATTATTAAGGTGTTTTCAATCAAAGACAAATTCAATTTTGACATTTTAGAGGCTTATGAAAACGTTTGTGATTTCTATTTGTTTGACACTAAAGGCAAACTTCCTGGTGGCAATGGTTACCGTTTTGACTGGAGTCTTTTAAACAACTATCCGTCCTCAAAGCCATTCTTCTTAAGCGGTGGCATTGGTATAGATCAAGTTGAGGATATTAAAAATTTCAAAGCAAGTCAGGCATCAAAATATTGCTATGCTTTAGATGTCAATAGTAAATTTGAAAAAGAGCCTGGACTTAAAAACACTTCAGTTTTAAGAGAATTCATTAATAAATTGAATAATAAAAAAACAATGAATTATAACGTAGATGACAGAGGATATTATGGCGAATTTGGAGGTGCTTTTATTCCAGAGATGCTTTATCCCAATGTAGAAGAGTTACGCCAAAATTATCTCAAGGTAATGGCAGAACCAGATTTTCAAAAAGAATTTGATCAACTTTTAAAAGATTATGTTGGTAGACCCTCTCCTTTATATTTCGCAAAACGACTATCAGAAAAATACAACGCAAAAATCTATTTAAAACGCGAGGATTTAAACCATACTGGCGCCCATAAAATCAACAATACTATTGGACAGATTTTAATGGCAAAACGTTTAGGTAAATCTAGAATTATTGCCGAAACTGGAGCCGGACAACACGGTGTGGCCACAGCAACCGTATGCGCCTTAATGGGCTTAGAGTGTATTGTTTACATGGGAGAAATAGACATCGCTAGGCAAGCTCCAAATGTAGCCCGAATGAAAATGCTGGGAGCAACAGTTGTACCGGCATTATCAGGTAGTCGTACCCTAAAAGACGCCACAAATGAAGCCATTCGTGATTGGATTAATAACCCAGTAAACACGCATTACATTATAGGTTCGGCCATTGGGCCTCACCCTTATCCAGATATGGTAACCCGCTTTCAAGCAGTTATTTCAGAAGAAATTAAATGGCAACTAAAAGCACATGAGGGTCGTGAAAACCCAGATTATGTGGTGGCTTGTATTGGTGGTGGTAGTAATGCTGCAGGCACATATTATCATTATTTACATGAGCCAGAAGTTGGTATTATTGCTGTTGAAGCTGCTGGTCTAGGCGTAGATTCTGGAGAAAGTGCAGCAACCTCTGTTTTGGGTAAGGAGGGTATTATTCATGGTTGTAAGACTTTATTAATGCAAACCAATGATGGACAAATCACTGAACCTTATTCCATTTCAGCTGGATTAGACTACCCAGGTGTTGGTCCGATGCATGCGCATTTATCAAAAACAGGAAGAGCCGAGTTTTTATCTATCACAGATAGCGATGCCATGGAAGCTGGATTAGAACTCTCAAAACTTGAGGGCATTATCCCTGCTATAGAAACCTCGCACGCCTTGGCAATTTTTGGTCAAAGAACGTTTAAGCCAGATGATGTTATTGTAGTAAGTTTATCTGGTAGAGGTGATAAAGACCTACAGAACTATATTGATTATTTCAAAATTTAAATTAAAATGTAACGCGTTAAAGAAGAAATGAATGTTCATGCTGCGCAATTAGCGCTAATAAGAACTTCCATTCCTGTTGGGAAAACGCCAAAATAAAATAAGATGAATCGTATTCAAAGTAAGCTACAAGAAGACAAAAAATTATTGTCAATATACTTTACCGCAGGTTACCCTAATATTAACGATACTGTAACTATCATTGAAAATTTAGAAAAAAATGGTGTTGATATGATTGAAATTGGGCTTCCGTTTAGCGACCCCTTAGCTGATGGCCCTACCATTCAAGATAGCTCTACAGCAGCATTAAAAAATGGTATGACCACCGAAGTTCTTTTTAATCAATTAAAAGATATTAGAAAAACGGTAAATATCCCGTTAATTATTATGGGCTATTTTAACCCAATGTTTCAATATGGCGTTGAAGCCTTTTGTAAAAAATGTCAAGACTTTGGTATTGATGGGTTAATTATTCCTGATTTACCTGTTGATGTATATCACGAAGAATACCAAGCCATTTTTGAAAAATATGGTTTAATAAATGTATTCCTAATTACACCACAAACGAGTGATGAACGTATTAGGTATATCGATTCAATTTCAAATGGATTTATTTATATGGTTAGTAGTGCAAGTACTACAGGTGCACAATCTGGCTTTGGAGAAGAACAAACAGCCTACTTTGAACGTATTGCAAACATGAATTTAAAAAACCAACAAATTATTGGTTTTGGAATTAGTAATAATGAAACCTTTACCCAAGCCACAAAATACTCCAAAGGTGCTATTATTGGTAGTGCTTTTGTAAAACACGTAACTAAGCAAGGTATCAATACTATTGACAACTTTGTGAATGTTATTTTAAATTAAGAAATTATTGAAAATTTTTAAGGACTTTAAAATTGTAATAATACTCTGTTTGACCCTAGGACTTGCGCCATTTTTTCCTGAACCACATATTTGGGGTAAATTAAAATGGGTATATGGAGGTGCCAAAGGGATGGAATTTATGGACTGGTTTGATATTCTTTTACATGGTTTTCCTTTTCTTTTATTGTTATGGCTAATTACACTTAAAATTTTTAAAAGATAATGGCACTTAATATTGTATTAATAGAACCCGAAATCCCAAATAACACGGGAAATATAGGAAGGCTAGCTTTAGCTTCTGGCTCAATTTTGCACTTAGTAAAACCTTTTGGGTTCAAAATAGATGATACCCGTTTAAAACGTGCTGGTTTAGATTACTGGCAACATCTCCAAGTCGTTTATTATGAAAATATAAATCACTTTTTCGAACAAAATAAAGATGCTAATATGGTCTTCCTTTCAAGCCATGGCAGCCAAAATCACTGGGATATTCCATTCAAAGACAATATGTTCTTAGTTTTCGGAAAGGAATCCGTGGGATTATCAAAATCAATTATTACTGCAAATAGCAACAAACTTTATAAAATCCCACTATACAGCCAACATGTAAGAAGCTTAAATCTTGCAAATGCCGTCAGTATTGTAATTTATGAAGGATTAAAACATATCAATTAATTACCGTTTTATTCATCAGTAGTCCTTTAAACTGATGGAAAGTAAAGCTTCTTTCTTGTTTTAAATATTTTTTGTCTTTTACAGCTTTGCCTGAAAAATGGTTAATTATCGAAATTTTACCTTCTTTTTTAACAATTGGTCCTTTTTTATTGTGGAAAATTCATTCCTATAATTTATATTTGGTTGACCAAATTGGATTACCAATTTGGATTACCACTTAAACTAAACCAGGATGAAATTAAAAATTACTAAATCTAAACTTACTTTATTTGCAGGCCGACGTTTAAAAATGTACTTAGTCGCTTTATTTTTTATTGGACATTATTATGCCTTTTCACAAGATAAAATTTACAATATTGATGACCCTGAAGACCTCCGAAATGTGGAATACCAGCCTGGAGATCTTATTATTTTAAAGGACGGCATATACGATTCCGACGAACGTATGATTTTCCTTGGATCTGGAACGGCAGAGAAACCTGTTGTTTTTAGGTCTGAAACACCTGGAGGCGTTATTTTTACAGGAGGTCCTAGATTAACCATTGGTGGTGAATCTGAGAATGGTGTAAAAACCTCAACTGGTGAATATCTTGTTGTAGATGGTTTCCATTGGAAAGGTGGTTATGGTGCTAGTAATTTTATTGAATTCAGAAATGGAACTGATTTTGCACATCATAGCACCATTCAAAATTGTGTAATTGATGAATTGGCAGCAGAACCCAGCGAATTAGAAGAGGATTTAGCTGATGAACAGATTACAAAGCACAGATGGGTTGTATTATTCGGTACATACAACAGTGTTATTAATTGTTCATTCATGAATAAAACTACTGCTGGGGCCATTATTCTTGGTGAATATTCATATAATGCATTTCCTGATGGCGATGATGGCGTAAACAACAGTTGTGCTGTAGTCGGACATTCCATATTGAATAATTATTTCTTTAACTACGAAAAAATCACAGAATTATACCCTTATACTAAACCTAATGGTGATCCTTATTCAAATTCTGGAGATAGTGAAACCATTCGTATAGGTACTAGCTCGTATCAAATGGTAAATAGCAACGTTACCGTTAGTAATAACTATTTTGTTCAAGCTGATGGCGAAAATGAAATTATTACGAATAAAAGCAAAGGGAACACTTTTACAAACAATACGTTTAGAAGATGTAGAGGCTCTTTGGTGCTTAGGCATGGTTCATACGCCACCGTTGATGGGAATTATTTTTTAGGTGAAAATGTTGACGGTACAGGAGGAATTAGAATTACGGACAGTGAGCATACTATAACTAATAATTATATTCAAGATTGTATTACTGTTTTAGATAATGCCAAATGGAATAATGGCATCACTTTTATAGGCGGAAGTGCAGATGGTGATGTACCCTGCGCGTCAGATGATGGCTCGAGCGGATACCAAGAATCCAAGAATATTAATCTATCTAGAAATACTATTATTAACACAAATGCTCCATTATTTTACAATGAAGACAAAGGTTCAGATGACCCTACAGGGAATGTAACGGATAACCTTATTTATTTTGAAGATGGTAATCCTAACAAATCTGATGTCATTTCTGGAGACAGTGATACGGCTTATGCCAATCTAGGAACAGCCCTGACTTATACTGGTAATGTGTATACCGGCACGGTATTAGGAGAAACAGTTGTAGGTTTCTCTGAGGAATCAGGAATTACGGCGACTGCCAATGGTGAAATATTTTCATTCTCAGGTAGTGCTGCTACAAATAAAGGTGCTGACATGGGTGCTTACACACCAACTACAGACGCTATGGTTGGATATGGTATTGGTGCTTGTTTTTTAAATTTTGAAGGAACTAAAATTATTGATGGTGATTGTTCCATTGAAATACCAGAATCATTAATCGTTGGCACTATGCCAACACAAGGTTATGAAGCCTCAAGTGCTAACGTATCGGTTTATGCCAATGTAAGTTGGACTGCGAGTGCAAACGACTCTTGGATTAGTATTGATACCAATTCAGGATCTGGAGATGCCACAGTCTTGGTATCAGTTACGGAGAACCCTGGTTTAACCCCTAGAGAGGGCACTGTTACTTTTACGCAGGCTCCTGGAGGTGATGATATTGAAAGAGTATTAACTGTATCTCAAGAAGGCGCGCCACGCATGAATTTAATAAATACCGGAACAGCTGATGATCCTGTATCTGTATTTTTTGTTTCCAAAGAAAATACCTCTAAAAACGAAGTGGCAACGAACTCTTTAGACAAAAATATGACAACCGTTTGGACTGCTGATGATGGGGCCATTGTAGGTGGAGATTACAAAGGAGATGGCGAATATATAATTTATGACTTAGGGAGTAACTTCAATCTCGATTTTATACAATTTAATACGACAAATAAGGGTGATGCTTTTGGCTTTCAAATTTTAGTTTCAACAACAGGAACCGAAACAGGCGATTTTTCAGTGATCTTGCCAACTACAGGGGATTTATTATTAACAGCTACGGGAACCACCGAATTTAATCAATATGAAGTGGATGCTGAAGCACGTTACATAAAACTTATTGGTTATGGAAGATTTGATGGTACTGAACGAAAAAGTGCATGGAGTGCTATAGGGGAGATTGAATTTTTTGGAGATGCAACCTCACTTGCGGTGGAAGACAACGAACTGGCTAATCAGCTCAGCATGTACCCTAATCCTGTCAATGATTTTCTAACCATCAAAAGTAAATCAGTAAGTATTACATCGGTTACCATGCATAGCCTTGATGGTCGTCAAGTATTAGAACAAATTAATAGTACGCCAATCACTGAATTTTCACTAAATTTAGAGTCAGTATCCATTGGCGCTTATATAGTAACAATTAATAGTTCTAATAAGTTATCAATGACAAAAATGATTATTGTATCTAGATAAAAACTTAAAACCATAAATATGAATCCCATAACTAGAAGAGAATTCACTAAAAAATCCGCTCTAGCTATGGGGTTTTTACCTTTTGCAACTTTTGGCCAAAGTTTACTAAAACCTAAATTGGATACTAAGGGCTTATCAGTCCATGTATTTTCAAAACACTTACAATTTTTAAGCCCTCAAGACGCTGCCGAAAAAGCCGCAGAAATAGGTTTTCAAGGATTAGATTTGACAGTTCGCCCAAAAGGACATGTCCTACCAGAAGATGTTACGCAAACCCTACCACGAGCTATTGAAGACATCAAAAAAGGCGGCTCTTCCTGTTCTATGATAACTACAGCCATAACAGATGCTTCCAATAAAACAGATATTAATATAATCAAAACTGCCGCTAATCAAGGCGTTGCATATTACAGATCTAATTGGTTTAAATATAGAGACCAGCATGCAATGGAAGCTGATTTAGCGTTTTACCAACAAAAAATCAAAGCCTTAAGTCTTCTTAATAGCCAACATGGTATTGTAGGCTGCTATCAAAACCATGCAGGTCATTCGATTGGTGCGTCTATTTGGGAAATTAAAAAAATATTAGAATCAGCAAACTCTAAGTATTTCGGAACGCAATATGACATTAGACATGCGACTGTAGAAGGGGGCTTGTCTTGGGAGAACGGATTAAAACTTATACAATCATCAATAAAAACCATTGTCCTTAAAGATTTTAAATGGGGTCAAAAAAATGGTGTTTGGCATCCGGTTAATGTACCTATAGGTGAAGGTATGGTAGACTTTAAGACTTATTTTTCCATGCTTAAAGCGTATAACATAAATGTCCCTGTAAGCTTACATTTGGAATATGATTTAGGAGGGGCTGAAAAAGGAAAAACCTCCATTTCAATCGATAAAAAAAATGTTTATAAAGCCATGAAAAAAGATTTAGATACTGTACAACGGCTATGGGAAGAGGCTTAACAGTATAACACGCATTATCATTTTGTAAATAAGTCCTACCCCCATTAAACCAATTGAACTTTTTATAGTCCAAATGTTTATAAACACAATAATATACAAAAATGAAATCAATACATTTAAAATTAAGTATCGTATCCATTATCTTTTTGGCTTGCTCCTTCTCAATGTCCGCGCAAGAAAGGAAAGAACCAGACTTCGATAAAATGTTTAAAAGGCTTGACGCCAATAAAGATGGTTCCATTTCTTTAGAAGAATTTAAATCTGCCAAAAGAAAAAAAGAGGTACCTGCTGAAAGATTAGAAAAAAACTTCGCCCATTTAGATGCGGATGAAAATGGTATGGTGACTCGTGAAGAATTAGAAGAAGGTTGGAAAAAAGCGAAAAACAAAAAGAAGAAAAAGCAAGGCTAGTTTATCTAAACTATAAAAAACAAAGGCTCAAGTTAAAATCTTGAGCCTTTGTTTATGTATTTAATTCTTTTTAACCCTTATTTTTTAGCATTTTTAAATACATATTTTCAACCTTTGTTCGTGCCCAAGGTGTTCGTCTTAAAAACTTCAAACTAGATTTAACAGTGGGGTTATTAGTAAAACACTTTATATTAATGGTATAGCCCATATATTCCCAACCATAATGTGCCACAAGCTCATTAATAATTTGTTCTAGCTTAACACCATGCAAAGGATTATTTGGTTGTGACTCCATTTACCAAATCTTTTATTTTTGAGGCTTTTTCAAAATGATCCAACTTATGCTCCATAATCCACCATTGCGCCGCTTCCATTAACAACTCTGGATTGTCATTTTTATTCTTGAAAAACGCATAAAAAGAGACACCAACACCTTCCCCTTTCTGTTCGATCTTTTTATTACAAACTTCTATAATTTTATCTTTTATTACCTGTTGCATCAGCTATTAATTTCTTCTATCATTTCTTCCTCTAGAAGACCTAGACGCATTACTTCTAGATTTATTTTGTCCAGAGTTCCTAGAATTTCTAGAACTCCCTCCTTTTCTTGAATTATTTCTATTACGCCCCTGGCCTTGCTTAATAGGTGCCGTAGAAGCATTAGGATCGGGTTCAAAACCTTCAACAACCTCAACAGGAAGTTTGATTTCGATTAATTTTTGAATATCTCGTAAAAAAGTCGTCTCATCAGCACTTACCAATGATAGGGCTTCTCCTTTTGCTCCTGCTCTACCCGTTCTACCAATTCTATGCACATAATCCTCCGGTATATTAGGTAGTTCAAAATTTATCACGTGTGGTAACAGTGGGATATCTAATCCCCTTGCTGCTATATCTGTGGCTACTAATACCCGAACTCTACCACTTTTAAAACCCGATAGCGCCTTCGTTCTAGCACCCTGACTTTTGTTTCCATGAATGGCTGCTGCCGTAATTCCAGCTTTGCCCATTTTTTCACAAAGTTTGTTTGCGCCGTGCTTTGTTCTTGTAAAAACCAGGACTTGCTTCCAGTCACCTTCAGAAATCAATTTAATAATCAAGCCCGTTTTTAAACCTTTAGCTACTCTGTACACTTTTTGATTAATGGCATCAACAGTGGTGTTTTCAGGAGTTGCTTCCACTTGAACGGGATGATTTAAAATACCGTGAGCTAATTTTTTAATATCTTTTGAAAATGTTGCAGAAAACATCAAATTCTGACGTTTCTCCGGCATACTTTTAATAACCTTTTCGATATCTCTTAAAAAACCCATATCTAGCATACGATCTGCCTCATCTAAAACAAATATTTCAACTCGTTTTAATGATAATAGACCTTGATTTTGTAAATCTAATAAACGACCTGGCGTTGCTACTAAAATATCAACGCCTTGACGAATGGTTGCGGCCTGTGGTTTTTGGTTTACACCACCAAAAATAACGGCACTCCTTAAATTTAAAAACTCGCTATATTCTCTAACATTAGCATAAACTTGCGCTGCTAACTCACGTGTTGGCGTTAAGATTAAGGCTCGTATTGGTCTATATTTTTGCTTCGGATTTTCAGAAAGAAGGTGTAATAGCGGTAATGTAAAACCGGCTGTTTTTCCGGTTCCAGTTTGTGCAGACGCCAATACATCGTGTCCATATAACACCGGTGGAATGGCTTTCTGTTGAATTGGACTTGGGGTTGTATATCCTTTTTTGCTAATCGCTTTTAGCAGGGCCTCGGATAAGCCTAAAGAGTTAAATGACATATAAATTGTTTGAGATAGTCCGTAAAAGACTTGTTGAGATGACAATGCAATTCTTATATCACCCCTTTTTCTATTAAGCCGCAAATGTACGCTTATTTTATGGAGTGCCCCTTTTTATCTCATCCGCTTGATTTTATAACAAAAACAATCAGTAAACACACTTACTTTATACAACCTACCAAAAACACACAGGCCTTCTAATAAAAACAGATAACTTGTAAGCCATGGCCCCTGCTTAAGTTATTCAAATTCTCTTTTTTTTATTAATATACTTTACTCGCTTTTAAATTATAACTAACTTGGAATGGTAAATTTTAATAAAAAAAAGAAGTATTATGAAATGGCGTGGTAGAAGAAGAAGTTCAAACATTGATGACAGACGAGGGCAAAGCAGTCCCGGACGTGGATTAGGTGGTTTTAATCCTATGCTATTAGGCCCATTAATTAAGCTTTTGTTTTCAAAAACGGGATTAGTTATTGTTGGTATCTTTTTAGTTGTATCCTTTGCAACGGGTAATAATCCTTTGAATATCTTGGGTCAGTTCTTTACTGGCGGTGCACCGCTAACCGAATCCTCAACACCGTATCAGGGGTCTGAAAAAGAAAATGAATTGGCTGCCTTTAGTGCCACCATACTTGCAAATACAGAAGACGTATGGAATAGCCTTTTAAATAATTACCGCAACCCAACCTTAGTTCTTTTTACAGGTTCTGTGTCTTCGGCATGCGGCAATGCGTCAAGTGCCACTGGTCCTTTTTACTGTCCAGGAGATGAAAAACTCTATATCGATTTAAGCTTTTTTAATGACATGGAGCGCAAACTGAATGCTCCAGGTGATTTCGCTCAAGCCTATGTTATAGCTCATGAAGTAGGGCACCACATTCAAAAAATTATGGGAATTACAGATAAGATGAATAAATTACGTGGGCAAGTGAGTCAAACCGAATACAATAAGTATTCTGTTAAATTAGAACTTCAAGCCGATTTTCTTGCGGGGGTTTGGGCGCATCATTCACAACAAATGACCCAAATGATGGAAACCGGAGATTTAGAAGAAGCTTTAAATGCTGCCAATGCCATTGGAGATGACCGTTTACAAAAAAATGCATCAGGAAGAGTGGTGCCAGATTCATTTACCCATGGCACTTCTGAACAGCGCATGCGTTGGTTTAAGAAAGGGTTTGAAACAGGTGATATTTCACAAGGCGATACATTTAACACAACCAATCTGTAATGAAAGGAATTATTTTTAATTTCATTTATTAGTCAATCATAGCGTTCAAACAATTAGAGATATGGAATTCCACTAAGCTCAAACGATCTGAAACGACTGACTTATTAAGGATTAACTTTTAGATTTCAAACATTAAAATAATTCTTCTTCAGATTGTAGTAACACCTTAGGACAAACATACTATTATGACAGAAAACAGAGTTAATTCCATTGAAATCGACAAAGATGAGTTTCAAAAAATAGGACATCAACTAATTGATGATATTTCTGATTTTATTGCAAACATTAAGAATAAACCTTTAACACCCAACGAAAGTCCAAGTCAGTTGCAACATATATTAGGAAACACTCATTTACCTGAAAAAGGTATTCCTGCTAAAGAACTATTAACCAGAGCAACGGATCTATTACTTAATCATTCATTATTTAATGGGCATCCTAAATTTTTGGGATATATAACGTCGTCGGCCTCTCCTATTGGAGCTTTAGGGGATTTATTAGCAGCATCTATCAATCCAAACGTTGGTGCGCATATTTTAAGCCCTATGGCCACAGAGATTGAAAAACAAACCATTCAATGGTTGGCAGAATTTATCGGTGTTTCCACAGACTACGGCGGGTTACTAGTTAGCGGTGGAAATATGGCTAATTTTACAGCGTTTTTAGCTGCCAGGACAGCTAAATCACCTAAAAATATAAAGGAAAACGGCCTATCAAACACATCCAAAAAACTCACAGTGTATTGTTCTAAAACCACGCATACTTGGATTGAGAAAGCTGTAATTTTATTTGGTCTAGGCACCAAATCAATTCGTTGGATTCAAACGGATGCTTCAAATAGAATGGACAATGTAATTCTAGAAAAAACCATTAAAAAGGATCTGGACAATAATTGTCAACCTATAATGGTAATAGGAACTGCTGGAGATGTAAGTACTGGCGTTGTTGATAATCTCAAAGGAATTTCCGCCATTTGTAAAACATATGATTTATGGTTTCATATTGATGGAGCCTATGGTATTCCGGCTGCAATTATACCAAAATACAAAGACTTATTTGATGGCGCATCTGAAGCAGATTCCATTGCTCTTGATCCGCATAAATGGTTATACAGTCCTCTTGAAGCGGGTTGTACTTTGGTTAAAAACCCTCAGCATTTGATAGACACTTATAGCTCTCATCCTGAATATTATAACTTCACCACTAGTGAAGACGAAATTGCTCAAAATTTTTATGAATATGGGCTTCAAAACTCAAGGGGCTTTAGAGCTTTAAAGGTTTGGTTATCATTACAGCAAGTTGGCAAAAGTGGTTATCAAAAACTCATAAATGAAGACATTGAACTCTCAGAGTTATTGTTTAGACTCGCTAAAGAACATACTGAACTAGAGGCTATTTCTCAAAATTTAAGTATAACCACTTTTAGATATGTTCCAACAAAGGGTGAAAAGGACAAAGCATATTTAAACAAACTAAATGAACTATTATTGAATAAATTACAAACTGGTGGTGAGTTGTTTTTATCTAATGCTGTTATAAAAGAAATGTACGCCTTACGAGCTTGTGTCGTCAATTTTAGAACCACAAAGAAAGACATTGAAGAAATTATTAAAATAATAATTAGAGAAGGAAGAAAGACGCATTCAGAAATACTGGGGCAAAAATTTAAAAAATAACCCTTGTGAAAACCCAACCATAGTAAAACTGAAAGAATCCACGCGTTAGATTTCTTCTACCGCACTAATGATTCATAGACCCACTGATTACCTTTTTGTTTTTTATTTACTAAATTATAAGCTTAAACACTCAAATACGCCAAGCAAAGACCTATTTAATATATTTAAACCATGCCACGCGCAACTAACATACAGCAAGTCCTAGAGCAGCTTGACGCCATAATTGATGAGAGTATAGCTTCCAACAGTAGATTGGGACTATTTGCTTATATCTACAGACGGACAACGGCTGAGATTGCTTCAGAAATTGCTTTAGGTAATTTTGAGGATAATCAGCGCCTAGAAATTCTAGATGTGGCTTTTGCTAACATGTATCTGGATGCTTACCGAGACTTTAAAAATGGGCAAACGGTAAGCGCTGTTTGGGCTTATGCCTTTAGCCAAGCTACTGAACCACTAACCATTTTACAACACATCTTGTTAGGCATGAACGCACATATCAACCTAGACCTTGGTGTTTCTACCGCAAAAATCATGACTGGTCTTGAAATTAGTAACATTGAAGCCGATTTCAATAAGGTTAACGACATTCTTCAAAAAATAACTAACGAGTTACAAAGTCGACTTAGTAGGGTGTCACCCCTAATGTTTATTCTTGACGTCATTGGCAGGAACAAAGATGAACAGATTATTGATTTTAGCATGAGAAAAGCACGAGAGCAATCTTGGAATTCAGCAAATCTCATTTGGTCATTAGGCGAAGGTCATGAAGAAGAAGCGATTCATAAAATAGACCATGTTGTTCTTCAGCTGAGCAAACTTATACAAGCTCCTAATTCACGAATAATTACGTTTTTATTGCGACTCATGCAAAAATTTGAAACTAAAGATGTGCGCACCATTATTTCTAAATTAAAGGCAGATTAGTTTTGATAGTTCAAGGTCCATGATACGGTAATAGGCTCAGAAAAGTTATCCAGTTTTGATGATACCTTTACCAGCGAAGACATGGCACCAACAGGAGAAGCATATTTAGTACTCATCTCAAGAGGTTCTACAGTAATGTTTTGATAACCCTTAGTTTCAAAGGATTGAACAACGCCATCACCATAATTTACAGTATTGCCATTAACAACCCCATCCGTAGAGAAACCGGCAAACTCCATAGAAAGGGTAACATTCTTGAGTGGTTTATTAGGAGTAATATAATCCGTTCTGGTCATACTTCCAGAATCAAACACATAGGTTGTTTCCACAGAAATACGATTTTCGGGCTTTGGTATGCGTTCTCTCCAATACCCATCGGATAGTTTCACCCTATCAAGTTCAACCTGCTTAATCCGAACGATAAGCTTTGATCCTTCTTCTTCTGTCCTGATAGATTTAAAAAACGAGAGCGGCTCAACTACAACACCATCTTCTAAGGTTAACTGCGGAAGCAATTGTGGGTATCTCCTAAAGGGACTACCTTGAACCATATCTATGGAATATGGAATAGGGAAATATGAATTAATTTCATGAAACCCCTTTCCCCCTCCTACCATAGGAAGTTCGATTACCTGATTATTGTCTCGAATTGTTAAGTGTGCTCGTTCATACTTACCCTTTGCAAACCACGTGAAATTATATCTAGGTAGGGTCATTAACCATGAGCTAAACTCAGAACCAGGGCGTTTGCTCGTATATCCAAGTTGTTTCCAAAAATTATAACTTGAAAGATGTTGATGAATTAAACTCAAATTTTCATCAAGAATGCGAGATTTGTTGCGATAGGGATCTGTTAGACGTCCATTTTCCCAAAAATTTATGGATTGCATTTCTGAGTCGTACCAAAAATTCATCAGTCGTTCGGTCACTTTAGTCTGAAACGCGTATCCTGCCTCCATTTCTTCTACCGAAAGAATCCCCATCATAGCTGCCGTTGATAAAATTTCTCCAAAAATTCCATCGCCATAAGGCCCAATGCTTCTACCGTATTGCAAACCTGCCCCGGTTTGATTCATAAGTGGCAAAATAAAATCTACTGATTTACGCATGCGTTCATTGAGCATTTTAGGAACCTCAGCATTTGTATCCAGAAATCTAGCACACAGTTCAGCAATCAGTACGATACTATAGCGATCAAAACGTCCTTCACCCTCTGTTTCATCAGAAAACCCATATACCCCTGAATGCTCATCAATATGACTGAGCATTATTTCTAGCAACTTATTACTCCCAGCTTCAGTTTCCCAGCCCATAAGAAACCGCAGCCGGGCAATAGAAAAGGCAACGCCATAATAGTTTGTAGGCACACCTTCTTGCAGTTTATATTCGGGAATGGATACAAATTTCCGCCAGTCCAATTTAACTTTCAATATCTCAAGTGTATCCTTATCCAACACCTGGTCTAACAAACCCGCCTCTTGCAAACGGTAAATAGCCAACATATAATAATATGCACCCCACTTGACATTATCCATATCTAAAGTCATTTTAGCCAGATCGTTGTAACTGTGTATATATGTATCAAACTCTGGGGCAGTTTTTGGTGTAGCTAAAATAAGGTATGAAAACCCTAAGGCTATTTTTCCAGGCAGAAAATTATGAGGCTTATCAAATGTTCTTACACCGTCTAACTCAAAGTCCAATCGTTCGTTATCTAGCTTATGAATCAATGCCCTTAGATGAGGTAAGACCGTCTGTTCAACTATATCATCCATAGATCGAATTTCTGACTCTTGGCCTTGGACAAGCATTGGAATTACTAGGCATATAAAGAGAAAACATTGTAGCAATCTGTTGTTATTTTTAAAAATCATCATATTTCAATTTTTATTCTACAAGTAAGGACGGGAACAAGTACCGTACATAATATTTTGTAATTCCTAAAGTTTAATTTATCATCTTAATACTATTATTTTCCAAAACACTAAGATAGCTATATCACAATGAATCGTCATGTTCTAAAAGAAACTCATATTAATTTGATAGTATTATAAGTAGGGTAATGTCAAACGTATTTTAAGACCAATTTAATCGTGTTCCAATCTATCATTATATCCCCAATCGGTCAAATTCCTTTTAATCGTTATGCATTAAAATAAAACCACCTTATATTCATATCCTAAACAAACCTTTTACAAAAACGCACTATACTGCATCACTCTAAAATCAAAGGTGTTGAAACCAGGAATACTAGCCTTTAGCTGTTTGTAAAGAGGTAATCTACTAATAGAAATATTAGCAGCTCCAGAGCTTGAGGTTAAAGAAACCGTTCTAATTTTTCTAGGCGATTTATAATTTTCTGTGCGTTTGTTTGGCAAAAGAAATTCATGTATTCGCGGTACTTCATTTGAAATCAATTTCAATTTCAGATTATGATCTTTCAAATGTTTTCTAAAAAAATATTCAGGTCCGTTTTTACTATTACCACCAGTAAACAATAAGGTTTCTATTTTGGGGTACGCTTTTAAATAAGAAATAATATCTCGGAGTTTAATGTTTTTCATCCCCAAATCAGAAGCATCTATTTTATCCCGTTCACAGCTAGCAACGATATCACAAACGCCAATCTTATTTTTAATTAGAAACTGTTTGCGCTCTTCAATAGCTTCTTGAGAATTATTATATCTCAAATTCAAATTATAAATTTCATCAATAAATAACCACAGCGAATTGTAATAACTGCCGTAACAAAAATCTACATCTTTTTCTAATAATGCACCCGTTGAAAATCTCGGAGGTGGCAGCGTACCCACTATTAATTTTGTGGTATCTGTTTTTATAAAAGGCTTATATGGATGAATGTGCTTGAACATTATAAGTACCAAAATACAAGCATTTTATTAAATACAATCCAAATGCCTCATGAATTATAAGCTTTCAAAAAACAAAGTATCTTATGGTAGTATATTCCTGAAAGAGCTAATACGAAAGCACAAGCTTCCTTTGACTACATTAAGTCATAACACCCCAGCTATGAACTCAATGAAAAACAGGAAAAAAAAAAGAGCTTCAATTATGAAGCTCTTTTTTATCTTTTTATTTATCTGGTATATTACAGTTTCATTGTCACACCAATACCGCCTGTTGCACCTTGAGTACTGGCGCCTCCAAGCTCTAAATATACACCCCATTTGTCATTCCAAAACCATCGTCCACCAACATGGAGACCAATATCAAATCCGCTACTGGTATTACCACTTCCACTATAAATGGCATAACCTGCACCTACACCACCATATACATCCCAAGCCTCAGCAGTTAAATCAAATAAATTATCAAAATAATAATTTCCTTTCACATTTAATGTTATCCAATCAAAGTCTAAACTGGTTGAAGCCCCAGGTGCGATAGTAATATCTTTGTGCACAGGTATTTCGTAATTAACACCTATTAACCCAATATTCAACTCGCTTCTGGCTTGACCAAAAACATTGACTGTAAAACAAGTAATAAAACATACTACTAATAAAAAAGTTTTGTTCATAATTATAAAGTTTATTCTGGTTGTTAGTTTAACGAATGTACAATATAATTTTATCTTCCCAAATTGTTTTTGGTGTAATTGTGTATAAAAATGTTGCATTTAAACCTATAGGTTTCAATTCCAAAAAACTTATCTTTTTGTAGCCTTTAAGGTAAAAATTAATGGATATAATTTATCCTTGGTTTCATACATTCCAGATTCAGTTTGAACTAAATTTGGTAATACATCATAAGGGCTTTCATGAAACTCCTTTAAATACTCAATTTGTAGACCGGCGTTAGTTAATGCAGAAACGACTTCCCCCAAACCATGATTCCAAGCATATTCTTTACTTATCATAGCGGCATTTTCATTGGCATAGGTACCTTCGTACTCCTCATAAATAACTTCGTCTTGCATGTAGCCATATTTCATTTTCAAGGAATCTTCTAAATAATCAAACATCCAAACTATTGGATGAAATTCTGCCATAAAAAAGGTACCTCCTTTTTTTAAGCGTTCTGCAATCATTTGACCCCAAGGTTTTAAATCTGGCAACCAACCTATAACACCATAACTGGTATACACAATATCAAATGTGTCGCTAATAAAACTTGAAGTATCTAAAACATTACAGCATACAAATTCTGCGTCTAATTTCAATTCGTCGTTGAGACGCCTTGCCAAATTAACACCCTCATCACTCAAATCCACGCCAACACATTGGGCTCCCATTCTACTCCAACTAAGCGTATCTTGACCAAAATGACACTGTAAATGTAATAATGATTTCCCAGTTACATTGCCAAGCGCTTCTAACTCATAGGTCTGTAATGATGAGGCTCCATTTTTAAAAGCTTGCATATTATACATATCACTTTTCGCATGTATTTTAACTTTGGAATTCCAAGTGGCTTTATTAGTTTCGAAATATTTTTTATTGGTAGTCATGCTCAAGTTATATCTTTACAAAAAAACTAAGTTATGAAAATTCTATTTTACACTATTTTGGCTTTTGCTCTTGTAACAAATTGTAAAGAAACCCAAAAATCACCTGTTAGTTCAAATACCCAACCCGAGCTATCCATAGCACAAAAAATAGCGAATGCCCATGGTTTTAAGAATTGGAAGCATGTTTCAGAAATACAGTTTACGTTTAATAATAACCGCCATTGGTCATGGTCTCCAAAATCTGATACGGTTACACTCCGTACAGAAAAAGACAGCCTTAGTTACAACAGAAAAACGATAGATAGCATTTCACTCAAGGCAGATAGAGCTTTTATAAATGATAAATTTTGGTTACTAATTCCCTTTCAGTTAGTTTGGGATAAAAGTGCTACAATTACTCAGCCAGAAAAAGAGCAAGCTCCAATAAGCAAGTTGACTTTGAATAAAATTACCCTAACCTACCCTACAGAAGGTGGCTATACACCAGGTGATGCTTATGACATTTACTATGCAGATGATTTTATTATAAAAGAATGGGTGTTTAGGAAAGGAAATAAGGACAAGGCTTCACTAATGAACACTTTTGAAAATTATAAAAACTATAATGGGTTAATGTTAGCGAGTGATCATAAAAAAGAAGGTTCAGATTGGAATTTAACCTTAACGAATATTGCTGTTATTTTAGAATAATTAATTAATTTTTGTTTTAACGAAATCTTTTTAATACCCCAATACGTATATAAAATATAATATTTATTTTCCGCGTCATGCGTCTATATATATCAAAGCGCTTAAATCAATGGTTTAAGCGCTTTGTCTTTTTATTCTAGCCTTTAAATGCTACTTCCACATGAGCTCCATCACAGTAGGGCTTATTTTTAGAAGCACCACATCTGCAGAAGGCCGTTGTTTTATTTTTTGTTTCAGAAGATCCGTCCTTAGCAACAACTTGGAGTGTACCATAAACTAATAAAGGCCCGTTCTCTAATACCTCTACTTTAGTCTCTAAGGTTTCTGCTGTTTTATCCTCTTTAGCATTCATATAGAATCTAAGTGCGCCGGAAGGACATTGTTTAACCTGATCAATAATAGTTTCCGTTTTTGAGGCATCTATTTTAATCCAAGGTCTTAATTTTGGTCGAAATACTTCGGGCAACCCTTTGGCACAAATAGCCGAATGAATGCATCTTTCAGCTTCCCACACTACAGTGGTCTCTCCGTTCGAATATTCCCTTATTTTACTCATAGCTTTAAGTTTTTACTAAATATACGAAAAATCAAAGGAATGAAATGGAAGTATTTCTAGCGTGTTTTCTAAAGTTTTAATCCTTATTTTTGTTAGAAACCTTAAAAACCCAAGCCATTGTCCGATTATAAATTAGGGGTTGCTTACGCCTTAGAACAAGATCAAAAAGACGACTTGAAGGCCTACAGACAGCAATTTCATATACCAAAAGATGCAGCAGGTAATAATTGGATTTATATGACAGGAAATTCGTTAGGACTGCAACCTAAATCCACAAAGTCTTATATCAATGAAGAACTCGAAGATTGGGCGAATTTGGGTGTTGAAGGTCATACTCAAGGCAAAACACCTTGGTTATCCTACCATGAACTTCTCACTGATAAAATGGCTCAAATAGTAGGGGCAAAATCTCAAGAAGTCATTGTTATGAATACCCTAACGGCCAACCTGCATTTTATGATGGTTTCTTTTTATAAGCCATCTAAAACACGCTTTAAAATAGTAATCGAGAGTGACGCCTTCCCTTCTGATAAGTATGCCGTACAATCCCAATTACGTCATCATGGTTTTGATGATAATGAAGGCCTTGTTTTATGGAAATCAAGACGAGGTGAAGTCCTCTTAAGACACGAAGATTTAGAAACTATTCTTGAAGAGCAAGGCGACGAAATTGCACTTATTTTAATTGGTGGAGTTAACTATTACACAGGGCAGTTTCTTGACTTAAAACGCATCACTCAGCTTGGTCATAAATACAATTGTGTTGTAGGCTTTGATTGTGCTCATGGGGCAGGTAATGTTGCTCTAAATCTTCATGACTCCGGTGCCGATTTTGCGGTATGGTGTACTTATAAATATTTAAATGCGGGCCCCGGTAGTTTAGGCGGTTGTTTTGTTCACGAACGCCATGCCCATAAAAAGGATTTAAATCGTTTTACTGGATGGTGGAGTCACAATAAACAAACACGCTTTAATATGCGGGATGAATTTGACCAGTTACCTGGTGCTGAAGGTTGGCAACTCAGTAACCCACCTATACTATCGATGGCGGCGATAAAAGCCTCTCTTGACATGTTTCATGAGGTTGGTATGTCTAAATTGATTACTAAGTCAAATAAGTTAACTGGGTATTTAGAATTTCTACTCAAGCAACTCGGAGAAAACACAATACGAATAATTACCCCATACAACACAAATGAGCGGGGGTGCCAACTATCTATTCAAGTAAAAAACGCCAATAAAGCTTTACATGATAAACTTACAAATGAAGGCGTAATTAGCGACTGGAGAGCGCCTGATGTTATTCGTTGTGCTCCCGTTCCCTTATACAACTCTTTTACAGATGTGTACCATCTTGTTGAAAAACTAAAATCAATTTTAAATGAACAATAAACAGAACGTACTCATTATTGGAGCAGGACTTTGTGGGAGTCTTTTGGCGCTGCGCTTAGGTCAAAGAGGATTTAACGTTTCTGTATATGAAAAGCGACCTGATTTACGCAAGGTTGAAATCAGTGCTGGACGATCTATAAATTTAGCTTTTTCTGATCGTGGCTATAAGGCTATAAAGCTGGTAGGTCTGGAAAAACAAGTAAAACAACTCTGCATACCTATGCATGGCCGCATGATTCATGATGCACATGGTAATACCTTTCAATCCAATTACAGCGGCAGACCTCATGAATTTATTAATTCGATTTCTCGTGGCGATTTAAATGCTTTACTTTTGAATGAAGCTGAAAAACATGAAAATGTCAGCATCTATTTTGACCAAGCATGTCAGTCCGTCGATTTTGAAAAAACAACAGCCCTATTCAAAGATTATAAATCACAGGATGTGTTTGTAGAAGATGCTGATATTATTATCGGTACGGATGGCGCAGGATCAGTTTTGCGAAAAAGTTACTATTTAGCTAAAAAATTTCTATTCAGTTTTTCCCAAAACTATTTAACGCATGGCTATAAAGAATTATGTATTCTTTCAAAAGAAAATGGTGATTTTAGATTACACAAAAACGCATTGCATATATGGCCTCGCGGAAGTTTTATGCTCATTGCATTACCCAATTTAGACGGTAGTTTCACCGTGACCCTATTTTTAAGCTATGATGAGGGGCAATACAACTTTAATAATCTTACAAAAGAAGCTGTAGTATTAGAGTTTTTTAAAAACGAATTTCCGGACGCTTTAGCCTTAATGCCAAATCTATTGGATGACTTTTTTAAAAACCCTACGGCACCATTGGGCACCATAAAATGTGCGCCTTGGCACTACAAAGGAAACACCCTTTTAATGGGTGATGCCGCACATGCTATTGTACCGTTTTACGGACAAGGTATGAATGCATCATTTGAAGATGTTATAGAATTTGACAAGGTTTTGGATATGAAACTTAAAAATTGGGAAGAGATATGCAAGACCTATGCTCGAGGTAGAAAAAAAGATACAGATGCTATTGCTGATTTGGCTATCGATAATTTCCACGAAATGAAGGACCATGTAGCCAACCCCATATTTCAAGAAAAGCGTAAGTTAGAAATGGCCTTAGAAAAGGCGTTTCCAAACGCCTATGTCTCTAAATATTCAATGGTTACGTTTAATGAAGACATGGGCTATCGAGAAGCCATGCTAAAAGGACGGGCACAGGATAAAGCTATTTTAAACCTATTACATAGTGGCCGTATACAGTTACAAGATGACTTAAAACGTACTTTAGAAATAATAAATCAAGAAACTCAAGCTATTCTGGCAGATAATGAAATTGCCGGTTTTAAAAGTACCTAAGAAACTCCTATATAGATCCTTATGCATAAAATAACAGACAATATTTATATTTCATCAAATTTTAATGACATGAATTTAGAGCGCATTCATGACTTTATTAAACATTCATATTGGGGCCTATCAAGAACCTTTGAAGAGCAAAAAAAAGCTTCAGAAAACACCATTAACTTTGGTTTATTTAAAAACAATCAACAAATAGCTTATGCTAGGGTTATGACAGACAAAGTATTTTTTGCTTATCTTTTGGATGTTTTTGTCGTAGCTAGCGAACAAAAAAATGGCTATGCTAAATTACTGATAAATCACATTATGACATTCCCTGAACTACAAGCGGTTAAAAAATGGATGCTTACCACAAAGGATGCTCATACACTTTATTCTAAATTTGGCTTTACAGCGATTAAAAGTCCAGAAAATCTGATGGAAAAACTAAACCCCCAAGCTAACAAAACACACTAATAATTATGGATTTAAAACTCAATAACAAAAATGCATTAGTATGCGGAAGCACTCAAGGTATAGGAAAGGCAACGGCATTAGCCCTAGCCGAAGAAGGCGTAAACATTACCCTTGTTGCTAGAAATAGAGAAAAGCTTAAAGCTGTTTTAGCCGAATTGCCAAAACATGGCAACCACAATTATATTGTTGCCGACTTTTCAAACCCCAGAGAATTGCATGAGCAAGTCCTTAATTTTATAGAAAAAGAGCATGGGTTTCATATCCTAGTCAACAATACCGGCGGCCCAAGACCGGGTAATATTTTAAATGCCTCATTATCTGAATTTGAAAATGCTTTTAATCAACATATAAAATGTAACCATTTATTAGCACAGGCTACTGTACCTTTTATGAAAGAAGTTGGTTTTGGCCGAATTATTAATATAGTTTCTACGTCTGTTAAGGAGCCTCTTGAAGGTCTTGGTGTGAGCAATACTATTAGAGGTGCGGTTGGCAATTGGAGTAAAACCCTATCCTTTGAATTGGCTCAATTTGGCATTACAGTAAATAACGTATTACCGGGTTTTACAGCAACAGAGCGCCTCACCGAAATTATAAAAATAAAAGCAGATTTTGAAGAAACTTCGGCTGAGGAAATGACAGAAATAATGAAAAATTACACTCCAATTAAACGCTTTGCTACCCCTGAAGAATTAGCCAACGTACTGGTGTTTTTAGCAAGCGAATCGGCCGCATATGTAAATGGCACAAGTATACCTGTTGATGGTGGCCGAACAAAATGTATCTAAATAAAATATAAGAAATGCATAGGAAATGAGCGCGTTTCTTTTATTTTTTTACTTAATTTTAGAAACACAATCTGCGTGAATGATTATAGTCAGCTTAAGTTTAGCTTGACAATAGGATTCAGAGGGGGCAGAAAAAAAAACAAAGAGCATGAGTCATTTAACATCACCCATAAATTTTAAAGCTTGGATTGAAGAAAACAGGCATTTACTAAAGCCCCCTGTTGGGAATAAAGTAGTATGGAAAGATGGTGATTTTATCGTCATGGTTGTTGGTGGGCCTAATAATAGAAAAGATTATCACTATAACGAAACTCCAGAGTTTTTTTATCAAGTTGAAGGAGATATTGTTTTAAAAATAATTGACAACGGCACGCCTAAAGATGTACATATAAAGGAGGGCGATATTTATTTATTACCTCCAAAAGTACCACACTCTCCGCAACGTGGCCCTAACACCGTTGGATTGGTTATAGAATATAAAAGACCGGAAGGCATGCGTGATGCCTTACTTTGGTTTTGTGAACACTGTGTTACTAAACTCTATGAAGAGGATTTTACCTTAGAGAATATTGAAACCGATATGCCCAAAATTTTTGACACCTATTACAGCGATAAGAACAAACGAAGCTGCCCCAATTGTGGAGAAATCATGGAACCACCTAAAAAAGTAAAAATAGATTAAAATAAAAAACGTCATTTCGAGGAAGTTATGACGAAGTAATCTTTTAATAATAAACAAATTGCCACGGCTAGTGCCTCGCAATGACAACATGGAAAAGCGAAAACTTAGAATTAATGGTCATTCCCATTTACTTCCGTACCCGGAAGAGATTCCTGATTTCATGCATGAAAAGGGGATTTTTTGGGTAGATAAAGACCGAAAGTTTATGCTACAAAAAGATTGGAAACGGCCTGTTACTGATTCTAGTTTCTTTTTAGATGAAAAACTAGAATGGATGGCACACAATAAGCTAGATCATGCAGTTGTTCTAAATCTTTCGCAGTTATATGGTAATGGTTTGCGTGTTGAAGAAATGAAAAAGGCGCTTAGATTCCAAAATGATTTTAATGCCGGTATTCAGCATGAACACCCTAGTAAATTCACCTGCGGTTTTGTGGTACACCCGGGTTTTGTAAGAAGTGCTTGTTGGGAAATTGAGCGCTGCGTCGAACAACATGGTATGCAACTATTGTGCTTGCCAACACATTATATGGACACTATTGGCACTTGGCGCTGCATATTTGATGAAGAAAACGAACCAATTTTTGAATTGGCAAATCAATATAATTTGGCCGTAGAAATACATCCCTATGATGGCGAAAAATTCATAAAACTAGAAAACACCTCATGGCGTTTCCATTTAATTTGGATGTTAGCACAATGTGCCGATGCCTATCATTTTTTAACCTTAAATGGGTATCAAGAAAAATACCCTAATATGCGCACTTGTTTTGCACATGGTGGACAATTGGCCCAAATTAATTTAGGACGACGTATTCAAGGCTTTGATGGCAGACCAGATTTATTTGAAGGCAAGCACCACCCTAGGAAAGCTGTTGGCCATAAAAACATCTTCTTTGACACTTTGGTTCATGATACGGGTGGTTTAGAATTACTAATTAGAAATCACGGCTCAAAACAAGTTATTATGGGACTAGATGATCCCTACCCACTTGGTGAAATGGAGAGCGATAAGCAGTCTTCCTACCCCGGAAAAATATTAGACTTGGCCATGAAAAGAGAGATCATTAACCAAGACCAATATCATGCCATTTGGGAGGATAATGTGATTCAATGGTTATGTGGCGATAATCAAGCAGAAAAAGAAAAACTAATAAAAAGAATTTTAAATTAATGCATTTTATAGCAGAAAACTTGGATGACTATGTGGTAGAACATTCTGAAAATGAACCTGTTTTACTACAACAATTAACACGTGAAACCTATCAGAAAATATTACAGCCCAGAATGCTTAGCGGCCATTATCAAGGTCGTATATTAAGTATGATTTCCAAATTAGTGAACCCTAAAAGCATTCTTGAAATTGGAACTTATACAGGTTATTCCGCCCTATGCCTAGCTGAAGGTTTACAAGATTCTGGCACATTACATACCATTGATATTAATGAAGAATTGGTTTACTTTCAACGAAAATATTTCGATCGATCAGAATATGGAGCTCAAATTCATCAACATTTAGGAGATGCTTTAGATATTATACCCAAACTAGATAAAACTTTTGATTTAGTCTTTATTGACGCCGATAAAGAGAACTACTCCAATTACTTTCATGTGATTATTGATAGGCTCAATACTGGAGGTATTATTTTATCGGATAATGTATTATGGAGTGGAAAAGTTTTAGAAAAATCCTTTAAAAAAGATGATACTTCAACACCTGCACTTATAAAATACAATGCCTTACTAAAAGCAGACACACGGGTTGAAACGGTAGTATTACCTATTAGAGATGGTTTAACGATAAGTAGAAAAATATAATTACAACCTTTAAGAGGCACATGTTAAACTGTCAAAGGCAGTTCGAGCCCTAAGCGCATTTGCTTTTAAAGCAATTAAGTTTCTTATTGTTCTAACAAGTAATTCTTTATCTAATGGTTTTGATATAACATCTGTGAAGCCCAAATTCAGCTTATCTTTAAACAAATCATAAGAAATGTCATTGGTCAATGCTATTATCGGTATTTGACTATTTAGCTGACGTATGGCGATAGTTGACTCATCACCATTCATGATAGGCATATTAATATCCATTAATATCAAATCATATTGCCCCGCTTCAAAAGCACAGAGTGCTTCCCATCCATTTTTAACACTATCAATTTTATAATTTTCCTTTTGAATTAAACTACTAATTAAACTTTGTTCATCCTTATTATCTTCTGCCAACAATATGGTTATGTCCTTCGTTTTTTGGAATAAAGTTCTTGAATAGTGTAGTTTATCGTTCTTTTCTATCCCAGAAGTTCCAAGAGGTTCTACTTTTACATTTGAAGCCAATGGTTGCTCCTTTTCAGCAAGGCTCTTGTTCGTGTTAGCCCTAGCTTCTACTGCCCTACTTTGGTTTTTTATGGTTTTTAGAGCCTTTAATCTGCGTTTAAAATATAAAGACAGGATACGATAAATTACATTCTTTTTCATAGGCTAAATACTTAGTTTTGGGATAACTAAGCTATAAAACAAAAAAAAATCTTAAGATTTAAAATAAAAAAAATCGCTGAAGCGATTGATTTAATTGACAAAGAAAAACTACTAACCGTATTAATCGATAAAAAACATGGATCTATTTAAAATTTCCGCTTCACTGAACCCGTAAAGTCCTCTAAATCATCTTTTACCTTGTTCAATTCCTTTTTTACATCGGAAGTAACACCTGTAACATCGATGCCATTGCTATCCGCAGTTTTGGTTATCTCATGTTTTATATCGTTGGTAGCGTCCTTTAGGGTTCGCATACCCTTACCCATACCACGTGCTATTTCTGGTAACTTATCCGCACCAAAAATCATAATGACAATAAATAGTATAAAAGCTATTTCTGCTCCACTTATAAATAAGAATGTTACTTGTTGTATCACAGCACAAATATAGTAAGTTGTTTTGTTAGAATAAAAAAAAGCCGATTTTAAAAATCGGCTTTTTCAAGTTTTATCCTTTAACCTTTTGTTTAAATTTATCAAAATCACTCTCGGATGCTTTCTTTGGCCAAGAATTATTAGTTGTATCAATATCGGCTGTTTCTTCATTAGGATCTATGATAATCGAAACTATTTCCTTATCTGATGCAATAGCCTGGCTTACTTCATTATCATTAAGCCTCCATATTTGCGCAGGATAGGTCACTAATTTAGTTGTACCATCTGCATAAGTATATTCCACTATAATAGGCATAACCAAACCTCCTGGTTTTTCAAAAGTAATGTTGTAAAAGTATTTCGGACTTTTAATATTTTCACGTTCTTCAGCCGTAAAATTATCCATGAGATATTCTTTTACTGGTTGGGCATTATCCAATAGACTTCCAGTACTCATACTCTCTTTATAGTCTTCACTGCCTTCTTCAACCATAAATACTAAAGGTACCAATTGCTCTCTGGTATAGCCTCTTTCTTCCATAATTTCCCTCATATAGGCATTTGGTTCATTTGAAACATAAAACTTTTTCACATCTTTTATGCCAATATCAACCCAGTCTGTAGTATAAAACCATCCTCTCCAATACCAATCTAAATCAACAGCGGAAGCGTCTTCCATTGTTCTAAAAAAGTCTTCTGGAGTAGGGTGTTTAAACATCCATCTTTGTGCATAGGTTTTGAATGCATAATCAAATAATTCACGGCCCATGACTGTTTCTCTCAAAATGTTTAGCGCAGTTGCTGGCTTGCCATAAGCGTTATTTCCAAACTGGTACGTATTAAGACCTTTAGTCATTATAGGCGCAATAAAATCTTGATCCCCTCCCATGTAAGGTACAATCATTTTTGCTGGTCCTCTATCTGATGGAAAATGTGCATCTTTTGCTGACAATGCCGATGGGTATTTTTCACCAAAATCTTGTTCTGCCACATACTGTACAAAAGTGTTTAAACCTTCGTCCATCCAAGTCCATTGACGTTCATCACTATTTACAATCATAGGAAAAAAGTTATGTCCTACCTCATGAATAATCACTCCCATCATGCCATACTTAACGCGGTCACTATAAGAACCGTCCTCTGCAGGTCTCCCATAATTCCAGCATATCATAGGATACTCCATACCTTGTCTTTTGGCATGCACTGAAATAGCCTTGTGATATGGATAATCAAAAGTCATTCTTGAATAAGATTCTAAAGTACTTGCAACTGCCTTGGTAGACCATTCTTCCCAAAGTGGGTTCCCCTCTTTAGGATACAAAGACACCGCCATTTTATCTTTCCCTCCAATCTTAACGGCCATCATATCTAAAATAAACTTTCTAGAAGTGGCAAATCCGAAATCTCGAACATTCTCTGCCTTTAGTTTCCAGGTCTTCGTTTCTTTTGAAAAACCTTTTTCTTTAGCCTCAACTTCCTCCTGACTAACGATTATTACAGGCTCAGTAAACGATTTTTTAGCTTCTTCAAAGCGCTTCATCATTGTTTTTGAATAGACCTCTTTGCGGTTCATTAAAACCCCAGTTCCATCTAAAACATGATCAGCAGGTACGGTAATGTTCACCTCATAATCACCAAATGGCAAGGCAAACTCATCCCGCCCCCAGAATTGTGAATTCTGCCAGCCTTCAACGTCACTATATACCG
This sequence comes from Algibacter mikhailovii, assembly GCF_014651495.1. Taxonomy (GTDB): domain Bacteria; phylum Bacteroidota; class Bacteroidia; order Flavobacteriales; family Flavobacteriaceae; genus Algibacter_E; species Algibacter_E mikhailovii. The sequence goes on from NZ_BMWZ01000004.1 coordinate 271,092, forward strand.
CCATTCTTGGAAAAAATTGTGCAATAACGTAGGCTCTATTCTTATCTTTTGGAAAATACTCATAACCTGAACGTCCATCTTCTTTAACATGGTCATTTATATTATACCACCATTTAATTGAGAATGAATACTTCTCTCCATGTTTTAAGGTTTTGGGCAATTCAATCCGCATCATGGTTCTATTAATCATATGAGTTAGCGGTTTACCACTAGTATCCTTTACTTCCAATATATTAAAACCTCTTTCTAAAGGTTTGGTCATAAATTTTGAAGTAAAATCTTTAGGTCGCATGACAGGCGCAATAGCACTTCCTTCAATTAATGGCGACTTAGAATCTGCGGCTCTTTTATTTTGGTCTAATTGCACCCATAAGTACTTTAATTCGTCTGGCGAATTATTAGTATAGGTAATGGTTTCAAATCCAGAAATTCTAGCATTTTCATCATCTAATACAATATCCATTTCATAATCTGCCTGTTGCTGATAATAAGCTGAACCTGGGGCACCAGAGGCTGCCCGATACATATTTGGCGTAGAAAACTCATCATATAATTGTTTAAATTTATTGGTATTTCTATGACCCGTTTTTACTTCTTTTACTTCCTGAACGTCCTCTTGTGCATAAAGTCCTGAGGACAATAAAGCCAGCATGAAACAGCTATAAGCAATTTTTCTCATTGATATTCTTCTATTAAATTATAAAAAAGCACGTTTTCCGTGCTTTGTGATAACAAATTTTTACAAAAATTTCTCGAAAGTAATAATTTAGACAGGCATTTAGCGTATTTTAATTAAATTTTAACACTGCACTTGCCTTTTGAGGATAGAAAATAAAGCTTTTCTGTTTGTCATTGATTTTTGTCTTAACAATATTTTGCTGGTCTTCAAATACATCAAATAATAGACTATTACTTACTTCAAAGGTTTCAATAGTCTTGACATTATCAATTTCAAGATAACAGCGCACAATATCTGCATCATATTCTTTACCTAAAAACACGAGTTGAGATGCTTTACTATTTATTTTAATTTTTAGTTTTTCTTTTAAATAACGCCCCATATAAAGGTCTACATTTTTAGACTCATTATCGCCTCCAAGTACTAAACTATCATCATAGCGTTCTCTCAATAATCTTTCAAAATCATCAATAAAAATCCTAGATGTTATTTGAACTGCTTCCTTATCTTGTATATAGTTAATTTGCGTTACACTTATATAATACTTATGTATGCCTGAAAATGCAAGCAAAGGTATAAGCATAAAAAAAATAATTGTCCTTAACATTCTAACGTCATTAAATTTTAGCAAAAATACATTAATAGGAATAACTCCTGCACTTAGATTTCATTATCATACAGCCATCCTTAAAAAACCGTCCAAAATCAATTCTTATTCTGCGTTCTATTCTGGACATATTGCACATATTTCTTTTCCATAAAAACCAGAACTTCTAAGTCTGTTTTATTATTACATGCATTCATAAAATCCTTGTCATCCATACAGAAATAAAAATAATCCATTCTAACGTCTTCATCCAATGGATTTAGAACAAAAAATTCGTCGGATAAGCCCGACCTAATACGTCTCATAAGCGCATCTTTTCGTTCAATTCGCACATGTTCCTTAATCTCTTTTGTTCTTCCTGAAATGCCATTCAATATAGGGTTTAGAGGCATAAACCCGCCACCTGTGGTAGCCTCATGTAATCTTCGCTCACTTTGTGTGGCCTGTTTCCCTGTATACCCCACAATACCAACATCATAAAAATTAATAGGTGCTTTACCCTCTGTATTTTGAATATCAGATAGTAAATCTCCAGTTAAGACTTTCCCTACCAGTACTTCATTTAAGACATTTATTTGCTCCTCAAGGTGTACTAAAAGTATTTTAGATTGCATTAGTTCTGTTGAGATTACAATGCTTTTGGGTACGAATTGTATGGAAGAAAACATTATAGTGTCATTTAATTTTGCAACCATTTTGAAATGACCATCCTTGTTTGTCGTTGTATATCGTTGCGATGTTTGATTAATAACATGAATATTTTCGGTATCCAAATGGGCATCACTAACCACCGTGCCATGAAATTCAACGGTTTGCGCCATAGACAATAGCGAAAAAAAAAGCATCACAAATACGTGCAACTCTCGTTTCAAAACCAGTTCTTTAATATATAAAGAACGTATTTCAAATCTTAAAAAAAAGATAAATAGGGTTTAATGTTATGTTAAAGAAGCGCGCTTAATTATTATTTTTTTAGAAACTCAATACTTTTCTGGTTCAAGAACTCTAAAAACTCCATTTCATTTCCATAATTCAGTAAGGCGTAGTCAAAATTATCACTTTCAACAAATTGGATAAACTCTTGAACACGATGTTCTGGTATATTAAAATTATCCACTAAAAACTCCGAACCAAAATAATACTTAATCGACTCAATAGGGACATCTGGTACGCCTGCTTTTTTCTTATTTGGAACCTCTGATCTAAATAAAGGCAATAACAGTTGATCTACCACATTTACAATGTTAAGTCCATTTACCATATGCTGCTGTTGATAGTTCTGCCCTAGGTTGCTCACCTCTGTTTTTTCATCAATTTCAAAATCATATTCTGAGCTGTGTTTTACTCCAAAATATAAGGCGTCTAATTGCGGATTAAAACTCTCACTATCACTTACATCTGCACCAAGATTACCTGTTAAACCATTTGATTTTACAATAACTTCGTCCAACTTATTAATTTCCTCAATTAAAAACAGTTTCATTTTTTTTGATTCCATAATGGCCTCATTTACTGTAAATTTAATATTCTGAAACTTCAGTGCACTCACTTCTATGACATCGTTTTTTGCTACCTGTATTACAAATTCGCCATTTTCATCTGTAATGGTTCCCGTATTAGATGTGGTATTGAAAATAGTAATTCCAGAAATATCACTATCCTCAACAATAATTTTCCCAGAAACTTCAGTGCGTTTTATATTTTGAGAAACCAAAGGAAATGTTAGTAATAGTGTAAATAGTAGGATTAACTTTTTCATAAATATTTTTATTTTGAAATTACCAATTTAATTTTTAATGTTAAAGTAAATCGAACTAAATTTTATTAAAATTAATTTTGCTTAGATTTACAATATAACTCATTTTTCTATGCGAAATATCATAATTGCAAGTACTTCCACCATTCATGGAAGTGGCTATTTAGAGTACATAACCGATGAACTGAATGTGTTTTTTAAGCAAGCCAATACAATATTGTTTGTGCCTTATGCAAGACCTGGAGGCATTTCTCATAATGATTATACCGCCATTGCAAGAACGGCTTTTTCTAAAATTGGTAAAACAATTAAAGGTATTCATGAATATGACAACCCAATTGACGCCGTTAAACAGGCGGAAGGTATTTTTATAGGTGGTGGAAACACTTTTGTACTCACCAATCAATTACATAAAAACAATTTAATTGACACCTTAAAATATTGTGTAAACAATGGAACACCATATTTAGGTACTAGTGCAGGAAGTAATATCTGCGGTTTAACAATAAAAACTACCAATGATATGCCTATTGTATATCCTCCAAGTTTTAACGCCTTAGGTTTGGTACCGTTTAACATTAATCCCCATTATTTAAATCCCGATACCTCTAGTACACATATGGGAGAAACAAGGGAAACGAGAATTACTGAATTTCATCATTATAATACACCACCAGTAATTGGCTTAAGAGAAGGTAGCTGGCTTTTAGTAAAAGATAGTTCTATCATTTTAAAGGGGGATTTAACAGCAAGGATATTTGAATACAATCAGGCCCCATATGAAATAAAACCAGGAACAGAACTTAACACCATGAAATAAAAAAAGCTTCATATTTCTATGAAGCTTTTAGAGCGAGAGACCAGGTTCGAACTGGCGACATTCAGCTTGGAAGGCTGACGCTCTACCAACTGAGCTACTCTCGCAATCGCATGCAAATATATAAACCTTTTGTTCTTTTGCAAGAAAAAATTACAACTTTTTTAAAAAATGATAACCTAATATTTTAAAACCCTCGTTGAAATAAAACTTATGAGATTCAGCGTTAACAACATAGGTATTTAACTCCATGGTTTCACAATCCTTGCTTAAGGCATAATTGTAGATCCAGTTAAAAAATTGCTTTCCTAAACCTTTATTACGATACGCTTCATCTATAATAACATGATCTGGTTCTACACTTCTTCCTGAATAATGTCTTGTACAAAACCACAAGCCACAAACACCCACCAAGGTGCCAGAATCATAAATGCCCGCACATTCATAGTTTTGTGTAAACATCTCTAAAAACCGCTCCCGTAAAAGGTCATCAGGATCTTTATATCCATTTAGCTTTTGTACTAATGGTATAATTTCTTCAATTTGCTCCTGTTCAACAATCTTAAAAACAATACTCATTGATTTTTTTTCTATAAAGTTTAATCAGTGGTCCGAATAATTTTTCTAAGTTTGATACAAGATAATAAATCGTTATACACCATTAAAACTTCTAATTATAATATAAAGCTAATCAATTCTGAAGAAACACATGCAGTGCGGCTCCCCATTTTAAGAGCTGGGCAGCCCATAAAGTCGTGTATTTTTGAAGGTGACAACCTCGAAACTACTGTACATTTAGGAATTTATATCCATGATGAAATTATTGGGGTGTGTTCTTTTTTTAAAAACAACAATAAAAATATTTTGATAGCAAACCAATACCAATTAAGAGGTATGGCCATTCTTAAAAACTTTCAAGGTAAAGGTGTGGGCAGTAAAATGCTTAACTATGGTGAAAAGCTGTTAAAATCAAAACAGACAGAAATAATTTGGTGTAACGCTAGAGAAAGTGCCCTTGGTTTTTATAAACAACTTGGCTATAATATCATTGGGGAGCCTTTTGACATTGCCTCTATTGGCATTCATTATATCATGTTTAAAAACTTATAACTTGATCCTTTAAAAAGATCTTTCTATTAAAAAACAAAAAGCCTTGAAAATCAAGGCTTTTTATAAAATGAGTGACTAGCTCAAATAATTATATGTATTAAATAATTATTTTTTCTTTTTCTTAGCTGTTGCTTTTTCAATAATAGCTAAGGCATCAGAAGCTCCGTGTAATTCAGCATAATCTGCAGCGGTCATTTTCTTATCTGATTTAATTTTCAAATTAGCGCCATTTTCGATTAATAAATTCAATATGTCTACTCTATTAAATTTAGCAGCATACATAACAGGAGTCATTCCATTTGATCGTTCATTGACATCAGCCCCTCTTGAAATCAGTTTTTGTACTGTCTCTAAATCGCCCTTTGCAATAGAAACACAAAAAGAATTCACTTTAAAAAAAGCTTCTACATCGTAATTTTTAATTGTTGAATTGTCTGTTTTAGCATTTACAGATACAAAAGAAATGCATAATGCGATTGCGGAAATAATGATTGTTTTTTTCATGATGAAAGAAATTAAGTTTGATTAATGATTTTACGTTTTTTGATATACTAAAGAGACGACAAAAAACCGAAACTGTTACACTAAAATTATTTTATAACAGATTTTTAACGTTTGATTCACAAATAATTAACGAAAATACGTTCGATTAAAAAACCATTAAAAGTCTATAAAAATTAGGCATTTAGAGTGGTTTTAATATTCACTTTATATCAAACTTCCGTATCTTTGATTTCTTTAAAAAATTAACAAAAAAATGAATAAAAAAGTCATCTTAATGATTCTTGATGGTTGGGGAAACTCTCCAGACCCAAAAGTTTCAGCTATCGATCATGCCAATACACCATTTATTGATTCACTCTATAAAAAGTATCCTTTTGCAACTTTAAGAACAGACGGCCTGCACGTTGGTTTACCTGAAGGTCAAATGGGAAACAGTGAAGTGGGTCATATGAATTTAGGCGCAGGGCGAATCGTTTATCAAGATTTAGTAAAAGTTAATCTAGCTGTTGAGAACAAAACACTTAACAATGAAAAAGTTTTGGTGGATGCTTTTGAGTATGCTAAATCTAACAATAAAGATGTTCATTTTTTAGGATTACTAAGTAATGGTGGCGTACATTCACATATTAACCATGTTAAAGGTTTGGTTGATGCAGCCAATGATTTTGGTCTAAAAAACACCTATATACATGGGTTTACTGATGGTCGTGATGTTGATCCTAAATCTGGTGCTGGTTTTGTGAAAGATTTAGAAGCACATATTGAAAACACGAATACCGAAATAGCTACGATTTCAGGGCGCTATTATGCCATGGATAGAGATAAGCGCTGGGAACGCGTCAAATTAGTCTATGATGCGTTAGTGAATAGTACCGGTGAGCGATCAAACAATATTGTTGAAAGTATTGAAGCCAATTATGCCAATGATGTGACCGATGAGTTTATCAAACCTATTATCGCTCTTGATGAAAATAATGAACCAAAGACTAAAATTAAAAATGGTGATGTAGTTATTTTCTTTAACTTCAGAACAGACCGAGGTAGAGAACTTACCGAAGTATTATCGCAAGAGGATTTCCATGAGTATAACATGCATAAACTTGACCTGCATTACGTTACGCTTACAAACTATAATGACACCTACAAAAATGTCAATGTAATTTTTAATAAGGAAAACTTAACCGAAACTTTAGGTGAGGTTCTAGAAAAACATAACAAGAAGCAAATAAGAATAGCTGAAACTGAGAAGTATCCGCATGTTACCTTCTTTTTCTCAGGAGGTAGAGAAGCTGAATTTGAAGGCGAAAAACGTTTACTAAGAAATTCACCAAAAGTGGCTACTTATGATTTAAAGCCTGAAATGAGCGCCTATGAATTACGAGATGCCTTAGTCCCTGAACTAGAAAAAGGCGATGTTGATTTTGTTTGCCTAAATTTTGCAAACGGCGATATGGTAGGACACACGGGTGTTATGGAAGCTGCTATAAAAGCTTGTGAGGCTGTTGATGATTGTGTAAAAGATGTTGTTGGCTCAGCCTTAGACAATGGTTATACCACACTCTTAATTGCTGACCACGGTAATTGTGAAACAATGATAAACCCTGATGGTACGCCCAATACAGCGCACACTACAAACCCTGTACCTGTTATCTTAATTGATAATGAATTAAAATCGATTAAAGACGGTATTTTAGGGGATATGGCTCCAACCATATTAAAACTTATGAATGTACCGCAACCAGAGGCAATGACAAGACATGCTCTTGTGTAATCTTTCATAATAGGAAATCATCTAAGCCCTGTATTGTTAATACAGGGCTTTTTGTTTTTTTAGAGCATATTTTGGGATACCAAATCACTAAAAATTATTGTATTTTTGTATATTAAATATAGATTCTTATTAGCTATTATGAATTTTAATAACCAATTAACAATTGCAGTTGATTTTGACGGTACCATTGTTGAAGACGCCTATCCTCGCATTGGAAAACCCATGATTTTCGCTTTTGAAACGCTAAAAAAACTTCAAGGCGATGGACATCGACTAATTTTATGGACCTATAGAAAAGGAAGTAGACTAGATGATGCTGTATCATTCTGTAAAAACAATGGTATTCATTTCTATGCTGTTAACAACAGTTTCCCTGAAGAAGAATACGACCCTTCCATAAGCAGAAAAATTAATGCCGATTTATTTATTGATGACAGAAATGTTGGCGGATTTTTAGGTTGGGGTGAAATATATCAATTACTTACAAATACGGCGCCTGTGCTACCAAAGAAAAAGAAAGGCCTATTGGGTTTATTCAAATAATAAATCCGCATCTTAAGCGCTTACAATCTTATTCTTTAATACTTAAAATCAATTTGACTTTTTGAGTATCTTTGCAATCCTATATTTACGACTATGATTATTGTTAAAACAAGAGAAGAAATTGAGTTAATGCGCGCTAGTGCTCTAATAGTGTCTAAAACTTTAGGTGAACTAGCTAAAGCTATTAAACCTGGAGTAACTACTCTTCAATTAGATAAAATTGCTGAAGAATGCGTAAGAGACCATGGGGCTATACCTGGGTTTTTAGGTTTATATGATTTCCCTAATACGCTATGCATGAGTCCGAATTCTCAAGTAGTTCATGGAATCCCAAATGGTACTCCTTTAAAAGAAGGTGATATTATTTCAATTGACTGTGGTGCTTTAAAAGATGGTTTCTATGGAGACCATGCTTATACCTTTGCGGTGGGCGAAATAGATCCAGAAACCGAAAAACTACTAAAAATAACAAAAGAGTCTTTATACGTAGGCATTAAAGAATTCAAAGCAAATAATAGAGTTGGTGATGTGGGTTATGCCATTCAAAAATACTGTGAAGATCATGGGTATGGTGTTGTACGAGAATTGGTTGGTCATGGTTTAGGGAAAAAAATGCATGAAGATCCTGAAATGCCAAATTATGGTAAACGTGGACGAGGCAAAAAGTTTGTAGAAGGTATGGTTGTGGCCATTGAGCCTATGATTAATATGGGAACACACCGTATTAAACAACATAGAGATGGTTGGACTATAACCACCCTTGACAATAAACCATCTGCCCATTTTGAGCATGATGTGGCCTTAATAGATGGTAAGCCAGAGTTACTTTCTACTTTTGCTTATATCTATGAAGCCTTGGGTATTGAAAGTGATGAGGAAGATGAATTTCGTCAAAAAGCATTGGTGCTTTAGATTGAATGAAAAAGCTCTTCAAATTAATATTAAATACAATTCCAAGACCAATGCTTATTCGGTTAAGCTATGTTGTTCGTCCCATATTAGCGCTGTTTTTAAAAGGTAGCCAGTATACCGATCCTATTGATGGAAAAGGATTCAAAACCTTTCTACCTTACGGTTATGGCAATCAGCGTAATAATGTTTTATCCCCTTCAACATTATCTTTAGAGCGCCATAGACTCCTTTGGTTATACCTTAAAAACGAAACTACATTTTTTACCGATAACTTAAAGGTGTTACATTTTGCTCCTGAACAGGCGTTTTACAAACGGTTCAGGAAGATGACCAATTTAGATTATGTTACAACGGATTTGAATTCACCATTAGCAGATGTGAAAGCCGATATTTGCGCCCTTCCTTTTGAAGACAATGCATTTGATGTGATTCTTTGTAATCACGTCCTAGAGCATATCCCTGATGATAGCAAGGCCATGCAAGAATTATATCGTGTACTTAAAACGGGTGGTATGGGTATATTTCAAATCCCACAAGATCTGAATCGAGATAAAACTTTTGAAGATAATACTATTACCGATAAAAAAGAGCGCGCTGAAATCTTTGGTCAATATGACCATGTTCGCGTTTATGGCAGAGATTATTTTGATATACTAAGACGTATAGGTTTTAAAGTAGAAGCTATTGATTATACTGCAGGTATGTCTGATTTTGAAATAGACCACTATTGCTTGGCAAAAGGTGAACTCATTCCGGTGGTTAGTAAATGATTTAAGGCAATTACAATTATGACACAGCAAATACTTATATCTACAGCGGCTATTTTTGGATTACTCGCTGTAATATTCGGAGCTTTTGGAGCACATGCTTTAAAGAAAATTTTATCCCCCGAACAACTAAAAAGTTTTGAAGTTGGTGTCAGATATCAAATGTATCATGCCATAGTGCTATTAGTATTAGGCTTTAATTCGAAACAAACCTCACCGGCCATCTACTGGTGTTTTACTATAGGAATACTTTTATTTTCATTTAGTATTTACGGCTTGGTAATGTCGGACGCACTAGAGAAGAAGCTGCGTATTTTAGGTCCTATTACCCCTATTGGTGGGTTATTATTGGCAATAGGCTGGGGTTTATTACTGCTTAATGTCATTTAAACCTATTGAGCAGGAAAGTTATTTAATGCAAGTGTTTCCAATTCCTTATTTTCGTTTTCAAAAATTAAAAACACTTTCAATTCAGGTTTCGACTTCAAAAATGCCTTTATTTTTTCAATGCCCATAGCTTTAAACGCAGTAGCGTAAGCATCAGCAGTCATGCAGTCTGCGGCCAACACAGAAATGCTTAACAAACTTGTTTTGCTAGGATAGCCTGTACGTGTGTCTATAATATGAGCATATCGCTTACCTTCTTTATCCGTTTTAAATTTTCTATAAGTACCTGACGTAGCCATAGCTTCATCTTTTAAAGTAATCGCCTTTAAAATGGACTGTGTGCCGTCAAAATTTGGATTTTCAACACCAACCTTCCAATGGGCTTGTTTTTCAATATTTTCACCTTTCACCCTTATCTCTCCACCTATTTCAACTAAATAATTTTGAACACCCTGAGATTCTAAATATTCTCCAATAACATCAACCCCATACCCTTTAGCTATGGCATTAAAATCAATAAAGGTTGCTGCAGGTTTAAAAATGGTATATTCTTTACGCTTAACTTTATCAAGACCTACAGATACCATGAGGCTATCTATTTTTAAGCTATCTAAATTCACTATTCGCCCTTCTGGACCAAAATCCCAAGCATTGACAACAGCACCAATTGTTGGATCAAAAACACCTTCAGTACTTTTATAAATTTCCTTTGAGGCTTCAAATACGTTTACAAAATGAGCATCAACAATATTAGACTCATTTCTGTTGAGTTTAGAAATATCTGAATTTGTTTGATAGGTGGACAGGGATGTATTCAATACGAAAAACAAACTATCAAATTGCGTTTGGTAATCACGATTAGAATCATATATAACAACATAACTTGTCCCAAATACATTTCCAGAAAGTTTTGTATTTTTCAAATGCTGCTTTTTACAAGCAGCTAAACTGATGCTTAAAAATGCTACTATTAAGTATTTGTACATGGTGTGATTCGCTTTGATTGAATTATGAAATTTACATGTCCGATTGAACAAGGCATCTAATTTAAATGAGTATCCAAAACTTGTATGCCATTATATTCAAGTAAATAATCCTTATTTAAGTATATGGGTTCCTTTTCACCAGCAACACTGCCAATGCCAACACCTGCATAAAGTACCTTAGCATCATTTTCTCGGGCGTGTTTCTTAAAAGACTCCATCCAAACGACATCGTAATTATTAGGATTTTCAGGAAGAATAACCGCCCTAACTATAACAAAAAAGTACTGCTTATTCTTATCTATACAAACAAATTGGGGGTGCTTTTTTAATTTGCTATTCACGGCAATAAATTCGAAACCACGTTTTTCTAAATCCTCACCAACATGATTCATGGCTAGATTATGCAGTTCTTGATCTGTAAGGGCTTTACTCATATTGCAAAAATAATATTATAATTTGGAAAAAATTCGTAATTTAAAGTCAAAAATGAAACGCTATGAAAACTACACTTCGCCTTGAGGCAGCCATTAAAAAGCTTTATACCGCCTTTCATAATGATACTTTAAACCCAGAATGTTGTAAACAATGTGCGGTAGGTAATATTTTAGATAACACGGATAGCTGGAAACATTTGTCAGATGCCCATGGGAGTCTCAAACTCAATTATGTTGGTCAAGTTCACCAAAGCTTTGGTAGAACATTTAATGGGTACTCGCCTTTGGAGCTCCTGAACATTGAGGCCACTTTTCTAAAAGCTGTCGGGTTTCAAATACCACTGCATTATAAAAATGATAAACCAAAAAACCCTACAGATAAAACGGTTTTGTTTAGAGGATTATCAGCCGTTGTAGGATTCTTGTGTGATTTGGATGGTGTTTCTAATGTCATGGATTACACAAAATTGTTTGCATTCACTGAGAAAACCATAGAAAAACGCCCCGAGATTTTTGCATAAAAAAACCGACACTTTCGTATCGGTTTTATATTAATTTGGATTACTGAATACAATTCAGTTTAATCTGTTTTTTTGATTATCCCCCAAAGTCATCAAATCTAATATGCTCATCTGGGATTCCAAAATCCTCACCCATTTTTTGAACCGCTTTGTTCATTAATGGTGGTCCACAGAAATACAATTCAATATCTTCTGGAGCATCATGCTTGCTCAAGTAATTATCAATCACACAATTGTGAATAAACCCAACAAAACCGTCTCCTGGAGCATCAATATCTGCTTTCACTTTCCAGTTATCTTCAGGTAAAGGTTCAGATAATGCTAAGTAGAACTTAAAGTTAGGGAACTCTTTTTCTAATTCATAGAAGTGTTCTAAATAGAACAACTCACGTTTAGAACGTCCACCATACCAATAGGTTACTTTTCTACCAGTCTTTAAGGTTTTGAATAAGTGATACAAGTGCGAACGCATTGGCGCCATACCAGCTCCACCACCAACATAAAGCATTTCACTATCCGACTCATTGATAAAAAACTCACCATAAGGTCCTGAGATAGTAACTTTATCACCTGGTTTTTGATTAAATATATAAGATGAAGCTACACCTGGATTAACATCCATCCAACCATTTTTAGCACGATCCCATGGCGGACATGCTACACGAACATTAAGCATAATTTCACGTCCTTCAGCTGGGAAGGAAGCCATGGAGTATGCACGTTCAACAGTTTCAGTATTTTTCATCACCAAAGGCCAAAGTGCGAACTTATCCCACTCTGCTTGAAACTTATCTGGTGAATCATGTTCTTCTGGATGTGCAGTAATATCCATATCAGAATATTTCACTTCACAAGGTGGAATTTCAATTTGAATATATCCACCTGCCTTATAGCCCATATCTTCCGGAATCTCTACAACAAACTCCTTAATAAATGAAGCTACATTATAATTTCTAACAACAGTTGCTTCCCATTTTTTAATTCCAAATACTTCCTCAGGTATAGTAATATTCATGTCTTGTTTTACTTTTACCTGACATGATAAACGTGCACCGTGTTGTAATTCTTTTCTTGAGAAATGCGGTGTTTCAGTTGGTAAAGCTTCACCTCCACCAGATAATACGTGACATTCACATTGAATACACGTTCCACCTCCACCACATGCTGAAGGTAAAAATATTTTTTCTGCACCTAATGTAGATAATAAACTTCCTCCAGAAGCTACTTCTATTTCGCGCTCGCCATTAATAGTAATTTTAACTGGACCAGAAGGTGACAATTTTTGTTTTACAAATAATAGTAAGGCAACTAACAACAACGTAATAATTAAAAACGCTATTACTGTTACTACGATTGTTCCTGATGTACTTGCGGCTAAAATCATATTACTCATTTACTTTTATGTTGTTAGCTATATCTTTTACTTTTTCTAAATCTTCTTTAGAATCTTCAATTTTAGCAGTTTTCTCTTCTTTAGCTCCTTCATCATCACCACCAGTTAACATACCTCCAAAACTCATAAAACCTATCGCCATTAACCCTGTAATAATAAATGTAATCCCTAAACCTCTAAGTGCAGGTGGTACATTTGAATATCTAATTTTCTCACGAATGGCTGCTATCGCTAAAATGGCTAAAAACCATCCAATCCCTGAACCAATACCATACGTTGTTGCCAATCCTAAGGTTGGAATTTCACGTGATTGCATAAATAAAGATCCTCCTAAAATCGCACAGTTTACCGCAATAAGTGGTAAAAAGATACCTAAGGAGTTATATAATGAAGGTGAAAACTTCTCTACCACAATCTCTACCAATTGTACCATGGTAGCAATAGTTGCAATAAACATGATAAAGGATAAAAAGCTTAAATCATAATCTGCATATTCAGCACCTAACCAAGTTAAAGCTCCAGGTTGTAATAAATACTGGTCTAACAACCAGTTTAAAGGCACTGTTATAGCTAGTACGAAAATAACTGCAGCACCAAGACCAACAGCTGTACTCACTTTTTTAGATACAGCAAGATAAGAACACATTCCAAGGAATGTAGCAAATACCATGTTGTCTATAAATATTGATTTGAAAAATAATTCTATATGTTCCATATTCTATGTGTTGATGAAATCCTGAACTATAACCAGGACCACAAGTCGATTAATGATCTTCTACTAATGCTGTGTTTCTTGAACGTTGAATCCAAATTATAATACCTACAACAATTAACGCCATTGGTGCTAATAACATAAATCCGTTATTCTCATAGCCAAAAGCATAAACTCCCGTTTTCTCAATAGGATCTCCTAAAACTTTAAATCCTAATAAAGTTCCAGCTCCAAGTAACTCTCTAAAGAAAGCCACTATAATTAAAATCACACCGTACCCTAAAGAGTTTCCAATGCCATCAAGAAATGAACGCCAAGGCCCATTAGCCAATGCAAAGGCTTCAAAACGTCCCATTATAATACAGTTCGTAATAATCAATCCCACAAAAACTGAAAGCGTTTTACTCAATTCATAAGCAAATGCTTTAAGCACTTGATCCACTATAATTACTAAAGCAGCAACTACAATTAACTGAACAATAATTCTAATTTTAGATGGTATAATATTTCTCATTAATGAAATAACCACGTTTCCTATACCTAATACAAACAATACCGATACAGACATTACAATGGCTGCTTCTAATTCAGCCGTAATTGCTAATGCCGAACAGATTCCCAATACTTGTATGGTAATAGGGTTATTGTCTGCTAAAGGATCTTTAATTAATGCCGCGTCTTTTTTTGATAAAAGTCCCATAAATTAGTTGTTTTTTAAGTTTTCAAAATAAGGTACATACTGCTTTAACTCAGATTTAAGCATTGCTGTAACCCCATCTCCTGTAATTGTTGCTCCAGCTATGGCATCTACTTTATTATCATCTTTTCTTTCATTCTTAGGATCATTGTTACCTTTAGCAACCGTGATACCTTTAAACTCGCCGTTGCTCATTAAGCTTTCACCAATAAAATCATCCATGAAATAACGTTGCTTAATATTAGCACCTAAACCAGCTGTCTCACCTTTATGATCAAAATAAGCACCTTGTACTACCATGTTTTCATCCATAGCTACATAAGCCCAAATGGCATCCCAAAGTCCTTTTCCTCTAATTGGTGCAATATAAAATGTCTTTCCATCTTTATTACCAACAAACAAAGGAAGACGTCTTGCGTTCCCAGCTTTAGCACTTGCTTGTTCCTTTTTAACATCAATTAGATAAGCATTTTCATCTTCAGAAACCTCACCGGCCTGAATAACCAATTGCTTAGTTATGTATTTGGAGAATAACTCGGGAGCTTCAGCAGTAGAAACGAAAACAGCACTGCTGGCATCGTTTGCATTAACACCCATGGCATACAAGATATTTTGTTGCTTTTCTAAACGCTCATTATTATTAATTCGTGGTCTTAAAGCAGAAGCTGTAAAGGCCAATAATCCGCCTACAACAATTACCATAGCGATGGCAAAAATTATAGTATATACATTTGAATCCGTTTTTTTACTCATGACTAAGCTGTTTTTGCTTTTAAACGTTTCATTCTTTGTTTAACATTACCTTGAACCACATAATGGTCGATAGTCGGTGCAAACACATTCATTAATAAAATGGCTAACATCACACCTTCTGGATATGCTGGATTGAATACACGAATCAAAATTGAAATAAATCCAACTAAGAAACCATAAATCCATTTTCCTTTGGTTGTTTGAGAAGCCGTAACAGGATCGGTAGCCATAAATACGGTACCAAAAGCAAAACCTCCTATTAATAAATGCTCCCAGAACGGTGCACTCATTAACCCATAAAATTTGCTACTTTCTGAAATTATACCTGCAGAAGCCACTTGATTAAAAATTAATCCCATAACCACAGCTCCTAGTACAGAAGACAACATGATTCTCCAGCTTCCAATTTTTGAGAAAATCAAAAACAAACCACCCAATACAATTAATAATACCGAAGTTTCACCTACTGAACCTGGAATAAAACCTAAGAACATATCGGCTGCACTGTAAGCAACCTCCTTACCTTGCGCAAGAGTTCCTAAAATAGTCTCTCCAGAAATAGCATCTAAATTCTCACCTGCAGCAATAGCTTGATCTCTTTCAACCGCACCGTGCACCCATACTTTATCTCCTGACATCCATGTAGGATATGCAAAGAATAAAAAGGCTCTAATAGTTAATGCTGGATTAAGAATATTCATTCCAGTTCCACCAAAAACTTCTTTCCCTATAACAACACCAAAAACTACCGCTACTGCTAACATCCATAATGGAATATCTACAGGAACAATAAGTGGCACAAGCATTCCAGTTACTAAGTAACCTTCTTCAACCTCATGCCCTTTTATAATGGCAAAAATAAATTCAATACCTAATCCTACGCCATAAGAGATAATAACTAAAGGTAAAATTTTCCAAAACCCAACAAAAAAGTTATCCATAGACCAAAACTCTGGACTAAAGAAACCTGCTGTTGCAGCTTGAATTTCGCCTAATGCAATATGATGCTGATAACCAGCATTAAACATACCAAAAATCAAACAAGGTACCATAGCCATGATAACCGTGTTCATAGTACGTTTTAAATCATCAGCAGCCTTAATATGAGTCCCTCCGTGAGTTACCTCATCTGGTAAGAATAAAAACGTATGAATTGCCGAAAACGCTGGCAACCACTTTTTATCTTTATTCTTTACTTTAAAATCGTGTAATTTCTTTTTTAAACTCATTATCCTATCTCTTTAAGCATTAAGTCTAATCCTGCTCTTATTATTTTTTGATGTGGTTGTTTGGACACACATACAAACTCTGTCAATGCAAAATCTTCTGGAGCTAATTCATACATTCCTAAAGCTTCCATTTCATCTAAATCTTGGTACATACAAGCTTTTAAAACCTGCATTGGATAAATGTCTAGTGGAAAAACTTCTTCATATGTACCAGTAGTAACAAATGCTCTATGCTCACCGTTAGTATTGGTATTTAAAGCATATTCCTTCTTAGGATTTAACCAAGAAAAAGTAAGCGCTCTAGATATAGACAATTTGTTAAAAATTGGCTTAGTCCATCCAAAAAATTCGTAGTCGTCACCTTCAGGAATAATAGAAATGATATTACTATAGTAATCTAAACTCCCATCTGCTTGCACTTGCTTACCAGATAACACGTTCCCTGAAATAATTCTATCGTTTCCGTCTTTCTCTACACCCTTATCATAAACCATGGTAGCTACTTCGCTCCCAATACTAGTTTTAAAATAGCGTGGTTTTTGAACTGAAGATCCAACCAAAGCAACAATACGTTCAGCGTTAAATTTTCCAGTCAACAAAAGCTCTCCTATAATAACAAGATCTTGAGCATTTACTGTCCAAACGATTTCACCCTTATTAATTGGGTCAATTTTATTAATTTGAGTTCCAACATTTCCTGATGGATGCGGTCCAGATACTTTATGTAAGGTAATACCAGATAATCCAGCCAATGGCGAATTAGAATTTTTCCCAACAGAAACATGCACTTTCCCTTCAGTTAGTTTTCCTAAAGCGTTAACAGCGGCTTGTAATTCAGCTTCTTTACCTTGTAGGGTAAAATCTAAATCGGCAGCTAATGGTGCACTTGCATATGCTGAAATAAATATAGCCTTTGGCGATTTTTCAGGGTTTGCAATCACATCATACGGACGCTGTTTAATGAAAGGCCAGCAACCAGATTCAAGCAAATGTTCTTTCACTTCCTCTGCTTTTGCAGCATCCACGTTAAACTTGCCATAATCTTTGTAAGATTGTGATTTGTCAGCTTCAATTCTAAGCGCATCAATGCGTCTTTTTGGTCCACGAACCACCTCAACTATTTTACCTGAAACAGGCGATGAAAATTTAATATTCTCATTGGCCTTATCATAAAACAAGGTCCCTCCAGCTTCTACTGAGGTGCCTTCTTTAGCAATAAGTTTTGGAATAACGCCGTGAAAATCTTCTGGCCTTACGGTGCAGTAGTTACTGATAATCGCTTGTTCAACGGTTTTTTCAGCTTCACCTATAAGTTTAATGTCCAGACCTTTTTTAATACGGATGTCGTTTGACATATTTATTTTATTGAAATTAATTGTCTAAAAATCGGTGCAAAAATACGAATTAAATGCACAGTTTGCACAAAAAAATACTTAGTTTTTTGTCCCTAAAAAAATACCTGCATTTTTAGGCATAAAAATTGATTATATTTACCACAAATATGCTCTCAATGCCATTAAAGTCCTGTATTAATTTTATCATTTTCATACTCCCCATATTCCTTTTTGCTCAAGTTGAAGAAATAAATCCACCAGATTATATTAAAACTGTAAATTTTGGAGGAGATACTGAAGAAACCCAATTACCAATAATTAGTTATGGTGACTATGTCAATCTAGAATTTGATGCTTTAAATGGCAACGAAGAGGATTATTATTATAAAATAAAACATTTTAATTTTGACTGGACTCCCTCGGTCTTGGTACAATCTGAGTACATGGAGGGTTTTGATAATCAGCGCATACGCAACTACGAAAACTCTTTCAACACCTTTCAAATGTTTTCGCATTATAGACTTACCATACCAAATAAGGATACACGAAGACTTAAAGTTTCTGGTAATTATATGCTTTACATTTATGACAATCAAGGGGAGCTAATCTTTACGCGCAAATTCATGGTTTATGAGGACAAAGTCGGTGTGGGAGTAGCTGTCAAACGTTCAAGAGATATAAAGGTAATTGAAAGCAAACAGCGTGTTGAACTTTTGGTGGCATCAAACGGCATGCAATTAAACAATCCCTATCAAACCGTTAAGGCCGTTATTATTCAAAACAACAACCTTAAAAGCGCTATAAAAAATATCAAACCACAATATACCCTAGGAAGTGATTTGGTTTACAAGTACGATTCTGAAACCAGTTTTGGTGGTGGTAATGAATATTTTTATTTTGAAAACAAAGATGTTCGTAGGGCAAGTAATGGGGTTCAATATATTGAACTCAATGATCTATATGAGAACTTTTTGTTTACCAATGCCTCCCGTGCAAATCAACCCTACACCTATTACCCCGATATCAATGGTAATTTTTTAGTGAATAACATAGATGCCGCAAATAATAATGTTGAAGCCGATTATGTCTGGGTGCATTTTTCTTTAGTAGGCGCTGATCATTTTAAAAATAAGAATATTCATGTTTATGGTAGTTTTAACAATTATGCCATTGATGATAGCACACTTATGACTTATAACGCAGAGCGCAATGTCTTTACAGCAGCTCTTTTATTAAAACAGGGTTTTTATAACTATAAATATGTTGCCGTTGATTCTAATAATAACGTGAATGAAGGATTAATTAGCGGGAACTTTTGGCAAACGGAAAACAGCTATAAAGTCCTTATCTATTATAGAGAATTAGGCGCCCGTTATGATCGTATTATAGGTTTTGGTGAGGGCAATTCAGTTAACATTACCAATTAAAACAGCCGTTCGTCTAATATTTCTATCAAACACATCAATTTTTACTGTAGCAACTTAATATTTGTTACTTTAGTAGCCTGAAACACTTTGTATATCAATAGTTAACAATGGTTCAACAAGTTACAAGCGGCATAAAAATTACTGTAGACACTTTTTTTGAAGGTTCGTTTTATAAAAACTATAAAGCGCAGTATGCATTTGCTTACACCATTACCATAGAAAATCAAAGTAAAGATTCGGTACAACTTAATGCACGTCATTGGGAAATACAGGACGCTTTAAACAACCCAGAAACGGTTGACGGCGAAGGTGTTATAGGAAAAAAACCTGTTTTAAAACCCGGAGAATCACACACTTATACTTCGGGCTGTTTATTAACCTCTCCTTTTGGTGCTATGCAAGGGTACTACAGCATGGTTAATTTTACAACCACCAAAAAATTCAACGTAGCAATCCCTCTATTTAAGTTAAGCGCCCCTTTTGCTATAAACTAAGCAAAGACTACATACTCCTCTTACTTTTTTCAATAGGACAAGATTTGACTTCTAGCTTCAGCAGGATAATGCTTTTTTCTAAAATCGCTAGGCCTACAATGACTTCATAAAAACTACTATTCATTTTTGTTTAATACATGTAAGAAAAAATGAATTTTGACATTTTACATCTTGAAACACCTATATTTACAGTATATGACAGATAGGTGACATTTAAATGACGTGCTAAAAAACAATGGATTGTCTTAGATTTGTTTCATCAAAATAGATAAAATGAAAAGCCAGACCTTAAGTGAAAATTTAATTTACCAACGAAAGCTTAAAGGGTATACCCAAGAAGACCTTTCTGACTTAACTACCGTTGGTGTTCGCACAATTCAACGCATTGAAAAAGGAGATGTACAACCGCATTTACAAACTGTAAAATTATTAGCAAAAGGTTTAAATGTGCAAGTTGAAGATTTAATTGTTCTTGATAATCCTAATGAAGAAGTCGTAAAACGAAAGTGGTTGTTATTAATTCATGGAACACCTTTTATTGGATTAATCCTTCCTTTTGCCAATGTGTTAATTCCACTTTTTATTTGGATTAGCAAAGCTGAGGACAATAAAATATATGACGCTCACGGCCGCGCTGTGATCAACTTTCATTGTACTATAAACTTATTGTTTATAATATCTTTATTATTGTTTTTCCCTTTTCCAGGTATTAACTTTTTCGGCACTGGAGCTGTTTTCCTCTACGGAATCATAGTAAGTATAATGAATATCATGTCTTCATTAAATACGCCAACGTATAATTACCCCTTATCCATTCCGTTTTTAAAACCTAAAACGGTTTAACTTTTTTTAAAATTATCACATAAAATATGTTAGGATTATTAGTAATAATAGTGGTCTCATGGGTGCTCCTGCATTTTATTGAAAAAAAGAGTATTGATGCATTAGGTATCATTCCGTATGAAAAACGTCTTATTCAGTTTTTAATAGGATTATTTTTTATGATGCTGGTTACTTTTTTAACGATTTATATTGAAAGTGTTGTTTTGACTGTGGATTGGCAATTGAAGAGCCCTATTGATTACACGTTAATTTTCAAATCATTCATGTACCACCTACGATCTGCATTAACCGAGGATCTTATATTTAGAGGCGCAATCCTGTATATTCTCATAAGTAAATTAGGGGCAAAATGGGCTTTATTAATATCAGCTGCAGCATTCGGAGTATATCATGTATTTTCATACGGAATGACTTCAGAGCGCTTTGTTCCTATATTCTATGTTATTCTGGTAACTGGATTTACAGGATATGTTTGGGCTTACACATTCAATAAGACCAAATCAATAATGATGGCTTTAGGTTTTCATTTAGGTTATAATCTAGTGATGACATTTTTCTATACGTCACAACCCTATGGTGAATTATTATTTACAGAACTATCTAGAATTAATGTATCGGAGTTAAACGGCCTATATTATGCTCTATTTAAAGGTTTATTTCCATCAATAATAACGCTTGCTTTTGTAAAATTTCTACTCTTGTTTGATTTGAAACTCTTTATAATAAAACAACAAACGTAAACGCATGAAGACTATTTTACATAAATATCCTTTTGTCTCAAGATTTGTATTGGCCATTATACTTTTTGGTTCTGCGCTTTTTATAAGCGGCATGTTAAATAAGGGGGTCGTAAAACGTCATTTTCCATATGTATCATGCCTGCTCTTGCTTATGGCTACTTGGTTTCTTTACAGATTGGACAAGCAATCACTAAAGGCTATTGGATTAAACTTCAGTCTTAAAAACATGTCATTTCTCCCAATTGGAGTATTGGCTGGTGCCATGACCTTTTTAGCCGCACGAATTCTTAGAGCTTTATATTTTGGCGAGTCTATAGAAATAAGTACTTCAATAAATTATTCAGCCATATTGTTTTCTTTTTATTTTATATTACCTCAAGTGACTACTGAGGAATTTTTGTTCAGAGGGTATTTATTTCAAAAAACAATAAGTATTACGAGTATATTCTTAGCAAACGTAATTTTTTCAATGCTTTTTATGCTCATTCATGTTTTAGATGAAAACGTTTTGAATAATATGGGGATGATGATTTTACTTGCCGTAACCATTCCGGTTGGACACTTATTATTTGCTACTGCTTTAATTAAATCAAAAACGCTATTTTTTCCAATTGGAATCCACCTAGGCAATAATTGGGCAACACGGCACATTATTACTGATAGTGATTCTGGAGAAAGCATACTTTTCATTCCAGATCAAATAAACTTCGACTCATGGACGCCATTTATTGTGATACTTCTCCTTACCAATGGTTTCTTCTTATGTATCACTTTCCTAATCTGGAAATGGGATAAAATCCCTAAATTTATTAAACGCAAAAATCCCTAAGGTAATTGATGATTTAGATGGAAATTAAGATAATATCACAATCAACACCTCAATTCGTCATTATTTAAAAAAAGATTAATCCAGTCAATCTCGAATATTGATCGCTTGAGACATATTCCTAAATCCTTGCTAACGTAAACAAAAGCTCTAAATATATTCTAGGTGTGTAAAAGGTGAAAATTGTTATAATATTTTGATATAAAAAATCATTGTGCACCATTAAATGGAATGAAAAAAGGAAATACACCTAGGTTAAAAGCATGTATACTGCATAGTCACTCATCTACTTCAAAGAAAATCATTAACTTTAAATGGTATTGATTTCATTCTTAGAAAATTATAAGAATACCTCGTTAAGGAATCATATACCAAAGCGTTGACAACAATTTAAAAATATGAGATTGAGATATCTTTACATGTTAATAATACTGCTTTCCTGCAAACAAAAAAAACATCATCTGATTTCGATAAATTCACTGGTCGATGGGCTCTAGACATTGTTGAAACCAGAGCAGATTCGACTTCATTATGGGAGCCCCGGCAAGATCATTACAAAAATCGAAAAGGTTTTATCATTTATGATGGCAAAGGTGGCATGGGCGTGCATCACGTAACCGAAAATTATGACAAATACGAATTTGTAGGAAGAGGTGGCCTTGACAGTTTAACAAGAAAAGACTTAATACATTTAGCTGACAATTTTGTCTATTTTGGCAAGTACAAGATTAATGACTCCCTTAAAATTATTGCGCATTATATTGAATCTGTAAATTTTCAAAATATGTGGGGCAAAGTCGCTAAAAGGAATTATCTCTTTTCTGGAGATACATTAATACTAAACCCTATTACCAATAAATACCCCAAAACCCGTCTTAAATGGGTTAAATTGAATGATAAAAATTAGAATCACAGTTAGCAATAATCTGAAATAATAGAACGCATTAATTAAAATAATCATGAAAGTTACAGCTGAAAAAAACGAAAAAATTGGTAAAATGATCTTTGCATCCGTTTATTCACATTACATAAATAGGTTAGAGAAAAATGGCAGAACCAAAGAGGAATTCCATCAAGTCATAGAATGGTTAACTGGATATGATGACAAAAAGATACAAGAATTGATTGATGAAAAAGCAACTTTTAAAACCTTTTTTAAAAACGCAAAATTAAACCCTAATGCCCACCTAATTACAGGTGTAGTTTGTGGTTATCGTATTGAAGAAATAGAAGATGAATTTGAACTGTATAGACAATGCAGATATTTAGATAAACTTTATGATGAATTGGCAAAAGGACGGAAAATGGAGAAAATATTACGCGTTGAGAAGAAATAAATACGTGAGTTGCGTTCATGAACATTCTATTTGTTTTTTGTGAGCAAAAAGGTTGATTCTAATAAAAGATAAGTAGCTAATTATTTATTAAATTTAGGTCTAATGAAAACCAAGTCAATTATAACTAAACGAACCAGTTGCATCGTACTATGAGCACTATTAAAAAAAAAAAACATGAAAAACATTATTACTTTTATCATTAGCATGTCTTTATCTTTTGTACTTAATGCCCAAGGAATTATTGGTGCATGGGAAAGTACTACAACTAACAAAAACGGGGATCTAATTAAAAACGTGGTCATATTCGCTGATGGCTATCAAGCATTATCAACCTATGATTCTGCTACTGGAAAGTTTATTCACAGCAACGGTGGCACATGGGAATTGGAAGGTAATTTAATGACTGAAAACATTGAGTTTCATACAGACCAGCCAGAACGCGTAGGCACAAAAGTGAGTTTTGAAGTAGTTATTACTGAAACTACTATTGAAATAGTGGGTAGCAATATGAAATTTACCCGAATAGATAATGGCTCACCAGGTAAATTGCATGGTGCTTGGTTAATGTCTGGTAGAGTTAGAGATGGGAAAACGCAGACAAGAGATACAAGTGGACCGCGAAAGACTATGAAGATTTTATCAGGAACGCGATTCCAATGGATTGCATACAATACAGAAACTAAAAAGTTCATGGGTACTGGAGGCGGAACTTATAGCACCAAAAATGGTGACTATATTGAAAATATTGAATTCTTTTCAAAAGACAATTCTAAAGTTGGTCTAAGCTTAAAATTTGGTTATGAATTGACTAATGGTACATGGCACCATACTGGATTATCTAGTAAAGGCAATCCAATTAATGAAATATGGAGTATTAGAAAGTAATCCTCCATCCGTAAGTTACCACTTTATGAATAATTGAATTATGAAATCACGCATTTTTAGACTTTTAATCATGTTTCTTATACTTACAAGTTGGGCATTTGCACAAGTACCAGTTGTTTCTAAAGGAACTATTGTACATCTGAAAAACGTCGCCTCTAAATACGTGGATTCACGGAATGTAGATATCTGGCTACCTTCAAATTATTCTACCAACAAAAAATATTCAGTATTATATATGCAGGATGGAATGTCTTTATTTGACGCTTCAATTACTTGGAACCATCAAGAATGGCGGGTTGATGAAACCTTAAGTCATTTATTCAAAGAGTACAAATTAAATGAATGCATTGTGATTGGTGTATGGAATAATGGTATTATGAGGCAAAGCGAATACTTTCCCCAAAAGGTATTTGAGTCCTTAAAACAAGACCAACAAGCACAGTATTATAAAGCTGAACTTTTTGATAGTGGTCAACTTATTTTAAATGGAGATATTCAATCCGATAATTATCTCAAATTTATTGTGACTGAATTAAAACCATATATTGACACATCTTATTCGGTGTATACAGACAGAGAACACACCTACGTAGCTGGTTCAAGCTATGGTGGTTTAATTTCAATGTATAGCATTTGTGAATACCCCGAGGTATTTGGAAAGGCGGCATGCATTTCAACGCATTGGCCGGGACTTACAGAACGAAATGAATTCATTCCTAAAGCATTCTATGCGTATTTAGAAGAGCATCTACCTGATCCCAATATACATAGTATTTACTTTGATTATGGTTCAGTTGGTATTGATTCAATTTACGAGCCTTATCAAATTAAAGTTGATGCAATTATGGCAGCAAAAGGTTACACTAATGAAAACTGGATAACAAAGCATTTTCATGGAAAAGATCACAGTGAAAATTCATGGAGCGAAAGATTCCATATTCCAATGTCTTTTATTTTAAAGGAATAACTATTCCAAAGTCAAGTAATCAATACAAAAAACAAAAAAAGAGATAGTGCTTGCTATCTCTTTAAAGCAATATTTTTTAGATATGTTAACCAGTAATTTTATTAATTATTCAAACTGCTTAAACTTGCTGTAAGCGTTTCAATTTTCGCCAAGGCATCCGCCTCTTTTTTCTTTTCACTAGCCACCACCTGTTCAGGGGCATTATTTACAAAGCGCTCATTAGACAATTTCTTTTGTACCGATTTTAAGAAACCTTCAGTATAATTTAATTCTTCAGTCAACTTTTTAATTTCTGCTTCTACATCAATTGCACCAACCATAGGAATGAAATATTCATTAGATTTCACCCTAAATGTTAATGCTCCCTCAATAGCCTCAGCTGCCACTTCAATACTTTCTAAGTTGCCTAGTTTAGCAATAACCCCATCGAAATTAGCACTGGCTTTTTCATTATTAATTACCGAAAAATTTAAAGCATCTTTAAATGCAATATTCTTTTGCTTCCTGATATTTCTAATTCCTGAAATGACCTCTGAAGCAAATTCAAATTCATTAATTATTTCTTTATTTATGGATTTTACTTCCGGCCACTTAGCAACAATTAGAGCTTCCTCTGGTGTTCGCTCTGAAATGTATTGCCAAATTTCCTCAGTTAAAAATGGCATAAATGGATGCAACACTTTTAAATTATTTTCAAAGGCTTCAATAACCAATTTATAGGTTTTAGCATCTATGGGTTTTTGATATGCCGGCTTAATAATTTCAAGTAACCATGATGAAAAATCGTCCATTATTAATTTGTAAATGGACATAAGCGCATCACTCAATCTATATTTACTAAAATGATCTTCAATTTCAACTAACGCCTTTTGAAACTTGGCTTCGTACCAATCAAGCCCTACCTTAGCCGTTTCCGGTTGCGGAATAGTTTCATCAATTTCCCAACCTTGTATTAATCTAAAGGCATTCCAAATTTTATTACCAAAGCCTTTTCCTTGCTGACAAAGGTCTTCATCAAACATGAGATCATTGCCTGCGGCAGAACTTAATAGCAAGCCAACACGAACACCATCAGCACCATACTGTTCAATAAGTTTTAACGCGTCTGGGGAATTCCCTAAAGATTTACTCATTTTTCGGCGTTGCTTATCTCTAACCAATCCGGTTAAATAGACATTCTCAAAAGGTTTTTCATCTTTGTATTCGTAGCCAGCAACTATCATTCTTGCAACCCAAAAGAACAAAATATCTGGTCCGGTAACCAAATCATTGGTAGGGTAATAATATTTTATTTCTTCATTTTCAGGATTACGGATACCATCAAATACACTCATGGGCCATAACCATGAAGAAAACCAAGTATCTAAAGCGTCTTTATCTTGAGTAAGATCATTAGACGTTAATTCTGTATTTTTCGTTCTTTGTTTTGCCTTTTCTACTGCCTCATCAATATTTTCAGCAACTACAAAGTCTTCCTTTCCGTCGCCATAATAATAGGCAGGAATTTGTTGCCCCCACATTAATTGACGCGAAATATTCCAGTCCCGAACATTTTCCATCCAATGCCTATAAGTGTTTTCAAACTTTTTTGGAAACAACTTAATATCGCCATCTTCTAAAACAGACTTTATAGCAGGCTTAGCCAAATCTTCCATTTTCAGGAACCACTGATCACTCAAACGAGGCTCTATAACAGCTTTAGTTCTTTCTGAAGTTCCTACTTTATTGATATGGGTTTCTGTTTTTACTAAAACACCGCTATCTTCAAGTTCTTTTACAATTTCCTTTCTTACAACAAATCGATCCTTGCCTTCATAATGCAACCCATAACTATTAAGACTGGCATCCTCATGAAAGATATCTATTACTTCCAAATTATGTTTATCCCCTAAGTTTTTATCATTTTCATCATGAGCAGGTGTTACTTTTAAACAACCCGTTCCAAATTCTATATCTACATACTCATCTTCAATAATTGGTATAACCCTATTACAAATTGGCACAATAGCTTTCTTTCCTCTTAGGTGCGCAAACCTTTCATCATTGGGGTTAACACAAATTGCTGTATCTCCAAAAATGGTCTCAGGACGTGTGGTTGCAATAATTAGCGTTTCTGAAGCACCTTCTATTTTATAGCTTAAATAATATAAATTTCCCTGACGTTCTTCATGAATTACTTCTTCATCAGATAATGTTGTTTTTGCTTCCGGATCCCAATTCACCATGCGATACCCGCGATAAATCAAACCTTTTTCATAAAGATCTACAAACACTTTAATAACCGCTTCACTCATGTCATCATCCATTGTGAATTTGGTTCTATCCCAATCACATGAACAACCCAATTTCTTAAGCTGTTCTAGAATCACACCACCATATTCCTCGGTCCAATCCCATGCATGTTTTAAAAACTCATCACGCGATAAATCGTTTTTATCAATGCCTTGCTCCTTTAACTTAGCAACAACCTTAGCCTCTGTAGCAATAGAGGCATGATCTGTACCCGGCACCCAACATGCGTTCTTACCTAAAAGGCGTGCACGACGAATCAACACATCTTGTATCGTGTTATTCAGCATATGTCCCATATGCAATACACCAGTTACATTTGGTGGCGGAATTACTATAGTATACGGCTCTCTTTCATCTGGTTCTGAATGAAAATAATTATTGGTCATCCAGTAGTTATACCACTTATCTTCTACCTGACTTGCATCATATTTTGATGGAATTTGCATGCTTTAGAATAATTTTTGAATAATGATTGCAAAAGTACTTATATTTCTGTTGTTGTGAAACAATAAAATCAATAGATAAAACAGAAATAAGTTAAGATTTTAACAGTTCTTAAACGTATCAGATGAAAGCCTATATGTACTTTTGTGATGTTATTTGTAGATTAACAAAAGTGTATTACATCTATTTTTTTTGCAGGTTGTAGAAAAAACAAGTATGTTTGACTAAGAAATGTCTTAATACCCTTTGCTTTACTTTTTGACTAATAAAGAAATAAATTGAAGTATTAAAACCTAAAAATAAATATCATGAAACATTATATTACAATATTATTTATTGCATTGATAAGTTTATCTATTGATGCTCAAGCGAAAATCGAATTTAAATCTGAAACCATTGATTACGGTACTGTAGAAAAAGGATCAAACGGGGTTAGAGTTTTTGAATTTACCAACACTGGAGATGAACCACTTATCATTTCGAAAGTATCTTCAAGCTGTGGATGTACTATTCCTAAAAAACCAAAAGACCCTATTTTACCAGGAAAAACAGGTGAGATTGAAGTAAAATACGATACCAATAGAGTAAACCCTATTAGAAAAACAATTACTGTAATTTCAAATGCTGATACACCTACTGTGGCCTTAAAAATAAAAGGTCTAGTTGTAGACCCTAGCAACGTGAATGTTTTAGAAAAAAAAGATAAAAGCGTGATGCAACAGTAAAACGAAACGTTTTAAAACAAAAAAGGCTTAAACATCTGTTTAAGCCTTTTTTGTTTTAGTGCATTATAAAACCGCTTTTAAAAAGAATGTGAAATACATTATATTCCCACCTCTTTCTATTTTTAATTTTATTCTTCTTCCATTATCTTCATAAAACATCTCTAAAATTTCTTGTAAAGAATATTGTTTGGTATCCTTACCATTAATACTTAAAATAAGATCATCTACCATTAATCCAGCTTCACTTGCGGGAGAATTATCACGTATTTCGGCAATAACATAGGCAGGTTTTAATTGTATTTTATAACGCTCGGTACTTTTAACAGAAAAAACATTTTTTGACTGATTCTTTTTTTGAAAACTCAATTTATCCGCACCAGATTCAACATCAACCTCCTTAACAGTCCTCATGCCATCATGAGCCAATTCAATCCCACTTTTATTATAACTAAATTTTTCATTATAATATTTATTCTTTTTCATTCTAAGCTGCCCTTTTTGATAATCAAAAGTCATATTAAAACGCTTTAAAATGTTTCCAGCAATACTACCATTTCGATCCTTAATTCTTTGCGCAAAAACCGTAAATTCAGAATCTGGGAAAGCCACATTAACATTCTTAAATTCAAATGATTTTAATGAAAATGATTTTACTTTAGAACGATGGCCATAAACACTTCCCGTAAGCCCATGACCTAGAAAGTCATGGAACATATTACCTTCAGGACTAAGGCCTATAGAGTCGTTTTCAAACAGCCATAATGAATCACTACCACCAGAATCAATGAGTAACTTCAACGGAATATTCTTTTGATTTAAAGAAACATTGGCTTGAATATAAGGTTTTCTCTTATGGAACTTTAAATCAAAGTATTCACAGGACTTGCATGGTTTCTTTTTAAAGAAAGCTGGTTCGGTCAGTATAATGGTCTGATTTGAATAATTTATCTGAACTATTAAATCCTTAAACAAATCATATCCAATAATTCCATGAACGGGAAAACCTAACCTAGGTGCCAAACTCAAGTTTGAGTTATATACGGCATATAAATCCTGTTCAAGCTTGATGGCATCACCTAATTTCAATATATTATTTCCAGATTTTAATGCCTCGACTGATTTATCACCGCCTAACCCCCTGAGATATATTGTTTCTGGATCTTTTAATTTTAAAGTATTAGAGACATTTAAAAAATTAAAGATAATAGGTTTACTAACACCCGTATCCAACAAAAAAGACAAGGTCACCCCATTAACTTCCAAAGGAATAACAATTAAATTATGAATGAGTTTGAATTTAATTTTATCTGAATGTTTCTTGTTTTGAATTACAAACTTATCTTGAGCAAAGCCAAAAAAGCTCTGACTTAAGAACAAGCAAACTAAGAGAATAGTTTTTTTCATGTAATATTATTGATTTTAAAGATATTAAATTACAAAGCTTTAGACAAGCTCTAAGATTTAAAGGTGTTTTTTTAAATAACTTTAAGATTATTTTCTCAACTTTGTAGTTAAACTTCTAAACATGCCTGTAATATCTAAGAAAGGACTTGAAATGCCTGCTTCTCCTATTCGAAAACTTGTTCCTTATGCTGAACAGGCTACTAAAAAAGGAAAAAAAATATATTATTTAAATATAGGTCAGCCAGATATAAAAACTCCAGAAATTGCACTCGAAGCGGTTAAACAGAATGATATTAAGATTTTGTCATATTCAAAGTCTGAAGGTTCTGAAACGTACAGAAAAAAAATTACGTCCTATTATCTAAAAAATAATATAAAGGTTAGTTCTGAAGACATTATTGTGACCACAGGCGGAAGTGAAGCTCTATTATTCACCTTTGGCACCGTCATGGATGTTAATGATGAAATTATTATCCCTGAACCTTTTTATGCCAATTATAATGGCTTTTCACAGGCATCTGGAATCAAAGTGGTTCCTGTTATTTCTAAAATTGAAGATGATTTTAAATTACCTCCTATAGAGGAATTTGAAAAATTAATAACAAATAAAACCAAGGCCATATTAATTTGTAACCCAGGAAACCCAACAGGTTACTTGTATTCAAAGGAGGAAATTCAAAAATTAGCTGCTATTGTAAAAAAACATGACTTATTTTTAATTGCAGATGAGGTCTACAGAGAATTTACCTATGATGGGATACAACATTACTCTATAATGGAAGAGGAAGGTTTAGAGGAATATGGTATCATGATAGACTCTGTTTCAAAACGCTATAGTATGTGCGGGGCAAGAATAGGATGTTTAGTTAGCAAAAACAAAAGTGTAATTGAAACAGCTTTAAAGTTTGCCCAAGCTAGACTGAGTCCACCAACATATGCTCAAATAGCTAGTGAAGCTGCGTTAGATACCCCACAAAGTTATTTTGATGATGTTATTGAAGAGTATGTTGAAAGACGAAATACCCTAATAAAACATTTAGAGAACATAGAGGGCGTAAAAGTAGCTAAACCCAAAGGCGCTTTTTATTGTATTGCTGAATTACCTATTAAAAACTCTGATCATTTTGCACAATGGCTTTTAGAAGATTTTGATGTTGATAATGAAACAATTATGGTTGCTCCCGCAGGTGGGTTTTATTCAACCCCAGGGGTAGGTCTAAACCAAATAAGAATTGCTTACGTACTTAATAAAGAAAGCTTAATCAAAGCCGCCCATATTTTAAAAGAAGCCCTAAAAGTTTATAAAGACTAGTGCAAATACAAAATAATATATCTCTTAAACCATACA
This sequence comes from Algibacter mikhailovii, assembly GCF_014651495.1. GTDB lineage: Bacteria > Bacteroidota > Bacteroidia > Flavobacteriales > Flavobacteriaceae > Algibacter_E > Algibacter_E mikhailovii. Next base: position 302,736 of record NZ_BMWZ01000004.1, read on the forward strand.
ATACGTTTGGCATTGACACAAACGCTAAGTATTTTACTGTAGCGAGCAATATAGCTGACCTACAAAGCATACTAACATTAGCGGATTACCCTAAAAAATTAATTTTGGGTGGAGGAAGTAACATATTGTTTACAAAAGACTTTGAAGGTTTAGTCATTCTTAACGAAATAAAAGGGAAAGAAGTCATTTTTGAAGATGAAAACTTCGCTTATATTAAATGTAATGCTGGAGAAAACTGGCATGAATTTGTCATGTGGTGCATAGACAATGATTATGGAGGTTTAGAAAACTTATCATTAATTCCCGGTAATGTTGGTACAGCACCCATCCAAAATATTGGCGCCTATGGTGTTGAAATAAAGGACGTTTTCGAATCCTGTGACGCCATTTCTATAACTACTGGAACACTAGAAACATTCACAAAATCTAAATGTAATTTTGGCTATAGAAATTCTATTTTCAAACAAGAGTTAAAGGGGCAATATGTCATTACAAGTGTTACTTTTAAACTTACCAAGCGCCATCATAAACTGCATGTAAATTACGGCGCAATATCTTCTGAATTAGATAAAAATGGGATAGAACATCCTTCAATTAAGGATATTTCAAAAGCCGTAATAAATATTAGAGAAAGTAAATTACCCAACCCAAAAGAGATTGGTAATAGTGGTAGTTTTTTTAAAAATCCCGTGATTCCTAAAACGCATTTTGAAGTGTTGCATAAAAACTTCAAAGATATTCCAAGTTACCCAGTATCTGATACTGAGGTTAAGGTACCTGCCGGTTGGCTAATTGAAAAATCTGGTTTCAAGGGAAAAACTTTTAATAATTATGGCGTGCATAAAAAACAAGCTTTAGTGCTTGTTAATTATGGAGGCGCTAAAGGTTTAGACATCTTAAATTTATCCAAACTCATTCAAAAAACGGTAAAGCTTCTTTTTGGCATTACTATTGAAGCAGAAGTAAATATCTTATAATCGAAAAGAAATTTCTAAATTTGAATTTTACATTTTTGTAAATAACCTGAATTCATTTAAAGCATTAGTAATTGGTTACAGCAATAGAAAAGGAAATAGTAGACTTACTGCAAAATGGGGATAAAAAAGCCATTAGTCTGCTTTATGAGAATTATGCTGACGCTTTATATGGTGTGATTCAAAAGATTATTTCTGATGAAGACACGGCACAAGATGTGCTTCAAGAAACCTTTGTCAAAATCTGGCGATACGCAAAGAAATATGATGCCAATAAGGCCAAATTATTTACATGGTTATATCGCATAGCGTATAATACAGCTATAGACAAGGTAAGATCTCAAAAAAATAAAAGCGGGAAGGAAGTCCAGATTGAAACCTCTGCCGTATATAAAATAACATCCAACGAAATTAATCAGGATGTTATGGATATAAAAAAACATCTAAGCACAATAGATGAAAAGTATCAAATTGTAATTAACGCCCTCTTTTTTGAAGGCATGACGCAGCAAGAAGCTAGCGATGAATTAGATATTCCTTTGGGAACCATAAAATCTAGATTAAAAATAGGATTACGAGAATTGAAAAAAATTTATAATCCCTCAATATAATTAAGTCATGAATGAGAAAATCAATACTTTTTTAAGTTCTGGCCTATTAGAAAAATATCTTTTAGGTGATACCTCTACTGCTGAAACAGAAATGGTTGAATCTTATATTTCAAAATACCCAGAAGTTCAAAACGCATACAACACATTACAATTCAATTTAGAAATAGTTGCAAAAGCAAATGCGGTTGAAGCGCCAAAGCACATCTTAAATAACATATTAGATGAACTTGATGATAAACCAGTAATTGAATTAAAAAATTCTGGAAGTAAATACAAAAAGTGGTATAAGTACAGTATTGCAGCAAGTGTTGCTGCTCTTATTTTTGCTGGCACCTCTTATATTTTTTACAATCAGAACCAAAAATTATCGGAAGAAAACCAGGTGGTTGTTGAAGAAATCTATGATTTGAGAAGTGATATCGAGCAGAACAACAAAATGCTGGATAAAGTGATGAGACAACTTTTAAGGCTTAATAATCCTGAAACTGAAAAATATATTATTACAGGAAATGAACGTGCAAAGGATTTAAAAACTGTAGCCTATATTAACGCCAAAGAAAAGACTTCAATGATTGATGTGGTGTCTTTGCCCGAATTACCAAAAGAGCAATGCTACCAAATTTGGGCTGAATTGCAAGGGAAAATGGTAAACCTTGGTATTTTAGATAAAGCTGACAGAAAATTAAGAAACATTCCTTACATGGAAGATGCCCTCGCATTAAGTATTACTATAGAGCCAAAAGGCGGAAACAAAATAGCTTCTGTTGAAAACTCTGTAGCACAAATTAGTTTACAATAATCCATTGAACTAATCAAAGAAAAGCCTCGTTTAATAATTACACGAGGCTTTTTATTTGTTCTTATTTGTCAATACAATTACTCTTTATCAAATAACGCCTTGTGAATAAATCCTGCAACTAATGCACCAGCAATAGGAGCTACCCAAAACAACCATAGCTGACTTGTAAATTCACCTCCAGCAAATATAGCTTGACTTGTTGATCTAGCTGGATTTACAGATGTATTCGTAATAGGTATACTTATCAAATGAATTAAGGTTAAACCTAATCCTATAGCTATAGGAGCAAAACCTTTGGGAGCTCTTTCATTAGTGCTTCCTAAAATAATAAGCAGAAAAAACATGGTGAGTAAAAATTCGGCAATCAAAGCAGCGGTCATAGAATACCCATCCGGTGATAGGGCATCATAGCCGTTTGCAGCAAATCCACCAATAGTAACAAAATCAGATTTATTGGTTATGATCAAATACAAAGCTCCGGCTGCAACAAAAGCACCTATTAATTGTGCCAGAATATACCCTACTAAATCTTTAGCGTCAAACTTCCCTCCTGCCCAAAGTCCAAAAGAAACCGCTGGATTAAAGTGTCCTCCCGAAATATGACCCACAGCATAAGCCATTGTCAATACGGTTAAACCAAAGGCTAAAGCGACACCTACAAAACCAATTCCTAAATCTGGGTAACCTGCCGCAAAAATAGCACTACCACAGCCTCCAAAAACTAGCCAAAAGGTACCAAAAAACTCTGCAAATAATTTTTTCATAATATAAATATATTTAATGGATTAGAATTTAAATGTACAAATAAGTTCCTTAATGCGGAAACACCAAAAACATTTTAGCCATACTTCTTATTAAATAAATGCTCTAAAAGCATATCTTTGCATAAATTATCACTTTTAATAAATGAAACTTTTTTTTATAACTATTGCGCTTTTAGCAGTAGGTATTGCTGGAATAGCAATTAAAATTTGGGCAAAAAAAGACGGTAAATTTGCAGGAACGTGTGCAAGCCAAAACCCCGTCTTAAATTCAGAAGGGGAATCCTGCGGTTTTTGTGGTAAAACGCCTGACCAATTTAGCGAATGTACTGAACCCCAACATTCATAAATAGTTTATGGCATTACTTGATATTGTTTTCTGCGCATTTATTGTTGTAGTTGTTATTCAAGTCTTTTATTATTTGTTATTATTTTCCAGATTTGCTTTTTCAAAGCAAGAAAAGGCTAGTTCTGAAAACCACCCAGTATCCGTTATTATCTGCGCTAAAAATGAAGGAACCAATTTAAAGACTTTTCTACCTTCTATAGTTTCTCAAAAGTATCCCAAGTTTGAAATTGTACTAATTAATGATTCATCTAGTGATAATACTTTAGAAGTCATTAAACATTTTGAATCCCAACATGACAATATAAAAGTTGTTGACGTCAAAGGCATAGAAGCCTTTTGGGGTAATAAAAAATATGCATTAACTCTAGGTATTAAGGCATCATCCTATGATTATCTTTTATTCACTGATGCGGACTGCCAACCTTTATCTGAATTTTGGATTCAAGAAATGAGTGCTCATTTTAGCACCAAGAAATCTATTGTTTTGGGATACGGCGCTTATGCTAAAGTAAAAAAATCATTTCTAAATAAATTGGTGAGATTTGAGACAGTGACTACTGCTATCAATTATTTTTCTTTTGCCTTAGCAGGGATGCCATACATGGGTGTTGGAAGAAACCTGGCCTACAGTAAAGACGAGTTTTTTAAGGCCAATGGTTTTATAAATCATATAAAATTACATTCTGGTGATGATGACTTATTTGTAAATCAGGTTGCTACATCACAAAACACGGCAGTGGTTTATTCAAAAGACGCCTTTACTGAATCAAAACCAAAGGCAAGTTTTAACGCTTGGTTTAAACAAAAAAGAAGACACGTTACCACTGCAAAGCACTACCAATCAAAACATAAAGTATTACTTGGTATGCTTTTTAGTTCAAATCTATTTTTTTGGCTCTTATCATGTTTTCTATTTCTGACTGGATATGAATGGAAAATTGTGCTCGGGTTGTTTTTAAGCCGCCTAATTATTCAATACATTACTTTTGGTTTTTCTTCGAAAAAACTCAATGAAAAGGACCTCATCTATTTTTTGCCTATTTTAGAAATATTTTTAATTATTACTCAATTTACTATATTTATAATCAATCTTATTTCAAAACCTAGCCATTGGAAATAGAGAAAGCTATTAAACTTGCAAAAAATAATGACCAAAAAGCATTTAATTATTTGTTAGATATCTATTGGGACAATGTTTATGGCTATCAACTTAAACATACTCAAAACGAGAATGATGCCGAGGATATTACCATTCAAACATTTTCCAAGGCATTCGACAAAATAAATACTTTTGATGAAAATTTCAAATTCAAGACTTGGTTAATTTCCATATCAAAAAACATCCATATTGATTTATTGAGAAAAGAAAAAAAATCCATTTCTCAGTTAATATCGAATGATGAGAAAGAGGTATTCCAGGTTATAGACGAATCCCCTACTCCCGAAGATAAACTTATTACAGAACAGCACCTGGCTAAGTTACTTCGTGATATAAAAAAACTGAAACCACATTACCAAGAAGTTATCAACCTACGCTATTTTCAAGAATTAAGCTACAAGGAAATATCTAAAGAGCTCAATGAGCCTATGAATAATGTCAAGGTAAAACTACTTAGAGCTAAAAAACTTCTAGCCGAAATTATACGAGAGAAATAAATGCTCAATAAATTAAAAACCCTAGGACCAGGACTCATCTTCGCCGGCGCATGTATAGGCGTTTCTCACTTAGTTCAGTCCACACGGGCAGGGGCAGATTTCGGATTAGGTTTAATTTGGGCTTTACTGTTGGTAAACCTGTTCAAATATCCTTTTTTTCAGTATGGATCACGCTATGCTACGGCCACTGGAGAAAGCTTGTTGGATGGCTATAAAAAACTAGGACGTGGAATTTTAGTAGCATATTTTATTATTAGTTTTGCAACAATGTTCACCGTACAAACTGCGGTAACCATTGTAACTGCCGGCTTGGCTTCATCAATTTTTGGAAATATTATTAGTTTAAAAAGCTGGACAATAATCATTCTTATAATTTGCTTGATTATCTTAATTCTTGGTAAGTACCGACTACTAGATAGGTTAATAAAAGTCATAATAATAACCCTTACGCTTAGCACGCTAACAGCCGTTATCATGGCCCTAACAAAAAATTCCACTCCAATATCTTTACAACAAGTTTTACCGAAAAATAAGATTGAAATCGCATTCTTAATCGCTTTCATGGGCTGGATGCCTGGTCCTTTAGATATATCTGTCTGGCAATCTTTATGGTCTCTAGAAAAACAGAATACCACAAAAAACTACAACACTAAGTCGGCTATTTTTGATTTTAATGTAGGCTATATTGGCACCGTAATACTGGGTATTGGTTTTGTATTATTAGGCACGTTAATTATGTTTAATTCTGGCGAAACCTTTAGTAATTCGGCTACCATATTTTCTGGACAACTTATAAATATGTACACCACAAGCTTAGGAAATTGGGCCTATATTATAATAGGTATTGCTGCGTTTACAACCATGTTTAGCACAACGCTTACAACGCTCGATGCCGCTCCTAGGGCTATGGACAAAACCACACAGTTACTTTTAAAAAAATCAAATATGTTTAATTACCGTTTTTGGATTGGCATCCTCTCCATTGGAACGGTTTGCATTTTTTTATTTTTTGCAGCAGAAATGGGGTTTTTAATTAAAGTGGCCACTATTTTATCATTTATTACAGCGCCTTTTTTTGCCATTGTCAATTACAAATTAATTTCAGGAAAGCACACTCCAAAAGCCTACCACCCCTCTAAATCCCTGCATATTTTAAGTATTTCAGGTATTATTTTTTTAATCGGTTTTAGCCTTTGGTATATCACAACGCTATAAGTCTTATTAAAGAATACTTCGTATCTTTGTATGCGATATTTTTTCAACTATGAACACAGATACTACTTCAAATATTTTACCAGAACGTCAGGCTAAACCAAAATGGCTTAGGGTTAAACTTCCTACCGGAAAAAAATACACAGAACTAAGAGGTTTAGTTGATAAATATAGTTTAAATACCATCTGTACTTCTGGTAGTTGTCCAAATATGGGAGAATGTTGGGGAGAAGGAACTGCTACCTTTATGATACTGGGAAATATTTGTACACGTTCATGTGGCTTTTGCGGCGTTAAAACGGGTAGACCGGAGACTGTGGACTGGGACGAACCTGAAAAAGTAGCGCGTTCAATAAAAATCATGAGCATTAAACATGCTGTCTTAACAAGCGTTGATAGAGATGACTTAAAAGATATGGGTAGTATTATGTGGTCTGAAACAGTAAAGGCCGTTAGACGCATGAACCCTAATACAACACTAGAAACTCTTATCCCTGATTTTCAAGGTATACACAATCATATTGATCGAATTATTGATGTGGCGCCAGAGGTGGTTTCCCATAATATTGAAACCGTTCGTCGTTTAACGCGTGAAGTAAGAATACAGGCCCAATATGATCGCAGTATGGGGGTATTAAAATACTTAAAACAACAAGGTCAACGTAGAACTAAATCTGGAATCATGTTAGGTTTAGGCGAAAAACGAGAAGAAGTTATACAAACATTACATGACCTAAAAGCTAATGATGTTGATGTTGTTACCATTGGGCAATATCTTCAACCTAGCAAGAAACATTTACCGGTTAAACAATTTATAACACCCGATCAGTTTAAAGAGTATGAAGAAATTGGATTAGATTTAGGCTTTAGACATGTTGAAAGTAGCGCACTAGTTCGATCTTCTTATAAAGCTCAAAAACATATCAATTAGACATGATTAATGTTGCCATTAACGGTTTTGGTAGAATAGGTCGTCGTGTTTTTAGATTACTTCAAAACTCCAAACAGTTTAAGGTTGTAGCCATTAATGATTTAGCTGATGCTAGAACATTGAGTCACTTATTAAAATATGATAGTGTTCATGGTGTTTTTGATGGCAACATTACATCAGGACCCAATTTCATTAATATTGCGGGAAATAGCGTTTCCTTATTAAATGAATCTCACCCTAAATCTATTGACTGGAGACCATTCGATGTTCATTTTGTGATCGAGGCTACAGGTAAGTTTAAAAATAGTGCCGCACTCAAGCATCATATAAAAAATGGAGCCAAACAGGTTATCCTAAGTGTTCCTGCTGATGAGGAAAACATTAAAACCATTGTTTTAGGCGTAAATGAAGATACCATTAATGGTACTGAACTTATTATTTCAAATGCATCGTGCACCACTAACAATGCTGCACCTATGATAGATGTAATTAATACGCTTTGCGGCATTGATCAAGCTTATATTACCACAGTCCACTCATATACCACAGATCAGAGTTTGCATGACCAACCCCATCGCGATTTAAGACGATCTAGAGCGGCAGGTCAATCTATTGTTCCAACAACTACAGGTGCGGCAAAAGCATTGACTAAGATTTTTCCGGATTTATCTAAAGCTATTGGCGGGTGTGGCATTAGAGTTCCAGTTATTAATGGCTCTTTAACAGACATTACATTTAATGTAAAAAAACAAGTTTCTATTGATGACATTAATAATGCTTTTAAAATAGCTTCTAAAGCACAATATAAAGGAATTATTGAATATACTGAAGATCCTATTGTTTCTATAGATATTGTTGGAAATAGACATTCCTGTGTTTTTGATTCTCAGATGACATCTGTAATTGGAAACATGGTTAAAATAATTGGCTGGTACGATAATGAGTCGGGATATTCGCAACGAATTATAGACCTAATGTGCAATTTATCGGAAAAAATTCCCATTTGTCGATAAAATAATTATATTTGTCTGTATTATTAATTTAATTATGTCCCATACTAAACACTACTTTTATATTATTTTGCTAATTTTTAGTCTAAGTCTATCTGCTCAAAATACGATGGAAGAGGATCCTGAAATTACACAGAATAATATAAATTACCGCATTTTACAGTCGCAAACCGAACTACAAAACTTCAATTACTATAATGCTCAAAAGCATTTAGATGAAGCTCTTGAATTGGCTGAAAAAGGAGACAATAAAAAAAGTCTTGGTCTTATTTATGCACTTAAAGGGCGCATACAATTAATTATTGATGAGAAAGACAAAGCCATAAAGTCTCTGAATAAAGCCATTGAAATACAGCGTATCATTGATGACAATCTAAATTTAGGCAGTTCGTACAAAACCTTTGGAGATGTTTATTTGGCAAAAAAAGATTACTATTCTGCCTTAGACTCTTACCGTGCTGCCAAATCAAAATTTGAAGAAGAAGAACTCAATGAAGAATTAGCTGAAACTTTATTACGAGAAGGGAAAACCTATATTGAATTAAAAAATTATCACAAAGCTCGTGATGTTATTGAGCAAGCATTGGCCATTGCTAAGAAGTATGACTATTTAGAAACACAAAGTGGATCACTTATTAACCACGCCCTAGTCTACAATAAATTAGGTAATAATGAAAAAGCTATTGCCGCAGGTAAAGAAGGCATACAAATTGCAAAGACAAAACAATTTAGCAACACGCTTAATCAAGGTTATTTAGTCGTTAGTAATGTATATAACAATATTGGAAGTTATAAAAACTCCAGAGAGTATTTGAATCTACATTTAAAACTTTCAGATTCCATAAGAAATTTAACTCGCATAAATTCCTCTAGTGATCAAGAAACACAATACCTTCTGAATGAAGAAATTGAGAAAAACCATGAAATTGTAGAGAAATTAGAAAAAGCTGAAGACGATAAAAATTTAGGCACTCTTATTTCAATTTTAAGTGTGGCTTTAATTACAATTTTATCCCTTCTAACGTTATCATTATATAAAAACAATAATATTAGGCTGAAGACTAATAACATGCTCCACAAAAAAAATGGAGAGCTTATTATTGCCAAAGAAAAAGCTGAATTAGCATCTAAAACTAAAGCCAATTTCTTGTCAACCGTTACGCATGAGCTCAGAACACCATTATATGCCGTAACAGGTTTGAGCAATATGCTTTTGGAAGAAAACCCCAAACCTGAACAAGTACAACATTTAAAATCGTTAAAATTCTCAGGAGACTATCTCCTTACCTTTATTAATGATATACTTCAAATCAATAAAATTGAAGCAAATAAAGTTGATATTGAACCGGAACCATTTAATCTTAATAAAAAAATAAACAATATTGTTTTAGCTTTAAATAATTCTGCGCAAAGTAATAACATCAAAATTCATTTTGAATATGATAAAGATTTACCAGAAAACTTTATTGCTGACCAATTAAAAATATCTCAAATTTTAATTAACCTAATTGGTAACTCTATTAAGTTTACCAAAAATGGTGACATATGGATTCGTGCCTATAAAATAGAAGAAAAAGGCAAAATATATACCTTGCGTTTTGAAGTTGAAGATAATGGTATAGGAATTAGTCAGGAAAAACAAGATCATATGTTTGAGAGCTTTTCTCAAGGCTCAATTCAAATTAACCGTAAATATGGCGGAACTGGTTTAGGGCTATCTATCGTTAAAGGACTTATTGATATTTTAAAAGGTAAAATTTACGTAAAAAGTGAATTAGACAAAGGAACCACTTTCTATTTTGAAATACCTCTTGAACATAGTACAGTAGAAGAAGCTCAGGAAAAGAGAGTAAATTATTTTGATGGCAACAAAGCCGATTTAGATTTAAAGAGCGTTAAAATATTAGTTGTTGAAGACAACAAAATCAATCAAATGATCACTAAAAAGATTCTTACTAAAATGGAATTAAAATGTGACATTGTCGATAACGGTGAAGATGCTGTAGAAATGATAAAAGCTAATGACTATAACATCATTTTAATGGATATTCATATGCCTGGTATTAGTGGTATGGAGGCTACAAAAATTGTTAGAACTTTTGATAAAGAACTCACCATTTTCGCTCTTACAGCCGTAACGATTGAAGATAAAATGCATGAATTTGAAGAAGCTGGGTTTACTGATATTATCCCTAAACCGTTCAAACAAGAAGAGTTTGAGAAAAAACTTTACAACGCTTTAGCTTCAAAAAACACGAATACTATTGCTAATGCTTAATAAACGTTTTAATTTGATTATTAAACGCTAACTCATTGTCAATAGCTATGCTTATTGGTATATAATAAAGCTTGTGAGCAATACTATCAAATTTCTTAAGCCTCATAAAGTCTTTCTCGGTGGTCAGAATACGTGCTTTATTAGCAAATACATGAATATCATCTTGCGTAAAATCGTGATGATCTTTAAAATTAAAATGTTCAAAAGTTAAGTTCTCTGCCTTTAAAAACGCAACTAATGGTTCTGCATTGGCAATACCTGTTACTAAAACAAAATCCTCAAGTTCATTTAATAATAGCGAGTCATTGGCTGAGAAGAGCTTATCAGAATAAACTATTGAACTAAAAAAAACACTTTGATAAGACTTAGGTTTAATACGTTTTAAAATGTCATTTTTCTCATCATCCATTAAACGATTAGGACATTTGGTAACCATTATAATGTTTGCACGATTGGCACCACTTCTCGGCTCTCTTAAATCACCGGTTGGTAGCACAATATCTTTATAATATGGTTTTTTATAAGTGGTTAATAAAATATTAAAACCAGCTTTTACTTTTCTATGTTGCAAAGCATCATCTAATAAAATTACTTCAGGTTTAGAAGCTCTTAAACGTGTAATACCGTGTTGCCTATTTGAATCAACAGCAACCATAGTTAAATCTTTAAATTTGGAATAAAATTGAAAGGGTTCGTCTCCAATAGAATCAGCAGTAGAATCTTTATTAGCTAGCTGAAAACCCTTTGTTTTTCTTTTGTACCCCCTACTTAAAGTAGCGAGCTTAAATTCTTCATTTAGTAAATCAATAAGGTACTCAATCATTGGTGTTTTACCCGTACCACCAACACTTAAATTACCCACGCAGATTACAGGAAAATCATAGGATTTAGAAGATTTTATTCCCAAATCATATAATTTGTTTCGCAGCCAAGTCACCAAAAAGTAAATAGGGACGACCGGAAATAATATGTATCTTATTATTTTCATCATAACGAAAGTATAATATTTTATCTTTGAACCAAACAAATAAAGTATGATTGTACAAGATATCATAAATCATTTAGAGGAACTTACCCCTTTAAACTATGCCGAAGATTTTGATAATGTGGGGCTTTTAGTAGGTGATAAAACACAAGACATAACAGGCATACTTGTTACCCTAGACACCCTTGAAAGTATTGTTGATGAAGCTATTTCAGAAAATTGCAACTTAATTGTAAGCTTCCACCCTATTATCTTTAAAGGCCTAAAAAAGTTAACAGGAAAAAATTATGTGGAGCGCGTTGTTATGAAAGCAATAAAACATGATATTGCCATTTACAGCATGCATACAGCTCTTGACAATTCGATTCAAGGTGTCAATAGTATTATTTGTAATCAATTAGGATTAATAAACAAGCAAATTTTAATCCCACAACCGGGAACCATAAAAAAACTAACCACTTACGTACCTAAAAGTGAAGCTCAAGCGCTAAGAATGCATTTATTTGAAGCTGGTGCTGGAAGTATAGGCAATTACAATAACTGCAGTTTCAATGTTGAAGGTTACGGCACTTACACTGGTAATGCGAACTCTAATCCTACCAAAGGAAAAAAAGGAGAAATGCATACCGAAGAAGAAACTAAAATTACGGTAACCTTTGCAAAACATTTGCAGTCAGCAGTTCTACAGGCTTTATTTAAAAATCATTCGTATGAAGAAGTTGCCTATGAAGTGACTACCATAGAGAATACGAATCAAAATATAGGGATGGGAATGATTGCAGAATTCCCAGAACCAATGAATGAATTAAGTTTTCTGAATCATTTAAAATCAAAGATGAAAACCGAATCTATACGGCACTCTTTACTTTTAGACAAACCCATCAAGAAAGTAGCCGTTTTAGGAGGCTCCGGAAGTTTTGCTATAAATGCTGCAAAAGCCGCTGGTGCTGAAGCCTTTGTGACGGCAGATTTAAAATATCACGACTTTTTTTCTGCTGAAAATCGCATTCTTTTAACTGATATAGGACATTATGAAAGTGAGCAATTCACAAAAAATGAATTAGTAGCACATCTTACAAAAAAAATTACTAATTTTGCAATCATTTTATCAAAGATAAACACCAATCCTGTTAAGTATTTTTAAAGTATGGCTAAAAAGAAAGAAGTAACTGTTGAAGAGCGCTTAAGAGCTTTATACGATTTACAACTCATCGATTCTCGTATAGATGAAATAAGAAATGTTCGTGGAGAACTTCCTTTAGAGGTTCGTGATTTAGAAGACGAAGTTGCTGGATTAAACATAAGATTAGAAAAATTAGTTTCTAATTTAGAAATAATAGACAATGATATTGCTAGTAAAAAGAATTTGATTGAAGAATCAAAAGCTTTAATGAAGAAATATGCTGAGCAGCAACAAAATGTTAGAAATAACAGAGAGTTCAATTCTTTAACTAAAGAAATTGAGTTCCAAGAATTAGAAATAGAGTTAGCTGAAAAACACATCCGCGAATTTAAAGTTCAAATTGAACAGAAAAAAGAAGTGATTGGAGAGACTAAAGAGCGTTTAAAAGAGCGTGAAAGTCACTTAAAACACAAAAAAGGAGAACTTAATGCTATTCTTGCTGAAACTGAAAAAGAAGAAAAGGCTTTAATTGCAAAATCGGAAGAATATAAGCAACAAATAGAAGCTCGTTTAGTATCGGCTTACACCAGAATAAGAACTAATGTAAAGAACGGTTTAGCAGTTGTGCCAATTGAAAGAGGCGCTGCAGGAGGTTCGTTCTTTACCATTCCACCACAAATTCAAGTTGAAATTGCTTCACGTAAAAAAGTAATTACCGATGAGCATAGTGGACGAATTTTAGTGGATTCAGCATTAGCCGATGAACAAAAAGTGAAAATGGAAAAAATGTTTGCTAAACTTTAATCCATTGAAACAATACATAATTTAGAGCCTTCAGTATTAAACTGAAGGCTTTTTTATTTCCTAAATTTAGACGCCCTTGAAGCCTGTTCAGCCTGAGATGCTATTTAAAATCAACTTTTTTCAAAATCATTTAAGGTTTTCTGTTTTTTTTCGTCTACAATAAAAGAAAAAGCAAAAATATGAAACAGATTATCCCAATAGTAGCACTTGCCTTATTTTTCAGTTGTCAAAATACGGCACAATCTAAAAAAGAACAGCAAGCTGTTATTAATGCCATCCCAATTGAAGTGCCTATAGAAAATGGCAAAGCAAGGGCTTATTTTGCAAGCGGATGCTTCTGGTGTGTAGAAGCTATATATGAAAGTGTTAAAGGCGTTGAAGAGTCTATTTCAGGCTATTCTGGAGGATATACCAAAAATCCAACATATGGCGCAAGTAATACTGGAAAAACGGGGCACGCTGAAGCTGTAGAAATAATATACAACCCTAACATTGTAACTTTTGAGACTTTAGTGGATGTCTATTTTGCATCACAAAACGTTACGCAAGTTAACGGACAAGGCAATGATAGAGGTTCTCAATACCGTTCTATTATTTTTTACCAAAATGAAAAGCAAAAGAATCTTATTCTAGCAAAAAAGCTAGCGCTAGAAAAAAAGTTGAATGTAAAAATAGCCGCGGAAGTCTATCCATTTCAAAAATTTTGGATAGCTGAAGAATACCATCAAGATTACGAAAAACGAAATCCCAATAATAGCTATATTAGAAATGTTTCTATACCAAGATTAAATAGATTCAAGGCTAATTTTCCTAAGGAATTATTGAAAGACGATCATCATTAGGAAGGCCATTTTATACTATTTTACTTAATTTAAAAGAAAAACAGAAACCTTTTTTTAGTTCAGCTACTAATTATGCCCATAAATAGTAGCACTAGTTTTTAGTCTTTCAAATAGAAGCTATATATAAGTAACTTCAGACGGCATGCATATTAACAATAGAAAAACAGTAAACTATCTTGTAAAGAGCAATTCTCTATACTTGGTTAATGGCCAAATTTCATCATCAACCAGAAGCTCTAGATTGTCGCAATGATGTCTAATCTTATCAAATAAAGACTTGACATGTTTGCAATAAGCCTCAGCCTTTTTCTCTATATCCTCTATGTTATTGGCTTTTCTCCTCTCATCAATCATTTTCGTCACGTTCGCGTTAATACCCGCTATATGATTTGAAATCTCCTCAATCAAATTAACCTGCTCTTTGGATACATTATGATACTTTTCTTCAAAGATTTCCTTTAAACCTCTTACGTTTTCAATTAAGACATTTTGATATTTAACAGCCGTGGGTACAATATGATTTCTAGCAATATCACCAAGTACTCTACTTTCTATTTGAACATGTTTTATATAGACTTCAACCTCTATTTCATAGCGCGCCTCAGTTTCTATTTTACTCATTACGCCCATTTCTTCAAAAAGGCTTATACTTGCCTTTGAAACCCTTGCTTTCAAAGCTTGAGGCGTGGTATTATTATTACTAAGTCCACGTTTTTTAGCTTCGACTTCCCATGCTTCTCCATAACTATTTCCATCAAACAAAATGGACTTAGTTGATTTTATATACTCACGCAACACATTAAAAACAGCCTCATCTTTCTTTAAATCTTTCTTATTAATAAGCGCATCTACTTCTGTCTTAAAATCTTTTAGTTGTTTAGCCACAATGGTATTTAAAACCGTCATAGGATTTCCACAATTAGCCATAGAACCTACTGCTCTAAACTCAAATTTATTACCAGTAAACGCAAATGGCGAGGTCCTATTTCTATCCGTATTATCTAACAATACATCTGGGATTTTCCCAACCACATTTAATTTCAATTCTGTTTTTTCTTTTGGAGACAATTTCCCTTTGGTAACGCCCTCTAGCTCATCTAACACCTTAGATAATTGCTCTCCAATAAAAACCGACATAATTGCAGGGGGAGCTTCATTTGCACCTAATCTATGCTCATTACTTGCCGAAGCCACCGCAGCTCTTAATAAAGCTTCATGTTGATGAACTGCCTTTATGGTATTGATAAAAAAGGTTAAGAATTGTAAATTACTCATTGGTGTTTTCCCAGGCGCCAACAAATTAACCCCTGTATCTGTCGAAAGTGACCAGTTATTATGCTTACCTGAACCGTTTACACCCGCAAAGGGTTTTTCGTGTAGAAGGACTTTAAAATTATGCCTAGAAGCTACACGCCCCATAATATCCATGAGTAAAGAATTATGATCAACGGCTAAGTTAGCCTCTTCAAAAATAGGGGCTAACTCAAATTGATTTGGAGCCACTTCATTATGCCTTGTTTTCACAGGGATACCCAAAAGCATACATTCTTTTTCTAAATCACGCATAAAGTTTAGCGCTCTATTGGGTATAGAACCAAAATAATGATCATCCAATTGCTGTCCTTTTGCTGAAGAATGCCCTAACAAGGTACGCCCCGTTAATGTAATATCTGGACGACTAGAAGCCAACATTTTATCGATTAAAAAGTACTCCTGCTCCCAACCCAATGAAGAAGTCACCTTTTTAACATTTTTATCAAAATATCTGCATACTGCCGTAGCTGCATCGTCAACAGCATGCAAGGCCCTTAAAAGTGGCGTTTTATAATCTAGCGCTTCACCTGTATAAGCGACAAAAATAGTTGGTATGCATAAAGTAGTTTCGTAAATGAATGCGGGAGATGTAGGATCCCAAGCGGTATATCCTCTTGCTTCAAACGTGTTTCTTATTCCGCCACTTGGAAAACTAGAAGCGTCTGGTTCTTGCTGTACCAATTGCGTACCTCCAAATTTCTCAATAGACATACCACCACCTACGGTTTCAAAAAAAGCATCATGCTTTTCGGCCGTAGAACCAGTAAGTGGCTGAAACCAATGTGTGTAATGTGTAACACCCTTGGCCAATGCCCAATCTTTCATAGAAGACGCAACTTGATCGGCAATATTCCTATCTATTTTCTTACCAAATTGTACGGCATTCCTAACACCAACAAATGCATCCTTAGTTAAATATTGACGCATGGTATTTTCATTGAATACATTTCTTCCGAACAAATCTGAGCGCCTTTCATGCTCTTGAACATTCACAAATTTATAGGCTAACGATTCTTTTATAGCATGAAATCTTAATAAAGACATTTCTTAAAACGATTTAAAATTGAATTGTTAAACAAAAATAATCAGCATTACTAACAAAACCCTAAATCCTAAAAATTTCTTGTTAACAATTTTTCAGTATTTATATAAAATAATAGTCTTTTTTTAATATAAACCCTAAATTAATGGGGTATAAATAAAAATAAGTCGCCTATTTATTAAAATACCCCCATTAAATTTAAAGTGAAAACATAAAAATTTATATTTGTTACATTATTTTCAATATTTCAATTATAATATATTTATTATGGCAAAAATTAAATTAGAATACCTTTGGTTAGACGGGTATTACCCAACTCAAAATTTGAGAAGTAAAACAAAGGTAGAAGAGCATGAAAACTTTCAAGGAACGTTAGAAGAATTAGGAAACTGGTCTTTTGATGGTTCATCAACTAGACAAGCAGAAGGTGGATCTTCTGACTGTTTGTTAGTTCCTGTTGCAATCTACCCTGACCCAGATAGAATCAATGGTTATTTAGTAATGACTGAGGTTATGAATGCTGATGGTACGCCTCACGTTTCTAATGGTAGAGCGACTATTGATGATGATGATAATGATTTCTGGTTTGGTTTTGAGCAAGAGTATTTCATCATGGATACAGCTACACAATTGCCATTAGGTTTCCCTGTAGGAGGATATCCTGCACCACAAGGTATGTACTACTGTTCAGTAGGTGGTAAAAATACACACGGTAGAGATTTAGTTGAAGAGCATGCAGATTTATGTATTGATGCTGGCTTAAACTTTGAAGGTATTAACCAAGAAGTTGCCTCTGGACAATGGGAATTCCAATTGTTTGCAAAAGGCGCTAAAAAAGCTGGTGATGAAATCTGGATTGCAAGATATTTATTAGACCGTTTAACTGAAAAGTATGGTTACTATATTGATTACCATCCAAAACCATTAGGTAAAGACATGGATTGGAACGGTTCTGGTATGCACGCAAACTTCTCTAATAATACATTAAGAACTTGCGGATCTAAAGAAACTTATGAAGCCATTTGTGAGGCATTCCGCCCGGTAGTAAAAGAGCATATTGAAGTTTACGGTGAGTTTAACGACCAACGTTTAACTGGTGATCATGAAACTGCAGCTATTACAGATTTCTCTTATGGCGTTTCAGATAGAGGTGCATCGATCCGTATTCCAATTATTACTGTAGAGAAAGGTTGGAAAGGTTGGTTAGAAGACAGAAGACCTGCTTCTAATGGAGATCCATATAAAATTGCTGGACGTATTATTAAAACTGTTAAATCTGCTAAGATTTAATAATTACAGCAAAATATAGTTTTGTTCATAAAAAACGCTGGCATTCATTTGTTAGCGTTTTTTTTTATGAATTATTGTATTACGATACATAATCTGCATACGACTTCCTTTTCCGTTTTGAAGGAGTTTTATGAGGTTTAACGTTTTACTCGGTTTTTATCCTCGTGGTCTTCATACTTCTTTAGAATTTAAAAATAATTAGCATTACCTCACTTGACTATTTCCCTTAAATTTCGTATGTTTTACATACAAACATAAGTCATATGGGAAAAGGAGATAAAAAAACGAAGCGCGGAAAAATTAACCGAGGGACATTCGGTATTAGAAGACCTAGAATTAAAAAGAAACCTACTATTGAACAAAAACTAAACATTGGTAATAAAGCAGTACCAAAATAATTACAACTCTAAGATAAAACTTCTAATGATTAAGATTTTCACCTTCATAAGCGTGACAAATAAAAATAATGTATCTTTGCCGCTTGAAACTCAGAAAATGGGTTTAAATTCCTCAGAGAGAGGATGTGTTGCAAGAAGTTTAAGGTTAAGTATGTCGATTCGCTTCTCTATGTAACACTGCATAATATAATCGAATACTTAGTTCAAAAAAATGAGCACATTCCAAGATTTAGGTCTTAATGAAGATCTATTACAAGCAATTTCAGATTTAGGATTTACAAAACCTAGTGAAGTTCAAGAAAAAGCAATTCCAATTTTATTAGAATCTGAAACAGATTTAGTAGCCTTAGCCCAAACAGGTACAGGTAAAACAGCGGCTTTCGGCTTTCCGATGCTTGAAAAAATTGATGTAAATAGCAGAACCACACAAGGATTAATTTTATCACCCACACGCGAACTTTGTTTGCAAATTACCAACGAGATGAAATTGTATGGTAAATATTGCAAAGGTCTGAATGTAGTTGCTGTTTATGGCGGATCTAGCATTACGGATCAAGCACGTGATATTAAACGTGGAGCGCAAATTATTGTAGCTACTCCTGGACGTATGAAAGATATGATTAGCAGACGTCTAGTAGACATTTCTAAAATTCAATATTCGGTTTTAGACGAAGCTGATGAAATGCTGAACATGGGCTTTAAAGAAGATATCACCGATATTTTATCACACACACCTGATGATAAGAACACATGGTTGTTTTCTGCCACTATGCCTCGTGAGGTAGCTAGAATTGCAAAAAAATTCATGCATGACCCACAGGAGATAACAGTTGGTAATAAAAATGAAAGTTCCAGTAACGTATCACACGAATATTATTTAGTGAATGCACGAGACCGTTACCAAGCTTTAAAACGTCTTTCTGATGCCAATCCTGATATTTTTTCTGTGGTATTTTGTAGAACAAAACGGGACACACAAAAAGTAGCGGAACAACTTATAGAAGATGGTTACAGTGCAGGCGCATTACATGGCGATTTAAGTCAGAATCAGCGTGATTTAGTAATGAACTCATTCAGAAAAAAACAAATCCAAATGCTTGTAGCTACTGATGTGGCTGCTCGTGGAATTGATGTTGATGATATTACGCACGTTATAAATTACCAATTACCTGATGAAACTGAGACCTACACACACCGTTCTGGAAGAACTGGTAGAGCAGGAAAGACTGGGGTTTCTATGGTTATTGTTTCTAAAAGTGAAGTGCGAAAAATAAAAAGTATCGAACGTATTATTAATAAGGCTTTCGAGAAAAAAGATATTCCTGATGGTGCTGATATTTGTGAAGTACAACTCATGTCTCTAGCCAATAAAATTCATAACACAGAGATTAACCATGAAATTGACAAGCACTTATCAAGTATTAATACGCTTTTTGAAGACACGGATAAAGATGAATTAATTAAAAAATTCTTTTCTGTTGAGTTCACACGTTTCTATAACTACTATCAAAAAGCGAAAAACTTAAATATTTCAGATACTGGTAGCAGAGAAAGAGATGGCGGGCGTAATTATGGTGGAAAAAATGATTCTACACGTTATTTCATTAATGTTGGAGGAAAAGATGGTTTTGATTGGATGAAGTTGAAAGACTTCTTAAAAGAACAATTAGATTTAGGTAGAGATGACGTCTTTAAAGTTGAAACTAAAGATAGCTTCTCATTCTTTAATACTGAAAATGAATTAAAAGAAAAAGTACTCAGCTATTTCACTGATTTTAAATATGAGGGGCGTTTTGTAAACGTTGAAGTATCTGAAAATCGTGGTGGAGGAAGACGTAACGACAAACGCGGTGGCGGAAGACGCGATAATAATCATAGCGGTGGAAGACGTGAGCATAGAAAAGGAGCTTCTGGGAACCGAAGTGATCGCCGTCGTAGCGAAGGCGACTCAAAACCTAGACGATCAGACTCCGGATCTGGTAGTGGAAATATTTCTAGACCTAGACGTTCTAGAAGATAAAAAAAGTGACACTTTAATAATTCATTATTAAAGTGTCACTTGCTTTAAGCCTGTATAAAACATATTTGATTTTCAATAACCAAGGTTCAAAAACAGCTTTACGTCCATTAAAGTAAACGGCAAATTTGTTAATATTTAGACAAAATTAAATCGTGTAAAACTAATATTAGGGTTTTCTTTAGTACTTTTATCTCAAAATTGACGTTGACTATTTTCATGAAGCACTACCTCATCATAATTGCCTTATTATTTGTTACAGCTACTGGGTGGGCGCAAGAGACTGATAGAGTCAAAGGCGTTATTATAAATTCTTCAGATGATTCACCACTTGAGAGTGTTAACATTGTTAACCTTAATCAAGTTGTTGGTACTATTACCAATGACAAAGGAGAATTCTCAATTGCAGCAAAAGTTAATGACACGTTACACTTATCATACTTAGGTTTTAAATCTATCAAAGTAAGAGTAACCAATGACTGGTTAATGTTATTTGAGAGTGCAGAAATTAAATTAACAGAGTTGGCATTAGCACTGGAAGAAGTTGTTGTTAATCAACTGCGACTAACCGGTTATTTAGAAGTAGATATTAAGCAAGTACCTATTGTTAATGATAACTACCGTTATAGTATTTCTGGCATGGAAGGTACAGGTTATGAAGCAAGCAAAAAATCAGGATTAACTAATGTTATTGGTTCTATTTTTAATCCAGCCGACTTTTTACATCGCATGTTTGGTAAAAAACCAAATGAGATGAAAAAACTCAAAAAGATGAAAGAGGATGATGAAATTAGAAACCTGCTCGCCTCTAGATTTGACAGAGAAATGCTTATGGTTTTACTGCAAGTAGACCGTGTAGATTTAGATGAAATCGTAAATCAATGTGATTATTCTGCGGGCTTTATACAAACGGCCAACGATTTACAAATTCTGGATGCTATTAGTGAATGTTATGAAGAATATAAGCTATTAAGTAGAGGTAGAAGCAGAAAAATATAGTTTTCACTATTTCTGATAAAATCGTTCTACAATGTCATCATAGCTTTTAATGGTCTTTTTGCACCAGTCCAGACGTTTTTCATGTTTTTCATGGTCTGTTAACTGCCAATTTACATTTGATTGTCTTAGTCTAGTGGTTACGTGCTGTAGAATAATGGCCGCTGACACCGAAATATTTAAGCTTTCTGTAAAACCATACATAGGGATTTTCAAAAAACTATCAGCACGGGCTATGACCTCATCCGATAATCCTTTCGTTTCGCGTCCAAAGAAAAAACATGATTTTTTCGTCACATCAAAATCATGTAGTTCGCAATCATTAGTATGCGGTGTTGTAGCCACTATTTGATAACCGTTTTGCTTTAAATTCGTTATACACTCATTTACGTTGCTATAGCGGTTTAAGTCCACCCATTTTTGAGCACCCATAGCTATTTCTCTATCAATATGTTTTGAATTTTGTTCTTCCACAATATTCAATTCTTGTATTCCGAACACATCGCAGCTTCGCATCACCGCACTCGTATTATGAAGTTGATAAACATCCTCGGTAGCTACAGTAAAATGCTTGGTACGTCCAGATAAAACAGCTTCAAATCGTTCCAATCTGTGCGCCGTAAGATAATCTTCAAGGTGTTCTAGGAGTTTTAAATCAATCATAATAAATAGTAACGAATACACTTAGGAATCCCCCAATACTAATCTACAAATTTCATTAAACCAAAGTCGGTGGGTTCATGTACATTTTTAGAGAAATCTGCTATAGGAAATAGCGTTGAAGTTGATCTGCGTTCCCCATCAATATCATTCCTATCTTGTCTAAGTGCTAGAAAAGTCCAGAGGTTTCCCTTTTGAACAGGTACAACTTCTCCTAAAAACCCAAAAACTGATAATGGAATTTCCATCTCTAGGGTCCATCCCTGGTCTATATCGCTATTATCATTTATGGTACCTTTATACCTTACTTCAACATTAAAATCAGGGTTAAAGCTTTTTAAGCCTAGACTATTATTCTTATAAAAATTATTAAAATAAATAAAGTCGTTAGAAGCTTTGTACATATTTACCTCAAAACCAAAATGAGTATCTAAGGCATCAGGAACTGGAATTATAAATATTTCAGCACAGTCATCATTATAAGGCGCTCCATCACGATTTATTTCTCTTGCTGTCAAATACTTATCTTCAAACTCATAAAACACGTATATACTTTTTTCATCCCATAGCATTCTAAATTTACTACTTTGGTTATCGCTTGGCTTTTGAGACGCGTAAAGATTATCAAAAGATTGAACACTTGCTCTATTCCATGTGTTTTCATTCATTTCACCATCTATTACAATCGATTCATGTGCTCTAAAAACCTCATAAACAGAAACTTCTTTCTCTTGTGCCATAACACCATTTGAGAATAATAAAACGGCCGCGAATAAAAATGATAGTCTTTCCATAATTTCAAAAATACTAATAGTTTAATATTAAAGAAGTCTAATTTTTATAATACTTTTAGGTAATGTAAAAATCTAATCTATTAAACGCTAATAAAATTAATGAAACACATCGTCCTACTCACAGGCGCAGGGATGAGTGCCGAAAGTGGCATAAAAACTTTTAGAGATGCTGATGGCTTATGGGAAGGTCATGACGTTATGGAAGTTGCCACTCCTGAAGGTTTTGCCTCTAACCCAGCATTGGTATTAGATTTTTACAATCAACGCCGTAAACAACTCTTTGAAGTTGAACCAAACCAAGCACATTTTGATTTAGCTGCTTTAGAAAAAGATTACCAGGTTAGTATTATAACTCAAAATGTAGATGATTTGCATGAACGTGCAGGAAGTACAAACGTTATTCATTTGCATGGTGAATTATTAAAAGTACGTAGCACTGGAAACCACAATAAAATAAAAGAATGGAAAACAGATTTAGTCCTAGGAGACACATGTGAAGCAGGTTATCAACTAAGGCCCCACATAGTTTGGTTTGGCGAAGATGTACCTATGATAGAAAAAGCCGCTACAATATGCGAAACTGCTGATATCCTTGTTATTATAGGTACATCCATGCAGGTATATCCAGCTGCTAGCTTAATGCATAATATCACTAAAAACACGCCTATCTATTTTATAGATCCTAAGCCAAATATTGGGAGTAGTGATAATATAACGGTAATTAAATTACCAGCAACACAAGGTGTTACGCAACTGATATCCTTAATAAAGGCATAAATCCTGAAAACACGAAACTTATAATTCAAACGACCTTTAAAATCCTTTTTTTCTTCAATTTTAAGGCAGGACCTTCAATAAGTTTCCTTAGACCAATTACATAAAACAGCATTACAAAAACCCATAAAAACTTTATCCTATTTCCAATATAATACAACTTCCATAACATCTTGTTCAAATGAAACATAGTTATTTAACAAACAGGCTTCGATGCCACAACATTCAATCACTGATCTTAAAAATATTAATCGTTGAAACAAAAATTTTGGATAATTCAACAGTTAACCTTTTGATAAATTAAATCTTCTATTAACATGCATTGCTTATATCTAAAAAAAGAAAAAAATCAAAAGTTTCGAATCTTCTTCTAATTCAGATGTTCTGATTAAACTAGCAACAATTAGTTTTTAGTCTGACACCTTTTCCCTCCAATATACTGGAGTGCTCAGTCCATTATACGAACAACAAACATTTAAAATAATTTCTCAATATTTAACAGCCTTTACTAACAACTTTTTAGTTTTAATAAATTAAATAAAAAATTTTATTTTCTACACCCGAATAATCATTTATGCTATCACACAAAAATTATTCAATTATTTCCAAAATCGCTACATTCAAAAGAGGCGTATCTAACTCAGTATGTATTTGTCTAACTTGATTACCTTTTAAAACGATGAGTTGTAATTTATAATTTTCATGATTCTCAGGAACTTTAAATCTAATTTTTGAAGTTTTGGTAAGCTCTCTTAACGCTATTTCATTACCATATTTGTCGCATTTTATAAGCGTCCATTCATAAGTTAATCCATCCTCTTCGGTGCCAGGTTGCCAACCTCTTTCTTTAGTATAGGTCATGGCAATGTAAGTATAATGAAGATTATCATAAATTAAAATGGCAGGCTTCAAAATGCTTATCTCAGGAATATTAAACGTATCTTCATCTCCATTTTCTTGTGTGTACAGATAATGATAAGGTTCTTTTAAACGTCCTTTTCGATCTATAAGCCCATCAAAAGTTAATTTACCTACCTCATGCTTATCCTGCCAAGAGGCCATAAACACAGAAGATTCTTCTTTTAGGTTTAAATAATCATCAATATACTCCGTTGTTAAAGAACTGATGATGAAATTAATTTTATTCTTATTAAGATAATCTCTTACAACTTTAAAATACGCATCATCTTTAACAACCAAACCAAAGACATCTATATTACTGATTTGACTTCTTATCTTTTCAATATTATGAATTGTTTCAGTGTTTACTTCGATATCTACTACAACTGGTCTTTTAGTATCAATAGATTTAATATCATTCAACAAGTCCTTCAACCATTTAATGTATGCTGTGTTTTGATAAAGAATCTCAGGTTTATGAAAATATTCTTTTTGATTGTAAAGAATATCATTTTCAATATGCCATGAAATTATTTGATCGTTGTCTTCCAATCTTTTAATATCTTTTAGAATATGTTTAGACAAATTTTGCGTGACTAGAGTATCCTCTACAAACTTGGTATCTTCAGTAATCCAAAAACTATATGCTATTTTAAACCCATAGTCTTTACCTATTTGCATCACATTATAATCATAAATAGCGTTACCCTGATATTTTACGGTATTAAAACCAAGGGCCTTCATTTTTTCAAAATCAACAATAAGGTTCTTTCTGCTTAAAATATGGTAATCATTTTTCCAGTCATAACCTTTTTTTAGATTAACCCCTTCTAATTTTTCTAGACTAATAGCCTCATAACTCTTTTGTAAGCCGCCCTGATTTTTGCTATTAAAACTATTAAAAACGTAAGAAGGCACCTGCTTATCTTGGAATAACTTTTTAGTAGATTTCTCGGATGCCTCCGTCCAATTTAAATATTGAATAGGTAATTCTTGGTTGGGCAAGTTATCATCTACTTTACTATGAAAATAAATAATAGACTTTATTTCTTCATAATATGTTTGGATCATCTGTATTGTATGATCCATCCAATTTTCAGATGACATATTGGATAATGATCCCAATTCTGAAATAATTACCGGCGTTGCAGGCAATTTTTTTATCTCCTCATGAAAAGGTTGGTATAAAGATTCAAAACTACGATTCTTCTTATTTTCATTTAGTGTACCATAATTCAAAATATTAACGCCTATCCAATCTACATAATCTTTTCCAGGATAATAGGTGGCAACATTATCTGGTTGCCATGGGTTCCAAATCCAAATAACATTATCTGCATTTTGATTTTTAAAAATCTCATAAACGTGAATCCAAGCTTTTTTAAATTTAGCCTGGCCATCAAGGCCTGAGATGGACCAAGGATAGAACGGGTTGTCAAACTCATGAGCAAAACGTAAAAAAACAGGCCTATCCAATGCCTTTAATTTATTAGCAAAACTTTTTAGAAAATGATCAAAAAAACCTGTATTAATATAATCATAGACATGTTTATCTTCAAATGTAAGTTCATCATGAAAAGAATTTAACCAAGGCTCCCAAGTTATTACGGGTAATGATTTTTTTTGATATATAGAATCTATTAATTTTTGAGGAAAGTTTTTATCAATATCCTTGTTCCAAGACAGATACAAAGAAATTAAATCGAACCTAGAACTATTGATATGTCCATTTTTTTCCAAATCATTCAAATTAGTCAAGCCATTATCTTCTTTTGGAGCAAAAACACCAACATAATTAATAGGTGTTTTATTTTGAGTAGATGGAATAATGCCAGACCATTTTAAATGTTCACCATAATATAAAAATGCCATGGACAATAAAGTACCAAATATCACGAGTGCAAGAGACAATTTATTAAAAACTCTAAAGTTATAATTACTGATTTTTTTAGTGTATGCTATTTTATGTTCTTCTAAATTTAATTTAACAGTATTGGGTTTTTGGTAGGCAAATACTAGCGTGTAAAGCATAAAAAACACATTCAGAAGAGCAAAGCCTGACATAAAAATTGTAAAAGGAGTCAAATCAATAGATAGCCCATAAACTATTGCTACTAATGATACCATAGCAACCAAAATGTTCGGGATTAAAATTTTAAAACTGGTGGATTCCTTATCTTCTTTTGGCGTAGGTAAATAAGGCACTTTTTTTCTAAAAACGGTATAAACAGATCCTATTAAAAACACCCACCAAGTAGAGATTAAAAGCAATCCTCCTATGATATGAACGCCGCGTTCACTTTTATTAAGCACCCACTTTTGGACATACATTCGAATACTTACAATACAAATAAAAACCGGCATGTATATAAGTCCAAAATTAATAATGTTTCCTTTCCATGGTAAAGATGCGTTGAATAATGAAATAATTGGAATAAGAAAGCCTATGAGTAAAAAGAAGCCCGACAAATAACCCAAGGGAAGTATGCCATAATGTAGTTTTTGCCTCCACGTAAATTTCCTAAAAAGTTTTGGAAAAACACTTACAAAGAGTTCCAAAGTCCCTCTTGACCACTTTAATTGTTGCATATAATAAGATGTAAGTGTTGCTGGCACCAAGCCTTTGGTCAAAGTTTTAGGCACATAGACTGATTTCCAGCCTTTAGCATGCAATTGCATGGCGGTATGCATATCTTCTGAAAGACCTGGTGCATGTCCTCCAATGGAGTCCAGAGCTTCCCTTCTAAAAACACAATTTGCACCAATAGCATTAACAGTGCCATACGCATTCATACACATCATAATCGGGCCATAAAAATGAAACGTTTGCTCTGCAGCTCCGCGAGCAACGTAAGATTCATTAATATTATAATACCCCTGAACCGATTGTACAAACCCTATTTTATCATCCGAAAAATAAGGTATAACCTCATCTAACAAGTTGGGTTTTGGAACATGATCTGGATCTAATATAAGGCAAATTTCACCCTTAGCTTGTTTTAATGCGTTATTGATATTTCCAGCCTTAGCATTAATTCTATTGTCTCTTGTGACATGTATTATATCATGTTCCTTGCAAAACTTTTTTAGATATTCATCATCTGCCTCATCACATAAATATGTTGTATGCGGGTAACTCATTGCTTTAATAGCCAATAGTGTTTGAGTGGTCATCTCATAAGGTTCTCCAGGAAAATATGTTGTTAATACATCAACCGTTAACGCCTTAAAAGTTTCTGGCTTTTCTGGAATATTTATGTTCCAGTAGTGATACCATATGTATAGGACTCTTAAGGTATCAAATACCAAGACGATAACAACTCCATAAAAGAGAATTTTATCACCAACAAGTTGGGGTTTTAGAAACCAATAAAAAAAATTTATTGTACTAAGTAGACCTATAATTATAATAAGTCTCAGCTTGACAATTTCCTTTCTTGTAGGTTGTTTTACTTGATTCTGGTCAATCATAATTATTCTAGAATGTAAAATGGGGTGTTTGTGGTGGCATAGTTCCCAAAATCATCGTATACATATACAAAAATCCGATAAGGACCAGTTTTATCAGGGGTTTTAAAAGTATGAGAACTGCCACTATTAATAGTGTCTTTAGATATTCTTAGGGGGTCTTTCTCGATATCCGCCAAATTGTAATCCCATCCTTCAGCATATATTTCCCAAACAATTTGATATTTGGAATTTTTATTTTTTTCAAAAAACAACTGAGCTGTTTTTACCATATCTGGTTTATAAATCAGATTATCTTTTGCTCCTTTATTGTCAATGAGCATATAATCTATTTTAGGCGGATGTTTTAGGTTACTAGACTTTCCTCCCCATAATTCATTTAACTTATAATAAACCTCAGAAGTTCTTCCCGCTTCATCAAAAATACTAAACCAGGTATGTGTTCTTTCTTGTTTCTGTCCCCAATAAAAAACCAAATCTCCAACAGATTGCATGTCATTTTCCACAATATTATAGAATCTATTTGCATACATCTCAGATTTCTTAGTACTTGTTGGCTCAATAGGAGCTCCCCATGATGTACTTTCTTGCTCCCAAGGTCCATTATATCCATATTCACCAATGTAAAAAGGTAATGGCTCTCTAATGAGGTTGACCCGTTCCAAAACCAAATCTAATCGCTTCAAAGCACCAAATGTATTAAATCCTAGTAAATCTAAATTTGGTGAATGGTAATGTATAGCCAAAGTTTGCTTTACAGATGCTGTTAATGTGGTGCTTATCAAATGGTTTGGATCATTTGTATGGATTATATCAATTAATTGATTGTAGGTATTAATAAAGCTATTTTTTATTAAAACGAATGGATAATCAATTTCATTCCCCAAATTCCAGCACAAAAGCGCAGGATGATTTCTATACTTAAGAACCAACTTCTTTACTTCCTGTTTTAATTTATCATTTTGATTTTGATCTGAATAGGCATTATATTTCTCATTGTATTTTGGCAACCTGATATCAACAATTACTGCGAGTTGGTTTTCAAATGCCCGATCTAAAACTGATTTAAGATTAATGGTATCATATACTTTAATCGTGTTTCCTCCTATTTTGGAAAGCAATTCAAATGAAGCATCTCGAGCTCCGGCAGCACCTCTGATTTTAAAAGGTTTACCATTTCTAAAAAGTATAGGCTTAGAATCAATTGTTTTAATATAAACACTTCTACGTTCATCGACGGACTTATTTAGCTCCGTACGAAAATAGAAAAACGCGGAAACCAATCCACAGGACAATAAAAACAGAAATAAAACTATATTTTTTAACACTTTAATCATGTACATCTGGAACAAAAATATCGACTAAACGCATTTAATACCGTTCAAATGTAACAAATATATCAATACAAATACAAAAAATACAGATTTTGTCTACAAAACTATCCAATTAAAACCATTTTATAAACACCTAGAAAGCATACAATTAAATCATTTTCTCATAAAAATTAATCGGTATTTTAATAGATTTTAAGAAAAAAACATCACCGTTCTAGCATAATCAGTTATTTCATAAACTGAATCACAGGAATTTAGTAGGGTAAAAATCATTTTGCATCTACCAATATCCACGATTTACGATTTACGATTTAAATCTAATTCATAAAACTGATACGAATATAAATATTTAGAGGCTCATTTTACTTGCAAGAAACTACATGACTAAATCAAAATCATGAATAAGAAAACGTATTCTAAATAAATTCCGCATTGCTTCTTAAATAGATAAAATATTGACGTAGGCTCTACTTTATAGGCAGATAGTCGATTTTTTTTTCACATAATTAAACATCACTCTTCCTCAACTATCGTAATAGGCAAGTCCACTGTTCCAGAATAAAACACAACAATTTTAGCTGGTTTTTTGCCTTCATTAACACCGTAATGTATCTTATTCACCAATTCCACAATAACATCACCTTCATTTAATATTAGCGTATGACCGTCAATATCGACTACTTTTAATTCACCCTTCAGTAAAATTCCTGAATTAATTACGGGATGGTAATGCTTATGAAGTTTAGTTTTTGGTGGAATAGTAATTTTTAAAACAGTAATTTTAGGACTTCCCTCAGGATATTTTGGCAATATATCTCCATTCCAACTTTTAGTTGTTTCAGCGAGCTTCTCGACCTTTATTTCAGCCACCTTTGTTGACTTACATGATATAAGTAGACTAAGTAATATCAAAAGATATAATTCCTTTATTTTCCGCATTACAATTATTTTTTATTCTTCTCCTCAATCCACCTACTCATAAACTTAGTACTTTGCATTGTGTGATGCATGAGCATTTGTCCTGTAAAATTATTCAATCGATGTTTCTTTAGCCCAAGAATAGCAGCATTAATTTTCAACAATAATTTTTGCTGAAACTCTGCCTTATTGAAACGTGAATTAATAATCTCATAGCCTTTTAATTGCTTATCACTCCAATCAGCGCTATTCGTGTATAGATGCACCGCCTTATTTACAAAATCTTTAGGCGTGTCCTCAATAAAACCATTCACTTTTAAATTACCATACATGCCTTCTGCTCCAACCGAGGTAGTAACACTGGGTGTGCCGTTTATCATAGTATCAAGCAATTTACCTTTTAATCCTGCTCCAAATTGTATTGGAGCCAAACATACTTTCGCGTATTGCATGACTTCATTAACATCTTCTGCAAATCCTTTAATTAAAAAGCCTTGTTTTTCATTATGCAATTGTGTCACTTTTTGACTCGCATAAGCACCATAAATATCAATTGTGGCTTCCGGTAATTGTTGTTTTATCAAAGGCCAAATGGTTTCTTTTAAATATAAAACGGCATTATAATTAGGGGCATGTAGAAAGTTTCCTATAGTTATAAAATGCGCCCTTTCTTCAAACCTTGGCAAATTCAGAATCTCTTTTTCCGTAAGGGGCTCCACCATGAAAGGCAAGTACATTAAAAGCGTATTATCCACTTTAAACCTAGTCTGAAGAATTTCCATTTCTACTTCAGATATTATTAAACTTAAATCACATCTGTAGATGCTGGCTATTTCACGTTTGGCAATGTCATTAAATAAGTAGTTAGTGTCAAACGGAACGCCTTTCTTGTAGGCCTGCTGTCTCCCTTTTCTTAGACAGTGTAAATCTTCAGTATCCAAGATTCTTAGGGCATCAGGGCAATGCTTAGCAACACGCCAGCCAAACTGTTCTTCCATCATAAAACGGTCAAACAAAACAATGTGTGGGTTTAATTCTTTTACAAAACCATCAAAACTAGAGTTGTTTAGCTCTATAGTGGCTTGGCCAACCCCAATAGCCTCCAAATTAAAAGCATTTTCACTTTTTGCACATGGGCTAGCAAAAGTAATCTGATAATTATCTTTTTGAAAAGTCTCAATCAACTGCATCATTCTAACCCCAGCTGCTGAACTTTTTGGCTCAGGCCACACAAATCCAATAATAAGACACGTTTTTCTCATAAAACTTATAGGGGTCTTAAAACTATTCAGGTTTAGGTGCAAAGCTATATTTTATCCGCACTAAATTGGCCCAATCGATAACAGACTTAATTTGATCATCGGTTAATTTAGCTTCGGAGTGGGTCCATATATAGGAATTTAAAGGCATGGTTTTATCTTCAACCATTTCAATAAGTTCCTCAAATTTATGATCTTTTCGCTTTATGGAATTACCTGCCCAATTTGACATATTAAAGTGCTTTTTACCATCCTTTACATGTCCCGCTAACCAATAATTTATAGGTGTAATATGATTATACCAAGGGTATTCTGTGACATCGCTATGACAATCATAGCATGTTTTCTGCAAAATTAGCCGTACATCTTCTGGCGGGTTTGTATCTTCTAGAAATGCGTTCATGGAAGCCATTTGCCCTTCATTTTTGTCAGGACCAAAAAATTGCGCTATTCCAAAAACAATTAACACACCAAATAACACCTTTTTTAATACCGTCATTTTAATTATTTTTAAAAACTAAAATAAGAAAAGCTTTTGACTACAGAGCAACTATATTCCGAATTAAATCATGTTAATCATTCAAGAGAAAAACGCTTACATTATGCTAATTTGGTTTTAGCCAATCCTGATTTAATCCCCAAACTTTTAGATATATTATTTCAAGTTGACGACAAAATTTCTCCACGGGCGGGATGGGTGTTAGAGTTTATGTGTAGCACCAATATTGCCACAATTACACCCTATTTAGATGTGTTTACGAATCATATACATGAAGTCCATTTAGACTCAGCAGTAAGACCTGTAGCCAAAATTTGTGAATTAATTGCAAAAGCCTATACCTGCAAAACTAAAAACGACCTTCAACACCATCTTAAGAATAGCCACAAAGAACGCATTATAGAAACCTGTTTTGACTATATGATTAATGATGAAAAAGTAGCAGCAAAAGCTTATGGCATGACCACTCTTTTTATGCTTGGAAAAGAATTTGACTGGGTATATCCAGAGCTAGAAGGTATCCTAATAACTGATTTTCAAAATCAAAGTGCCGCATTTAAGGCTAGGGCTCGTCATATTTTAAAAAAGTTAAAAAAACTGAAATCGTAAAACTAAAATCACGCCCTTTACATTGCCTTTCTTCGGTCTAAAATCCTATCTTTGCAACTTCAAAAATTCTCATAGATTATGTCATTATCAGCATTGAATGCCATCTCTCCTATTGATGGTCGTTATAGAAGTAAAGCGCAGGAATTAGCGCCTTTTTTTTCAGAAGAAGCCTTAATAAAATATCGTGTTTTAGTTGAAATAGAATATTTTATTGCGCTTTGTGAAATTCCGTTGCCTCAATTAGAATCTGTTGACGCTTCTGTATTTGAAAGTTTAAGAGCTATTTATAAAGATTTCTCATCTGATGACGCATTAGCCATCAAAAAAATTGAGAGTGTAACTAACCATGATGTTAAGGCTGTTGAGTACTTTATAAAAGAGAAATTTGATGCGTTAGGATTATCTGAGTTCAAAGAGTTTATCCATTTTGGTTTAACCTCTCAAGACATAAATAACACAGCAATCCCATTAAGTATTAAGGAAGCTATTGATGCGGTTTATATCCCTGAATACAGCATATTGCTCAATAAACTAAAAGCGCTTTCTAATGATTGGGCCTCTATTTCTATGTTGGCAAGAACACATGGTCAGCCTGCTTCTCCTACGCGATTAGGGAAAGAAATAGCGGTATTTGTTACACGTTTAGAAGAACAATTCAATTTACTAAATGCCATTCCTAACGCCGCCAAATTTGGTGGAGCTACAGGAAATTTCAATGCACACCATGTGGCTTATCCTAACATTGATTGGAAAGCATTTGGAGGAAAATTTGTGAAGGAAAAACTAGGATTATATCATTCTTTTCCAACCACTCAGATTGAACATTATGATCATATGGCTGCTTTATTCGATACTTTAAAACGTATCAATACCATAATTATTGATTTAGACCGAGACATTTGGACTTATGTGTCTATGGATTATTTCAAACAAAAAATAAAAGCCGGGGAAGTTGGAAGCTCAGCTATGCCGCATAAAGTAAATCCAATAGATTTTGAAAATTCAGAAGGCAACCTAGGTATTGCAAATGCTGTTTTTGAACATCTTGCTGCTAAATTACCGCTGTCAAGATTGCAACGTGATTTAACTGATAGTACCGTTTTACGAAATGTAGGAGTACCTTTTGGTCACACCATCATTGGATTTAAATCCACCTTAAAAGGCTTAGATAAATTATTATTAAATGAAACTAAATTTGCTGAAGATTTAGAAAACAACTGGGCCGTAGTTGCCGAAGCCATTCAAACTATTTTAAGAAGAGAGGGCTACCCTAATCCTTATGAGGCATTAAAAGGTTTAACAAGAACAAATTCTAGAATTAATCAAAACTCTATTTCTGATTTTATTGATACTTTAGAAGTGTCCAACACAATAAAAGAAGAATTAAAACGTATTACTCCTAGTAACTATACAGGAATCTAGAATTAAATTTATGTTAAGCGATAGGCAGTCTTTAATATTAACAGGTTTTATGGTTGCGGGTATTTTTATATTCGGCATTCTAGATTTGTTACAAAACTTTGTAGTGCTTACCGTTCTAACTATATTGTTTTTTACCATTATTATAAATATACTCTATTCGAAATCTAAAAACAGAAATAAGATCAAAGAATAAAACAACATTTCTAAATGTAATATTTACCATGTCTTATGGTTATAAAAAAAGCTTCCAGTTAGGAAGCTTTTTTTATAACCATAATTTCTCTAAAGGAAATTAATTAAAGAAATTCATGATGTTTTCTACTTGAGATTTATCAATATCTGCTTTTTGCATAGCCTCTATAAGCGTTATCATTTTATCTGGACTCATATCATCACCTAAAATTCTAACAATACCAAAGCCCATGTCAGGAGAACTACCAAAGAGTATAATTTCTTCTGCTTCTTGATTTGTGCCAAGGTACTTTACAGAAATCTTATTCCCTTTATCGCTAAACTCCATCAGGTCGTTGTATTTTTCATTACTTAAAATAGCTTTTACCTTTGACAATTCAGATTTAAAAGTGTCTGCATTTTCTTGACTAGCTTTATATCCTAAAAAATTTAACTTATCTACTGAGTTATAAGCTTCTTGCTGTTGTTCTGTAAAATTAGACTTATCTATTTCTATCATGGATAACGGAAAATCTTGAGAAATAAAATTCTTAGCCTCCTGATGATCTACATAATAACGTTGTAAAGTCTCACCTTGTCCGCAGCTAACTAAAATAACTGCGGTAAATAATGTGTAGAAGTAATATTTGATTGTTCGTAACATGATTGATTTTTAGTTTTCTTTTTCTAGATGTTTACCACCTGGAATATTCATTTTATCTGTTAATTTTGAAATTTCATTTAAGTCAATATCCCCGGTAAGAGACACCACTACAGTTTCAATTTTTCTAGTTTCCCCATTAATTTCAACACCTTGACCCTTCATGGCCTTATCCACACCGTTAACAAATATTAAAAGCTCTTTAACGTGATCTGCATCTTTACCCTCCTTAACATAAAATTTAACATCTGTACCTTCATCTCTAACTTCCATCAATTCTTCTAATGAGCTAGAGCGTGATGATACATATTTAGAAATATCTTCAGAAATAGCCTTATTGTCTGTGACTATGGTTTTAAAACTTGTAATACTCTTTACCATATCCATATAGGCCTGTGCTTCGGGATCATCTACACTAATACCCATTTTGGCAATCATTTGAAACATTTTTGGTTTGATGGATACATAAGTAACATCTGGATCATCACTATACTTTTCAAAAATATCCTTTTGTGCCATTCCCATTATTGGCATAAGCATTACCGCCATCACCAATACTATTAATCTATTTTTCATTGTTCTTGTATTTAAAATATTCATTGTTGTAAATTCTTTTTAGTTTTTAAAAATAATATTTGTTGTATTCTCAATCTCATTAAGGTAACCCAATGTTGCCGTACCTTTATTAACTTCATTGAGATATCCTACGGTTGAAGTTCCTCTATTAAGCTTTTGAGATATTAACTCCATTGACTTAGAGAAATCGTTAAAAGCTAACTGGGGATCATCATAAGTACCTAAATCATTATTATTTAATGATTTACCAAAATAAAAACCTAACATAAGAAGCACTACTGCTGCGACTGAAATCCATTTGTAATTTAAAATTCGCTTAGTTTTTAATGGAACGTCTTTAGTAAATTGTTCTTGCTGGTTTGCCAAAAAATACGCGAACATAGGTTTATACATTTCTAAATGAGGAGCTACATCATCGCCTGTAAAATAGTTTTTCAATATGTGCTCTTCTTTTAAAGTAGTTTCGCCGTTGTCGTACTTCTCGAGTAATTTTTCTATATTATTTAATACCATAATTATGTGTATTAGTTAATTTTTCTCTTATTGTTTTTCTTGCTCTTGATAAAGATACACGCACCGCTGTATTATTCATGTCTAGCATTTTGGCTATCTCATCAAAATCATATTCTTCTATATCCCTAAGTTGAATAATCATGCGCTGTTGTTCTGGTAAATCTTCAATAATACGTTCTACCCAACTCACACTATCTTTTAATTCAACCTGTTTTTGTAGCGCCGTTTGTTTGTCCTCATAATTACTATGCACAATTTTTAAATTCTGCGCCTGTTTTGATTTCAGTTTGTCAAAACAATAGTTTTTTGTCATGGTCATTGAAAACGCTTCTACATTTTTATACTCTTGAATTTTCGCTTTATTATTCCACAATTTAATTAATACTTCCTGGGTAGCATCTTCAGCCTCCTCGGTAGATACCAGTAATCGCTTTGCTAAACGAAATACCTTATCCTTAAACGGGGTAACAATATTTAAAAACTCTATCTGAGTCATCTTTTGGTTTAATTAGTTTTTAAAAACAGCTTAATTATCGCTATTTGATATTACGACGAGCGTTAATATGTTTTGTTACAAAACATATCATATTTTTTAAAATACCCCTTAAAACTGTTCTTTTAGAAAGGTATTACAATGTCGACAAAACATAGCAGGTCTTTACATTTGTGCTCCTTAATTTTTTATTACACAATATTGTAAGTAATTTTATGGTTTAATAGACTACTTATTAAAATACTTTGCATGAAAAGATTAATAGCCCCGCTTCTTTTACTTTCGCTTTCTATTTGCTTTTTAAGTTGTTTTGAAGATAACGATGACAATACGGTTTCTGCCAGCCAAATAAATGATTTCGTTTGGAAAGGTATGAATTCCTATTACCTCTATTTAGAGAACAGTCCTGATCTTGCAAATGACCGATTTTCAAATACCAATGAATATGCCAGTTATTTAAATAGTTTTTCTCGTCCTGAAGAATTATTTGAAAGTGTTATATATGAAAGACAAACCATAGATAAATTTAGTTGGATTGTTGACGATTATTTTGAATTAGAACGTCAGTTTGAAGGTACAAGAGGAACCAATGGATTGGAGTTTAACTTTTACGGTTCACCTAATAATGAAATTAATGCCTATGGTGTAATTCGATTGGTACTACCTGAAAGCCCTGCTACAAATACAACACTTAAGCGCGGTGATATCATTTACGGTATTGATGGCACGCAATTAACCAGAGAAAATATTGGTCAGCTTATTAATAAAGACACCTATACCATTAACCTTGGCTTTTATAATGATAAGGGGACACCAGAAGAATCAGATGATTCTATAGATCCGCTAAATGTTGATGTCACACTCACAAAAGTACTCTACACCGAAAACCCAATTTTCAAAACCGAAATACTAAACGTAGGAGGAGAAAATATTGGATATCTTATGTATAATGGATTTATTGGAAATTCTGAAAACCAGCTTAATGCCATATTTGCTAATTTTAAAGGTAATAATGTTACTAAAATGGTTTTAGATTTAAGATACAATCCAGGAGGTTCTGTCCTAACTACAGCTTTTTTAGCTAGCATGATTACTGGGCAGTTTACAGGTCAAGTATTTGAAAAATTAAGGTATAATGAGAATCAAACGAATAATGATTTTGACTTTTTATTCTATAACAAGTTGCAATCTGGAGAAAGCCTTAATTCTTTAGGACTTAATAAAGTATATGTTTTAGCAACGAGGTCTTCAGCATCAGCAAGTGAAGGCCTCATTAATGGATTAAAACCTTATATAGAGGTGGTACATATAGGCAATAATACGGTTGGCAAAACGCAGGCGTCAAGAACACTTTATGATTCGCCAGATTTTTCAAGAGAAGGTGTAAATCCGGGTCATACCTACGCCATGCAACCACTAATAGCAGATGGTTTTAACAAAAATGATGAATTGGTTCCAGGTACGGGGCTAACCCCAAGTATTGGTTATGAATATAACGAAAATCCACAAAATTATGGTGTTTTAGGAAATCGTAATGAGCCCATGTTAGCACTGGCTCTAGCTGATATAGAAAATGCTACTTCTAAGGTCGACAAAATAAAATCTACCGAAAAACATGTTGAACTCATTTTGACCAGTAATGACTTTAACCCACTGGAAGGCGGTAATATTATTGATTAAAACAAAAACCATTGACTAAACACAAAACGTACTTTAACTGGAGTTCTGGCAAGGACTCAGCATTAGCACTATACCATATATTACGAAATGAAAAATATCAAGTTGATGAACTGATTACTACCGTAAACAGTCATTTCAACAGGGTGTCTATGCACGGATTAAGGAAAGAACTTCTCACTGCACAAACCAATGCTTTAGACATAGAAGCCAGCTTAATAGAGCTTCCTGAAATGCCATCTATGGATGTCTATGAACAAAAAATGTTAGAAACGGTTTCTAGATTAAAAAATGATGGATTTACCCATACAGCCTTTGGTGACATTTTCCTGGAAGATTTGCGACAATACCGAGAAGATCAGCTACGCAAGCAAGGCATAACAGCTGTTTTTCCGCTCTGGAAAAGGAATACCAAGGCATTGCTTCAAGAATTTCTAGATTTAGGATTTAAAACCATTATAGTTTGCGCCAACTCCAAATATTTTGGAGAAGAATTTGTTGGAACTATTATTGACGAAAATTTTATAAATGATTTACCTCCAGAAGTTGATCCATGCGGGGAAAATGGTGAATTTCATACGTTTTGTTTTGATGGACCTATTTTTAAGGCGCCCGTAAATTTTAGTATTGGAGAAAAGGTGTATCGAGAATATAAAAACCCCAAGGGTGATGATACTATCTGTAAGAGTGATTCAGATAAATACGGCGTTTGGTACTGTGACTTAATTCCATAAAAAAATGCCACTAAAAGTGGTATTTTTTTAAGAAATACGTGTGACAGGTTATTTTATTAATTAAAATATATTTTTGACGCCCCCAAAGCAATCTCCTTAGTATCTATTTTATCCTGAGACGCTAAATCATAAATATTCAATGTACTAACATCAGTGAAAGATGCATTTGTTGCATATATTCTATTACCTCCAACGGCCATACCATACAAATAACCTTCTGCAGCTAATAGTGAAGCTCCCGGTAATACAGTTGCATCAGCATCCATTGCAAAAATATCGTTACCTAAGGCATAGTAAATAGTGTTATCGTCTAAAACCATAAGTGATGGGTGTGCTCCAAGCTCAAAATCTAATGCTGTATCAATAACCAAAGTACTTACATCTATAGTTGAAATACTCGCCAAAGTGTGACCGGTTACATTCCAATTAGCATCATACAATGTCCTTCCTTCAGATAAGACCACTAAATCGCCTGCATCATTAAAAAATAATTCATCGGGCTTATCCTTAACTGTAATTTCTTCAACCTCTTCAGTAGAAATAGTAATTACTGAAACAATATTATTATTTGTAAACGCCCCTTTATGAGAAACATATAATTTTCCGTCTTTTGCAATAATACGTTCAGGACCGTTTCCTACACTAATAGTTTTATCCACTGCAAATGTTTGCAAATCAACAACAGCAATAAAATCATCCTTATCATCAGATGTAGATCCCCAGTTTGTCACATAACCTTTATCACCAACTACGGTCATAAACCTAGGCGTAGACAAATTAACTATAATTTCATTTTTAAATTCAAAAGTATAGCGGTCAACAACGGTTATAGTATTAGCATTGTCTACAATAATGTAAGCACTATCATCATCAAAAGCTATAGATTGTAAAAAAGTACCTAATTCCACATTATTCACCTTTTTATAGATAAGATTTTCAGATTCACTTAAATCATTAGAGACAAAAGAAATCGATCCCGTACCAGCACCTGAACCTTCACCGCTAATAATCAGTCCGTTTTCATAATCGCCTTTAGGAACCACAATTATTTCATCATCATCACTACAAGAAGTAAGACAAATTAAGGCCAGAAAGAGGCATTTGGTAATTAAAGAATTCATTTTCATTGTTTAAAATTTATAGTTTATATTTAAATTAAAGTTTCTATTGGGCATAGGACGTCTAGGCTGAATC
Organism: Algibacter mikhailovii; assembly: GCF_014651495.1. Classification (GTDB taxonomy): domain Bacteria; phylum Bacteroidota; class Bacteroidia; order Flavobacteriales; family Flavobacteriaceae; genus Algibacter_E; species Algibacter_E mikhailovii. The sequence goes on from NZ_BMWZ01000004.1 coordinate 342,784, forward strand.
ACATAATAGGTATCAAACAAATTATTAACCTTGACTCCTAGTGATAGTTGTTGTTTTGCTCCATTTAACAGCCTATAATCCAATCCTGTATTGCTCACAAAATAGTGGGGCACAATAAAATCATTAGAATTACTCTCAGTTGTATAAACCTCACCGTTAAATAATTGCTGAAAAAAGAAACTAAAGCGCTTATAAGAATAGCCCATATTCAAATTAGCCAAATGCTTTGGTACAAAAATGACTTGTTTATTTGTTTCGCTGTCAATAGCTTCAGTGTAACTATAGTTTAAGTCTATCTGCACAGCATGTTTATTAAAGTTTGCCTTGTAGTGTAACACAAGTTCAACGCCTTTATTCTTAACATCTGAAATGTTTATGGGCACCCATATTCCAGGCCTCTCAGGATCGCCACTTGGAGTCCAAACGATTTTATCTTTTGCATGGATAAAAAATGAGCCGATATCTATTGAAAATTGATTGTTTTTAAAGCCAACACCAAACTCAACCTGCGATGCCGTTTCTGGTTTTAAATCTAAGTTTCCTTGACCTGGCCAAAACAAATCATTGTATGTTGGGACTCTAAAATTCTTAGATCCATTGGCTCTTACAAATAACTGTTGTGTAGCTTTTGCTTTTACACCCAGAGCATAAGTAAAAGGTACTTCATAGTCAGAATTAAAGTCTTTTCTAATTTTAGCATCCAGAAAAACAGCACCCTTAATATTTTGATCATAGATGAAAGATTGAGAAAATTGTCGCCTATTCCTTTCGTCTATTCTATCCGTTTTTCCATATGCAGATTCATACTCCGAATACGAACTTATGCTAGCATTTAAATTAGGGAGGGCATAAGAAACATTATAATTGATGAGAAATTGCCTAGAACTCCCAAAATTGTACGCTTCAATGGCTTTATTTTCAAAATAGCGATACTCTTGAGTTAAATAAGCAAGTTTAACCTCATGATTAAATCTTTGTTGATTATTCGTATAAATTAACAAATTGCGATTGCTTAAATCTTGATACTTATCATTTGCCGAAGTTGGATTTGGTAATTCCCCAGAAAAGAATCGCTCTCCCCAGTAATTAGCAGTATAAAGCTTAAGCTTAGAAGCCTGACTAATTAAAAAAGCACCACTTATATTAATGCCTAAATTTTGATACGCTCCATTTGTGTTTTTAAAAGCTGTACCTAACCAAGGATAATCATTCTCTGATTGATTATAAGATATACCTGCATTAATGGCTAGCTTATTCTGTGACACTTTTAATTTATAAATCCCTCTATAGGTTTCATAACTACCAATTGAAGCGATAGCCTGATTTTTAGTTTGAGACTTACTTGAAAACTCCAAATTATCATTTAAATGAATGGTCCCTCCAATAGCTCCAGAACCATATTCCAAACTTCCACCCCCACTCCTAATATCTATGGCGTCAAATAAACTAACGGTTAATGAATTAAAACCCGTTTGCCCATTATTAATAGAATTTATATTAATACCATTCCAAATAACTGCGGTATTTGAAGCACTTGTTCCTCTAAAACTAGCTGAACTCGTTCCTCCTGCCCCGTATTCTCTGAGATAAATTGGTGCATTAAACCGAAGTAAATTAGAAAAAGATTCTATATTTTTTTCAATTACAGAATCGTTTAATCGTTCTACTTTATATCCTGCAGAGTGCTTATCCAGTTTTTTATCGGCCTGAATAAGAACCACATCCAATTGGTTTACCAAACTATCATTTTGAGCTAAGCAACTAAAAGAAATAAAATATACTGCTATGAATAGCGTGTTTTTCATAATAACTAAACTTTTATCCCGAAAGTTTTAATATTTGGTTATGAATATGGCAGGTCTCCTGACTTACGTCTTCATGTTAGTCTTCCCAAAGAAATTCTTCAGTGACTTGAAGTTAAACATGAAGCTTTATAGCTTACAGTTGCGGGAACAGTTCTGGAATTGAATAAGACTTCGCACCAGATTCCCTTTTAATCCAAACGTTACTATGGCTTGGAACCAAAATTCGATGCAAATGTAGAGTATTTTTTATGAATCAAACACAAGTGAATCTCTATAATTTAAAAATTTTGAAGCTAAATGTTCTGGAGCATTATAATATTCTGAATGTATCATGGCCATCAAACATGCTATACCATCAACTAATGTTCCTGCAGAAGATTGGGTAAACATATCGAAATCTGCTATATACACTTGATTTGTTTTTACAGCGTTTAAAGCCTGCCATTCTGGTCTATTTTCTAAGAAATGCATATCTTCTTTAGTACGATTTATGTCATAACCACAGGGTGCAATGATGATTACCTCTGGATCATACTTCACAATTTTATCCCAAGAAATTACAATACTATCTCCAGATGGATGCGATAATAAATCCATGCCACCAGCATAAGCAATTTGATGAGGAATCCAATGGCCACAATTAAACAAAGGTGCTACCCATTCTAGAAGCAGCACACTTTTTGGCTGAATTCTCTTTGAACGCTGAAAGTCTATAATGTTGTAAATACGTTCTTTTAGTGCATTCACATAATTAATCCCCACGTCCTCTTCCCCAATGGCTTTAGAGATTGTCAATGCATTACTGAATACATCTTCAAGAGAATTAGGTGTTATTGAAATGAGTTGGGGTACTTTAGTTAATTTATACGCCGAAGTTGCCACACAAGCAGTATCAATTTGACAGACATCACAAACGTCTTGTGTAAAAATAATATCTGGAGCAATTTGTTCTAATATGTCTTCATCTACATAATACAAAGTCCCACCTTCAGCTTTTGTTTTTGAAAAAATGGTATTTATTTCTTCACTTGATAACGTTTGTCCTTCCAGTTTATACCGTACAGCAACTTGTTTTTCACGTAGAGCAGTTGCGGGGCACTCAAAAGTTACGCCATCCAAATAATCTTGCAAACCCATGTCATAAATCATTTGGGTAACCGCAGGCATAAAAGAAGAAACAATCATAAAAACGTACATTAGTTAAAAACAAAAGTACATCTTTCTTATATACCTTTCCATTGTGAAAAATGTTTTTAACCTTTGTCAGATATTTTAGAATTATGATTTATTACATCACAGGTGGCGAGCGTTCTGGTAAAAGTAGCTACGCTCAAAACCTAGCCCTATCACACTCTAATACCCCCAAATACATCGCAACTTCAAGAGTTTGGGATGCTGACCACAGAAAACGAATAGACCGACATATAGCAGATAGAGATGACCGATGGACCTCTGTTGAAGAAGAAAAAAATATTGTATCAGTCATTGAAACCAATGATGTAGTTGTTATTGATTGCGTGACTTTATGGCTTACCAACTTTTATGTTGACACCAAAAATAATGTGAATAAATCTCTAGAACTCGCCAAAATAGAATTCAACAAACTCCTAAACTTAGAGGCTACAATAATTATAATTTCTAATGAAATTGGCATGGGGGTACATGCGCAAACTGAAATTGGACGAAAGTTCACAGAACTTCAAGGCTGGATGAATCAGCACATTGCGAAACATGCTGACAAGGCCACTATGATGGTTTCTGGGATTCCTCTAACACTAAAATAAATTAATGACTGCAGTAAGTTTAAAACAAAAGCTTAGGCATAAAATTGACCTAAAAACAAAACCCTTGGGCGCCCTAGGCGTTCTTGAAGAATTAGCCCTACAAATCGGACTTATTCAAAATACAGAAACCCCAGAAATCTCAAAACCTACCATAGTTGTTTTTGCTGGTGATCACGGTATTGCAAAAAAGGGTCAGGTAAACCCTTTTCCTCAAGAGGTAACGGCTCAAATGGTTTATAACTTTGTGCAAGGTGGCGCCGCTATTAATGTGTTTAGCAAAACCAATGCTATCGATCTAATCATTATGGATTCAGGAGTAAATCACGATTTTGAACCTCATTTAGACATCATTGATGCAAAAATAGCATTTGGCACAAACAACTACCAGGATCAACCCGCCATGACTTTAGCACAATGTGAAGACGCCCTAAATAAAGCCGATGATATAATTTCTAAAATTCAGTCAAAAGGTTGTAATACCATAGGTTTTGGAGAAATGGGTATAAGTAACACCTCATCAGCAGCACTTCTTATGGCACATTTCACGGGAATTCCTATTGCAGAATGCGTGGGTTCTGGTACTGGCTTGAATGACGAAGGCATCCATAAAAAAATTCAAATATTATCTGAAGTTTACCAAAAATACAATCCTAAAACACCCGAAGAGGCTTTAGCCACCTTTGGAGGTTTTGAAATTGCCATGCTCTGCGGCGCCATATTAAAAGCTGGAGCGCTGAATATGATTATTATTATAGATGGATTTATTGTTACAGCGGCTCTACTTGCTGCTCATGCCATCAATCCAAATGTTTTGAAACATTGTGTATTTGCTCATAGTTCTAATGAACAAGGGCATGAAAAGATGTTACATGCCTTAAATGCCAAACCCTTACTTTCATTAGGATTACGATTGGGTGAAGGTACGGGGGCCGCATTAGCGATACCCTTGATAAGAGCAGCAGTAAACTTTTTAAACAATATGGCTAGTTTTGAAAGCGCTGGTGTTAGTACTGAATCAGAAAACGCATAATATGAAAAAAGAAATACAAATATTTCTTACCGCTATCATGTTTTTTACCCGAATTCCATGTCCAAAATGGGTAGATCATGATCCTGAGTATTTAAAGAAAAGCGCCAATTTTTTTTCACTGGTAGGCCTAGTGGTTGGTAGTATTGGCGCATTGATCTATTATGCAGCCTCTTTTGTTTTCTCAACTGAGATTTCTATTCTTCTAAGTATGGTTTCAACCATATATGTTACGGGTGCCTTCCATGAAGATGGATTTGCAGATGTATGCGATGGTTTAGGCGGCGGATGGACTAAGGAAAAAATTCTCCTAATTATGAAGGACTCCCGTCTTGGCACATACGGCGTTTCGGGATTGGTTTTAATTTTAGCCATAAAATTTTCCGCTTTAAGAGAAATACATCCCTATTTAATTCCTTTAACGATTATATCAGGACATAGTGTGAGCAGGTTTATAGCGACCACATTAATATACACATATCCTTACGTAAGAGACACTGCCGACAGTAAAGCAAAACCTGCCGCCAAAAGTATTTCTATTGGCATGCTCAGTATTAACGCATTTTTTGGATTATTACCATTATTCTTTTTTAAAACCCCTTTGATACTCTTAGTAATTCTACCTCCCTATTTCGCCAAGGTATATTTAGGACGAAAATTTAAAAAATGGTTAGGTGGTCAAACCGGAGACTGTGCAGGTGCTGTGCAACAACTAAGTGAGGTGGTTTTTTATTTAAGTGTACTAGTGCTATGGAAATTTATTTAATACGACATACAACCCCAAATATTGAAAAAGGAATTTGCTACGGACAAAGCGACTTGGACTTGGATGAAAATTATGCTTCGGAATTTAAAACCATCCAATCAAAGATTCCAATAGCAGGGTCAATCAAAGTTTATTCAAGCCCATTAAAACGTTGTTCTTTATTGGCAAAACAGTTCAATAATGAGGTGCATTATGATAACCGCTTAAAAGAACTCGATTTTGGTAACTGGGAAATGAAACTCTGGGATGCTATTCCCGAAAAGGAATTAACCCCTTGGATGTCCAATTTTGTAAATACTGCTGTTCCGGGTGGCGAATCTTATACCCAATTAGCGTCACGAGTAAAAGCGTTCTTTGAAGATATTTTGAATTCAGGAGCTAAAGAAAATCTAATTATAATAGCACATGCCGGTCCCATGAGGGCTTTTCTATCTAGCATTTTAGACATAGATTTAAAAGACTCATTCAATATAAAAATAAATTATGGAGATATTTTTCACCTGAAAAAAGAAGCCAATACCATTCGACTAATCACAGAAGTTCCTATTTAAAAATGAGTTCCTTCTCAGATATTACAAAAAAAATAAAGACCTTTAGCACTCAGATGTACCTTATGCGTTTAACAACTCTTTTATTTATTGGCTTTCTTGCGATTACATCCTGTAAAAAAGATAAGAAAAAGGTAAACCCGATAGAACCTAAAGAAAACAAAGAACTTTTAAATTATGCCAAAGGATTTTCTATAACCTATTATGACACCCATACAGAAATAATAGTGACCTCACCATGGCCCAAAAGCAAAGACAGCTACAGATACCTTTTAATAGAGGACGGGGGTACAATTCCTGAACATAACGACACAGATATTGTGATTCAATTACCCATTGAAAAAATTGTAGTCATGTCAACAACCAACATTCCCGCCTTAGAATATTTGGAGGTTGATGACAAACTGGTAGGGTTTCCAAATACGCGCTTTATTTCATCTGAAAAAACAAGAAAACGTATTGAAAATGGCGAGATTAAAGATTTAAATAATGATTTAGAAATTAATATAGAACTGCTACTTGATTTACAACCAGAACTCGTCATAGGGTTTTCGGTGAATGGCAATGACCAAAAATTAGATCAAATTAAGAAATTTGGAATTCCTGTCGTTTTGGACGGTGCTTGGACCGAAGCACATCCGCTCGGTAGAGCCGAATGGCTAAAATTTGTTGCTGCATTTTTCAATAAAAAAAAGGAAGCTGATAACATCTTCAACCATATAGAATCCAATTACCTAAAAGCAACCCAAATAGCTTTAAAGGCCAAAAGCTTACCAACGGTTTTCTCAGGAGCCCTAATAAAAGATGTTTGGTATGTACCCGGAGGAAAAAGCTTTGTTGCAAAATTCTTGGAGGATGCCAATACCAATTACCTCTGGAAAGAAAACAAGTCTAATGGAAGTCTGCAATTAAATTTTGAAAATGTTTTAGAAAAAGCTAACAATGCCGAGTTATGGATTGGTGCCGGGCTTTTTGAAAACAAAGCGCAAATGCAAGAACAACATAAAGGCTACACCTATTTTGAGGCCTTTAAAAAGAATAATATTTATTCTTATACGAATAAAGTTGGTCCTGAAGGGGGATTATTATATTATGAATTGGGACCATTAAGACCAGATATTATATTAAAAGATATGATTAATATTTCTCATCCTGGCCTATTAAATAATTATGAGAATTTCTTTTTTAAACGCTTAGAATAATTGCAAAACACATCAAAACATACCATATCTTTTATTGGGCTAGTTTTAATATTAATTCTAGTATTTTTTGTGAATGTCAGTCTGGGATCTGTTTCTATTCCTAACAAAGACATCTTCAACATTATATTTGGAATACACGATAACCTGTCATGGAAATATATTGTATTAGATTATAGATTACCTAAAGCTTTTACTGCAATAATTGTTGGATCTGGCTTAGGCATTTCAGGTTTAATGATGCAAACCTTATTTAGAAACCCTCTTGCCGGTCCATTTGTTTTAGGTATTACATCTGGTGCTGGCTTAGGTGTCGCTATTGTTACCATGGGAGCCTCTCTTTTTGGAGGGATATTTCTTGGTGTTTTGGCATCAAAATGGAGTATTGTTATTGCGGCTATTCTAGGCAGTTTTCTAGTACTATTAATTGTTTTAATTGTATCCTTTAAGGTTAGAGATGCTATGGCTATTTTAATTATTGGCCTCATGTTTGGTAGTATATCTGCTGCCGCTGTCAATGTGCTGTCCTATTTTAGTTCAGCTGAAGAATTACAGCAGTACTTCTTTTGGGGGTTTGGTAGTTTAGGTAATTTATCTTGGAATGAATTGCTTATTCTTTTTCTCATTTATTTACCAGGAATTTTATTAAGCCTCTTTACAATTAAAGCATTAAACTCACTTTTATTAGGTGAAAATTATGCGAAGAGCTTGGGCATGAATATAAAACAGAGTCGGTTAATGATTATTATTTCCACAAGCTTGTTAGCAGGATCCATTACAGCATTTGCTGGTCCTATCGCATTTATAGGTTTGGCGATTCCGCATATAACCAGACAAGTATTTAGCACATCTAACCACAAAATATTATTGCCTGCTGTTTTTTTATTTGGAGCCATTATAATGCTAATTTGCGATAGTATTGCCCAATTACCATCGAGTGAATATACCTTACCAATCAACGCAATCACCTCTTTAATAGGCGCACCTGTGGTTATATGGTTATTAGTAAGAAAACGTAAAATGATATTTTAGTGGATACTCAAAAAAAACATAGCGTCCTCAAAACTAAAAATCTTTCCATAGGATATAGGTCTAAAAAAGAAAGCACTTTAATAGGTTCTAATATTAATATAGAGTTACACAAAGGTGAATTGGTTGGTCTGGTTGGAGCCAATGGTATTGGTAAATCTACACTTTTACGATCACTAACTAATGTTCAAGCTAAATTAGACGGCCATATTTATATTAATGGTATAACCTTAGATCGTTACTCCAGTTTAGAATTGGCCAAAGTATTAAGTTTAGTACTTACAGAGCCCATATTTTCAAAAAACTTAACCGTTTATGAATTGGTAGCTCTAGGAAGACAACCCTACACGAATTGGATCGGTAATTTTTCAAAAGAAGATACCCTTATAATTAATAAGGCCTTAAATCAAATAAATATTGAATCACTAAAGCACAAAAAGTGCTTCGAATTAAGTGATGGGCAGCTGCAAAAAGTTATGATTGCAAGAGCGCTAGCACAAGATACAGATTTGATTATTCTGGATGAACCAACTACCCATCTGGATATGTATCATAAAGCATATATCTTAAAACTCTTGCAACGCTTGGCTAGGGAAACAGGCAAAACCATTTTGTTTTCATCACATGAAATAGATTTAGCCATTCAACTATGTGACAAAATGATTGTGATGTCTGAGAATAACGTGGTTTCAGATACGCCCTGCAACCTAATTTCTCATGGGACTTTCGAATCTTTATTCCCGAATGATCTTATCAGTTTTGATAAGAAAACAGGAAGTTTTAGGGTTAAAAAATAAGAATGTATAAAAACAGATTTTAAAACGTAAAACTTCTTAGCACCGACTTCGAACTTCACAGTAAAAAAATTATATTTGAATATATTTCTTTTTTGTAATGAACAACAGTATAATTCTTATTCTAGCCATACTAACTTCTGCTGCCATTGGTGGGTATTTGGGAATGCTATTTTCCAAACTAAAAAACAAAGGAGATAAAAGTGCTTTGGAAGAACGTAATAATAGTTTACAGGAGCAATTGGTTGGCTTGAAACAATTAGCTGCCGACGAAAACATCAAACAACAGGAAAACTTTAATCAGCAAATTGCTGGTTTAAAAGAAAACATTGCAAAAATAGAAGCAGAGCGTGAGGACATAAGACGTGAAAAAGATTTTTTTAGTACCGAACTAGCTAAAAGAAATTCAGAATACGAAAATCTGCAACAAATTCATACCAAGCGTGAAGCTGAAATAGAAGTACGTCAAGAACAATTGCGTAAAGATTTTGAATTATTAGCCAACAAGATTCTTGAAGAGAAATCGAATAAATTTACGGAACAGAACAAAGAAAACATTAAAAACATTCTAAATCCGCTTCAGGAAAAAATAAAAACCTTTGAGGAAAAAGTAGACTTAACTCAAAAAGAAAGCATTAGCATGCACTCTGCTTTAAAAGAACAACTCCTCGGATTAAAAGATCTTAACCAGCAAATGACCAAAGAAGCTACTAATTTAACAAGGGCTTTAAAAGGGGATAGCAAAATGCAGGGGAATTGGGGCGAATTGGTTTTAGAACGTGTCCTTGAAAAATCAGGATTAGAAAAAGATAGAGAATACTTTGTACAGCAAAATTTCACACGTCCAGATGGTACGCGTGTTTTACCCGATGTTGTATTGCATCTTCCAGATGGCAAAAAAATGATTATTGATAGTAAAGTATCTTTAACCGATTATGAACGTTTGGTCAACGCTCCTGAAGAGGACAGAATCAAACATTTAAAAGCCCATATTAATTCCATTAAAAAACATGTAGATCAACTATCAGAAAAAAACTATCAAGATTTATATGATATTGAATCGCCAGATTTCGTGCTCATGTTTATACCTATAGAGCCTGCATTCGCCATTGTTGTGAGTGAGGATAACGCTATTTATAACAAAGCCTTTGAAAAAAACATTGTAATTGTTACACCATCAACACTGCTGGCCACTTTACGCACCATTGATAGCATGTGGAACAATGAAAAACAACAGCGTAATGCCATTGAGATTGCTAGGCAAGCTGGGGCGCTATATGATAAGTTTGAAGGCTTAGTAACTGATTTAACTGGTGTTGGCAAAAAAATTGACGCCGCGAAAAATGACTATTCTGCAGCCATGAACAAACTCGTTGATGGCCGGGGTAATCTTATTACAAGTATTGAAAAAATAAAAAAACTAGGTGCCAAAGCAAAAAAATCACTTCCTGAAGCCATTATAAAGCGCGCGGAAGAAAACCATTCATAAATTCATTTAAGACCATAATATCATGAAAGTATTAGTTAAAATAATTATCGGAATAGTTGTCATATTTATTGGCTATTTCTGTTTCCTTTATTTCGCAACCTATAGCGAAGGTGTTAGAGCTGGTGAACTTGTTAAGTTTAGCAGTAAAGGCGTCGTAATAAAAACATGGGAAGGCGAGATAAGTCAAGGCGTATCCGACTCACAGTTTTTTAGATTCTCGGTGGAAGATGGTGAAAAGCAAGTCATACAAGACCTTAACAATATGCAAGGTTACTATGTTAAGCTTCATTATTTTGAACGTTACAAAAACCTTTTTTGGTTAGGTGACACAAAATATTTTATCACCAAAGTTGAAAAGACGGATAGAAAAATGAATAAATAATTTTACATGTATAAACACTCAACAGAATCTCAAGTTTCTATAACGCAACTTATGCTCCCTGCGCATTCCAATTTTAGCGGAAAAATTCATGGTGGGCATATTTTAAATTTAATGGATCAAATTGCATTTGCTTGTGCTTCAAAACATTCTAATCATTATTGTGTTACCGCTTCTGTAAATAGAGTTGATTTCTTAAACCCTATAGAAGTTGGTGAATTAGTAACACTCAAAGCTTCGGTAAATTACACAGGAAGAACATCTATGGTAATTGGACTTCGGGTTGAATCAGAGAATATCCAAACAGGGATTGTTAAACATTGTAACTCGTCATACTTTACAATGGTTGCAAAAACAGACGACGGCAAGAAAAACGCAACGGTACCCGGATTGATATTAGATTCAGAACAAAGTGTTAGGCGTTTTGCAAGAAGTATTGCACGCCAAGAACAGGCTAAAAAGCGATCAACTAAATTTAAGGCTTCTGAATTTAAAATAGAAGAACATATCGAATTCATAAAGACTCAAAATGCTAAAATTGATCTTTCTATTTCCAAATAATCAATACCTATTAAAACTAAAGTTTTAGAAGATACTAGTTACTATACTCGAATCAAGAAAAAAAGAGAGCTGTTTAATAAAACAGCTCTCTTTTTTTAAACGAATGAACTCTCACTATTCCTTAATAAACTTAGTCATTAACTCTGATGTCTCTGTCTTGATTTTAAGAAAGTAGATACCATTGGCTAGGTTTGAAACTGGAATATTATCATTAATGACTTTGCCATGATATAAAATGGTCTTACCGCTTAAATCATAAATGGAATAGGCTTTAATTACCTCACTATTTTCAAGGGACACTCTTAATACCTCTTGCACTGGATTAGGGTAAATTCTAACTAAAGACTTATTATTTTCTTTAATATCTAAAGTAGTTTTGCCATCTGCCTGAATATCAAAAACGAATGTGTTTTGCGCACAGTCATTATTATCAATAGTAATACTAGCTTCTTTTACACCTATTGTTGTAGGTAGAACACCTATACTAAACGAGGCATTACTGCCACCGACAATACGTAAAGGACTAGATAAATCTATATCGCCAATAGAAAACAAACCTGCATCAACTCCTCCTATGGTTATATCACTGATAACTAATTCTGAAATCCCATCATTTTCAATGGTAAAGGTTCTCGATGAGTTTGTATTAATAAGAACATCGCCAAAATCGGTATCATTTGACAAAGATGGCGTACTTGATCCATTTGAAATACTCATACTATTCCCTAACAGACTCAATTTACCATCAATGGAATCTTGGGTAATCACGATACTTTCATCTGCTCTACATCCATCAGCTGATAGCACCGTAACTGTATAGGTTCCCGCAGCTGTTAGTGTAGCATTGGCATTAGTACCAAGACCATTATCCCAAATATAACTATCGCCTCCGGTAGCGGTAACACTAATAGAAGTGACATCACAATTTAAGACAGTGCTTCCAGTGTTATTTGTTATACTTGAAGTAGGAGGCGCACAAACTATGACTCCGTAATCATCGGCCCGTTGTACCAGCTCTCTACCGCACACTACTGGCGCGCTTCTAAAATTGGAAATAACACGCATTCTTAACAAGGTATTCTGTACAGCCGTTCCAGGCGGTACAACAATAGTGGATGCCGTTTCCGATGTACTTGGTTCTATATTGTCCAGTAACACATTCTCATTATTCCCATTACTATTTAAGGTTTCAAAAATGCCATTATTGTTCCAATCAATCCATACTTCTAGAAACTGACTCCCATCTCCTCTTGACCTGTAAACAACATCTAGGTCATGCGGATATAGCGCACTCAAAACAGTATTATCACTACAAATAAAATTATTCATGGCGTCATTTGGAACTGCAGTACTTGTAGAATTATCAATTGTATTTAGAGTAACTCGTGTAACGCCACAACCATAATTAGCGCCTGTATTAAAACTTTCAATATCACATGACGGCACGGCCGCTTCATTGGTTACAACAATCGTGGCAGTATTAGTACAGCCATTGGCTGCAGTTGCCGTTACCGTATAACTACCGGCTACAGTAATATCTATCTCCGGGTTAGTTCCTAGGCCATTATCCCATCGGTAACTAACACCTCCAGCGGCAATAACATTTATGGTTGTTAAATCACACGTCAGTACGGTAACGCCAGTGTTATTGGTTATACTAACTGATGGCAGCGGTTTATCTTCGGTAATCACAATACTTTCTGTATCCGTACAACCATTTACATCTGTAACCGTAACTTCATAAGTCCCAGCTTCAGTCACAGTAACTGTTGGTTCTATGCCCAGGTTATTATTCCAGAGAAAGCTGACTCCGCCTGACGCTGTTAAACTAATTTCCGGTTCAGTGCAAGTTAAAATAGTACTACTAGAGTTATTTGTTATTATGGCTTCTGGTAATGAAATACAGGCTGCTTTTACAAAAACCCCATAATCATCGGCACGTTGTGCTTGAGCATCACCACATACATTTGGTGCACTATTGTAATTTGATATGACCCGCATTCTGAGTAAAGCACCGATGGTAGTATTAGCCGGTGCTGTAACACTGGCAGATGCTAAATGGGTTCCACTATTATCAGATTCTACATTATCGGTCAAAACGCGTTCATTATCCCCATTGGTATTAGAGGCCTCAAAAGTCCCACTATTATCCCAGTCAATCCAAACTTCTAAAAATTGAGCCCCATCGCCTCTAGATTTATACGAAACATCTAAGTCGTATGATGAACCTAAATTAATAGTAGTATTATTTGAACATGTAAAATCTTGAATAACCGGATTAGCAGGAATAGCCGTTCCCGTTGTATTCTCTAAAGAATTAAAAGAAATGTTAGTTACACCTGTCCTGAAATCTTTATTAATATTTCCAGGAATAGTAGTAACAGAACACCCTGCCTTAGCACCTGAACCAACAGTAATATGGTCGGATTTAACCAAACTTGTTGTCCCTGCAGGATTAGTAACTTCCAAGGTCACATCAAAAGTTCCAGAATTAGTAAAGGTAATAGTTGGGTTTTGTTCTGTAGACGTATAAGGTGTGTCAACCCCATTATCTATAGACCAAAGAAAAGTGACATGATCATAACCCGTATTGGTATATGTATTTGGAGTACAACTTGATTTATCATTGAAAGTAACAGTGCCTCCTGTGCATACTGTTGTATTCGAGGCCGTAAAAAACACGGTCGCTGTTTCGGGAGGCGTCAAACCAGGACTCGATAAAAACGAAGCCCTAGTTACCGTTAAGGCATTCGTAACAACTGCTCTTTGCCCTCCGGTAAACTCATTACCACAACTTGAATAATCCATATAATTATAGATATGGTCTTGGTGCGATCCCGTATTTCTTCTAAACCCATTGTCAGGATTAATGACTTCATTAAATGCAGGGTCACAAGAATTACTATCCGTATTATCACAATCATTACCGATATCTAAACCAGAAGATCTTATATGACTAGGGGTGTCAAAAATATTATCATCACCACAAATATCATTATCTGGGTCATCACCAGAAAAAGTATGAGGCAAGTTAAAAGCATGCCCCATTTCATGAGCCCAAGTTGAGCTATTTTCATTTAAATAAGAGCAAATTAACACTACAGATCCATCATAAGCTCTACCATGGGCAGATGCAAAATAGGCATAGCCTGAAGTGTATGAACCGCCAGTAAAACAGTTCTTATTATCAATTTCATCAACAATCCAAACGTTATAATATTTTGTAGGGTCCCAAATACCATACTCCTTAAGAGAATTTATACCGCCACTAGCGTCATAATCCGGTAGACCATCAGTGTTATTTCTATTAACACCGTTATTTACGTACGCAGGTACGCCGCTCATATCAACACGATTAATACCATTGGTACAATTACCATTTTCATCTTGTACGGCCAAGGCAAACTCAATCTTCATATCCACCCCAAGTCCGTCGCCCAAAGAAGCAGATACCTTCCTCCAATAATTATTCAAATATTCAACGCCACGTTTTACATCTTCATCTGAAATATTTGTTGCTGTCCCTACGGTTTCCCCTTTATGCATAACATGCACTACAACGGGTACTTGATAAATACCATTAATAAGTGCCTGCTTTTGCGAACTCACTTTCCGCATAGACTTCATCGTTTCCAAATGGCTCAATCTATATTGGATATCTGTTTCCATTTTTTGGTTATGAAAAAAATCAGTACCACAAAGTTCAGCAGCATTTGGCTGGTTAAAACTATTAGAAGGCAAAGTAGTATTTTGACCATCAGCATGAACAACACAACAGAGCATTGCCAATGTCAGCCATAGGCGATTGTAAACATTTTTCATTTTTTCTTTATAAAGCAGTTTATTTTATTCTAAAAATACCATTTTTACTTTGATCTAATTCACAAAAAGATGAATTAATGTCCCTGTCAGCATTAGAATGCCTTAAGCAAGGATGAAAAACAAAAAAAGCCGCTTAAAGCGGCTTTTTTTGTTTTTCAATAATAATTGAATTTATTTACTCAAATACATTTTACGTCTTGAGTACAAATCGTAAAACTCATCATCTTTCAAACTATCTATAAATAAGATACTTTCACCAGTACTCTTCATTTCAGGCCCTAAACGTTTATCTACATTTGGAAACTTATTAAAAGAGAACACAGGTTGCTTAATCGCATAACCTTCCAATTGAGGATTGAAGGTAAAATCAGTGACCTTCTTCTCGCCTAGCATAACCTTAGTGGCGTAATTTACATAAGGCTCTTTATAGGCTTTAGCAATAAAAGGTACCGTTCTAGAAGCTCTTGGATTGGCTTCTATAATGTAAACCGTATCATCTTTAATTGCAAACTGGATATTGATTAATCCCACGGTATTTAAGGACCTCGCAATAGTATGCGTATGATCAATAATCTGTTGCATTACTAAATCTCCCAAGTTAAACGCTGGTAAAGTTGCATTAGAATCACCAGAGTGTACACCACATGGTTCAATATGCTCCATAATACCAATAATATAAACATTACCATCTGCATCACAAATAGCGTCTGCCTCAGCTTCAATAGCACCATCTAAATAGTGGTCTAATAGTAGTTTATTATTAGGTATTTTTCTAAGTAAATCAACAACGTGTTCTACTAATTCTTCTTTATTAATAACAATTTTCATCCCTTGTCCACCAAGAACATAAGAAGGTCTTACCAATATTGGGAAATCTAATTCGTCTGCTAATACTAAAGCTTCATCAGCATTTTCAGCAACCCCAAATTCAGGGTAAGGAATATTGTTTTCTTTTAATAGTTTAGAAAAGCTACCTCTATCTTCGGCCAAATCTAAAGACTCAAAACTTGTACCTATAATTTTAATACCATATTTAGTCAATTTTTCAGCCAGTTTTAAAGCTGTTTGACCACCTAACTGTACAATGACACCTTCTGGTTTTTCATGACGAATAATGTCGTAAATGTGCTCCCAAAAAACAGGTTCAAAATATAACTTATCTGCGGTATCAAAATCTGTTGAAACCGTTTCTGGATTACAGTTAATCATAATGGTCTCATAACCACATTCCGCTGCAGCTAAAACACCATGTACACAACAATAATCGAACTCAATACCCTGTCCAATTCTGTTTGGTCCAGAACCAAGTACCACAATTTTCTTTTTATCAGACACAATACTTTCATTGTGTGTATATTGTTCCCCTGAAGCCGTTTCAACTATGTTTTCAAATGTAGAGTAGTAATATGGCGTTTTTGCTGTAAACTCAGCCGCACAGGTATCTACTAATTTGAATACACGTTGGATATTAAACTCATCTCTTTTATTATACACCTGACTCTCTAAACATCCAAGCATATGTGCAATCTGGCGATCGCCATAACCTTTTTGTTTAGCCTCCAATAATAAATCTCTATCTAAGGTATCTATAGTATATGTAGAAATTTCTTTTTCCAATTGGAATAATTCCTCGTATTGTTTTAAATACCACATATCAATTTTTGTGATATCGTAAATCTGACTTAAAGGAATTCCCATAGCAATGGCATCGTAAATTACAAATACACGATCCCAACTTGCATGCGTTAATTTATCAATAATTTGGTTATAATCACTATATCCTTTTCCGTCAGCTCCTAAACCATTACGCTTAATTTCTAAAGATTGCGTTGCTTTGTGCAGGGCTTCCTGAAAAGAACGTCCTATCCCCATAACCTCACCAACGGCTTTCATTTGTAAACCTAGTGTGCGGTCTGAACCTTCAAACTTATCGAAGTTCCAACGTGGTATTTTTACAATGACATAATCTAAAGTTGGCTCAAATAAAGCCGATGTAGATTTTGTAATTTGGTTATCCAACTCATCTAAAGTATAACCTATAGCTAACTTGGTTGCTATTTTTGCAATAGGATAACCCGTAGCTTTACTTGCCAGTGCCGAAGAACGTGATACACGTGGGTTTATCTCAATAGCAATTATATCTTCTTTTTCATCTGGACTTACAGCAAACTGCACATTACATCCACCTTCAAAATCTCCAATACTACGCATCATTTTAATAGCCATATCACGCATCTTTTGATACGTTCTATCACTTAATGTCATGGCTGGTGCAACGGTAATAGAGTCTCCTGTATGGATTCCCATAGGATCCATATTTTCAATTGAACAGATGATTACAACATTGTCATTTTTATCGCGAAGCAGCTCTAACTCATACTCCTTCCAACCCATCATAGCCTTATCAATCATCACCTCATGGATTGGCGAAATTTCCAATCCTCTACGCAATAATTTATCAAAATCCTCCTCTTCATAAACAATGGCTGCTCCAGCGCCACCTAAGGTAAATGAAGACCTGATACATAATGGAAAACCAAATTCTTGAGCAATCTCTTTTCCTTTTAAAAAAGAGGTAGCGGTAGCTTGTGGTGCCATGTCTACACCAATCTTACCCATTAATTCTCTAAATTGCTCTCTATCCTCTGTGATATTAATAGCGTCAATATCTACACCTATTAATTCAACACCAAAATCCTTCCAAATTCCTTTTTCATCAGCCTCAATACATAAGTTCAAAGCAGTTTGCCCCCCCATGGTTGGCAATACGGCATCAATTTGAGGATGTTCCTTTAAAATTTTAATTATGGACTTGGTATTCAATGGCAACAAATACACATGATCGGCCATTGAAGGATCGGTCATGATGGTTGCTGGATTAGAATTAATTAAAATGGTTTCAATTCCGTCTTCTCTTAATGATCTTAAAGATTGAGATCCTGAATAATCAAATTCACATGCTTGTCCAATCACAATCGGACCCGAGCCAATAATTAGTATCGATTTAAGTTTTTGATTTTTTGGCATTTTTACTGGATATAATATTGAATTTTAATTTTTTACAAAAATAATAATCACGAGATATAAAAAAAGGCGTTACACTTAAGTAACACCTTTATATTATGAACAATTGTTAATCATTTATTTTTTATGTCTAGTTTCAGTTGAAACAGATAATTTCTTTCTTCCCTTAGCTCTTCTGCGCGCTAATACCTTTCTGCCATTAGCAGAAGCCATTCTTTCTCTGAAACCATGTTTGTTTCTTCTCTTTCTTTTTGATGGCTGAAACGTTCTTTTTGGCATTTTCTTATGTTTTTAAACTGAATTGTATATTTTTATAACCTTTAGGTCTTCCTGCAAAAACCGAGGGCAAATATACAAAGCCTTTACAACTTAGCAAACCATTTATTAAAAAAAATAAAATTAATTAAAAGAAATTCAAAAACTGAGTTCAGACCTTTGTTTATTTAGGATGGCCGTTTATTTTTGTTAAATAGCTGTAACCTAATTTCAATAAAAATTTAGTTTCTTTGCAGTCTTAAAACAAAAAAGAGTCAAATAAGGGTTTAAATGATCCTAAAATTAGTATCAGAAAATAAAATATCATGTTCAATAAAATCATAAAATTAATCATTGCAGCGGGGATTCTTGCCTTCGCCATTTATCAATTTACAGAAAGTTATATAGGTAATGGAATCATGCTTATCTTATTAGCTTCCATTTTTGTTTTTCTATATTTCAAAAATGAATTTATTCTATTGGCATTCTTAAAGCTAAGAAAGCAAGATTTTGATGGCGCTAAAAAGTGGTTGGATAAAATTAAAAACCCAGAGGCCGCTCTTGTAAAAAAGCAGCAAGGCTATTACAGCTATTTACATGGTATTATGGTATCTCAAAGTAATATGAATGAAGCTGAGAGACATTTTAAAAAGGCCATTTCTTTAGGCCTATCCATGGATCATGATTTGGCTATGGCTAAATTAAACTTAGCTGGTATAGCGTTTTCTAAGCGTAGAAAACTTGAAGCTCAAAAATTGCTAACTGAAGCCACAAAGCTGGATAAGCAAGGTATGTTGACAGACCAAATAAAAATGATGAAAGAGAATATGAAGCGATCAGCAGGACCTAATCAACATTTTGGAGCGGGAGGCTCATTAAGAGCTCAAAAAAGACGCGGATAGTGGATTGGACTAAAAAAATAAAGCATTAAAACAAAAAAGGTTTGAATTGACATTCAAACCTTTTTTGTTTTCTACTGTTTTTCTTGAAATATGAATAGCTTACCTCACTACATCATAGTAGCCCTTTTCTGGAATTTCAATTTGGTATAACTTCCGCGATCCATTATTCAAGTGAGGTTCCCTTAACCAAGGGTTATGCAACTTAAGAATCTTATAATTAATATTGAATTTTTGAGCAAATTGAGAAAAATCTCTAACTGCAGTATCTACCTCAACTCTAAAGGTTGGCACGTTACTATATAAATCTTTATCCCTAAAATTAAAACCATAGTGTGTTGGATTGGACAAAATTTCTTTTAATGCTATAATCCTAAACAAATAACGCCCAGTCTCTTCTCCCAATAACAAGTCGTAATAACTTGAAACCTCTTGTTCTTTCAGCCGTCTAGAAATACCTGCTTTCCCTGCATTATAAGATCCAGCCGCTAATGTCCAAGATCCCAATTGCTCTTTGGCCTCTAACAAATATTTACATGCTACTACTGTCGCCTTTTCAAGGTTGTAGCGCTCATCAACATTTTTATTAACCTCTAAACCATTTTCTCTTCCGGTGGCCGGCATGATTTGCCAAACTCCTCTTGCTCCTGCCGGCGAAACAGCATTGGTCAATCCGCTTTCAATGACTGCCAAATATTTAAAATCATCAGGGACACCATACTCCGCCAAAATAGGTTCTATAATTGGAAAATATTTTTTAGCCCTTTTAAACATGAGGAGGCCATTGGATTGCCAATAGGTATTAACTAACAACTCCCTATCCATACGCTCATAAATATCAGGATTATCAAGAGGCATTGGCTCTCCGGCAAAATTCAATGCTTCGGGCATCTGAAGCGCATAAACATTATAATCATTAATAAGCTTCTTTTCAAAATTTTCATCGGTAGGAGCATCTTGTAGTGCATAAATAAACAACGCACACAAACTTAATAACCCCACCAGCGCCAAACCACGTTCTATTATTTTCATGACTAAAATATTTTTTATAAAATTAGAAAAAATCCTCTATTTATCTAGGATTAAGGATGGTAAATTTTCGTTAAACCACTTATATTTATTAATAATCATTATATGCGTACCACCAGGTATAATTATGCAGTTTGAAATATAACTTATTGGAAAAACAGAATCATTATCCCCGTGAATATGTACTATATCCGGATCATAATTTTCCTGATTCCAACATACCATCTCCTTTATTGCCCAACTCAAATATTTATGATCGTTAACCGAAAGATACATCTTATATAGCTCTATACGTTTTGACATGAGTTTGCCAAAGGCATATTTTTCAAAAACATCTATTTTACTGGCAAGCTGCGTAGGCACTATTTTATAAGCACCCGTCATCCTAGCCAATTTCATTTTAGATGGAAGTTCATTTTTAGTCTTAACACTGGATACAATGATAAGTTTTTTCAGGTTTAAATGTTTACTCATTTCTTGTACCAGTACACCGCCAAATGAAACACCTATTAAAACAACATGACTATGCTTTATGAGGCCAACCATTCTCAGCGCGTAGGCATTCAAGGACTCATGCTCTGTTGGCATAAGCCACTCTAAAAAATGCAGTTTAAATTGATCTTCAGGCAATTTGATATACTCAAAAATTTTAGGACTCGCGGCCATTCCCGGCATCAAATAAACATGTATTATCTGCTGAATCATAAGGCATTAACAATTAAATAACATTTCATTAACAATTTTTTTTTGTACTTTTGCACAAAGTTAGAAAAATAGTACTCACTATTTTAAACTCCTAAGAATTAAAATAATACAATATGGTTGAAGCGGCAGAATTAATTGACAATGATTTTTTACGTCAATACGAACTTAAAGTTGATGATCAATTAGCAAAAATTGAATACTCTTTACAAGAACGAAAAATTTTTTTAACCAAATTAATCATTCCTGAAAACATTCAAGATAACGAATTTAAAAAAGAATTTCTAGCACTTGTTTTTGAACAGATTGGGGAACGTAATTTAAGTGTAGTACCTACCAGTCCAGAAATTGCAAAATTTGTACGCAGCAACAGGAAATACAAACGTATGTTACCAGTTGGTGTAAGAATTTAAATTAAGTTATTCAACTTACTAAAAAAGCCGAAATTCAAGAATTTCGGCTTTTTTTTGTTAAAAACAATTCCAAAATATTAGAAAAGGAAATTATAGGACTTCGTATCAATAACAATTCAAGCAGACTTTGATAAAATTGAACCATTATATGTTAAATATAAACCATTGATTTTGTCATTATTATTTTTCTTTTGCCATTAGTTTACAAAACATTAATAGCACCCCAATAAAATTTAATTTATGAAAACAACAAATAGTTTTTTGACCATATGCTTTTTTTCAATATTTATAGCGAATGGTTTCGGTCAAGTTCTACCTTTAAAAACATCCAACCCTGATGATACTTGGACGCTTCAAGAATCCTTTAGTGATGAATTTAATAGCTCTGAAATTGATTGGACCAAATGGAGCAAAACAGCCAACTTACCTAATGTAAGTGCCTGGAAATGGAATAACGACACAAACGTGACTCCAACAATGCATGAAGGTGAGCAGGCTGCCGCCATTACTATGCGTCACAACACCGACAACATTCCTGTGAGCGGCACCTATTTTAACAGTGGTTGCCTTCAGAACGTCAGTCAACTTCCAGCTGGTTTTGTGGGTTATGTTGAGGCAAGAATTTATGGTGCAGATATTAATTCTGATTTAGCCAGTAACCTCGACAGAAGACGTGGTGTATGCCCTGCATTTTGGTTATACAGCAAATTTTATGACAGCAAACCAATTGGGGAACCTGTATATACCGAAATTGATGTTGTTGAATTACAGCAATTTGATTGGGATGCTCAATTAGGGCAAGATTATATTACCGATGCCGAGTCAAACTTACACCTTGTTTTAAAGTCTAATTCAGGAAGACAGTGGTTTAGACCAAAGCAACCAGATGCTAGAGGTAACCAACTAAATAAATACGAATTACCTGGTGCTTTTGATCCTACCCAAGGTTGGCACACTTATGCCTGTGAAATTACCCCAACACAATTACATTTTTATGTTGACGGCATTAAGGTTGGGCGATCATTAAACAATACATATTGGAGCGAAAACCCTTTGCAAGTCATAGTATCTTTAGGCCTAAGAGTACCTTTTGTGTCCTTTAGCAACAATAGATTTCAACCGGTTAATCCCTTAACAAATGACAGAGCGAATAAAAACCTCGGAGAAATACCAACATCTATGTATTTAGATTATATACGTGTTTGGGAAAAAGACAACACGCTAAGTGTAAAAGATGTGCAAACAGCGTTTACCATGTATCCTAATCCAACGGACGGCTTATTATACATTGACACTAAAGAAGAGGCTAAAGTGACCATTTATAGTACAAACGGCCAACAGGTTTTTACTGCTGATAAATATTCTGCTAGTCAAAGTATCGATTTAAGCCACCTACATGCCGGACTGTATACTGTTCAGGTTGAAAATAACAACAGAATACTCAGAGAGAAATTGATCATTAAATAGTGATTTTGAATATTATGCCGATAAGGCATTTTTAGGAACAACAAAAAAGCCAAAACACACTAGTTTTGGCTTTTTTCTTATACGTTATATCCGGCTACCCATTAATTGGTGAGCACTTCCTTAGAAAATTCCAGTCTAACCAATCCATCATCGTCAATACCCGTAAGGTCCACAAGGTGTAATGTATTCACCAATTCTGGATCCCAAGGTGTTTTTACTTTTACATAGTTTTCAGTAAAACCATGAATATACCCTTCCTTATTTTCACTTTCAAACAAGACAGTTCTTGATGTTCCAATTTGGCTTTCATAAAATGCCCGACGTTTTTTAACAGACAACCCCCTTAACATCTTACTTCGCTTACTTCTCACATTACCCGGAACTACACCTTCCATTTCAGCAGCTTCTGTATTATCGCGTTCAGAATATGTAAACACATGCAAATATGAAATATCTAGCTCAGTTAAGAAATTGTAGGTCTCCAAAAAATGCTCTTCTGTTTCACCAGGAAACCCAACAATAACATCAACCCCAATACAAGCATGGGGCATTACGTCTTTTATTTTAGATACGCGATCAACATACAATTCACGCATGTAACGTCGCTTCATCTTTTTAAGAATACTATTGCTCCCAGATTGCAGCGGAATATGAAAATGAGGCACAAATGCCCTTGATTTTGAAACCAAATCAATAGTTTCATTTTTTAATAAATTTGGCTCTATTGATGAAATACGCAAGCGTTCTATCCCTTCTACCTTATCCAATTCGGTAACCAAATCTAAAAACGTATGTTCGTGTTTTTTATTCCCAAATTCTCCTTTTCCATAATCACCAATATTCACCCCGGTCAAAACAATCTCCTTTATATTTTGCTTTGAAATTTCATTAGCGTTTTTCAATACATTGGCCATGGTATCACTTCTAGAAATCCCTCTAGCTAATGGAATGGTACAATAAGTACACTTATAATCGCAGCCATCTTGCACCTTCAAAAAGGCACGGGTTCTATCACCAATGGAATATGATCCTACGTAAAAATCGGCATCTTCAATTTCACAAGAATGCACTTCGCCAAAATCGTTTTTGGTTAGGTCATTCAGGTAATCTGTTATTTTAAATTTTTCGGTGGCTCCAAGTACCAAATCCACACCATCAACATCCGCTAATTCTTGTGGCTTTAGTTGAGCATAGCACCCCACTGCAGCAACAAAAGCATTTGCGTTGGCTTTCTGGGCTTGCTTTACAATAGTCTTGAATCGTTTATCTGCATTTTCGGTCACCGAACATGTATTAATAACATAAATGTCCGCTTTTTCAGAAAAATCTACCCGATCAAAACCTTCACTGCTAAAGCTTCGAGCAATTGTAGAGGTTTCTGAAAAATTCAGTTTACATCCTAGAGTATAAAAAGCGACTTTTTTATTCATTTATTATATTTATTTCCATGACCATGGAAATCTCATTATATTTACCTGCTTCCATTAAAAGTCTGCAAATTTACAACTAATAAGTTATATGATAAAAGCTAATTCAAGACAAATAATTTACTATTTATCAATTGGTTGCATATCCTTTTTGCTTTTTTCTTGCGGAAAACCAAACAAGTCAAACACCGATCATTTAGTTTTTAGATATAACGAACATGCCAACATCAACACTTTAGATCCGGCTTTCTCGAGGACATTGCAAGACAACAATGTTTCAAATCAATTGTTTAATGGCCTGGTTCAGCTTGATGATAAACTCAATATTTTGCCATGCATCGCTAAGACATGGACTATTTCTGATGATGGCCTAACCTACCAATTTCATTTGCGTAATGATGTCTTCTTCCACCAACATGTGTTGTTCGGGAAGGACTCTACCAGAACCGTAGTAGCTAATGATTTTGAATACAGCCTAAATCGATTAAGAGATGAAAAAATCGCAGCCCCAGGGGCATGGGTTTTAAATAAAGTAGATGATTTTTATGCCATTAATGACTCCATATTTGAAATACAATTAAAACAAGCGTTTCCAGCATTTCTCGGTTTATTAACCATGAAGTATTGTTCTGTTGTTCCTAAAGAAGTAGCTGATTTTTACGGTTCTGAATTTAGGTCGCACCCAATTGGCACTGGTCCTTTTAAATTTAAGCGCTGGGAGGAAAACATCAAATTGGTTTTCAGAAAAAACCATGCTTATTTTGAGAAAGATACGCAAGGTCAATCTCTCCCCTATTTAGAGGCCGTTGCCATAACTTTTTTACCTGACAAACAAAGTGAATTCTTGCAATTTGCTCAAGGAAATATCGATTTTTTGAACAGTTTAGACACATCATATAAAGATGAGTTATTAACTGCGAACGGCAAACTTAGGGCGGCCTATACCTCAAGTGTCAATATAGTAAAAGGTCCCTATTTAAATACTGAGTATTTAGGGTTTTACTTGGATTCAGAAACACCAGAAATACAATCTGAATTAATACGAAAAGCTGTAAACTATGGCTTTGATAGAAAAAAAATGATTACCTATCTAAGAAATAATATTGGTAATCCTGCCAATGGCGGCTTTATCCCTTTAGGGCTTCCAGGCCACAATAAGTCCATTGGCTATGACTATAAACCCAAAAAAGCGAAACAGCTTATTGAGCAATTTAAAAAGGAGAGTGGCATTGAAAATCCTCAAATCACTCTAGTAACCACAAGTAACTATATAAGTTTTTGCGAATTCATACAACGCGAACTTGAAAAAACAGGATTAACCATTCATGTGGATGTAATGCCTGAAGCCTCCTTACGCTCTGCCAGATCAAACGGCAAAGTAGATATGTTTAGAAGTTCATGGGTTGCTGATTACCTAGATGCAGAAAATTACCTATCTATTTTTTACAGCAATAACTTTGCACCAAGCGGCTCTAATTACTTTCATTACAAAAACGCTCAATTTGACAGCTTATACAATAAAGCCTTTACGATAACCAATATAGACGACCGAAAAGTGCTTTACACAACAATGGACTCCTTAGTTATGACCAAGGCACTTATGGTGCCCTTGTATTATGATGAAGTTATACGTTTTACAAGAAAAAACGTTCATGGACTCGGGGTAAACCCAATCAATCTTTTAGATCTGAAACGGGTTCAAAAAGATTAGGCTCCTGTACCTTTTTTTCTATTATCATCCCATGAACTATCAAGTAAAGGCCTGCGCCATAAAAAAGCATGATGATTAATTCCTGAAATGGAAGATCTGTTTTAAAGGTCTTTATGACCATGACAGCTTCTGATATCATGTAAACAATGACACCAAAAAACACAAATAAATAGCTTCGTTTATCCACAACATCTTTTCTTAAATACACAAATTGAAACAGAAGAAGTGAAATAAAGTAACTTATAATGACCGGTAAGAAAAAACCTTTTAACCCTTCATAAATAAAACTTATTAAACCAACAGTAAAGGCAAACATAATAATAGAAAACGAAATTAATCGCTTCACTTGAAAGTCTGATTTATGTGAAAACCTAAAACTTAGAAATAATTTTCCTAGGGTAAACATCAACAAACTGACACTAAAAAAAATAATGTTTTGGTGACTTATAATGAGTACATCACCAATAAAAAAACAAATCAAGCTAGTCATGGTCCAGCGGTACTTAGCTTGTCTTGTTTGCGTATTATTAAAATAATAGTACGCCACCAGAAGCAATAAAATGGGGGTTTTTGAGATATAACGATAGGGAAATACTGGGCAATTCAATTTGACCAGAATATCAATAATAAGCATTGAAAAAAAAAGTAATGCAAACTTTTTTTTATCTTTAAACAGACTTAACATTTTATTTTTTTAGGGCGCTTAAATCATTATTCAGCACATGCCAAAATGATGATGGCTGTCAATATACAAAAATAATTGGCAAATCAAATGACAGCAATTTCTAGCTTACTTCAACGGAAGTTTGCGTTAATAAGAAGAAAAGTCCTTTTTAAGACACTAAATACTACTCACGCCTATACTTCTTTGTTTCTTCAAAAACGTGTTCTAATATAACTTTGTCCTCTTCTGAAAACTCAACCTTCCGCCTATCCATAACCACTTTAGCCACTTCAAATGCTTTTTTTGTAAGGTACGTTGTAAAGCCAGAACTACCGCCCCAACTAAAACTTGGAACAAAATTTCTTGGAAAACCACTTCCAAAAATATTTGCACTCACACCAATCACTGTACCTGTATTAAACATTGTATTAATTCCGCATTTGGAATGATCACCCATAATAAGTCCACAAAACTGCAATCCTGTTCTTGCAAAACCTTCAGTTTGGTAATCCCACAAACGCACTTCAGCATAGTTGTTTTTTAAGTTTGAATTATTGGTATCCGCGCCTAAATTACACCATTCACCAAGCACTGAATTCCCTAAAAACCCATCATGCCCCTTATTGGAGTACCCAAACAATACCGAATTACTCACCTCACCCCCTACTTTACTGTATGGTCCAACGGTGGTTGCGCCATAGATTTTTGCATTTAATTTCACAACGGCATGATCACATAACGCTAAAGGTCCTCTAATGGCAGCCCCTTCCATAACCTCAGCATGCTTACCAATATAAATTGGCCCTGTACTTGCATTAAGTGTAGCAAATTCTAGTTTGGCACCTTCTTCAATAAATATATTTTCTGGCGCTATCACATTAATACTGGCGGGAATAGGCTGAGAGACTTCGTCCTTAGTTAACAACTCAAAATCCTCTTGAATCGCTTCCTCATTTTTAGAAAAAATATCCCAAGTATTATGCACCTCAATTACCGGTTCATTACACTCAATAGCCTCGTAAGTTGCAAAATCAATATCCTCTTGACCTGCTATTGCGTAAAATGCAATAACATCCTCGTTCTTAAAAATGGCTTGATTTTCTTTTAAATCCTTAACCTTTTCTGCCAAACCAACATTTGGAAGATAAGAAGCATTAATCATGACATTTTCATCCAATTCAACCATGGGATATTTATCAGATAAATGTTCTTCTGTTACCGTAGTTGTTGTACTTCCTAAATAACGCTCCCATTTTTCCCTAATGGTCAAAATACCTATACGAATATCTGCAACAGGTCTAGTATAGGTAAAAGGCAATAAGTTATTTCGGGAAGGTCCGTCAAAAAGGATATAATTCATACTATGATAGAATCTGGTTCGTATTGTTTGGGTTGTAAAAATAAAAAAGCCTCTCTGTTCTAGAAAGGCTTTTTAAAAATTTATTTTGTGCTTGTTTATTTCTTAAACTTAGCATACTTAGTCTTAAACTTATCAATACGCCCAGCAGTATCTACCAACTTAGATTTACCTGTATAATATGGGTGTGATGTTCTAGAAATCTCCATTTTTACTAATGGGTACTCAACGCCATCAACTTCAAGAGTTTCGTTAGTATCTGCAGTAGATTTTGTTAAAAACACATCATCGTTAGACATATCTTTAAACGCTACTAATCTATAATTTTCTGGATGTATACCTTTTCTCATCGCTAAATGCTTTTTATTCTTTCCGATTTTGGAAGTGCAAATTTAAATAAATTTTACAAATGCACAATACTTTTTATTATTTTTTATTTTAAATACAAATGTAACGTTTTTATATCTTTGAATACTAATTAGTCAACAACCAAAACAATCAATATTATTATGGAAAATTCTTTGAAGTCTATTGCAATAAATTACGGACTATATTTAGGGGTATTACTCGCTTTAATCACAGTATTAGCCTACGCTATTAATATTGAACTTTTAACAAATATGTGGGTAGGTATCGTCATTTTAGTAGCCATTATAGTTTTTGGTATTATTTCTGTTGCCAAAGCAAAACAAGCTCAAAACGGATTTGCGTCATTTAAGCAAGCTTTCACGGCATATTTCATTACCATTCTCATTGGGCTGGTTATAAGCACATTTGTTTCTTTTTTATTATTTAATGTTGTTGACACCGAAGCGGCCGAAGTCCTAAAAGAAAAAACTATCGAAAAGACTGTTGAAATGATGGAAGGCTTTAATTCGCCTACAGACAAAATTGATGAGGCCGTAACTCAAATAGAGTCTCAAAATCAATATTCCCTTGGTAATATTGCCAAAGGCTTAGCAGGTTACCTTGTCTTTTTTAGTGTCATTGGACTTATAGTAGCTGCAGCTATGAAAAAAAGTGACCCCAGCGCAGAATAAATTCAGTATTTTTGAATTTTATTTTGAAACTATTCTAAATGAATATATCCGTAGTTATACCACTACTAAACGAACAAGAGTCACTAACGGAATTACATGATTGGATTGCTAAAGTTATGGCAGCCAATCATTTTTCTTATGAAATCATTTTTATCGATGATGGTAGTACAGATGCTTCGTGGGATACCATAAAACAGCTTTCTGAGCAATACGACCATGTAAAAGGCATTCGGTTTTTGCGAAATTTTGGAAAATCTCAAGCCCTTCATGCTGGGTTTGAAAAAGCCAAAGGCGATGTGATCATAACTATGGATGCAGATTTACAGGATAACCCTAATGAAATCCCTGAGCTATACCAGATGATTACAGCTGATAATTTTGACTTGGTCTCTGGCTGGAAAAAGAAACGCTATGATTCTGTCATTTCAAAAAACTTACCTTCAAAACTGTTTAATTGGGCAGCCAGAAAAACATCAGGTGTCAAACTTAATGATTTTAATTGCGGCTTAAAAGCTTATAAACATGAGGTAGTTAAAAACATCGATGTTCATGGTGAAATGCATCGCTATATCCCAGTACTTTCAAAAAACGCAGGGTTTTCAAACATTGGTGAAAAAGTAGTACAACATCAAGCCAGAAAATATGGCGAGACCAAATTTGGAATAGATCGATTTATTCATGGATTTCTTGACTTGATTACTATTTGGTTTTTATCGCGCTTTGGAAGGCGCCCCATGCATTTATTTGGGGCTTTAGGTTTTATTATGTTTGCCATAGGTTTTTCTTTTGCCCTCTACTTAGGCATTGATAAACTTTACTTTAACCCGTTTGGCAGACTTATTACGGAACGACCTCAATTTTACATTGCACTCTCAACAATGATTATAGGCTCTCAATTTTTTGTAGCCGGCTTTTTAGGCGAAATTATTTTACGTAACCGCCAAGACAAAAAACGCTATTTAATTAAGGATAAATTGAATATAAAATAATCTTAATAGAAAAAACATGAACGAAAAGCCTTGTATTTTGCTCATGTTTTTAAGTTTTTACCTTCTTAAAAAAGAACGAATTGTTTACATTTGTTTTAATTGATATTTTCCAATAATATGATACATATAGAACCTGAAATTTTAGAAAGAATAAACAGCTGGTTAGCGCCTGCATTTGATGAAGACACACAAACAACTATAAAAAACAGCATTGCCAACGATCCAAAAGGCATTCAGGAAAGTTTTTATAAAGACCTGGAATTTGGTACAGGCGGTATGCGCGGGGTAATGGGTGTTGGAACCAACCGTATTAACAAATATACCCTGGGAAAAAGCACTCAAGGTTTAAGTGATTATTTACACAAACAATTCCCAAATGAGACGCCTAAAGCGGTAATTGCATATGACTGTAGACACAATAGTAAAACTCTAGCAAAGGTTGTGGCTGACGTATTTTCGGCTAATGGCGTAGAAGTGTACCTCTTTGAAGATTTAAGACCTACTCCAGAATTATCATTTGCGGTTAAGCACCTAAATTGTCATTGTGGTATTGTATTAACAGCATCTCATAATCCACCGGAATACAACGGCTATAAGGTATACTGGAAAGATGGCGGGCAATTGGTTCCTCCTCATGATAGTGCGGTAATTAATTTGATTAATGATTTAAATTATGCCGATATTAAATTTGAAGCCAATGATAGTCTTATTCACTACATAGGTAAAGATGTAGACGACGTGTTTATTAATGCCTCTGCTGAAAACGGAAGTGTTGGTGCCACTCAAGCTGCTAAAGACGATTTAACTATTGTTTTCACTTCGCTTCATGGTACGTCAATTACTGCTGTTCCAGAAACACTTAAACGTGCTGGTTATAAAAATGTTCATATTGTAAAAGAACAAGAAGTTCCTGATGGCGGTTTCCCAACAGTAGCATCACCAAATCCTGAGGAGCCGGCAGCCTTAAAAATGGCTTTAGAATTAGCTGAAAAAGTAAATGCTGATATTGTCATTGGAACAGACCCTGATTGTGACCGATTAGGTGTAGCGGTGCGTAATTCAGAAGGTGATTTACAACTGCTTAACGGAAATCAAACCATGATAATGATGGTAGATTTTCTATTGAAAAAATGGAAATCAGAAGGTAAACTACAAAATAAAGAATTTATCGCTACCACCATCGTATCGACTCCTATGCTAACCAAACTAGCGGAGTCCTATAATGTTGAAAACAAAATTGTCTTAACTGGTTTTAAATGGATTGCCAAACTTATAGTCGATTTCCCAGAACTTGATTTTATTGGTGGAGGTGAAGAAAGTTTTGGCTTTATGGTAGGTGATTTTGTTCGTGATAAAGATGCTGTAACATCAACTTTATTGGCTTGTGAGATTGCTACAATAGCAAAATCGAATGGCAGCTCATTTTATGATGAACTCATAACACTTTATGCTGAACACGGTTGCTATAAAGAAAAACTGATATCACTGACTAAAAAAGGTATTGAAGGGGCACAAGAAATCAAACAAATGATGATTGATGCACGTGAAAACCCGCTTAAGGAAATCAATGGTTCTAAAGTCTTGAAATTTGAAGATTATGATTTATCCATCTCTAAGAACATGGTAACTGGAGAAGAATCTAAAATAGATATTCCAAAATCTAATGTCCTTATTTATTACACAGAAGATGGCAGTCAAGTCGCTTTAAGACCAAGTGGAACTGAGCCTAAAATAAAATTTTATGTAAGCGTAAATAGCGCTTTAGATGCGGTTAGCAACTTTAAACATATAGAAGCACAATTGGATGCTAAAGCTGAAGGTCTTTTAAAAGACATGAAGGTGCTTTAATGAGTCATTTCACTAACATACTTCAGTACGCAAAACCGTATAAAGGTTATGCCTTAGGTCATCTTATATCTAATGTGTTTTATGCGCTTTTTGGAGCCTTATCATTTGTGGCGTTAATTCCCATGCTTGATATCCTGTTCCAAAAAGACACGGTAGTTCCTACCGTAGCACCTGTATATGAAGGCATTGGTAGTCTCAAAGATTTTTATAAGGACTACTTGGCCTATCAAGTCCATATTTATGCCCAAGACGATCCTCAAAAAGCTTTAATTCTAGTCGTTGGTCTTATAATTGTATTATTCCTTTTAAAGAATATTTTTAGTTATTTGGCCTATTACTTTATGGTCTTTTTAAGAAATGGCGTGGTTAGAGATCTTAGAAATGCGGTTTATAAAAAAACTATAGAGCTGCCATTATCTTATTTCTCTGAGCAAAGAAAAGGGGATATTATGGCTCGAGTTACTACCGATGTGGCAACCCTGCAATATTCCATGCTTCCCGTTTTGGAGCTTATTGCTAGAGAACCTTTAACCATAATTTTTACCATTATTATGATGCTTTTAATAAGTGTCAAATTAACCCTTTTTGTATTTATTTTTATTCCACTTTCTGGATGGATTATATCCATTATAGGTAAAAGTTTAAAACGAAAGTCAGACCGTGTACAAAGTGAACAAGGCGTGATTCTGTCCACATTAGAAGAAACATTAACTGGCCTGCGAATTATTAAAGGTTTTAATGCTGAAGGTAAATTCAATAGAAGGTTTCAAGAATCAAGTGAGCGGTTTTTTCATTTTTCAAACAAGCTGTTAAACAGACAAAACCTAGCATCGCCTACCAGTGAATTTCTAGGAATCCTAGTAATATCCATTTTACTCTGGTATGGTGGGCAACTTGTTTTAGTAGATCAGTCCTTAGATGGTAGTTCATTTATTGCCTATATGGGCTTGGCCTATAATATCATGGTACCTGCTAAGGCGATTTCTAGAGGGTTTTACAACATCAAACAAGGTAACGCTGCTGCTGAACGTATTCAAGAAATAATTGGTGCCGAAAACCCGCTAAAAGACAAGGATAATGCCATTACGAAAACTTCTTTTGACGCTGAAATAGTTTTCAAAAACATCTATTTTAAGTATCAGGATGATTATGTATTAAAAGATTTCTCTCTGACTATTCCAAAAGGCAAAAAGGTCGCTTTGGTAGGACAGAGCGGAAGCGGCAAATCTACTATTGCCAATCTTATTACGCGCTTTTATGATGTAAATAAAGGTGAGATACTCATTGACGGTATTAATATAAAAGATTTAACAACGGCGTCATTACGAAATCAATTAGGCATTGTAACCCAAGATGCTATTCTATTTAATGAGAGCATTAAAAACAACTTAAAGCTGGGTAATGACCATGCTACAGATGAGGAGGTAATTAGCGCTTTAAAAGTGGCCAACGCCTGGGAATTTGTTAAAGATTTACCCCAAGGGATAAACACCAATATTGGCGATGCGGGAGGTAAACTCTCTGGCGGACAAAAACAACGTTTGAGTATTGCCCGAGCCGTACTAAAAAATCCGCCCATTATGGTTTTGGATGAAGCAACATCAGCATTAGATACAGAAAGTGAGCGCTTGGTTCAAAAAGCATTGGAGAATATGATGAAAAACAGAACATCTATTGTCATAGCACATAGGCTCTCTACCATTCAAAATGCTGATCAAATTATTGTTTTAAATAAAGGTGAGATTGCAGAACAAGGCAGACACGATGAACTTATGAAGAAACAAGGCGTTTATCAAAAATTGGTAGACATGCAAAGTTTTGATTAAAACTCAAATGTTATAAAAATAAAAAAGGATAGAGACTTATGAGTTCTATCCTTTTTTTGTTCATGTTAGACTTGGGGACGACTAACAACATAAATAGGTTTCTGATACAAACATACTTCATAAATACATAGTGCACAAGAAAAAATGCATTTAATCGTATTTAAATTACACTTTATCGATAAAATTATTTTTTATATGCTGTTTTACAATCACTTATGTTTTTGATAAAAATTCAAGAAAATCCCTTTTAAACTTTATGTATATTTATAAGTCTAATAAGAAAACAATTGTTGGTGACAGACGAAAAGGAGTTATTAGAACAATTAAATTCTGAGCAATATAAAGAGCAAGCCTTTAGAGTCTTATTAAAGCTATATAAGGAGCGTTTGTATTGGCATATTCGAAATATTGTCAAATCACATGACGACACAGATGACGTGCTTCAAAATACCTTTATAAAAATTTACAATAATATTGGAAAATTCAAAGGTGATAGTCAATTGTTCTCATGGATTTACAGAATTGCTACCAACGAATCGCTTACATTTATTAATAAAAGAGCGAAACGTTTGCAAGTGACAAGTGAAGAGCTTCAGAACACGGTAATTAATAATTTAACCTCTGATGTTTATTTTGAAGGTGAGGCCATTCAAATTAAATTGCAAAAAGCCATAGCTACCTTGCCCGAAAAACAACAATTGGTTTTTAATATGAAATATTTTGAAGACATTAAATACAAAGACATGTCTGAAATTTTAGAAACCAGTGAAGGCGCGTTAAAAGCGTCATACCACATTGCTGTAAAAAAGATAGAAGCCTATTTGACTAACAATTAAACCTTTGTGTTTATATTCAGTCAAAGAAGTATGTATAATGAAAGACATGAAAAATAAAAATTTAAATAAAATAAGCGCTACTGGTTTTAAAACACCAGATCATTATTTTGAATCTCTGGATCAAGCTATTCTGAGCAAACTGCACAGTGATACGCCACTCAATGCTATTAAGCGGCCTGGCTTTAAAGTTCCAGATCATTATTTTAATACTTTTGAAGACCATATAACCCAAAATATATCAAAGCAGAATAAAACAAAAGTTATACAGCTAAATACAAAACGTACCCTGCTGTATGTATCCAGTATAGCTGCAGCCATATTACTTTTAATAACGCTTTTTGTCATTGATGACGCCCCGTCTTTTGACAATTTAGAAACAGAAACCGTTGAAAATTATCTATTGGATGAAAATATTAGTTCTTATGAAATTGCGGCGTTATTAAATGATGAAGAATTGGATGACCTCATTTTTTCAGAGCATAATTTAGACAAAGATAACATTGAAGAATACCTATTAAATAATGCTGACATTGAAGCGTTAATGATAGAATAAAATAGATTAACAATGAAAAGATTACTTCTAATACTAGTCCTGTTATTCGCCATAAACATTTCGGCACAGCATAAAAACAGAGAACGTATAAAAGCCCTTAAGATTTCTTTTATTACTGAAAAATTGGATTTATCAGAAAAGGAGGCTCAAGAGTTTTGGCCTGTTTACAATGCCTTTGAGAAACAAACCTCTCAAATTAGACATCGAGAGATTAAAGAGATCAAGGCCGAAATCAAAGCTAATTTAGACGGGATGACCGATGAAAAAGCCATGGAGCTTATAACAAAACTTAATGATACAGAAACACGTTTGCACAACCTACGCCTAGATTTCACTTCGCAGCTCTCGGAAATTATTCCGGCTAAGAAAATAATTCTTCTCAAGGTTAGTGAAGACGATTTTAAGCGAAAAATGTTCGAGGAGTACAAAAAGAAAAGGAAACAGGATTAAAACTTGATTATAGACCTTCTGAAGAATTAAACGAACACGATAAGAAAGCTAGTCCCCTATGCTATTCCTTGAAGCTTAACTTTGCAATTCGTCCTGCGCCAGCAGCATAAGCCACAGAATCATTTAAAAACCTGATGGTATAAAAACCTTCATCACTTAAATGCTTCCAGGAATTCCCGCCATCTTTACTGTAGTCTATACCCTTAAACCCAACAGCTACTAAGCCCTTCCCTTTCGAATTGGGTATGTATTGCACACAACTACGGTATCCAGGATTTTGATTTTGAGCTACCAATTCCCAAGTTTTTCCACCATCACTAGTTCTTATTTTATTATAACTATTGTCCTCCGGTTTTGTAAAATCACCACCAATAGCAAACCCCTGTAAGGCATCATAAAAATCAATAGAAAATATGCCTTCCGTCTCTTTTTCCATTTTTATTGGCGTTTGGCAAACCTCCCAAGTACGGCCTTTATCAGGTGAGTAATACACCCTGCCAGCCGTTGTAGCCACCCAAGTATCATGACCAATAATTTTGATATTCGTATCACTTGCTGCAAAAGCCCCTTCGTTTTCTAAACCCTTTGGCAAGTCGCTGCAAGGACATTTTTCCCAAGTATCCCCGCCGTCTCGAGTGATAATAACACTTAAACAACCATCTATGGAATCGCCAATTGCAATGCCTTCTTGGTCATTCCAAAAATCCATGGCGTCATAAAAAACCTTAGGGTGATTTTCGCTATACACCACCCTATGCTTTGCTTTATCGGCATCAAGCTTATACAGTAAGGCTGGAGACCCTACAGTAATGCCAAATCCAGCCTTACTCGTTACCGCAAGTGCTCTAAAATTCAATTTTAGTGTATCAGTAGATAAATTAATTTGATGATTATAAAACGCCTTTGCCTTTAATGAATCAACATGATTAAAAACAGCCTTCGGATAAATAATGCCATAATCTCCTTTGGAGCTTAAATAAACAGGGGCAGTAAACTCAGATTTAATAATTTCCAATGCACGTACATTTAAGGTAGAATCTTTAACTAAAGTTTCAATTTCTACTTTTTTAAAATCTTTCTGATTGGGCCTACTAACTGCACTTGTAGCACAGAAGAAAAGGGCGATAAGTACAAGAATAAAATGCTTCATAGCGTTATATTTCCCATAAAAATAGAAAAGCTTGGAGAATATACACGCCCCTTTTCATTTTAATTTAACACCTAAATTTCTTCTTTGAGAATTTTAATATGTCGCTGTAGTCGGAGTACATCTATTTCTATGGTGCCATTATAAACACCTCTTATGTATCCCGCTTTATCCACTAGCACAAAATTTTCGGTATGTATAAAATTACTAGCGTCTTGTGTTTTTGTAAAATCTTCATCCGCGAAGTAACCTGTTCTTGCAATACTATATAAGGCGTCTTTATCGCCGGTCACTAAATGCCATTTCGCATCTAATACCTTGTTTTTTTCAGCATAGGCTTTTAGCAAGGGCACCGAAT
This sequence comes from Algibacter mikhailovii, assembly GCF_014651495.1. Lineage (GTDB taxonomy): Bacteria > Bacteroidota > Bacteroidia > Flavobacteriales > Flavobacteriaceae > Algibacter_E > Algibacter_E mikhailovii. Next base: position 379,982 of record NZ_BMWZ01000004.1, read on the forward strand.
CCCGCCATGGCATGACCGTATGAGACAATAACATGATGTCAGGATCGTTTTTATAAGCCTCTTGAATTTTACCCATATTTTTAGTGAGCTTGGGACAGATTCCTGGGCAGCTTGTAAAAAAGAAATCAGCGATGTATATTTTACCTTTGTAGGTGTCATTGGTCACCTGCAAACCGTTCTGATTCGTAAATGAAAAGGGCGGTATTTTATGTTTTGGCACCTCCCATTCTGGTGTAAATGCAGCGGAATTAAAATAGGGCAACTTGGTAACAGCCTGCACCTGCTTTTCTTTCTTACATGCGAACAAAATCATGGCCATTAAAACACCAAGACATACCCTTCTAAAATTCATTTTATTCAATCTAATTGCGATTCTGAAAGCAGTTATTTAACCTCATCACTATTTACTGTCACGGTGTAACACTTTTTCAGACCTATTAACCCAAACCGTTCGCCATGCACCACCTCATAATTGGCTTTAATACTTCCATCGGGTTTCCAAAGTCTTTGAGCACCATCTTCTTTTCCATTGACATAATTAAAGGCGCGTAACGGCTGTCCTGATTCATACCATTCCTTCATTTCTCCATGGTATTCCCCCCGGTCATTAAAATGATATTCAAATTTCAGAATACCATGGTCCCACCAGGCTTTATGAATACCCCGTTTAACCCCTTGCGCATAATAACGCTCTATGAGCTTATTGCCATTTTCAGACCATTGTATTTCGGAACCATCTTTTTTGCCATCCCTATAGTTTACTTGACGTTTTACAGCGCCTGAAGCATAAGATGACCTAAGCACCCCGTTAAAGGGCGAAGTGTTGTAGAATAACACGCCATTCTCTAGTCTCAAATTTTCATAGGTATCATTAACCACGACGGTATTCGTACTTGTGTTACAACCAAATAATAAGCCCATTAAGACCACAATATGTAAAACTTTAAATCTCAATTACCTGGTTATATTTCCTGGGGTTCCAAAGAAGCCATTGCCATTTAAATACGGATCTTCATTAGTAATATGATAATGGTAAATGCCATTTGGAAAATCAGCAGTCACACCAGTATGACCATGATAGGCGTCTAAGTCGTCATTGGTAATTGTTTTTCCATTTTCTTGAGGGCCATAAACAGGAAACCCATCAGACAATAAACCTAAAAAGGCATCCTCTCCAAATTCTTGTGTTAAAAACGTGGGTTCAATATGATAATGATAATTACTTTGTCCTGCAGGGTGCCCTAAGTACTGATCAAAAGAATTAATTTCATTGGTTAACGGCGAACCACCCGCAGCATATTGATTAAAGAACACCACGCCATTTCTAGAAATACCAATGGGCCCCATGGGAGTCACCTCCTTATTTGAAGCTTCTTCAGGGTTTAAGGTTATGGTTAACACAATATTTTGAGCCTCAATGCGATTCGGGTTTAAACGGAATTCACTATTGGTCCCATTATAAGCTTCATAAAGCGGATTGTTAGTGGGCCAATATGGACTTGTGTGATTTGGTAAATCTTGAGTAGTAAAGGTTACGGTATTTCCGTTTATCGCATAAGATAGTCCTGTACCTTCAAATTTCTCTAGCACAGCACTAATATCGTAAGCTGTGTTTCCCCCTTGGTCAACCTCTTCTTCCTCTTGCTCTTGAACCATCGGTGCATCATCACCATTTGAGCAGGCGGTCACCACAAAGAATACTAAAGTTATTAAAATTAATATGCGTTTATAAATTATCATGATTATTGTAAATTATATTATTATTGTCTTAGTCTAACCAACTCAGCTTCCAAAGCTGTCATCGCATTTAATGCTTCGTTGGATAATGGAAGCCTATTTGCACTTAATAAATTAATACTTTCTAATGGGTCATCAATCAAGTGATATAATCCCTCTTCTCCAGTATTAAATCTTATAAGCTTATAGGTAGCATCTCTAATCGTGTAATCCAAACTATTTACATCGGTTCCAATTTCGGAATACGCAAAATTTCGGACTTCTTGCCCTGGCGTGCTTAACATGGACTCAAAATTTTTACTGTCATTGATTTCATCAATTTCATTACCTGCTATACTAGCAATGGTAGCAAAAAGATCTGTTGTATTTAACAAGGCATCTTCCTGTTCGCCAATACGGGTAATATTTTTCCCTGAGATAACCATAGGTACATTAACACCGCCTTGATAAAGGCTGTTTTTTGCACGACGACTATTATACGTTTGCACCACCTGATTTGGCGTACCGTTATCGCCCATAAAAATAATAACGGTATTATCGCGTTCTTCCTCACTCATAGAAGCTATTAACCTTCCCATTTCTGAGTCCATAGCTTCTAACATAGCCAGATAATAGGGTAATGGATTAGCGGCTATATCCGCATCTCCTGAAGGTAACGCGCCTTGAGAATGCAATTCATTGGGAGGTAAATGAAACGGGGTGTGTGGTGCATTATAGGCCAACCACAAAAACCAAGGTTGCTCTTGGGCATCAATCCAATCAATGGCTAAATCTGTAAACTTAGACGTGCTGTACGTTGTGGTATTGGTAGATTGACCATTTTCAACTAAATCCCAGTTCCAATAAGACCGTAGCGTACCACTAAGAAAACCCGCGTAGTCTCCAACAATTGAATTTGTAGGATGATCTAGATCTCTTGATAAATGCCATTTTCCAATTACGGCATGCGCATAACCCGAATTATTTTCGTCCAGATATTCTTGGATTGACGTTTCTGATATTGGCATTTCTTGAGACACGGTGGTAACACCTGTTCTAAAACCATATTTCCCAGTAAGCATGCTACCGCGAGTTGGCGTACATAGTGGGTAAGACCACAAGTTATTAAAGCGCAAGCCATTATTTAGTAAGGCCTGTAGATTAGGCATATTTGGCTTCAACGCACCGATGTCATACCCTGGTGTTGCATCCAGTCCCATATCATCCGCTATAACTAATAAAATGTTAGGTTTGGTATTATTAGTTTCTTCTGGTGTTTCTTCAGGTGTTCCCTCTGTTTTTTCAAGTTCAACCAAGACATCTTCTGCATTACTGCAAGCATAACTGAGGGTTAAAACTAAACATAGTAGTAAATAAATTGATTTCATTGGGGTAGTCATTTTTACATAAATTTTAGCATGAAACGAGATCTAAAGATTTTTTTTGGGATTGGTTTTTCAGAAAACCTATTCGAATTGATTTTCTATAAAAACGAATTCCTGCTTACCGGAATGTTTCATCTTTGTATGACCACTAAAATTATATATGATATATAAATTCAATAGTAATAGGGTTATAGAGGCTACCAATAAAGAAAGCATAAGTTTTCTTCGGTTAAGTTTCATTATTTCAAGTTTGTTTCCTTTTTAGATGCCTCTTTAAATAAAAACTTGCGCCTAAAGTAAAAAAAAATTAAAATAGAGGGATTTTACCTTTTCGGCCTCCCACTTTTTTTCAATTCTTCAGCTGTAATATAGCCGTCTTTATTGGCATCTACCTTTGAGAAATTGGCACTCAAGGGTCCTTTTACTTCAGCTTTAGACAATTTACCATCGTTATTTTCATCCAGTCTTTCCATTAATTGCCCTGCATTAGGACGTCCCCCTTGACCTCTTAAACCAATTTGATCTTGACTGACCTCCCCCATTAAACATCTGCCCACATAAGGAAACGTATGGGTTACCATATACATATAGTTTCCTTGAATGGTGATGCCATTACATGCATCTAAATCCCCTGAGCCTTCCACATATTCAAAATCAGAAGTGTAGGTACCGTTGTGATGCCCGTCAACTGAAATATCTAAAGTGTTTTTAGGATTGGTATAGGTGCAATCTTCACCTTCTCGATCACCACCAACCAATTGATAACTGGACTTGTAAGCGTTACCCTTTGAATAATACATTGGAAAACCATCATGGGCAAAACCAATATGTACTAAATCGTTACCTGTATCAAATGCTTCAATAACCGAAGTAGGTGCACCGTGGTAATGATAAGCGCCAGTAGGCTGTACATGGGCATTATTAAAATCGAGCCCTAAATTAATGACATCTTGAAACGCCTCTACCCTATAGTTTTCTCCCGTATCACAAATAACCACTTCGGCAGTGCCTGGTTCAAACTTCACACCGTTTAAAGACACTCCGGGTTCTCTCACCCATTGTGGGGTTCCTACATATTTTGGATGTAATGGAAACGTATATTTTTTGTTTTGAGCAGCAATGGTATTCGGGTTTCCCTTTCTAGGAAAGGCACCTGTTTTATGATTAGGCAAGGCATTAGTCTCCATAACACGTTGCTCGCCCAAAATATTAACCTTTGTTTTAGTGCCAAAAGCTGCATCTTCTAAAATATAATCCCCAAAATAATCGGTATTACTTTCACTTTTATTAGTGGTATGGGCATGTGGTTTTGCGCCATCATGACTGTGAAGACTTGTCTTTTTTTGACTCGTACAGCCTGCAGCAAGCACCATAGCCATAAGCAGTATCCATTGGTATCGATTTTTCATCTTTTAATTATATGTTACATGAAACTTAGTCTCTGCCTCTTCGTTGTGGTTTGTCCGCTTTAGCATAAAACACTTTCAATTCGTCTAAATCAAGTGCATGGTCATTGTTTGTGTCAATCTCGTTAAAATGCTTGGATAATTCACTTTTACCTTTAGCCGCTACCTCAAGTTCATTTAATTTCTTATCCCCATCATCATCTACCTCCTTTAAGATTTTTTTAGCCGAAACCTTCTTCGGCTTTTTATTATTTAATGAGGCTTCCAGTTCGTCTAAATCAATGAATGCATCACCATTGGTATCAATCGTCTCAAAATGTTCCTTAATGTGGCCTCTTTCATCTTGTGAAGCTTCATCTTCATCAATTTGACCATCGCTATTGGTATCCAACCGCTCCATTATTTGCGACGCATCAGGTTTACCACCACCGCTTTGATCTTGGGGACCTTGTCCGCCACCTCTTCTTCCGCCTTGGCCTCCTCCAGGAGGTCCTTGCGCAAATAGGCCAAAACAAAGTAGCATGGAAAATAGGATTGTGCCTGTTTTAAAATTATAATATTTCATATTGATTTTTACTTTTATAAAATGAAATCGGTTATGGTAAAAACCGCGTACGTGACGATTCCTTTAAAAAGACTTCGCAATCGCTCACGAAGCCTTTAACCAAAATAACCAACCAAACTAAAATTTATGTAATTCTAATTATTCAAATAACTATGAACTGCCGACGACCGCTCTGAAACATGATTTTTTAATTGATTTACTGCGGTTTGAAAATCAGCACTAGAATTTAAAAACGTATATCCTGGCACTTCCGTAGTGGCATAAGGTCCAATCAAGTCAGCGTAAGTATTGTACAGCGCCTGTATGGTATTTTCATTAAAAGGACCATCGACAACCTCTTGTAAATACGCATCATATTTAGCCTTATATACCGCATCCTGATACATATAGCCAATGATTGGCCATTGTGACGCATTCAAATCTGAAAAATCTAAGGCTAAAGCACCTCCTCTTTTACCATCTTGTAAGGCCTCATTATTATCCCAAGGAATCCAAGTTAATTTATGAGTATCCGGATTATTATATAAGTAATAGTTATGCGTCATAAGACCGTAAGTATCCCAATTTTGAATCACCGTATTCACAGCTAGGTATTTTAAAAACACATCGGTATCAAAAACAGTTTCTAGATTGGCTCTCCAAGTTTCAGGATCGGTGGTTCTTATGTCATCATTAATGGCTGCCAATAAACTAGCAACATCCGTAAAATCAGCTTCATCCTCATTGGTTTTCTTCACATACTCATCTTCATCATAAGTCCCTGCTGCAAAGCTAGCTGCATCACCGTCTGGTTTGTATAAATTCCCATCGTCATCCGAAAATTGGGTGTCTAATACACTACCATCCACTTCTTCTACTAAAGTATACAAGCCAAAAAACTCAGGCCCATCACCATGATCAACATATAAGGTATAAAATCCTGTATGCGATCCGGCTAAACCAGCATTTCTAAACACATCACCAGCTACCTTTTCGCGAAGCATGGATTGATCGTCATAATTGTTTTTAAGACTAAACTTTTTAAATCCATAAAACCGTTGATTATCAATTTGCGGATAATCATCCTCAAACTCATCAAAATCCAACTTAAACGAAAGTTTTAAAATGCCATTTCTCCAACTCGATTGTAAGCTCGAGTTGCCTTTAAAACGCACCCCTACGCGGTACCATTCTTTGCCATTATAAAAGATTTCGGCAGGCACAAAAATAGGATCTTCTTCTACGTCTAGCAATCCGCCGCCAGAATTAGAGGCACCGAAAACCCCGTAATTAGCAGTCATATCATCCAACATACTTTGCCATCGGGCTTCGGTTATAACGATATCAAATCTTTTTACAACAGTGTCATCAAAAACTTCGTCAAAATTTGGATCTACATCCTTGGTATGCGTTTCGGTAGTCCAATCGGTGGCCACAAAATTAGTATCATCTTCCACTTCGGCTTCACCGTCTACTTCCCCTTCTTCTCCTACTAGAACATCTTCTGCAACAGTATCATCACTACAGGCCACAAAGCCCATGATAAAACAAGTATACAGTGAGATTTTCAGTAGCGTTTTTGTAGATTTTAGCATTTTCATATATATAGGTTTGTTGTTAATGTATAGTGCTTCTAGTCATTATTAGACTTCCCTTTCCCTTTTGGCCTTGGTGCTTTTTTTAATTCTTCTTCAGTTATAAAACCATCTTCATTGGCATCCACCTCAGCAAAATGATCTTTTAAAGGCCCTTTTACTTCTTTCTGTGATAATTTCCCATCTTCGTTAGCATCCATTTTTTCTAGAAGCTGCTCAAAAGTTGGTGGTTTTTTTCTATCCTTATTATTTTCTGATTGTGCAAAGGCGCTATTCGAGATAAATAAGATCATTCCTAAAACTAAACCGGCTGTTCTTAATACATTTTTCATTCTTTTGTTTTTATTGTTATGTGCTTTTAGATGCGTGTATTTTTCTAAACTTGTGGTGGGCATTGTTAAAAAATTCACAAAAAAAAGACCCTCAATATATTGAAGGTCTTTTTTAAACTGCCAGAAAATTATTCCCGCGCTGCTGGAGGCGGTCTATTCGCATTTGGCCCATTAGGGCGCGGTGGCCTATTATCTTCAAAACCTTTAGATCGCGGTCCGCGTTCACCTTCTGGTCTAGCTCCTCTAGGACCTTGATCTCGGCCACCAACCCTAAGGCCATCCTCAATTATTTTGGCAAATTTCTCTTTTTGCTTCGCATTGCATAACGCCTGTACCTTCTTAAAATGCCTAAAAACTTCCAGGTCTTTAGCGGCTTCTTTTTCTCCAATCAAATGGACTATAGAATCCACGTTTACCTGATGCGATGGATCATCAGATAAGCCCTTGAACAAGGCATCTTTTAATTCTTTAATATCGTCTAGTAATCCGCGCATTTTTCGATGATGCTCCCGTCCTAATGTTCTAAAGGCGGCTTGCTGAGTGGCATCTAACCCGAGCTCCTTCACCAAAAAATCCCCAGGTCTAATTTGATCTTTAGGACCACCTTGGTCTCCTGCACCTAAATAATTATAGAGAAAGAAGGCATTCACTATAATTAAAAAGAAAAGTAAAAGGTATAAGGGTAATTTATTTTTCATAATTAATTATTTATTAAAGCGGTATCATCGTCGCTAGAATACAGGCCGTAAGATTCTGCAAACACACTTACATTCTCATCATAAGATGAAGACGCCTCTAATTTTGTAAATGCAATGACATTTAAAACCACCAAGCACACTAAAGTGGCCAGTTGCAATTGCGGTGTAAACCAGGACCAAGCCACTTGCTTCACTTCCTTTTCAGCAAATAAAACCTGCATGGTTTTATCTTTAAAAAAAGGAGACACGTTTACGGTTTCGATAGCATCAAATGCTTCAAACGTGCTATCAATTTTATCCTGTATGTTTTTATTTGTTTCCATCATACTCGCTTATAATAATTTAGATGCCATATGTTTTTAAAACTTGCGTTACTTGTCATTTTTATAAAAATGTTCTAAAAGCTTCTGTAAATTCTTTTTCGCTCTAAACATTAAAGACTCTACGGAAGACAAACTCTTCTCTGTAATATCACTAATTTCCTGATAGCTCTTACCGTCCACTTTATGCAGTGTAAATACTACTTTTTGAGCCTCTGGCAATTGATTTATAGCCAAAAACAAGGTCTCGCTTTTCTCTTTATTTTCTAGAATAACCCCTGGATGATTCATCTCTGTAAAATAACTGGTTTTATCCATGGGTATGGCATTACCCATGATAGATTGCATAAAGGCAAAACGTTTTTTCGTGTTTTTTCTCCTTATAAATTCTAAGCACTTATTGGTGGTGATTCTATAAATCCAGGTGGATAATTTAGAATCGCCCTTAAATTTAGCTATGGACTTAAAAACCTCAACAAAAACCTCTTGCGCAATATCTTCGGCATCTTCTTTATTGGGCACAAAGGATATGCAGGTGGCAAATACATTTTGCTGAAAATCATCAAGTAACTTACCATAGGCGTTGGCGTTATGGCTTCTCAATCCTTCAATAAATTCGGTTTCAGTCAAAAAAGTAAATTAAACTTAGTTAAGTTTAGATGCCATTAAAAAATAAAACTTGCGCTTAATTTTCAATAGTTTTTCAAATTTATATAAAATTGAATAGCTCAACCAATTAACTTATCAACGGTTGTACAAATAGACATTTAAAACGTAACTTTGCAGCCTTATTTACACATCATGCGATTACATAGAAATTTATGCTTTGCCGTTATTGACGGTTTAACCCTAATATTTAACGAAGGGCATTATGCCGATAAAGTGATCCAACAATTATTAAAACGCGATAAACGTTGGGGTTCAAGAGATAGGGGCTTTGTTGCCGAAACCGTTTACGACATTGTACGTTGGAAACGCCTATACGCAGAAATAGCAGAGGTAAAAGAACCTTTTGATCGCGATAACTTGTGGCGCATGTTTGCCGTTTGGGCGACCTTAAAAGGCATCTCATTACCAGATTGGAAATACTTTGAAAACACACCAACCCGAAAAATAAAAGGGCGTTTTGATGAGCTATCCAAAGTTAGAAAACTAAGAGAATCTATTCCGGATTGGATTGATGCCGTTGGATTAGCAGAATTAGGCGAATCTAAATGGACCAAAGAAATAGCCAAACAAAACGAAAAAGCAGAGGTTATTTTAAGGACCAACACCCTAAAAACCACTAAAGAGCAATTACAAAACATATTGGCCGACGAAGGCATAGACACCGAGTTTATAAAAGGACACCCATCGGCTTTAAAACTTGTTGAGCGTGCCAATGTATTTGTTACTGATGCCTTTAAAAAAGGCTTGTTTGAAGTGCAAGACGCCTGCTCGCAATTGGTGGCCGAATTTCTGGATGTAAAACCAGGCATGAAAGTGGTAGACTCCTGCGCTGGCGCCGGGGGTAAAACCCTGCACATTGCTTCTTTAATGGAAAACAAAGGACAAATTGTGGCTATGGACATTTACGAAAGCAAACTTAGAAAGCTTAAAGTAAGAGCCAAACGCAACGGGGTACATAACGTAGATTTAAAAGTTATTGACTCTACAAAACCTATTAAAAAGTTACACAACAAAGCCGACCGCGTTTTAATTGATGCCCCATGCTCAGGATTAGGTGTACTACGCCGAAACCCAGACGCCAAATGGAAACTAGAACCCGAATTTTTAGACCGCATTAGAGGGGTACAACAAGACGTATTACAGCAGTACTCAAAAATGGTAAAACCCAATGGTAAGTTGGTTTATGCCACCTGCTCGGTATTGCCTTCAGAAAATCAAAATCAAGTGCAGACCTTTTTAAAATCGGAAGCTGGCGCCAATTTTGAGCTGGTAAAAGACAAAAAACTATTGGCGCATACCTCTGGTTATGACGGGTTTTATATGGCACTAATGACACGTAAAGCATAAACGCCCTTGGCACCCATTGTTTCATAATTCCTAAATACCTACCTTAGGCTTATGAAAAACATTGTGTTCTTAGCCAAGAGTATAGACAACTACATTGCTGGTAAACAAGGTGAGTTGGATTGGTTGGAGATGGTACCCAACCCAGAGCAGCTAGACATGGGGTATAACGACCTCATGAATGCCATTGATGCCATTGTTATGGGGAGCAGCACCTTTAAAACGGTTTTAGGTTTTAATGGGCCTTGGCCATATACCAAGCCTGTTTTTGTACTCAGCCATAGCCTCCAAACCATACCCGAACCTCTAAAAAATAAAGTCACCATACTCCAGGGTAACGAAACCGAAGTGTTAAAAACCCTCCACAATAAAGGGTTTAAAAACCTGTATATAGATGGTGGCACGGTAGTACAAAACTTTCTAAAACAAGATTTAATAGACGAGCTACGCTTAACCACATTGCCTATTATACTAGGCGACGGCATCCCCTTGTTTAGGGTACTACCAAAATCACTGGTGTTTGATCACCTGAACACCCAAGTCTTCAACACTCACATGGTGCAGAGTTGTTATGCCAGACGCCGTTAATACGCTGTTATTCAAACCGTTTAAACAACAAGTTAACAACCCTAGATCTTTGTTGAAAACTCCTAGAAAATACTTCTTATACTTGTAAGAAAATAAGCTACATTTATAAACGAATACACACGAGCATCGCCATACTCCGGCTATTGTACGGGGTAATAAGAATTTGTGGCGCTTTATAAGGAGTTGTAGTGCATTTAAAGAATAAAATGATGATGATACTTGACTATCTGATTTATAGAGTTTTTGGATATTTTGACAAAAAAAATCCAAGCAAGGCTAAGTCAAACACAATTAATTTTATTTCAATTTTTGAAGGAACAGTTTTAGTGCCAATATTTTTAATATTCAATGGGATAACAAAAATTTATAGCACACCAGAGAATCCAAATCCAAGTATGAAATATTATATTGGAATTCCATTGGCAATTTTACTTTTGATATTAAACACAAAATACATTAAAATAAAGTTAAAGAACAATGGAATTGACTTACTGAATAGTAGATTTAAAAATACATTAAATTGGATTCCAATTTGGTTAATATTTAGTTCACCAATAATTTTTGTATTTGTATGCCCAATAATATATGGTGCTATTAATGGAACACTTAGTTTTCCCTTGTTTGAAAAATAGAAAAACACACTACAACATCACCTAAAAGTAATGCCTCGTGACGACTAAATTGATTAATTTCAACACAAAAGAATAAATGGAAAAAGCTGAAAGATTAGAGCATGAATACGGCACTACTCTTAGCTTTGACCGTTGTGTGTAATATGAAAACCAACCTAATAAAAATTGAATGGAGAATAATACAATTGAAGTAATTAAAACTATTGGAAGTCAATGGAAGTTTCTTTTAGTTGTTTTTTTTATTATCATTTTCATTGTTAAATGGAAAACAATATGGTCTTTCGTAAACAATTTTACACAAATTAGGGTAAAAAGAGGGCAGACTGAATTTGAAATGCATCGTCAAGAAAATAAAGAAGATAATGAAACAACCAATCAAGAAAAAGCTATACCAAAAGGTGATTCTTTGGAAGATGAAAATGAAGATTTACAAGAATTAGAAAACGGTGATAATGTTTTTTTTCAATATCACGAAGCACTTCGTGAGAAGAAATTTAAAGATGCAGATGAATTATTAGATAGAGTTTTAGCCGAAATAGAAGACCCAAACCGAAAAAAAGAAGAATTTGTTAGAAACTTTTACTTGAGACATAAATATGGAGATACTTCCGCATTTAGAGAATTAGAGGAGTATACAGAAAATATTGAAAACGATGATGAGAAAAAATCTCACGGATTTTTTTATTTAAGTTTAATTTACAATCAAGCTAATAATTATCCAAAAGCTGTTGAATTAGCAACAAAAGCTTTAGAGCTAACAAATAAAAATGAGCAAAAAGCATATTGTATTTCAAGAATTTCAGATTATCATTTAGAAAATGAGAACACTAAAGAATCTCTCGATGTAATAATCAAACACATAGATAATATAAATGAAAAACAACCAAAAGTCACTTTATATAGAGCATTAGCCAATTATTATAAGAAAACTGAAAATAAATTGTTAGAATCAATTGCGTATCAAAAAGCACTTGAATTAACACCTAACAACACTTATTTATTATTTGACGCTGCATATAATTACAGTGAAACAGAACAGGATTTAAAAGACTTAGGCTTGTTGTTTTATAAAAAACTTTTAGGTTTCGACTCTAAATTTCAAAGCGCTTTAAACAACATAGGAGTAGCTTATAAAAACCTAGGACTAGAAATAAAATCAATTGAACATTATAAAAAGGCTTTTGAATTCAAAAACAGTTTGGCGGCATCTAATATCGCATATCAATTAATTCATCTTGGATTTATTGAAGAAGCAGAAGATTATTTAAAAAAAGCAGAAGAATTTGAAAATCCTCACGAAAATGTTTTTGAAGCCACGTCTTCTATCAAAACAAAAATTACTAAAGAGAAAGAAGAAGAAGAAAAGATTTTAAATAAAGCTAATAAAAAGTTTAGATTTTTTAATCATTTTGGAAATGCAGTATTCACTTCCAAAAAAATAGATTTTAAAATATCAAATAATTGGCATTATGGAGAAATTCCAATAACAATTTCCAAAAACGAAAATCTAATTGAATTTTCTTGGGAAAATGGTGAAGAGAAACATTCAATAAGTGGAGTTCTAACAAATAATTCAATCTCTGCAACTTATAAAAAACCGAAAAAGAATATTTATAGTTATAGTGCAGAAAACAGATATACCTATAGAGATGTAAAGGGTTTTGGATACTTGGTATCTAATCAAAAAATCACTTTCATATTTGAATTTGAAAGTAAAATAATAGAACTCAATTTCTATGAAAAATAAAGTACTACACACAACAATAACTATAAGTAATTGCTTGTTCTCGCCTACTTCTGAAAATCACCGCCTGTTTTCTATTCGGTTTGTATTTGCTAAATTAGGTGCTTAAACAACGTAACTTATCTTAACAAACACTTTAGGCATAATTTTGAACCGTCCTGAATAAAGGGTACAGATAAAATATCAACCCTATAAATAATGAAAAACAAAACCTCAATTATCGTTACTAGAGAAAGTGTCTGTCTTGGGGATGACGTATTTTCCCCACACGAATCAAAATTTTCATTAAATAAAACTGATAACTTAATTCAATTAACGGATTCAATTATAAAAATGAATTATTTATCAGAAGTGCAAAGTTATAGAACTCCTTGGCTGATGTTAATTAATGGTGAAGAGATTGCTATTTTTAATAAAAATTCGGATAAAGCAAAATTTTTAGTAACTGAAAAAAGATTTAATGAGAGTTTTAAAGGGGTAGATCTTTTAAAGGTACATTTCAATCGGATTGAACAAAGTTATTTCAGTATGATTTCAACCAACTTTAAGAACTTATTATCCGTTCTATTTAATAATTAAGCATAAAAACATTATAACAAAACCTGGAAGCTAAAGCGTTGAAAAAAGTAGAATTTTATTGAAAAAAATTAAGACATCTGACTTCTTTTTAGTGGAAATATAAATGCCTATTTTAAACCAATTAAAAAAACGTATTACAATAGGATATCTATTTATTGTTAGTTCTAGCCTACATACTTAACATAAAAGTTTTAAATGCGTTGTTATATCTTTAATCTAAAGACTTTATGTATATTTAACTACAGCCAATATATTTTAAAATAATAAAAATGAAACTATTCAATCAAATGCTATTAGGAACACTCTTAATAGGCGTGTTATTTTCTTGTAAAAATCAAACAAAAAAGGAATCAAACGAGGTTACAAGTGAAGCCATTGCTTCAATAATAGTCACACCAGAAAATTTCCCCCAAGCCTATACGAACTTGCGTTTTGCTGCGATTTTGAAGAAAGCAGGTGGTATGAATACGTTTTTGGAAATGCCCGTTCCTTCTAGTGACCCCACTAAGCAATTTGTAGTGCGTATGAATAGAGACACCTTTTATTCGACCTCTATTTTTGATATGACCGGTGATGTTTTTATCACGATTCCTGAAACTGATAAATATGTGACTATTCAAATCGTTGATGAAAACCATGAAACACAGCGCATGATTTATGGGGCAGGCAGACATAAGCTAACTGCTAAAACAGATCATGCTTTTGTGATAATAAGAACGCTAGATGAAAACCTACGCAAAAACATTAAAGTTGAAGCAAGCAGTACAAAACCTTTTGTGGTTAAGAATTGGGATAAGGCTTCTTTTGAAAAGGTTGAAAAAGCAGGAAATATAGATTTTAGCGATGGTTATGACCAATCTAAAGCGTTTGGAAATAAAGAAAGTGGCCAAACAGATTATATGAATTACGTTGGAGTTGCTGGCGGATGGGGCGGCGCTATGGTTGAAGATAACATTTATCAAACCAGCCCTTATATGACTACTGAAGGCTGTTATGAAATGACTTTTATAGATCCAGAAGACGTGTATTTTTGGTCTGCTACGGTATACAATGGTGATGGCTACCTGTTTAATGATGTTGCACACATATCAAGTGAAATGGATCCTATTAAAAATGAAGATGGCACTTTTACAGTGCGATTTGGTTGTGACGGCCAACCCAATAATATTCCAATTCGCGAAGGCAATACTACGGGGAAATTCAATGTGCTCATGCGGCATTACGGTCCAAGTGATATGGTGAGTAACGATGAAGCAGGATATAATGCTACAAAGGCGATTAAAAAAATACAATAGACGCTCAATAACTTTTTAAGGACCACAATGCCCTACTACATAAGTAAACCTTGGTTAATAATAAATAGCGGTCATGCTTGGCGATTTAGTCTATTTGAGCATGAATACATAGATAAAACAACCGAGGGTTTTGACAGTAAATTGCGTTGCAATTGGGCAAAATGCTTGTTTAAGTTGTTGGTATTAAAAACAGTACATGAAAAATATTAGACATTTCGCGGCTATCCTTTTTTTAGTCTTAAGCGCTATAGGCTGTAGGCAAACGCCTGCCAAGGGCGCTATAACGACTAATGTTATAGCCAAGGAAGCGCTAACTGCAGCTACCCTAGAAGTTATCGGGTTCAATAGACCAATCATTACCGCCATTATTGATAGTATAAAAACGGGGTTCTACCCCAATAGGCATTCATTACTCATCTACAAAGATGACAAGCTAGTATTGGAGGAGTATTTTTCAGGTCACGATGAAAACTGGGGTACAAATCTTGGTATTATTAAACACCATGATACCGTGCTTCACGATATGCGCAGTGTTTCAAAAAGTATAGTTTCTGCTTGTATTGGTATTGCTATAGCCCAAGGAAAAATAAAAGATGTTGACCAACCTGTTTTTGATTTTTTTGAGGATTACCAACAGTATAACAATGCAGGGCGTGAAGCCTTAACCATTAAGCATCTTCTAACCATGACCTCTGGTTTAAAATGGAATGAGGAAATACCTTATGACAACCCAGAAAACAGCGAAATTCAGATGATTAATAGCGGCGATGGTATTGGCTTTGTGTTGAGTAGAGCCATAGTAACTAAACCAGGAACCGTTTGGAAATACAACGGTGGAACTACCGAATTACTGGCAGAAATAATTCAAAGGGTATCAGGAAAAGATGTTCATGAATTTGCAAAAGCGTTTCTATTTAAACCTTTAGGTATAACAACCTCTGAGTGGACCATTTCTCCCGCAACTCATACGCCAGCAGCAGCATCTGGATTACGCTTAACCTCAAGAGACATGTTGAAGTTTGGCATATTATTTCAAAATGAAGGCCGATGGGGAAACGCCCAAATACTACCAAAAAAATGGGTTCAAGAATCCTTCAAATCTAATCTTGAATTGCCTTTTGGTGGGTATGGTTATCAGTTTTGGGTTTTCAACTTTGATATTAAAGGGCATCAACTAAAGCTACCCGCCGCCGTGGGCAATGGCGATCAAAGAATCTATTTTGATAAAAAAAATAATTTGGTGGTAGTCACAACAGCTGGCAATTACAACAAATGGGATATTAAGAATAACGCAAGTGCGCTTCTTCAACATATTTATACGGCCTTCGATGACGCAGAATGACATATAACCAACCACTAAGCAATGATTAAATTCTTTAGAAAAATTAGAAAAAATTTACTTTCAGAAGGCAAAACTGGAAAGTATATGAAGTATGCTTTTGGAGAAATTATTTTGGTGGTTATAGGAATTTTGATTGCGCTCCAAATTAACAATTGGAATCAAGAAAGACTAAATAACAATGATATCAGAAATAAGTTGAAGCTTGTTCATAGAGAATTAATTGAGGATATCGCCACTTTGGAAAAGGAAATTAGCTTTCGTTATGAAAGGCAAAATTTGATAACTAGGTCTCTGAAAATCCTTGAAGAAGAAACATCGCTTAGCTTTCAAAACCGAAAAGTATTAGATTCAGCTTTTTTAATATATGCTAGGATGGGACCACTCTATAATAATATGAGATCTTATGAGTCTTTTTTATTAACTGAATCAAATTTTATTGATGAAGCGATTTATATCGACCTAAACAATTATATAGATGACTTTAATACAACTAATGCTAAAATAGGTTTTTTTAGTAGTAGAATGAATCAACCACAATATAATATTTTATTGAATTCTTCAGTTAAAAAAAAGCGCTCAGGAGCATTTGAATATTCTTTTAATACCATTCAACAAGACTATCAATTGTATGAATCAATGCGGCAAAGTATGTCGTTTTTTCAAACCATAACCAAAGGGTATACTAAAATTTTAAAAAAGGCAATAAAAATAGAAAACAAAATCAGAAATAATTAACGCAATGCCAACACTAGTTGTAATTAATTGCTGGTTCTTGCCTACTTCTTAAAATCACCACCTGTTTTCTATTCGGTTTGTATTTGCTAAATTAGGTACGTAATCATGGCATGTGCCTTAGACAAATACTTTGAGCATACATAAGCAAATCAAACTATGAAAATCATATATATTCAGATCATTCAAACGCTATTTATCATTGTCTTATACTTAATTATTAAGAGCATCACCTTCAAAGTGATAAAAAAGACGCTTTCAGAAAAACTCATTCAAGAATCACGCGGCATTCTTATTAGAAACATTATCAATTTGATTCTAACCCTTATGGGTATAATTCTTATAGCATTGGTTTGGGGTGTGAAACAAGCCGATTTAGCCGTATTTATAGGCTCGGTTTTAACTGTGGTTGGGGTTGCCTTTTTTGCACAATGGTCCATACTCTCAAATATTACCTCTAGCATCATCATTTTCTTTAATCATCCCGTGAAATTGAATGATTCTATTATCATATTAGAAGGCAAGGATTATGTTATTGAAGGCAAGGTTGCCAACATTGGACTTTTCTTTGTGACGCTAGAAACTGAGGATTCTGGGGAAATTACGCTACCTAATAACCTTTTCATTCTTAAGAGTATCAAGAATATTACCAATGAGAAAAGAATCCAGGCGAAGGCAAATGATAACATCCAATAATGCCAAGGAAAAAGAACATGTATAATTGATTGTTGTAAACACAACCTACCCCTAAAATGCTGCGGATGTTCCTCTGGTTCCAGATTGTTCGTTATCTTTAAACAATACAAAAAACACACATCATAATGGAACACCTTCGCCATAGTTAAAAAAGATTGAGACAAGCATGAATCGTGAAATAATGGACATCAATGATTATACCATATTACTAGAAGAAGCTTCTACGGATAATCATTTAATTGACTCCTGTTTTTTTGACGAACCTGTTATAGCGATTGCCTTTTATGGTGCCGGTGATGTGGGGCTTAACGTAAAATTTGATGGGAAAACAAAAGCCTTTCATCATACCAAAGGCATGGTTTTATCATTTTACGCCGATGATAAAGTGGCGTTTGAACATCAGGTCTCAAAATTAAAACCACTGCAATGCTTGGTGATAGCAACCACCATTAGAAACATAGACAAATTACCAAATGGTGAAGCTCAATTTTTAGAAAGTTTTTTACATCAGTTAGTGCACCCCAAAGATCATTATGTTGAAGGCCCTGCATTTAACATGAGCCCAGAAATGTTTTTATTGGTGGAACAATTTTTTAGCAATACCTATGATGGTGAGATTAAAATGATGTTCTACAAAAGCCACATCATAGCCTTGCTTTCCCATTATTTTGGACAATTGGCAAAACAACAAAATACCAAACTGAATATAGCGCAACTGGACAAAATCAATCTAGCCCAAGAAATTTTATTATCCAATTTGGAGCACCCACCCTCCCTAACAGAATTGGCCAACAAAATTGGCACCAACACCAATACGCTTAAAGTAGAATTCAAAGCGCAGTTTGGTGTACCCGTTTTTAAATACTTACAAAACGAACGCCTAAAGAAAGCTTACAACTTAATAAAGCACGAGGATAAAACCATTCAAGAAGCTGCCTGGGCTGTGGGCTATGATAGTTTAGGCTCCTTTTCAAACGCTTTTGAAAAAAAGTTTGGCTATAGACCCAGCCAAGCATAAAATGCTTTTCGAATAAATCATAATGCTTTCTGAATAAGTGGCTCGAGGACAGCCGCTATAGATTTGTATCATAATTAAAAATCAATAATTATGATTAACAAAAATGTCTTTAGCATACTATGCGCCATTCTCGTTTGGGTTTTAGGGGTTAGTTTTTATCTCTTATCATTTTACCTACCCCTTTTAGAAAATCCAGAGCTACAATCTAATATCGTACTCGTATTAGCCATTATTCCTAGTGCCTGTTTTGGGACTTATTTATTTTATAAAAACAGGTACATGAAACCAGCTGCATTAGCACTCACCTTTGTTGCCGTGGCAACTCTATTAGATGCCTTGATTACGGTTCCTGTATTTATCATACCCCATGGTGGTCGCTATTCAGAATTCTTTGGAGACCCTATGTTTTATACCATTTTGGTTGAGTTCTACTTCATTGTATTGTATTACGGCACACATCTCACAAAACCACTCAAAGCATGAAAACAGCGGTTCTTTTTATTACGGTTTTATTAAATGCCCTATCTATTGGATTTTTCTTCGCTTGGTCCGTTTCGGTCATTTTGGGAACACAAAAAGTAAGCGATTACAGCTACCTAGAAAGTATGCAAAGCATCAATAGAGCAATTCTAAACCCAGTATTCTTTATGGTGTTCTTTGGTAGCTTGGTGGCATTGATTATACAGACCTATTTTCAGTTAAACAACAAACCCCTGTTCTGGCTGGCCTTGGCATCAACAATCCTATATCTCATTGGTCCTTTTGGTATTACAGCCTTTGGCAATGTTCCTTTAAACAATGCACTGGACACATTGAACATTAGCCAACTGAATCCATTAGAATTAAAAAACTTTAGAACCTATTATGAAGGCACTTGGAATCATTACCATAACATAAGAACCATGTTAGGTCTTATTTCATTTATCCTATTGCTTATAGCATCATGTATTCAAAAAACAATTTAAAACAGTTATAATGAAATCAAACATTTTAGTCATTGGCGGAACCGGAAAAACAGGTCGCCGCGTCGTAGAGCAATTACAAAACAAAGGATTTGACCCAAGAATTGGTTCAAGACAGGCATCACCCAGCTTTGATTGGGATGATAAAGACACATGGATACATGCCTTAAAAGGCATTGAAAGCATGTATGTCACTTACTATCCTGACTTAGCGGTTCCTGGAGCCAAAGACGCCATCGCAAGTTTAACCCATTTAGCTAAAGAACTAGGCGTTAAAAAAATGGTGTTGCTTTCTGGTAAAGGCGAAACCGAAGCCGAAGCTTGCGAGACTATTGTCATGACCTCCGGTTTGGATTACACCATAGTTAGAGCATCTTGGTTTAACCAGAATTGGAGCGAAAGTTTCTTTTTAGACCCTATTCTTTCAGGTGAAGTAGCCTTGCCCATGTCTGACGTTTTAATTCCTTTTGTGGATGCTAATGATATTGCAGAAGTGGCGGCTACCGTATTAATGGATGATGCCTATAATGGAGAAATCATAGAAGTCACCGGACCTGAATTAATTACATTTAAGCAAATCATAGATAGCATTGCAAAGACGAGTGACCGCCGTTTGAACTTTTACGATATCACGCTAGAGCAGTATGTAGATGGCATGAAACACATGCAGATTCCACCTGATGTGGTATGGCTGATTGAGTATTTATTTAGTCATGTGTTAACCAATCCAAAAAACCAGGTGGTCGTTCATGACATTGAACGCGTTTTAGGCAGAAAAGCAAAACCATTTATAGCATATGCCCAAGAAACCGCTAAAACAGGTATTTGGAATCCGGTAAGTGTTTCATAACGATTATCACTAACCGGCATAATTAATAGCGATTTGAGTCTTAATTCAAGTCGCTATTCTTTTATATTTTGTAATTTACTTACCGAAAAGCAATCTATACCAACTGACTGCTAATCATTTATAAACACATTGACAAACATTTAATTCGTTTAATCTAACATACAGCACACTCATGAATTCCATAATTAAATCCATTTCAGCATTAGAAATTTTAGACTCTAGAGGTAATCCTACGGTAAGAACCTATGTCACCCTTGAGGATGGAACTCAGTCTGTTTCATCGGTTCCCTCTGGTGCCTCAACAGGTCAGAATGAAGCTGTTGAACTTAGGGATGGCGAAAAGCGTTATAATGGTGCAGGGGTTCAAAACGCAGTAAACAACGTCAATACCGAAATTGCAAAAGCTTTGATAGGCAAAAATACCTCAAACCAAAAAGATATTGATTATACCATGATCGCCTTAGACGGTACTGATAATAAATCCCGACTTGGGGCAAATGCCATTTTAGGTGTTTCTATGGCCGTTGCCAAAGCAGCAGCTATTTCGGCAAATCTGCCTTTATATGCTTATCTAGGCGGTACAAATGCTGTTCGTATTCCAGTGCCTTGTATGAATATTTTAAACGGTGGAGAACATGCTGACAACAGTGTTGATTTTCAAGAATTCATGTTAGTTCCGCATGGGGCGCCTACCTTTAAAGAAGGCTTGCGTTATGTTGCAGAAACCTTTCATACCCTCAAAGGGATTCTAAAAAGTAAAGGCATGGCAACGAGTGTAGGTGACGAGGGCGGTTTTGCTCCTAATTGCTCAAGTAATGAAGAGGCTATTGAATTAATCATAGAAGCCATCAATAAAGCCAACTATAAACCTGGTATTGATTTATCTATTGCTATTGATAGTGCTGCCAATTCCTTTTCACCTAATTTGGATGGTAACTATGATTTGGCCTGGTCCGGGTTAGGTAAAATGACGACCTCAGATCTCATTGCAAAAAGTGCAGAATGGTTAGAAAAATACCCCATAATTCTCTGGGAGGACCCTGTTTCGGAAGGCGACTGGGATGGTTATATAGCCTTCACCAAACGTTTTGGAGATAAAATTGAAGTTGTTGGTGATGATAATTTTGTAACGAATACAAAGTACATTAAAAAAGGCATAGCAATAGGAGCTTGTAATTCCGCCTTGATTAAATTAAATCAAATAGGTACAGTCACTGAAACGATTGAAGCAGTAAGAATGTGTAGAGAAGCAGGCTGGCGCTATTTCCTTTCCCATCGATCAGGAGAAACTGAAGATACTTTTTTGGCAGATTTTGCGGTAGCCATGGACGGTGGTCACTTAAAAACCGGATCGGCATGTCGTGGAGAAAGAATTGCAAAATATAACCGTTTACTTGAAATTGAACACGAATTAAAAGGCAGATCTGAATACCGTTGGAAATAATTTTTTAAACACTTACCAACGGCGGCTATAAGTTGTTGTACTTTCTCGACTCCTTTCAAAAATCCTCACGGCATTGTTATGCAATATGCATTAGCCTATTTAACTGAAATTGCACATATTAACATCTTATGTCTAATAGATTAAAAATCCTTTAATCATGAAAAAATTAATCCTAGTTTGTATGGCCTTATTACCGTTTTACTCGTTTTCACAACAAGTAGCGGACACCACATATAATCCAAAAATTAAGCATCCGTTATATGCATTCGGGCAAGGGCCCGTTGTTTTTATTGATGAAGGCCATCATAATTTCCATACCAAGGAAGGCAGGTATAAGGCTTTTTCTAATCTGCTAGAAAGAGATGGTTATCATGTGAAAGCGTACAGCGGTCAATTCAAAGAAAAGCAACTGGCTGAAGGAAAAATTCTTGTTATATCCAATGCCTTAAACGCCATAAATGTTCACGATTGGACGCTGCCTAATCCATCGGCTTTTACCAAAGCTGAAATTGCTAGTATTACACAATGGGTTCATTCTGGCGGGCGTTTATTTTTAATTGCCGATCACATGCCTATGGCTGGAGCTGCCAAAGATTTGGCCATGACCTTTGGCTTTGAATTTACCAATGGGTTTGCAATGGATACAATACATAAAGGTCCTGCATATTTTAACATGAAAGACAAAACACTTTCTAAAAACAGTATTACCAAAGGAAGAAACACTAATGAAAGTGTTGAACAAATTGTATCATTCACAGGGCAAGCCTTCAAAATACCAAAGGATGCCACCCCAATCTTGACCTTTAACAAAAACTTCGTGAATATGCTTCCAAATAAAGCATGGGTTTTTGATGAGAAAACAACCAAGTACAATGTGGAAGGTTGGTCTCAAGGTGCTTACAAAACCTATGGAAAAGGAAAAATTGTAGTTTTTGGAGAGGCCGCTATGTTTTCAGCCCAATTAGCCGGAACAAAAAAAATAAAAATGGGGATGAACAATGAAATAGCTCCACAGAATTATCAATTATTACTAAACATAATGCACTGGCTGGATGGTGTTATTGAATGATAAAACCCTGCCTTAAAGCAATTATAATGCATTACTAATGAATTGCTTCTAAGGAGTCATCACAATTTGCTATCTTTCAGTTATGGCATAAAAGTCCGTAAAACATCTTTACGAAACGAGCCATATACCATACTAACGGGACTCATTTGAAAAAGCCAAAACACAATGATTAAAGGACTTTATGAAACACATCTTCACGTTGAAAATTTAGAAACCTCCATGGCATTTTACACCGACGTGCTTGGATTAGAGCTATGTCGATTTGGCGCTGAAAGGCGAACTGCTTTTTTCTGGATTGGAAGTGAAAAACAGGCCATGCTCGGGTTGTGGGAGAAACCAAAAGAAGCGATTGATTTACGGCATTTTGCTTTTGAATGTGACCCTGAATGGATCATTAATGAATCTATTGATTTTTTAAAATCTCACAATCTTAACTTTTGGAATTTTATACAAGATGATAATGAAAAGCCTATGGTCTTCTGCTGGATGCCAGCCGTTTCCATTTATTTCAGCGACCCCGATGGTCATTATTTGGAATTTATAGGGGTTTTACCTGGAAAGACGCAGTCTAATAATGAAAAACGCGTGGTGACTTATGAACAATGGTTGGACTTGACTTCGGAATAAAAACGCGTTAAACAAAGTCTAATAAAACACATAAAAAATGATGACTAACGACAAATTACAGAAATTAACCTTGCTTATTGCTGGCATTGGGCTAATACCTATTGCATTAGGATATGGGCTTATGCCAGAACAAACCCTAACACCACTTTACGGATTTGATGCTAGTAACGTCAACCTTAAACATATTATGCGCGCCATAATGGGCTTATATTTTGCTCAATCTATCCTTTGGTTTCTTGGGTTTGCTTATCCAAAATTTAGAACACCCGCCATATACGGTATGGTAGTCTTTATGCTAGGCCTAGCCGGAGGTAGGGTTTTAAGCCTAACTATAGACGGTAGGGTCCACTGGCTACTAATCGCTTATCTGTTTTTAGAATTATTTTTTGGATTTCTCGGGTTAAGGTTAATTATTACCGATAAAGCCCGATAAAAGCCAATAGATCTTGGATTTTAATAAAACACTTAAGCCTTAAACAAAGCACATCAAGCCATTTACATCAAAGGAACATACAGGCTTGAGCTAGAGTATACAGCATGGGACAAAATTGCTGAAAGGGCCTAATGAATCCATCTTAAAAATCCGCCTTTTACGCACGCCATGGGCTTTGTTTATTATACTGTTGAAAACAAGTACGCCTTTCAAAAAAAAAGCAAGATTGAATCGTTAAAAAAGTGTATTTTTGCCTTTTCTAAATTATACACAAATCCTGATACAATGATTCATTTCTTTGGAAACGTAAACAGCAAAGTTTTTGCCGTTCAAACAACAAAAGAATTATCAACCGATACCATAACAAAATTAACATGGCTTTTTGCAGGCCAACCCAAAATAGAGCAAGCATCTTTAGATGCTTTTTTTGTTGGGCCTCGTGCTGCAATGATAACACCATGGAGTACTAATGCTGTAGAAATCACCCAAAATATGGGGATTGAAGACATCATTAGAATTGAGGAATTCTCAGCGGTTGCAGAAGACTTTAAGGATTTTGACCCTATGATTTCAGAGATATTTAAGGGATTGAATCAGGACAGTTTCACCATTGATATTGAGCCAGAACCTATTCTCAATATTGAAGACATTGCTGCCTATAATGTACAGGAAGGTTTATCCTTAAGTGATGAAGAGGTGGCCTATCTGGATGGGGTTGCAAAGAAAATTGGCCGTCCATTAACAGATTCTGAAGTATTTGGATTTTCTCAAGTGAATTCTGAACATTGTCGCCATAAAATTTTTAATGGTACATTCGTTATTGATGGCGAAGAAAAACCAACCTCTTTATTCAAATTAATCAAAAAAACATCGAAACAACATCCTAATGATATTGTTTCGGCCTACAAAGATAATGTGGCTTTCATTAAAGGCCCTAAAGTGGAACAATTTGCACCTAAACGTGCTGATATTCCTGATTATTACACCACAGAAGATTTTGATTCTGTGATTTCGCTCAAAGCAGAAACACACAACTTCCCAACCACGGTTGAGCCTTTTAATGGCGCTGCAACAGGTTCGGGCGGTGAAATTAGAGATAGACTGGCAGGAGGAAAAGGCTCTTTACCTTTAGCGGGTACTGCCGTTTATATGACCTCTTATTCTAGACTTGAGGAAAACAGACCTTGGGAAAAGGGGGTTGCCGAACGCGATTGGTTATACCAAACGCCAATGGATATTTTGATAAAAGCGTCCAATGGGGCTTCAGATTTTGGTAATAAATTTGGGCAACCGCTTATTTGTGGTTCGGTACTAACTTTTGAACATGAAGAAGAGGCTAGAAAACTAGGTTTCGATAAAGTCATTATGCAAGCCGGCGGTATTGGCTACGGAAAAGCAGACCAAGCTTTAAAAGACATCCCTAAAACAGGTGATAAAATTGTCATTCTAGGTGGTGAAAATTACCGTATTGGCATGGGTGGTGCTGCGGTATCATCAGCAGATACTGGTGCTTTTGCTTCTGGTATTGAATTGAATGCGGTACAACGTTCTAACCCTGAAATGCAAAAACGTGCTGCCAATGCGGTACGTGGGATGGTAGAAAGTGATGAAAATTTCATTGTTTCTATACATGACCATGGTGCAGGCGGACACCTCAACTGTTTATCTGAACTGGTTGAAGATACTGGAGGAAAAATTGATTTAGATGCTTTACCTGTTGGAGACCCTACCCTATCTGACAAAGAAATAATTGGTAACGAATCTCAAGAACGTATGGGATTGGTTATTGGAGAAAAGCATATAGAGACACTTAATAAAATAGCAGACCGTGAGCGGTCGCCAATGTACACGGTTGGTGATGTTACTGGTGATGACCGCTTTACATTTCAATCTAAAACCAAAGGCAACACGCCAATGGATTTAGCTATGGAAGATATGTTTGGTAGTTCGCCAAAAACGGTGATGACGGATAAAACGGTTGCTCGCAACTATAGTGAGGTCACTTATAACACTGATAATTTCCAAGACTACTTAGAGCAGGTATTACAACTTGAAGCTGTGGCCTGTAAAGACTGGTTAACAAATAAAGTAGACCGTTGTGTTGGGGGTAAAGTAGCAAAACAACAATGTGTTGGTCCGTTGCAAATTCCATTAAACAATGTGGGTGTGATGGCCCTAGATTATAAAGGCAAAGAAGGTATTGCAACCTCTATAGGGCACTCCCCTATTTCTGGTTTAATTAATCCGGTTGCTGGTAGTAGAAATTCCATTACTGAATCTTTAACCAATATTATTTGGGCCCCTTTAAAAGATGGTTTACAATCCGTATCCTTATCTGCAAACTGGATGTGGCCTTGTAAAAATGAAGGGGAAGACGCGCGTTTGTATGAAGCCGTTGAAGCCATTTCAGAATTCTCCATTGATTTAGGTATCAATGTACCCACAGGGAAGGATTCATTATCAATGAAGCAGAAATACCCTAATGAAGATGTGATTTCTCCGGGTACAGTTATTATTTCGGCAGCAGCCAATTGCAATGATATTACTAAAGTGGTTGAGCCTGTTTTTAATAAAAATGCCGGTGGTATTTATTACATCAACATCTCTCAAGATGATTTTAAACTTGGAGGAAGTTCATTTGCACAAGTGCTTAATAAGATTGGAAACGATGCTCCAAATGTAAAAGATGCGGCCTATGTGAAAAACGTATTTAACACCATCCAAGATTTAATTAGAAATGGACAAATAGTTGCAGGACATGATGTGGCCTCTGGAGGTTTAATTACAACCCTTTTAGAACTTTGTTTTGCCGATACTAATTTAGGTGCCGAATTAGACCTTTCTGCTTTAGCTGAAAAAGATTCAGTTAAACTATTATTTTCTGAAAACACAGGAATTGTAATTCAGGCGAAAGATAATGCTATAGAGCAAGTACTAGCTGATGCTAACATTGCATTTTATAATATTGGAAAGGTTACTGAAAGTGATACCTTAAGTATCACTAATAATGCGGATGTATTTACTTTAACCGTTTCAGAATTGCGTGATGTTTGGTATAAAACATCGTTCCTATTAGACCAAAAACAAACGGCTAACGGTTTAGCACAGGACCGCTTTGATAATTATAAAAATCAGCCTTTACAATATACATTCCCAAAACATTTTACTGGTAAACTTAAAGATGTTATTGCGAGTGGAACGAAGCAATCTGCCCAAAATGAAACGATTGCCACGTCGCAAGCGTCTCGCAATGACGAACAACGTCCCAAGGCTGCCATTCTGCGTGAAAAAGGATCTAATTCCGAGCGTGAAATGGCAAACGCCATGTATTTAGCAGGTTTTGATGTGAAGGATGTACACATGACCGATTTAATTTCTGGTCGTGAAACTTTAGAAGATATTCAGTTTTTAGGTGCTGTTGGTGGTTTTTCTAACTCCGATGTTTTAGGTTCTGCCAAAGGTTGGGCAGGTGCTATAAAATATAACGAAAAGGCTAATAAAGCCATTCAAAACTTCTTCGATAGAGAAGACACCTTGTCTGTTGGTATTTGTAATGGTTGTCAATTATTCATGGAACTTGAGGAAATAAATCCTGACCATGATGTTCACGGAAAAATGCATCATAATGACTCGCATAAGCATGAGAGCTCATTTACCTCTGTAAAAATTCAAGAGAACCATTCTGTGATGCTATCTACACTTGCTGGTACAACGCTAGGCGTTTGGATTTCTCATGGCGAGGGTAAATTTAATTTACCATATGCTGAGGACCAATACCATATTGTTGCTAAATACGGTTATGAAGGCTACCCTCATAATCCTAATGGTTCAGATTTTAACACCGCTATGATGAGTGATAAAACAGGTCGTCATTTAGTCACTATGCCACATATAGAGCGTTCAACATTCCAATGGAACTGGGCTAATTATCCAGATGGCAGAAACGATGAAGTATCCCCTTGGTTAGAGGCATTTGTAAATGCGCGTTTATGGATTGAGAATAATTAATATTTTTAAATCGAAGCCTTCTGTTAAGACTAATTGGTTTGAAATTCAACGCTATTATTATTTTTGCATGTATAATTTTTCTTGCAATATTAATGTGTTGGCTCAAGCGAACATCTTGAATGCCGAATCAGGAACCGACTTAAAAAGGACATTCTACTTTAAAGATAAAGTTATATCTCAAATTAAATGGTATGACAAAAACAAACAGATTTATAGAATTAAGACCTTTTATAAATCAGGCCATCCGAATGAAGATTTTGTTTTTGCCAATGGTAAATTAAATGGTAAATCGTACAAATTCAATAAAAAGGGAGAAAAGCTTACCACTTGGAATTTTAAAAACGGAAGACTAATAAGCCGTAATGACCATATTCTAGAATTTAACAAAAAAAATGAAGAAAAGGTTAAAGCTTACCATAAGAAGCTAAAAGAACTCAATCAGGCTATTCTAGAAAACCCTAATAGCGTAAAACTACATGGGCAACGCGCTAGAATTAGGCATTATTTGGGCAATTATACATTGGCGCTGTATGATTACAAAAGGCTCGAAAAAAAAATGCTTAAAATTCAGGAAACTAATAAATTGCCTGAAAAGTTAGTTGGAAGTGTTTATGACCACTTAGGTAGTATTTATTCCTATTATGAAATGGAAAACCACGCCGTTCATTATAAATTCAAAGCCATAATAGCCTCTCCAAAAGAAAGCAGACTATATTATAATATTGGTAATTATTTAATAAAAACTAAAAATTATAGATTAGGTATTACCTTTTTAAATAGGGCCATAGAAATGGTTCCTGGGCATTCATTCGCGTATTGGGGGCTTTCTGCAGCTTATTCCGATTTAGAAAACTATGATAAGGCCATGACCTGTGTAAACATAGCTTTTAAAAACGAGGCAACTTTGTATAAACGTGGTGTTGGCAATCCAGAAAGAGATTTACGTACCATTCGTGGTCTTGTGTACCATAAATTAGGTGAATCTGATAAAGGTATATCAGATTTAGAAGAGGCACTACGGATAAACCCAGATAACAGTTTTGCCTTAAGAAATCTTGGATTGATTTATCATGATTTGGGTGAATATAAGACATCCTGCAAATTGCTTGAAAAAGCTAAAAATTTAGGTTATGAAAAAACACATGATAGGTATGATATACAAACTTATTTAAATTACTCTTGTAATAATAAAAGCATTCCTAGTTTAGCCACCAATACCGTTACTAAACCTTATGTTTACCCTAATCCAGCAGAAGATATAATACGTATAAAGAATTATAATATTAAGAATTTCAAGTATAGCCTTTATAATTTTGAATCAAAACTTATGCATACAGGAAATGCTAGTAATGGAAGCATAAACATTTCTAGCTTACCCCCTGGTCTCTACATTTTAGAAGTAGAGGCCAACAAACTAATCAACACGTTTAAAATTGTAAAAAACTAGTTAAAAACAAAAAAAAGACACTTTGTGCTCTCACCTACAAAGCATCTTTTTTAACTAACCAATCAACTATAATTCTTTATAATGCTTAGGCAACTTGGAGTTTACCTTTTTTAACATTATCCATTTTTTATCAGCTTTTTTAACTTTAAAAATCATACCGTTGCTTTTATAGCTGCTTGCGCAGAAACCAATCTAGCAATGGGTATTCTATAAGGCGAGCAACTCACGTAATTCATCCCTACATTATAACAAAACTCCACAGAACTGGGTTCACCCCCATGTTCCCCGCAAATACCTACTTTTAAATTAGGTTTTACACGTCTACCGCGTTCTGTTCCCATTTTTACTATTTGTCCGACACCAGCTTGATCTAAAACTTCAAAAGGATCTGCTTTTAAAATTCCCTTTTCTAAATATACTGGTAAAAACTTACCTGCATCATCACGAGAATATCCAAAAGTCATTTGCGTTAAATCATTGGTTCCAAATGAAAAGAAATCTGCCTTTTCAGCAATGAGATCAGCCATTATAGCCGCCCTAGGAATTTCTATCATAGTGCCTACCAAATACTCCACAGTATCCTGTCGTTCTTCAAATATGGTATTGGCTGTAGTTCTAATGATTTCCTCTTGCAGCTCAAACTCTTTTACTGTTCCAACCAAAGGCACCATAATTTCAGGTTTACAGGGAATTCCTCTTTCCTTTAAATTAAGAGCGGCTTCAATAATTGCCCGTGTTTGCATTTCTGTAATTTCCGGATACGTATTGCCTAGTCTACAGCCTCTATGACCCAACATAGGATTAAACTCCTCTAATTCTGCCACTTTTATTTTTACGGCCTCTAATGAAATATGTAAGTCTTCAGCCAAACTTCTTTGTGTTTCTAATTGGTGTGGCACAAATTCATGCAAAGGTGGGTCTAACAAACGAATAGTTACCGGCAAACCTGACATAGCCTCAAAAATGCCTTCAAAATCTGCACGCTGCATTGGTAATAGTTCTTCTAAAGCCTGCTTTCTACCTTTTAAAGTATCGGCTAAAATCATTTCGCGCATGACTTTAATTCTATCCACCTCAAAAAACATGTGTTCTGTTCTAGTCAACCCAATGCCTTTGGCTCCAAAACTACGTGCTACTTTTGCGTCCTTCGGGCTATCGGCATTTGTACGAACTTTCATTTCTGCATACTTATCAGACAACTTCATGATTTCAGCAAATTCACCACTCAACTCAGGTTCAATAGTAGCTACTTTGCCCTCTATAATATTTCCTGTTGAACCGTTTAATGAAATCCAGTCGCCTTCATGATATTCCTGTTTTCCTACGGTAAGCGTTCTGGTTTTATAATTAATTTTTAATGCTCCAGCTCCCGAAATACAGCATTTACCCATACCTCTAGCTACAACAGCAGCATGAGATGTCATACCGCCACGAGCCGTTAAAATACCCTTCGCAATATTCATACCCTCTAAATCTTCAGGAGAAGTTTCAATACGAACTAGAATACTATTTTTATACTTCTTAGCCTCATCAGCAAAAAAGACTATTTTCCCTGTTGCTGCTCCGGGAGAAGCAGGTAAGCCTTGCGCTATTACATGGGCCCTTTTCAATGCATCTGGATCAAAAATAGGATGTAACAATTCATCTAACTTGTTGGCTTCAATTAAAAGTAAAACTTCTTTTTCATCAATCATCCCCTCTTTTAATAAATCCATTGCTATTTTCACCATGGCCGCACCAGTGCGCTTACCGTTTCTTGTTTGAAGAATCCAAAGTTTGCCATCCTGAATGGTAAACTCCATATCCTGCATATCACGGTAATGCTTTTCTAATATATCTTGGTAGGTATTTAATTCTTCAAAAATAGATGGCATCAACTCTTCTAATGAAGGGTAATTTTCAACCCTATCTTCCTCGTCAATTTTTGCTAATTCCGCCCATCTTAAAGAGCCCAATTTTGTAATTTGCTGTGGCGTTCTAACACCGGCCACCACATCTTCACCCTGTGCATTAATTAAATATTCCCCATTAAACACATTCTCACCCGTTCCTGCATCACGTGTAAAGCAAACCCCAGTTCCTGAATTATTACCCATATTACCATAAACCATAGCCTGTACGTTTACAGCGGTTCCCCAATCCGCCGGGTAACCATGCATGTTTCTGTAGTATACGGCACGTTCGCCATTCCAGCTATTAAATACAGCGATAATAGCACCCCATAATTGATCCCAAGGATTGGATGGAAAATCATGCCCCGTACGCTTTTTAATAGCCTCTTTAAAGTCATAAACAAGGTCCTTTAAATCTTGAATAGTAAATTCAGTATCCAATTGAATGCCTCGTTTTTCTTTAAGGTGTTCCATGATTTCTTCAAAAGGATCTATATCTTCTTTTGAGGCTGGTTTCATACCCAAAACAACACCGCCATACATTTGAATAAAACGCCGGTAAGAATCCCAAGCAAATTGCTCGTTTTTAGTCTTCATAGCTAATCCGAGGACAACCTCATCATTCATACCTATATTAAGTACCGTATCCATCATTCCCGGCATAGATACCCGAGCTCCCGATCTAACAGAAATTAATAATGGATTAGCTTCATCCCCAAAAGTTGTCCCCATTATAGTCTCAATATTACTTATTGAGGATTCAACCTCCTCTTTGATCATATCGAGAACAACCTGTTCACCCAACACGTTATATTCCGTACAAACTTCCGTGGTGATGGTAAAACCTGGAGGAACTGGTATTCCTATCGAACTCATTTCTGCCAAATTGGCCCCCTTACCTCCCAAAAGGTTTTTCATTGTCCTATTACCGTCGGCACTTTCGCTTCCAAATCGGTAAACTCTAGCTTTTAATTTTTCAAGTACTTCCATAATGTTTCTTATTAAAATTCGTATTAACGGGCATTTAATAAAATTAGGAAATATGCCTGAAATGAATAATGATATATATCATTTATGGAGGCGGATAGCATTAAAATCTGACCTGATTTTAATGCCCTTTGAAGTAATTATAATGCAAAAAAAAAGACACTTTGTTCTCTCACCAACAAAGCATCTTTTTTAACTAACCAATCAACTATATATTTTTTCAGGCAAATTTCAATTTACCTTTTTTAACATTATCCATTTTTTTATAGGCTTTTGTCACTTCAATTTTCATAAGAATTGATACAATCAAAGCAATTACAAACAACCCTGAGAATACTTTTAAAGTCACGTCTAAAGACCCGGTTGTATTTTTCACAACATCATATATGGTAGGTCCTACAACACCTGCCAATCCCCAAGCAGCCAATACCATACCATGGATGGCTCCTAATTGCTTGGTTCCAAATAAGTCACCTAAGAA
Source organism: Algibacter mikhailovii (assembly GCF_014651495.1). Taxonomy (GTDB): domain Bacteria; phylum Bacteroidota; class Bacteroidia; order Flavobacteriales; family Flavobacteriaceae; genus Algibacter_E; species Algibacter_E mikhailovii. The sequence goes on from NZ_BMWZ01000004.1 coordinate 412,817, forward strand.
TGCTGGTAACGTAGCAAAACCACCACCGTACATCGTGATAACCGTAAAGAGCACGATTAAGAACCCAATCTCTACCGTTATTTGAGGTAAGAAATAGAATGCCAGTATTTGAAAACCAAAGAAAATAATAAAGGTATTCGCACGGCCTAAATAATCAGATAAGGTTGACCAAGCCAGTCGCCCTAAACCGTTAAATACACCAATAAAACCAACTATTGCCGCTGCCTGCATAGGCGTGTAATTAAGCTTCTCTTGCATCATAGGACTTGCGGCCGATATAATGGCAATACCACAAGAAATATTAATAAACATCATGATCCACATGAAGTAGAATCGTTTTGTTTTTAGTGAGGCATTGGCATCAATATTAGCCATGTCTGCCTTTATAGTCTTTCCTTCACCAGGTTTAAAACCTTCAGGTAAATAGCCTTCTGGTGGTCGTTCTATGTATCTCGCAGAAGACAAAATTAGTACCATATAAATTAAACCCAATACGTAAAATGCATTGGCCACGCCCACTGAGTCAAACAAAGATTGCATAACAGGCCCAAATATTAATGCTGCAAAACCAAAGCCCATAATAGCCATTCCGGTTGCTAAGCCACGTCTGTCTGGAAACCATTTCACCAAGGTACTTACTGGTGTGATATACCCTAAACCTAGTCCGATACCACCTATAACACCATAGCATAAATAAAACAGCCACAAAGACTCCAATTGAACGGCTAGTCCCGAGCCCAAAATACCAACACCATAAAATATACCGGCTGTTGTTCCACTCACTTTGGGTCCAACTTTTTCCACCCATCGCCCTAAAAAGGCCGCCGAAAGACCTAATAATAAAATAGCGATTTTAAAGGCCCATTTTATGACACTTCCATCTACATCAAATACATCCTTAACGGGATTTGTCATCACAGAATAAGCGTAAACAGATCCTATTGATATATGGATACCTACTGCCGAAGCAGCTATTAACCACCGGTTTTTTAGTTTTTGTGTTTTCATAATTTATATGGTTTAAGTACTGCTAGTTAGTTCGCTTAGCATACTTATTTTACTTAGTTTACTTTCACTTCTTTGAAATAGTTTTTTAAAATTGATTTCGCTGATTCAAGTTCTTCATGTGTATTTTCACGTGCATCGCTTAATTCATAGTCCCAACCTAAGGCTTCCCATTTATGAACGCCCAATTTATGATAGGGTTGTAACTCAATTTTTTCTATGGTTTTGTAATCTTTGAAGTAGTTACCCATAGCATGCAACAACTCCGGAGTATTTGTAATGCCAGGAATTAAAACATAACGCAACCACATCTTTTTTCCCGAAGCTTCTCTATGTTTTGCAAAATTGAATGTAGTTTCTTTATTGCGCTGCCCGGTTATATACGCATAGCCTTCTTCTGTCATGTGCTTAATATCAAGCATCACTAAGTCAGCATATTTATCTAATAATTCTTCGGTAAAATGATTTAAAAGCCTACCATTGGTATCAATATTGGTATGAATGCCTTCTTCTTTGAGTCTCTTAAAAAAAGGAATTAAAGCTTTTGATTGTAACAGTGGTTCCCCTCCTGAAACAGTAACGCCGCCTTTTTTACCAAAATAAGGTTTTGTTTTTATAGCCATTGCAACAAGGTCTTCAATAGCATAAGGTTTACCACCATGGGTATCTATGGTATCAGGATTATGACAATACAAGCATTTTAATTTACATCCTTGTAAAAAAACCACCATTCGTATACCTGGCCCATCATGAGTTCCAAAGGACTCAATAGAGTGCACGTTTAATATGTTATCTTGTGTTTTGATACTTTTAGATTTAGTATTTAAATTAAGCATCCGAAAAAGAAGTTATAAAACTCCCTTTTCAGATGCCATCAAAATATTAATAAAACTACATGGATTCGTGGAACGAACGTGTGATTACTTCCATTTGCTGTTCTTTTGTTAATCTAACAAAGTTTACAGCGTAACCAGATACACGTATAGTTAATTGTGGATACTCTTCTGGGTGCTCCATAGCATCTAGAAGCATTTCTCTATCAAGAACATTCACATTTAAGTGTTGTGCCTTGTTTATAAAATAGCCATCTATAATAGAGGTTAAATTCTCTATACGCTCAGACTTATCAGCACCTAATGATTTTGGCACTATTGAGAAGGTATTTGAAATACCATCTAAAGAATCTTTATAATCAATCTTAGCTACAGAATTCAATGAAGAAATAGCCCCGTTACAATCACGTCCGTGCATTGGGTTAGCTCCAGGTGCAAAAGGAATGCCTTTAGCTCTTCCATCTGGTGTAGCTCCTGTTTTCTTACCGTAAGACACGTTTGATGTAATAGTCAAAACAGACATCGTTGGCTCAGCATTTTTATATACTGGAAGTTTTTTCAACTCATCATTAAAATCAGCTACAGCTTGTGCTGCTAAATTATCCACACGATCATCATCATTACCATAGCAAGGGAAATCACCTTCAACTTTGAAATCAACCGTTAAACCTTCTTCATTTCTTACCGGTCTAACTATAGCATATTTTATTGCCGATAATGAATCTGCTACAATGGATAAGCCAGCAATTCCATAAGCGATGTTGATACTTGGATTGGTATCAATTAAAGCCATTTGTGCTTTTTCATAGTAGTACTTATCATGCATGTAGTGGATAATATTCATTGAATCGTTATACACTCTTGCTACTTCCTTCATAGCTATTTTGAAATTAGCCATGACTTTATCATAATCTAATACTTCACAGTTGCATGGCTCAATACCTTCTACCATAAGCTTTCCGGTATTCTCACAGCGACCACCATTAATAGCCAACAATAATGTTTTTGCTAAGTTGGTACGTGCTCCAAAGAACTGTATAGATTTACCTAAATCTTGGTACGATACGCAGCAAGCAATGCCGTAGTCATCAGAACCACGTTGTGCTCTCATTAAATTATCATTCTCAAATTGTATTGAAGAAGTATCAATAGCAACTTTAGAACAGTAATTTTTAAAATTCTCAGGTAAATCTTTAGACCACAGAATAGTCATATTAGGTTCTGGTGAAGGGCCTAAATTGTATAAAGTATTTAAGAAACGGAACGATGTTTTAGTAACCTTTGTTCTTCCATCTTGGAACATACCGCCAATAGCCTCTGTAACCCATGTTGGATCTCCTGCAAAAATTTCATCATAAGCGCTCATTCTTAAATGACGCACCATTCTCAATTTCATGACAAACTGATCAATAAATTCTTGAGCTTCTGCTTCTGTGATAAGACCTTCTTTTAAGTCATTCTCAATATAAATATCTAAGAACGTAGACGTATTACCTAAGGACATTGCAGCGCCATCTTGTTCTTTCACAGCAGCCAAATACCCCATGTATGTCCATTGTACAGCTTCTTTAGCCGTTTCAGCAGGACGTCCTAACTCTAAATCATATTTATCACCTAAAGCAATAATATCTTTTAATGCTCTAATTTGTTCAGAAACTTCTTCACGTAATCTAATGACAGCTTCTGTCATAGGACCCGTAATATTTGCTAAATCTTTTTGTTTTTCTTCAATTAAGAAATCAATTCCGTATAGTGCTACACGACGATAATCACCAATAATTCTACCTCTCGCATAATTATCTGGTAATCCCGTTAAAAATCCTAAAGACCTAAACTTTCTTATTTCAGCATTATACACATCAAAAACACCATCATTATGTGTTTTTACGTATTTAGAAAATAATTCGGTTAAGGTATCATTTGGTTTTACACCATGTTCTGCCAATGCTTTTTGAACCACTTTAAAACCTCCAAAAGGCTTCATGGCTCTTTTTAATAGCTCATCGGTTTGTAAACCAACAATTACTTCATTGTCTTTATCAATATATCCAGCAGCAAAAGAACTCACTGTTGATATAGTTTCTGTATCTACAGAACGTACACCATTATTTTTTCGCTCTTCTTGGGTTGCCGCTTTACAAACGTCCCATAATCGTTCTGTTCTTGCACTTGGTCCAACCAAAAACTCATGAGTTCCATGGTAAGGAGTAATGTTATTTATTACAAAATCTCTAACATTGACTTGTTTTGTCCAAATTCCGTCTTTAAATTGTTTTACTTCCATTTTAGTATGTATTAATATTTTGAAAAAATCCGTTCTGTTTTACATATCAAAGATAAATACCAACTTTAAACAGAAAGATGACAAAAGTCAGTTAACAGAAAAACAGTGACTTAAATTCACAAAAAAAAGTAACGAAAACGTTTAAGTAAAATAAGGTTGACAAATTATTATTCAAACACTTGATCGATTTATCAAATAAACCTTAAACAATATTGTTATTTGCAATAAATAACCCAAGAAAAGACTTAAAGTTATTGAAATATTCGCAAAAATGAAGCGGTAATTTTATCTATTATAGCTTTAAATAGCCTATTTATTATTGGTTTAACAATTCGATGAACTAAAAAAAGAACCCAAATAAATGTTAATCATATGGCTTTGCCATTTGAAAAGACTTTTTATTTTCCTATTTTGCACTACTACATGTTATAAAAACAATCCATGACAGAGATAACAAGACTATTTGAATTTCCATATTATCAGCTAGAAAATAATCCTTTAGATAATGCTTTGGTGACCAAGCATAATGATAAATGGGTCAATACTTCTACCAAAGAATACCTAGATAAAGCTAATGCTTTAAGTAGGGCTTTAGTAAAATTAGGTGTTAATAAAGATGATAAAATAGCAATTATTTCTACCACGAATAGAACGGAATGGCATATTGTGGATATAGGGGCACTACAAACGGGTGCACAAACGGTTCCTATTTATCCTACCATTTCTTCTGAAGATTATGAATACATATTAAACCATAGTGAATCTATTTATTGTTTTGTTTCTGATGATGTCATTTTAGAAAAAATAAATAAGATAAAATCTAAAACAAAATTAAAAGAAGTGTATTCTTTTGAGGATATTGAAGGCTGTAAGAATTACGCAGAATTAATTGAATTAGGTAATGATCCTTCTAATCAGGATATTGTTGAAGAAAGAAAGGATGCAGTTAAGCCAGAAGATTTGGCAACCATAATTTACACTTCAGGGACTACGGGTAAACCCAAAGGTGTTATGCTTTCTCATAACAATATAGTATCGAACGTATTTGCTGTGGAAAAAAAATTTCCACTTGAAAAAAATCATAAAATACTAAGCTTCCTTCCTGTATGCCACATCTTTGAGCGTACATTTCTATATTTATGCCAATACTGCTGTTTATCCATTCATTTTGCTGAAAGTATAGAAAAAATTGGGGATAACCTTAAAGAGGTAAAGCCGAGTATGATTACCGTTGTTCCTCGATTAATTGAAAAGGTTTTTGATAAAATTATTGCCAAAGGTCAGGATTTAAAAGGTATAAAAAAGGGATTGTTTTTCTGGGCCGTAGAACTGGGCACTAAATATCAACCCTACGGACAAAATGGTTGGTTTTATGAACAAAAATTAAAATTAGCTCGAAAACTTATTTTTAGCAAATGGCAAGAAGCTTTAGGTGGTAATATTGAATTTATGGCCTCTGGAAGCGCGGCATTACAACCTAGATTGGGCCATATTTTTGGAGCTGCAAACATGCCCATAATGGAATGTTATGGCTTAACCGAAACCTCTCCTGGTATTTCTGTAAGTGATAGAAGAAATGGCGGCTGGAAAATTGGATACGTTGGAAAAGCTGTAGATGATGTAGAAGTTAAGATTGCTGAAGATGGTGAAATACTTTGTAAAGGGCCGAATATTATGATGGGCTATTACAAAAATCCAGAAAAAACAAAAGAAGTAATGACCGGTGATTATTTCCATACCGGTGATAAAGGTGAAATTGATTCTGAAGGTTTTATAAAAATAACAGGACGAAAGAAAGAAATGTTTAAAACCTCAGGAGGTAAGTATATTGTGCCTACACTCCTGGAAAACGAATTAAAACAATCGCTCTTTATTGAACAAATTATGGTGATTGGTGAGGGCGAAAAAATGGCTGCCGCACTCATTCAACCTAATTTTGAATTTGTTCATGAGTGGGTTACACTTAAGCATCATCCCATTGAGAATTCCTTTGAAGCCATCGCGAATTCCGAAATTGTACAACAAAGGATTCAAAAAGAAATTGATGAATGCAATCAAAAATTTGGTAAATGGGAGCAAATCAAAATTTTTAGATTAACTTCCGAAGAATGGAGTATTGACTCTGGACACCTTACCCCTACCATGAAAATGAGGCGAAGTGTTATCAAGGAGAAATACCATGACCTTATAGAATCCATCTATAGACCGGCAAAATAGCCGACAACACTCCTACTTTAATACGGTCTTGGTATTTTTTCTAAAATATATTATGCGTGCATAATATATTTTTATATATTTGGGAAAACCTACCAAAAAAAATGAAAGACAAAACCATCGATTACATTCTTAGAACCACATGGTTAACCGTTCAAAAAATGTATAATGAGGAGGCCTATAAATTTGGAAGTACTATGGCTACTGGATTTACACTATTAAGTATAGACCCAGAAACGGGCACCCCTTCAACCGCTTTGGGGCCTAAAATGGGTATGGAAGCTACGAGCTTATCCAGAATTCTAAAAACCATGGAAACCAAAGGTTTAATTGAACGTAAGCCAAATCCAGCTGATGGACGAGGCGTTATTATTTCTTTAACCGAATTTGGCATTAAAAACAGAGATTATTCCAGAGAAAAAGTATTGCTGTTTAATGAGGCCATCAGGAAAACAGTACCCGAAGAAAAACTGGACCATTTTTATGAAGTAGCTGAAGTTATTAATGAACTTGTGTCTAGTAAAAAAATATACAATCAAAACGATTAGCAATAAAAAAATGAGCAAAAGAAGAATAAAAAAAGTAGCCATAGTAGGCTCTGGGATTATGGGAAGTGGTATTGCTTGCCATTTCGCTAATATTGGCGTGGAGGTTCTATTGCTGGATATTATTCCAAGAGAACTTAACGCCAAAGAAAAAGCTAAGGGTTTAACTTTAGAGGATAAAGTAGTTAGAAATAGATTGGTGAATGATGCCTTAACAGCATCCTTAAAATCCAAACCGTCCCCTATTTATCATCAAAAGTTCGCCAGTAGGATAACCACTGGAAATATTGAAGATGATATATCTAAAGTCGCAGATGTCGATTGGATTATGGAAGTTGTTGTTGAGCGTCTTGATATCAAAAAGCAAGTCTTTGAAACCCTTGAAAAACATAGAACACCTGGTACGCTTATTACCTCAAATACTTCAGGTATTCCTATTAAGTTCATGAGCGAAGGCAGAAGTGAGGATTTTCAAAAGCATTTTTGTGGTACTCATTTTTTCAATCCCGCACGCTATTTAAAACTTTTTGAAATTATTCCAGGCCCTAAGACAGATGCCGCTGTTTTAAACTTTTTAAATGGGTATGGCGAACAATTTTTAGGAAAAACATCTGTAGTAGCTAAAGATACACCGGCATTTATTGGTAATAGAATTGGCATTTTTAGTATTATGAGCCTTTTCCACGCCGTTAAAGACATGGCATTAACCATTGAAGAAGTCGATAAATTAACAGGTCCAGTAATTGGAAGACCTAAGTCTGCCACATTTAGAACTGTGGACGTTGTTGGATTAGATACTTTGGTTCATGTGGCTAATGGTATTGCCGATAATTGTAAAAACGACGAACGTCTTGAGCTTTTTAAGCTTCCTGATTTTATTGATACCATGATGAAAAACAACTTGTTGGGAAGCAAGTCTGGCCAAGGTTTCTACAAAAAACAGGTGTCTAATGGTAAAAAAGAAATCTTATCCCTAGACCTGAATTCCTTAGAATACAGAGCATCTAAAAAAGCAAAATTTGCGACTCTAGATCTCACCAAACCTATTGATAAAGTTATAGACCGTTTTAAAGTTCTAATAGCTGGTAAAGATAAAGCTGGAACGTTTTACAGAAAAACATTTGCTGCATTGTTTGCCTATGTGAGTCATCGTATTCCAGAAATTTCGGATGACCTCTATAAGATAGACGATGCTATGAAAGCTGGATTTGGTTGGGAGCATGGCCCCTTTCAAATATGGGATGCCATAGGTGTTGATAAAGGGCTCGAACTAATAAAGGAAGAAAACTTAGAGGTGGCCTCATGGGTTTCTGACATGTTAGCTTCTGGGAGTGCATCCTTCTATACGGTGAACAATGGCGCTTCTTATTGTTATGACATAAAAACTAAAGCACAGGTAAAAATTCCTGGTCAAGATGCCTTTATCATACTGGATAATATTAGAACCTCTAACGAAGTCTTTAAAAACTCAGGGGTTGTAATTGAAGACTTAGGTGATGGTATTTTGAATTGTGAATTCCAGTCAAAAATGAACACCATTGGCGGTGATGTTTTAGCTGGCATTAATAAAGCTGTTGATTTAGCCGAAAAAAACTATGAGGGATTAGTTATTGGAAACCAGGGTGCCAATTTCTCAGTTGGTGCCAATATTGGTATGATTTTCATGATGGCGGTAGAGCAAGAATATGATGAACTTAATGCCGCCATTAAATACTTTCAAGACACCATGATGCGCATGCGTTATTCATCAATTCCTACGGTTTCTGCGCCGCATGGGATGTCCTTAGGTGGTGCCTGCGAACTCTCCATGCATGCCGATAAAGTTGTGGCCGCGGCTGAAACATACATGGGTCTAGTAGAATTTGGTGTGGGTGTCATTCCCGGAGGTGCTGGTTCTAAAGAAATGGCATTAAGAGCCTCAGATACTTTCAGAAAAGGCGATGTTGAATTAAACACTTTACAAGAATATTTCCTAACTATTGGTATGGCAAAAGTATCCACCTCAGGATATGAAGCCTTTGATTTAGGGGTACTTCAAAAAGGAAAAGATATTGTAGTTGTTAATAAGGACCGTCAAATAGCAGTAGCAAAGCAGCAAGCCAAATTAATGGCCGATATGGGCTATACACAACCTGTAAAACGCACGGATGTTAAAGTACTAGGTAAGCAAGCCCTAGGAATGTTTTTAGTGGGCACTGATGCTATGGAAGACAGCAATTACATTAGTGCTCACGATAAAAAGATTGCTAATAAATTGGCCTATGTCATGGCAGGTGGTGATCTATCGGAGCCTACCTTAGTGAATGAGCAGTACTTATTAGACCTAGAACGTGAAGCCTTTTTGAGTCTTTGTACCGAACGCAAAACTTTAGAACGTATTCAACATATGTTGAAAACAGGAAAACCTTTAAGAAATTAAGCCATGAAACAAGCATATATAGTAAAAGCATATAGAACCGCAGTTGGAAAAGCGCCTAAAGGTGTTTTTCGCTTCAAAAGAGCAGATGAATTAGGTGCTGAAACCATTCAACACATGATGAAAGAACTTCCTAACCTTGATGTCAGCAGGATTGATGATGTTATTGTAGGTAATGCCATGCCTGAAGGTTCTCAAGGCTTAAATATGGCACGATTTATTTCATTGATTGGATTAAACAGCATCGATGTTCCCGGTGTCACCGTAAATAGATTTTGCTCTTCAGGACTTGAAACTATTGGCATTGCTGCCGCAAAAATCCAGGCTGGAATGGCTGATTGTATAATCGCTGGAGGCTCAGAAAGTATGAGTTCTGTTCCAATGACTGGTTTTAAACCAGAATTGAATTATGACACTATAAGCGCCGGACATGAAGATTACTATTGGGGTATGGGTAATACTGCAGAAGCCGTGGCCAATCAATTTAAAGTCTCTCGCGAAGATCAAGATGAGTTTGCTTTTAATTCGCATATGAAAGCATTAAAAGCACAGGCAGAAAATCGCTTTCAAGATCAAATTGTACCTATTGATGTTGAACAAACATATATTGATGCATCCGGCAAAAAAGCAACCAAAACCTATACGGTCAATAAAGATGAAGGCCCAAGAGCAGGCACTAGCATAGAGGCATTAGCAAAATTAAGAGCTGTTTTTGCTCAAGGTGGTAGCGTTACTGCGGGTAACTCATCTCAAATGAGCGATGGTGCTGCATTTGTAATGGTAATGAGTGAAGACATGGTAAAAGAATTAAACCTTGAACCTATTGCGCGGTTGGTTAGTTATGCAGCTGCAGGTGTTGAACCAAGAATCATGGGTATTGGTCCTGTAAAAGCTATTCCTAAAGCATTAAAACAGGCCGGTTTACAACAAAAAGATTTAGGATTAGTAGAACTCAACGAAGCTTTTGCTTCACAATCTTTAGCGGTAATAAGGGAGTTAGACTTAAATCCAGATATAATTAATGTTAACGGGGGAGCCATTGCTCTAGGACACCCCCTAGGTTGTACAGGAGCAAAACTTTCTGTTCAACTCTTTGATGAAATGCGAAAAAGAGAAATGAAAGGAGCCTATGGCGCTGTAACCATGTGCGTTGGTACTGGACAAGGCGCTTGTGGCATCTTCGAATTTTTAAACTAAAAAAAACAAAAAAATAAGTAATGGAAAAAGACATTTTACGTGGCGGTCAATTCTTGGTAAAAGAAATCGAATGTGAAGATATTTTCACACCCGAAGACTTTAATGAAGATCAGCTAATGATGAAAGAAGCAGTAACCGAATTTATCGATAGAGAGGTTTGGGCTAAAAAAGCACAATTTGAAAAAAAGGACTATGCGTTAACCGAATCTTGTATGCGACAAGCTGGAGATCTTGGATTTCTTAGCATAGCCGTTCCTGAGGAATATGGAGGTATGGGCATGGGATTTGTTGACACTGTTCTCGTTTGTGATTATATTTCAGGCGCAACAGGTTCTTTTAGTACGGCCTTTGGTGCACATACAGGTATTGGCACCATGCCTATTACGCTTTACGGGAATGAAGAACAAAAGAAAAAATACGTTCCTAAACTAGCTTCAGGAGAATGGTTTGGATCTTATTGCTTAACGGAACCTAGTGCGGGTAGTGATGCCAATTCAGGTAAAACAAAAGCAGTACTTTCAGAAGACGGTAAGACCTATAAAATTACTGGCCAGAAGATGTGGATTTCAAATGCTGGATTTTGCAATCTAATGATTGTTTTTGCTCGTATTGAAGATGATAAAAACATTACAGGTTTTATTGTTGAATATAACCCCGATGCACCTAACGGAATTACCATGGGGGAAGAAGAACACAAATTAGGAATTCGCGCGTCGTCTACTAGACAAGTGTTTTTTAATGATACGGTGGTTCCTGTCGAAAATATGCTTTCTACTAGAGGTAACGGATTTAAAATAGCCATGAATGCGCTTAATGTAGGTAGAATTAAATTGGCAGCAGCCTGTTTAGATGCGCAACGGCGTGTCATTTCAGAATCTGTTAATTACGCGAATGAGCGTATTCAATTTAAAACGCCAATATCGAGTTTTGGTGCCATTCGTCAAAAAATAGCTGAAATGGCTACCAACTGTTGGGTTGGCGAAGCTGCTACCTATCGCGCTTCCAAAAATATTGAAGACAGAATTGAATTAAGAAAAAACAATGGCAAAGACTCGCATCAAGAGGCCGAACTAAAAGGTGTTGAAGAGTATGCTATAGAATGTTCTATTCTTAAAGTAGCAGTATCCGAATTTATTCAAAAATGTTCTGATGAAGGCATTCAAATTTATGGTGGTATGGGCTTCTCTGAGGAAACGCCAATAGAATCAGCTTGGCGGGACGCCAGAATCGCGAGAATTTATGAAGGTACTAATGAAATTAACAGAATGCTTTCCATTGGCATGCTCATAAAAAAAGCGATGAAAGGCCATGTTGATGTGTTAACTCCTGCTATGGCCGTAAAAGATGAGTTGGTTGGCATACCATCTTTTGAAGTACCTGACTATTCTGAGTTATTTTCTGAAGAAAAAAATATTATTAAAAACTTAAAGAAATTGTTTTTAATGGTGGCAGGTGCCGCGCTTCAGAAATATGGAGAAAAAATTGAACAACAGCAACAATTAATGCTGGCAGCTTCTGATATATTAATTCAAATATACTTAGCGGAGTCCGCTATTCTTAGGGCTGAGAAAATGGCCAAGAAAGATGGAGAAGATTCAGCTAAGGAACAAATAGCCATGGCTAAACTTAATTTATTTCATGCTATTGATGTTATTGAAACTGCTGGAAAACATTCCATTATCTCATTCTCTACAGGGGACGAACAACGTATGATGCTTATGGGCTTAAAACGTTATATTAAGTATGTAAACATGCCAAATATTATTGAATTAAGACATATTATTGCTGAAAAAGTAATTAAAGAAAACAAATACTGTTTTTAAAAGAAAAATTTATTTAGAGTAGTGACTAACTCAATTTTAAAAAGCGCCTTGAATTTATTTCGGGGCGTTTTTATTTTCGCTATTTTTAAACAAAAAAAAATGAAATTCATACTTACCTTTTTTACGCTTTGCTGTTTTAGTTTTACTTGGGGTCAAACCTCTCCAAAAATTTATGAAATCATTGATAATATCTCTGAAGATGAATTACGCAATAAGGTACAGACCTTGGTTGACTTTGGAACTAGAAACACCTTTAGCGACACCCTATCTAACACACGCGGAATAGGTGCTGCTAGGCGCTGGATAAAATCGGAATTTGAAACCATTTCTAATTCATGTGATAATTGCCTGGAAGTTTTCTACCAAAAAGATTTTGTTACCAAAGAAGGAAATAGCAGGGTTCCTCATGATGCTTGGGTTGTCAACGTTGTTGCGGTTCAAAAGGGAACTAAATACCCAAACCGATATATTATAATGAGCGGGGATATTGATTCAAGAGCAAGTGACACTATGGACTTCACAACCGATGCTCCTGGTGCCAATGATAACGCCACTGGCATGGCTGGCACCCTAGAAGCTGCCAGAGTTTTAAGTCAGTACAAATTTGAAAACAGCATTGTGTATGTTGGACTATCTGGAGAAGAACAAGGTTTATTTGGGGGCAAAGGGTTAGCCCAATATGCTAAGAATAAAGATTGGGATATTATTGGCGTTCTAAACAATGATATGATTGGTAATATAGAGGGTGTAGATGGCATTATTGATAATAGAACCTTCAGAATTTTTTCTGAGCCTACACCCCCTAATGAAACAGAAAAACAAAGACGTCTTAGACGGTTTTATGGCGGTGAAGTAGATGGTATTTCAAGACAACTGGCCCGTTACATTCACAAAACAACAAAAACCTATTTACCAGAAATGAATCCCATGATGGTTTATAGGCTGGATCGTTTTGGCCGAGGTGGTCATCATAGGCCTTTTAATGATTTAGGTTTTGCCGGCATACGTATTATGGAAGCTCATGAAAACTACACACAACAGCATCAAGATATTAGGGAAGAAAACGGCATTAAATACGGGGACGTTATTGAGCATGTTAACTTTGGCTACACCAAAAAATTAACGGCTGTAAATGCAATTAACCTTGCCAGTTTAGCTTGGGCTCCTCCAGCGCCAAAAACGGTTGCCATTGGAGGTATTGTAGAAGCTTCTGTAAAATTAAAATGGGACAAGGTTGACGGTGCAACAGGTTATAAAATCTATTGGCGTGATACTACTTCCCCTACTTGGGATCACAGCAGAACTGTGGGTGATATTTCGGAATTTACACTTGAAGGTATCGTTATTGATAACTACTTTTTCGGTGTAAGTGCTATTGGCGAAAACAACTTTGAAAGTGTAGTCACTTTTCCTAATCAAATTATGCGATAAGTTTCAATTAATTTTTACATTAAAATTTTATAGTTCAATATGAAAAAACAATTTCTACGCTCATTTTTAGTGCTTTTCTTTTTATTTGAAATTGGCCATGCTCAAAATCTACTTTCGGATAAGTCCAACTTCACTAGACAGGATACCTTAAGAGGAAGTATTACCCCTGAGCGCGAATGGTGGGATTTAACCTATTATCATTTAGACATAAAAGTCAATCCTGATGAGAAATTTATCTCTGGTAAAAACACCATTCAATATAAAGTATTGAAACAAGATTCTATCATGCAAATAGATTTGCAAGCGCCATTAACCCTTATTAAAGCGGTTCAAAATGAAAAGGAACTAAAAATAATACATGATGGTAATGCACATTTTATTCACCTAGACAGCAAGCAAGAATTAGCAGCCATTAATAGCCTAGATGTGTATTACGAAGGGCATCCAAAAGAAGCCGTAAATGCGCCTTGGGATGGCGGTATATCTTGGAAAAAAGATGAAAATAACAATCACTTTGTAGCCTCGTCTTGTCAAGGCTTAGGTGCAAGTGTTTGGTGGCCATGTAAAGACCATATGTATGATGAAGTAGACAGTATGCAAATAAGTGTCAATGTGCCCGCAAAATTAATGAATGTCTCAAACGGCAGACTAAGACGTGTGGAACGTATTGATGACACTAAAACTTATACGTGGATTGTTAAAAGTCCTATTAATAATTACGGCGTCAATATAAATATTGCAGATTACACAAATTTCTCTGAAGTATACAATGGCATGGGAGGCCTTTTAGATATGGATTATTACGTATTGAAATATAATCTTGAAAAGGCTAAGGAACACTTCAAGGATGCTCCAAAAATGATGAAAGCTTTTGAATATTGGTTTGGACAATATCCATTTTATAGAGATGGTTACAAATTAGTAGAAGTGCCCTATCTTGGGATGGAGCATCAAAGTTCAGTGACTTATGGAAATAAATATAAGACCGGCTACCTGGGCAGAGACCTCTCGGGTACTGGATGGGGCCTAAAATTTGACTTTATCATCATTCATGAATCCGGGCATGAATGGTTTGCAAATAGCATAACAGCAAAAGACATTGCCGATTTATGGATTCATGAGAGTTTTACAGCCTATTCTGAAAGTTTGTTTTTGGACTATTATTATGGGAAACAGGCTGCTTCTGAATATGTTATTGGCACCCGAAAGAGTATTGCTAACGAAATACCAATTATTGGAGTGTATGATGTGAATAAAGAAGGATCACCAGACATGTACTTCAAGGGCGCCAATATGCTGCACACATTAAGACAGTTGATTGAAGATGATGAAAAATGGCGCAAAATATTGAGAGGACTGAATATGACCTTTTATCATAAAACAGTAACTACTAAAGCGATTGAAAACTATATTAGTGAACATTCTGAGATTGATTTAACGGCTTTTTTTAATCAATACTTGAGAACAATTCAAATCCCCGCATTAGAGTACGCCATTGATAAAAATGAAATAAAATACCGATGGACTAATATTGTTAATGACTTTGATATGCCTATTCAAATTAAAATTAATGGCACTGAACAATGGTTGTATCCAAATTCAGAATGGCAACAACTTAAAACCGATTCAAAGATATCAGCCTTCAGTATTGACGAGGATTTTTATGTAAACCATAAAGAACTATAAGCCTTGTCAGATTTTCAAGAAATACACTTTGAACGTGATACGGATTGGTATGCATGGTTGCTAAAAAATCATGATAAGGAAAAAGCGGTTTACCTTATTTTTTACAAACTTGAAATGAATATACCAACGATGCGGTGGGACGAAGCTGTAAAAGTCGCCATTTGTTTTGGCTGGATAGATTCTACTGTAAAAAGTTTGGGCCATGGTAAAAGACGGCAATATTTCTGCCCAAGAAATCCTAAAAGCACTTGGAGTGCGCTGAACAAAAAATATGTAACGGCTTTAATCCAAGACGGATTAATGCAAGAATCTGGCTATAAAATGATTGAATTAGCTAAGAGAACAGGGACATGGACCGCGATGGATGATGTAGAAAATGGCGTTATCCCGGATAATTTACAAGCTGCTTTTAACAACAATCCTAAGGCCTTTGAGAACTACCAAAACTTCGCCAAAGGGTATCAAAAAAGTTACTTATCCTGGATAAAAAATGCCAAGCGAGAAGCTACTATCCAAAAACGGATAAAGGAAATCATAAGGCTCTGTGAGGCTAATATTAAATCGCGGTAACTTAAATGAAGGCAGATCAAGTCTGCCTTAAGGCGTTTGAATGAATTTGGTGTTAGGCAAATCGTATTTTGATCAATTAGTTCGTTTCAATTTCCAAGGGAATCAAACATTATTTTAATAGGTATCACAATATGACCCAATAGGTGATCCCATTGGTATATCTGGAATTTTATAGGACTTAATAGCATTTGGATGCTCAAAGTAGTTGGCTATACGTTCTTGAATAGCTAAACTAAATACCGATTTATTTTTGGTCTTAGCTAATTGATTTTGAACCTCCTTGAGCTTATGGTCAATTATGCTCTTCACCTGTGGTAAGATCTTATCACTCTGAGATAAGCCCATCAATAGGTCTAATATTATGTAGCTTGTATTTTGTTGGATGCTTTGGTAGTAGCTATCTTTATGCATTGCGGTATAGATACTATTTACTAAAATAGTATCTAAGGTTTCTTCTAATCCCAATTGTTCATTATCTAGCACGTGCTGTTGATATAATCTCGAAACCCGTTGGGGATGCAAGAGTAGTTTAAGTGTATGGGAAACATTCATTGTAGTTGCGCTTATGGCATCAAAAGCAATACCTGTAGTTCCTTTGAAATTTTCGTTAGACTTTGTCGCAGAAGGGCGTGGGGGAAAAAGGGGTAATTGTGTTATTGGTATAGCAAGTTCCTTAGGACTAATACTTTTCAAAATTACATTTAAGGCTGATAATTGTTGGTTTTTAGGTAGGATGCTGGCAGCCTTTCCACCATCACCTTTAGTGGCACGGTGGTAGTCCATTCCGGCAACAGATTTAACGGCTGCCTCGATTTGGTAGCGATGCATAAAGTAGATGGGAACAAAAAGATCTTCTAATGTATTTATGGCTTCACCTTCATCAATATTATCAATAGAGAATTGATGCATTGCAACTTGACGGACAGTTAAAATACGTTCTAGTTCGGCCGTCGCATCTGCACCATTGTCCCAACGGTGGCCCGTGCTGCTAACTCCCCCGGGAATAACGTCACTATCGCTCATGTTTTTAAAGCCGTCTTTTAATGCTTTATTAAGACTGCTTACGCGCTCTGAATGACTTCCGGTGCCATAGGCGAAAGCCGTAGCAATTTTATCCCATTTACCAATACCTGTGGCATATGCAGCATTGTAAGTGATTTCATCACCACGCAATTCAAAAGTAGGATGCGGATAATCCATTACAGAAGCTTTGTCATTAACACTAGCCGCAAAATTGTGCTGAAACCCCAATGTATGCCCTATTTCATGCGCAGAGAGTTGTCTAATTCTTGCAACAGCCATATTCAACATCTCTTGCTCTTTGTTGTTTGTTGATGCATAAGGTTTATTACTTATAGCTTTGGCAATCATATAGTCATGTCTAATACGCAAAGAACCTAGACTCACATGTCCTTTTATTATTTCTCCTGTTCTAGGATCTGTTATAGATGCGCCATAACTCCAACCTCTGGTCGATCTATGAACCCATTGAATAACATTATACCTCACATCCAAAGGGTCAGCATCGTCAGGCAATATTTTAATTTGAAAAGCATCTTTATAGCCAATTGATTCAAAAGCTTGATTCCACCAAGCTCCTCCTTCCAATAAGGCTGAACGAACTGGTTCAGGGGTTCCATTGTCAAGGTAATATATGATTGGCTCTACGGCTTCAGAAATGGCCTCTTCAGGGTTTTTCTTTACCAAACGATGTCTCTCGATAAGTTGTTTTTTAATATTTTCTTCAATAGGTGTTGCATAATCGTAGTAACTAAAATCCCATGATCCACAATTGGGGTGGTACGCTCTGGTTTCATAACCGGGCTCAGGCAAGGCAATAAATGAGTGGTGCTGGTAAGTGGTGACATAATGGGTATTCGGGACAACCGATTTCAATTTAGTCCCCGTGGGCTTACCTTGTAGTGTAATTAACGTTTCGAATTCAACATTCTTAGGAAATGCTTTGGTTCGCTCTAAATTCAAAGCAGAACGTTGTTTATTAATACTGTAATTTCCTTGTTTACTTTTTTGTAATTGACCTGCTACATTAAAGACATCTTGCATTAAAAAAGGCGTTAAATCAATTTCATAGCCTTTTTCGGTTTTACCTAAAATTGGAAAACCAAACAAAACACTTTTCCCAAAAGCTTGCTCTACTGATGCTTTTTCGAGTTGGTTTTTTGTAGTTGCACGAAACTTAAGGTTAGGTTGAATAAGCAGGAGTTTGTTTCCTGCTTTTTGAAAGTAGACAATTTGTTGACTCCCAATTTTCCCTCTATCTAATCCTAAATCATTATTACCAAGGCCTTGACTCAGGTAGTTTACATAGAGGAAATTAGATTCTAAGTCATTGACTTCAAGGATTAAACTTTCAGTAGTCCCAGTTTCATTATAAGGGGATCCTTTCTCTGAATAGGTAAAGTTGAACAGGCCGTTATATTGTTGCGCTGAAATTGAAAGACTAAATAAAATAAGAAATAGCGTGTTTTTCATAGTGTTCGTAATAATTTATTCTGAGAATACCCAAATACGGTTGGTAAACTGGTTATATCCAAACAGCACACATCATAAAACTGTAGGCACTTCTAAGATAAACCTATGTCACTAAAAAGAATATTTAAAACTGTCATATACCCCACCAATGTATAACTAATGATGCTAAATAAAAACCGTTTAAAATGATTATCCTTGACATAAAACCATATAAATATACGTAAAGAGACTTGCACATAAACCCTCTTTCAGGAGTTTTCCTTAAGAAAAAGTAGAGTATTCAAAATCTGTATAACTATATAGTCATTCTCCCATAAAGTCCGTAATCTCGGAGACACTTATTTTAGGATTGGCACCTTCACTTTGAGCCACCATAGCACCAACAGCGCAGGCCATATCAATGGCCATTTGAGGAGACACCTCATCCATGAGGTGACTAACAAGGGTTCCTAAAAAAGAATCACCTGCCCCAACAGTATCTACAACCTCAACTTTGTATCCGCTATTATAGTACAACCGTTCTTGGTGCAACAATACCGCACCAAAAGCCCCTTTAGTAACGCAAATACTTGAAGTATTTGTTTTTCGGGCAATATAATTTATGTTCTGTTCTAAACCTCGATATGGCGAACCTAAAAAAGCACTTACCTCAAAGAGTTCTTCATCATTAAATTTAATAACGTCCGCTACTTGCATCAATTCCTGCAATAGTACTTTAGAATAAAATGGTGCTCTAAGATTAAGGTCAAATATTTTATATTTGGCCAATTCCAAATAAGTAAATAAGGTGTTTTTAGAGACGTTATCTCTTGCTATTAAACTTCCATAAACAAAAGCATCGGCCTGTTTTACAATTGCAGTTGCAGACTCTGTAACCGCGATACGATCCCATGCACAAGGGTATTCAATGTTATAAGTGGCCACCCCTTTAGCATTGAGCTTTACCAATACCTCTCCCGTTTTAAAGGTATTCAATTGCTGAATACATTCAGACTCCACCTGATTATCTTTTAAATAGGTGATTAAGGCATCACCTAAACGATCTTGACCAACCGCACTAATCATACTCACCCTTTGATTAAAGGATGCCAAACGCAAAGCCACATTTAAGGGTGCACCACCAATTTTTTTAGTATCAGGAAAAATATCCCATAAAATTTCGCCAAAGCAAACTATGTGACTCATTGTTTTGTGTATTCAATGCTTTAAAATTACTTAAAAAATTATCGGTCTAATAAAATATGTTGGCCTCCATTGTATTTTGATTAATAGAGCTCTTAAATACTTGAATCATGCGTTTAGCAATACCGGTCCATCCAAAATTTCGTCTAGCGAAGCGTGCCCCCTCAACTGATAATTCATTACGCATTTTAGGGTATAGCAATGGCATAGCCATCATGGCACCAAATTCCTTTGATCTATGTGGATCTGCAAAGAGGGCTTGATTCCCAAAGTCTATTAAATCGTAAAGGCCGCCATGTACCGTAATCACACTAGGCGTACCACAAGCCATAGCCTCAATAGCTACCATCCCAAAAGGTTCATAACGCGAAGGCATAGCAAAAATATTAGCCGAGCGATACACATTCGCTAAGTCTTCATCAGCAATATAACTTTTCCATTTTATTTTATCCATCACACCTAATTCCGTTGCCAGTTTCTTGAGGGTTTTCACCCCTTGATCATCTTGATTGGAATTATCGCTTCCAATGGCAGCCACCAAGCGTGCCTCAGGACATAATTCGAAGACGGTAGGTAATGCTTGTATTAACAAATCATAACCTTTATTATGTGCCATTCTACCCAAGGTTAATATATCAGTGGGATGAATGTCATACTTCACCCGTATTTTATCATTCTCTTTAGAAGGCACAGGAAAAAAACGATTCTCATCAATACCAGGAGGAATCATGGTACAGTTTTTTGGCAGTACATCATATTGCTTGGTTAACAAATCTACCTGAGGCAAGGTTGTCGCAATAATATGGTTACACATTTGATATACAAAATACTCTTTTCTAATGCGTTCTTTAAAACGATACGTTTTCTCCATTTCCTTCTCATCCATATCGCTTCCCATGGTATGCTGTTTCCACCATCCCACCGAATGTGGTGTATGCACATGCGATATCCCCAATTCTTCGGCTATTTTTTGTCCAGCCCAACCGGCATCCCAATAATGAGAATACACAACATCATACTTTTTGTTTTCCTTTTTGATGGCTGCCAGCGTATTGGTAACAAACTTTTTCAAGTGCTCGTGCATATCTTCTTTTCGGATAAAATTCTTGCCTCCGAAAGGAATGCGCCAAATACTGTAATTTTCATCAACAACATCATATTCGGGTTGATCCTCAAACTGCCGTGTTACCAGATCTACGCGTTTACCAAGCCGACTAAAGCGCTCAGCTAATTCTAAAACATAAACCACTTGGCCACCTGTATCTGGTTTTCCAAGTTCTGGGTTTGCAGCAACATATCCGTGTAAGGAGATCATTAGTATCGACTTCATAATATTTAGTTTAATTTAATTTATTTTTTTATAATCTTTAAATCATGGCAGGCAGATATATATTGAGCCGCCGACCATGCCTGATACGCTTTCCCCATTGGTTTTCCGGTAGTGCCGTGTGCCCATTCTGTAAACTCCCACTCTTCTGTAATACCTTCTTTATTTATTTGAGCCAGTTTATACAATTCTGAAATAGCCATTTCCTTAAAGCCTAGTTTATTAACAAACTTCACCCAAAAACCGCCAACAAACGGCCATATTCCCCCATTGTGATAATGATTTGGTAGATTTAATAAGTTTACTGTATAGTATGGTCGCCAATCTGGATCTCCTGGACTTACTACAGGGTAAACATTGGCTACAGGAAACGGATCATTCACACCAACTCCTAGCATAAAACGAAAGGTTTGGTGCGCTTTTTCTGCGTCTATAGTGCCATGTAAAAAGGCTAGTACGTTACCGAAAACATCACATCTCCAACTAAAATCAAAAGGTGTAGTTTGCGCAATTAAATAGGATGTATCCCCAAGAGTAAATTGCTTTTCGGCAAAAGAAACAGATTGAAATAATTGTTGTTGTGTAGAAGGCCAAAAATTTTGAACAATCTCTTTTTTAATGACTTGAGACCAGCGAATGAACTCTCCTGCTTGCTCAGAATCGCCGAGCATTTCTAACATACGCCCGAAACACACATTAGAGCGATACCAAAGAATTTCATCATAAAGAATATTATAACTTCTTCCAAATAAATCGGTCCAATCGCCTGCTTCTGGTATTTCTAACAAAGCATCATTATTACTATCATGAGCTCCTAGCCAGCGCATGGTTTCCTTTATATCAGAAATATATTTTCTAAGGAATTCAATATCCTTAGTCACATTCACATACTCGTAAAACGCGATAACTACCCAAATACCACTATCAATAGAACAAATACCTCCTACCCCCGAGTAATCGGGAATATTATCTTTAATACGCACATTTGATGGAATTTGTCCGTTTCTAGAAATATGCTCAAATAAAGTTATAAGCGTTTGACGGGCACATTGATGTATCTCCTCATCCTTATAAATTAAAGGCAAGGCTCCTATTACGGTTATGGCCCCATCACGCGCCCAAACACTATAATAATTTTCATCAGTACCATGAGCCACATTGTCTTTTATTGAACATGCCGAAAAACCTAAAGGTGTTATGTTCTTTTTTAAAGCATCAATAGCTTTTTTATAGCCTTCTCTAATAAAAGCGACCTTCTCATCCTCATCTTCATCAGCCACATGACTTAATTCTTGCTTTATAAAAAAGTCATCAGTATGATCAACATTGCTTGCAATAATAGCGTCCTCAGAAAGTATTTCATAATAGACCAAACCTTCAATAATACCATCACTTTTCTCTTTTTCTGAATGATAAACTTGACGGTGCTTGGTATATTGGTACAACTCTTCGTGTGCATTAGCAACAACAATGCCTTTTACATCCCTTAAGTCAAACATGGCAGAGTCATTGCCACTATCACCAGCTACCAAAGTTTCGGATGACTTAATATCCAATTTCTTAAGTAACCACTGCAGGGCATTACCCTTATTTGCAAATTTTGGAAGTATATCTAAAAACTTGTCACCAGAATACACAACATTAATATCCATATTGGCATTCACAAAACCCTGTTCCACACTTTCAATAGAGGCTACAGTAGCATTATGAAAGAAGTAACTCCGTTTATATGAATGCTGAAATTTAGTTGGCTGTTCACTAATGGGGTGCTCTATATTCTTTATAACCTCTTCAACGGCCTCCAAATTCCATCCGTCATCTAAGACATCATTAAATTCTTTGACCAGACTTTTTGTTTTGAAATTATAAATATGTGTACCAACACCCGAAATAATATAGTCTGGCTCAGGTAGAACACGCGTCTCAATGAGGTGGAGCACATCATCAATTAATCGACCAGTATTATAAGTTAATAATACATCCTTGGAAGGCTTATACTTTTTCCAAACTTTACGAAAATTACTCTTATACGTATGAAAGTCTATTAATGTGTTATCAATATCAAAAGACAAGAGCTTTATAGCACTCTTCTTGGCAAGATTTGCATCCATATATAAAAAACATGATTTATCGTTTTACGTGAATTTCAACTAAAAAATCACAAAAAACGAACGATTATTGACTTAATTTAGCCAAAAATTGCCCATAATCGTTAAAAATCGCTTTTATAATGTGTATGAATATTATTTTTAAGAGAATAACAAAATACCGGGTTGTAAATACATATAATAAAATTAAACGGCATTAAAATATGAATTTGAAAACCTTAAAACCTTCTAAATTCCATTTATAAAACTACCATATGGATCTTTAAACTGAATGCCTTCTGTAAATCTTTTTTTACTCAATTGCTTAAATTCAACCAATGCCCATAGCACAAATTCCTTTACAAAATAACTGTCTTGTTTTGACAAATTTGGTTGATATTCTCCCAATAAATCATTTAAAGGTGTGACGGAATCTAACAAATCCATATATTCCTTATCCCGTAAATCGTCCATAAGCTCAAAACCATCCTTTAAATTAAAAAACCAAGAAATAATATCGTCATAAGGACCTTCTTCATTCTGTTTTTTAAGTTTTTCAATGCCAGGAAAAAACTCTGGAAATAAACTTTTAACTGCCTCTCCTATTAAATTATAAGCCACTACGGCTGCGCCTTCTTGTTCGCCTTCATAAACCAACTCAACCTTACCCGTTATGGAAGGAATAATGCCAACAAAATCTGATAAACGTAAGCATGTTAACCGATCTCCAGCAATCAATGCACGCCTTTCGGCTGTACTTAAGAGGTTTTCTAAAGCCGTTATACTCAACCGCGCACTTACGCCACTTTTAGCATCTATAAATTCTGATTCTCTAGCTTCAAAAACAACTTGCTCTAATAGATCTCTCGCTAAATCAGGAACAATAACAGTACTCTTCTGACTTTCTACAATACTCGCCTCCTGCTGTGTTATCATTCTAGCTGTTTCTATATCTTCAGGGTAATGCGTTAAAATCTGCGAACCAATTCTATCCTTAAGAGGTGTTACAATACTGCCTCTATTGGTATAATCTTCTGGATTTGCAGTAAACAAAAATTGAATATCGAGTGGCAACCTTAGCTTGAAGCCTCTTATTTGAATATCACCCTCCTGTAAAATATTAAAAAGTGCTACCTGTATTCTTGCCTGTAAATCAGGAAGCTCATTAATTACAAAAATACAACGGTTAGCCCTTGGTATCATCCCATAATGTATCACACGATCATCCGCATAACTCAGTTTTAAATTTGCGGCTTTTATTGGATCTACATCGCCAATAATATCGGCAACTGTAACATCTGGTGTTGCTAACTTTTCAGCAAAACGCTCACTTCTATGCAACCATGAAATTGGTGTTTGATCACCTTCCTTTGTAATAAGCTCTAAGGCATATCTGCTAATGGGGTTGAATGGGTCATCATTAATTTCTGAACCTTTAACATAGGGAATATATTCGTCTAACAAGTTTAACATTAGGCGTGCTAAACGTGTTTTTGCCTGCCCTCTTAAGCCTAATAAATTTATATTATGCCTAGACAATATAGCGCGTTCCAATTCCGGAATAACAGTGTTTTGATAACCATGAACACCTTCAAAAGTGGTTTCTTTGTCTTTTATCTTTTGAATTAAATTATCTCTCAATTCATCCTTGATTGTTTTACTCGTGTACCCAAATTCTTTTAAGTCACCTAAACTTTTTATATTTTCTATTTTCATATTTATCCTCTAATTCTTTTTTTTCTATTTGTTTCATAATCTTCAAAAATCATTTCTCCAAGTCCTTTAAGACCAGTATAAAATGCTTTTCCTTGATTGGCATAAGTAAATTCTCTTACAAATTGCATGAGGTAGTTATCTTGTGCAATCATAAATGTTGTTATTGGAATGTGTAACCTTCTCGCCTGTTGCGCCATGGCATAGCACTTATTCACTATATGGGTATCTAAACCCATGCTGTTTTTATAGTATTCGCCGTCAGGAAGCCTTAAACAACTTGGCTTTCCATCTGTAATCATAAAAATTTGCTTGTTCGTATTCCGTTTTCGTCTCAGTAAATCCATAGCCAATTGCAAACCTGCTACTGTATTGGTATGGTATGGACCAACCTTTAAATAGGGTAAATCCTTAATTTCTATTTGCCATGCATCATTTCCAAAAACAATGATATCCAGCGTGTCTTTTGGGTAACGCGTTGTAATGAGTTCAGCAAGAGCCATAGCCACTTTTTTGGCCGGTGTAATGCGATCTTCACCGTATAAAATCATACTATGACTGATATCTATCATAAGCACCGTACTCATCTGTGATTTATGCATGGTTTCCTCAACTACCAAATCGGCTTCAGATAAAGTAAAATCACCAATACCATGACTAATTTGAGCGTTTTTTAAACTCTCGGTCATAGACACCTTATCTAAAGCATCTCCAAACTGGTACCCCCTAAAATCTCCGGTATGTTCATCGCCAATACCAGGACTTTTACTTTTATGATTACCTTGTCCGCTGCGCTTAATTTTTCCAAATATTTGATCAAGTGCCTGCTGCCTTATGGCACGTTCAGTCTTTGCTGTAATGGCCATTCCGCCATTGCCATCAGGATCAATTTCTTCTTTAATAAACCCCTTCTTCTTTAAATCTTCAATAAAGTCTTCTAAGGTATATTCAGGAGTTGTTAGTTTATACTCTTTGTCTAATTCACGAAGCCAATCCATGGCTTCATCAAAATCACCCGAGGTGTGCGTTATAAGTTCTTTAAATATCTCAAATAGTTTATCAAAAGGTGATTGATGAGGCGCTTCATACTTTTTGAATACAAAACCCTTTCTTTTCTTTTTCTTATTATCCATAGCGTTATAAAAATAGTGCTTTTCACAAACTTTATTCAGGCGTTAACATTTATTTATACAATGACTTCATAAGTTTTTATTATTTTTATTCGACTAAAAAATAGCCACATGAAATACACCTACCTACTGATATCTCTTTTTATATCAACAAGTTTATTTGCACAAAAATTAGAAATGGAATTATTTAAAGACATGACCCCTCGGAATATTGGTCCAGGAGGTATGTCTGGAAGAGTTACTGCCATAGATGTTGTTAACAGTAATGAGGATATTATGTATGTTGGCACTGCCTCTGGCGGATTATGGAAATCTACATCGGGCGGTGTTAAATGGACTCCCATATTTGAAAAAGAGGCTACAGCATCGATTGGAGCGGTTGCCATTCAACAATCAAACCCAAGTGTTATTTGGGTGGGTACCGGAGAAGGTAATCCTCGGAATAGTTTAAATGGCGGTTACGGTATTTATAGATCATTAGATACCGGAAAAACTTGGACTTTAATGGGACTTGAACAGACGCGACATATTCATCGTGTTATAATAGACCCAAATAATCCAGACATTATATATGCCGCAGCGATAGGATCACCATGGGGCAAACATCCTGAGCGTGGTGTTTACAAAACAACGGATGGTGGTAAAACCTGGAATAACATACTATTTATTAATAATAAAACGGGAGCGGCAGATTTGGTTATGGACCCAAAAAACCCTAATAAATTGATCGCCGCGATGTGGGAGCATAAGCGAGACCCTTGGTTTTTTAATTCAGGAGGGGAAGGTTCAGGGCTTCACATTACACATGACGGTGGTAATACTTGGAAAAAAATCACTGAAGACGACGGCTTCCCTAAGGGTGATTTAGGAAGGATTGGTATTGCCATTGCAGCTAATAAACCTGATGTTATTTACGCCCTTGTTGAGGCAAAAAAGAATGCACTCTATAAAAGTGAGGATGGCGGTTTTAATTGGCATCTAGTAAATGATAAAAAAGACAAAGGAGACCGTCCATTTTATTATTCTGAAATTTATGTAGACCCACAAAATGAAAATCGGGTTTATTCCATTTTCACGTATGTTAATGTCAGTCAGGACGGCGGAAAACATTTTAGTCAACTTATGCCAGCTTATAATACAGACCGCGGTGTACACCCAGACCATCATGCCTTTTGGATTCACCCATACCATGGAAATTTTATGATTGATGGTAATGACGGTGGCTTAAACATTTCTCATGATGGTGGTAAAACTTGGCGATTTATTGGTAATATACCTGTTGCTCAGTTTTACCATATTAATGTAGATAACGAGATTCCTTACAACGTTTATGGTGGCATGCAAGACAATGGTTCTTGGAAAGGACCTGCCTATGTTTGGCGTCATCAAGGCATAAGAAATGCATACTGGCAAGAAATTTCATTTGGTGATGGGTTTGATGTTATTCCTGATAAAGAAGATTCAAGATATGGTTGGTCTATGAGCCAACAGGGCTCGGTTAGCTATTATGATTCTGAAACGGGTAATAATATTAAAGTACAACCTACACACCCAGATCCCAATATACTTTTAAGGTTTAATTGGAACGCTGCCATAAGCATGGATCCTTATGACTACAACACGTTGTATTTTGGGAGTCAATTCGTTCATAAATCTACCGATAAAGGCTTAACATGGTCTATCATTTCAGAAGATTTAACAACTAACAATCCTGATAAGCTTAATCAAAGAAATAGTGGCGGATTGACAATTGATGCTACTGGGGCTGAAAACCACTGTACCATACTGGTCATTGAACCTTCGCCTATTGAAAATGATATGCTTTGGGTAAGTACAGATGACGGCAAAGTGCATATTACAAAAGATGGCGGTGATACTTGGACAGACGTTTCGCAAAACATTAAAGATCTTCCTAAAGGCAGTTGGATACCACAGATAAAAGCCTCTAATAAAAACAAAGGAGAAGCATTGCTTATAGCCAATGACTATAGACGCTTTAATTATATGCCTTACGCGTATAGAACGACTAATTACGGTAAAACCTGGAAACGAATAGTAGATGCCACTGATGTTAAAAGTTATGCCTTAGCCATAGTTGAAGACCCTGAAACTAGCAATCTTTTATTTTTAGGAACTGATGATGGTTTATATGTCTCAATTGACGCTGGAACCAATTGGCAAAAATGGACTGAAGGCTTTCCAACGGTACCCGTAAAAGATTTAGTTATTCATCCACGAGAAAATGATTTAATTATAGGTACGTTTGGCCGTGCAGCTTGGGTTTTAGATGATATTCGCCCCTTACGAGAAATAGCGATAAATAACGAAGTTTTAAAAACAGAATTAAAACTATTTACCCCGCCTGCTGCCTATTTAGCTGCCCTTCAAAGACCTTCTGGATCACGCTTTGGAGCAGATGCCATTTACAATGGTGATAATAGGAAAACAGGTGCTGAATTATCGTATTTAATAACCATTGACCAAAACGAGGCTTCTACAGTAACAGATAGTACTGAGACCGAAAACAAAGTGATTAAAAAAGATTCTATCACATTAAAAATTTATGACGGTGATCGCTTAATTAGAACAAAAAAGGAAGTCGCTCCCAAAGCAAGTGGGCTACATAAAATACAATGGAAACTTAAGGAAAAAGGTCCAAAGAAAGCGACTCGAGAAATCTCTAAAACCAAAGAAGAACCTTCCGGTCTAAAAGTTAAACCTGGGAAATACAAAATTGTACTCCATTATAAGGACCTTACATCCGAAGCTTGGATCACCGTAAAAAAAGATCCTAGGATTGAACAAACCCTTGCATCAATTAATGCCATTTATGAAAGCGGTAAAACTATTGAAAGCATGCAAAAAACTATGGCCGATGCCCTAGAACAGTTGAATCAAAGAAAAAAAATAGCAAAAGATTTTAAAGTTCGTTTCCAGGAATTAGACAAGGAAAAATATAAAAAAGAAATTGAGGCTTCAAATGAAATAATAAAAGAAATAAATGCCGTCATAGACTTGTTTTTAGGAAAACAGGACAAAAGACAGGGCATTGTAAGAAGCCCTATTCCTAATATAAATTCTAGATTAAAATCTGCCCGATATTATGTAGAAAGCCGAGTAAACGGCATCACAAAAACAGAAAACGAGTTGATTAAACAGGCAAAAGATGCTTTAGACCATGGTCTTGAAAAAACCAATACACTCATCAACACCTCATGGGATGCATATCAAGAGTTAATGGAAAACGTAGAAACATCTCCTTTCCAAACACTAAAAAGTTTTAAGTAAGAAAACAAGCATAGAATAAATAAAAAAGACTCTAAAATTAGAGTCTTTTTTATTTTTATACTTTATTACTGTGCAGATCGCTTTTAGATTTTAATCTCTATTCAACGCGTTTTAATCCTGCCAAGTCTTCAATTTTAATATACTTCCCAACAGTAGAAATTAATTTCTCTTTTTTAAATTGTGAAAGTACTCTAATGGCAGATTCAGTAGCAGTACCTACAATATTCGCATAATCTTCACGAGATAATAGCACACTTAAAGTGCCATCTGGATTAGTACCAAAACTATCTCTTATATAGACCAAAGTTTCTGCTAAACGTTGCCTCACAGATTTTTGTGCCATATTAACAATAATATCATCTGAATCTCTTAAATCATGAGCCATATCCTTTAACACCTCAAAAGAAAACTTTGAGTTCTTTTGTAAATCTGCAAAAATTTCACTTTTTGGAATAAAGCAAACCTCCATATCATTCAAAGCGATAGCCTGTAAATTAGAGGCCTCTTCGCTAATCAAAGAACGTTGACCAAGAAGTTGGCCTTTAACTACCATTTTAACAATCTGATCTTTCCCGTTTTCACTTAATTTAGACAGTTTACAAATGCCCTCTTTAACACAAAAAACACCGTTTAATGTTTCTCCTTCATCAAAAATAATTTCGCCTTTTTTAATAATTCTTGATGTTTTGCATCCAGAAATACGCACAAGCTCATCTTTTGTAAGCGCTTTTAAAGAGTTAAACTGCTTAATTATACATTGTTCACATTTGCTCATAGGAATAAATTATAATAGCGTAAAAATAAATAAAACATGACAGATATCATATTTAATTATTCATTAACTTATCACTTTTGTAATAGGTATAATTGAGCAAATTTTTATGGAGCATAAATCATGTTTCCACTGTGGATTAGATTTTTCTGATTCTGAAGTAGTCTATGATAATAAATCTTTTTGTTGTAACGGTTGCAAAACCGTGTACGAGATATTCTCTGCCAATGATTTAACCTGCTATTACGATTTACAAGATTCTCCAGGAGCCACGCCTAAGGAAGTAGAGGGCAAATACAACTTTTTAGACAATCAAAAAATTGTTGATAGCCTACTAGAATTTAACGATGACAAAACACAAATTGTTACCCTGTACATCCCACATATTCACTGCAGCTCCTGCATTTGGATTCTTGAAAACTTAAATAAACTTAACCCTGCCATTTCTGCATCCATCGTAAATTTTGGTAAGAAAAATGTTCGAGTCACATATCAAAGTGATCACCTCAGCTTAAAAAACCTAGTCAAACTATTAAGTAAAATTGGTTACGAACCCTTTATTAGTCTAGACGACTATAGTATTGGAAAAAAAAATATAGACCGGTCACTTATTTACAAACTTGGGGTTGCCGGTTTTGCTTTTGGCAATATCATGTTTTTATCCTTTCCCGAATATTTTCAAGTGAACGGATTTTGGATTGAACAATACGCACCTGTTTTTAGGTGGCTCATGTTTAGTTTTTCACTTCCTGTTGTTTTTTATTGTGCTCGAGATTATTTTATTTCAGCTTACAAAGGTTTAACCTCTGGAATTCTGAATATTGATGTGCCGATAGCCTTAGGTGTATCGGTTCTTTTCATTAGAAGTACCATTGAAATCTCTTTAAATTTGGGCACAGGCTTTTTTGACAGCTTATCTGGATTAATATTTTTCCTTTTAGTTGGTAAATTCTTTCAGCAAAAGACCTATAGCTTTTTGTCGTTTGAACGAGATTATAAATCATATTTCCCTATTGGTATTACTAAAATCAAAAACAGTGGTGAAGAGGAATCTGTTCAGGTGTATGACATTAAGAAAGGCGATCGATTACTCATAAGAAATGAAGAGCTGATTCCAGTAGATTGCATTTTAATTAAAGGCAAAGCTCAAATTGATTATAGTTTTGTAACCGGCGAATCAGAAGCCGTTTCGAAAAAATCTGGGGATAAATTATTCGCAGGGGGCAAACAATTGCAAGGCAGTATAGAAGTTGATGTTTTAAAAACAGTAGAGCAAAGTTATTTAACTCAACTTTGGAGTAATGACGTTTTTAATAAGAACAAAGCGGATGGTTTTACCAATATAACCAACATGATTAGCAAGCGATTTACCATAGCCTTATTAGCTATAGCTATTGTTGCCACAACGTACTGGTTATTTGCGGATAGTTCTAAGGCATTAAATGTATTTACCGCTGTTTTAATCATCGCCTGCCCATGTGCCATTGCATTAGCTGCACCTTTTACTTTTGGGAATTTATTACGCATTTTTGGAAAAGAGAAATTATATGCAAAAAACGCCTTGGTCATTGAACAGTTGGCAGCAATTAACACCATCATTTTTGATAAAACAGGTACCATAACTGCCAATAAAGAAACAGCCATTACCTATGAAGGCTATAACTTATCCACTGACGAAGAAATACTACTTAAAAGCACCTTAAGAAACTCTAATCACCCATTAAGCCGGTCGCTTTACAACCTTCTTGATGAACATGATATCATCACTTTAGATAACTATCAAGAATACATAGGTAAAGGCATTGA
The DNA here is from genome assembly GCF_014651495.1 of Algibacter mikhailovii. GTDB lineage: Bacteria > Bacteroidota > Bacteroidia > Flavobacteriales > Flavobacteriaceae > Algibacter_E > Algibacter_E mikhailovii. Next base: position 444,619 of record NZ_BMWZ01000004.1, read on the forward strand.
ATCGCAAAAAAATCAAGATTCAATAAAAGTGGGGTCTGCCTCTTATGTTGGTCTAAGTCCTGAAAACAGGGTTTTAAATACGGCCGTTCATGTAAGTAGCAATAACATTTACAAGGGTAAGTTCACATTTTACAATCAATACAGGAAGGGACTTTCTAAACTCTTTAATCAGTTAAAAAAGGAAAATGATCTGGTCATTCTATCTGGTGATAATTCTGGGGAGCAGGAAAATCTAACTAAATTATTACCTGCAAAAACTAAGCTATTCTTTAATCAAAAGCCAGAAGATAAATTAGAGTATATAAAACATCATCAAATCTCTGGAGCAAAAGTATTGATGGTAGGTGACGGCTTGAATGATGCTGGAGCACTTGCGCAAAGTAATGTAGGCATTGCTATCTCTGAAGACGTGAATGTTTTTTCACCGGCCTGTGATGCCATCTTAGATGCTTCCAAATTTAATAACTTATATCAATTTATTAAAGCCTCAAAATCTGCCATTAAAATTATCAAATGGAGTTTTGTATTATCATTTATTTATAACGCCATCGGATTATATTTTGCGGTTACGGGTCAATTAAAACCTGTTATTGCAGCCATTTTAATGCCATTAAGCTCAATAAGTATTGTTGGTTTTACAACAATAGCCACAAATTTATTAGGCAAAAAACTAAAATAAGCTTGGAAAAACATGACAAAAATCATATTTTACAAATGGGTATAAAAGTACTTTTGAAACATAACTTCAAATAGGTATGAGCGTTATATATATTTTGCTAGCAATCAGCATCATAGTTGCTATTGGCTTTTTTATAGCTTTTATTGTCGCTGTAAAAAGCGGTCAGTATGATGACAGCTACACCCCTTCCGTCCGAATGTTGTTTGAAGACGAACTAATCAAAGAAAAACCAGAAAAAACAATACTAACCAAAAAGACTAATAATTAATTATGGAAATGCAACAGTTTCATTACGATAACAAGATCGTGACCAAGTTCCTCTATGCGACTATAATTTTTGGCGTTGTAGGAATGGCAGTAGGTTTACTACTCGCCTTTATGTTTCTATTCCCTAACCTTACAGATGGCATATCTTGGCTAAGTTTTGGTAGGCTAAGACCTTTACATACCAATGCTGTTATTTTTGCCTTTGTAGGAAACGCCATGTTTGCAGGGATTTATTATTCGCTACAACGATTATTAAAAGCACGTATGGCTAGCGACCTGTTAAGTAATATTAACTTTTGGGGTTGGCAATTAATTATTGTCGCTGCCGCCATTTCACTACCCTTAGGTTATTCTACATCAAAAGAATACGCCGAATTGGAATGGCCCATTGATATTGCCATTGCACTTATTTGGGTTGTTTTTGGTGTTAATATGATATGGACCATTTTAAAACGTAGACAACGTCATTTATATGTTGCTATTTGGTTTTATATAGCCACATTTGTCACCGTTGCTGTACTGCATATATTCAATAGTTTAGAACTCCCTGTTAGCGCTATGAAGAGTTACTCGGTATATGCCGGAGTTCAGGATGCACTCGTTCAATGGTGGTATGGTCATAATGCCGTGGCATTCTTTTTAACCACGCCATTTTTAGGATTGATGTACTACTTTGTACCTAAAGCAGCAAATAGACCGGTTTACTCGTATAGACTATCTATTGTTCACTTTTGGTCATTAATTTTCATTTACATTTGGGCAGGACCGCATCACTTATTATATACAGCATTACCTGAATGGGCTCAAAATTTAGGCGTTGCATTTTCAGTTATGCTTCTTATGCCTTCATGGGGAGGTATGATAAACGGCCTTTTAACCTTGCGTGGCGCCTGGGATAAGGTACGTGTAGATCCCGTTTTAAAATTTATGGTTGTAGCCATTACGGGTTATGGTATGGCCACCTTTGAAGGACCAACACTATCATTAAAAAGTGTTAATGCTGTTGCGCACTTCACCGATTGGATTATAGCCCATGTCCACGTAGGTGCCTTAGCATGGAATGGTTTTATGGCATTCGGTATTATATATTATTTAATTCCTAGGCTATTTAAAACAAAACTTTACTCTTTAGCTTTAGCTAATCTGCATTTCTGGTTAGGAACTTTAGGTATCATTATATATGCATTACCAATGTATGTTGCTGGTTTTACTCAGTATTCCATGTGGCAACAATTTAACCCTGACGGTACTTTAGTATACGGAAACTTTTTAGAAACCGTAACAGAAATCATGCCTATGTACTGGATGCGTGCTATTGGTGGTTCCTTGTATATTATTGGTATGTTTATTTTAGTATACAACATCATTGTTACTGTAAAACAAGGTTCTAAAGTTGAAGACGAACTTGCTGAAGCTCCGGCTTTAGAAAAAGTAACCAACAAACGAACTGCTAATGAAGGCTGGCACACTTGGATAGAACGTAGACCAATTCAATTAACTTTATTAGCTACAGTAGCTATATTAATTGGAGGTGTTATTCAAATAGTACCTACCATTATGGTGAAATCTAATATTCCAACTATTGCCAGTGTACAACCCTACACTCCTTTAGAATTAGAAGGCCGTGATATTTATATTAGAGAGGGTTGCGTTGGCTGTCATTCGCAAATGGTACGTCCATTTAGGCATGAGGTAGAACGTTATGGAGAATACTCTAAAGCAGGTGAATATGTTTATGACCATCCATTCCTTTGGGGAAGTAAACGTACTGGACCAGATTTACATCGCTTAGGTCAGAAATATTCAGACAATTGGCACTTTAATCATATGTATGATCCTCAAAGTACGTCGTCAGGATCTATTATGCCTCGCTACCCTTGGTTAATCAATGGCAGCAGTAGCACACTAGACAAATCTCAGACTGAGGCTAAAATGGAAGCTATGGTTACATTAGGCGTGCCTTATACGCCAGAGGATATCGCCAATGCGCAAGCGAGTATGCTTGAACAAGGGGCGCAAATTGAAAAGAACCTTTATTCTGACCCTGATTTTGTGACCGCTTATGAAGCTGATAAAAAATCGGCTTCAGCTAATGGCGAAGATTTTGTGGAAATGAAAAATAGAGAAATCGTTGCGCTTATTGCTTATTTACAGCGATTAGGAACTGATATTAAAGTTGACGTTGCACAACAATAACCCTGTAAACTATTAACCATGTTAAAATTTGTAAAAAATCATATGGAGAGTATCGCAGGTATTGAAATTTACCCGATTATCTCTTTACTAATCTTTTTTATCTTCTTTGTAGCACTATTTCTTTGGGTGTTTACAGCTAAAAAAGACTATATAAAAACCGTTAGTAACATTCCTTTAGACAACCAACAAAACGACGATATATTATGAGAAATTTAGTTCCATCCTGGATTCGAGTTCCAATAGTATTTTTTATCATTTTTGGAGCTGTAGAATTCTTTATTGACTCCGGAGATAAGCCTGCATTTGTAGAATACCCTGTAGTTTTATTATTCCTACTTTTAGTCTTACTAATATTAATTGCCATTGAAGCTATTATTGGAGCCTTAGAAAATGTCATGCTTCATAAACTTGATGAAGAGGCTAAGGCACGTTTCCTAGCAGAGAAAGAAAGTTCAGTAAAACTAACATGGTTAAGTGAAACCTACACTAAACTTCTTGGACAAAAACCCATAGAAGAAGAAGGTGAAATCATTTTAGATCATAACTATGATGGTATTAAAGAGCTAGATAATGATTTACCACCATGGTGGCTTTATGGGTTCTATATTTCCATCATTTTTGCAGCCGTTTACCTTTTAAGATACCATGTGTTTAATGGTCCAAATCAAATAGAAGAATTAGATACAGAGTTAGCTGAAGCTAAAACAGCCATTGAAGCCTATAAAAAAACAGCAAAAGGCTTGGTTGATATTAATACTGTAACCCAACTTACTGAAGCGGGAGATTTAGCTGCGGGTAAGAAAGTTTTTGAGGCCAATTGTGTGGCTTGTCACATGGCTGATGGCGGCGGAGGTATTGGGCCAAACCTTACTGATGAGCATTGGATTTTAGGTGGTGATATTAAAAGCATTTTTAAAACTATTTCTGAAGGTGGCCGATCAGGTAAAGGTATGATTTCATGGAAAGCACAATTAAAACCTCTTGAAATGGCTCAAGTGGCTAGTTATGTTATGACCTTTCAAGGTACCACACCAGCTAATCCTAAGGCTCCTGAAGGAGAAATAATGATTAACACTGAAGATCCTGAAGGTCCTGAAGAAGCTCAGACTGAAGGTAGTGAAACACCCGCAGTTGAGGTACAATAGATAGAACGCTAATAACATTAGAAAATTAGATCACCTGAAACCAAAGGATTAAGCGTCCTTGTTTAAGGCAATATATAGGATAATAGTAGATACAATTCTATTAAGGATATACCCAAAAAGCACTTAGAGCATATCTTAGAATTAAACAAGGTTATGTTTACTAAATAAAAAGGATAACGGTTTGGAAACCCCAGAAAACGAAATATTCAGAGACAGTATCGGTACGATTACTGAAGACGGAAAACGGGCTTGGGTATTTCCTAAAAAGCCTTCTGGCAAATTCTATAATTACAGAAAGTTAGTCAGTTATTTTTTACTAAGTATTCTTCTCTTTTCGCCATTCATTAAAATAAATGGGAACCAATTCTTAATGTTCAACGTCCTAGAACGCCGATTTAACATTTTCGGATTCCCGTTTTGGCCACAAGATTTTTACCTATTTGTACTTTCAATGCTCATTTTTGTAATCTTTATTACCCTATTTACCGTAGCATTTGGACGTATTTTTTGCGGTTGGATTTGTCCGCAAACCATATTTATGGAAATGGTTTTTAGGAGAATTGAATATTGGATTGAAGGCGATCGAGGCAAACAAATGCGCCTAGCTAAACAACCTTGGAATGCAGAAAAAATAAAAAAGAGAGGATTAAAATTTATAATTTTTGCTTTTATATCCTTCATCATCGCTAATGTTTTTTTGGCCTATTTAATAAGCAGTGATAAACTTATTGCTTACATAACAGATGGACCAACCTCACATCTAAGCACACTGGTATCCCTACTTATTTTTACAGCAGTTTTCTATTTTGTGTTTGCTTGGTTTAGAGAGCAAGTTTGTGTAATTGCTTGTCCATACGGAAGACTACAAGGTGTTTTATTAGACACAAAATCTATTGTTGTGGCATATGATCACAAACGTGGAGAAGCTGAATCGGGTAGGAAAAAATTTAGAAAGCATGAAGACCGAGAAGCTTTAGGACATGGTGACTGCATTGACTGTATGCAATGTGTTAATGTATGCCCTACGGGTATAGACATAAGAAATGGGACGCAGCTTGAGTGTGTGAATTGTACGGCTTGTATTGATGAGTGCGACCATATTATGGAAAGTATAAACTTGCCAAAAGGACTTATCCGTTATGCAAGTGAAGAAAACATTGATGAGAAAGCGCCTTTTAAAATAACAGCTAGAATGAAAGGCTACATCGCTGTATTGGCTATAATGACCGGACTTCTAATAGGTATGTTATTTTTAAGAAATGATCTAGAAGCTACTGTTTTAAGGTTACCAGGACAGTTATATGAACACAAAGACAATAATATTATTAGCAATGTATTTACTTATAAATTGGTAAATAAAACATCTAATAACATTGACAATGTGAGCATGAAGCTTATGTCGCATAAGGGGATTCTAAAGCTTGTAGCGACAAGCGATAGTTTTAATGTCCCAAAACAGGAGATTGCAAAAGGTACCTTATTTATAGAAATTAATAATTCAGATTTATCTGGAGATAGAAATAAAATTAAAATTGGAATTTATCAAGGTGATGAATTAATTGAAACAACTACGGCTAATTTTCTTGGCCCTAGAAGTTTTAAGTAAGGCGCATCTTATTGGGAATTTTGATTGAGAGTATTGACCGAATTGTAAATTAAGGCATGAATAAACCCTCTTTTTACTTTTCAAGCAGGAAATATAGCATTGTGCCTGTAATAGAGAATTAAGGCTAATGCCAGAAAATTAAAAAATAATGAAGTTTAACTGGGGTACAGGTATTGTTTTTGCGTTTATAGGATTTATCTCGTTTATCTTATATTTCATCATAACCATGATGACTGATGAACGCTTTGAGCACGAACTGGTGAGCGAAGATTATTATGCAGATGAGTTGAAATATCAAGATGATATAGACAAATTAAATCATGCCAAATCCCTAAGTGAAAATATAGCTTATCATAGATCTTCCGCAGGGTTAACAATTAACTTCCCAGAAAATCTAGATTATAAAAGTATTACGGGAAAAGTGTTCCTATATAGACCATCTAACAAACAACTAGACTTTGAAACTGCTATTTCATTGTCTAATTCTTATTTGCTCATACCTGACAATCGTTTGGTAGATGGTCGTTGGAACATTAAAATAGATTGGCAATATAAGGGAAAATCTTATTTATTTAAAGAGTCGATAACTTATTAATATGCTTATTTCGGCATTTTTATTGGGACTATTAGGAAGTTTTCATTGCGTAGGCATGTGTGGCCCAATTGCTTTTATGTTACCTGTAGACCGCAGCAGCCAAATAAATAAAGTATCTCAAATTGCAATTTACCATATTGGTAGACTACTCACTTATAGCGTATTAGGTCTTGTTTTTGGACTCATAGGAAAAGGCCTTTATCTTTTCGGTTTTCAGCAACAACTTTCCATAGCTATTGGTGTTATTATGATCTTGATTGTTATTATTCCACAAAAAACTTTAAGCAAATATAATTTTTCAAAACCTATTTACGGACTCATATCCAATGTGAAATCTTGGCTGGGAAAAGCTATGAAAAGGAAATCACTAGATACTTTTTTAACTATTGGCTTTTTAAATGGATTTCTCCCCTGTGGACTGGTATATATGGCCGTATTTGCCGCCATTGGATCTGGTAGTGCGTTAAATGGCAGCTTATATATGGCTGTTTTTGGTTTAGGAACAATCCCCTTGATGACCACTGCAATTTATTTGAGTAACGTTCTAAAAGGCACTACTAGACAGCGTATTCAAAAAATAATTCCTGTTTTTGTTGTTCTAATTGGTTTACTTTTCATTGTTAGAGGCTTAGGCTTAGGCATTCCTTACTTATCCCCTGCTCCAATTCTGGACACTGTATCGAGTGGTATAGATTGTCATTAAGCGTCCAGACTATTTGAGACATCTTAGGTTCAAAAGTTCTATAACTTAGGAACTCGATGTTATTGACACTCCTACATTGGGCAATTCTAATTACCTCAAGACCCATAAACTACTAACAATCAATAACCTAAAATCAACCTAAGCAATACCATAACTGCAAATTTAAGTAGATATTCTTCTATCATCATAGTAATTCCTGATTGTACATTGATAAAAACAATAGCTTTGTTTTCATTAATAATAGTAATACTATTATATTTGAAGACAAATACTTTAATTATGCATAATCTACTTTCAAATCTTAAAATTGCAGTACCCGAAAAAATCTTTGTAAAAGACCCAGAATCCTCTTCACTCGGGAAACGCATTATAGAGAATAGTATTTTATTAATTAATGAAATAGGTTTTGATAGTTTTACATTTAAAAAATTAGGGGTAATAATTGGTTCTAATGAAAGCTCCATTTATCGCTATTTTGAGAGCAAACACAAGTTATTACTTTACTTATCTTCTTGGTATTGGGCATGGATTGAATACCAATTGGTATTTGAAACCTACAGTATTAATGATACCACACAAAAATTAAAAAAAGCAATTAGTATTTTATGCAGAGCTACAAAAGAAGATACCAACTTTACACACATTAATGAAATTGTATTAAATAGAATCATCATTAATGAAAATTCAAAATCTTTCTTAACCAAAGAAGTTGATCAAGAAAATAGAGACGGTTATTTTGTTATCTACAAACGCGTAATACACCGTTTAAGAGATATTATTACAGAAGCTACTCCTAATTATAAGTATCCGTCATCTTTGGCAAGTACTATTATTGAGGGCAGTCTACATCAACACTTTTTAAAAGACCACTTTTCTTCTATGACCGACTGTAAAGAAGATATTTCACCTGTAGACTTCTATATTGACTTAACCCTAAACACCCTAAAACTATAATTATGGCACAACCGTCTATGACCCCTTGGCAAAGATTACTGGGATTATTGCAATTAGAAAAAAAAGACATTCTACAAATCTTTTATTATGCCGTTTTTTCGGGTGCAATCTCACTTTCTTTACCTCTAGGTATTCAAGCCATTATAAACTTAATACAAGGTGCTCAGGTTTCCACCTCTTGGGTAGTACTAGTCACACTAGTTACAATAGGTGTCGCATTTGCTGGGGCCTTACAACTTATGCAATTAAGAATAATTGAGACCATTCAACAGCGCATCTTTACGCGTTCATCATTCGAATTAAGCTACCGATTCCCCAAAATAAAAATGTCTGAACTGCGTAATTATTATCCGCCAGAGCTTGCGAATCGCTTTTTTGATACCTTAACCATTCAAAAAAGTCTTTCTAAAATACTTATAGATGTTCCTACCGCCGTATTGCAAATTCTTTTTGCACTCATCCTATTATCATTTTACCATCCATTCTTCATCATATTTGGATTACTCCTTTTAGTCCTCATCTTTGTAGTTTTTAAATTTACAGCAAAGAAAGGTTTAGACACGAGCCTAAAAGAATCAAAAAACAAATATAAAGTGGCGCATTGGATACAAGAAATTGCCCGTTCTGTGATTAGTTTTAAATTATCGGGTAGTACAAATTTAGGGATTGAAAAAAATGATGTTCTAGTCAATGAGTACTTAAAGGCGAGAGAAAGTCATTTTAAAGTATTGATCTTCCAATACATTCAAATGATAAGTTTCAAAGTCATTGTAACAGCTAGTTTGTTATTGATAGGGGGTGCCTTAGTACTAAATCAAGAAATGAATATTGGGCAGTTTGTTGCAGCAGAGATTATTATTCTTCTCGTAATTGCCTCGGTTGAAAAACTCATTCTTGGCTTAGAATCTTTTTATGATACACTAACCTCTCTGGAAAAAATTGGACAGATTGTAGACAAAAAAATGGAAAGTCAAGATGGTGAAACACCTACCCTAAGCAAAGGCATTCATATTGAATTAGACCATGTCACTTATGAAGTTTCTAATCGAGATAAGCACATCTTAAAAGATATCGAGTTGAAAATAGAGCCAGAAAGTCGTATTCTTGTCAGAGGAGAAAGCGGTTCAGGAAAGTCAACCTTACTGCGTTTAATTTCTGGCGTTGTTCAGCCTACAGGAGGAAACCTTTACATCAATGACATGTCCATCAATAGTTTGAATTTAAACTATTACAGGTCCCAACTAGGATTATCATTGTCGGATGAAACCCCTTTTGAAGGCTCCATAAAAGAGAATCTTACATTTGGAAATAAAAACATTACTGATGAAGAAATTCGCCATATACTGGAAATAGTAGGCCTTAAAGATTTTATTAAAGAACAACCTAATGGTCTAAAAACCATACTCTATCCAGATGGTAGACAAATGTCATTTACCCTTGCTAAAAAAATAGTTTTGGCGCGCGCCATTTTAAAACAACCTAAAGTATTAATACTTGAAGATGCCCTAGACCGTTTTAATGAAGCCGAAACAAACGCTATAATTGATTATATCGCACATAAAGACCGACCATGGGCTTTAGTTGTAGTTAGCAGTAGTGATGCTTGGCTTAAAAAATGTACGAAGGTGATAACCTTAGAAAAAGGAAGCGTTAAAAATTAAAAGACAGACTATGCTCAATATATCTCATAACCAATTAAATAAAAAAATAGACCTTTCCCAATTTAAGTCAGGCCAAAATTTAATGGGTAAAGTTTATTATAAATACTTTAATCGTTTTCTTTTAGCGGCTGCCATAATTTTGTTTATCGTTTTGTTTTTACCTTGGACACAAAACATTACAGGACAAGGTGTTGTAACCACCTTAAAACCTAATCAACGTCCGCAACATATACAATCTCAAATACCTGGTAGAATTGAAGAATGGTTTGTTCAAGAAGGCGATTTTGTAAAGAAAGGTGACACCATAGTAAGAATTTCTGAAATAAAAAGTGACTACTTTGATGATAAGTTAGTAGAAAGAACAAATGATCAAATTCAAGCGAAATCTTCTTCAGTTACCGCTTATGAAGGCAAGGTAGAGGCACTAAACAGACAGATTGACGCCCTTAAAGAAGAGCAAAAACTAAAGATAGCGCAAACTAGAAATAAGCTCATGCAATCACGATTAAAAGTTCAAAGTGATAGCATTGATTTAGAAGCTACTAAGACAAACTTAAAAATTGCCGAAACCCAATTTAATCGTATTCAAACTCTACAAGAAGAAGGGTTGAAAGCGGTTAAAGATGTAGAAGAAAAACGTTTAAAACTTCAGGAAAGTCAGGCTAAGTTTATTTCTCAAAACAATAAATATCTTACCAGCCAAAATGAAGTCATTAATGCCAGAATAGAGCTTTCAAGAACCAACGCCGTTTTTGCCGATAAAATCTCCAAGGCCCAAAGTGATATGTACACGGCACAATCTAGTGGTTTTGATACACAGGCTCAAGTTACAAAGCTAGAAAACGCCTACTCTAACTACAAAAGAAGAAATAGCTTATTATATGTTACAGCACCTCAAGACGGGTATATCAATAAAGTAATGACCGGCGGTATTGGTGTTACTTTTAAAGAAGGCACTGAATTAGTAGGTATAATGCCTGCCAATTATGATATGGCGGTAGAAACTTTTGTTAGACCTATAGACCTACCCCTAATTCATATAAACGAAAAAGTACGTGTTCAATTTGATGGCTGGCCTGCAATTGTTTTTAGTGGTTGGCCCAATGTATCATATGGAACTTATGGTGCAAAAGTAGTCGCCATTGAACGCTTTATAAGTTCTAATGGAAAATACAGAATTTTATTAGCGCCCGATGAAACGGACCATAAATGGCCAAATGCTGTTCGTGTTGGCTCTGGTGCAAAAACAATAGCTTTATTAGAAGATGTACCTATTTGGTTTGAGCTTTGGCGCCAGATTAACAGCTTCCCGCCTAATTATTATCAACCTGAAGGTAACAAAACAGCTTCAAAAAAAGATAAAAAATGAAAGCAATCCTCTTAAACATTCTAATGTTTTCCTGTATGATACTTTCAGCGCAGGACAACTTTCCTGTTTTTGGAAAAGATAGTGTATCCATAATAGGCTTGTCTGAGTATCTCGGATACATAAAGGCATTTCATCCCATTGTAAAACAAGCCAACCTAATCATTACTGAAAGTGAAGCCAAATTAATGAAATCTAGGGGCGCTTTCGACCCAAAACTAGAGGTAGATTTTGACCGAAAAAAGTTTAAAAACACCGAGTATTACGATAAACTTAATGCAGCATTTAAAATCCCAACATGGTACGGCATTGAGCTTAAAGGAAATTTTGAAGAAAATACTGGAGCCTATTTAAACCCTGAATCTACTGTCCCTGCCGATGGTTTATACAGTGTAGGTGTATCAGTTTCTGTAGCTAAAGGACTTTTAACCAATAGACGAATGGCTATGTTAAGGCAGGCCAAAATTTTTGTTAATCAAGCTAAAGCAGATCGTCAATTGCTTATTAATAATATTCTTTTTGATGCTACGGTAGCCTATTTTAATTGGTTAAAAAGGTATAACGAAAAACGCGTTTTTGAGGATTTTTTGGGTAATGCGCAAATACGTTTTGATGGCATTAAAAAGAGTTATGAGGTTGGTGACAAACCAGCTATTGATACGCTTGAAGCTAGGATCACTTTAAATAACAGAAGGTTAAATCTTGAAAAATCAAGAATTAAGTTCATAAAGTCAACCTTAGAATTATCTAATTATCTCTGGTTAAACGAAAATACACCCATTGAAATTAACGATGGTGTTATTCCTGACATCAACACCTTTGACACCATAGATAATACGCTTAATACATCCATTTTGGATATTGAAAACATGAATTTAGATGAGCATCCTAAACTTCAATCATTAGGTTATAAATCTCAAGGTTTAACGATAGAAAAACGTTTAAAAATGAACAACCTATTACCTCAAATTGATTTACAGTACAATTTTCTATCTGAAACCCCTGAATCTTTAAACTCTTTTAATTCGGCAAACTATAAAAGTGGTGTAAACATAAGTTTCCCTTTATTTTTAAGAAAAGAGCGTGGTGATTTAAAGCTTGCCAAAATAAAAATACAAGATACCGAGTATGAAATTCAATCGACCAAAGTCGCCTTAAAAAATAAAATTAGTGCCATTAATCAAGAATTGAATTCCTTTATATTACAAAATGATTACACCAAGATAATTGTGGATGATTATGACAAAATGCTCACAGCCGAAGAACGTAAATTCTTTTTAGGGGAAAGCTCTTTATTTTTAGTAAACTCCAGAGAATCTAAATTAATAGATGCCAAACTCAAGGCCATTTCTATTGAAAATGAATTCTTCAATTCAAAAGCCAATTTATTCAATGTTCTTGCACTTTCAACTTATTAATAATAAAAAAGGAGGGGTTTCAAAAACCACCTCCTTTTCAACTTAGTATATCCTTCTAAAAATTCTATATTAAATTTTAAATGTTATTACTGGAAGCGTAGCATGATTGGCAACATCTTCACCAATACTACCCTCAAAAAAATGAGCAAGTCCCTTTTTGCCATGCGTTGGAACCGCAATTAAATCGGCACCAATTTTATTTGAAAAAGTCAACACACCGTCTTCTACGTTATAATCAGAAACGTAATGGACATCTTTCATTTTATCTAAATTGCCATCAGCCTTTGTAAAGAAATTTACAACGCGTTTTTCAATTTCTAGTGAATTTCTGAACCTGTCATTCGGCAGATTCACGTAGACCATATAAACTTTGGAGTTCATTTTATTGAATAAACTCGTCGCATTTAAATAAGACTTAATACATTCTTCTGAAAAATCACATGCAAAAGCAACGACTCCAAAATTCACATCGTGCAATTCATTTTTAACAACCAAAACTGGTATATCTGCATTTCTCACTACCCGTTCAGTATTTGATCCTATGAAATACTCTTTCATCCCGCTAGCACCATGAGACCCCATAACTATTAAATCGACATCATTTTTTATGGCAACGTCATTAACTTCACTAAAGACTTTAAAGTGTTTGATTATGGGCGAGACATTAACACCTTTCAAATACGCTTTATTCAAAAACGTTTCAAACTTTTGTTCTGCTAATTGCAAGAAAAAGGCAGCTTTCTGGTTCTGTAAACCATCTGAAGCCGAAAGCATAACATCGGACATTTCTAACATATGCAACGCCATTAACTCCGCATTATATTGCTTTGCTAATTTAGCAGCTGTTTTTAAAGCATATTCCGAATGTTCAGAAAAATCTATAGGTACAATAATTTTTTTCATGTCTCTGTTTTTAATTGGTTAAACCGTCATTGAAAACAACTGTGAATCCGGTTGTTTTCTCTGTAATAACACATCAAATGCCATACAAATGTTTCTCACAAATAGCTGACCTTTTGAAGTAACTTCTATAGTTCTATTTCCTATTTGAAGTAATCCGTCCTTTTCCATTTCTTTTAAAAGAATTAAACTATCAGGTAATTCTGTAAAATATAAATCATCAGAATGCCATGAGGTTTTAAATTGACACATTAAATTTAAAATATGTCTTCTTATTTTCAGATCTTCCTCATTTAATATGTGTCCTCTATATACCGGAATAGTATCTTCTTCTAATAGCTTATAGTAACTTTCAATATCCTTGACATTTTGAGAAAAGCCATACCAACTATCGCTTATAGATGATACACCTAAGCCAATCATAGCTTGCGTTTTAGAGGCTGTATAGCCCATAAAATTTCTATGCAAATTACCATCTAACATGGATTTATGCAATCCATCAGTAGGCAAAGCAAAATGATCCATCCCTATTTCTTCATAACCTACTTGTCCCAATAATTGCTTACCAAGTTCGTATTGCTTTCTTTTTAAATCGGCTGAAGGTAAATCACTATCGTTAAACCCGCGTTGTCCATTTCCCTTTATCCAAGGTACATGCGCATAACTATAAAAAGCAAGTCTATCAGGCAATAAAGATTTAGTTTTCAAAATTGTTTCCTTTACATGTGCTAAACTTTGAAAAGGTAAACCAAAAATAATATCATGTCCTACCGAGGTATAACCAATTTCTCGAGCTAAATCAGTGGCCGCTTTTACATTTTCAAACGGTTGAATTCTATGAATAGCTTTTTGCACTGTTGGGTTATAGTCTTGAACACCATAACTTACTCGCCTAAACCCTAAATCATAAAGGGCTTGTAAATGTTCTCGAGTTGTATTATTAGGATGCCCTTCAAAACTAAACTCATAATTCCCCGCGCGTTCTGCTCCTTCTAAAATCCCCTTAATCAAAACCTTTAAATGATCTGGACTAAAAAACGTGGGGGTTCCACCACCTAAGTGCAGTTCTTTTATAATGGGCTTCTTATCAAATAAGGCTAAATACAAATGCCATTCTTTTAAAACAGCCTGAATATAAGGCGACTCAACACTGTGCTGCTTAGTGATACGTTTATTACATCCACAAAACGTACATAAGCTTTCGCAAAATGGTAAATGAATATAGAGACTTATGCCCTCCTTGCTGTTACTTTCTTTAAACGATTTCACTAAAGAACTTTTCCATTTATCCAAAGAAAAAGTTGCATTATCCCAATAAGGAACCGTTGGATAACTGGTATAGCGAGGACCCGCAATATTATATTTATTGACTAATGAATTAAACATACCTAACATTTAAACCTCAAAATTACATTTTTTAATGCCTTTAAAATATGATATATGTCATGGGAGATATTTGCAATTGGTTCATATATCCCGTAACTTTCGCTTAAATAAAAAACATCGAAAAATGAAAAAATTAAGCATCTTACTAATTGTTTTAGTCTTAGGGTTTACAGCGTGTAAAAACGAAAAAAAAGAAAGTAATACCGATACTAATGTAGAAGCAACAACATCTGAAAAATTTATAATAAAACCAGAGGCCACCTCAGTAACATGGACTGCATACAAGACCACTGATAAAATTGGTGTTGGTGGTGAATTTACCACTATAAATTTTGAGGAACAATCAGGATCTACGCCACAGGAAGCATTAAATACATTAAGTTTTTCAATTCCTATTAGCAGTTTATTTACCAATGACCCAACAAACACTAGGGATGGAAAGATTAAAACATCATTTTTTGGTGAAATGTTAGACACAGACTTACTTAAAGGAACCATTACCTATGAAGACGCAAGTGATATTGTAGTTGTTGCTCTTAACATGAATGGCGTTACCCATAATTTACCCATGGATATTATAATCACTGATGAAAGACGTGTTTCTATTACAGGCACTATGAATCTTGCAGATTGGAATGCATTAGATGCCCTTGCTGCACTAAATAAAGTGTGCTTTGATTTGCATAAAGGACCTGATGGCGTGAGTAAAACTTGGGAAGATGTGGCTATTGAAGTGAACACCTTTTTACGTAAAAGTTAAGAAGAAGAATTCAGGCCATAATTAAACTTAGTATGGCCTTATAAACGTAAAATAGTCCCAGCATTTCTCCATTAAATTTGTAGAATTAAGAAGTGTTGGGATTTATGAATATTAGTCCATTTAAGTGTATCATGAAAGTTGGGGATAGGAATGATTATTAAAGCCAATAATTCAAATATCATTTCATGTAATTGCTGAAACATCATATTTTACAAACGACAGCTTAGCTTGTGCCCGCGTTATAGAAACTTCTTTTTTTGTAATTTCCTCCGAAAACAATCAATTAACTTCAATAAAAATGAGTAATGACTCCTACGACAGTATAAAAATCCAGGAATGGCGCGATCGGTTAAAATTTTTATGTGATATTGTTTTTGCTACGGCCATGACGATCATGATTTTAAATATTAATATTCCTGATTTTGGACACATTACTAGTGCCGGTGCGCTAACAAAATTCCTTATAAATGAACTGAATAATATGCTAGGCTTTTTTATTTCCTTCATCGTTATAGCAGTATATTGGCTAAAACATTTGGAACATTTTAGCTGTGTTAAAATTGTTGATCAAAATTTTATTTGGCTTCAACTTCTATTTTTAAGTTTTATCATGCTTATACCATTTTGGAACACCTACATGGATCGTTTTCCTGACAATATTGCTATAAAAGTATTATTAAGTTTTAATATGGTACTTATTGGGCTCTTTTCTTTTCTAAGCCTTAATTATGCCTCAAACCCAAAGCATCAACTTATCCATGATGACATTTCTAAAGAACTAATTTCAAATACAAAACTACAGATTTTAACGGAGCCTCTAATTGCCATTCTCGCTGCTGGACTAGTTTACTTAAACCCCATACTTTGGGATATATCATTTATTTTAGTTCCTGTTTTATTCATGCTTAGAAAAAAATTAGTTAAAATAAAATACTTTAAAAAAAATTAAAGGCCCTTACATTTGGGTAATCAAACGCACGCTTGATTTATAATTTTTAAAAGGTTTCAATTAGAAATACAAGTATTGTCCTTAATTATTACATTTACAGTATAATTGCACACAAGTTATGAACCCATCATCAACTGGTTGGATAAAAAAAATACTCAATGAGGTCCCAAAAAACAAGCTTTTCTTAAAGTATAGTGAAGAGCATTTTTATGACGGTTTACGGGACAGTGGTTTTATTTATGGCAGTAATTTTAATATTGTTTTTGATATTTTTTCTAAACGCGATTTAACCGAAGAAGAATTAAGTAAAACCAATCTCATTTTATGCTTATTTTACACACATGCTCATGCTAAGATCAATACAGGTTTTGTTGATAGTCTTATTGATTTTTACACCGCAATAAATGAAGTTAAAACATCCATTTTTCGGGAGTTATTAGGGGAAAAGAGATCCAGTGAACAACTGGAAAAAATAATTCATAAACGGGTTCAAATAGATGCCAATGTTCTCACTAAAAACTTTAATTACTTCGTCATTAACGCACTATTATATGTTGATGTTTTAGGCTATACTGAGTACCTAAAACAAGGAAGCATATCAATTAATTACATCAAAAAGCTTGAATCTACAATAGTTGCAATAACGCTTGATGTTTTAAATTCTAAGGCTACTAAAAACGAATATGATGATAGTTTAATCAAACTATTTGAGTCCTCCTTAAGGTACCATAATAACAATGATATTGATTATGATAAAGCGGTTCAAAACATAAATTCTAAAAAAGAGAAGTATTACATCTTAGATCTAGCATGTATGGCAACATGGAGTGATCAAATGATAGATCTTAATGAGCAAAAATTTTTAGAAAAACTGGGCAACGATTTACAATTAAGCCCTTACAGAATTGAGCAATCTATTAAAGTTGTAAATCAATTCTACAGTACCAATAAGGATAATATTGTGCTATTGAGCTCAAAGAACATTGTTCAAAGTTTCTATAACAATTCAAGCAAAATGGTATATAAGCTAATCAGTAGAAATAGTAAACGCTTATATCAAGAAATAAAAGATAGTAAAGAACTCATGATACTTATTTCCCAATCAACAGTAAGGGACTTAACCAAAGAGGAGCAAAAAAAGGTTCAAGAGCAATTATTAGATATTTTTAAATCCATCCCCAGTTTGGCTATTTTCTTATTACCCGGTGGCGCCTTATTACTACCTCTAGTTGTAAAGTTTATTCCTAAACTACTGCCTTCTGCGTTTGACGAGAATCGAATTAAAGACTGAGGCATCTTAACTCAGAAATACTGAGGATGAACCCATAAGTTATCAATCTACGTGGTATACTATACTTTTACTAATATTTTATTGAAGTTGCCGTAAATTTTCTATACTTTTAAGTATTATTTATCACCAACATTTCAAACTAAATTCTTCTTTTTCATGAAAACAAAAATACTATTTATGGCCCTGATTGGGGCTATTATTACCTGCAATGCACAAAATAAGCAGTCCGACAATATGGCTTCGACAAGTAAAGCCAACATTGACCGCAGCACATTACCAATTCAACCGCCACCGCGTGAACCAGTAACAATAATGGATGCCCGAGATGTTGAAAAGCCAGAAACTTTTTAAATTTCAGCCCCAGAAGGCGCACCAAATATCGTCGTTGTTTTAATAGACGACATTGGCTTTGGAGCCACCAGTACATTCGGAGGTTCAATAGAAACGCCAACATTTGACATGTTAGCAGAAAACGGATTAAAGTTTAACCGCTTTCATACTACGGCGCTATGTTCTCCTACAAGAGCATCTTTGTTATCCGGAAGAAACCATCATAACGTGAATGTCGGATCGGTTATGGAAGTAGCTACAGGGTTTTATGGAAATCAAGGCATTAGACCAGATAACGCAAAATACTTTGCTGAAACACTCAAACTAAACGGATACAGCACTGCCGCTTTTGGAAAATGGCACGAAACAGCTACTTGGGAAGTTTCAGTCTCAGGCCCTTTTACAAGGTGGCCTACTAACTCAGGATTTGACAAGTTTTATGGATTTATTGGGGGTGAAACCAACCAATGGGATCCTGTAATTTTCGATGGTGTTACCAAAGTGAGTAAAAAGGACGACCCCGATTACCATTTCACTACAGACATGACTAACGAAGCCATTGAATGGGTGAAATTCCAACAAGCCATGACACCCAACAAACCTTTTATGGTGTATTATGCAACAGGAGCCACACATGCACCTCACCATGCTCCTAAAGAATGGATTGAAAAGTATAATGGTAAATTTGACCAAGGCTGGTTAAAATTACGAGAAGAAACCTTTGTCCGTCAAAAGGCCATGGGCGTTATTCCTGAGAACGCACAGTTGGCTCCAATGCCAAGCGATATTAAAGACTGGGAATCATTAAGTAAAAAAGAAAAAGAGCTTTTTGCATTACAAATGGAGACTTTTGCAGGATTTGCAGAACACACTGATCACGAAGTTGGGAGGCTTGTAAAGGCCATAGATGACGTTGGCGAACTTGAAAATACGCTATTTATTTATATTATGGGTGATAATGGTTCTAGTGCAGAAGGTGGTCTTGAGGGGACCTACAACGAGCTTGTTCACTTAAATGGAATTTTTGATGAAGAGACTGTTGACTCTATGCTGGAACATGCTGACGATTGGGGTGGACCAAACTCTTTTCCTCATTTTTCTGCAGCTTGGGCAGTTGCTACAGATGCCCCTTTTAAATGGACCAAACAAATGGCAGCCGATTTTGGAGGAACTAGAAATGGCATGGTAATGCATTGGCCAAAAGGCATTAAAGCGAAAGGCGAAATTCGCTCTCAGTGGCACCACGTAAATGATGTTGCTTCTACAGTACTAGAGGCTACTACCCTGCCTGAGCCAAAGTCTATAAATGGGGTTAAACAAATACCAATGGATGGCGTAAGCATGTTATATGCAGCTGCTGACAAGGATGCTGCAGAAAGACATACAGTGCAGTATTTTGAAATGTTTGGAAATAGAGCCATATATAGTAATGGTTATTTGGCACGTGTGGTACATATGGTTCCTTGGGTAGGCAAACCAAGAGGGAAGTTTTCAGAAGAAAAATGGGAACTCTACAATATTGAAGAAGACTTTAGTTTAGTTAATAATATTGCTGCAAAGCAACCTGAAAAATTAGAAGAATTAATACAACTTTTTGAAAAAGAAGCCATAGCCAATAATGTCTACCCTTTAGATGACAGACTTTATGAACGCTTTAATGCAAAAATAGCAGGACGACCAGATTTAATGGGTGATAGAAAATCCTTAACCCTTGCACAAGGCATGGAAGGCATGCTTGAAAACACCTTCTTAAATGTTAAGAACAGCTCAAAAACTATTGATGCTAATGTATCTTTAAAAGGTCAAGACAAGGGTATTATCTTATGTCAAGGTGGTAAATTTGGAGGATGGGCACTTTATATGAATAATGGGAAGCCCGCATACACCTACAACTACTTTGGTTTAGAAAGTTACACAATAGAATCTACAAAAGATATTAAAAGCGACAAGGCCAACATAAAACTACAATTTGATTATGACGGCAATGGCACGGGTAAAGGCGGTGTAGCAAAACTATATGTAGATGGTGATTTGGTCGCTGAAGGACGTATTGAAAAAACACAACCAGCAGTTTTCTCTGCTGATGAAACGGCTGATGTTGGTAAAGATGATGCTACCCAAGTTGTAGATAAAATTTTTAAAGATATTGATGATTCGGAATTCACAGGATATATTGATAATGTAACCATTAGCATTCCTTAAGTGCATTTTAATAGTGATAACTAAAACTTAAGACGGGTATTAAAATAAACCACAAAAAGTATTTATATTTTTTGTGGTTTTCTGTTTAAGTTCTTAAAATCAATAATTTTGAAGGAGTCTTGTGACAATACTAAATTTGCATTTACACCGTCTTAATCTCGAACAGCTTAAGAATTGATGTTTAAAATTTAATTTATTGATAATATTTCCATTAGATTTACAACCAATAAAGCACTTTACACATGAAATCATATACAATTCAAGAAATCAACGATTTTTTAAACGGCGAATTAATAGGAAGTACGGATCAACACATTGACGGGCCTGAGGAATTACAGAAGGCAAAAACCAATCATATCACTTTTATTGGCAGCACTAAATATGTAAAATATTGGGCAGACTCT
Organism: Algibacter mikhailovii; assembly: GCF_014651495.1. Classification (GTDB taxonomy): domain Bacteria; phylum Bacteroidota; class Bacteroidia; order Flavobacteriales; family Flavobacteriaceae; genus Algibacter_E; species Algibacter_E mikhailovii. Next base: position 465,431 of record NZ_BMWZ01000004.1, read on the forward strand.
AAAGCTTGTGCCGCTATTGTAAATGCTAATATAAAAATAGAACCTGATGATAAGCGTGCCTTAATTATAGTCCCTAATGCAGATTTAGCAATGGCTAAGATATTAGAACTTTTTAATCCGCCGGCACCAGAATTTGAATTAGATATCCACCCAACAGCTGTAGTCCATGAAACAGCAACAATTGGTGAGGGAAGTAAAATAGGTGCTAATTGTTACGTTGGAAAAAATGTGGTTCTTGGCAAAGGGGTTACTTTATACCCTAATGTTTGTGTTTTTGATGAAACTATTATAGGCGACCAGACTATTGCTTGGTCAGGCACAGTAATTAGAGAACGTTGTATTATTGGCAGTCATTGTATTTTTCATACTAATGTAAGTATTGGAGCTGATGGATTTGGCTATAGACCTAGTGATGATGGCCGTGGTTTAGTTAAAATCCCTCAAATAGGCAATGTTATTATTGGTCACTTTGTTGAAATTGGTGCCAACTCATGTGTTGATAGGGCTAAATTTAGTTCAACAATAGTAGGAGATGGCTGTAAGATTGACAATTTAGTTCAAGTAGCACATAATAGTGTTATGGGACGCTCTTGTATTATGGCCGGTCATAGTGGGCTTGCTGGATCAGTAACCTTGGGCGATGGTGTTATTATTGGTGGCAGTGCTTCTATTAAAGATCACACTACCATACATTCTGGTGCCACTGTAGGTGCTGGTTCTGGGGTTATGAACGATGTGGCTGCTGGACAGACGGTTTTAGGTTACCCAGCCCAAGACGCCAAGAAAATGCTAAAACAATGGGTAGCCATGCGACGATTAACGAAATAATGAATCCTGAATGATTCTTGTTTTTCCATATAAATCACACCTGTATTTCAATAAAAACTTAGAATATTGGTTTATAGACACTATTTTAAGTTAATAATTTCAAAAATAAAAGTTATCACGATACGCCTTTACTTCTTCTAACTATGAATAAGACAAGTAATTTTAAAACCCTCATTTTTTTAATAAGCTCGATTTTTAGCATTAGCAATTCTTTTTCTCAGGATACTGTTGAGAACGGCAAATACAGAACCTTCTCTATAAATGGTAAGTCCGGAGCACATATCTATTCAGGAAAAACCTTAAGTGATGAAATTCAATATGGTTATGGTGCATTAGATTTGAGATATTCTTGGCAACCTAGTACAGATACGGAGTGGTCTAGAGACACTGGCTATGCGGCATATGGTATTGGGTTTTACAGTGCTACATTAGGTGACCCTCAAATATTTGGTAACCCCAATGCACTTTACGGATTTGTCAATTTCTTTTTAAGTAACCCATATAGAAGAAACACTTTAGAAATAAGCCCTGCATTAGGTCTCACCTATAACCTTAATCCGTTTGACCCTGAAACAAATCCACTTAATGATGCTATTGGCGCTAAAATGGCTGTCTATTTTAGTGTTAATTTTGGAGGTGCTTATAAAGTAAACAGGGAGATCGACCTACTATACGGTATTGATTTTACACATTTTAGTAACGGAAGAAGTTTTACACCCAATTACGGACTCAATATGTTTGGATTAAATGTAGGTATGCGTTATAATCTAAATGCGCAACAAAGAAAATATGACAACAACCCATATACTGCAAATGTATTACCAGCTCGATTTCAAAGACTTGCTCGTCCAAAATCACCTAAAAACGAGTATAACAATTCTTTAGACTTATATGCCAGTATAGGAACCAGTCAAAACGACTCTAATGCAGGCACAAGCCATCGTTACGGTAACTTTTCTGGTATTATAGATTATAGGCACTACTTCAATAAAATGCATGGTGTAAGCGCCGGTATTGATTTTATGATTGACGGCTCTTTGGCGGAGCAATACCCGGATCCGGCTGATCATTTTTTATTAGGTGTTCATGGAGGTTATGATTTTATGTTTTGGAGATTTGGAATTCGTGTCCAGTTAGGAACCTACTTGAATGATGATAGAGGAAAAGGAAATTTCTTTCTACGACCAGCCATTCAGTATGAAATTTCCAAAAACATTTTTGCTCAAATGGGCTTAAAAACAACCAATGGTGCTGCAGCTGACTGGATAGAGTTTGGCATTGGATGGAAGCCTTTTAAATGGTGATTTGATACCGTTTAATACGTTGTTAAATTTAAAACTATTCTAACCAGGCTTTAAAACTTTTAACCCGTTCGCGAGCAACAATAACATCTTGCTCATTAAAAGCGTTAAGTTTTATTTGTAACCGCGAGTTGGTATAACTAACCATATCTTTTATTCCATTAATATTAACCAAGAATTTTCTACTTATTCGAAAGAAGGTTTGCGGCTCCAATTCGTCTTCCAACTGATCTAGAGTAGAATCTAAAAGATAATTTCTACCCGTGGAGGTATATAAATAAGTGCCTTTATTCTCACTATAAAAACATTCGATCTCGTCTACATTTATGAGTTTTAAATGCTGCCCCACCTTTACCGAAAACCGTTTCTTATAGGCTCTATCAATAGGATTTACAAGCAGCTTTTTAATGTCATTAAAATCTAATGTAACAGCTTGTTTTTGTGGCGCACGTTCTTGGTATTTTTTTACAGCTACTTCTAAATCTTCATCATCAATAGGCTTAAGTAAATAATCAATACTATTTAATTTAAAAGCCTGAAGAGCATACTCATCATATGCCGTTGTGAATATAATAGCAGACTTAATATCAATGGTTTCAAATATCTCAAAAGATAATCCGTCACTTAATTGGATATCCAGAAATATTAAATCCGGGTGCTCATTATTTTGAAACCAATCTATAGATTCTTCTACAGAATGCAGCATAACTTCTATTGACAATCCTAGATTCTCAAGCATTCGCTGTAAACGTCTTGCCGACGGTTTTTCATCTTCAATTATTAATACTTTCATCCTTTTTTTATTCCCACTTTGTGGATTTAGTCTCCTTATTTATAAAATCTTGTACTTTTTTATTCTCCCACTTTTTACTAAAAAACGTTTTATTCTTGAATACGCTTAATGCATGAAGTATTATAAATCCTCCCCAAGCAATCATAATAGTAATGTTGAACCACGTGAAAAAGTCCCTATACTCATCTTCCACGATAACCAAATTATAGCAAAGTAGCACAACCATTATGACATATCCAATTAAATGAAAATAAAACATTTTAAGCTTTTTAACTTTGTTCTTAGCTTGAATATAGCTTTGCTCTTTATTTTTATTCTCTTCCATATCTAAAGATATTTACTGCCCCCTCTATTATCTTTCTCCATGTATTCTTTTATTTTTCGCTCCTCCCAAGATTTACCAAAAACTAAGTTCTTCCCAAATATGCATAGTGCATGAATACCTAAACCGATCCCCCAAAATATTGGTGTGGCAAAGGTGCCGAAACTCCAAAATGATCCGCCATTAAACACTACCATACCTACTATAAAAATATTTACTACGGCATACCAGAATGCATGCCAATAAAAACCTTTTAACTCCTTTACACGTTGTTCTGCCCTTAAATAGGCTTCTTCCTGTTGATACGATTTCTTATACTGTTCTATACCTTGATTTTTCATAATATTCTTTTTTTAATCCCAATTCTTTTTTTCCTCCTCCATATACTTCTCAATTTTCCTTTTTTCCCAACTTCTTCCAAAACCGCCATCATCTACAAAAACTCTAAAAGCCTGAATGGTTAATCCCAGTCCCCATCCAAAAATAGGAAACCAAAACCAATGAAATTGTGGCACTGTTTTCAAGTTAACAAATATTAAAAATGGGATTACTAAAAAATATGAACCGAGGCTATAATAAAAGCCTTTAAGTTCTTCAACGTGCTTACGTGCCCGTATATAATTATCGTCTATTTCTGGTTTTGATTGTGGTTTCATGATTGATACTTGTTTTGTAAGCATAGGCACTGCTACCGCAAAGCGCTTAGCTTCTTTTATGATATTTACTTTTTTGTCTGTTAATAAATTATAACGTTGTTGAATATTACTTAAGCCAACCCCACTACTCTTTTTAACTATTTGTTTTGGTTGAAGGTTATTCTCTACAACAAGATTATAGCCATCCTCATAAATCTTAATGTGTAATGGTTTAGATACGGTGACCATGTTGTGCTTCACCGCATTTTCTAGCAATAATTGCAAAGATAAAGGCACTACTTTACTTTCTGGATTTATTGAATGTTCTGGTGAACTAAATATGATGCTATCTTCAAATCGCATTTTCAATAAAGACATGTAAGTTTTTGCAAACTTCAACTCTTCATCTACGGTAACCAATTCTTTATTTTTTTGTTCCAACACATACCGATAAACTTTAGAAAGTGAAGTAGTAAATTTTTGTGCACTATCCGGATTTTCTTCAATTAAGCTTGTTAATACATTAAGACTATTGAATAAGAAATGCGGGTCTAACTGATTTTTTAAGGCATCAAATTTAGCACTAGCCGTACCGGCAATAACCTTTTGTTCTTTAATTCTATTCTGCTGATAACGATTATAAAAATAGATGGCATGAAAAACGCTGAGAATAATAATGGTTATCCATAATCCAAACTGATAATAACTAAATCGCTCTCTCTCAATGAAATCTTTAAAAGGAACCCCAAAATAGAAAACTGTTGTTGCAACTCTTAAGGCAAACAATCCAATTAAGGTAATTATTACAGCTCCAAAAAAACCAATTAGGACACGCTTAACCGTATCATTCTTTCTCCATCCTCTATTGGCCATATAGCCAAAAAAGGCCATGTTAGAATATCCTAGTACAAAGGAATACAATTGATAAAACGCAAAACTTTCAAAAAACTCTTTGGAATCTTCAAACTTAAATCCATCTTCCATAATGTTGCCTATGATAAAGACCACGCAACCTATTACTATGGTAAGAATAATATTTTTCAATTGTTTCGACATGATATAATTGTTAATCTCCTAAATTATTTAGTGCAGCTTTCTAAAACTTGTTCCGCTCTTTCTTTTCCCCAATTAGGGTGAAATGGTGTTTCTGGTTTAAAGTTAGCAAAAAGTTCTATCGAACGCTCCATATCTTTACAAAATGGTGCAGTATCTTGCCCAAAATATTTAGCACTTCCCATATCCCACTCTGCTTTACAATATGCCACTCGGGGATTGTTTGGATCAATTTGAGCCGCTTTCGTATAGAGTTCTACAACCTTAGGAGACAAGGTCATCCCATAGGTAGCTCCATCAAATGCCACCCATGCGGTGTGCAATAAGGCTTGAAGCACCATGATTTCAGGATTGTCTTTAGAAATTGCCGTAGCATCATTAATTAAATCTTGGGCTTTATTTAATTTTTGAGTAAGTTTCTCTTTATCCCTTTCACCAAAACTTGATGTAATGTTTATTTGTGCTGCGTAATATGGTGGAAGCCAATTATCTGATTCAGCTCCAGCAATGCGTTCAAAAAGATTTGAAGCCTCTACCGTTTCGTTAGTTTGCCAAAGTCCAAATGCCTTTTGCATCCCTTTTTCATAATTTGTTTGTGCATTCAGATAAACTGAAAATAAAAGTGTACTTAAAATAATTAAATGTTTCATGATTAATATGTTTATGTTATTTTGATGACACAAATATCTCTATTATACCAACCTTCAAAAAAAGAGAGCTTCTGAATTGTCAAATTTTAAAGACGAATTGTAAATCAAAAACATAGCTCATAGAAAAAGGTAGTTTAAAATTGCTAAACTACCTTTCTCCTCCACTTGCTATAAACCTTTTTCAATTAAATACTAACCTTCCTGAAATTTGAAAAAGATAGGAATAGCATACGCTACTTTTACGGGTTTACCCCGTTGTTTTCCTGGTTTCATCTGAGGTAACTTTTTTATAATGCGCTCAGCTTCTTTCTCTAATATTTTATCTGGACCTCTTGATCTAACACCGGTAATATAGCCCTTTGAATCTATAATAAACATGACGGAAACCCGACCTTGCATGCCTAAATCTAAGGCCATCTGTGGATAATTAAAATGCGCATTGACATGTTCCTGCATTTTTTGTTGAAAACACTGTTTTGTTTGAGCTTTTGACAAATCTTCACACCCCGGAAATACAGGTACATCCTCGATAATTGCAAAAGCTACCTGGACGTCTTCTTCAACTTCTTCAACAACAATCTCACTAACCTCAACAGGTTCTGCGATAGCAGTTTCCTGAGTAATTTCAGTACTTTCAATAATAGTTTCTTCAACCTCTTCTGTATCTTCAACCACCTGTACCGACTCACTAACCACAGCTGCTGGGGGTGGCGGTGGTGGCAGGAGTTCTGTGTTAATAATTGGTATTTCTTCCTCAAATTCACTTTGCATATCCACAATGCCTATATCAACTTCATTGTATTCATAGGTTTTATATTCTAATACGCTCCATGATAAGAGTAACATTAAGTTTAACCCGATAGCAAAATAGATACCGCTATTTCTTCCTATCTCTAATTGCGGGTTTTTTTTAGCTTCCATGATAATGTTTTTATTAGTTTATAATCACCAATAACCTGGCAAACTAAAATTATCATATTATCACTAAAATAACTATGATATTTATCATATCGCAAATTAACAAACTATTACTAAGAATTTATCAATAAAACTTATTATATAGTAGCTTTACAGCATAATTATACACCATTTGAATTCCCCATAAACTAGCTCTACAAATTATCTAATTGATTACTCTTTTTATCATCGCTAATAGTCCAAAAGAATCCCACAAAGAAAAACTGATCGGCGGCAGGTTGTAAAGCACGTCTTGCGAAATCACCATTCATATCAGGGGTATTAGCGTATTGATAGCCATTAATATTTTTAAACCCTAAAGCATTATTAACGGAAGCATATAGTATTTTTTGAGGACTAATTAAATAGGCCCAGTTTAGACTTAAGCTGTTATAGGGTTTTGTTTTTTCATTCAGGAAGCCAGACTCATTTGGATTGGTATAGGTTCTACCAGATGCAAAACTATAGGCAAAACCAACTTGACTGCGCCACTTATCAATCCAATATTTCCCAACGACAGACAAGTTATGTTTATTTGCAAAATTTGGTTGCCCTTGTGCCGGATAGTTCTTGTAATCGCGTTCTGTATCAAGAAAAGAATAGCTTAGCCAATAATCAAAGTTTTTAATACTGTAGCTATCTCTCCAAAATAAATCAACACCCTTTGCATAACCGTAACCAGCATTGCTAAAATCACTTGAAAAACTTGGAAATTCTTCATCATATTTAATTAAATCATTATAGTCTTTATAATAAGCTTCGGCTCTAAATATTCTACGCTCCGCATTATACTGATAATTTAAAATATAGTGCGTCGTATTTTGTGATTTCACATCTTGCGTAAACTTTAAAATATTACTTGACGGGTTTTGATAGAAATTCCCGTAAGCTAAAGACAGTTGACTTTTAGATGATATTTTTGAAGCTAATGACAATCTAGGTGCCAATGTAAAATCTTTAAAAACTGAACTGTACTCTCCCCTAATACCAGCCTTAAAAGCAAGGTTTTTTGAAATAAAGATATCCGCTTCGGTAAAAGCCGCTACCATATTATCTTGGTATCCATAGTCCAAGTCTTCAATTAAATCATTCCCATAAGTTTCTTCAAAATCAGTAGAGAAGAATTCAACACCCATGTATAACTTAAAGCGATTACTAACTCTGTTTTTCAATTTCAATTTGGCATGAAACGCATTATCAATACTATAAATCTTTTGATCCATAACTCCTTGTTTATTATTAGCACGCGTGTAACTTCCACCACCAAAAATACTCCATTGACTATTTAATACGCCTTGATAAGAACCGTTAACATATAAATTATTATTGTTCAACTTATACCTTAACCCCTCTTCAAAATTGATGTCTTCCTGAATTAGCTCAAAATTTGTAGCATCAAAAGCCGCATATAATTTAATAAGACCTGCATTGGTTTTCTTTCTAAAAACCGTTTCGCCAGAAGCCATCTCATAGGGTTTTATCCAATCGTTTCTATCTGGGAACAAGGCGATATATGGTGCTAAATTAATGTATGATGCATTAACGCTTATTGAGCTTTTTTCCCATTTCTGCGTGTTACCCAACGCACCTCCAACACTCATAATACCAATATCTGTTTTTTCTTGATCGGGTTCATCTATAGTATTCAGCAATAACACACTGGATAAGGCTTGCCCATATTCTGCTGAATATCCTCCGGTTGAAAAGGTAATTCCATCAAATAAGAATGGTGAATATCGCCCTCGTGAAGGAATATTATTTGTTGTTGGCGTATATGGTGAAAATACGCGTATACCATCAATAAATATTTGTGTTTCATCAGCATCACCACCTCTAACAAACAACCTACCATCTTCAGCAACCGTTGTTGTTCCTGGTAAGGTCTGCAAAGCTCCAACAAAATCACCCAATGCACTTGCGGTGGTTACCACATCTAAAGGGTTTAAAACATTCACTTTACTATTGTCTCCCGCCGAAAACGTACCTGCCGAAAGCACCACAGCATCCAGGGTATTTACATCAGGCTTTAATTTCACCTCAATATCCTTCATATAAGATACATCGCCAACCATGGTAAAGCTTTCATAAGACAAGAATGAAACAAGGAGGGTCTGAGTTCCTGCTTCCGTGGTGGTAAAAGAAAACACACCATTCGCGCCTGTAGAGCCTCCATCATAGGTGCCTTCTAAATAAATATTTGCCCCAACTATGGGTTCCTTTTTTTCATTTAAGACAACGCCATTAATAACCGTTTGCCCTTGTACATGGCTTACAAATATGAGAATTAATAATATGGCTAGCTTTTTCATAATATACAGTTTGATTTTTTTTGATGATGACATTGCTTTATTCAATAATTTGAGTACAAATATGTCTCACAGGTTTACCTTATAAAACTCTTATGTACCGAACTGTAAAAAAAGAATGATGAATTGAAACTTTCTATATCTAAACAATCAAAAGATCACAAACACAAAAACACTGATTATCAGATCATTTGAAAAAACCTAAAGTGTATGCAATATTTTTATATTTTTATTTCATTTAATTCCTGTAACAATTATGACGATTTACCTACTTACAGAATAACTAAACCATCACATTGAATAAAGAACTAGAACATAGTTTTGTTGAATTACTTGAAAAGCACCAAAATATTGTGCACAAAGTATGTCGTTTATACACCAATAATTATGATGCGCATAACGACTTATTTCAAGAAATAACTATACAACTTTGGAAAGCTTATCCGAAGTTTAGGGGAGACTCAAAATTTAGCACATGGATGTATCGTGTTGGTTTGAATACAGCAATTACGCTATATAGAAAGTCGAAACGTACAATTAAAACGCAAGATTATGAGGGCGTAGCCTTTAAAATAAAATCTGAAGATTATGACGATACCGAAGAACAACAATTAAAAGTATTATATAAGGCTGTACACCAATTGAATGATATAGAAAAGGCTCTGGTGTTTTTATATTTAGAAGACAAAGATTACAGAGAGATTAGTGAAACATTGGGGATTAGTGAAGTAAATGCACGTGTGAAGATGAATAGGATTAAAAAGAAACTAAAAACCATATTAAATCCGTAACACTATGGATGAATTAGATTTATTAAAGAAAGACTGGAATAAAGAAAAGGAAGAAAGCAAATTATCTGCTAAAGACATCTATCCCATGTTGTTGAAAAAGTCTTCCTCTATTGTTAAGACGCTGTTCTATATTAGTATTGCAGAACTTATATTTTGGACCTTGGTTAATGTGCTTCCCTTTTTCTTATCGGAAACATATAGAACTCAATTAGATCATGTTTACACAAATAAGACAATATTAGCGTTATTGAATTTCTTTAGCTACGCAGTCATATTATTGTTTATTTATTTGCTTTACAAATCCTATAAATCAATTTCAGTTACAGATAATGCCAAGAAGCTCATGGAGAGCATTATCAAAACAAGAAAAATAACAAAGTACTATGTCTTGTACAATCTTGTTGTTGCCTTTTTAGCTATGGTGGTAGGTTTATATTTTGGTATTCAACAGAACCCAGATATCTCAAATAAATTGGCTCAAGCAGGTAGCACAGAAACCTTTATAATTTATGCTTCAATTGTTTCTTTTACCGCTATTTTTATAGTATTACTATGGCTGTTTTACAGACTGATATACGGGCTATTATTAAAACGTCTAAACCGGAACTATAAAGAACTTAAGAAGCTAGAATTTTAAAATAAGGGATTAATTTCTATAACATCACCAGGTAACATGGTGTTAAAATGAATTGAACCTATTCGCACTCTAACAAGCCGTAGGGTTGGAAAACCAACTGCCGATGTCATTTTTCTAACTTGTCTAAACTTGCCTTCATTCAACGTAATTGACACCCATGATGTGGGGCCGTGCCTATCATCACGTATTTTTTTTGAACGCACTGGAAGATCTGGGACCTGCTCAAGCTTAAAGACTTTACAAGGTTTCGTTTGATACTTTCTACCTTCAAAACCAATTTCAACACCCAATTGTAATGCTTCTATGGCTTCTTCAGAAATATCGCCATCAATTTGTGCGTAATACTCTTTCTCTATTTTTTGACTATTAACTAGGGCACTCATTTTGCCATCTGTAGTAAGCAACAATAGTCCTTCAGACTTTTCATCTAAACGACCAATAGCCATTATACCCATGGGAAAATTAAATAATTCACCCAAAAACTTCTTAGATTGCTGCTTTGAGTCCTGACTTTTAAATTGACTTAAAAACCCGTAAGGTTTGTAAATCACATAATGCCTGTGCTGATTATTAAGCATTTCCATTTAAAATACTATGCACCAAAGTTTTGGTAGGTTGTTTTCCATTTAATTTAATGCGGACGGTTTCAAAACTCATTTTAAAATCGCAGCCACTTTTATAGGCTGAGCAGCCATAAGCCGTTTTCCCTTTTATAACGGTGCCTTTTTGGCATTTAGGACAAACCAATTCATTCGGAGTTTGCTTCAAACTAGATGGCTTAGCTTCTAATTTTAATTTGAAATCTTCATCAAATCGCAACAAACCTTCAACTGTTCCAGAATCCGTCTTGAATCCTTTTAGATTAACTGTTGACCCTTTTTGAAGTAATCTGATATATTGCTTTTCTGATATTTTCTTTTCGCCAAACTTAAATGGTAACACGAAATTACAGCCTGATTTATAGGCCGAACATCCATAAGCTGATTTCCCTTTTATAACCCTGCCTTTTTTACACTTCGGACAAACCTCTGTCATTAAACCTGATGTCTTTTTAACCTTTGCGTCTTGAGAACGCTGTTGAATGACATTTGCTTGTGAAATGTTAGCACGCTGAGTTTCACTGCGCACTTCATAAACTAAGGCGTCTACCATACGCTTCATATTTTTTATGAAAGCCCCTGCGCTAAAATCTCCTTTTTCTATATCTTTTAACTGCTTTTCCCATGACCCCGTTAACTCGGCTGATTTTAGCAATTCATTTTGAATTGTTTCAATTAGCTGTATACCAGTTACCGTAGGTAAAACCTGTTTTTTATTTCGTTTTATATATTTTCGTTTGAAAAGGGTTTCAATAATATTGGCCCGTGTAGATGGTCTACCAATACCATTTTCCTTCATTAAATCACGTAACTCATCATCATCAACTTGCTTCCCTGCAGTCTCCATAGCTCTTAATAAAGAGGCCTCTGTAAATTGATTTGGTGGTTTAGTTTCTTTCTCTAAAAAAGACGGTTGATGTGGGCCGCTCTCCCCTTTTTCAAAAGTGGGTAAAAGTCCTGTTTCCTTTTGTTTAGCATTAGCATCCTCAAAAACGATACGCCAACCTTTTTCTAAAATTTCTTTACCCGTAGTTTTAAATGGCACTTTTGCTGCTTTACCAATCACCGCCGTATTTGCAACAATACAATCATCATAAAACACAGCAATAAACCGTTTAACAATAATATCATAGACTTGTTGTTGATTGTATTGCAAGTTTGTTTGCATTCCCGTAGGAATAATAGCGTGATGATCGGTTACTTTTTTATCATTAAAAACTTTAGCTGATTTCTTTATTTTTTTAGTTAAAAGCGGTTCTGTTAAACGTGAATAATTTGTCAATTTTTTAAGAATACCGGGCACCTTAGGATAAATATCTGTAGGTAAAAACGTGGTATCTACTCTGGGGTATGTTACTACCTTTCGCTCATATAAGGCTTGAACAATCTTTAAAGTTTCATCAGCCGAAAATCCGAATTTGGTATTACAATACACTTGAAGTCCAGTTAAATCAAATAACTTAGGCGCATATTCTTTACCTTTCTTCTTTGTAATAGATTCAATTTCAAAATCACTTTCTTGTACTTTATTTGCTAAAGCTTCTCCTTCTTCTTTTTTAAGAAATCGGCCCTCTTCATAACTGAACAAGGTATCTCTATAAAGTGTTTGGAGTTCCCAATACGGTTGCGGTTTAAAGTTTTCAATCTCCTTAAATCGATTAACCACCATGGCTAATGTTGGGGTTTGTACTCTCCCCACAGACAACACTTGCTTGTACCCACCATGCTTAACGGTATATAACCGTGTAGCATTCATTCCTAAAAGCCAATCTCCTATGGCCCTAGAAAATCCTGCATAATACAAATTGTCATAATCTGAACCGGGCTTGAGATGCTCAAAACCTTCTTTAATAGCTTCTGTTGTTAACGAAGAAATCCATAAGCGCTTTACTTCTCCTTTGTATTGAGCTTCATTCATTACCCAACGCTGAATAAGCTCTCCTTCTTGACCTGCATCCCCACAATTTATGACCAACTCAGCCTTATCAAATAACCCTTTAACAATTTTGAATTGCTTTTGAATTCCGGCATTTGAAGATACCTTAGTCTCAAATTTCTCCGGAAGCATGGGCAGATTATTCAAATCCCAACTTTTCCAATACGACTTATAATCATTAGGCTCTTTTAAGGTGCACAAATGACCAAAAGTATAGGTAACCGCGTAACCATTTCCTTCGTAATAGCCATCATGCTTTGAATTAGCTCCTAAAACGGCAGCTATCTCTCGGGCAACACTTGGCTTTTCTGCAATACAAACCTTCATTTACACAACTTAAAGTAAGACATGCAAAATAGACATTTTAGCGAGTTTAAAACAAGAGATTTATTAAGAGTTATTAACGAGTTTTGAATCGAACCATGTCGTTCTTAACACGCTTAAAACTAAGATTGTCTAAGCGTGTAATTCCAAGTAAATAGGTTAAAAATTCCGATACTTAAATAAGAATTAAGATGTTTTGAGTTTAATTTCTTTTTAAACCTTATGGATGATTTATTAAATCGATCAGTTATACTATATTTCCTATCCCTGCCTTTTTTTTCTAAATACCTGTAAGATTCATACCTTAAGTATGGGGCCAAATTCCTGCCTCTATATTCATGAAAAGTCCACATATATGAGAGATAAAACTCATTTGGCTTTAATTTAAATTCTCTACCCTTAAAGTTAAAACCTTCTAGCCCAATTAAATTATATGCCGCTATTTCGCCTTCAGTTTCTAAACCAAGACATATTTGCCCTTGTTTCATGCTTTTGGTAACATCCTCCAAAGAGACTGATGTATTTCCCTGATTAATAGCTATTACTTCATCAATGGACAATTCGCGAACTGTATATTTTGAAGCATCGCCTTTTATCTTTGGTTGATTGCAAGGCTCATGTTCTTCTTGAACCCAATAATACAACATTATATCTAAGCCTAATCGTGCTAAAAAATTTCTTGATGCGAATAAAAACAAGTCATTTTTAATGGCATGTGAAATCTTATCCCACACTGAGTAGTGTTTCTTGTGTTCCATTTTCATTGTTTTTAAAATTTAATGCTCTACCGTACAATCCATGACCTGGTTGTAAGTTCATTTTTGCTCTAAACTCTCTTGGAGACATTACACCACGTTCATTGGCCTTAGCAATTAAATGAACCCGTTTTAACAAATCTGAATTAGTCGCTAACCGCGTTCTCTCCGTATCATACCAGATATTATCTTCAAGGCCTACACGTACACCGCCATCTATAGCGATTGCAAGAGAATTCATTTTTAATTGATCGGTTCCTATCCCAGCTAAGCTCCATAAAGATTTTTCTGGAAGATCATTAATCATTACTCCTGAGTGTAATAAATTTGCCTGAGAACAAGCTATATTACCAAACAGCAGATTAAAATAATGCGGTGCCTTAATCAATTCTTTTCGTTCTAAATATTTAGCATAATTAATCATACCAACATCAAAGGCCTCTAACTCAGGAACAATACCTTTTTCTTTCATTATTCTGGCAAGATTGGCTACCGTTTCAGGTGAATTAACACTGGCTGTTTTATTAAAATTTAAGGAACTTAAAGTCAAACTACCCATATCAGGCTTTAATTCACCTTCTAATAATAACGGGTCACTTCGTTTTTCTATCTCACTAAAATCTCTTCCACTCAATGAAACGCAGATAACAAGCTCTGGAGCAAATTTCCTAATGCCCGCTATCATTTCTCCATATATTTCCTTTTTATAAGTAGGAACACCGGTGATTTCGTCTCTGGCATGTAGGTGCACCATGGTAATGCCAATCTCTACAGCTTGTCTAACATCTTCTACTATTTCAGCAACACTTACAGGAACGTGAGAAGTCATGCCCTTGGTTGGAATCATACCTGTTGGGGTAAAATTTACAATTAAATTATTTTTCATATGATTTAGGTTAAGTTACTATATACCCGATGTATATTTTTTTAAAGATAATTACACCCTTCTCATAAAATCGAAAATTTCGATTAAATCAAATATAATATTGATAATAGGTTAAAATAAATACGGTTTTATGACAGCACGCAGATTTCTCCGTTTAATTGCCCCCTTTTGTTATCAAAAAAATAATTAGATATATTTCATCAACTAAAACACTCACTTTTAGAGACATACGACTCAAAAACAGAAACCTCAATATGATATTCTAGATAGCCCTATTAAAACTAGAGTGAATAAATAATACAACGTAATGCTTGCCTAGGAACCGCGTCAAAGTTCACCCCAGGTTAACTGGAATAATGAAAACCTTGCAGGTTATTACAACCTCGTATTTCCTTATTCCTTATCTAGAACACTCAGAGCCAATCGGATTTTAAAATAATCTAATTCCTCATTAAAATAATCAAAATAGGGTCGTAAGGCTTTTGGTGCTTTTAATTTCGCCTTGGCCTTTTTTACAGCATCCACCTCTCCTTTTGAAACAAAATCATAAATATCTATAGCTTTTCCTGAGCTATATAATTTAGCCATATGTGAGTAAATGGTTGTTATTGACAATTTGCGTTCCACAGAAATATCTTCAATGGACAATCCGGATTTATATAACTCATACGTCTGTAAATGGGTTGCTGTCTTTTTATACTTATTTACTTTAGACCCCATAAAATCCATAACCTCAGCAATAAAAGCCTCACCATATACCTCTAATTTCCGCTGGCCAACCCCACTAATAGTTAATAAATCAGCGGCACTCATGGGTCGTTCGCGCTCAATCTCTTTTAAAGTGGCATCACTAAACACCAAATAAGCGGGGATGTCTTCCTCTAAAGCCAATTCATATCGCAATTGACGAAGCCGTTCAAACAAACCTTTAGCTGTTTTTTTTGCTGATTTTGATTTGGTTTTGCGTTTAGTACGTTCTTTTATAGTAGGCTGAATTATATGGACAGGTTTGGCTAAAAACACTTTAGCTCCTTGAAACAATACTGTTTTTGAAAATTCAGTCAATCGTAACGCATTATGCTTATGAAACGCTATTTCACAAAACCCTTGATTTATAAGCTGAATGGTTAAATGTTGCCAATCTCGATATGAGATATCTTTTCCAATACCAAAAGTTTTTAAAGTATTATATCCTTTTTCTAAAACAACAGCATTTTGGGATCCTCGAAGCACATCAATAATCATCCCAATAGCTTCTGATTCCTTAAGTCTATAAATGGCTGATAATATTTTTTGAGCTAGAATAGTTCCGTCAAAAATTTCTGGTGGATTTTTGCAAACATCACAATTCCCGCAATTCTCGGCAAGCAACTCCCCAAAATAACTAAGTAAAATTTTTCGCCGGCATGTTGTGGCTTCGGTAAATTGTTTCATGCGATCCAATTTCGCTATTTGAATAGCTTCATTAGAAGCGCCATTTGCAAAATTTCGCAGCTGAATTACATCAGCATAACTATGAAATAATAGCGCCTTTGCCTTTAGTCCATCACGCCCTGCCCGGCCAATTTCTTGATAATAACCTTCAATATTTTTAGGCATATTATAATGAATCACCCAACGTACATTAGACTTATCTATACCCATCCCAAAGGCGATTGTTGCGCATACAATTTTAGTACGATCATTAACAAACGCTTCCTGTACTTTTGTTCGGTTTTCAAAACTCAAACCAGCATGATAAGCCTTAGCAGAAATACCTTTAGCTATTAATTTTTTTGATAATTGCTCTGTTGTTTTTCGGCTTAAACAATAAACAATACCTGATTTTTCAGGATTTTGTTTTATAAATTTTGTTATTTGTGACACTCTATCTTCTGCAGGGCGGACTTCCAATTCAATGTTACTTCTATCAAATGAAGACATAAATTGTTTGGCGTGCCTAATACGCAATTGCTGTGCAATATCGCCTCGAGTTGCCCTATCGGCGGTAGCTGTTAATGCAATAAAAGGTGTATTGGGTAATACTCTTTTTAAAAAACCTAGTTGTTGGTAAGAGGGTCTAAAGTCATGTCCCCATGAAGATATACAATGTGCTTCGTCAATGGCAATGCAACTGATGTACTTTTCATTTAAAATATTTTGCAATGCCGGCAAACTTTCTGGAGCCACATAAAGCAATTTTATTTCAGAGGCAATAACCCGTGCTTCAATACGAGACTGTTCGTCCTGACTTTGACTGCTATTAAAATAAGAGGCCGATATGCCATTGGCATTGAGTCCGTCCACTTGGTCCTTCATCAGTGCTATTAATGGGGAAAGAACCAAGGTAACACCTTGAAACATTAAGGCTGGTAATTGAAAACATATGGATTTCCCACCACCTGTTGGCATGATGACCAAACAGTCTTTTTTTCTTAGAACGGTTTCAACAATGTCTTGCTGATTTTCCCGAAAACTATCATAACCGAAATACCTTTTTAGATTAGAATATAAAGCATCTTGAGTATTTGTGGCTTGCATTTAGCTAGAAATAAAAAAACTTGGTAACAACTAATTACCACTCACGTTTTTTATTCAACTCTTCAAGCGCTTCCAGATCCTTCCGCGATATGACCTTTAGAAATGACGGATGTTGTTCAATGGCATACTCTATCCTTTTAACAATATCATCTGTGGTTTCATTATCATAATCAATTTGTAAAGGTTCTTTTATTTCAAAAGTCTGTAGTATATTCTTCTTCTTAATACGTAAGCCTTTTTTATCAAAAGAACGACGAAACCCATCAATAACAATAGGTACTACAATAGGTTTATAGCGTTTTATAATATGTGCTGTTCCTTTTCTAATAGGCTTAAACGGCGTAGTAGTCCCTTGAGGGAAAGTGATCACCCAACCATCATCAAGTGCTCTTCCTATATTAGATATATCACTCATTTTCACTTGTCGGTTCACATCCTGTCCTTCTGATCGCCATGTTCTTTCAATACTAATAGACCCCATATAAGCTAATATCTTTGGCAATAGGCCAGCTTTCATGGTTTCTTTTGCCGCAACATAATATATATTCAACTTTGGATTCCATATATATCCAATATTTTTAATCGAGTCTACACGTCCACTTAAACTAGCATTAAAGACATGGAACATTGAAACCACATCAGCAAAATAGGTTTGATGATTGGAAATAAACAACACATTGGTATCTGGTAAACCCTTAAGAATTTCAGAACCCTCAATTTGAAGTTCATTAAACCCTCTAAACCGTCTATGGGTTAATAGACCAAACACTCTAATGAGCCACTTTTTTAAAAAAAGTATATGTCCGAATGGATTTTTTTTAAACAATCCCATAAATCACGCATCAAATTGGTTAGTTAGCCACAAAGGTAATAAATCTGTCAACTACACAAATTGTTTTAGCAGGTCTTTAATCTCACTAAGCATCATCGCTGTTGCTCCCCAGACCACATGACCGTTTAATGCAAATGCAGGCACCTCAATTTCAACACCATAAGAGGTATTTACTTTTTTTGATATTAAAACGGCATCATTCAAAAAATCATCAATATTAACCTCAATAAGGTCCTCAACTTCATTTTCCTGCTTCACAAACTCTGGTTTTATCTTTGTAATTCCTAAATAGGGCTGCACATTAAAGTTACTTGGAGGAATAAATACTTGCGATAACCTCTTAATTACCTCAATATCCTCTACTTTAACACCCACTTCTTCAAAAGTCTCTCTTAGTGCGGCCGCTTTCAATGAAGCATCCCCAGCTTCTAATTTACCTCCGGGGAAGGCAACTTGAGCAGAATGCACACCTTTATAGGTTTTTCTTAATATTAAAACGAATTTTGTTTCATTGCTATTGTCGGGATAAAAGAGGGCTAAAACTCCGGCTTGTTTAGCATTTTTAATGGCCTCATTTTGCTGCATTAAGGCTGCTCTTCTAGGAGGGGGCACCATTTTAAAGTGTGATGCCACTGCTGGTAGCTCTATATTTTTTATTTTTGATAGCGATTGTAAAAAATTATCAAAATTCATTTATGAAAATTATAATTAGTTTTTGCTTACTTATTCTTGTTCTAAGCTGTGAAGATAAACAAACCAAAAAGAAAACTTCAAATATAACCGAAGCTGCCAAACCTGTGAAAAAATTAGTAAAAGAAGATAAAAATGGTAGCCCTGAACGTGAATTCCCAAAACTAAATTCCAAAAGCGCTATGGATTTTTTCTTGGAATATGATAAACATCATAAAGAAAATACGGTGCGCTTAACCACAGATTTTGGAGACATTGATATTTTTCTTTTTAATGAAACAAGATTCCACCGTTCTAATTTTATATGGCTAACAAAACAAAAATATTTTGATGGCACTCAATTTTATCGCGTAATTGATAACTTCATGGTCCAGGCAGGAAATAGTGATGATAGAATAACCGCTAGAAAACGTGCACATATTGGTAAATACTTGCTTCCTGCTGATACTAAAAGAGGTTTTAAACATGACCGCGGTGTAGTATCTATGCCTAGTAGTGAAATTGACAACCCGCATAAATTAGCCTCTCCCTATGAATTTTTTATAGTCCAGCAAAAGGGTGGCGCACACTTTTTAGATGGTGACTACACCATTTTTGGCAGGGTTATAAAAGGCATGGATGTTGTTGATAAAATAGCCGCTGTGGATACCGATGACGGTGATTGGCCCATGAAAAATGTTTTTATTAGAAAAGCTGTCATCCTAAAATAGGCACTTCTATCTTGAATAAATATTGGGTAAAGCTATTTTAAATTTTACCGCTAATAATCTAACCACAATTACCACAATACCGGCAATAATAAACACGATATCATTTTGAATTGGAAAATTACTTAATAAGAAATACGTAATACCCCCAAGTATGCATGCCGTGGCGTAAATCTCTTTCCTAAAGATAACTGGAATTTCATTACATAAAATATCACGAATAACCCCACCAAACGTAGCTGTTATAGTACCTAATGCAATGCAAATTACAGGATGCAGACCTGCAATAATTCCTTTTTCAATACCTACTACAGTATATAAGCCTATACCAATAGTATCAAAAAGAAATAATGAGGTTCGTAAATAGTTTATTTTTCTCCTAAAAACAATTGCAAAAAAAGCTGCCCCTAAAACAACATAAGTATAGGTCATGTCTTTCATCCAACTTACAGGTGTTTCTCCAATAAGCAAATCGCGCAAAGTTCCCCCTCCAACAGCTGTCACAAAAGCAATAATAAGCACCCCAAATAAGTCCATCCTCTTGTTAAAGGCCACTAAAACACCGGATATTGCAAAAGCAATGGTTCCCAAAATATCTAGACTGTAAAACATGTTATAGATTTTAATGATTTGATGGATTCTATTTACTGCAATCTTTCATTTAACTTCATGAAATTACACACTTTAAATATGAACATTTAAAAAGGTAATTTTATTCAGGGTTTTAATATTAATATTCCCGCTTCGCACTCTATTTCAAGCCTTGGTCCTTCGTCTTTCTATTGCATCTATATTTAAAACCAATGGCAATTTAGTAAACAATCACTTATAAACTAAAAACAAGGTCTCATTATAAATTGCTAAACAAAACTAATTTAGCTCAAAAAAAAAGTCCTTCAATAAACATTGAACGACTTTTTTTGTACTAACCAAACTAACTAAACTAAATATAAAAACAAGTAACTACTCTTGCTTTCACCACAAAATTAACTTATAATAATTATGTTTTTTAATAAGTTTAATTGATAGTTTTTATATTTTTATAGCCTAAACTTATAACATGACGATTACGCAACTATATTATGTTCTGGCAGTAGCCGAAAACCAAAACTTTACTAAGGCTGCTGAAAAATGCTTTGTTACTCAACCTACGCTAAGTATGCAAATTCAGAAACTAGAAGACCAGTTGGATGTTCAAATTTTTGATAGAAGTAAAAAGCCCATTGAACTTACTGAAGTAGGGAAAAAAATTGTTAACCAAGCTAGAAATATTGTAAATGAATCTTACAGAATTCAAGATATTGTAGATCAACAAAAAGGTTTTATTGGTGGGGAGTTTAAGTTAGGCATTATTCCAACCATAATGCCCACATTATTACCTATGTTTCTAAAAACATTCATAAAAAAGCATCCAAAAGTTAAGCTAAAAATTGAAGAATTAACCACCGAAGAAATTATAGCCAGACTAAAGGATGGTCATTTAGATGCAGCTATAGCTGCCACACCTTTAGAAGATGAGAATATTAAAGAGCGTGTGCTTTATTTTGAACCTTTTGTGAGTTATACGCCAGAAGGCCATCGTTTACATAGTAATAAAAAAATTGATGTTTCTGAATTAGATATAAACGACATGTTACTTCTTGAAGATGGTCATTGCTTTAGAGATGGTGTAATCAATTTATGTAAAGCGTTTAAAAACCATTCTGATGATCAGTTTCAATTAGAAAGCGGTAGTATTGAAACGCTCATAAGATTATCTAACGAAGGCTTAGGTATGACTTTACTTCCTTACCTGCATACTTTAGAAATACATGAAAAAGAGAAGAAAAATTTACATTATTTCAATGAGCCTTCGCCAGCAAGGGAAGTCAGTATTATATACCATAAAAGCGAATTAAAAATGCAAATTATTGAAGCACTTCAAGATGTAATAGCTGGAATTATTCGCGGCGCTATTGCTTTTCAAAATGTAAAAATCATTAGTCCACTCCCAAAATAGTCTTACAAGGTTAAATTCAAATAAATTGAGACTTTATTCTTAGCTTTCACATTATCACCAAATAAACTTTGTTTTAATGGAAAGGTATAGTTCGCGCCTACCGTAAATCTATTAAACACAACTTCTGAACCAATGGCTCCACTATAACTTTCTCCACTTGTATCAGGTAGTGTTTCTCCAAACTGTTCAATAGCATTGTAGAAATCTCCTGAGACACCTAAAAAAGGCATAATTATGTGCGTAGTTTTAGGGAAGGAATAATAAACATTTGAAGCAAAACTAAACTGATTACCAAAACGATAGTCATTTTTATTAGCCGTTTTAAGATAGTATGTAGTGGTGGTATTCACTCCAATTTTACTGCCACTATAACCATGATTTAAAGAAAAAATACCATCTAAACTTCCTGTTCCTAACTGAAATCCTGGATTAACGCGGTCTGTAAGTGCTTCCTCAAACTCACCAGTGGGCAGTTTTGCACCAATTCCAATTTGGATCCTGTGGCCTGAAGGTACTTTATCCATGCTAAAATTAATTTCACCTGCTTCTTGTTTCTTATAGAATGTAAACTGATACCACCCAATAACATTCATATCCCCAATGCCATTAATATGTTCAACCCGGTCTTCAAAGGTGCGATATAAATCTTGATACGGCATAATGCTACTTACATAAATCTCTTCTGTAATAGGCACCCGTCCCCAAATTTGATAGGTATTGAACTGCTCTTTACTTATTGGTGAATTTTCAAAAATCCCGTCTTTTGACTCGTAATTCTGATAAATATACCTTAAACCCACAAAATTTGAATTCTTGAGTGATCCAAATCCAAAACTCCCAGCGCTTGTTGAACAGCCACAAAGATCACATGTAGGTTCAAACAAACTATGTGTGTGACTTTCATTGCAACATGTTTTAGCCTCCATTATAAGAGGTAAAAGTGCAAACACCAAACTAAAACAAATTCCTCTAAAACTCTGCAAACCTCTTATCATTTAAAAATTCGTAATCTGTTAATGTTCTTAAAAAAACAATGATAGCTTCCTTTTCTTTATTCTGTAAATCAATCCCTAATGAACCATCTGGCTTCTTTAAACGTTCGTCTACTTCCCCGCCATTTTCTACCATACCTTCTGAATAAAAATCGAGTACAGCTTCTAAAGTACCAAAGCGTCCGTCATGCATATAAGGAAAAGACATTTCTATATTTCTTAAACTAGGCACTCTAAACTTATAAAAATCTGCCTCATATCCAGAAACGCGTTGTCTTCCTTGTTCTTCAATATGTTTTGGATTGTATGGAATTCCATTATTTCTATAACTTTGATCTGAAAATAAATCGGTACTATGACAAGAGGCACATTTTTCAGTAAAAGCTATGAGCCCTTCTTCTTCCAGACTCGTAAAAGAAGCACCATCTTCTTGCCGCATGACCTTATCATATTTTGAATTGGAAGACACCATCATAACCATAAATTGAGATAGAGCTTTCAACATACGTTCGGAATTTATTTCTGCTGTACCAAAAGCATTTTCAAAAAGTTTGGCGTATTCTGGCATACTTTCAAGCTTATCTAAAACTGACGGAATGGTTTCATTCATTTCAACCTCGGCTGTAATAGGAATGATTGGTTGTAAATCTAAATGAATGGCTGCGCCATCCCAGGTGAACTCATCAAAGTATGCTAAGTTTTGAATGGGTTGCGTATTTCTAAAACCTTCCAATCCGTTTTCTCCATGACTAATAGTATGTCCGTGGTGTGTAAAAGCTGAAGCCTGTTCATGACAGAAGCCACACGATATGATCCCACTAGAGGATAAATTACCCTCATAAAACAACTTTTTACCAAGTTCAAATCCAGCATCTGTTGGTGTATTGGCTTTCAAATCATACTTTATTTCAGGAAAATTAGAAGGTTGATCCACTTCTAAAAAGAAAGGACCGGCAATATATGCTTCATTTCCATCATTAGAGCAAGACCACAATACAAACCCAAAGACTATAATTAATATTGTTTTTTTCATAATAATTAAATTAGCTTGACTGAATAGATACCCAATCAAGCTAATTTTATAATGTTATTAATTATGTATGTGATGTACCGTAAACATAGCACTAATATTTGTGGCTATTTGAGGTGATTTCACAGCATCAACATGAATCTGAGGCGCATCATCTAGCTTAAATACTGTAGTTCCCATAAGCGTATTAGACAGATCTGCAACGATATGTATAATAGGCGACATATTGGTTCTTACGCGAGCGGTATTGGCGAAACTCATGCTAACTTCCTTGTAGTTATCTAATGAGGAACCATGACTTCCCATGTGATAAGCGAATGCTGTTTCAGTGGTTGTTGTAGCGGACGTATATAAGCCCTCAAAAACAAAAAACTTATAACCAGCTTGCCATGACCACATCATGCCCGCCTCTTGCGCTTTAATTAAAAAGTCACCCTGACCATTAGCACCTTCTAAATACTTAGCTTGATCTACACCCAAGCCATAAGTGATTTTCGTATAATTTGCCGCTGGTACATCAGATAATTCAATCATCTGAGAATCTTCATTAGACTCGTCTATAATGAAGTATGATTCATTTTTAGGAACTACATAAACATTACCATCTTCATCCTCTAGCTTAATATTACTTATGATATATTTTACTTTTGATATTTTAATTTTTTCTGTTCCTGAGGCATTATATGAACTTGAACCGAGTAACAAATCTGAATCTTGATAAGCATTGTCAAACTCTATCAATATTGTTCCTGTTCCAGTAATAGTTTCACCAGAATCATCTGATGAGCATGATATGATTGAAATAGCCAGCATGACTAAACATGCTAATGTTTTAATTTTCATTAGTTAAATTTTAAAATAAATGAGCTTTTTAGGCCTGCACTGTATAGCCCTAATAGGTTTAAGGGTATCCCACAAAACAAGCTAAGCTTTTAATTATAAGCCGTTTTTGATCAATAGGATAAGGCATACCAAATCATTCCATGACCATGGTACACATAAACTTGCGTAAATATCAAGTTGTATTTTAAAATTAAATAATGGGAGGTCTAAGCAAAGCCATATCGTGTAAGAACGAATATGTATTGACGTAATGGCCTATATATTTTGCTTTTTGGGGTAAAAGCAATTTTGGGTGTAAAAAAGAATAGTCTTGGGGGTTGCTGAAAATGGAGTAAAAACATTCTAGAATAGCAACTGTATTTATAGGTCCCTTTTGCGAATCGTCGTCAGTTTCAATTTGCATTTGCTTTGCCAAATGACATTTTCCATTACATTGTAGTTCAGGCTTATCAGTATTAATACAATAATTCTCAATAATGTAATCTATGTTTAACTGAAAATAGGCGACTTGCCCTAAATAATATGCTGGTCTTACAGATAAAACTAAGAATAATATTATGGCAATATTTTTTTGCAATCCTTTCTTTTTTGCAAATATAAAACAGATTATGAATAAACATTAAAAAAGCGAACAAAAGGTCGCTTTTTTTTATGGTTTTAAATAAATTAAACATTGATCTAACTCTGGGTTTTGCTGTACAAGAGAGTGAATGAATATTTTAAGCTCTTCAATCTCATAAGGCAGTAAACGCTGCAACGCCTTTTGTACTTCTTTGCAAAACAATGTGGTGTCAAAACTGACTTTATTGAGTACAGTCTTTGTGTACTCTAGCATTGCTCTCGCCATTCTTATTCTTTAGGTTTAGGTTTAAATAAATAGTAGATTTTTTAATAGGCTTTTTTTGTTTTAATAACATTTAAATGTACTAAAAAATTGCGAAACATTTTAGTTTTAAAACAAAATTAACATTTTAAAATCGGTTATCACCATCCAACAAATCGCCCAAGCCTCCTAGGATACTGCCTTCACCTTTATCCTTGCCACCACCTCTTGGTGCTGAAGCCAAAACACGACCAGCTAATCTACTAAATGGTAAAGACTGAATGTATACGGTTCCAGGTCCTTGAAGTTTAGCAAAAAACAAGCCTTCACCTCCAAATATGGTATTTTTAATTCCTCCAATAAATTCTATATCGTAATCTACGGTTTGATCAAATCCTATGATACAGCCGGTATCAACCATCATGGTTTCACCTACTTGTAATTCCTTTTTAGCCATAGTACCTCCAGCATGCACAAAAGCCATCCCATCGCCTTCCAGTTTTTGCATTATAAAGCCTTCACCTCCAAAAAGTCCCCTGCCTAATTTCTTAGAAAACTCAATGCCTATACTTACGCCCTTTGCAGCACATAGAAAAGCATCTTTTTGACAAATAAATTTACCACCAAACCTAGTTAAGTCTATAGGTATAATTTTTCCAGGATAAGGGGATGCAAAAGAGACCTTGCGCTTACCAGAAAGATTGTTGTAAAAGGCCGTCATAAAGATACTCTCACCCGTAAGAATTCGTTTTCCTGCCCCTAAAATTTTCCCTAAGAAACCCGAATCATTTTGCGAACCATCTCCAAAAATGGTTTCCATTTGTATGCCATTATCCATCATCATAAAGCTACCTGCTTCGGCAACTACTCCTTCATTTGGGTCTAATTCTATTTCAACATACTGCATTTCTTCGCCGTATATGCTATAATCAATTTCGTGAGCTGTCATTACGTATTGTTTTATATTATTTTGACTATATGTTGAACGCTTTTAAATTTTGTTACAAAAATCAAGAATTAACTTTTTAATTTAACACTCCACTCAAAAACAAAAGAAGACACTTCATCACCTTGTTCATCAATGCCAATAGATTTTAATTCTATGGTTTGCCCCTCTCCGCTTTCAATAGCTTTGGTTAACACGTCATCAATTAAGTCCCCGTCATTGCAGGTAAACTGAATTCTTCCAATGGCTTTTTTTGTAAATCTAGCGTGATTTGAAGTCACTAACATTGATATGCGTTTTCCTGTAGATTGAATCTTTGATGTCATTAAAGCTCCTGTAGAAAACTCTGCCGCCATACCTTGAACAGCCCAAAACATAGATTTAAACGGGTTTTGATTTATCCATCTATACTTAACACTTACCATGCATTTTTGATTATCAATGTACTTGGTACGCACCCCGCATATATAGGCAGCTGGCAATTTAAAAATAATATAACTATTTAATTTTCTTGGCGTTAGATTCATAAGTATGCAACTTTAATTTTTACTAAGTTATAAAAACTTAACAGACTTAAAAATGTTAATATTGTGTTAATTTTTAGTACTATGCGTAACATAATACCTTTTTTTAGACATATATTTGCATAAGAAACTATTATATACTTTTACATCAATCAAAATATCATGCTAACTAATCATCAAAAAAACATCGCTACTTTTATTCACTTATCCACTTTTAGCAGGTTTATAATTCCTTTTGGAAATTTCATTGGCCCTATCATTTTATGGATTAGCAATAAAGACAAATCTGAATTCATTGACGAGCATGGCAAGCAAGCCATAAATTTTCAAATTAGCATTTTACTTTATGCTATAATATTAGGAACCCTGACTATTCCGTTTTTCATATTTAAAATATTTAACGGTATTGATTTCATAGACTTTAATGGTTTTAATGATTTTCACATTAATATGGGCAAGCCATCTCCGCTATTATACATTGGTGGAGGATTAGGAGCCATAGCTGTAATAGGATTTATTTTAGAACTTATTTTCATTGTCATGGCCAGTTTAAAAGCTAGAGATGGAAAGTTATATCAGTACCCACTAACCATTAATTTTTTAAAATAATTTCTCATGACTCATAACACAGACTTTATAAGAATACAATACGGGGAAAACGATTTCAATCTAAACCCCTCAGTAAGACATCAACAAGTGGTTAGCAACTAAAACCTAACCTATTTTAAGTAATAGTAAGACAAAACAAATTTCATCAATATAATCATCAATCACCACTGAATGTATTTCAGTATTAATCAATCAAAAAATGAACAGTTTCACAACATTAAACGAATGACACTATGAAGATAGAAAACACAAAAGCACAAATGCGTAAAGGGGTTCTAGAATTCTGCATATTATCGGTCTTAAAAGACGATGACGCCTATGTAGCAGAAATTCTTGGCACCCTAAAAGACGCCAAGTTGCTTGTAGTAGAAGGTACTATTTACCCTTTACTTACACGACTAAAGAATGCAGGACTTCTCAATTACCGTTGGGAAGAATCTACATCAGGACCACCAAGAAAATATTATGGTTTAACCGAAACAGGAAAACTATTTTTAAAAGAATTAGACACGACTTGGAGTGAATTACACAATGCAGTAACTATAGTAACAAGCCAAAAAACAACAAAAAAATGAATAAGACAGTCAACATAAATTTAGCAGGTATATTTTTTCACATAGATGAAGATGCGTACTTAAAATTACAGCGCTATCTGGAGGCTATAAAACGTTCATTTACGGACTCACAAGGTCGATCAGAAATTATAGCCGATATCGAAGCACGAATAGCAGAACTTTTTAGTGAGCGTGTACAGAATGAGAAACAGGTTATCAGAATTAAAGAAGTAGACGAGGTCATATCCATCATGGGACAACCTGAAGACTATCTTGTTGATGACGAGATTTTTGAAGATGAACCGCAACCTACGTACAAGGCTAAAAGCGCACCTTCAAAAAAGTTATTTAGAGATACAGAAAACTCATATATCAGTGGCGTATCTTCTGGCTTAGGTCATTACTTTGGCATTGACGCCATTTGGATAAGACTCGCATGGATTCTTTTAATTTTTGGAGCTGGAACAGGCATCTTACTATACATACTTCTTTGGATCTTAGTACCTGAAGCAAAAACCACGACCGAAAAACTTATGATGAAAGGAGAACCTGTAAACATAAGTAACATTGAAAAAAAAATCAAGGACGGCTTTGAAAGTGTTACTGACACGGTAAGTGGTGTTGCCAAAAACGTCTCAGATTCTGTGTCAAACGCAGCAAAACAGGTAGATGTTAAAAAAGGGGCTAATTCTATAAAATCATCATCACGAACTTTTTTTGATACCCTTGGTGATATCATCATGTTTTTCTTTAAAATTCTTGCAAAATTCATTGGAATCATACTTATTCTTATTGGTGCAGCTACATTAATTGCGTTAATAATTGGTTTATTTTCTCTGGGAGTTGTTGATATTATTCATATACCTGGACTCGACTTAGTAGATCTCGCTAATACCGGTAACACGCCTATTTGGTTAGTATCCTTGTTAGCATTCTTTGCCATTGGTATACCGTTCTTTTTCTTATTCTATTTAGGGCTTAAGATTCTAATTAATAACTTAAAATCTATTGGGGGTATTGCTAAGTTCTCTTTATTAGGATTATGGTTATTATCCATTATAGCACTAGTTGTTATAGGTATTCGTCAGGCCAATGAACATGCCTTTAAAGAATATCATATAGAAAAGACACAAATTCCTATTCGTGCTATGGACACTTTAAATATAAAAATGACGCATAATGAAATTTATAATACTGGGTTCAACCGAAGCAGAAGTAACTTTAAATTAGCACATGACGACAATGGCGGAAAAGCTATTTATGCATCTAATATTGAGATTTTAGTAAAATCAACAACAGATAGTATTGCAACCATAGCTATTGAAAAAAGTGCTGACGCAAGCAGCTATGATATAGCCATTGATCGCGCGAAGCAAATTAACTATAACTTCGAACTAAGAAATAAAACCCTATTTCTCGATTCCTATTTAACAACGGATCCGATAAATAAATACAGTGACCAAGAAGTTGATATCATTCTGTATATTCCAGAAAACACAGTTGTTCTTTTTAACAACAGCACAAAATCATTTCTTAATTACAGAAAACATGACGGCAACGTAATTTCAAGTAAAAGTGTGAATCATCATATGCGTATTCTTGACAACAATTCTGAATGTTTAGATTGTACGGAAGAGGATTTCGAGCTTAATATTGATGCTGAAGGTGTAAAAATAAATGACGACGGCATAATCATTAATGCTGATGATAGTCATATTAAAATAGATGAAAACGGAATCAAAGCAGAAACCGATGAAGTAAAAGTAAACATAGATTCAAATGGCATCAACATAAAAACAGAAAACTAACAACTCATCATTAAAAAATAACAATTCAGAATTTAAATTTATAAGTGTCTTTCTAAAAAGAAGATATTTGAACAACTAATCATTATTAATCATCAATCAAAAAGCGAACAATCATGACAACCTTAATCAAAATCATCGTAGCTACAATTTTAAGCTTCACCTTATTTTCTTGTAATTTTGATATCAATATGAACCCCGGAGTTAAAGGAAATGGGGATGTAATTATTGAGGATAGAACCTCAAATGCCTCCTTCTCAACTATTAAAGCTACAGAGGGATTAGACGTTTATTTAACACAAAGTGACAGCGAAAGTATTATAGTTGAAGCTGACGAAAATCTGCAAGATCTCATTCTAACTGAAGTGGAAAATGGTGTACTAAAAATTCACACAGAACAAAACATTGGCAAGGCAACATCAAAGAAAATCAAAGTGAGTTTTAAAGATATATCAAGCATCATCTCAACAAGCGGTAGTGATGTTTATTCTACAAATACTATTACAGTTGAAAATTTAGAACTAAAATCTACAAGTGGCAGCGATATGAAGCTAAGTGTTAATACATCCATTTTAAATTGTAAATCTACTAGCGGCAGTGATATACACCTATCTGGAACAACCTCTAAATTAATAGCCGAGGCAACTAGTGGTAGCGATATTAAAGCGGCTGATTTAATGGCCGAATCAAGTCACGTAAAAGCAACAAGCGGCGCAGGTATTACGGTAAACACCTCTAAAGAACTTATTGCAAAGGCAAGCAGTGGCGGAGATGTTAAATACTATGGCAACCCAGAAAAAGTAGAAACAAGCAACAACCCATCTGGTAGTGTAAAACAGAAGTAAAACCTTTTTAAAAAGTAACAACCTCATAAATCACCTTGGCACTTTTTGCTAGGGTGTTTTTTTTGTTTTCACATTGAACAAAAGTCTATACGAGATTTACTGTATCTCTGATTTTAAAGAAAATTAAATTCAAAAATTTGATAAAAATTAAGTCTACTACATCCTTTTTGAACCTTGAGGGTAAAATTACGTTATAACTGGGTAAACCTAATTAATACAAAAACAACCTCAAGCCCTTAATTTTGTGAAAAAGCATTAACTAAATTAAAAAACTAAAAAAGCAGACTTATGGATTACAAATTTAGTCATATCGGAATACCTACTACAGAGGACAAAGATTGGGATGGTTACTGCGAACCCGGGAATTTTCATTACACAGACTTCGCAAAAGACGAATATAAAGTAGAATATGTAAAATTTGACGACCATAGCACGGCTTCAGAAATGGTAAAAACTATGCCACACGTCTCCTATTTTGTAGATAGCATTGAAGAAGCCATTAAAGGTAGAGATGTTTTAGGCGATATATTTTCACCTGCCGAAGGGGTTAGAGTTGTGTATATTAATCACCTAGGATCTCCAGTTGAATTTCTTGAAATTAAAGAATAAGTTTGAAGAAGAAAAGTAAATGCTTTAGCTTTTCGACCTATGAACTAAAGTTATTTTACGCGTTTCTAGAATTTTGATAAAAACCTTCAAGAACATACACGAATTTAAGAAGTCAACTATATTAATGCTTTAGCAATTAAAAAAAGTTAGGCTTGATTAACTTTAAATAACAAATGGAATACTACAACCACTTTAAATTTTTTTTTAGAGTGGTTGTGTTGTTAATATTTGATACAAACTAAAACGAATCCAATTTGATTACTAATGAGAACAACTAAACCAATTTTTAAAGTGAAAACAAAAACATTGACATTTTCTTTTGTTTTCTTAATTGCCATTAACCTCATACAGGCGCAACAAAATGATTGGGAAAACGAAGCCATGTTTGAGAATAATAAAATGTATGCTCGTGCCGCAAGCTATTCTTTTAAGAATGCTGCTGATGCATTGAACGGGGATAGAGAAAAAGCACGCATGCGCTCTCTTAATGGAACATGGAAATTCAAATATGTTGGAAAATCTGAAGATAGACCAACAGATTTTATGTCTAAGGATTTCACAGGAAGTGACTGGAGCGATATTCCTGTGCCATCAAACTGGGAATTAGAAGGCTTCGGACAACCTATTTATTCGAATATTATTTACCCGTTTACACCTAATATCCTTAACATCCCAAAAAGTCAACAAACCTATATGGGCCCCTTACCTCCACGCCCACCTAAAATCTATCGAGATAACCCTGTAGGAAGTTATTACCGTGATTTTGAAGTACCGACAGAATGGAAAGATGAATCCATCATAATTCATTTTGGCGGTGTTTCGTCGGCATTCTATGTTTGGGTTAATGGAAAAAAAGTAGGCTACAACCAAGGCAGTAGACTTGCTGCTGAATTTGATATTACTGATTATGTACAACCAGGTACCAACCGAATTGCCGTTCAAGCATTCAGATGGAGCGACGGTAGTTATTTAGAGACTCAAGACATGTGGCGTTTAAGTGGAATTCACAGAGAAGTAATGCTTATGGCCCAACCGAAAATAGCGTTAAATGACTTTTTTGTGCGCACAAAATTTGATTCAAAATTACAGCATGCTAAACTTGAAATACGCCCTGAGATTTGGGTTGATGGTATTAGTCCTGAAAATCTTGGAGGATGGAAGTTAACCGCTCAACTTTTTGATGCTGATAAAAAGGAAGTAATAGATAAACCATTATCTGTTTCTGTTGAATCGGTTTACAATGAACGATGGGCTCAACGTGATATTACTAAGTTTGCCATGCTAGAATCCATGATTTCACATCCAAGAAAATGGTCGGCTGAGGATCCTTATTTGTATAGAATTGTATTCACTGTAGAAAACCCTTCCGGGGAAGTTGTGGAAGCCAGAAGCCATACTATTGGGTTTAGAAAGGTTGAGTTTAGTAAAGACCATGAACTACTTATTAATGGAGAAGCTGTAAAACTAATTGGGGTTAACCGTCATGACCACCACCCTATCCATGGTAAAGCATTAAAGAGAGAAGATTTTAGAAAAGATGTTGAATTATTAAAACAATTTAATTTCAATGCAGTTAGAACCTCTCATTACCCGAATGATCCGTATTTCTATGAATTATGTAACGAGTACGGCATATACGTCATGGATGAAGCCAATATAGAATGTCATCATTTAGGCAGTTTTATACCGCAACAACCCAATTGGACCGCCCCGATAGTTAGTCGTGTGATTCGCATGGTTGAGCGCGACAAAAACCACCCATCAATCATTTCTTGGTCTATGGGTAATGAAGCTGGTACGGGACCTGCTTTTGCTGCTGCGGCAGGGTGGATAAAGGATTTTGACCCTTCAAGATTTATTCATTATGAAGGTGCTCAGGGTGACCCAACACATCCTGACTACAAGGAAGGTAAAGAAGGACAGGCCGTATTTAGAGGACCTTCACATGCCAATCCAACAGATCCAAAATATGTAGATGTTATTAGCCGAATGTACCCAGACTTACCTCAGCTTAAACATATGGCCACAAGTCCATACATCAATCGCCCCATAATTATGTGTGAGTATGCACATGCCATGGGGAATTCAATAGGTAATTTAAATGATTACTGGGATTATATTAGAACAAAACCCAACATCATTGGAGGCTTTATTTGGGATATGATTGACCAAGGATTAGAGAAAACTAACGACGAGGGAGAAACGTTTTATGCGTATGGTGGCGATTTTGGAGATGCACCTAATGATGAAAACTTCTGCATTAATGGTGTATTTTCTCCTGACAGAAAACCAAACCCACATGCTTGGGAATGTAAATACATTTTCCAACCTTTCGCTTTTGAGGATGCCGATGTAAAAAATGGAAAAGTTAGAGTTATTAATCGCTTTAGCTTTACAGATTTAGCAGATTATGAGGTACGGTGGACCCTATCTGAAAATGGGAAAGACTTGCAATCTGGCGTACTTAGTCAACAATCAGTACCAGCAGGAAAAACAGGAACACTAACTGTTCCTTTTGAAAAGGTATCCTTTAACGATAATTCGGAATATTGGCTACGGTTAAGTGTTCATGAAAAAACAAATAGATTATGGACGAATAAAGGCTATGAAATAGCAAAAGATCAAATACTTTTAAACCCAAGAACGGCTCATACCTCCATGGTTTCAACATCTAGAGATGACATTTCTGTAAATGAAGATAATGAATCGGTCCTGATAAACGGAAAACGCTTTTCAGCAAAAGTTTCCAAGTTGAATGGACAATTAATATCCTATACCGTTAATGGCAAAGAAATGATTAGTTCTCCTTTGAGGCCAAACTTTTATAGGCCTCCAATTGATAATGATGTGAGAGGTGCGAGCAGCAAAATGTTTGCCCAATCCAGTAATGTTTGGAAAGACATGCCGAATCAGTTAGCTAAAAACTCTGAAGTTACCTTTAAGAAAATCAATAATTCGATAGAAATTATAGTTAGTCAAAAATCAGATAAAATGGTTAACTTAAATACTATTTATACTTTTTTAAATGACGGAAAGATTTTAGTAAAAATGGATTTGGACGCTGATGAATCCCTGCCATACCTGATAAGATTTGGAGCAACCATGGGTGTATCTGATGATTTAAAAAACACATCCTTCTACGGAAGAGGACCTTGGGAAAACTATCTTGACAGAAAACTTGGTGCTGAAATTGATGAATACAGCATGAATACAGACGACCTTTTTTATAACTACATCAAACCGCAAGAGAATGCTAATCGATGTGATGTCAGGTGGCTTAAACTCAAGTCAACAAAAAAGTCTGGTATACAGGTCAATGGATCTCCTGAATTTGGATTCTCTATTTGGCCATACTCTTCAGGAAATATTGAAGCATCAAGACATCCTTATGATTTAAAGAAACAAGGGTTTTATACGCTTAATATTGATTTGATGCAAATGGGAATTGGTGAAACACTATCTCCAACTTTACCCAAATATCTTCTAAAGTCCGGCACCTATAAATTTGAATTCGTAATCCAGCCAATAAAATAGCTCATAAGAACTATTAAAACAGTCCTTTATACCTCATTAAATAAACATTTAATGAGGTGTTTTTTTTTCAACCAAGTATGCAACGCAACTAAAAAATGGCGGTTAATACAACCGTTATAAATCTATATACTTTTTAGCCTATTTTTAATAAAATGCTTTTTTTAGAAAAACGAATACCAAACAAAATAGCGTCTCAATAATCTCAAAAACCATTTTAAAAGCTTAAAAAAACTAAATAAAAACTAAACATTACTAGTTTTTAACCTAAATAGGTTAAATATTCAATATTTCTCTTGTATATTGAGTAAACCTTTTAAAAACAAGGGTTTTTTACCCCTAAAGTAATCGTGATTATGATGTTTTTTAGTAAACAATTTACCATATTAACCTTAACACTATGTATTGCAGTAAGCACACATGCATTAATTAGTGTTTCTGACAACAATCCACCTCAGGATTACGATTTATATGCACAATTATTACAAAACGATCAAACGCAAAACACCGACAGTTCTGCCGAAGAACTGAAAATTCTAATCCAAGCCGCCCTTCAGGACAAAGATACTATTAGAGCTATTAACACTTTAATGAAGTTAGCTAGAAACTACAGTCATCAAGCAAATCACAAAATCACCTATGATGTCTTGTGGACTGCTTTATCTTTAGCCGATGAAGGTGATTTCGATTTTGAAAAATCTGAAATATACAGAGCCATTGGCCGCCATTATAACTATTTCAATAGACGAGAAAAATCTCTTGAATACCTAAATCGTTCGCTAAATAAAAAAAAACAACTTGTAGCAGAAGACAAACTAAAAGAGAGCAGTTTAACTTCAAATTATTTGGCATTCACATCTTCTTTTAGAGAATTGAATGAACTAAAGCTGGGAAAAATCTATCTGGATAGTTGCTTTATGTATATGGATTCTACCGTTAGACCTTCGAATCGGGCTTTTATTAAATTTGAGCATGCTGTTATTTTAAACGATGAAGAAAAACACCAGAACGCATTAGAAACCTTTAATGAAGTACTCCCATGGTTTACAGATTTCATACCCAGTTACAATGTTTTGGTATATACGTATATGGGCGATGTTGCTAAAGACTTAAAAGACTTTTCTGAAAGTGAGCGCCTTTACGCACAAGCATTAGAAACCTCATATCGTTTTAATGCTCACAATGACTTCACCCCTTTAATTCATGAAAGATTAGCTGAGCTCTATTTTTCACAAGGTCATTTTGAAAAAGCTTACAGCAGCATGAAAAGCGCCAAAAAACTAGATGGTATTTACTTTGATAGTAGGAGCGTTAACAACAGACCTCTTCTTGAAATACAGGATGCCTTTCTAAAAGAAAAAGAACTTCAGGCTAAGGCGGAACAAAATCAAAAAATAATACAGTTTAAACAAGAGGAAAAGGTCCTTTTGCTGCAAAAAGTAATTCTAATAGGATTAGTTATTTCAATTGTAATTTTTGGTCTCTTGTATCTAAATATTGTTCGAGCTAAGCATCGTGCAGAAAAAAGGATTTTAAGCAAGAAAAGAGCTTTTGAAATGCAAAAAAACCAGGAAGTTATTGAATTAAAAAACAAAGAATTAGCGGCATCTGTTATAAAACTTATTGAAAAAGATTCATTCATTGATGCCTTAAAGAAAAAGCTTTCAGACGGAACGGGAGATATAGACAGACGAGAAGCGAAACAAATAATTAATTCAATTTCAAATAGCAACAATGACAACTGGACTGAATTCGAGGCTCGATTTATTTCGATAAACAAAAAATTCTATACTAAATTAAGCACGAAATTCCCAAACTTAACGGTTAATGATCAACGCCTTTGCGCTTTGGTAAAGCTAAATTTTTCAAGTAAGGAAATAGCAAAACTACTCAATATGTCAGTTGAAAGTGTACATACAACAAGAAGTCGTCTTAGAAAAAAACTTGAATTATCCAGAAATACCAATTTAAAACAGTTTATAGCTGACATTTAAATTTTTCAAACAAAAAACTATACTACTAAAATTTTAATACTATTATTATGAAACTTGTACTTAAAAATTCCGGAACTACTGCAAATACAAAGCTAAATATCTACCGAAGAAATGTACCTTGTCTAGATATTGCATGGCATTATCATCCAGAATTTGAATTAATTTACATACCGCAAAGTCATGGTATTCGTTTTGTTGGAGATAGTGTCTCACAGTTCACACCCGGTGATTTAGTTCTAGTAGGGTCTTATTTACCTCACCTATGGAGAAATGACCTCTCATACTATCAATCCGACAGTAAATTACAAGTCAAAACAATTATCACAAAATTTAAAAAAGACTTTTTAGGAAATGATTTATTCAACAAAACGGAGTTTTATGAAATAAATAGGCTACTTGATGAGTCAAAATACGGCATTAGTTTTGGAAAAGATATAGCAGAAAAACTACATAGTGATTTTATAGAGCTACCAGAATTATCGGCTACAGAAAAACATATTAAACTACTAGGTATTTTAAATAAATTGTCGCTTTCTAAAAACAAAACCGTGCTATCCTCCTCTGACATGAGACAGTCTACTACAGAAAGTTCTGAGCGTATAGACACCGTATTAAAATATATTTCTGATAATTATGCTTCGAATATAGGATTAGAAGATGTTGCCAACGTTGCTTGTATGACAACGAATTCTTTCTGTCGTTTTTTCAAGAAAACGACTAATAAATCATTCACACAATTCTTAAATGAAATACGCATAAGAAATGCTTCAAGAATCCTAGTACAAGATAATTTACCGGTTTCAGAGGTATGTTACACCGTAGGCTTTAATTCTATAACTAACTTTAATAAACAGTTTAAACAGATTATGGGATCTACGCCTAAGAGCTTCCGCGAAGCTATATAACGATAACCATAAAATTTCATTTCTTTTTTGTTGAATATTTAATTATTCAAAAGATAATATTTGCTCGAGTGCGGGTAAATATGAAGAATACCCCTTGTTTTTCTTTTATTTAATTTGGAGCTATGTATTAAAATAAATCCCCATTATTTTATACGCATGAACAAACTGTATTGTTAAAAACTATCTCATGAGAACCAAATTAAAGTGGCTTGCTATTGCCATTGCAGGAATGGCCATTATTGCATCCTGTAATAAGAAAAAAGACCTGCCTCAAAAGAACATGGCACTTTTAGGATCAAACTTTGACAGAAGTGGTGGAATAGTGAATCATAATGACAGTCCTCACCTGAAATTAAAAAGTATTGAAATAGGTGATTGTAAATGGACCGAAGGATTTTGGGCAGACAAACACAAAATGGCCGAAGAAACCATGATTCCACATATGGGAACCATTTTTAAGGGAGACATTGGTTTTGCATACGACAACTTTAAAAAAGCCGCGGGTATGATGGAAGGTGGACCTTTAGGAAAGTATTGGCATGATGGTGATTTTTATAAGTGGATGGAGTCAACCATGTACCTGTATGCCGATAATGGTGACGAAAAATTAATGGATGACCTGGATGAAATCATAGAAGTCATTGACAAAGCTCAAGAAGATGATGGATATCTCCACACCCATGTACAACTTCTGGGGATAGATAGATGGAGCAATATGCATTATCATGAACTCTACAATGCTGGGCACCTTTATACGAGTGCTTCAATTCATTACAGAGTTACCGGAAAAACCAACTTCCTTGAAATAGCCATAAAAAATGCTGATTATCTATATTCTGTTTTTGAATCAAGAGACCCTGAATTAGCACGTATGGGATTCAACCCATCGCAGATTATGGGCTTAGTTGAGCTATACAGAACTACAAAAGACAAAAAATACTTAGAATTAGCAGATATCTTTGTAACCATGAGAGGGTCTGTTCCTATGGATCAACATCCTACTGTTAGTCCAAACTTCTTAGGTGACCACAACCAAATGCGTACACCATTTAGAAAAGAAACTGAAGCTAAAGGTCATGCGGTTTTAGCTAATTATTTATGGTCTGGAGCTGCAGATTTGTACGCTGAAACTGGAGAAGATTCATTAATTACTGCTCTTGAAAAAATTTGGGATAGTGCGGTTAATAGAAAAATGTATTTAACAGGAGCCCAAGGACAAACACATCATGGTGCCAGCCAAAGTCCAGCCGGAAGAACCGATATGGTTCATGAAGCGTTTCAAGATGATTATTTAATGCCAAATAAAACAGCATACAATGAGACATGTGCTAACATTTCTAACGCCATGTTTAACTACCGCCTACTATCTGCTAAGGGAGACTCTAAATATGCCGATGTTATGGAATTAGTAATGTATAATAGCGCATTAGTTGGCATCAGTATAGAAGGAAAAGATTACTTCTATTCTAACCCGCTTAGAATGTTAGATGGTGGCATAGACTACACCCATGCCACTACAGAGAGAAGGCATCGTGTACCTTATATCCCAGTATTTTGTTGTCCACCAAACTTAGCAAGAACTATAGCCAAATCTGCAGGGTGGGCTTATAGTAAATCAGCGAATGGTATTGCTGTAAATCTTTATGGAGGAAACCAATTAGAAACCACATTATTGGATGGATCTAAATTAAAACTAAATCAAAAAACACAATACCCTTGGGATGGTGCTGTTGAATTTACTATTGAGGAATGTAAATCCACTCCTTTTGAAATATGGTTCAGAATACCTGAGTGGGCTGCCGGCACTACAATTAAAATTAATGGTGAAGATGCTGGTATAAGCATTACTCCAAAAACATTTGCAAAAGTAGAGCGCCAATGGAAAAAAGGTGATGTTGTCGCTTTGGATATCCCAATGGATATTAGCTTTGTTGAAGGCGATCCAAGAATTGAAGAAACAAGAAATCAAGTAGCTGTAAAAAGGGGGCCAATTGTTTATTGTATTGAATCGCCAGATTTACCCGAAAACACAAGCATTTTAGATGTTTATATTTCTCAAGGTACCAAGTTAACTCCAAACCATAAACCAGACTTTCTAGGCGGAGTCACAATGATTGATTCAGATATAATGCTACGGACACAAAAAGAGGAAGGGATGTACAGAAAACTAGAGGCACCTTCTTGGAAAAAGGTAAAATCTTCATTTGTACCATACTATGCTTGGAGTAACCGAGGAGAAGCCGAAATGACTGTGTTTATGCCAATCGTTTGGGAATAATCTAGTTTGTAATTAAATGAAATATATTATAACATTAACTCTTAGCCTATTTATTACGGCCCCTGCATGCCCTCCGGTAAAAGCAGGTATCAATGCGACTATTTCTCCCCAAAAAAAACAAAAAACCTTTGACTATTCAGGTTATATATGGACCTATGGATTTTTGTTAGAAAAGCAAAAATTAAATTCCTACGCTGGCATTCCAAAGCTTGTAAGACTGTTTGGAGATTCAAATTCTTTCTACGATTTCAATTATAAGCTAAAAGTAGCAGGTCTAGTTGAAGGAGAGTTCAAAGGGTACTCTTTTAATTCATTATAAATATTATGCAAAAAACGAAACATATTAAAACCATCTTTTTTTTAGTTCTAACTAGTATTTCTTTTAATGTGGTGAGTCAAAATATTGTAGAAGAAAGTATAAAGAGAGGTAAAAAAATCTATATGCAAAACTGTGTAGCTTGTCATATGCCTGATGGTAAAGGCATGACTGGCGCTTTTTCTCCTTTAGCAAAATCTGATTATTTAATGGAAGACATTAATCGTAGCATAACAACAATTCTAGAGGGTTTAAATGGAGAAATAACAGTAAATGGTATTACTTACTACGGTGCTATGGTTCCATTTAATTCCTTAACTGATAAAGAAATTGCAGATGTATCTAACTATATTAGAAACAATTGGGGTAACCAAGGCAAGCCAATAGAACCGGAGCTCGTAGCGGATTTGAGAAAATAAAACTAAATTGAATTAGTTTCTAAACAAAACAAAACGGGGTTAAAAAATGATTTTAACCCCGTTTATTGATTCAGCTATTAATCAATGTTTAGTCCTACGCTATTATTTTTTTATATTCTAACACACTATTCTCTGTTTTTATGGAAGACAATCTCTTTTGGGAATTGACAAGTTAATTTAACAATGTCAACTGTCTTGATAACAGATACTCCTTCAGCCTACTATACAGGTTCCTTATTCTTTTTACACGATACACTTGAAAGTACTATACTAACTAATACTATCATCATGTCTTTTTCTCACATCTCTTCTTTCCATATTGCCTTTATTTATTAAACCAAACCATGATCAGATAAAGGTAAACTTCTATAACGTTTACCTGTAACCTTAAAAATTGCATTAACTATTGCAGGCGCTATTACAGGAACACCTGGTTCTCCTACCCCAGTTGGCTTGTCATTACTCTCAACAATTTCAACATGAATCTCTGGCGCATCCTTTATTCTCAGCATTTGATAATTATGAAAATTACTTTGCTCAATCACCCCATCTTTAGCGGTTATTTTTCCATAGAACGCTAGAGACATTCCAAAGATTACTGACCCTTCCATCTGAGCTTTAATAGTATCTTTATTAATAGCAGTGCCACAATTCACAACCATATGAACGCGATGCACTTTCAATTGGCCATCTTTAACAGAAACCTCAACTGCAGCAGCAATATGCGAGTAAAAACTATAATGAACTGCAAGTCCTATTTCATGACCTTCGGGTAATGGCTTACCATAGCCCGCATTTTTCGCCGCTGTTTTTAAAACATGCTTTAATTTGGCGGTGTCGTATTTATACGCATCTTTGGTCTCTTGAAGGCGATCTTTCCCTATTAAGTCTAATCTAAAATCTAAGGGGTCTTTACCTGCTTCGTGAGCAAGTTCATCTGCAAAAACGTTAATGGCAAACCCATGAGGAATATTAATCACTGAACGCAACCAGCCTATTCTAACATGCGCATCTGCTTTTCCTGTTTCAATTTGCATATTAGGAATATCATAGGGTACATCTTTCGCACTCCTCGCTTCCCATGCTTGTGGCAAATTGCTTCCTGCTTTAAATGTGGATCCTATAGTTGGGAAAGCAAAACGATGCAGCCAACCAGAAACATTTCCGTTTGAGTCTAAAGCACCTTTCATATATTGAGCCGAAACCGTATGATAGTAGCTATGCTGGATATCATCTTCACGAGACCAAACTACTTGAACAGGGCCTCCAATGGCTTTTGAAATGGCTGTTGCTTCAACCACAAAATCTGGCTTTGCTTTTCTACCAAATCCACCTCCTAAAAAGGTTACGTTTATAGTTACATTTGATTGATCTGTATTTAAAAAGTTAGCAACTTCTCTTCTAGCTGCTTGCGGCGATTGTACTGGAGCCCAAACTTCGCACGTATCCCCACTAACAGAAACTACAGCATTAGGAACCTCCATTGGTGCATGTGCTAAATGCGGTAACTGATAAGTAGCTTCAATCGACTTATTAGCACTGGAGAAAGCATCATCAACGCTACCAACACTTTTTTCTACATGACCTGGCTTATGAACGTTCGCTGTAATGGTTTCCATATAATTTTCTGAATTATATGAAGCATTTGTACCATTTTCCCATTCCACTGCTAAGGCATCTCTGCCCTTGAATGCCGCCCAAGTATTTGTTGCTATGACCGCAATTCCTCCCAAAGGCCCAAAGGCCTTGTTTATTTTAGGCACCTCAACAACTTCAATTACGCCTTGTATCTTGAGAGCTGCTGCTTTATCAAAAGACTTAACCGTTCCATGGGCAACTGGGCAATGTTTTATTGCCGCATATTTCATATCTGGTATGCGCTTATCTAAGCCAAATACTGCTGATCCATTGGATAAATTGACTACATCAATACTAGGCAATGTTTTTCCTATATACTTAAAATCCTTAGGTGATTTTAACGCTACTTTTTCAGGCACCTCAAGATCTTTAGCAAGATCCACTAAATCACCAAAACCTATCTTCTTACCGCTTGTATGAATTATAAAATGATTTTCTGCCTTACATTCAGCTGCTGGAACACTCCAAGATTTAGCTGCCGCAGTAATGAGGACCGTTTTTACAGTAGCCCCCATTTGCCTCATTTTTTGAAATAAGAGCCTTACACTTTTAGACCCATCGGTGTTTTGATTTCCATATTTGGAATCTCCGGTAGCCTGCTTAACCATGACTTTATCCCAATCAGCCTCCATTTCATCGGCTATAACCGATGTTAAAGAGGTACGAACCCCCTGTCCCATTTCAGAACGAGATGCCACTAATATTAGAGTTCCATCAGCGTTTAATTGAACAAATAAATTAGGATTAAATTCTGAACTAATTTCTTCCTCAGAATCAAAACTTGTAAATGAATACACGGTAGACGCTAAAATCAATCCTCCCGAAGCTAACCCAATACCTTTAAGAAAACCTCTTCTGCTTATATTTTTAATTTGCTCCATGATTAACTTTTATTTTTTTGTTCAACACAATGTTTAATGGCTCCTTTAATTCTAGTATATGTACCACATCTACAAATATTGCGAGACATATTCCCATTAATCTCCGCCTCACTTGGATTTGGATTATTATT
This sequence comes from Algibacter mikhailovii, assembly GCF_014651495.1. Classification (GTDB taxonomy): domain Bacteria; phylum Bacteroidota; class Bacteroidia; order Flavobacteriales; family Flavobacteriaceae; genus Algibacter_E; species Algibacter_E mikhailovii. The sequence continues at coordinate 508,625 of NZ_BMWZ01000004.1, forward strand.
TAACATAGAGGTTGCTGTAATCAATTGTCCAGATTGACAAAAACCGCATTGAGGGACATTGAACTCTGCCCAAGATTTCTGAAGCGCCTGAAGGTTTTCAGTTTTTCCTTCAATCGTTATTATTTCTTTTCCTTCCATAGCAGAAACAGGCATTTGGCAAGAATTAACTGCATTACCATCCATCAACACCATACAAGCACCGCATAATCCTTTCCCGCAGCCAAATTTGGTTCCGGTATAGCCAATTATATCGCGTATTACCCAAAGTAAAGGCATCGTAGGATCTACATCCACCTCATGTTCTTTTCCATTAATTTTTAAAGTAATCATAGTAATATCATTTTAAGAAAATCAATATCTCCTTCTGTTTTTAGGTGAATTATTAAGACATGCTTAATTCCTATATTATGCCTAAAAAATTTATCCCTTAGTTTTCCCAAAACTATATCGGCTAGTTCCACAAGGTCTATTTTTACTTTTCTTGTAAAAGCCATTGTTATATACTGGTTTCTACGCTGCCAATATCATGTCTAGAATAGTTACTACCTAAAAAGCATTTACGCCATTTAATAAGATTCTGGTTTGGTTTGAATTTTGAATTGTTCCTTTTGCAAGTTGTACAAAATTGTCCAGGCTAGTAGATCGTATAGTTATCATTAGTTGCATGTTACAAATCAATCAAAATCTATCTGCACAACACTCTTTAAATTTACCTTTCAGTAACAATATTTTACCTATTCCATGCAGAAAAAAGCACATCTCGAAAAGAAACATGTTTCAAAAAACCAAAAAACAGGTATACCTATGCTTTTTACTTCATTTAAAACACACAGAACACAAAACCCTGTTTAACAACGTGTTATGCGAATTTTTATTTCTCAAAACCTCCTTTAACAAACATGAATTTATTACAAAAACATTCAGCGCAAACAAATCAAAAGAGGTAAAATATTGTTACTGAAAGGTAAATTTCATAAATAATCCAGCCTGTTCTTATCATTACTTTGCATTGAACTAATTTTTTTTATTGTATTCGCAATTTCCATATAAGATTAATCTTGTTCACAAATTTTTAAAACATAAAAGCGAGTTGATTTCAGTTCGTAATTATTTATTCATTGGTAAACTAAACTAACCTTAACTAAACCTTACTGCATGACTTAAAAAAAACATACAAAACTTAAAAAACTCACAAAACTTACAAACGAAAAGCTATGAGGGGTTAGCTATTAAAAAGAGCCCTTCACTACTTAAATTCATGGTCTTACATGAATTAAAAATTAAAAACACACCTGTCTTAAAAATTAGGTGATTTTAACTCTAACAAATTAAAAATATGAGAATTAAATGTTTAAATAACGAAATATGGCGATTCACTTCTTTAAAATCGCTATGTGTTGCTAAACTTTTTCTGGTTTACTTAATAGCACTTCCTGTATATGCGGGAACTAGCAACACAAGAACAAGTTTAGCAATAGAAAACCCTGTTCAACAAATTATTACTGGTGTTGTTTCTGATGCAGACGGTCCTTTACCAGGAGTAAATATTATTATTAAAGGAACTACAACTGGTACTCAAACAGATTTTGACGGTAATTTTGCAATAGAAGCAGATAATAGTTCTGTTCTTGTATTTTCTTATATCGGTTATAAATCTCAAGAAATAACTGTTGGAAACAATACAACTTTAAATGTTGTCCTAGAAGCTGATATCGCCGGTTTAGAAGAAGTGGTTGTAGTAGGTTACACCACAAGAAAACGAGGTGAAGTTACTGGTTCTGTTAGTACAGTAAGCGCAGAAGCTATTCAAACAACGGGTAACAAAGATGTTGCTAAATCGCTTTCTGGTAAAGTATCAGGTTTGATTGTTGCAGATAGAGGTGGATATCCTGGTTCTAACGATAATGCCGATATTACTTTATTGATTCGTGGTGTATCTACCATAAACAATAATCAGCCTCTTATCCTTATTGATGGAGTTCCATCTGGATCATTCAACCAATTAGCACCTCAAGACATTGAGTCACTTTCTGTTTTAAAGGATGGTGCTGCAGCTATTTATGGAACAAGAGCGGCAAACGGGGTGATTTTAATTACCACAAGAAGGGGTAAACTTGGGAAACCAAAAATTAGTTTCTCAACCCAATATTCGATAACAGATTTTTCTCGTTTTCCAAATCAAATGACTTCAGAGCAAAACGCTATTTATGAAAATGAGATTGCTGAAAGAGCCGGAACAGCTCCACCGTTTAGTCAGGATGACATAAATAAATTTGCTGACGGTAGTGACCCAATAAATTACCCAAATACCAGATGGGCAGATTTAACATTTTCTAGTACCGCACCAGAAACAAGACATTCATTATCAATTAGTGGAGGTAGTGAGAATGTGAACTATTTTGTAAGTGGTGATGCCTTATCACAAACGGGTATGTACCATTCTGGTGATTTAAATTACAAGCAATACCAACTGCGTTCTAACATTGATATTAGAATGTTTGAAGATTTCAAAATTGGTGTTGATATTACAGGATTAGTTGGCCGTCAAAACGAACCTGGGGTTGATAGAGGTACTATATACAAACATATTTACACAAATCGTCCTGATGAAGTAGGTCTTTATCCAAATGGATTACCTGGTTTTGGTGGTGAAAACGGGCAAAACCCTTATATCATGTCAACTACACAATCAGGGTTTGTTAGAAGAGATAGAACAAACGTGAGAGCTAGGTTTCCTTTTAACTGGGATTTAAACAGACATATTAAAGGGCTTAGTTTAAGAGGTTATGCAAGTGTGGGTAAAAATAGTACTGAAACAAAAAACTGGGATACCCCTTGGACATATTATCAATTAATTAACGATGAATATGTGCCTGCTCAAGGTTTCCAAACTAGTGCAGATCGTGTTCTTTCTGACACCTATTTTACTTCAAATCAGACTTTATTAAATGCTACACTGCATTATAAGACTACCCTGGGTGAAAATCATAATATTAGTGCTTTTGCAGGTGTTGAACAAAATACTACCAAAAACAGCACATTCTTTGGTAGAAGACAAGGATTTAAATTTGATACAGTACAAGTTCTTGACGCAGGCCCAACGGAAGGTCAAACGAATGGCGGTAGTGCTGTTGACTTTGCTTTCCAAAGTTATTTTGGTTCTTTGTCCTATGACTACAATAAGAAATATTTTGTGGACCTAACAATTCGTCGAGACGGTTCCAATAGGTTTGCGGAGGGTTATCAATATGGTACATTCCCTGGTGTTGCGGTTTCTTGGGCCATTGATAAAGAATCTTTCATGGAAAATGTAGAATGGGTTAATGCCTTAAAATTAAGATCATCTTGGTCTAGAATGGGTAATGACCGAATTCCTTTATATTCTTGGCTAGGATCTTATGATTTTGGCTACCCATCCAACCCACAAAATCAAGGTTGGTACTTACCTAATGGATACACATTTGGAACACCTGGAACACCAACTGATGGTTACGCTAGAGGTATTCCACCAAACCCAGATGTAACATGGGAAACTGCAGATATGATGAATATAGGATTAAACTTCACTCTTTTTGACAGTAAACTATCTGGTGATCTCAACTATTTCTACCAAAAAAGAACAGATATCTTAGTACCTAATAGTGGAGTTCCTGATGTTACAGGCCTTACGCGACCAGGCCTACCGAATGAAAACTTAGGTGAAGTTGACAGCTATGGATGGGAGTTTGAATTATCATGGCGCGATCAAATTGGATCTGTTGATTACAACATAGGTGCTAATTTTACAAACGCTCAAAACGAAGTAATAAATTTTGGAGGAGAATCAGAAAACATTCCTGATTACAGAAAAAGAAAAGGTAAACAAGTTAATTCTTATATCGTTTTCCCAACCAATGGCCTTTTTAGGGACCAAGCACAGGTAGATGCTGCTCCTGCTAAAAAAGACGGAACTGTTGAAGGAGAGCCATACTATGTTGATACCAATGGAGATGGAGCAATTGATGCAGATGACAGAATTAGAATTGATGAATCCGCAATACCTGAAATTCAATACGGTGTTTTTGGAGGGCTTAATGTGAAAAACTGGAACTTCAGCTTCCTTTTCCAAGGTCAAGCAAAAGCGTCTGCCTTAGTGTTTTTCGATCAATCTGGAACAAAACCTGATTTTGTCTTTAATGAACGATGGACTCCTGATAACAGAAATGCTTCATACCCGAGAGCTTTTGGTCAGGGAGACACGTATAGCGGTCAACAAAACACTGGTCCTCAAGGTGTAAATAGTGGCTTTGAAGGTGCCGATTTTTATTATCGTGATGCCTCGTTTGTAAGATTAAAGGAAATTGAACTCGGTTATACTATTTCTAGAGACGTTCTTAAGTTTGCTGACTTAAAGTTATTTGCAAGAGGCTTTAATTTACTTACTATGTTCTCTGATATTTATGATCTAGGATTAGACCCAGAAGCAACAGGATATAACAACTTTAGAAATAGTGCTTATCCTTCCCTTAAAAGTGTTACTGTTGGATTAAACCTAAATTTTTAATAAGGATGAAAAGATATATTTTAATAAGAAAAAAAATGAAAAATATAAGAAGACCTTTTATGGCTTTGCTACTTACCTGTTTTGTTCTAGCAAGCTGCGATGAAGATATTTTAAATACAAAACAGCAAGACGGTGCTGTTTCTGAAGAGGAAGTTTATTCACAAATCGATACTGCTGAATCATTGGTACAGGTGTTATACAACAGTACTGAAAGTTGGGCTTTAAGAAGAAACGAGTTTTGGGGACAGCGTGTTAACCTTGAAGGTGCATCATTTGAAGCCAAATTTAATTTTCAAAACAGGAACGATGTTTATAACTTAAGAGATGCCGGTTGGACTCCAGGAAATCCTGGTTTAGTATTTCAAAGCAAATGGGAGTCTTACTTCTACTATATACAAGGATGCAATGAATTTTTAAGCAAAATAGAAGGTAGTCCTGCACAAGGTCAAGATGAAGACAAAGCTCGAGTTTTAATTGCCGAAGCCAGATTTTTGAGAGCTAATCTGTATAGTAAACTTTTAAGGTTTTTTGGCGGAGTCCCTATCTTTACAGCTCCTAATGAACTTAATGGTAATTACGATTTTACTAGAAATAGTTATGAAGATTGTGTTAATTTTATTGTTAGTGAATTAGATGCTGCTGCACAAATATTACCGCAAACGCGGCCTGCAGGAGAGTTTGGTAGAGCTACAAGTTTAGCAGCCTTGGCCGTAAAATCACGTACCTTGCTATACGCGGCGAGTGACTTACATGATCCAAGCAAAATGCCTCAAACGGAAAACATTGAATTATACTCTTATCCAGTTTCTAGTAAATGGCAAGACGCAGCTGATGCTGCAAAGGCAGTTATTGATATTGTAGGAGATGATGCCCTAATTCAAGTTGCGGATGCTACAGAATATCAATCATTATTTTTAAGTCCTAATGAAAATATTTTATTCGCAAGACCATATTCTTCTACTATTTATGAGGTTGGTACTGGTGGATTTAGTGCTGTGAATTCATTACCTGATCAGGCACAATCTCCTAATGGATATACAGGATGGGGCTTATGTTCTCCAACTCATGATTTTGCTTTAGAGTTTAACTTTGCTGATGGTACGACTACAGGAGGAGTGACACCTGCCAATCCTCATGAGAACAGAGAAATGAGATATTATGCAGACCTCACCTTCCAAGGCGCTCTTTTTAGAAGACGCCCTGTTGATTATGCACTATCTGATACCATTCCAGGTGAAAATAGACCAGCTTTTAGACATGGTTTAGATTCTCCTGAAGGAAGAGGTAACACACAACATTCTTCTAAAACAGGTTATAATATTAGAAAATTTCACGATGAGTCCATACGCGTTCTTACTGAAATATCACCGGATAGACCATACATCTTATACCGTCTTGCTGAAATATATTTAAACTATGCGGAAGCAATGGCTGAACTTGAACAAGACGGCGTTGCCTTGAATTTCTTAAATAAAGTTTCTAGAAGAGCTTTACAACCAAATATTGTTGCAGGCGGCGAAGCTTTAAAAGAAGGTATTAAAAGAGAACGTAGAGTTGAACTTTGTTTTGAAGGTCACAACTTCTTTGACGAAAGACGCTGGTTAAACGAAGACCACCTAGGTTTTGACATTAGAGGACTTAAATACACAAAAAAAATAGATGGCACTGTACCATTCGAAAATGTATCTGTTGTGGTACGTCCATGGTTTCCTAAAATGTATTACTTACCAATACCTGAAAATGAAAATGAAATTAGCCCAGGCTTAACTCAAAATTTCGGATACAATTAATCACAATAAAGGATAATAGTTTTATCATTTAGTAGTTAGTTTGAAAAGTGCCGGAGATTTATCTTCGGCGCTTTTTTTTTACAGTAAACATCTTTCTGTTTTACATTGACTATTGATACATAACCAAACTTCTTCAACACATGTCATTTTCTAAAACATTAAAATCAACTAAAAAACGCTACAACATTCTGGCGCTCATTTTTGGTACTGTGGTAATAAATTATCTGGACCGAACCAATATTTCTGTTGCAGCCTCTGCCATAAGTGAATCTTTAGATTTAACGACCGTACAAATGGGCTCTATATTTTCAGTTTTTGGTATTGCTTATGCGGCATTACAAATACCCGGCGGCATTATTGTTGACAAAGTACGACTGCGTTTCCTATACGCCTTCATGCTATTTTTATGGTCCATAGCTACCTTGTTTCAAGGTTTTGTAAATTCTTTTAAAATACTCCTAGGATTAAGAGCAAGTATTGGGGTGTTTGAAGCCCCTTCCTACCCCGCAAATAACGCCATAGTTACCAAATGGTTCCCAGAGACAGAACGTGCCTCTGCAATTGCTATTTATACTTCCGGTCAATTTATTGGTTTAGCTTTTCTATTCCCTGCATTGACTTTAATTCAAGACAAGGTAGGTTGGCGCGGCCTTTTAATCATCTCAGGAATTATTGGAATAATTTGGGCTTTTGTATGGTACGCCTTTTATCGGGACCCAGATCAACATAAAACTGTAAGTCAAGAAGAATTAAACCTCATTAAAGCAGGTGGTGGTTTTTCTAAAAAACAAAAAAAAACTAAGGAGAAATTTAATTGGAGTGATTTTTTTGAAGCTTTCAAATACAGAAAATTATGGGGCATTTATTTAGGTCAATTTTGTATGGGGTCCATGTCAATCTTTTTTTTAACATGGTTTCCTACCTATTTGGTGGAATACCGTAGACTAGATTTTATAAAATCAGGGTTTCTAGCATCCATCCCTTTTCTGGCAGCTTTTTGTGGGGTACTTCTAGCGGGCTTTTCATCAGATTATTTCGTCAAAAAAGGAAAAACTCCAGAATTTGCAAGAAAAACCCCTGTTTTAATTGGCTTATCCTTGTCAACCATCATTATTGCCGCAAACTTTACAGACAGTACTTTTCTTATTATTCTGTTTTTAACCATTGCCTTTTTTGGTAATGGATTGGCTTCAATTATGTGGGTGTTTGTATCTTTAATAGCGCCCAAACGTATTATCGGACTTGTAGGAGGTGTGTTTAATCTCATCGGCGGATTATCGGCTGTCATTGTACCTTTCTTTATAGGTGTCTTAGTGGAAGATGGAGACTTTAGTCTTGCCCTATTTTTTATTGGTGCATTGACTGTCATAGGTTTTCTATCCTTGTTATTGGTTGTTGGAAAAGTAAAACGTATTGAATTAAAAGAAGATTAAAAATAATTATGAAAATAACAGCTGTAAAAGTATTTCCAGTAAATATTGCTGGTAGAAGTCAATTAAATATCAAAATAGAAACCAATACCGGAGTTTACGGTTGGGGAGCATCGGGCCTTACTGGTCGTGAGCTTGCCGTAATTGGCACAATAGACCATTATAGACCTTTATTAGTTGGGAAAGACCCAAGACAAATTGGTGCCATTTGGCAAGATTTATACAGAGGCCAATACTTTGAGGGGGGTCGTGTATTAACAGCAGCCATTTCGGCCATAGACATTGCTTTATATGATTTAAAAGGAAAGGCATTGGGGGTACCTGTATATGAACTATTAGGTGGTAAGCAGCGTGATTTTATAGAATGTTTTGCTTCCTTAAAGTTTAGCTCAAAAGAAGAACTTATAGACCGCGCTAAAATTTTAATTAAAGCAGGTTGGCGTATGCTCCGCTTAGCACCTGCCGAATATGTTGAGGGTAAATACAGTTCCGTTTTTGAACCTCGTGAATCCATTACTAAAATTGCCGAGTGGATTACAGCACTGCGAAAAGAAGTGGGTTCTGAACCCACAATTGGCATAGATTATCATCATCGGTTATCAGTTCCAGAAACAGTTTCTTTTATACAACGTATGCCTGTAGGCACTCTGGATTTTATTGAAGAACCTATTAGAGATGAATCTCCTGAAGTATATCAAGAATTAAGAAAAATGGTTGATGTTCCTTTTGCCATTGGTGAAGAGTTTGCAAGTAAATGGCAATTCTTACCTTATATTGAAAAAAACATCACGCAATTTGCTAGAATAGATGTTTGTAATGTTGGCGGTATTACGGAATCCATGAAAGTAGCAAGCATGGCTGAAGCCCATTATATAGATTTACTACCTCATAATCCATTAGGTCCAATTTGTACAGCAGCTACCATTCATGTGGCAGCCGCCTGTCCAAACTTCACTTGGCTGGAAGAACTGCATACTCCCATTGATAATCCGGGGTTAGACGATATTAACTATTACCCGTTACAACCACAACTTGAAGGAAATAAGTATAAGGTTTCAGACACACTTGGATTAGGAATAGAATTTAATGAAGAGCTCGCCATTAGAGAAGGTTTTACGCCTATTGAAACACCTCGCTTAAAAAGGAAAGATGGCTCTTTTACAAACTGGTAATGATTAATAAACAAACGCATGACTTTTAATAATAACAAAATAAACTATGGATTACTTCTGGTAGTTTTCCTTTTGAATTTTCAAAATACTATTGCACAACCTAAACCAAATATTATTATAATGATGTCCGACGATCAAGGTTATGGTGATATTGGTGCCCACGACAATCCATATTTAAAAACCCCGCACATGGAGTCTATTGGCGAGCAAGGTATTGAGATGACACATTTTTTTGCTTACCCGAATTGCTCTGCCTCTCGCGCCGCACTATTAACTGGAAGATACCCCTACAGAACTGGGGTAACCGCAGTGACACAAGTGGATCATTTTATGAATACCTCAGAAATTACCTTAGCAGAGGTTTTAAGAGATAATGGGTATAGAACTGGGATTTTCGGAAAATGGCATTTAGGTGACAACACCCCTATGAGACCAACAGATCAAGGCTTCCAAGAAGCCCTTGTTCATAAAGGCGGTGGTATAGGTCAAGCCGCAGGTCCTGCAGGAAATACTTATTTTGATCCAATTTTAGAACATAATAATGTTTCTAAGAAATATGAAGGCTATTGCGATGACATCTTCACAGAGGCAGCAATAGATTTTATTAGCAGTACCGATGACAAACCGTTCTTTACATACTTAGCTACCAATTTACCGCATTTCCCCCTTCAAGTCCCTGAAAAACGAGCAGAACCTTACCGCGACATGGGCTTGCACGAAGATAACGCGCTGACTTATGGTATGATTGACAATATTGATTATAATGTAGGTAGGGTACTTGATAAATTGAAAGGACTTGGCATTGAAAAAAACACCATAGTTATCTTTTTATCTGATAATGGTCCCCGAACAAGAAGAACAAAAAACGACACATATCCAGGGCGTTGGGTAGCAAATTTAAGAGGCACTAAAACCAGTATTTATGACGCAGGTATTCGCGTACCCTTTTATGTGCAATGGCCAGGAACAATTAACAAGGAAAAACCAACATCAGAAATGGGAGCCATCATAGACCTGTTCCCTACACTCCTTGAAGCGGCCCAGATAAAATCGCCAGAAGGTATTCATATTGATGGCCAATCTCTTCTACCGCTTTGGACAAAAAACAGTCCAAAAAATCTTAAAAATCGGGATTACTTTGTACAAATGCATTATGGTCCTACCCCATTTAAATACATGCATTTCACCGTTAGAACACCAAAGTACAAATTAATAAGTCCACATAATTTCCCACATGGTATTGTCCATCAACCAACAGATGAGGTCCTTAAAAATGTTTTAAAAAACCTTGAACTCTATGATGTGGAAAATGATCCTAGTGAACGCATCAACATAGCCAATAAACATCCTGAGATTGTAGATGCCATGTTAGCCCGATATGAAAATTGGTTTGATGAGGTTACCGAAGAAAGAGATGCTAAAGGTGTTCAAAGGATTTATTTAGGCACTAAAAACCAACCTCATGTGAATTTATCACGTTTTGATTGGGGAGGCCCAAGAGTGATTTCTCGTTTTGATTACGGCGGCCCTCGAGTGATTGAAGACAACCAATTAGGGTACTGGCAGGTCACCACAGAAAAAGGGCTATATGATGTTTCCTTTGATCTTCCCCAGATTAAATCAGATTGTACTGCACATTTAAAATATAAAGATGTTCATATCATTCACCCTATTAAAGTAGGGCAAAAAAATATTGTTTTCAAAAATGTTCAACTGCCCGAAGGAGCAGGTAATTTTCATGCCTACATCAAAGAAGAACGATTAGCCGTTGGCCCACATTTTGTAGATGTACATCTATTACAACAAAATTAATAATAGACCGCTCCAACGTTTTTATTCATATTTTCTCTCACTAACGAAATGAAATAAACACTAAATTAGAAAGGTAAAATAAAGTTAATACAAGGTAAATTTTGTCCTTAAATGCAAAGCGATTTCTATTTACTTTGTAAATCACAGGTGCATAATGCCCAAAAGCGTTTGAATACTTAAGAAGTATTTCTATTTAACAAACCAAAGCAATGAAAATTAAGAATCTAACTTCCTTTCTAATTTGTATCTTGATTATTCCTTTTACATATGGTCAGGAAAAAGGAATTATAAATAATACCAATAGTCCTCATGTAAAACTGAAAAGTATAAATATGGGGGAATGTGTATGGACCGAAGGTTTTTGGGCTGAAAAATTTAAAATAGCAGAAACCGCAATGCTCCCTTATATGGAATCTGTTTTAACGGGTGAGGTTGGACATGCTTTAAATAATTTTAAAATTGCCGCAGGTGAAAAAGAAGGAGAACATCAAGGAATGAAATGGCATGATGGTGATTTCTATAAATTTATGGAAGCCAAAATGTACATCTATGCACAAAACAAAGACCAATCTATTTTAAGCGAGTTAGATGAATACATAAGAATAATTGGTAAAGCCCAAGAAGAGGATGGTTATCTTCAAACCCAAATTCAACTTGTACCTACAGTTGATCGCTATGATAATAGAAGATATCATGAAATGTATAATACAGGCCACCTATTAACAAGTGCTTGTATTCATAAAAGAATCACTGGACAGAAAAACTTTTTAGACATTGCTATAAAACATGCGAACTTGCTTTATACGATCTTCATGCCAGAGGATAAAAAATATGGACGTTTTGGTTTTAATCAAACACAAATAATGGGCTTAGTAGAATTATACCGCACAACTAATGATGAAAAATATTTAAAGCTGGCTGAAAAATTCATCAATAACCGCGGAAAATACAAAGTAGAAGAAACGCCTTCCACTAAAGGCTATCCTATTGGTGATATGGTCCAAGAATACACGCCATTACGAGAATCTAGTGAAGCCGTAGGCCATGCCGTGTTAGCCTTGTATTATTACGCAGGAGCTGCTGATGTCTATGCTGAAACTGGAGAACAAGCTTTAATTGATGCCCTTGATAGACTATGGACGAATGTTACTGATAAAAAAATGTATGTGACTGGAGCATTAGGACAGGCGCATTATGGTGCTTCTACCAATAGACAAATGATTGAAGAAGGCTTTATCAATGAATATATGATGCCCAACATGACAGCTTATAATGAAACTTGCGCGAATATCTGTAACTCCATGTTTAGTTACCGTATGTTAGGTTTACATGGCGAATCAAAATATGCTGATATCATGGAATTAGTTGTTTACAACAGCGGACTATCTGGAATAAGCTTAGAGGGAAAAGATTATTACTATGCTAATCCGCTTAGAGTGATTGATGGTTCTAGAGATTATGAGAAAATGAACACCGAGTTTCCTGTGCGTCAACCCTATCTAGATTGCTTTTGTTGCCCACCAAATTTAGTAAGAACAATTAGTAAATTATCTGGATGGGCCTATAGCAAATCCCACAATGGAATTGCCGTTAACCTTTTTGGTGGCAACAAACTAAAAACAACATTATTAGATGGTTCTAATATTGAACTGACCCAAGAAACAAATTATCCATGGGAAGGTCTCGTTAAAATCACTATTGATAAAAGCAAAAAAGATGCCTTTGATGTCATGCTTCGCATCCCTAATTGGGCAGAAAACACAAAAATAATGGTAAATGATGAAGCTTTGAATTTAACCGTTGAAGCTGGAAAATTTGCGATTATCAATAGAAAATGGAAAAAGGGTGATGTCATAACTATTGACATGCCAATGGAAATAACATTCATTGAGGGCCATACACGAATTGAAGAAGTACGTAACCAAGTGGCCGTTAAACGCGGACCAATAGTATATTGCGTAGAAAGTCCAGATTTACCACAAAACACCAACATAGTTGATGTGTATTTAAATAGCGATACACTATTGCAAGCGAAATATAAACCAGACTTTTTAAAAGGTGTGACTACCATTTCGGCAGAATTACTTTTGAGAAAAAACAGTAATGAAGAAAAAATGTATCGTACGGTAAAAAAACCAACTTTTGAAACATACAAAACGCAGTTGGTACCTTATTACTCATGGAGTAACAGAGGGCAAGCAGAAATGACAGTCTTTTTGCCAATTTTATGGAAATAACTTAGGGCTTGGCTTAAACCCTAAACAAAACAAATATTCAAATAATTGAAATTAGCCACTACAACTATATAAAAACTAACTAAATGGGATCATACAAAAAGAACGCATACTTATACTCAACAATAGTTGCTATTGGGGGCTTTGTATTTGGTTTAGATGCCGCCTTAATTTCTGGTGCTTTTAAATTTATAACCGCTGAGTTTAATTTAAACGAATGGCAAGTAGGCGCTCTTGGTTTTGGTCCTGGCATAGGAGTATTAATTGCCTTACCCCTAGCCGCATGGTCTAGTAATAAATACGGTCGTAAAGCAACTTTAAAAGTCATTGCTGCCATGTATTTAATTTCGGCTTTAGGCTCTGCTTTTGCGCCTTCTTTTATGACCCTTTTTGCAGCACGTCTTCTTGGTGGCCTTGCCTTTAGCTCCATTACTTTGGCAGCCATGTATATAGGCGAAATAGCGCCTGCTGAGTATAGAGGAAAATTAGTATCCATGACTCAAATAAACATCGTGTTCGGTCTTACAGCTGCATATTTTATTAATTACTGGCTGCTTTCAATGACTAACTCTGACGCCGAATGGGTAGTAACCCTAGGATTAAAAGAATACACCTGGAGATGGATGTTAGGGATTGAAATCGTGCCGGCCTTAATATGGTTTGGATTACTCTATATGGTACCTAAAAGTCCAGCATGGTTGGTTTATAAAGGAAAAATTGACGAAGCAAAACGCACATTGTCCAAAGTTGTTCCTGAGCATGAAATTTTTGACCATGTTGAAGACATGAAACAAAGTGTTGCAGAAAGCAACCAAGACCGGTCAGTTGGCACACAAATGAAAGAAATCTTTAGCAAAAAGATGACCATCGTTACCATTGTAGCATTTACCATGGCTATTGTACAACAATCTACTGGAATCAATGCTGTTTTAACTTATGCCCCAACAGTTATGGAGCAATTAGGTCTAGGAGAACAAGCCGCATTCCAACAAGCCATTTGGATTGGATTAGTAAGTATCCTTTTTACGATATTATCATTAGCATTAATAGACAAATTAGGTAGACGTCCAATGATGATTTCTGGACTAATTTGGGTGATTGTAAGCCTTGGGATTTGTGCCTATGGTTTTGGTTCAGCAAAATATGAAGTCACCCATGAAGCCATTGCCGAAATGCAAGATATTCCAGATGTTAACAAATTAACAGCCTTAGTAGGACAACAATTCGCAACAGATATTGAGTTTAAAGAAGCTGTAAAAGGTGTTATGGGAGACATTTCTGCCAGAGACAATTCTAGCGTCTTTTTACAAAAATCCGCGGTACTTAATGCGACCTTAATCCTTATTGGTATTCTAAGTTTTATTGCAGCATTTCACTTTTCGGTAGGACCAATTATGTGGGTACTACTTTCTGAAATTTTCCCCATATCGGTTAGAGGCATTGCCATTCCATTTTTCGCACTTCTTTCCAGTACCATTAGCGCTTTAACTCAATTTTTATTCCCTTGGCAACTTGCAAACATGGGAGCAAGCACTATCTTTTTATTTTATGGCGGCATTGTTTTTATAGGTTTAATTATTCTATACAAATTCTTACCAGAAACTAAAAATTTAACCATTGAGGAAATTCAGGCAAAACTTCAAAGAAAATAACAACTAATTATTGATAAAAAACAGCATTAATTTTGAATAACATGATTAAACTAAAACATTATTCACTTTTAGCCATCTTTGGCCTACTAATCACTTTTGGTACAAGTTGCGGCGCACAAAAAAAGCAAAAAACCAAAAATGGTGAACCCATAGAACAAAATCTATCGGCACTCCCCTTTTCTGATCAAGACAATGAAGGCGGTTGGGTTTTAAATCAAGAACTAAGTGATGATTTTGAAGGCAAAGAAATTGATACTACAAAGTGGTTTGTTGAAGGATTAAACGACAACTATTACATCTGGAAAGGACGCGCTCCTTCTCAATTTGCACCGCATAATGTTAATGTAGAAGATGGCAAATTAAAATTGAGAACCAATTGGGAACCTAATTATGACTTTGTCAAAGAATCTTATGGTGATGGTAACATGGGCACTTCAAAATACGGTATTTATAAAGATGGTACCCCTATGCCGGTTACAACTGCCGGAGTTTTAACCCACAAGCGTTTTCTTTACGGCTATATGGAAGTAAAATCAAAAGTTGGTAATGCTGCAATAACGGGGGCATTTTGGGCTATTGGACATGAGCAGGAGTTAGATGTTTACGAACTGATGGGGAATCCTAAAAGTAAAAAAGGAAATATTAGAGAAGATTCGTATTTAGCAACAGCACATGATTGGAGCCCACCGGCCCAAAGACCAACAAAAATATTCAATCATGAGGAAGATTTAGATTTTAGAACTGCAGATGATTTTCACGTATACGGCGCTGAATGGGGCGTAGACTACTTAAAATTATTTATTGACGGTAAAATGATTCGTCATTTTACTCAAGATGAATTGGGTACAGCATGGGTTCTTAATAACCCTATGGAAATTTGGTTGGATTCTGAAATATTTTTCTGGTTAGGACTTCCTCATAAAGAAGAATTACCTGTAGATTTTGAAATAGAATATATGCGTGTATGGCAAAAACCATCCGACAACCTTTTAGCGAAAGATGGTGCATTCTACGGGTTTGAAGGACCTATTTTATTTGAAGAAAACGGAAGACCTTTAGATTTACTACCTGAAGATTCTACCCCAAATGACTATCAGAAATTTTGGACTATTGATGAAGGCTCAGCCAAATATTTAAGCATTACTTATGGTGATTATCACTATGGCGTTAACAGCTTAAAATTTGCTGGTTATAGCAAAACAGAAAACTTAGAAGTCGAAAAAGCAATTGCTGCAGCACCTGAAGGATCATTAAATCTAGAGGCTGGTAATTATACCCTATCCGCTCAAGTTTGGTTGGACCAAGGCGTTGTTGCTGATAAGATTCATATGGTTTTACAAGACCCTAATCTGGAGGTTACATTTAGCGACATTAGAAAGCTTCCTAGACGCCAATGGGTTACTATAGAGGCCGATATCTCTAGAACAACCCATTCGGGAGCTAAAGATGCTATCGTTATCGAAATAAGAAAAGAAGATCTGCCAAAAACTAGGGCGGCTAAGTTTTTTATAGATGATATAGCTATTAAAAAAAAGTAATCAATAAATAACAAGTAGGTTACATTCTATATTGTACAAAATAAATTAAATAATTCATGAGTAATACTTTAAACATTCATAGTAAGGCAATCACTAATAATTCTGAGAGCCCTAATGTAAAATTGAAGAGTATCAATTTTGGAGATTGTAAATGGACATCAGGTTTTTGGGCAGAAAAAACTAAAACGGCTACAGATGTTATGGTGCCATATATGGGACAAGTACTTTGTGGTGACGTAGGACATGCTTTGAACAATTTTAAAATTGCTGCGGGAGAAAAAGAAGGAGAGCATCAAGGTATGTATTGGCATGATGGTGATTTTTACAAATTCATGGAAGCTAAAACTTACGTTTATGGGCTTACCAAGAACAAAAAATTATTAGAAGAGCTTGATGAATATATTCGAATCATTGGAAAAGCTCAAGAAGATGATGGTTATTTACAAACTCAGATTCAATTAAGTGACGAAGCAGACCGTTATGAAAATCGTAAATATCACGAAATGTATAATACTGGCCATCTGCTTATAAGTGCCTGTGTTCACTATCGCATAACAGGGCAACGTAACTTTCTAGATATAGCCATCAAACATGCCGAATTATTATATACCATGTTTATGCCAGAAAACAAGCATTATGGCCGTTTTGGGTTTAATCAAACTCAAATAATGGGATTAGTGGAATTGTATAGAACGGTTAAGGAATCAAAGTATTTAGTTTTAGCTGAAAAATTCATTAATAACAGAGGTAAATATGATGTTGTTCATGATTCGACTACCGAAGGCTATCCTATTGGAGACATGGTACAGGAAAGAACACCTTTCCGAATTTCCAATGAAGCCGTGGGTCACGCCGTATTGGCATTATACTATTACGCTGGTGCTGCCGATGTTTATGCAGAAACTGGTGAAACAGCTTTAATTGATGCCCTAGACAGACTTTGGGACAATGTAACTACAAAAAAAATGTATGTAACAGGGGCGGTTGGTCAAGCCCATTATGGCGCATCGGCTAGCCGAGATATGATTGAGGAAGGCTTTATTGACGCCTACATGATGCCAAATATGACGGCCTACAATGAAACTTGCGCTAACCTTTGTAACGCTATGTTTAGTCAAAGAATGTTAGGTATTCATGGCGACGCTAAATACGCAGACATTATTGAATTGGTATTATATAACAGTGGTTTATCGGGCATTAGTGTTGAAGGAAAGGATTATTTTTATGCCAATCCGTTGCGTATGGTCAACAACACCAGAAATTATGATGCGCACAAGGATGTTACTGAAACACCTAATCGTGAGCCGTACTTAGACTGTTTTTGCTGTCCTCCTAATATTGTTAGAACCATAGCAAAAGTATCTGGATGGGCTTATAGTCTATCTAAGAATGGTGTTTCTGTTAACCTATACGGAAGCAATGATTTAAATACCACTTTACTTGATGGTTCAAATATAAAACTGTCTCAAGATACAGATTACCCTTGGAAAGGTTTAGTTAAGCTAACTGTTGAAGAATGTAAAAATGAAGCCTTTGAAATAGCACTTAGAATACCTGGTTGGGCGAAAAAGAATGTGCAATTATCAGTTAATGGAGAACAAACAGGCATCAACCTCAAGCCTGCTTCTTTTGCAAAAATATCAAGAAATTGGAAAGCGGGTGACGTTATTACTTTAGACATGCCTATAGCAACAACCTTTATAGAGGGGCATCCTAGAATTGAAGAAGTACGTAATCAATTGGCTATTAAACGTGGGCCCATTGTGTATTGCGTTGAAACACCAGATTTACCTGCTAATACAAGTATTTTAGATGTTTATTTTCCGCATAAATCTGAATTAAAAGCGAACTACAACCCTGATTTCCTTGGTGGTGTAACTACTATTTCCACTGAACTAAAAATACGTCAGGATAAAGATGACGCATTATATCATGAAATTACCAAACCATCTTTTGAAAAAGTAGATGTTCAATTAGTCCCTTATTTTGCTTGGTCAAATAGAGGTCAGGCTGAAATGACTGTTTGGTTACCCGTACTTTGGGAATAAATATCAAATTTTAATAAACCTGATAAAGCCGAATAGATTTATGAATTAACCTATTCGGCTTATATTTTTCAACCTTGCTAAAAAAAGAATCCATTCTAAGCATTATATAAAAATCTTTCGAGTCTCAATAAATTCACACAACTACATCACTGGTTTTGGTTTCAATTAAATACTATAAAACATGAATTTTCATCGCATAACTATTAAAACGTATTATCATAAGCTTGTATTTGTTTTACTTTTAATAACTAGTTTTAGTTCTCACAAATTGGCTGCTCAAACACTTGAAGAAACCGCTCGCCAAAAAATAGAGGAACTTAATACCCTAATAGGAACCGCCGAAACTGAAGAATTAGACACATCCAGAGAGAAGCTAACCATTAATACGGCCGAGATTTTTTTAGATTATGCCAATTGGGATGAAGCTAATATTACGAAGAATACTAGTTATTTTGGCAATTCTTGGCACTACAGAAACAATGCTTCCGAAATGGCCAATCTACTCGCCAATTTTGAGCGACAGGATATTATCACCATGTTAGATTCCGCTCTTGTGCAATTAACGAGTGTTCTAAATGGGAACACGATCAGAAAACCTGTTCCAGATATTGATTGGGCTAATGTACTTCATAATAATAATGACCTGCTGTACGAAGGCAAACCCGTGTTTTTAGCAGATTGGACATGGAAACCAATAAACAGCCAATACGAAGCTTATCATGGAAAATTAGGTGATTATTTTATTACACCTGGATATGTGACCAATAATACTGGATCCATTAGGCCTGACAAACTTTCTGAAGTAAATAATAAGCCTTCTGGAAATTCAGGATTCATATTTATTAATAATAGAGGAGTTCCACAATGGGCCATTGATAAATATGGGCCGGATTTTATAATAAAGGACCCAGGAGGTGTGAGATACACAGAATATGACATTGATCACCCTGGAGCCAAAGAAATGATGGGCTTTTTAATTCAAGGTATGATACCACAAATGTCTGGTAAAAACTACACGAATCTAGGTTATATGATGTGTAATGAACCTCATTTTATAAATACTGTTGAAGCCAATGGCCAATTAAGCTGGGCTAGTAGTGGGGTTTCAGATTATACCATAGACGCCTTTAAAGTTTGGCTGGAAGAGAAGCACACTGATATAGCAACCCTTAATACTATTTGGGGAACAAATTTTGCAACTTTCAGCGATGTCACCATAACCATTCCCATATCGGTCACCCTTCAAGGCACTCCTAAATGGTATGACTGGATGTTATTTAATATGGATAGGGTCACCAAATGGTACCAATTTATGAAAGATGAAATTGTTTCAGCCGACCCCAAAGCAAAAGTGCATCTTAAGATTATTCCCAAACATTGGACAAATAACGAAAGGACGCAAGGTTTAGATGTTGAGGCACTTACCCGCATGTCTCATATTATAGGTAATGATGCAGGAGCCGTACACAGAAGCGCGCCATGGCGAACTGAAGAATGGGAGTCCAAATATAGCTTTGAATGGCGAGAAATGTCTATGGCCCATGATTTCTTTAAGTCTATTAGCCCAGACCAAATCATGTTCAACTCTGAGTCTCATTTCTTATCAACAAAAGCATCTATTAATCTATATCTTAACCCCATGCATTCTAGAGCCACCTATTGGCTAGCACATACTCAAGGTTTAAATGCGAGCCAAACATGGTATTGGTCTAGACGCACCGACGGAAACCCAAGAAATCAAAATGACACTGGTTATGCTGGATCAAATAACCACCAGCCAAGAGTAGTGAATGAAGTACATGCAACCCTAATGGATTTAAACGCACATTCTGATGACATTACAGCATTTCAAAAACAACGCAAACCGATTCGGATTTTTTACACCAAGGCGTCATCTATAAACAAATCAAATCATATGGATAACTTATGGGAACTGTATGAAACCTTATCTTTTAATGGAGTTCCCCTAGGATTTGTTACCAAAGATATTTTACTCAACGAAAACCCTACTGAATGGGACGTTGTTCTTGTTCACAAAACCCAGTTTGTAACTCAAGAAGATAAAGATGCCTTGCAGGCATACATTAATTCAGGTGGCAAGGTCATCATGGATAATGTTAGCTTTACTAAAGATGAGTATGGCGCTAATACTGGAGCCTTATCCGGAAGTATCATAAGAGCTTCAGGCGCAGAGAATATTAAAAATGAAGCCCTTGCTGTAGTGGAAAGTTTTGGTAACCTGCCTAAAGTAGAACTCATTGAAACTAGTGCAGTCAATTATCCACAATGCCTATGGAAAGTTATTAGAAATGGTTCAGGAAAGCAAATCATGTCTATTATTAATACAGGGAAAGTTGATGCTGAGATTGAATTAAATTTAATCAATCCGGTTAATGGTACTAAGGCCAAAGATCTTTTAAAAGGCGTTGATATTCCCAACACTAAAGTCTTGAAACCTTATGAATTACTTTTTGTGGAACTTAGTGATGAAAAGACGCTAGGAGTAAATGATTTAGATGTAGATAGACAAATTCAATTATTTCCAAATCCGTCTACTGGCATCGTAAATTTTGTTTTACCAAAGGAACTTAATCAAGATACACACATTGATGTGATGAGCTTAGATGGAAAAAGAATTCATAGTTCAAATCATGATAATGCCCAACAATTAAATATCGATTTGAGTTTTGCTTCCACGGGCATCTATATTATTGAAGTAACTAGTGGTGATCTTAATGAAATTTTTAAATTAATAAAAAGGTAATCTACGCTAATGCCCCAAAATCAATAATCCTAATAAAAATAGGCCTCTAGAATAAAACTAATGGGTTTTAATACCATGAAAGATGTACAGGTTTTGAGGAACACCTAAAGATTGGGTATACCATTTGGCATCCTTTATGGTAAAATATGCTAAATTATGGGTAAACCCAATAAAGGCCAATGCCTTGGTTTGGTTTACTTTTGAAATCAGCAAAATTTACTCAAGTAGAAAATCAACAATTATGATAAATTATAATCGAATAATTCCTTTTTTGCTCTTAATTTGCACCCTCAGCTGTAAAAACCAACCTGAACAAAAACAGGAAGAGCCGAAGAAAAAACCTAATATCTTATTTCTGGCAGTTGATGATTTACGCCCTGAAATTGGAGCTTATGGTTCTGATTTAGCCATTACACCCAATATTGACAAACTTGCAAGTCAAGGGTTATTATTTAATAATGCCTACTGCCAAGAACCTATTTGCAGTCCTTCAAGAGCAAGTTTGATGACAGGCGCTCGACCAGAAACTATCAACGTTATTGAGAACTTTACATATTTCAGAGATATTAATCCTGATATTTTAACCTTACCCCAGCATTTTTGGGCTAACGGCTATGAAACAACTAGCACGGGTAAAATTTACCATAATGTAAAGTTTGGTGATGCTGATTTATCATGGAGCAGAAAACCTGCTTACGATAAAATGGTCATAAAAAAGAAGAATACACCTGGAGGATATGCACTTCCAGAAAACCAGGAGTTTTCTAGAAAAAGCACCGCTGACGTCATTGCTAAATATGGCAAAAACGCCCCAAGAAATGGCTTAGGAAAAGGGCCTGCTTATGAAAAAGCTGATGTTCCTGATTATTTCTACGAAGATGGATATAATGCTGAATTAGCGATAGCCACACTTAAAGATATGCTGGAAAAAAACCCTGACAAACCTTTCTTTTTGGGTATGGGTATGAAAAAACCACATTTAAATTGGCTAGCACCAAAAAAATACTGGGATCTTTATGACCCTGAAAAAATACCATTAGCGATTCAAACTGAAGGTCCTATTGATGGTGCCGCTATGGGGTTACACCCCTCATTTGAGTTAAGAGCAAGATATGGGATTCCTAAAAAAGGTCCTATTGATGATGAAATGGCTAGAACCTTAAAACACGCCTATTTAGCTTGTGTAAGTTATATTGATGCACAAATAGGTAAAATGATTGCCGCCATTGATGACGCTGGAATTAGGGATAATACCATTATTATTCTTTGGAGTGACCATGGTTGGCACCTTGGAGATATGGGTATTTGGGGAAAAGCCACTAATTATGAAATAGCAACACGTGTACCATTGATTATTTGGACACCAGACATGGCTAAAGACACACGAGGTAAAAAATCTGTTGCGTTGGTGGAGTTAGTAGACATGTATCCTACATTATGTGAGTTAGCCGGCATAGAAAAACCGAAACATTTAGAAGGTCAGAGTTTTGTGCCGCTGTTAAACAACCCGAATAAAGTATGGAAGTCAGCAGCTTTTAGTCAGTTCCCAAACCCTGCATTACGAGAATGGGCAGCAAACCCGTTATCTCAAGGCATGCGTGAAACCTATTTCGGACCATTAATTGAAGAACAAGAAGACCGTATAAAAGCACAGCAAGGTGACAAATGGGATAGAAATTTATTTGAAAACAATGTCATGGGCTATGCCATGAGAACCGAAAAATATCGCATTATCATTTGGAAGGATTATAAAAACCCTGATAAAGAGCCATTGTTTGTGGAGCTTTTTGACCATGCCAATGATCCAACTGAGACAAAAAACATTGCTAATGAAAACCCTGCAGTTGTAAAGGAGTTAATTGCCCAATTTAACAAAGGCTGGAAAGGCAATTTAGCCACTTTATAAAAGCGATCTAAACGAAGCAAAAAAGCTTTGATTATACAATTAATCAAAGCTTTTTATATTTCTAGTCATTCCATCAAATTAAGGTAATTATTCAAGGAGTTCATAAAATCAATAAACCATAAGAACGTTTGCAACTTAATTAGAGCAGAAAGATTACCATTTTATTCAATACCTTTTTTGTCTTAAATTTAAACACATCTTAACGTAATATGCTTTTCAATTTAATTTCAATTGTAGTTGTTCTAGTACTGCTTATATTTTCAATTTCAAAATTAAAAATACACCCCTTCATTGTTTTAATCTTGGCGGCTATAGCTTTAGGCTTATTGGTTGGACTAGATGGAGTAGAAACTATCAACGTTTTATTGGAAGGTTTTGGATCAACCATGAAATGGATTGCCATTGTAGTTATATTAGGAGCATTCATTGGTGAGGTTTTAAATGAAACGGGAGGCGCGATAAGAATAGCGCAAAAAATATTAAAATGGGTTGGGCAAAAACGTTTGCCTTGGGCAATGGGATTAACTGGCTACATAGTGTCCATTCCTGTATTTGTTGATGTTGCCTATATTCTTTTTCAACCAATAACGGAAGGACTAGCAAAGCGAAGTAAGACACCTCTTTTAGTCGTAGGACTGTCTCTAGCCGCTGGATTAACAGTTTCTCATACGCTTATGCCCCCTACTCCAGGTCCTTTAGCCGTTGCCGCAATTTTGAAAGCCGACTTAGGAAAACTTCTTTTAATTAATTCTTTCATCGCTATTTTTGTTGTTACCGGAGGCGTATTATGGGCTAAATTATTCTGTAAAAAGTTTCTATTAGAATTTGATAAAACCTCAAGCAGCGATTTAAAAGCCACTATTGAAACAACAACTTTTGAAGCAAAAAAAACGTCAATTCTTCTAGATTTACTGCCCATTATTGTTCCTATAGTACTTATGGGAGCTGGTGCTTTCTTCAAATCTGATGACCTTTTTGGTAATACCATAGCGTTTTTAAGCATACCCATGATTGCTGTTCTCATTGGGTCAGCAATAGCGGCCGTTCAATTCTTTCAGATAAAAACAAAATCAAGTTTAAATGATTTGGTAGAGGCAGCTATTGTTAAGTCTGCATTAGTCATCATGATTACTGGGGCTGGAGGTGCTTTTGGCTATGTAATTCGTGAATCTGGCGTGCAAGACTCGCTTGGTGATTTCTTCACGAGCCTTCCTTATTTAGGTTTTATACTCCCATTTATTGTGGCTGCCGTATTGACAACAGCAACCGGTTCTATAACGGTTTCCCTTATAGGCGCAGCCTCTATTTTAAGCCCTATGACCGGAATTATGCCCTATTCACCTGAGCTCATGGCTGCTCTTATTGGTAGCGGTGCTTTTTGCGTATTTCATGCCAATTCAAGTTTCTTTTGGTTGTTGAATCGCTTACACAACATCCCTGTAAGTACACTCTATAAAACGTTTACACCGCAATCACTAGTAATGGGGATTTCCGGCCTTCTAGGTGTTGTTATTTTATATGTCCTAGGATTATATTAATTAAAAATCAATTGTCTATTTATTGTCAAGTGTTATTGTAATACTAATCTTCCCCGATTTTTGGTGTTTCTTCAACATTTCACGACCTTACAGAGGTAAAATTGGTTTTGTTTAAGATAAAAACGGCGATTAATTAAAACCACATAAAACTTACTTTTATTTCTTGGAAAGGTGACTTTTGTCACAATCCAACTAGCCAATAATCAACTAAATATCGAAATCATGACAATTGAAAAAATAGAAACCTTCATACTTAAAGATAAGTTATCTCAAAGTTTCTTCTTTTCACAATGGGAATACTCAGAACGCTGCATTTGTGTTGTGAAAGTGACTGCATCAAATGGTCAATATGGCTGGGGAGAAGGTTACGGTCCCGCAACTGTTTTAGAAGCAGGTATCAAATTAATAGCGCCTTTCGTTATTGGAGAGGACCCGCTTATGAATGAAGTTATCTGGAATAAGATGTACCGCAAAACTCTAGATTTTGCTCGAAGAGGGGTTTTAATGGCCTCTGTTAGTGCGATAGATATTGCTATATGGGACTTAAAAGGCAAGTTATTAGGCCTGCCCGTTTCTACGCTATTAGGCGGAGCACACAGAGATAAAATTCAGCCGTACGCAACAGGATTCTACTTTATGGATCATAAAAATCCTGCTAGAGACTTTGTAAAGGAAGCTGAATTGTATTTATCTCAAGGTTTTAAGGCTATGAAAATGAAGGTTGGATTAGGCATTGAAGCTGATGTCAAGAACGTTAAAATGCTTCGGGAAACCATAGGCCCTGACATAAAGTTAATGGTTGATTCTAACCATGCCTATACGTTGAGGGAAGCCACCGAGCTTTCAAGAAGAATTGAACAATATAATATTGGCTGGTTTGAAGAACCAATTTCACCCGAATTTTATGAGCAGTATAGCGAGCTTAAAACAAAAACAAGTATACCTATTTCAGGTGGAGAATGTGAATATACCCGTTTTGGTTTTAATCAATTAATTAAAAACAAATCGGTAGATATAATTCAACCTGATATTTGTGCCAGCGGGGGCTTAACTGAAGCCAAGCGCATTGGAGCACTAGCTAGCGCAAATGGTATTGATATAATTCCTCATACTTGGGGTACAGCTATCGGGCTTCATGTTGGTTTACATTTTATTTCTAATATAGAATCTGTACCAGGAAGAATGTATCAACCTGAATTCTTAATTGAATATGACCAAACAGAGAATGCACTGCGTGATAAGCTAACATTTCCTTCTCTTACAATGGAAGATGGTATGCTAGAAGTTCCTAAAAGACCAGGATTAGGTATTGATATTGACGAAGATGTATTACGTAAATACAGCACTTGTACAATACAAGAAAACACCATAAAACTGTAACATATAACTAGACAAGTAAGGCGTTGTTCAGGCCACCCTTTTAAAGAATATTGAAAATTACAAATAAGATGAAAACACAAAATTTCGGTTATAAAAAATTATACATAGACGGTCAGTTGGTTGATTCGGTAAGTGGTGAAAGAGAAGATGTTATTTGCCCAGCTACAGGAGAAGTTATCGCTCAAGTAGCAAAAGCTGGTAAAGAAGATGCAGAAAAAGCATTAATATCGGCTCAAAAAGGATTCAAATATTGGTCAAAATTATCTTTAGCTGAAAGAACAAAATGGATGCTAAAATTAAGAGATGCCATTTTAGAACATGAGCATGAATTAAGAACGGCCATGGTTCATGAAATGGGTAAAACATATGCGGGTTCACAGGAGGATATCGACAGACTGACTGAAGCCTTAGAATGGTACCCAAACGCTATGCAGAATTTAAGAGAAGAGCAAATTCCAGATCATGACAATACGCATGTTCACAAAATGATATCACAACCAGCAGGTGTGGCTGTAGCTTATTTAGCCTGGAACTTTCCTTTATTGAACGTAGGATATAAAATTGGACCGGCATTGGCTTCAGGGTGTTCTTTAATCATTAAACCTTCAGGATTAGCTCCGCTGTCCGCATATATGGTTGGTGAGATTTTACAAAGTATCAATTTCCCTGCCGGCGTAGTTACTGTTTTAGCAGGACCTAGTCGCGAAGTAGCTACTACTTTAACTACTAGTAAAATACCCGCAGTTTTGACTATGATTGGCTCAACACAAACAGGGCAACGTGTAATTGCGGATAGTACAACCTCCATTAAAAAATTAGGTATGGAATTAGGAGGTAATGCGCCTTTTATTGTTTTTGAAGATGCCGATTTAGAAACTGCATTAAACTTGGCTATTGGCTTAAAATTTGGAAACACAGGTCAGATTTGTGTTGCTGCAAATAGAATTTTTGTACATAAAAGTATTTATGATAAGTTCGTTAAAGAATATGTGAAAAGAGCAGCAGAAGTGAAAGTAGGTTTTGGAACCAAGGAAAATGAAGACGTCTTTATGGGACCTTTAGCCTCTCCTGGATCTAGAGAAAGAATGTTTGAAATAATCGATGATGCTGTTAATAAAGGCGCAACATTGGAGTTTGGAGGCGATATTCCTAAAGATCTTCCAGAAGGTGGAAATTGGATGAATCCTACAATTTTATCTGGGGCTAATATGGATATGGAATTATTCAATCAAGAAACTTTTGGTCCTGTAGCTGGTGTCATGCCTTTCGAAACTGATGACGAAGTCTTAGAGTTAGCTAATGATACTGAATTTGGACTAGCCTCTTATATTTTTACAAACAATCATAAAAGAATTGAACGATTTACCGAAGACTTAGAGTTTGGGGAAGTTCAAATCAATGGTGTAAAATATGCCATTTATTTACCTCATGGAGGCTTTAAAAACAGTGGTATTGGACATGACTGTTCTCACCTAGCCTTAGAGGATTATTTAGTTAAAAAACGCGTTTCAACAGCATTATAACCTTATGAGCAATACATTAAAAGATAGCCTTACTGAGGGTAAAACGTTATTCGGTCCTTTTTGTAAAATGCAAGATCCGGCCATAGTTGAAATTGCTGCTTTAAGTGGTTTTGACTTTGTTATTATTGACATGGAACATGGTCCTTATAGTATCGAGTCTGCCCAAAATATGGTTAGAGCCGCAGAAGCAAGAGGAATTACACCAGTGGTTCGTGTTACTGAAAACTCAGAAACACTCATCTTAAGAACTTTAGATATTGGCGTTAAATGTATACAGGTTCCTCAAATCTGCACTAAAGCAGATGCTGACCGTTTGGTGAAATCTACAAAATTTTATCCAAAAGGAGAACGGGGCATGTGTCGTTATGTACGTGCCGCTGAATACACAAATATTTCTGGCCCTGACCATTTTGGAAAAGCAAACAGTTCGGTTATTACCATCATTCATATTGAAGGAATGGAAGGTATTAACAACTTGGAAGACATCGTGCAAGTTGACGGCATTGACGTTATTTTCTTAGGGCCTTATGATTTATCACAATCTTGCGGCGTTCCCGGTCAAGTCGATAATCCAAAGGTGGTGGATGCCATGAAGGCAGCAGTCGAAACAGCCAAGGTATATGGAAAGGCTGTTGGAACATTCACAGAATCTCCCGAGAAAGCAAAAATGTGGAAAAATATTGGTGTTCAATATATATCCTACGCGGTTGATGTTGGTTTAGTAATGAATACATTTAAAGACATTACGTCTCAACTACACAGTTAACAAAATTAAAAACCAATTAAACTTTTTTCTATGGAATTTTTCCCTTTGTTACTTGTAATATTCGCGAGTATTTTTCAAGGCTCCTTTGGTCTTGGCATGAAATTTATGGCACCCTTAAAATGGGAGGCATGGTGGCTTGTTCATTCCTTATTTGCCATGATTTTAATACCAACTGCATGGGCTTATTTTGTAACACCAGATTTATTCAATGTCGTTACAGGAGCTTCATCTGATGTTATACTTACAGCCATGGCCTTTGGCGCTTTGTGGGGTATAGGCGGCATTATGTTTGGTAAAAGCGTGCCTTATATAGGTATATCCTTAACCTATGGTATTGTGATGGGAGTTTGTTCGGCAGCTGGTGGATTAATCCCCCTATTTTTTGCCAACAAGGCGGAATTTGAAAAAATGGCTCCAGGATTACCTTTTATTTTAGGCGGTGTAGCTATTATGCTTATAGGTGTTGGAATCACAGCTTATGCAGGTGTACAAAAAGACAAACTTCAAGCTGGAACAGAAATAGAAACTACAGGAGATAAAGTTAATCTTAAAACTGGTTTAATTATCGCTATACTCAGTGGTTTACTATCAGCCTTTCTCGCAGTAGGTTTTGCTGAAGGTAAAGCTATTGGTGAATTAGCGAAAAACGCCGGAGCTATTCCTCGCAATACAAGTTTAGCGATATGGGTTGTTGTACTTTGGGGTGGTTTTGCTATCAATGCGCTCTATGCTATTTTCTTATTATTTAGAAACAATACATGGAGTTCATTCAAAACACCAAATGCCGGAAAAGCTTATGCTTGGTCCATTGGAGCTGCACTACTTTGGTTTGGAGCTTTAGGCATTTACGGGCAAGGTGCCACCTTGATGGGTAAAATAGGAGATGTCATAGCTTGGCCGATTATGCTTGGACTTTCTCTTATTGTGGGTAACATATGGTCTTATATGAATAAAGAATGGGAAGGCGCAAAGAAACCTTTCAACATCATGCTACTAGGTGTTCTAATCATAATCATAGCTGTTATCGTGATGGGGTATTCCTAAAATGCTTTCAAAACAATATTAAAATATTACTAAACAGCATCTATTTAATAAATTAGGTGCTGTTTATTACTTTAAATCACTTATTATGTTCTCAAAAAAAAGTATTCAATTATCTCTGCTGCTGCTATTTATAGCATCTCAAATAGGTCATGCCCAGAAACAACCAAACATAGTCTTACTATTTGCTGATGATGGCGGATATGCTGATTTTGGCTTTCAAGGCAGTAAAGAGATGATAACGCCAAACTTAGATAAACTAGCTTCAGAAGGTGTAAGGTTTACTCAGGCCTATGTATCAGCATCGACTTGTGGTCCATCAAGAGCTGGTTTAATTACTGGTAGATATCAACAACGCTTTGGATTTGAAGAGAATAATGTTCCTTCCTATATGAGTCAATATTCAGGTCAAGACGGGCCTAATATGGGCATTCCCCTTACAGAAAAAACGATGGGTGACTATTTAAAATCATTAGGTTATGCAACGGCATTTTATGGTAAATGGCATTTAGGAGGTACAGATAAGTTTCATCCATTAAACCGTGGTTTTGATGAGTTTTTAGGTTTTAGAGGTGGCGCTCGCGACTATTTTCCTTATGAAAACAATCCACAGGATGAGCTCAACAAATTAGAGCGCAATCTGGGAAATTACAAGGAGCATGACGGCTATTTAACCGATGTTTTGGCTGATGAAGCGATAGATTTTATTGAACGTAAAAAGAACAAACCGTTCTTTGTTTTTCTATCCTATAATGCGGTTCACACGCCTATGCAAGCTAGACAAGAGGATATGGATAAGTTTCCAAATCTTACCGGTAAAAGAAAAGAATTAGCAGGAATGACACTAAGCCTAGATAGAGCCTGCGGAAAAGTATTGGATAAATTAAAAGAGCTTGGATTAGACGATAATACCATTGTAATTTTTACGAATGATAATGGAGGACCTACAGATAAAAACGCCTCAATTAACCTGCCCTTAAGCGGTACTAAATCGAACCATTTAGAAGGGGGCATCCGTGTACCTTTCTTAATGCGTTGGCCAGGAAAAATAAAAGCGAGCTCAACTTACAATGCGCCTATTAGCACCCTAGATTTACTCCCTACGTTTTTCAAAGCGGGTGGTGGAAAAGATGAAGCGCTTAAAAACATTGATGGTGTAGATTTAATACCGTATGTTTCAAATAAAACAACGGGTATCCCTCATGAAACTTTATATTGGAAACTTGGTATAAGAGGTACGATTAGAGATGGCGACTGGAAATTAATGCGTTTTTCTGATAGACCAGCTGAACTGTATAATATAGAGAACGATCCCTATGAACAAAAGGATCTGGCTGTTTATTACCCAGATAAGGTAAAAGCGTTATTCAAAAAATTATATGCCTGGGAACTCACCTTAGAGCGTCCCGCTTGGTTGCTTCAAAAGAAATTTGAAAAAGTAGATATTGACCGTATGGATAAATATAGAAACAAGTAGTAAGTATAATTCAATTGATTTAAATGCTCTAAAACATTAGATTTTTAGGGCATTTTTTTATTAAACCAATTAAGCCAAAACTTCTGATTTAATAATCTAGGTTGGACATAAAAACTTACCCATAATTATTATCAGGTATTAAGAAGTTGGAGTTCTCTGTATTACCTGCTAAAGCCTTCTTAAGCCTACTTTCCAATACTTTCTTTCCAGACGACAATAACAACACTGAATCCCAAATTATTTCTGAAGTTCTATGATACCAGAACAAATTAAATACCTTTTGAAAATTTCTATTACCCTATAAGAAGCTGGGATTTGTTCTGATGAGACTAAATCAAGTAGGTAGAATAAACCAAGAGCAAAGAATCAGCACAAATTAGATGTGAAATGAAAGGAATAAAAATGGTAATCACGAATGCGATGTCATTCTAGCAATAGTTGTATCCAACTATAGTTTTACAATTAAGCCTTGTGGCATAAAAGCCGAAATCATTTAAATAAACTTTGTTCGCTCTTGTCTAATTTAATGTATAAAAAAAACCTCCATTGTTATAATTAACAATGGAGGCCTTAATAACTATAATAATAAACTACTACTAATTCTTAATAAAACGCTTAGTTGATACTCCTTTATCCGAAGTTAACTTAACAATATACATCGCATTTTTTAAAGAAGAAACATCTAAATTATCTACTACATTATCAACGCTTAAGACTACTCTACCCAACATATCAACAACAGAAACATTAGATATTGTTTCTTGCGTATTAATGTTTAATCTATCCTTTACAGGATTAGGATACATTGCAAATTTAAATGCGTTTTTATCGCTTGTAGATAGGGTACCTTCAGCAAAAATAAATAAAGGCATTTCTAATGGTGCAGCCATCCATCCACTATTGGCACCATCATTAGGCCCTGTACTCTCATTAGCTCCGTCATTATAGATTTTAGCACTTAGTCTTAAAAAATTTTCTCCTAAATTTCCAATACCAACGGCAATATTTGCGCGATCCATCGTATAAGAAGTAGCTGCACCAGGTGTTTGAATATCATTGTAAGCTCCATTTGTCCAATTTCCTTGAGTCCCATCACCTACTGGTCCTTTTTTACCAACAACAAAGGCTCTTTCAACATTACTGGTATTGTTACTATTAACCGTCATGGTAATTTCTAAATTATAAAGCTCTTCAACGTTAATACTAATTCCGCTAATATCATCACTCAAACCAGCTTGAGGTACACCTTTGTGTGTTGACACAGGAGCATAAAACTGATCTAAAACTTCTATTGTTATATCTGTAATTGTAACTGCATCAGACTGAGCAGATACATTCATTGAGGTTGCCACTAGAGCAACAAACATCATAATTGCGTAAATTTTTTTCATAATTTTAATTGTTTAATTGTTTGTAAAAATACTTTCAAGTAAAATTACTGAGGTTATAGACTTTTATATTCATGGATATTATCCCAGACTTGCACAAAATTACCATGATATATCAAATCGCCTTAAAATCAGACATCTAGATTTAAAACCGCAGGTAAGGTTGAAATTATATGCGAAAGCGGTGCATTAACATTTGGTAGATAAGTTTTCATAGTCTTAATCATTTATCTCGTTCTTATGGCAAATCTTAAAGCAGTCTTTATATTTGGTAAAACCGTGATTGTGAAAAAAGAAGTATCTAATGGAAGTACTTTATTTATAATTTTATCGAAAGGGCTTATCCCCCATATTTTTCCTTAAAAAAACGTCATTTATTTTATGGAAGACTTCTTTTAAGGCTTATTTTTAGGGATTTTCTTTCAACAACAATGTCACCATTAAAACTAAAAAAAAGAATGTGAGCTGGCGGTTATATTTCCAGCAAAAGAATTCATAAAAACAAAAAACACTGATAATTAAATCATTATCAGTGTTTTGATTTTATCTAAACTCGGTTTGTCGGGATGACAGGATTTGAACCTGCGACCACACGGCCCCCAGCCGTGTACGCTAACCGGACTGCGCCACATCCCGTTTAAAATATAATATTCAAAGGAAATACTTTTTACTAAAACATAAAAACAATAGCTCCGATTATTTTAAGAAAAAAGCCGAGAACATGAGTTTTCGGCTTTTTAATATATTTTGGTATGTTTTTACTACTTATACAGACGATGTTGACACCTCCATTGTAGCCTCTTTAGCCGCTAAATAACGCTCAGCATCTAGCGCTGCCATACATCCAGTACCAGCGGCTGTTACCGCTTGTCTATAAACATGATCAGCGGCATCACCTGAGACAAATACACCTGCCACATTCGTCTTTGATGTACCCGGCTCATTTATAATATATCCAGTCTCATCAAGATTTAAATACCCTTTAAAGATATCCGTATTTGGTTTATGACCAATAGCAACAAAAAATCCAGTTGCCTCAATTACGTGCTTCTCATTTGTCTTATTATTAAAAACACGAACCCCTGTAACCACTTGGTCATCTCCTAACACTTCATCAGTTTCTGTATTAAAAAGTATTTCAATATTTTCAGTATTTTTAACACGCGCAGCCATTATTTTTGAAGCTCTAAACTCATCTCTTCGTACAAGCATGGTTACTTTTTTACAAAGTTTTGATAGGTAATGTGCTTCCTCACAGGCAGAATCTCCTGCTCCAACTATCACTACTTCCTGATTTCTATAAAAGAACCCATCACAAACGGCGCAGGCAGAAACACCGCCTCCTAATTTTAAATATTTTTGTTCTGATTCTAAACCTAAATACTTCGCAGATGCACCAGTAGAAATAATAATGGTATCAGCATGAATCTCCTTGACATCATTGACCCAGACTTTATGAACATCTCCAGAAAAGTCAACTTTAGTAATCCAACCATCTCGCACATCAGTCTCAAAACGTTGTGCTTGTTTTTGAAGCTCCATCATCATCTCCGGACCTGTAACGCCATCGGGATAACCAGGAAAATTCTCAACTTCATTAGTGGTTGTTAACTGTCCACCAGGTTGTGTTCCCTGATAAAGCACAGGCTTCATATTTGCTCTTGCTGCATATATTGCCGCTGTATAACCCGCTGGCCCTGAACCTATGATAAGGCACTTTAATTTTTCAATTGTTTCCGACATAATCTTAACTTTTTAGCCTTACAAAAGTAGCTTTTTTGATAGAAAACTTACATTTAAGTTATCAACAGTTTTTATAATTAAATAAATTTAGACAATAAAAAAAAGCGCCTTATAATTTAAGGCGCTTAAATATCATTATTTCAATAAAATTGTTCTACTGAATTTGAGATTTTGCTCTATTATCTTCAATATCTGCAGCGTCTTTTAATGCGTTGTAAAGTTTAGTATTAACAACTGTTGACTTTTGTTGCTCCACTCTATTGGCTGCAGCTTGATAATTATCTAATTCTACCGCAGGTGTCACTTTAGTAACCTCAATCATATACACACCACGCTCTCCATCAATCAAATTGGATGTTTCACCTTCATTTAAACCAAATGCGGCTCCCACCACTAAAGGCTCTCGTCCTGCACCAGATATTGTTGGGTTTTTCATATTAATCCCAGTCGCCGTTTTCACTGTTGTATTTTCAGCAGCTGCTAAATCATCTAATGTTGACGCCGATACTCGATCTCTAATAATCTCAGCCTTCTTCTCTTTTCGTATAATAGGTAACACTTTAGCCGTAGCATCTTCTACAGACATCAATCCTTGTTCATGTATTGCCACTAGCTGAGCAACAACATACCCCCCAGACACATTAAAACGTTTAATACTTCCAATTTCTACATCTTCTTCAAAGGCCCAACGTACTATTGGTCTTTGGTTACCTACT
The DNA here is from genome assembly GCF_014651495.1 of Algibacter mikhailovii. GTDB lineage: Bacteria > Bacteroidota > Bacteroidia > Flavobacteriales > Flavobacteriaceae > Algibacter_E > Algibacter_E mikhailovii. Next base: position 543,086 of record NZ_BMWZ01000004.1, read on the forward strand.
CCAGGAATACTTTCATCTAATACCTTTATACCATTTACTGGTCTTATTGTAAGTTTGTTACCTTCTGCTTCAGTTTCAAAATCACTCTTACCTGCATTAATTTCAAAATTTGAAGCATCTCTAAATACCTTATCACTAGTAGCCTCAGATGGTTCTATCTTTCTTGCGATTGTTCCTACTTGAACAGCCTTTTTCTTATCTTTTTGACCTTCAATTTCAATAATATGAAAACCAAAAATAGTTTTTACAACACCTATATCTCCTGTTTTTCCTTCAAATTCAAAATCATTAAATTCAGGAACCATAGTGTTATAAGCATGCCAATCATAGCGACCTTCATTTGCTACACTACCTTGATCTGAAGAAAATTCTTTTACAAATTCTCCGAATTTAGAAGTGTTTCTTTTTAATATAGTCACTAAACTATCAGCTGTTGCTTTAGCTTGTGCTTCCGTTCGTGTTACATCTTGAGCCGCACTTTGAGACCCTACAAATGGTAGTAAAATATGTCTTACTTTTACTGAATCTGGTAATTGCTTAACAGCAGTAACTTTCGCAACTTTAAAATATCCATCATGCTTAAAAGGTCCAAATACTTCGCCTTCATTTAAAGCATAAATATCTTCGGCAAACTCAGTAGGTAAACTTGATTTAAAAACAAAGCTCTCATTAAATTTAATATCTGAAGATGCAATAGCATTAACATACTCTTCATTATTCTTCACTTTTGAGAATGCTATAATGGTATCTTTTCTACCACGCTCATCTACCAATTGTCCATCTATATAAGTTTGAAGCTCCGCTTTTATATTGTTTTCATCTTCAATTGAAGCTTCTTCCTTAAACTCTACAAAACGAATATCTCTAGCTGCCTCTACTTCATATTGCTTTTTATTAGCATTTATGTAATTAGAAATATCTGATTTAGAAACTTGAACAGTGCTATCCGCTATGGTAGCATATCCTATTTGAACATATTTGATATCGGCTTTATTACCTTCCAATTTGTGCTCTAATTCACCTTCAGCCAAAGTTCCTGTAAGACCAGCTTTAACCATATTGAAATAATTCTGGTTCAATGCATTCGCTGCTAATCGCTTTTCATAATTAACCCAACTTTGAAAACCTTGTGGTGATGTTTCTTTTAAGTTTGCTATGTATTCGTTCAGTTTGTTTTCATCAAACAATCCTGCCTCATTCAAAAACTCCGGACTTGTAGCTAAAGCTGTTCTTAGCAAGTCTCTCATTTGGTCTTTTTCAACAGTGATTCCTAATTCTTCAAACTGCGTTGCCATTACTGCTTGTCTCACTTCCTCATCCCAAACTCGATTCATGACTTGCGTGTTGGTCGCATTTGGGCCTAGTTGTCTTTGCATGATTTCAACTTTTTGTAAAAAGTCCTCACGAGTAATGTCTGTCCCATTAATCGTTGCCACAACGTTTTGAGATTTTGATGTAAGTGCATCACTGTTTTTAAAGAGATCTGCTAGTACAAAAGAAAATAACGCTAACGCTATAATTAGTATTAAAAATAGTGAACGTTGTCTTATCTTATTTAAAACTGCCATTTGATAATTTAATTTAAATACCCCATTCTATTGGGATTTGCTTGTTAAGTTGGTGCCAAATATGCTGATTTGACAAAAATATCGTGCGCGAAAATACCATTTTCTATCCAATAATAAAAGGAGAATATAGGTTTTTAATCCTCTTCTAAAACTTTAAGTTCAACCATGTCAATTTTAGTGTTTGACACTTCCAAAATAGTAAATTGAAAGGTTTCAATTTTTACAATATCATTCTGGGTTGGTATTTCTTCAGCATGGTTAACAATTAGTCCACCGAGAGTTTCATAATTCTCACTCTCAGGTAGATTAATTTTATAGGTTTCATTAATATGATCAACTTCCAATCTTCCTGAAAAGTTATAGGTTTGAGCATCTATAACTTCCTCCACCAAATCAACCGAATCATGTTCATCCTCAATTTCTCCAAAAAGTTCTTCCACAATATCTTCAACGGTCATAATACCAGATGTTCCACCATATTCATCGAGAACAACAGCTATACTTTTTCTCTTCTTTGTTAAAACACTCAGTACATCCTTAATAAGCACGGTCTCGGGAACAAATTCTACAGGAGTTAACATCCCTTTAATCGTTTTAGCCTTTTTGAACAATTCAAACGAGTGCACATACCCAACTATATCATCAATATTATCTTTATACACTAATATTTTTGTTCTTCCCGTTTCCGTAAAAAGTGTATTTAGAGATTGAATTGAATCCTTTATTTCTACACCTATAATTTCTGTTCTAGGAATCATAACCTCTCGGGCCTTAACATCAGAAAATTCTAGTGCATTTTGAAAAATTTGAATCTCACTATCCACTTGATCATGAGACTCTACAGCTTCCATTTGCTCACTGATATAATGACCGAGTTCAACCTTGGTAAAAGCCATTTGTATTTGATCGCCTTCTGTTTTAAAAAACACCCTCAGAACAAAATCAGAAATCCAAATGACAAAATCAGATATTAAGGTGAAAAGGACATAAAAAAAGTAAGCCGGGATGGCCAAAGCCTTTATCAGCGTATTGGCATAAATTTGAAAAAATACTTTTGGCAAAAATTCTGCGGTAATAAGAATGACAAATGTAGAAATTATAGTTTGAGATAATAAATTGGCGTCTGTCAACAAATAATCTATAAAACTACTAGAGGTAGGCACCAAGGACTGGAACCAATCCATTAATAAATCCCCCATAAAAAATCCATAAATCACTAAGGCAATATTGTTACCAATAAGCATAGTGGTAATAAATTTGGAGGGTTTTGCAGTAAGTTTAGTTAAGGTTTTAGCCAATACCCCATCTTGCTTTTTCTCGATTTCAATATGTATCTTGTTTGAAGACACATAGGCTATTTCCATTCCTGAAAAAAATGCAGAAAGCAATAATGATGCAATTATAATAATTACATAAACACTCATGAATTAGGAGTTATCTCTTTTTTCAAACTTCTTACTAAATTTTCTTCTGAAGAAATACATAAAGATAGCTAAAGCAGCTAATCCCAATGAAATATATGCTCCGTTAGTTCCATTACCCCATTTTGATATACCATCATAAACAAACAAGGCTGCAAATACTAAATAAGCATATTGAAAAATCTTAGAATACTTCATTTTGAAATTATTTTAGGCTATAAAGATACTTAAAATTGAAAAGAAGAATTAATTAAGAAGGACTAATCTTCTAAGGTAATTATTCCGGTTACTTCCAGAACTTCAGCATCTGTAAATTTAGAATTAGAATCAAAGCCATTACCGTTAATAATGTCTTGCTCAGTTTGAAAAGAAACTGGCTCATTGGTATAAAGCCATTCTTTTGTCTGGTCATAATACAATTGATTCGTTTTCAAGACACTACTATCATTAGTAGTTATTACAACATTATCTTGTAAATCTATTAAGTTTTTATCAGTATAAACAATGGCATAGTCTGCAACAACCGTACTTTTTTTGTTTTCCTTATCAAAAACATACAAGGTAACACCTTCCACAAATTCTCTGAACGGAAAATCTCGGTTTGTATAATCTAGAGCCTTAGTACTTAGCAGATTTGCCGAAACGCGTCCTGAATCAGTATATTTAAGATTTAGATTATAGTCAACTCCAATCGGCTCATTTTCCGAAATACCAATTTTTTCAACCTGCTTAAAACTATCACTACATGAAAAAAACATAGTCACAGCAATTACTGTGACTATGTTTTTCAAATTATATGTACTTTTTATTTTCATTAAATATTTGGCACCGTTACCGAAGCTCCTATCCAACATGCAATTTTTATGGTTTGACCTGCTCTACCTGAACTAAATATTTCAGCTTTTTGTGGTGCTTTAGCCAAGTAATTTGTAGATGACTGAGCTGCTGCCTTTTTCATAGTAGGATCCAAACGAGCTGCTTTTTTAGCTTCATCAGAAGCCAACCAATATACAGCTCTCTTATCAAAATTAGTCGCACCACAATCATTAGCACTAGCTGCGTACATTGATGCAATAGCTAAATGCGGTCTACCATCTGAAGGATTAAGCTTTAAGGCTTGTCTGAAATAATTTCTTGCTTTACCGTAAGCTTTCTTATTTTTCATTTTTATACCAATTCTTTGATATAATTTAGATTTCTTAAAGCTATCTGTTTCTAAACTTAAAGCTTGCTCGTAAAACTTAAGCGCTTCGTTAGATTTCTTTTCCTTGTCTTTCAACAATCCTAAGTAATACGCAGAGTTAGCTGATGGACTCAATTCATGGTATGCATTTACTAACTTAAAGAATAATGGATCATCAGTACATTCTTTTTCAGACATTTTACCAGCTGCTCTTTGTAACCAAATTGCATTGGTTTTGTTTGCTTCAAAATCTTTTTGATACAGTGGAATAAGATTTTCACAATTTGCTCTATCTCCTAATTTCTGATCAATACTTCCAGAAATTTGATCATATGCCTTCAAATAACTAGAGTAATATCTTTTGTAACTATTTTCTTTTTTAGTTAGCGCAGTTCCGCCATCTTCCTTTTCAATAAGTTTATTTAATTTCTCAGAATAGTTTTTAACTTCATCTTCAACTTTTTCTACAATATCATCATACTTGTTAAATAAGTCTTGTGCAGGTATTTTACCGGCGTCATATAAATCTACTGTTAAAGAAAAATAAGTATATAAACTTTTAGGGTTGGTAAAAGATTCCTTATCCATATGATAAGCCTCATCAAAACAGGCAAACAATTCTTCCGTAGATAATCCAAGTTCTTTTCTATTATCATATTTTAACTGACAAGCTTTTGCTAAGTATTCACCTTTTGGTGTTTTACTTGCAAAATGCTCTCCACGTTCATCCCATAATTTCACAAGATCATTGATATAAGCTATTTTATCAGCCCCTTCAGAATTGTCAATTTTATGATTTAGTATTTTTTCTCCGTCAACATAAATAGCATTATTGAACTTTGGGCATTTATTTCTTACCGCCATCCAAGGCTCATAAGCCGCATCATAATTTTTTGCCTTAGTATATTCATGAAATATGGAAAGTTTAGTGATGCACTCCTCATCTTGCTGGGCAAAACTAATATTTAATCCAATAAATAATAATACTAATAATGTAACTCTTGTTTTCATGATAATTGTTTTGTGCTTTTATTGAAATTTTCTTTTCTGAAACCATCTATCGTTCAAAGATAAACTTAATTGAACATTAATAAAATTCTCTTCTATTAAATTACTTTTTGTTGTACCTCTTTGGCCTAATTCCAATCCTATATTGGCATTGGATAATAGCCTAGTATCCCCTATTGGTAAACCTATTCCAAAAGTTATGCCAAACTCTTTAATAGATTCATCATTAATTACCAAACCAGTTTTTTCTAAACGCATACCTGCTCTATACACCGTTCTCTTAAAATAATTTGAAAACGAATTATATTGAGGAATAAAAAATCCTCCAATGGATAGGGTTGATGCATCTTCATAAGTTGTTATATTGGTGGAATACAGGACATTTGAAAACTTGCTAGACTCCTGAAATAAGTACTCGGCACCAATAAACCAATTTCTTACTTGACCAATACCTAGTCCGAATGTAAACTTAGAAGGAATCACAAGATCTGTTTTCGCTAAACCCAAGTTTTCCAAATTAGCATTAACCGTATTTAAAGGTATCTCTCTACCTGTGGCAGAATTAATCGTTATTGTTGAAAACAACCTATTGTTATCAGAAACCAGATTCATTTGAGGTGAATATGTTAAACCAGTAACTAACTGCAATCTTTCGTTTAACATCTTTTTGTATGAAAGTCCAAAATTCATACTAAAACCACTCAAATCAGAACGATTAATTTCTCTAGACTGGTATTGTACAGGAACATCACCGTCATACTGAAATGCAATAACATTATTCTGAACATTACCAAAATTATATTGAAAATCAACACCTAAAGATAAGCCCTTGGTGAATTGATATCCAGCGCCAAGAAAAACTCTGTTCAAACCACCTTCACCATTAAATCTATTTTCAATCTGACCATTATCATTCAAGCTCTCCAATCTATAACCCACAGATGTGTAAGGTATAATTCCAACCCCAAATCCCAATTTCCCAATTGGAATAGCCAATGCTAAATAATTAAAAGTTGTTGAATTTGCAGACCCCTTGCTGGTTTCACTTTTCAAATTTGTCTTCTTAAAGCTACCCCCTAAAGAAAACTTCACTGGTCTACTTGTATTCCCCCACATGGCCAAATTATCACCACCATATGAAGCTGGATTACGCAGATTAACGTGAATACTATCTGTATAAATGCTTAAACTACCCATGCTCCTATTTTCAACGGTTCCCTTAAAGTTTAGGCTTCCAATTCCGTAAAAAGAATAAGGAGAAGCCGTCGACTCTTGACTATAACCTTGAATTGCTAATAGTGCGATTAAAACTAATACAAGTTTTTTGATCATTCGTTTGAGTTAATTTGTAATAAATAATCTAATCCCTCTAAAAGAAAATTAGAATTGGCAAATATGCTACTTTTTAATTGTTTAGACAAGAATTTAGCATCGCCTCCTGTTAAAATAACTGTTAAATCTGAATATTTTAATTTATACAATTCAATAGCCCCATCTATTTCGCTTAAAACACCATGTATTACTCCAGAATGGATGGACTCTTCAGTTGATCCCCCGGTAATGTATTTTGGCGTACTTGCTTTTAATAACGGTAAATTAGCTGTCAAATTATGAAGTGATTTATAGCGCATATTTATCCCTGGTGAAATGGCACCTCCTAAATAGCTATTATCATCACTTTTAAAATCATAAGTTATACAGGTACCTGCATCTATTATTAGCACGTTACATGAAGGATATTGTTTTGTAGCTGCACTAACCAAAGCCAATCTATCAACCCCTAACGTTTTTGGCGTTTTATAACAATTTTTAAAAGGTAATTTAGTTTGATAATCAAGAAGTAGTACTTTATATCGCTTATTAATAGCTTCCAGATCTGATTTAGTTAGCCCCCCAACTGAAGATATGATAACGCCTTTAATTGCGCCATAGGCTTGGCTTAACACTTCTAATTGTTTAAGGACTAATTCCAATTCTACAGTAACCTTATACTTAATAACCCCTTTATGAAAAATAGCAAGTTTCACAAAAGAGTTTCCAACATCAATAATTAAATTCATCCCCAATAAAAACCCCAAATTTACAAAATGAATAACAATAATTTTTTAAAAGGTTTTAGAATATTCATAACGAAGTAATTAGCTTCATGAAGGGCTAAATTCTTAAAATAATTATCATTTTTAATAAATTTCTTTTGGCGAATAACAAAAATGAATATATATTTGCAACCGCTTTGGCGAGGTACCTTAGCTCAGTTGGTAGAGCAAAGGACTGAAAATCCTTGTGTCCCTGGTTCGATTCCTGGAGGTACCACTTAAAACCCTGAAACATTAAATGTTTTCAGGGTTTTTTATTATTACTGTTTTTTTATTTTACTTTTCAGACTCCCAATGCGATTTTATATATGCCATAGTATCCTTAAGTCCCAAAGGCTGTGACGACGCAGAAGCTCTAATAAAAAATTCTTCCTTTTCACCTTTGACTAAAAACACAGGTATCCCACTCCTTTCGATGGTTATTACACACACGTCCTTATCACCAATATTTACAATCCTAATATTAATATATTTATGTGATTGCTTACCAAGCGTATTATTTATAAGCGTAGTAAGCGCTAACACAAAGCCGTCTTGATTGCCTTTACTTAATGTATTATAGTCGTTATCTAGCCCCAGAATAGCTCCGTCATCATTGACACCAATAAGGAGGATGCCTCCATTCGAATTTAAAAAGGCCGATATCGTCTTTGCAACCACCAATTCCAATACCTTATTTTTAACATTTTTATGATAATCCCATCGTAAAGACGATTTAAACTCTAAAAAATCTGATTCGCCCTTACTAATTTCTTCTTCTAAATTAAAAACTCTTCGAGCTAAACTATTCTTCTTATTTAAGATACGCTTTATAAATAACAATACGCCGAACACCAGTAAAGCAATTATACCAATGATAACGTATAATAAGGTCCTATCCACCGTAACTTTATCCTTAAACACATTCCATTTTGTGGCCACTTCAAGTAAATCCTCCTTTGACAAAGCCTCTGAGCCTTTCATAATATCGGCCAATATTTTTTTGTTCCCTTTTTTGACCATAGGTCTAAGGTTATTGGAATATAATACTTCAAATTGCTTATAACCATCAGGAATAGTAACCTTCACCAAATCAAGAACAGCCTCTGGTGTTATATAGACAAACGCATCAATGCTTTGTTGCTCTACTGCACTATATAATTCTCTATTAGAATTAAGCAAATCAAGTTCTAAACTTGGATGATTTTCTTCAAGATAATTACCTGTATATCCATTTTTTACAATACTCACTAAAAAACCAATACTGTCTATACTTACAGGATCCAAATCCTTTTTAATGCAAAGTATGGCTTGTGTACTTAAAATTTGATCACCAAAATCATAGTCTTTATTAAGCTCTTCACTAAAGAATGCCCCGGCAATAATATCCACCTTATTAGTATTTAAACGACCAATACAGTCCTCTGTATTTCCTGGGATAAATGTAATATCAATATCCGCTTTGGCACTCCAAAGATTCCACCAATCTATTAAAAAGCCAGTAGCCTCGCCTTGCTCATTTATAGATGAATATGGGGGATAGTCATTTAAACAAGCTATTTTATACTCCTGAGCATTTATACGATGAGCATATCCAATTATTAGTATAAAACAAAGTACTTTAAGTATGGTTTTTGATAACATTTAAAACAGTATTCAAATTTATGAAGTCAACTAATTACAAAATTGCTATTAATTATCAGAATAAAAAAATTTAGCTGTGTTATAAAAGTCTAAATTATTTAAACCAGTTCATAAATCATTTATAGTTTAAATAAAAAATTTACGTCGATGGCGTTTATGCCATATTAAAATAACTAAAAAACATTTCAGAAGATTTACAATCCTAAAAGTAATGCTATAATAGAAGTATCCTACTCTATTGAAGTTTGAATTTAAACCAAAAAAAAATCCTCAACAAATACATGTTGAGGATTCAAAAAAGGCAACGACCTACTCTCCCACAAATGTAGTACCATCGGCGCAAATGGGCTTAACTTCTCTG
>NZ_BMWZ01000005.1 GCF_014651495.1 Algibacter mikhailovii
TTTTTTTTTAGTTCCGCCACAGATTTATAGCCAAGATCTTCGGCAGCTACTTCTAGATAGGAATCTAATACCAATGCATCAAGATCCTTTTTAAGAAGTAGTTTTTTAAGCTGTTCAATTTCTTTTTGAAGGGTTTTGATTCTAGATATTTCGTCTTTTGTTTCCACTTTTACTCTGGTGTTCATTAAGTCTTTACGATTATACTTTTTAATCCACTCATTAACGGTTGTAGGTGCAATAGAGTAGAGTTTACAAAGTTCGCTCTTTGTGTGATTACCACTGCTAAGTTCGTCTAAAATTTTCAGTTTAAAAGGTTCTGAATACCGTCTGATTACTTTGTCATTTTTGTACATAATGTTTAAAATTATGTAGCCTTTATTCAGGACGGGTCACAATGAATGGCAACGTTGTTGTGTATGGTTAGTTGCGTGTTTGAGCAACTAATTTAGCAAACAAAAACGAACGAAAGAAAATTCCGAAGGAATTTTCAAAATAAGCACTTGCCCAAGCAATTAATTATACATGTTGTTGGCAACAGTTTTAATTATTCAGGTTACAGTATGTGGTTTAAATCTTGTCTTCCGACAATTGCCATTATTTCAACGACGTCGTTATTTATTTTGTAGTAAATACTATCTATTCCGCAAACACATCTTCTGTAGTCCTTTTTTATATAATCAACTGACTCGAATGAAAAAGGTCTTTGGGTTATAATTTCAAAATATTCAAAGAATGATTCAAAATATTTATCCGCTTGAGTAGTTCCAAATTTTTTAACTCCATAGTGATGAATTCGGATTAAGTCATTTTTAGCTTCATTACTTAAGCGATATTTAGCCATTCATTAGAGTTTTTGATTGGGCTAAAATTTCATTTTTTGATTCGCTTGTAAATCCGCTATTTTCAGCTTTTTCCAATTTAGTTCGTACCCAATCAATTTCGACTTGTTGTTTTCTAGCTTGTCTAATTAAATCGTTTACTAATTCGCTTTTGCTTGAATATTCTTTTCCATTGACTTGGGCTTTAAGCCATTCGTCGTTAGGTTCTGTAAATGATATACTTTGTCTTGACATAATTTAATTATTTGGTGTAAATATACATCAATTACGAATCATTTCCAAATTGTTCCCAACAATTGGATATAGACAATTGTCTATATCCACATTATATACTTTCAAATTTAAAGAATAATATTACAAATTGAAATTATAATTTAGTGTTTTTGCATTCAGCAAGAACAATCAGTATCTATATTTAGAAAAAGTTAATTATTGGTAATAGTCGTAGGAGCTTTTTTTGACATGAGGGTGAATTTCAGAAGGAATTGAATGGGATTTAGATTTTGGAGGGTTTTGGATTGGAGTTTTTATACTCAACATTATTCCCAATGCATAAAAATTTAGAAAAGCATCTTGAAAGTATAAGGGCAAATAGTATTATTTCATAGAAATAAAAAAAGAAATAATTATTATCATTTTTCAGTTTGGAATATCAATTTAGCAATCTCTTTTATTGGATTTTTGGTCTTAATTTTAGCTAAATGACGTTTTTTTGGAAAATAAAGTTGCTGGTGTTAATTGTATTTAAGCTGTTTTAATGTTGTTTAATTTGAACAAGTTATCGCAGAAACGCAAACATTTTCGGCAAAAAATCGGAAAAACAAAACGTAAAAAAACCGTAATTTTCTGTTAGCTAGATAATTACGGTTTAATTCAGTACTCAAGGTGGGAATCGAACCCACACTCCCGAAAGAACTGGATTTTGAATCCAGCGCGTCTACCAATTCCGCCACTTGAGCATTTCGGAAAGCAAAAATATATATTTTTTCGAGATAATTCATAAAAATAATGGGCAATATACTTTTTAGGTTGAAATAAATGCATAAATTTGCACCTCGTTAAAAATCAAGCGTGTTTTCGCGCTCTAAAACAACAAGTTACCTATGCCAATTGTTATTACAGAAGCTAAAATTTTTGCATGTACACAAAGTAAAATTCTTGGTGAGAAAATAGCCAAAGCCTTTGGTGCTGAATTAGGCAATGTAATTACCTCTACTTATAGTGATGGTGAATTCCAACCGTCTTATGAGGAGTCTATTCGTGGTACTAGAATTTTTATTATTGGCTCTACCAATCCTGGTCCTGAGAATTTAATGGAAATGTTGTTGATGATTGATGCTGCAAAACGGGCTTCGGCAAGACATATTACTGCTGTCTTACCGTATTTTGGATGGGCTAGACAAGACAGAAAAGATAAGCCACGTGTGCCTATTGCTGCAAAATTGGTTGCAAAAATGTTAGAGGCTGCAGGTGCCACACGTATTATTACTATGGATTTGCACGCTGATCAAATTCAAGGCTTTTTTGAAAAACCTGTAGATCATTTATTTGCTTCTACAATTTTTCTGCCTTATTTGAGGTCTTTGGATTTACCAAATTTAACTATAGCTTCACCAGATATGGGGGGGTCAAAACGTGCTTATGCCTATTCTAAAGCGTTACAAAGTGATGTAGTCATTTGTTACAAACAACGCGCTAAGGCCAATGTGATTTCTCATATGGAACTTATTGGTAATGTTGAAGGCAAAAATGTGGTGTTGGTAGATGATATGGTAGATACCGCAGGAACGTTAACTAAAGCTGCCGATTTAATGATGGAGCGCGGTGCATTAAGTGTTAGAGCTATTTGTACGCACCCTATTCTTTCGGGTAAGGCTTATGATAATATAAACAATTCAAAATTAGAAGAATTAATAGTTACAGACTCAATACCTGTTAAACCTTTAAGTGATAAAGTTAAGGTGTTAACGTGTTCTAATTTATTTGCACAGGTGATGGAGAAAGTACATAATAACCAATCTATTAGTTCAAAATTTGTGATGTAAGTCGCAATCAAAGAAGTGTATTAATTTAAATATAAATAAATAAAAATGAAATCAATTACAATTAACGGATCTCAAAGAGAAAGCGTAGGCAAAAAGGCAACTAAGGCCTTACGTAATGCTGGTCAGGTTCCTTGCGTATTATACGGAGGAGATAAGCCAGTGCATTTCTCTGCACCAGAATTAGCTTTCTCTAAACTTGTATACACGCCTAATGCGCATACAGTTGTGATTAATTTAGATAGCGGTGAAACTTTAAATGCTGTACTTCAAGACATTCAATTTCACCCTGTAACTGATAGAATCTTACACATAGATTTCTACCAATTATTTGAAGATAAAGAGATTGCTTTGAATATTCCTGTAAACCTTGTTGGTAACTCAAGAGGTGTTAAAAACGGTGGTGTTTTAAGAAGAAACAACAGAAAATTACGTATCAAAGCGCTTCCTGCTAACTTACCTGATTTTATTCAAATCGATATTTCACCACTTAAAATTGGTGATAAAGTATCTGTTGCTGATATTCTAAATGACGATTACACATTCTTACATTCAGACAATACTGTAGTATGTCAAGTAAGAACATCTAGAACTGCGGTTGCAGAAGATGATGAAGATGAATTAGAAGAAGGTGCAGAAGCTGCTGAAGCAGCTGAAGCAACGGAATAGACTTAATTCTCAATTAAATATTTAAAGCATCCTGCATATTTCAGGATGCTTTTTTATTTTTACAAATAGACACTTTTGTGTGGCAATACTTAAAACCATTTTTTAGAATTAACACGCGCATAAAAGACGTAAATGCCATGAAGAAATTTTTAATAGTAGGTCTAGGCAATATTGGTGAGAAATATGAAAATACACGCCATAATATTGGGTTTAAGGTTTTAGATCATTTTGCAAAACAAGAAGGCCTAACCTTTGAAACTCAAAAATTAGGGGATATCGCCACCTATAAACTTAAAGGAAGAACCTTTATTTTTTTAAAACCGAATACCTACATGAACTTAAGTGGGAAAGCCGTTTTGTATTGGTTAACAAAAGAAAAGATTCCTTTGGAGTCTTTATTAGTGATTACTGATGATTTAAACTTGCCATTTGGAAGCCTACGTATAAAAACTAAGGGAAGTGACGGCGGCCATAATGGTTTAAAGGATATTCAAGATAAATTGAATACTACGAAGTATAACCGTTTTAGGTTTGGTATTAGTGATGCTTTTAGTAAAGGAAGGCAAGTGGATTATGTTTTGGGTGAATGGACCTCAGAGGAGGATTTAAAACTTAAGGAGCGTTTAGAAAAATCTACTGAAATTATCAAATCGTTCGCATTGGCAGGCGTAAATAATACCATGAATTCCTTTAATGGAAAATAACTTAGTTCAGGCTACTGCACTATGATTTTCCGAGTAACCTGCCCAGTGCCATATGACGCTTTCAAAATGTATAAGCCAGATTGTACCTGGTTTAGTATGATGCGTTCATCAAAATCTGTTATGCCTTGATATACATTCCGGTAAACTAAACGACCTCTAAGATCATATACATCTATAGAGATATCGTTTTCTGCAGGGTTGTATAATTTAATGTTGAATGTCCCAGTATTTGGGTTAGGAAATAATGCAAACGCAGCAGGTTCTAGCGAGGGTTCAGTGCTAAGCGGTATTTCGCTAGTTTGACAAATTTCAACAAACCAAGAATTTAAAGTGCCAGCATCACCAGGTTCAAAGTCACCTAATTGTATGGTCCAATGGCCTGACGTATTTTCATCATTTACTAGGGCTAATAAATCATTAGAAGACCGAAATCCTACATTAGTTGAGCTGTTCAAACAATTATACGGTAATGCATCATCATCATAAACAGATACCATGTTCATTTCATTACTACAATCTTTATGATTTTTCAATAGCACCTGTGTGTTGGAAGGGCTTAACAACGCAATCTCTAAATCACCAATATATGAATGTGATACATTTATACCAATATTAACATCTGTAATGATGTTTGATTCACTGATAGTAATACGATGTGATTCTGTAAACCCTTTACCATTATCTGTTATGGTTATACCCAGGTTATCAGCTGAACGGTATTGCACACAAGTGGTATTTATTTCATAATTAATAGCAAAGTCATGTGTGTTTATGGCATAAAAAACATGATTTGTTGGTTCAATTAATAACCTGCAATAAGGGGCAGCAATATTAGGAACAGTAAAACTATAACTCCCAGAATTAGCAATGTTTGTGGCCAAAGTGGTTGTGTAGGTTGCTCCGCCATCGGTAGAGAGCAGAATATTTACTGTAGATGCCCCTGATAAATTGTTTGTATTATTAACGTTCCAAGTAATGGTTTCTGTCTGACCACTCGCCCATAAAATAGCTTCATTATTTTGTGATGTCACTTCAAATGGTCCGTAGGCGTCATCAAATGTAACTCGCATATCGTCGTGAGTATTATTTGCGCCACCAGGTCTATTGTCTCTTACCGTTAACCTAAAATCTGCAGTTCTGCTTACATTAGGTATTTTTTCCCATTGAGTAGCATTGACACCGTATTTTAAATCTGATAATTTAGGGAAATACCTGGTGTTGTCAAGAACAGCTGGGAAGGACCGGAATAAAACCGAATTAGAGTTTGAAGAATTGGGGTTAGGGTAGGTGGTCGCGGCATTATCCTCATTAATTTGTTCCCAACAAAAAGTAACCGAATCCCCGTCAGCATCATTTCCTGCCCCAACAAGTTTAAAGGCTGTACTTACGGGCAATATTAAATCATCACCGGCGCTTACTGTTGGTGTCGTATTTCCAGTATCAATTATAGTAGCACAGGATGTACCTTTAACAAAAGTGCTTATTTGCTGAATGGATATGGCATGAAAATATGTGTCGCTATGCAGTTGTAGGTTTGTTGAACCTGTAATACCCGCGTACCCCATAATGGTTGAGCCTCCTCCGGGCTCCATTTGAACATTTCTACCATCGTTGCCATCATGGGTCCAGGTATGCGAGGCTCCAAATTGATGTCCTATTTCATGGGCTACAAAATCAATATCAAAATTAATACCGCTGGGGTTTGAACTTGTAGAATAGGCTGAGCCTTTATGATTTCTAGACGGATAAGAGCCACCATTGTTACACACACAGCCAATGCATCCAGCATCACCAGTACCATTACCAGAGCTATCATTAATACCTGCTAATAAATGGCCAATATCATAATTGACTTCTAATATCTCGGTGTCTAACGTTGTTGCTAATTGACTATTATAACGTCCTAAGCTAGTATACGGATCTGTGTTAGGGTTTAAATAAATAACTTTATCGTTCGTGGGAATGAGCTGTAAAGACACGTTTAGGTCATTTTCAAAAACGGCATTTACATTGGTTAGCGTCGCATTTAATGCCGCATTTACTGAGGCTAAGGTTCCGCCATTGGTTTGTGCATATTCTCCTGTTACAGAAATAGCGATCTTGTAAATTCGTTTTTTACTATCATCAGCATCCTTTATACCACTAGATTTTAGGGCTTGTTTGAGACTGCCAGCTATACTATTGCATTGAAATAAATTGTTTTCTAGTAAATTAGATTTATTAGAAACAAGTAACTCATTGGGGTGTCCTTTTACAGGCTCATAGACTACTGTTTCCTTTTCACCTAACACCATCCCAGATAGACCATGGTACGGCGAGAAACTAAAACGGATATGGTCTTGTGCTTTATCAATACCATAGCCAATGTATGATTTTATTTCAGGATATTTAGCTTGTAATTCGGGGTGCATAACCGGAGCTTCAACAATACGATAGCGCATTAATTCACCTTGCGTATTCGGGAAACTCATTATGGTATTGGTCTTCGTATTATTTTGAGATATTAAAGTCTTTGATAAGGCTTCAGAAAAGACCTCTTGATTTATTTGGTAAAGATTGGCCTTGCTTGAAACCAGCTTATTGCTATTAGATTTTTGAGCTGTCTTTTGATTGCCTATTTTTACAAAAAAGTTGTTTTGGGCAAACCCAGAAAACACAAACAAAAATATTGCGGTTGTTAAAACATAATGTAGTTTTGTTTTCATAAACAGATGTTGGGCAATTTTATTGGTCAAATATAAGAATATCAAATGTTTTAACTGTTTTAAATTATTTTACTCATGACATGCGGAAGGTAAAGGATATTGAAACTTATAAGTCTACTAAGCCAACAGTGGTAACTATTGGTACTTTTGATGGGGTTCATATTGGACATCAAAAAATTATAAACCGATTAATTAATACGGGAAAACAAGAGGGTTTAAAATCTGTAATTCTTACTTTTTTTCCGCATCCCAGAATGGTTTTACAAAAGGATTCTAATATAAAACTTATTAATACCATCAAAGAGCGCCATGATATTTTAGATGATTTGGGCTTAGATTTATTATTGATTAAAAAGTTTACGCATGAGTTTTCAAGACTTTCAGCAGAAGATTTTGTTAAAGAGATTTTGGTAGATAAAATAAATGCTAAAAAGGTCATTATTGGCTATGATCATCGTTTTGGCAGGAATAGAAATGCCGATATAGATGATCTTAAAAAGTATGGCGAAGCCTATGGTTTTGAAGTTGAAGAAATTTCGGCTCAAGACATCAATGATGTTGCTGTAAGCTCCACTAAAATAAGAGTGGCATTGCATGAAGGGGATATACAAAAGGCAAATGCCTATTTAGGTTATAATTTTATGTTGTCTGGAAAGGTAACTAAAGGCAGAGGTCTTGGTAAGGAACTTAACTTTCCAACAGCAAATTTAGATATTGATGAAGACTATAAAATCCTACCCAAACAAGGGTCTTACATCGTTTGTTCAACCATTGAAGATATTGTGGTCTATGGGATGATGAACATAGGAATGAATCCTACCGTAAACGGCCAGGCACAAACTGTTGAAGTTCATTTTTTTGAATTTCAAAAGGATATTTATGGAGAAAGTATTCAAATTGACCTGTTGCATCGTATTCGTGATGAACAAAAATTTGAATCGGTTGAAGCTTTGAAACAGCAATTAGCAAAAGATAGAGCAACGGCATTAGATTATATTTCTAAGCATCATGCTCAATAGAATTTTATTTAAACATATAGATAATTCGTCATTAGTTATATTTAGAATTATTTTTGGGTTATTATGTTTTTTAGAATCTGTTGGTGCCATATTTACGGGCTGGGTAAAGCGAACCTTAGTAGATCCAGAATTCACATTTAATTTTATTGGTTTTGAGTTTTTGCAACCCCTTCCGGGCAATGGTATGTATTACTACTATGCCATAATGGGGGTTTTTGGTTTATTAATCATGGTTGGTTTTAAATACAGATTAAGCATGATTAGTTTTGCTTTAATGTGGTCTGCTACTTATTTAATGCAAAAATCATCTTATAATAATCATTACTACTTATTAATCCTCCTTAGTGGGTTAATGGTGTTTTTACCTGCTCATAAACAGGCTTCTGTAGATGCGTTAAGGCATCCCGAACTAAAAAGGGATTCCATGCCGCAATGGTGTCAATATGTAATTATTTTACAGCTTTTTATAGTCTATACGTATGCATCACTTGCCAAACTATATCCAGATTGGTTAGATGCTACTGTTGTTGCTAATTTGATGCGCGGGAAGCAAAATTATTTTTTAGTAGGCGAGATGCTTCAGCAAAAATGGTTCCACTACTTCTTGGCTTATGGGGGTATTCTGTTTGATGGGTTAATTGTTCCTTTATTATTGTTTAAACCTACTAGGAAATATGCGTTTTTTACATCCATATTTTTTCACCTGTTTAATTCGTTTGTATTACAAATTGGGATTTTCCCTTACTTATCATTAGCATTTACCTTATTCTTTTTTCCTGCAGAACAAATTCAAAAACGTTGGCTTAAAAAGAAACCATTTTATGCAAAGGGAGAGGTCATTATTCCAAAAATGAGAACACCAATCATAATAGTGTTACTCATCTATTTTTGTATTCAAATTGGGTTGCCGGTAAGGCATCATTTCATTGAGGATGATGTGCTTTGGACCGAAGAGGCCCATAGGTTATCATGGCGTATGATGTTGCGAACTAAATCTGGATTTATAACCTATTGGGTTGAAAACAAAGCAACGGGGAAACGTTTCAAAATAGATTTAGACCATTATTTAAGTGCAAAACAAAAACGTTCGGCCAGTACAAAACCAGACGTAATTTGGCAGTTTTCAAAACGTTTAAAAGACAAGTTTAAAAAGGATGGCCAAGATGTGGCAGTTTATGTGCATAGCATGTTAAGCGTTAATGGTAAACCCTACAAACAGTTTATAAACCCTGATGTTGATATAGCTAGTGTTGAATGGGATGTTTTTAAACACAGTCCATGGATTTTACCATCAAAACAAGATTGATTATCTGCGTAATTCATTAAATTTGTCCCTTAAATTTTAAGACATGTTGCAAGTTGCCTTTATTAGAGAAAACAAAGAATTAGTTGTTGAACGCCTAGCAAAACGTAATATTAATGCGGTTGAAATGATTGGTGATGTGATAACTTTTGATGAGGACAGAAGACGTCTTCAAGCTGAATTAGATACCACATTGGCTGAGTCTAATAGATTGTCAAAAGAAATTGGTAATTTATATAAATCAGGGGCAGTTGAGGAGGCAAATGCTTTAAAAGAAAAAACAAGTCTTTTAAAAGACAGTTCTAAAGAACTTGCTGAATTGTTGAACAGCAAAACCGAGGCTTTAACGGAGTTGCTCTATAAGATACCCAATATACCCAATGAGATCGTTCCAAGAGGAAATTCTGAATTGGACAATGAAGAAATATTCGCTGCTGGTGATGTGCCAAAATTACATAGTAAGGCCTTGCCACATTGGGAGTTGGCTAAGAAGTATGATATTATAGATTTTGAATTAGGTAATAAGATTACTGGAGCCGGTTTTCCCGTTTATAAAGGTAAGGGTGCTCGATTACAACGTGCTTTAATTGCTTATTTTTTAGATAAGAATACCGCTGCGGGTTATACAGAATATCAGTTGCCATTATTGGTAAATGAAGCCTCAGGAATAGGTACGGGGCAGTTGCCTGATAAGGAAGGCCAGATGTATCATGTTACTGAAGATAATTTATATTTAATACCAACAGCTGAAGTGCCAGGGACCAATATCTTTAGAGATGTGGTTTTAGGAGAAAGTGAACTTCCTGTTTGTATTACCGGATATACACCTTGCTTTAGAAGAGAGGCAGGGAGCTATGGCGCTCATGTGAGAGGTTTAAATAGGTTACATCAGTTTGATAAGGTTGAACTTATACGAGTTGAACATCCCAGTAAATCTTATGAAGCTCTAGATGGTATGGTAGATCACGTAAAGGACATCTTAAAAGAACTAAAACTGCCATACCGTATTTTACGCTTATGTGGCGGAGATACCTCTTTTGCTTCTGCATTAACCTATGATTTTGAGGTGTTTTCAACCGCACAAGATAGATGGTTAGAAATTTCATCAATATCTAACTTTGAAACCTTTCAAGCCAATCGATTAAAGCTGCGTTATAAAAATAAGGATGGTAAAAATGAATTGGCGCATACCCTTAATGGAAGTTCTTTAGCCTTGCCAAGAGTGCTTGCAGGGATACTTGAAAACTATCAAACGGAGGCCGGTATTGTAATTCCGGACGTATTACAATCTTATACTGGTTTTTCTATTATTGATTAAGCTGTTTTTAAAATAAAAACTAAAGTTAATTCTTACATATATAGGTTTTTAGGTTTAAATAATCGTTGAAATGCATGTTTTTGACGCTGTTTAACGAAATTATGATGATTTCTTCGTGTTTTTGGTAAAAAATATTGAAGTTAGCAGGAGTAAATTGTTAAACCTACTAACCATGAAGAATTTTAAACGTCTACTTTTAATAATTGCTTTAGTGTTTGTTGCTAGTAAAGTATTGTCCTCAGATTTTGAATTAATCAAATCTGAAGATAATAATACTGCGATTGTAAGCAAATAGGGATTTTATTCAAAAGTACCATTCTTGATGCAACCTGAATTTTTTTTGACATAGTCATTCTTGTCTTTTTACGAGATTTTAAAGACTGTCCCCAATCGAGTGTTTAATTAACAGTAGTTAATAAAGATTTATTATTGGTTGGTTTGTGCCCGAATTTTATTCGGGCCTTTTTTATAATAATATTTAGAAATACAACATACTACATTTGTTATATTTACCATATGCGATTTCTATTCATATTATTTTTACTAGTTTCTACAAAAATATTGGCCCAAGGCGATATTATTGCCAAGAATTATTTTAAAAAGGGCGATTATGAAAAAGCACTAATTGAGTACAAAAAGCTCTATGCTAATTCGCCTTCAAACATGACTTACATTAAACAAATAGTCAATTCATATGAACAATTAGAGCAGTATGATGAAGCTGAAAAATTTCTTAAAGCTTTAATAGCCCGCGTACAGTATCCTGCCTTTTATGTGGAATTAGGACATAATTATCAACTTAAAAACGATTTGGAAAATGCCGAAATTAATTATCAGAAGGCATTATCAAGTATAGATGATAAAGTCACTAATGTATTTACTGTGGCTAGAGGTTTTCAAGACCATTCGCTCTTAAATGAAGCTGCCGAGGCCTATGAAAAGGCCATGCGCCTAAAACCAGATTTAAATTTTAACGTGCAGTTGGCTCAAATTTATGGAGAGCAGGGAGATATTGAAAAAATGTTCGATAGCTATATGAATTATGCTCTAATTAATCCCCTTGCGTCAGATGATGTGAAACGAGCAATAAACGATTTTATAAGTGAAGACGCCTACAATGAGAACAATATTTTGCTCAGAAAAATTTTGTTAAGTAGGCTACAAAAAGAACCAAATGTTATTTGGAATTCGTTTTTGAGTTGGCTTTTTATTCAGCAAAAGGATTTTAAAAAGGCTTTTGTACAAGAAAAAGCTATTTTTAAAAGAGAGCAGAAGAGCTTAGATAGGATCCTAGAATTAGCTGCTATTGCGGCTAATGAAAATGATACAGACGTTGCTAAAACTATTTATAACTATGTTATTGATACTGCTCAAGACCATGAAATACAACTAAAGGCACATTATGATTTATTGCAATTGGAAATTAAAAGCAGTTCAAAAAGCAATTATAGTACCTATAACGCAGCGTATTTGAACTTGCTAGATACCTTTGGACGCAACGCAGAAACCTTAGAATTACAATTGTCTTATGCGCATTTTTTGGCTTTTTATTTGGGTGAAACAAATGAGGCCATATCCTTTTTAGAAGAGAGTTTAAAGCAACCGCTTAGTAGGACAGAAAAGGCCCGTGTGAAACTAAAGCTGGGCGACGTGCTAGTTTTAAAGGAACAGTTTAATAAAGCACTGATTTACTATACGCAAATTCAGCGTAATCTTAAAAACAGCACGATTTCTCAAGAAGCACGTTTTAAAGTGGCCAAAACCAGTTATTATAAAGGAGATTTTAAATGGGCAGAATCTCAACTTAAAATTCTGAAAGCTTCAACATCTCAGCTCATAGCCAATGATGCCCTAGCATTGAAATTATTAATATCAGATAACAAATATGAAGATTCACTACAAACAGCTTTAAAACTTTATGCTAAAGCTGATTTATTATCATTTCAGAATAGAAATGAGGAAGCCATAACGTTACTTGATAAGATATTAGACGAACATAAAACAGAGCCCATAGTCGCACAAGCGCTATATAAGCAAGCCAAGTTATTTGAAATTGAATTGGAGTTCAAAAAAGCGGCAGTTAACTATGAAGCCATCATATCAAATTTTAGGGATGGTGTGTTAGTTGACGATGCCTATTTTTATTTGGCTGAAATATATGAGAAACAGCTCAATAAGCCTGAACAGGCGAAAATGTTATATGAAAAAATAATTTTCTATCATGCAGACAGCATCTTTTTTGTCGATGCCAGAAAACGCTATAGAACTTTGCGTGGAGATGCCATAAATTAGAAAAATGATTGCGGAAACATCACGTTTAATTTTAACTAAATTCACACTTGATGACGCGCCATTTTTTATGGAATTAGTGAATACACCGCATTGGATTAAATTTATTGGGGACAGAAACATAAGAACCCTTAAAGATGCCGAACAAAAAATTAAAAGCGGTCATTTTAAAAGTTATAAATCCTATGGTTTTGGGTTTTATAAAGTGCTATTAAAGGAAGAAAACAATAAAGCTATTGGTACATGTGGCCTCATAAAAAGAGATACTTTGGTTGATGTGGATATAGGATTTGCCTTTTTGCCAAATTATGAAAGTAAAGGATTTGGATATGAGTCTGCCAGCGCTGTTATGAAACTGGCCAAAAATACGTTTAATTTAAAAAGACTAGTAGCCATTACAAATCCCGAGAATAAAAAATCAATTGGGCTTTTAGAAAAATTAGGATTAACTTTTGAAAAACGGATAAAACCCTTTGAAGATGATAAGGAACTTCTGTTATTTGCAAAAAAATTATAAAGATGTATATATATAATGTGACGGTAAACATTGATGAATCTATTCATGAAGAATGGCTTAAATGGATTAAAGAACATATTCCTCAAGTATTAGGAACGGGTAAGTTTGAGAAGGCTACTTTAACACGGGTCTTAGTAGAAGAGGATATGGGCGGTTGTACATATTCAATACAGTATAAAACCTATTCTAGAGAAGCTCTAGATGCCTATTATAGAGAAGATGCTGATAAATTAAGAAATGAAGGCTTGAAAAAATTTGCAGATAAAATGCTAGCCTTTAGAACAGAACTTCAAATTATTGATGAATACACGGTAAATTTTAAATAGTTTAGATTTGTACTCAAATTGAACTATTAATAACAATTTAATTTAAGATTCTTGGCCAATAAGCACGATCAGCATCAGGTAAAAGCTAAAAAACACCTAGGACAGCACTTTTTAAAAGATGAATCTGTTGCACAAAAAATTGCAGATACCCTAACATTGACAGGGTATAAGAATGTTTTAGAAATAGGCCCAGGAATGGGGGTGCTTACCAAGTATTTACTTAAAAAAGAGACCACAACTTACGTGGTTGAAATCGATTCAGAATCGGTAGAATACCTGCAATCCAATTATCTTAACTTAGCCCCTAGAATTATAGAAAAGGACTTTTTAAAATATGATTTAAATGAAGTTTTTCAACATGAACCTTTTGCCATAATTGGAAATTTTCCATATAATATTTCGACTCAAATTGTATTTAAAACTTTGGAAATGCGGCATCAAATTCCCGAGTTTTCAGGAATGTTTCAAAAGGAAGTAGCACAGCGAATTTGTTCAAAAGAAGGCAGCAAGGTCTATGGGATTCTATCCGTTTTAACCCAAGCATTTTATGATGCGGAGTACTTATTTACAGTACCTCCTAATGTTTTTAATCCCCCACCAAAGGTAGATTCTGGTGTGCTGAGACTCACTAGGAAAGAAAACTATGCGCTCCCTTGCGATGAGAAATTGTTTTTCAGAACTGTAAAAACAGCCTTTCAACAGCGTAGAAAAACACTTAGAAACAGTTTAAAAACCTTCAATTTATCCGATAATTTAAAAGCAAATAGTATATTTGGCAAACGTCCAGAGCAATTAAATGTTCAAGAATTTATTGACCTCACATTATTGCTTGAAGAAGATGCTTAAAACCCTTTAAATGCTTTCCATTTGTCAGAAGAAAAAGAAAATATACAATTTCAACTCACTGATGAGCTTATTGACAAAGTAGAATTACTTGTTGAACAAGGAAATGACACCGAATTACAGAAGCTTTTAGTTGAGTTTCATTATGCCGATATAGCCGAAATTCTAGATGAACTCAACCTAGATCAAGCGGTGTACGTTATTAAGTTATTAGATTCAGAAACCACTTCCGATATCTTGAAGGAATTGGATGAAGGTATCAGAGAAAAAGTTTTAAGAAGCCTTTCTACTAAAGAAATTGCTGAGGAGGTTGAAGAATTGGACTCCGATGATGCGGCAGATATTATTGCAGAATTGCCAGAAGAACGTCAACAAGCGGTAATTGAGCAAATAGAAGATGAAGAACACAAGGCAGAAATCACAGAGCTTCTTACCTATGATGAAGATAGTGCAGGTGGCCTTATGGCAAAAGAGCTTGTTAAGGTATATGAAACCTGGACAGTTGCTGGCTGTATGCGCCGTATTAGAGGCCAGGCAGAAGAAGTAACCCGAGTACATTCGGTTTATGTTGTAAATAAAGAAGAAAAACTTATTGGACGTCTATCGTTAAAAGATTTGATTGTTGCCAAGAATGAAAAAAAGATTGCAGATATAGTAAAGGTTAATGTGGACTATGTAAATGTTAATGAAAATGTAGAAGAAGTGGCAAAAATCATGGCAAAATATGATTTAGAAGCCATTCCTGTTGTTGATGATAATAAAACCCTTTTAGGAAGAATTACTATTGATGATATTGTAGATGTCATGAAAGAAGAAGCTGAAAAGGATTATCAATTAGCTGCAGGTATTACTAGTGATGTAGAGGCTGATGATAGTATTTTGGAATTGACAAAGGCACGATTGCCTTGGCTTTTAATAGGAATGTTTGGAGGTATTGGAGCAGCGAGTATTATAAACGGGTTTAGCGATGCCATGTTAAAATTCCCTGCCTTGTTAATGTTTATTCCTTTAATTCAGGCAACGGCAGGAAATGTAGGAGTGCAATCTTCTGCTATCGTAGTTCAAGGACTAACGAATAATACCGTGGATGGAAAAATATTAAGCCGATTACTAAAAGAGTTCTTTTTGGGACTGGTAAATGGGTTGGCCATAGCCGCAATAGTTTTAGTAATTAGCCATTTTGTTTTTGAAACTTCATATTTAGAATCTTTGACAATATGTGTTGCGTTAATTACTGTAATTATAATGGCCGCATTAATTGGAACATTTGTTCCTATTTTTTTAGATAAAAGAGGTATTGATGCAGCCGTAGCCACGGGACCATTTATTACTACTAGTAATGATGTGTTTGGTATTTTTATTTACTTTTTAATTGCAAAAATGATATTGCAATTTTAATTCTGGACTTTATCTTAGGATTGGACTTTACTTGGTATTTCTTCAGTCAATCTAATAGGCCTGTTTTATTAAATTCACCATCTTAACATTTTTATTGCACTCAACGACTTAGTACATTAGCAAAATGAAAATCCTTCACTTAGACAGCAATCACGAGCTCCTTATACATCAATTAAATGCATTAGGCTTTGTAAATCATGAAGATTATACGTCCTCTAAATCAGAAGTTGAAGCTAAAATTGATCAATATGACGGCATTGTTTTACGAAGTCGTTTTACTATTGATAAACAGTTTTTAGATGCAGCCACAAATTTGAAATTTATAGGTCGTGTTGGTGCAGGACTAGAAAATATAGATTGTGAGTATGCCGAATCTAAAGGCGTTTTCCTAATATCCGCCCCTGAGGGCAATAGAAATGCTGTTGGTGAGCATGCACTAGGCATGTTACTCACCTTATTTAATAAACTTAACAAAGCCGATGCAGAAGTAAGCTCTGGAAAATGGTTGAGAGAAGATAATCGTGGTATTGAGCTAGATGGTAAAACGGTTGGACTCATTGGATATGGTAATATGGGAAAGGCCTTTGCAAAAAAGCTGAGAGGCTTTGATGTTGAGGTACTTTGTTACGATATTAAACCAAATGTAGGTGATGAGAATGCGCGACAAGTAGCCTTGCGCGAGTTTCAAGATCAAGTTGATGTTGTAAGTTTACATACACCACAAACACCATTAACTTTGAATATGATTCAAACTGACTTTATTAATCAGTTTAAAAAAAGCTTTTGGCTAATAAATACCGCACGCGGTAAGAGCGTGGTGACCCAAGATTTGGTATTAGCCTTAAAATCAGGTAAAATATTGGGCGCAGGACTTGATGTTTTAGAATATGAAAAAGCCTCGTTTGAAACTCTGTTTTCTGAAAAACTACCCGAAGCATTTCAGTACCTTATTGATAATGATGCTGTTTTGCTCTCCCCTCATGTTGCGGGTTGGACCATAGAAAGCAAAGAAAAATTAGCACAAACCATTGTAGATAAGATAACTGCAAAATTTTGTTAACTTTATATACTTTCAAAAAAGTATATACCTATGCAATCAAAAGCAGCAACAGCAAAGCAGTACCTGGAGGAGTTACCCGAAGACCGAAAAGAACCCATTAAAAAACTAAGGCAGCAAATCTTAAACAATCTTCCAAAAGGTGTCGAGGAAGCCATGAGTTATGGGATGTTGGGATATGTTATACCACATTCGGTTTATCCAGACGGTTATCATTGTAATCCTAAACTGCCATTACCTTTTATGAATTTAGCGTCCCAAAAAAATTTTGTGGCCGTCTATAGTATGGTACTCTATGCAAAGTCTGAAGTCATGGATTGGTTTGTAACGGCGTATGCTGAGCGTTGTAAGTACAAGTTAGATATGGGTAAAAGCTGCATTAGGTTTAAAAGAATGGATGATATTCCTTATGAATTAATAGGTGAATTGACAGCGAAGGTAGATGCTCAGGAGTGGATTGATATTTATGAGCGTTCAAGAAAAAACACTAAGAAATGAAAAATCGCGTCACAGGTATTGGAGGGTTGTTTTTTAAATCTAAAGACCCTAAAGCAGCCAAAGCATGGTATAAGAAACATTTAGGCTTTAATACAGATGACTACGGCTGTACTTTTTGGTGGAAAGATAAAAATGGTAAGGATTGTTCAACGCAATGGAGCCCTTTTCCAGAAGATACTAGGTATTATCAACCTTCTAAAAAAGAGTTCATGTTTAATTATCGCGTAGAAAATTTAAGCGAACTACTGGCCGTATTAAAAAAAGAGGGGGTTACTATTATTGGCGACATTGAGGAGTATGACTATGGAAAATTTGGTTGGATTTTGGATAATGACGGCAATAAAATTGAATTATGGGAGCCCATTGATGATGCTTTTCTTTAAATTTGGCATCTTAAATTAAAAGCATCATTTCCGCTTGACTTACTTAGAAGTATTACAATCTTATCATTTAACAACGTTACAATGGATCTCCATTGGTATAGCCGTTTTTTTACTGGGCTTATCAAAATCTGGTATTAAAGGTATAGGCATCATAATTGTTGTTATAATGGCTTTTGTTTTTGGTGAAAAGGCGTCTACGGGCATATTGCTGCCTCAGTTAATATGTGCCGATGTTTTCGCAGTAATTTATTATAATAGGCACGCGCAGTGGGCCTATATAAAAAAACTCATACCATGGATGATTATTGGTGTTTTGGTAGGTGTTTGGGTAGGAAATGATATTTCTGAACTGTTATTTAAGCGGCTCATGGCAGTGATTATAATTGTATCGGTGTCTATTATGTTTTTTATTGAAAACAGAAAATCAAAAAGCATCCCAACAAATAAACTATTCTCTAGCGGAACAGGATTCTTAACCGGATTTACAACCATGATAGGAAATTTAGCAGGCCCAATTTCTAATATATATTTTCTGGCGATGCGTTTTCCTAAAAATCAATTTATTGGAACAGCAGCGTGGCTATTTTTTATTATTAATGTATTTAAATTACCATTTCACATATTCGTTTGGAAGACCGTGACCAAGGAAAGCCTAGTCCTTAATTCCGTTTTAATTCCTATTGTTATTGTTGGTTTTTTTCTAGGCGT
This sequence comes from Algibacter mikhailovii, assembly GCF_014651495.1. Taxonomy (GTDB): domain Bacteria; phylum Bacteroidota; class Bacteroidia; order Flavobacteriales; family Flavobacteriaceae; genus Algibacter_E; species Algibacter_E mikhailovii. Next base: position 18,619 of record NZ_BMWZ01000005.1, read on the forward strand.
TTATATAGTGAGATTTATATCAAATATTAATTATAGACGTTTTATTCTTTTAGTTACGGCACTTGGCGGAATAATTATGTTATTTAGGTAAACAAATAGGCCTGATTTTATTAAATTTATGGGGTAACAAAATTAAATTTAAGATGTCTGATGATAAAAATTTAAAAGATGACCTAAATGAGGTGCTAGGGGATGCTAAGGAGAAGGCTAAAGAATTTGCTGATGAGGCCAAAGAAACCGCTTCAGAATTTGCTGAAAATGCAAGAGAAACTTTAGATTCTACTGACAATAAGAAAGTGCTTGCGGGTATCTTAGGTATCCTTTTTGGAGGCTTAGGTATTCATAAATTTATTTTAGGTTACAATAAAGAAGGTGGCATCCTGTTAGGGGCAACGCTTATTGGTATCTTGCTATCTTGCGTGGGTATAGGTATTCTTTTTGTTTGGGTTCCGGGAGTCATTGGTTTTGTTGAAGGTATCATTTATTTAACAAAATCTGACGCTGAATTTTACAATACCTATCAGGCTGGTAAAAAGCCTTGGTTTTAAAACAACAATTTTTTATACATACAAACAGGGTAAGCATTTGTAAATGCTTACCCTGTTTTTTTATTTAACCGTATTATTTATACACGGCTCATTCAGATCATTTCTTTTCTTTTGCTCTAATTTTTACATTATCGCCTTAGTACGGTTTATTCTATTTTATTAAGAGCGCAATCTTAAGAGTGCCAATGCTATTTTCACTAAGAGAAACCTATAAACGCCTGTAGCCATTAAAATAGGGTTTAATAAATGTCAGCCCATACCACTAGGCTGTTTTGCTACAAATGTATCAGTGATTGACACATAAGTCTCATTCCATTTTTTCTATTTCAGATAGTTTTACTCCTGCAAGATTTATTTTTTGAAGCAACCTTTTGAGAACAAATTTCAAGTCATAAAAAGCACCAAAGCGCACGTTAATCGAGGGATTATAATAACAGAAAGAATATGCAGGTTAATACTAAATTGAATTTAAAGGAAAAAGTTGGATATGCTTTAGGTGATGGGGCTGCAAACATAGCTTGGAGGGGCGTAGCAACTTTTTTATTTATTTTTTATACGGACGTTTTTGGATTAAGCCCTGTAACTGTAGGCGTCTTATTTTTAGTTGCTAGATTGAGTGATGGTATTAGTGATGTCGTAATAGGTATAGTTGGCGATAGAACAAATTCTAAGTATGGCAAATTTAGGCCCTGGATTTTATGGACGGCTATTCCTTTAGCAGTCATTCTTTCCCTTTTATTTACAAGTCCAGATTTTGACTCAACCGGTAAGATTATTTATGCCTATATCACCTATATATTGTTCACCTTAATATATACAGCAAACAATATTCCCTATGGTGCTTTAATGGCGGTTATGACTGGTGATGATAAAGAGCGAACCAAACTTGGATCTTACAGAATGGTAGGCGCGTTTGGTGGAGGGATGCTCGTGCAAGGGGCCTTATTGTTTCTAGTGGCTTATTACGGGAGTATTAATGCATCCATTGGAGTTGATCAAGTTTCTGAAGAGACATACCGTGTTGAAATCAAAGCATCAGAAGATGTTCAAAATGTAAATATTAAAACAGAACATGGAATCGCAGATTTTACTTGGGATGATAAGCGCTTAAGTCCCGTTGATAACATGCCCACAAAAGGTAAAAGCTTTGCCATGGAAGCCAACAAGAATTATTCGTTTATTGTTGAAGGTGAGAAAGATTTAAAGGAAAGTGATATTTCAATTATCGACCAACAAAGTGGTTATAGTAATGCCATGTATTTAATGTCTATTGTTCTTGCCCTATTAATGCTAATTACGTTTTATACAACCAAAGAAAGAGTTCAACCCCCTAAAACACAAAAGAATAATCTGCTAAGAGATTTTAAAGATTTAGTCAAAAATAAACCATGGGTTGTCCTTTTGGTAGTAGGGCTTTTATTTAATGTTTATAATTCGATGAAGCAAGGAATCGTTATAATCTATTTTACCCACTACTTAAGTGATCAACTTTTAGCAGCTACCTATTTAATAGCGCTGATGGTAGCTTCTATTGCCGGGGCTATGATGACTGCGCCGTTAGGTAATAAAATAGGCAAGCGAAACCTCTTTATTTATGCCTTAATATTTTCAGGTGGTATTAATGCATTATTTGCTTTTTGTAGTCCAGAGAACATCAATGCCATTTTTGCTATAGGTATAATTTCAGAGTTTGGTTCTGCGTTCTTTCCAACATTATTTTTTGTTATGCTTGGTGATGCTGCAGATTATTCAGAATTTAAAAATGGAAGACGAGCCACCGGATTAATATACTCTGCAGGATCTTTTGCTACCAAATTTGGCGGAGGAATTGCTGGGGCCATTATTGGTTTTATTCTTGGAGCCTTTCATTATAACGGACAAGATGCCTCATCCATAGCGGGTGCAGTACCCGGAATTATAATGTTAATGAGTTGGGTGCCCGCCATTATTGCAATAATAGCAGCAGGTTTAATGATGGTTTATCCACTCACGCAGAATAAGCTAGACGAAATTACTACAGAGCTAAACAACAGAAGATTATCAGAACAATAAATACACAAGAAAAATAATATTGTATATGAAATACGGACATTTTGACGATAAAAACCGAGAGTATGTTATAGAAAATCCAAAGACACCATACCCCTGGATTAATTATTTGGGGAATGAAGATTTCTTTTCACTGACATCAAATACAGGTGGCGGTTATACCTTTTATAAAGATGCAAAATTTAGACGATTAACACGTTACAGATATAATAATGTACCTGTTGATGATGGTGGGAAGTATTTTTACATCAAAGATGGTAATACGGTTTGGTCTCCAGGCTGGAAACCTGTAAAGACCGCATTAGATTCCTATGAGTGCAGACATGGTATGAGTTATACTAAATTTAAAAGCTCCAAAAATGGCATTCAATCAGAGATTACACAATTTATCCCTTTGGGTTTTTGGGGAGAAATTCAGAAGGTTTCAATTAAGAATACATCTTCTGAAATCAAGAAAATTAAACTTTTCTCTTTTATAGAATGGTGCTTATGGAATGCCGATGATGATATGAAAAACTTCCAGCGTAATTTTAGTACTGGAGAAGTTGAGGTTGAAGATGCGGTTATTTATCATAAAACCGAGTTTAAAGAACGACGAAATCATTATGCCTTTTATTCTGTGAATCAAGAAATAAATGGATTTGATACCGATAGAGAATCCTTTGTGGGCTTGTATAATGGATTTGATAATCCAGATGTTGTAAACGACGGAAAACCCAAAAACACAATAGCTCACGGTTGGTCTCCAATTGCTTCGCATTATATAGAAATGGAATTACAGCCTGGAGAATCTCGTGATTATGTATTTATGTTGGGGTATGTTGAGGTTGATGAAAACGATAAGTGGGAAAGTAAATCTGTGATTAATAAACAGCCCGCTAAACAAATGATTGAAAAGTACAACAACGTAGAAAAGGTAGATGCTGCTCTAGAAGAACTAAGATTGTACTGGGATAATTTGTTGGGCAAAATTTCAATTGACTCGGGAGATGAAAAATTGGACCGTATGGTTAATATCTGGAACCAATATCAATGTATGGTCACGTTTAATATGTCGCGTTCAGCTTCCTTTTTCGAATCTGGAATTGGTAGAGGAATGGGCTTCCGTGATTCCAATCAAGATTTAATTGGATTTGTACATCAAATTCCAGAGCGTGCCAGAGAGCGTATTGTAGATATAGCTTCAACGCAGTTTGAAGATGGTTCTTGTTATCATCAATACCAACCTTTAACAAAAAAGGGAAATGCAGCTATAGGGGGCGATTTTAATGATGACCCACTATGGTTAATCTTATCAACTTCAGAGTATATCAAAGAAACTGGCGATTTTACGCTTTTAGATGAAATGGTTCCTTTTGATAATGACGAATCTCGCGCAAAGTCACATTTTGAACATTTAAAAGCGTCTTTCTACCATGTGGTCAATAATTTAGGTCCACATCAATTGCCTTTAATAGGCCGGGCGGATTGGAATGATTGTTTAAATCTTAATTGTTTTTCTACAAACCCTAATGATTCATTTCAAACTACTGGTAATAAAAAAGACGGACAAGCAGAATCCTTAATGATTGCTGGGTTGTTTGTGACTTATGGAAAGGAATATATTAAATTATGTCAGCGTATAGGTAATGAAAAAGAAGCCCATGAGGCTCAGATTCATGTAGATCAAATGATTAAAGCTGTAAAAACCCATGGTTGGGACGGCGATTGGTATTTAAGAGCTTATGATTATTATGGGAATAAAGTAGGATCTAATGAAAACGAGGAAGGTAAAATATTTATAGAATCCCAAGGCTGGTGTTCTATGGCCGAAATTGGAAAGGAAGAAGGCATGGTAGAAAATGCCTTGGATGCCGTTAAAGAACATTTAGATTGTGAGTATGGCATTGTTTTAAACAGTCCTGCGTTTTCAAAGTACTATATTGAGTATGGCGAAATTTCTACGTATCCTGCAGGATATAAAGAAAATGGGGGGATATTTTGTCATAATAATCCATGGATAATGATAGGAGAAACTATGATTGGAAGAGGCGATGAAGCCTATGATTATTATACAAAAATTGCACCTAGCTTTTTAGAAGATATATCAGAATTACATAAGGTAGAACCTTATGTGTATTGTCAAATGATTGCCGGAAAAGAAGCTATTAAACCCGGTGAAGCCAAAAACTCTTGGTTATCAGGAACGGCATCATGGAATTTTTATGCCATTACACAGTATATATTGGGTGTGAAACCAGATTATGACGGGCTTATAATAAACCCATGTATTCCTAAAAAATGGGATGGTTTTAAAATGAAAAGAGCATTTAGAGGCGCTACCTACAATATTGAAGTAAGTAACCCAGATCATGTGAGTAAAGGTATTAAAGAGTTAAGGGTGAACGGAAAATTGATTTCTGGATTTATTATACCTTTATTAGAAAAAGGTAAAGCGTACGATGTTAAGGTAATAATGGGTTAGATTGTAAAATATATTTCAGATTGTGGATATAACGGAGAGTTACATATTCACATATTATTTAAGAGGATTAAAAATATGAAAAGAGAATTTTATAGCGGCATAAGGTATTTATGTACGAGCGTTTTTTTTGTAGTATGTACTATTATTGGTAATGCTCAAAAAAGTAATGATATGGAGTCGAAAATTGATTCTATATTAAGTCAAATGACACTAAAAGAAAAAGTCGATTTATGTCATGCACAATCTAAGTTTAGTACAAAAGGTGTTGAACGTTTGGGTATTCCAGAAGTTTGGATGGCCGATGGGCCGCATGGGGTAAGAGCAGAAATTAGCTGGGATTCATGGAATTATGCAGGTTGGACTAATGATTCCATTACAGCTTTTCCTGTACTTACTTGTCTAGCTTCAACATTTAGACCTGAATTAGCTGGACAATATGGATTTAGTCTTGGGGAAGAGGCTAGGTATAGAAAGAAGGATGTGCTACTAGGTCCTGGTGTTAATATATACAGAACACCACTTAATGGAAGGAATTTTGAGTATATGGGTGAAGACCCTTTTTTGGCGTCTGTAATGGCGGTGCCCTATATAAAAGGCGTACAGAAGAATGGAGTGGCTGCCTGTGTGAAGCATTATGCCTTAAATAATCAAGAAAAATGGCGGTCCCTTATCAATGTTGAGCTAAGCGATAGGGCCTTACATGAAATTTATTTACCCGCCTTCAAAGCCTCGGTTCAAGAGGCTGGAGTTTGGTCTATAATGGGCGCCTATAATAAGGTTAGAGGGCAGTATGCTACTCATAATGAGTTTCTTAATAATGACATATTAAAAACAAAATGGAATTTTGATGGCGTCGTAATAAGTGATTGGAGTGCAGCACATTCTACTACCGAGGCCGCGCTTTATGGTTTGGATATGGAAATGGGAACGGGAACAGATGGTTTAGGGTCTAATGTTAAGAATCATTATGATTATTACTATTTGGCAAACCCTTTTCTTGAAAAGCTTAAAAACAATGAAATTCCAGAATCTATAGTCGATGATAAAGCTAGACGGATTTTAAGATTAATGTTTCGTACTAATATGAATCCTAATAGACCTTTAGGAAGAGTCAATAATCAGGAACATATTGATGTGGCTTATAAAGTTGCAACAGAAGGCATAGTCTTATTAAAAAATGAAGATGAGTTTTTTCCAATTCAAGACAGCAAAGGCCTTACTATTGCAGTTATAGGAGAAAATGCTACACGCGCGATGTCTGCAGGAGGCGGTTCCTCAGAATTAAAACCAAAATTTGAGATATCACCTCTAGAAGGCATAAAGAAGCGCTATAAAAATGCCACCATTTTACATTCTATGGGCTATGAAACCGGGCCGTCTGAATATAATAGAATAGTGCCGGGTAAGCTGAATGCCGATTCATTAAGAACAAAAGCCATTGAAATAGCAAAACAAGCAGATGTCGTTTTGTTCATTGGAGGACTGAATAAGAGTAATTCTCAAGATTGCGAAGGTAATGACAGAAAAGCATTTGGATTACCTTTTAATCAAGATAATATAATCAATGAAATTCATGAGGTCAATCAAAACCTTGGGGTCATAATAGTATCTGGTAATGCAGTTGATATGCCTTGGCTATCTAAGGTAAAAGGTCTTATAGAATCATGGTACTTAGGAAGTGTGACTGGAATTGCTATGGCCGATGTTATTAGTGGTAAGGTCAACCCATCCGGAAAATTACCGTTTTCTTTCCCTAAACGATTAGAAGATAATTCGGCGCATTATTTTGGAGAATCCTCGTACCCAGGAGATGGTGTAAATCAATATTATCAGGATGATATTTTAGTAGGTTATCGTTGGCATGATACTAAAAAAATTAAACCCCTTTTTGCATTTGGCTACGGGAAATCATATACCACTTTTGAATTGTCAAATATAGCAGCAAATAAAAAGAAATACGACAAAGATGGCACAATTGAAGTAACTTGTGATGTGAGCAATACTGGAGAAGTAGATGGTGCTGAGGTGGTTCAGGTGTACGTGGGTAAGCCAAATTCTAAAGTAGATCGAGCAAAAAAGGAGCTTAAAGGTTTTGCTAAAGTGGCACTAAAGCAAGGCGAGAAGAAAACAGTAACCATTGCTATAGATATTTCTAAATTAAAATATTATGACACTGGAATATCAGATTGGAATCTGGAGCTTGGTAATTACGATATTTACGTAGGCAATGCTTCGGATAATATAATCAAAAAAAGCACCATCAAGATTGAATAAAACTATAGATAAATAGTGATTTTAGGCAGTATAAATAGTTTTATGCTGCTTAATTTTTAAAATTAGCTAGCTTTACTATATTGGTCGTAGACCATTCTGACGGCCATAATTATGCTTGTTATATCTGTAGTATCATTAGTCAATAAGATTTTATAATTATGAAGTATTTAAATTTAAAGCGCCTACTTATAGTTTGTTTTAATATGATGCTTCTGTTGCTTGTGCTGAATTGTAAAAAAAGCATTAATGAAAAAGATGTAAACTTAATTTCTAATCAAGAACTTCCAGCTCAGGCGTTTACATCTACTCCTAATGAATTTATTATTTCTAGGATAGACTACGAAAAGAAACTATATGGTTTTTGGCTAGGACAATGCATTGCAAATTGGACTGGTTTGGTAACTGAAATGGATAAAATTGGAAATATTGGCACCATTAAAACCGGTGACTTTTATACAAGAGCAGATTGGGGCGGGCCAGACCAACCTAGTATTTGGGGAGAAGGTGTTCCTAGTGATTTGTCAGACACAATAGATTTCGTACTTCGAGACAGTTCAGAAGTTTGGGGTGCTGATGATGATACAGATATTGAATATATGTACCAGCACTTACTATTAGTTAATAAAACTTCATTGTTAACTCCTGAAATGATAAAAGAAGGTTGGTTGAAACATATAAAGTCTGAAGAAGAAAATTTTCTTTGGGTGTCTAACCAGCGTGCTTTTGATTTAATGAAAGAAGGCGTCTTGCCTCCGGATACTGGACGGCCAGAAAACAATGAACATTTTGAAATGATTGATGCCCAATTAACCACAGAACTCTTTGGACTATTTGCTCCAACGCGACCAGATTTTGCGTTAAAAATGGCGGACCTACCTATTAGAACAGTAGCCAGTGAAAATGCCCTTTGGATCTCTCAGTTTTATGTGGTTATGCATGCTTTAGCAGCTAGAGTAGACGCTTCAATGCCTATCGATAAACAAACAAAATGGTTGAGCAAAGAAGCCCGGAACATATTGCCAAATCATTCCTACGCGGCTAAAATGTTTGATTATGTAGAGCGTAAGTATCATTCAAATATTCCTTGGGAACAAACACGAGATTCCATTTATAAGAGGTATCAAGTAGATCAAAAAGATGGCTATAATATAACCGCTCAAGAACTTTATTGTAATGGTTGCTTTGCTGCTGGAATTAATTTTGCTGCGGGTTTAGTTAGTTGGTTTTATGGTGAAGGTGATTTTAAGGAAACCATAAAAATAGGTGTGTTATGTGGATGGGATTCTGATAATCCTACAGCTACATGGGGTGGGCTTTTAGGGTTTATATACGGTAAGGATTATATAGAGAACCTTTTTGAAATCCCCCTTTCAGATAAATTCAACATTCATAGAACGCGCCAGAATTTTGGCAAAGACAGTATAGATACTTTTGAAAATATGGCTCAAAAAGGCCTATTCATCATTGATAAAGTTGTAAAAGAGGAGCTTAATGGAACCATGAACATCAAGGAAGGGTATTGGCGTATTCCCAAGGTTTCACAAAGCATACCTTCGGTTAATAACTAAAAACCCATAAACAGTGAAACTCAAGTTATTTTTTTTCTTTTTTGTTTGTCTATACGTTTTTGCACTTACTAATTGCAAAGACAATAATCAGGCAATTACCGCAATGACTTATAATATCAGATATGACTCAGCTCATGATGGTGTTAACATCTGGAAAAATAGAAAAGAAGGTCTAACAGATTTATTACAAAAGTATCAGCCTGATATTATTGGTACTCAAGAGGGACAAAGTCATCAATTAGAATTTATGAATAATCAATTAGATTCTTATAGAATGATTGGTGATGATAGAGATAACAATGGGAAAAGTGAGTTCTCTGCAATTTTTTATAACGCCAATACCTTAGTTCTTGTTAATACTGAAACTTTTTGGTTATCTGAAACCCCAACCGTACCATCTTTAGGGTGGGATGCTAGTTATAAAAGAATTTGTACCTACGGTGAATTTAAAACTAAAGAATCAAATGAGCGCTTTTTAGTGTTTAACACCCATTTGGATCATGTAGGAGAACAAGCTAGAATGCAATCAGCGTTACTTATTAATAAAAAGCTTGACGAATTAAACCCAAAAAAACTGCCTGTGATTTTAATGGGAGATTTTAATTGCGAATCTCATAGTGAGCCCATAAAAGCGATTAGTTCCGTTTTACATGACGGCATTACTTTATCTAAAACGAATCTAATTGGACCAATTGGGACCTTTAGTGGGTTTGATTTAAATGCTCCCCTTAATAAGCGTATTGACTATATTTTTGTAGATAAATTTATTGTAGAATCATATCTACATATCAATAGCAAACTGCCTAATGGTCATTGGCCTTCTGATCATTTGCCCGTCTTGGTACATTTAACACTTGAATAATGATTTTGTTTAAATTAAATAAGCGCAAATCATTTATTTAAAATATGATCTGAGGCGATTACCAAAAACATATAATCTGTAGTTCCTCCACCCAAAACATATTCGGTTTGTTGCCATAAATAGGGCCACTCTAAAAGTTCAGGAAAATCAGGGCGTATTAATGCTGTTCCTGAGCCAATACCTCCAGGAACAAATGAGTTTTCTCCTCTGGTGACACCATAGGCTTGTGTTAGTGATCTTGAGCCAACGCCTGACGCAAAGGAAGAGGTGTTAACACCTGGATGAACACCCAGAATAAAATTCATGGCATTTAGCATATAAGTGTTTGGGAAAATATCTGGGTAACTGGTATGTAGAAAATACTGTTGTACGCCAAAATTTTGAATTCCCCAACCGGCGCCCCAAATATTAGGTTTATATGGAACACCATAGGGTGTTTCTTTTTCTAGTTTTTCAATTTCTACTAAATATGTTTTTACAGCCGCTCTTATTTTAGCGACAAAAGAATCATTTTTTATAAGTGGGAACACTGGCCCAATTTTCCATCCATAGTTATTAATTTGGCTAACTATAACATTGGTTTGTGTGATAAGAAAGGTCTTGTATTTTTCAGTTTTGGTGGTTTGTAATAACTCTATAGCTAAGTTAATTTTTAGTGCATCTTCAATGTTTTGAGAGGTCTCCCATACCTGTTCTGCAATAGATAGGCACTCTTGTGATAACATGCTATTATAAGTTTTTAAGGCTCTTGCGGATGCTGCTAATGCCGCAGCAGTGTTCATAGCACGTCTAGGGTTATTTTCAGTAAAAACCCATCGGTCATCGGGTGCACCTAATAATCCGTTGGCAATAGAATCTGCTGCCGTACTAGTTGATAAATAACTAAGATCAGTAGTGTTTTTTGATAAGATGCGATTATCACTATGATTTACGGGGTCACCTAAGAGTACATATTGTCTTTTTGTGGGAACAATAATCCCTCTATAAAATCGATTCATGGATTTATAACCGCCAACTATAGATAAGGCGCCATGCTCAATTTGTTGCAAAATGTCTGGCTTCCCATCAGGTTTATGAATCTCAACCACTCTTGAATCTTGATCAATACTGGTGTTATCATAATTCACATCAAACAGTTCATAAATATGAGATAAACCTTGAATGGTAGTGGCTTGAGATTCTACTCTTAAATCATAATCGCCTGCATCATGCCAGCCCCCAATATTAATTCCAGGAACATGTTCGCCGGATTTATATTTTGTCAAGGTTGAAGGCCCTTGTAGATAGCCATCAAAATGATTCGTATTTATTGGAGCCAGTAATGCATCATCCATATGGCATAGTCCATGCCACACTTTATACCGATCATTGATACGCATGTGACACATCTGGACTGGTAAAAAATATTCAAGTGTGGGCTGCCATACATCGCGTTTAAAAATAGCATTGTTTATTTGAAACGGGTTAGACGTGAAATTTTTATACTTAATCTGGTACATGCCAGGATCAGTTATTTCAGTAAAATCGAAATGATAATAATTGTACCGTAAAAAAGTACCCCAATGCTCTGGTGTAGCTGAAAGGATTTCAGTTAAGCCTCCAGTATTATTTATTTTGTAGAGTTTTATATCGTCTAAATCTAAATCGTTTTTATCAGTTTCAATAACTGCAATTTTTTCTTGTATTGCATGATAACCAACTTGCGACACTTGGACTACGGGTTGATAGGTGAAATCTTCAACAACACTAGGGGTTATTAACCATTCTATGGCATTTTTTGTTGCCCCTTCAGGCACTAATGACCGCACTACAAACCAACCGTTATTATGTTTTGCTCGTCCATCAAGTAGCTCTAGATTATTAGATTTCAGGTTCTTTATTCGCAACGTTTGATGCTTGTTTTCTGGGACTATAACCAGTTCATTCCCCGTAGCCATGGGTTTAATTTGGTATTGCTCTTCGGCATCATAATACCCTGGGCCATTAGCTTGTCTATTAAAAATACCAAACGAGTCATCCATATAATAGGATTTTCCAAAAAGATCACCTGGAAATAATTCGATATTCATGCCCACTTTTCCAACCCATGCTTCAGGCAGGGGTTTGTCTAAATCGACAATGATCTTAAACGATTTTCCAAAAGGAACGACCTTTAAGGTATATGTGAAATCTAAATCGGGATAAACAATAGGGTTAAACCCTGTTTTTTTAGCAGTATCCGGGTATTGCATTTTAACACTAATAACTTGGTTATCCAGATCTACAATACGTTTTCCCACTTTTGGTACGGGTTGCCATTGCCCTGGCGTAGGTTCTAACCTCAAATCCCCGTTAGTTGCAACACGAATACCATTTTGAATAATACCAACACCACCTTGATGGCTTTCAGGATAAAAATCATGCGCTAGCATGACATTGGCACCTCGCATTTCTAGATATTCTTCAGAATTGATTTTAAACTGTTCTTCATCGGAATCCTTACTTTGACCAGAAAGAGATAAACTGACGCAAACTAGAAGACATACTAATATATGTTTCATAATTAAGGTGTATTTATAATTCGTATTTAAATTATTTAGACTGCGTATTTTCAATTAGCAGTCGGATAGGGGCATCATTAATACCTACTAAAACGCCTTGTTGCGCTTCTTTTCCTTTGCCCAATCTTATGGTTTTAAGCGCTTTGACGTTGCCAGGTAAAAAGACACCACTTTTGTTAGTTTGACAAACATCAAACTGAAATTGACCTTGACCATGCATTAATAAACCAATGGAAGCATCAGCTCTTGTGGTTTCAATTTCTACGTTGAATTTGTTGCCGGCAATTAGAATATCTTCAATACCGTCTTTATTAAAGTCGTCAACTATTGATTCCTGTATAGTGGAAAACTGAGCTTGATAAGGCAGGGGTTGAATGGTTAATTGGCCATTGTCGTTTTTAAGAAATACCGATTGAAACATCTGTACTTCATGTTTTTGCGATTTTGTATCTACATGATCTAAAATGCTTGTAATATCTGCTCGCGCAAATTCTGTGTAGGTTTTAAATTTTTCGGATAGGCCCGGGAGTTGTTCCGTAGAACATTCTTTGCCTCGTACGGGTACAATTCTATTTTTATAAGGTTTGGCTAAAAAGACATCGTTAGTGCCGTTGTTATCATAGTCTGATACATAGACGTAAAACGGTTTTTCAACAGATGCTTTAAATTTATAGTTTTCTCCTAAATTCCCAACAACAAAATCCATATCACCATCATGATCTATGTCTTTTGGTGTGATTGAATTCCACCAACCACTGGTGTTTTTAAGTGATGGCATTTTTGATTCACTAAAAATGCCATTTTCGAACTTGAAAATAGTAATTGGCATCCATTCACCAACAATAATAAGCTCCTTTTGCTGGTCTCCATCAATATCATTCCACACAGCATCTGTTATCATGCCTAATTTCTCAAGTTTAGGAGCGATCTGTGTTGTGACATCTGTGAATTTTCCATTTGTGTTATTTAAAAGATAGCTTTGGGGAGCTTTGAGATATTTTTTAGGAACGAGTCTACCACCAACAAACAAATCCAGGTCACCATCATTATCATAATCTAATGGGAATACACAGCTTCCGCTAGAAGTGATTTCGGGTAGATTATTTGTTCTTGAAAATTGACCTTTTCCATTATTTAAATACAACCTATCATGAAGTAAAGGCGAATCTTCCTCAAATTCATTACTGCCACTAACGACATATAAATCTGGAAATCCATCATTATTGGCGTCAAAAAATAACGAGGCCGTATCTTCATAATCCTTATCTCTAGCAAAACTGTTTTGTGAGGATTCTATAAATGTGTTGTTCTTTTTCTGAAGAAATAGTTTCCCTTTATAGGTTGACGCTCCACCTAAATAAAAGTCTTCTAACCCATCATTATTAACATCTGCAACCGAAATTGTTGGGCCCTCTGTTGATAATTTATGAGGTAGTAAAACTTGGTCTTTAAAATCATCAAATTCATTCTCTTGATGATACGCTGAGGTACTGGCGAATGCTTGTTTGGTAATATCTTTTAATACTGGTTTAGTATTGATTTTGTTTTTAGGAGAAGCTGACGTTACTGCGCTTGCATGGTCTATAATCAAGGTGGTGTTTACTTTAACATCTGTTAGTAGGTTGCGTTTTCCATCTGGCCAAAGGACCTTGATGGAATCCATACGTGTTTTGTTTTTTAATCCAAAATGAGCAATAGGATCAACAGATGATAAATAGCCACGAACATTTTTGAGTTCGTGATATTGAATGCTGTCTTTGAAAAATAAAGTGATTTTTGCTCCCAAACCAAGGCTGTTTTTTTCTGGGCCATTCAGTTTTATTTTTATATAACTATTACCGTTTTTCTCTGCATTATTACGATAGACAAAGGCGGCATCATTAATATTATTAACCACCAAATCTAAATCGCCATCGTTATCTAAATCAGCTACAGCAGCGCCGTTGGAAAAGCTAAGATCATTAAGTCCCCAATCTTTTCCTTTGGAGGTGAATTTTAATTGACCTTCATTTTTATAAATGTAATTGGCAATTTTATTTTCATTAAAAAGATTTACAATGTAGTTGAGGTTTTCCAATTTAGATTTGCTTTTCTTTTCATCAGACTCTAAATACTTCATAAAGGTCGTGGTAGCATCTTTATCAAAAACATCACGTCTAAAGCCATTTGAAATGAATAAATCTCTAAGGCCATCATTGTCAAAATCGCTACCTAAACAAGACCAACTCCAATCTGTTTTTGCAATTCCCGCTTGTTGGCTTACTTCGCTAAAAAAGCCATTGCCATTGTTAATTTGAAGCATATTATGCATGTACTGATAGTGGTTGCCTTGCTCCAAAATTCTATTAAAACCATCAACATTCATACTTGCCATATTTACTTTAGCTCGTTCATGATCTGCGGGTGTCATTTCTAATTCAATAAGATCTTCATAACCATCGTTATTAAAATCTACCACGTCAACACCCATGCCATAAAAGGCCACATGATTGGTCATGGATTTTATATCTTGAGTGAAGGTCTTATTGCCGTTATTTTTAAAGAAATAATCACTTTCAAAATAGTCATTGGCCACAAAAACATCTGAAAACCCATCATTATTAAGATCGGAGGTAGCGAGTCCTAATCCGTATGCAAATGTTTTGTCAATTCCAGAATCAAGTCCAATTTCTACATATTTTCCATTTACGTTTTCAAACAATTTATCCCTGAACATAGGGTGTTGGTCTTTTCTTCCCTTGGCTGTTCCGTGGTGTGAAATATTAAATTTTTGAGGACGATTTATCAGGTATAAGTCTAAATCATTGTCGTTGTCAAAATCAAAGAATGATGCCATCATAGAGAATCCAACATCTGCAATGCCATATTCAGAAGCTTTTTCTGTAAATGTAGTATCCCCATTATTTACAAAAAGTAAATTGGCACGTTCTTTATTTGATCCCTTCCAACCACCGCGACATACGTAGATATCAAGTAATGCATCGCCATTAATATCTACCATTACCACGCCGTTATTCCAACCGAACCTACCAGCAACACCAGCCGTTGTAGTGATATCCTCAAATTTAAAATTACCTTTATTTAAATACAGTTTATTAGGAACTTGATTTCCGGTAAAATAGATATCTGATAAACCGTCATTATTTATATCGCCAATAGCAACACCACCGCCGTTATAGGCATAATTATAAACCACAAAAAAGTTATTTAAATCTTCCCGAATGGTATTGTTAAAAGTAATACCAGTTTGGGTTGAAGATACCTTGCTAAATAATGTTTCTTTTTTTACAACGATTTTAGGAAGTTCTTCTTTGCAGGACTGCAAGACCAAAGCTGATACTAGGAAAGCCCAAGAAATAATTTTTTTAAAATTCATAAGCACTACATCTTAGTTTTTTATAGATATGAATTTTATAAAATCATTATTATTTGCAACTATCACTTTATGTTCATTACCTATTTTTATGAGGGCCATGTCTTTAACATCTTTAGGTGCATAAAACCCACTTTCGGCTATGGATTTGGGGATAAAGGAACCATCTCCATTACCTGATAAGTATATTCCGGTTCCGGCGTCGTTTCGTGGTGTTTCAATTTCTGAAGCATATAAGTTGCCAGCAGCCAAGACATCTAAATTGCCGTCATGGTCAAAATCTTTTACTATGATTTGATTGACACTGGATAACTGCATGTCATTAGGCAATTGATGCATAATAAACGTACCTTCTTTGTTCTCAATATAGGTTGTAGCAAACGTGTTAACTTGATAGTGCAAGGACTTTTCAAGTTCTTCTTCTCCATAGACATCAACTAAGGTGGCCTCAGCAAACTCGTTATAGGATTTGAATTTATTCTTTATTTCACCAATTTGCTGTGATGAACATGAGCGCCCTCTAACGGGATATTTTTTCCCTTCGTTGTAATAGCTTAGTACAATATCGCCTTTTTTATTATTGTCAAAATCATTGAAATAAATATCAAACGTTTCATCATCTGAAGATTTGTATTTGTAGTTTAAGCCTAAGTTACCAGCTATAAAATCTATGTCGCCATCATTGTCAAAATCACCACTTGAAAGACTAAACCACCATCCGGTTGTGTTTTCTAACCCTAATTCATTCGATATTTCTTTGAATGCTTTACCTTGATTATTCTGAAAAACGCGAATTGGCATCCATTCACCAGTAATAACAATATCTTGCCAACCATCTCCATCAATGTCTTCAATGGATGCGGAAGTTGCCATTCCTAAATTTTCAAATTCTGGAATGAGTGAAGATGTTATATCTTTAAATTTAATGTCTTGTTCTGTGCTTATATTTTCCAGGAGATAGGATTTGACTGGCGAAGGATAGTTGGCCGGAATTAAGCGGCCACATACCAATACATCAAGATCTCCATCTTGATCATAATCAAAAGAATAAACTCGAGATCCACTGGTAAGCATTGCTGGTAAAGCTGTATTAGAACGTGATAACTGACCTTGCCCGTTGTTAACATACAGTCGATCTTGCAATAATTCTGAATTAGGCTCAAATTCATTACCACCACTAACAACATATAAATCCATGTCGCCATCATTATCAGCGTCAAAAATTAAAGAACCCATATCTTCTTGAAGTTGATTGTCAATAAAATCAAACGCTTGTTTATCAAAAGACCCCGATTGATTTTGATAGAATAAACCACTGGTTTGCTGCGATGCACCACTAATAAAAAAATCATCTAGGCCATCATTATTCAAGTCTCCAACAGAAACATATGGACCAAAATTAGAGGTTTTATGAGGTAGCAAGATTTCTTTAGAATAATCATCATAGTCATTCTCAGTATGACGATGTAGCGTGTCTAATGCAGTTATCCTAGAATTGAAGTATTTCCCAGTTTCTTTTTGATTGTCCTGTAAAAGAGGTATTTCTGATTCAGAAAAGTTTACTTGAAGTGTTTGATTGGCTTGAATGTCTTTTAGAATCTGAGATTTTCCATTTGGCCATTCAATAAAAATAGAATCTATTAGCTTGACATCTCCCAATCCAAAATGTAAAATGGGGGAGACCGCCGATAAATAGCCGCGTTCAACACTTAATTCTTGAAATTGTTTCAACTCATTGGAGAACACAGTACATTTTACGCCAATCCCTCGTGGGTTTAATTCTGGACCATTAAACTTGAGAGCAATGGCATTTTTGTTTTCAATATTATTATTTTGAAATATGACAGCTTCGTCATCAATATTATTTAAGATAATTTCTAAATCGCCATCATTGTCTAAATCAGCATAAGCAACCCCATTAGTAAATCCTTCAAAGACCAATCCCCATTCAGTATTTACTTTTTCAAAAGTTAAATCTTTTGAGTTTCTGTAAACAAAATTATCTGTTTTTTCAGAGGGCATACTTAATGATGTTTTAAGACCATCGGACGGGCTTGGCTTTTTTGAAAAGGCTGTTTTTTCTTTATTTATATTATTAAAAAAATCAGTATTATTAATTTCTCTTCTGGTACCATTCGAGACAAATAGATCTTTCCATCCATCATTATCTAAATCAGCAAAAAGAGGTCCCCAACTCCAATCTGTGGATGATACATTTGCTATTCTTGATATATTATTAAAAAGCGGGTCGGTATCCGGTGTTAAAATACCTGTGTTTAATTGTAGGCAGTTGTGCATGTATTGATAGTATAAACCAGCATCATAGGTGTCCCAGAATACTTTAGGGTTCATGCTTGCCATATTGGCCTTAGAACGTTTATTGGTAGATGCATCCATATCTACTTGAAAAATATCGAGATGCCCATCATTATTAAAATCGGCTATATCAGCACCCATACCGTAAAGTGCATTGTGCTTTGTGGATTGTTCAATGCTATTTCTAAAGGTGCCATCTCCGTTATTCATATAACAAAAGTCGGCACTAGCAAAGTCATTGCTCACATAAATATCTTTATATCCATCGTTATTCAAATCACTCACGGTAGCACTTAATGACAGACTATAAGACAAAACTCCTGCTGTTTTGGAGACATCTGTAAAAGTGCCATTGCCATTATTGGCATATAAATGATTCGAGTGTTTTGATGAAGCATGTTGAATATGTTTTCTAAAAATATTAGGTGCTGTTCTAAAAGGTGTAATGGGGTAGTTGGCTACATATAAATCCAGGTCACCATCATTATCATAATCAAAAAAGGTGCTTTGTGTACTATGTCCTTTATCGGCTATGCCATATTTGTAGGCTTCCTCCTTAAATGAGATATTGCCATTATCTCCTATTCCTTGATTGACTAATAATTTATTGGGACAATTTGATGCTTTACCTGAGACACTCAGATATAGATCAAGCCAGCCATCATTGTTAATGTCTACTGTGGTAACACCAAGATACCAGGCATTATCTAAGCCTGCATTAGCAGACTCAGTAATGTCTTCAAAAACAAGATTGCCCTTGTTTAAATAAAGTTTATTAGAAACCATGTTTCCCGTAAAATAGATATCTTCTAATCCATCATTATTAAAATCACCAATGCCTATACCTCCGCCCATATAGATATAAGGATAGTTAAAATAATTCAAGGTGTCAGATTCTGTGAGGGCGTTATTGAAATGAATGTTTGATTTGTTGGAATCAATTTGCGAAAAACGCAAAGCATTATCAGTGGTCTTGGCACATGAAGCCATGATAAATAATAGTAGTATATAGGAATATTTATTCATTTTGGTCTATGCTTAAATATATACTTAAAAAACTTGTGTGGCCTAAGCTACACAAGTTTTTTTTCAACTCAAAAAAACTAACTAAACGAAAACTTATAAGTTTGTATTTGCTTGTAATTCAATATTAGGTATTGGTAACAAATAGGTGTCATTATGAAATCTTTTTAAATCAAGCCACCTTGATTGTTCCCCCGCAAGTTCCACCATTCTTTCATGTTCTATAGCATCTAATATTGCCTGTGTTCCAGAAACACTTACCGGAGGTAGTGAAACAGAGGCTCTGGCTCTTACTTCATTCAAAAACCCTAAAGCTACAGATTCTGTACCACCAGAGCGAATTTCAGCTTCTGCTTTCATTAAAAGGACATCAGCGTATCTTAAAACTCTTGCGTTAATTCCACTATCTGTAGTTTCAGAACCGCGGTTGTCAAGGTTTTGATACTTTCTCCATGATGGATTATCATCTGGGCCAATCCCACCAGAAACAAAAGTTTGTGTACCATTGTTATACGTATTGGTCATAGTGCCATTGTTGCTATCATCAATAGAATAGAAGTTAGCTGCAAAACGTGTGTCACCATCTTCATACTCATCTAATAATGCTTGACTTGGTTTTACGTTATACCACCCTGAATACTCCATGGCTCTAAATGTAGTTTCAGAATTCCCTAAACCGTTTTGATTCCAAGAATCACCACCTCCTGTAGATTCATCATAATTTACTTCAAATAAGGACTCATCATTATGTTCATTTTCTGCCGTAAAGTTTTCTCTATAATCATCTATTAGGGTATATCCCGTAACGTTGGCAAGTGCAGATTTTGCACCGGCAGCGTCACCTCGCTGAAGTAATACCTTTCCTAATAGTCCCCAAGCAGCTCCAGAAGTAGCTCTACCTACTTCTTGTGCGCCTTTAGCGGGAAGATTGGCGGCTGCAAATTGTAAATCTGTAACAATGTTATCATAAATAGCCTCAACAGAAGATTTTGATCTTCCTCCTGGTATAAACTCTAGGTCAGTTTGTAAAGGAGCTTCTCCGTATTTTGTGACAATATTAAAGTAATAAAATCCTCTTAAAAAACGTGCTTCTCCTAGTCTACCTTGTACTTCTGATGCACTTAGATCAGAACTAATGTTAGCTTCATTTGCAATTAGGAAATTAGCACGACCAATACCTTGATAATTTTGTTGCCAATATTGGTTATTACCATTGTTAGCTTCATCTACATCTCTATTAATCATCTGTACTTTATCGGCTTCTAGATTACCAGCAGCATAATTTTCTCCACTTACATTATCATTGATATAAAACTGATACCTTCCATAATTACCTGTATCTTGAAGGTAAGCATATACAGCATTTGCAGCTGCAGCTAATTGCGTACTTGTTTGAAAAAAGGTTTCTGGTGATAACTGATTTGGATTTGTTTTTTCTAAGTCAGATTCATTACAGGATGCTATGAGACCAAAGGCACCTGTAATAAAAGCTAACATAAATATGATTTTATATTTCTTCATTTCTTTTCTTGTTTTTTATTAAAATGCTAATTGTAAACCTCCAATAATAGATCTTGGTTGCGGGTAATTTCCTCTGTCTATTCCAATACCAGCGGCACTAGAAAGTTGTCCATCTGTTATTGTAGAACCACCAATTTCTGGATCGTAACCTGAATAATCAGTAATGGTAAAAAGGTTTTGGCCAGATAAATACACTCTAAATTTTGACAAAGACCCTTTGGCTATTTTACCCAGAACTTGGTCACTTAAGCTATATCCAATGGTGAGGTTTCTTAGTTTAGAATATGCCCCATTTTCTATAAAACGATCAGATCTATTAACATTGTCTGAATGATCGGCAGTAAACCTTGGTACAGATGTATTTGTGTTTCCTGGTGTCCATCTATTAAGCACTGCTGTTCCTGAGTTGAATAATCGGGTCATTCCCTCTAAATCATAAATAGTGGTATTATAAATGTCGTTTCCACTCACGCCGCTAAAGAATAAGGAGAAATCAAATTGTTTGTAATTTGCAGATAAATTAAGACCATATGTAAAACTAGGAAGTGGGTCTCCAATTTTAACATTGTCATTACTATCTATAGTTCCATTATTATCTTGATCTACAAAACGAATATCTCCAGGTCCGGCATTTGGTTGTGCGCTGGTATCATCGCCTTCTTGAAATAAACCGTCTGTTTGCAATCCATAGAAGTAAAATAAGGACTCACCTACAGTAATTCTTTGAAGGTTTTCTCCTTCAAAGGTTGAACTTGGAATAAACTGCAAGCTTTCACCTAAATCTGTCACTTTATTTTTAGCAGTACCTAAATTCATACTTGCAGACCATGAGAAGTCTCCGCCTTTATCATGGTTATAGGCAATACTTGCTTCAAAACCATTAGTTTCGGCTGTGGCTCCATTTCTTTGTGTAAATGAGGCTCCAAGACCATCTGATGCTACATTCGGAATAGGTACAATAATGTCTTTGCTTTCAATGTTGTAGTATTCTAAGGAGATTGTTAGTGCATTGTTTAAAAAGCCTAAATCAAGTCCAAGGTTAGCTTGTGTAGATTCCTCCCATTTTAAATCTGGGTTAGCCGCTCCAAAATTTGACCAACCGTCGTTATATCCAAAGCCAACATAATTATATCCTTGAATTAAACCTGCTGAATACACATAATCATTAGAGCCGTCATTACCAGTTAAACCCCAAGATGCTCTTAGTTTCAAATTACTAACACTATTAGAATCTTTTAAGAAATCTTCTTCAGAAAGTACCCAACCTGCTGAAACCGCAGGGAAGGTTCCCCATCTATTATTGGAGCCAAATCTTGATGAACCGTCACGTCTTAACGAAGCGGTTAAAAGATACTTGCCTCTATAATCATAACTTGCTCTTCCAATATAGGACACCAATGCATATTCATACAAAGCGTTGTTAACTTGTGCTTCACCTTGTACAATTGGAATCGCGTCAGTAATGGGGTTTTCATTATTCGCTGATGTATTTCTTGCGCTGCTATTAAATTCTTCTGCAACAAATAATAAGTTAAGATTATGTTTTTCATTAAACGTTTTAGAGTAGTTTAATGACCCAGTAAAGTTATTAGAGCTAAACGTGTTTGTGCCTTGTTGCACATAAGCAGCAGGTCTGTTGTTTATACCTTCATTAAAAGAGGGTCTAAAAATATTGTTTTCTGTAGTCGCTCGGTCAAAACCATACTGCATTTTAAAGGTTAACCCATCAATGATATCATAAGATGCGTAGACAGAACCTAATATTTTAGTTTGGTCTGTTTCATTGGTCTGTAATTGCTGAATTCTTACAGGGTTCTCTGCATCAGAACCGTTATCAAGTGTGGTATCTGTACCTCCATAACCTCCTGGCTGATTGGCAGGATTATAAACAGGGGTATACGGTAATGATTTCATCATATGCTCCATTAAACTTCTACCGCCACCATTTTCTTCATTTTGACGATAAGAGTCTGCAACTGAAAGTGTTTGCCCAATTTTGAATCGACCATCTTGTCCTAATTTAAATTCACTGTTGGCACGTAAGGAAGATCTTTTAAATCCAGTTGAAATAATAATCCCTTCCTGATCAAGGTATCCTGCAGAAATTGCAAAATTTGCATTTTCATTACCTCCTGTAGCTCCCACATTAATGTTTTTCATGGTTGCAGAGCGAAATACTTCATCTTGCCAATTTGTATTAATTTGTGTTGATTCTGGGTCTACCGTATAGCGGTTTGGTTGTCCAAAAGTCTCACTCGTAAACTGAGCAAATTGATTACTATCGAGTAAATCTAGAGTTTGTGGTTTAGATTGCGAAGCAATGTAAGTGTCTAGGGTTACGCGTGTCTTTCCAGCTTTTCCTTTTTTTGTAGTAATCATTACAACACCATTAGAAGCTCTGGAACCATAAATGGCTGCTGTGGATGCGTCTTTTAGAACATCCATGGTTTCAATGTCATTGGGGTTGATTTCATTTAAACCTCCAGAAATTACACCATCAATAACATATAAAGGTTGACTGTTTCCAAAAGTTTGTAACCCACGAATTTGAACCTGAGGATTGGTACCTGGTGATCCTGCATTTGTTACCGTTACACCAGCCGCGTTTCCTTGTAAGGCTTGATCAGCCGAAACAACAGGTGTTCTAACAATGGCATCTGAATCTACAGATGAAATAGCACCAGTCACTTTGCGTCTTGTGGTGGTTCCATAACCTACAATAACAACTTCATCTAAGGCTTCCAGTGATTCCATTAATGTAACATTAATGGTTGATTGGTTGCCAACCGTTATGGTTTGAGAAGTCATTCCAACATAAGAAAATAAGAGTTGGTCAGTTTCACTTAAATTTTCAAGTGCGTAGTTACCATCAAAGTCGGTACTAGTTCCTTGTTGGGAACCTGCAACGATGACGCTAACACCGGGTATTGGCACACCGGACTCGTCGCTTACTACACCTGATATAGATTTAGTTTGCGAAAAACCGATTTGTGTAAAAATCATTGCCAACGTAATGATCGTTAGTCTAAGTTTTGTCATATTAAATAGTTTAAGATTAGTAAATAGTTTAGTTATTAAATTAGTACACTGTTAAAAAATAAAAACAACCAAGAACACAAATAGACTTATTATGGCAATAATTAAAATTAATTCTCCAAGTTGAATCCATTTGGTTTTCTGTTTTTTCATATGTCAATGTTAAATATTTATTAAATATAGTATTGGAAATTATTGAGCCATTGCTAGAAGTTATGCTGCAAACAGGTCTAATTTTGGGTGTTGCACAACATTTGTACTAAATGGTGCTACAAATTTTTCATTGGCACTTATTTTATTTTCAGTCACTTATGGGTTTTAGGTTTCATGTGCGTACTTTATGCTATAAAAAAATGCTGTAAGGTTCTATCTAATACCTAAGATGCTAAAGGTGCAAGACTAATGAAAGAAGTTATGTGTTTTTAGTCTATACTTTTTTAGTTTCGACTTCAGTGGGTAGCATGCCAAAGCTACTTTTAAAACATTTTGTAAAATAGGATGGAGAGGAAAACCCAACTAAATAACAAACTTCACTGATATTAGAATTACCATATTCAATTATTTGTTTCGCTTTTTGTAGTCTTAGGTTTCTTAAAAATTCATTGGCCGTTTGATTAGTTAAAGCTTTTATCTTTCTATAAAATTGGCTTCTACTAAGATGAACTTGCGCGGCAAGTAATTCAACACTTAAATCTGGGTTTCCTATATTCTCATTAATGTAGTTGAGTACTTTGTCAATAAACTCTTTATCCAATGAGCTGGTATTCACATTGGCGGGAACATCTGAAATTACGCTGAAGTATTTATTGAATATCAATTGTCTACTCGTAATTAATTGGGCTAGGCGTAGTTTAAGTAATCGCATATCAAAGGGCTTTACCATATAGGCATCTGCACCAAATTCAATACTTTCTATACGATCATCAATTCTTGCTTTTGCAGTAAGCATGAGTAGCGGTATATGACTGGTTCGTAAGTCTTTTTTGATACTTTGACAAAAGGCTAAACCATTCATTTCTGGCATAATAACGTCAGTGAGTATAATATCTGGTAGGTGTTCTTGTGCCATAGTGAGACCTTCTTTCCCATTACTAGCAGCTATTACCCTATATATTTGTTTCAACTCCGTCTTTAAATAGTTTCTTAATTCAGTATTATCTTCAACAATGAGTAAGGTGTGATTGCTTTCCGTTTCTAAAGGTGCTGTTTTTTCAATGTCAATATTATTCTTAACCACGTTATTTAGGTTAAAGACCTCTTTATCTGATGAAATTTGCGCTTTTTCAATGGATAACTGTTCTTCTTTAAAATGTGCCTTGCCAACAGGTAGTATGACTTTAAAGGTTGTGCCTTCTCCTTTCACACTCTCAACTTCAACCTTACCTTTGTGTAATTCAACAAAATTTTGAACAACCTCAAGCCCAATGCCGGTGCTGCCATAATAGGTTTTGTTCATTTGATCTACTTGATAAAATCGTTCAAATATTTTACTTATCTGATCTTTGTCTAAGCCTGGACCCGTATCGGAAACGTCAATCTCAACTGTTTTTATGGGTGTAGATTTATCTACTAAAGGTAAAAGTATAGGTGTGTCGTTATAATGGGTGCTTATATTAATAATACCGCCATCGGGGGTTAATTTTATAGCATTTGATAGCAAATTGAATATGATTTTCTCAAGCATACTTTCATCTGCCCAAACACTCAGGTCTGAGATGTCGGCATCTATACTTAGCTGGATATTCCGGTTTAAGGCTTCTTCCTTAAAATGACCCAATATGTTATTGGAGAAACTCAATAGGTTTATTTCTTTAGCACGAATATTCACTTTATCCAATTCAAGTTTTCTAAAGTCAAGAAGCTCATTAATTAATCGATAAAGGCGATCCGTATTTTTATATATGACATTATGCTTTTCTTTAATACGCTCTGGTAATGTTAAGGTTTCATCTTTTAGAATGTCCTTAAGTGGACTAAGAATTAAGGTTAATGGCGTTCTGAATTCATGCGAAATATTTGTAAAGAATTGAAATTTTTTCTCATTCAATTCTTTTTCTTGGTTCCTTATGATACGCTCATTCTGTATGCTTTGCTTTTCCTTTAGTCTGTTTTGTGTCATCTTATTTAGTATGAAAACGCCTAAAAGAATCAATAAAATGTATGAATAGATGGATAATGTTGTTTTCCACCAAGGCGGTAGTACGGTAAGTTTTAAATTTAAAGGTGTTTCATTCCAGATACCATCATTATTTGATGCCTTTAGTTTAAAAATATAGTTGCCGGGGTCTAAGTTTGTATAGGTTGCAGATCTGTTTTTACCAACGTAATTCCAGTCGGTTTCATAACCTTGTAGATAATAGGCATATTCATTTTCTTCTGGCCTTGTGTAATTAATACCAGCATATTCAATCGTGAAAACAGATTGGTTACTATTTAATGATATACTATCAGTTTCGGCAATAACTTTTTGAATTGGAGCGTTTTTTGCCCCGGGAATGACATTTTTGTTGGCTAGTTTAAAACCGGACAGATATAGTGACGTAAGGTTTTTATTAATCTCAATTTTATCTGGGTTGAAATAATCTACACCTTGAAAATTGCCAAAATATAAATTGCCAGAATCATCTCTATACGCTGAATTAATATTGTAGTCATTTGAAAGAAGTCCATCATGACTGGTATAATTGGTAAAACTTAAGTCATCTACGTTAAACTTGGTAATACCCGAATTTCCTGCCATCCAAATACGGTTGTCTAAGCTTTCTACAATAGCGCAGACATTATCTTCTACTAGTCCATTCGTATTATTATACCATGTGAAATTATCTTTTTTAAGGTCATATTTGCATAAACCGGCCCCTCTGGTACCAATCCAAAGATTTTCATTATTGGATAAGTGAAGCGATAAAATATGATTTGCACTGGTATGATTATTATATTGCTCAGACATTTTAGTACTGTATGACTCGACTGCAAGTTCATTTTTATGTCTTATCACTTTATATAAGCCTCTAACCGTGCCTAACCAGAGGTTGTCTTCTGCATCAACTAATACTTTCCCAATATTGGTATTAGTTATGTTGTTCTCGGTAAAGGTTTTAGAGTTATAATATGTGAAGGCTTTCGTTTTCGGATTGAATGAATGTAAACCCTTATAATAAGTACCTAGCCAAATGATACCCTTTGAGTCTTCGGTAATACTCATTATGGTATTTGACATTAAGAATCCATTGGAATTTTCAGTATTGAAATTCACAAAGGTTTTGGTTCCTTTTTGTAAATAATACAATCCTCGATCCCAGCTACCTACCCAAATGTTACCTCGGCTATCAACAAAAATATTCTCGATATAGTCGCTCGTTAATCCGCTATAGGTTGTATTGTTAGTTTTATTTATATGCGTGAATTTATTGGTCTTTATATCGAATATGTCAATACCCCCACCGTCCATACAAATCCATAATTTACCTGTTTTGTCTTTTGTAATAGAGGTTACAGAAGGTATTTGAAGCGAATTTGGAGTATTCTTGATGCTTTCAATATGGTGAAACTTATCGTATAGCTTGTCAAAGAATGACACGCCTTTGTTGTAATACCCCATCCAAATACGCTCGTTTTTGTCTAAAAAAAGTGACCAAATAGAATTAGATAATAAGCTCTCATTATCTGATTTATTGGTTTTGTAGTTTCGTAAAACTTTAGCATTACGGCCAATATGGAACAGACCATCATTTTCTGTTCCACACATTATTGTGTGATCTGCTAATTGAATAATGGAAAAAATAATATTATCCGTTATCCCAAGTTCAGAAATAGTGTAATTGGAATCTGCATTATTCTCGTTTGGACTAATAAGAATAAGGCCATCTGATTTAGTGCCTACCCAAAGGTTGTTATAGGCATCAATGAGCAGTGATTGTATGCCTTTGCCATCTATGCGTTCTTTGTTTTCAAGACTAAATTCAGCGGGGATAATGCTGTCTCCCATCAAGTTTAATACACCCAGGCCTAAGTGGGTTCCAGCGTATAACTTCCCGTTATTATCAAAAGTTATGGCGTTAACATTTAAAGTGTTTTCAGGGCCAAAGCCTTTAGTGGTTATAGGTTCTGCATGGAAGGTGTTGAGGTTAAGCCTGAATAAACCATGCTCATAGGTGCCTATGTATAAGTTACCTTTTTGGTCGCCAGCCAAACTTCTAATCGAGTAATTCGTTCTATTATTCTGAGTATTTGGAATAGGAATTCTTTTAAACTGATTTTTTTCTTTATCATATAAGTTTAGGCCTTCTTCTGTCCCAAACCAAAGCCGTTTTTTATTATCCAAATATGAAGCATAGACGAGGCTACTGCTAATAGAGGTCGAGTCATTAAGGACGTGTTTATAGGAATCATAATCTATTCCGTTAAATCTGTAAAGTCCAGATCCATTAGTGCCAAGCCATATAAAACCAGAATCATCTTGCGTTATGGAAAAAACGCCAACTTTAGAAATGCCTTTTTTAATACTCACAAATTTGTAATCGTCTACAAACTCTTGCGCGCAGAGCGGCAGAATGAAGATTAAGGATAAACAAATGTGATAAATCAGTTTTTTAGTCATTGTTTGATAAGCCAGTTTTAAAACTTAGAAATGATTGAAGCTACAATATAAAAATACTTTATCATTAAATATAGGGCTAATTCAAATGGAGCAATGACTAGTACAAATGCTGCATTTCAATAATGAAATTAAGGCGGTGTTTAGTTAGGACGATATTAAATATAAGAGCAATGTCTACAGGCTATAATACAATGTAGTGTTGGGTTTGCAGAAAACGATCTATGCGTGATAGCCTTTTTTAAAACATTTAGTAACACATTTAATCTGATTTCAGAATTTGTGGCTTATGACCGACTCACCCGTTGATGAGGCATGTCTTGTGATTTATATATCTGATAAACGCATAGCAATACCTATGAAGTCCTTAGAAAGTTTGATGGAACACCGAAGCAAGATGAAATTTGTCTTAGAAGAAGTTTACCAATTGCAACAGAACGAAGTGTGTTTTTGTCAGTTTGATATAATTATGTTTAGAGCAGATGGAAATGATAGAACTAATTTTTAAGCGTCTTTTTTGTTCTCTTTAAACTTACTTTCTAATTCTGCTTGAAACTCTTCCATTACCGGACGAACCGTGCTTTCTGGTAAATCAGCTATTTTAATATACATAAGTCCATCAACTGAATTATTGAACAATGGATCTACATTAAAGGCTACTAATTTGGCATTCTGCTTTATATATTTTTTTAAAAGTACCGGTAATCGTAGAGCACCGGGTTCTATTTCATCAATGATTTTGTCAAATTTATTAAGGTCAGCCTCAGTTTCGTCAAAAACAAAATCTTTATCGGCATCTTTTAATTTTACTTTAAATTCTTTTTTAGGGTGCACGTATTGCGCAATATAAGGGTCGTAATAATGCGATTTCATAAACTCAATCATTAACGATTTTGAGAAGTTTGAAAATTGATTACTAATACTTACCCCACCAATTAAATACTTATGCTCTGGGTAGCGCAATGTGATATGAACAATACCTTTCCAAAGTAGAAACAAAGGCATTGGTTTTAGTTGGTACTCTTTAATAATGAATGCTCGTCCCATTTCAATAGACTCACTCATCATTTTATAAAGTTCGGGTTCAAAACGAAACAAGTCTTGAAGATAAAACCCATCTATACCATAGCGTTTAAATATTTTTGAACCAAAGCCCATTCTATAGGCTCCGGCAAGTATTTTCTTTTCATTATCCCATAAAAACATATGATGATAATAGTTGTCAAAAGGGTCGAGGTCTATAGCTTCATTGGTGCCTTCGCCAACGGCTCTAAATGTGATTTCCCTGAGTCTTCCTATTTCTTGAAGAATATTGGGGATTTTACTAGCTTCGGCTAAAAACACCTCATAGTTTTTACTTTCCAAAAGTCTGTCCTTATTGGTTCTTAAGGCGTCAACTTCTTGAACCATTAAATTTTGTGCTACAGGGGTAATAATGCTTTTGGGGTGTTTTGGCGTTTTTAAAGTAGACGAAATATTGTCTAAGATCTTAGGTTTATCTGCAAAAGCATTAGAAAGTATATAGGTTTTTCGTCTTAAAAACTCCGTAAATTCATCCAGTGAAGCATATTCTTTTTGGTCTTGAACTGAAATAGGCTTTCCTATCCGTACACCAATGGTTCGGCGTTTTTGCGTAAGCAATTCAGATGGTAATTTAGCCGTTCTAAACGTATCGCTAATTTTCGAGAGCTTATAAAACAGTTTGCTGTTTTTGGCGTGAAAATAAATAGGAACAACGGGCACGCCCGCTTTTTTTACTAATTTCATAGCAGCTTCTTCCCAGGGTCTATCTACCACTAATTTACCATCGCGATAGGTGGATACTTCTCCCGCAGGAAAAACACCAAGCGGATGCCCCCCACGTAAATGAAGAATAGCATTTTTGAAACCAGCAATACTTGACTTTACATCTTTCCGGTCTTCAAAAGGATTGACAGGCATAATGTAGGGTTTCATAGGCTCAATACGATGCAGTAAGAAGTTTGCAATGATCTTAAAATCTTTTCGCTGTTCTATCATCAATTTTAAAAGAAGAATACCATCAATACCACCAAGGGGATGATTTGAGATGGTTATATAGGCACCGTCTTTTGGTAAACGCTTTAAATCTTCCTCCGGAATGTCAAATTTTATTTGAAAATCCTCCAAAATACCATCAAGAAAAGGGAGGTCGCTTAAATGTTTATTGCGATTATAAATCTTATTAAGTGAAGATATTTTTAACACCTTCATTAAAACCCAGCCAATAAAAGTACCAATGAAACCATACTTATCCAATTGAATAGCTTTGGCAATTTCCTTAGCACTCACTAATCCTATATCTTGCTGTTTACTCATGCGTGTAAATGTACTAAATGTTTATTTAGTTACTACTTGAACGGTTTCTTGGGTTAATTGTTTTAATAACACTGTTTTGCCCAATTCAATCTGATTAATGGCATCTTGGTTATAGTGTCTAATGGTGTATAAAGATACATTAGCGTGGCAAGTTACTTTAAATTTTGCCTTTAAATGCTGTAATAATTTTTCTAGGTTATTATAGACATTGTCTATACAAACAGAGAAACTAATCGCAGAGTTTTGAATCACATCAACTTTCATTTTATATAAATGTAACAGATTGAATATGTCGCTAATATTTTCTTCCACAATATATGAAAAGTCCAAAGAGGATAAGGATATAAGCACTTGATTTTTCTTAACGATAAAACAAGGAATCATAGGGTCTAAGATGGTCTCTTTTCGTATGACTGTGCCTTTAGATTCTGGATTTAGAAACGACTTAACAAAAAGAGGTATTTCTTTGCGCTGTAAGGGCTGTATAGTTTTTGGGTGAATTACAGAGGCACCGTAAAAGGCTAATTCAATAGCTTCTCTATACGATATTTTATTAAGTAATTGGGTGTTTGTAAAATACCGGGGATCAGCATTTAGTATGCCAGGAACGTCTTTCCATATGGTTACGCTTTCAGCATTAAGACAATAAGCATATATGGCTGCCGTATAATCACTACCTTCTCTACCAAGTGTGGTGGTGAAATTATTAATATCACTACCTATAAATCCTTGCGTAATATTTAAAGAAGCGCGGTCTAATTTAGAATGTATTAAGGTTTGCGTTTCCTCCCATTGTACATGAGCACGCCGGTAATACGTATCTGTTTTGATATGGTTTCTGGCATCAATCCATGTGTTCTTTAATCCTACCGAATTGAGGTATTCACTCACTATGCTTGTAGAAACTAATTCGCCAATACTAATAACTTGATCATAAACAAAGTTGTAATCAGGAGACTTATTTATTTTTAAAAAATCTGTAAGTTCATTAAAAAAACCTCCTATTTTTTTAAAGCTAGGATGATTTTCATTATCAAATAAATCAAGTAATATGTTGTTGTGATACTTTATAACATCTTGAAGAGAACTTTGTAACTCCTTCTTGTTTTCAAAATAGTTTTTAACCACCTGCTCTAAGGCATTAGTGGTCTTGCCCATAGCAGAAACAACGATGACGGTTTTTTTGTAACCAGTCTTTTCTAATATAGAAACTATGTTTTTAACACCAAGAGCATCTTTTATTGATGCACCACCAAATTTGAATATTTGCATACTATAACTGCGCTATATAATTTTTAATAGCTTGTTCATTAAGTTGCACTACATCCCAATCGCGCATTACGTTAGCGCCTTTTTTCTCATAAAATGCTATGGCAGGCTCGTTCCAATCTAGTACCTCCCAGTTTATGCGTTTTACACCTAATTTATGACCATATTTTACAACTTCGTTAAGAAGGGCAGTGCCTATACCGCTACCGCGCATAGATTCACTTACAATCAAATCTTCTAAATGAATGGCTTTTCCTTTCCAAGTTGAGTATCTGTTGTAGATTAGGGCAATACCTTCAATATTAGAATTCAATTCTGCAACGAAGCAATGAAAATAAGGGGATTTACCAAAGCCATCAGCTTCTAAGTCTTTAACGGAAATTTCAACTGCATCTGGTTCTTTTTCAAAAATGGCCAGTTCTTTAATTAACTTAAGTACTTGAGGCATATCGCCAATTTCTGCATTTCTTACGGTAAAATTCATAGTATTTATAATTATTCAAATATAGTTTAAAAGATCAATAAAAATAAAGGATTAGTGCCCCGAAATCGTTGTAGTTTACTAAAAATTATGGATATTTGCCTAAACCAAAACAAGCTTTTATGACGCATAAAAAACAAACCTTAGGAGAATTTATTATTGAGAATCAATCTTCATTTCAGTATTCATCGGGTGAATTGTCAAGTCTATTGAATTCAATCCGTTTGGCTGCGAAAGTTGTAAATCATGAAGTTAATAAGGCCGGATTGGTTGATATTATTGGAGCTGCAGGTGATACCAATATTCAAGGTGAAGATCAGCAAAAACTAGATGTGTATGCCAATGATAAGTTTATCCAAACACTTACTAAAAGAAATATTGTTTGTGGTATAGCTAGTGAAGAAGAAGATGATTTTGTTGCTATTAATAGTCAAGATGAAAATCATCAAAATAAATATGTGGTTTTAATAGATCCTCTAGATGGTTCATCAAATATTGATGTTAATGTGTCTGTAGGAACTATATTCTCTATTTATAGACGTGTAACTCCAGTAGGTACACCGGTTCAATTGGAAGATTTTTTACAGAAAGGAAGTGAACAAGTGGCTGCAGGTTATGTGGTTTATGGCACCTCTACAATGTTAGTTTACACGACCGGTGATGGTGTAAATGGATTTACGTTAAATCCTGCCATAGGATCATTTTATCTATCGCATCCTGATATGCAATTTCCTGAAGATGGAAATATATACTCGGTTAATGAAGGGAATTACATTCATTTCCCTCAAGGTGTTAAGAATTACATTAAGTATTGTCAAGAGGAAGAAGAAGATAGGCCTTATACTTCAAGATATATAGGTTCTTTAGTTTCAGATTTTCATAGAAATATGATTAAAGGTGGTATTTATTTGTACCCTCAAAGTTCTAAAAACCCTAATGGTAAATTACGTTTGTTATATGAATGTAACCCAATGGCCTTTTTAGCAGAACAGGCTAATGGTAAGTCTAGCGATGGTTTTACAAGAACTATGGATGTTGAACCAACAGAATTACACCAACGTGTTCCATTTATTTGTGGCAGTAAAAATATGGTAGAAAAGGCAGAAGAGTTTATGCGTAATGCAAAATAAGCCTGCTGATTTATAAAATATAAAAGCACTCTAATAAGAGTGCTTTTTTTATACATCTATATTCTTAAATTAAGAAAAAGTACGTGGATTGCTTTTAAAACCGAAACCCTAAGTTGAGGTAACCTTGCGAAGGATTGGAACCTATTGTATTAACCATATCATTAAACCCATAATTAAAACCTAACTCAACAAAAAAGAAAGCAATATCTACACCTACACCAAGCTGGCCATAAAAAATAAAGTCTTCTATTTCATCTTCAGAATCCAGAGCGGTTTCAATATTTTTAGAGGTGGTAAAAGAAGGAACGCCACTCACAAATACGCGTACACCTACTAACCTATCAGCAAAAGAGGTAAGATTGAGTCCTAACGATAATGGAATATCAATGGCCGTGGTTTTAAAACTAAAGGTGTCACTCGAGTTAAAGGAATTTGAAAAATCATAAGGTCTACTATTTAACCGTGCCCCTATTTCATAATAAAAAAAACGACCTCTTTTGTATGAAACACCAAGATTATAGCCAATAGTAGCATCTGATGAAATAGGGTCATCGGTGGTATCTATGTTCAGGCCATTTACGTTTACTCCTGCTGAAATTTTAAATGAGCTTCGCGCTTTGCGTTCTTTTTTTTGTTGCAAGTCTTCATCTTGCGCTTTAGCTGAGTTGGAGTAACATATGGCCAAAATAATTAGGCATACATATTTTAATATTGATTGTTTCATGATAGTCTTTAGTTTGAAGGTTTTATTTCACTCAAAGATAAAATTTTTGTTACACTTGTAAACATATGTAGTACAATTTAAAACCTTAGCCTTAGGCTTTTTTTCTATATTGCAAATTGCTAAATACAATCAATAAACGTGCAGAGACATTAGTGTCATAGAAAAAATTGATTTTTGAAATACGTAATTATAAAAACTAAACTAAAATTAAATATGAATAAACTTAATCAAATAATGCTATTACTGCTTTTAGCATTAATCAGTGTGCATTGTAAAGAAAAATCAAAAGAAGTTGTTGAATCCGTGGAACAAGAACAAACCGCTAAACCTAATATTGTAATCATTTATACTGATGATTTAGGTTATGGGGATGTTGGGTTTAATGGGGCTACTGAAATAAAAACGCCCAATATGGATTATTTAGCTAATAATGGTGTACGTTTTACTAATGGTTTTGCCTCTTCCGCAACATGTACACCCAGCCGATATGCATTATTAACAGGTGTGTATCCTTGGCGGGAAAAGAATGCCAAAATTTTACCAGGTACCGCCCCTCTAATTATTGGTACTGATCAAATGACTGTGCCTAAAATGCTAAAGGCAAAAGGCTATCATACTGGAATTGTTGGAAAATGGCACCTTGGTTTAGGCAGTGGACATGTCAATTGGAATGCGCATGTAAGTCCAGGTCCTAATGAAGTTGGTTTTGATTATTCATATATCATGGCTGCTACGCAAGATAGAGTGCCTACAGTATACATTGAGAATGGAGATGTGGTTGGACTAGATCCGAATGACCCTATTGAAATTAATTACAAGACAAATTTTGAAGGACAACCAAATGGCATTGACAATCCTGAATTATTAAAAATGAAATGGCACCATGGACATAACAGTAGTA
The DNA here is from genome assembly GCF_014651495.1 of Algibacter mikhailovii. Lineage (GTDB taxonomy): Bacteria > Bacteroidota > Bacteroidia > Flavobacteriales > Flavobacteriaceae > Algibacter_E > Algibacter_E mikhailovii. The sequence goes on from NZ_BMWZ01000005.1 coordinate 53,632, forward strand.
TTGTAAATGGTATTCCGCGAATTGGGTATATGAAAGGTGGAGAAGCAGCGAAATGGAAAGATGAAGATATGGCCGATCACTTTTTAAAGGGGGCTCAAAATTATGTGAAACAACATAAAAATGAACCGTTCTTTTTATACTATGCCATGCAACAACCTCATGTTCCAAGAACACCGCACCCTAGATTTGTTGGTGCTTCAGGCTTAGGACCTAGAGGAGATGTAATAGTAGAAGCAGATTGGTGTATTGGAGAATTCATTAATACTTTAAAAGAAGAAGGGTTGCTAGAGAACACCTTAATTATTTTTTCAAGTGATAATGGTCCTGTTTTAAATGATGGGTATTATGATGAGGCTGTTGAAAAGCTTGGAGATCATACTCCAGGTGGTAGTTTGAGAGGTGGTAAATATAGCCTTTTTGAAGCTGGAACTCGCGTGCCGTTTTTTACGTATTGGAAGGGTACTATTAATTCAGGCGTTTCTGATGCTTTAGTTTGTCAATTGGATGTGCTTTCTTCTTTAGCACAACTAGTAGGTAGTGATGTTAAAGCAGGTGATAGCCAAGGGTTAGTAGATGTTTTCTTAGGAAAATCTAATGCTGGCAGAGATGATTTAGTTATTGAGGCTACTTCAAGAACAGCTTACAAAGAAGGGGATTGGGTAATGATTCCGCCTTATAAAGGGCCTGCTAAAATAGACGATGTTAATATTGAGATAGGAAATTCAAAAGAATTTCAATTATATAATCTAAAGGAAGATATAGGTCAGCAAAATAATCTAGCAAAAAGTAACAAGGAAAAACTCCAGGATATGTTAGCCAAATTTGAGGCTATTAGAGGCGATGATTATAATACGACTCAGAAGATTGAGCTGAAGTAAAAGGACATTTATTTTTTATTAAAAACACCCCGTATTATAATATACAGGGTGTTTTTTAGTTTTATCCCAAAAAAAACTAAAAGGTTGATAAATTAATTTATCAACCTTTTTTAAATTGAGCAGGTTATTCTTTCAGTTAAAATGTTTATTTTTATTAATTAGTGATCCTTTAAATGCAACCCTCTATTATAATTTAATTCATTAAGGGTATCAAAAAAGCAATATTAGAGCCTCAGTATTCACTTAAGGGCTATTGATTATTCGATATTATAATAAATCACTAAAATGGTTAAGACGATTAAAAAATTAAGAACTAATTAATTATTACCTAAAACAAAATTCATGAAAACATTAAACAAGTATTGGTGGTTAACTTTAATAAGAGGTATTGTGTTAATCATTTTAGCCATATTGATATTTAGGCATCCTTTAGGGGCATTGGTTGGTCTTGCCATATACTTAAGTGTTAGTTTATTGTTCATTGGGATTACCCAAGTATTTATGTCTTTTGCCGTAAAAGACACCCAAGAAAATTGGGGATGGACATTGGCTGTTGGGCTTATCGATATTTTTATAGCCTTTATCTTATTATCTAACCCTGCAGTAACAGCAGCAACGCTTCCATTTATAGTTGGCTTTTGGCTAATTGTTGCTGGTGTAATGAATTTTGTTAGTGCATTCCAGGATAAAAAGGAAGGCGTGCCGTATTGGTGGTTAGGACTAATTGGCGGGTTATTTACTATTTTTATTGGTTTTGTCCTTACCAATAACTTATTAGCTGGTACGCTTGCCATTACTTATTGGATAGGGTTTGGCGTTATGCTCGCAGGTATCGTAAATATTGGTCTGGCTATAGGATTGAAATCTCTAAAAAAAGAAATTGAAAGAGCCGAAGAGGTATAGCAATTCGCATCATTTTGCTTTTTTGTTTGAGTAGAATAATTAAAAATGAATAGAACATTAGTTGTATTAATCGTTTGGAGTTGTTTTGTTTTTGGTTATTCTCAAAAGAAAACGGACTCTATAAAAAAGGTCAATTTTGCAGGAATCCCAGTTGTAAATTATAGTAATGCTATTGGTTTAAGTGCCGGAGCTATGGGGCAAATATTCTATAAGGTAAGTACAAAAGATACTATTTCGCCTACCTCCTCTACAGGTGTTTTTGCTATGTATTCTACTAATAATACTTTTTTCGCAGCTGCATTTCAGAAACTGTATTTGAATGAGGATCGATGGCGCATTATGTTTGGTGCAGGATTAGGAAATATTAACTATCAATATTGGCAGGAAATTCCAGTTATTGGCGGAGATTTTATTGGCTTTAATACTAGGGCAGAATTTGCTATGCTAAAGGTAGAAAGAAAACTAATAGGGAAATTGTACGGTGGAGTAAGAACCGTAATCTCTAAGAGTAAAACAGATTTTGACTTGCCTGATTTTTTACCACCAGAAATTCTTACTGATGAACGCCGGATGAATAGTTTGGGTTATCTTTTTAACTATGATGAGCGAGATAATCAACTAAACCCATATAAGGGTTTTAACGTTGAGTTTAAGAATGATTTCTTTAGAACTTGGCTCAATAGCGCAGATAACTTTGAGAGTTTTGAATTAACCTATAATCACTATTACCCCTTAAGTTCTGAGAGAAAGATTATAGCCACGCGCGTAACAGCATCGATTGCTACGGGAGATGTGCCATTTCAAGGGCAGAATGTGGTTGGTCAAGACGATATTAGAGGATATTCTAATGGTAAGTATCGTGATAACCAAGTCTATGCCATCCAATCAGAATATAGATGGCGATTTGAAAACAAGTTTGGTGTTGTTGGGTTTTTTGGATTGGCAACGGCCATTGAAAATTTTTCCGATTTTGGAGATGCCCCAATATTGCCCGGAGGTGGTGTAGGGGTTAGATACATGATGATACCAAAAGAACGTATTAATATTGGTATTGATGTAGCGGCAGGAAAAGGAGATTGGGGATTATACTTTAGAATTGGAGAGTCTTTTGGCAGGTAAAATAAAATGCCTATAAAGTATCAAAACCCTTTAGTTGAAATCAATCTAGTACGCAGGTTTTTTGCTGGTTTGTTTGTTTTAATTTCTTTAATTTGATATAAAATTTTGTTATTGTAATTAGATTCAGGTTTTAAACTTTAAAAATGAGGTATCTCTTTTTAGTAGCACTTAGCGTTTTAATATTTTCGTCTTCAATGATTGCCCAAGAAAAGGACAGTATTAGTATGGGCAGGTCTCCATATGAATTAATGTCGAGTTATTATTCTAATGATTTCACGCCATTCAGAAAACGAAATTTTTACACAGGTTTATCTTTTTCTTTAACCGATAAAAGCTTAACCAATGTGGATCAAATCATTCAAAAGGTTATAGAAGGCGATAACCATGGTTTTAATATAACCTTAAAAGGCGGGTATTTTACTGGAAACTATGGCATGGTTGGTATAAACTTCGATTTTATGGAAGAAAAATTTGATGGTATTTTACTAAAATCTTCCGATACTATCCAATCGAAGTCTATTACAAGAGCATACAGTTTGGCTCCATATGTGAGATCATCAGTGCCGTTGACTGAAAATGAGCGCCTGAGTTTTTTTACTGAAGTTGGCCTATTATTCGGTGTAAGTAATGGGTTGACACGTAATACTAAAGACGAGGATGAAATAGAAAAGGTTTATGATGATAGCTTCAATTTCCGTTTAGGAATTAGTCCTGGCATTACTTTTTTTGCTATGGAAAATTTTGCTTTTGAAGTACAATTGGATGTTTTAGGTTATGAACTCAATGTTAAGAATAGAGAAATAAATGGTGTAGAACAATCTCAGGAAGTTAGACATAATGTGGATTTTAATATTGATATTCTGTCTTTAAAACTTGGATTGGCTTACTATTTTGGAAGAACAAAACAACGAAAATAAATTTTTAGTTCATGAAAAAGATTACACTTCTTATGCTTTTAGTGCTGATTGCTTCTTGCGTGGGTGAAGATTATTTTGGTTATTCAAGTTATGGTAATATCAAGAGTGTCTCGTTAAGTAATCAGGCTTCAAATGCACAAATAAATAATGATAGTCTTCAGGTTATTGTTGAGATTCCTTCTGGTGTAGATTTGTCAACCATTGTATTAACAGAACTTGTGTTGTCTTCGTTTGCTTCGGCTGATACGGCGATTGGAGATACTTTAAATTTAGAAACTCCTCAATTCATTGTAATTACCGCAGAAGATGGTACTAAATATAATTGGAAAATAAAGTCATTTATTGCAACAGCAAACCCGCAGCTTGATAATTATGATCTAAATCAATGGTATAAAACAAGTGCTGATTATTTTGAACCGGGAATAGATGCTACTTCTACCATATGGGGTACCGGTAATCCGGGCACTCAAATATTAAATAAGTTAGCTACAACACCCTTGGATCTTGGAAGTAGTAATCTAGCCGCTAAAATGGAAACGCTCGATAATGGTAAATTAGCTGGGACATTCGGGGCCCCTATTTCAGCAGGATCCATTTTTACTGGTGTTTTTAATTCTGATAATATAGATCCTACCAATCCACAAGCAGCCATTGAGTTTGGAACACCCTTTATAGGGCGTCCGGTAAAAGTTAAGTTTAAATATGCCTATCAGCCGGGTAATGAAAACAAAAATAAAGATGGTGACTTATTAGACTATAGTGATGCATGTGATGTTTATGCGCTTTTAGAGGTGCGGTCAGGAGGGAAAATTGAGCGACTTGCTACAGCTTGGTTTAGAAATGAAGAGGTTCAAAATGAGTTAACTACAAAAGAGCTTGAATTTACATATGGCGCTTTAGATGATAGTTTTCCTGATTATATGAAGCCCATAGAAGGCCGCTATGTGAGTAAAGATTCGGCAAGTTTTGTTTTGCCAACACATGTTACTTTTGTTGGATCCTCTAGTTATGATGGCGCTAATTTTGCTGGCGCTATTGGTAGTTTGTTGATTATTGATGATGTAGAATTTGTTTATGAATAAGCATTGGCTTAATTAACGGGGTTACCGGTTGGTAGCTGCAGTTCTAAAACAATATGTATTAGAGATGAATTTAAACGCATTTTCTAGAGCAATATTCTTGGTGTTTTGAATACCTAATTATCAGAATTAATTGCTTAGAATGATGTATTAATGATCTAATAAATAGGTTTTGCTTTTAAAGTAGTTTTAACTTGTGGCTAAAGTGTTTCGCATACTTATGGTTTTGTTACCTTTGCAGAACTTAAATTATTGTATCTATGATATATTCAATGACAGGTTATGGAAAATCTGTATTGCAACTGCCCACAAAAAAAGTAACAATAGAGCTTAAATCTTTAAACAGTAAAAATTTAGATTTAAACGCAAGAATGCCCTCTATTTACAGAGAAAAGGAGCTTGCCATACGAAAAGTGCTTGCTGATAAATTAGTGCGTGGTAAAGTGGATTTTTCAATTTATGTTGAGGCCACTGCCGAAGACACATCGTCTCAGATAAATACACCGGTGGTCAAACAATATATAGCCCAATTAAAGGAAGTTGTTGATGGTGATACTACCGAATTGCTTAAAATGGCAGTTCGATTTCCCGATGCCTTAAATACAATTAGAGAAGAGATTGATGAAAATGAGTGGCATACTATTGAGGCTGAAATTCGAAAAGCGATAGATGATTTAGTGGATTATAGACTAAATGAAGGGAAAGTGCTTGAACAGGATTTTAATGCACGAATTCGAAGCATTGAGGATATATTGGATCAAGTTATAGCCATGGATCCTGAACGTGTTGAAGGCGTTAGAGAGCGCTTATTAAAAGGGGTGACAGAATTAAAAGAGAAGTACGATGAAAATAGGTTTGAGCAGGAATTGGTATATTATATTGAAAAGTTTGACATAACAGAAGAAAAAGTACGGTTAAAAAATCACCTGAACTACTTTGCAGAATCTATGAAATCTAACGAATCAAATGGGAAGAAATTAGGTTTTATAAGTCAGGAAATGGGAAGAGAAATTAATACCATTGGTTCTAAAAGTAATTATGCACCCATGCAGCAGTTAGTGGTTCAAATGAAAGATGAGTTAGAAAAGATTAAGGAGCAATTATTAAATGTACTTTAATAAATAAGTGATTTGTGAAAAAAGAAACTGCAATAAAAGGTAAGCTTATCGTTTTTTCGGCGCCATCAGGTTCTGGGAAGACCACTATTGTTAGGCATTTATTAGGCATACAGGATTTAAACTTAGAGTTTTCTATATCAGCTACATCTCGTGCTAAACGTGGTACAGAAGAACATGGTAAAGATTATTATTTCCTATCTGCTGAAGAATTTAAGTCGAAAATTAAAAATGATGAATTCTTAGAGTGGGAAGAAGTGTACCGTGATAATTTCTATGGTACTTTAAAAACAGAAGTTGAACGTATATGGGCAAAAGGCAAGAATGTTATTTTTGATATTGATGTTTCTGGGGGTCTTAGAATTAAAAGAAAATATCCTGATGAAACTTTGGCAGTATTTGTAAAGCCTCCAAGTGTTGATGAATTAAAAATACGACTAAAAAAGCGTAAAACGGAGTCTGAGGATAAAATAAATATGCGAGTTGCCAAGGCATCAGCAGAATTAGCTACGGCTCCATTATTTGATACTATTGTAGTAAACGATACTTTAGAACACGCCTTAGAGGAGGCTCATGAAAAAATAAGTACCTTTATTAAGTCTTAAGTTCTCATCATGAAAATAGGATTGTATTTTGGTTCTTTTAATCCCATTCATGTTGGGCATTTAATAATTGCAAACCACATTGCTGAATTTAGTGATTTAGATCAAGTTTGGTTTGTGGTAACCCCACATAATCCATTTAAAAAGAAATCGACACTTTTAGACAATCATCAGCGCTATGAAATGGTATATCGTGCAACTAAGGATTACCCGCATTTAGAGCCTAGTAATATTGAGTTTAATTTACCGCAGCCTAATTATACGGTGAATACCTTGATTCATTTAGAAGAGAAGTACCCTACACATACCTTCTCACTAATTATGGGTGAGGACAATTTAAAGGGATTTCATAAATGGAAAAACCATGAGGTCATTCTAGAGCGGCATCATATTTATGTGTATCCTAGAGTTTCCCAAGACAAGGTTGAAACACCATTTCTTAATCACAAAAAAGTCCATTGTATCGATGCTCCTGTCATGCAAATTTCATCTACTTTTATAAGAAAGGCTATTGCAGCGGGTAAAAATGTAAAGCCAATGTTTCCGGAGCATGTTTGGGAGTATTTAGATGAGATGAATTTTTATAAATAGGATATAAAAATACTTATAAATAAAAAATGCGAACCTTTTGGTTCGCATTTTTTTATACATTACATGGCCACTAAATCGCCTGTAACATCCTTTGATGGTAAATTAGACTTACCCATTAAATATAAATCTACTTGTCTTGCGGCTTCTCTTCCTTCAGAAATAGCCCAAACAATTAACGATTGTCCTCTACGCATATCCCCAGCGGTAAATATATTAGGGACATTAGTTTGGTACTTACCATATTCCGCTTTGTAATTTGAACGGGCATCGGTTTTAAGTCCTAATTTATCAGCTAAAGTGCTTTCAGGTCCTGCAAACCCGAGGGCTAGTAATGCTAAATCACAAGGCCAAGTTTTTTCCGTTCCTGCAATTTCTATAAGTTGAGGACGCTGTCCTGGAACCATTTTCCACTCGACGTTAACCGTTTTTAAAGCGATTAATTTGCCGTTTTTATCTTTAACAAATTCTTTTGTGTTAATCAACCAGTTACGTTCAACCCCTTCTTCATGAGAAGACGATGTTTTTAACTGTAATGGCCAAAATGGCCAAGGTGTTGTTGGCGAACGGTGTCCTGGTGGTTTTGGCATGATCTCAAAATTCACTACAGATTTAGCCCCATGACGGTTAGAAGTACCAATACAATCGGAACCGGTATCACCACCACCTATAACAATTACATTTTTATCGGTGGCCATAACTTGGTTTTCTACCTTTTTGCCAAACAATACTTTTGTTTGTTGCGTTAAGAAATCCATAGCTTGTACTACACCATCAGCATCTATACCTGGGGTTGGTAAGCTGCGTCTTTCAGTTGCACCACCACAAAGCACTACAGAATCAAATGCTTTTAAATCTTCAACATCATAATTAACACCAACATTTACATTGGTTTTAAACGTAATGCCTTCCGCTTCTAAAATAGCTACACGACGGTCTATAATGCCTTTCTCCATTTTGAAGTTAGGAATACCATAACGCAGTAGTCCTCCAATTTCATCATCACGTTCAAAAACAGTTACCGTATGTCCCGCTCTGTTTAATTGCTGAGCAGCCGCCAGACCTGCAGGGCCAGAACCAACTACAGCAATCGTTTTTCCTGTTCTAGTTTCTGGAGGTTGAGGTTTAATCCAGCCTTCTTTAAAAGCACGTTCTACAATATTCTTTTCTATATTTTCAATAGATACAGGGTCTTCAATAATACCTAATACACATGACTTTTCACAAGGTGCTGGACATAATCTTCCTGTAAATTCAGGGAAATTATTTGTAGAATGTAATAACCAAGAGGCTTTTTGCCATTCTCCTTGGTGTACCATATGATTAAAATCAGGAATTAAATTACCTAGTGGACACCCACTATGGCAAAATGGTATTCCGCAATCCATGCAACGAGATCCTTGTTTGGTAATCTCAGAATCACTTAATGGAACTGTAAATTCATTATAATTTTGCACACGGTCTTCTACAGAAGTGTACTTTTCATCTTGTCTTTCAAATTCTTTAAATCCGGTTACTTTACCCATGACACTATGCTGTTGTTAATTCTTCTACCATTACTTCGCCAGTTGCTAAACGGGCAAGCGCTTTTTTGTACTCTATTGGCATTACTTTCACAAAGTTTCCTAAGCTAGTATCCCAGTCTGCCAATAATTCTTTTCCTCTATTACTATTTGTATAAAGCACATGCTTTTCAATTAGTCCTTTTAAATCTGAAGCATCTTCAGTAGTAAAATCTTCAAATTCTATAGTTTCTGTATTACATAAACCATTTACAAATTTGTTGTCCGGATCATAAACATAAGCAATCCCGCCGCTCATACCTGCAGCGAAATTTCTTCCTGTATTTCCTAATACAATGACTTTACCACCAGTCATATATTCACAACAGTGATCACCAACACCTTCAACTACTGCCGTAGCTCCAGAGTTTCTAACAGCAAACCGTTCGCCTGCGATACCATTAATATAAGCCTGACCTTCAACAGCACCAAATAAACAAACGTTACCTATGATAATATTGTTTTCGGCAATGAAATCTGCTGTTTCTGGTTTTTTAACAATTAGTTTCGCTCCTGAAAGCCCTTTACCTAAATAATCGTTTGTATTACCATCAACGGTGAAGGTTAAGCCGTGTGCACCAAAAGCACCGAAACTTTGACCCGCAGATCCTGTAAAGTTGATATTTAAGGTGTCTTCAGGTAATCCTAAATGGCCATAAATTTTTGAAATCTCATTACTTACAATAGCGCCTACCGTACGATTAATATTCTTAATTGGGTAAGATAGGTTTGTTTTTTCTTTTCTGTATAAAGCTCTATGTGAGTCTTTAAGTATGTCAAAGTCTAAAACGCTTTCTAAATTATGATCTTGTGTTTCTGTATTTCTTACGGTAAGATCTCTGTAGGCTGAAGGTCTGTGTAAAATGCTAGATAAATCTAAACCTTTCGCCTTATAGTGTTTAATTGCTTTATTCGCATTTATTTTGTGCGTTTGACCAACCATTTCAGCTAAAGTCCTGAATCCTAATTGAGCCATTATGCCTCTTAATTCTTCTGCAATGTAGTAGAAAAAGTTAATGACATGTTCAGGAGTACCTTTAAAGTTTTTACGTAACTCTTTATCTTGAGTGGCTATTCCAACAGGACAAGTGTTTAAGTGACATTTACGCATCATGATACATCCGGAAGCTACTAAAGGAGCTGTTGCAAAACCAAACTCTTCAGCACCTAATAAGGCTGCAATAGCAACATCTCTACCCGTTTTTAATTGGCCATCACATTCAACAACGATTCGGCTTCTAAGGTTGTTAAGCACTAATGTTTGTTGTGCTTCTGATAAACCAAGTTCCCATGGTAATCCAGCATGTTTAAGTGATGTAAGCGGGGATGCCCCTGTACCACCATCATAACCAGAAATTAATACCACATCAGCTTTGGCTTTTGCAACACCAGCTGCAATAGTACCAACACCAACTTCAGATACTAGTTTCACGTTAACACGAGCTTCACGATTTGCATTTTTTAAATCGAAAATTAATTGTGCTAAATCTTCAATAGAGTAAATATCATGATGAGGTGGTGGCGAAATAAGCCCTACAAAAGGTGTTGAGTTTCTTGCTGATGCAATCCATGGTAAAACTTTTTCCCCTGGAAGCTGCCCACCTTCACCTGGCTTTGCACCTTGAGCCATTTTTATTTGAATCTCTCTGGCATTGGTTAAGTAATGTGAAGTCACACCAAAACGACCAGAAGCAACTTGTTTAATAGCTGAGTTTCTGCTATCACCATTAACATCTTTTTGGAAACGTTTTCTATCTTCTCCACCTTCACCAGAATTAGACTTACCGCCAATACGGTTCATGGCAATCGCTAAATTTTCATGCGCTTCACGAGAAATGGAACCATAAGACATCGCTCCAGTTTTAAATTTCTTTACGATTTCAGTCCATGGCTCTACTTCATCTAATGGAATAGGGTCTAAATTATCAAATTCAAACAAACCACGAATAGTCATTAAGTTTTCTGACTGCTCATTTATAGCTTTTGAGTAAACATCATAACTTTTCTGATCACTTAATCGAACTGCTTGTTGTAGTTTAGCAACGGTAGTAGGATTAAACAGGTGTCTTTCACCATTACGTCTCCATCTATAATCACCACCTATATTTAAGCCAAGTTTTCTGTTAACTTTATTGTCAGGGTAAGCTTGTTTATAGCGTTTATCAATTTCTTTTTCAATTTCATACAATCCAATACCTTCAATTCTTGAGGCTGTATACGGGAAGTATTTTTCAACAAATTGCGAATTGAAACCAACGATTTCAAAAATCTGAGAACCTCTGTAAGAATGTAATGTAGAGATTCCAATTTTATTCATCACCTTTAAAATACCTTTTCCAATGGCTTTGTTAAAGTTGTCAACTGCTTTTTGTTCATCTATATCAGTAATGAAGCCTTCTTTAACTTGCATTCTGATGATTTCATTAACCATATATGGGTTAATTGCACTTGCGCCATAACCAAATAACGTTGCAAAATGATGTGGTTCTCTTGGTTCTGCAGATTCTATTATGATATCAAAATAAGAGCGTTTACGTAAACGGTTTAATTGATGATTTACATAAGAACATGCTAATAAAGCTGGAATTGGCGCATTTTCTTCGTTTACACCTCTATCAGAAAGAATAATGATATTCGTTTTTCTTTCTAAGGCTTTTTCAACTTGTATTACCAAATCTTCTAAAGCATCTTCAAGACCGTTAAGACCTTTTGATTTAGGATAAAGCATCTGAATGGTCTCAGCTTTAAAGCTCTCAATTTGAATGCTTCTAATTTTCTCTAAATCGGCATTAGAAATAACGGGGTTTTGAATTCTTAGTTTTCTACACTGTCTGTCCGTAATACTAAATATATTGCGGTCTTTACCAAGGTTTAAACTGATATCGGTAACAATTTCTTCACGAATACCATCCAATGGTGGATTGGTAACCTGAGCAAATAATTGTTTGAAGTAATTAGATATTAATTGTGGGCGGTCAGATAATACAGCCAAAGGGGTATCAATACCCATAGAACCTAAGGCCTCTTTTCCAACAATGGCCATTGGCGTAATAACTTCCTGAATATCTTCAAAAGTATAGTTAAATAAACGCTGACGTGTTTTAATGTCTATTGTTTCAATAGGACATGTTTCATTGGTGTATGGCACATCTCTTAAATGAAGACGGGTTTTGTCTAACCATTCTTTGTAAGGTCTTTCAGAAACAATTTTGCTCTTTATCTCTTCGTCTTCAATAATACGTCCCTTATTCATGTCTACCAAGAACATTTTTCCTGGTTCTAATCGACCATGCTCTTTAACGTCGGAAGGATTCACATTAACAACACCTATTTCAGAAGACATGATTAGTTTACCGCTTTTTGTAACAGTGTACCTAGACGGTCTTAATCCATTTCTGTCTAGTAAAGCACCGATGTAATCACCATCTGTAAATGGTACAGAAGCTGGACCATCCCAAGGCTCCATAATGCAGCCGTTATATTCGTAAAAGGCTTTACGTTCTTCAGACATGGTTGCATGTTTTTCCCATGCTTCAGGAATCATCATCATCATTATCTCCGGTAATGAGCGTCCTGTATGTGTTAATAATTCCACAACCATATCCATAGACGCAGAATCTGATTTTCCAGGTAAAATAATTGGAAATAATTTGTCTATTTGAGGACCAAATACGTCACTTTTCATGATTTCTTCACGAACGCGCATACGGCTTACATTACCTCTTAAGGTATTGATCTCACCATTTTGACACATAAAGCGAAATGGCTGAGCTAATTCCCAAGTAGGCATAGTGTTTGTAGAAAAACGCTGATGTACTAAGGCTAAACGTGTAACCAAATCAATTTGCTGTAAATCGGTATAATAAGGGCCAATATCTTCAGGCATTATTATACCTTTATATATTATAGTCGTGTTAGATAAACTTGGCACATAAAAATAACCGCTTTCAGAGATTTTAGATTCTATAATAGCGTGCTCAGTTATTTTTCTTGCAGCATACAGTTTCGCTTTAAAATCAGCCTCACTGATGTCCTCTTTTTTCCCAATGAAAAGCTGTTCTATATTAGGCTCAGAAGCCAAAGCTATTTGTCCTAATTGAGAAGAATCAACAGGCACCTTTCTCCATCCTAAAATAGAAAGCCCTTGCTCTTCAATTTCCTTTTCAAAAGTCTTTTTACAAAAATCATATTGGTTAGACGCTTTAGGTAAAAAAACCATACCTACAGCATATTCTCTTTGGGCAGGTAAAGTGAAATCACATACACGATTAAAATAGTCATGAGGGATATCAATTAATAAACCAGCACCATCACCTGTTTTTCCATCGGCACTTACACCACCACGGTGCTCCAATTTTACAAGAATTTCTAAGGCATCATGTATAATTTGATTTGTTTTCTCTCCTTTTAGATTACAAATAAAACCGGCGCCACAATTTTCATGTTCAAATTCCGGTGAGTAAAGTCCTTGTTTCTTCAGCATAATCAACAAATATTGGTTTTAAAAACTTGAGTTGAAGGGCTAAGATACGCCCTAGTTTTTGATTTTCCATATTCGCTATTTCATTATTTCGATTTTATAGGAGAAGTCAAGATAAAAATAATTATATATCAATATTACACCAGTTTTTTAATAAATATTCAAACCATATATTATAGGTGTAATTGCAGAAATATGAATTTCCATTTGTTTTCTTATTAATTCTTAAGAGTAATGTCATTAAAACATGGAAAATACTGACAATAATTCAAATTCCAAAGTTGTTGAAAAACCAATAAATCAAATATTATTGTGAATACCCTTAAAAAAATAGGGTAAAAAATGGAATATTGATAAAAGTAACTCAATTACCCCTATTTTTTATGGGGGTTAAATCTTTTTGACATAGTTTTGACTCGTTCTAAGAAAAAAAGACCTAGAAAAACAACCAAAACATTTAGGTCTTACTAATTAAAAAACTTAAAATGAAAACAATTATGAAAAAATTATTTACTCTTTCAATGCTTCTTGTAGCAACAGCGATATTTGCTCAAGAAGAAGCGACAGAAAAAAAACTTTCAATTACAGGTTCTGTAGATGCTTATTATCAAACGTACTTATCAGCTCCAGATAATCAAGGTGCAACCTTTGGAACTGCTTTTGCAGGTCAGTCTGGTTTTGCTTTAGGTATGGCAAATCTTATAGTTGGTTATGAAGGTGAGAAAGCAGGAGCAGTTATTGATTTAGTTACTGGGCCAAGAGGTGCCGGTGCTACTTTTAGTAATGATATTGTTGATGGTATTGTAAATCAAGCTTATGTTTACTGGAATGTTTCTGATAAAACAACCTTAACTTTTGGTAGATGGAATACCTTTTTAGGATATGAGGTTATTGCGCCTGCAGGAAACTTTAACTACAGCTGTTCATATTTATTTTCAAGTGGGCCATTTTCTCATATGGGTTTAAAAGCAGATTTTGCTTTATCTGATGATTTTAGCTTAATGTTAGCATTGACTAACCCATGGGATACAAATGATGTTTCTATGACAGGAGAATATGCACTTGGTGCTCAATTAGGGTACAAAGGACAGTTTTTAAACTTATACTATGACAGTGGTAATAATGGTGGTTTAGGATTTGAAATTGATTATACTGGTGGATTTGATTTTGGTGATGCATTTTACTTAGGAATTAATGCTGCTTATAATGATAATGACGGTTCTGGTTTTTACGGTGCTGCTTTATATCCACAATTGTCACTATCTGATTCTTTTGGTTTAGGTTTAAGAGGTGAGTATTTTGCACTTCATGGTGATGCAAACAATGACGAAAGTGTTTTTGCAACAACGTTAACAGGAAGCTTTACTGTAGATAACTTAATTATCAAGCCTGAACTTCGTTTAGATTCTGGCGATGAAATTTACGGAAACTTTATTGATAGTGATGGTGCGCCTTCAGATAGCTTAGCTGCCTTCACTTTAGCTGCAATTTATACTTTCTAAGAAAGATAAGTATTAAAAAAAATATAGAGAATATAAAAGGCAAGTTCTCTAAACTAGAGCACTTGCCTTTTTTTTTATTATTAACTAACCCTAAAAATTATTTATTATGTCATTATTAAATATGCCCCTTATAATGCAAGATACTGCCGCTGTTGAAGGCGATATGGGAATGTTATGGATGCTTATTTCTGGTATCTTAGTATTCTTAATGCAAGCTGGATTCACATTGGTTGAGTCTGGTATGACGCGTTCAAAAAATGTTGTGAATATTGCAATGAAAAATGTCTTGGATATTGCAGTAGGATCATTAGTATTCTGGTTTGTTGGTTATTCATTGATGTATGGAGAATCTGCTAGTGGATGGATAGGATGGAGTGGTTTTATGTTTAACCAAGGTCCTGCAGATTTATTCTTCCAAACCGTATTTTGTGCAACAGCTGCAACTATTGTATCTGGTGCTATTGCTGGTAGAACAAAGTATACTACCTATATTATTTTCTCAGTTATTTTAACAGCAATCATTTATCCAATCGCTGGTGGTTGGGAATGGAATGGTGGATGGTTGAATGATACCGATGGTGTTATGCCAGCTGAATTTATTGATTTTGCAGGTTCTTCTGTAGTACACGCCGTTGGTGGATGGGCTGCTTTAGTTGCTGCTTTCCTTGTAGGCCCAAGAATTGGAAAATATTTAAATGGTAAAGCCGTAAATATTCCAGGTCACAACAAATTATTAGCTGCTTTAGGTGTGTTTATCCTTTGGTTTGGATGGTTTGGGTTTAATGGTGGTTCTCAATTAGCTTGGGGAGGTGATGATGCTGTTGGTGCGTCTATGGTTGTATTGGTAACTAACCTTGCTGCTTCTGCTGGTGCTGTTGGTGCTTTGTTCTTATCTTGGTTTAGATACAAAAAGCCAAATTTAGATATGACTTTAAATGGTGCTTTAGCTGGTTTAGTAAGTATTACTGCTGGTTGTGGTAACATGACAGAAGGCGGTGCTATTATTGCTGGTTTTATAGGAGGTATCATTGTGGTATTCTCAATGGAATTTGTAGAACAAAAACTTAAGATTGATGATGCCGTTGGTGCATTTTCAGTACACGGTGTTGCCGGTGCTTGGGGTACTCTTGTTATTGGACTTTGGGGTGTTGATGGTGATACTGGAATTGGACTGTTTAACGGTGGAGGATCTGCACAGTTTGTAGCGCAATTAATTGGAACTTTGGCTTACGCCATTTGGGCCGTAGTAACATCATTTATATTCTTGTCTATTCTTAAGAAAACATTAGGATTAAGAGTTACTGAAAATGAGGAAGTAGAAGGATTGGATCTTTCAGAGCACGGTGCTTTAGCTTACCCAGGAAAAAGACAAAGAGAAATAGAAGATTAATTTTTCGCAACTGAGCGATAAATTAATGATTGAAGAAATATAGATTTTAAATTGAAAGAAATTCAAAATTTAGTTTAATTAGTTTAAGTGTTACTAAAAGGATGTCTATTATTTTAGACATCCTTTTATTGTGATTTCATGGTTCGCTTAAAAGAATGTAGAATCTAAATTATTTTTTACTTTTGGAATCTAACCAAAATAACTAGAAGACATTATGAAAAAAATTGAAGCAATTATTAGAAAATCCAAATATCGTGTGGTAAAAGAAGCGCTTCACGAAGTTGGTGTGAATTTTTTCTCTTATTGGGATGTAACCGGTCTTGGAAATGAGAAGGAAGGTCATGTTTATAGAGGGGTTTCATATAGTACAAGTGATATTCAGCGTAGACACTTAGCTATCGTTGTAAATGATGATTTTGAAGAAGTAACCATTCAGGCTATACTTAATTCTGCTGGAACAGGAGAGGTAGGAGATGGAAAGATATTTGTATCAGATGTCAATGAGTGTTACAGGATAAGAACAGGTGAAAAGGGTGGAGACACTTTAAAATAAAATTATTTAAAACAATTATAATGGAAGGATTATTTACAGCGAATAATGTATGGATGATGATCTGTACAGCACTAGTTTTCTTTATGCATACAGGATTTGCATTTTTAGAAATAGGATTAACTAGGCAAAAAAATACAATTAACATATTATTTAAAAATATCTTTATAATTACCGTAGGCCTATTGCTTTATTATTTAATAGGTTTTAACTTAATGTACCCAGGTTTTGAAGAGGGCTCTTCAGGGTTTTTTAATTTTGCTGGATTTGGTATTGCACCTCCAGAAAATGGAATGACTCCAGAATATGCTGATGGAGGTTATACTTGGTGGACCGATTTCTTGTTTCAAGGAATGTTTGCTGCTACAGCCGCTACAATTGTATCAGGTGCTGTTGCTGAACGTATGAAAATTGGGCCTTTTATGATTTTTACTGTCATATATGTAGGTATAGTATATCCACTTGCTGGATCTTGGAAATGGGGTGGTGGATTCTTAGATATGAGAGAAACACCATTTTATGATTTTGCAGGATCAACTTTAGTACATTCTGTTGGAGGATGGGCAGCTTTAGTGGCCGTATATTTATTAGGTTCTCGAATTGGTAAATTCAAAGATGGTAAGCCTCAAGCAATCCCAGGACATAGTATTCCTCTTGCAACTGCCGGCGTATTAATTTTATGGTTAGGATGGTTTGGATTTAATGGAGGTTCTGTACTTTCAGCTGATCCAGAGTTAACATCATTAACCTTAGTAACTACATGTTTAGCTGCAGCTGCAGGTGGAGTAGTTAGTGCTTTGGTGTCTTTCTTAAAATATAAGAACTTAGACTTAACTATGTTTTTAAATGGTATTTTAGGTGGTTTAGTAGGTATTACTGCTG
Organism: Algibacter mikhailovii; assembly: GCF_014651495.1. Classification (GTDB taxonomy): domain Bacteria; phylum Bacteroidota; class Bacteroidia; order Flavobacteriales; family Flavobacteriaceae; genus Algibacter_E; species Algibacter_E mikhailovii. Next base: position 71,199 of record NZ_BMWZ01000005.1, read on the forward strand.
GAGCAGACCAAATGAGTCCTGAAAATGCAATCGCTATTGGGGCTATAGCAGGTGCGCTTATTGTATTTGCAGTGGCATTTATAGATGCTATTAAATTAGATGATCCAGTTGGTGCTATCGCAGTACACTTAATTTGTGGTATTTGGGGTACATTAGCAGTTGGAATCTTTGGAGCACTAGCAGGTGTAGATCAATTTGTGAGTCAATTAGTAGGTGTTTTATCTTATGCTGCAATATGTATTCCTTCGGCATTTATTATATTCTTTATAATGAAGAAGACGGTTGGAATTAGAGTTTCAGAAAGAGAAGAATTAGAAGGTTTAGATGCACACGAACATGGTATGGATGCTTATCCAGATTTTCGTTTAAATGAGCACTAAATTTTAGTTTCTTAGTTATATATAATCGAAAGATGTCTTGCGTTTGCAAGACATCTTTTTTTTGATACTACAACGACGTTTTTCGGATTGTTTTTACTTGTTCAGGTTTCAGTCTTGTCTCAGTCAAAAGGGTTGCTTTGTGTATCATAATACTCGGTTATTCAATGGAGTATAAATAATTGACATAAAAAAACCTCGCTTTAAATAAGCGAGGTTTTTCGTTTTTATTTGTAATCCTTCTATGCGTTGAATTTATGCAGAGTTTCTACTAGCATTAATATTTCCGAATAAAGAGCGTGTTACAATTTTTTCAAAAATTAATTTTTCAGGATCATCAGCAGCAACCCCCGCTTTTTCTAGTTCTTGAACCTTTTTAAGCGCATATTGCTGAATAGTTAATAAAGGCAGTACTATTGATTCTCTTACTTGGATAGACGCCTTACCTGAAGGTTCATTCTCCATTAATTCGCTATAGCCTGTAAGCTTCAATAGTAACCTTTTCGTGATTTTATACTCTTCAAAAATAATGTTCCAAAATCCACCAAATTCTTCATCCTTAGACATGTATTTTGTTAAATCAAAGAACGACTTGGTTAAAGACATCATACTGTTTTCTAACAGCGTTTTGAAGAATTTAGAGTTGTTATATAATTGTTCCACCTTGCTCCATTCACCTTTGTCTTCGTATTGTTTTAGCGCTGTTCCAACACCGTAGAAACCTGGTACATTTTGTTTTAACTGACTCCAAGACCCTACAAAAGGAATAGCTCTAAGATCTGAAAATACTAATTTATCAGATTTTCCTCTTTTTGATGGTCTACTACCAATGTTAGTTTTGGCATAATACTTTAATGTGCTCATGCGCTCCAAATAAGGAATAAACATTTCATGGCCTTTAAAGTCTTTATAGGTCTGATAACTGGTCTCTGCTAGAGTATTCATAACCAATCTGTCTTCATCAGACAATAGGTTTTTTTCACCATCAATTCTGTTTTTAATACCAGAACTAATTAATTGCTCTAAGTTGTATTGCGCGGAATCATTTGTACCAAAGTTAGAACTTACGGTCTGCCCTTGTATGGTTATTTGCACTTCTTTGTCCTCAATAGTTGGCCCTAATGATGAATAGAAATTATGGGTTTTTCCACCACCACGTGCTGGTGGTCCACCACGACCATCAAAGAAAATAGCTGTAATATCATATTTTCTAGACATTTCAGTAAGTAACTCTTTGGCTTTATAAATACCCCAGTTGGCCATTAAATAACCACCATCCTTGGTACCATCAGAGAACCCAAGCATAATGTGTTGCTTGCTTCCTCTTGCTCTTAAATGAGCCATATATTCTGGGTTTTGGTACAATTGTTCCATTACGCCAGGCGCATTTTCTAAATCGGGGATGGTTTCGAAAAGCGGAGCAACATCTACAGTTAATTCGTCTTTGAAAGCGACTATTTTCAACATAGAAAATAATTGCATCACATTAAGTGCCGTTTGGTTGTTACTAATAATGTATCGGTTAGCACCACGCTCTCCATTGCTTTCTTGTATGTCTTTTATGATAGCAATAGTTTTTAAGGTATTGCGAACCATTTCATCTTCAAAAATTTCTAAGTCTGCAATTGAGTCATCAGCCTTTGAAAGAATTTTAATTTGCTCACCCTCTGATAGATCATGGTAGTTGTCCGGGAATGAAGAATTTCCAGAGGCAATTAAGTGATCAATAACCGTGGTAAATACATTATGGTGAATTCTACTGTCCTGTCTAATGTCTAATGTTGCAAATCTATAATCAAACAGATGTACTCTATTAATTAAGTTGTTTATTTCGTTAACGTAAAGCGATTGGTGTTGCTCAACAATAACATCTCTTATGCTTAAAAGTTCTGCACGCAATTCTTTAGCACTAATAGCCTTTTTAGTTTTGAGGTTTATGCTGTAGTCATACATGATAGTCTCCAAACGAATGATACGCTCTTCAACACCTCTAAAGGTTAGTTTTTTTCTTAAGTCCTTTAAATCTTGATAGTACTTTTTAAGTATTGCTTTCTTCAGCTTTTTGGCTACTTTTAAAGTCGTCTCAGGCTTTACAAATGGATTTCCATCCCGGTCACCTCCTGGCCAAAACCCTACATTAATGATGTCGTTGTGCTTTTTACCGTCATCATAAATATTGGTTTGTATGTAATTGTAAATATCACCAAAGGTTTCATAAAACACATTTTCCAAATACCAAATTAAGCTTTTAGCTTCTTGATAAGGTGTAGGTTTTTTATGTTTAAAGAACGGTGTTTTACCTAATTGACCAAAAAGATTATTTATATCTGAAAGATCGTTTCTCTTAATAGCATCGGTAAGGTTTGTTATTATGCCTAATACAGACCCTGGGTAGAATTGAGTAGGGTGTGCTGTTAATACAATACGTACCTTAAATTCTTCAAGAAATTCTTTGAGTTCATCAAGATTTCCTTCTGCATTTGCTGAGCCTTTTAAGTTTCTTAGAGTACCAACACCTTCCATATTATTTACTGTTGAAAATGAAGCATCTTCAATGGCGTCAAATAATACGACTTGCCTTTCTATATATTGAATGAATCTAAAAAGTAAATTTATCTGACTCTCTTTGTTTCTTCTTGCTTGGTATTTTGAGAAAAAAGTATCTACAATGGTTGTTGGGTTATCCCCTTGTGCAAATCCTTTTTTACAGGTTTCATGAAATAGAGGAAGCAACACTCCCGTTTTTGTAACTGCATCAAATGGTAATGTCATGAATATACTATTGTATATCTGATATTTTGATAAAACGCTTTGATTAAATCTAGTTAATTTTGGCTCTACTGGCATAGTGTCTTTCTATTGAAAATTGACTATAAAAGTACTAAAGAAAGGTATAACCTCATAGCTTTTTAGAAGTTTTACAGATATATAATGGATAGTGAATTTAATTTGATGATAATTAAAAAAATAGGTGGTTATCCTCGTGTTTTTCATTTTGGTTTTGCATGCTGAGAGCCTATTTCTGTAAAAGGTTGTATGACAAAAGTCATATTATAGAAGTGTTTTCATGCATATTTTTGTCGATTAATAAAATGACGAACACTAAAACCAAGTGTTTGCTTTGATTTAATAGTGTAAATTATTTATATATGAAAAAAGCACATTCGTTTCATATCCCAGTTATGGGAATAGGGTTTACCATTGATACGCCTTTAAAAGTGGCACAATATGGTATGGATTCTGTTATTTCTCTTGTTGATGATATTTTACTGGAGAAATTAAGAAAGATGTATAGTGAGAAATTTGAGGTTCCCTATCATGAAATTACCGATAAGATAGATGATTTTAGAGCTAAACGAATTACGTCATATTTAAACTTAATTAGCGATTTAGCCGATAAAAAGTTTGACGCTTTAAAAAATGTAACCGCTAAAAAAGGTGATGAACTATTAGCATATATTAATATGTTACCCGATAATTCTAAGCTTAAAGCAGAGTTTAAAAATTTAACCTCAAAGGGCGTTAATTTTTCTGAAATTAAAGCTTGGGCCTCCAAAAACTTAGTCATGGGTGCTATTGATGTAAACATTATGACTAAGGTTGACAAGGATAATTATAAAAAAGACGAAAAATTATCTGTTGAGTATAATGATGCTCATGCGGCTTTAAGAGGTTTTGCTAATAGTAAATTGCAATCCTCGGTGGTGCTTTCGGCGGGTATGAACCCTAGATTATATAGTTATATGGGTCAATTTGATGACTTTTTTCCTGACGAAAATGGTCAGCTTAAAAAACGAATTATTTTAAAAGTAAGTGATTATAGATCGGCGCTTATTCAAGGAAAGTTTTTAGCTAAAAAGGGTCTGTGGGTGTCTGAGTATCGTATTGAGTCTGGACTCAATTGTGGTGGACATGCCTTTGCAACCGATGGTTATTTATTAGGTCCAGTTTTAGCAGAGTTTAAGGAAAAGCGTGAAGAGCTGCAAGACGCCATTCAAGGGGTGCTAAATCCGGAACTTCAAAATCAAGATAGAGTTGTGCCTAAATCATTGTCGTTTGAAATTACAGCCCAAGGTGGTGTTGGCACTGAAGAGGAACATGCTTTTTTATTAGATCATTATAATTTAGATTCTGTTGGCTGGGGGAGTCCATTTTTATTGGTTCCAGAGGCGACAACAGTGGATGACAAAACGCTCAATAAATTAGCGAAAGCGAAAGAAGAAGATTTATATCTAAGTGATATTTCTCCCTTAGGAATACCGTTTAATAATTTAAAAAGTAATACAAAAGACGCTGAAAAGCAGACTTTGATTAATAAAGGAAGACCTGGTAGTTCATGCCCTAAGAAATTTGTGGCTATGAATAAAGAGTTTAAAGAAACAGGTATTTGTACGGCGTCAAGAGAATTTCAATATTTAAAAATCAAGGCCCTTGATGAGCAGGGGTTAGATAATGACCTGTATCAGAAAGAATATAATAAGATTATAGAAAAATCTTGTACTTGTGTTGGGTTAGGTACTTCTGCTTTAATTAAATACAATTTAGATACCAAGGTGGAAGGCGATGGTGTTTCCATATGTCCTGGTCCAAATATGGCTTACTATTCTAAAGTGATGAGTCTTGAAAATATGACAGATCATATCTACGGAAGAACGAATATGGTGTCTAGAATTGATCGTCCTAATTTCTTTATCAAAGAACTTCAAATTTATATTGAGTATTTAAAGAATAAACTAGAGGATACTAAATATGCAATGAATAAGAAAGAAGAGAAGTATCTTAAGACATTTACAAAGAATATGATGGCAGGAGTAAGCTATTATCAGAGTTTATTTGTTAATGTAAAAGGGAGTTTTCAGGATGTAAAGGCAACCATATTACATGAACTGGAAAGGACAGAATTAACATTAAATCAAATACAAGCAGATATTCAAAATATGTCTGTTGTCGCTTAATAAAGGCATTTTTAGTAAAATCTGGTTTCTCTTTTTATTAATGAATAAAGCCTTTGTTTAGCAATAGTTTAATGATTTAATAAAAAAACTAATGGTTTTATATTCAATGCTTTTTTTTAGAGAATTCGCATTTTACTAACGGTTTTAATTAAGATATTTGTAACTTTATTAATAGTGAATACTAGCTGTTTATTATTTTACAATTATTCTTATAGATTAAAATGGATTTAGTTAAGGAAATCAATCGCCTAAAAAAGGAGAAAAATGCAGTTATTTTAGCGCATTATTATCAGATACCAGAAATTCAAGATATTGCTGATTATGTTGGAGATAGTCTAGGGTTATCTCAACAGGCAGCCGAAACAGATGCCGATATTATTGTTTTTGCAGGAGTGCATTTTATGGCTGAAACGGCTAAAATTTTAAGTCCTTCAAAAACCGTAGTATTACCTGACGTTAATGCGGGTTGCTCGTTGGCTGATTCTTGTCCTCCAGATGCGTTTGAAAAATTCACCAAGGCACATCCAGATCATGTGGTTATTACTTATGTGAATTGTTCTGCTGAAATAAAAGCTTTGAGTGACATTGTTTGTACCTCTTCAAATGCGCTTAAAATTGTGGAGTCCATTCCAAAAGAGACGCCTATTATATTTGCTCCGGATAAAAATTTAGGGCGTTATATCATTAATGAAACGGGTAGAGATATGCTCCTATGGGATGGTAGTTGTATTGTTCATGAAGCGTTTTCAATGGATAAGCTTATCGAACTTCATAAAAAATATCCAGATTATAAGATTATTGCGCACCCCGAATCTGAAACTCATATCTTAGATACTGCAACCTATATAGGTTCTACTTCAGGTATGATTAATTATGTAAAAGAGCATCAAGACCAGAAGTTTATTGTAGCTACTGAAGCTGGGATTTTACATAAAATGCAGCAGGAAATGCCACATACCGAGTTGGTGCCAGCACCTGCAAAAGAAGATAATACCTGTGCTTGCAGTGAATGTCATTTCATGAAAATGAATACCATGCAAAAATTATACGATTGCTTGTTAAATGAGTCGCCTCAAATAGAAGTAGATCCTGCTATAATTGACCGTGCATTATTGCCTATTGAGCGTATGTTGGAGTTATCAAAATAATACCATGACAACAGATTATTTAGTAATTGGTTCTGGTGTTGCTGGCTTAACATTTGCGGTAAAAATGGCAGAAAAGTTTCCTAAGCGAAACGTCGTTATTGTTACCAAAGCCAATGAAGACGAATCTAATACTAAATATGCCCAAGGCGGGGTTGCTATTGTTTCTAACAAAGAAGAAGATTCCTTTAAAAAACATATAAAAGACACTTTAATTGCTGGAGATGGGCTTTGTAATGAAGAGGTTGTTGCCATGGTGGTTAAAGAAGGGCCTGATCGCTTGGAGGAATTATTACTTTGGGGCGCAAATTTTGATGTTAATGATGCTGGGAAGTTTGATTTAGGTAAAGAAGGAGGGCATTCTGAATATCGCATTATTCATCATAAGGATATCACAGGTTATGAAATAGAACGTGCTTTATTGAATAAAGCACACCAATTAGAAAACATTTCTATTTTACCTCACCATTTTGCTATTGATTTAGTTACCAATCACCATATAGCTTATTTAAATTCAGAAGAGTTAAGGTGTTATGGGGCGTATGTTTTTGATCAAAAATCTGGAACAATATTCACTATAAAAGCGAATAGCACGTTGTTGGCTTCAGGTGGTATAGGATGTGTATATGGGCATACTACAAACCCAGTAATAGCTACTGGAGACGGTATTGCTATGGCTTATAGAGCCAAGGCCCGTATTCAGGATATGGAGTTTGTTCAGTTTCATCCAACGGCGCTTTATGAGGCTAAAGGAGAATCATCGTTTTTAATTTCAGAAGCGGTTAGAGGTTTTGGAGCATATCTCAGAAATAAAAAGGGCAAACGATTTATGCCTGATTATGATGAACGCGCAGAATTGGCATCGCGAGATATAGTCTCTCAAAGTATTGATAGTGAACTCAAGAAGTCTGGGGAATCACATGTCTATTTAGATTGTACCCATTTAGATATGGATGCTTTTATAGATCACTTTCCTAATATTTATAAAAAATGTTTGGAGCATCATATTGATATTAAATCAGACTGGATTCCGGTAGTTCCGGCATCTCACTATTTGTGCGGCGGGATTAAAGTAAATAAGAAAGGAAAAACAACCATTGATAATTTATATGCCTGCGGTGAATGTTCTAGAACAGGATTGCATGGGGCTAATCGTTTAGCTTCAAATTCATTGTTAGAAGCCTTGGTATATGCGCATAACATCTATAAGCATCTTGTCAAAAAGGATCACGTGGCTTTTGAATTAGATATTCCTGATTGGAATGACGAAGGAACCACTATACCTGAAGAACATATTTTGATTCAGCATAATTTAAAACAACTTCAAGCCATAATGCGTGATTACGTGGGTATTGTACGAAGCAATAAGCGTTTAAAAAGAGCGATAAAACGTTTGGATTTGATTTATGAGGAAGTTGAAGATTTATATAAAGAATCTAAAATAACCACCTCACTTTGTGAATTGCGTAATATGATCAATGTGGCGCATTTAATTATCAGGCAGTCCTTGGATAGAACAGAAAACAAAGGGGGCTATTACAATATTGATAATTTAAAATAATTAGAACTTTTCCTTTATTAAGTCTACGATTTTTCTAAAATGCAACGGCGCTTATAAGCTCTATACTTGTATTTGTCCTGTTTTGGCCTTTCACTATAAAAACGGCCGTGAAGTGCTCATGCGTTTTCAAATATTTCTGTGAAAAGTGAGATATACTATCAACGTTTGTGAAATACTCTGCAGTGGCACTTACCCCTATGTCATGCTGAGAGAAAAAAACAAGGTGTTCCGTATTATTAGTGTTAGGGTATTTTGAAACAATCGCATATTCTTCGTTGTCGTTGGGGCTATTGATATTGAAGATGTCATCGGGTAAATTTGGATGATGACTAAATATCAAGGTATTCTCTTTGATTTTAAAATATGGGTTTGCTTCATTAAAAAAATGGATAAAATGAGTTTTGTTTTTAGAGGGGCCGGCGTAAATGGCATTTCCTTCCTTTATTTCAGAAATAGAAGTTTGAGTTGAAAAGCGAATATCAAATGTCCTGTCGTGTTTTTGATATAACTTTTGAAATTGCTGTGTTACAAGAGCAGCCATCGTTGTTGTGTAACTATATTTGGCGGGTTTAATAATATCTTTTAATTCAGGGTTTTTATCTAATAAATCGTAAAACTCATTAATACTATTTATATTGAAATCTCTAGTCCAGCCCATGCCATTGGTGATTGTTTTTCCAGTTGCTCCAAAATGATCACCTATAAAAAGATGAGTAGGAGATTTATGGGTAAGAAAGCTTTGCCATATTTGGGGGTGTTTGGGCGGTGATTTGAGGTAGAAAATTATCAATATTGCAATGCATAAGCTCATATAAGGAATAACTCTAGTCCAATGTATGCCTTTGCTCAATATACCATCAGGTTCCTGTTTTAAAAAACGAACTTTATATTGGCCTTTGTCAATGATAAGTTCCCAATTATCATTTAGACCTTCATTTTCGTAATAAGTTTTTATTTTTTTTCTAAGGTTGTATACGTTTACCCTTACTCTGGGATTGCTCTTTTCAGAAACGTTTTTATTACCAAAAAATTCAATATCAACAACACTCTCCTTTAATGGCACGCCTTTGGTGGTTGCATCGAATAAATATTGTAATAATGCAATACTTGTAGGAGCATTTTTAAAAGTATTACTGGATTTTATTTTGGAAACAATCTTTTGTCTTTGTTGGCCGTTTAGTTGCATTTTGTGTTTTAGCTTTCTCCGATTAATTTGGTGTTATAAGTCTAAAAGACTCAAGCATTAACCGTTATAAGTACCGTTAAAGATACGTTAAAGTTATAAAAACAAATACTTCTCATTAGATTTGGTTGGCAAGGAATAAACTATTTATGCGCTAATCAAAATATAGACAATGAAAAAACAGACTTTTATCATAATTACTCTTGTTGTATTAATGCAACAATTTGCTGAAGCGCAATCTGCTGTAAATATGAACAACCAAACAGAAATACAATATCTTTCTGGAACTGGAAAAGATAATATGGTTGCATGGGATTTCTATTGTTCTTATGGAATGAATAGTAAGAAGTGGACAAAAATAGGAGTGCCTTCTTGTTGGGAATTGCAAGGTTTTGGAAATTACAACTATGGGCATGATAAGCGGAGTGGAAAGAAAATACATGATGAGTACGGACTGTATAAACATGCTTTTTCTGTTCCTGATGATTGGAGTTCAAAAAATATTAACATTGTTTTTGAGGGGGTGATGACTGATGCAGAAGTGAAAGTCAACGGAAAGCTTGCTGGAGAAATTCATCAAGGCTCCTTTTACGAATTTAAGTATGCTATTTCGAAACTTTTAAAATATGGACAAGAAAATGTTTTAGAGGTTAAAGTGAATAAAGTCTCAGCAAATGAATCCATTAATTTTGCAGAGCGAAATGCGGATTTCTGGATATTTGGTGGCATATTTCGTCCAGTTTACTTGCAAGTATCTCCCAAGGACTTTATAGAAAGAGTTGCTGTAGATGCCAAAGCAAATGGAGCAATAAAAGCAGATATATTTTCGACATCAAGGAAAGCGGCAGGCATAAATATGTTTTTGTCAGGTGAACAAGGGAATAAAATTCAGGAAATAAAGATTGATACTATTGTAAAGGCAAATGGTAAATGGCGTGTTTCAGGACAGGCAAACAATATAAAAACATGGAATGCCGAAAAACCAAATCTGTATGTTTTAAATATAGAACTCCTAAATAAAAAGAATGAAATACTACATAGTAAAAAGGTGAGAATTGGTTTTAGGACTATTGAAGTTGTGGAAGGAGATGGTGTATATGTAAATGGTAAGCGTATAAAATTTAAAGGAGTAAATAGACATTCTTTTTATCCGTCCTCTGGGCGTACTACCTCTAAAGCCTTGAGCATGCAGCATGTTAAAATGATGAAAGATATGAATATGAATGCGGTTCGTATGTCCCATTATCCGCCCGATGTTCATTTTTTAGAGGCATGTGATTCTTTAGGTTTGTTTGTATTAGACGAGGTTTGTACTTGGCATTCTCCTCATTTAGATACCGAAGTTGGAGAGAAAATTGTCAAAGAAACAGTAATACGAGATGTTAATCACCCTTCTATATTGTTTTGGGATAATGGGAATGAAACCGGCTGGAACACAGAATTGGATGATGATTATGCCATTTGGGATATTCAAAAAAGGGAAGTACTTCATCCGTGGAATATTTTTAATAAAACGAATACAATGCATTATCCTAGCTATCATATTTTCGCTTATGATAGCTATGCCAAGGATAAAATTTATTTTCCTACTGAATTTTTACATGGTTTGTATGACGGTGGTCACGGTGCTGGACTAGATGACTATTGGAAACAAATGTGGAATATGCCGCTTTCGGCAGGAGGCTTTTTATGGGATTTTGCTGATGAGGCTGTTGTTAGAACCGATAAAAATGGAACTTTAGATACCGATGGTAATCATGCAGCAGATGGTATAGTTGGGCCTTATGGCGAAAAAGAGGCAAGCTACATGACAATTAAAGAAGTTTGGTCGCCCATATATATAGAAGAACGTTATATTAAGCCAAGTTTTAATGGGGTTTTTAGAGTTGAAAACAGGTATCATTTTACCAATTTGAATGAATGTAAAATGATTGCTAAATGGGTAACATTCGATAGTCCTAATGGGGATGATTCTTTAAATGTGTTTTCTGAAAGCAATATAAATTTACCAGATTTAATACCAAGTGCTAAAGGTGTATTTATGGTTGATATGCCTTCAGGTTGGCAATCGGCAGATGCCTTATATCTAACGGCTATGGATAGGGACGGAAAAGAAATTTTCACTTGGAGTTACCCAGTTAAAACACCTAAACAGGTTAATGATGCCCTTATGGATTGCTCTGATAATGGAGCCATTAAAACTCAAATAAAGGATGGTGTAATCGTGGTTGAATCAGGCGGGATTAATTATTCGTTTTCAGAAAAAACAAGTTTATTAATTGCAGTTAAAAAGGATGGTAATATCATTCCATTTAATCACGGACCTATAATTTTTAATCATAAGGATAAAATAGAATCGGTTAATGTTAGAACGTTGGATGATAAAGTAGAGATTATTACCGTTTTTGAAAGTACCGATAAATCACCTAATTGGGCTGTACATAAAGAATATAGTTCAGATAAAATTAAATGGACTATTTACCCCAACGGCTTACTGAATTTAGAAGTAGAAATAAAAGGAAAGAAAATTGTGAATGGTTATAAAGGAATTACTTTTTCCTTTCCAGAATCGGAAGTTAGTGGAATGAAATGGCTAGGAGATGGACCTTACCGTGTATGGAGAAATAGAATGAAGGGTACTCAGCTTAAAGTATGGGAAAACGATTATAATAATACGGTTACGGGTGAATCTGGTTTTGTTTATCCTGAATTTAAAGGGTTCTTTTCAAGTTTGTACTGGGCAAAGGTAAAAGGGAAAAACAATAATGGCTTTACGGTGTATTGTAATTCATCAAATACATTTTTACGTATGTTAACACCTCAGAATCCTACGCCTAAAACAGATCCTAAAGCTAGGGTTTCGCCAAAATTTCCTATTGGGGATATATCATTTGTGAAAAACATTCCAGCAATCGGAACCAAATTCCAAGAAAGTGATAAAATGGGACCACAAGGGAATTCTGAAAATTACTTTGGTAACGATGATAACCCAATTAAAATTAACCTAACATTTGAATTTTAAAATAATGATGTCTTTTAAGAATTGCGTGTTGTTTCTAATGATTGGAACTATTTTAGTTTCTTGTGAATCCGATAAAAAGTCGATTGCAGTTGATGTTACTCAAAAGGATTTTCCGTTTTTTCTTCCTAAGGAAAAACCTAATCGCCCATTAAGTGCTGCACTAGAAAGAGGCTATGAAGCATATTCAGCCTTGCGCCCTGAGCAAAATGAATTGTATTCCCAATTCAAATATACAAAGCTTAAAGGATTTGAATATAACGGTGGAGACGGAACATTAACGCGTCGTGATCCATCTAAAGTTATTTTTGAAAACGGTAAACACTACGTATGGTATACCTATCGTAATACACCTGTTAAATCCTTAGGCATGGCGAGGGCTAAGGAAGCCAATGATACGATTCCTTCTGCCGATTGGGATTTATCTGAAATATGGTACGCCACTTCCGCGGATGGCTTTACATGGGAAGAACAAGGTGTTGCAGTGGCTAGGCCGCCTAAGCCAGCTGTAGGATGGCGTTCAGTGACCACCACAGATATATTAAAATGGGAAGGGAAGTATTATTTGTACTATCAAGCATTTATGGAGGCCAGTGGTTTACATGGTGATTATTGCCCCGTGGCAGTCTCCTATGCCTATTCACCTGATGGGCCATGGATTCCAACTCATAAGGTAGTTATACCAAATGGCCCGGAAGGCTCCTGGGACCAATATGCAATTCATGACCCTTATCCTTTAGTTCACGATGGAAAGATATACCTGTATTATAAATCTGGTTTAGATAAGAGACTGGAATTAAATCCTTCAAAAGTACGTATGCATGGTTTGGCAATAGCAGATAACCCATTAGGTCCTTTTATTAAGCATGAGCTAAACCCATTGTTGAATTCCGGTCACGAAACAACGTTGTTCCCCTTTAAAGAAGGTGTGGCTGCATTAATTATTAAAGATGGAATGGAGCGTAATACAATTCAATATGCTAAAGATTGGGTAAACTTTGAAATTGCCTCAATGGTTGAAATGATGCCTGTTGCTGGCGGGCCATACATTCCAGATGCGTTTAATAATACAAAAGACGGAAAAGGAATTACTTGGGGGCTTTCTCATTTTATAAATGCGGGAGGCGATTGGAAACATAATCATACTATTTTGACACGATTTGATTGTGATTTAAGTCGTGATTTACATGATGAACAAATGAAGGAGCATTATGTGAAATTTAGTCCAGAAGACCATTATAAATTTGGCTTATCAAAAAAACAAAAAGATAGAATTTTAAAAGAGAATTAAGGGTCCGTAAAAATGGAATGAAGGAAAATGAAGCAAACTTTAATGCTAATTATTTTGCTTTGCAGAAGCATAGACTTTGCAGTAGTATCCGTAAAAATTTGAATTTGCTGTTATGGGTTTTTAAAGCTGTGTCTGAAGGATTCTTATTATATTGAGAGCTGTAAACGAATGTAATAAGGCTCTGAATTATGGAGTTTTTAAAATTTTAAGTAGAACTCTTTTTAGTAAGCGTTGAAAAACAAAATGCGAGAAAGGAGCGGGATAAATAATAATATCTTTTAATTAATAACCTATGAAATTATCAAAGCATTTAGTCTTAGCCTGTTTTTATTCATTAGTATTTTTTTGTTGTAAAAATGAGAAAAGAGAGTTGAGCAAAGAACAGACGAAAAGACCAAATGTGATTCTATTCTTAGTGGATGATATGGGGTGGACAGATTCAGGTGTTTATGGTAGCGACTTATACAAAACACCTAATATAGATAAATTGGCATCACAAGGTATGATGTTTACTGATGGGTATGCGGCGTGTACTGTTTGTTCGCCAACGCGTGCTAGTATAATGACTGGAAAATATCCTGCGACAATTAATGTGACAGATTGGATAAAAGGACATAACAAGCCATATGCCAAAATGCAAATACCAGATTGGAATATGAAACTGGATTTAGAAGAGAAAACACTTCCTGAAGAGCTCAATAAACGAGGTTATAAAACGGCACATATAGGCAAATGGCATTTGGGAGAGGATGAAAAATTCTGGCCTAAAAATCAAGGTTTTGATGTTAATATAGGGGGGCATAGCGGAGGTTCGCCTAAAGCCAATGGTGGAGGTGGTTATTTTAGTCCTTACAATAATCCAAGATTAGAAAACGGCATAGAAGGTGAATATTTAACAAACCGCTTGGCAGACGAAGCAGTTAAATATATAAATCAGAATAAGGATAGTGCGTTTTTCTTGAATTTCTGGCTGTATAACGTGCATACGCCATTACAAGCCAATGCTAGTAAAATTGAAAAATATAAAAGACTTGTTAATGATTCATTGCACCATTCTAATGCAGTTTATGCTGCAATGGTGGAGCATATGGATGATGCTTTAGGTAGTGTTATGCAAGCTTTAAAAGATAATGCGCTTGAAGAGAACACCATCATTATTTTTAATAGTGATAATGGCGGATTAAGAGGGAATTTTGAAAATAGAAGAATTAAAGTAACCGATAATTACCCATTACGTTCTGGTAAAGGAGATATTTATGAGGGAGGTGTTCGTGTCCCGCTTATTTTTAAATGGCCAAAAAGAATTGAGGCTGGGACTTCTTCAAATACGCCTGAGATTTCAGCTGATTTATTCCCGACTATTTTAGGTCTTATTGATGATGGTGAAAAAAATGATTTTCAATTTGATGGGGTAGATTTAAGCCCTGTATTACTTGATAAGGGCGAAGTTAATAGGCCAGCTATATTTTGGCATTATCCACACTATCATTTAGAAGGCGCAAAACCATATAGCGCGATTCGTAAAGGGGATTGGAAATTAATTCAAGTTTTTGAAAATGACAAGCTCGAACTTTATAACTTAAAGGATGATATTGGCGAGAATAAAAATTTGGTTGATCTATATCCTGAAAAAACAAATGAGTTGTTTGGAGATCTTAATGCTTGGAGAACAAAAACCGCAGCCCAATTACCTTCTAAGAATTTAAATTATGACGCGGAACATGAGAATGATTGGAAATTTAATAAATCTGCAACTATTACAGAAGAGGATAAAAAGGTGAACCAAAAAAATAATGTCAAACTCTAAAGCTTACTACTGATTTTATTATTTTACTAATGGCTTAAATTATTAACCAAATGCAAAAAGGTCGTTTTTGTAACGATCCTTTTTGCAAATAGTACCCTAATTTTATTCTATTTTCCAAGCATCAATAATTCATTACACACTATTTCAGTGATGAAGCGTTTGTTGCCTTCTTTGTCATCGTAACTCCGTGAGGTCAATTTGCCTTCAATGGCAACCTCTTTGCCTTTATTTACGTATTTTTCAATAATTTGAGCTGTTTTTCCCCAGGCAATTACGTTGTGCCACTGTGTATCTGTAATTTTTTCACCATGGTTATTGGTGTAACTTTCATTCGTAGCGATATTAAACTTTGCTAATGTTTTACCTGATTCAAGATTGATGATTTCTGGGTCGTTTCCTAGGTTACCAATCAACTGTACTTTGTTTCTAAGTGTGCTCATAATTTTAAATTTTTAATGTTAAACAGTTAATACTATCGAGTTCTTATGTTTCGACACTGCAAATATCAATAGGCATTAAATGAGGAATCGGTTGTTATTCGTTTAAATTCGATTGTAAATGTTTGTAGTCGTTTGTAAACGAATAATAATTTATATCTTAGCAGGACAAATAACGAAGAATGAAATTTCACATTGAAACAGAACGTTTGATTTTGAGAGAATTACGGCTAACGGATTTAGAAGGCATGTTTGAATTAGATTCTGATCCTGAAGTTCACAGGTTTTTAGGAAATAAGCCTATAAAGACTAAGGAAGAGTCTCAAATAATAATTGAAAAGGTACTAGGTCAATATGAAGAATACGGCATTGGAAGGTGGGCAGTTATTGAGAAGAATACCGGTACCTTTATGGGTTGGTCTGGGATAAAATTTAATACCGACTATAATATGAATGGCTTTGAACAGTATTATGATGTAGGCTACAGGTTAATTAAACGTTTTTGGGGTAAGGGTTATGCCACCGAATCGGGAAAAGCTGCGGTTGACTATGCCTTTAATATTTTAAACTTACCCGAGCTTTTTGCTACCACCGAAATTGGAAACCAAGGGTCACATAATGCGCTCTTAAAAATTGGATTAAAGTATATAGACGATTTTTACTTTGAAGAACAACAGTTGAATTTACGTTGGTATAAAATTGAAAATAAGTAATTATGGAAAAACAATGTTTAGAATGTGGTGAAAACATTATTGGTAGAATTGATAAGAAATTCTGTGGTGATGGCTGCAGAAATAGTTATAATAATCGTGTTAATAAGGACAGTAAAAACTTAATACGGAATACGAATAATAGGCTTCGTAAAAATTATAGAATTTTGGAAGTTTTAAATCCTGAGAAAAAAACAAGAACGTCAAGAGCCAAGCTTATTGAGGCTGGATTCGATTTTAACTATTTTACTAGTATTTATACAACTAAAGCCAAGACCGTGTATTATTTTGTATATGATCAAGGTTATTTACCTCTAGAAAATGATTATTATGCACTGGTAAAACGAGAAAGTTAAAGATTTAACTTATTTCTAAGCTAGGTGTTTTATAGAATTTAGGACTATTTCCAAGTTTGCCCTTTCATAGTCATAGCTGCCTTGAGCACATCTTTTTGACTAATCTGACCAACTAATTTGCCTTTTTCTACAATGGGAAATCTACGGCGTTTTGATTGTAAGAATTTGTTCGCGGCATCAAAAATATTCATATTTCCATCAATGGTCTCAACATTTGACACCATATGTTTTTCTATCGTTTGGTCTTGCATTGGCATATTGTAGTATCGGCTTTCACTAATTTGTTTGATACAATCGCCTTCTGAAATAATGCCAACAAGTTCATTTTTATCATTTACTACGGGTCCACCTGAGATTCTGTTTTTTATTAGAGCCTGCATAACGCTTTCAATACTTTGATCAGGTTTAAATGTAATTAAACTAGTAGTCATGTAATCACTTACCGTTAAAGATTGCGAGTTTGTGCTGCTTGACTGCTGTCTTCTTGATCCTTGAAAGCTCTTGATTCCCATATATTGTATTTTTTAGTAATTCTAAATATAAATAATAAATTTTATAATTCCTAGAAAAATATCAGGCTCAGAACCCGTTTTGCTCAAGTGAAAAAAGTTCAAGTTTTAACCACACTTGAAAGGGGTAGAAATAATTGGCATACTTTTAAGAGTTTAAATGGTATTTTTTTATAGTTTTAGCGCTCAAAATTTAATAGCATATAAAGATGAAAAAATTAGTTGGATTGGTTTTAGTGATTAGCAGTTTAATGATGAGTGCACAAACTAACTCAGAATTAATTAAGCACTATGAGGCTTATTATGCACAGATGCAAAAGCAAGGTGATGTGCAGGGCATGATTAATGGGATGACTCATTTGAATATATTAGCGCCGTCACAAGCAAGAATGGATACCTTAGCATATATTTATATGAGCGAGGGTAAATATGTTCAAGCCTTAAATACCATTGGGTTTGAAGAAAACGCGGCGGATTCTGATATTGCTGTTGAGGTTAAAGCTATTTCTTTAAAAGCAGCAAAACAACCCAAAATGGCTATTGGGCATTTTGAGGAAGTTTTTAAAAGAAATTCAAGTCCGGTAATAGCCTATGAGTTGGCCGAGTTATATTTGCAAACAAGCAACCTGCCTGAGGCAGACAAGCATATTGCTTTTGGTTTAGCCAATGCCAAGGATGATATGAAGCGCGCCTTCTATGAATCACAACAGCCTTATGAGGTGCCTTTAAAGGCGGCTTTTATGTATTTAAATGCATTATCAACTTACAATAAGGATACAAAAGCGAATATAGATTCTGCAGTTGATATTTTAGATGCTGCTTTAAAAATAGCTCCTAATTTTAATATGATTAACATTACTAAAAATGAATTATTAAGACAGAAGCAAATGTTGCAATCTCAAACACCGCAACCTAAGCAATAGAGCTTGTAAGAACATATTTTAAAAGGTGTAGTTATATTATAAGCTACACCTTTTTTTATGCAATACACTGTATTGTTTTTAGAGCATATTATATCAATATTAGGCAGGTTTTTCTATGACCTGGGTGTCGAACTCTAATTTTTTATTCATTTGCAATTTGAAATTAGAAAATGCAACTAAAAACTCTTTAATAGTTTGAAGAAGTTCTGTTTTACTCGTTGTTGATAGGTTGGATAAACTTTCTAGTTTGTAGAGCTTTGTGTCAACAACAAGTAACCTTGCTTCTATGGATGTGGATTTTAAAGGTTCGGGGATATTTTTTTTTAATTCGCGCGAAAGTAAATTGATGGCCTTCTTATTGTCATTAAAAAAACTTAAGTCACCAGTTTTAATACCCGTTATGACATCTTGAATTTGTAGATATTCATTCCAGTCTTGAATAATGGTTTGTGTTTTGGGGTCCAAAGCATAGTCCGTATATTCTAAGGCCTCTATATCCTTTGAAGTAATACCCAAAGTGTTATTTTGTTCGGTAGTTTCAGTTTCTTGATTTTCTTCATTTTTTTTACAGTCGAGAAGGACAAGTGCTAAACTAACTAGAATCAATATTTTAAAACGCATGGTCTTTTTTTAAAATAATATGTTGCAAAGATATAGGAATAGTTGATTTTTCAATATATTTTATGGGAATCAAATAGAACGCAATTGCTCTTAAGAAGGTTGTGATGGCGATATTTTTGTAGTTGCGGTTGAAATATATTAAATTGTATATTTGTCCTCCCTAAATCTTATTTTACTATGCTCGACAATTTTTGGTTTAATGTGGAATACGGTATTAATCACGTGTTAGATATTAATGCTTACGACCATGTTTTGTTTCTTATTGTATTAACAATACCTTATCTGTTTAAAGACTGGAAACGCGTTCTTCTGTTGGTGTCACTCTTTACTTTGGGACATACGTTGTCTTTAGTATTGGCGGCATATAATGTAGTTAGTGTAAATGCTTCAATTGTTGAGTTTTTAATTCCCGTTACCATTATGTTTGTTGCGCTTTTTAATGTGTTTACTGCCGGTAAGGGAGCTCAAAGAGAAAATGTGGGTGTCTTATTTTTATCAACATTATTTTTTGGTTTAATTCATGGTTTAGGTTTTGCTCGCGAGTTTCATATGCTTTTAGGTGATACAGATAATAAACTTATACTTCTTCTAGAGTTTGCCTTAGGTATTGAATTAGCTCAAATTATCATCGTATTCCTTGTACTTTTTGTTGGATATGTGGCGCAAACTGTATTTAGGTTTTCAAAACGAGATTGGATTATGGTCATTTCGGCCGTAGTTGTTGGTTTGGTTATTCCTATGTTATTAAATAGCGATTTTCTAAGTTAGTTTTATCGGATGCTGGTCGTAGGATTGACGTAGAGTTTATCCGTTTTTTTCTTTAATCATGGATTAAGAGTTGGGAGTCTTGCTTCTTTACTCAGTTCGGATTAAATGAATTTCGTAATAAATTTTCGTAAAATTTTAACGTAGTGCCGTTGTAATTAAAATAGTATCTAACTATATTCGTTGCAAACTGCCGGTCTAAGGACTGTAGTTTTATAATTTGTCTGTTTTTACAAGGGCTTTGGAACAAATCCTAGTAAAAATGCTTGTAATGTTAAGAGAATTGATTTTTAGCAAGACATGTAATTTGAATTGTAAATAGAGCTCATGCCAGAACATAAACAGCTAAAGTACGACAAGGCTTATTTAAGAATAGCTAAAGAGTGGGGAAAATTATCTTATTGTAACCGTAGGCAGGTTGGTGCAATAATTGTAAAGGATAGGATGATAATATCAGACGGATATAATGGAACACCATCTGGGTTTGAGAACTTCTGTGAGGATGATGAAGGGTATACAAAGTGGTATGTGCTTCACGCAGAGGCTAACGCTATTTTAAAAGTAGCTTCGTCAACACAATCTTGTAAGGGAGCAACACTTTATATTACAATGTCACCATGTAAGGAATGTAGTAAATTAATCCATCAAGCTGGTGTAGTAAAAGTGGTTTATCATCAAGCCTATAAGGATGATTCTGGATTGAAATTTTTGGAGCGAGCGGGCATAGAATTGGAACAAATTGAAGATTTAAAAGCGTAATGGCGTATCAAAAGAAATATTTACCTCTAATATTTGGTGTAGCTATTGCTGCCGGTATTTTTATTGGTGGTAAATTGAGTTTTACAGATTCTCCAGACCGATTATTTTCTACAAATAGTAAAAAAGATAAACTCAATAGGTTAATAGACTATATTGAATATGATTATGTTGATGATATAAATACCGATAGCATCGTAGATGTTACCGTTAATGGTATTTTAGAAAATTTAGATCCGCATTCCGTTTATATTCCTAAAGAAGATATGGAACGTGTTGCCGAAGAAATGAAAGGTGATTTTGTAGGTATAGGTGTTAGTTTTTACACCTATAAAGATACCATAGCAGTGATAAGGGCGATTGAAAACGGCCCTAGTGCAAAGGCAGGAATTAAGGGTGGAGATAGAATTATTATGGCTAATGGTGATTCGCTTTATGGCGATAACTTGGAGGATGGCGATTTGGTTAAAAAACTCAAAGGGCCAATAAACTCCAAAGTGAATTTAAAGGTTTATAGGCGAGGAGAACCGCAGCTTTTAGACTTTACTGTGAAACGTGATAAGATTGCCATTAATAGTGTTGATGCCGCCTATATGCTCACAGAAAAATTGGGGTATATAAAAGTTAATCGCTTTGCAGAATCGACATATAAGGAGTTTAAAAAAGGACTCGATAAACTTCAAGCCCTTGGTGCCACTGAAATTACGATAGATTTAAGGGATAACCCTGGTGGCTTTTTAAGTGTCGCTGAACAAATATTAGATGAGTTTTTAGAAAATAACAAACTTATTTTGTTTACTAAAAATAAACGTGGAGATATTGAAGAGAGTTACGCAACTAGAAAAGGTGATTTTGAAGGGGGTAAGGTGTATGTTTTAATTGATGAGAATTCAGCTTCCGCGAGCGAGATTGTTGCTGGTGCATTACAGGATAATGATAGAGGTACTATTATAGGAAGGCGTTCTTATGGGAAGGGCCTTGTGCAGCGTGAAATGGATTTAGGTGATGGTAGTGCTGTTCGATTAACGGTGTCAAGATATTACACGCCAACTGGGCGTTCTATTCAGCGTCCTTATGATACGGGTAATAAAGACTATTATGATGAGTATTTTGAGCGCTTAGAAAGTGGGGAACTTCTAGATCCTGAAAAAATAAAAGTAGATGATTCATTGAAATTTACAACACCTGAAGGTAAAATTGTATATGGCGGGGGAGGTATTATTCCTGATGTATTTGTTCCCATTGATGGCAGTATGCAAAATGAAACCTTGTCCTTTTTACAACGCAGGGGTTACTTTGGTAATTTTGTGTTTGAAGAGCTAGAGCGAGATAGACATGCTTTTGACGGTATTTCTAGACAAGATTTTATTGATTCGTATGAAGTAGGGGAGGACTTGGTCTATGCATTTCAGGACTATTTAAATCTAAGATCTGACTCAAAGGTGACTTTTGTGGCCTATCATGATGAGGTAAAGCAATATATAAAATCTACCTTAGCAGATCAGCTCTATGGAACTGGTGCTTTTGATGAAGTTTTCAATCAACGAGATATTATGATTGATGAGGTGATTAAGTTGAGTGAAGCTCAATAGATGGTTAGTAGAAAGCTAAATTTTGTTTGTGCAAAAGCCTTTTGTTTTCCATAAATATTCTTGCAAGTAGTATCTAAACTTTATCATGCACCTTTACGTGCTTCCCATTATTCCAAAGTGTTAAAATATCAGTGGCAACATGAGCACCACTTCCAGAGGCCATAGCAAATTGACTGCGCCATCCAGCTAAGGTGCCTGCTACATATAGGTTTTTTTCTATAAGATGATCTGTGTTTTTTAACCAGATTCTATCTTTTTCAACAGCGGCTCTAGGATGGGGTTCTATATATTGTTCTAGGCCTTTAATAGTCATTAAATTAGTGTATCCAACGGTTATAACAACGCGTTTGGCCCTATATGTTCGTCTATTAGTTTGTACTGCAAATTCACTATCAGATTTAGAAATTTCCAATACCTTTTCTTTTTCTATTTGTTCAATATGTGAATACAAATTAGAGAGTTGGGCTTTTCCGCTTTCTAAAATTGATGCCCCAGTTGTTCCTGGTGCTAGTCCAAGAACATTATTAAATAAGGCGGTTTGAAGGTGTGATGTTTTCTGATGTATTATGATTCCAACAGCTTTGTCTTTTGCAAAGGGTTTGTCTTTTGCAGAACCTAAAACTAAAGCGCAGGAAATACCAGCTGCACCTCCACCAATTATTAAGGTGTCAAACATTATTTATATTTATGTCCTTTTACTTTCTGTGCAATACGTCTAGAAACTAAAAGTATTAGCATTAATATTATAGCACAAAGCGAAGCTAATACAGTGATTAGGCCAACAGTACTTTCTCCTTCAAAAGGGGCGTTAATGTTAATTTTTGAGGCATTAAATATACCCAAGCCTGCAGCAGCTACTATGATAAAATAGATAAAATATTTCATTATTAACGTTTTTACAAATTTAAGCAATATCAAACAATGCTTTTATGTTATGTGCAAAGAGCTTAACGGCAATGGCTAAAAGTATGACTCCAAAAACTTTTCGGATGATATTAATGCCATTAACACCCAAAAAGCGCTCAATTTTTGCTGAAGTTTTAAGAACAATATAAATAATGACAACATTCATTATCACGGCAACAATAATGTTTTCAATATTGAACTCAGCACGTAATGATAATAGGGTTGTTAAACTTCCAGGGCCAGCAATCAAAGGAAAGGCTAATGGGAAGACTGCAGATGTTAAAGAGGCATTTTCATCCTGTTTATATAAGGTGATGCCTAGAATCATTTCTAGGGCAATAAAGAATAAAATAAATGCACCAGCAACTGCAAAAGAGTTTACATCAATACCTATTAGTTTAAGAATGCTATTTCCTAAAAATAAAAATACAATTAAAATGACACCAGCTATTATAGATGCCTTTTCACTCTGAATATGCCCGGCCTTTTTTCTTAAATCTATAACAATAGGAATGTTACCAACAATGTCAATTACGGCAAAAAGAACCATGAATGCTGTGAATATTTCTTTAAAATCGAATTGCATGATTTATGTTTTTTAAATTTTCCGCAAAAATATATCTTTAATGCTTAATTATCTTAAAAAGAAAGTCAAAGTTTATCTATTTTTGTAAATTATTTTTAAAAGATAGTTTTATGTTTCAGTTGGGGAAGACCATTGTTTCTGAAGAGATTATAAAAAAGGATTTTTTATGTAATTTGAATGCTTGCAAAGGGGCCTGTTGTATTGATGGAGATGCGGGGGCACCGTTGGAAAGTGACGAGGCTGAAATCTTGAAAGCAATCTATCCCAAAGTAAAGCCTTTTTTGCGTCAAGAAGGCATTGATGCTATTGAGTCTCAAGGTGTTTTTATTACAACTGACGATGGTGAATTAGAAACGCCACTTATAAACGGTGCAGATTGTGCTTACGTAATTTTTGATGAAAAAGAAGTGGCACTTTGTGCTATTGAAGAAGCTTATAATCAAGGTGAGGTGTCTTGGAAAAAGCCAGTGTCTTGTCATTTATACCCAATACGAGTTCAAGATTACAGTGAATTTTCGGCAGTAAATTATCACAAATGGCAAATTTGTGATGATGCTTGTCAATTAGGCGAAGAATTGGGTGTTCCAGTTTATAAATTTGTAAAAGAAGCCTTAATAAGGAAATTTGGGGAAGATTGGTATGCGGAATTAGAAAAGGTTGCAGAAACTTTTTAACACTTAAGTTTGTGCTTCAAAAATTGTGTAAAAAGCCTTGTGAATAAAGGCTTTATATTGTTCAAACTTCATTTTTTTTTGTAAACTTTTCAAATACTAAAAAAACATAAACACCTGAAAATTAGAAAATTAACTATTTTTTTTTGTAAACTTCCTGATTACTAGTGTTTTTATTCTTTGTTAAAAACTTGTTGAAAAGCTTTCATTGTTTTTTTGAAAAAGTATCAATCATTTTACAATCTTTGTTATCCCGAAGTCAAAACAAAAAATCGTATAACTTTAAATAAAATCAATTTACAATGTCTCAAGTCGTAGAACCCATTCTTCAAGAAAACAAAGATCGTTTTGTTATTTTTCCAATTCAACATCATGATATTTGGGAATGGTACAAAAAACAAGAGGCTAGTATTTGGACAGCTGAAGAAATTGATTTGCATCAAGATCTTAATGATTGGAATAACAAGTTAAATGATGATGAGCGTTATTTTATCAAGCATGTTTTAGCGTTTTTTGCTGCAAGTGATGGTATTGTGAATGAGAATTTAGCTGAAAACTTCGTGTCTGAAGTACAATACTCAGAAGCTAAATTCTTTTATGGTTTTCAAATCATGATGGAAAACATACACTCTGAAGTGTATTCCTTATTAATTGATACTTACGTAAAGGACGATAAAGAAAAAGAAGCCTTATTTAATGCTATTGAAGTATTTCCAGCCATTAAAGAAAAAGCGGAATGGGCACTTAAATGGATAGATTCACCAAGTTTTGCAGAACGATTAATTGCATTTGCGGCAGTAGAGGGGATCTTCTTCTCAGGAAGTTTTTGTTCCATATTCTGGCTTAAAAAACGTGGTTTACTGCCAGGATTGACATTTTCTAATGAATTGATTTCAAGAGATGAAGGCTTGCATTGTGATTTTGCCGTTCATTTACATGAAAATCACATTGTAAATAAAGTTCCAAAAGAAAGAATCACAGAAATATTGACAAATGCTTTAGATATTGAGCGTTCATTTATAACAGAATCACTTCCAGCTAGTTTAATTGGAATGAATGCGAAGTTAATGACGCAATATCTCGAATTTGTTACAGATAGATTGTTAGGAGAGTTTGGTTGTGAAAAAGTGTACAACTCAACAAACCCATTTGATTTTATGGATATGATTTCTTTACAGGGAAAAACTAATTTCTTTGAAAAGCGCGTGTCTGAATACCAAAAAGCGGGTGTCCTTAACAAAGAAGAAGATGAAGATAAATTCAGTTTCGACGCAGATTTCTAATTGACCTCATTTTTTCAGAATTTATTTTTTGAGAAAAACATTAGAATCATATTTCCATATTTGGAAAATTAACAAAGAACTAATTATTGAATTAATTAAACCAACTGAATATGCTCTGTTCTTAAGGAATGATCATATTTAGAATAACCAATCAACCCATTTTCTGAAGGTGTGTCAGAAAATATAAAAAAAGTGTAAAAGTATGTATGTAGTAAAAAGAAACGGCAGAAAAGAACAAGTCATGTTTGATAAGATTACTGCCAGAGTAAGAAAATTGTGTTACGGATTAAACGAATTGGTTGATCCATTAAAAGTGGCTATGCGCGTAATAGAAGGGCTCTATGACGGTGTTACTACAAGTGAACTCGATAATCTTGCTGCTGAAGTTGCCGCAACTATGACTACTGCTCATCCTGATTATGCACGCTTAGCCGCTCGTATTTCAGTATCTAACTTACATAAAAACACGAAGAAAACGTTTAGTGAGGTGATGGAGGATTTGCATAAATATGTAAATCCAAGAACAGGGAAAGATGCTCCTTTACTTTCAGATGAAGTGTATAATGTAATCATGGAAAATAAGGATCGTTTAGATTCAACTATAATTTATAACCGTGATTTTGGATATGACTTTTTTGGCTTTAAAACCTTAGAACGTTCTTATTTGTTAAAACTTAACGGAAAAATTGCAGAGCGTCCACAACACATGCTTATGCGTGTTTCAATAGGGATTCATTTAAATGATTTAGATGCTGCCATTGAGACTTATGAGTTAATGTCTAAAAGATATTTTACACACGCTACACCAACATTATTTAACTCTGGTACACCAAAACCACAAATGTCATCATGTTTTCTTCTAACTATGAAAGATGACAGTATTGATGGAATTTATGATACACTGAAACAAACGGCGAAAATATCACAATCTGCCGGTGGAATTGGGTTAGCTATTCATAATATTCGTGCTACAGGAAGTTATATTGCTGGAACTAACGGTACTAGTAATGGTATTGTGCCTATGCTTCAGGTTTTTAATGATACCGCTCGTTATGTAGATCAAGGAGGTGGAAAACGTAAGGGTAGCTTTGCTATTTATATTGAAACATGGCACGCAGATATTTTTGACTTTTTAGAATTAAAGAAGAATCATGGTAAAGAAGAAATGCGCGCGCGTGATTTGTTTTATGCTATGTGGACTTCAGATTTGTTCATGAGACGAGTTCAAGAAGATGGCGATTGGACCTTAATGTGTCCAAATGAATGTCCTGGATTACCGGAAACACATAGTGAAGAATTTGAAGCGTTGTATACAAAATATGAAGCCGAAGGCCGAGGACGAAAAACTATAAAAGCACGTGAACTTTGGGAGAAAATCTTAGAATCTCAAATTGAGACCGGTACACCATATATGTTGTATAAAGATTCTGCTAACCGTAAATCAAATCAGCAGAACTTAGGGACTATTCGTTCTTCAAACTTATGTACTGAAATTTTGGAGTATACCGCTCCTGATGAGGTTGCTGTTTGTAATTTGGCTTCTATTGCATTGCCAATGTTTATTAAAAATGGCGCTTTTGATCATAAGGAGTTATTTAGAATCACTAAGCGTGTAACAAAAAATTTAAATAGAGTTATTGATAGAAATTACTATCCAGTAAAAGAAGCTGAAAACTCTAATATGCGTCATAGACCTATTGGTTTAGGCGTACAAGGATTGGCAGATACATTTATAAAATTGCGAATGCCATTTACAAGTGATGAAGCTAAAAAATTAAACCAAGATATTTTTGAAACACTTTACTATGCTGCAGTAACAGCTAGTATGGAAGAGGCAAAAGTTGATGGGCCTTACCAAAGTTATGAAGGGTCACCTATAAGTAAAGGGGATTTCCAACACAATCTTTGGAATATTAAAGACGATGAATTAAGCGGAAATTGGGATTGGGAAAAACTACGTAAGCAGGTGCTTAAAAATGGTGTTAGAAACTCGCTTCTTGTGGCGCCAATGCCAACGGCATCTACTTCTCAAATCCTTGGAAACAATGAGTGTTTTGAACCGTATACTTCTAATATTTATACACGTCGTGTTTTATCAGGTGAGTTTATTGTAGTAAACAAGCATTTACTTGAGGATTTGGTTGAATTAGGACTTTGGAATGAAAGCCTGAAGCAAGATATCATGAGAGCAAATGGATCTGTTCAACATATAGATATTATTCCTCAAGATATAAAAGATCTTTACAAGACCGTTTGGGAATTAAGTATGAAAGATATCATCGATATGTCTCGTCAAAGAGGGTATTTTATTGATCAATCACAATCACTTAACCTATTCTTAGAGGGGGCTACTATGGCTAAGTTAACTTCAATGCATTTTTATGCATGGAAAAGTGGCTTAAAAACAGGAATGTACTACTTAAGAACTAAGAGTGCAGTAGATGCTATTAAATTTACCTTAAACACAACTAAGAAAGAAGCTCCGGTTTCACAAGCAGTGGAAGTAAATACAGTAGCTGTTGAACAGGAGGAGTCAAAGAAAAAGAAATTGGCCGCACAAAACGCTGCTAAATTTGCAAAACAAAGTGAAGTTGAAGTAGAACCCATGTCAGCTGAAGAAATGAAAGCGCTTATTGCCCAAGCAAAAGCGGGTGAAGGTGATGATTGTTTAATGTGTGGTTCATAATTAAGTATTGATGTATTGGGTTATTTCCTGCTGAAAAGGTAGTAACCCTAAATTTATAGAAGAGCATTTCTTTTTAGAGATGCTCTTTTTATATTTTTAGAATATCTGTGCCTAAATATTTATCGTCCTTATTGTAATACCAAGCTCTTATTTTAGGCATTTTAATGCTATTAATAATAGCTTCTTCTGATAGTAGAATATATTCCCCTGTATCCGGTTTTGTTTTGCCCTTTTCATCTGTTCTAAAAAACTGATAAATTTCCATGGCATAAGTGATAGGGTCAAAATAAAAGGACCACGCATCACTTCCCACCTGCGCATCATAATTTACGTCTATTACCAAATAATCCTTGCCTTTAAAGGTTTTATGTTTCACTTCTTCGCTAATTATGGTTCCAGGATCTTTTAGCTTCATAGGCAATCCGTATAAATATGTATAGTAATTCTTATAGAGTTCAGTCATTTCACAATGGGATCGTTTTGGTTTCTCTTTTTGCATGGAAATTCGAATAGAATCATTTTTAGAGATGATGCATTCGCCTTTTTTATGCGTATAAGTCACAATAGCCGAATCGCGTTTAGTGATGAGATTAAAGTATTCATGCGCTAAATCAATATTAATTTTACTATCTCTATTTGATTTATTTGGAATTTCCATGGTTACCTCTAAAGTGCCCTTAAAAGTATGCCATGCATTGTTGGGGTCATGATAGGCAATACTTTTATTTAATAATTCTTGAGCTGTTAAGCTTTGACAAAAGCTTTTTGAAGATATTGAGATGAGTAATACGAAGAGGATAAGTTTTTTCAAAATAGATGCGTTTAGCTTCTAAGATAGTATTTTTTAACTTGGGAAAAAAAGCATCATGTTTTGAGTATACAAAATATATTATTTTAAAGTAAAACTCGTTAGTTATAAATATATTTGAATATTCAAAAGTACCTTATGATAAAAAGACTTTTTGTAATACTATTTTACGTATGCCCTTTAGTGCATTTCTCTCAAGATTTTTCTGCGCTATGGCAAGGTCATTTTTCATATAATCATATAAAGGATATTAGTCAGGGTAATGGCAAGATATACGCCGCTGCAGATAATGCTGTCTTTAGTTTAAATACGCAAACCAATGTAATTGAAGAAATAAACACTGTAAATGGATTATCAGGAGAATTAATTTCAGCCATTTTTTATAGTGATATTTATGAGTTATTCGTCATCGGTTATGAAAACGGACTCATCGAAATTGTTTTTGACAATAATGATAGGGTATTGACTTTTGTCGATATATTAGATAAGCCTACAATAGCCCCAACTAACAAGAGGGTTAGTCATTTTAATAGTTATCAAAACGTGGTTTATGTGTCCACTAATTATGGGATTACTGTATTAGATTTGGAAAAATTAGAATTTGGTGACACCTATTTTATTGGTGCTGGAGGGACTCAAATTCCAATTACACAGACAACTATTTTTGAAGGCTTCATTTATGCATCTTCAACAAATAATAATGGTTTAAAAAAGGCTGATATTTCAAGGCCAGATTTAATTGATTTTCAAAATTGGCAAACCATAAGTTCAGGGAGTTGGAGTGGGGTACAAGCACATTCAGGCAAATTATATGCAACAAATGAAAATAAAACTATTTATCAAATAGAGAATTCTAGTATTAATGAATTATTTACGTACTCTGATAGTCCTATAGATCTAAGAGCTGTTGAAGCAAACTTAATAGTAACCACACAAAATGAGGTGTTTATTTATGATGACAATTTTAATGTTAAAACTAGTATAACAAGCAGCGAAGATTTTGAAACTAAGTTTAAAGTGGCCACGGTTAGCCAAGAAAGTGTCTTTATTGGTACAGAATTATTTGGAGTTTTAAAATCAGATATTAATGATGCTTCAGTGTTTGAAGAAGTGCACCCGCCCGGGCCTTTGTTAAACAATCCATTTTCTATTCAAGCAAGACTAAATGGTTTATGGGTAACTTTTGGAGAACATGATTTGTTTTTTAATCCTTATCCGTTAAATAGTCGTGGCATAAGTCATTTGAAAGGCGAAGAATGGATTAATACGCCATATTCTAATGTATTAGACGCTAAATGTTTAAATGCCATTTCTGTTAACCCTTTTAAAGAAAGTCAGGTTTTTATAAGTTCTTTTTTTAATGGCTTGTTGGAACTTAATGAGGAGATTCCAACCGTATTGTATAATGAAAAAAACAGTGGTTTGGAGTCCTTAGTCTTGCCAGATAACCCAAATTATGTTGATATAAGACTAGGTACTTCAGTATTTGATTCAGATGGCTTATTATGGAGTATTACCAGTAAAATAGATAGTCCTTTAAAATCTTATAATCCAAGTAATGGGAGTTGGAAATCCTTTAGTTTCACAGACATCATACAAGATGGACTTACGGGAGATTTAGGGTTTTATGATTTAATTATAGGAAGTGATGGCACTAAATGGGTGGCATCATATAGAAATGGGTTTATTGGATTTAATGAAAAAGGTAGTTCCAATCAAATCAAAAATATAGTGCGGGAAGACCAAAATATGCCAACGGATTTAGTGACAGCTCTTGCTATAGATAATAGAAATCAATTATGGATTGGTACCTTCAGAGGCTTGCGGGTGTTATATAATACTTCCAATTTCTTTACTGATGATAATATAAGAGTTGACGAAATTATAATTGAAGAGGACGGCGTAGCTAAAGAATTGTTGTTTCAGCAGAATATTACGGATATTAAGGTTGATGGGTCCAATAATAAATGGATAGGCACATCTGATTCTGGACTCTTTTATTTCTCTCCCGATGGTCAAAAGACTATTTTTCATTTTACTAAAGAGAATTCACCTTTGCCTTCAAATAGTATCCGAGATGTATCATTGGACGGAATTAACGGCATTGTGTATATAGCCACTGATGGAGGACTGGTTTCTTTTAAATCTGGTAGTTCTGGACCTCTTGAAAATTTAGAACGTGCTTTTGCTTATCCAAACCCTGTAAGGCCTGGATTTAATATGCTTGATAAGAAAGTTAAAATTAAGGATATTTCAGAAAATGTAAATATTAAGATTACGGATATAGAAGGTAATTTAGTGGCTGAAGCGCAATCAAAAACAAACCAACGTTATGGAGGTTTCAATTTAGAGATTGATGGGGGTACGGCATATTGGAATGGTAAAAACCTTGCCAACAATACAGTAGCGTCAGGGGTGTATCTTGTCATGCTTTCAGATTTGGAAACTTTTGAGACTAAAGTCATTAAATTAATGGTAGTAAGATAATGCTGTTAACGACCAATGCCATTGTGCTCTCTAAATTGAAATACAGAGATCATGATTTAATTGTTAAGTGTTATACTCAAGAAAAAGGCATTCTTAGCTTTTTATTGAGAGGTATTTTAAAAAGTAAAAAAGGAAGTATTAAGGCGGCTCATTTTCAGCCTCTAACGCAATTACAAATAGTTGTTAATTTCAAAACAAATAAGTCTTTACAAACTATTAAGGAAGTAAAGCTTTTAGCTATATATAATAGCCTGCATTCGCATGTGCTTAAAAGTTCAATAGTTATATTTTTATCAGAGGTGCTATCAAGTACCTTACAGGAAGAAGAAAAAAATGAGACACTTTATAGTTTTTTAGAAAACACTTTGTTGTGGTTGGATGTGCAGTCAGAATATTCAAACTTCCACCTTTTGTTTCTTTTAAAGTTAACTAAATATCTTGGGTTCTATCCAGATGAAGAGGCTATAGATTATCCGAATTTTAATTTAAAGGAAGGACAGTTTCAATTAAAGCCCACAAGGCTATACAACGTATCTGGAGAAAATTTAATTATCTTAAAACAATTGTTGGGCACAACATTTGATGCTTTACCTAATATTAAAATTAATTCAAAACAGCGACAATCATTTTTAAGTATGATTTTGCTTTATTTTGAATTACATTTGGGAAGTTTTAAGCCTCCCAAGTCGTTACAGGTATTTAATCAAGTTTTTAGCTAAAACATGAAATTAATTAATTTTTTAGTCCTCTTATTTCTTGTTTCTATAAAGCTTCAGGCACAAAATATAAAAGTTCTTAATAGTGCCACTAAAACACCCATTTTTGGTGTGGCTATTTATAATTTAGATAAGTCTAAAAGTGTCATTACTAACTTTAGAGGTGAAGCTGAGTTAAGTCTGTTTCTTGATGATGAAGTTATATATTTTAAGCATTTATCGCATGTGCTTCAAAAGCTAACGAAGCGGGAGATAGGCCCTTTAAATAAGGTGTTTTTAGATTCCAATACTCAGGGATTGGAAGAAATTGTTATTTCTGCCTCAAAGTTTGCTCAAAATAAAAAAGACATACCTCAAAAAATAATTAGTCTTGATGCGGAAAGCATCACATTTACCAATCCCCCAACAAGTGCAGACTTAATTGAGAATACAGGTCTTGTTTATGTTCAAAAAAGTCAATTGGGAGGTGGAAGCCCTATGATTAGAGGTTTTGCAACTAATAGGTTATTGATAACCGTTGATGGCGTAAGAATGAATAATGCCATATTTAGAGGGGGTAATTTGCAAAATATTATTTCTATTGACCCCTTTGCAATTCAAAATACTGAGGTAACCTTGGGTTCTGGTTCTGTTATTTATGGAAGTGATGCTATTGGTGGGGTTATGAGTTTTTATAGCCATAAAGCCCAATTGTCATATACCGATGCTTTGGAGGTAAAAGCCAATGGTGTGGTGCGATATGCATCAGCAAGTGACGAAAAGACTGGACATTTTGATTTTAATTTAGGAATTAAAAAGTGGGGGTTTAAGAGTAGTGTAAGTTATTCTAGTTTTAGTGATTTGCAAATGGGAGATCATGGTCCAGAAGATTATCTACGTCCGGAATATGTTTTGGTTACTCCAGAAGGGGATAAAATTATGCAAAATATGGAGCCTTCAATTCAAAAGTTTACGGGGTACAGTCAATTAAATGTCATGCAAAAAGTGCGTTATGAACCTAAGGCAGATTTGAGTTTTGATTTAGGAATACATTATGCCACTACCTCGGATATTCCAAGGTATGATCGTTTAATACGATATGGTAGTGACGGTAATTTGCGTTCTGCCGAATGGAATTATGGTCCGCAACAATGGTTTATGTCCAATATTCAAATGACCAAGTTAAGTAGTAGATCTGATTTCTATGATAAGATTAAAACAACCTTGTCCTATCAAAATTTCAAGGAGAGTAGAAAGGATAGAGATTTTCAATCCATATATAGAAATGTACGCGAAGAGGCAGTTGGTGCTTATGCTTTTAATTTGGATTTGGAGAAGGCCTTAAGCCCAAAAACAAAACTGTTTTACGGTGTAGAATATGTGTTTAATAAAGTCACCTCAGAAGCTAATCAGGAAAATATAGTGAATGCCACAGCAGATAACACAGTCACTAGATATCCCAATGGAGCTACTTGGCAATCGGCATCTGTGTATTCAAGTATTAAGTATAAACCTAACCCTAAGTTTGTATTTCAGTCTGGATTACGTTATAATTATGTGATGTCGAAGGCTAATTTTGAAGAAAATAATGTCTTTTTGAATTTGCCTTTTAGTGCCACAGAAAACGAATCAGATGCCCTTACCGGAACCGCAGGTATTAGCTGGTCGCCCAGTACCATGATACAATGGCGATTAAATGGGTCAACGGCCTTTAGGGCGCCAAATATTGATGATATTGGTAAAGTATTTGATTCTGAACCAGGGTCTGTTGTGGTGCCCAATGAACATTTGAAACCGGAATATGCTTACGGTGGTGAACTTGGATTGAAATTAAATTTTAATGATAGGTTGATTTTAGATATGAGTACCTATTACACGTATTTGGATGATGCCTTAGTACGAAGAGATTATCATTTAAACGGTGAAACAGAAATTATTTATGATGGTGAACTGAGTCATGTTCAGGCAATTCAAAATGCATCAAAAGCTTGGATTTACGGTTTTGAATTAGGTCTAAAATTAGAATTAACCAAACATCTTGATTTAACATCTCAGTATAGTATTGTTGGAGGGAAAGAAACTATGAATCTTATTGAAGTACCTATAAGGCATGTGGCACCGCAGTTTGGTAACGCACATTTGCTATGGACCAATAAGAAGGTTAAATTGGATTTTTTTGCCAATTATAATGGCACATTAGATAACAATCAATTGGCGCCATCTGAACTCGAGAAGGATTATATCTATGCAAAAGATCAAAATGGTGACCCTTACAGTCCGTCATGGTATACGCTTAATTTTAGAAGTCAGTACCAATTGACTCATGCAGCCGTAATTACTGCCAGTTTAGAAAACTTGACAGACCAACGCTACCGAACCTACTCCTCAGGAATTGCAGCTGGTGGTATAAATTTTATAATGGCATTGAGGTACAGTCTTTAAATAAAACGAGCCTCAAAATTTTATATTTTGAGGCTCGTTTAACGTTAGGCTTAGACCTTAAATTTAATTCTTAATTATTTTTTTTGTGATTACCGCACCATTTGAAAGCTGTACCCTTACCACGTAAGTGGCTTTGCTTAAATTAGATAAACTATAGGTTTCAGCACTTTTAGTTCCTTTTAAATCATAGAGCTGTCTGCCCAAAAGATCAAAAATAGCTACTGTTTTAATACTCAGGTGATCTGAGGTCTTAAAAAGAAACGCATCACCATACAATGACACAATACGTAGGGTATTATTTTCTACATTGTTTTCATCCAAGGACAAGGCAGCCTCTTCTTTAAATATAATTTCAAAACGCTCGTTAAACTCACCAACTTCTGAGGTAAAGCTGTAATCTGAATCTGTTAAATTATGAATGGTGTTGAGCGCGTTATCTTTAATATAGATGGCATTACTGTTTAAGAAATCCCCTTGTAAATGGTCAATGGAGAGTTTGAATTCTGTAGGTACAGTAATAGTGGTGCTAAAACCAAGTTTTATAACGTCGTCTTCGTTTATACTATTAGGCTCTTTGCCTTGAATAATATATTTTCCACTGTCATTCTCCATAATGCTGTAAAGTGCAGCAGCAAAACCAGGGTTAAATACTTTTGGAGCATCATAAGCCATAGGATCTTTACCATCTGTAGCCCCATCTACATAAGCTATTAGGGTTTGATTAAACACACCGTTATTAGAGGTTAAATTAACCCAAAGTTTATTAGCAATAGTATTAGTAGCGGCCGATTTTTTTGTACTTGCGATTTTAAAAAATTGTTCATTACTTGTAGCGGTTGCCATACGCATGGTATTGGTAAAGGTCGCCGTGCCTGTTGTTATAGCAGGAATAAAAAAGCCTTGTCCTGATGGTATGAAACCGTTTGGTGTCACTCCTGCGCCTCCAGGTTCAGTGCCAACACCACCGCTAAAATTGTAAACAGCATAGTCAGCCTGGTTCAAGTTTAGCTTGCTATTGCCTGGATTTGACGCTAAAGGCGGTCTGAACTGCGACCAAAAATATGCAACGCCTTCAACTACCGCTGAATTAGCAGCAGCAAAGAGGTCAAAATCTATAGCAGACGGATAGGGGTTTCCTATAAAATTCCATTTGACATTAGGGTTTCCGCCGTTGACAAAGATATCTACAGTTTCATCACCAGTATTGAATTCTCCAAAAAAGGTGACATTATCAACCGCTGGATATGTACTTGACTTTATCCCGGTTACAGCATAGCCAACACCTGTTTCCATGGTTGAAGACCCAAAGGCAAAATTCCAATCATCACCGTTATCGTCTACATCATCACCGTCACTATCACGAAAGTTTATTGCCTCGAAATAGTAGCGACTATCGCCATCAACTAAAGGGAATACATCATCAATAGTTGCTCCAACTACCGGAGAACTCCAATAGGTATAATAATACCAATCTGCCTTTGAGGGCGTTGTTTTATTTACTGTGCCACTACCTATAAAGCTTCCTGCATCTGAACCTTCGCCTCTTTGCACAAAATTACCTTGCGTTTCAATAGTTAAATCCCCATTTACAATAGCATCATGTTCTATTTCTATATAGGTTGTGTTTTCAACTGTTAGGGTAACTCCTGTATTAATTGTTATACTACAGGCTGTTATATCGCCGTCATCTGCTGTATTATAAGGGGAAGCAATAATCACTTCATTGGTTGCATCTGGACCTGTTCCATTGCTCCATCCATCATCATCCCAAGTTACTCTAGCACGGCAATCTCCGCAGACAAAGTCGCAATAATCTGACAGGTCATAACGGGGTGTGTCTTGGGTATCCCAATTACCGGCAATACAAATAGATTCTAAAATGGAGCCAGTTCCTAAAGTGACTGTGCAGTCATATTTTCCATTGTCAAATTCAATGACACTGACTTCATCAATATTATCAGTTAATCCCCGAGGTTGGCCTGAAGTCTGATCACTGTTTGCACCGCGACCTCTCCAATCATCAGCATTGAAGTTAATACCGAATACAAAATCAGGATTATCATCAGTACCTTGGTACGCCAATATTTGGTCACCATTCGTGTCTAAATCAAAATTGGAAATTTCGCTAATGTCTAATTCGCCATCAGAGGGTTCTAAGTCAAAAGTAAATGGAATACCAAAAAACCAGCCCTCTCCTGTACCCGTGGGTATTGTTATTTCCGTACCACAAGGGAAATCGCTGTCGGCGGTCCAAATTAATACGCCTTCCCCTGTTCTAAACGTGTCAGGATTATCCTGATCATTCCAGCCATTATCGGTAAATCTAATGACAGTGCCATTTTCAATGTCATTTAAAAGGACAA
The DNA here is from genome assembly GCF_014651495.1 of Algibacter mikhailovii. Lineage (GTDB taxonomy): Bacteria > Bacteroidota > Bacteroidia > Flavobacteriales > Flavobacteriaceae > Algibacter_E > Algibacter_E mikhailovii. The sequence goes on from NZ_BMWZ01000005.1 coordinate 108,133, forward strand.
ACGAGAATTCATTTTCTGTGGTAGTTCTACTTCCAAAAAAGCCTATAAACCCCGCCTCAACTACACTATCTTCACTATTAAACCCTGTAATAGCAATGTCACCAGGGTTAAGGGTAGTCCCTTGTCCATAACTAAAAGTACTGACAATAAAAAGTAAAAGTATACAGGTTATTTTTTGTATCATGACACGTAGGTTTGTAGGTTAGGCTTCCTTTAATTAGGCGAAAGTAATAAAATGAATGCGGTTTTTTTAGGCTTTCATCGTATTTTTTTGCAAATAAACGATATTTTTTGCATAAAGTCAGAAAATCTTTACAATAAAGAAGGATTAAAAGATAAATGCCCCGTTTGGTGTTTTAAATCTACTAGTTTTTAACCATTTTTTTGGTGATTATGGCGCCATTTGAAAGCGTTGTTTTAATAATGTAAACCGTTTGCTTTAAATGGGATAGTCTATAGGTCTCAGAATGGGAATGGCCTTTTAAATGATATAAGGGCCTGCCTAAAACATCAAAAATGACTATGGTTTTTATGTTAAGGTTTTCAGCGGTCTTGAATTGCACTTGCTGATTATTTAGTTGCATAATATGCAACATGTTGTTTTTTAAATGGTTTTGAGCTGTGAATAGGGCCTTGTCTTGAAATACAAGTTCAAAACGATTATTAAATGCACCTACTGCCGAGGTAAAACTATAACCCGATTCGCTTAAATTATGAAGGGTATTCAGTGCATGATCTTTGAGGTAAATGTTGTGACTACTTAAGAATGCACCCTGCAAATGGTCAATAGAAAATGTGTAAAGGGCAGGGCTACTCATGGTGTTAATAAAGCCTAGTGTAATAACTTCATTTGGGCTTAAAGTTTGAGGGTCTTTTCCCTGAATGACATACTTAGTGTTATCGTTTTCTATGTGGCTATATAGTGCAGCAGCAAAATTAGGCTGTAGTACTTTTGGCGCATCATAGGATAGGCCATCATTGCCATTAGTAGCGCCATCAACGTAGCCTACTAATATTTGTTGAAACACGCCGTTATCAGAAGTTAAATTCACCCAAAGTTTGTTTTCTAAAGGGTTAGGGGCGTTTAATGATTTTGAACGTGATTGCTTAAAAAACTTATTATTACTGGTGTTATCTGCCATGCGTATGGCATTGGTAAACGTAGCTGTCCCTCTGTTAATGGCAGGAATAAAAAAACCTTGCCCACTGGCAATATACCCATTTGGTGTATCTGGTCCTCCACCAGCCACGCCGCCAGTACCAATGGTAAAAACAGCATAATCATTTTGACTTAAGTTTAATTTTGAGTTACCTGGGGCATCTTCTGATGGAGGCGTGGCTTGTGACCAAAAGTAAGCGGCACCATCTATAATCGCTGAATTAGCGAGTTGAAAGGCCACAAAATCTATTGCCGACGGATAAGGGTTGCCAATAAAATTCCATTTCATACCCAAATTAGTGGGGTCAAAAGTAATATCGATTTGCACATCACCGGTATTGAACTTGCCTTCAAATGAAATGTTATCTTGCCGAGGGAATATGCCTGATTTTTCAGCTGTTACAGCTTAACCAACACCAGGTACCATGGTGTCTTCAGCAACTGCAATTTCCCAGTCATTATTGTTGTCATCAACATCGTCTGTGGGGGCGTTATCTAAATAATTTTGAGCATTAAAACGATAACGTCTATCGGCCCCAACCAATGGAAATACGTTTCCAATAGTTTCATTAACAACGGGAGAGCTCCAATAGGTATAGTAATAATAATTTGGTTTTAATGGGGTTGTTTTGTTTAAAACACAGGATCCTGACGGGCCTAAGGTGATCGTGCCGTTTGAATTATTTTGTACAAAGTTACCTTGATGCTCAACCATTAATGTGCCATTTATGACCGCATCGTTTTGTATGGCGAGAAATGTTCCATTTTCAACAGTGAGAGTAAATCCGTAGTCTACAGTCAAACTACAGGCCATTAAACTATTAATACTTGTACTGTAGTTTGAGGAAATTTTAATATGCTTACTCATATCGGGATCCCCATTAGACCATGAAGAACCATTCCAAATTGTTGTGCTAAAACAAGTATTGGGCGTTGTACAGGAAATAGAACCGCTTGAGATACCTAATGTTTGACGTATGGTATCGTCACCAGTCCAATTTAAGGGATCAACGGTTGCCGCTAGGATTAAAGACTGATTGCTGGTAACGCTATAATTATAAATACAGTTGTCTTTATTAAAAGCTACGGCATTAATACCGTTAGTTAAGCCTGCTGGCACGGCGCTATTTTTATTGTCTACAGCATCAGTCCATCCATTGCTATTACCAAAATGAAGCGCATATTTTAATTGCGGGGTCCATATGTTGCTTTGAAACGCAATAATTTGATCGCCGCCAGTTTCATTAAATAGAAAGCCATCTTCTGATTCAACGGCTTCCCCAAGTGTTGCAGACCATATATTACCACCAGCTCCTGTAATAATAATCTCTGTACCACAATTTAAATCGCTGGTAGCAGTCCATTTTACAATACCTTCTGGCACAGGATCATTTGAACTGTCAAGAATAAAAGTACCTGTGGTATCCCAACTTTTATCGGTAAAATTAATTTCAGTCCCACGCAATATATCAGTCAACAGAATAAAAGAGAATTGGTCAGAATCAGTTGTATTGACGCCCGTTATGGCGAGGTCACCTTCTTCTAGTATGGTGGTGTCACAAGTAAAAACTCCTCCTCCTGGAATGCCTAAGGTTTGATAGTTACTACTGCTACCAAGCCATTCATTAGGATTAACAAGAGCTGCTAAAATCAAATTGGTGTTGCCTAAAATGTTATAATTATAAACAATATTATCCCTAGAAATATGAACGGCATTGATGCCGTCAGTTAAGCCTGTTGGTAAGGCGCTCTGGTTAGTGTTGACGGCATCAGTCCAATTAGAGCCGTTGGCAAAATGAAGCGCAAATAGGAATTCAGGAACTAATGTAGTGCCTTGAAAGGCGATAATTTGGTCGCCTGACCGTGAAAGCGTAAAACCTTGATCTGATTCAAGGGCTGTACCAACGGCTGGTGATACGGACCAATTATTGCTACCAGTATCTGTAATAATAATCTCTGTACCACAGTTTAAAGAACTGCTAGCTGTCCAGGTTATCATACCTTCACTAAGTAGGGCGCCATCTGTGCTAACATTATAAAATCTGCCGCTGGCTAGCCAGCCCGTATCTGTAAAATTAATAATGGTGCCATCTTCTACATCAGTTAATAATACAAAAGAGAAGGCATCGCTAGAATCTCCTTCAATTCCTGAATTTACTCCTGTTATTGCAAGCTCACCGGCTCCAAGACTAGTTTGCCCAAACCCAAGACCAAAAGTTAACATTGAGAATATAAATGAAGTTATTTTTTTCATAATGGCAGAATTTCCTGTAAATTGGATTTCTATGTCAGAATACACTTATGATAAAGATAGGTTTTTATTTTTTGTAATCCAATGATTACAAAAAAAACATACACGGTAAAAGAGGCTACAAAAAAATTAGAACACTATTGTGCCTATCAAGAACGCTGTCATCAAGAGGTGCGTCAAAAGTTAATAGCCATGGCTATGATTCCAGAAGCTATAGATGTAATTATTGTGCATCTTTTAGAGCATAATTACCTTAATGAAACACGTTTTGCTCAAGTTTTTGTGAGTGGAAAGTTTAGAATAAAGCACTGGGGAAGGCGGCGGCTAACTCTAGAATTAAAGAAAAGAGATATTTCAGTGTATAATATCAATAAGGGGCTAGCTGAAATTGATGATATAGAATATTTGGAGGTTTTTAATCAACTTGCTGAAAAAAGAGTTGAGACCATAAAGGAAACACAGGTATATAAAAAGCGCAAAAAGTTTATAGATTATTTTTTATATCGTGGTTGGGAGTCTCATTTGGTATATGATAAGGCGCAAGAACTCATTAAGTAAATTAACTAGTGCACCCAATAAAAAAGCCCTGTTATATGTATAACAGGGCTTTTTTACAATATTACATTGTCTTATAAGTTAAACGAAGCACCTATATTTACTGTAAATTGATTGTTTAGTTCTTCAGCAGGTGTTAACGTCCCAGATTTGTATTTTGCTATAGGTGTATTAAATTCAGTGAAAAGACCAAAGCCAGAACTAAAAAAATATCGAACACCAAGATGCCCACCAAAATTTCTAAGACCTAAACTTAATCCAGGATATAAATCGAAATTATCATCAATATTAATCACATTTCCTAAGTTGGCATTAAACCGACCTCTTACGTCAAAGCGGTCTATGAATTCAGCATTAATAATATCGTTAACGCCTAAAGCGTAAGATGATGAAATACCTAAGGATATATTCTCCCCAATACCAAAGTCATAACTGGCATTTATACCGGTAGCATTATTTTGTAAATTAACACCTAATTGAAATTTGTTATCTCCTTTGCCAATAAAAGCTTGAGAATTGACTATAGTAATACTTAAAAGTATGGCTATAAAAAGTAGTTTTTTCATGATTTGAGTTTGTTGTATGAACAGGCAAAGATATTATAAGTTCATGAATATCAAGCCAAATATTACAAATGCTTATGCGTGCGCATTATAGCTTGGTCGTTTTTCCAATCTATCCACTGCTGTCCTTTAATTCTACGCATGATATTATCAAAACTGCGCATAATGAAAACATTATAGACGGCTTTACCAAAGTTTTTTGGATTTCTTGCTATGGCTCGTAAACTCATTGAAAATCCAGGTGTAATATAACGCATATAGTGCCAGTAGCCTTCAGGCATGTAAAGCACCTCACCGTGATTAAGTTCGGTTTTGTATCCCTTAGCTTTTTTTAATAAGGGCCATTTTTCAAAATCAGGATTTTTAAAGTCAATGTCTTCTCTAGTGATTAGAGAGTGTGGTATTTTGTATAAAAAATCGTTCTGGTCTTGATCAAATAGGATGCATTGCTTTTTACCCTCAAAATGAAAATGAAAAATATTTGCCAAATCAATATCATAATGCATGAAGGTATGTGAATCTTGTCCACCAAAAAAAAGCATGGGCATGCCTTTCATAAGTCGTAATCCAAAATCGGGAAACGTAAAATCCTTTTGAAGCGCAGGGATCTCTTTCAGCGCATTCCACAAAAAAATACGGTATTTAGTGGGTTCGCGTTTTAAAAGATCTATATAGTCTTTTAGCTTCATTTTAGCATGGGGCTCATTAAACCCATCTTTGTAGTCTACTGGTCTATCGTCATAGAGGGGGATTGTTAAATCACCTCCCATTTTTTTCATATAGTCTAAATTCCATTTGCTGTAAGCCGGCCAATCTTTTATGACCTGCTCTATGACCACAGGTTTTTGTGGTTTAAAATAGTGCTTTAAGAAATCTTCCTTGGTAATGGTTTTTACTCTTGGAATGTCTTGTAAGTTTAATGACAAAGCGTGATAGTTTTGACTTCAAAGTTAAAAAAACGTTATAAAACAAAAAACACCCTCATGATATAAATGAAGGTGTATTTTGTAATTGTTATATCGCTTAAACTATTTTAAAGCTTTGGCTTTAACCTTTGCAGCTTCATTACGCTCAATGGTATGATCTGGTCTAGTCCATTTTGGCTTTTCACCTAATGATTGATATTCAGAATTTTGGGCTTCAACAGTTTGTGGTTGCACCTTTTTAGTAAAAGGTTTTTGTGGGTTTAAACCAAGTTCCTCAAACATTTTCATATCCTCATTCACATCTGGGTTAGGTGTGGTTAAAAGTTTATCACCTGCAAAAATAGAGTTCGCTCCAGCAAAGAAACACATGGCTTGACCTTCTCTAGTCATCTGTGTTCTACCAGCACTTAAGCGTACTTGAGTTTCCGGCATCACAATTCTAGTTGTTGCTACCATACGTACCATATCCCAAATCGATACTGGTTTTTGATCTTCAAGAGGGGTGCCTTCAACCGCTACCAAAGCATTAATAGGAGTCGATTCGGGCTGTGGGTTTAATGTAGAAAGAGCTACTAACATACCTGCCCTGTCTTCAATGTTTTCACCCATGCCTATAATACCACCGCTACACACAGTGACATTGGTTTTACGCACATTATCTATGGTGTCTAAACGGTCTTGATATCCTCTAGTGGAGATGACTTCTTTATAATATTCTTCCGAAGAATCTAAATTATGATTGTAAGCGTATAAACCAGCTTCGGCTAAACGTTGCGCTTGATTTTCTGTAACCATACCCAATGTACAGCAAACTTCCATCTCTAATTTATTAATGGTACGCACCATTTCAAGAACTTGATCAAACTCTTCACCGTCTTTAACATTTCGCCAAGCTGCTCCCATACAAACACGAGAACTACCTGTCGATTTTGCACGTAAAGCTTGTGCTTTTACCTGCTGAACAGACATTAAATCATTCCCTTCAATATCGGTATGATATCGTGCGGCCTGTGGGCAATAGCCACAATCTTCAGAACAACCTCCCGTTTTAATAGATAGTAAGGTGCTTACTTGAACCACATTTGGATCGTGATTTACTCTGTGAACCGTTGCCGCTTCATAAAGTAACTCCATAAATGGTTTGTTATATATCTCAAGAATTTCTTCTTTGGTCCAGTTGTGTCTAGTCGCGCTCATAATTTTGAATAAGGTTGTAAAAGTAGAAAATTCCGCTGTAAAAGCGGAATTTTAATCTTATTCTTTACCTTTAGAATTATCAACATCCTTTTTGGGAGGGCTAGTTTTTGGCTTTGTTTCTACTGTTTCTGCTTCAACTTCTTTTCCACTCAGATATTCCGGTAATGTCATACCTGCCATATTGAACATGTCTTGTAATGGCGGAACAGATTTATACATACCAGATAAGAAATTGGCTGTAGAAGACTTGCCGTCTTTTGAGCCACCATTTTCCCAAACAGTCACCTTGTCAATTTTTATGTTTTTAATGGCTTCAGCCTGAGTTTTCACTAACTCTGGTAACTTGTCTGCAATAAGTAATAATACAGCATCTTTAGAGTCATTACCTGCAGCTTTTACAATTTGATCTAAACCAGCTGCTTGTTTTGTTAATACTTCATATAGGCCTTCAGCCTCAGCTTGGGCTTTCAATAGGATAGCATCAGCTTCACCTTTAGCTATTCTACGTATGTTTTCAGCTTCAGCTTCCGCATCTATTTCTACTTTACGCTTGTCAATTTCAGCAGGCACAATAATGTCAGCCAATTGCGAAGAGCGTTCTCTTTCTGCTCTAGCTTCCTCTGCTTCTCTCTCAGCTGCATAGGCTTCTTCTAAAGCTTTTGCAGCCTGAACTTTTTCAGATGCAATAGCACGTTTTTCTGCTTCAGCTTCACGTTCTCTACGTTGAGCATCGGATTCAGCAATAGAAATTTTTGCAATATTTTCTCCATCAATCGCTCGGGCATTAGCTTCTGATGTTTTTATTCTTTCTTCTTTTAATGCTTCAGCTTCACCAATTTTGGCTAAGGCGACTGCACTTGCGGTTTGTATGCGCTCATTTTGATTCGCATTAGCTTCTCCAATTTTAGCTTGAGCATTGGCTGCGGCTACTTGAGTTCTTTCATTTTGCATAGCATTAGCCTCACCAATTTTAGCTTTGGCGTTTAATTCGGCAACTTGAGTTCTTTCATCTTGTACCGCATTAGCTTCACCAATAGAACCGTCCCTAGTTTTTTCAGCTACCGATTTACGTGCTGCATTTATGGCATGAGCAGCAGCTTCTTTTCCTAAAGCTTCAATATATCCGGATTCATCAACAATATCTGTAATGTTTACGTTAATTAGCTTTAATCCAACTTTTTTAAGTTCAGATTCAACACTCTTTGAAATATTGGTTAAAAATTTGTCCCTATCTGAGTTGATCTCTTCAATATCCATTGAAGCCACCACCAAACGTAACTGACCAAAAATAATTTCTTGAGCCAACTCTTGAATTTCATTTTGTCCTAAGCCTAATAACCGTTCAGCAGCATTTTGCATAATACCTGGTTCGGTAGAAATACCAATAGTAAAACGAGAGGGCACATTAACACGAATATTTTGTTTGGATAGCGCGTTTATGAGATTAACTTCAATAGATATAGGTGTTAAATCTAGAAATTCATAATCTTGGATTACTGGTAATATAAAGGCCGCACCACCATGGATACATTTGGCCGATTGTCCACCACCAACTTTACCATAAACCACTAAAATGCGATCTGACGGACAGCGTTTGTAACGTCTTATTAAAATGATGAAAAAGACAAAAACAAAAAAGATAGCGGCAATAATAGCCATGGGCAAGCCTAGATTAAAGGCTTGTAAAGAAAATGTTAAATACATATGTTACTTGTTAAGTTGTTCTACAATTAAAATACCATTATCGGTTACAGATGTTACCGAAATTACAGTTCCTGATTTTAAATCGACTTGGGCATCTGTTAAAGCTTCAAGTTCTCTTAAAGCGCCTTGAATGCGGATATGGGCTTTTCCAATGCTTGATCTGTTAGCCCCTATAGTTAGGTATACTTCGCCTACGCCGCCTATCGCGTTTTTGTAATTTAAAGTACCACTATGGTTTAGTTTATTCATATAATAAAACATGCCTGCCATTATGGCCATCATAATTAAACCAGCGATTAAGGCAATAATGATGGTTAATGGTTTTGATAAACCGGCATCTATGCATGCAATACCACTCCAGCCAAAAAGGGTGAAAAAGCCAACCAAATTTTTGAATGTGATAAATTGAAAACCAATGCCCGTATCGGTTTCTATTTCGGCGTCAGTATCTAAATCAGCAGAGTCGCCTCCTATAAATGTGGTCATGATAATAAAAACAAATATTACCGACCCCAATAAAGCAATGCTCCAAAATATCTTTGGGAAAAGTTCTAAACTCGAGTACCACTCCATAGTATTAAAAATTAAAATAATTAAATAAACGGGTAAATATTTGATGATAGCTAGGGCGTAGATTCAAGAAATATTTGAAAAATAAATGTAAGGCTTTTTGTATAATCTTACAATGTTAAATTGAAAGTAATATAGAAACGGCATTGCCACCAAAGCCTACAGCATTAACTAAGACGTTTTTTATTTTTTTTGGTGGTTTAGGGTTGTCTATATAAGGGACACCTATACAGGTTTGATGCTGAAGCATCAATACCGCGAGTTCAATGTTTAGCGTTCCCGAGGCTCCAAAGGTGTGACCTATCTTCCACTTATTGGTAGTTAAAAAAGGAGTTTTGTTACAAAATATTTTTTCAATGGCCTTAAATTCTGAAAGATCACCTTTTATTGTACCTGGTGCATGCATGACAATAACATCGACTTCATCGGGGTTGATATCCCCTAAGGCCATTTTCATGGAGCGCTGAAAGCACTGCGCATCACTAGAAATAGAGATATTGTGTTTTAATAGTTCTGTGGCATATCCAATGCCAACAATGCTAGCAAGGGCATGGTCTTGCCATCCTTTTTCTAAACAAACCATTGCAGCGCCTTCGCCCAATACCATGGTGTTTTCAGTTTTTTTAAAATCCAATGCACGACACGGGTAGTGGTCTGTACGCTTTGAATATATTTTTAAAGCTTGCATTTGGGCAATGGTAAAAGCTGTAAGTGGTGCTTCACTTCCGCCAACCAAAAATTTATCACACATGCCGGAATTAATCCAAGCAATACCATTTAACATGCTATGTAAGGCTGTAGAACACGTTATAGAATGACTGATTTCAGGACCTTGGGTCTGTAAATCGTGTGCCACCCAAGAAGAAATGTTGCCTAATGTGGTGGTTGGAGAACTTAAGGTTTCGGCTTTATTATTTTTTATGAATGAATCATAATAGGTTTCAAAAAGTTCAGTGGCTCCTCTTGAAGATCCAATATTGATTCCAAAATTGTCTGAACCATCCCAGTTTGCTTGTTTTATAGCTTCCCTCGATGTATAAATAGCGTATAGAACGGAGTTGTCTAATGATTTGTATTTGCTATCAGATAGCCTTAATTGTTCAATGTCTTGTTTTACTTCATCAGAAATTTTAGATACAAGTAACTCTTTTCCTAAAACCTCTTTTGTAGTAATGTGATGCGAATTGTTTAGGTAGCTTTTCCAAACTTCAGTAGATGATTTCCCTAAAGAAGATATAGAGCCAATGGCTGTTATTGAAATAATATTCTGCAAGGTTTTTAAAAGCTTTTGGCAAAAGTAATGCTTATGCCTCAGTGATAGAAGCGGCACCCATTTTAATTTTCAAAAAAATAAAAAAAGGCGGTGTCTTGACCTTTATGCTAAGACTCTAAACTATTTCTAATACGTCTTCAATTGCTTGATAGACTTGCTGTAATTCAGCATTAGAAATCACATAAGGTACTTGTATGTAAATGGTATTACCGAGCGGTCTTAAAAAGACGCCTCTATCCATGAAAAATGTTAAAAGTTTATCTCTTAGACTGCCATAACGTTCCATTTTAGTATTAAGATCAATGGCTAAAATAACACCTATATGTCTTGTGGTTTTTATTTTAGAGTGGTTTTTTATGCGTTTTAGGAATGCCTTATGGTTGCTACTTATGTTTTTAATATTATTTTGAATTTCTTCTGAAATAAGCAGCTCAATACCTGCAATGGCAGCTGCACATGCTACGGGGTTTCCAGAATACGTGTGGCAATGGAAAAACCCTTTTGCCATATCATTGCTTAAAAATGCATTGTAAATATCTTGGGTGCAAGATGTGATGGCCATAGGAATTAGACCTGCTGTTAGGGCTTTGCTAAGGCAAATAATATCTGGCTTAGTGTCTATATAATCAGAAGCAAAATATTTTCCGGTTTTACCAAACCCAGTCATCACCTCGTCTGCAATAGTAAGAATATCATGATTTTTACAATATTCTAAAATAGAATTAAGTCCATCGGCGTCATGAGTTTTCATTCCAGCAGCACCTTGAATTAAAGGTTCATAAATAAAACCAGCAATATGGTGATTAGAAATATAATCCTCCAATTGTTTTAAAATGTTTTGTGTGTTGGATCCGTTTGGTGTTGGAATGCGTTGTACATCAATTAAAAACTCTTCAAACGGGCCATTGTAAACAGATAATCCAGAGACGCTCATGGCTCCAAATGTGTCACCATGGAAGCCGTTTTCAAAGGCTATAAATGTTGAGCGTTTGTCTTTTTTGTTAAAATAATATTGAAGGGCCATTTTAATGCCTGATTCTACTGCTGTTGAGCCGTTATCATTAAAATAAATTTTATTTTGATTTTTGGGAAGTATGTTGATTAACGCTTCAGATAACTTTATAGCAGGTTCATGGGTAAAATCACTAAACATAACTTGGTCGAGCTGTTGCATTTGCTTGTGAGTGGCGTCTATAATATAGTCGTTACAGTGTCCATACATGCAAGTGTACCAAGAGGCAATGGCGTCTATATATTCGTTGCCATTTTCATCCGTAAGTATGCAGCCTTTTGCTTTTACAATGGCTAAGCTTTCTGGGTTTAGTTGGTGCTGTTTTAACGGATGCCAGAGGTGTTTTTTGTCTCGTTGTTTTAGATTCATAGGCGTCATGCTGAACTTGTTTCAGCATCTCATTATTTTGATTTTTAATATTAAAATAGAAATTAATATTCCAAAGTTTTTAAAGTTGGGTTTACAGTTTTAATTAAGTTTAATTTCCATGCTTTATGCCAATTCTTCAATTGCTTTTCTCTTGCAATAGCTTGATGGACATCTGAAAATGTTTCAAAATAGATTAAGTCTTTAAGTTGATACTTCTTTGTAAACTTTGAAGCAGTTCCATCATAATGTTCTGCAAGCCTTTTAGAAAGGTTAGCTGTAACACCAATATAAAATGTTGTTCTATATTTATTGGTTAATATGTAAATATAACTTGTTTTCATAATTTGATGGGACCCTGAAACAAGTTCAGTGTGACGTTACAATTTATCTTTAAACAATTTGGCATATTCTTTAACCACATTTTGATCAAAATAAGGCTCTTCATCGATTCTCCCAATTACCGGAACTTGGGTCATTTCAATAATAATATCTTCAGTTGATTGATGCGCGTTACCACTAAAAATTAGGGCAACTTCAAAGCCTTTTGCTTTTAAAGCGTTTATAGTTAAAAGGGTGTGATTGATGCTTCCTAAATAATGGCGTGAGACCACAATAACTTTATAGTCTGGTTTAATTAAATCGAAAATAGTGTTTTTATCATTAAGCGGGACATACAATCCACCAGCCCCTTCAATGACCAAATGATTCTCTGTTTTTGGGGACTTAATCGCTTTAATATTAATTTTAATACCATCAATATCTGCAGCAGCATGCGGACTCATGGGTGTTTTTAAGGCATACGCATTGGGGTAAAATGTTGACTTAGTATTGGATATTAGCTGTTTTACCTTTTTTGTATCGCAATGGTCTAATTCTCCGGCTTGAACAGGTTTCCAATAATCGGCTTGTAGGGCCTCGGTTACTATTGCAGATGCAATGGTTTTACCAACATCGGTTGAAATTCCAGTAATAAAATAGGTGCTCATTTAAAAATAGTTTGACAATCATTACAGATATGCTTTGACTTTTCAAAAAAAGGAAATAACATATATAAAATATTCTTTCTATCCGGTGGCGCCATTAAAATATGGTTTGAATTGCAATTAGGACAATGAATATCTTGCCCGTTTTCAGTTTTGCGGTAGCGCCGAATCTCATTATATATTTCAGTGGCTCTTTCTAAATCATGTTTATGAACTAATAGCTTCACACCGCCTATAGCCTGACTGAGTAATGGGTCAGTGTCTATTGTTTTTTCATCAGCTAACATGGTGTTGATGTGCTCTGAGTCTAACTTTGATTTGGTAATTTGAGCTTCAGTGGAATACTCAAAAACAGCTAAAACAATAAAATTATCATTCATCACATTTTCAATTTAATGGACAAAGGTAGCCAACAGACCTAAGACTTCCGAGATTTCTTTTTCAGAATTATAGGCATGTAAACAAAAACGCAAACGTTCTTCGTCTTTAGGAACTGTAGGAGATAATATGGGTTTTACATCAAAACCACTATCCTGAAGCTGTTGTGAGATGGATTTTACGTTATCATTACCAGAAATAATACAACAATGTATGGCTGAGTTTGATTCAATAAAAATATGCTCAAGATTATTATTTACTATTTCAGCTTTAAAACAAGTAATATTTTCATACAGTTTGTTTCTGCTTTCGGTATTCGTTAACATCTTGTAGGCTGAATGTATTGTTGCTAAACTATGCGGGGGTAAAGCCGTGGTGTATATAAAACTCCGCGAAAAGTTAATAAGGTATTGCTTTAGTTTTGAGCTTCCTAAAATGGCTGCGCCATGACATCCCATAGCTTTTCCAAAAGTTATAATACGCGCAAAAATGTCGTGTTCAAGTTTTAAATCCTGAATTATACCGGCACCGATATCTCCATAAACACCAATGGCATGGGCTTCATCTACAACAAGAAGAGCATTATAAGTTTTACAAATGTTGGCTATACCTGTTACATCTGGAGAATCTCCGTCCATTGAAAAAACAGATTCTGTAACAACATAAATTTGAGAATCAAGAGGACTTCGATTACGCTCCATCTTATACTTTTGTTCTAAGTCTGCAAGATTGTTATGCTTAAACTTGTAGGCCTTAGCGTTACTTATTTTAATACCATCTCTTATGGAGGCATGGATAAATTCATCGTAGAGTATAATGTCTCCACGTTGAGGAACCGATGAAAAGAAGCCAATATTGGCATCGTAACCTGAATTAAAAATTAAAGCAGATTCGCTATTGTGAAATTTACTAATATCACGTTCAAGGTAATTATATAATGTGTGATTTCCTGAAAGCAACCTGGAACCTGTGGAACCATTCTGCTTTATATTTTGTTCAATTAAAAAGGTATGGGCGTTGTTAAAAATGGTTTCGTTTATAGAAAATCCTAAATAATCATTTGATGAAAAATCTATTAAATCATCTGGTGTTCTTAGTTTACGTAAGGCATTATTCGCTTTACGCGCATCTAATTTTTGATTTAGTTTTTTAGGGAAGTCTTTCATCTAAAAACAAATATAAATAATGCTTCCCTGATTTTATGGTTTAAAATATTTTTAATTAAAATTATTGTTTATCAATAATTTTATATACTTTTGTTACTGTTAAACAATAATAAAATGAAAAAACTAGCTTATTTTACAGCGTTAATTTTATTTTATTTCATAGCTGCAGTGCTTCTGTTTGTATTCTTGTTTTCCATACTTTCGTTTTTAGAATTAAAATTTGGAATTCAAATTCCGTTTGTAGAGGTTGTTGAGAATCGCGGTAAAGTACATGTCCCTTTCATAGGGCTAAATATAAATGTACCTTTTAACTATGGTGTTCTAATCATGTGGAGTGCTATGTCTTATTATACCATATACTTTTATGCCTTCAAGGAATTTTTAAAAGTATTTATCGAAAAAAAGGTTTTTGAAAGTAAGTCTTTAAAACGAATGCGGTTTTTTATGATATTAAATCTCGTACCGTTAATTTATATCTTAGGATTCAGCGTATCATTTTTGGTAAGAGGTATTCCTGTCCGTTTAGAAGATGATTATTTTATTGTATTTGCTCATGTAGTAATAGCTTTTCTAATCTATTTATACTTGGATGTTTTGAAAAAAGGGAAGTATGTTCAAGAAGAAAACGATTTAACCATATAGCCATGAAGCACAATACTACTATTTTAATTGTTATAACTTGGGTGCTTTTGTTATCGGCTGTTTCAATATTACTAAATGATATGCGTGAGTTTGATTTTGATCAATTCAAAGATTTTCAAAATTGGGCAAAAACAGCGAATAAAAATGATCCTTGGTTTACCTCAAAAAATGCTATCCAATGGAGTTATTATGCTATTAACGCTGGCTTGTTTTTTTGGAGAGGTTATCTTATTTATGGGTTTTCATATTTTTTATCTATTTTGAAAGAGATTGAAAATGGAAATTATTTTTGTGATAAGAATATTAATTATTTTAAAAAGATTGGAAATATCTTTATTTGGTATACCATTAGTGTTTTAGTATTAAGGTTTCTATTGGCGGCAATTGGAGGATCTACGTTTAACTTTTTTAATGAACTTAAAGGAGAATTTACCTTTTTAATACCAGTAGGTTTAGCATTTTATATTTTAGCAGAAATTTTTAAACGAGCAAAACATACCGAAGAGGAAAACGATTTAACCATATAGCCCATGTCAATAATTGTTAACCTAGACATTATGCTTACAAAGCGAAACATGAAAAGCAAAGAGCTAGCTGAAATTATTGGTATAACCACGGCGAATATATCTATTTTAAAATCTGGTAAGGCTAAGGCGGTCCGGTTTTCTACTTTGGAGGCCATTTGTAAAGCTTTAGATTGTCAACCTGCTGATATTTTGGAATATGTTGAAGATTAAAATTGTATTTTTGAAATGATTTAAATTTTACACGTTCGCTATGAAAACCCCTTTTATTATTTTGTTCTTTTTTGTGTCGTTTATTGGTTTGGCTCAAAACAATTATATTGTGAAAACTGAGGATGGACGTCGTGTGTTATTAAAGGCAGATTACACTTGGGAATACATTGATTTAGAAATTCCTGCTGCAAAGACTGCAGATTCTACATTGGTTGCTGCAACTTTGCCTGTGGCATCAAATACTTGTGACCTTGCTCCAGATTTTGAAGAGCCAAAGTTGAATAGTAAAGTTCAGTCACAGTTAAAAAAGGGTCGTGCTACCATGAAGTATGTTAAGAAAAAGGTAGCTAAGGATTATAATTGTAATGAAGAAGATGTTTTGTTGATTTCTTATAAAGAACAGAAAGAAAAAGGATCCTACACTTTATGTGCCAATGGAAGTAGAGTGGCTTATAAACGCATAGGTACTAAAATTATGAAAAAAGGTAAGTTGTTTTAGAGAGCCGCATACAATCTTCTTTTAGTTTCTATTTTTTGATTAAACTTTACTATATTTAGTACCAAAGTATATTTAAATGATAGCACACAAATCAAATGCACTAAATATTTTTCAACCGCAGTTTACCGAAAGTCTTGGTGCCCTGTTTTTTGATACAGGGATTTCAGCGGGGTTTCCGTCACCTACTGAAGATTTTGAGGAGCAACAGCATCTTTCGTTGGATAAAGAACTGGTTAGGAACAAGGAAACTACGTTTTATGCGCGAGTAAGCGGACAGTCAATGATTGGCGCAGGGTTAGATGATAATGATTTGCTTGTCATTGATAGGAGTTTAGCACCAGCCAATAACAAAATAGCCGTTTGTTTTTTAGATGGTGAGTTTACAGTGAAACGTTTAAGAGTGGATAAGGATGAAATATGGTTACAACCTGAAAATCCGAACTATCCAATTATTAGAGTTACGGAAGACAATGATTTTGTTGTTTGGGGTATTGTTACTAATGTAATAAAAAAGGTTTAACCTGATTTAGAGATAAAAAAAAACGCGAAATCAATGATTTCGCGTTTTTTTTATCTCTAAGAAATAATACTAGTCGGCTAGTATTATAACCTTGTTATCCTTCATTTCCAGTGTACCTGATTTTATATCAACTAATAGCACTTTGTTATCCACCATATGAGGTTTTACTTCAGGGTGTAACTGATCATAATCTAAATGACTCTCAGTATGTACTCTAATTTTTACTTTTCCAGCAGTTAGTGTTGAAACAATAGGAGCGTGATTATTCAACATTTGAAATTCACCATCAGTTCCTGGAACAGTTACTGAGTCAACTTCTGAACTTGTAAATAATGTAGCTTCAGGTGATACAATTTCTAAATACATATTCTTGATATTAGTTATTTGTATTAGTTTATAGTGATATCAAAATAACCATAAACTAATAGCTGTTAACACTTTTTAAGCTTCAGCTAACATTTTCTCTCCAGCTTCAACAGCTTCTTCAATGGTTCCTTTAAGGTTAAATGCTGCTTCTGGTAAGTGATCTAATTCACCGTCCATAATCATATTAAATCCTTTAATGGTTTCTTTAATATCAACCAATACACCTGGGATACCAGTAAATTGCTCTGCTACGTGGAACGGTTGAGATAGAAAACGTTGTACACGTCTAGCTCTACCTACTGCCATTTTATCTTCTTCAGATAATTCTTCCATACCAAGAATGGCAATAATATCTTGTAACTCTTTATAACGTTGTAATAACTCTTTAACACGTTGCGCACATGCGTAATGTTCGTTTCCTAAAATATCAGCAGTTAAAATTCTTGAAGTAGAATCTAATGGATCCACCGCAGGATAGATACCTAATTCTGCAATTTTACGAGATAATACTGTTGTTGCATCTAAGTGAGCAAAGGTTGTAGCAGGAGCAGGGTCAGTTAAATCATCTGCAGGTACATATACCGCTTGTACAGATGTAATAGAACCTCTTTTAGTTGAAGTAATACGCTCTTGCATCGCACCCATCTCAGTTGCTAAGGTTGGTTGATAACCTACCGCAGAAGGCATACGTCCAAGTAGTGCAGATACCTCTGATCCAGCTTGTGTAAAACGGAAGATGTTATCTACAAAGAATAATACATCTTTCCCTTGTCCTTCTCCAGCACCATCACGGAAATATTCAGCAATAGTTAAACCTGATAAGGCAACACGTGCACGTGCTCCAGGAGGCTCATTCATTTGTCCGAATACAAACGTGGCTTTAGATTCTTTCATTCCAGCTTTATCAACTTTAGATAAATCCCATCCGCCATCTTCCATAGAGTGCATAAAATCTTCACCATACTTGATAATGCCAGATTCTAACATTTCTCTTAAAAGGTCATTTCCTTCACGAGTTCTTTCTCCTACACCTGCAAATACTGATAAACCACCGTGACCTTTTGCTATATTATTAATCAACTCTTGAATTAATACTGTTTTTCCAACACCAGCACCACCAAATAATCCAATTTTACCACCTTTTGCATAAGGCTCAATTAAATCAATAACTTTAATACCTGTATATAAAACTTCAGTTGATGTAGATAAGTCTTCAAATTTTGGAGCTTGTCTGTGAATTGGTAAGCCAGCATCGCCAGCTTTAGGTAAATCACCTAATCCATCAATAGCATCTCCAATTACATTAAATAAACGACCATAAACATCACCACCAATTGGCATTTGTATTGGAGCTCCAGTTGCAGTAACTTCAGTTCCTCTACTCAAACCATCAGAAGAATCCATGGCGATAGTACGAACTGTATCTTCACCAATATGAGATTGTACTTCTAGTACTAATAAAGAGCCATCAGGTCTTTTAATTTCTAATGAATCGTAAATTTTTGGAAGTTCTGATCCAGCAGCGAATTCAACATCGATTACTGGTCCTACTATTTGTGCAACTTTTCCTGTAACTTTAGACATTACTTATGTGTTTAATATTATGCGACTTAATTGCGTGAAAACTCTTTTTGTTTTCGCGCTGCAAAGATATATTTTTTAATTGAAAATGAAAGTTCTTTTTTCTAGCTTTTTTGGAATAAAAAAAGACCTTCAATTTGAAGGCCTTTTCGTTTAAATATATCGTTATATTATTTAGCAGGTAATAACGGAGAGTAATTGGTTGGATACGTCCCTATATCTACTAAATTTCCTGAAGCTTCAAAATTAGAACTATATGTAATATCTATGGCTTTCATAAACTCATTAGCTACTAATGCATAACCTCTAGATGTTAGGTGAATGCCGTCTAGTGAAAAAGCGCCCCCTGTTATTAAGCCAGATGTTAACGTAAAGTTATCTGAAGTAATACCAGTACTTGTTAATTGCGTTAATAAAGCATTCATGTCTACAAAGGCTAATCCAGCCTGATTCGCCGCAGCTTCTATAGTGGCGTTAAAATTATCAACAGCGGTTTTAATTTCTGCCTTTTCACTTGGTATTAAAACCCATTTATCTGCTAACGGAAAACTAATCCCATTAACATTTACGGGGGCAGGTACTCCAGGCTGTGTTTGAGCAATAACTCCACCAGCAGATAATACCACCAGATCATCGGCAGTAGCTTGTCTAGCTTTTCCAAAAATGACCCCAAAAGCCCCTGCCGTAGGTGCTCCTAAAACAGGTGTTAGCGCAGCAGCAATTTCAGCTCTTCTATCCGTTGCCGTTTCATCATTTATTAAAAGGGGGTTAGGACCATCTGCAGTTAATAAATCAATTCTATCTGGCTCTCCTAATGCCGTAAAAATAGCTTTTAGAGGACCATATAATTGCGCGTTTAAAACAGGAATTTGAGGTGCAAGATCTGCTTGACATTCATCCGTTGGATCAAGCGTATTCCAGGCAATAGTTGTGAAATGAGCAATATCTGTAACGTATGGTATGTTAGCCACGATACCTTTTGCGCCCCCAGAAGTTAATGTGGCAATCAAAGCGCTATAGGTCTGATTAAAACCAACGCCTGGAGGGCCATCAACTGGAGTTATAGGATTGGTGCCATCGCCACCGGAAGTTGCATAACCCAAAACATCATTATTACCTATCCATAACGAAAAGAAGGAAGGCGTTTGGGCCATAGTCAGTTCTAAAACACTCGCATCAGGGGTAGATCCTGTCATTCTTATAAAATATGGATTTGCTAACCCTAATGGTAAATTAGATAAATTACCATATCCAGGGGCTAATAAATGATAACTTTTAGCACCAGGAACCCCCATATTATTGAATGGTCCTGTTGGATTATTTAATAAAATATCTGTGGAAACAGTAACAGGTCCTATTACACTTTCTAGACCTGCAGGTGTTGGATCTCCGCTACATGGATTTTCACCTATTACAAATCTAGGACCTGCAATTCTACTGCCATTAAGGGCTAAGCCGCCATAGTTGTCATTTACTAAGGGTTGCGTGAAATCTCCTCCGCCAACTAAACCAAATTTTTCTGATAAAATTTTTGGAAATGACATTTTTTGAGCTGCCAGAAAAACAGTGCCATCAGAAAGTCCTGAGGTTAATGAATTTCCTACTGATACAAATTTGGAAAAATCAGCTTCTCCCGCAATGAGTGCTGGTAACTGAATTTCTTCTTCAATAGGCACGTTATTATCTCTTAATACATCTTCAGGTGAATTGCATGAAGTAAAACCTATTAAGATGAATAGAATAATTATATATTTTGTACTCATGATGTTCTTTTTTATTAATTGTTAATTGTCCAAGAGAGATAGAACATTGATCCGATGTTACCCGTTCCAAATGCAGTAAAATATTCTTCACCAAGTAAATTGGTAGCACCTGCCTTAAATGAAGATTTAAAACTAGGTACCCTTAGGTTAATTTGAGCATCAACAACATGGAACTCTGGAACCAATCCATTACCAAATGTAGCTTCCCAAAAATAGTCATCACTAAATCTATAGGCGACATTAAATCCGAAGTTTTTAAACAAATCTGTATTCCCAAACGAAGCTTTAAATTTATGTTCAGGCGTGTTGAAATTTGTCGTGAAATCTGGAAATCTTTGACGATCAAAATCTAATTTGGCATAAGTATAACTTCCGCCTAAGTCAAAATTTCCAAATATTTTGGTAGATAAACCAATGGATGCGCCATACGAGTTAACATCGGCTGGTGAATTGGTGTATGTGCTCCAAGCTTGATAATCATCATTTGCTATTGCAGCAATAGAAAGACCACCATCTCCTGCAGTTCCGTAAAAAGGAGATATTACCACCTCTTGGGAGATGAAATCCTTGTAACTATTGTAATAGGCACTTAAATCAACTATAATGCCGCTAAACTTACCTCTATATCCAACTTCAATAGAGGATACTTGTTCTGGTTTTATTAAATCAGGATTGGCTACTTCCAAGTCGCCAGGGTTTTTAGATTCACCAAATGCTTGAACAGAACTGGCTTTGTATGAATTTTCATAAGCAACTCGTCCTGTTTGAGTTACCGAACCCGGTTGCCCTATGGCTTGTCCTTCATTGCTAATATCAAAAGTTCTTACATAACGATCTAGGTTACTTGGAGCAGCACCAATTAATATGGCTCTACCCGCATCCAGACCAATAAATAAATCTTGTGTGGTTGGATTTCTAAAACCAGTTTGAACAGAAGCTCTTATGTTATGATCTCTATTAATGGTTAAACCAGCTGATAATCTTGGGGAGAAAAAGCCGTCAAAAAATTCAGATTTATCAAATCGTACAGAACCTGTTAATTTCAGGTCCAGACTTTCATTAAGTTCCAAACTTTTTTGAATTTGCGTATATAGACCAAACTCTGAGTAATTAATAGGCCCATCTAAATCTGTATAAATGGTTCCAGATGAATTTAGGCTATATCTTCTGTATGAACCTCCTACTTGTATTTCGGCAAAATCAATTAAATGACTGAAATTATAATTCGCATCGGAGTGATAGTATTTAGATGCATCTTGAAATTTTGACCCCGTACTTAAGTCTGGATCATTAATACTTCTGTCAAAAGCCGCTTGATATTCTGGAGTTCCAGGTTCAAATCTGCCTGATTCGGCTTGAGTTCTTGCTGCAGCATGAGCTTCCTCTTCAGTAGCACCACCTAATGTGGCTCCGGCATAGGTTTCAATATATTCTCTAAACCAATCTTCATCACTTTTCCAAGCTCTATTGATGTTTATTCCTGTGAATACCATATCATAGGAATCACCTGCTTTATCAGCTACAACATAGCCTCGTACAAAGAAATTATCATTTCTTATTTCTAACTTATGCTGTTGTTGGAAGAAATTTGCAATATTATATCGGTTAGTTCCTTGATAAATCGTTGATCCAGTACCCACTTTACCAACATAAGCAATTTCAAAATCATCTTCAAAAGGACGGTAATAAAGCCCCCAATCTGCTTTAATGCTTTCGGCATTATAGTTTGTTAAATACTTTTCATTATAACCTGTTCTACTAACGTCAACATCAGGAATAATGCCCTTAACACTTTCAGGAGCTTCTGTTCTTATGTTTGCAGACACTTCATCACCATATATATTAATACCGTCATAATCTAAATCGGCTCTTGTTCTATTTGGGTCAATTTTATCAACTTCACTTACTGCAGCCCAATCTGTACCTTTGAGATAACCAAAATTAATTTTTGCGGCAAATTTATCACTGAATTTATGTGCAATGCGAAGACTTAAGTCGGTGTAGGCATTATCTCCTGCAGCTTCTTGAGAAGTAATACCCCTTTTAATGGATGCGCTGATGCCTTCATAATCAAAGGGATTTTTACTTCGCATAAATAGGATACCATTAAAGGCGTTTGCGCCATAAAGCGCGGAAGATGCTCCCGGTAAAAGCTCCACACTTAGGACATCTGTTTCTGTCATACCTACTAAATTTCCAATAGGAAAGTTCAATGCAGGTGTTGAGTTATCCATACCGTCAACAAGTTGCATAAAGCGATTATTAGCAAATGTGGCAAAACCTCTCGTGTTTACAGATTTAAATGTTAAACTGTTGGTGTTCACATCTACACCTTTTAGGTTTTCTAGACCGTCATAAAAATCTGCTGATGCAGTGTTTTTTATTTCTTTTAGGCCTAAGCGTTCTACTGTTACAGGAGATTCAAAAATGCGCTCAGGAGTTCTCGATGCGGATATTACAACAGCGTCTAGTGCAGTACCTTCAATAAGAACAAAATCTATCGTTTGGTTATTTGAAGTAATGTCTTTGGTCACAGTTTCAAATCCTACACTACTTGCTTGAATAGCAAATGGCGGATTTTGGCTATAAGTAAGCGTAAAATTGCCGTCAAAATCTGTAACTGTACCACTTGATGTTCCTACAACAATGATGTTTGCACCAGGAATAGGTTGTTGGTTGTCATCTACTACAGACCCGGTAATTGTAGTTTGCGAATGGGCGAGGCCACAAAAGAGCAACAATAAAATTGGGTAAATTGTTTTCATTTAATTAGTGATGTTTAAGTTGAATAATTAGGTCGGTAAGATTATTCAATTCATATTTTTGCTAAAAATATAAAAAATTATGCACGCATAGTATATTTTAATAAAAAAAGTATGGTTTTATTATGTAATAGATAAAAATAAGGGCTAAAAACACGAATGCCATGATTTGTAAATCATGGCATTCGTGTTTTTAAACAAGTTACTCGCAATATTATTCCACGGTAACTGATTTAGCTAAGTTTCTTGGTTGGTCTACATTTTTATCTAACATAACTGCTATATGGTAGGACAGCAACTGTAGCGGGATGGTTGTTAAAAGGGGTGATAGAAGTTCTAGGGTTTCTGGAACTTCAATGACATGATCAGCCAGACCTTTAACTTGTGTATCTCCTTCAGTAACAACGCCTATAATTTTCCCTTTTCTTGATTTAATTTCTTGTATGTTACTTACAACTTTCTCATAATGCCCTTTTTTTGTTGCGATAACAACAATGGGCATGTTTTCATCAATTAAAGCAATTGGACCATGTTTCATTTCCGCCGCCGGATAACCTTCAGCATGGATATACGAAATCTCTTTTAATTTGAGTGCGCCTTCTAAGGCCACCGGGAAATTGTACCCTCTTCCCAAATAAAGAAAGTTACTAGCGTTTTTGTAGACTTCAGAAATGGTTTGTATTAGACCGTCAGATTGTAGCGCCTTTTCTACTTTTTTCGGAATCATTTCTAACTCCAGAAGATGTGTTCGGAAATCAGAACTACTAATAGTCCCTTTAGCTCTTGCAAGTCTTAAAGCTATTAAAGTTAAAACAGTAATTTGAGTAGTAAATGCCTTTGTTGAAGCAACGCCTATTTCCGGCCCTGCATGGGTGTAGGCTCCTGCGTCTGATTCTCTCGCAATAGAGGAACCAACAACATTACAAACTCCAAAAATAAATGCGCCTTTTGATTTAGCAAGTTTTATGGCAGCCAATGTGTCGGCTGTTTCTCCCGATTGAGAGATGGCAATAAGCACGTCTTTTTCTGTAATAACCGGATTACGGTATCTAAATTCGGAAGCATATTCAACTTCAACAGGAACTCTAGCTAAATTTTCAAATATATATTCTGCTACCAAACCTGCATGCCATGATGTACCGCAAGCTACGATAATTATTCTATCGGCATTAAGAAACTTTTTCATGTTATCCTCAATACCCGCCATTTTAATAATGGCTTCGTTTGTTAATAATCGGCCTCTGTATGTATCAGTTATAGCTTTTGGCTGTTCATGGATTTCTTTAAGCATGAAATGATCATAACCACCTTTTTCTATTTGTTCTAAATTAATTTGAAGTTCTTGAACATATGTGTCAACCAAGGAGTCATCCTTGATTTTTCTTATTTTAATGCCTTTATGAAATCGTATAACGGCCATTTCTTCGTCTTCTAAATAGACTGCATTTTTAGTGTATTCTATAAAAGGAGAAGCGTCACTAGCAATAAAGAACTCATCTTCATTTTCACCAATACCTATCGCCAAGGGACTACCTAATCTTGCTACCACAACCTCTTCAGGTTTGTTTTTATCAAAAACAGCTATAGCATAAGCACCAATGACTTGATTTAATGCTATTTGAACGGCCTTACCCAATTTTACATTTTCCTGCTTTTTAACATCTTCAATCAGATTAATTAAAACTTCAGTATCTGTATCAGATTGAAAAGAATAGCCCCTTGTGATTAATTCTTGTTTTAAGGACTCATAATTTTCAATAATACCATTATGAATAATTACTAATTCTCCTGAATTTGAAACATGAGGATGAGAGTTGACATCATTAGGGACACCGTGTGTTGCCCATCTTGTATGCCCAATCCCTACATTTCCATGTCTGGTAATTTCTTTGGAAGCTCGATCTTCTAAATCTGCTACCTTACCCTTTGTTTTGGCTACTTTAAGCTCAGTGCCATCAAATAAGGCAATTCCTGCACTGTCGTAACCTCTATACTCTAAGCGCTTTAAGCCTTCAACAACAATAGGGTAGGCTTCTCTTGGTCCTATATATCCAACAATTCCACACATAATTTTGTTTTTTGATTAGGGTTTTTAAATTTTGACAAAGATGTCGAATTAATAAATATTATTACTAATTAATATTTGAACGCTATGATTTTAACGATGAAATCCATGGGCAAATACAATTGAAGACCTAATTGTTTAATTCAGAAACCTTTAAATCTATTTTGACTCTGTAAAGAATATCTTTAGTTGCAATTTTTTGTCTTCTTTACTAGGCGTTTCTTTACTACCAAAAACAATAGTGCCTCTAGGAGAGAGTACCGTTGCTGAAGGGACTTCTGTGACATCGTCAGTACTATTTAGTATTTTACCCGTATTGGTGTAATTTACATTAGTAGAAATCACTAAGCCCAATTTGGTATTGGTAGAATCATTGATTAAAATATTATTTAAATGTTCCGTTATACGAATTTTATACTTGCCGTTGTCTGGATTTCTTTGCCCTAAACTAATAACTTTAGAATTAAAGGGTTCCTGTGTATTATCCGTTTGATCTATTGTGTAGTCAACAGTTGGTTCATTGTTTTTTATATCGTAGGCATAAATTCTGTCATAAAAATGATAGTTCTCGTCACCTAAATCTGGTAAGTCTTCATCTTCAAAAACCATTAAATGGGCTTCGTTTATAAGTCTTTTTAATAGATATCTATTCGTTAATGGATCTTGAATATATTCGCCATCTTCATCGATTTGTCTAAAGGTATTTTTAAAACATTCGAGAGCGTCGTCATTTATATTGCCATCACCATCGCAATCCACTAAACCATTAAATAAATCTACTACAGCCATAGAGCCTTCAGTGCCTTTAAGGTATAACTTGGCGTCACCTAAATTTTGATCGCCATCATCTAGAGGGATATCATAATTGTTGATAAAGGTATTGAGTTTGTTACCGGTAAAATTAAAAGCGTAATTGTTACTAATTCTAGCAGTATCTTCCCCATTTGTGTAATACATAGTAATACTGGCATCAGCGTCTAAACTAAATTGCACCATAGTGCCATCAGTTTGAATAGGTTCAACTTTGAAATAAAGGCCTCTAAAGTAATTTCGAAAGTTATTGGCATTGCTTAATACAGGGTCTCCTTCTTTTTCAATAATTTTTTTCGTCCAGAAGTCATTATCGAGTGGGTATCTAAAAGCGGGCTCAGATCTTGTTGTTACAGCATCGTCACCCGTTCCAACGGTAGTTTTTATAGTTTCATTGCTAGGAATAAAATCCTCAATATTCAAAATTGGAGCATCTACACCAACAATATGATCATCAAACTTAATTGTAGTGCTTCCGTTTAGAGCCGTATTAACAGAACTACTTGCATTTGAGTAATAATTTTGAGCAATGCCCTCTTCGTTATTCGGGTCAAAATCCCTTAAAAAGTATCCGTTTTCATAAATGGTTAATTTGATTTTTGGACTTAAAGTAAGGTCTTCTTTGTTAGCGCCATATAATGAATCCAACCGATACGTAGGAAATCCATCGTCATCTGCACCGTTTACAGTACTAAAGTATGGGATAGAAATTATAACACTATCAATTATGGGGTTAACGCCGAATTCTGGATCAAAACTATTAGGGGTGATTTGAGTAATGATGCTAGCTTTAGTCTGTCCATAAGCAGGGTCATTAAATATACCTAATAAGTGTGATGCTAAATTATTTACCTGAATTGCCTCTGTTTTTCTGTTGTAAGCCGTTATTGGCCACAAGGAATCTCTAGTAGCAAAATTAAAATTTTCTTTTCCTAATACATCACTGTCAATAACATTGAAATCTTTGTCACAGGCAATAAATGTAGAAACCATTAATATAAAAACAACGGATATATTTAGGGCTTTAATTGTCTTTTTCATATTTAATAAAAAGCGTAAAATCGTTTAGCTTAAAACGGTATCATTGAAAAATGTTGTATAAGCTTCACCAAATTCATCTTTACTTTTGTATTCTAAAATAGGTTTTTCTGAAGATTTAAGATAAGCTTCTAAATCATCCGGAATATTTTCAGAGCCAACAATTAGAGCGTCAGAATGATCAATAGCAACCTTCATTAAATTATTAAAAGAAGGTTCTTCCAGAGATTTAATAACGTTCTCATCAATGTTGTCAAATTTAACTTTATTGACCATGTCTTTATTTAAGGCCCCATCAAAACTTTGGTTGTAAATTGACGTGACCACTTTACTCTCATTAAATAAAGGTTCATCTTTATAGAATTCTTTGAGATATAGCGGTAGTAATGACGCTAACCAACCATGAACGTGTATTATGTCAGGTGCCCAATTTAATTTTTTAACAGTTTCTATTACGCCTTTTGCAAAGAAAATAGCGCGTTCATCATTGTCAGAGAATAACTGGCCATCTTCATCTGTTAGTGTTGCTTTTCTCTTAAAGTATTCATCATTATCAATGAAATAAACTTGAATACGTTCCTTAGGGATGGAAGCTACTTTGATGATAAGAGGCATGTCTAAGTCGTTAATAACTAAATTAATACCTGACAACCTTATGACTTCGTGTAATTGATGCCTTCTCTCATTAATGTTACCGTATTTAGGCATGAAGATTCTTATTTGTCCCCCTTGTTGATTCACCATACGAGGTGCTTCAAAGGACATGGAAGAAATTTCAGTTTCTGGTAAATAAGGCACAACTTCAGATGATACGTATAATATCCTCTTATCTTTCATATATTAGTTTTATTTGACTTAAAAATGCTTTTAAAATTAGAAAATACCTGTTTCAATTTACTGATTGAAATTTTGTAAAGTCTAATAATAAAGGTTTAGGTTTCTATTATTGAAAATAAAAAACACGCAAAAATACAAAATTTTATGCTAATTGCGTGTAAAATCTTAAGTTTGCACCCGTTAATTTTATATTAAATTGTGGAAGTTTACTCAGAAAAACAACAAATTACAGCAGCCCTTGATTCCTTGAGAGGGGAAAACTTAAACGTTGGATTGGTTCCAACTATGGGGGCATTGCATGAAGGTCATTTACAGTTAGTAAAAAAGGCTTTGACCGAGAATGATAAGGTTGTTGTTAGCATTTTTGTGAATCCCACGCAGTTTGATAATAGTGAGGATTTAACAAAGTATCCGAGAACACTTAGTGCTGATATTGCATTATTAGAGGCTATAGATAAAGCGTCTATTATAGTGTATGCGCCCACTGTAGATGACATGTATGAAGGGCAAACTGTGTCTCAAAAATTTGATTTTGAAGGTCTTGAGTTTGAAATGGAAGGCAAATTTAGGGCAGGACATTTTGACGGTGTTGGTACTATTGTGAAACGCTTTTTTGAAATAATAAAGCCGGATAAGGCCTATTTTGGTGAAAAAGATTTTCAGCAGTTGGCTATTATTAGAAAAATGGTTGAATTGAGCGATTTACCTGTTGTTATTGAGGGTTGTGAAATTCATAGGGAGACCAATGGACTGGCTATGAGTTCAAGAAACACGAGATTAAAACCACAATTCAAAGAGGCCGCACCGTTCATCTATAAAACACTAAAAGCTGCCAAAGAAAAATTTGGCACAGAAAGTGCTAATAAAATCGTGGATTGGGTGGAAAAGGAGTTTTCAAAGCATGCTTTGTTGGAACTTGAGTATTTTATAATTGCAGATACTAAAACCCTAAAGCCAGTTAAACGAAAAATAAAAAACAAGGCATATAGAGCCTTTATTGCCGTATATGCTGATGATATTAGACTTATTGATAATATCGCATTAAATTAATTATCTTTGCCGCATGCAAATTCAAGTAGTAAAATCTAAAATTCATAGAGTAAAATGCACTGGTGCTGAGCTCAATTACATCGGTAGTATTACCATTGATGAGGACTTAATGGATGCCTCTAATATTATACAGGGTGAAAAGGTTCAAATTGTTAATAATGACAATGGTGAGCGTTTGGAGACCTATTGTATTCCAGGGCCGCGAAATACTGGAGAAATAACCTTAAATGGCGCAGCAGCTCGTAAAGTATCAGTAGGAGATACACTAATTTTAATTACTTATGCTTTTATGGACATTGAAGAAGCTAAAGTTTTTAAACCTGCATTGGTTTTTCCAGACGAAGCTACCAACTTATTAAAGTAGTCATTTGAATAAATACACAAAAAACATACTAAAAGTATCACTCCCACTGTTGTTGGGAGTTTTTTTGGTCTGGTATTCTATGTCCAAAGTGTCTCTTAGTGAGTTATTAGTATATGCTAAAAATGCCGATTACACATGGATTGTGTTGGGGATGTTTCTGGGTTTGCTAAGTCACTTATCTAGAGCATATCGTTGGCGTTTTCAATTGGAACCCATGGGGTATAATGTAAAACTGGGCAATAGTATCATGGCTGTTTTTGCAACGTATTTGATTAATTATACCATTCCAAGAGCTGGCGAAGTGGCACGTGCTTCCATTCTCACAAATTATGAAGGCGTTCCTTTTGAAAAAGGTTTTGGAACTATTGTTGCCGAGCGCATAGCAGATATGATTGTTATGCTTGGTATTATAGGAATAACATTATTTCTTCAATTTGATTTTATATATGGCTTTTTAATTGAAAGATTTGATACTACTAAGATCTTAGTTGCAATAGTTGTAGGTCTTATATTAATTTTTCTGTTTTCTAAATTTATAAATAAAAGTCAATCTAAATTTGCTCTAAAAATCAGAAGTTTTATTGTTGGTTTAATTGAAGGTGGGTTAAGTATTTTTAAAATGAAAAAGAAGTGGGCATTTATTGCTCATACGCTATTTATTTGGGGTATGTATTTGCTAATGTTTTATGTAACCTCCTTTGCAATTAGTGATTTAGAAGGTATTTCAGCTGGTGCTGTTTTAATAGGGTTTATTTCTGCAAGTTTTAGTATTGCTGCTACAAACGGTGGAATAGGATCATATCCTTTAGCTATTTATGCGGCATTTTCAATTTTTGGAATTCAGGAGGAGCCGAGTATCGCTTTTGGTTGGATTATGTGGTCTTCTCAAACATTACTTATTATTTTATTTGGAGGGCTTTCATTGGTGTATTTACCAATTTATAATCGCAATAAAAAGAATATGCCCTAAAGTTACTTTAAGTGTAATTGTTTAAATTGCGTTCCCAATATTATAATACATAATGCTTATATGAAATTGAAATTGTTATTAATAACGCTGCTTGCCTGCTTTAATACTTTGTTTTCGCAAGTTATATATGAGGCGTTTGATTCTTATAAGTTAGGAGAAAAAAGAAATATTAAGATTCAACTTCCTAATAATTATAACCCGGAAGATGATCTTAAATACCCAATCGTTCTAGTCCTTGATGGAGATTATCTTTTTGAACCTATTGTTGGTAATATTAACTATCAAGCCTATTGGGGTGAAATTCCTGATTGTATTATTGTAGGTGTAAGTCAGGCAAAAACAAGGCTATCTGATTTTGAATATAGCAATGAAACCTTCTTGCCTTCTCAAGACGGAGCTGCATTTTTTGAGTTTATTAGTATGGAGCTTTTGCCTTATATTGATGCTAGGTATAAAACATCTTCCTTTAAAGTTGTGGCTGCACATGATTTGGCCGCTAATTTTATAAATTTTTACCTCTTTAAAAAAGAACCGCTGTTTAATGCCTATATAGCCATAAGTCCTGAATTTTCGAAGAAAACTCCAAGCCGACTTAGTTTAAGGTTGTCAAATATAGAAAGTGAAAAGCAGTTGTTTTATTATTTAGCTACAAGTGATACTGATATAAAGGGGTTTAGGTCAACTATACTTGAGGCGGACAGTAAATTAAAGGATGTATCGAATACTAATTTGCATTATAAGTTTGATGATTTTGAAGATGCAAATCACTACACGATTGTAGGTCAGGCTATACCAAGTGCTTTGAGTGAAATATTCCAATTGTATAAGCCAATTACTAAAAAAGACTATACAGAGGATATTCTTACATTTGGTGGTTCAACTTTTGAATACTTAGAGCAAAAGTATGATAACATTGAGGATTACTATGGGCTTAAAAAAGTGGTAATTGAAAATGATTTAAGAGCCATTGCTGCTGCCTGTAAAAAGAGGGGTGATAACGAGTCGTTGTTGGAATTGGCTAAAATAGCACGAAAAACCTATCCAGATTCAATGATTGGGGCCTATTACTACGGTATTTATTATGAAGCCATAGGGAATTATAAAAAAGCATTGCAAAGGTATCAGTCTGGGTTGTTGTTGATGCCGTCACAATTTATTGATAAGGATATTTTACTTGAAAAAATCTACGAAATAAAGGAGGAACGTTTTTAATTTATGCGTTTCATCGAAAAAATTGAACACTTTATCTGTAATTGATTATCTTTCGGCACCAAATTTAATCAAACCTACTATGAAGAAAGGCCTATTCTTTACGCTCTTCCTATGTTTTTGTGGAAGTGCTATAGCTCAAATTATTACCAAGTCTATTGATTCAAAGATCTTGAATGCTAAACGATCTATTAGTATTAAGTTACCTGATACTTATGATCAAGCTAGTAATATCAAACACCCAGTTATCGTCGTTTTGGATGGCGACTTTTTGTATAATCCAGTAGTTGGACAAACAGATTTTCAGACCTATTTTAAAAAAATGCCAGCTTCAATAGTTGTTGGAATTAATCATGGTGATATGAGGGTCGCAGACAACTTATTTAATAAGGTTTCCGGTTTGCCTGAAGATTCTGGTGCCGAATTTTATGGATTCATCAGAGAAGAATTATTGGCATATATTGATGAAAACTATAATACAAATAACTTTAGGGTTGTTGTTGGTTATGAAAAGAGTGTCAATCTAATGAATTCATTTTTACTCGAGGAACAACCTTTATTTCAAGCCTATGTTAATTTAAGCCCTGAATATAATGACGCCATGAGTCAAAATATCGTTGATAGAATTCAAAGGTTAAATGAGGATGTTATTTATTATATGACATCAGCCAAAACTAACGTGGAAGATATAGCTACAAATCTAACAAGCGTAAAAAACATGCTAAGCAATATAGATAATGCTTATTTTAAGTTTTATTTCGATAATTTCAAAGAAGTTCCTCATCACACATTGGTAATGCGAGGAATGGCTCATGGTTTTGAAAAAGTTTTTGACGTTTATAAACCAAGTTTAGACCGTAAAAGAAATGACAAATTATTAAGCTATGAAAATATTTTAGATTAATATTTTGCCGCGCCTATTAAGTCCCATGAACGCATAGTATGTTTATTATCGTAGAATTGTTTTTCTGGGAAGCACAAATATAAAAAGGACATTTAAAATGATGTTTAAAGATCTAATTCTGGAAAAAAATCAAACTGAAGGTTTCAAACAATTTTTATAACCATACCATATTATATTTTCAGTCTTTTTTTAGTGTCATCATCCCTTTTGTCTTGTTTAAGTAAAACTTCAAATCAGCTAAAAATGAAATATATTCCAATCTACTTATTACTACTTTTTTTTATGCCAATGGGCGTATTTTCTCAGGTGAAATTTGAGACTATTCAATCATCAAAACTTGAGGAAAAACGCGAAATTAAAATTCAGTTACCAGAGGATTATGAGAATAATATAGATAAAACATATCCGTTATTTATTGTTTTAGACGGTGACTATATGTTTGACACTGTTGCAGGAAACGTGAAGTATTATTCTTATTGGGATGATATGCCAGAGGCTATAGTTGTTGGGGTAAGTCAGTTGAATAGCCGTTATGATGATTCTGTGTATTCTGAACAAAATTCATTACCCATTGATACGGGTGCTGATTTTTTTGAATTTATAGGTCTGGAATTGGTTCCATATATCGAGAATAAATATCGAGCAAATAAATTTAGAGTTATTGTAGGTCATGGCGAGACAGCAAATTTCATAAATTATTATCTATTAAAACCAAAGCCGTTATTTCAAAGCTATATTGCCATTAGTCCAGAATTGGCTCCAAATATGATTGATTTTCTGCCTAGTACATTAGAAGTATTAAAGTCGAAAATATTTTATTATTTAGCAAATACTAATAATGATAGTGGTTCGATAAAAAAAATGTCGCAAGTTTTAAATAAGGATATTGTGGCTATTGAAAACCCAAATCTAGACTATAGGTTTGATGCTTTTGAGGGGCCCTCTCATTATGCAGTGCCTACCCATGCGATACCTAATGCATTAGAGAAAATGTTTAAAGTTTATGAGCCTATTTCAAAAAAAGAGTACAAAGAAATTATTTTAGAATTAGAAATTTCCCCAGTTTTGTATCTTCAAGAAAAATATCAAAACATTGAAGATGTGTTCGGAATAAGCAAAAAAATACGAATTAATGATTATAGAGCCATTTCATCTGCTATAGAAAAAAATGAAACCTATGAGTATTATGAGGAACTTAGTAAGATGGCAAGAAAGGATTATCCAGACACCTTATTGGGAGAGTTTTATATGGCTAGGTTTTATGAAGAGACCGGAGAACCTAAGCGCGCTATGAAAACATATCAGGCGGCATATAGTTTAGATGAAATAGCTGGGGTTACTGTTGATGACATGCAGGATAGAGCGGCGTTAATAAAAGAGGATTTTGGATATTAACTAATGGCAAAAGTTAAAACAGCATTTTTTTGCCAGAACTGTGGCACCCAATATGCCAAATGGCAAGGGCAGTGTAATGCCTGTAAAGAATGGAACACCATTGTTGAAGAGCTGGTTCAAAAGCCAGAAAAAAGTGATTGGAAATCACCGAACACAAAATCTAAAACGGTTTCCGTTCCATTAAAAATCAATGAGATTGATACTGCTAAGGAGCCAAGGTTGGATACGTTTGACGGCGAGCTCAATCGCGTATTAGGCGGGGGTATTGTGCCGGGTTCATTAACGCTTTTAGGAGGTGAACCAGGTATTGGAAAGAGTACCTTGTTATTGCAGATTTCTCTTAAACTACCATATAAAACGATTTATGTTTCTGGTGAAGAAAGTCCGAAACAAATTAAGATGCGGGCTGAAAGAGTCAATCCAAATTCTAGTAATTGTTATATACTAACCGAAACAAAAACCCAAAATATATTTAAGCAAATTGAGGTTCTAGAACCGGATATAGTAATAATTGATTCAATCCAAACCTTACATAGTGATTATATTGAATCGTCTTCTGGTAGTATTTCTCAAATTAAGGAATGTACCACAGAGCTGATTAAATTTGCTAAAGAAACGGCAACGCCCGTTTTATTAATTGGCCATATTACTAAAGATGGTAATATAGCCGGCCCTAAGATTTTGGAACATATGGTAGATACCGTGTTGCAATTTGAGGGGGATAGAAATCACGTTTTCAGAATTTTGAGAGCTCATAAAAATCGATTTGGCTCTACCAATGAGCTTGGAATTTATGAAATGCAAGGTTCTGGATTACGCGAAGTTACTAATCCTTCAGAAATTCTTGTTTCAAAAAAGGATGAAGAATTATCGGGGAATGCTATTGCTGCTACCCTGGAGGGTATGCGTCCACTTATGATAGAAGTGCAAGCTTTGGTAAGTACGGCTGTTTATGGCACGCCTCAGCGTAGTGCAACTGGCTTTAATGCTAAGCGTTTAAATATGTTATTGGCAGTATTAGAAAAACGAGCGGGATTCCGTTTGGGAGCCAAAGATGTTTTTTTAAATATTACAGGCGGAATTACTGTAGATGATCCAGCTATAGATTTAGCGGTTGTAGCTGCTATATTGTCCTCAAATGAAGATGTTCCGCTGCAAAAGGATTTCTGTTTTGCGGCAGAGGTGGGGCTTTCAGGTGAAATTCGTCCCGTGCAGCGTGTAGAGCAGCGTATTTTAGAAGCCGAAAAATTAGGTTTTGATACTATCTTTGTTTCTAAATACAACAAAATTTCACTAAAAAATACAGCTATTAAAGTTCAATTGATTTCTAAAATTGAAGATTTGGTAGATTTGATTGTCTAACAATACGCATAGCCGTAAAAATCTAATTATACCTTTGTATAGCTTTAATGCTTTATTAGGAAGTTTGGTAATTCAAAGCTTTTTGTGCTGAGTATGAGCAAACTATTTTATTGACAATACGACTTCTTTTTTTCCTAAAATTCCTTAAATTCGCGAACTTATAAGAATCAATAGTAAATGAGCGCTAAATTTCCTGAATATAAAGGACTTGACTTGCCAAATGTAGCTAATGAGATACTACAATATTGGCAAGAAAATAACATTTTTGAGAAAAGTGTATCTACCAGAGAAGGAGCAACACCATATGTGTTTTATGAAGGACCTCCTTCTGCAAATGGACTTCCGGGAGTACACCATGTTTTAGCACGTGCTATTAAAGATATTTTTCCGCGTTATAAAACCATGAAAGGCTACCAAGTGAAGCGCAAAGCAGGTTGGGATACACATGGTTTACCTATTGAATTAGGTGTTGAAAAAGAACTCGGTATAACAAAAGAAGATATTGGTAAAACTATTTCTGTTGAAGATTACAATGCTGCATGTAGAAAAGCGGTGATGCGCTACACAGATGTTTGGAATGACCTCACTGAAAAAATGGGTTATTGGGTGGATATGGATGATCCATACATTACCTATGAACCTAAATATATGGAATCTGTTTGGTGGTTGTTAAAGCAGATATATAACAAGTCATTGCTATATAAAGGTTATACTATTCAGCCATATTCGCCAAAAGCAGGAA
This sequence comes from Algibacter mikhailovii, assembly GCF_014651495.1. Lineage (GTDB taxonomy): Bacteria > Bacteroidota > Bacteroidia > Flavobacteriales > Flavobacteriaceae > Algibacter_E > Algibacter_E mikhailovii. Next base: position 143,855 of record NZ_BMWZ01000005.1, read on the forward strand.
CGGGTTTAAGCTCCCATGAATTGAATCAACCTGGAACGTATCAAGATGTTACAGATACTACAGTTGTGGCTCAATTTAAAGCGATAGCCAATACATTACCCACTTTTTTACAAAATGAAGGTGATGTGCATTTTGTAGCATGGACAACAACACCTTGGACCTTGCCAAGTAATACGGCTTTGACTGTAGGGCCTAAGATAGATTATGTATTAGTAGAAACTTATAATCAGTATACCTTTGAGCCAATAAAAGTAGTTCTAGCTAAGAAATTAGTGAGCTACCAATTTTCAGGGAAATTTAAGCAGGTTGAAGCCCAATCGGAATTATCAACTTTTAAGGCAGGTGATAAAAAAATACCGTTTTTTATCATAAAGGAGTTTGTTGGTAAAGATTTGGTAGGTATTCAATATGAGCAATTGTTGCCATATGCATTGCCTAATGATAATCCACAAGATGCTTTTAGAGTTATTTCTGGAGATTTTGTTACTACTGAAGATGGTACTGGTATTGTGCATACAGCACCTACTTTTGGAGCAGATGATGCTTTAGTGGCAAAACAAGCAGTACCAGAGGTGCCGCCATTGTTAGTCAAGGATGATAGTGATAATTTAGTGCCCTTAGTCGACTTGCAAGGTAAATTCAGACCAGAAATGCAGGAGTTTGCCGGTAAGTATGTTAAGAATGAGTATTATAATGATGGAGAAGCGCCTGAACGTTCTGTTGATGTTGAATTAGCCATAAAATTAAAAGAAGAAAATAAGGCCTTTAAGGTTGAGAAGTACAAGCACAGCTATCCAAATTGTTGGCGTACAGATAAACCAATTTTATACTATCCATTAGATTCTTGGTTTGTGAAAGTGACTGATGTAAAGGATAGAATGCATGAACTTAATAATGCTATTAATTGGAAGCCAAAAAGTACTGGTGAAGGACGTTTTGGTAACTGGTTGGCAAATGCTAATGATTGGAATTTATCCAGATCGCGCTACTGGGGTATCCCATTGCCAATTTGGAGAACTGAAGATGGTAAAGAAGAACTGTGTATTGGATCTGTTGAAGAATTAAAAGTAGAGATGGCCAAAGCGGTTTCAGCGGGTGTTTTAGCAGCGGATATTTTTGCAGATTTTGAAGTTGGAAACCATTCTGAGGAGAACTATGCTAAAATAGATCTACATAAAAATATTGTTGATGCTATTGTATTAGTGTCGCCAACGGGTCAGAAGATGTTTCGTGAAAGTGATTTAATTGATGTTTGGTTTGACTCGGGGTCCATGCCTTATGCGCAATGGCATTATCCTTTTGAAAATCAAGATTTAATTGATAAAGGAACAACATTTCCAGCCGATTTTATTGCGGAAGGTGTCGATCAAACACGTGGATGGTTTTATACCTTGCATGCTATTGGAACTATGGTTTTTGATTCTGTGGCCTATAAAAATGTGGTTTCTAATGGCTTGGTGTTAGATAAAAACGGACAAAAAATGTCTAAGCGTCTAGGTAATGCTGTTGATCCTTTTGAAACATTAGGGAATTATGGGGCTGATGCTACACGCTGGTATATGATTTCAAATGCCAACCCTTGGGATAATTTAAAGTTCGATTTAGAGGGTATTGAGGAGGTAAAGCGAAAGTTTTTCGGAACGCTTTATAATACCTATTCCTTTTTTCAATTATATGCGAATTTAGATAAATTCAATTATAGCGAAGCTGACATTTCTTTAAATGAAAGACCAGAAATAGATCGATGGATTTTATCCGAACTGCATACCTTAATCCAAAAGGTAGATGCGTATTATGCAGATTATGAACCAACTAAAGCAGCGCGGGCGATTTCAGATTTCACACAGGATTATGTGAGTAACTGGTTTGTAAGATTAAGTAGAAGGCGTTTTTGGAAGGGTGATTATCAGCAAGATAAAATATCGGCCTATCAAACCCTTTATACCTGTATGGTCACTATTGCAAAATTAAGTGCACCTATTGCTCCATTTTTTATGGATAGGTTGTATTTAGATTTAAATGCGGCAACCAAAAAGGAAACTTTTGATAGTGTTCATTTAGCCGACTTTCCTGTTTTTGATGAAGCTTATGTTGATAAGTCATTAGAACGTAAAATGGAAAGTGCTCAAATTATATCATCTTTAGTGCTTTCATTACGAGCAAAAGAAAAAATTAAAGTAAGACAACCGCTGCATAAAATCATGATACCGGTGAATAATGAATCTCAAAAAAATGAGATATTAGCCGTTGCAGGACTTATAAAATCAGAGGTTAATGTTAAAGAGATTGAGGTTTTAGAAGATGCTTCAGATATTTTGGTGAAACAAATAAAACCAAATTTTAAAGTGCTCGGTCCTCGTTTTGGAAAAGACATGAAATCCATAGCACAGGTAGTTAATAACTTTACTGCTGATGATATTAAAAAAATAGAACAAAATGGTATTTTAGGCATTGAAGTAAACGGAAAAAATATTACTTTAGAACTTGGAGATGTAGAAATAACATCGCAGGATATTGAAGGTTGGTTGGTTGCAAATGAAGGGGCTTTAACAGTAGCTTTAGATGTGACTATTTCGCCGGAATTGCGAAGTGAAGGTATTGCAAGAGAATTGATAAATCGTATTCAAAACTTGCGCAAAGATTCAGGTTTTGAAGTTACAGATAGAATTGATGTTTTGCTTCAAAAAGATGAACAAGTTGTAAATGCTGTAGAAGCTAATATGACTTATATTAAATCGGAAACTTTAACTAACGGACTTGAAATAATAGATAACTTAGAAAATGGTATTGAAATTGCTTTTGATGATGTAAATACCAAATTATTTATACAAAAACATTAATACAATGACAGATAGCGTAAGATATTCGGATGCAGATTTAGCTGAATTTAAAAAACTGATTTCAGATAAAATAGAGAAAGCTCAGCATGATTTAGAGCTTATTAAAAGTGCATATATGAATGACCATAATAATGGTACAGAAGATACATCACCTACGTTTAAAGCCTTTGATGAAGGCAGTGCTGTGATGAGTAAAGAATCAAATTCTCAATTGGCGATTCGTCAAGAAAAATTTATTCGAGATTTGAAGAATGCGCTTATTAGAATTGAAAATAAAACATACGGTATTTGCCGTGTTACTGGGAAACTAATCAACAAAAAAAGATTAGAGCTTGTGCCTCATGCTACGTTAAGTATTGAAGCTAAAAACATGCAATAACCTTATAATAAATGATGTAATTAAACGTCTCATTCTATGAGACGTTTTTTGTTTAAATGCATTTTTCGTTCTCGCTTAGGTGAGAATATACTTTGTAAAACATGTCTCTAAAAAAGTCAATACTCCTTATTATTCTAGTTTTGCTTATCGATCAAATAAGTAAAATATATATTAAAACGCATTTTGCACTGCATGAAAGTGTTGATGTGTTTAGTTGGTTTAAAATCTATTTCATAGAAAATGATGGTATGGCTTGGGGAACAAAAATTAGTGATTTTACTTCTTTTATTTCAGATAGGTCGGCTAAAACAATATTAACCGTTTTTCGTGTCATCGCTATTTTTGGTATCGGTTATTGGTTGTATGACGCCACTAAAAAGAAAAGTTCAAGTATTCTGATATTAGCTATTGCCTTAATATTTTCAGGGGCTCTAGGGAATATTATTGATTCAGTATTTTATGGTGTTCTGTTTGGAGATAGTATGGGGCAAGTAGCCTCTTTTATGCCAGAAGTTGGTGGTTATGATTCGCTGCTACACGGTCGTGTAGTTGATATGCTATATTTTCCTCTTGTGGAGATTGACTTGCCAGAATGGTTCCCATTTTACGGTGGTAAACGTTTTAACTTCTTTGAACCTGTATTTAATATTGCTGACATGGCAATAAGCACGGGGTTTATTATGTTGATTGTATTTAATAAGCAGGCGTTTTCTAAGAAGCCAATATAAATCAAGACAGATTTAAAGTAAGTATTTACACATAAGTTTATTTTTTATATTTATCTTATGCTATTATATTTAATTCCCTCAATAAATGAAAGGTAAACACGTAATCTTAATTGTTTGCTTATTGTCTCTTAAGCTTACTTTCTCTCAAAATACTTATGATATTGTTTTTCCAAAAAAAGGTGAAAATGAAAAGTGTCGAACCTGTTTTGAAATATTTAATCAAAAACCCGAGGATGTTGAATTCTCTATAACTAGAAAGGGTGATATTGTTTACTTTCAAGTTAATGACATTAATTGGTTTAATCGGTTATTTGAAAATTCAGGTGATGGTTTGGCGGTTGATATAGTACCAAAAAATAAATATAGTTGCTTAAAAAATTCATTGCCAGTAAATGAAATTCGCGGTACATTACTTAAGCCAATTTATTCTAAGTTGTTAAAGAAAAATTTGGAATTAAAAGGTGAAACTAATTATCAAGTTGAACTTGGAAAAATCCCGAAAGAGTTGTTAAATGAAGATTTAGAGTTTAATATTTTATTTTTAAGTAACAGGAATTTATGTAGATATTATATAATTTATGACCTAAAATCGTATGATTGGGATTTACTTGATATGGGAATGTATTTGGATGAATTAACTTTTACACCTAAACAAATAAAATCATCTGATGATCAATCTTTTTTGGTAAAAAATAAGTCGCTTAAATTTATTATTCCATTTAATAAAAATCAAACCACATTTTCAAAGACGGATATAAAACCAATTTACGATTCCTTAAAGTTAACCGATTTCAATATCAAAACTATAAACATAAAAGCGTATGCTTCGATTGAAGGAATTGTCAAGAGGAATATGGTCTTGCAAGAGCAACGTGCAAATAGTATTGTACAAGCTTTGCAGTCATTTCAAAATCCAACTATTGAAACTTATGTGACGTCTTCTGAAAATTGGGTTGAGTTCTTTAATGATATAGAAGGGACAAAATATGAGTATTTAAAACCATTAACAAAAAATGAGGTAAGAGATAAAATAGCAGGATCTGTTTCAAAGCAAATGGAGCCTATTCTTAAAAACCACAGAAAAGCTGTTGTAGAGTTGGAGTTAGTAAGGAAAGATAAATACAAAAGCTTTTCCTCAGACGATTTGATTACGAAGTTTAATACTCTAATTAAAAAAAAGAATATTGAAGAAGCAAAGGATGTTCAAAATTCCATATTTGAAAGACTAAAAGGGAAGCCGGAAGAATTAAAACTTTTAAATAAAATGTCCATTCCTAAGGAGCAAGCGTTTATTGATATATTAAATAAAAATGAGGCTTTTAAGTTTATGACAGATTTCACATATGCCTTGATTGTGTATACAGAACTTAAGGAACTTGAAAAATTAGCTCCAAATAATGCAGCAATTAAGTATAACTTATCAACACTTAAGTTGAAGTTATGGCATTGGAATGCATTAAATATAAATAGAGAAGACTTAAATACGCAAATATTTTCTTTAGAAAAGTACGGTGTGGCTCAGACCGAAATTTCGCGAATGCTTGTTAATTCACATATAATTCTATCGGAATTGTTTTCCGGTGAAGGGGATTTCGCTAGTAAAGATAATTCAGTAGCTTTCGTTAATAGTAATTACAAAAAATTCAAACTATCAAATAATGATTATTTGAATTTAGCTCAATATTTGAATAAATACGGTAACCCAACAATGGCTGTAGATTTGCTAGACGGGAAAGCTAGAACAATTGATATTGATGAGGATTTATTATTTTATTATTTGAACTTGTCTTTAATAGATGAAAAATTAATCGAAGATAAAGGATATAGAACAATAATGCTAAATGCCATTAATATGAATAAAGCTCGCTTTTGTAAATTGTTTAACTCCGTCGATTCAGGAGGAGTCACCTTTCAGTTGTTGGAAAATCAGTTTTTAAGAAAGACCTATTGTGAAAATTGTAATAATTAAAATTGAAAGATCTGTTTTGGTGTGACGCAATAATCCAGTTTAATATCGTGTTCAAAAACGTCTATAATTTCATTTTCAGCTTCAAAAAAAGACAATCCAATTTTAAGGGTATTAGGTTTGCAGTTTGCTAAAAAGCGGTCATAAAAACCTTTGCCATAGCCAATACGATTACCTTTTTTGTCAAATGCTAAAAGTGGTATAAAAATTACATCAATTTTATCAGTTGAGATTTCAATACCGTCAACTGGCTCTGGGATGTTATAACTGTTTTTCTTAAAAGACATGTTATCCGTAAGTAAGAAATGCGTCATGTCTCCTGACGCGAAATCACTTTTAGAAATGAGAATATTTTTGTCTTTACCTGCCAAAATATTTAGAATAAAGTCTGTATTAACTTCCTTTAATTCTACAATAGCTAAAAAGATATGATAAAAGGAATAGGTCCATATAGGCAGTTTTAAAAGTTGGTTGGAAATGGCCAAACTTAAATTTTCAATGTCATTTTCCGATAATGCTTTTCGTTTTGCCTTGTAGGTTTTACGTAATTCTCTTTTAGTCATTTTATTTTTTTAATTCTAACGAAATATGAAATAAAGCATCACCTTGATACACTATTGGTGATTCATTAACATTGATAACAAAACCTGAGTTTCTAGCACGAACAAAATAGTTGAATTTGCCATAAGGGTCCATAATGTGTCCTAAAATATCTTCTTTTTCAACATGAGTGCCACAAGGAACAACCGCTTTAAACATTCCAGAATACTTGGCACGTATCCATTTGCTTTCAGTTATAAATACGCAATCATTTTTTGGTTTACTAGATTTAAAACCTGTATTTAACATGCCTAAATGTTTTAATATCCGTTTTGATCCGTTAACTCCAGAGTTTGTAACTATATCATCAATATGAAAAGATTTTCCACCTTCAAAAAGCAGTAAAGGTTTGTTTAGTTTAAAACAAGTGGTTCTGAAGGATTTTGATACGTTTTTTGAATATAATACAAATGGCGCTCCAAATACTTTAGCTAGGTCATTTAATTTGGTATTACCTTTTGAATAGCGCAGTTGTGGTGCGTTAAACCGACCAGAGCCACCAGTATGAAAATCAATGATTAAATCTGCATGCGGTATGATTTCATGCGTAAGTTTGTGAGCTACCCTACCTGCTAACGAGCCATTAGAATTTCCAGGAAAAACTCGGTTTAAATCTCTGCCGTCAGGAAATTCTCGTTTTAGGTTTATAAATCCAAAAACATTAATAACAGGCATACATATAATAGTGCCAATTTTCGGTTTGTTAATGCCTTTGGCTATAAGCTGTCTTACAATTTCAACACCATTTACTTCATCTCCATGAATCCCAGCCGTAAATAAAACTATGGGACCAGATTTGTTTGAACGTTCAATGATAACTGGAACATTTACGGGCGTTGAGGTGTGCAGGTTAGCCACATCAAAGTTTACCTCTTTACTTTCGCCAGGGAGAACTTCTTCTCCTAGAATATGTAATATATCTATTTTAGTGTTAGACATTTTTGACGTTTTGTTCTATAAATCTAATAATGGCTTTAGCTATATTTCTTCCTGTTGCAGTTTCAATTCCTTCAAGTCCAGGTGTAGAATTAACCTCTAGTAATAAAGGACCTCTTGAAGACTGCAACATATCAACACCACAAACAGGTAAGTTTAATACTTTTGATGCATTCATAGCCAATTTTAATTCGTCATGGTTTAGCTTGATGATAGTTGCTGACCCTCCACGATGTAAATTAGAGCGAAATTCGCCAGCTTTGCCTTGACGCTTCATGGCGCCAACAACCTGGCCGTCAACAACTAATGCTCTTAAATCTGCTCCACCTGCTTCTTTAATGAATTCTTGAACAATAACGCGAGCTTGTAGCCCATTAAATGCTTCAAGGACTGATTCTGCTGCATTTTTAGTTTCAGCCAAAACGACCCCTAGACCTTGAGTACCTTCCAATAACTTAATTATTACAGGTGTTCCTCCAACATGTTCAATCACCTCTACAACATCTCTAGAATAGTTAGTGAATACTGTTTTTGGCATGCCAATGCCTGCCTTGCTTAGTCGCTGTAAACTTCTTAATTTATCTCTTGAACGTTGTATGGCATCGGAGGTTACAATAGTAAAAACACCCATCATTTCAAATTGCCTAACCACAGAACAACCAAAAAAGGTTACAGAAGCACCTATCCTTGGGATAATGGCGTCAACATAATCTAAATAACGATCTTTATAGTAAATAGTAGGTTTTTCTTTTTCAATAATAATGTCGCATTGTAATGGGTCTATGACCTCAATTTTGTGGCCTCTTTTTTCACCTTCTTCAACAAGGCGATCCGTAGTATATAGCTGCGGGTTTCTGGATAGAATGACAATATTCATAAAAGTACTTAAAGTTACAAAAGTTGACGTACTTAAGGTGATTTAAAGTTTTTTTAAATACTTTAATTATTTGTAATATGAAATGCAAGATACTAAAAAAAGGTCTGTTGATTTTTAGATTTTTACTATTTAGTATATACCTTTACAATAATGGATACCCCTGATTTAGAGATACAATTAAAAACCTTGCCTAGCCAACCTGGCGTCTATCAATATTATGATAAAGATGGCGTAATTATATATGTTGGAAAAGCAAAAAATTTAAAGAAACGCGTTAGTTCTTATTTTACCAAGAACCACGATTATGGTAAAACACGGGTTCTTGTAAAAAAGATTGCCGATATTAAACATATCGTTGTTGCTACTGAAACGGACGCACTTTTATTAGAGAATAACTTAATTAAAAAATATCAACCACGGTATAATGTATTACTTAAAGATGATAAATCATACCCGTGGATTTGTATAAAAAATGAGCGTTTTCCGAGGGTGTTTTCAACCCGTCGGGTTTTTAAAGACGGTAGTCAGTATTTTGGGCCATATACCTCGGGAAAAACGGTTCATACCTTACTCGATTTAATTAAAGGGCTTTATAATTTACGCACTTGTAATTATGATTTGTCACAAGATAAAATTGAAGCTGGAAAATACAAAGTCTGTTTAGAATATCATTTAGGAAACTGTAAAGGACCTTGTGAAGGTTTTGAAACAGAAGAGGAATACAATCAAAGTGTGAAGGCTATTAAGGAGATTTTGAAAGGAAATTTTAAGGACTCATTAGCTCAATTTAAAGGTCAAATGAAGCAGTATGCTGAAAACTTGCAATTTGAAGAGGCTCAAAAAATTAAGGAGAAAGTTGAAGTATTAGAAAACTATCAAGCGAGATCTACTATTGTTAATCCTAAAATAAGCAATGTTGATGTGTTTTCAATTGTGAGCGATGAGAGCTATGGCTATATTAACTTTTTACAATTGTCTTACGGATCCATTATTCGATCGCATACTTTAGAGATTAAAAAGAAGTTGGATGAAACAGACGAGGCCTTGTTGGGTTTAGCAATTACTGAAATAAGGCAACGGTTCAATTCTAATTCAAAAGAAATATATCTCCCATTTAAGGTTGAATTAGGGGAAGGCATCAAAGTAACGGTTCCTAAATTAGGGGATAAAAAGCATATTCTTGATTTATCATTAAGAAATGCGAAATATTACAGAATGGATCGATTCAAGCAAATGAAAATTGTTGATCCTGACAGACATGCTAATAGGATAATGGCCCAAATGAAGGCTGATTTAAGACTCTCAAAAGAACCTAGACATATAGAGTGTTTTGATAATTCAAATATTCAAGGAACACATCCTGTGGCTGCATGTGTCGTATTTAAAAATGGAAAACCAAGTAAAAAGGATTATCGCCATTTTAATATTAAAACCGTAGAAGGGCCGGATGACTTTGCTTCTATGGAAGAGGTAGTGTATAGAAGGTATAAGCGTTTGGTAGAAGAAAATCAGTCTTTGCCACAGCTTATTATAATTGATGGTGGTAAAGGCCAATTATCTTCAGCATTAAAAAGCTTAGATGTACTTGAATTGAGAGGCAAGATTGCTATCATCGGAATTGCCAAACGTTTGGAAGAATTATTTTATCCAGATGATCCAATTCCTTTATATTTAGATAAGAAAAGTGAAACGCTCAAGATTATCCAGCAACTGCGTAATGAAGCGCACCGCTTTGGAATTGAACATCATAGAAATAAACGAAGTAAAACTGCGTTAAATACAGAACTTGAAACTATTCAAGGTGTAGGAGAAAAAACAGTTGTAGAGTTGTTAAGACATTTTAAATCTGCCAAACGGGTTGCTAATGCCAAATTAGATGAATTGGAAGGTGTTATTGGTGTTTCTAGAGCAGAAAAAGTATATAATTATTATCATGAAAAGTAAATTGCAATGACCATAACCATTTCATAATGTCCAGTTAATTATTTAGAAGTTTTCAAAACTCAATACATATAAAACTCAAAAAATTTGAGAGTTAAAAGCGCCATACTAGTTCTATTTGTTTTTGCTTTGTTTACGGTACAAGCGCAAAACAAAACAGAAGCGCATAAACCAAAAGTAGGATTGGTTTTAAGCGGTGGTGGCGCAAAAGGTCTTGCTCATATAGGCGCATTAAAGGTTATTGATAGTCTGGGTATTAAGATAGACTATATTGCAGGAACTAGCATGGGTGCCATAATAGGAGGTCTTTATGCTTCCGGATACTCTGGAAAGCAACTCGATTCTATTTTTCAAGTTCAAGATTTCGATATCATTATTAATGACAATTTACCCAGAGTTTCAAAAACATCTTATGAACGGGATAGCGATGATAAATATGCTGTAAAATTGCCTTTTGATAATTATAAAATTAAGCTACCATCGGCGCTTTCTAAGGGATACAATGTTTATAGTTTGCTTTTAGAGTCATTAATCCATGTTAATCAGATTAATGATTTTGATAAATTACCAATCCCATTTTTCTGTATTGCTACCGATGCAGAAACAGGATCTCAAATTGTTTTAGATCAGGGGGATTTAGCAAGGGCTATATTGGCTAGTGGAGCGCTTCCGTCGGTGTTTCAGCCTGTCATGATTGAAGATCAACTATTAATTGATGGCGGAGTTGTTAATAATTATCCAGTGGATGAATTAAGAGCTAAAGGTATGGACGTTATTATTGGTGTTGATGTTCAGGATGGTCTTAGAAATCGTGAAGCGTTGGCTTCAGCTCCTGAGTTGTTAATCCAAATCAATAATTTCAGAACCATCCAAGACATGAAATTAAAAGCCCAACAAACAGATATTTATATTAAGCCAAATATAGAGGATTTTAATGTCGTTTCTTTTAGTGATGGCGATCAGATTATTAAGAATGGGGTAGCAGCAACAAAAACACAGGTAGAGGCGCTAAGTACTTTGCCCCGTAAAACAAAAAATGATACGCTTTCAAATTTAAGACCAAGACGTATTGATAGCCTTAAGATAAATCATGTGCATTTAAAAGGTATTGATAAGTATACAAGAGCATATGTTTTAGGAAAGCTAAAAGTGAAAGGCTATGAAACCCTTAGTTATGAAAAAATTAGAGCAGGGATGGATCGCCTAGAAGCTACCAATAATTTTGATAACATAAAATATGAGTTTATAAAAACTGAAGACAACAGTGGTTATGATATAAACGTTTATGTTAAAGAAACGAATCAGAATTTATTTTTGAAACTCGGTATACATTATGATGACCTCTATAAAAGCGCGGCGCTGGTTAATGTTACAAAAAAAAGATTGTTTTTTAAAAATGATGTTGCATCATTTGATTTTATTCTTGGGGATAATGTCAGGTATAATTTTGAATATTTAATTGATAGGGGATTTTATTGGAGTATTGGTTTAAAATCAAGGTATAATCAGTTCGATAAGAACATTAATACGCAGTTATTAATTGATAATCTCGTGCGTTTTGATGCAGGCGGAGTAAATAAGATAGATGTTAAGCTCAAAGATTTTACCAATCAGTTTTATGTACAGACATTATTTATGCGAGATTTTGCATTAACCATGGGACTTGAGCACAAGAATCTTGAATTGAATACGGAGACTATTTCAGAGGATGATTCGGGAAATAGGATAAAGTTTGAAAATACAAACTACCTCAGTTTGTTTGGTAATATGAAATTGGACACCTATAATAACAAGTATTTTCCCAAAAGAGGGGTTTATCTCAATGGAGATTTAAACATCTATTTGTTATCCTCAAGTGAAGGGAAGGATTTTAATAATTTTTCAATAGCTAAGGCAAATATGGGGTATGCTTTTAGCGTGCATGATAAACTGGCATTTAATTTGCAAACAAGCGGTGGTTTCAAAATTGGGAATAGTACTACTGCAGCTTTAGATTTTGCTTTGGGTGGCTACGGTAGTGATCTAATTAATAACTTCATTCCTTTTGTGGGATATGATTTTGTGTCTTTAATTGGAAATAGTTTTGTGAAGGCGAGCGCCGTGGCTGACTATGAGATTTTTAAAAAACATCATATTACTTTAGAAGGCAATTGGTCTAATGTAGAAGATGATATTTTTGAAACTGGAGAGTGGTTTACATTACCAGATTATAGAGGTTATGCCTTGGGTTATGGTTTAGAGACGTTTTTAGGACCTATTCAAGTAAAATATAGTTATTCCCCAGAGCAAAAGGAGAGTACTTGGTTTTTTAATCTGGGCTTTTGGTTTTAACGGTTTACCTTTCGTGGTAATAATACTGAACATATAAAAGGCTAAACAATAAAATAAATTTTCCGATATTTGTGTCAATATGAATCTTTTCTGGAAAGACTTATTAGCATATCTTCATTATCTCATCAAGAGAAATCCTGAGTGAGTATACTTTTTGTATCTTTAGAAGTATTAGCTATTTAGACTGTTAAAACCTGTTTTTTATAGCCAATAATAATTAATTTTTAAAATAAAAAAGTATGCCTTTTTATCATAAATTAGGAAACATTCCACATAAGCGTCATACCCAATTTAGGAAGCCAGACGGCAGTTTATACTATGAACAATTATTTGGGACCATTGGTTTTGATGGTATGTCAACAAATAGTTATCATGAGCAACGACCAACTCAAGTTAAATCTATAAAAAAACAATATAGTATTGCTCCTAAAATTGCCTTAGCCAATAATATTAAATCATATCGTTTAAAAGGCTTTCAAATAAATCCTGAAGAGGATTATTTAGATAGTCGAAAAACGGTTTTAATCAATAGTGACTGTGCTATCATTTTAGCAGCACCCAGGCAATCAACACAAGATTATTTTTATAAAAATACAGATGCCGATGAACTTTTATTCATACATAAGGGTACTGGAAAATTAAGAACCATGCTAGGTAATCTGGATTTTAAATATGGTGATTATTTACTAATACCAAGAGGAATTATTTATAAAATTGATTTTGATACAGCAGATAATAGGTTGTTTATAGTAGAATCTCGTAGGCCTATATATACACCAAAACGCTATAGAAATTGGTTCGGCCAATTATTAGAGCATTCCCCGTTTTGCGAACGCGATATTAGAAGACCTCAAGAATTAGAAACCAATAACGAATCAGGCGAGTTTTTAATCAAAGTAAAAAAGCAGGATGATATTATAGAAATGATTTATGCCTCACACCCCTTTGATGTCATTGGGTATGATGGTTATAATTATCCTTATGCGTTTTCTATTCACGATTTTGAACCTATTACGGGCCGTGTACATCAACCGCCACCGGTACATCAAACATTTGAAACAGACGCATTTGTGGTATGCAGTTTTGTACCTAGACTTTATGACTACCATCCGTTGTCTATCCCTGCGCCATACAATCATAGTAATATTGACAGTGATGAGGTGTTATATTATGTAGATGGTGATTTTATGAGTAGAAATGATGTTGAAGCAGGTCATATATCATTGCATCCAGCAGGTATACCGCATGGCCCGCACCCCGGGGCTACAGAGCGGAGTATTGGTAAAACTAAAACCGAGGAATTGGCGGTGATGGTAGATACATTTAAGCCACTAATGCTTACGGAAGAAGCTTTGGCAATAGCCGATGAAAATTATCATAAATCATGGTTGTAATAGTATTTTGATTGGCATCTACTTTTTATAATAGTTTATTTGCCCTATAGACCTTTAAAGACTTATTTGATGGCTAGAAATAAACTAAATACAAGATGTCAAAGTTGCAATAATTACAAAAAAAAGAATCTTATTTCAACGCGGTTTGACAATCACGAATTATCTTTTTTTGATAAAAAAGCACCCTAATAGGATAGCAATTAATAAATAGACAAAATGAGTAAAGATATAAAATCAGTAAACTACGGTTTAGAAAAAATATTTGAAGGTGCGCAAGATTTTTTGCCGCTTTTAGGAACGGACTATGTCGAGTTCTATGTAGGTAATGCCAAACAATCGGCGCATTTTTATAAAACAGCATTTGGTTTTCAGTCCTATGCATATAAGGGGTTGGAGACAGGTTCAAGGGATCAGGTCAGTTATGTCTTGAAACAAGATAAAATAAAACTGGTATTAACAACACCGTTAAATAGTAAATCCATAATAAATAATCATCTTGTAAAACATGGCGATGGGGTAAAGGTAATTGGTCTATGGGTTGAAGATGCAAGAAAGGCATACCAAGAAACCACTTCAAGAGGTGCTAAATCATATATGGAACCTGTCGTAGAAAAAGATGATCATGGTGAGGTGGTTAGAGCAGGCATTTATACTTATGGTGAAACGGTGCACATATTTGTGGAACGTAAAAATTATAATGGTTGTTTTTTACCGGGCTTTAGAACTTGGAAATCTGATTACAACCCAAAACCTACAGGGTTAAAATTTATAGACCATATGGTAGGCAATGTAGGTTGGGGTCAAATGAATACATGGGTAAAATGGTACGAGGATGTTATGGGTTTTGAGAACTTTTTGTCTTTTGATGATAAGCAAATTCATACCGAGTATTCTGCCTTAATGAGTAAGGTGATGAGTAACGGTAATGGGCGGATCAAATTCCCCATAAATGAGCCAGCAAAAGGTAAAAAGAAATCGCAAATTGAAGAGTATCTAGATTTTTACGAAGGGGCAGGAGTACAACATATTGCTGTAGCCACTGATGATATCATTAATACGGTATCTCAATTACGGGAACGTGGCGTAGAGTTTTTGTCAAAACCGCCAGAGGCTTATTATCAAGCTGTACCGGGGCGCTTGGAAGAACATAGCCATGAATTAAGAGAGGATATTGAACGTTTAAAAAGTTTAGGTATTATGATAGATGCCGATGAGGAAGGCTATTTATTACAGATATTTACAAAGCCCGTGGAAGATAGACCCACGTTGTTTTTTGAGATTATTCAGCGTATGGGAGCTCGTGGCTTTGGTGCCGGAAATTTTAAGGCTTTGTTCGAGTCCATTGAAAGAGAGCAAGCCAATAGAGGGACTTTATAACTTTTTTAAAATTCAAATAATGATACGTTTTCTATAAATTCTAACAGAACTATAACATTCATAAATAACGCTAGTTCAATTAAATTTATATTTTTGGAATGGTAATTGTAATTCTTGGTAAAAACAATAAATTGTAATTAAAAGAGTTCATTAGGAATTACCCAGGCTATTATGAGAAAAAAACTGCTAATTTTTTGTCTTACATTTTCCTTGCAATTGGTTTTTGCACAACAAGAATCCTCCTTTGGTGCAGGAGAATGGTTTAAATTCAGAATGAGTTACAGCAGTTGGCTTAAAGCGGGTAACGCTACACTTCATGTGAAAAATGCTAAACTTGGTGATAAGGACGTATATCATGTGGTAGGCAAAGGTTGGACCACAGGCATGATAAAATGGTTTTTTAAAGTGAAAGATCGTTATGAAACTTATTTTGACAAAGAAACCATCCTGCCTTATAAATTTGTTAGAAATATAGATGAAGGAGGACACACCAAAGATATTGTTATTAATTTCGATCAAGAAAATAATAGGGCGGTCATAAATAACAAAAAGAACAATTCCGTTAAAATAATAGATACCAAACCTAATATTCAGGATATGGTTTCTACGTTTTATTATTTAAGAAATAATCTAGATATTAAAAGCCTTAAACCAGGAGATGAAGTTAGAATTGATATGTTTTTTGATGAAGAAAATTACGGATTCAAACTTAAATATCTTGGAGAAGAGGTCATTGAGACAGAATTTGGTACCATTGAATCCATAAAATTCCGACCATATGTGATGGCTGGACGGGTCTTTAAAGAAGAAGAAAGTTTAACATTATGGGTATCCAAAGATAAAAATAAAGTACCTTTACGTATTCAGGCAGATTTGGCTGTAGGGTCTTTACGAGCTGACTTAGAGGCTTATAAGGGTTTGAAGTATCCCTTTGAAATTGTGGTTAAACATTAACGATTTGAGTGCTAAACTTTCCAAAAAACTAAAAGATAAATACGAAGCTATTCACCAAGATGTGGAAACGCATTTGGAAGGGTTATTGCACAGTAAGCCAATTAATTATTGGGATTATATACAAACAGATGCGCTTTTAAACCTTCAAGTACAGCGTACTGTTTTTCCAGATGAGAAGGTGTTTATCATGTATCATCAGATTTCTGAATTGTTATTCAAAATGATTTTAAGTGAAATAGAGCAGGTTGCAAAATCTACTAGCTTAGATACGCATGTTTTTACAGATAAGATAATGCGTGTTAGCAGATATTTTGATGTACTCACCTCGTCTTTTAGTATTATGAAAGACGGTATGGATGTTGAGCAATACAATAAATTTAGAACAACTTTAACTCCGGCCAGTGGTTTTCAAAGTGCACAATATAGAAAAATTGAGTTTGCATCTACAGAGCTAATCAATCTTATTGATAATAGATTTAGGAAAACTATAGATAGAAATTCATCTTATGAACATGCCTTTGAACACTTATATTGGCAGGCAGCAGGAAAAGATTATAATACGGGTAAAAAGACTTATACTTTAACAGCTTTTGAGGAGCGCTATAAGGAAGAATTTATTAGATTTACCAAATTTTATCAAACGAACAATTTGTGGAGCAAATTTAAAGGGTTACCTAGTGATGCTCAAACAAATAAGGATTTGATAAAGGCCATGCGACATTATGATTTTACGGTCAATATAAAATGGGTTATGGCACATTATAATACAGCAAATCATTACTTAAATATTGGTGGTGAAACGGCTGAAGCAACTGGAGGAAGTGAGTGGGTAAAATACATGCACCCTAAATATCAAAAAAGGATTTTCTTTCCAGATTTATGGACAGAGCAAGAAATAGCAGCGTGGGGAACAAATATATAGTATTAATAGTATTAGCCGTTTTATTTGCGGCATGTAAGAAGGACTTAAAGGAAGAAGTCATCGTTGTTGAAGAGGTTGAAGTTGAATTACCTCCGGAAAATATTGAATTTGGATTCAACCTAAATGACTATGTTGTAAAACGAGATACCATAAAAAGAGGTGACAGCTTTGGTGTTATTTTAGAGAGAAATAAAGTGGGTTATCCTAAAATATTTCATATTGCGGAAAAGGCAAAAGATACTTTTGATATAAGACGTTTACAAGTCGGGAAACCCTATACGTTATTATGCTCTAAAGATTCTTTAGAGTTGCCACAATCGTTTATTTATCAGCCTAATTTGGAAGAATTTGTGGTTATCAATTTCAAAGATTCCATACACGCCTACAAAAGTAAAAAACCTATTACTTATGTCGAAAAAATTGCAACGGGTGTCATAAATAGCAGCATTTCATTAACCTTAGAGGAGAAGGGACTAAGCCCACGATTAGCCTATAAGCTTGCCGATGAGATTTATGCTTGGACCATAGATTTTAGAAGGTTACAAAAAGGAGATCGTTTTAAAGTGATATATACAGATAAATACATTGATGATAGTATTTATGCTGGGGTTCATGATATTAAGGCGGCCTATTTTGAACATAATAAAGAACCTTTTTATGCTTTTGAATTTATGACAGATTCAGTTAAGGAGATAAAAGATTACTTTAATGACGAGGCTAAAAACTTGAGGCGGGCCTTTTTAAAAGCACCGGTTAAATTTAGTAGAATTTCTTCAAGATATAACTTAAAAAGGCGCATTGCCGTCTATGGTTACAAAGTAAGAGCTCATAAGGGTACTGATTTTGCGGCACCTATAGGTACCCCAATCATGGCTACTGCAAATGGTACTGTGACAAAATCTGAAAGACGCGGTGGCAATGGTAATTATGTGAAAATTAGACATAATGCGACCTATGAAACCCAGTATTTGCATATGAGAAAACGCAATGTCAAGGTTGGCCAATTTGTAAAGCAAGGCGATGTTATTGGATGGGTTGGTATGACCGGAAATACTGGAGGACCACATGTATGTTATCGTTTTTGGGTCAATGGAAGACAAGTTGATCCGTTTAGACAGAAATTGCCGGAAGCAAAGCCTATTTCAGATTCTTTAAAAACAGAATATCTTTATTTTATTCAGCCAATAAAACAACAATTGGATGATATTAACTTTTTAGAAGACGTTTTTGAAGATCAAAATCAACCAGAACACTTAATAAAACAAAACAATAATCCTATTTCATATAACGATTAATCATGGCATTACCAAGTATAAATCCAACTACCACAGAGGCGTGGAAAAAACTACAAACAAATTTTGAAACGGTTAAAGATCTACAAATGAAAGATTTATTTGCTCAAGATCAAGAACGAGCTAATAAATTTACCATTACATGGGATGATTTTTACGTAGACTTTTCAAAGAATAGAATCACAGAAGAGACCTTTAGGTATTTACTAGAACTGGCTGATGATGTGAAATTGAAAGCCGCTATTAAAAGTCAGTTTTCAGGAGAAATAATAAATCAAACAGAAGGAAGAGCAGTTTTACATACGGCTTTAAGAGCGCCTAAAACCGCAGATTTTAAGGTAAACGGTGTTAATGTTATTCCGGAAGTCTATGCCGTAAAAGAAAAGATTGAAGGGTTTACCAATGAGGTTGTAAACGGCGATAGAAAAGGTTACACGGGTAAAGCCTTTACTGATGTTGTAAATATTGGTATTGGAGGTTCAGATTTAGGACCTGCCATGGTTGTAGATTCATTACAATATTATAAGAACCACTTAACAACGCATTTTGTAAGCAATGTAGATGGAGACCATGTTAATGAGGTTATTAAAAAATTAGACCCAGAAACAACCTTGTTTGTTATTGTATCTAAAACATTTACAACACAGGAAACACTGTCAAACGCAAACACCTTAAAAACTTGGTTTTTAGAGTCGGCCAGTAATGAAGCCATTGCAAAACATTTTGTTGCGGTATCCACTAACATTGAAAAAGTTCAAAGTTTTGGAATAGATGCTAGCAATATTTTTCCTATGTGGGACTGGGTAGGCGGTCGTTTTTCACTTTGGAGTGCGGTAGGATTAACTATTAGTTTAGCGGTTGGATATGACAATTTTGATAGCTTGCTAAAAGGCGCTAACAAAATGGATGAGCACTTTAAAACTGAAGATTTTGGTTCGAATATACCAGTGGTATTAGCACTTATTAGTATTTGGTATAATAATTTCTTTAATGCGGAAAGTGAGGCTGTTATTCCTTATTCGCAATACCTCAATCAGTTTGCAACGTATTTGCAACAGGGTATAATGGAGAGTAATGGTAAAAGTATTGATAGAAACGGAAATTCTATTGATTACCAAACAGGTACTATTATTTGGGGGGAGCCTGGAACAAATTCGCAACACGCCTTCTTTCAGTTAATTCATCAAGGCACTAAATTAATACCAGCAGATTTTATAGGTTTTGTAAAATCGTTGCATGGCAATCAAGATCATCAAGATAAATTGACGTCTAATTTCTTAGCGCAAACTGAAGCTTTATTAAACGGTAAAACAGAAGCTTCTGTAGTAGCCGAAGGTACTGATGAAGCCATCATTCCATTTAAAGTGTTCCAGGGTAATAAACCGACGAATACCATTTTTATAAATAAACTATCTCCAGAGAGTTTAGGGAAACTTATTGCTATGTATGAACATAAAATATTTGTGCAAGGCGTAATTTGGAATATATTTAGTTATGACCAATTTGGTGTAGAGTTGGGGAAACAACTGGCAAGTAAAATTTTGCAAGAATTTGGTGGAAATCCTGTTGGAGCCCATGATTCATCAACCTCTAATTTATTGAACTATTATAACAGTAGGTCTTAGGCTTAGTCAAGACTTTAAAATTTATAGAAACCGCTTCAATCCGAAGCGGTTTTTTTAGGTTATTAATTGTTACATTTGCTTTTTAATTTTTAAATAAAACCCATCATGTACAATATTATACAAACACTTCATTCCTATTGGGCATACGTAGTACTCATTGTGTTGATCATTGCTACTATAAGCGCCATAGTAAAAACTGTAGGGGATAAAGAATATGAAGCTAATGATTTTAGAAGGTCTTTGTTTACATTAATTGTTTCGCATATTCAACTATTAATTGGTTTAGTGCTGTATTTTGTA
This sequence comes from Algibacter mikhailovii, assembly GCF_014651495.1. Taxonomy (GTDB): domain Bacteria; phylum Bacteroidota; class Bacteroidia; order Flavobacteriales; family Flavobacteriaceae; genus Algibacter_E; species Algibacter_E mikhailovii. The sequence goes on from NZ_BMWZ01000005.1 coordinate 164,317, forward strand.
TCACCACGTTTACAATTGTTTGGTGAGTTAGGTATGGGAGGTGTGATGAAAGATGCTGTGAACAGGTTATATTTAGTTGAACATCCTTTTATAAATATTGTTGCTGTAGCTTTAATTACAATTGGCTATTCAAAGCACAAAAAGAAACTAACCTCTAATGCTAAGTTGAAAACCATAGCTATTTTCTATACTATTGCCTTAGTATTGTTTTTGTCGAGAATTCCATGGAGTTCTTGGATAGGCTAGGTTAATTTTTTGGAATTTCTTTAATAAGATAAATGAACACGGGAAAATGGTCGCTAAAACCATTGCTAAAAGACCCGTTTGACCAACTGCGATAAGGATACCCTTTATATCGTCCTTTTTGATGTGTAAGGTATTGCTTATTATAGATGCCAGCTTTATAGTATCTAAAAGCAGAATAATCTTTTTCAAGCAACGGAGCACTTACCATAATTTGGTCAAATAAACTCCAATCATCTCTATATGCTGTTGTCCCTAATCCGTTTTTATGAAAATCAAAAAAGGGATTATATAGCGCTTTCAAGCCTACTCTTGTTTTATTTGATTTGGGTTTTAATATTTTTTTTACACTTGGGTTGTTCGGATTATCATTTAAATCACCCATAATTAATATTTTGGCATATGGGTCAATTACCTGTAGTGAATCGATTAAATATTTGTTCAGTTTTGCAGCAGCAATACGTTTAGGCCTACTTCTTGTTTCACCACCTCGTCTTGATGGCCAATGATTTACTATAATATGTATTAATTCCCCTTCCAGTTTGCCGCTTACCAAAAGCTGATCTCTGGTGTATGCACGTTTTTGATTGTGATTATCATAAATTTTTAACTCGTGCGAACTCGTGTTTAAGGGTGTAAATATTTTTTTCTGAAAAAGTAGGGCCACATCTATACCACGAACATCTCCGGAATCATAATGAATGATACCGTAATCTTTGGGTTTTAATAACGGATCATTAACTAAGTCTTCCAGAACCCTTTTATTTTCAATTTCGCAAACACCAAGAATAGCAGGTGTGTTTTGAGAATCCGTATAACCAATATCGGCAATCACTTTGGCCATGTTTTTAACTTTCTGGTTATAGGCCTCAGTTTTATTGGATTTCAACTCCATTATAGGGCTATACTCGTCCAGCTTATTTGGGTTATTAATCGTGTCGAAAAGGTTTTCTAGATTATAGAACGCCAGCGTATGAATTTGAAATGTTTTGTCTTGTGCATGCAGACATAAAACTAAACATGAAAGAAAAATGGAAAAATATATTTTTTGGTAAGACATGCATGTAGATATTAATTATGTAGAATAAATAATACGTATTGTAGTAAAAAACACATGTAATTTATGTAAAAATTACGTATTTTACTACTTTAAAGTAGGTTTTTAAGGCAATAATTGGCGTGGTATATGCATAAAGTATTTTCTTTTATTTTCTTCTGTTGTCATACGTACTGTTTTTACGCTCAGGAAACAGGGGTTAAAGGAAGCGTTATGGATGCAGCTACTTTTTTAGCTATTGAGAACGTAGTCATTAGTTTTGAAGGTGTTCCTCTTAATACTTTAACAGATTCCGTTGGTGTATTTCGTTTTACTAAAAATGTGCCTTTAGGTACTCAAACCCTGCGTGTTTATAAGGACGGATTTGTCACCAAACGTTTTCCTATCATTGTTAATAAAGGTGAAATTTTAAGCCTTAACGACATAACTATTACCCGTGATGCTCCAAATACTGATAATTTATTCTTAATAACCTTATCTGATGATGAACTTAATACGGATACTGGTAGTGCTGATAATATTTCTGGGTTGCTAGGCGCTTCCTTAGATGTTTTCCAAAGAACTGCAGCTTTCGAGTTTAGTGCTTCTTTTTTTAGAATGCGTGGACTAGATTCTAATCATGGTAAGGTGCTAATAAATGGTATTGAAATGAATAAAGCATTTAATGGGAGACCGCAATGGAGCAATTGGGGAGGTATTAATGATGTGCTCCGGAATCAAGAATTAACTGTAGGTTTGTCACCTTCAAGATATGGTTTTGGTGGTGTACTTGGCACTACTAATATAGATGTTAGGCCATCTCAATCTAGACCCGGTGGACGATTAACCTACTCTTCATCAAATAGAAGTTATTCCAATCGCCTTTTGGCAACATACGCTTCTGGATTATTAAAGAACAATTGGGTGTATACTTTGTCATTAGGTCGGCGCTGGGGAAATGAAGGGTATCAAGATGCTACGGTATACAGTGCTAATTCGCTGTTTGTTGCCGTAGAAAAGAAAATAAATGATAGTCACAGTTTGAATTTTACGGGCATATACACACCCAATAGAAGAGGGAAATCATCGCCTAACACCCAAGAGGTTTATGATTTAAAAGATATTAAGTACAATGCCTTTTGGGGATGGCAAGATGGCAATAAAAGGAATTCAAGAATTAAGGAAGTCATAGAACCCATATTCTTATTGAATCATTTTTGGACTATTAATAAAACAACTACTATTAACACTAATGTTGGTTATCAGTTCGGGAAACTTGGCAATAGCCGCTTAGACTACAATGGTAATGATCTAATTGATGGAGTTCCACAAGGGGGCGGCTCAAACCCTAGTCCTACCTATTATCAAAAACTTCCAAGTTATTTTGAGCGGAATTTTCCGGATAATCCTGGTCTGGCATATTTAGCCCTAAAAGAGTTTCAAAGCGATGGACAGATTAATTGGCATACCATGTATCAGGCGAATATTAATAATGCGCAACATGGTGGAAATGCGAAATACGCCCTTTATGAAGATAGGGTGGATGATTCTCAATTAACAATAAATGTTATTTTGGATACGGCATTAAATGATCATGTAATTATAAATGCAGGAATCAACTATAAAAAGCTAAAATCTGAAAATTTTGCTGAGGTTCAAGATTTATTAGGTGGGTCTTCTTATTTAGATATCGATCCTTTTGCTAATACTATAGATGAGGCGCAAAATGATCTTCTAAATCCCAATAGACTAGTTGGGGTAGGTGATAAATTCAAGTATCATTATAATATAGAATCGAGCTCAATAAAGGTATTTGCCCAAGGTCAATTTTCCTATAATGCCATTGATTTCTATTGCACTGGAAGTGCCTCAGGTACAAACTACCAAAGAGAAGGTATATATCAAAATGGCGGTTTTCCTAATCATTCTTTGGGTAAAGGTGAGAAATTATCCTTTAGTGGTTTTGGTTTAAAAGGCGGGATTACTTATAAATTGTCTGGAAAACATGTGTTTAATACGAATGCAGGCTTTATTTCTAGAGCTCCATTTATTCAGAACACGTATTCTAATTCTAGAGAAAACCATAATGTGGTTCCTAATATTTCTGAAGAGCGTATTCTTTCTTTTGATGGGAGCTATATATTAAGATCATCCATAGTCAAAGCAAAATTGACTGGGTATTTTACCAAAATTACTGATGCTAGCCAAATAGCTTTTTATTTTGCTGATGGTGTAGGCGGTGATAACGCGATTTTTGTTCAAGAAATATTACAAGGGATAGATAAAAAGTACTTTGGAGCAGAGTTAGGTATTGAAGCTCAGCTAACCTCTACAATCAAGTTAAAGGGGGTTGTTGCTATGGGCCAATATACCTATGATAATAACCCTAATTTATTTCTAACAACGGAGCCAAATAAGGAGGCCGAAGATGCTGGTTTTATTGATGGTTTTAAAGATTTTGGAATCTCTACCTTAAAGAATTACCGTCTAGGTAATGGTCCTCAAAATGCATATTCAATAGGTTTTGAGTATCGCGATCCCGATTTCTGGTGGTTCGGAGCTACAGCAAATTTTTTCGCAAACACCTATTTAAGCATAAATCCATTAACTCGATCTTCCAATTTTAATACGGATTTTGATGGTAATCCTTTTCCAGATTATGATAAGGAATTAGCAAGAGAATTATTGAGGCAAGAACAATTTGATGATTATATGGTAATAAATCTGATAGGAGGGAAATCATGGAAATTGGGTAAATATTATATCGGCCTGTTTGCCAGTGTTAATAATTTGCTAGATGAAGTATACAGAACAGGTGGTTTTGAGCAAAGAAGAAATGCCAATTACAGAGAGTTAAGAGATGATCAAGCTCTGGAAACTCCTGTTTTTGGACCTAAATACTGGTATGGTAGAGGCTCTACGTATTTCCTTAACCTGAATCTGAGTTTTTAATGAAATAAAATTCCAGTCATTTTAAGAGCTAGAATTAAAAGTGAATTTAATATGCAAAATAAAAATAAAATAGTAGAATTAGTCCACCTTCTTATAATTGTCTTTTTGATAACATCATGTGTTAATGGTGATGATTATTATGTTCCAGATATAGCATTTAATGAGCCAGAAATTCCTATAGAAAGTATAACCACTTTTGGTGCTATAAAATCGCTTTATGATCAAGCTGTAAACGGCGGTAGTACTACAGTAACAATAGATGAATCCCCAATTCTTTATATTCAGGGTTATGTAGTTTCAACTGATAAGTCTGGGAATTTTTTCGAAGAGTTAATAGTTCAGAATAAAACGGATGATAGCCATCCAGATGATGATCCAAGACTGGGGTTTAAAATTGACATTAATGCCAGTAGTCTATCTGACACCTATCAATTTGGTCAAAAAGTATATATTAAAATGAATGGGCTCACTATCGGTGAAACTAGTGGAGTAATTACGATTGGTAAGGGTGATGCTATAAAAGTAGAACAAATTCAGGCATCAGAATACAAAGATATCGTGATTAGAAGTAATGAAATTGTAGACATTAAGCCGAAAATTGTGAGCTTACAAGATTTAACACCTCTTGATGAAAACACATTAATTCAGCTTCAAAATATGCAACTGAATAGATTTGAATTGGGTGCAACCTTTGCGAGTGAATCTTTTGATGAGTTTGATGGACTTCGGTTGTTGGAAAGCTGTGAATCTGGTATATCTATGGTAATGCAAACCAGTACATTTTCAGACTTTAAAACCTTAATAGTACCGCAAAGTAAAGGAAGTGTAACTGGTGTTTTTAGTAGAGATTACAGAGATAATTTTAATGTACTCATTATTAATAGTTCTGCTGATGTTGTTTTTGAAGATACTGAACGTTGTGATCCACTAGAATTTAATTGCGGCCTAGCTAACGTTTCCGGGATAACCAATATATTATATGAAGACTTTGAGGCGCAAAAAAACAATAAGCCTATAGATATTGATGGCTGGACTAATTTTATGGAGTCAGGTTCTCAATCTTGGGAAGGGTATTCCTCAACATCATCAAACGCATCTTTGGGCAGATCAGCTCGATTTCAATCTGCGAGTTCAGGAGATATTAGTAATATAGGATGGTTGATAACACCTCCAATTAATTTAGATACTCAAGATGGAGAGACCCTAGGTTTTAAAACGTCCAATAGTTTGGCTGATAGTAGTTTTATGGAAGTTTTGTATTCCTTAGATTGGGATGGTAATGAAGCAACCATAACATCGGCGACTTGGGGTGTAATGTCATCAGCCTATATTGTAAAAGATACCGATTCTTTTGCCGAATGGTTTACCTCAGGAATCATAGATTTATCTTGTGAGGCAGGCATTATCTACATTGCCTTTAAATATACAGGTAGCGGACAATCTTCTTTTGATGGCGTTTATGAATTGGATGAAATAAGCGTGGATTATAAGGAGTAATTTTGATTAATTGTTTTGAGTCATTACATTAGCCCAATGACAACATTTGATAATTTCTTCTTTCATTTTTTACAGTATTATAAAACCAAAAAGAATAAAAAAGCGACGCGTATAGCAACATTTTATATTACGTTTCTGCAAAGTAGTTTGTTACTGCTTCTAGGTGTTTTTTTTGCTAAGTTTTTCAAACAAATGCACGTAGAAACCATGTCGTCCACAAAGGCATGGACCTTGTTTACTTTAACTGTCATTATTCTATATTTTAAAAATTGGATGCAGTATGGTGGTAAGAAACTTAAAGTTAGAGGTGCCAAAATGCTTAAAAACAAAAAACTAAATTATAATATTTGGATGCTATGGTTGCTTCCTTTTATAATTCTGGCCTTAACCTATATCTTATTTCAAGCCGCTTAGTTCCCCCTTATTTTTTTAAAATGGCATACACTGGAAAATGGTCGCTATAACCGCCTTTGTATTTTTTTCCAACATAGGTTCTATATGGTGCACCTTTAAAAGGGCCTTTGAAAAGTTTTAAAAAGGCTTCATCAAAAATATTTGCACGATAGAATTCAAAGGCATGTTTTGAACTTTTAAAAAAATTGGTTGAAATTAAAATTTGGTCAAATAAAAACCACTGGCGCTTGTGTTTTACTGAGCCTCTATTGTAGGAGCGTATGGTTTCAAACGGATTATAAATATCAAAATTATCAACTAAGTTTTTTATGCTTTCACTATGTGGATCATCATTAAAATCGCCAATCACTATTATTCTGGCCGTGTCATTATTTGATTTTAAATTAGAAATAATTTCACCTACCTTATGAGATGAAGCCATGCGTTTAGGTTGCGTTTCTTTTTGACCTTCTCGACGCGATGACCAGTGATTAACAATAATATGAACTTCTTCGCCATCCAATAATCCAGATACTAATAAAATATCACGCGTGTAATCTGCCGATCCGTCATTACGGGTTAATTCTATCGCGAAAGGCTCTGCACTGAGAACTTCAAAAACATTTTTGTCATATAACAATGCTACATCAATTCCCCGTTCATCTAAAGAATCAAAATGGACATAGCCATAATGGTAATCCTCTAAATGTTTTGTTGCTAATAATTCTTCAATCACCTTAGCGTTTTCAACCTCTGCTAGCCCAACCAGTGCAGGATGTTTACCGGTTTCTCTCCTACCAATATTTGAAATGGCATAACTTAATTTTCTAAGTTTATTGTCATAGCGTTTTGGTGTCCATTTTTTTACTGATGTTGGTAAAAAATCAGTATCGTTTGTATGTCGATTGTTCTTTACATCGAATAAATTTTCAAGGTTGTAAAACGCAATAGTTTGCATGTCTTTGCGTACAGGGATATCTTCAAAGGGTTCTGTCATAATCCAAAAATAGGCCTAAAATTATAAATATTAAAATGCTAGCAATTGTGTAACTTTGCACAAATTTATTTACAGTATTTAAAAGAAAGATGTGGGTTTAGAAAAAGCAGTTTTAATAGGTGTTATTACCAAAGATCAGGACGAAGTTAAGTCTAAGGAGTACTTAGATGAGCTTGAGTTTCTAACCTTTACAGCTGGGGGTTATGCTGTGAAACGTTTTACTCAAAAAATGGACATGCCCAACCCTAAAACTTTTATAGGTACTGGTAAAATGGAGGATGTGCGTCAGTATATCAATGAGCATCATATTGATACGGCTATTTTTGATGATGAATTGTCTGCAGCCCAAGAACGTAACATAAGTAAAATTCTGGATGTAAAGGTTTTAGATAGAACGAATTTAATACTCGATATTTTTGCGCAACGTGCTCAAACCAGTTATGCTAGAACACAAGTTGAATTGGCGCAATGTGAATATTTATTGCCAAGATTACGTGGTATGTGGACGCACCTTGAAAGACAAAAGGGGGGTATTGGTATGCGCGGACCTGGTGAAACAGAAATAGAAACAGATAGACGTATTGTTCGCGATAAAATTGCACTACTAAAAAAGCGTATTAAAACTATTGATAAGCAAATGGCTGTGCAACGTGGTAACCGTGGTAAAATGGTGAGAGTCGCGCTAGTGGGGTACACCAATGTAGGGAAATCTACCTTAATGAATGTTATTAGTAAAAGCGAGGTGTTTGCTGAGAACAAGTTATTTGCAACTTTAGATACCACCGTGAGAAAGGTAGTTATACAAAATCTGCCTTTTTTGTTATCAGATACCGTAGGTTTTATAAGAAAGTTACCTACACAATTGGTAGACAGTTTTAAGAGTACCTTAGATGAAGTCACAGAGGCCGATTTGTTGCTGCATGTGGTTGATATTTCGCATCCTAATTTTGAAGAACATATAGCTTCTGTAGAGAAAATTTTGGGTGAAATAAAAAGTGGTGATAAACCAACTATAATGGTTTTTAATAAAATAGATGCGTATCAACAAGAGCATATTGACGACGATGATTTAGAAACCGAACGTACTGCAAAACACTATTCTTTGGAAGAATGGAAAAGCACTTGGATGAGTAAAATAGGGGATAATGCGCTGTTTATTTCTGCTTTGAATAAACAAAATTTGGAAGATTTCAAAAAACGCGTCTATGCTGAGGTTAGAGAAATTCATGTCACACGGTTTCCTTATAATCATTTTCTTTATCCAGATTACGAGGAAGAAAGCTAAACCAGGTTTATGAGTTTTAAAATTTCAAGGTGGTTTAAAAATAAATGGTTGAAATGGCTCTTTGTTTTTGGGACTACCATTTTATTTTTTTTCGTAGGTCTCTATTTTAGTATTTATCTTGGCTTTTTTGGAGAATTACCTACCACCGAAAGTTTAGGTGGAATTAAACAAGATCAAGCCACTCAAGTATTAGATAAAGACGGTGCTTTAATTGGGAAATATTATATTTACGATAGGCAGCCACTCCAATTTAAGGATTTTCCTAAATATTTAATAGATGCTCTAGTGGCCACTGAAGATGTTCGTTTTTATGAACATGATGGTATTGATAATGTAAGTTTGCTAAGGGTGTTTGTGAAGAGTATCTTATTACAAGACAGATCTTCTGGTGGCGGTAGTACCATTACATTGCAATTAGCGAAGAATTTATTTGGAAGGCAGGACTTTTTGTTATTTAGTACTGTAATAAATAAGTTTAAAGAGTCTATTGTGGCTACCCGAATTGAAGAGATCTATTCTAAAAATGAAATTTTGACCTTGTATTTAAATACAGTTCCTTTTTCAGATAATACCTATGGCATAGAAAGTGCTTCTAGAAAATTTTTTAATAAACCAGCATCTGAATTGTCTATAAGTGAGGCTGCAACCTTAGTTGGTACACTTAAGGCAAATAGTTTTTATAACCCACGAAGAAATCCAAAAAATTGTAAAAAAAGAAGAAACGTGGTGTTTCATCAAATGGTGAAGTATGATTATTTAGATGAGGAGGTACTTGATACCTTAGTGCATCAAGACTTGATTTTAAATTATAGGTCATTTAATCACGATGTAGGTATAGCGCCTTATTTTAGGGAAGCAGTTAAACAGGAATTAGCTGCAATTCTTGATACCATAAAATCTCCTGAAGGGCATTCTTATAATTTGTATAAAGACGGATTGATTGTACATACCACCTTAGATTATAAGATGCAAGAAAGCGCAGAAACCGCTGTCAAAGAACATTTATCCCAGTTGCAGTCAGATTTTGAATTGTCTTATGGCGAGTCTGCACCGTGGTTAAAAAACAAAAGCTTGGTAGAATCAGTTTATAAAAATTTGCCCCAATATAAATCGTTTAAGGCTCAAGGGTTATCTGATGGTCAAATTGAAGATTCGCTTGGTTTAAAACGTGATGTAAGTCTATTCAGTTGGCAAGGAGATACTATTAGAAACATAACTATTAAGGATAGTATTCGGCATTATTTGAAATTCTTGAACACAGGTATGTTGTCTATAGATCCAACCACAGGAGCGGTTCGTACCTATGTTGGAGGTATTGATTATAGATATTTTAAATATGACCACATATCGCAAAGCGAAAGGCAAGTAGGTTCAACGTTTAAACCATTTGTTTATACCGCAGCTATTGAAAATGGAATGAATCCTTGTACGTATTTTTCTTTATCGGAAGTCACGTATTCAAATTATGAAGATTGGACTCCCAGTAACTCAGGGGGTAAACAAGAGGATCAATATGTTAATTATACCTTAGAAAAAGCATTAAGTAATTCGGTAAATACAATCGCGGTTAAGGTTTTAAATGATGTTGGCATACCTAAAGTTCTAAATCAGGTCCAAAAACTAGGGGTTACTAAAGCACTGCCTGAAGAGCCAGCATTAGCCTTAGGGGTAGCTGAAATGAATCTTAAAGAATTAACTGGGGCCTACGCAAGTTATGTAAATCAAGGTAAACCGGTAAAACCTTATTATATCACAAAAATTGAAGATCGAGCTGGAAATCTTATTGTTGATTATAGTCCTGAACATTCACAGGAAAAAGCCTTTAGTTCTTATACCAATCAAGTCCTCCTTGAAATGATGAAATCTACTGTCAATACAGGAACGGCTCAGAGATTACGAACTACGTATAAACTTAAAAACGAGATTGCTGGTAAAACAGGAACCACACAAGATAATAAGGACGGATGGTTTGTTGGAATTACTCCTAAACTAGTTACTGTGACCTGGGTTGGCAATGATAATCATAGTATTGGTTTTAAAACTACAGGTTTAGGGCAAGGGGCTAATTCGGCATTACCTATTTTTGCTAAATTTTATCAAAAGTTGAATGCGGCTCCTGAGTTTGATACCATAACCCGAACGCAATTTGAAAATCCCTCAGAACAGGTTATTGAGGATTTAGATTGTGAGCCGGAAAAGCGTGATACATTTATTAAACGACTATTCAGTAAGAAGAAAAAAACTAAAAAATTTAAGGGAAATAAATAGAATAATGATTCTATTAAAAACAAAAAGTACTTCTTATAAAGAAGTACTTTTTGTTTTTTTAACCTATGATGTTTTGGTTTAGAATTTATAACTAAGACCAAAAGTAGTATAGACTTGTAATTTGTTATCCACGTTTTCAAAAGAAGGCATAGGATCTGTTCCATCAGGGTCCCAATTACCTAAGGCAAAATTAACAGCTTCTTGTTTACTGTCTCTAAAGCCAAAATCAAAACCTAAACCAATACCTTTCCATACATTATAACTAAAGGAGTTAATCCAAGTCCAGTTTGATAAGTTAGAATTTTCATAACTCACAAATGATGATAGGTTAGAGCTTAATTCAAAATTACCGAAAGTACGTGCATAGTTTGCAACGATCTTGGCACCGAAAGATGACTCAAAAATGGCATCGTTATCTGCAAATACAAAGTTGTAGTTTATTGGGTGAACAACTACAACAAGATTTTCAATAGGCGTCCAAGTGATACCGACACCTAGATCTAAATATCCTGGGTCGTTGAAGTTGTTAATTAATGTCGAGCGGTACTCTCCTAAGGTTGAAACCGCAAGTTTATCACTTAATTTATAACCATAAAGCGAGGTAAGGCTAAAAACGTCATTCGCTTCTTTAAAGCTATTATCGTCGGTCGGGTCATCTTTATCATCGAATTTTACCCAACTAAGGTTGATATTTGCTTTACTATACCAAAAATATTTTTCTCGGTCTAATTTAGCATACGGGTTTGCCGTAATATTAATATTTCCTGAAGAGTTGTTTGGGGTTCCTTGGGCATACCAATTGTTAAATTCAGATAAACTGGCTCCAATAGTACCAAAAGCGCCAAATTTCCAGCCTGGGAATTTGTCGATTTGAGATTGGAGATCTTCAGCTTCCTTTGTTAAAGCTTTCGCTTCTGCTTCTTTTTCAGCCTTTAGGGCTTTTAATTCTTCTTTTGTTTGAGCGTTCATTGAAATAATAGTTCCAATAAACAAAGTCATGATTAATAGCGTTTTTTTCATGTTTTTGATTTTAATAAAATGCGCTCAAAGATAAGTTAATTTTAAGTTGATAGAATAATCAGACTTAAAAAAAACGAATAGAATATGTTGAATAAATGTTTTATAATTCGCCTTAAATAGACTGAAAAATCACTTCTTCTTAAATAAAGGCACTGAAGAGCATGCTTCCCCATACATAATTGATTTCGCAATGGGCTTCAGCTTGTTGGCTAGAAAAATATAAGCGTTTTTTGGTATTGGCTTGTTGGCGCAGCCTTTAATGATAATTGGTTTTCCCTGATGTTCAGAAACATCAAGATTTTCAATGATATCTTGGTAAATTGAAGATTCTAATTGGTCTAGATCACCAACAATTACTTTTTTAGCATAGGGTTCTATGTTAATAGCTAACAACATAAATGCCCAACCCGGTACAATTGCATCTGTACTACATGTTAAGGCAACATAGCAGTTTTGGTATTGACTCCAATCGAACTGAGAAACATGTCCTCTAAATTCTTTTTCACGAAGTACAAAGCCTTCAAATAACCAATCTTTAATGTCAAAAAGAACGCGTTCTCCTTTAGGATAGTAATCTTCAAGGTCAATAGTAACTAATTTACTATTCGCTACGCGGTTTATTATTTCATCTGCCATTTTATTTCTTTTTTGCTATTATCAAAATAGAATCATCTTTATCAAATTCGTTATAATAGTCTAAATACAGTATATCAAATTTATCTTGGTAGAATTTTTCAAGGTTTATCTTTTCATGATAATTTACAAAAAGTCCTTTAAAAATTTCGGAATCTTCTCCTCGCCAAAATGAATGACAGATGATACCATTTGTATTTAAAACATCGAATTGCCTATTAATTGATTTATTAAGTTCAACATCGGTTAAGTGATGCATGACTTTGTTCGAATAAATTCCATCAAAAATTTCATCTGTCTTTAGAGTAACGGCGTCCAAATTAATAAATTGACCATTAGAGTTTTGTTCTCTTAAATGCTTTAAAAATTCTTCCGAATTATCTGAACCAACTACCTGATAAAATTTGTTTAGGATGTTCCAATCTGTTCCTGGACCCGATCCAATTTCTAACACACTAGAATTGGAAGGGAGATAATGTTTTAATTTATCAATAAGCAGGGCACCATCAACGTCTTTTGCTAATTCAATATATTCATTAACAGATGCTTCTGTTTTATAATATGCCGCACTCATATTTTAATAAAAAACGAAACTTAAAGCATTCCTAATTCTAGTTTAGCTTCTTCACTCATTAGTTCTTGTGTCCAAGGCGGATCAAAAGTGATTTCAACTTCCGCATCTTTCACCTCATCTAGCGATTTTACTTTTTCTTCAACTTCTAAAGGTAGCGTTTCGGCCACAGGACAATTGGGTGTTGTTAATGTCATTAAGATTTTTACGTCAGAATCTTCATTAACAAAAACGTCATAAATTAAACCTAATTCATAAATGTCGACAGGAATTTCTGGATCGTAAATCGTTTTAAGAACATTTACAATTTTTTCTCCCAAATCTGCAGTATTTATTTCTTCACTCATTTTAACTTAGCTGTGTTTGGTATGCAATGGCATACATTTTTAATTGTTTCACCATACTCACTAATCCATTAGCTCTAGTAGGTGACAAGTGCTCTTTTAAACCAATTTGATCAATAAAATCAGTTTCAGCATTGATGATGTCTTTAGGGTGTTGGTTGGAGAATGACCTTATTAAAATAGCAATGATTCCTTTTGTAATAATCGCGTCGCTGTCTGCAGTGAAAACTATTTTATCATTATCCATTTCTGCATGTACCCATACTTTACTTTGGCAACCTTTAATAATGTTGCTATCTGTTTTGTATTGGTCGTCAATTAGTGGTAAATCTTTACCTAAATCAATCATATATTGGTAACGCTCTTCCCAGTCCTCAAACATGGAAAACTCGTCTATTATTTCGTTTTGTATTTCTTCAATAGTCACAATCACTTATTTTAAACAAAAGTACAACAACAAAAGTTGCTATTCAATATTTTCAGAAATTGATAAGATTTCTTTAACTAAATCGGTAACTTCTTTTGGCGGGTTACCGTGATCAAAACCTTGAGTTTCGTAAATTTTATCTTTTGAAATAATACGTAATCGTGCTAATGAAGCGCCGTCAAATTGAAAATCTTTACTAGGTGGTTCAAACTTATGAAGTTGCTCCAACTCAATAAGTTCTAAAAGGTCCATCAGTTTAGCCCAATCTTCCAATGTACATGGTTGTTTGACAGGATTGCCACCTCTTTTTTTGCTTGTGAGAATCGCTTCCTTTGATATGGTTGTTTTTTGATAATTTCCCCTTAAAGCGGCTGTATATTCAAATGCCTTAATTTGTTCTTGAGCTAATTCATTTGTTACTCGGTTCTCATTAAGAACAGCATTAGAATTTGTTTTATTATAGCGGCCACAAGATGCAAGCAGTAAAATGTTCCAAAATAGTATACGAGCTAATTTCACGATGAATGATTTATTTTGGAACTGCCCAAAGAGATTTAAAAACTAAGATAGCATGATTTTTGCTTTTTTTACGCCAGCAACAAGAGTGTCAATCTCTGCTTTGGTATTATAAAAAGCAAAAGATGCTCTTACCGTTCCTGGAATTTTATAGTAGTCCATAATGGGTTGTGCACAATGGTGACCTGTTCTAACAGCAATGCCCAGTTTGTCTAAAATTGTACCTACATCATAGGGGTGAATGCCTTCTAAATTAAAAGAAATGACAGCAGTTTTATGTTTTGATGTGCCGTAAATTTTTAAACCTTCAATATCAAGAAGTTTATTCGTGGCGTATTCCAAAAGCTCATTTTCAAAATCGGCAATATTGTTAAACCCAATCCCGTTCATATAGTCTATTGCTGCTCCAAATGCAATACCACCAGCAATGTTTGGTGTTCCTGCTTCAAATTTATGAGGTAAATCAGCATAGGTTGTTTTTTCAAAGGTTACTTCAGCAATCATTTCACCACCACCTTGGTATGGTGGTAGTTTTTTTAACCATTCCTCTTTACCATATAACATACCAACGCCCGTTGGTCCGCACATCTTATGTGCCGAAGCTACATAAAAATCCACATCCAGTTTCTGAACATCAGGTTTAACATGAGGCGTTGATTGCGCACCATCAATTAAAACGGCTGCTCCAACGTTATGTGCTTGCGCGATAATATCCTCTATCGGGTTTATTGTTCCTAACGCATTTGAAATATGATTGACAAATACAAGTTTGGTGTTTTTAGAAAGCAAATTAGAATATTCAGCCATCACTAACTCGCCTTCCGCATTCATGGGAATAACTTTTAGATTGGCACCGGTGCGTTCGCATAGCATTTGCCAAGGCACTATATTTGAATGATGCTCTAAGGCTGAAACAATGATATCATCCCCTTTTTTTAAAAGTGATGAGAATCCGTTTGCAACTAAATTTATGCCGTGTGTAGTTCCTGAAGTGTATATGATTTCATGCGAGAATTTTGCATTAAAATGCGCTTGTATTTTATAACGAGCTTGTTCATATAAATCTGTAGCTTCTTGACTTAAGGTATGAACACCGCGATGAATATTAGCATTGTAATTTGAGTAATAGTCTACAATGGTGTCAATAACTTGTTTAGGTGTTTGTGCAGTAGCTGCATTATCAAAATACACTAAGGGCTTGCCATTTACTTCTCTAGAAAGAATGGGAAAGTCTTTTCGAATTTCATCAACATTTAGCATAAATTACTTTTTAGGTTGCAAAGATAAACCTTGCTGTTTTAAACCTTTTATAAAGGCTATATAATTTTCTTATTTTTACATAACTAAACCTTTTTTATATGAAGACTTTCAAATGGTTAGTACTGTTTTTAGTGGTATTAATTACAATAGCCTTATTTTATAACTATCCGAAGTTGAATATGTTGTCGGGCTATTCAGCAAAAAATACGGCATCCTCAGTTTTCGTGGCAAATCGTACTTCGGAATTTACAGACGAAACGGATAATAACTTTTTCCCAGTAAACTTAGCTTCTGATGTGGTAGATATAGAAAAGAGAACAGCCACGGCATCAGCTTTTGGTTTATTAACTCGAAAGGCCATTCATAGAAAAGGATTAGGTACTGTTTTAACGCTGACAGAAGCTGATGAAACGAGTCCTTATTTAAGACCAAAACGATTGAAGCCAGACAACTTAACGCCCTATCCGTATGGTAATGCAGCACATAAGGACACTGTTTTCCCGCATGTCAATTATGAGAAATTAAATAGTGCTGTGAAGACTATTTTTCAGAATTCTAAAACTCGAGCAGTTGTGATACTTCATAAGGATAGAATAATTGCCGAAAAATATGCTGAAGGATTTTCAAAAGATGCAAAAATTTTAGGATGGTCCATGACTAAAAGTATTTTGAGTACAGTTTTTGGCGTAATGCAACATCAAGGAAAATTGAATGTATATGATAAAGCTCCAATTGCTTCATGGCAAAATGACGAGCGGCAACAAATAACAATTCATAATTTACTACAAATGAATTCCGGTTTAGAGTGGGAGGAAGACTATGATAAAATTTCAGATGTAACAAAAATGTTGTTTTTGGAACGTGATATGACTAAACTTCAAGAACATAAGCCATTGGTAGGGAAACCCAATGAATCTTGGAATTATTCTTCAGGCACTACTAATTTATTGTCGGGGATTTTAAGGAAGCAGTTTTCTTCCCATCAGGCGTATTTGGATTTTTGGTATACTGATTTGATTGATAAAATTGGAATGAATTCTATGGTTTTAGAAGCCGATTTAAGTGGGAATTATATCGGCTCATCTTACGCGTGGGCAACAGCGCGAGATTGGGCAAAGTTTGGTCTGTTATATTTACACAATGGGGATTGGAATGGACAAACACTTTTTACCAAATCATGGGTTGATTATGTCTCCATGCCTACAGCGACTTCAAACGGCACTTATGGTGCTCAGTTTTGGTTGAATGCGAATAAAAAATTGAAAGACGTGCCGGCTAACATGTATTTTGCAGACGGTTTTCAAGGGCAACGCGTGTATGTGTTACCAGATCAGGATATGGTAGTTGTACGTTTCGGGTTATCTGCTTTTAATGGGAATAAATTTCTTAAAGATGTTATAGATGCTTTAGAAAAATAAAAGCCACTCAGAATGAATGGCTTTTTGTTTTCTTCTAAAGTATGATGCGTTTTACAAATCAAACCCAATATCTACACCTAGTTTGTTCGCAATAATTTTATTTATACGTTGCTTAATTTCTGGGATTTTTACGGAACTTAATACATTATTACTGAAAGCATACATCAATAGCGCTTTAGCTTCTTTCTTTGGTATACCTCGTGATTGCATATAAAACAATGCACTTTCATCAAGTTGACCTATGGTACAGCCATGCGAACATTTTACATCATCAGCAAAAATTTCTAATTGCGGTTTCGTATTTATTGAGGCCTTGTCACTCACCAATATGTTATTGTTAGACTGAAAAGCATTTGTTTTTTGAGCCTCTTTTTCAACAATAATTTTACCATTAAACACACCTGTTGATTGGTCTCCAAAAATACCTTTGTAGTCTTGATGACTCTCACAGTTCGGTTCAATATGATGCACCAATGTGTTGTGGTCTACATGTTGCTTATCTCCTAAAATAGTAACCCCCTTCAAAATAGAGTCAATGCGCTCACCTTCTTGATAGTAGTTTAAGTTGTTTCTAGTCAACTTGCCACCAAATGCAAAAGTATGCACAGATGCTATACTTTCTCTTTGTTGTTTAATAAAGGTGTTGTCTATTAAAGAGGCGTTTGCCGTGTCATTTTGAATTTTATAGTAATCTACAATGGCACGCTTTCTAGCAAATATTTCCGTAACACTATTGGTTAAAACGGCATTATTGGTTAAACTTTGATGACGTTCTATTATTTGAACATGACTATTCTCTTCTACTACAATTAAATTACGGGGTTGTAGCAATGAAGCAGATTCATTTCCTGTTGAAAAATGAATCACCTGAATAGGTTTGTCGGCTATTTTATTTTTTGGAATATGGATATAGGCCCCTTCACTAGCAAAAGCGGTATTCAATGAAGCTAGGCTTTCTTTTGAAGCTGCCTTATTGAAATAGTTTTCAATGACTAAACGGTATTTTGGTTTATTCAAAGCCGCAGACATAAGGCAAACATCTATACCATCATGCGTTGTTTCAGAGAGGTGGGATGAATATTTTCCGTCAATAAAAATGATTTTATAGGTGTCAATATCATGAATGAAATATTGCTTAACATCTTTATAGTCAAGTGCATTTTCTTGTTTTGGAAAAACGCTATAATCTACTTTTAAGATTTTATTTAAAGAGGTGTATTTCCAGGCTTCTTCTTTCTTAGAAGGGAATCCTTTTTCTTCAAACACTTTTATGGCTTCAGATCTAACATCGTGCACATAGCTATCGATATCAACACTATTTTCAAAGGCTAAAAATGATGATACTAATTTTTCTTTTAAATCCATTGTTTTCATTTGTTAGTCGCTAGCTGGTTGTCTTTTGTTGCCTATGGCAGTTTATGACTAAGCATTGCAAACTAATTTAGGCGTTCACTTCTTCTTTAATCCAATCGTAACCTTTTTCCTCAAGTTCATGAGCTAATTCTTTTCCTCCTGATTTTACAATGCGCCCGTTGTATAATACATGCACAAAATCCGGAACGATATAATCTAGTAAACGCTGGTAGTGCGTAATTACAACAACAGCATTATCATTACTTTTTAATTTGTTCACGCCATTTGCAACAATACGAAGGGCATCAATATCAAGACCTGAATCTGTTTCATCTAAAATAGCCAACTTAGGTTCAAGCATGGCCATTTGGAAGATCTCGTTTCTTTTCTTTTCTCCTCCAGAAAATCCTTCATTCAATGAACGCGATAAAAATTTTCGGTCTATTTCTAGTAACTCTGATTTTTCACGAATTAACTTAAGCATGTCTTTAGCAGGCATATCTTCTAAGCCTTTGGCTTTTCTAGATTCGTTTATAGCGGTTTTCATGAAATTGGTAACAGAAACTCCCGGAATTTCAACAGGATACTGAAACGATAAAAACACCCCTTTGTGAGCGCGCTCTTCCGCAGCCAATTCTTCTATATCTTCACCTTCAAACTCAATATTTCCTTTAGTTACTTCGTACTCTTCTTTTCCGGCAATCACAGAAGCTAATGTACTTTTACCAGAACCATTAGGTCCCATAATAGCATGAACTTCGCCCGGTTTTACTTCAAGGTTAATACCTTTTAAAATACTTTTATCTTCAACACTTGCGTGTAAGTTGTCTATTTTTAACATACTATTCTTTTCCTAATTTTACAACGTTGTTTTCTTCTTTTGGAATTGCTCTAACATTTATTATTTCAACAATGTTAACTTTATTCTTCCAAAGTATTTTATCGTCTTTTTGGTTTGTAATTGTTCCTTTTACTTCAACTTGAACCATATCTGTTGGTTCGGTTTTAAACATTTCAGCTTGTTTGTTTAATTCCTCCATTTTTTCAGTTACTAAAACACCATATATTTCATTTGATGTTTGTAGTACAGCTGCCCCATCATAATAAACAAAACTACCCTTTAATACGGTAAGGTTTTCTGATTGTTCCTTAGCTATAACGGCTTCAATAATTTTAGCGTCTTTTGACTTGCTTTCATTTTTACATGCAAAAACAACAATTAATAACAACGCAATAGATAATACTCTTTTCATTTCTTAGATTTTAACCTACGCTACCTTCTAAACTAATTTCTAATAATTTTTGAGCTTCAACGGCAAATTCCATAGGGAGCTTGTTAAGCACCTCTTTACTAAAACCATTTACAATTAATGCAATAGCTTTTTCAGTGTCTATTCCGCGTTGATTACAATAGAAAATCTGGTCTTCACCAATTTTACTTGTTGTGGCTTCATGCTCAATTTTGGCCGATTTGTTTTTTGCTTCTATATAAGGGAATGTATGCGCTCCACATTCATTACCCATGAGTAAACTATCGCATTGCGAAAAGTTACGAGCATTCTCCGCCCTTGAACTTACTTGCACTAGACCACGGTAGCTGTTTTGAGATTTTCCAGCAGAAATTCCTTTTGAAATAATGGTAGACTTTGTGTTCTTTCCTAAGTGTATCATTTTTGTTCCAGTATCTGCTTGCTGATAATTGTTTGTAACCGCAATAGAATAGAACTCACCTACTGAATTGTCTCCTTTTAACACGCAAGAAGGATACTTCCATGTCACTGCAGATCCAGTCTCCACTTGTGTCCAAGATATTTTAGCGTTTTTCTCGCATATACCACGTTTAGTCACAAAGTTGAAAACCCCTCCTTTACCTTCGGCATTTCCTGGATACCAGTTTTGAACTGTTGAATATTTAATTTCAGCATCATCTAAAGCAATAAGTTCTACAACAGCGGCATGCAATTGGTTTTCATCTCTACTTGGTGCTGTACATCCTTCGAGGTAACTTACGTAACTGCCTTCATCAGCAATGACTAAAGTTCTTTCAAATTGACCTGTTCCTGCTTGGTTAATTCTGAAATAAGTAGATAATTCCATTGGGCACTTTACGCCCTTTGGAATGTAGCAAAAAGAACCATCACTAAAAACTGCCGAATTTAACGCAGCATAAAAATTGTCTTTTTGAGGAACAACAGTACCTAAATATTTTTTCACAAGTTCAGGATGCTCTTTAATAGCTTCTGAGATACTCATGAATATAATACCTTTTTCCCCTAATGTTTTCTTGAATGTTGTTGCTACAGAAACCGAGTCTACAACAACATCCATAGCCACACCGGCTAATTTTTTTTGCTCATCAAGGGAAATTCCTAGTTTTTCAAAAGTGGCCAATAATTCTGGATCTACTTCGTCAATACTATCATATTTTGGTTTGCTATTTGGCGCAGAATAATATGAGATACCTTGAAAATCTGGTTTCTCATAATGCACATTGGCCCATTCAGGTTCAACCATATCTTTCCATACTCGAAACGCTTCAAGTCTCCAGTCGGTCATCCATTGTGGCTCTTCTTTCTTTTGAGAAATAGCACGTACAATATCTTCATTTAACCCATTAGGGAATGTATCTGATTCTATATCTGTATAAAATCCGTATTCGTATTCTTTGGTCTTTAGCTCTTCGCGTAAATCATCCTCGGTATACTTCGACATAATTCGTTATAATTTTTAAAGTGAAAATGATTCGCCACAACCGCAAGTTCGGTTGGCATTAGGATTGTTGAAAACGAATCCCGTTCCGTTTAATCCTCCAGAATATTCTAAAGTAGTTCCAATTAGGTATAGGAAACTCTTTTTATCTACAATGATTTTGACACCATTATCTTCAAATATTTTGTCTTCTTCTTGATGTTCTTTATCAAATTTTAAATCATAAGATAATCCGGAGCATCCGCCACTTTTAACACCCACACGAACATAGTCCGTTGAAGCGTTATAGCCATCATCGGCCATAAGTTCAACTACTTTCTTCTTAGCTGTTTCAGAGACTTTTATCATATTATTTATTTTTTTAAATTTAGTTGTGTATTAATCTTTTTTTTATTAAGACAGTTTCTAAATAGAGCACAAATATACAATATAAGTCCTCGAATTCCATAAAACCTGACATTGTATTACTATATGGTTTTATAGTTTTTTATTATTGATTGTGAAATGCAGAATTATTGATGAATTCAAAATCAGTAAGCGTTAGTAAAAAGGCCTTCAAATCGGCTTTATCCTGAGGTGTTAAGCCAATGCCACCAGAATCCACTTTTTTCATAAGTGGGTCAATAGTTTCTGAGTTTTTTAAACCTTCACTATAATGGTCTATTACAGCTTCAATTGTGGTGAATCTTCCATCATGCATAAAAGGTGCAGTAAAGGCTAAATTGCGCAGGGAAGGGGTCTTAAATTTTCCATTATCAGAGGGGTCACCAGTTATGTTACCTAAGCCTAAATCTATAAATGTTTCGTCTAGGCCATTATTATGAAAAATATTGTCCGTCCAAAGCGGATTTTTATCACTGCCGTGACAATGAAAACAGTCGCCCCGGGCTTCATCCATAAAAATATTAAAGCCGTTTAATTCTTGAGCGGTAAGTTCAATTTTATTTAAAAGGTATTGATCAAATTTTGAGTTTGACGAAATTAGAGTGCGCTCAAACTGGGCAATAGCTTTTGTAACGGCAATAGAGTCTATTTTTGAAGAACCAAAGGCTTGCGTAAAAAGCGTAGGGTATTCTTTATGATTCTGTAATTTTTGTTCCACCACTGTCCAAGTATTTTTCATTTCGGTAGGATCTGATACCGGTATAAAAGCTTGGTGTTCAAGGCTAAATGAACTGCCGTCCCAGAAGAATTTTTCGTCATAATTCCAAGCTAAATTAAAAAGTGGCATGGAATTTCTTTTGCCTAAAGTACCATCAATGCCTTCGCTAAATCTGCGGACGTCTGTAAATGCTTGTTCTGGCGCATGGCAATCTGCACAAGCCTGGCTTTCGTCTCCTGATAAAATAGGGTCGAAAAATAGTTTTTTACCAAGTGCTATACCTTCTGCGGTTTGCGGGTTATTAATAGGGATTACTGGAGCAAGAATGTTTTCTTCAAATAGAATTGGAATATTAAGGGGTTGTGGTGTTTGAACATATATTTCCTGATTATCATTTGAGCATGATAAAATTAAAAATAATAAAACATATAGGTTCCAGTGTTTCAACGCAAATTATGGTTTTATGGATTTTAGACTAAAAACATTTTGACCATTTTCAAACATGTCTATTTGTGCATCAAAATTAGGCATGAGCATATTATTCAGGTCATTTAAATTCCAAATGTTGGGGGTGTCAAACCATTTAGAAATATTCATATTTATATGGAAAGTGGTATCATTTAAAATAGTGACTTCGCCTAAATCAACTTCAAAAAAAGTGTCTTTAAAAACTTGTGGTGTAACCCTGTTATTTACAGCTCTTATGGTGTGGTAGGCATAGCTCGTTTCAGTAGAGCTGTTATCAATAAATTTGCCTTCAAGTTGCATGTAATGATAGCCACCGCCTAACATTTCGGGAACATTCCAAGAGACCGAGTTTAAATCAGGATAGTTTAAATCATAATTATCTTCATTGTTAAAACCGAAAATAAAAGAGACTTTACTATAGGTGCCTTCAGGAATTTTAGGAATTGGTGTGAAGCTAGTATTTGAATTATTAGTAACATCTACTAGGTTATAGCCATCTAATGTTAATGTTTCACCATTAGGTTTTTCAAAGGTTATTCTTGAGATAAGGTATCTCAGTTTCGTAATGCTTAATGATTCGCCATGAGCATTGGTAAATTGAATAGTATTAAAATCAGTATTGGTTACAGTCTTTTCGTCCCAAGAGTGACTAAAATTAAAAGTGAGGTTGAATTGAGAAGATTCATATTCATTGTTTTCATTGCAAGATGTTATGAGTGTAAAACTGCTTAGAATTAATAAAAAAAGTATGGTGTTTTTCATTTTAAGCTAAATATTAGTAAATCTGAAAAACCTTTGTTTGTTTCAATATCGCCGTCAATACTGCTGGATTCTCCTATTGAAATAATGCTTTTGTTCTTAAGTTCTATTGCATCATAAGCGAAATCAATATTAGAACCGCCTATAGTTTTCTGCCAGAGTAAACGCCCTTCAGAATCAATTTTTAAAAGCCATGCATCATTTTGTCCTTTGTTTTCTTCAAGATCACCATCTAAACTTCTTGAGCTTCCTGAGATAATAAATCCGTTATCTTCCGTTCTTGAAATGGACCGGCCAACATCGAAACTAGAGCCTCCATAATTTTGTTCCCATATCAAGTCACCATCGGGAGATATTTTAATCAACCATAGGTCTGCTGACCCGTTATTATTTGTTACGTCAAAATCATTACTTCGTGTATCTCCCACAATAAAATAATTCCCATCATTAGTCTTGCAGATGGCATGGGCTTCATCAATTTGAGAACCACCAAATGATTTTTCCCAGAGTAAGGTGCCAAAAGATGATATTTTGACAACCCAGAAATCATATGATCCTTTATTGTTGTTTACATCCACATCGTCACTATCTGAAGCGCCTATCAATAGGTAGCCATTGTCATTGGTTTGAATGATGTCATTTGGTGTATCTGTAAATGTGCCGCCATAAAATTTGCTCCACTGTTTATTCCCTGTAGCATCAAGTTTTATGGCCCAATAATCACCACCGGCATGTCGCTTTGCACTGGAGACCTTGCTATTGCCTTGTCCATTAGACGCTGAAACATCTAAAACACCAGTAATTAAAAACCCGTTGTCTTCTGTTTGAATGATGGCATTACCAATATCGGCGCCTAAATAACCAAATGATTTTTCCCATAAAATATGACCAGCTTCATCTAGTTTACAAACCCAGAAATCATTGGCGCCATTATTTTCGGTAACGTCTCTGTTATTACTCTTACTATAGCCTATAACAGCATAGCCATTATCATTGGTTTGAATGATATCTATGCCGCGGTCATCTTCACTGCCGCCATAAGAGAATTGCCACTGCAGTGTATGGGTCTCATTATATTTTAGTATCCAATAATCAAATGAGGTGTCAGGCTTATTGCTAACATCCCCGTTTGAGCTTTGTACATGCCCTAAAATAGCATAGCCTCCATCGTTTGTTTTTATTATAGATTTTGCCAATTCGTTTAAAGAACCGCCTAAAGTTTTTACGAAATTAATGTTAGGATTTGAATCGATTGAAGTTTCAATAGGTTCCGTTTTGGAGCAAGCAAAAAATAGCATGCCTAGAGATAAAAAGATCAAGCGAAAGTTCTTCAACATAAAATGAGTGTTCTTAGTTGGAATTTTTCTTCACAATAAATAAGCCTCTATTGATATCGCTAATGATGATATTTCCACTAGGGAAATAAGGATAAACACTCCAAGCGCCATTAAAGTTAGTGCTGTTATTTTCGGGATGTGTATCAAAATATCCAATTTCAGTAATTGCTTTGTTTTCAATATTAGTAATGTCAAGTTCTCTCATGCCAGCCGTATAACTCGCTTGGAAATATGAGTTTTCTTTAACATAGCCATTATGATCTATGGCATTAGTTGGGCCAAAGTATTCCATTTGAATTTTAGGGTTGTCTAAATCTGTTAAATCTAAAATTATGGTACGCGTTCTTGTACCTGTTTGTTGTTCATCTAATTCATCACCTAAAACAAAATAGGTCATATCTTCTGTAAACCAACCTTGGTGTGTGTAGCCAACATTTGCGTAACTTAATGATGATAGCCTAATTGGATTTGATTTGTCTGTAACATCAAGGATAATAACTTCTATTTCATTGCTCCCTATTAAAATTTCTTTTCCATTGTGTTCAGTGTCAGGACCGTTATAGGTTACTACTTGTGCATCATGAGAATAGCCAGGGTATCCACCTGAATCTATTGGTGTTAATGGCTTCTGTAGGTCAATAAATAAGGGGCCTCCGGCAAAAGGTTCTGCTCTGCTCGTACCTACTGCATATGCAAAGCCGGAGTCTTCGTTAATTACGATGTTATGAGCACTTGTGAAACCATTATAAATGGCGTCTGGAGAAAAAGTTTCAGGAGGATTGGAAACATCTCTTAAGCGGGTTAAATCAAAAATTTGCATGCCATGTGATTGGGACCTGTCGGCAACAACAAAAGCAAAATTCTGATACACCTTAATATCTCTCCATGGACTACTTATAGTTGCTGTAGGTAATATTCCAATAACTATTGGGTTTTCTGGGGCTGAAATATCAACAAAGGCCACGCCTGTGGTGGCGCAGAATAAAGCGTATTCTTTTTGGGTAGACGTATCTGTCCAACCCCAACAATCACTACCGCTAGACCCAGCCCCTCCTAATTGGTCAATTGGCACAAACCCCATTAAATCATAATTATTGCATGGATAAATACCAGCAAAACCATTCTTACATGCAGCCTCAGCATTTGGATTAGCGGGTGTTTCATCATTACAACAACTATCCAAAATAAGCATAAAACAGCATAGCGTTGCCGTCTTGAGAATTTTTAACAAGTTCATAGCGGTTTTTATTAAGAACTAAAATGGGTGATGTTTTAGTATAAAGATAGTAAAAACAAAATTAGCTTCTTATTTTTGCAGCATGATAGAAGATAAAAATCAGCAGAGAACGCAATTAAGTGATTTGGGAGAATTTGGATTAATTGACCATCTTACTAAAAACTTTAAAATAAAGCAGTCGTCAACTGTAAAAGGTATAGGTGATGATGCTGCCGTTCTAAATTTTGAGGATCAAAAAGTTGTAGTAACCACAGACCTGTTAGTAGAAGGTGTGCATTTTGATTTAAGTTATGTGCCCCTAAAGCATTTGGGGTATAAAGCGGTTGTTGTGAATCTGTCTGATGTCTATGCTATGAATGCAAAAGCCACTCAGGTAACCGTTTCAATTGCTGTGTCCAATCGTTTTCCGCTTGAGGCTTTAGAGGATTTGTATGCAGGTATTGAAACCGCAGCAAAGATTTATGATATTGATGTTGTTGGTGGAGATACCACCTCCTCAAATACTGGATTATTAATATCCGTAACAGCCTTAGGGGCATTAAGTGAAGACGATGTGGTTTACAGAAATGGTGCAAAACCAAATGACTTATTGGTTGTTACTGGTGATGTTGGCGCGGCATACATGGGGTTACAAGTTTTAGAAAGAGAAAAAGAGGTATATAAAGTAAATCCTAACAATCAACCTGATTTAGAGCCTTATACCTATATTGTTGAAAGGCAATTAAAACCAGAGGCAAGAAAGGATATAAAAGAGTTATTAAAGGGCTTAGATGTTAAACCAACATCAATGATTGATGTGAGTGATGGCTTATCTTCTGAAATCATACATTTGTGTAAGCAGAGCGATGTAGGGTGTGATTTATATGAAAACAAATTACCCTTAGATCCTCAGGTAATCTCCGTTTGCGAGGAGTTTAATATTGATAGTACTACTGTGGCCTTGAATGGCGGGGAGGATTATGAACTTCTATTTACGATTTCTCAAGAGGATTTCATGAAAATAAAAGGTAATCCAAATTTTTCAATTATTGGTTTCATGAAAGAGTCCAAAGAAGGGATGCACTTGGTGACAAGAGCAGATACTCGAATACCTATTAAAGCGCAAGGTTGGAAGAATTTTAATGACTAATAGCTTGCGGGTATAAGTAAATTTAATCTTTAATGAGGTAATTAGTATGCCGGCGATGACATGATTTTTCGCTTCGTGCGTTCTGTCCTAGAAGCATAAATGCGCTCTAAAATAGCATTAATCTCTTTAAATTTTGGTGTTAATTCGATAAGATGACCATTACTATTGGTAGTTAATTGTTTTTTACAGTGGCAACATGTGTACTCCTTAACATGGTATGTTACTTTCTTAGTTACTTGATAATCATGACCAAAAAGATTGCAGTACATTTTTGGTATTAAAGCAGGTTTGTTAGTAGATTTTCTCATGGTTTTAATATTTAGAACGAGGTAAAGCTATAAAAATAAATGAATTAATCGTTAAAAAGCTATAAATTTTCGACGAAATGCACTATATTTTGTAGTAATTCACTTTCATTTTCTATAAAACTCATATGTCCATCGGGGAGTTCTACTAATTTTACCTCAGTATCTTTTGTTTGGGCAATAAGCTTCTTAAAATTTAAAACCGGGTCTTTTTTACTAATAACCATCATTTTTTTGAACGGTGAAAAATGCAGTAAGGCTTCCCTGTCTTGTCGAATTTTCATGCCTTCAAGGGCTGCAATAATACCTTGTAATGGTGTGAGTTGGGCTTGATTAATGAGTTGATTGATTTGTTTCTTAAAGAGAATTCTATTTTTTGGTCTAAATAAATTATTGATTGCAATTCTTATAAAGGTTTTGTGGTTTTGCTTAACGGCCAATATGGCTCTGTCTCTGTTTTGTTGTTTTTCAAAATCGTCAGCATTGGCTGTCGAATTCACTAAGCATAAACCTTTTAGAGCATCCGGGTTTAATTCTGCAAAGGCCAGTGCTACATAACCACCCATGGAATGTCCTATAAAGGTAGACCGTCGTATTCTTAATTTCTTTAGAATGGCTTCAACAACCTCGGCCATGAGTTCCATGGTGTGTATATAACCAAGGCATTCACTTTTACCATGACCCAGCAAGTCTATACAGATTATTCGGTTTTTTTTTGAAAGCGATTTAATAAAAGGAGTCCATATAGAGCTGTTTTCTAAAAAGCCGTGGAGTAAAACAACGGCATGTCCTTTGCCGGAATCGGTATAGAAAATATTAGCGCCTTTGTATTCTAAGTACATAGATGTGATTTATCTGAGGCAAAGATAAAATCATAGCATTAAGCTTGAAAGTAAAGATTGATTTTTATATTTTGACTTTTTTTATTGCGGCAAAAGCTTTGTCTACGTAGTCGTCTTCTACCAAAATGGTAAACTCATTGGTTGTTGAAATTACTTCATAGAGCACTACGCCTTCCCATGCTAAGCGTTTAAAAAAGTGATAATATAATCCTGCTATTTTCGAGTTGTCTTTTGGTAAATTAATGCTTATTGCGGTTAGGCCATCCTGAAAGGCAAGAATAGTTTCGTTTTCTAATTGCGCCTTAATAAAATCATTTAAACTGCTAGAAATAATAATGTTGCTCTCATGTATGCCTCTTGTAAAGGTGTAGAAAAGTTTTGATTCAAGATTAATGCGTTCCAGAATTTTTGCGTGATTATGGATAAGACTGTCTGAATTTCTAACTGTAAAATCGGTAAGGTTTGATCGTACTGTTATATCACCTAAATTCTGAATGGCTCGCTTCATTTTAACAGAATTAGATAAGGTTGTAGGTGGGTTATAACGTCTCAAAGCCATCATAATAGCTCCAGGTTTTACCTCTTTTTTGAGCATTTTACTTATGGGTTCAACAAGTTCAATAGCTAGTGCACTAAAATTTATGATGTTTCTAGACAGGGCTTCTTCAAGATAGGGCTGCGTTATTAATATATCTTCAACACAGTTTGATACGGTTTTCATGCGTCCAATGGATTTTAATGTTAATTATTTAACATCTTGTGTAAAAATAAACTTTTTTTTGAAAAAACATAGGCATTAGATATTTGAGTTATAGTTTTGCATTCAAATTTATAGAAAATGAAAGTATTAAAGTTTGGTGGTACGTCTGTAGGGTCTGTTGAAAATATGAGTCATGTTAAGAATATTATTAATGATGGCCAAAAGAAAATAGTCGTGCTTTCTGCTATGTCTGGTACAACGAATCAACTTGTTTCTATTGCGCAGGATATTGCCGATGAAAAATCAGACGAGGCTCTGAACAAAATTAGTAAGCTAAATGAGTCTTACATTCTAACTGTAGATAGTTTACTCCAAGATTCAACTTTAAACCACAGCGTTAAAGAATATGTATCTAGTGTATTCGACTTTTTAAAGGGGTGTGCTAAAAAGGATTTTTCGCAAGCTTTAGAAAATCAGATCGTTGCTCAAGGTGAATTGCTTTCAACATATATGTTTAATAGCTATTTGAATCAAGAGGGAATAGCTTCGGCATTATTGCCAGCTTTAGACTTTATGCGAATTGATGAAAATAAAGAACCAAACATAGAGTTCATTAAAGAAAATATTGGGGCTGTATTAAAAGAGAATGCGGGCGCAGAGATCTATATTACTCAAGGTTTTATTTGTTTAGATGATAACGATGAGGTTTCTAATCTTCAGCGTGGAGGCAGTGATTTTACTGCTACAATTATAGGGGCGGCGGTTTTGGCTGAAGAAGTGCAAATTTGGACGGATATAAGTGGTATGCATAACAACGATCCGCGCTATGTTGAAAACACAAATCCTATTTCTAATTTATCATTTGATGAAGCTGCTGAGTTGGCTTATTTTGGGGCTAAGATTCTTCATCCGCAAACGGTCACACCTGTAAGAGC
Organism: Algibacter mikhailovii; assembly: GCF_014651495.1. Taxonomy (GTDB): domain Bacteria; phylum Bacteroidota; class Bacteroidia; order Flavobacteriales; family Flavobacteriaceae; genus Algibacter_E; species Algibacter_E mikhailovii. Next base: position 194,053 of record NZ_BMWZ01000005.1, read on the forward strand.
TGATAATATTCCAGTAAGGCTTAAAAACACTATGAAGCCCAGTGCTCATGGTACTTTAATTTCTAGTAAGACTTCTGAAGGTGGTATTAAAGCTATTGCGGCGAAAGATGGAATTACGGCAATAAAAATCAAGTCAGCAAGAATGTTACAGGCGCATGGATTTTTAAAAAAGGTTTTTGAAATCTTTGAAACTTATGAGACCTCAATTGATATGATTACAACTTCTGAAGTTGCAGTGTCATTAACTATTGATGATGATAGCAAGCTTAAAAATATTCTTAAGGAGCTAGAGAAAATTGCATTAATTGAAGTAGATTCAAATCAAAGTATCGTTTGCTTGGTTGGTCATTCAGTTGTAAATCATGAAGATACATATAAGTTATTTCAAATTTTACAAGACGTGAAGATCAGAATGATTTCTTACGGCGGTAGTAAAAACAATATTTCTCTTTTAATTGATTCTAAAGATAAAATTAAAACGCTACAAAAACTAAACGATTATTTATTTGAATTAGTCACTCTTTAATAAAAATATATTTAGTGTTGTTAGCAAAAGGGGCGTTAAAAACGCCCCTTTATATTTTAAGCATTCATAATATCCTCAATTTCTTCAATTTCAATCGGGATATTTTTCATTAGGTTTATAGGGGCTCCAGATTCTTGAATGACCACATCGTCTTCTAATCTGATCCCAAAACCTTCGTTTGGAATGTATATGCCAGGCTCAACAGTAAAAACCATATTGGCTTGCATGGGTTCAGTTAAAATGCCATAATCATGCGTGTCTAAACCCATATGATGAGATGTGCCATGCATAAAATATTTTTTATAAGCAGGCCATTCAGGGTCTTCTTTTTGAACATCCGCTTTGTCAATCAAGTTTAAGCCTAATAATTCGCTAGTCATTAATTTACCAACTTCTATATGGTATTCTTCCCAAAGCGTTCCTGGGGTTAACATATTGGTAGCTTTATTTTTAACTCTTAAAACAGCGTTGTAAACCGCTTTCTGTCGTTCAGAATAGGTTCCTGAAACAGGAATGGTCCGGCTTAAATCACTAGAATAATTGGCGTATTCTGCTGCAGTGTCAAATAATATTAAATCACCCGCTTTACATTGTTGGTTATTTTCTATATAATGCAAAACGTTGGCATTGTTTCCTGAGGCTATTATAGGTGTGTAAGCAAATCCTTTTGATCGATTTCTTAAAAATTCATGCATAAACTCAGCTTCAATTTCATATTCCCAAACATTTGGTTTAACAAAATCAAGAACACGTCGGAATCCTTTTTCAGTAATGTTACAAGCTTTTTGGATTAAATCAATTTCAATGTCTTCTTTTATAGATCTCAGTCGTTGCAAGATGGGATTGCTCTTTGCCACCCGATGCGCTGGATAGCGCTCTTTAATCCATTTGGTAAACCGATCTTCTCTAGTTTCAGTCTCTACGTTAGACCTATAATGCTCATTGGTGTTTATATAAACCGTATCACATTGCGTCATGATTTCAAATAACACTTTGTCCATGTCTTGTAACCAGTACACTGTTTTTATACCACTTGTTTCAAAAGCCCTTTCTTTAGTTAGTTTTTCGCCTTCCCAGATCGCTATGTGTTCATTGGTTTCCTTTAAAAACAAAATTTCTCTGTGTTTTTCTTTTGGGCAATCTGGAAATAGAACAAGAACACTTTCTTCTTGATCAACACCGGATAAATAAAATATATCTCTATGTTGTTCAAAAGGCATAGTGCTATCCGCACTTATAGGGTAAATGTCATTTGAATTAAAAACAGCAAGGCTGTTGGGGGCCATTTTAGCGGTAAATTTTTTCCGATTTTTTATAAAGAGCTTATTGTCAATTGCTAAGTATTTCATGTGAATTTATGTATTATCTGCTATAAATGTAATGAATCTGAAGAAATCATTGCATATAAATCATTATATTTGGGGACCTTGCAAAATAATCACAGTGTGAAAAAACAGCTATCCATAAAATTATTGATTACGCTTTTGTGTGTGATTTCATGTACTTCTTTTGCATTTGCTCAAAAATTTGTTAAAAAAATCACCTTAAAACAAAAAATTGAGAAATCAAGTCTTGTTATAGAAGGAAGGGTTGTTGCTAAGCAATCATTTTGGGATGATCATAATAAATTAATTTATACAGCTAATACGGTAGAAGTTTATAGCGTTTTTAAAGGAGAGGTTGCTAAAACCGTTGAAGTAATTACCGTTGGAGGAACGGTAGGGCTTACTGCGCTTATGACTTCAAATGCTGTAAAGCTTAATAAGGGAGATGTTGGGGTGTTTACTTTAAAAAATAGCACGGTAAATTCTAAGGAGAAAGGAGTGTTGACTCATAGTAAATTTGATCTTTACAGTGGTCAACAAGGATTTTATAAATATGATTTGAATAAAGACTTGGTGGTTACTTCTTTTGGTAAAAAGAAAGGAATAAAATCAGATTTTTATGAGGAAATAAGGCAATATACTCAAGCTAAGGTGATTAAAGTGAAAGCCATTAGTTCAAGGAATGAAGTTTCAAAAGGTAATATAGCTAAATCAGCTTTAGTACTAGGTATAGAGAGTTTTTCACCTACTACAGCCATGGGAGGTGTTAAGATGGAGATTACTATTACAGGGACTGATTTTGGAGATGAGAAAGGAAAAGTTGGTTTTGCCAATGCAAATGATGGCGGTGCTACCTTTGTAGATGCTCTAGATACTCAGGTTGTTAGTTGGACTAATACCCAGGTAGTTGTAGAGGTGCCTTCAGGAGCTGGGACAGGCAAAATTAGAATTACAAATGCTGATGGTAGTGGCGTTGTTGAATCGGCAAATATATTGACTATTTCATATTCTGAAGTTAATGTGAATTATGCGCCTGAAACAACACCGGAAACCCCTGAAGTAGCATATCAAGTAAGGCATGCGGACATCGATGGTGATGGTGGCTATACCTGGGAAATGTTTACTGATTTTTTTAATGACAGTGATTTTCCTGGTGCCAAAGCAGCCTATGAACGTGCCTTTAATAATTGGGTTTGTGAAACTGGTGTGAATTGGTCAATAAGTGATTCACCAACAACTGTTGATGAGGTTGCTTTTGAGAGTAAGGATGGAGGAGACCCAGTTAATGTTATTCGCTTTGATAATGGGTCACTGAGTGATGAAACCTTGGGTACTTGTTTTTATTGGTTTAAAGGATGTAGTATAGCAAATACTATTTCATGGTATGTTGCTGAATTGGATATTGTTTTTAATAGTGAGGATATTCTTTGGAATTTAGGACCAGACCCTACATCAGGAGGTGCATTTGATTTTGAATCGGTAGCACTTCATGAATTGGGACACGGTCATATGTTAGCACATGTCATTGATCCGAATAATTCAATGCACTATGCAAATACCCCTAATGCGGATAAGCGCGTTATAGAATCTAACAATAGTAATGCGGCAAAGGGAGTACAAGATAGAAGCACTGGTTCGTCAGTTTGTGGTGTGCCCGCTATGTCTGATGCATCATGTCCCTTAAGTGTGCCTGAGGAAGAATTTGCAAACAATATTAGCATTTATCCAAATCCTACAAATGGCGTTTTTTATATAAAAAATAGGTCATTAATTAATATTGATAGAATTGCCATTTTTGATATTACTGGTAAGCTTGTATTAGATCAAGATTTCTCCACTAGCTCTGATATCACCATTAATTTAGAAGGTTATGCTAAAGGCATGTATTTTATTGATTTACTCTCTGATGAAAATGTTATTACCAGTAAACTCCTACTGGATTAAGACGATTCTCGCTTTTTACTTATAACCATTCTAAATAGTTAAAACATGGTAGTTGTTATTTGCCTATAATCTATTCCTAAGCTACCTTTGTGGGAATCTTAAAAATACTTCAAAATAATGAGCGGATTTTTTAAATCTTCGATAGGAAGAAAAGTAGCTATGGCGCTTTCTGCATTCTTCCTCATGTTTTTCCTAATAATACATTTGGCGGTAAACATTACCTCTCTTTTTAGTGCTGATTTGTTTAATGAATTATCCCATTTTATGGGAACAAATCCTTTAGTGCAATTTGGACTTCAACCTGTATTGATTTTTGGTGTGGTTTTTCATTTTGTGATGGGTTTCATTTTAGAATTGAAAAACAGAAAAGCAATTGGTGTAAAGTATGCACAGAATAATGGTGCTGCTAATTCTTCTTGGGTAAGTAGAAATATGATTTACAGTGGGCTGGTTATTTTAGCTTTTATTGTACTTCACTTTATTGATTTCTGGATTCCTGAACTAAACACTAAATATGTTTTAGGAGATATGTCTGGAATGCATGGTGCAGACTATAGATATTTTCATGAACTAGTAGAAAAATTTGAGAACCCATTACGAGTTGGAGCCTATGTGGTGTCTTTCGTTTTATTAGGACTTCATTTAGCACACGGGTTTACTTCAGCGTTTCAATCTATGGGTGTAACAGCAGGGCGTAAAAAAACATTACAACAAATAGGGAAAGCATATTCAATTATTATTCCTGCATTATTTATTGTAATAGCACTTTATCATCATTTAAATCCTCACCATTAATCTTAGATAATTATGGCTTTAGATTCAAGAGTACCAAAAGGTCCAATTAAAGATAAATGGACAGATTATAAAAATAAAATTAACTTAGTAAATCCTGCAAATAAGCGTCATATAGATGTTATAGTGGTAGGGACAGGTTTAGCAGGAGGTTCAGCCGCTGCTACTTTAGCTGAGTTAGGATATAATGTGAAAGCATTTGCTTATCAAGATTCTCCACGTCGCGCACACTCTATTGCAGCACAAGGAGGAATCAACGCAGCAAAAAACTACCAAGGTGATGGAGATTCAACGTACAGATTGTTTTATGATACGGTAAAAGGAGGTGATTATCGTTCACGCGAGGCTAATGTTTATCGTTTAGCTGAGGTTTCTGCAAATATCATTGACCAATGTGTTGCTCAAGGTGTTCCTTTTGCGCGTGATTATGGTGGACTTCTAGATAACCGTTCATTTGGTGGTGTATTAGTATCAAGAACTTTTTATGCTAAAGGACAAACAGGCCAACAATTATTGTTAGGAGCTTATTCTGCAATGAATCGTCAAATAGCTCGTGGAAAGATTGAAATGTTCAATCGTCACGAAATGCTTGATGTTGTAAAAGTAGACGGCAAAGCAAGAGGTATTATAGCGAGAAATTTAATTACTGGTGAAATTGAGCGTCATTCAGCACATGCTGTGGTTGTTGCTACTGGTGGATATGGTAATGTTTATTTCTTGTCCACAAATGCAATGGGTAGTAATGTGACTGCCGCTTGGAAAATACATAAAAAAGGAGCTTATTTTGCTAACCCTTGTTATACTCAAATTCACCCAACTTGTATTCCGCGTTCAGGTGATTACCAATCTAAATTAACATTGATGTCTGAGTCCCTACGTAATGATGGACGTATATGGGTGCCAAAGAATTTAGAGGATGTAAAAGCAATTCGTGAAGGAAGTAAAAAACCAACAGATTTATCTGAAGACGAAAGAGATTATTACTTAGAGCGTCGTTACCCGGCCTTCGGAAATTTAGTACCTCGTGATGTGGCATCTCGTGCTGCTAAAGAACGTTGTGATGCTGGTTACGGTGTTAATGCAACTGGAGAGGCTGTATATCTAGATTTTGCTGCGGCCATTGAACGTTACGGAAAAGAACAAGCCAAAATTCATAATATATCAAACGCTTCAGATGCTAAGATATATGAATTAGGTCAAGCCATTGTAGAAGCGAAATACGGAAACTTATTTCAAATGTATGAGAAGATTGTAGATCAAGATCCATACAAAACACCAATGATGATTTATCCAGCAGTACACTACACTATGGGAGGTGTTTGGGTTGATTACAATTTAATGACTACGGTTCCTGGATTGTATTGTATTGGGGAAGCAAATTTCTCTGATCACGGAGCGAATAGACTTGGAGCTTCAGCCTTAATGCAAGGTTTAGCTGATGGTTACTTTGTATTGCCATATACTATTGGTGATTACTTAGCTGATGATATTAGAACGGGTAAAATTCCAACAGATTCCAAGGAGTTTGATGAGGTTGAAAAAGAGGTAAAAGACAGAATAGATTTCTTTGTTAACAATAAGGGAAAGAAATCGGTTGATTATTTCCATAAAAAACTCGGAAAAGTGATGTGGGATAAATGTGGGATGTCAAGAAATGAAAAAGGCTTGAAAGAAGCAATGGTTGAGATTAAAGCCATTCGTGAAGAGTTTTGGAAAGACGTTTCGGTTCCAGGTGGTGCCAATGAAATGAACCCTGAACTTGAAAAGGCTGGACGTGTTGCTGATTTCTTAGAGTTAGGCGAGTTGTTTGCTAAAGATGCTTTAACTAGAGAAGAGTCTTGTGGAGGTCACTTTAGAGAAGAATCTGCAGAAGAAGATGGACCACAGAAAGGAGAAGCAAAACGTAATGATAAGGACTTTGCATTTGTTTCTGCTTGGGAATATAAAGGAGAACCTGCTGATGCAGTATTACATAAAGAAGAATTAGAATTTAAAGATATTGAACTAAAACAACGTTCATACAAATAAGATTGACATTATGAATTTAACACTTAAAATTTGGAGACAAAAAGACGCTTCTGCTAAGGGTCAAATGGTCGATTATAAAGTTAATGATATTTCAGAGCATATGTCTTTTCTTGAAATGATGGATGTTTTGAATGAGCAATTAGTTAATGCTGGAGAAGAGCCAGTAGCCTTTGATCATGATTGTAGAGAAGGTATCTGCGGGATGTGTTCATTGTATATTAACGGAGAAGCTCATGGGCCAGATAGAGGTATTACTACCTGTCAATTGCACATGAGAATGTTTAAGGATGGCGATACTATAACAATTGAGCCGTGGAGAGCAGCAGCGTTTCCTGTAATTAAAGATTTAGTTGTAGATAGAATGGCTTTTGAACGTATTCAACAGGCAGGAGGGTATATCTCAGTAAATACATCTGGAAATACACAAGATGCAAATTCGCTTCCAATTTCAAAACATGCTGCTGATGAAGCTATGGATGCAGCTACATGTATTGGTTGTGGGGCTTGCGTTGCTACTTGTAAAAATTCAAGTGCGATGTTATTTGTTGGTGCTAAGGTGTCTCAATATGCTTTGTTACCTCAAGGACAAGTTGAAGCTGCTGATCGTGTGAAAAATATGGTTGCTCAAATGGACTTAGAAGGTTTTGGGAACTGTACGAATACTGGAGCATGTGAAGTTGAATGCCCTAAAGGGATTTCTTTAGATAATATTGCTCGTATGAATAGAGAGCTAATGAAGGCAGCTATTAAATAGTAAACCTTATATTATAATTTTAAAAACCCATATCCTACGATATGGGTTTTTGTATTTATAATAGCTACCTTTTATTTAGTATATTTAACCATCAATGTTCAAAGTTTTTCTTTTTTTACTGTTAGCCATCCCTATAGGAGCCTTTACTCAAGATAAGGCTTGTGATACCGTCTTATTTTCTGAGACCAACCTGTTAAAACATATTAAATCTTTGTCTTCTGATACTTTTGAAGGACGCCGTACTGGCTCTCAGGGTGGCCTAAAAGCGCAAAAGTATATTATTAACCAATTATACTCTTTGGGAGTCGTTCCCTTGGTGACCGACTATAAACAACCATTTCGGTTTATAGAAAAGGGGAAGCATTATAAAGGGATGAATATTTTGGGTTTTATTAAGGGTACAGATTTTCCAGATGATTATATCGTCATTAGCGCACATTATGATCATGAAGGCGTAAAGCAAGGTGAAATTTTTAATGGAGCCGATGATAATGCCTCTGGTGTTAGTGCGTTATTCAGTTTTGCTGAATATTTTAGAAGTCATCCGCCAAAGCACTCTATAATCATTGCAGCTTTTGATGCAGAAGAGTTGGGTCTCCAAGGGTCAAAATATTTTCTTAAGAGCACCATTTTAAATGCTAAGGATGTGATTTTGAATATAAATATGGATATGATTAGTAGGAGTGATGACAATGAATTATATGTTGTTGGGGCTTCCGATAACAAGATGCTGAAAGCCACCATTCAAGGCGGTATGTATTCTTCAAAAATAAAGCTACTTATAGGACATGATGGTTATGACGGTTTAGAAAACTGGATATACTCATCTGATCATGCTGGTTTTTACAAAAAAGGGATTCCGTTTTTATATTTCGGTGTAGAAGATCATGAAGACTATCATGAACCGACTGATACTTTTGAAAATATACATCCCGAGTTTTATATTGAAGCTGTGAAAACAATTATATTAGTCTTTAATAGAATTGATAATCGGAAGATTTAGTGAATTAACATAAAGCCACCTTTCGTTAATATTTGCTTGCCTTCAAGTACATTGGCATTACTTATTTCAGCATAATGCTCTGTTTGGTTGCCAATATCTACACTTACCTTTTCAAATGCATACGTCTTATTTTTCTTTTCTTTTAAAGCCAATACTACAGATTTGTTACCATCTATTAATATAGCTTCCTTGGGTAAAACTTGAGACTCTGCACTATCTATAACAATTTGAGCCTGTATAAACATGCCAACTATAAAATGATTAGTTGATTCATCTGGAATATGTCCGTGAACTTCAACTATTCTGGAGGTTTTATCTATAGTTGTCCCCACTAGATAGACTTCTGCCTCATAATTTTCACCAGAGGATTCTGGTATATTAAAAATAATATTTTGACCTTTTTTTACGTTCATAATGTCTTTTTCAAAGACAGAAAGTTCTAAATGAATATGTGAGGTATCTACAATTTCTAAAATAACATCTGCAGGAGAAACATACATGCCGCCACTAACATTAACTTTACTAACATCACCTGTTATAGGCGAATAGAGCTGAATTGTAGAACTAATTTTGCCTTGTTTTACCAATTCAGGATTAATGTTAAGCATGCCTAGTTTTTTTTCTAATCCATGATAGTGGGCTAGATTACTTTTGTACATGCTTTCGGCTTTTAGATAGTTTTTCTTGGAGGTAATGTTTTCACTGAATAATTGTTTTTGTCTCAAATATTCTGCCTCCAGATAGTTTAATTGTTCAAACACCTCTAAATATTGTTTTTGTAGTTCTATGAAATCCGGGTTTTCAAGAGTCACTAGACTTTGACCTTTTTTTACTTGGTTGCCAACTAAAAGCGGGGATTTAGTAATATATCCTCCCATAAAGGAACTTATAATGGCTTTGTTTTTAGGAGGTACATCAATGGTTCCAGTAGCTGATATTGTAGAATTAAAAGTGTAAGTGTCTAATTCCCCTAATTGCATATTTTGACTTGTAAATTGCGAGGCACTTACAATAATTTCGGTGGTATTAGAATCTTGGATTGTGGTTGTATTAATAACCTTGTTCGATTTTTTGCAGGCTATAAAAGCACACAGATATAAGAGGATATACAAATATTTCATGTTTTAAAGGATTAGATAGTTAATGGCGATGATGGTTTGGTTATAGCTATTAAGATTTTCAAGGTATGTAAGTTCAATGCTTGTTGCCGTTTCAATACTTTGAATGTATTGAAAGAAATCAATATCTCCTTCTTTAAAAGTTCTCTCCGCTGTTTTTAAGATTTCTTTGGCCAGTTGCCGTCCTTGCTCTTCGTAGTAACTTAATGCTTCTTCATGTTGTTTTAGTGTGGAAAGTAAGACTTTGTATTTTGATTGTAGTCTTATTTTGTAATCTGCTTCTTCTGCTTCGGCCGATTCTAAAGCACGCTTTGAAGCTTTAATTTTTGATGTATTTCCAAAAAACAATATGGGGATTTTAAGTCCGAGCTGATATCCTTTTAAAGACGTATTTAAGGTGCTATTTGAACCTTGAAAATATTCTGCAGTAATATCAGGGAGTAAATTTTGCTTTTCTTTTTGATTCAAAGCTTTATAATATAGATTGGTGTTTTCATATAAGGATAATCCAATATGGTCTTCTAATGTAATGGTATTGAGTTCTAGTTTTTCTAAAGGATTGTCTGCTATAGTTATGGAGTCTTTTTGAACAAGTTTACTTAATTGTTCTTGGGCTAAAAGAACTTCCTGCAGGGCTTGCTTATAGGTGGTTTCTAAAAGCTTTTGTTTAGATTTTGCACTTATCATTTCCAAGTAGTTTGTTTCACCCAATTCAAACCTTCGTCGTGATGCTTTCGCAAACTGTTGATATAAACTATCTAAATATTGGTAAGCTTTGGCCTTGTTTTTTGCATAACTCAATTGTGAGCAGGCTAGAAATACATCATGTTTTAGAGCCTCAACCTTGATTTGATAATAGGATTGATTTACATTGTAATTTGCCGTTTTCACTTTCTTATCACTAAAGTATACTGTTGGAAATCTAAAATCTTGAGCAATTCCGAAAACCTTTAATGGCTCATTATTGATGGCTATATTGTTTTCATCAAAATGATAGTATACTGATGTTTTATCAAAATTAAATGCACTACCAACGCGTGTTTTAGATTCTTCAGTTTTTAAAGCCGTGGCTTTAAGTTGCGCATTATTTTCTAAAGCTATGCTGACAATTTCCTCAGCGCTAAGCGCAACGGTTTGACCCTGTGATGAAATGAACCACAATAAGATTATAAATGAAATGATGTTTTTCTTTTTCATTTTTAAAATAGATTTTTCTTCGTACCATGCATATAAAATTGGTAAAACTACTAAGGTTAATATAGTAGATGTAATTAATCCTCCTATAACAACTGTTGCTAGGGGACGTTGTACCTCGGCTCCTGCGCTTGTAGAAATAGCCATAGGGAGGAAGCCTAAGGCAGCAGCTAGTGCAGTTAAAACTACAGGTCTTAGGCGCTCTGATGCACCTTTTTTTATTAGGGATTCAATGTTTGATATATTAGTTTGTTTTAAATCTTTAAAATGTTCAATCAAAACAATGCCATTGAGAACAGCAATTCCAAAAAGAGCAATAAAGCCAACACCTGCCGAAATACTAAAGGGCATGTCTCTTAGCCATAGTAGAAAAATACCTCCAACAGCAGCAAAAGGTATGGCGGAGTAGACCATCAAAGCCTCTTTTAATGAGTCAAATGCGAAATATAGGAGTGTAAAAATGAGGATTAGAGCAATAGGAACGGCTATGAGAAGTCTCGATTTAGCACTTTGTAAGTTTTCAAATTGTCCGCCATAATTTATTGTATAGCCTATGGGTAATTTTACTTGATTTTTTATGATGGTTTGTACATCATTTACCACCGATTGTAAATCTCTATTTCTTACATTAATACCAACTACAACACGACGTTTGGTGTCATCTCTAGAAATTTTTGCAGGTCCAGTTGAATATTCAACTTGGGCTAATTCTTGTAAAGGTATTTTCATGCCATTGGGTGTGTCTATAAAAAGGCCTTTTAGATTTGCAATATTTTTTCGATGTTCGGCTTCTAACCGAACCACCAAATCAAAGCGTTTTTCACCTTCAAAAACTTGACCTACGGTTTTGCCAGCAAAGCCCATGGCAATGATGTCATTAATATCGGCAATATTCAAACCATAGCGTGCAATTTTGCTTCGGTCATAGGTAACATTCATTTGAGGTAAGCCTTCTATTTTATCAACAATAATATCTGAAGCGCCTTCAACATGCTGTATTAAGGTTTTAATTTCATCTGCTTTACTAGCTAAAACTTTTAAGTCTTCACCAAAAATTTTAATTGCAATATCTGCTCTTACTCCAGTAATAAGCTCATTAAAACGCATTTCTATGGGCTGGGTAAATTCTATTTCCATACCCGGAATTATGGAAAGTGCCTGCTTAAATTTATCCGCTAGCTCGTCTTTAGTTTCAGCTGATACCCATTCATTTTTGGGTTTTAGTTTGATAATAACATCACTTTCTTCCATACTCATTGGATCTGTGGGGACTTCGGCAGCACCAATCCTACTAACTACTTGGTCAACTTCAGGGAAGGATTCGAGGAGTATATTTTCAATTTTTGTGGTGATTTCAATTGTTCGTTCTAATGATGTTCCCGTTTTTAAAACAGGCTGAATCACAAAATCACCCTCGTCTAAGGTTGGTACAAATTCACCGCCCATCCTCATGAAAGTCCAAAAGCTTGTCACTAATAAAAAGGTAGCTATGGCAAGTACTATTTTTCTATTGGCCAATGCCCAATTAATAGTAGGTTTGTATACATAGTTTAAGAGATGCATTATTCTTACCGAGATATTTTTATCACTGTAGACTTTAGGTTTTAGGAATAATGAGGACATCACAGGGACATAGGTTAGGCAAAAAATCATAGCGCCTATTAAAGCAAAACTAAAAGTTAATGCCATTGGTTGAAACATTTTTCCTTCTACGCCGCTTAAGGATAAAATGGGTATGAATACAATAAGGATAATGAGTTGTCCAAAAATGGCTGAGTTCATCATTTTTGAAGCACTTTTTAAAGTTATTTCATCAATTTTTAATTTTTGATTGGTTTTAGAAAGTGCGCCTATTTTTGTTGTTTCCTTGTTAATGGTAATGGCAATAAATTCAACAATAATAACTGCTCCATCAATAATAATTCCAAAATCAATAGCCCCAAGGCTCATTAAATTGGCGTCTATTCCAAAAATATTCATAAGTGATATAGCAAACAATAAACACATTGGAATAACAGAAGCAACTACCAAGCCAGATCGCCAATTACCTAAAAGTAGAACCACCACAAATATGACAATGAGTCCTCCTAAAATTAAATTTTCAGCTACGGTAAATGTGGTTTTGTCAATAAGCTCACTGCGTTCAAGAAAACCATTAATATAGACCCCTTCAGGTAAAACATCTTGAATAGCGGCAACGCGATCTTTTACGGCATTTATGACTTCTTTAGAGTTGCCATCTTTTAACATCATTATTTGGCCGAGTACCTTTTCACCTTCCCCATTTCCGGTAATGGCTCCAAAACGGGTAGCACGTCCTAGGTTAACTTTTGCAACATCTTTAATATATATAGGGATTCCCGCGTTTTTAACGACAATTTGATTAATGTCATTTATTGAATGTACTAAACCTTCACCTCTTATAAAAAACGCTTTATTGGTCTTTTCAATGTATCCACCCCCAGCGACACTATTGTTTTTTTCTAAAGCTTTAAAAATATCTATATACGATATGTTCATGGCTTTTAGTTTTGAGGGATTTATTGCCACTTCATACTGTTTTAAATAGCCACCCCAAGTGTTGACCTCTACCACACCAGGAATGCCAGAGAGTTGCCTTTTTACTATCCAATCTTGAATGGTACGGAGCTCTGTTGCAGAATATTTAGTTTTATAACCAGGTTTTACATCTAATATATATTGGTAAATTTCACCTAATCCCGTAGTAATTGGTCCCATTTCAGGAACACCAAAATTTTCAGGAATTTTCTCAGACGCCGATTTGATTTTTTCAGCAATTAACTGCCTTGGTAGGTAGGTACCCATGTTGTCTTTAAATACTATGGTAACCACCGATAAGCCGAATTTTGAAATAGACCGTATTTCTTCAACCCCCGGAAGATTTGCCATCTCAAGTTCTATAGGGTAGGTAATAAATTGCTCAATATCTTGGGTGGATAAATTTCTTGAAGTGGTAATGACCTGAACTTGATTATTGGTAATATCGGGAACAGCACCAATAGAGATTTGCGTTAGGGAGAAAATTCCGTAACCAACAATAAAAAGCGAAAAGAGTATTATAACAAGCTTATTCTTTAAGCTGAATTTTATGATGTGACTAAGCATAATTCAGTAATGAAAGATTAATAGTTCTATTCAAGGGATTTGAATAGATTAAAAATATGTTCAGGAGAATTATACGGTCTTTGGTGGTTGAAAAACAGAAGGTTTCTCAAAAATGGATGAGGATTCTTTATAGTGAAAATTTAACGGCACCTCTTGGAATCCAAAAGCATGACATTGATAAAGGGGATAAGCATTAAGAATAAAGGCTACGTTGATGCTACACTGCATGTGCTGATGATTTTTAAATGGTAAATCATCATGTTCTTCATGTTCGTTATAATCTGTAGTTACCTGCTCGCTATAATGTTCAATAAGAAACTCTAAAAACGAGTCACCATAAACTTCCTTATGAAATTTGGCATGTTCAATTAACACATCAAGTTTTGAAAAATCTTCTGTGTTAATATTGAAACTTTGTACAAGAATCAATACCGAATATAATATGGCTAAGGCTTTACTCATACCCTAACAAAGCTACGAAAAAATAGGTTAAATAATTAGAAATAAGCTTTTAGCTGTACAGAGCCCGAGTGAATGGTTTTACTTGTTTCCGTTTTTCTTCCAAAGTAACTTAAGTTTAAATCTAAAAATTTGGTAAGTTTTCTTTGCGCTAAAACACTCCAAGTAAAGTTTTTTCCGGGCTGCAGTCCTTCTAATATCTGATAGGCGACAGGCGTATTTGGATTGCCTTCAAACGCATTAGAGTAATAATTAAAAACACCGTTTATAGCACTTTTAGCACCACTTCCCAAAGTGAAAGATGCGCCGTAATTTTGTTGTTTTAATGACTCTTCTTCTCCAATGGTGTTCTGTTTTGAGGTTAACTGATAAAAAACATCAAAACTGGAATTGTCATTAAACAAATACGATAGCTTTGGATTTAAACGGGTTTCGTTTAAGTTGAAATTTTTACTAGTAAAATTCTCACTAACACTTTCATTGGTGTTTAAAGAACCTAGAACATTGATAAGCCAATTGTGTGTGACCTTATGATTGAAATTAAGTTGATGACTACTTAAACCATTTTCTATAAAACCTATTGACAAGACATTTCTTGTTGTGTTTTTTAAGTAGGTGTACGATGTGGTATAACGCTGTTTTCCACGATTGAAAAACAATACATTTCTAAAATTTAATTGTAAACCAAGCAAATCATCTTCATCGCCATTAAATGGATTTAAATTAAACCCATTTCCATCACGTTTTAACTTTCTGTCTACCAAATAACTGGTTTGATTGTAAAAATGTGACCAAAAGCGTTGTTGTTTATTGCTGGAAACAGACCATTGTGCCGGATTAATGGTTATAGTTTGACTCAACCTGTTTTGATGCGTTTTCACGAAAATTCTATTAGGTAAAAGTACCCTAATGAAAGTCCCTTGGTCTTGAAACTGAGCCAATTCAAATTCTTCAAGTTCTTGAATACCATTCCCATTATAGTCAATCCAAGTATAAGCACCTTGCCCTGGTTCTACTTCAACATACGTGAAATCTTGAAGGGGAAGCGTGCCCGAATTGGTTTCAAATACAGTGTTCCATAATACTATTTGTTTAAATAACTTTTGGTTGAATTGAAATCTAGAGTTTAGTGAGTTTTCATCTTGCACATCGGGTTCCTCATTTTTCAAGGTACGGTAATTGGCAAATAGCATTAAATTAGTGTTCTTGTTTCTAATGAGCTGTGATTTTAAATAGATTTGGTTTGAGGAATTTACTTTTTGTAATACATTGTTTCTTAGACTATCATTTATACGGTTTTTATAGCCTACTTCGGCAAATATTTTAGTGCTATCACCAACCCCAACGAAAGCTTCATAGGCAATGAATTTTTGACTTAAATGCGTAAGTGTTTGCGTGGCTAACTCACGTTCTTCATTGTTCTCAAAGGAAATCTTTCCACCTAGCCAGCTTTTATTCATGCCGTAAGTCAGTCGGTTATGCGACCTTGAAAACGCAGAAGTTTTAGTGTTAGATTCAGTGTCTAAAAAACTGGATTTTGAAGAAATAATAAATCGGTTTAGTTTCAATTCACCATTTACTAAATGTCTTTGACCATTAAAGCCCTCGGAGAACTTTAGAAATTGGTACTGATAGTTTATAATGCCTTTGTTTTTATGAGCTAAAGTTAAACCCGAATTCACTAAGATTTGGTCGCCTAATTCACTAGATATTTGGCGACCAGGTGGTTGGTCTAAATTCCAATCTCTACTGAATTCTACATTGTAAAGACCTTCTATATTTCTGTAGTCTGCGCTAACAACATCACCATCTGCAAAGGCGTCTAAATTCCAAGAGTTTTCTTTTTTAATGATATTTTGATTAATAGTTACTTTCCCCGCAAATCCATCATTGTTATCATTATCTATTGATGAGAATTGATTTTGATCATATTTACTGCCAGAAGCTTCAAAAAAGATATTGGTTTTTTCAGTAGGCTTGTATCTTCCATTTACTATGGCTACCTGTAATTTTTTTGGAGCCACTAATTGGATTACAGGAGCAAAGTTTCCTTGATTAGCGCCAACATATTCGTAAATATTATTAATGGCATTAATGCTGCTTAACCTGTAATCGCCCTGATTTTCGCCTAGCAAAGAAAACGTAACGCTGTATAGTTCATCCTCTGGATTATTTGAGAATACAAATACTTCTTCGCCATTTACAAACTCTTTTTTATAGAGTATCCTATTTTGATTGTATTCTTCTCTAATTTCTGAGGGGGCTAACATTTTGCTCGTATCATCGCCTGCATTGGTTAAAATTTCTACCTGTTCATCAGATAAATTTTGTTGTAAAGGTTGGTTTTTAGCATCATTTTCAGAATAAATGGAAACTCCAATATCCAATTTTTTACTTTCATATTGACCACCGCCAAAACCTACAAATCGCGTATAATTTCGTTCTGTAAATTGGTAATCGACAGAAATTCTCATCTCAGATGTAATGGGAAACGTCGCATTAAAAATAATCTCTCCCGCATTATAGTCAATAATGTAATCTTGATCTTCACCACGCCTTGCAACCACGCCGTTCACATAGACAACCTCACTTCCAGAGACGATAAGCACAAATAATTCTCCGTTAGGTCCCTTAAGCTTGTAGGGTCCTTGATTGCCCTCTTGTGCAGTGAATTGATCGGTAGTAAATTGGCCTCGTACAATGGCACCAGCGGCAAACAAACTAGTTTGGGCCTCAGGTTCTCCTAGTTTAATATTGAAATTCAATCCTTGTACACGTTTGGAAAAATTGGAAAAATAAGAATTTGTATTTACCAAATCTATATCTCCGGCTCTTACATTCCAACGGTCACTGAAAAGCTCTATAAATACCTGGTCAAATTCGTCCAAACGTTGCGAATAACCACTTTCTTGTAAAGGAATGTTTGCATCTTGAATAGAGGCGCGTAAAGAAACTTTATTGTCTAGTTTACCTGTAATCTGTAAATCTAATTCACTATTTAAAACTGAGTTTTGATTATTGCCAACCGTAACGCCTCTGGAAATACTCCCAGAAGTGGTTAAGCCATCAAAAGGAATGAATTTTTTTTCTGAGTTTGGCTGTTTTAACTTGTATAAGGTTTGCATATTATCATTGCTCTCAACAATAATATCTTCATCAAGTTGTTGATAAGTTTTAGTTAAAAAATACGGATATTTTAAGTAATAAATTATTAATGAATCGGTTTGAACCGGTTTTTTTAAGGTAAGTATGGCTTTTGAAAAATCTACATGATAATAAGTAGAATCAATAATGGAATTGTCTTTACGCCTTAAAACAAATGCACTCGAATTTATACTAACATTATCAATTTGTATGCTGTCCTTTACCGCAACTTTTTTAGTTCTGTAATTAGATGTCTGACGCTGTGAAAAGCCATAATAGCTAATTAAGAACAAAAAGATATAGGTAAAACGCTTCATCAAGTACTTAAACTGAAAATAGTTTAAAATATTTTATTTAGAATAGGCGATAAATCGGCCTTAAATTAATAGCGTAAAAGTAACGTATTATTTATTTTAGCTAAAATTAGATATGCTATCCTTGCAAACAATCTACGTGATGCAAATAAAGCACCTATTAAATTTAATTGAATATGAAAATTATATCCTATAACGTCAATGGTATTCGTGCAGCTTTAAACAAAGGTTTTCTTGATTGGCTTGTAGCAGCAGATCCTGATGTTATTTGTCTTCAAGAAATAAAGGCTATGAAGGAGCAGTTGGATGTAAGTCTTTTTGAGGATGCTGGATACAAATATCATTATTGGTTTAGTGCTCAAAAAAAAGGCTATAGTGGTGTTGCTATTTTGAGCAAAACAGAACCTAAACATATAGCGTATGGCACGGGGATTGAATCCATGGATTTTGAAGGGCGTAACATTCGAGCAGATTTTGATGGTGTTTCAGTGATGAGCCTGTATTTACCCTCGGGAACTAATGGTGCTCGATTAAATCATAAACTGGAATACATGGATATGTTTCAGGAGTATATTAATGGGCTCAAAAAAGATATCCCAAACCTTGTTATTTGCGGCGATTATAATATCTGTCATGAAGAAATGGATATACATAACCCTAAAATGAAAGGGGTTTCAGGTTTTTTACCTGTTGAACGGACTTGGATAGGACGTTTTATTGAGAATGGTTTTATAGATTCTTTTAGGTATTTAAACCCAGAATTGCAGCAATATAGTTGGTGGAGTTATAGGGCTAACTCCAGGGCTAATAATAAAGGTTGGCGTTTGGATTATGCTATGGTTTCTAAACCTTTACAAGAAAATATTAAAAGAGCCGTTATATTAACTGAAGCTGTACATAGTGATCATTGTCCAATATTAGTAGAAATTGATTAACAACATCATATAAACCCAAATAACATGATTAAAAGAATAGTATTTTCAATAATAACATTGATGTTTTTAACATCTTGTGTTTCTCCTAAAATCTATAAAGATTTAGAAGCAAAATATGCCGATTTAAAAGAAGAAAACAGAAAGCTTGCTGCGGAAAACGAAAACCTTTTAAATACAAAAAATACTGCAGAGAATGAGTTAAAGCAACTTAATGCAGCATATGATGAGGCTGTTGCAGAACGTGATAAATTGCAAGCTGATTATAACGCTACTAAAGCTAATCTCGATAATTTAAAATCATCTTATAATGCCTTAGAAAAAAATAGTTCAGCTGCTATAGCTGCAAATTCACAGAAAAACAGGGAGTTGTTAGCACAACTTGAGGCAAAAGAACAGGCTTTGTCTGCTGAGATAACTAGGCTAGTACAACTTAAAAAAGAACTGGAGGATCGTTCAAATCGTGTAGCAGAATTAGAGGAAGTAATTAGAGCAAAGGATGCTGCTATGACTAAACTTAAAAATGCCATATCAAGCGCCTTAACTGATTTTGAAGGTAAGGGGTTAACCGTTGAACAGCGCAATGGAAAAGTATATGTATCTATGGAAAATAAACTTTTATTCAGCTCTGGGAGTTGGGCTGTGGGTACAGAGGGACGAAGAGCGGTGCAGCAATTGGGTACGGTTCTTGGTGAAAATCCAGACATAGCTGTTTTAATTGAAGGTCATACTGATAATGTACCCTATTCTGGCAATGGTACCTTAACCAGTAACTGGGATTTGTCAACTAAGCGCGCAACGTCAATAGTTAATATTTTAAGAGAAAATAATAATATTATTCCAGGAAATTTAACAGCTGCTGGTCGCGGGGAGTTCGCACCCATCGCCTCAAATGATAATAACCAAGGCAAGGCAAAAAACAGGCGTATAGAGGTGATATTAACACCGAAACTGGATGAGCTATCTAGGTTACTAAATGAAGAACAATAGTATTTAAGATGTTGCACAACTAGAGGTGTTTTGGCATTTTTATATTTGACACTCTGGAGCTTATAAATCTTAATATTTGAATGGATTTCCCTGTTTGTTAGCTTCATGAAATTATTACGATATTTTGTATTACGAGTAATATGATGCTGATGCCATCCAAGAGGTGTAAAAAAACCTTTCAAAGTTTAACAGCTATGAAAGGTTTTTTATCTTTAGCGACTTAGCTTTAGGCAGTCTAATGTTTACTTAAGACCGCGTCTGAATATGTAATAAATTGATAGTTCAATAAAAGAAATATGAAATATACAACCCTACCAAGTACAAATACAAGAGTTAGTAAAATATGCTTAGGTTCTATGACCTGGGGAAATCAAAATACAGAATTAGAGGGGCATGCCCAATTGGATTACGCATTTGATCAAGGTGTGAATTTTATTGATACTGCAGAATTGTACCCAGTGCCGGCAACGGCAGAAACAAGTGGGCGTACTAGTAAGATAATTGGGACTTGGATTAAGAAATCTGGAAAAAGAGATAAAGTCGTTATTGCTTCAAAAATTGCCGGTAGTGGTGACTATACGGCCCATATTAGAACTACAGGTTTCCGTGGGAATTCAATCAAAGGGGCAATAGATGTAGAACTTGAAAGATTACAAACGGACTATATTGATTTATATCAATTGCATTGGCCAGAGCGAGATACGAACCGTTTTGGAGTGCGAGATTATAAATTTGACTCCAAATGGGAAGATAATTTTAATGAAATTTTACATAGTTTGGATAGGGAGATTCAAGCAGGTAGAATTAGAAATGTTGGTATTTCAAATGAAAACTCCTGGGGAACTATGCGCTATTTGGAAGAATCTAAAAAAGATAATTTACCTAGGGTTTCAACCATTCAAAATGCTTATTCTATGTTAAGTAGAACTTTTGAGACTGATCTTGCTGAGGTGTCCTTAAGAGAAAATGTTGGTTTGCTTGCATATTCTCCAATGGCCTTTGGAGTTTTATCAGGAAAATATATTACAGGAAAGGCTGGTGAAAGTACGCGTCTTAAATTGTTTCCAAGATTTTCTCGATATAGCGGAGAACAGTCTACTGAAGCAGCAAAACGTTATTTAAAAATTGCAGAAGCTAATGATCTCAGTTTGGCACAAATGAGTTTAGCTTTTGTGAATCAACAACCATTTGTAACAAGCAATATTATTGGTGCAACTAATTTAGAACAGCTTAAAGAGAATATTGCAAGTATTGATTTGACTTTAAGTGATGACGTTTTAGCGCAGATCAATGAAGTTCATCAAGTTATTCCTAATCCAGCTATTTAATTAGAAAAGGATTGCAAAAACATAAGGGCTGTTTAAAATGACTAGATTTATTTAGGACACTTATTCTTTAATAAACTTTGCAGTATATTTTTCCTGTTTGTTTGATACTTTAATGAAATACGTGCCTGGGGCATAGTCTACAACATTAATTTTATTGTCGTTTTTTAAAGTTTTTTCGTTTATGAGCTGTCCCGTAGAGTTGTAAATTTTTAATAAGCCACTATCGAAGCCATTTATTGTAATTGTATCGTTAACAGGGTTTGGGATTAACCTTGTTGTTTGGTTGAAATTGTTTTTTTTATTATTTAAATCCTTGCTACCTGTTGGATAACCGTTGGTGTCAAATTGAAGGTCGTAATTTATATTTAAATCAAAACGATGTAAAAAATTAGAAGCCCCCTTAACGGTACCCCAATTGTATTTATGTGCTAAGCCCCAATTTATTCCAGTACCAGGATGATTCCCGTTTGGGCCATGAATAGCTGCAATGCCAAGTGCTTCACCAACATTGCTCGTTTTGCCTTTTATTTCAAAATTAACACCATCTTCAGCAAACTGGATGGTATTTTTTTCTGGTCCGTCTAAATGTTGAATAATAGCGATTCCATTTTTATATGGCCACACACTCACCTCGTGTCCTGTATTTGTGATTGGATTGTATTCCGATTTGATGTAAGGACCTTCTGGGTTGTCTGCAATGGCAACTCCCCATTTTATTTCTCTTTGACCACAAAATTTTTCTTCTCCCATGCGCTCGCCTTTGTAATATAAATAGAATTTACCTTTAAAAGGGATTAAACATGGATCGTGAACCTTATGACTATCAAAATCGCCTTTTACTAAAGCTGTATTGTCGGTTTTGTTGGGGTCCCAAACACCATTATTTGTTGGGCTTAAAATTGGAGAATCTAATTTAATAAAGGGCCCAGAAGGAGAATCTGCTATCGCCATGCCCACATTATTTTTAACTCTAAAGACATAAGGGTCTTGAACAACCTGATAGACTAAATAAAATTTGTTATTCCATTCAAATACTTCGGGAGTAAATACAGATCTATCGTCATAAGTACCAGAAGCTCCTCTTTTAACCGCATACCCTTGTTCAGTCCAATTATAACCATCTGTAGATGTTGCATAATACACATCGCAATAATCCCAGGTGAATGCCTTCGCAGATGTTGGGGTTATTCCAGGCTGGTATTTGCCCCAGTCCATATTAAACCAATGGGAAGGGGCTATGGCGCCTTTTGTATAGTATACATAATAGGTGTTCTCTACTTTTATCACTTTGCTAGGATCTCTTCTAATAGCATTGTTCGGATTTCCTAAAGGGCCTAGAATTGTAGACTCTTTGAAGTTTAAATTCCAGTGTTCATCATTTGGGATTTTAGGAGAATTATAGTGATTGCAATCTTCTGCCGTGCCATTATTGCCTATATAATTTTCCCATCGTAATGTTGCAGTACTCTTCACTTTTGGTCTTAATGAAATGGTCATTCCTGATTGTGGTTTGACTTCATGTGCTTCAAAAAACATATGGTTAATGCTATTGTTTAATTCAGCGGTTATTGTTTTGGAATGCGAATTTTGAACTGTAATTGAGAAATGCCCCGAACCATCAGTCGTGTCCAACAAATTATTTTCTAATACACGTACCACAACTCCAGATAAGGGGGTGTTAGTCTTTGCATCGTATACATTGCCACTATAAGTAATTTGTGCAAACAGGCAGAAACTAGGAAAGAATAGTCCTATGTATAATAATTTTAGTTTCATAATTCAATAGTTTGGCAGGTTTGTCGAAGTCAGTTTTTTGAAGACTAACTCCTGCACAAAGTTTGAAATAAATGTGTTTTTTATTGAGGTCAAATACTTGATAATAACTTGACAATTGAATGAAATGAAGGCTTAACTAGCTAAAAAAACTAGACTATTTATTGCTCAACTCAACTTGGTTGTAAAACCATCATTTTTGGTTTTCGTAGAAAATGAGCACCAGTTCATGATGTTTTTAATGCTTTAGTCTTAAGAAGTAGTTAATTTTATGAGATTATCTTACCCTTTTAGTTAGGCTTTTTTATCAAAGGTCGCAGGGGAGCTAGTTTTTCCTAATGAAAGAGGTGTTAATTATTGAGAGGATTATAGCCTAAATAAGGTGTTTTTTTTTCATGAAATATAATACCATGGTTTTGCAATTCTTTTAATATGGGATTATAAATCTCACTAGTAATTGGTATTTGCACACCCGGTGTGGTTATTTTTTTATTTAATATAGCAAGCGTTGCAATAGCTACGGGTAAACCAACGGTTTTCGCCATTGCAGTATAAGTTTGATCTTCACCAATAACAACCATGTTGGCGTCAATTTGATGTTTTTTACCGCCCAGTTCATAGCCGATTTTGTGATACATGACTATCATGTCTTTATCTTTTTCAGAAAGTGTCCAGCTATCCATTAGAATTTTTTGAAGAATTTGAGCTGGGGTGGCTTTTTTTAATTCCACGCGCTTATTGGCATTAAAAAGGTCTAGTTCTATGAGTTTGCTCCAAACAATATCATCTTGATCTATTTTAAGTTGGTGTCTCAATTTTAATTCTACCGAATCAGAATGGCTATAAGGTAAAAAGGCATTTACGAAGTCACGGTAGCTCATGTTTTCACTATCGTCAATAGTATAACTGTCATCCGTCATGCCTAACATGACAAAAATATTCCATGCTCTACTAAATCCTACACGGCGAATGGTGCCGCGGTATAAGGTTTTAACATCGTCTAGGCCATAAATGTTTTGATATTTCAAAGAATCTCTATTGGCATATACTTCAAACCTACCATAGGCGTCAATTTCCAAAAACTCGGTACGTCTAAAAAGTCTGTGGTAGGGGATGTATTTATAAGTGCCTTCCTGTAAAAACTTGGCAGTGCCACCTTGACCAGCTGTAACAACATTCCTTGGGTTCCAAGTGAATTTATAATTCCACAAATTATTATCACTTTCTGGAGCTACCAATCCACCAGTGAAGGACTCAAATAGAATGATTTTACCGCCCTGAGCTCTTATTGAATTAAGAACTTTCATAGCACTCATGTGATCTATGCCGGGATCAACACCTATTTCATTCATTAAGATTAATCCATTTGCCTTAGCTTCCTCATTTAAATCTTGCATTTCCTTACTGATGTAAGACGCTGTAACCATATGTTTTTTTAGTGATACACAAATTTTTGCAACGCCTATATGAAGTCTTGCTGGAAGCATGGAAACTACAATATCTGCATTGTTTATGGCTTCCGTTGTAGCTAATTCATCAAAAACATCTAGTTTTAAAACTTTTGCATTTTTGTGATTGTTAATCATACTTTGGGTATACTGGACGTTTAGATCTCCTACGGTGATGAATAAATTTTCAGAATCCGATTTATCTAATAAATATTTTAGAAGATATGAAGCAGATTTACCAAATCCAATGATTAAAATTTTTCGCATATTTCGTTTAGTTGAGTAGCTTTGTTAGTTCAAGTTCCAAATTGAAACTAATCGTGGTTCACTAAATTACTGAATATTTCAAATGGACCTAAAAAATAATTTAAGTAAATATGAATAGAACTATTTTAATAACGGCGTCCATATTGGGTTGTCTGAGTATTGGGTTTGGTGCTTTTGGAGCTCATGGTTTAAAAGAATTAATTAGTGGACAGGGGCTAAACACTTTTGAGACAGGGGTTAGGTATCAAATGTATCATGCCCTTTTATTACTTTTTGTAGGTAGTACAGATTTTATTAAGACAAGGACTAAAAGGAATATGTATTATTTAATAGTCCTTGGTGTTTTGTTTTTTTCGGGATCTATTTATGGGTTAGCTACAAATAAACTAACAAGTTTCGATTTTAAGACTTTAGGTTTTATTACTCCAATTGGGGGTGTTTTCCTGATTTCTGCATGGGTCCTTATGATTGTTGATTTCGTAAAAAACACCTTTAAAAATAGAGTATAATTACATATTATTTAAAATAAATATTATAATTTTGCATCATTAATAATTGTTATTCGAATTTATGGAAGGTTTTGATCAATTAACTAAAACGATTTCGTTGGAAAATTATGGTATTAAGAATGCTAAAATTAACTATCAATTATCGGCAGAAAAACTTCACGATATCTCTATTGCAAAAGGTCTAGGCAAGGAGGCCTCATCTGGTGCTTTAGCAGTTAATACCGGAGAGTTTACTGGTCGTTCTCCTAAAGACAGGTTTATTGTTAAGGACGAAATTACACAAGATCGTATTTGGTGGGGAGATATTAATATTCCATTTGAAGTACCTGCGTTTAATAAGTTATATGATAAAGTAGTTGATTATTTGTCGAACAAAGAAATATTTGTTAGAGATAGCTATGCTTGTGCCGATCCTAATTATAAGTTAAATATTCGTGTTATAAATGAGTATCCTTGGAGTAACCAGTTTGCTTATAATATGTTTTTAAGACCAACTAAAGATGAGCTTAAAAATTTTAGTCCTGAATGGACTGTGATTAATGCGCCTGGTTTTATGGCTAATCCAGAAGTAGACGGAACCCGTCAGCATAATTTTGCGGTTTTAAATTTCTCAAAAAAAATAGCCCTTATTGGTGGTACAGGGTATACAGGTGAAATTAAGAAAGGGATATTTTCAGCTTTAAATTTTATACTTCCGGTATATAGGAACACCTTGCCTATGCATTGCAGTGCCAACATTGGGAAGGATGGAGATACTGCAATATTTTTCGGGCTTTCGGGAACAGGAAAAACAACACTCTCTACAGATCCCAATAGAAGTTTAATAGGAGATGATGAACATGGTTGGACCAATGAAAATAACGTTTTTAATTTTGAAGGTGGTTGTTATGCAAAGGTCATTAACCTTTCAAGAGATAATGAACCTGAAATCTATGATGCGATAAAAAAAGGAGCCATCTTGGAAAATGTTATTTTGGATGAACATGGTCATGTAGATTTTTCAGATACGTCAATTACACAAAATACTAGGGTTAGTTACCCCTTGAATCATATTGAGAATATTCAAGTACCATCTATTGGAAAGAATCCAAAAAACATTTTTTTTCTAACAGCAGATGCCTTTGGCGTATTGCCTCCAATTTCTAAATTAACACCAAGCCAGGCAGCTTATCATTTTATATCTGGTTATACAGCAAAAGTTGCTGGTACTGAAGCTGGGGTGGTAGAGCCGGTGCCTAGTTTTTCGGCTTGTTTTGGAGCGCCATTTATGCCGTTACACCCTTCAAAGTATGCCGAAATGTTAAGTAAAAAAATGACTGATGCCGGAGTAAATGTATGGTTAATTAATACGGGCTGGACTGGAGGTGCCTATGGTGTAGGTACTCGAATGAAACTGAAATATACTCGCGCCATGATTAATGCGGTTTTAAATGGAGATTTGGGCTTGTATAATTATGATGATTACCACATACATTCTGTTTTTGGTGTAGCGCAACCAAGAACTTGTCCGGGTGTCCCAACCAGTGTATTGAGCCCACGAGCCACATGGAAGAATGATAAGGCTTACTATACTACGGCGTTCAAATTAACCAATGCGTTTAGAGAGAATTTTAAAAAATTTGAAGCCCATTGTACTGAAGAAATTAGACGAGGCGGGCCACAACGTTATGCGTTTTAAAAAAAAACAAAAGGGTGATTCTATAGAATCACCCTTTTGTTTTTTGATTATAATTTTATAATTATTTTCCTTTATTTACCTTTTCAATGTATTTTTCTAGAGCCATTGTCATAGAAGGTGTTTCTGGTGTAGGCGCAGAAATATCCACTCTTAATCCTTTATCTTGTACAGCCTTAATGGTTGTGTTTCCAAAAACAGCAATGCGGGTTTCTTTTTGTTCAAAATCAGGAAAGTTTTGAAATAAAGATTCTATTCCTGAAGGGCTAAAAAACACTAAAACATCGTAAGATACATCGGCTAAATCAGACAAGTCACTTACCACTGTTTTGTAAAAAGTGGCTTGTTTCCAATCAACACCTAATCCATTTAAAATCTCAGGAACTGCAGGTTTTACTTTATCTGTATTTGGAAGTAAGAATTTTTCGTCTTTATATTTTTTAATTAAAGGCGAAAGTTCAGCAAACGTTCGTTTCCCAACATAAATTTTACGTTTTCTATATACAACGTATTTTTGTAGGTAGTAAGCAACAGCTTCAGACTGACAAAAATACTTCATAGAGTCAGGAACTTTGAAACGCATTTCCTCTGCTATTCTAAAAAAATGATCAACTGCATTCCTACTGGTCAGTATAATGGCAGTGTAATTATTCAAATCAATTTTTTGATGCCTAATTTCTTTAGCCGCCACACCTTCAACATGAATAAAAGGTCTGAAGTCTATTTTTACGCGTTGTTTTTCTATTAAATCGAAATAAGGCGAGTTTTCTATTTTAGGTTCTGGTTGAGAGACTAAAATCGTTTTCACTTTCATAGGCGCTAGTAGTTTGTTGTTATTTGGTAACAAACACCTTATATAAAATGATATAGGGTGCAATTTCAAGAGCGCAAAGATACAAAATAAAATAAAATAAGTTGTTTTTTATTAAACTTTGATGTGTTTTTAGAGAGCTTATTAATCCTATCACATTTATCATTATCAAAATAGCGGTAATTGCATAAATAATATTAAGTGTAGGTTGAAAAGTGAAAATCAATAAAGCATTTATAGGTAGTAATAAGATACCAAGATAATTTTTATAAGTTGTTTTCTGAAATAAGTATAAATCTGTTAATGCATCAATTTCAAAAAGACTACCAATTAGTCTTTCTACCAATACTTTTATTAGAAAGAACACAGCAATACCTACTGCTAGCTTAAACATGTTATTTATGGGTAACTTATTTGTTTCTTCTGTGAAGCGATAGGTTATCATGCAGAAAACAGAAATAGACAGAATTAAATTACTGAATAATAAAGCGTCAAAATTGTCGAAAAACCTTTGCTCTCTCGAATAAATCTTGATATACTTATCATTACCTATTATAAGAATAAAGTCATTAAAGCGTTTTGGGGAGACTAATTTGGCAATGGCCACCACAATTAGACTAACAACCAATAAAACGGTAAATAACTCGTTTGAAACTATGTTACGAAGCATGGCCTAAAATTATTATAATTTTTAAGATTGTTGCTTATTATTAAGAAATATTTAAAAAAAATAATGGTGTAATACTGTACATTTGCTAAAAATAAAAAGGTTTCAATTAAAATTAAATATGACGGATACCGTTGTTATTATTCCTACATATAATGAGATAGAAAATATTGAAGCTATTATAAGAGCTGTGTTTTCTCAGTCTGATAATTTGCATATCCTTATTGTGGATGATAATTCACCAGATTTAACCTATTTAAAAGTAGAAGCGCTTCAGGGAGAATTTAAAGATAGGTTGTTTTTGGAAGTGCGCCATGAGAAATCAGGATTAGGAACAGCCTATATTCATGGGTTCAAATGGTGTTTGAATCATGGCTATGAGTATATTTTTGAAATGGATGCAGATTTTTCACACGACCCTAAAGACATTTTGAGATTGTACGATGCCTGTCATAAAGAAGGGGCGGATTTGGCTATTGGGTCTAGGTATGTAACTGGAGTTAATGTTGTAAATTGGCCAATGAATAGAGTTCTTATGTCATATTTAGCCTCAAAATATGTTCGGCTAATTACTGGCATGAAAATTCATGATACTACCGCGGGGTTTATTTGCTATAGGAGAAAAGTTTTGCTTGCTATAGATTTAGATAATATAAAGTTTATTGGGTATGCTTTCCAAATAGAAATGAAATTTAAAGCCTACTTGAAAGGGTTTAAAATAACTGAAGTCCCTGTTATTTTTACAGATAGAGTTAAAGGGGAATCTAAATTAAGCTCTGGAATTATTTCAGAGGCTATATTTGGAGTGTTATCCATGAAATTAAAAAGTTTGTTTAAGAGGACTTAAGAAAAACGATATGAAACAAAAAAATACGCTTATAAAAAATGCTAAAATAGTAAATGAAGGCGCTATTGTTAGTGGAGATATTTTGATAGAAGGTGAATATATTAAGCAAATAGGAGCGTCCATAAGTCCTAAGTCAAGCGATGTTCTAGTTATTGATGCTGAAGGCAAATATGTTTTACCTGGAGTGATTGATGATCAAGTGCATTTTAGAGAGCCCGGCTTAACACAGAAAGCAGATATAGGTACAGAGTCTAAAGCTGCAATTGCTGGTGGAATTACTTCTTTTATTGAGATGCCTAATACCAGCCCACAAACAACAACCATAGAGAAATTAGAAGAAAAATTTAGTATTGCTGCTAAAACATCATCTGCTAATTACTCTTTTATGTTTGGAGGAACCAATGATAATTTGGATGAAATACTGAAACTTGATGTTAATCAAGTTGCGGGATTAAAGTTGTTTTTAGGTTCTTCAACAGGGAATATGCTCGTTGACGACCCTAAAGTTTTAGAGAAGATTTTTAAAAGTACAGATATGGTGATTTCTGTACATTGTGAGGACGAAGGCACGATAAAAAGAAATTATAAGGAATATCATGATAGATTTGGCGATGATATTCCCATAAAGTACCATCCTATAATTAGAAGTGAGGAAGCGTGTTATTTGTCATCTTCCAAAGCCATAGAGTTAGCAAAGAAAACGGGAGCAAGATTGCATGTGTTTCATCTCTCTACAGGTAAAGAGACGGACTTATTTTCTAATAAAATACCTTTAAAGGATAAGAAAATCACAGCAGAAGTTTGTGTGCATCACCTATGGTTTTCTGACGAGGATTATGATAAAAAAGGGACGTTTATCAAATGGAATCCCGCAGTAAAAACAAAGGCTGATAGAGAAGAATTGTGGGAGGCATTACTCGATGATAGAATTGATGTTATTGCAACAGATCATGCACCGCATACTTTAGACGAGAAAAACAATCCGTATGCCAGTGCGCCCTCTGGAGGGCCTCTTGTGCAACATGCTCTGCCTGCAATATTAGAAATGTATCACAAAGAAAAAATTTCTTTGGAAAAAATAGTTGAAAAAATGTGTCATAACCCAGCTATTTTGTTTGACATAGAACGACGAGGCTATATTAAGGAAGGCTACTATGCCGATTTAGTATTGGTAGATTTGAATAACCCTTGGACCGTAAAAAAAGATAATATTTTATATAAATGTGGCTGGTCACCATTTGAGGGAGCTACTTTTAAGTCCAGAATAACGGATACCTTTTTAAATGGTACTTTAGTATATAAAAACGGTAAATTTAAGGATGTTAAGGCTGCAAAGCGATTAACTTTTAATAGATGATTTTAAGACAAACCATATTATTCTTTTTCATACTCATAACGATTTCGTCTTGCAATCGATTTAGAGGTCCAGATAAACCTGAAAATTTAATTTCTAAGGAAAAAATGGCTGCCATTTTAATAGATTCTAAATTTTTAACTTCTGGAAATAATACAACTAGAAAGGCTATAAGGGATAGTAATGTGAATGTGAAAACTTATGTGTATTTAAAACATAATATTGATAGTTTACAATTTGCTATGAGCAATAGTTATTATGCTTTTCATCTTGATGAGTATGAAGAAATATATAATTTGGCAATTGATAGTTTAGAACGGTTGAATATAAAATTGAAGGAGGTTCAAGCTGAGGAGTGGAAGGAGCAGACGAAAAGAGAAGAAGATTCATTGAAATTGGTGAATAAAAAGAAAGATTCTCTAAACCTTATAAGTTCTAAGGATTCTCTAGGACTAATTTCTAATGTGGATTCTATGGGCGTTAAGCAGCTCGATTTGAATTACGAAAAAAAGAATTCTTTAATTAATCCTATTTCTGATACGCTTGACCTACAGCAGTAATAGTTTCCTCTATGCTTTTAAATTTGTAAGCCAAAGCAGTTTTTATTTTGTTATTACTATAACAGCTTTCTGTGGATAACGATTTAGCGAGATGTTTTGTTAGTTGTCTCCTTTTTCCAGTAACTTTATGATTCACCCAATCTAGCCTCCATGCAATATTAAGCAATAATTGCGAGGCGGTTTTTGTTGGCACTTTTCTATTTATTGATTTGGCTACCGCTTGTAAAAATTTCTTGAATGACCAGTTTTCCGCAATTAAGATGTAACGTTCGTTAATTATTTTACTATCCATTAAAGCAATCATGATATTCACCACATCTTCCACAGCAATAAGACCAACAGTGCCTTTGGTATAAAACTTTAGTCCTTGGGCTGCTTTTTTAAAAATACTACCCGATCCATATTTCCATATTCCAGCACCCAGAATGACACCGGGATTAACAATTACAGCATTTAGTCCTTCTTGGGTTCCCCGCCAAACTTCAATTTCAGCACCGTATTTTGTTATGGCATATACGTTATTATCAGCTTCAGGTTCCCATATTGTGTCTTCAGTAATTAGGCTATTATCTAAAGTTGTTCCTAATGTTGCAATAGAGCTTACGTAACAAAGTTTGTCTATGTTATTTGAAATAGAAAGATTTACAATATTAGCGGTTCCTTCAATGTTTGTTTTTCTTAAAAGGGGGTATTTGTCAGGTTCAAAAGACACAAAAGCAGCGCAATGATATAACCTAGTAATGCCTTTAAAAGCATTTGACAGAGCTGGAATGTCTAAGAGATCGGCTTTTACCCATTCTATGGATTCGAAAGCAGTTTCATAGTCTTTTGTATAGTATGAAAAAACATTTTTAGTATTCTCAAGCTTTTTGTCATTCCTATAAATGGCTCTTATTTTTTCTTCTCCACTGGTAAGCTTATATAGCAAATGTGCTCCCACTAAACCCGTGCCTCCTGTTACTAAAATCATGCATCTAAATTAAAGAATTATTAAGAATCCATAAGGAATTATGCCTGTATTTTTATCTTTGCATAGTTTTGTAAAAAAAGAAGGAATAATGAATAAGAATTTTGTTGAAGAATTAACTTGGAGAGGTATGATACATACGGTTATGCCTGGTGCCGAAGAGCATTTGTTAGAAAGTATGCGCAGTGCTTATGTTGGGTTTGATCCTACTGCAGATTCCTTACATATTGGGAATCTAGTTCCTATTATGCTTTTAGCACATTATCAGCGTTGTGGGCATAAACCAGTTGCTTTAGTTGGTGGTGCTACAGGAATGATTGGCGATCCTTCGGGGAAATCTAATGAGCGTAACTTGTTAGATGAGATAACGTTACGTCATAATCAAGAAGCCATAAAGGCGCAGTTAGCACATTTTTTGGATTTTGAAAGTGATAAAACCAATGCGGCTGAATTAGTTAATAATTATGATTGGATGAAAGAGTTTTCTTTTCTTGAGTTTATTCGTGATGTTGGCAAGCATATTACCGTTAATTACATGATGGCCAAAGATTCTGTGAAAAATAGAATTTCATCGGATTCATCCGAAGGAATGAGTTTTACAGAATTCACTTATCAGTTGGTGCAAGGCTATGATTTTCTACATTTATATAAAGCCAATGATTGTTCAATACAAATGGGTGGTAGTGATCAATGGGGTAACATCACCACCGGTACAGAATTAATAAGAAGAATTTCCGGAGGAAAAGGATATGCCATTACTTGTCCTTTAATTACTAAATCAGACGGGTCTAAGTTTGGTAAGTCAGAAGGAGGAAATGTATGGTTAGATGCCAACAGGACATCACCTTATAAGTTTTATCAATATTGGCTAAATTCTAGCGATGAAGATGCCGAAAAGTATATTAAGATTTTTACCTTCTTAAATAAAGCGGAAATAGATGCTTTAATTGAAGAGCATAAGGAGGGGCCGCATATGCGTTTATTGCAAAAGCGACTAGCAGTTGAAATTACCACAATGGTACATTCTAAAGAAGATTTAGAAAATGCGATTACAGCCAGTAATATATTGTTTGGTAAGTCAACAAGTGAAGATTTAATGGCATTAGATGAAAACACCTTTTTAGATGTTTTTGATGGGGTTCCAAAAACACAAATAGCCAAGGCTGAAATAGATCAAGGTTTAGATATTATTGGGGCTTTAGCTGAAAAAGGCGGCTTTTTAAAATCTAATGGAGAAGCAAGACGTGCACTGAAAGAAAATTCAATTTCTGTTAATAAGGAAAAAGTAAAGGATGACTATCGAATTACGCTTAAAGATTTAATTAATGATAAATTTGTCTTGTTACAGCGCGGTAAGAAGAATTATTTTGTTCTACAAGTAGTCTAAAAAAAATAAAGCCTGATGATAAACATCAGGCTTTTAATTTAGCTAACCAACCAAATAAACTAAATTTTTCTTTTTCAAAGCTAAAGTTTTTGTCGGTGACCTTTTTGATAACTTACAGAAATACTTTTATTTTTTTAGTTTTATTTTTTCCCAATTAGCATTAGCCAATTCAATTAGGGTGGCTTCGTTATTTTTCTGCCAAAGTTTTAATGTATTCGTACCCCAAGAGTTGTAAAATAAATAGAGATTTCCGTCATCAATTAAAAACGTTTCTGGATCAATAGAAACCTTTTCGCTTTTTTTTGCGATTGCATAAGCGCAATACCCGCCATATTTTGGAACGTATTTGCTCGGGTTCTTATTGAATTTTTCTTGATTTTTTTCTGAAGAAAATTTATAGTTAGCACCATCAAAAGAGACTGTATATTTCCCAAGACCTTCTGCAGGCTTATTGTCAAAATAGGCTACAACGTCAAAGCCGTTAGCAATAAAACCTTTTTTAAGATTGTAATCTATATCTTGGGCGGTTGCGGATAAGCATGTTAGGGCAAATAGAAGGAAAATGTTTTTCATGACAAATGGTTTTTTTAATAAGTCTCCAATTAATCAAGAACTTACAACCATTAAAGCATCATAAGATTACATCCCCTAATATCAGAATTATCAAATCTCCCAATAACCTCAAAGGAATTATCCGGATTTACTTTACCTAAATCTTGAGTCGCAATAAAGGAACATGAATTTATGTTGGCTAAGTCAATAATATTAATACCCCCCGTTTTTCCTGTAGTTTGAATATGCAAGGCGTCTTCGGTGTCACGAGTTAAAATTTTCATCCATGGAGGGCAATTAAATGCACCATAACCCTTGGAGTACCCTTGGCTTAAAAGTTCAGTCATACCATATTCACTATGAATACAAGAAACTCCAAAGCCGGTTTTTAAAATGTCATGTAATTCATGTCTAATTAGTTCTTTTCTTCGTCCTTTCATGCCCCCTGTTTCCATTATTATGGTGTTTTTTAATTGAAATTGATAATGTTCAACTACATCTAATAATGCAAAAGAGACCCCTATTAATAATATTTTTTTTCCTTGCGCATCTAATTGCTCTAAAGTATCCCTTAATTCTGAAATATTATTCAAATAGAATCCGCTTTCAGGGTGTTTAGAAGTCTTTATCATGGCGTCAACCATGTAAATTAGTGAAGAACCCGTGCGTTCCAAATAAGAGGGTAGTAAGCCTAGAATCACATAATCATCAATATTGCCATAAAAGTATTCAAAACCTTTAGTGAAACTAGCTGTGTAAATGTCCAAATTAGTAACATGATGTTTACTAGTCACGGAGCCCGTGGTTCCTGAACTTGTGAATGTCATTTCTATGTCATCCGTGGAGCTTAAAATGGATTTCGTTTTAAAAAACTGAATTGGCAAAAAGGGAATAGCCTCAATACGATTTATTTCACTTGGATGAACGTATAATAAATCACAAAAAGACCGGTACACGCGATTGTTTTCAAATTGGAACTTGAAGACCTCTAGAGCACGTTCTTTAAATTCTGTTTGGGTTTTTATTTTAAATATATTTTCTACCTTCATCTTAGTAATCCTAATAGTTACAAAAGTATATAAAATAGAAAAGCATTGTCTTAGACAATGCTTTCATTTTTTTGTTTGTTAACACCGTTATCTTATCACGAGTTTTCTAGTCTCACTTTTTGTGTTTTCAGTAACTTTTATAATATAAACACCTTTTTTTAAATTGGAAATATCTAATTCCCGACCTGTAATTTTAGTGTTAAAAATCCTTTTTCCTAAAACATCATAAAACTCAATATGCTTCAAGGCATTGCGTTCTGATGTTATGTAAATTAATTTTCCCGAGCTATATGCAGGATTAGGATATATAGTTAAACCCTGGATATTTTGATCAAAACCTTCTTGTAGACCTCTATTCTGTGCACCATTAATTTGTACTGAAAAAAAGGCTATGACCGTAATTAAAAATAAAAAGAATTTTCTTAGCATACCATCTTTTTTGATTCATTAAGATAATATGCTAGTGCAAAAGTAGTGCCAAAATATTGTTAAAGATGTTTTTTGATGTCTTAAGTTTAAGCCCATGTAACAGGTTTGTTATTTTAATGTTATTAATTATATTATTTGGTTTA
The DNA here is from genome assembly GCF_014651495.1 of Algibacter mikhailovii. Taxonomy (GTDB): domain Bacteria; phylum Bacteroidota; class Bacteroidia; order Flavobacteriales; family Flavobacteriaceae; genus Algibacter_E; species Algibacter_E mikhailovii. The sequence goes on from NZ_BMWZ01000005.1 coordinate 229,468, forward strand.
AATTATGGTTTTAGTCCTATCTTTACTACAGTAAAAGAAGATCAGTAAGAATGAAAAAGAAAAATATAAAGATATTACTTGTTGACGATGAGCCAGATATCTTAGAAATAGTTGGTTATAATTTGTCTAATGAGGGGTATCAAGTTATTACTGCTGAGAATGGACAGGAGGGTGTTAAAAAGGCAAAAAAAGAACTTCCACATTTGATTATTCTTGATGTTATGATGCCTGAAATGGATGGTATTGAAGCCTGTGAAATTATTAGGCAGAATAAAGACCTGAGCAATACCATAGTAACCTTTTTAACTGCTAGAGGGGAAGATTATTCTCAAGTTGCTGGATTTGATGCTGGAGCAGATGATTATATAACAAAGCCTATAAAACCAAAAGTTCTAGTGAGTAAGGTAAAAGCACTTTTGAGACGTTTTAAAGAAGATAATGCTCCAGATACTTTAAAGGTAGGGAGTTTGGTTATTAATAGAGATGAATACAAAATCACGTCTAAAGGAAAAGAAATCATTCTTCCTAAAAAAGAATTTGAATTATTATCTTTGTTAGCGTCCAAGCCAGGCAAAGTATTTAAAAGAGATGAAATACTAGATACGGTTTGGGGTAATGAAGTGGTAGTTGGAGGTAGAACTATAGATGTTCATATCAGAAAACTGCGTGAAAAACTTGGTGATGAAAGCTTTAAAACTATAAAAGGCGTAGGTTACAAGTTTGTAGATTAATCTGCTATGCAAACAAAATTCAAGAAATCATATCGTTTCGCGGTAAGAACATCGGTTTATATCACCCTATATACAACACTCTTAATGGGTGTTTTTTTTTATTATTTTACTGAATTGAAATGGTTTGCTTTGCTTTGGTATGCCATATGTGTTTTCTGTTTTACTTTTGTTATTATTCAATTTAGTGTAGAACGCTTTATATATAAGCGGGTAAAAAAGATTTATGATGACTTAACCCTTTTGGAATCTGCAAATATGAGTAATGGACCTATTACCACCAACATGCAGACCCTTACCGAGGAGATTGATAAGTTTGCAAGAGATAAAAAGTTAGAGATAGAGACCTTAAAGGTTAGAGAGGAGTATAGACGCGAGTTTTTAGGAAATGTATCTCATGAACTAAAAACACCATTATTTACGGTTCAAGGTTATGTGTTGACTTTGCTTGATGGAGGCATTAATGACGTAAATATAAGAGAAAAATATCTAGAAAGAGCCAGTAAGGGCATTGAAAGGCTGGGTTATATAATTAATGATTTAGACATGATAACCAAACTAGAAGTTGGTGATTTGAGTTTAAATATTGAAGTTTTCGACATCGTGGAATTGGCTAAACATACGTTTGAAATGTTTGAAATGAAGGCGAATAAGAAGAAAATCACATTCACCTTTGACAGGGATTATTCAGAACCCATCATGGTAAGAGCTGATAAAGAGCGAATACAGCAAGTTCTGGCTAACTTAATAGTAAACTCTATTAAGTATGGAAGGTTAAAAGGAACTACTGAGATTAGTATTGAGAACCTAATCAAAAACAAGGTGATTGTTAGGGTAACAGACAATGGTGAAGGGATTTCTAAAATACATATGCCTAGGTTATTTGAACGTTTTTATCGAGTGGACAAAAGTGGTTCAAGAAAAGAAGGTGGTTCAGGTTTAGGTCTTTCTATTGTGAAACATATTATTGAAGCCCATAGAGAACGTATATACGTAGAAAGCGAGTTTGGCGTTGGGAGCGAGTTTTCCTTTACTTTAGAAAAGGTTCAATAATGTTTTAAAATCAATGGTAGTATCAATAGATTTAAGGCCGTAATACGAATTAACATCATTCAATTTTTTTAAAGTAAATTCTTTTTGCTTAGCGCTGGGTACGAGGCGCATTTCCGTGAGTCTTTTTGCTAAATATTCCTGTTCAAATTGACCTGGTGTGGGAATAAAGAATGCTTTTTTATTAAGTTTTGCCAGATCCATAATGGTTGTGTATCCAGATCTTGCAATTATGAGTTCGCTTTCTTGTATAGTTTTCTCAAGTAATTCAGAAGTCATATAGTTATAAACACTAATATTATTTCCGCTACTAATAGTTTGTTGATCCTCTATAACCCCTTTAACAAAAATTACGTTTCCTGAGTAGGCATTTAATTCAGATAATAGTTTTTCTTCTAGAAGCGTTCGCTGCGGTTCAGGGCCCGAGAGAAGGACCATAATGTCGTTTTTAATAGCTACGGTTTTTGGCGTAAATCTGCTTAAAGGGCCAATGTATTTTATTGGAATATCTATAGAAGAATCATGGCCTAATTGCCCACTTAAATTAGGGGCCTCTTGAACATCTGGCACCCAGCAAGTGTCAAATTTTTTGATAAAATTTTGATGAATCTTTGTGCTTAACCATGAGGTGTTTCCGCTTAAAACATTTAATTGATGCGTTATAAATACGGAAGGGACTTTCTTGTTTCGCACGCCAAATCTATTGTCTGAAATAATCCCAACAATATTGGTGTCTTCTAGCGTTCTTGATATTATTTTATTTTCTTCTTTTATAGCTTTTAGAATTGAAGGTGAATCTTTAAGTAACTTCAATTTAAAGAGTTTGCCGTTTTGTGCATAAGTAATATTATAGGACGGTAATTCTATAAAAGGTAAATGAGGAAACTCTTTACGAAGTAGACGTAAGGGAGACCCGTCACTTGCAATTATAGGTGTGAAATTATGATTTATTAAAGCCTCAATAATTGGGATGCACCTGGTGGCATGTCCAAGGCCCCAATTTAATGGGGCTACTATTATTTTTTTCTTCATTTTAGATCATTTATAGGGAACTTAAATCCATATATGTCAAGCCTTATTTTGTTAGAAACTTGCTTTATTGATAGGTGCTTTTTTCAGGTTTTAGATAAAATCAAAGATAAGGATATAAGCGCTCTCATATAATTCCTTAATTTTACCAAAATTTAATGAATATTAAGAAATAGTTACGAGGTTTTGGGAAGTAAAAACAAATTGAGAAGATTTAGGGAAAATGAAACTTTTGCAAATGTCATTCAACCGAGTAGAGAAGAATTGGTTGAGTCAAATTTTCCTTTTAAAGGCGTTTGGAGAGAAAAGTTTTTTAAAAACAACAACCCATTAGTTCTCGAATTAGGTTGTGGCAAAGGTGAATATTCAGTGGCCTTGGCTAAAAAGTATCCAAATAAAAATTTCGTTGGTATTGATATAAAGGGCGCTAGATTTTGGCGTGGCGCAAAAACAGCCCTTGAAGAGAATATTCCTAATGTTGCTTTTTTACGCACTCAAATAGAGCTTATTGATCATTCTTTTGGCACTCAAGAGGTTGATGAAATTTGGATAACTTTCCCGGATCCACAAATAAAATATAAGCGCACAAAACATAGGATGACCAATGCTCAGTTTTTACAACGATATAAACAAATTTTAAAACCTGATGGCGTAGTTAATTTAAAAACAGATAGTGAGTTTATGCATGGTTACACTCTTGGTTTGTTGCATGGTGCTGGTCATGAGGTGTTATATGCCAATCATAACGTTTATAAACAAGAAGGTAGTCCAGAAGAGGTTACAAGTATTCAAACCTTTTATGAGTCTCAATATCTGGAGCAAGACAAACCAATTACGTATATTCGTTTTAAAATTAACTAAACTTGGACCTTACCATTGTTTTTTTTCTAGCCTTTATTTTAACATTTATTGGGGCCATGCCTCCTGGAATGTTAAATATGACCGCTGCTAAAATAAGCCTTAAGGAAGGACATGTACGGGGGATAGTGTTTTCTCTAGGCGTATGTGTGATTAATCTTTTTCAAATATATTTGGCGGCTATTTTTTCAAGGTATTTAAGCAAGCATCCTGAAGTTATTAATGTGTTGAGGTTTATTGGGCTTATAATATTTATTTTAATTACCATTTATTTTTTTTTCATAGCCAAATCAAATCCCAAACAACAAATTGATCCAAAAATAAAAAGTAAGCATAGTAGGTTTTTTCAAGGGGCATTTTTAGCGTCTATCAATGTATTCCCAGTACCTTATCATGCCTATATTACGATTACGATGGCTTCGGTTGGATTAATGACATTTGAAAATGCTAACATTATTACCTATTTATCTGGTGGCATCATTGGTACTTTTGTGCCGCTCTATTTATATATATACTTTTTTGACAAAATCAAAGATAGAACCTTTACCTCTCCGAAGAATATGAATCGTATCATAGGGGGTGTTACAGGTATTATTTCCGTGTTAACGCTTATCAATATTTTAAACGATATTTAAGTTTTGAAGCCAGAGACCCTTAATTTTTTTGATAAAGTATATGAAGTAGCTCGGCGTATTCCTTACGGTAGAGTAACAAGTTATGGTGCAATTGCCAAATATTTAGGGGCACCCCGAAGTGCAAGAATGGTTGGTTATGCAATGAATAATTCTCATGACAAGGACGTGCCAGCGCACCGGGTAGTAAATCGTAAGGGGTTGTTAACCGGTAAGCATCATTTTGATGGAACAAACCTTATGCAGCAACTACTAGAGAGTGAAGGTGTTACAGTTGTTGAAAATCAGATTCAAGATTTAGAAAAGATTTTTTGGAACCCCACATTTTAAACTAGTTTAAGTAGTTTTTAGCTCGATATTAAATTGTGTTTAATAGTTAGTGAATTTTTCCTTTGTTCAGATAACCCTTTTATTTTTTCCAACAAGTTAATTTCATTGTTAAACAGCGTTTTTTTAAGGGCCTGCATTTCTTTTTCCATGTGTTCTTTTACCTGTTTCTTGAGGTCTTCAGTAAAGGATAAGTTAAATGATTTCTTATATAAATAGACGTGGTTAGAAAGTATGACTTCGTTGTCACTAATACATATGGATACTTGATTTTCTTCATCCAACAAATAGTACTCATCAGAAATTGGAGATATTAATTTTTTTATAGAACTGTCTTCCGAATAGTTGTTTATTATTTCAACTATACATTGAGAATCTTCTCCGGTTGGTTTTTTTCCAAAATTGAACATAGCGTATTCTTTAAATAAAGTAGCTAGGTAGGTAGATATATTAAAACAGCTAAAATTTCTTAGTAATAAATGTTTTCAACTGCTTTTTGCGGACAAAGCGATTTTTAATTGGAATCTTATTTTCTTTTCACCTAAGTTACAAAATTTTGAAAACAAGAGAGTTATAAAATTTAGAATTTTTTTTAAGACCATAGATTTTAGTTTATTCGAACCCTTTCTGTGCGTTGTTTTACGTTTAATTATGAGCGGGATTATACGCTAATTTCTCTTTAGTCTCGATTTTAAAATACTATAATAATTATAGATATCAGCATAATTAAAACTTCTTACAAGGGGTTTCGGTCTTCAGTCTTTATTGTCTATCTTTGCCTTTAGAATGATTCTTAATAAAAGAAATGAAGCTTAATAAACAAGATATATTAAAAGCACTTGAAAGTATAACTGTGCCAGGAGAAGGACAGAATATGATTGAGAGCGGTGCAGTGAAAAACGTAATTACGTTTGGAGACGAGGTAATTGTGGATATTACTATTAATAACCCAAGTCTACAGGCTAAAAAACGTACGGAGGTTGATATTTTAAAGACCATACATGAGCAGGTTTATGCCAAAGCAAAAATCACGGTTAATGTAAAAGTTGACGCTCCAGTCAAACCTAAAGGAAATGTTATCAAAGGAAAACCAATTCATGGTATTCAAAATATTGTAGCAGTAGCTTCAGGCAAGGGCGGAGTAGGTAAATCTACTGTAACCGCTAATTTGGCAGTATCACTGGCAAAAATGGGTTTTAAAGTTGGCGTTTTGGATGCCGATATTTATGGGCCATCTATTCCAATTATGTTTGATGTTGAAGCCGAAAAGCCACTAGCAGTTAATATAGACGGCAAATCAAAAATGAAGCCTATTGAGAATTATGGGGTTAAAGTATTATCTATTGGTTTCTTTACGCAGCCAAATCAAGCTGTTGTATGGCGAGGACCTATGGCGGCAAAAGCTTTGAATCAAATGATTTTTGATGCGCATTGGGGCGAGCTCGACTTTTTACTGTTAGATTTGCCTCCAGGAACGGGAGATATACATTTGAGTATCATGCAGTCTCTACCAATTACAGGGGCAGTGGTTGTTAGTACCCCTCAAAATGTGGCCTTGGCAGATGCAAAAAAAGGCGTGGCCATGTTTCAGCAAGAGAGTATCAATGTGCCTGTTTTAGGGATAATTGAAAATATGGCGTATTTTACACCCGCTGAATTACCAGATAATAAGTATTTTATTTTTGGTCAAGAAGGGGCGAAAAATTTAGCTGAAGATTTAAATGTACCATTTTTGGGAGAGTTGCCTTTGGTTCAAAGTATAAGAGAAGCTGGAGATGTAGGACGTCCTGCAGCTCTACAAACTGCAACGGCATTAGAGCAGGCTTTTGAAAAGTTAACTCAAAATGTAGTTCAAGAAGTGGTGAGACGAAATGATGATTTACCTCCAACCGAAGCTATTAAAATTACAACTATGGCAGGTTGTGCAGCTGTAAAAAAATAAGTTATGACATCAGAAGAAGTAAAAAGTAATGTGCTAAAAGCTCTTGAAGAAATACGTCCGTTCTTACAAAGTGATGGTGGTGATATTTCATTACTAGGTATAGAAGATAATGATACTTTGGTAAAAGTTCAGTTGAAAGGGGCTTGTGTAGGTTGTAGTGTGAATCAAATGACCTTGAAGTCTGGTGTAGAAATGACCATTAAAAAATATGCCCCTCAAGTAGAGCAGGTGGTTAATATAGATGTCTAATTTAGATTATTTTAAATTCCTACTAAAATAATAGACAAACCTGTTTCAAAATACTTTTTAAAGTTTAAATTTGTGGCACAAAAAAATGAAGTGCTTTACTGTGCAGTACAAAAATTGAATAATGGAAGATATTAATATCAAAATAACAGATAGAGATGGTGTTACACATGAGATTGTTGCACCAACAGATATGGCTATGAACCTTATGGAGGTTGTAAGATCTTATGAGCTTGCTCCAGAAGGAACTATTGGTGTTTGTGGCGGTATGGCAATGTGTGCATCTTGCCAATGTTATGTGCATAGTGATACAGAGTTACCAGAAATGAGTGATGATGAAGAGGCCATGTTATCTGAAGCTTTTGATGTTAAGGATAATAGTCGTTTGGGTTGTCAAATTCAAATGACTCCTGATATGGAAGGTCTTGAGGTTGAATTAGCACCAGAGAGCTAAGTTCTCTTTTCATTAGATTGAAATTCGAAAAACAGTTGTGAGTATCGCAAAACGGCTAACTTCAATAGCCGTTAATTCCTGATCTTGCGTGTTAAACTAGTATTTTAACCACGAGCATAAATTATGCTATCAGTTTCAAATCAAATTGTTACTTTTACATGCAAAATGATAACTCATGAAGAAAAGTACTATTGTTACTATAGATGGAATTGATAAAAAAATATTGCGTGTTTTAACGGAAGACGCTAGAACACCTATTCTTGAAATAGCTAGGAATGTTGGTATTTCTGGGGCTGCTATTCATCAGCGCCTTCGAAAATTAGAAAAGTCTAAATTACTTAGTGGTTCAAAATTTATATTGAATGCTAAAGTTCTGGGCTATTCAACCACCGCTTTTGTTGGTATTTACTTAGATAAAGCTGCCAATACTGATGATGTTTTAAGGGCACTTAAGCGTTTTCCCGAAGTATTAGAGTGTCATTATACCACCGGTAATTACAATCTTTTCATAAAATTATTAGCCATTGATAATGAGCACTTGATGCATTTACTTAATAAAAACATTCAATCTATTGATGGTGTACTAAGAACAGAGTCTCTTATTTCTCTGGATCAACAGATTGATAGACAGATAAAAGTTTAATTGACTCTGGGAATCCTTTTGTTTTGCGAGGGTATGCCCTAAATAATTGCGCTTCCCTTTATAAAACTAGGATTACAAAGGACGGTTTAACTGTTTTAAATAAAAAAAGCTCAAACATTTTTATTTGAGCTTAGTTTTTTCAGTAATTAGATGGTTCTATTTCATCTTCATTAACCAATGTCTTACATCCACATCGTTTTTTATAATATTTCTTAGATCCTCTATTTTCACACGTTCTTGCTTCATGGAGTCTCTATGTCTAATAGTTACAGTGTTATCTTCTTTGGTGTCATGATCAACAGTAATACAAAATGGCGTGCCATTAGCATCTTGCCTTCTATAACGTCTTCCTACGGCATCTTTTTCATCGTAAATTACATTAAAATCCCATTTCAAATCTTCTATAATTTGTCGTGCAATTTCAGGTAATCCATCTTTTTTAACCAAAGGTAATATTGCTGCTTTAATTGGCGCTAATACGCTTGGTAGTCTTAAAACAGTTCTACTCGTACCATTTTCCAAGGCTTCTTCTTGAAGTGCATTTGAGAATACCGCCAAAAACATTCTATCTAAACCTATAGACGTTTCCAATACGTAAGGTACATAGCTCTTATTGTCTTCATGATCAAAATACTGCAATTTCTTACCAGAGAATTTCTCATGTGCTTTTAAGTCAAAATCAGTTCTTGAATGAATCCCTTCCAATTCTTTAAACCCAAATGGAAACTTGAATTCAATATCAGCGGCAGCATCAGCATAATGCGCTAGCTTATCATGATCATGAAAACGATAATTATCAGCGCCCATACCTAATGATAAATGCCATTTCATTCTGGTCTCTTTCCAATGGTCGTACCATTCTTTTTGAGTTCCTGGCTTTATAAAAAATTGCATTTCCATTTGTTCAAACTCACGCATTCTAAAAATGAATTGCCTAGCAACAATCTCATTTCTAAAGGCTTTTCCGGTTTGGGCAATACCAAATGGAATTTTCATACGTCCAGTTTTTTGGACATTCAAAAAGTTTACAAATATGCCTTGAGCAGTTTCAGGTCTTAAATACAAGTCCATAGCACTTTCAGCAGAAGCGCCAAGCTTCGTCCCAAACATGAGGTTAAATTGCTTAACATCCGTCCAGTTTTTACTCCCTGTTAGTGGGTCTGCGATTCCAAGTTCTTCAATAAGTGCTTTTACATCTGGCAAGTCTTCCTTTTCTAAAGATGAACCCATTCTGGAAAGAATACTATTTATTTTCTCCTGATAACCTAGTACACGGCCATTTGTTGAAACAAACTCTTCTTTATTAAAAGCATCACCAAAACGTTTTGCCGCCTTTTTTACTTCTTTTTCAATTTTAGCTTCAATTTTAGCACAGTAATCCTCAATTAAAACATCGGCTCGGTAACGTTTTTTTGAGTCTTTATTATCAATTAAAGGATCGTTAAATGCATCAACGTGCCCTGAAGCTTTCCAAGTAGTTGGGTGCATGAAAATTGCCGCGTCAATTCCAACTATATTTTCATTCATTTGCACCATGGCTTTCCACCAGTAGTCCCGAATGTTTTTTTTAAGTTCTGCGCCATTCTGTGCATAATCATAAACAGCACTTAAACCATCATATATTTCACTGCTCTGAAATACATAACCGTACTCCTTAGCATGAGATATTACCTTCTTAAATTTGTCGTCTTGATTTGTCATAAGTGCAAAAATAAAAAACCGCCATAAACTAATGGCTTGTTTATAGAAAAATAACCCCTGAGTGCGTTTATTTTTTAGCTAAGTTTACATGTAGCTATTTTATGCCAATGCTTAATTCATTAGTTAATTTGTTTTTCCCTAAAGTCTGTTATGCTTGCCAAAATGGTTTAACAGATTATGAAGACACTATTTGCGTAGATTGCAGACATAATTTACCAATAACTAATTTTCATTTTGAACAGGATAGTACCGTTAAAAAAGTGCTTTATGGTCGTGCTCAAATTGAATCAGGCACTGCGCTCTTTAGGTTTGAAAAAAAAGGAAAAGTGCAGCAACTCATTCATAATCTAAAATATAGAGGTCATGAAAATATTGGTTTTGTTTTAGGTAATTGGCTAGGTAGTGAATTAAAAACAGTTCCGGCCTATCAAAATATCGATATGGTTATTCCAGTGCCTTTGCATAAAAAGAAATTGAAAAAAAGGGGGTATAATCAGGTTTCAACTTTTGGAGTGCAGATAGCAAAGGCTTTAAATGCTGAATATGCTGAAGGTCTATTAATAAAAATCACTGATACGAAGTCTCAAGTAAATAAAAAGCGATTTGCGCGTTGGAATAGTAATACGGAATTATTTTCTCTAACAAACATACCATCTATTGAAAACAAACATGTTTTAATTGTCGATGACCTCATTACAACTGGAGCAACACTAGAAGCTTGTATTGCAGTTCTTAATGATGCTAAAAATGTTAAAATAAGTATTGCAACTATGGCAATAGCTTTATAAGTTGTCCGTTATGTTTCTAAAATTATGTAGGTTTGTAGAAATTTAAAATTGTTGATGAATAAGACCCTTTCAAATTTTATTTTGTCCATTTTTATCGGTGTAATTTTTATAAACTGTGCCAACCGCGGAAATCCAGAAGGCGGGCCAAAGGATGAAGATCCACCTGTAATATTATCCTCTTCTCCCGAGAATTATACCACTAATTTTGAAGGGGATGAGATAAAAGTATATTTTGACGAATATATAAAAATTAAGGATTTACAAAAGCAGCTTATTATTTCGCCACCAATGAAAACTCAACCGGAGGTTACACCTCTTGGAGGTGCAAGTAAATACATTACTATAAAAATAAGCGACACCTTATTACCCAATACAACTTATGCTTTCAATTTTGGGAATAGTATAGTAGACAATAACGAGGGAAATCCTTATCCGTATTACCGCTATGTGTTTTCTACAGGAGATTATATAGATTCTCTTACCGTTAATGGACAAATTGTTGATGCACTTTTTAAAAAGCCTGAAACCTTTGTCAATGTGGCTCTTTATGATGTCGACTCCACGTTTTCTGACTCTATTGTTTATAAAGAAGTGCCAAAATATATTACCAATACTCTAGATAGTGCGACAACATTTTCAATTGAAAATGTAAAACCCGGGAAGTACATGTTAATGGCTTTAAAAGATGGCAATGGGGATAATATGTTTCAGCAAAAAACAGATCAAATAGGTTTCCATAAGAACTTTATTGAATTACCTACAGATTCACTTTATACGCTAAGATTATTTAATGAAGAATTAGATTTTAAAGCCTCAAGACCAAGACTATTAACTGGGGAGAAAATAGCTTTTGGTTATGAAGGGGACTATGAAGGCATGGCTATTAATGTGATTTCTGATACACCAGAAGATTTTGATTATAGAATAACAAAGGATAAGGAAACAGATTCTTTAATGTATTGGTATAAGCCAAGATTGGAGGTGGATTCTCTAGTTTTTAACGTAAAACATCCTACTCTGGAAAAAGACTTTACTGTAAGAATTAGTGAGCAAAAAAGAGATTCACTTACTATTTCTAGTGCGCCTGATGGCTCCATTGGCCTTAATGAACCTTTTGAAATATCGGGAAGCACACCATTTGTTAGTTTTGATTCTTCTAAAGTTTTTATCATGGATAAAGACTCACTAGAAGTGAAATTCACAGCTAATTTTGATAGCATTAAGAATACCTATGCGTTTAATTTTGATAAAACCGAGGCAAACAAATATAAGATCCAAATACTTCCAGAGGCTTTTATTGGCTTTTTTGATGGTAAGAATGACACTTTATCGTATTCCTTAAACACTCGAAAGTCATCTGATTTTGGTTATGTAAGATTTAGATTAATAAATGCTAAGCTTCCAATAATTATTCAATTAACAAATTCTTCTGGAGAAGTTAAACTGGAACAGGCTGTTTCTCAAGAGGGAGATGTTGATTTCTTAAATATATCACCAGGTATATATTCTTTAAGAGTAATTCATGACACCAACGGGAATAAAAAATACGACACTGGTAACTACTTAAAGAAAATCCAACCAGAGCGTGTTAGCCATTTTAAAGATATTGAAGTTAGAGCTGATTGGGGAGACCAACACAGACTAGAATTTAATGCACAATAAAAGAATCTCTATCATTTAAAAACTTGAGCTTATTTCTGTAAGCTTCAATATGTCTTTTTTCTAGAGTCACGCTTTCTACTTGTTCTTCAAATGGGGTTATGGCCGTTATTTCATTCCCTAAAACATCATAAACTGCTGAATGGCCGGAGTATTCACTTTGCACGCCATCTAAACCAACCCGATTCACGCCAATACAGTAGCACATATTTTCAATAGCGCGAGCTTTTAATAGAGCATCCCACGCCGAAACTCTGGGTTTAGGCCAGTTAGCCACGTAAATTAATACATCATAATCTTCAGTATTTCTGGCCCAAACAGGAAATCTCAAATCATAACATATTAATGGGCATATTTTCCAACCCTTATAGTTTAGAATTATTTTTTTATTTCCAGCGGTATAAATTTTGTCTTCCCCCACCAAAGTAAAGGTGTGCCGCTTGTCATAGTAAGAAATTTTCCCTGAAGGTTCTACAAAAAGCAATCGGTTATAGAATTGATTGTCTTCAGTAATAACAATACTGCCCATAATAGCAGTATCCCTTTTTAAAGCCATTGCCTGCATCCATAATACGGTTGGACCGCTCATAGTTTCGCTAACAGCTGAGGCATTCATAGTAAAACCGCTTGAAAACATTTCCGGCAGTATAATCAAATCTACCCCCTCATCTAGGCCTTCTATTTTCTTAGTGAAGTTTAAACGATTCTGTTTAGGGTTTTCCCAAACCAAATCAGCTTGAATCAAAACAATATTTAATTTCGTTTTCATGCTTTAAAATTACACAAATTATCAAGGGTTTAAAATTATTTACTAATTTCAAAACCAATAAAATCCAAAGTAATGTCTATGAAAAATTTTATTACCCTGTCCATTTCTATTTGTATGCTATTTTTTTTGTGTCCAACAGAGGCTCAAAACACTTATTTTCCTGAACCTCATGCCTTGTGGGAAGAGAAGAGCCCTTCGAGTTTTAACATAGATAAAGTTGCTTTACAGGAAGTGGTCGATTATGCTAAAGCCAATGAGTATTCTGGATCTCGAGATTTAAGAATTGCCATATTAAAAGGTTTTGCTCGAGAACCTTTTCATGAGATACTTGGCCCAACAAAAAAAAGGGGAGGACCTGCAGGTCTTATTTTAAAAGACGGCTATATCATTGCGAAATGGGGAGATACCAAGCGTGTCGATATGACGTTTAGCGTTACAAAAAGCTTTTTGTCAACGGTTGCAGGTCTTGCAATTGACAACGGCCTAATTACCGATGAAACCGACCTTGTTAAAGATTATGTCTGGGATGGCACTTTTGACGGTGATCATAATTCAAAAATTACCTGGCAGCATTTATTACAACAAAATTCAGACTGGTCTGGGGAGTTATGGGGCGGTAAAGATTGGGCTGATAGACCTCCAAAAGAAGGGCATTTGGACGACTGGAAGAATAGAACACTAAATGACCCGGGAACGGTAATGGAATATAATGATGTGCGTGTAAATGTTCTGGCCTATTCCCTGCTGCAAGTTTGGAGAAAGCCATTGCCTCAAATTCTTAAAGATCATCTTATGGATAAAATAGGGGCTTCAACAACATGGCGATGGTTTGGCTATGACAAGGCTTGGACTACCGTAGATGGCATCCAAATGCAATCGGTTACTGGAGGAGGGCACTCGGGTGGTGGTATATTTATTTCCGCTGAAGATATGGCTAGGTTTGGCTTGTTGTTTTTGAATGATGGCACATGGCAAGGTCAACCAATTATCAGTTCTGATTGGATAGAAAAGGCTATAACACCGTCCAAACCTAATCCTAATTACGGATATATGTGGTGGCTGAATCAAAAGGGGACAAGACATTGGGAAAACCTCTCTGAAACGATCTACTATGCCGCAGGTTTTGGGGGTAATTTTATTGTCATTGACAAAGCGCATAATATAGTGGTGGTGACCCGATGGTTAGAACCCCAAAAAATTGAATCATTTATGGAAAAACTAGCTAAAGCCGCATTTTAAATACGATTTAAAATATCTGCAGCACGTTTTAAGGTGTCATCCTTTTTAGCAAAGCAAAACCTAAGCACCTTATTGTCTAAATTATTCTCGTTGAATACAGATAAGGGAATGGATGCCAACCCAGATTCGACCGTTAGTCGTTTCGCATAATCTAAGTCATATTCTGAAGTGATATTAGAATAATCAAGAACTTGGAAATACGTGCCGCTTGATGGTTTAAAAGTAAACCTAGAATGTTTTATTAAGTTTAAAAATAAATCCCTTTTATTTTGATAAAACTCGGCTAAACCTAAATAGTGTTTAGGTTCTTGCATATAATCAGCAATTCCTTTTTGAGTGGGGTGGTGTACACAAAACACACTAAATTGGTGCACTTGCATAAATAGTGCCATGAGTGCTTTAGGGGCGCAACAATAGCCAATACGCCATCCTGTATTGTGAAAGGTTTTGCAGAATGAAGCTACAACAAAACTTCTCGATTTCAAATCAGGGAACAAACAAGCGCTTTGATGTTTTAAACCATCATAAATCATATGCTCATAGACCTCGTCACTGAGGACTATAATGTTAGTATCTCGAGTAATATCCTGTAATTGTAACATGTCATTTTCTGAAAACACCATGCCTGAAGGATTATGCGGCGTATTAATGATAATCATTTTAGTTAGATCATTCACCTTTTGTTTCACCGTCTTCCAATTCACACTAAAATCTGGTGCTTGAAGTTGAATAGCAACGGGCTTTCCACCATTCAATCTTACCCCAGGTTCGTAGCTGTCATAGGCAGGTTTAAAGATGATTACCTCGTCATCCTGTTCAATAAAGGTGCTTAGTATCGTTGAAATAGCTTGAGTAGCACCAGCAGTGACCGTGATTTCATCTTCAGGATGATAACTTGAATTATATAAGGTTTCCATTTTTTTTGAAATAGCCTTACGCAATTCAATATTTCCATGCATAGGAGCGTATTGATTATAGCCAGAATTCATGGCCTTACTAACCAGATTAATTAGGTTTTGATCGCTACCAAAATCTGGAAACCCTTGGGATAAATTTATAGCATTATGTTGTTTTGCTAACCTGCTCATTATTGAGAAAATGGTGGTTCCTACGTTGGGAAGCTTAGACTTATGATACATAAAGTGCTTTTTAGAATGGTTTAAAGTACTAAAAAATTAAATTAATTCGTTCCCTTTTTTATCTTTGATGAGATCAAAATAGTCTACTATGAAACGTTTTAAATTTCTTTTACTCTTTTTAGTTATACAAGTAAGTGCACAGCAAGGTGGTATGTGGATTCCTTCCCTTTTAGAAGGTATGAATGAAGAGGAAATGAAGACTTTAGGAAGTAAACTAAGCGCTAAAGATATTTATGATGTTAACGAGTCTAGTTTAAAAGATGCTATTGGTCATTTTGGCGGTGGATGCACGAGTGAAATAATTTCACCCAAAGGGCTTGTTCTTACTAATCACCATTGTGGATTTAGTCAGATTCAATCGCATTCTTCTTTAGAAAACGATTATTTAAAAAACGGGTTTTGGGCTGAAAACATGAAGGATGAATTGCCTAATAAAGGCTTATATATTGAGTTTATAGTGCGGATAGAAGATGTGACCAACCACGTGCTATCTGGGGTTTTAGATACTATGACCGAAAAAGAAAAGCAATCATTAATTGATAAAAACGGTAATGCCTACCAGAAAGAAGTTGTTAAAGAGAAATGGCAGGACACCAAGATAAAATCCTTTTACAAGGGCAATCAATACTTCTTATTTGTCACAGAGCGGTTTGAAGATATCCGTTTGGTTGGAGCTCCGCCAACTAGCATTGGTAAATTTGGTAGTGATACAGATAATTGGGTGTTCCCAAGGCATACTGGTGATTTTTCATTATTCAGAATTTATGCCAATAAAAATAATCAGCCAGCTGAATATAGCGAAGATAATGTGCCGTATACGCCAAAACATTATTTACCAATTTCTTTGGATGGTGTTTCAGAAGGCGATTTTACTTTAGTTTTTGGCTTTCCTGGCACTACAGATGAGTACTTGCCCGCGGTGGCCATAGAACATTTAACTAAAAATTTTAATCCTAGTAATATTGCTATTAGAGAAGCGGCATTAAAAGTGATTGATGCTCATATGAAGGCTAGTGATGATATTCGTATTAAATATGCTTCAAAGCAAGCTAGAATAGCTAATGCCTGGAAAAAATGGATAGGCCAAGATTTAGGTATTGAAAAAAGTGAGGCTATTGTTAAACGAAAAGCTTTTGAAGCTAAGTTTCTTCAGGTTTTAAAAGAAGAAGGCCAGGAAAGTAAATACGGCAATATTCTTCCTGAATTTGAACGTTTATACAAGGATTTTGCTGAGGTTGACGTTAAGCGCAGAAATTTTATTGAGGTATTTTTAGTGACCAATGAATTAATGATGATGGCGTTTAGAACCTATCAATTTGAACAAAACGTTAAAAACGATCCTGAGGCTTTAGATAAGGCAAAAGTATCAATTACGAATTACTTGAAAAAAATTCATAAAAATTATGATAGCACTGTTGATAAGGGTGTTTTTGAAAATGTAATGCCATTTCATTCGAGCTATGTAGACGCTTCTATTTATGATAAAACGGCATATACATCTTTAGATACCGCTCTAAAACTTTTTGAAGGCTCCTCAGAAGAAATTCTAAAAAGAATTAATGAAGATTCAGCCTATGTATTCGCTAAACCAATGATTGAAGAATTTTATACATCTACGCTATTAGAATACGATCAGAAAAAATCACCTATCACAGCCTTGCAAAAAGAATATATGAAAGCGCTTTTAGAGGTGCTGCCTAATGAGCGTTATTTTCCAGATGCCAATAATACGCTCAGAGTTACTTATGGGCAGGTTAGAGGCTATTCGCCTAGGGACGCTGTAAGCTATAATGCTGTAAGCTATTTAGATGGGGTAATTGAAAAATATATTCCTGGGGACTATGAGTTTGATGTGCCACAAAGATTACGTGACTTGTATAAAAGTAAGGATTATGGGCCTTATGCCGATGTTAATGGCAAAATTCCGGTATGTTTCTTGGGCACTAATCATACTTCAGGTGGGAATTCTGGAAGCCCTACTATTGATGCCCATGGCAATCTAATAGGGTTGAACTTTGACCGTGTTTGGGAAGGTACTATGAGTGACGTTTATTATGATCCCGAAATATGTAGAAACATTATGGTAGATTTACGGTACGTCCTTTTTATTATCGATAAATATGCTGGTGCAACACATTTGATTGATGAGATGAGCTTGGTTCATCCCAAAAAATAGAGCTTAAATAATGAGTTTTATTCTAAGTTATTCATAAAAACACCTTGTTTTAGACAATTTCCATCTTCTTAAGCAGGAAGGAGGCATTCATGTTTTGACAAACACCTTGTTTCAACTTATAGTCAAAATGAAGCTCGTCTTTAATAATTTCAGCATCAAAATAATAGTTTTTCACCGCAGGTAATTTCTGTTCAATTTCACACAAACTTAAGTCGTGAGTTGCTATGATTCCTGTAGCCTGTGAGGCTACCAGTTTTTCTACAAATTTTCTTGAACCTATGGCTTTGTCGGTACTATTGGTTCCTTTCAAAATTTCATCGAGTACTATAAAATAGGAATCCTCTTGAATAGCATCCACAATATATTTTAGTCTTGTTAATTCTGAAAAGAAATAAGAACTGTCATCCGTCAATGAGTCTGAGGTGCGCATACTTGTTATTAATTTAATAGGATTATATTGACTAGACTTAGCGCATATTGGTAAGCCCATATTGGCCATAACAATATGCAATGATACCGTTCTTAAAAAAGTACTTTTACCGGCCATATTTGCACCAGTGACGATAAAAAACGCTTTATTATCAATATATAAATCACTATCAACCCTTTTCTTATTATCCAATAACGGATGACCTAAGCTTTGCGCTTTTATTGTTGGGCCATTTTCAACCAATTCTGGATAAACAAAATCAGGATGGTTATAAGCATAATTTCCTAAGGCGTTATAGGCATCAAAAAAAGACACCACTTCAAACCAATCGGCTACCTTGTCGCCGTATTGACTGATCCATTGTTCTATTTGGTAGCTGTTTTTTAAATCGATTAAGAATAACCCGTTTCCAAAAACAGCGCCTATTAAATTGTTTCTATTATCTAAAGCATCTAAATACTTTGAAAAGGTTTTAAAAATTGCTGATGCTTTTTTATCACCAGCCTGAATTTCTTTTTGTTTACGTACTAATAATTCAGAAGTGAATGTTTCATTTTCAATTAAATCTAACAATTGGGCATACTGACGGAATGTGTCTCTAACCTTATCAGTGTTAGAAGCTAAAACATTGATTTTCTTTAAATATATTCCTGAAATGCCTAAGCCTATTAGCAACCAATAGCCAATAAAAGCTTGATGAGTAATAACCCCAAAGTAGGTGAGAACTACTATTAAGATTGACGTAATACTAAATACTTGCGGTAGCCAAGCCATTCCTTTTGGTAAAAAGCTATTATGAGTTTTAAGCCAATGTATTATTTGTTTGGCGGGAGTTTCAACCGCAACCAAATTAGAAGTAGCTGAATAATATTGGCGCCATTGCGGTTTTTTATTTAATTCTTTAATAGCCTCTTGTCTAGATGTAATATCAAGAATATCGTTTGCTTTTAACGCATGGGCTAACTTTGCAGTACCTTCTTTAATAGTTGTTCTATTAACGAATTGAAAAAAGGACCCTCTACCAAAGAGGTCAATATCTAAGCTGTAAAAATGCTTTGGATCTTGAAATTGTAGCCCTGAATCTCTATCGTGAAAGTTGCCATTCGCAATGTCTATTTCATCTGTGTTTATCTGAATGAGCTTTTTATGAAATGAGCGTTGTCGTTTTAAATCGGTGTATTTTGATAGCAGGTATAAAAAGAGGATGACCCCTACAATAAGAAGAGGGACCATTATTTGTAAGGCATTAAAAAATAAATAAACACCAAAGCCAGAAACTATAAAAACTAGCAAGCGTAGGATACTTAAGGTAGCAATTTGTCGCCCTAAACGTTTAACTTCATTTTGGTATTTATCTGCATGTTCATGATAATATGTAACCGGATTCATTTCTAAATTTATTGAGAGGTAAAGAAACGAAAAAAGCCCTGAATACATTCAGGGCTTTCATCATATATTTTTGTTAAAGCGATTAATCTCTCGATAGAAAAATGCTTAATACATACCAAAATAATAACATTAATGAGGCAAATAATCCTAGCGCAGCAGGAATATACTCATCATTGGTATATTTATTTACCAAATTTGAAGTTTGATATATAATAGAACCAGCGGCCAGTAAACACATACCTACAGAAAACCACAATCCTAAATTAAATCCGAATAAACTGCCAGCAATGATTAAACCCATAGCTATAAAAAAGCCAACGGTTAAACCCGTTCTTAAAAACGAAAAATCCTTTTTTGTAACAAAAACTACAGCTGATAAGCCCGTAAACAGCGCCAAGGTGACAATAGCTGCTTGATTTAAAATTTCTGGGCCAGATTCCATGTAAAATGCGGCAATATAAATTAGCGGAACAAAAATTAAGGCTTCGGCCAGAATGTAAATGCCAAAGGCTAAATACTGCATGTTTTTGTCTGGTGTTTTTAAGGTCATTTTTTCGGCATAGTTAGTAATAAACATAAAGCCTCCAAGCATAATCAACCAACGCCAACCTTCAGTCATAGACAGCATAAAATCAATAATGGTATCACTTTGAAGTAATAAGTATTCAAATAGAATAAATACTAATACGCCGCCAGCGACATGGGAATATGTCTTTTTGTAAAAAGCTACTTTTTCAGCGTCGTCTAAATGCGCTACTAATAATTTATTTCCAATATTGTTTTCCATAATTGTTTAGATGT
Source organism: Algibacter mikhailovii (assembly GCF_014651495.1). Classification (GTDB taxonomy): domain Bacteria; phylum Bacteroidota; class Bacteroidia; order Flavobacteriales; family Flavobacteriaceae; genus Algibacter_E; species Algibacter_E mikhailovii. The sequence goes on from NZ_BMWZ01000005.1 coordinate 249,468, forward strand.
GTTTTATTTTCTCACGACAATATATAAAAAAAAGCTCCGAAACCAATCGAAGCTTTATCCTTATTTTATGTTCTTTATATCTAATCTCGACCTCCAAAAACTTGAAGCGCCCAATATAGCAAGTTGGCTAAGGCACCAATGGCGGCCACCAAATATGTTCTTGCTGCCCATTTTAGAGCATCTTCAGAACCTTTATATTCTTCTGGAGTTACCATGTTTTTATTTTTCAGCCAAGCCAAAGCTCTATTACTCGCGTCATACTCTACAGGCAATGTAATAAAACTAAAGAGTGTTGCAAATCCCATAAAGACCACACCTAATACAGCTACCCACCAGCCTAAACCTATGCCTGCAGCGCCACCAAGCACTAACCCTCCAATAATTAACCATTGAGACATGCCCGAAGTTACACTTACCATAGGTACCAAGGTAGATCGCATTTGCAACCAACTGTAGGCTTGAGCATGCTGAACTGCATGACCGCACTCGTGTGCTGCTACTGCAGCCGCCGCGGCATTACGTTGATTATACACAGCTTCACTAAGATTAACCGTTTTGTTTTTTGGATTATAATGATCTGTTAAACGCCCAGGTGTTGAAATAACTTCAACATCATAAATACCATTATCTGCTAACATTTTTTTAGCAATTTCAGCACCACTCATTCCGTTGCGTAAATGTACTTTAGAGTATTTTGCGAACTTACGTTTTAGCGTATTGCTTACTGCCCAACTCACTAAGGCAACGGCTCCAATTAATATATAATATCCGATCATTTTTTCTTTTTTAAATTGTGATTACTCCACTAAATATAACAAAAATAACGCCAAGGTTTTTTAGTGAAATTTTGTCAGGACATTATCTGTATGATACATTAAAGCCGTTTAAATCTTAATTTAAGATTCAAACGGCTTTAATCAACGCTCTATCATTAGATGCTACACGCTTAACTCTAAATTGAAAGCTTCAGCAATTTCTTTATATACAATTTTGCCTTTTACAACATTCAGTCCCTTTGATAAAGGTAAACTGTTTCTGCAAGCTGTTTCCCAGCCTTCATTGGCTAACTTTATCACATAAGGCAACGTTACATTGGTTAAAGCTACTGTAGAGGTGTGCGGTACAGCGCCTGGCATATTTGCAACACAATAGTGCACCACGTCATTTATAATATACGTTGGGTTTTCATGCGTTGTTGCCTTAGTGGTCTCAAAACAACCACCTTGATCTACCGCTACATCAACAATTACTGCGCCTGGGTGCATGTCTTTAAGCATGTCCTTGGTGATTAATTTTGGTGCTTTTGCACCTTTAATTAATACGCCTCCAATAATTAAATCAGTTTCTTTAATGCGTTTCCTGATATTATACTCACTAGAAAACTCGGTTACCACATGATTGGGCATGACATCATTTACATAACGCAATTGCTTCATATTAATATCCATAATTGTAACGTGCGCTCCTAAGCCAGCGGCCATTTTAGCAGCCTGAATCCCTACAATTCCTGCACCTAAAACCAAAACCTTACCAGGAGGAACTCCCGGAACACCACCTAATAAGACACCGCGTCCTTTAATGGGTTTTTCTAAATATTTAGCACCTTGTTGTATGGACATTCTACCTGCTACTTCAGACATAGGAATTAATAATGGTAGTGAACCATCAGCGTCTTCAACCGTTTCGTATGCAATGCAAATGGCCTTGCTATCAATCATGGCTTTTGTTAACACTTCGCTAGAGGCAAAATGAAAATAGGTAAAAACCACTTGATCCGGTTTTATTAATCCGTATTCAGATTCAATAGGCTCTTTTACTTTTACAATCATATCGCTTGAAGCATAGACATCTTCAATGGTTAATAAAATAATGGCGCCTACTTCTAAATAGTCCTCATCAAAGAAACCGCTACCAAAACCAGCTTGAGTTTGAACAAAAACAGTATGATTTCTTTTAGTAAGCTCAAAAACACCGGCTGGCGTGATGCCAACTCTACTTTCATTATTCTTAATTTCTTTAGGAACGCCAATTTTCATAAATATATTTTTAGGTTAATTTCTGCGTGCAAATTACAACGAAATGAGGAAAAAAATGAACTGTAAATGAAGTCCAATAGATTTTTGTGAAATCAAAAAAAATGAAATTACTATTTTGTCAAAAAGGGAATTTGAGCAATAAAATATGCGGGGGAATTACTAATTTGATTTAATTTTTGCCGTATTTAATTTTGAAATACATCAATAAAAATGACGATATTACGGTAATACTATTAGCAAAAATCATAGATGGGCTATTTTTTAAGACGCCATAGATTAACCAAGATACAATACCTATAAAAAAAAGAATGAGCATGGGTAATGACAAACTTGACACATCCTTTGTCTTCCATGTTTTATATACTTGTGGTAAGAATGCAGCCGTTGTTAATACGGCGGCTAAAAAACCAATAATCTCAATACTATCCATTTACGTTTCTCAATTATGTAGATGCAATATTGTCAAGTCCTTAATTAACGGTTTGCCTTCTTGTAAAGAATCCTTAATACTAACAAGGCGCTATTCGAATAATTTGGATTCCTAATTTATAGGAATCCAAATAAAAACAACTTGTCTTAGGTATTTATTACTTAAATCGCTTTAATTGCATTATCCAACAATATTTACAATTTTACCAGGAACCACAATCACTTTTTTAGGTGTTCTTCCTGCTAATTGTTCTTGTGTTTTTTCGTTTGCCAAGACTGCTTCTTCAATAGCATCTTTACTCATATCCAATGGTAATTCCATGGTGAAACGCATTTTACCATTAAATGAGATTGGATAATTCTTACTACTTTCTACCAAATGACTGGCATCAAATTCTGGAAAAGCTGCCGTAGAAATAGAGGTGGTATTTCCTAATTGACTCCAAAGTTCTTCGGCAATATGCGGCGCATATGGTGATATTAAAATCAATAATGGCTCTAGGATATCCTTGCTAGTACATTTCTGAGCCGTTAACTCATTAGTGGCAATCATAAACGTCGACACCGATGTATTAAAAGAAAAGTTCTCAATATCTTCTTGAACCTTCTTAATGGTTTTATGAAGCGTTTTTAAATTATCTTTTGTTGGGGCGGCATCTGTAACTTTTAGTCCGTTATCATCCGCATATAATTTCCAAAGTTTTTTAAGGAATGAATGCACACCGGTAATACCAGCCGTATTCCAAGGTTTATATTGTTCTAATGGGCCTAAAAACATTTCATAAAGGCGTAAACTATCTGCACCATAATCTGCTACAATATCATCTGGATTGACCACATTGTATTTGGATTTGGACATTTTTTCAACGTCACGACCCACTTTGTAAACATCGTTGCCTTCTTCAATTATTTCGCCTTTTTCTCCAATAAAAATAGCTGCTTTATACTCTTCTCTCCAATTTCTAAAAGCTTTAACATCTAATTCATTTGAACTATTAACAAAGGATACATCGGCATGAATAGCATGAACTCTTTTTAAGTCAATATTCACATTAACTAATCTTCCCTTATCCAAATTAATCGATGCTAATTTGGTTCTAACCTTATTTGTGAATTCAACCTTTTCCTCGACAGAATCCTTTAGTCTATTTAATAATTCTGATGAAACAAAAACATTGAATTTATACATTTGATCTTTGATGTCTTCTCCTTTTCCATCAAATCCAAAACTACCTAAGTCAAGTCTATAAGCAAAAGCACTCGTCCCCAAAATCATACCTTGGTTAATCAGCTTTTTAGCATACTCATCATAGGGCACAACCCCTTTATCAAACAAGAATTTTTGCCAAAAACGTGAATACAATAAATGTCCTGTAGCATGCTCGCTTCCGCCTATATACAAATCAACATCTTGCCAATAATCCATAGCTTCTTTTGAAGCGATTTCATTTTGGTTATCCGGATCCATATAACGCATAAAATAGTATGAACTTCCTGCCCAACCTGGCATGGTATTCAATTCTAAAGGATGAATAGTTTCATTATCAATCAAATCATTTGAAACAACTTCATTTTTTGCAGTGTCCCAAGCCCAAACAGTTGCGTTTCCTAAAGGAGGTTCACCAGTTTCGGTTGGTAAGTATTTTTCAACTTCAGGTAATTTTATTGGTAAATGCTCCGCTTCTATCATTTGTGGCAAGCCATTCATGTAGTAAACGGGAAACGGTTCACCCCAATAGCGTTGACGTGAAAATACGGCATCTCGCAATCTGTAGTTCGTTTTTCCTTCACCTTGACCAATTTGCTCTAATTCGTAAATAGCCCGTTTTGTCGCTTTTTTATAATTCAATCCATTAAGGAAATCACTATTTGCAATAATTGTTTTTTCTTTATCTGAAAAGGCTTCTTCAGAAATATCAACACCTTCAAAAATATTAGGAATAGGAATATTAAAATGGTTTGCAAAAGCGTAATCGCGTTCATCGCCACAAGGTACAGACATGACAGCCCCTGTGCCGTAACCTGCTAAAACATAATCGCCAATCCAAATAGGAATAGGTTCTTTTGAAAACGGATGTTCGGCATAAGCTCCTGTAAATGCTCCAGAAATGGTTTTTACATCTGCCATTCTATCGCGCTCACTACGTTTTGCAGTCGCTTTAATATAAGTATCAACCTCTTCTTTTTGCTCAGGAGTTGTTATTTTGGACACCAACTCATGCTCCGGTGCTAGGGTCATGAACGACACGCCAAAAATAGTATCTGGACGCGTTGTAAACACGTCAATTACGGCATCATGATTATTTACATTAAAAGATACTGATGCACCAACCGATTTCCCGATCCAGTTACGCTGACTTTCTTTTAAAGAATCGGTCCAATCAATTTTATTTAAGCCTTGAAGTAAACGTTCAGCATAAGCCGAAATACGCATACTCCATTGCGTCATTTTTTTTCTAATAACAGGGTGGCCACCACGTTCAGAAACGCCGTTCACAATTTCGTCATTAGCCAAAACAGTTCCTAAAGCAGGACACCAGTTTACCTCTGTTTCCGCTAAATAAGTTAATCTGTATTGTAATAGTATTTTTTGTTGCTTTTCTGAAGAAAAGTCATTCCAGTCTTCAGCTGAAAACGACTCAATATTATCATCACAAACGGCATTAACATTTGAATTGCCTTCAGTAGAAAATAGTTTTTCTAAAGTACTAATGTCTTCAGCCTTGTCTGTGTCATTGTTATACCAAGAATTAAACAGTTGAATAAAAATCCACTGCGTCCATTTGTAATAAGAGGGATCAGATGTTCTTACTTCTCTAGACCAATCAAAAGAAAAACCAATTTGGTCTAATTGGCGTCTATAGGTACTAATATTATCTTTTGTTGTAATGGCTGGGTGTTGTCCGGTTTGTATGGCGTACTGCTCGGCTGGTAAACCAAAAGAATCATACCCTTGCGGATGCAATACATTAAACCCTTGATGACGTTTGTAACGCGCATAAATATCTGAGGCTATATAACCTAGCGGATGACCAACATGCAATCCTGCACCACTTGGATAAGGAAACATATCCAAAACATAATATTTTGGTTTTTCACTTTGGTTTTCTGCTTTAAATGTTTGGTTTTCTGCCCAATACTTTTGCCATTTGGCTTCAATTTCGTTGAAATTGTACTTCATTGTCATCCTTATTTAAGAAGTTGCAAATTTACGTTTTAATTGGAAACCGAGTAGCCATATGCACAAAAAATGAGTTTCGTAAATATTTATAAAATATTACGTTTACTTTTGGTGAAATAAAAAGGGGAATTCATTAAAATCTAATACTAATCTTGAGTAAAAGCAATATAATAAAAGCGCATTTTGCCTTGTTTGCAACACATGTCATTTATGCAGCAAATCATTTTATTGCTAAAGGAATTATGCCCGAAAAAATTAACCCAACCCCCTTTGTTTTCTTCAGGGTTTTAGGTGCGGGATTGATATTTTGGTTCATTAAGTTGTTTGTTAAAGAAAAAATAGAAAAGAAAGATATTTTTAGACTGATGCTCTGTGGACTCTTTGGTGCGTCTTGTAATCAGTTATTCTTTTTTCATGGATTGAGTTTAACTTCACCTATAGATACCTCCATTATAATGACATCTGCACCAGCAGTAGTTTTTATTTTAAGTATGATTGTATTAAAAGAAAAAGCAAATAAATATAAAATATTAGGCCTTGCTATTGGGGCTTCAGGAGCTATTGGATTAGTGTGGTATGGTCAAGTAGCTGAGGGAACTAGTAGTTTTTTAGGTAATCTTTTTGTGTTTATGAATGTATTGTTTTATTCATTATATCAAGTTACTGTTAAACCGTTAATGAAGAAATATCATTTTATTAGCATTATCAGTTGGGTGTTTTTATTTGGATTGCTATTTGTAATTCCCTTTGGGATGAATGATGTATTGTATAATACAGATTATGACTTATTTGATTTTAGCACCTATATGGTCATAGCCTATGTTATTGTGTTTACAACATTCCTAACCTTTCTATTCAATATTTATGCACTCAGACAAGTTTCTCCATCAGTTGCAGGGAGTTATACTTATGTACAACCTGCGGTGAGTTTTGTAATTGTGTTTATCTTATCCATGTTGCTCAATGATAATACCTATAATGAGGATGTAAATTGGATAAAGATTACGTCATGTCTTTTAGTAATTATAGGGGTGTACCTAATCAGTATGAAGCCAAAGACTTTTTCTTAGTCCATGGTCTTTTACAACAAATTGCTGATGTTTTAGTTTATATAAATTATAGATTGCGTTTACTTTATTATTTTTACGCTATTAATCCAATTATTTTATGAGTTCATCATTTGAAAAACACCAAAAGCGGAAGCTTATTTCTTCATACTTTTCTGTAGTTTTAAGTATTGCCTTAGTGCTTTTTTTATTAGGATTATTGGGAATGCTTATACTGAATGCCCAAAAAGTATCTGATCACTTTAAGGAACAAGTTGTTGTTACTATTTATTTAAAGGATTCTGCCAAGGAAGTTGAAACAAAGCAGCTTGAAAAAAGTTTAGCTATGGCTGAATATGTTAAGTCTACAGAATACGTTTCAAGAGAACAAGCCGCAGAAATCATGAAAGTTGAAAATGGCGAGGATTTTATGGATTTTGTGGGCTATAACCCGTTGCAGAATTCTATTGATGTCCATTTGAAAGCGAATTTTGTCACCTCTGAACATCTGGAAAAGATATCAGCGGAAGCCTTAAATAAAGATTTTGTTGAAGAAGTTACTTATGATAATGACTTGGTGAAGCTCATGAATGACAACGTTAAGAAAATTAGTTTCTGGGTATTACTTGTAAGTGGCATTTTTACATTAATTGCTGTGCTTTTAATTAATAGTTCTATTCGCTTGGCAGTTTACTCAAAACGATTTACCATAAAAACGATGCAAATGGTTGGAGCAACAAAACGTTTTATTAGACGCCCTTTTATTTGGAAAAGCATAAAACTGGGTATTATAGGTGCTTTATTAGCCTTAATTGGCATGGCTATAGTCCTGTACTATTTAAATAAAACTTTTGTAGAATTAGAATTATTAAGTAATCCAATATTGGTGGGTCTATTATTTGTGGTTGTTTTTGGCTTAGGAATTATCATTACTTGGATTAGTACACATTTTGCTACCCAGCGTTTCTTAAATTTAAAGACCGATGAATTGTACTACTAGAGGTATAAATTAGAAATAGATTAACATAATAATTTCAAATAATTCTATTACTTTGCACTAAATTTTGCGATAGAAGCTAATTATGGGAGAGAAAAAACGTAAAGCAGAAGTAAAGCCAATCTTTGTATTTGGTAAGAAAAACTATAAATTTATGTTTATTGGTTTGGCAGTAATTGCTTTAGGTTTTATCCTAATGGCTGGCGGCGGTAGTGACGATCCTCATGTTTTTAACCCGGACATTTTTAGCTGGAGACGTATTCGTTTAGCACCAGCTTTAGTACTTATTGGCTTTGGTATTCAAATTTATGCCATTCTTTTAAATCCTGATAAGAAATAAACATACTTAGGTTTGACTTTACCTTAGTTTTGGCAGAAGTTCCACATTGCTATTAGCGTATTTATTTAATAAAAGTTTCTGCAAATTTTTTTGAAAGGATAGTTAAGTACTTTTTCCCATTATTTATGGCATCTTCTTTATGCAATGCATAATGATCTATAAGATCTAAATAATCAATGCCAAAATCTTTAATGGATTTATTTTGAAAATCAAGAGTACCGCAAAACGCTGCCACTTTTATGTTTTTTGTTTTTGCTGAATTGATAACGCCTTTAATCGTTTTTCCTGATAGCGTTTGTGTGTCCAATTTACCTTCCCCTGTAATAATCCAATCGGCTCCTTCTATGTCATTATCAAAGTTGGCGAGGTTCTTAATAAGTTGAATGCCGGGATCTAATTTACCATTTAGAAAAACCTTTGATGCGATACCCATGCCGCCAGCTGCCCCTGCTCCTTTAGTGGATTGAAATTGAACTCCAAAAGTCGCCTCTAGGATTGCAGAAAAATCTCGAAGCCCTTGGTCTAGCATCACAATATCTTTTTTTGAGGCGCCTTTTTGAGCGGCATAGATATGGGCGGCCCCATTCTTACCATATAAGGGATTAGAAACATCACAAGCGATGCTAAATTTTACCTTGTTTAGTCTAGGATCAACCTGTGTAAGGTCAATGGCTGTAATGTTAGATAAATTAGCACCAATAGGTTTAATTTCCGCATTGTTTTTGTCTAAAAAACGATAACCTAATGCTGTGGCCATACCAATGCCACAATCGTTTGTTGCACTTCCTCCTATACCTAAAATTATTTTGGTGGCTCCTTTATTAATGGCATCAAGTATCATCTCTCCTGTGCCTAGTGTTGTGGCATTTTTACAATTTAATTGTTCTGATTTCAAAAGTTTGACGCCGGAAGCCTCAGCCATTTCAATAAATGCTGTTTCCGTATGATTAGAATATAGGTAAGACGCTAGGATAGGGGAGAAAAGGGGATTAGAAACTTTTACCTTAATAGTATCTGCTTTAAGATAGAAGTTCACCACTTCAATAGTGCCATCTCCACCATCAGCTAATGGTAGTTTTATAATCTCTATATTAGGATTTACTGAACGAAGTCCTTTTTCAACAGTTTTACAAAATTCCAATGCCGATAGCGAATTTTTGAATTTATCTGGTGCTAATACTATTTTCATGACTTCAATTATAACCTATCTAAAATAATATTTTATTATTAAGAGAGCGATGTTAATTGTGTGAGTATTTTAATATTTTTGCCCCATGGAAATATTAGATGCAATCATTTTAGGAATTATTCAAGGACTTACGGAATTTTTACCAGTATCTTCAAGTGGACATTTAGAACTGGGTAAAGCCATTCTTGGTGATCAATCAGTGCCAGAAGAAAGTTTGCTTTTCACTGTTGTACTTCATTTTGCCACAGCACTTAGTACTATTGTCGTGTTTAGAAAAGATATCTTAGATCTTATTAAAGGCGCTTTAAAATTTGAATGGAATGAAGATTTGCAATTTATTGCTAAAATTGCCGTTTCCATGATTCCAGCGGTGCTGATTGGTTTGTTTTTTGAGGAACAGCTAGAAGCGCTTTTTGGAGGTAATATTCTTTTAGTAGGTTTTATGCTTTTAATTACGGCTGTCCTACTATTCATGGCAGATAAAGCTAAAGATACTGACAAAAAAGTATCCTTTAAAAATGCTTTTGTTATTGGTGTTTCGCAAGCTATTGCCATGCTTCCGGGTATTTCTCGTTCAGGAGCTACTATTTCTACCTCAGTTTTACTGGGCAATGATAAAACTAAAGCAGCTCGCTTTTCGTTTTTGATGGTGGTACCATTAATATTTGGAAAAATAGCAAAAGACATTTTAAGTGGAGATTTATCATATGATAGTGGCAATATAACGGCTCTATCGATTGGTTTTATTGCCGCTTTTGTTGCCGGCTTATTTGCCTGCACATGGATGATCTCATTGGTGAAGAAAAGCAAACTTACATACTTTGCTGTTTACTGCGCTATTGTTGGCGTCATTGCCATTGCTTTTTCATTATTCTATTAATATGAAGACCGTTGATGATTACCTTTCGGGACAGGTGCTTTTAATTGATAAACCGTTGCATTGGACCTCTTTTCAAGTGGTGAATAAAATGCGTTGGGAAATACGTCAGGCTTTTAATATTAAAAAAATAAAAGTAGGACATGCAGGGACTTTAGACCCTTTAGCTACGGGCTTATTGGTTATTTGTACGGGTAAAATGACAAAACAGATTGATACTTTTCAAGGTCAAATAAAGGAATATACAGGTACCATGGTTTTAGGAAGTACCACGCCATCATTTGATTTAGAAACCGAAATCAATGCATCATTTCCAACACATCATATTACTGAAGATTTAATACATAAAACCACACAGCAGTTTGTTGGAGAGATTCAACAATTTCCTCCAGTGTTTTCTGCACTAAAAAAGGATGGTAAACGTTTGTATGAATTTGCTAGAGCCGGAGAACAAGTTGAGGTTAAAGCAAGAACGGTTCAGGTGACGGAGTTTGAAATCACGGCTATTAATAACTTAAATATAGATTTTAGAGTTGTATGTAGTAAAGGGACCTATATAAGGTCTTTAGCTAATGATTTTGGAAAAGCCTTAAATTCAGGGGGGCATTTATCTGCTCTTAAAAGAACTAAAATTGGTGATTTCAACGTAGAAAATGCCTTGTCTCTTGAAAGCTTTATAAGTAGCTTAACCAACTAATTATCTTATTTTACGTATATTTCAAATACCTTTGCGATTAATTAGTAAGATTTGCACCTAACAGATCAACATAAAGCCCTACTTATTACATTCCTTATTTCAGGAACTGTAATTCTATTTGTTTTTAATTTAAGTTTAAAACAAAAGGATGATATTAGCTCTGAGAGCTATTATGAAATGGAGCCTGAAAAAGAACTTACAGAAGAAGAAATAAAGGCTTTAGAACATTTAGAAAAATTAGCGAATAGCAAGGCAGAAACAAACAAAGCATTTAACGAAGGCCAGGAAAACAAACATTTTGCGCAAGCTTTTGAAAAGATTGCGCCACCTGAAGATTATGTTCCTAAACCAAGTACAGATGGTTCTGAAAGTGCCAGTATCCCTGATAAAAAGTTTGAATCTACGGAGTCAAAAATAAATGAAGATGAACTTTCAAAATTCAATAAATTAAATAATTTGTTGAAAGAAAAACGTTCAGAAAATAACAATGCCAAAAGTTCGATAAGTTTTTCCTTAAAAGACAGGAACAAGGTAAATATCCCTATCCCAGTATATTTATGTGAAGTAGATGGTAAAATTGTTGTGAATATTCAAGTGAATTCAGCGGGAGATGTAACCAATACTTATGTGAATACGGCATCGTCAACATCTGATAATGAATGCCTAATTGAACATGCTCTAGAATATGCTAAGCAATCTAGTTTTAGCCCGGACTATTCTAGAGAGTCGCAGCCGGGAACTATAACATTTTATTTTATTGGTAAGCGATAGGTTCTAACTGGCTAAGCAGTTGTGTTATATCTTGAATTACATTTTGCCCTTTGTCATTATTATACCAATGTTGTAAATCTTCTTTAAAATGAGGCGTTAAAGTACCATGTTTTGATTTAAAGCGTCTTACATAATTTGCTGCTTCTGTTGGTCTTGGACCATAGGTTTGTATAACTGCTCCAGATTCATTATCAATAATAATAACTTTCGGTACAGATTTATTTCCAAAGGTTAAAAAGCGATCCATTAATTCAGGATTTTCATCTCTTAAAACGAGTCTTAAGCTAAGGTTTGAATTTAATTCAGCTATTTTGTTTAATACAGGAATTACATGAGCTGCATCACCACACCAACTCTCTGTAATCACTAATAAAGTGATCCTATGATTAAATTCAGAAATTATATCCTGCGCTATTTTGGGCACTTTAATTGTTTTGTCCCAACGTGCCATTCGCTTGTCATTCAGCTTGGTGTAATTTGCGAAAGCTTTTGTTTTTTCTAATCCAGTAGAGGAGCTATCTTTGGCCAATTGTTTAACCAATGCTCTATAGGATTTATAAGATATACTGCGTTCTAGGGCTGATTTTATAACGGTATTCATAATCTTAAATTTTACGAATGGAAGAACATCCAACAAGGCAAATTTAATTCGCCTGTCTAGTATTTAAGATGATTTTTATCATATTTTCAATGTTTGGAACGAAAATCCTAATTTTTATCACAGAACTGATAAATTACTCTTGTTTTTTTCAGTAATTCAAGCTCAAAAAAAGAGGCCAAGCTTTAGCTTGACCTTTTTTTTAAACACACATACTAGGTTCCAATTCACATAGTTTCTGCGTGATATCTTCGATAATATTTTGTCCTTTATTCTTATTATACCAAAACTGAAGTTTTTCTTTGAATTCAGGCGTAAGCGTGCCATTCTTTTGCTTATAGTCATTGACCATGTTTGTAGCTTCGCTAGGTCTAGGACCAAAGGTGTCTACCACATCACCTGTTTCATCATCTATCATTAAAAGCTTAGGAATTGCTCTGCCGCCGTTGGTAAGATATTGATCCATTAAGGCTAAATTTTCATCGCGCAGCACAACGTGTAACTTTATATTATCATTTAGTTCTGCCAACTTATTAATAACAGGAACAACATGGGCAGCATCACCACACCAACTTTCTGTGATTACTAACCAAGTCATTTGATGTTGTAAACCTGAAACAAAAGTTTTGGCTTCTTCAGAAATTTTTACTGTTTTATCCCATCGTTTCATACGACGTTGATTTAACTTGGTATAGCCAATTAAAGCTTCTGTTTGTTCTGCACCTGTGGTGCCTTCGGTTTCTGTTAATTTATTTACCAAGTTTGAATATTCTTGATAAGACATACTTTTTTCTAAACTATCTTCTATAACTTGATGTGACATTATTTATTTGTTTTATTAGAGCCTTAGCTCAAAAATTAAATCTTTTGTCCATAAGAATGCTTTATCCTTACTTATTTACTACAAAATAATGACAATACAGGGATATAGTAGGTAACATTTGTTTCATAATAAACAGTAAATTTTCAATTAGAAATAGTAACTTTAAATGCTAATTAAGACGGCTACCAACGTATGACCAAATATAGATGTGCATGGTGCAAAGGCGATGCCTTATATGAAGCCTATCATGATGAAGAATGGGGTGTTCCTGTGTTTAATGATGATACTTTATTTGAATTCTTAACTTTAGAAACATTTCAGGCAGGATTAAGTTGGATTACCGTACTAAGAAAACGTGAAAATTTTAGAAGGGCCTTTGATAATTTTGACTATAATTTAATAGCCCTATACAAGCAGCCTAAAATTGACTCTCTATTGCAAGATGCCGGAATTATCAGGAATAAATTAAAGGTAAACGCTACCGTTACTAATGCCCAGGCTTTTATTAAAATCCAAGAAGAATTTGGTAGTTTTAGTACATATATTTGGCAGTTTACTCAGGGCAAGCCAATAAAAAACGTTTATAAAAAAGCAAGTGAAATTCCCGCAAACACGCCTTTAAGTGATGCAATAAGTAAAGATTTGAAAAAAAGAGGATTTAAATTTGTTGGGTCCACAGTAGTGTATGCACATATGCAAGCTACTGGTATGGTAAATGATCATGAAGTAAACTGCTTTAGATATGAAGAAGTTTAAGGTTTTTCTTTTTTTATTATGCACTTCTATTTCTTTTGCCCAATCTAAGCATGAAAAAGAAACCCGTATTTCTTCTTCAGAATTTCCAGAAGTATCTCATCGTTATTTTAATGGCATTGCTAATCAGGTTAATTACTTGAAGTATTTTAGAGAAGAAAAAGGTGACAGGGTTAGTTTTGAAGCTAAATTTAAACTTAATAAATTGCACTATAGTGTGGCATTTAATAGTGAAGGTATTCTAGAAGATATTGAGATTTATATTAAGAAGAAACATATACCAGAAAACGTCTTAAGTAATATAAATGACTATTTAGATAAGAATTATGATAAAACGAGGCATATAGAAATTCAAAAAAAATATATTAATAATACTTCAAAAAATGACAAGCAATTCATTGATCATATTTTAGAGAATTCAGAGGGAAATAATACGCACTATAAAATTATAACCGAAACTAAAACGGATGGACAACATGAATTAAGAGAAATTACTTTTTCTAGTAAAGGCGTCTTTGAGAAATCAAGAATTGTTACATCCTCTTCTTATGAACATGCGCTATATTAGAACCTTATTTTTTTTAGTTTGTCTTATGTTCTCATGCAGTGTACATGCACAAATTGAGTTTGTCAGCACTGGAGAAACGGGACTTGCCCTAAAACATCGCGTTTCAAAAAAATATAGTATGGCCTTCTTATTAAGAAGTCGATATACAATATATAAAGATGAAAACTTAGCTTATTCACAAAATCAAATACATCTTATTCATTTTTCAACCTTTAACTTCAATTACAGTCATAGTTTAAGTTTGGGTCTTGAGTATAGAAATCAAGAAATGTTTGATGCAGGTCTGAATGAAATACGGGTTTCTGAACAGTTTAATTACATAAAACAAAAAAGAGGTGTTCGTTATGGGCATAGGGTAAGAGCTGAACAACGGTTTATTGAAACACAAACCATTTTTAGACAACGGTACCGGTTTGCAGTTGATTTTCCGGTAAATGGGGAGAAATTAGATGTTGGAGAAGCGTATTTAATATTTTCAACTGAGTTTTTATGGAGTTTTACCAAGAACATAAAACCTTTTTATGAACAAAGGCTAACCCCTCAAATTGGATGGCAAGTTTCTAATGATTTAAAGCTGCAAGGTGGATTAGATTACAGGGCAATAGAAATGTTAAGTAGAAAACCAGAGCATAATCTTTTTTTGTTAACAACGGCTATTTTTAAAATTTGAAATAGAACGACCATGCAGTAGTTCGTTGCAATTTTTGTAAACGTTTTTTAATGGCATTCAAATGAAAGTTTAAAAAACTTAAAAAAAGCAATACATCCTCATTGTTTTAAAGATTAATTGTAATTTTAAGAAGAATGCCAGAGCCAACTATAATCTAAGCGAGAAACCAGTATTTTATTATTATTTTAGTCTGCTTTGGCTAAGGAGAATTTTGCCAACGGGGCCATTCTTGCTTTGTTTAAATTCATGGTTTCTTCTACCACTGTATAATTATCTGCTTTTTGAAGTACCTGCATAAATTGCGAGGCCTGATCCATATTTTCACAAGCCATCATGGTATTCATCATTTGGCCGATTTCAATTCTATTTCCGGATTTAATGCTATAACTTCCTGAAAACAAATTACAACTGTTATTACCTGACATTCGTGCTTCTTTAGATGAAAACGTTACAAATGCAGGTTTCCCATCTTTTGGGGTTTGTATTGGTTTCCCCATAAGTTCTGTTAATACCCATTTTTTGTTTTCTAGATTAGAATCGCTGTAATTTTTCATAAGTCTATACTTTGATGCGAGGTCTCCTTTAATTTGATTTCCTGTCTTATCTAAATGAAATAATATGTTTTCACCAACTTTATAACTTTGACTAGTTTCTCCATCACCTATTGTTATTATTGAACCGGAATCATCCCAGGTAAATGAACCAGTATCTCTTAACATACTATCAGGTTTACCTATATAAGAAATAGTTCGGTCATATTTATTTTCTTTGTTTAGGGTTATGCTCGTTTTAATGCCTTCGCAATCGGCACAGGGAATAGTTCCATTATAAACCCCTTCCCAATCAAGAGCGTTTTCGCTAGTATGCCCGTCGGCCTCTTGCCCTAATCCATTTGAACTATCTATCTGTGGGTTGTTGGCATTGGCGTCATCCGTGTTTACTTTAGTACTATTACAACTGAATATTACCAAAGCAAATACTACAGTCCAAAAATTTAAATACATTACTTTTTTCATTTCTCCGAATTATTTTTATTCCACTTATCAAATTTCCCTAAAGGGATATTAGTTTTAAATGACACGTTCCATTAATCATACCATAAACGCTAAAGATATAATTTTTTGCTCTTTGCTTGCTTCTTCTATAATTGAAAATACGCAACCACAATCTCCAAATCCTTCAAAGGGAACCTCTTAAAATAGATGTCTTATTAGATTGATTATTAGTGTTGTTTTCATCTTAACATGAACACAGAATTAATATGTTTAATGGAAAATGCAATATTTCAGGTAGTTCAATCTGTCTTTTTGAAAGTTAATAAAACATTTGAATCTTTCAGTAAAGTCAGCATCCCTTTTTCAACCATATATTCATTTGAATTCCTCAAGTTTTCTAGAAACTTCAATGACAAGTCTTGATTAGGGCACGCCATTTTTGTTGATACCAGGCTCCCAAATGTAACCAGCTTGTCTTCAATAGCTTCTAATTTTCCATTGAAATTATTACAGCCATCATTCCCCAAATACGAATTGGAACTCAATTGCACTTCCAAATAGGGTAATTTTTCAAAAATTTCAATTACGGGCTGACCATCAATCGTTTCTAAAACCCAGATATCATTAATAGTTAATCTTTTATCCTGCTTTTTTGCTATCACTGTTTTCAAAATATATTTTATGGATGAGCCGTCAGCAACAATTTGATCTTCTGGAATGTCTTCAATGCGAACTTCGATGGTGTATAGGTATCCTGGTTCATAATCAAACCCTTCAATCTGAGAATAAAAATTAGACCAATTCTTGTCATCTGGAGACTCCTTGACCTGTAAACAAGACATAGGAGCAACACCCGTGCATGGTACTTTAAAGCTGTTTATCAATAAGGTTTTAGTTGTATTCCCGGTATTGGTACTACATGATAAAACAAAGGAAAGTAAGAGCATTATACCTGTTTTCATATTAAAGTAATTTATCATTGCAAACTAACTTAAGAAATATTCTTTCAAGATTCATTATAAATATTTAAGAAATTTTATTCTAGAAATATCTTCAGCTCCCAAACTTTCCAGATGTTTTGTATAGACTTGACAGTCAATTAACGCGTAATTTGTGTTTCTAACAAACCAGATAAATCCAAGCTTGCTAGCGTTGCTTTTTTTTGAAAACATACTCTCACCGCAAAACACACCATTACCCAAATCAACACCGTATAAGCCACCAACCAAGGCATTATCATACCAAACCTCAATCGATTTGGCATAACCTAATTCATAAAGCTTTGTGTAAGCGCTGATCATTTTTTGCGTAATCCATGTGCCTTCTTGACCTGTTCTTTTCATGTTTGCACATTGTTCTATAATAGTTCCAAAATCTTGATTAATTGTAACTTTAAAGCGTTTGTTTCTTAAAACCTGTACCATGCTTTTGGAAACCTTGAGGTTTTCTGGAAATAACACAAAGCGTGGATCTGGAGACCACCACAATATAGGCGTATCATTTTCAAACCAAGGAAAAACACCCTTCTTATATGCCAGTAATAAGCGTTCTGCTGAAAGATCACCACCCATAGCCAGCAATCCATCTTCAAAGGCTTCATTAGCATCTGGAAACCATAATTCTTGGGTTAAGTAGTGCATAAGTCTAAAAATAAAAAAACCTCATTGTTAAAAGAAACAATGAGGCTAAAATTTAAGAGTTCTGTTTTCACAGAATTAAATCTATTTAATTAAAAAGGTAAATCGTCATGATCTTCTTCCTTTAAATCACCTGCAGGAGCAAAAGCATCAGCAGGTGGCACTGGTGGCATGTTCTCTACACCAGATTCAGCTTGAACAGCTTCAATTCTCCATCCTTGAATAGAGTTAAAATATTTGGTTTCGCCTTGTGGGTTTACCCATTCTCTACCGCGTAAATTAATGTTAATCTTTACTTGTTGTCCAACTTGATAACTATTCAATAAATCTGTCTTATCTTGTACAAACTCCACCATTATGTGTTGAGGATATTGCTCTTCTGTTGTAATTACAATTTCTCTTTTTCTAAACCCATTACTTCCAAAGGTTTGAGTTTCTCCAACCATTTTAATTCTTCCTTGAATTTCCATTTACTAGTATTTATAATTGTTTATTGTTTTTAGCTTAATAAAATTTTCCACGCACTTTCTACGTCTCCAAAACTTAAATAGTTTTGGGCCAATTTATGTTTTTCGCTATGCGTAGCTGTTTTTATATTTGAATACCGTTCTTCTAAATTATCAATAAAATTAATAACGTCTTTTTCAGAGGGTAAACTATCTACATTCCCTAACATGCCTAAATCATTTCCTGTTAAAACCATGCTGTTTTTAACGTGTTTGGGAAATTGGTCAACTCCAATTCCTAGAGTCCCTATGGGTTTAGGAATTTCAAAAAATCCTTTTTTGGCCCTACTGTATAAACTTCCTCCAGCTCTAGCTACTAAATCTAATTTATTTTGATTAACCGCGTCATTTTCATCTAGTATGCCCTGATCAATATGAAATTTAACCACTTCACAAATTATTAAATTTCCTGCCCCACCGTCATTACCTAAATGTATGATATCATTAACTTTGCATTCAAACTGCACTGGCGATTCTGCAACCCTATGCGGCTTAACATTTTCTGACTTTAACATGGTTAACCCTGCCTTTTCAAATTCATTAATCCCTTGGGCATAATCAGTACTGCTTAAGGACATTTGATAAGTCATATCATAATTTACCATATTAATGACAACCTCTTTAGTCGCTTCAATATTTTGCAAAGTATGTTTTGTTGTATTGTCTCTTACCCTCCTAGCTGGTGAAAATATCAAAATAGGAGGATTAGCACTAAACACATTAAAAAAACTAAATGGCGCCAAATTAGGATTTCCTTGCGCATCAATCGTACTAGCCAAAGCTATGGGTCTTGGCGCAACCGTACTCAATAAATAACTGTGTAATTTATTGGTTGATAGGGTTTTTGGATCAAACGAAGGCATTTAACTCTTTAATTTGAACAAAACTAATCAAAAAAAACATTAAAATTTAAACTAGTTTTCAACATTAATATGGCACTATCAACATTTTAGTATTATTTGTGAACAAAAGAAAATCAACTCGAATTGAATATATCAAAAATCTGATTTACTCAACACTTGAACAATATTATTAACAGATTTGCATTATATTACAAATCAAACTAATTTGTTCATGATATTTACCAAGCACAGCAATGCATTTCGTTGGGTTATAATCATTGCATCCTTCACCATCGTTTCTCTTATTTTATGGAAAACTTATGAGTTTTTTCAGCATTTTAAAGAAGAGGAGCGTGCAAAAATGGAAATTTGGTCCTTTGCTCAAACCGAATTAATAGATTCAGATGTCAATACTAATTTGGATCTCACGCTAAAAGTATTAAACACAAATACAAGTACCCCTGTTTTAGAGATAAATAATGATGGCAGCATTGGTAGTCATTTGAATATTGATGAAGCCAAAATAGAAAACAAACAATTTGTAGAAAAACTCATTTTACGGTTTAAGGATGAAAATACACCTATTGAAGTGATCTATGATGGCAAATTGAATAGTATTATTTATTATGGGAATTCCCCGTTATTGAATAAACTAAAATATTACCCGCTTGCTTTATTGCTGATTGTCTTTCTTTTTGGAGCTGTCATTTTCTTCTTTTATAGTAGTAATAAAAATGCTACTCAGAATAAGTTGTGGTCTGGGATGGCAAAAGAAACGGCCCATCAAATAGGTACCCCTTTATCATCACTAATTGGATGGACAGAAATATTAAAAACAGAAGAAGTAAATCCTGATTATATTGTAGAAATTGAAAAAGATGTTGAACGTTTAAAGACAATTACCGAACGTTTTAGTAAGATAGGTTCTTTGCCAACTCTAGAGACGGCTGATATCATTAAAGAGACCGTGGAATCTTATGATTATTTAAAGGCAAGGTCTTCAAAACTTATTGAATTTGAAATAATTACGCCAAATGGGGAAATACCTGTAGAACTAAATAAGCAATTGTATAGTTGGACTATTGAAAATTTAGTAAAAAATGCAATTGATGCCATGAAGGGGCGGGGGAAGCTAACCATTGAAATATCGCAACTTGAAAATAACGTCAAAGTATCTGTTAAAGATACAGGTAAGGGGCTTTCTAAAAAGCATTTTTCTAAAATATTTGAGCCAGGATTCACCACTAAAAAGCGCGGTTGGGGATTGGGTTTATCTTTAACGAGGCGTATTATTGAAGATTTTCATAATGGCAAGATTAAAGTTTTAGAATCGGAAAAAGATAAAGGAACCACAATTCAAATAAATTTAAAACGATCGGTTTAAATTAAAACCTATTTAGAGTAGCTTATAAGGCAGGTCGATTTAGAGCCCTTCACTGCATTAGATGCATGCTATATCTATAAAAATATTCTAGATGATGTTGGAAGGAGTTTCATGCGAAATCATAATTGAGCATATTGAAACCTTATAGCTTCGGCTAAGTCTTCAAATTCCGCGGAAGTCATTTTTGTTTTTTGAATAAAACGGGCATCCTCCATGGAGTTCAGTGGGATCAGATGCACATGAGTGTGCGGAACTTCCAAACCAATGACACTCATGCCAATTCGGTCGCAAGCCACTACTTTTTTTAGGGCTATCGCTACTTTTCTGGAAAAAGACATTAAACCGTTATAAGTCGCTTCATCCAGATCAAAAATTTTATCGACCTCTTTTTTTGGAATACAAAGGGTATGTCCTTTTGTATTGGGGCTAATATCAAGGAATGCAAAAAAGTCATCGTTTTCAGCAACCTTATAACAAGGAATTTCGCCAAGTATTATTTTTGTGAAAATGGAGGACATAAATTGTTTAATTAGGATGCTATTTTAGCTGATATAGGCAACACGGGATTTTTATCTGGATATTTCAATAACGTCAAATTTCATTACGCCATTTGGTACTTGAATTTCGGCAACTTCTCCAACAGATTTTCCAAGTAAACCCTTGCCAATTGGAGAGTTTACTGATATTTTTCCTGAAGCCAAATCTGCCTCACCATCAGCTACTAAAGTATAATTCATTTCCATACCATTGGTTTGGTTTTTTATTTTCACTTTAGACAGTACCAAGACTTTTGAATTATCTAGTTGCGATTCATCAATAACACGAGCTCCAGCTAAAGCATCTTCAAGTTTTGAAATGCGCATTTCTAACATGCCTTGTGCTTCTTTTGCAGCATCATATTCAGCATTTTCACTTAAATCTCCTTTATCTCTTGCTTCAGCAATTGCTTTTGAAGCTTTTACACGCTCAATATCCTTAAGCTGTTTTAACTCGTCTCTAAGTTTTTTTAACCCCTCCGGTGTATAGTAAGATACTTTACTCATAACGTCATCGTTTTATTTAATAAAAGATGCTGAAATAAATTCAGCATATAAAAAAATCTCGTTAACACGAGATCGAATAACAAATATACAAAATATTTAAGTCAGTTTACTTTTTGTTGTAAATTGCGCCATTAATTTTTCATCTTATGAAGTCTTTTTTTATACTCTTATCTACCTTGCTATTAATGGCTTGTAGCAGTAATTCTAATGATAATCCACAGTGTAATTATCTGTTGGATATTGGAGTGAATTTTGAAATAGATTTAAGTTTACCAGAGTATAGTCAATTAAATTTTGCAGGAAATTCATTATATATTCCTAATCAAGGGAATGCAGGTCTTATTGTGGCTACTACCGGTAGTGCTTTTTATGCTTGGGATGCGGCAGATCCAAATCATGCTTTATCTGCATGCTCGGTCATTGAGCCCAAAGGTCTTTTTGGTGGGTGTGGTTGTGATGATGACAATACATATGATTTTATAACAGGCAGACCTCAACAAAATGATGGTTTAAGATGTGCATTAAGAAATTACCGAATAGAAAGAGCGGGTAATATCCTTATTATATTCAACTAAGAATGTGGTGTAACGGCTATTTTTGGTAATAATTTCTTTTTCCACTGGAAATACCCAACAAAAGAGAATACCAGATATATTAAAGTTAGAATGGTATATAAATTAAGATCTCTTTTTGCATACAGAAATATTGTAACGGCGTTAATGACAATCCAAAATTTCCATGAGGCCAGCTTTTTTTGTGCCTCTAAATAACTGGCAATAAAACTAAAAATGGTAGTATGTGCATCTAAATATGGCATACTGGCGTTGGTGTAAACATCAAAAAAGTACGCCAATAGTAATGACAATATTTCTCCTAAAATAATGAGGTAAGCATATGTTTGAAGTGAAAAGTCACTGATTGGTAATTGTTTGTTAGCACTCAAAGATTTTTTCCAATGAAAAAATCCATAAATACCAATTAATACATAATAAATATATAAAATAGACTCTGAGTATAACCCGGTTCTATAGAATAGAAAAATACTCACCAGTGATCCCAAGATTCCAAACGCCCAACAAATTATTTTTTCTTTGATTAGAAAGAATAAATAACCTAAACCCAACACCACTGCTATTATTTCTAAATATAAGTCCATCAAAATAAGGATAAATAGTTTTTGAAATAGGCTTCACTTGTAAAGGTTCTATCCATAAATTTCAAAGTCAGATTTGGTTTAGGCAATGAGAAAAAGGCAAAAGAATAACGTTCCCTGTGGGGATTTAAAAAATCTACCTGATGTTCAAGGGCTTTATATTTGCCATTAGTTAGAAACTCTAGTAAGTACCCTGGAAAAATGATAATATTATCTGTTAAAGCTAAAACTTGTGTCTCATTTTTTAAATTTTGAAAAGCAAAGCCTTCCGAAGCTCCAAATACAAATACTGTAAATAAAGAAACATCTACATGTTTTGAAAGCCTTAGGTTTATCGATTGGCTTTTATCTACTTTAGGATAGAAGTTACAGGATATCATATGCCCGATGGCACCGTGATAAAAGGCTTCAAGTCCCGGGATGGGTAAATTTTTTATGATGTTGAGCTCAATAGATCTAACTTGTTCAATAAGTAGTTGCCATTCATTTTTTAAAAAAGGATGAAACTCATTAGGGAACTTTTTGGGTGCTGAAAACTCCGATAGTACAAATGAATGTAGCAAATCTGTCTCATATTGATTACTACTATCTTTTTGCCCCATATAGGAGTAGCCATCAAAACCACAGTTGTAATACTGCTGAAGAAAATTTTTTCTATACTCAAAAGGTATCGCTAAAAAATCTTCAAATGATGATCTCAATAGAACATCGGAAGATTTAGGAATTGTAGTATTAACAATTCCTAAATCTTGACCAATGCTATGTTCCTGCTCTAAAATATGCTTAAAATTTTAAGGTAAGTCCCACTAAAAAGTTAGCTGTAGCTTGAGGGTAATAGCCAGCATAGTATCCTGTTGTTATTCCTGATGGACTTGATGAGTCTTCATAATCATAAGATCCAAAATAACCGTTTGATACATATTTTACATTAAAAATATTATTGGCTAAAGCAGTTAACACAATTGACTTGAAAATTTTATTAGGCTTAATTTCGTAGGTGATATTAAAATCATTCACAAAATAGCTGTCAAGTTTTGAAGCCTCATTATCAGTATTACCCATATATTGTTCGCCAACAAATTTACTTAAAAGAGAAAGTTGCAAGTTCCCAATAGGCGCGTAGTTAAATGCATTACCTAAAACAACATCAGGAGAAAATGAAATATTAGTATCGCCTAAATTAACTAATTCGCCATCGATATTCGATTTGAAATCTTGGTTTTTGTTGTTGCTTAGGGCAACATTTAAACTCATATTAAAATTTTGCGTAAACTGAATATTCCCATCAACTTCAAGACCTAGCCTATAGCTCTTTCCGCTAGTTGCTCTAATTGGGCTGCCTACATCATCAAGTTCTCCAGTTAAAACCAGTTGGTTTTGGTAGAACATATAGTATAAATTAGTATTCACACTAATTCTATTTTTATTAAATCTCCATCCTAATTCAATATCGTTAAGTGTTTCATGCTCGGTAACACCCGCTTTAAAATCATCTCGATTTGGTTCTCTGTTGGCACGTGCATATGACGCATACAGACTATTAAAATCATTAGTCTTATACGTTAATCCTCCTTTAGGGTTAAAGAAACTAAAACTAGCGTCAGTTATAAATGGCGCTCCATTTGATTCGATACCATTGGTTTTATAATCTACAAAACGCCCTTGTAAATCAACAAATCCAGTTAACTTTTCGGTCAACTTAAATGTAGCCTTTGAAAATATGCTCAAATCATTTTTTGTTGCATCTCCTTGGTAATATCTATCTCTGATATTCGCATCAGGAGAAAATTCTCTAGCCCATATTACTTCACCAAAATGGTCTCCTGAATAGGTGTTGTAAGACACTCCTGAAATAACCTCAAAGGCATTCTTCTTATAGGTTACATTCGCGTTAATTACATAAAAATCGTTATCTAACCAACGTCGTCTTATAAGATCTGTAATCGGGTTGTTATCATCATCTACATCAGTGGCAACAACAATTCCATTATACAAATCAATTTCATCTGTACCCTCTTCAAATTGCTCAAAATATCCTTTCCCTTTTGTATAGTTTAATCCAAGAGTCGTAGACCAATTATTGTTTAAGCGTTCATTCCAATGCAATTGATAATGGTCTTGCCAGTAATTATCCGTTTCGTTATCGTAGGTATATGGATTTTGCCTTCTATTCTCCTCTAGTTGTTCCGCTGTTAAGCCAAACCATGCTTGGTAAGTCTGCTCTGATGCTCCAAACGTAATCGCCTTAATTAAAGTATTATCATCTTTGTAGATACCTTGTAAAAAGTATGATTTTAAATCGGTAAACGCTCTATCAACATAGCCATCAGAATAAATTTTTGAAAGACGTCCTGATATTTCAAAGTGATCATTTAATAAGCCGGTACTCATTTTAACGGTATGTTTTCTCGTATTATAACTACCAAAGCTATTGGAAATTTCTCCTGAGGCCTCGTCTGAGTATGCATCTGTTAAGAGGTTTAAACTTGCTCCAAATGCACCAGAACCATTTGTAGAAGTACCAACCCCACGTTGCAACTGTAAACTTTCTGTAGAAGAGGCAAAATCACCCAGGTTCACCCAGAACGTTCCTTGACTTTCAGGATCGTTATATGGGATTCCATTAATGGTTACATTTACTCGTGTAGCATCCGTTCCACGAACTCTAATACCTGTGTAGCCAACACCAGCACCGGCATCACTCGTAGTTACCACAGATGGCAAGTAATTAAGCAGAATAGGGATGTCCTGCCCTAAATTTCGCTTAGCAAGTTCTTCCTTAGAAACATTACTATGTGTAATTGGAGAATCTGCATCAACACGTACTGCTTTTACTAAAACTTCGTCAAGTTTTTCTGTTTTAGTTGAATCTTGTACTACTTGATTTTGTTGTGCATAAGCACTGACTGATAACACTAGGAGTGTTAAAAAAAGAAATAAATTTTTCATTACGATTGTTTAAAATCGAATAAAAAGAGGTCATTATTCTTTATTGTTATTAATTAGTTTTTAACCTTAACAAGGACAAACACATGATATGATACAACCATGCAAAAAGCCTACTTGTTAAAATTCACAATCCCTAAACAGCATTACCTGTTCTAGGTTCATTGGGTATGATCTCAGCCGATAATAGGCACCCCTTTTTTGAGAACGCTGCAAAAGTAATAACCATTTATGGATTTTTAATTATGAATTTATAATTATTTTTAATCTACATCAGGTTTTCTTCTGTTCGTCTTTTTATCGGAAAGGAACTTTTTGTTTTTAAGTCGTTTACGAATAACAGCCTTTGGCGTTTTTGTGGGAATTCTTTTCTTAGGCACCATTAGTGATGTTTTCATCAAATCTAAAAACCGTTTCGACACTAATATTTTGTTTTTATGTTGACTTCTGCTCTCATCACATTGTAAAATTAATATGCCTTCTTTTGACAATTTATTTTGAAGCTTTTTAAACAGGCGTTCTTTTTGATTTAAGTTAAATGTTACAGATTTACTTAAATCAAATATTAATTCAACTTTTGAAGACACTTTGTTTACATGCTGTCCGCCACTACCAGAACTTCTAACCGCTTTAAAATTTAATTCCTGTAATAGCGCTTCTTCATTAAACATTTTAAGATGATTGATGAGCAGGTTTTAATAAATCATTCACTGTTTTTACTGGGTTAAACGTTTCTAATGGCACTTCAACAAAAATAGAATTCCAATAGGCCATACTGCCATTCCATAATCCAGGAAGTTCTAATGCTTGTATATCTGTTCCATTTTGAGTTTTCATGGTTATAAAAGCAGCCTCTGGATCTACATATTCTTTTAAATCAAACTTTTCACCTTTGTAATTTCTTACGCCACAAACTAAGTCTGTTGGGTTAAAATGTGTTGCTTTATATACTATTTCTTGTTGATTTCTTCGACTAAAATCAATTTGAGCAAATTCAACAATTTGTAGCGAAACTTGATCATCTTTATCTTTTACCCAGAAAGGACCGCCTCCAGGCTCTCCTTGATTCTTAACCATACCGCATACTCGAATAGGTCTGTTTAATTTGTCTTTTAAATAGCTTATTTTCTCTTGTGTAGTAAAACTTTCAAAATCAACAGTTACGGGAACATTTAGGCGATACCTTAAAAATAAAACGATAAGTTTTAAATCAGCATCTGACACAACACCCTCATCTAATTTCTTCAAATAGGAGAAAACATTTTGTTGCGCTTCTAGCAAAACGCCGGCTAATAACTTTTTGTAATTTGACACCTTTTTGTTCATTTCTGAAACAACAATATTGTCAATGTTTTTTATAAAAATGAAGTCATTATCTAACTTGTTTAAGTTTTCTAAGAGGGCTCCATGTCCTGCAGGTCTGAACAATATAGAATTGTCATCATTTCTAACTACCGAACCTTGATCGGTCAAAGCCACAGTTTCTGTAGCTTCATTTTGGTATGAAAAAGAAGCGTCAAATACTAAGTCTGTTTTGGCCTCGATGGTGCCTTTTAGGGAATCAAATTCTTGGTTAAATAAATGATGATGATTTTTTGAAACCGTAAAATGAAGATTGGCTTTGCCATTTGATGATGCATATAGGCTGGATTCAAATAAATGCTCGTTAAAAGCTGTTATAACCTCTTCATTATATTTATGGAAGGGTAGAAGTCCTTTAGGAAGAAAGCTATAATTAAGTTGATTTTCATCTAGCATTGTCTTTACAAGAAGAAAGGTCTTTTCATTTTCAGATAATGATTCAAAATTAGCATGAACAGTATTGGCTTTAGATAGAATTTCATTATAGAATGGGAACTGTTCAAGGTTAGAAATAAAAAATTCTAAAAGCGTATCACTTTTTCTCTCTAAATAGTTTTTTATGGACTCTTTTTCCAGGTTGTAATCTTTTAAAAATTGAAATAAGAATTTAAACATTCTTGTTGCAGCACCGGATGCCGGAACAAATTTTAAAATAGATAATGATTCTTTATTATCCTCATAAAGTTTTATGAATTCTTGAGTCTCTTTTTCATCATAGCTCTCAATTCCTTTGCCAATGGTGGCTGCAGAAACCAAATTTGAATAAGACATTCCATCTTTTAAACGTTTAATTTGTGCATGAACTTCGTTAATACTTATTCCTTTATTTTGAATTTGTTTAATATCCTTATCTGAAAACATTGGTCTTTTTCTTTAAGTAATTTATTAATATAATGTATAGCTTTATCTATTTGTACGTTCTTATTGCCTTTTAACAAAATATCTATTCTGCTTATGCTATGTCACATAATTTATAGGTACCCCAAGAGGTGCTCAAAACGTATTGTAATGTTTTAGTAATTGTTTTATAGGTGCTATTTTTCCAGGATACTCTGAATCAAATAATAGGTACTTTAAGCAATTTGTGTATTCCTTCTTATATTTCTTTCCCATGCTAAATAACCAAAAATGGCAATAATTGTAAATCCTAAATATTGAACACTTGTAAATGTAAATCCCTTATAATAATACAACGGAACTGATATAATATCTCCAACAATCCATAAAATCCAATTTTCTATTTTTCGCCTTGCCATAAGCCACATACCAACAAAAAAGATAGCTGTTGTAATGGTGTCAACATAGGCTACCCAACTTGTCCATTTGTTAAAGGCTCTGTAAACTATGTAAACAAAAATTAAAGTACCTAAAAATATAGCTAAACTTGCTTTTTTTTCGCTAAACGTTGTTTTTGATATTGGAGTAACATGGGTGTCGTCCACTTTTCTTGTCCAAATGAGCCAGCCATAAACACTCATAATGAAATAATAGGCGTTTATCATCATATCACCTAATAGTTCCCATTTCATTAAGAGATAAACAAAGATAATGGTGCTTATCATCCCTGTAGGAAAAACTAGAATACTATTCTGTTTAGAAAACCAAACGGATAAAAAACCAAAAATAACAGCTGTTATTTCTAATACGACATCAATGGTTTCATAATTGGCATATTGCCCAAAGAAAAACTCAAAAATGAAGTTCATAATGCTGTCTATCAGGTTTTACGGGTTTCATTAGTTTTTTATTTCAACCTTGGCGATCATTCTTATTACAAGACCTACATGTTTTTACTGTCGTAGTTCATTAAAAAATAATTCATCTTCTTCAAAAGCTGTACCAATAACAACCAAATCTGCTCCGGCATCAAAAACAACATTCAATTGTTTTTTACTTTTAATACCCCCTCCAACAATCAACGGCACATCAAGCTCTTTTTTTACACCAGAAATGATTTCTGCTGTTAAATGCTCTTTTGCTCCGCTACCGGCCTCCAAATATATCAGCTTCAAACCTAATAACTGTCCTGCACTTGCGGTATCAATTATATCTTGAGGTAGATGTCTAGGTAAAGGTCTGGTGTTAGTAACCCTTTGAACAGCAGTTGTTTTTCCGCTTTCAATTAAAATATATCCAGTAGGAATAACTTCAATATTAGAATTTTTAAGTTTCGAAATGCTCAAAACATGCTTACCTATTAGATATTCGGGATTTCTACCTGAAATTAAAGAAAGAAACAAAAGAGCGTTTGCTTCTTTGGTGATTTGAGTTACATCTCCAGGAAATAAAACAATAGGAAGTTTTGTGTATTTCTTGATTTCTTGAACCGTTTTTTCAGTCATTAAAACTTCCACAGTACTGCCCCCTACAAAAATATGAGTTGCAACAGATGTATTGACCTTTTGAATAAAACTGGAGGTATTCTCTAGTGAAAACTTATCAGGATCAATTAAAACAGCTAAAAGCTTTCGTCCTTTGTTAATGGATTGTAATATGTCTTTATAAATAGTCATTAAGCTATCGCATAGGCACATGTAAAGCCTTCAAATTCTAAAAAGTGAATGGTATATCTGTGCTTTTTTTCTTCATAATCAATCCATGCTACGGTTTCTTCATCATTCAGGGCAAAAGGAATGACCATTAAACATTTCTTGAAACTCAAACCTGGCGTTGCAAAAAGTTTGTATAATGACTCTTTTACACACCAAATGGCAGTTAGCTTTTTTATAAAATCAGCATCTAATTTATTTAAATAATTGAACTCATAGCCAATAAATTTATGAGCAATAACGGCAATTTTATCACGCTGTTTTTCAATGTCAATACCAACCGTTAGGTCGCTTATAATAACGGCTGAAAAGTTGAAAGAATGGGTGATTGAAATTTCTTTGCCATCCTTTAAATGTGGCTTTCCATTATCATCATAAAATAAATCTAAATCTGTGTATCCAAATGCTATTAATAGGTGTCTAACGCTTAAAAACCCTCGTTGATGCAATACACTCTTCATGCCTAAAACACGCTCTAAAGAATTAGGTTTTAAGGAAAGAGGCTGCATCAAATCTTCATATGACTCCGTAATCTTCCATATTTTAACAGTAGTTTGTGAATTTGCAACAATGGTTTTAAATAGTGGCATGTACTTTTATGAAAGTTATTGGTTATCTTTGCATCGCTTAATACGCATGTGAAAATTGGGTTAGCGAATTTAAGTATTTTAAGCGCTAATTACAATCAAGTTTAGGTTTAAAAACAAAAAGAAAAATTGATATGAGTACAAAAACAATGCCTTATGTAGCGAGCAAAGTTAAAGATATTACTCTTGCTGATTGGGGACGAAAAGAAATTGAGTTAGCTGAGGCGGAAATGCCTGGTTTAATGAGTTTGCGTGAAGAATATAGAAATGAACAACCCTTAAAAGGTGCTCGTATTGCTGGATGCTTACATATGACCATTCAAACAGCTGTCTTAATTGAAACTTTACAAGCATTGGGTGCTGAAGTTACGTGGAGTTCTTGTAATATTTTCTCAACACAAGATCAAGCAGCGGCGGCTATTGCGGCTGCGGGTACTGCAGTTTATGCTTGGAAGGATATGACTGAAGAAGAATTTGATTGGTGTATTGAACAAACCTTGTTTTTTGGTGAAGATAGACAACCTTTAAATATGATTCTAGATGATGGCGGTGATTTAACTAACATGGTTTTAGATAAATATCCGGAATTAGCTTCAGGAATTAAAGGTTTATCTGAAGAAACAACAACCGGTGTTCATAGGCTTTATGAGCGTGTTAAAAACGGTACATTACCAATGCCAGCGATTAATGTTAATGATTCTGTCACAAAATCTAAATTCGATAATAAGTACGGATGTAAGGAATCTGCTGTTGATGCCATACGTAGGGCTACTGATATTATGTTAGCCGGAAAACGTGTAACTGTATGTGGGTATGGCGATGTTGGAAAAGGTACTGCTGCTTCTTTTAAAGGCGCTGGTAGTATTGTAACTGTGACTGAAATAGACCCAATTTGTGCACTTCAAGCTGCAATGGATGGTTTTGAAGTTAAAAAACTGGAAACTGTAATTGGCAATACAGACATTGTTATTACAACTACAGGTAACAAAGATATCGTACAAGGTCATCATTTCGAAGCGTTAAAGGACAAAGCAATTGTTTGTAATATTGGGCATTTTGATAATGAAATTGACATGGCATGGCTAAATGAGAACCACGGTCATACTAAAAATACTATAAAACCTCAAGTTGATAAGTATACCGTAAATGGTAATGATATTATCATTCTTGCAGAAGGCCGTTTAGTAAACCTAGGTTGCGCTACAGGTCATCCAAGTTTTGTAATGAGTAATTCATTTACCAACCAAACTTTGGCACAGATTGAACTATGGAACAATGCAGACGCATATAAAAATGATGTGTATATGTTACCTAAGGCCTTAGATGAAAAAGTAGCTAAATTACACCTGGCAAAAATAGGTGTAGAGCTTACGGAGCTTCGCGAAGAACAGGCTAGTTATATTGGTGTTACAGTTGAAGGTCCTTACAAGCCGGAACACTACAGATACTAGAGGAGAAATTTATTTTTAAGACGTACTTAAAAATTAAGTACATTGATATAGCGCATAAAAAAACCAAACAGCAATGTTTGGTTTTTTTATAAATTTTAACCTAAGTGAATTTTTTAACCTAGTAGCGGAGTAAGGTTTGTGTCTCTTTTTTGTAATGGTCTAAGTGCTCTATCCTCATAGAAGCTTTCAAGGCATTATTCATCAACCATATCTTCTTCAAAATACCACCACAAACTTGAATCAATGGAGGACTTAATTTTATTAATATCCACATGGTCTTTTAAAAAGATAGTAATGTTTTCTCCAACTCTGTTTTGTCCGTGAGTTTCTCTTATTTCAATCATTTCAATTTCCTTAAAATGTTCTAGATGTTTCTTTATTCTTTCATCTAATGATTCATCACTTAAATAAATTTTAATTGTTGGGTGCGATGGCGAATTTCTAATTTCAGATCTAAACGGCAGCATAATCATATAGTTTTTAAGTCAAACAATCTGTGATTGCAAATGCAATACACTAAAGTTAAGAATTTAATTAATATCTTTTGGAATAATTTTTATTGATGACAAAAAAAATAGATTCACTTTTTGATCAAATTGAGAAGTCCATACCGTTTTATAAACGAAGTAACAAGTCCATATCTAAATCTAGCATAGGCTGGCAATTGGACCATGCCCTCAAGGTTGTAAATCGCGTGACAGCAATTTTAATTAAAACCAAGCCAGAACGATATAAGAAAGAATTAAATATTGCTAGGGTAATTTCATTTGCTTTGTGTTATATCCCGCGGGGTAGAGCTAAGGCACCAAGAGTGGTTATACCACCAGATGTTATAACCAGAGAAGACTTAATTAGTCAATTAAATGAAGCTAGAGCTCAGATAAAAATAGCCGAGCAACTTCCTGAAAAATCTCATTTTATACATCATGTATTTGGCATGTTGTCAAAAAAACAAACTTTGCGGTTTTTAGAAATTCATACCAAACATCATCTAAAAATTGTCAATGACATATTGAATAAATAGAAAGTTAAATGCAAAAAAAAGCCCATTCAAAGAGAAAGGGCTTTAATACTATTTAAGAAAATATTTTCCTAAACCTCAAAAGGTTCAATAGAAACATAAGATTTGTTATCTTTTTTCTTAGTGAATTTTACAACACCATCAACATAGGCGTGTAATGTATGGTCTTTTCCTTGGTATACATTTTCACCTGGGTGATGCGTGTTACCTCGTTGTCTTAAAATAATGTTTCCAGCAATAGCAGCTTGTCCACCAAAAATCTTAACACCTAAGCGTTTCGATTCTGATTCTCTACCATTTTTCGAACTTCCGACTCCTTTTTTATGTGCCATTTTATTTCGATTTTAGTTTTTATAATTAACTTAAAGCAGCTATTAAATCGGCTTTCTTCATGGAAGAAATTCCTTCAACACCTTTTTCTTTTGCTAAAGTTTTCAATTCAGCAACTGTTAATTTGCTTAAATCTTGCGTGTCATCAGCTTTTGGAGCTGCAACCTCTGCTTTAGCTTTAGGTTCTGCTTTTTTCTCTGCTTTTGCTGGGGCAGCTTTCTTAGCTCCAGAAGCAGCAATGCTTTCAATTACAATTTCAGTTAAAGATTGACGGTGACCATTCTTTACACGGTAACCTTTACGTCTTTTCTTTTTGAAAACTATAACTTTATCACCTTTAAGGTGCTTTAAGACTTTTGCTCCTACTTGAGCTCCGTCTATAGCCGGGGCGCCTACAGTTACATTGTCACCGTCACCAACTAAAAGAACATTATCGAAAGAAACTTTCTTACCTTCTTCAGTTTGTAAGCGATTAACAAAAACTCTTTGGTCTTTTTCAACTTTAAATTGATGCCCTGCTATCTCTACAATTGCGTACATAGCGAATTATTTATTAATTAATTTTGTTAAAAAATGAGTGCAAATATACGGCTAATTAATTAAACTGCAAACGTTTTAAGTGTTATTGCGGTATATTTCTAGTGTTTTTAAAAAGTTGCATAACGGTGAGAGCAGAAACAACACTTGTTGCTAAGCCCATAATGGCTACAACGAAAGCTATAATGCCTATATCAGCATTAAACCCACCATTGATGGTTTGCAATAACTCTGGTAGAAATTCCAAATTAATTTCCGTGGCATAAAACAAAAAAAAGATGGTGAATATTAAGGTGGCAACAAAGCCCGTAATAATTCCCGTTTTAAAACCCATGCTATATGAGAATTCCGTTGGGTTTTCAAGTTTGCTTAAACGTATCGCCTCATAAACACCCAAACCAGTAATAATGGCGTTTACAAAACTAAACGCTGGATTTGTGTGCTTTCCAAACATCGCTAATACTAGAAAATAAGCTACTAATATTGCACTAGTAACTAGGCCGAAACGGATGGGAAGAGATAGTTTTTTCATAATGGTTTTAGAATTAATGCTCTTAAATTTCGTGAAAATTCTCGAAAAAAAATAATTTCAATCCATTAATCTTTCTACGTAAGTGTCTTATTATAGTTGTTTTAAGCCTGTTTTGGGAATTTTTTTATGAGACATATATACCCCAAATAAAATAATAATACTAGCCGCGCCTTGAACGACACTAAATCTTTCTCCATCCATATATCCCCAAAGTAAGGCTACTATAGGCATTATAAAAGTGACCGATGACGCGAAAACCGGTGTGGACGTATGTACGAGTTTATTAAATAATATTTTAGCTAAGGCTGTGCCAAAAAAAGCTAAAATGGTAATGTAAATCATAGCCATTTTAAAATTAGGATTCTCTAATGTTCTTAAGCTAAAAAAGTCTGATGAAACCAAAATAACTAATGCTGGAATAAAAATGACAACAAAATTGCCTGTAGCTATGGTTAGTGGTTTTACATGCTGTAAATGTTTTTTGATAATATTTACATTAGCTGCATACATAAGTGTAGATAAAATTACAAAAATGGCATAAAAATAATTTTGATGTGGATTTAGATTAGCACCTTTTAGAATCAAAATGGTGGTGCCTATAAAGCCTATAATAACGCCCAAGATCTGCCTTTTAGTTGAAGTTATTTTAAAGATTGTAAACCCCAATAAAATTGTATTTAGCGGCACTAAAGAATTTAAAACGGAAACCACTGCACTGTCAATTTGAGTTTCAGCGATAGCGAAGAAAAAAGCGGGTATAAACGACCCTAAAATACCTGAAATAATTAGCCATTTCCAGTCTGAGCTCTTTATAGTTTTTAGGGTTTTGTACCCCATGGCAAATAAAAAAAGTCCTGTGATAATTACTCTTAAAGCACCAAGCTGATATGGGGTTAAGCCTAATAAGGCCTTTTTAATCAAGATAAATGAACTTCCCCAAATTAAGGATAAAACTAAGAGATATATCCATTTAGGGTTTATGCTGCTCATATTGTTGATTTTAAAATCACAAAATTCAGCTTTTTAGACTTAAGAACCGCATTATTTAGTAAATTTGTGGTCCTAATTTAAATTAAGAATCATGAAGGCTTTAAAATATATATTAGCATTAACACTTGTAGTAGGAATTACTTTTAGTTGTAAAAACAATGCGAATCCAGAAGTTAAAACTGTTGAGGTTGAAACTGAAACAGTTAAAGAATTAGATCCCAACGCAACATATGCTAAAGCAGAATTTACTATAGAGGGTATGACCTGTGCTATTGGTTGCGCTGCAACTATTCAAAAGAAGATAGCTAAAATGGATGGTGTTAAATCTGCAACTGTAGATTTTGATAGAAAGCTAGCTATGGTAGAGTATAATGAAGCTAAAGTGACGCCTATGACTTTAGAAGAAGCTGTTGGTAAAGTTTCGGATACGTACAAAGTCAGTGAGATGAAAACTGTAGAAGATTTTTCTACCAAAAAGTCATGTTCTGCAGATTGTAAAAAAGCCTGTTGTGCGAATAAGGAGAAAAAAGCTTGCGAGCCTGGTTGTGAAAAAGATTGTTGTAAAGTAGCAGTTAAGGCTGGAGAAAAAATGGCTTGTAAAGCG
The DNA here is from genome assembly GCF_014651495.1 of Algibacter mikhailovii. Lineage (GTDB taxonomy): Bacteria > Bacteroidota > Bacteroidia > Flavobacteriales > Flavobacteriaceae > Algibacter_E > Algibacter_E mikhailovii. Next base: position 284,912 of record NZ_BMWZ01000005.1, read on the forward strand.
GATTGCAAAGAAGCATGTTGCGTGAAAAAAGAAGCTTAATAAAAATAAATTCAATACAATAACTAAAAGGTTTCTCCATGAGAAGCCTTTTTTATTTCCAAGTTACCGTTTCCATAATATGCCTAATATCCTTTTGTAAATAGTGGGCTGCTGGAAGAATAGAATCGTAGTTGGGTTTTGCATAAAAGTACAGAGAGCCAGTAAGGAAGTGATTTAAACTATCAGTTACATAAAATTGCGCCGGTGATGCTACGTTTCCCTTAACTTCAGCAAATGAACCATATACCTTACGTTCATCATTTTGATATGCTGTAACCGGAATTTCATCTGCTTTTACGGTATGCTTTTGGGTGAAATTTTGGGCATCTCTTAAAAAATCCCTCAGGTTTTTTTCTTTCTTATCAATGGCTTTATAAGTTAAAAAAATGGTTCCTTTTAGTTCTGGGTATTCTAAATTAATACCATAACTATTTGTAGCAGCAATAACTTTTTTCGCTTTAACTTTTTTTGCTAGTTCGTTTATTTCAAAAGAAAAAGGAATATCCAAATCAGTTTTAATATAGGTGGCCTCTGGGTATTCTAGTCGCAAAAGTGCCTTAGGTTTTGGAATATAGTCTTCCCCGCATGATGTCATTACAAAAAAGCTAAGGGCTATAAAGCTTTTAATTATATTGGAATACATTGGTTTCACAATCATAAAGTTTCAGTTATTAATCCAACTAATTAGTTATTTATAATATGGTAAATTTAACTAGCTTAATGCGCTTCTTATCAAGGGCTTCAATAGTAAAAACGTAATTTTCAAAATTTATTTTACTATTTAGTTTAGGGAAACTACCTGATATTTCTAATACAAAACCTGCAATTGTTTCGGCTTCACCCTTATTTGCTTCAAATATAGCGTCGTCTTCGGCTCTAATTATTTTATAAAAGTCCTTTAATGCTGTTTTTCCTTCAAAGACATAGTTGTGATCGTCTAACTTAGAATAGGTTAAATCTTCATCATCAAACTCATCACTAATATCGCCTACAATCTCCTCAATAATATCCTCTAATGAAATAAGTCCTGAAGTTCCACCGTACTCATCTACCACTACAGCTAAATGTACTTTCTTTTCTTGAAACTCAGCCATTAAATCATCTAGTTTCTTATTCTCCGGTATAAAGAATGGTTCTCTCAGAAGTGTGGTCCAATCAAACTCTTTCCTGTCAATGTATGGTAAGAGGTCTTTGGCGTAAAGAATACCCACAATAGTATCAACATTGTCTTTGTATATAGGAATTCTTGAGTATCCGTTGGCAATAATTTTCGGCATAACCTCTGCGTAAGTCTGTTCAATATTTAAAGCAAAAATGTCAATACGAGGTCGCATGACCTGTTTTGTGTCTGTGTTTCCAAAGGACACAATACCTTGTAATATCTTTTGTTCCTCGGTTGTTGTGTCTTCCTCACTAGTTAACTCCAAAGCCTGAGATAATTGATCAACACTGATATTAGATTTTTGTCTTCCTAATTTACTGTGAATGGTTAAAGTAACCCCGCGCATTGGCATGCTGATGGGTGTAAGGATTACATCCAATACACGAAGCGGATAAGCCATAAAGGTCGCGAACTTCACATTATTTCTACTGGCATATATTTTAGGAAGAATCTCTCCGAAAAGCAAAATTAAAAATGTAACAACTACAACTTTTAGAAAAAACACTAAATTGACTTTAAAAAAGAAGAAATTAACTTCCGAGTTTATATTTGCAAATAGTACATCACTAATTGCAGCAAATAAGATAACCACAGCTATATTGATAAAATTATTAGCTACCAATATCGTGGCAAGTAGTTTTTTTGGTCGATCTAATAATTTAGAAATTATCTCTATACGCTTCGATTTTTGCTCTAAACCTTCTTCAATATCGGAAATGTTTAGTGAGAAAAATGCCACTTCGGCACCAGATATAAGGGCAGAACAGACTAAAAGTAAAAACAATAACGCAAAACTGAGAACAATTGAAGGTTCAATTGTTAGTAAGGGTAGCATTAAACTCGTGGGGTCAGGATCCAAAAACTATTGCTTTAGTTAAACATAGGTTATAGGGCATTGCATTAAAATGGTAAATCATCATCAGCTTCATCGGTCGGTTTTGCCTGTGGCCTCGCAACGGGTTGTTCTTTCACAGGTTGGTTTTGAATATTGTTATTTCCACTTTCTTTTTTGGTGGAAAGAAATGTGAAATCATTGCAATTAATTTCAGTAGAATAGCGCTCATTTCCTTTGTCATCAGTCCATTTTCTGGTTTTTAAACGACCTTCAATATAAACCTTGTCACCTTTGCTTAAATATTTTTCGCAAATTTCTGCAGCCTTATTTCTAACTACTATATTATGCCATTCTGTATTAGTAATACGCTCATTAGTTTGTTTACTAGTATACGTCTCATTGGTTGCTAAAGGAAAACGACCAATACATCCACCGCCTTCAAAATAGTGCATTTTGATTTCATCTCCTAAATGCCCAATTAGCATTACTTTGTTTAAGGTTCCAGACATATTTAATAGTAAAATTAGAAAAGCAAAATTAGTTAATTACTTCACATGTCTTTAAAATTAATAAAAAAATATGATTGTAATTACTAAACTATTCGAAATTAAAGGATTCAATAAAATTTCCTATTAAAATGGGAACAGGGAAATTTTTAATTTCACCCAAGGAAATGCCTTTTAAGGCCAGTGTTTTGGTCTGTACAATCCAAAATCTAGTGTGTAAATGTTGATGAGATAATTTATGTACAATGGTGTCCTTATTATATAGCCACAATTCAAAAGTTTCGTCTTTTAGTAATTCAAGGCTATTTATTCTTTCTTTAATGTACTTGGTTTTAGCCTCATCGGTGGTTTCGATTAAAGGAAATTGATATAAATTTTGCCAAATGCCTTTATCCTTTCGTTTTTCTATGACTGTTCTTCCATCTTCAGAAACAAATACTAAAAAATTAAAAAATCTCTTTTTTGCCTTTGAGTTTTTAATTTTAACTGGCAACTGGTTTATTCTGTTTTTATTAAAGGCAATACAACTATCCTTAAAAGGACAAATGTTACATTGAGGATTTTTGGGTCTACATTGTACAGCTCCAAATTCCATTATGGCCTGGTTAAAAGCGGCAGGTTCTTTTTTGTCTATTAATTCCTGTGCTAAAGCTTTAAATTCCTTCTGGCCTTTTGTGGAGTTAATAGGTGTGTCTATTCCGAAATAACGTGATAATACGCGATATACATTGCCATCAACCACAGCTGTGTTTTCGTTAAAACAGATAGAGGCGATAGCGCTTGCTGTATAATCCCCAACACCTTTTAGCCTTAATAAGTCTTTATATGTATTTGGGAATACACCGTTAAGGTCTGTAGCAACATATTTAGCAGAAGCGTGTAAGTTCCTTGCTCTAGAATAATAGCCAAGTCCTTGCCATAATTTTAGAACATCATTTTCGTTAGCATTTGCTAGATCAAAAACTGTAGGGTAATTAGCGATGAAAGACTCATAATAAGGTAGGCCTTGTTTAACTTGAGTTTGCTGTAAAATTATTTCTGATAACCAGATATAATAAGGGTTTGTTGTTGTTCTCCAAGGGAGATTCCTCTTATTGTTTGAGTACCAGTTGATTAGGTTTTTTGAAAATATCATGAAATAATTAAATAGAGCAGGTAAAAATAAACGTTTATAATATTAAATTTTAGTGAATTAGGTTTGAAATATTGAATATTAAATGCATATATTTGCATCCCTTTTAGAATTAATAGTAACCCAATAAAATATTATAGTAAAAATGACGAAGGCTGATTTAGTAGCAAAAATTTCTGAGAAATTAGGAATTGAAAAAGGAGATGTTCAAGCAACAGTAGAAACATTCATGGAAGAAGTAAAAACTTCTTTAGAAGGTGGTGATAATGTTTATTTAAGAGGTTTTGGAAGCTTTATTATCAAAACAAGAGCTGAAAAAACTGGTAGAAATATTTCAAAAAATACTACCATTAAAATACCAGCTCATAATATTCCTGCATTTAAGCCTGCAAAAGTTTTTGTAGAAGGCGTTAAAACTAATGTAGACGTTAAATAAAAAATTTAAACGAATTATTAATTTAAAAAGACACTATTTATGCCAAGTGGTAAAAAACGTAAAAGACATAAGGTAGCGACGCACAAACGTAAGAAACGTAGACGCGCTAACCGTCACAAAAAGAAAAAATAAATCAAAAAAGTAGTTAGAACAACTACTTTTTTGATTTTAAAAACAACAAGTTCTTTGAAATGAGTTCATCATATTTTTATCACCTTATAGGTGTTTTATGAACTCCACGGATTTAAAATCCTGTGAAAAATAATGTATAATCCATCTGTATAATTTGGCAAGCAATATTTTGTTCATAGTTAGTAGTATTATGCTGTTAACTGAATACCAAAATTGCATGCTAAAGCATATAGATTAAAATTAACACAATGGATAAAGAATTGATCATTCGATCTAGTTCCGATAATGTTGATTTTGCCTTATTAAAAGATGGAAAACTTATTGAATTACAAAAAGACGAGGATAGTAATGACTTTTCTGTTGGTGATGTGTTTATTGCCAAAATTAGAAAAGCTGTTCCTGGACTAAATGCTGCATTTGTTAATGTAGGTTATGAGAAAGATGCATTTTTGCATTATCATGACTTAGGGCCAAAACTACCTTCACTTTTAAAATTCACAAAACGTGTAAGCACAGGTAAGCTAAAAGATTTTTCTTTAAAAGATTTCCCATTCGAAAAAGATATTGAGAAAGACGGCAAAATTGCCGACGCCTTAAAATCTAATCAATCGCTATTAGTACAAATTGTAAAAGAACCAATATCAACCAAGGGGCCTAGAATAAGCTCAGAGCTTTCTATTGCCGGTAGATATATTGTTTTAGTTCCTTTTTCAAATCGCATATCTATTTCTCAAAAAATAGAAGACCGCGAAGAAAAAGACCGATTAAAACGTTTGGTTAAAAGTATAACGCCCCAAGGATTTGGAGTGATTGTACGTACCGTAGCGCAAGGCAAAAAAGTAGCAGAACTAGATAAAGATTTACAAAACTTGCTTAGTCGTTGGACGGCAATGTGTAAAAAGCTGCATAAAGCGCATCATCCTAGTAAGGTATTAGGGGAAATGAATAAAGCCTCGTCCATTTTACGAGATATATTCAATGACACCTTTACAGGTATTACTGTAGATGATGAAGAGCTTTATTATCAAATCAAAGATTATGTGCAGGAAATTGCACCAAAAAAAGAATCAATAGTTAAATTGTATCAGTCCAAAGTTCCCATTTTTGAAAAATTTGGAATTGAAAGACAAATTAAAACCTCTTTTGGAAAGACCGTTTCCATGACTAAAGGCGCGTATTTAGTAATTGAACATACTGAAGCGTTGCATGTTATAGATGTCAATAGCGGAAACCGCTCTAATAAAGCAAATAACCAAGAGGATACAGCATTAGAAGTCAATTTGATTTCCGCTACTGAAATGGCCCGTCAATTGCGTTTGCGCGACATGGGTGGTATTATTGTAGTAGATTTTATAGATATGACCAGTGCTGAAAACAGGCAAAAGCTATTTAATCACCTTCGTGAAGAAATGAAGGATGACAGAGCAAAACACAAAATATTGCCACCAAGTAAGTTTGGTTTGATACAAATTACTAGACAACGTGTTCGCCCAGAAATGAACATTAAAACCCGCGAGGAAAATCCGGACGGTATTATGAATGGCGCTGAGGTTGAAGCACCAATAGGAATCGTGCAAAAAATAAATCACGATCTTGAAAAATTATTTAAAAAAGACTATAACAAGGTGACCTTAAACACACATCCTTTTATAGCAGCCTTTTTAACTAAGGGTATTCCATCTATACGTTCTAAATGGTTTTTAGAACACAAGAAATGGGTAAAGATTTTACCAAGAGATGCTTACACATACTTAGAATATCATTTTTTTGACAAAGATGGTAATCAGATCAAATAAAGAAAAACCCTTACTTGAAAAAGTGAGGGTTTTTTGTTTTTATAACTAATACTAAATTGAGAAAATTGTATTGTCTTTCTCAAAAATATAAGCACTGATTATTTGTGTTTTAACTTAATTATGATGACTTATAAATCATGAAAAGTGAATATAATCACTACCACCAGACTAAAAATATTTTTTTTATGACACCAGTCTTAAATTTTACCCAAAGTAAAGACGAATATTGTTGTTCAAAAAAGCCTTTAATAGTCGTTTTAAATTCAATAAAACTTTGCCAATTTACATTGGGATGCGGGATTAACAACCAATCAATTTTTTTAGGAATATAAAACTTGCAATCTGTAAACTGATCAAGGTCATTAGTATTGATATAGTAACCAACAATGCAATCGTTATTTAATGTATGCAGTACATGTTTAGTATTGTTAAATGGTAAAAAAAGCTGCGCTTTAAAATACACCCGTTGTTGCATATTTTTACTTGATACTCCAAGGTTTTTTAAGTACGGTTTACAACTGTCTGAGTAGAGCAATGGTAGCTGTTTGTGTTTCAGTTTAATGAGTTTCTCGGTTAATGAATCTTTTCTATTTGGTCCAATAAAATGGTCAATCTCAGTCTCGCCTACGGTGGCGTCATACAAATAAAATTTATAAATAATTTCAAGGTGTATGGGCTTGTTGTTGAGTATTAAAATACAGTCCAATTCGCCCATGGTGCGCCTCTCTTGTTGTACCTGAATGTTTTCCGCTAAAACAGAAATATTATCTTGCTGTTTCAACTCAAAGGATACGAGGCGCTCTACATATTTTCCAAGACGAAGATTGTTTTCAATGTTAAAATTGGGTTGAAAGGGGATGGATTTTAATTCCAATTGAGTCAAACCAAAAACGGCATCATTATGCCATAAATATGGGGTGTCTAAAAATCCTTCGTACCGATTTCTAATCATTTGCTCTATCCTCTATTAAACCGTCAGCTTTTTGAGTTAACTTCATCTTTTTCTGTCGAAAAAGATGAAGTTAATATAGTTAAATTTCAATTTAGTATAATTAGTTTTAAAACTGAGATTTAAGTTTTTCTAACGCTATAGGGAGTATTCTTTCAACAAATTTACTGTATGCTAGTGCTGAGGGGTGCAATCTATCTGAAGCTACAAGTGCTGTATTATTTAATCCATCTCTTGTTATATCTGTAATGTTTACATAGCTAACGGAGATAGATTCGCAATAGTTTTCAGCAAAATTGTTATACCTGTCAATTCCATTTGATATATTGACATTGCCTTTCCCAAATGGTGTAAATGCATAATCTGGAATAGATACAACAATAACCTTATCTTTTTGACTGTTGGCTAGCCGTGTTGCAGTATTTACAAGTCTAATAAATTCATTTTCGAATAATGAAAAAGGTCTTCCTTGAAATTGATTGTTTACCCCAATAAGTAATGTTACTAAATCAAAATTATCTTTTGGTTTCTCAGCATTGATAGCTGAAATAAGGGAAGATGTTGTCCAACCTGTTTGTGCTATGACTTGTAGCTCAAATTCAACCTTAGTATCAAATTCAGATTTTAACGCGGTTTTTAATTGTTCTGGGAATTTACAAGTGTCGCATACACTTTCTCCAATGGTATAACTGTCACCCAAAGAAAGGATTCTAAACGTTTTCTTTTCATCTTCACTAGATGCTGTGCCTGTTTCTTCTTGGTCTTTGTTGGTTTCAGTTTTTGTTTCAGAATATTCTATTGTTTCATCAATTTCAGTATTTCCAGAACATCCAACCCACAACAACAAACCTAAGCTAAGATATAGCAAGGTAGATTTCAATTTCATTTTTTCTTTTAAAGATAAGACTTTGAGATGAAATTAAAAATTAATAAGTAGTTAAGACTTGACTTGCTCTTAACAATAGTATTAGATTTTACCTAAGGGTTTGTAGACCATAGAGCAGCACTTTTAAGCATAGCTCTTCTAGGAAGCTTCAGGCCTGCTAGGATTAATTCGGCAAAATCATCAGGTTGTAATACATTTTCTGAACCTTTTTCCATCATCCCTAACTCAAGTGTCAGGTCAGATTCTATGGTGCTTGGTGTTAAGGTGTTCACTCTTATGTTGTTTTTTCTAACCTCTTTCATAAGAGATTCAGACATTCCAATAACTGCAAATTTTGAAGCACTGTATCCTGATATATTAGGATTTCCGTTTAGGCCAGCGGTTGAGGAAACATTAATAATATCGCCGGCATTTTGACTTATGAGGTGTGGTAGCACTTCTTTCGTAACATAATACATGCCCATTACATTTACCTGTATCATTGCGCTCCACTCTTCTACAGGCATATCATTAAACGATCCTACGGTACAGATACCTGCATTGTTTACCAAAATATCTATCCCGTTTAAAGTGTTTATTAATGCTTTGATATTCGTTTTAACGTCTTCATAATTTCCAACATCAAATACAGCATAAGTGGCTTTAACACCTAAGGCTTCAATTTCAGCAACTGTTGCTTTTAAAGTCGCTTCGTTTCTACCAGTTATTCCTATGTCTATACCTTCTTTTGCTAAGGCCAAAGCTGTAGCTTTTCCAAGGCCTCTACTGCCGCCAGTTATGATGGCTTTTTTGTTTTTTAGATTACTCATTGTTTATCTTTTAATATGTTTATTTTTTAATTCTCAAAAGCTTTAACTAATATCTTAATTTACCCACGGATTAGGTGTGTTTTTAGTTTTAGAAGTTAGCCTCAATCCAAACACCAGGAATAACCGCATTGTCGATTAAACCTGAACCGCCAGGCCGGATATCATATTGAACAGCAGGTTGCAGCACAAAATGATTTGTAATCTGAAAACGATAGCCTAACTCTAATACAATTTCTGATGATAACTCATTCTCTTGTAAGATAGCCCACTCATCACTAAAAGTGCCAATAGTAGCAAAAAATAATATTCTATCCTGCTCTCTAGATTTGATTAATCCTTTCCAGTTGACACCTAAGCTACTTTGAAACGGTACTTTAGCGATTTCACCTTGCTGTGAGTAAGCCATGGTAAGAAAAGAATATAATCCATCTATAAGTTCTATATCAATATGCCCATAAAAACGTGCAAAATGTTCGGATTCACTTCCATGATCAAAATTAGAAAAAGTACCAAAAGCTTGATGCGTTCCTAAGTAAATTCTGCTATTACGACCTGCAATTTTTCCGAACCAATCATATTGAAAGAATATAGATAAATCATCCGAACTTCTAAAAGCAAAGTCTAACCCATGTTGCGTTTCGTCAAATACGTCTTTCCCCAATTGATATGCACCCAATTGAAATTGGTGCTTAGAACTAGCATTATATTTAAGCCTTGCCCCCCATGTTGGAAATGGAAAAGTGGTCATTAATCCATCTAACAACAAGGTTCTTATGAGGCCATTTACTGTATTATTAAGTGAATAATAATACAATGCAGAAACAGAGAAATCGTCGGCAGCAGTAGTACGACCAATTTTTAAGGAAAATTGTTTTCCAAAGTCTTTTTCAATACCTAAATCATACAAAAAAGTACTTTGTCCTCCAACGACATTCAATGGCTCAAAAACTGAACCAACCTCTTTCTCTAGCCCATTACCATGCCGGTTTATAATAGAAATTTTTCCTCGCGTACCTTTCCATCCGAACATTTTATCAAAATTAAATCTAAGTCCTGTATAAAGTTGCCCAGCGTAATTACTGGTTTGTTCCAACCCTCCCGAAACATTAACTGCTGCAATTGAGGCATAAGATAAAAAAGGATCGATGCCATTTTTTTTCCAATTTCCACTCTGGATGCTATCTGTTTCTTTTGCTTGCCCCAATAATATGTATGAAGAAAGAACAAAGAAGATTGAAATTAATTTCTTCATTTTATATCAAACTGCGTTTTAGGTACACTAGCGACTTTAAGATTCACTTTTTAAGCACCCTAGGAATTTTTAGCGCCATTATTCGATTTAATGATTTCTAAAACCTAACAAATAAGTAGTTAAAAATTATTTGTTAGGTTTTAAATCTAATTACGTAAGCCGTAATATTCATTTTACTTTTCTGCCCAATAATCCATGACTACAGCATCGGCAAAAAATGCAGCATAATTATTTAAAAGTGCGATATGAGCCTCGTGAAATAAGTATACTTCTCTGGCATGTTCGTCATTAAATGTTATCACAAAAGTATGGGTTAGTCCTTTGGTGTGCCCTTCGGTACTGTCATTTAATCCCCATTCAAAATCGGCAACTGTAGGTATTTTGTTTTTCAGGTCTATAAAAGCATTAACGGCTGCATTTATTTGCTCTTCAGAGGCATCTTCTTTATATTTTAGATGCACAATATGTTTTATGACTTTATCTCCTCTATCAATTTTAGGGGCAATTTTATAGCTAGCAACTTTTCGTAAATCTGATCTAAAAGAACCAGCAATAAGGAAGTTATCGTCACCAATTTTATGAGACCTTAAGCCGTAATAAATAGAAAATCCAGTTTCTAAATAATTTATTGGGCTTAGAATGCCTTCTTTATCCAATTTGAGCAATTGAATACTAGCATCATCTCTTGTCCCTACTGCTAAAACAGCTTCGTTATTATCTGTTGAAACAATTTCAATTCTGGTTTGTCCTTGAAGTTTTGTGTTTTCATCATCTTTTAGAACAAAATGCGGGATTAAAGCCCCTTTTTTATCCACTTTAAAAACACTTACACCATCACCGTGATAAACAAAGTCTGGTCTTTTAATAAAACCACCCCTCTTGTAATATTTATGATGCCTGTGACCAACCACCACATAATGATTTCCATCTAAAGTTGCACCGGTTACGGGGTATGCACCTGTTAAATATCTATCAGTGGTATTGTCACTTATATTATTAACGTTCTTAAACTTTCCGTTGTCGTAAACTCTAAAACTACTTACGCCATTATCTTGAAATCCACCAGTATATAAATACGTTTTTCCTTTAATTTTGTGAACAAACATACCTATGATACCATCTGTATGAATAGTCTCATCATCTTTCATAGACATCACATGAGTTAACTTTCCATCATCATGTATTTTAAAACTACTTAAACCAGGTGTTTCTTCTAAACCACCAATAAATAAATATGATGCTGATTTCATATGAATCACTTGCAATGTAATGGCAACACCAAGATGTGTTTCATCCGTATCTTCAACTAGGGAAACACGTTCTAAAGCGCCGTTATCTAAGATCTTAAAAGTTTCAATAACGTTTCCGTGCTTGTTGGCCACAAAAAGAAAATCTGTACCATTAATATTATCAGCAACCATACCTCTTGATGGTCCTTTTTCCATATGAAGCTTATGATTGCTAATTGGAGTAAGTTTCCCGTCTGCATCTAAGCTGTAAACATCCACATCACCAATACCGCCAGCATATACGTAGTGAGAACCATCTTTTTCATAGCTTGTAACAGATACGGTATTCTTGCCAGATATGTTTTTAAAATCTTTTCTGTAAAGCATTAAGTCATCAATGTTTTGCCCAATAGATATTTGAGCTATTAGCAACGCAACAAGAAAAACACCTTTTTTAATAGTCTTCATAATTTAAGTCTTTATTCTATCCTTTTTAAAAGTAATCATTTAATATAAAATGGCCTTGGCTCCTGCAGTAGCAATAGCTCTATCTTGATCAATTGTGCCACCACTTACGCCAATAGCTCCTATGATTTTGCCTTCTTTATTTATAATAGGCAATCCACCAGGGAAAGAAACTAAACCATTATTGGTTAATTCAATATTGTAAATGATTCCTCCAGGTTGTGTTAATTCGCCAAGTTTTCCGGTGTCTATATTGAAATAACGCGCTGTTTTTGCTTTTTTAATAGCAACGTCTATACTACCAAGGTAAGATTCATCCATTCTAATGAATGCTTTTAGATTGGCTCCGGCATCAACAACGGCTATATTTACTAATACTTTGGACTCTTCTGCATTTTTCTTTGCAGTCAGGAGGGCTTTTAGGGCTTCGTCATGTGTAAGGTCATTTGTTATTTGAGCATGAGATGCATTTGATGATATAGCGAGTATCATTACAAAGGCATATATTTTAGCGTTTTTGAGTATGTTCATAAAACCTGATTTTGGATGTTCTCTGCAAAAATCAGAAAAGATGAAGAGAATAAAGTTGAACAAGTTCAACTCAAAGAAAATAATTGAATTTATGCCTGTTTTTTTATTTTGCTTAAAAATTCATGTGTAATACCTAGATAACTTGCTATTTGTTTATCCGTTAGTTTTGTTGCTATATTGGGGTAGGTACTAGTAAAATGAAGGTAGCGTTCTCGAGCGGAATAGGTGTTATTTCGAATTAAACGACGTTGCCAAGCCACCAAAGCCTTTTGAGACATGACTCTGAATAGTTTCTCTACAATAGGAAGAGATTCATAAAGAGCTAACTTGTTCGTTCTATGTATTAAAAAAACTTTGCTGTCTTCTAATGCTTGAATATTTAAGTGGGAAGGTTTCTGATTCATAAAACTATCGATGTCCATAACCCACCAGTCTTTCGAAGCAAAATAAAGTACATTTTCGTTGCCTTTTTTGTCAATGGTAAAAACTCTAAAGCAGCCTTCTATGACAAAACCTTCAAACTTATAAATGTCTCCTTGTGTTAATAAGAATTCTTTCTTCTTTATAATTTGTGGTTTAAAGAAACTACAAATAGTATCGAGCTCCTCATTACTAATTTCGACGTATTTTTTTATGTTTTCTTTAAGTAAGCTGTACGGCATTTTGGAATCCATTAAGTATTAAACTAAAGTATAATATTTTATTGAGATTTTAATTGCCATGGTGAGCGAACTCAAAACATATAAATCATGTTTTCACGCCTAAAGTATGTTTTTTTTGAATAATTGATAAAATTAATAAAAGTGATTTCTTGGAAATAGAATAAAAAAAAGCCCCTTTTAGGGGCTTTTTTAATTTTAAATTAATAGTCTATTTTTTGTACAAAGGATCTAAACCAATGGTACCTACTAGACGCTTTAAGTAATCTTTAGATTTAAAATCACTATACGTTTTTTTAGTAGCTTCCAAACGTTCATTTAGCTGCAGATCACCTACTAAAATATCATTGTGGGGATCGTTTATAAACGCTTCTAAATAGTCTATTTGAGAAGCATAATAAGTTATATCCTTTTTCTGTTTTAGTGCTAATCTCTCTTTATACCAATCTGCATTGATGACATAATCTCTATCAAAATATTGTCTTAATTCTGGATCACTGATGTCTTTGCCTTCATAATGTCCATATGCCATAATATTTAATAGAATTTTTAAAGGTGGAATAGCTGCTTCAATGCTTCCATCTTCAAAATAGTTTAATGCCACCTTCTGTTGTGCTTCAACTATATTGTTTATACCGTCTACATAATCTTCTAGATTTTGTAATTCTGGCTTTAACATACGTTCATTAAAAACAGCAGTAGGTTCGTCAAACAATCTATTTAAGCATAATAGAGAAAATGTTTTTGTAATTCTATAGCCTAAACGACTAGCTAATATTTTCTCACCATTATGTTCAAAATCTTCAAGTTTTTCTAGAGAACCATTAGCAATTAAATTTGCGGGGTCTCTATCTTCTGGTGCCATTCTAGCCCAGATTTCCGGAATTAATAAACTAACATCATGATCAATTTTGTTTTCAGCACCAACATAACCAGCTGCGGTACTAAACCCATTAGACTCTGTTAAAATATGAGATAGTAAAGCATTGTTTAAATCGGTGGTTGGCGTCAACATATTAAACGGCGCCTTTGTTAATGCCCCTTCTGATCCAGCGCCTGTAGTTGAAGGCGATTTACCAGTTAAACTACAAATGAAGTCCATAAACAATTCAGGGGTTTCCTGATAGTGAATTGGGTTATAAACAGCTAATGGTCTAATACCTGCTTCTCTATCTGCTGGATTATTTCTTCTTCCGGGTAAAACAGCATTTACTGTATGAATTACAGGGTCACTAAGTTTAATCTTTCTCTTTAAACGAACACCCATGTCAGAGATGTATGATGCTTCGGTTTCATTATAAAATCTATTAGGTTCTAAATAACGAGGGTTTTTAGTTGGTAATCCATCTTCTATAATTCTAGGGTGAGATGGCAGTACAAACTGTATATTGTCATCATCGCTATCAATTATTTCTTTGATAAAGTCTTGAACGGGCTGCGTATACTTATCATAACTAATGGTGTCTTCATAGATTTCAATGGCATCCTGTTTAGTCAACATTTCATAATTTGTCAAGAATCTTCCATCTGAAATAATATCTAATTCAGCACCTTTGTCATACCCTCTAACAATGGCTTCATCAGGTCTTTGGAACAAGTGGGCCTCGCAGTTAACCAATACTTTTACACTAGAATTACTATACTCTGGATTTAAATCTTTGAGTAGCTCTTTAGGTAGCGTTATTGATGCAGTAATATCGTCTTCCGTTTGGATTTTTTCACTTGCAGAGAAATCTGAACGTAATTTATTAAGCATCCAATTTCCTTGTTCGTTGAACCCAATTCTCACATAACTACCTACTACAGGGTTGTTGTTGTAAAGTAGAGATGTTCCTTCAACACCATTTATAATATCTACAGACATCATGTCCTTCCAGTTAAGTTTACCTCCATGGGCTTGTCTAAATAGTCGTTTTACAAATAAGACTAAAGAGCGTATATGGACAGGGATGTTTTCTAGCCATTCATTAAACTCATCGGTGTTTTCGTCAGAAGGCGTTAGTAATTTTACAACAGAACCTAATGTTCTTTCTTCACTTAAAAATGATCTTGATTTTGGTCTGTTAGGGTCCTTATCTTTCCATCTTGTGGAATAATTAAATTCAATAATTTCATCGGCTTTTTTGAAATCTTCCTCAATATTATGAATGTTAAATCTTCCGTAAGTAATAGCATTCTGCATAGACTTAGAAATCTCAGATTTACCACCTCCTGAAACGGTACAAGGTTTATGACAAAATACACCTTCTGGATAGGTTTCTACAATTCGCCATAGGTCGATAGATTTATGTTTTTCTAATCTTAGTTTGTTTCCAGAAGGATGGACATAGGTTTTAAAAGGTGATAATTTTAGTTTTTGTTCCTTACCTTTAAAGTTCCATGTGATGCTATTTGTATTCGTATTGAAATAAGACGATTCCGGAATATAAACTATGTTAGGATAGTTATTGTCAACCGCATAATTTTCTGGTTTAACAGTAATGCGATCTCCTAGCAAAGTTTTAACATCTTCAAAGGTGTGGTCTAGGCCATAATAGTGATTATAGTCATTACAATTTACGGTGTCACCCATAACCCTTCTTGCATAGGCTATAGCGCCTCCTGCATGTTCTTCTTCAAGCATGCCATAGAGATTCGCAGAATAGCTAATCTGTGTTTTTATTTCTTTCTTAGAATATCCATAATAATTATCAGCAATAATGGTTACTACTACACCACTTTCATCTCTACAAGTGATTTTAAAAGCACCACCATCATTATAAAGTTCATTTTCCTCTATCCAACACATGCCATCTTTTTTCTGACGGTCTGTTGCATCGTCAAAATGTGGAAGTCCTACATCTTTCTTTTTAAGCTTTAACAAATGAGGTGCAAGAATGATGCATCCTGTATGCCCGGTCCAATGTTCAGGGTCTAATGCTGCATCATTATGTGCTAAATTAGGATTACCTGCATTGCCAAAAATGTTTTCAACGAAGTCTAAATTACTCACTAAAGAGCCTGGAGCAAAGAAACGAACTTCTAATCTTTTTTCAGAAATAACACCTTTTACTTCTGGGCATACCACTGGTCTTAGCAACATAGAGACCATAGTTAAGGCTTTCTCCTTTTGATTTGATGTAAACGGAAGTGTATTTAACTCGTCAGTAGGTTTAAAGGCTGCATTGATAAAATGAGCCAAAACCACTTTAGGAACTTCTTTTTTATCTAAGGGCACAGGAAGGGGACCTTCAACAATATGAAAGGTGCCTTTCGTTGTTCTTTTATCGTGTAAAGGATTGTTTAAAATGCCTTGCTTTAGTCGTTTAGAATTCACTAAATCACTTTCAAAAGAATTCCCATCAGGAGGTAAACTCGCTTCACGCGCTTGTCCCTTTTTTGATAGAATTAAAGTGTTATTGGGAAGTTTAAATGACTTTTCTATGGATACGTCCTTTAAATAGTTGTCAATAAAACTTTGAATTCTTGAATCAGCAGGTGATAAGTGATTTGCTAAAAGTCTTGATTTCTCTCTAAGACTCATAATAAGGGCCCGAGTAGTTTTTTCAAATTCTGGATCACAAAACTTTTCTTGGCTATCTTCTTTGTCTTTAAATACTGGCTGTCCTATAGCAGCTAATTGTAAATTGATAAATTGAACAATGTCTTTTCTTGATTCTTCCATATTATTAAAAGTTAGAATACCCATAGTATTCTGGTTCGCTTACAAATTTAGTATGTGATTTCAGTAAAAAACCTGTCAAAAGTCAGTCTACCGATAATTTTATTCGAAATCGTTTGAGTAAAAACTATTTAAATGCGTTTAATCCAGTAATGTCTAATCCGGTGATTAGTAAATGTATATCATGTGTTCCTTCATAGGTTATAACACTTTCAAGGTTCATTGCATGACGCATAATGCTATATTCTCCGGTAATGCCCATACCTCCAAGTATTTGTCTTGCTTCTCTTGCAATATTTAGGGCCATATGCACATTATTGCGTTTTGCCATTGATATTTGAGCAGAAGTTGCCTTGTTCTCATTTTTCAAAAGCCCAAGTCGCCAGGTCAAAATTTGCGCCTTCGTAATCTCCGTAATCATTTCAGCTAATTTCTTTTGTTGCAGTTGAAATTGACCAATAGGTTTGCCAAATTGTATCCGTTCTTTGCTATACCGCAGTGCTGTATCATAGCAATCCATGGCTGCACCAATAGCGCCCCAAGCAATACCATATCGAGCAGAATCTAAGCATCCAAGTGGAGCGCCTAATCCTGATTTATTGGGCAGTAAGTTTTCCTTGGGTACTTTGACGTTATCAAATATTAATTCACCTGTGGCGGACGCTCTTAAAGACCATTTACTATGTGTTTTAGGTGTTGAAAATCCTTCCATTCCGCGCTCTACAAGTAGCCCATGAATACGTCCGTTTTCATCCTTTGCCCAAACAACAGCTACATGAGCAAAAGGTGCATTACTAATCCACATTTTGGCTCCGTTTAATAAATAGTGGTCCCCTTTATCTTTAAAATTAGTAATCATGCCTGCTGGGTTGCTGCCATGATCGGGTTCTGTTAAACCAAAGCAACCTATCCATGCACCACTGGCAAGTTTTGGTAAGTATTTTTGTCGTTGTAGTTCATTACCATACTTCCATATAGGATACATTACCAATGAAGATTGTACAGATGCCGTGCTTCGAATTCCGGAATCACCGCGTTCAATTTCCTGCATGATGAGACCATAAGAAATTTGATCGAGCCCAGCGCCACCATATTTCATAGGAATGTATGGGCCAAAAGCTCCAATCTCGGCCAAGCCCTTAGTAATATGCATTGGGAATTCTGATTTTTGGGCATAGTCTTCAATAATGGGAGATATTTCTTTTTTTACCCAATTTCTGGTCGTATCACGTACTAATTTGTGTTCATCAGTAAGTAATTCATCCAGGTTGTAGTAGTCTGGAGCTTCAAATAAATCAGATGCCATAATAACAAAATTAAAGTGCTGAAAATGAAAATAATTATTAAAAAACAGCTTTTGTTGTCAAATAATCATTTTATATCACTCAAATTTAATTAATCTTTATTGAATGTGTTACATTTTTAGATAGAATTCTTTTGTTAAATTAATGTATTCAGGAGTGTATTGATGCCTATCAAATTCAATAGTTAAGTCTTCTTTGATAATGTTCTGTTTATTATAGGAGAATTCAATGAGACTTCTTTTTATTTCAGAAGAAGGGTTTCCTTTTACATGTAAAATTTTATGAGCAAAAAGTCCCAATTTAGAGGCAATACTAATAAAATATGATTCCTGATTATAGGGAATTACAACAGCGAACACACCGTTTTTATTGAGAAGTTTTGAAACACTTTCCAATAAATGTTCAAAAGGCATCGCTTCTTGAAACCGAGCTAAATCACGCTGGTTATTTTTTGTTTTATAATCTTCGGCGAAAAAAGGAGGATTGCATATGATTAAGTCGTATTGATCATCTATCTCATTTGCAAATTCTTCTAATGACGCATGGTAGCAAAAAAGACGGTCTCCCCATGGCGATTGCTCAAAATTGTCAACACATTGCTCATATGCTAGATTATCAATTTCTAGGGCGTCT
The DNA here is from genome assembly GCF_014651495.1 of Algibacter mikhailovii. Taxonomy (GTDB): domain Bacteria; phylum Bacteroidota; class Bacteroidia; order Flavobacteriales; family Flavobacteriaceae; genus Algibacter_E; species Algibacter_E mikhailovii. The sequence goes on from NZ_BMWZ01000005.1 coordinate 303,328, forward strand.
ATTACTTCTGCAGCACTGCGTTGGGCAAGCATTAGCGATAGAATACCCGTGCCTGCACCAATATCTAAAATCGAAAAGGGTTGGTTTTTAAGTGAAGTCCAAGCGCCTAAAAGTACAGCATCAGTGCCAATTTTCATGGCGCATTGATTTTGGTTTACTTGGAAATTTTTGAACTTAAATGGTTTTGAAGACATAGTGAGCATTTGAAATTCAAAACTAGTAAATTAAGGTTTAATTAGCACTTCGAATATTGTGGATTTGTCTTACATTATTTGTGTTTCATGTAATTTATCATCGGTTAAGCGCGAATTATTACGATTAATTTGGTATCTTAATGTTCTGATTACAAACAAACTAAACTAAACGAGCTTGTTTTATACTCAAAAACCCCCAGTATTATGAAAAACACAAAACTAATTATCTCACAATTAAATGAACTTTTAGCTCTAAATTATTACGCAGAAAAAATATACTTAGATGCCTTAAATGAAGTAGAAAATGAAGATTTAAAGCATTTTTGCCGAGCTATGGCCTTTGAGCGTATTGAATTTTGCAGGTTTTTAGGAGCAGAAATTCTGCAGTTAAAGGGAAATCCTAAATATCCTGATCATATGAGACATGAGTCAAATATGCTTCAATCTAATTTTAGGTATACCATTTGTGTTAATGATAATAAGGCTATTATTGACGAGCTGATTAGAATTAAAACATGGAGTATTGAAAAATATGAGGAAAGCTTTAAGAAAGTGGGTTTTCCAGAGCACATTTTTACGCTCCTAAAAAATCAGAAATCTATTCTTGAACAAAGTTTAGCTTCTGTGCGCTCCAGCAGCGGAACGTTTAATCAATTTTTGCGCACAGCCAATTAGGACAATTATATTTTTACTGACCTCAAAAGTGTGAGTACTATTTTTTTGTTAAAAAATTAAGAAGTTTACCTTTGAAATAGCGTTAAAATCTGGCAATTTGTATTAAACTTTGTTAAATAAAACTACAGCTCGTTATCCCAAATTAATTTTGTGAAAAACCTTATTCTAATGTTTGGCGTATATAAACTATAGAGTAAGTAAAATAATGAGTTATGAAGCGATTTGATGTTATTATAGAAAAAATGAATGATTTGTTAATCATGAATGATGAGGCTGAAAAAATATATTTTGAACTTCTTGAAAAAACAAGTGAAGAAGAATTGAAAATTATTTTTAAAGAAAGTAGTTTAGAGAGAAATGAATTTGGCAAGAACTTGAAACTTGAAATTTTAAAGCTCAATGGTGAACCCGAATATTCGAGAAAAACGAAAAGTGATTTATATAAGCACTGGATGAATCTTAGAAACTTTCTTTTATTTGAAGATGATAAGAATTTGTTAGAAGAAGTCTATAACTTAAAAGCTATAAGTGTTAAGAAATACAATGAACTGCTTAGTGAAATGAGTCTGCCGTTGTCTACCTGTAAATTACTATTAAGACAGCGCGATACTATTGAAGATGGTATGGTGCTTTTAAAGCGACATAAAGAGGCCTATGTGGCATAAAATCGTGTGCTTTAAAAGAGATGCCTTAAATAGTTAACTATTTAAGGCATCTCTTTTTTTATAAATATAAATCAATTAATCCCTCCGGCGTTTTAACGAGAATAGTTTTCGTTTCTCTATCTACCTTAATAATGAACTCATCATTCATTGGTATTAAAATTTCAACACCTGACCGGTCTATTTCAAACAGGGCTTGTGCTGTTGAGTCATTAATGGCTTTTATAATGCCCACTTCTCCATAATTTTGGTCATTAACGGTAAAGCCAATAACTTCATGGAAATAGAATTTGTTGCCTTCAAGTTTAGGGAGTAAGTCTAAAGGTAAATACAATCCGCTTTTCATGATTGCATCGGCATCAGCTTCGCTTTCTACATCTTCAAATTTGATGCGTAGCAGCTCAGACTTGTGTAATTGAGAACTTTCTACAAAAAAAGGAATCAAGTTGTTACGAAGCTCTAAAAAAATGGCGTCTAAATGTTCGTATATTTCCGGCTGATCGGTATCTAGTTTGGCAAGTACCTCACCTTTGAAACTATATTTTTTAACAATTTTGCCTAGATAGAAGCAGTCTTTTTTTTTCATAAAAAGTTAAATTATTATTTCAGCAAAGAGCGATGTCTTTAAGTATAAAATTTGGGTTTTAATCCATACGTTTTATAACGGCTGCTTGGTAAATATATTTAAATATTTTGAACAAAAAACTCCGATAAATAAATACCGGAGTTTAAAAGTATAAAAAAATGATGTTTTTTATTCTTCTTCGTTTGTAGCTTCAGTTTCAGCTGTTGCTTCTTCTTCAACTACAGGTGCAGCTGCAGCAATTCTTGCTTCATTAACAGCTTTTTCAGCTGCTAAAGCATCTGCTTTCGCTTTAGCTTCTGATTCAGATAAACCATCAGCTTTAGCTTGAATTTTACCTGCTTTCTCCTCTAACCAAGCAGTGAATTTAGCTTCTGCTTGCTCTTCAGTTAAAGCACCTTTTCTAACACCACCAGCAAGGTGATTTTTTAGTAAAGCTCCTTTATAAGATAAAAGGTTCTTTGCAGTGTCAGTTGGTTGCGCTCCATTTTGTAACCATGTTACAGTACCATCAACGTCTAACTCAACAGTTGCAGGGTTTGTGTTTGGATTGTAGATACCTAATTTTTCTAAGTATTTACCATCTCTTTTTGAACGTGCATCAGCTGCTACGATCCAGTAAAAAGGTTTTCCTTTTTTACCATGTCTTTGTAATCTAATCTTTACTGGCATAATAATTAATTATTTGAGGTTCTCGACCTCGGTTATTAATGAGGGCGCAAAGATACTATATTTTTTAATATAGAAGTCTTTTTGTGGTATTAAAAATCAGGGTTTTAATGCTTGTTTTTCAAGGTATTGAAAATTAAAATAGCAAACAAACAGGCGAAGGTGTTTCCGTTGTGTTTAAAAAGGATAGCTCTCCCGTATTTTTATCCACTGAGAAAACACTAATGTTGTTGCTCTTTTGGTTAGCTACCAATAAAAATTTTCCAGAAGGATCTAATGCGAAGTTCCTTGGCCAGTCCCCGTGAACAGTCATATTTTGAATTTTGTCTAGAGTTCCTGTGTCAAGATTTCTTTTAAAAACAGCTATGCTATTTTCGCCTCTATTAGAGCCATAAAGAAAACGTTCATCCTTTGAAAGATGAATGTCGGCACATTTGTTTTCTCCTTTATAGGTTTCTTCTAAAGTAGAATCGTAGTCAATTTGCTCAAAACCAGTATCTGTCCTTTTAACCGAAGTTATGGAGCCACCGTATTCATTTATGATGTATACGTAATTGCCGTCTTGAGATATTACAAAATGTCTTGGCCCAGGATTTCCTTCAATGTGTATTATGGATTTAGATACCATTTCATAGGATTTGTTCCCTTTCTTATATTGATAGAGTCTGTTTCTCCCTAAATCTGCCACAAATAATTCATCTTTGTAAAACTTAGCAGAGTGGGCACGCGCCGGACTTTGGCCTTCAATGTTGTGGTTAAAAGTTTGATGTGCTTTTTCTAAACGTCCATTTTTATTAATGTCATAAATAGACACTGTTCCTCCGCCATAGTTGGAAACTACTGCTCTGTTTCCGGTCTTGTTTGTTGAAATATGACATGGTCCTTTTCCATTACTACTTACAGAATTTATAAATTCTAATGTACCATCAGATTTTAATTTAAAAGCAGTAGCAGCACCTGTTTCTCCTTCTCCAACGGCATAGATGTATTTCTTGTTAGGCGAAAATGCTAAAAATGACGGGTTTTGAACGGCTACTGCAAGTTTTTGATTCGATAGCTCGCCTGTTTCTGTGTTGAAATCAAATTTATAAATTCCTTCACTCATTCCGCTGGTGTAAGTGCCAACATACATTGTGGTATTTTGAGCGATGCAGTTGAAAATAGATAATAGAACTAATAGAGCCGACAAGGAAGATTTCATTTGAAATGACGTTTAAGGTTTAAATGTAAAATAAATAAACCAATTAAATTAGTAATCATTATGAACTTTTTTGTTCACAACTCTTCAAAACTTCATTTTAAAAAAGTATAAATTCTACCTATTTTTATAGGCTCGTTATTTTTGAAGCAACAAATAGCTAGAACAACAGATAAACTTACTGCATGTACTTAATTTTTGACACTGAAACTACCGGATTACCAAAACGTTGGGATGCACCCATTACAGATACAGATAATTGGCCAAGGTGTATCCAAATTGCATGGCAACTGCATGATGCAATGGGTAAATGTATCGACAGTCAAGATTATTTGGTGCAACCTGATGGTTTTAATATTCCCTATGATGCTGAAAAGATTCATGGTATTTCTACCGAATTAGCACAAGAGCAAGGGGTGCCTTTGAGTGAGGTTTTAGAGAAGTTTAATGAGGCTTTAGGTAAGACCAAATTTGTTGTTGGGCAGAATGTAAAGTTCGATTTGAATATTATGGGAGCTGAATTCGTTCGAGAGAATGTTGAAAACCCATTGCAAGAACTCCCCGTTTTGGATACTTGTACAGAGCATACAGCCAGTCTATGTGAAATACCAGGTGGGCGATATGGTAAATTCAAGTTGCCAACCTTAACAGAGTTGCATGAGTTTTTATTCAATCAGCCGTTTGCAGAAGCGCATAACGCCACGGCCGATGTTGAGGCTACTACCCGCTGTTTTTTAGAGTTAATTCGTTTAGAAGAATATACGAAAGAGCAGTTGGATGTTCAGCCGGAATATTTTGAGAATTTCAAAAAGGAAAATCCGAATAGTATTCAGCTTATTGGTTTAAAGCACATAAATCTTAAAAAAGAGAGTGCTAAAATTAGCGAGCGGATAAAAAAAACTCAGGAAGTTGAAATTTCATCCGAAGAAATAAATCAAAACGCATCTGATTTAGCAGATGTAGATTTTGTACACCTACATAATCACTCGCAATTTTCGGTTTTACAATCTACCATGGGTGTTGCCGATATTGTTTCTGCAGCAGCCAAGTACAATATGCCTGCAGTGGCCTTAACAGACCATGCTAATATGATGGGAGCGTTCCATTTTGTGAATGCGGTAAACAAACATAATAGCAGTGCCAAAGCGAAAATAGCCGAAGCCGAAGCACAAGGAGAATCTACTGATGTCAAGACTATCAAGCCTATTGTAGGATGTGAGTTTTTTGTTTGTGAAGATCATACAGATAAATCTAGAAAGGATAATGGTTATCAAATTGTATTACTAGCGAAGAATAAAAATGGATATCATAATTTGGCGAAATTATCATCTCACGCTTTCGTAGATGGGTTTTATTATGTGCCTAGGATTGATAAAAAACTCATTGAAACCTATAAAGAGGATGTCATTGTATTGACAGGAAATTTATATGGTGAGGTGCCAAGTAAGGTTTTGAATGTTGGTGAAAACCAGGCTGAAGAAGCTTTGCTTTGGTGGAAAGAAGCGTTTGGAGATGATTTGTATGTCGAGTTAATGCGGCATAATCAGGATGATGAAGATCGTGTTAATCCAACGTTGATAAAGCTTGCTAGAAAGCACGGCGTAAAACTAATTGCGTCTAATAACACCTATTATCAAAATCAAGAAGATGCCAATGCACATGATATTCTTTTGTGTGTAAAGGAAGGAGAAAAACAAGCCACGCCAATAGGTCGAGGGCGCGGATATCGTTATGGATTACCTAATCAGGAGTATTATTTTAAGTCTCCTGAGGATATGAAAGAATTGTTTAAAGATGTGCCCGAGGCTATTACCAACGTTCAAGAGGTTGTAGGTAAGATTGAGGCCTATCAATTAGCTCGTGATGTATTATTACCTGCTTTTGATATTCCAGATGAATTTAGGCACGACGAGGATTTAATTGATGGAGGTAAACGTGGAGAAAATGCCTATTTAAAGCATTTGGTGTATGAAGGTGCTAAAAAACGTTATGAAGTACCTTTATCAGAAGAGGTGGTTGAGCGTCTTGATTTTGAATTAAATGTTATTGAAAATACCGGTTATCCAGGATACTTCTTGATTGTTGAAGATTTTATTCGAGAAGCGAGAAATATGGACGTTTCTGTGGGGCCAGGAAGGGGGTCTGCAGCGGGTTCAGTGGCGGCATATTGTCTTTGGATTACAAATATCGATCCTTTAAAGTACGATTTACTTTTTGAGCGTTTCTTGAATCCAGATCGTGTAAGTATGCCCGATATTGATATCGATTTTGATGATGAAGGTCGAAGTCGAGTTATGGATTACGTGATTGAAAAATATGGTGCAAATCAGGTGGCTCAAATTATCACCTATGGTACTATGGCTGCAAAATCCTCAATTAGAGATACTGCTCGTGTACTTGATTTGCCACTGTTTGATGCTGATAGAATTGCTAAGTTAATTCCAACCATGTCCAAGCTAGGTAAGATTTTTGGCTTAGATGAAAAGGAACTTGGAAAGAAATTTAGAGCAGAAGATTTAGAAAAAGTTAATGAGCTTTTAAATATAGCTGACGGAAATGATTTGCCAGCAGAAACCGTAAATCTTGCAAGAACCTTAGAAGGATCAGTAAGGAATACAGGAATTCACGCTTGTGGGGTTATTATCACTCCAGATGACATAACTAAATTTGTTCCTGTTTCGGTAGCAAAAGATTCAGACTTATATGTGACACAGTTTGATAACTCGGTGGTGGAAGATGCCGGGTTGTTGAAGATGGATTTCTTGGGTTTAAAAACACTAACCTTAATTAAGGATACCGTTAAAATTGTCAAGGCCAAGCATGATATTCAGCTTGACCCTGAAAGTTTTCCGCTGGATGATAAAGAAACGTATGCATTATTTCAACGTGGTGAGACGGTTGGGGTGTTTCAATATGAATCTCCCGGAATGCAGAAGCATTTACGTGATTTAAAGCCTACTGTTTTTGAAGATTTAATTGCCATGAACGCGTTATACCGTCCAGGACCAATGGAGTATATTCCAAGTTTTGTTAGACGAAAACACGGTGATGAAGAAATAGAGTATGATTTGCCGGCTATGGAAGAGTACCTTAAGGAGACTTATGGTATTACGGTTTACCAGGAGCAAGTGATGTTACTTTCTCAAAGTCTTGCTGATTTTACTAAAGGTGAGGCCGATGTTTTGCGTAAGGCGATGGGGAAAAAACAAATTGCTGTTCTTGATAAAATGAAGCCTAAGTTTATTGATCAAGCCAGTGCTAACGGTCATGATGCTAAAATCCTTGAGAAAGTATGGAAAGACTGGGAGGCCTTTGCTAGTTATGCTTTTAATAAATCACACTCTACCTGTTACGCATGGATAGCCTATCAGACCGCATACTTAAAGGCGCATTATCCTGCAGAATATATGGCTGCAGTATTGTCTAATAATATGAACGACATCAAACAGGTTACTTTCTTTATGGAGGAGTGTAAGCGTATGAAATTAGATGTTCTAGGTCCCGATATCAATGAATCATTCTACAAGTTTTCTGTAAATAAAGATTATGCGGTACGTTTTGGTATGGGAGCAATAAAAGGTGTTGGGCATGGCGCTGTAATGACCATTGTTGATAACAGAAAAAAGGACGGACCTTATAAATCTATTTTTGATTTTGCTAAACGCATCGATTTACGCGCTGCAAATAAAAAAGCTTTTGAGAATTTGGCTCTCGCAGGCGGGTTTGATGGTTTAGGAAATACGCATCGTGCCCAATACTTTCATGATGACGGAGATGGGATTACCTTTTTAGAAAAAGCCATAAAGTATGCCCAAAAGCATAAGGAAAATGAAAATTCTGCCCAAGTAAGTTTGTTTGGTGAAGCTAGTGAAGTTCAGATCGCAGAACCCGAAGTACCGCCATGTGAAACTTGGGGAACAATGGAAACTTTGAGTAAAGAGCGCGAGGTGGTAGGTGTTTACATTTCAGGACATCCATTAGATGATTTTAAAACGGAAATGAAAACCTTCTGTAATGGAACTGTTGGTATGTTCTATAATTTAGAACCTTATGTAAATAGAGAAATTATTTTTGGGGGTGTTGTAACTGATGTGCAACATCGTGTAAGCAAACAGGGTAAAGGTTGGGCTTTGTTTACTGTAGAAGATTATACCGATAGTTTTGAGTTTAGGGTGTTTGGAGAAGAGTATTTAAAATTTCGACATTTTTTGATGCAAAATAGCTTTGTGTTTGTTAAAACTTTTGTTCGAGAAGGTTGGACAAATAAGGATACTGGTAAAAAGAGTGACCCAAGATTACAGTTTAATAGTTTCCAGTTGTTACATGATGTCATGGAGCAGTATGCTAAAAAACTATCCATTCAAGTAGATATAAAAGACCTTGATGAGCGAAAAATATTGAATTTGAAAGATTTACTTCATATGCATCCGGGTAATCAAGCTTTGAGTTTTCTAGTTTATGATACTAAAGAAAAAGTAAAATTGACTATGCCAAGTCGAAGACAAAAAGTCAAAGTATCTCAGGAGTTATTGAATGAGTTAGAGACTCAAAATGTGCGCTACAAGTTGAATTAAAGGCAAAACTAGGGCCTTATAATGTTAAATTTGGATTATTATTAGCTTTAATTATTAATTCAAAAATAGTGGATGTGTTTTTTTTTGTGGTTGGTTTTTTTTTGTAATTTAAAAAAAAATTGATTGAGACCCCTTGTTTTCTAATGATAAAGACTATTGTAGCCTGCATTTTCCTTTTAACATTAAAGACTTTTAGTCAATCTGCGCAGTCTAGTGAGGTTGATGCATTGCTAGTATTTGATGCTGTGTTAGGTTCAAAAAATACAGGTTTAATTAATGGGGTTGAATATATCAATGCCTATAATACAAAGGAAGGATTTGATCAATATTATAAAACATCTAAGTTTTTGACAGGGAACTTAGTCTATGATAATCAACATTATTTTAACGTAAATTTATTATATGATATCTACTCTGATGATTTAATTTATGGATTTTATGAAAATGACTTAGTCTTATACATAAAACTTGTTAAGGATAAAGTGAGTTGTTTTACTATAGACAATAAATCATTTGAAAAGCTTACAATTAATGAAAATGAGAAAGCTGGTTATTTTGAGATAGTTTATCATGATAATGAGGTTGTGCTTTACAAGAAACACCATAAAAACATTTCAAAACGTATTGATTTAAAGCAGGTGTATTATGAGTTTATTGAGAAGTCTTCTTATTTCATCGAAATGGATGGCAGCTACTTTAAAGTGGATAATAAAAGCAGTATTACTAAGCTATTCCCTGATAAAAAGAAATTAATTAATTCGTATTATTCTAAAAATAGGTTTTTACTCAAAAATAATCTTGATCAATTTATGGTTAAGCTTTTTAGGGATGTTATTTTGAGTTAAAATTTAGGAGCCTTTAAAAAAAAGGATTAGTTTGATGTCATAAAGCATATAATTTGTTTAATTCAAATCATAGGTATTTATTTAAATTAAGAAGCAGATATGCTTTTTTATTATTTGTCCTCTTTGCCCAATGGGCCATTGCTCAAAATAAAACGAATAAGATTACCCTAGAAGTAAATGAAGTTAGCAGACTTGAAGTTATCGAGCTGATTGAAACTAAAACGAATTATGTTTTTTATTTTGTGGAAAGTTGGTTGGGGGAAGAGCAGGTGTCTCTGCAGTTAAATAATGCTTCAATTGAGGACGCTTTAGAAAAACTTTTTGAAAACACTCTTATTAATTATTTTCTATTAGATGATTCTAAAGTTATTCTTACACAAAATAATTTAATAAGAGATACTTTGCCTCCGTTGTTTCAGGATTCTTTAGGAGTAAATCAGCCACCATTAACCGAAAGCCCCATTATACTTTATGAAGACAATAGCGCCGAACTAGAAGATTATAGCATCCAAACGGTTCGCATAGGAAAAGAACGTCCTAATGCTAACAAAGATACTTATAAGTTAGAGGGTATTGTACTTAATGCTAAATCCAATAAACCACTTCCAGATATAGTTATTGTTGCTAGTAATGGGGCTAATGCTATTACTGATAATGAAGGGAAGTACAGTTTAGAATTGCCTGTTGGTGTTAATTTTATAGAAACAAAATCTTTAGGAATACAGGATTCAAAAAGACGCGTAGTCATATATGACGATGGTGCGTTGAATTTCGTTTTAAATGAGTCTGTAGAGCAATTAGATGAGTTAGTAATTCAAGCAAATGTAGACCGTAATGTTAAACAGGCTGTAATAGGCGTGTCTCAAATTAAGATTGAAGAGATTAAAAATATGCCTCTTATTCTTGGTGAACGGGATATTTTAAAGGTTGCAACTACGCTTCCGGGTATTACAACTGCCGGAGAAGGTTCTTCGGGGTATAATGTTAGAGGGGGTAAAACAGATCAAAATCTAATTTTATTAGATGATGGTGTTATTTATAATCCATCGCATTTTTTTGGTATTTTTTCCGCCATAAATCCTTTTACATCTGGAGAGGCTAATATTTATAAAGGAAGTATTCCAGCACAGTATGGCGGTAGGTTGTCTTCTGTGATTGATATTAAGACCAAGAAGCCTAATCCTGAAAAATTTGGAGGCGAGGTGTCTATAGGGCCTGTTACTGGTAATGTGACTCTTGATATACCCATAATAAAAGAAAAATCGTCATTGCTAATAGGAGGGCGAGGCACGTATTCAGATTGGATATTAAAATCATTAGATGATAAGCGGTTAAATAAAAGTAAGGCCTCCTTTTATGATGTCATTGCCAAGTATGATCATGAAATTAATAATGAAAATAGCTTAAGAGCTACAGCATATTATAGTAAAGACAATTTTAGTATTACTTCAGATTCATTATATAGTTATAGTAATTTCTTAGCATCTGTTGCTTGGAGTCGAAGAATTAATAGTAAAAATTATTTAGACGTTATTCTTGCCAATAGTAATTATAACTTTAACATAGCATTTGAGCAGGGCTTAGATCGAGACTTTGATTTAGGCTATCAAGTGAATGAAACTGAACTGAAATTAAAAATGAGATATCTCCATAGTAATAAGCATAAGTTTAATTATGGGATTTCTACTAAATTATATAATATAAATCCAGGAAGTATAGATCCACTAGGGAGTAATTCGTTGGTAGATCCATTAGTTATTCCAAAAGAAAAAGCTTTAGAGTCTGCGTTGTTTTTAGCTGATGATTTTGAAGTTAATGAGAAGTTACTCTTCAGTCTAGGTTTAAGATATTCTTTTTATGCTTTATTGGGTAGCTCCGTTCAAAGGATATATGAAGATGGTCTACCTTTAAATGAAGGCACCTTAATAGGAACTAAAGCGTATGGTAATAATGAGGTGGTTGATACTTATGGTGGGTTAGAATTTAGATTGTCAGGAAGATATTTTTTAGCCGATGATTTATCATTTAAAATGGGCTACAACAGTACGTATCAATATATTCATACCCTTTCCAACAATACTACGGTTTCACCAACAGATACTTGGAAATTGTCAGATAGTAATATTAAACCACAACAAGCACAGCAGATTTCAGCAGGACTTTTTAAGAATATTGATGGTAATAGGTACGAGTTAAGTATAGAGGGCTATTTTAAAAAAACCGATAATATTTTAGATTATAAAGTTGGTGCTAATTTGTTACTTAATGAAACTATTGAAACCGAGGTGTTACAAGGCGAAGGAAAGGCTTATGGGGTTGAATTTTTATTAAAAAAGAATCATGGCCGATTAAATGGATGGCTGGGCTATAGTTATTCAAGGTCATTAAATAAATTAGATAGTGCATTTGCTGAAGAGAAGATTAATAATGGCACGTTTTTTCCTTCTAATTTTGACAAACCCCATGACTTGAGTTTGGTGGCTAATTATAAATTAACCCAACGTTTTAGTTTGTCTACGAATTTTGTGTATCAAACAGGTCGTCCCATAACATATCCAGTAGGAAGCTATGTGGTTAATGGTGCAGAACGTGTTTTTTACAGTGATAGAAATAAATTTAGAATACCAGATTATTACCGATTAGATTTAGGTCTGAATATTGAAGGCAACCATAAAATAAAAAAGTTTGCACATAGTTTTTGGAATATATCAATCTATAATGTTTTGGGAAGAAACAATCCTTATTCTGTGTTTTTTGTAACTGAAAATAATGAAATAAAAGCCTATCAAAGTTCAATATTTTCTTTACCTGTTCCTACAATAACCTATAACTTTAAGTTTTGATGTATGAAGAACTCTAAGTGTAAAATAATGATTTTTATTAGCTTTATAGGCTTGCTTAGCTGCGTTGAGGAATTTGTTCCTGAAAGCATAACCTTTGAGGATTTGTTGGTGGTAGAAGCAAGTTTAACAAATGAAATTAAACATCACGAGATGAAATTATCAAGAACGTTTCAGTTTTCAGAAGAGCCTGTGGTGGAAAACCAAGCTAGAGTTCGTGTTATAGATGATATGCAAAATGAATATGTATTTAATGAAACCGAATCAGGAACCTATGTGTCAGCTATTGAATTTGGAGTAGTGCCAGAGCGTATTTATACTTTAAAAATAGTTACCAAGAATAATAAATCCTATAGTTCTATAGCAGTGAAACCCCCAAGTGATACTGCTCAAATTTCGGATGTGTCATTTGTGAATGATACGAATTCTGACGGTATAGAAGGCATTTCAATTTTAGTTGATAGCTATGATCCGACAGGGAATTCTGAGTATTATAGATATGATTTTGAAGAGACTCAAAGAATTGTTGCGCCATTTTATGCAGACAATGATATGGTGATTGTTTCTGATACGCCTCCATTTAAAGTAGAATTAAAGCGCCGGACGGAAGAAAAAAGAACATGTTATAAAACAACAATTAGTAAAAGTCAAATTGTTCAAACTCAAACTAAATTTTTGGCAGAGGATAGAGTAACAAAATTTCCAGTTAAGTTTATTTCAAAAACAGATTCCATAATTCGCGACCGGTATAGCATACTTGTCAAACAATATGTGCAAAATTTTGAAGCGTATACATATTTTCAGAATCTTAATGATTTTTCAAGTTCAGAAAATGTGTTTTCAGAAAATCAACCTGGATTTATTGAAAGTAATATAATCTCAGATACGAACCCCAATGAAAAGATTTTGGGGTTTTTTGAAATAAATTCTGTGTCAGAAAAGCGGCTGTTTATTGATCATCAAGAAGCTTTTCCTAACGAAAATCAGTTGCCTTATTTTGTGGAATGTGCAACATCGACCCCATACTTAACAGATCCAGAAGACCCTAGTAAATCCCCTTTAATTGAGATGATAAAGGATGATGTGATCAGGTTTTGGTTAGTGAATGAAGATTTTTTTGGTAACCCCATAGAGAATCCTCCATATACTGTAATTAATACGCCCTGCGGAGACTGTACGTTTTACGCCTCTAACGTAAAGCCTGATTTTTGGGTTGATTAAAAAAGATAATATGAGAAAAGTATTTTATATCGTTTTTTTCTTTTTTGTGCAATTAACGTGTTTGGGACAAATTGAACTGCCTTTAAAAAAGGTGGCCCAAGAACAGGTTTTTGTACATCTTAATACTAGCTTTTTAATTACTGGAGAGACTTTATATTATAAAATCTATTGCATAAATTCTGAGACTAATAAACTAAGTGGTCTCAGTAAAATTTCCTATGTTGAACTTGTTGATGCGTCATTAAATGTCGTTGCTAAAAGTAAAGTTCGGTTAAATCAAGGTTGTGGTTATGGTGACTTTTTTATACCCACATCTTTGGCCTCAGGAAGTTATAAATTATTAGCATTTACAAGATGGATGCGCAATGAGAATCTACTATATGAACACGATGTCTTAATTATAAACCCCTTTATTGAAAATCAATTTGAAAATAAAAAGAATAAGGAGTCTACAGATAATTTCAATTCTGAAAGTGCTACGATACAAAACAAAATAAATCCCATTTTTTCCCTTGAATTGCCAAAGACCGTATACCAACCTAGAAAGGAAGTTAAGTTTAAAGTTAAATCTTTAACAGGATTAACTATGGCTGGTAGGTATTCAGTATCCGTAAAAAAGAAGTTGCCATTTAAAGTGCCAAAATTGAAAACTAGTGTTAATTATAGTGATATTTATAAAAATAATAATGGACTTAAAGAGAGAGAGGCTTTTTTACCAGAATTTAGGGGAGAGTTAATAGAAGGGGTTTTGGTGAACCAAGTTACAGGAGAGCCTGTTAGCAGTCGAAACATTGCTTTATCCATTCCTGGAAAAACACCTTTGTTTAAGAACTCATTTACCAACCAAAACGGACAATTTTTTTTTAACATACTAGATACTTACAATAGCGATTCTGCACTTGTCTATACTCTCGGAACTAGTAATGAAGCTGAGTCTAATTTAGAAATTAAAATAAAAAATGATCCTCAAATGGATTATAGCTTCTTGGCCTTTAGGAATTTGGATTTTGATGAAAATGATGAATCTTTTCTATTAAACGAAGTTATTAATAACCAGATAGAAAATTCGTATCTGAGTGTAAAGCGAACTATTATTCAAGATGAAAAACCCCCTGAGCTTTTCTATGGTTCAGAGGTTAAAGATTATTATTTGGATGATTATAAAAGATTTGCAACTTTAAAAGAAACCTTTGTTGAGGTTATAGAAAATGCTTGGATTGCAAAAAGAAATAACGACCATTATTTTGAGACAAAAAAAGATACAAAGAAATCAGATTACCGCTTACCAACTTTGCTTTTTATGGATGGAATTTTGATTGAAGAACATAAAGATATCATAGAATATAAGGCCTATGATATTGAAAAAATTAGTGTTTTAATTGATAGGTATATTTATGGATCTTTAATGTTTGATGGTTTGATTTCTATTAAAACGAAAAATGGGGATTATAAAAAGCCTTCAGGTTCTTTTAAAGAGATTAAATTAACCAAGCCCGTATCAAACAAAGTTTATTATCGTCCTGATTATTCCAAACCCGAGACCAATAAAAGAATTCCGGATTATAGAAGTCAGCTATTATGGGAGCCAAACCTTGAGCTTAAGGCGGATAATCAATATATTAGTTTTTTTACTTCAGACAATTTGGGTGATTATATAATAAACGTTGAAGGATTTACGCATGATGGGGCGCCTGTTTCTATAAAAAAAGAAATTTCAATTGAATGATTTTAGTAAAACTCTAAGTTTTTAAAAGGTCATTTAAGCGTCTTTTGAATTTAAATAGTTACCTAAATCACGTAATTTATCATCCCAGAATTGTTCATAGAATTTTAACCATTTATTTACGTCTTGCAGTGCTTTGGGTTCGGCATTACAAAAGCGCTCTCGACCTTGAGTGTTAATACTAACCAAACCGGCATCCGCAAGCGTTTTAATATGTTTTGTTACCCCTTGTCTCGTCATTTCAAACTGATTTGAAATTTGCGTAATTGAGAGAGCTGTACTTGTGATAACCAAGGCATGAAAAATATCACGTCTTGTTGGGTCTGCTATAGCTTTAAAGAGCTTTGTTATTTTATCCTGCATTAATAGTTTCTTTTAGATAGCTTATTAAACCATTAATACAATTATCCCATCCACCATTAAAACTTTCAAACATGGCAATGGCAGTTTCGCCGGCATAGTTAGCGATTCCTGAATGTTCTAGTTTTAGTTTTGTTCCAGAAGCTGTAGGTGTAAGTTTCCAGGTTACTATGGTTTCGGTTTTAGTATCTGCTACTATCCAAGAGTAAACAAGTTTGTAAGGAGTGGCCACTTTAACTTCGCCGCTTATTACAGTACAACCTTTTTCGTTTGGTTCTGCAGTAAAGGTATATTGGTAACCTTTTTCAGCTTTAAAATCAGCTTTAATAAACCAAGTTGAGAGTTCTTCAGCTTTTGTTATGGCATTCCAAACTTGCTCAATACCATGATTAAATACAACTTCTTTTGAGATGAGATCTTTCACAATGATTCTGTTTTTTAATTAATATGCAACTTTATGGTTGCTAAATTAAATAAAAATTTCCAAATGAGCAACAAAAGGGTTGCGTATATTAAAATATTGAATTCATACATTAAATTATCCAGAGGGTTGCAACGCAATTTATGAGTCATAGTCTCATAAGTTTGCACTTAATTTAGAATGGACTTAAGGCCATCGTACCAAATTAAAAAATGAAATAAAACCAATTGATGCCATTATAGGGAAAACAAATTGTTGAACCGTAAGCTTTCGAGAATATTTTGACTAATTTTGTATAAATAAAATAAATTAAGAATATATTAAAATATAAATATTATGGCATTAGAGATAACGGATGCGACGTTTGAAGAAGCGGTATTAAAAAGTGATAAGCCTGTATTAGTTGATTTTTGGGCAGCTTGGTGTGGACCATGTCGAATGGTTGGACCAATTATAGAGCAAATTAGCGAAGAATATGAAGGTAAAGCCGTAGTAGGAAAAGTAGATGTTGATGCTAATCAGGAATTTGCTGCTAAGTATGGGGTTCGTAATATTCCTACTGTTTTGGTTTTTCAAAACGGAGAAGTTGTTGGTAGACAGGTTGGTGTAGCACCAAAAACTGCATACACAGAAGCTATAGACGGTTTACTGTAAGAGATATAAATTTTAGAAAAAGAAAAATGAAAAGGTTTGCCGTTTTGGTGAACCTTTTTTTATTTTAGACTAAAATTAAATTTTATGAGCGAAACAAATAAAGTACAGGATGCTATTGATAGTAAGTTAATTGAGCAACGTAAGGTGTTTTTGTGGGGGCAGGTTGATGATGCATCAGCTAAGCATGTCATTGATAGGCTGATGTATTTAGATGCTTTAGAAACCAAGGATATTCAATTATATATAAACAGCCCGGGTGGCTATGTGACCTCAGGGTTTGCTATTTACGATTGTATAAAATCTTTGAATAGCGAGGTGGCTACCATTTGTACTGGTTTTGCAGCATCTATGGGGTCAATAATATTATCGGCAGGGGCAAAAGGAAAACGTTTTATTCAGCCACATGCCCGTGTTATGATTCACCAACCAAGTGGCGGTGCTAGAGGGCAGGCGAGTGATATTGAAATTACGGCCAAAGAGATTATATTGACTAAAGAATTAAGTGCTAAAATACTTGCTGATAATTGCGGACAAACCTTTGAGAAGGTGATGAAGGATTTTAATCGTGATCATTGGATGGGGGCAGATGAATCTGTGTCCTACGGTATCGTAGATGAGGTGATTTAATCGGTTCAAACTTATACTAAAGAGAGGTCTATGCCAGATGCTAAACCTCTCTTTTTGTTTATTTAAATGTGTTCAATATGAAAGTATGTATATATGTTATTCTAGGCTTTATCTTGATGACTTCTTGCGCAAAAAAATCTGAGCGAATAGATTTATTAAGTCCTGGTATTTCACTCGAATTAGCAAAATACAGAAAACAGCAGGTATCAAATGTTGTTTATAATTTATCATTTAAAATACCTGAGCTAAAAGTTGAACCTATTGCCGCAATTTTAGATTTAAGTTTACAAATTAATAATTTAAATCAACCTTTATACTTAGATTTTAATGCGGATAGTTCGCATATTAATAGTGTTTTTGTAAATGAGAAACAAGTTGAGATTAATCATCAACAAGAACATATCATCATTGATCCAAAAGATTTAAAAATTGGAAATAATGAGGTGTCAATTAACTTCAGGGCAGGCGAATTATCACTTAATAGAAATGATGACTATTTGTACACGCTTTTAGTGCCAGATAGGGCGAGTACCTTGTTTCCTTGTTTTGATCAGCCAGATATCAAAGCGCACTATATTCTTGAGGTAACCGCACCTAAGGATTGGCAGGTATTGTGTGCTTCTAATATTGAGATGTCAGAAATACAAGGGGACTTCGTTAGGCATAAATTCCAGAAGTCTGATTTGATGAGTACCTATCTTTTTTCATTTGTAGCTGGGGTTTTTAACAGTACAAAGCAGAAATTAGGTGATTTAAATATGCTGATGCTGTACAGAGAAAACAATGAAGAAAAGCTTGCAGCTAGTGCGACTGAGATATTTAATCTTCATCATAAATCGGTAGGTTTTTTGGAAGCATATACGCAATATGAATTTCCCTTTAAAAAGTTAGATTTTGCCGTAATACCCGGGTTTCAATACGGTGGTATGGAGCATGTAGGTGCCATACAGTACAGAGAATCGTCCTTGTTTTTGGATGATAATGCGACACAAAATCAGAAATTAAACCGTAGTAGACTTATTGCCCATGAAACAGCGCATATGTGGTTTGGGGACTTGGTGACTATGAAGTGGTTTGATGATGTTTGGCTCAAAGAAGTATTTGCAAATTTTCTCGCAGATAAAGTGACTAGTCAATCGTTTCCGGATGTGAATCACTATTTAAATTTCATGACAGATCATTATGAAAGAGCATATAGTGTAGACAGAACCCTAGGCTCAACCCCTATAAAACAACCACTAGATAATTTAAAAAATGCCGGGACACTCTATGGGCGTATTATCTATGACAAGGCGCCAATTATGATGCGTCAATTAGAGGCTTTAGTTGGAGAAGAGTCTTTTAGGAAAGGCATGCAAAATTATATTAAGACTTATGCCAATGGTAATGCAGATTGGAATGATTTAGTGGCTTTATTGGATGCTGAAACTTCTGAAGATTTAATGCAATGGAGTGATGTTTGGGTAAATAAACCCGGAAGACCTTTAATTTCAAATATCATTACATATAAGAATGATAGTATTGAACGTTTTGAAATCGCTCAACAAGCTGAAGATGGCAGTGGTAATGTTTGGCCGCAAACCTTTGAAGTTGGACTGGTTTATGAAGACGCTGTTAAGGTAATGCCTATTAAGTTAAATGCTAAAAAGCAATTGTTTGTAGAGTTTGTTGGATTGCCTAAGCCCAATGCTATAATCTATAATTATAATGCCTTTGGTTACGGCGTATTTCCTATAGATTATTTAGATGTTAATACAATACCATCAATTAAAAATGATGTGGCTAGAGGTTACAGTTATGTGAATTTATATGAAAATATGCTTTCTGGTAATATTGCCCCTAAAAAGGTGCTTGATGTATTTATAGAGGGTGTTGCCTCAGAAAAAGAGGAACTTGTTTTAGACGTAATTAGTGGAAAGATAGCCTCATTGTTTTGGCATTATATTTCAGAAGAGCAGCGTGCTTTAGTGGGTGAAAGATTAGAATCTATAGTTTATAAACAATTAAATGAAGATCGCTATACTACAAGTTTTAAAAAAACGCTTTTTAGTTTATATAAGAGTGTCGCTTATTCCGCAGAGGGCAAAGACGTATTATACAATATATGGAACAAATCCTTATCCATAAAAGGGTTAAATTTGGGAGAGCATGATTATACAAACTTAGGAGTAACTTTGGCTATTTATAATCATGAACATTCAAAAGATATACTGCAAAGTACCTTGGAAAACATTAATAATCCTGACAGAAAAAAACGCTTTGAATTTTTGTTGCCGTCATTGTCAGGTGATGAAAAAGTAAGAGAAGCCTTTGTATTATCTCTGGCTAAGGCTGATGCTCGAGAAAAAGAAAGTTGGGTAGCGACTAGTTTGAATTATGTTAATCATCCGTTAAGGCAAGAAGCTTCTCAAAAGTACTTAAGAATGTGCTTAGAATTGATTGAAGAAATTCAGTTAACAGGGGATATTTTTTTCCCTAAAGCCTGGCTCAATGCTACCATTGGAAATTATACCTCTGATTATGCCTATGATGTTCTTGAACAATTTATGGCAGATAATCCAAATTTTCCGGACGTCTTAAAAAATAAACTATTACAAGCTTCTGATGGTGTTTATAGAGCGAAATTAATTAGAGAAAAACACAAATGAATTTAAGTCGAGAACTTAATAAAACAGAGGGTTTTAAAAACCTTGAACTTCTTGCCAAACAAGTTGTTGAAGGTTTTATTGCCGGGATGCACAAAAGCCCATTTCATGGTTTTTCGGCTGAATTTGCTGAACATAAAATATATAATCAAGGTGAAAGTACCCGACATATTGATTGGAAATTATTTGCTAAAACAGAGAAACTTTATACAAAGCGCTATGATGATGAAACCAATTTAAGGTGCCATATTATTTTAGATAATAGCAGTTCAATGCATTACCCTGAGTTGTCAGCTTTTTCAATAGACAATCTAAATAAAATTGCTTTTTCAGCATTAGGAGCGGCTTCATTAATGCAGATATTAAAAAAACAACGTGATGCTGTAGGATTAAGTATTTATAGCGATAGTTATGATTACTATGCCCCAGAAAAGGGGAGTGAAAGGCATCATCAAATGCTCTTAAATCATTTAAGTCAAGCAGTGCGGTCTAGGCACCATAGTAAGCAAACGGAAACGTATAAGTATTTACATGAAATAGCAGAAAAGATTCACAGACGGTCTTTAATTTTTTTATTTACAGATATGTTTCAAACCTCAGAAAATAACATTAAATTATTTGAGGCGCTAAGGCATTTGAAGTACAATAAACATGAAGTGGTATTGTTTCATGTTTTTGATAAGGAGAAGGAATTAGAATTCAATTTTGATAATACACCTAAGCGCTTTGTTGATGTTGAAACTGGGGAGCATATGAACTTATATGCAGATTCAATAAAAGAAAACTATAGTAAAGCAGTTGAAGATTATTTTGCTGCCTTACGATTAAAGTGTGCTCAGTATAAAATAAAATATGTAGAGGCTAATATTAATGAGAATTTTAATAACATCCTCACAGCCTACATGATAGAACGCCAAAAATTTGGCTAGAAAAAATAAAACATAAAAAACTTCAAAAAAGGTTTGAGATATTAAAAAAGGCGTGTATATTTGCAACCGCAATAATGCAACGGTCTGGTAGTTCAGTTGGTTAGAATGTCGCCCTGTCACGGCGAAGGTCGCGGGTTCGAGTCCCGTCCAGACCGCAAAAATTGCAAAAATAAAGCTCTGAGAAATTAGGGCTTTTTTTGGCAATAGCAAGAAGTTGTGTTGTTCCTAGAGGAATCTAGGATGTAGTTACCAAAGTAATTTGGTATCCAATGGAAAGCTTTCCTTTTTTCTGTGAAGAAAATGGGGATGCTTTTTTGTTTTATAAAGGATTTTTTTGCAAAAATCGAAATCTTATTTTAATTCACACATAACTTTTGAGATTGATTCTATTTTTGCTTAAACACAACAATTGCCCTTGATCTGTAACGACCTATGAATCTCAACTTCGAGGATTTGATCGTATTCATTTATTGCCCAACCAGACTAAAACAGTTAAGCTTGTTATTCATCCGGAGGATTTAGAAATTTTAGACAAAAATATGAATTGGACAGTAGAATCTGGTAAGTTTAATATTTCGGTTGGAAGCTCTTCGGTGGATATTAAATTGACTCAAGATATTGAAATATTAAAATAAGGAAGAAATAGATTTTAAAAATGACAAATTCCGGGAACTGGAACAACTTGTGTGGCAGTATCATGAAGGGTTTCCTGGATCTCAACTTGGCGAATTGTGAAAACTTATGGATATAATTTTTAAATGTTAAGATTTCATTAATTATTGAAGGTTACACCTGTTAGAATTGAAATTCGATACATTCATTAATCAAAAACTTAGTATGTTTGTTAAAGCAAAATGTAATAAATAAAAAGTGTATGTCTAAATTATTTACCCTTACTGGGAAAATTCAAAATTATGCCTGGGGTGGTACTCAATATATTCCCAATTTATTAGATTTGGAGGCTGGGGAAGAGCCTTGTGCTGAGTATTGGCTTGGGGCCCACATAAATGCACCTTCAATTTTGGATACAATAGAAGGCGAGCAATCTTTAGATGATTATTTGAATTTAAACCTCTCTGAACGACTAGGTGCTGACATTGCTGAAAAATTTGGGCGATTACCTTTTTTGTTTAAAGTCCTGGATGTTAGTGATATGTTGTCTATTCAGGTGCACCCAAGTAAAATAGAGGCAGAAAAGGGATTTAAATATGAAAATGAAAAAGGGATTCCTCTAAACGCATTTTCTCGAAATTATAAAGATGATAATCATAAGCCTGAAATAATGGTGGCTCTCAGTGAATTTTGGCTTTTACATGGTTTTCTGCCTAAGGAAAAGTTGATTCAGGTGTTAAAAAGTATTCCGGAGTTTAGCAATCTATTATCAGTTTTTAATGAAACAGGATATTTTGGTTTATACAAGCAGGTCATGCAACAATCTGATGAGGAAAGCAATGCATTATTACAGCCCATTATTAATCGCATATTACCGCTTTATAAAACAGGTAAGTTAGATAAGTCTAATCCCGATTACTGGGCTGCTAAAGCGGTGGATACCTCAGAAAATAAGAAGTCTTTAGATAAAGGCATTTATTCTATTTACTTTTTTAACATAGTAAAAGTTAACAAAGGGGAAGCTGTATTTCAAGATGCCGGTATTCCGCACGCCTATTTAGAAGGTCAGAATATGGAATTAATGGCCAATTCAGATAATGTTTTACGTGGAGGTTTAACACCAAAGCATGTGGATGTGCCAGAGTTGTTAAAACATGTAGTTTTTGAGGAGACTGAACCAAACATTATGTTAGGAGAATTACAGGATGATGGGCTAGAACGCATTTATAAAAGCCCAGCGCCAGATTTTGAACTTAGTCAAATTAGTATATGCGCAACAGATAAGTACATGTCAAAAGCTATGACTGCTCAAATTATTATAGTTATTGAAGGTCATGTGGAAGTTTCTGAAGGGAAGACGGTATTAGCATTAGGTAAGGGGCAATCTGCTTTTTTATCAGCAGACAGCGCTTATACTGTATCAACTCCTAACTCAGCAATTCTTTATAAAGCGACAGCACCTTAAATATGTATGAGGACGATTATTTGAGTTTATATTATATAGATTCTGAATAACTCGTTGTAATTTTTTGGCGGGCTTATTTGGTTTGATTGTAGGCATTTTTTCTTGCACTTTAATAAAAGTACATGTCTCAAATCTCTACCAACTACAATGCTAAACAAAGGCGTTGCTCGAAATACTTCTGACGATTTAATAAAACGGTTAGATCCCGAAGTGCTGAATGTGCATCCTGATTTCGTGAAACTAGGGTTGGAACTAAATGAGCCAATGAGGAAGGTTAATAGGAATAGCTTTCGTGTTAAATGCTATGATGCCCGCCATTTTCTAATTTAGGCGAAATTATGAAATCGATATTGTTATTAATTTGAAAAGCCTACTACAGGAAGGAATTCAGAGAGCACGGTATTAGATGCTGTGCTTAATTTGTGTTTAAAATAAATAATTCCCAAAAAGCTTTCTGTTCAATATTAGACATTAATAAATTCTGAAAACTTAATAAACCACCATAATGATTTTTTTCAATTCAATATAGAGATCAATGGTAGTATCGAGTTGGTTTTTAAATTACCCAAAGTGCATGTTTTTTTTCTACATACCATGTGTTATTCTTCTTTTTTATGATTAGAATAGATGCTTCTCCGCAGTCATTTCCGCAGATAAATGAAAAATACATCATTCCTCTACTTTTATCATTATTAAGAATAAACTTTGATAAACTCAAATTTCCAACATCAAATGTATTTAAAGTATCTGCTTGTTTTAGAGATAATTCCTTTAATTTAACGAAATTAGATGTCAATAGTTTAACTGGTAAGTGATTCTTTTTTTTAATTTGTATGGCAACCTGGTCTATGTTAAACTCTTCAGGACTTTTTATAAATGAAATATCGATTTCACTACCATTGAAATTATCATTGATAAATAAAGTCCCCTTTAGTGAGTCATTTTTAATGATTTTTTTCTTTAAAGTTTTTAATTCTTGTTGGTACGCTATAGAGTCTATATTTTTATGAAATAAATGATTTATTAAAAGGTGGATTGATTGTTCTCCTAAATATCTATTATATAAATGAGTGTCAACTAAATCATTCAATATATTATTGTAAATTGCTATAGAATCTACTATTGTTACTGAACTAGGTACTTTTGTTTTCTTTGCTGTGGTATTTTCTTTGCATGAAAATACCAATAGCATTAAAATTAAGACCATAACTTTTTTCATCTATTCCCTGTTTAATATTAATGATGGTTAATGCTGAGGAATATCTTGCTCGTAAATAGAATACTCAAATATCATACCGGCTTCTTTATGAAATTTTGTTTCATCTTGAAGAATATGGGGATGCTTTTTTGTTTTAAAACAGCTTTTTGAAGTTTATTCTGTTTTTTCTGTTTCTGGGTAGGTTGGTGTAATCATAATATGGGCTCTGTGTGTGCCAGGATTCATGATCCATGGGTGTCCTGCAGTAAGTGGTTTGTCAGGTAGCCCTGTTGTTTCAGAGGTCGCAAACGGGATATAAACCACATATCGTACTTTTTGATTTTCAATACGTTTTGTCTCTTCGTTAATGTCTCCTTTAAGCACAATTAACGTTGAATGATAAGGGAGGTTTAAGGTGCTATTTTTTACTTCTTCCTCTCGGATATCAAATATTTCTTTGAAATTTTTTCCTTGGGCTTTTAATTCACGACCACGCGCCATAAATTCATCTAAATCTTTATGGTATGCTGCTACTTGAAAATGATCATTCTTCGGGTCGTCGGCAAGACAAACATATTGGTTTGTGCCTTCTCTTAAAACGATAAAGTTTCCGTCGGCATCATAACCGTATACTTTAGCCTTTTCCCTATACTGTTCCTCTAAACCTAAAACAGCAGTTTCTAGTTGCCATGTTTTGGATGGTATTTCATTTTGAGAATACATGGTTAAGCTAAAAGAAAATAGGATTAAGGTAATACATTGTATGAGCTTCATAGCACGGAATTTTAATTGAGAATATCTATATAATAAAACTAAGCTTTTAAAGTTTTCTTCTTAAATGTACAATTTTTTATAAGTTCAATCAAATAGGCCATCGTACGTATAGGGTTTAAGTATCAGGTATATTTGTTTTAACCATTTTTATTAGGTTAGAAATTACCACTGACAAGTTCTAATTATTATTTGTTTACAATTCTGATGATGCTCAAATCATCATGCAGTATATAGCCGTTTTTATGTAAGGCTTCAAATTGATCTTCTAAAAATAAATTGCCGTTTTCTGTGGGGGGTTGAACCAAAAACAGATGTCTTAGTTTAGTCAATTCCTCATGACTTTTAGTGGCTTTAATTAGTTTGTCAATACCATCAGTGGAGATGGACACATCGTTTACATTTTTAAAATTCCAAGTTTGTATAACATCATCTTTGATAACATCAAATTTTTCACTTAAATGGTAGCCCAGAAAGTTAGGTGTGTTATTTTGATCTATGTTGGTGATTTCCCCATTAATAGCAAACAGACCATCACCACTCATTTTTATACAAGCATTTAGGTCTTTTGTATTGTAAATAAGAAGGTTTACAGTTGATAATAACTCTTCAGTGGTTAGAAAAAAGAGTTTTTTTGTTTTTTTTAAATCATCAAATAATTGATTTAAAATAAAGTCGGCCACGTCCTCTAATGCCATGGTACTCAAGTCAAAATCCTCAATGATTGCTTTCATCTGAGGCAGCATTCTACAAGATTTATGAATGGATTTGCTATAGAGGACAGACGTAAATTGACTGTCTTTTGCGGAAGAGCAACCATCCATAACTGCACATACAAAAATGTCATCTGTAAGCTGAAAAGAATAGAAAAAATCTTCCGAAAAATGCGGATGATGGCTACTGCGTTTATGAATAGATAGAATTTTCATTAGTGCATGGTATTTACATGTGTTATACAAGTAACAGGGCAAAAAAGGCCAAAATACCCTAAAATGATTTAGGAATAAATGTCATAATTTTTCCACCAATCGAGAGCATCTTTTCGCGTCCAAGGATTTTTTTGGTTTAACTTTTCAAAAAAAACAATAAGTTCATCAATACCACTGGGGCGCTTATTAGGGTCAAATCGAATACAGGACGCAAGAAATTCACTAAGTTCAATAGGCACATCTTTTCTTTCAATTAAATTATTTCTAAAATCGCCTTGTAATGTTTCCTCACCCGTTAGCATTTTTTGGGAGACTAATTCAAGTAAATATTGCCCACTAAATAAATACATGCCTAAAGCGCCTATGGAATAAATATCAACCCTTAAATCAGTGTTAAAAGGGTCTCGGATTCTTTCAGGAGCCATAAACATTGGGGTGCCTCCAATTCTATTGATTTGAGTTTGTTGAGATAACGATGCATCAACATTTTTCACCAAACCAAAATCTAATAATTTTACTACGTCATACGCCCCACCTTGATTACAAAGCATGACGTTCATTGGTTTTATATCTCTATGCGCAAAACCTTTGTCATGCGCTTCTTTTAAAGAAAGGCATAAATGATATAACACATAAATGCCACGGGCTAAAGGAATTTCATTATTAGAATTCACCACTTTATCCAATGAAATTCCATTTAAAAATTCCATGACATAGTAGAAATTATTGTTCTCGGTAGTACCATAATCATATACTTTTATGGTGTTGGGGTGAGAAAGGGAAGATGTAATTTTCACTTCTTTTTCAAACCGATCTAACATGTCAGTATTCGCAAATTGGTTTTTTAAAATTTTTATTGCTACAGGTGTTTTAAGAAAGGTGTGTTCGGCTTTAAAAACTTCACCAAACCCACCCTCACCAAGTTTTTCTCGCAATTTATATTGACCTATTATACTAAAGTCATCAACCTTTTTGCCAATTCTAGCAATTCTCACATTTGAATTAAAGAGCAAAAACGAGAGCACTAAAATGATAATAAAAAAGATAAAAAAAGTATATCTAAAATAAACTAAGGAAGCTAATGCTTCATCAAAATCTTCTTCGGTTATAACGCCAAAATTATGCTCAGGATACCATAAATACGCACCAATAACCTCAATGCCTCTATAATCTCTATATGGTTTCATTAAGCTTCCATGGTAAATGGAATCTCCAAGTTTAATATGATTTAATGCATTGTCAACAATTTTGGTGAATGGCATTTCTACACTAGACAAAGTAGGTTTTGCACCATGCATGACATTGAGTCCTGGATCTTTCAATTCAATGTTATAAATTGTTTCTAGCAAGGTGTCTTTTAGTAAATAGGTTTTGCGTAAATCTTCAGTAAATCTTCCGGAGGAAATCATTTTACCCTCATTGTTGAAGGCGTAAGTTTCACTTGTAGCACCATGTTTTGAGGTGTTGAAAATTTCTGAAAATCCTTTTTTTGCAAGATTAGAACCTGCTAAAATTGCTATAACATTATTATGTTCATCAATAATGGGGCATAGAAAATTAATCCAAGTTTCATCCTGCATTTTTAATTCAAAATTGTGAATTAAATCATAATTATTTATGGGAGGTAGAAATACGGTCTCGCCATTTTTGGCTTTTAAATAATCCTTATAGATTAATTGACCGAGGTCTATATTAAACATTTTAGAAATCCCTGTTGAATCTATTAATCCGGACCCTAAAATAGATTTTGGGCTACTATTACTTAGAATGGACATAATAGCATAACCGTTATTCTTAGCGGTTTTTAAGAGCCATTTTGTAACGTCTCTGGAGACATCAGATTTTTTTAATAAAGCATAGGTCTCATCAATATTCTCTAAACTATCAATGGCTTTAGCCATGGCAATAAGCTCTGAGTCTTTTGATAAGTTTTCAATTTTGTTATTCTCAGTTGCAATCCATCGTTTAAATATTTCAGAGGTGGTGTTTAATAAAGCAATTTTTTCTTCTCTTTCAGATTCTAAAATGTTATCTCGAATATATAAGTTTGAAATTACGCCTAAGCCAAAAGTAACTAAGAGGAACAGGATTACCAGGATTAATCTATTTCTTTTGTTTCCAAAAAGTAATTTGGTCCAGTTCGTTACAATTTTGGTGCGAAAAACGGAGTCCTTTCTTCCAACTAATTTGGTGATTTCTTTTAAGGTAGTATTGTTCGCCTCTTTTTCAATGGCTTCTTCACCATGAATGTCATGGTACAATGACAAGACTTCCTTTTCAAGGTCTTCATCAGTACCACAGGCTTTTTTAATTTTGATTATAGCCTCGTCAAAAGGAAGGTCTATAACCTTAGCTATAATACTCGATATTTTATTATGTTGTTCCTTATCCATTAAATATCGCTACGCATAAATTTTTTCAACCATGCCTTAGCTACTTTCCAATCAATTTCAATGGTTTTTATAGAAACACCTAGCTCATCTGCTATTTCTTGCATTTTCATACCACCAAAAAATTTCAGTTCAACCACTTTAGCTTGCCTTTCATGAAGTTTTTCCAGGTGTTCTAAAGCCTCATCAAGAGAAAGCATAATTTCATCTTTTTCTACGGAATACGTTAGACCTTCCTCTAGGTCCAAATGGTATTCTCCTGACCCTCTTTTTATGGCATTTTTTTTACGAGCATGGTGCACCAAAACACGTCTTATAGCTTGTGCGCTAACGGCAAAAAAGTGGGAACGTCCTTTCCAATCTATTTGATCTTGATCAACAAGACTCATATAGGCTTCATTTACAAGTATGGTGGGTTGTAATGTGTGGCCGGGTCTCTCTCTTCGGTATAGCTTTTCGGCAATTTCATGCAGGTTGTCATAAACCAAAGGATATAAGTCTGCCGACTTATTATTTGTTCCTATGTTATGTAGTAATTGAGTGACTTCATGCTTTTTGTTTTTTGACATGTTATTGAGGTTTATAAATAATGGTATAGACATAAAAGTAGAAAATTTAATTAATTTTATACTGAACTTATTGATTTAATTGATGGATTATAAGTATTGTGGAAAAAAATATTAATTCTAATTAGGGTTTTTCAGGAGGTATTGCCCTGTTGTATATGAAGGGCAAAATTTGGTCTTTTTAAATTTTAAAATAAACAATTATGAAAACTAGAATAACAACCTTTTTAATCGCATTTTTATTCATCCTAACAGCAAGTGCTAAAAATATTCTTGTTAATAAAAGTGATGGTACTTCAGAAAACATAGCATACAATCATAAAACCCTGTTAAATAAAGGTTTGCAAAATGATAAAGGAAGTATTATCAGCTTTCAAGAAATTAGTGCAATTAGTACTTCAGATTTTGATGCTTACGATGAAATACTAAGAAAAACCCAAAGAAGAGCCACTCATGTAAAGGTTGAGTTTACAGGAGATATGAATAAGTATGCTGCACGTTTAGAAAAATTAAAGCGTAATAGAGACGGTGCCGATGTGACACGTGGTGTGGGAGGTATCATGTCAATTATTGGTGTTTTATCTGGAGATAGGGAGCTAACGGCAGCCGGCATCGCTGTTAATGGTGCGGGATATATAGCTAGAAATATCAATGATGATAGAACTGCAGATACACAAACGGCCATGTTAAATGAGCTTGATAATCGTACTAAGAAGATTGAAAATCAACCAGAATCAGAAGAAGATCAATTACGTAAAAACTACGGAGATGAAAATGTTGATGGATTAAAGGAATTAATGAGCCATAATTATGAAAAAGCAACTGCTTATGCTAATGTAGGCGAACTTTCAAAAGATGCTAATCATAGGTTATCTGCGATGTGGCTGAAGGCTTTGATTGCCGCTGATCAAAATTTAGAAGTCGAAACAAACAAGGCGTACAGTAAAATAGTCACTTTTGATCCAGAAATCAAGAATATTCAAGAAGCGGAAAAGGAAACAACGAATTTATTAGCTGAGTTGGAAGCGTTAAGAAATTAGTAATCTGTAACTACAGGGTATAATGTGAAGAAATCTAATTGCCTTGAGTTAAAATTTATAAAACCTAAAGTAATTACTACTTTAGGTTTTATATTAGGATGTTATTTAAAGATTTTATTTTTTTGGCCAATTACTCCACATACTGCAATGACCAGCTTTATCTGTTCCTAAAAGATCTCTTTGTCCTAATGAGTACCCTGCGTTCATTATAGCAAATGGTGCATATTGTATTTTGCCATTTTTCTTTGTGAAAGACTTTCCAAAATGGGCTTGACTGAGACCATGCCCTGCCTCATGTATTGCTACAGTCTCAAAATCTATAATGCCATTGTCCATGATGTCATTGGGTTCATCTTGAAAAGGCATACTATCATTAAAATAGATTTCTTTAAAAGCTACATCGTTTTTGCCATTGTTATCAAGATCGGTAGGCGTTCCCTCATTCAGAAAAACCCATGTAAACGTAACAGCAATGATATTATTACCACCATTTGGCCGCAATGTATTGAAAAACGCTTTTGGCAGATTGCCACCAAATAAGATAGATCCATATACAACATTAAAAGCCCCTCCAAATCCGCGTACTTTTTGGGCAATACCAACATCGCCAAAAAGATTAGGTGTCGTTACTAAGATGTTTGCAGTGTTCAGGCCTTTTGAACATGATACTGAACCCCATGTGTTCATGGCGTTGTCTATAGCCCCGAGTGTTTCTGCGCCAGACATGCCTGATGTAGTTGCTAATTCTGTGCCATCCACCCAATATAATAGATTGGTGCCGGGAAGGTAATTTCTCGGGTCATCTGGAATCCAATCAGAAAGTAATTGCTTATTTCCAACAGCCTTGAATCTATAAGTTATACCTGCTTCTTTATGACCTAAAAGTTCTACAGTGCTAAGTTGAAGGTTCTCTTCTAGAAGCTCACTGTTTATAGCGGCAACAAAATCTTCCAGGGTAGTTTTTCCTTCTGTACTTTTGCTATAAATATTGGTGTTAGTAGTGTTGATATTCAATAGGGGGATTTTGTCCAGATTAAGAGAATTAACTTCCTCGGTAGGTGAATTAGATATGTCATTCTCTTGGCAGGCCATAAAGAATAACGCGACTACGAATAAGCATTTTACAAGTGTTTTCATAATATTTAGAATTTAGATTAATAGTTGTCTCAAGATGCTCAATTAACCCATGCAACACCTAACACTGCTGTCGCAAATAATTCTATTTTTTTTTGAAAGACTTACAATTTTGATGTATTTAAACATTTAATTAAATGTATTTCAGTGTTTTGAGGGTTCTCATTGTAGTGTGTTGTGAAGCGGTGTTACTATCTTCTTTTTATTTGGAAAATAACATTTATCCAGAGGTCTTATATTCATAGAAAATGAATTGGCTGCTTTTTTGTTATAATTAGTGGTTTTGTTTTTTTAAGTAAATTAAATAACCCGAATGAAATCATCCGGGTTGATACTATCTTATTGCTGGAATAAATCCCACTCATAGGTTTCTCCATCAAGTTTTACTTTAAAAGAGATGTATCCATTCTTGACCATACCTTGCATATCAAAATGTACCTCAGTAGTTGCGTCTTTGCAATCACCCATAAAGAGTCGGGTTCCAGGTGGAGGGGTGTTTTGACCATCTGTTAATGTTGTTTTTACATGTACAATACCGTGGGCATCGGGATTAGTAGTTGGGCCTACGCCTATACGCCATAGATCTATTTGGCCATCTCCATCAATATCCCTTTTATCATTAATTAACCCATGTAAGTTCTCTTTAAAAAAACCTGTTCTGTTTTCTTCACACCAGTTAGAATATTTTAATTTGAGCACTCCAGTTGACCTATCTGCAATAAGAACTCTGGGTTGCTTTATATTCCATTTCGCATGACCCCAATCACCATTTACATGAATTCTATCTTGGCCGTCTACTGGATAATCATATACCATAACTAAGTCTGTATCTGGTATCCAGAACGCTCCAAAAATCCTTGCGGGTGTTGTATTAGCATTAGACGAATACACGAAAGTCCAAAATGGTTTTTCATCTTTATTGGTACTTTTTTTATGAGTTGATTTGCTGTTTATATTGTATACCTCATTTAAATAGTCATAAAGAACAGAAGCTTCAATTTCGGAATGAGATTCTTGCTCGACACTTTGTGGTTCATTTTCACTTTCAGTAGTTGAACACCCGAAAATTATCATGGCTGTAAGTAAAAAACTAAATTTAAATAATTGATTTTTCATAATTTATTGGTTTTAGATTAATAGTGATGTGAAGGTGCCATTAAAACACATGCAACACCTAATACATATGTTGTAATTGATTCTTAATTTTTTTTAAAGGCTTACAATTATGTTGTATAATCCAATGTAACCATCTGTAAATAGGTTGCTTATGTGAATGGTGTAATAACAGTTAATTACTAAGTATTACTTCTGCTATTTGTAATTATTTACTCTTGAATTAAAAAAAGCACAAGTATTTTGTAGAAAATAATAATATTTGTTTTAATCTTTTATAGTAGGTGGAGTGGAAGGCAAATAAGGTTTTATTTGGTTTTGTGCTTCTTCTAATTGTTTTTCTCCTCTTTTAATTGATGCCTGTAAATATTCCAAATCGCCTTCAAAAAGACCAGCTTCTAAATCTGCTCCAATATAAAGTACAAAATTCCAAAAAAGCCAACCGTTGGCAGCTTCAAATTTGTCAATGAATTCATTGGATTTTTCTATATCTCCCAAAGCTGCATGAAGAAAAAATAACTGATAATAACTTAAAGGTGTGTCTAGACTTTCTTTAGAGCTTAATAAGGTGTTATATAAATCAATTTGTTTTCTCAATAATTCTTTTCCGGCTTCTATCTGCCCATCGCGGATTAAACACATGCCATAACCCCAATAAACCGTTCTTGATGCTAAAGAATTTACGCCTTCTTTTTCAACTTGATTATAGCATTTTTCCCAGTATATTTTTCCTTTTTTAAAATCTCTCTTATGCATGTGTAGTGCTCCTAATAATGCATTGCGCTGTTGATTATCCTTAAGTAGATTTTTATTAACATAGTTAAGAGCGTCATTATACCTTCTAAACTGTATGAATGAATACACTCTATCTCTTCTAAACCTTTTTACAGTCTGTAATTCAAATATTTTATCAAAATAATAATCTACAAAGAATGAGTTGTTTAGTGTTCTGTAAAACTCAAGGTAGTGCGTATAGAGCCCTATTAGCTGGCCTCTAGATTGGGCGTATTTTTCTGCCTCTTTAAGGGTTAATATAGCTTCTTTGTAGTTGTTCTTTCTTTTATAAATGCGAATTAAATTTAATAAAGCACCCACATTATTAGGGTAAATTGTTAAACTCTTTTCGTAATCTAAAATCGCTTTATCGTCTTCATTTATTAACAAGAAGTAATTTCCTCTTATATTATAAGCTAATGAATTATTTGGGCTTAATTCTAAAGCTTTATTTGTTAAATGAAGGACTTCATTTATATTGTTATTATCGCCTACATAGTCTCCATATCGTTCAAAAGTAGTGAATGCGAGACCGATATAAGGTGAACTATATAATGAGTCACTTTTAATAGCTAGTTCATAAGACGTTTTGGCTTTGTTAATTAATTCTAACCAAACATCATGTTTTTGAAAAGCGCGGTTGGCTTTAAACCTATATTCCTCACCTTTTAAAAAATACTCATAGGCCGTTTTATTTTGTGTTGGAATGGCACTTAATTCATTTTGCAAATTTGGAGAAATAATGGTCTCAAGATTGCTAGAAATGGATTCTATTACATTAGCTTGAACCGTAAACATTTCTGAAACATCTTCATCATAGCGGTCAGACCAAAGAATTTTGTTATCATCTACTCTAATTAATTCAGCTGAGATAATGGCGCGATCTTTTATGCGCTGAACATGTCCTTCAATAACATAATTTACTTCAAGTTCTTTAGCAATGGTTTTTAAAGGTGTTGATGAATTTCTGTAGCGTTCTACGGAACGTCTTGAAACTACTGTGAACTCAGGTATTTTTGATAATTGATCACGAATTCCTCCCATGATGCCATTACAAAAAAATAAATTTTCTTTATTAGTGCTATTATTTACAAATGGTAATACGGCTATAGATTTTTTGAGATTTTCATCAAGACCATTAGCCTTGTTGACAGTTTCATTAAATATTATTAAACCAACCAGAATCAATACGGGGATAATTGCAAGTATTTTTTTTGAAAACGTTTTTTTTGGAGGAGAAATAGTTCTTTGATTTTTCACTTCTCCAGGAGGATAACCATAAAAGTTATGAAAACAGGTATTGAAATAAGTTGGACTTGTGAAACCAACCCGGTAAGCTATTTCTGAAGCCGTAAACTCATTTTTTTTAAGGAGTTCCATCGCTCTTTCTAGGCGATATTCTCTAATAAACTGGCTTGTTGATTTACCGTTTATATCTTTTAATTTTCTATGTAATTGTGACCTGCTATATCCTATTTCATCAGCTAGCTCTGAAACTCCAAAATTTTCGTTTTCAAAATTAACTTTAAGAATACTTGTCAATTTATTAATGAAAGACTCATCTATGGACAACTTCTGGTTCATTATAAATTTTAATTACCGGTTAAGACCTAATTATTCTTTCTGGGCTATTAAAAACTGAGAGCCTTTCTTTCATACAGAGCTACTCAAATATAAGCATAAAAAAGTAATCAGAAAAAGTTTACGAAAAAAGAAATGCTTAAATTTGAAGTTATTAAAGGTGTTTCAATCATACTATTTACTGAGATTTCTACTTCATAGATATACGAAGTTATTTGCCATACTATGCTGTAATTCTTATGGAAAGAGCTTTTAGTTTTCTGGCATACTTTCGTATAGCAGTTTGTCTTTAAAAGGAAAAGATGTTTTGCAATGTCTTACGGCTACGGTAAGATTTATTATTTCTGTTGTATTAAAAGGCATTACAGGTTAATACTTACTATTAGCGTTTTGAATGTTTTGGTTCTCTTTATTTTGAAAAGAGCTTTACTAACCATAATATCAAGTAAAGGCCAACACCAACACCAAAGAATAAAACGCTAATAACAAAGGCAATGCGAATATGCGATGTTTTCCAACCTAATTTTCCACTTAACCACTCTGAAACTCCTAAAATCATATAACACTATTAATTAGTTAATAAACCAAATATAAGTAATCCGATTATTTATCATTGGGGATACATACTTTTTTATCAAAATAGGTGTTAATTAAATGCGTGGAATACCCCATAAATAAGTGGACATGTATTGCTGTTAAGTTTTATCAGGTCCTTATAAATCAGTAATGCAAATGCATGCCGTATTTTAATTAAATTGGACCTTTTTTTATATCTTTAAATATTAGCATGTATTTATACAATTTTAAACGCTTGAAGTGTGTTAATATTTATAATTTCGCGTCTAGAATTAATATTATAAATTAATGAATATAAACAACCCAATTGGATCTTCGGTTTTTCTGAAAGCGGTTATATTGCTTTTTTTATTCTGTACCATTAATATTTTTTCTCAAACTAAACAAGAATCAAAGGAAGCATGTGCGGTAAAATCATTACCAGAGCTTTTTAAAAAGAAAGATTCTGTTCTTACAATAAAGCCCATTAAGGATAGTTTTTTCTTGTTGATTCCCGTTATCGGGTCATCTCCAGCTACAGGGTTTCTATATGGGTTTGTAGGTCAATATACTTTTAAGGGAAAGCGCAGGGGAGACAGGTATTCTTCAATTAATGCAGGCGCAACATATACCACAAATAATCAGCTTTTGGTAAATGTGAAGAACACTGTATTACTAAAGCATAATAAAATTTATTTGAATGGTGACTGGAGGTTTTATCTTTTTACGCAGTCTAATTATGGTCTGGGGTCTGATATAATTCCACCCATGCGAAAGGATGATGGTTTTGTTTTAAGCGACTTAGAACAGCCCATGAATTATGATTATCTGAAATTTCATCAAACCGTTTCTTTCCGAATTAAGGAGAACTTTTATATTGGTGGTGGTTTGCATATTGACGGCTATACTAATATTTCAGATAAACTACTGGATATTGATAATGATGTGTTTACTGAACATTATAAGTACAGCGAAAGATATGGCTTCAACGCAAATGAATACTACGTGAGTGGTGTAAGTCTTAATTTTGTTTTTGATTCTCGCGACAATCAAATAAATGCCAATAATGGGTGGTATGGTAATATAAATTTTAGATCTAACCCGGATTTTGGCAAGAATCAATCAGCAAGTTCAGTGCTGTTTACAGAATTTAAATATTATGTCCCATTAAGCAAAACCAATCTTCAACATGTGCTCGCTTTTTGGACCTATGGGCAGTTTTTAACTAATGGTAATTTGCCTTATTTGAATCTTCCAGCACTTGGCTGGGATAAAACAAGTAGGGGCGGACGTGGATACGTGCAAGGTCTCCTTAGAGGTCAGAACTTCGCATATTTGGAGACAGAATATCGCTTTCCTATTTCCTGTAACCAATTAGTAAGTGGTGCTGTGTTTGCCAATTTCACAACAGCTAGCGATAAAGATAGAAATGTTAAGCTTTTTAGTGCAATACAACCTGCTGTTGGGGTAGGACTGCGTATACTCATTGATAAGTCAACCCGTACTAATTTGGTTTTAAATCAAGTTTGGGGGCGACACTCTGATGCATTTTATTTAAATGCTGGTGAAACTTTTTAATCCTGCTATAAGTAACATTTAGGTAATGGGGCCAAACTGGATTCAGGTGAAGATTTCTATTTTATCTTATAAAAAGTCTTAAGATAGGCTAGCAAATGAAATGTTTCAAATGATTTAAGATAGAAAGTACTTGACGACTTATTTGAACGCCATTCTTTTCATATTTGCTTTTTATACTTATTTCGAAATTTAATAGGTTGTTTTCGTATGATTTTTCAAATATCTGCAGGCAGATGCCGGGGAAATAAACTGTTAATCCTTTCTCATTGTCCTGTAAATACAACTCATATTCTGCACTTACCCAATTTAAAAACCTATTAAACTCAGCCTTATTTAATATGGTTTCTTGGTGAACCATGGTAAATGAATCCGTTGGTTTATTTGAAATTCTTTTATTTTTATTAGTCTTCATATCAATCATAACCTATACTTATTGGGGTTCATCATGTCTTAGTATATTGAGTGAATTATTCTTATTCAATATGATAAAATGAACTTGACCTTTAATTTTAATTTTTTTAATAGCTTGTGCCTCATGATGATTTAAGGCGTTTAAATCGTGGGTAATGGTAAACCCGCCGTCTTCATTTCCTAACAAGATATACCCTGCAGATGCATCATATCTTATGGTTTCAACTTCGGCATCATAGATATTACCAATGCCAAATACATCCATTATCCCGTCATAATTTAGATCATGAATCTCAAAGCCTAATGTTGGACTAAATTGCGCCTGCACAGGAAGATCAATTATTTCAAAACCGCGTTTGCCATTATTTTTGATAAGTACCGTATTGAAGTTGTTGGCCTCATAATGATAGGCGTTTTTTAGCTTATCTGCACCATATATATCGGGTAAGGTAGATGCCGCAAAGGCTTTATACGTCTTAAGTTTTTTGTTAATAAATGGTGTTTGTTGAGACGAACATTCTTTACCTCTAACAGGAAGTAAATCACCTGTTTTAGACACCTTACTCAAAACAACATCAAATGATTTGTTACCATCTAAATAGTCGGCATAAATATGTAATGGTTTTTCAATAGTAGGATGAAATTTATTGTTATTGCCCCAATTTCCAATCAAATAATCTTGGTCTCCATCATGGTCAAAATCAAAGTCCTTTATGGACTGACACCAGCCAACAAAACCATTTAACGTTGTATTTGTTTTTACTGTAAATGCATTTTCGCTGTTCTCAAATATTTGAATGCCCATCCATTCTCCAACCACTATTAAATCCAAATCACCATCTAAATCAAAATCAGAAAATAGACCATCATTAGCCATACTTAATTGGTTGACACCGGTTAACTTTTCGGATGTGACGTCTTTTAAAATGCCATTATGGTTTTCTAATAATTTGGATGGGTATGCCAAAGGATATTTACCAGATATGACACCTCCTGCCAAAAAAGCATCTAAATCGCCGTCCTTATCATAGTCTGCAAATAGTATTTTCTTTGAATGCATTAGGTTCTTAGCTAAAGACCCCTTGCTATAGCTGCCTTTACCGTTGTTAATGTATAGTCGGTCTTGTAATAAGGCATTATTCTCGGGAATTTCATACCCTCCTGAAGTCACGTAGATATCTAAATCACCATCAGAATCTATATCCACAAAAGCGGCGTCTGTATCTTCATAAGCTTTGTCTGATTGGAATAGCGCTTCGTTTGATGATTTAAAAACGCCGTCTTTATTTTGAATATAAAGGGCTCCTGATTCACCTTGCGCGTTTCCTAAGAATAAATCGTCTAAACCATCGCCGTTAACATCTCCAATGGCCATTGGAGCGCCTTTCTCTGATTGCTTTTGTGGTAATAATAATTGTAGTTTAAAATCATCAAACACATTTTCTTTTTGTACATAATCTATACCAATGTCAGCAGGTGTGATTTTTTTGAAATAGCTAATAGGTTGGGTCTTAGCATTAGTAGTGTGAATACTATTGGTATGCTTTAAGGATATGGATTGATTAACAGCTACATCCCTTAAAACTTGGGTCTTTTGATCGGGCCATGTAATGGATATGCTATCTATTTTTTTGTTTGAGCCCAAGCCAAAATGTAATTTATTGGTAACTGAGGACTGATATCCCCGGCTAAGAAATAAGGTTTTAGACTGTGCTAGTGCATTTGAATAAACCGAAACTGTGCTACCTATACCAAATCTGTTTTGTTCTGAACCTTCCAGACTAAATTTAATATAACTGCTTTCTGTATTGTTTTTATACACTGAAGCCGCCTCGCCCTGGTTATTCGTTACCAAATCTAAATCACCATCATTATCCAAATCAGAATACACTGCGCCACTTGAGTTTACATTTTTCTCAAACCCCCA
Organism: Algibacter mikhailovii; assembly: GCF_014651495.1. Lineage (GTDB taxonomy): Bacteria > Bacteroidota > Bacteroidia > Flavobacteriales > Flavobacteriaceae > Algibacter_E > Algibacter_E mikhailovii. The sequence continues at coordinate 342,192 of NZ_BMWZ01000005.1, forward strand.
AGCTGTAATTTGATTTTTGAATCTTAAGTTTTTAGTATTTTGAAATATGTAATTATTCAATTTGGCTGAAGGCATCATATTTATAGCTTCATCTAAAGAGACCTTTTTTCGATTTTGAATATTGCTACGCATTTGGTTTCTAAAGTCTTGATTGGATAAATCGTTTTCAATACCATTAGTTACAAAAACATCTTTATAACCGTCATTGTCAAAATCAGCAATAAGGGGTGCCCAACTCCAATCTGTTTTAGAAACACCTGCTAATTGCCCTATGTCACTATAGGTACCATCGGCATTATTGAGTTGTAACATGTTCGACATGTATTGGTGGTGGTAGCCACTTTCAACTATTAAATTGAAGTTGTCTGTGCTCATTGTTGCCATATTTTCTTTGCTTCTTATATGGTCTTCAGCAAGCATGTCTAAAACAATCAAATCCGGTAATAAGTCATTATTGATATCTGCATAATCAGAACCCATACTATTTGCCGAAATATGTTTAAATCTTGATAATGCTTCGTCTTTAAAAGTCCCGTCACCTTGGTTTATATAAAGGAAATCAGGTTCTAAAAAATCATTGGCAACATAAATATCAAGTAAATTATCATTATTGAAATCCCCAATACTTGCACTTAGACCCCAGGCCTTATTTTCTAGTCCAGCATGTTTAGTAATGTTGGTAAAAATATGCCCATCATTTCTAAACAGCTGATCGGAGTGATAGGGTTCTTTAGAGTCTTGAATTTTTGGGTTTATTATGGTGTTGTTTTGAAAATCGGAGCGGTGATTGACTAAGTAGGCATCTAAATCCCCGTCATTATCATAATCAAAAAAGTAGGCCTGTACAGAAAAACCAAAATGATCTAATCCGTACTTTTTGGCTTCTTCTTTAAACGTTTTGTTTTTCTGATTGATGTATAATTTATTTTTTCGCTGATTATGATTTCTTAAAGAACCCGATTTACAGACATAAATATCCAACCAACCGTCATTATTTATGTCTACCATAGACACACCTGTTGTCCAGCCCACTTTGTCTTCCACTTGGGCTTTTGTAGTAATATCTTGAAATTTGAAATCTCCCCCGTTTAAATACAGCTTATTTGACTCTTGATTTGAGGTGAAATATAAATCTTCAAGACCATCATTATTAATGTCTCCAGCAGCAACGCCTGCCCCATTATAGATATACGCGTAGTTAATGAAGTTAAAATATAAGTTCTCTTTTACTGAATTGGTAAAATGTATATTACTTTGGGAATTATCAATAAGTTCAAAAAGAGTACTGCTAGAGTTTTTTGCCTTGTCGACTTTTGTACATGCGTTTAAAACGAATAAAACAAGGACAAGAATGCTACTTTGAACGATTGATATGGATGCATTGTTTTTTTTAAAGGCCATATAATTGTTGTCTTATAGCTCAATTTAATTCAATTTGTTGTTTTATAATATTATCAATAGGACTTTTAACAAATTTTGCAGAATTAATCCCTCGTTCTTGAAGTGCTTGTTTTATAAATTCTTGCCCGTAATAAGCTACCGAGCCCACAAAATGAATGGGTACATGTTTTAATGTTTCTCTGTATTTAAGCACATGATTTTCAACAAAGGTCTTCATGCCTTCATAAATCATATTTTTGCAAAAAGGATGGGTACGATTCTCAAACAGAAAAGGAGCAAAGGAAGCAAGGTATTTATTCGGAGTTTCAGATTTATATAAATTCTTGATGATTTCTTTTTCCGCCAATTCAAATTGGTTTTCGAATAATAAGCGCAATTCCTTTGGCATTTTTTCGTAATAATAAGCTTGAAGCAGTACTTTTCCAAAGTAATTGCCACTGCCTTCGTCCATTAAGATATAGCCTAATGAAGGCGTTTTTAAATGGATGCTTTTTCCATCAAAATAACAACAATTAGAACCTGTACCCAAAATGCAAACAACAGCTGGTTCTTTAGTTGTTGCTAGTACCGCTGCCATGGTATCTTCACTGGTTTCAGCTTTAGCATTTTTAAAGAAAGATTCCAAAATAGTATTCACTTTTTTTTGACTGCGTTTGGTGCCGCAGCCAGCTCCAAAAAACTTAATTTTAGTAATTTGGTCTTTGAATTTGTTTAAATCCTCACATTTAGAGATGACCTTTTGGAATTGCTTTTTTGTTAATATAGCCGGGTTAAGTCCTTTTGTCTTTATTCTAATAGGTTCAGAAGCACTACGCTCGCAAAGAATCCAGTCGCATTTTGTAGATCCGCTATCGGCTATTAATATCATAATTTATTATTTAGTAAAATGAGTTTGGCTATAATTTGTAAGTTGATTTAAGCTTTCTAGTATGACTAATTCAACATCTACTACCGGTGTTTTTAATGCAGTGAGTGTATTATGAATTTCGTCGATTTGAGATGAAGTAATAAACTTGGTTTTAATTGCTTGAGCCAAATGTTTTGAAACGCTAGAAAGGTTTTTTGACAAAGGTTCTAACGGCGCTATTTTGGGATTTAAGGCCAAGGCTGAAAATTGCTCATAATTGCTAGACCATTTTTCTAAATAAGACAGAAGGCTATCAGTATTTTGTGTGTCAGGGGTTTTTATGAAGTTCCCAACAGCTGTATTGAAATTTGAGGCATCGTGGGCATCTACAACACAGGCGTCAGCAAATAGGTTGAAAGGGGAAAAGGTTTTATATTCAATACCATCCTTGTTTCTAGCATAAATTTTTAATGGCTCACAGATTTTTGTAAGCGTAATTAATGCTGCTATATCTTGATTATTAGTCATACTTCTTAGAATGACATCCCGGTTTTTAATATGGGTAAGCCCTAACGATTCCAATTGAAATGAAATGGTTGCAAGGCGTTTTTTCATGTTTTCAATGTCATTGACTTCCTTGGTAGACCAAAATCGTTCAGCTATGGCTGCTGTCCTAGGCCATATTCTAGAATCAATAGTTTGTGGTGTTACTAGTTCACTCCACATGGTGGCTTCACCTCCTAAAATTTTTGAACGTTCAGCATCCGTTAGGGTAACATCTCCAATAGGATCTACAGTGTAATGATGTTCTACAGACTGCATGCGGTCTATATAGTATCCATTAGATAGTACAGTTTGGTAGCCTTGCTTTGCTGCTGCAATTAATGAGCCACCATTTGCTAGTCCTTCGTTTTCACCTCGCCAGGAGTGTATCACAGCCGTTGTTGGCATGTTTGGGGTCATAATTTCATCCCATCCCATTAATTTTTTGCCCAACTTGTTCAATATTTTTTCAAGTTTAATATTGAAATAAGTCTGTAAATCATGATTGGTTTTTAGCTTATGTTTTGATTTGAAATTTTGAATATCTTTATTTTCATCCCAATGTTTTCCTTCATTTTCGTCACCACCTATATGGAAATATTCATCTGGGAATAAGGGCGTTATTTCTGTGAATAAATTTTCAAGAAATTCATATGTACTATCTAGAGTTGGATTTAGAGTGGGGTCAAATACTCCTGAATTGCGCTCAATGGAATACGTATAATCTGCTTTACTTCCTAATTCAGGGAAAGCAGTTAAAATAGCAGAGGCGTGCCCTGGAACATCAATTTCTGGAATAACGCGAATACCTAAGTTGTCAGCATAGGCTACAACCTCCTTAATTTGTTCTTGCGTATAATATAATCCATCGGTTGCTAATTCTTGAATTTCTGGGTATACTTTTGATTCTATTCTAAAGCCTTGGTCATCTGTGAGGTGCCAATGAAAAACATTCATTTTTACTGCGGCCATAGCCTCCAAATTACGTTTTAAAACATTAATAGGTTGAAAATGTCTTGACACGTCTATCATTAAACCTCTCCAAACAAACCTTGGGGTATCGGTAATAGTGACGCCTGGAATATAATAAGAGGTCATGTTATTGGTCACTAACTGAAGTAAGGTTTGTAAGCCTCGCAATGCACCTATGTCTGTATTAGCATGAATTTTTATGGTTTCATTATTGACCTCTAAGGTGTAAGATTCATTAGTATTTATGTTCAATGTTGCCACCTCATCATAGGAAATAAGGATGGTGTTCGCTTGACTTGATGCAACGGGAAAGCCTTCTTTTAAAAATACGCCTGTTTTATTGCTCAATTGTCTTAAAAAATGAATAGCGACATTACGAACTCGTTCTGAATGGTCAGAATTAATTGAGATCGTAACGTCGCTATTAATCATAAACTTAGCAGAGTTCTCTTTAATTTCTTTTGGCCAGGGCATTAAATCATATTGACTAGCCAAAGCGGACTGAGCATAGCCAAGTGCGCCGAAAAAACTAGTGAATAAAATAAGTAATATGATTTTTTTCATGTTCTGATTTGTTGTGTGCTTAATTAATGCGAATGTACTTTTCAGTTATCATCCTATTAATACCAGCTTCTTTAACTTCTTCTAGCCCGGTTTGAATTAGGCTATCTCCTTTTATTTGTACCTTAAACGGGAATGTGTGATTTCTAATAGCGTTTACAGCTGTAAAACTTAAAGTCTCAGTATAATTTTGACCATTTAATTCATACGTCCCAGAACCTCCATAAAAATTCTCATTACCATCTTTTTGTTGATTAAAAAAAGCAAAATGGCTGTGGTTAATAATTTTTATAAATTCGGTATTGTTAAGGTTTTTAATATTAATAGAATCGTTTTCTATGGTTTCAGCATATACCATTTTCCAAGTACCTACAATCGTGTTTGATTGCTTTTTACAAGAAAAAAGGGTTAAGACCAAAAATGTGAAAACGATTCTTTTCATAATGATTTCTTAAAAATGATAGCGTTTAAAGGCTTCAATTGCGGCATAATCAGCCAAGCCTAAGTCATTGTATTTTTTTGCTGTTAATCTATTTCTGTCCTCAGCTCTCACCCAAAATTCTCTTGAATCGCCGCCTTGAAACATAACACCATCTTTTTGTGATTGATGATAGAAAATAGCATGTCTTTTTCTTAGTACTTGATCCGGACTCATTGGTACAGCCATTTCAATTTGATATGACTCCCATTCATGCCATGCACCTCGATATAGCCAAACCCAGCAATCCTTCATGTAATCATTAGGTTTTAAAACCTTTAATGCTTCAAATAAGGAGTCTAAGCATACCTTGTGGGTGCCATGGGGATCAGCTAAATCACCAGCTGCATAGATTTGATGTGGTTTTATGGTGTCAATAATATCACACATAATATCAATATCTACTTTAGAAATGTTATTCTTTTTAATAGTACCTGTTTCATAAAACGGTAGGTCTAAAAAGTGTACATGCTCATCTTTAAGTCCAAAATATCTTGTGGCTGCTAGAGATTCACTGCGTCTTATTAATCCTTTTAATTGACGAACTTCGACAGAATCAATATCGTTTTCAGTCTTAATTTTTAAGAAGTTTATAATGCTTTGTGTTTCTTCACAATCAGGGCAAAGGTTTTGTGTTATTTCTGCAAATTTTAAAGCTTCCTCATCAGAAACTGCAATGTTTCCCGATGTTTGGTAAGCAATATGAACCTCGTGTCCTTGTTCTACTAATCTATCAAAGGTACCACCCATAGAAATGACATCGTCATCAGGATGCGGACTAAAAATAATCACTCTTTTTTTAGGGATACTAGCACGTTCAGGTCGGTTAGAGTCATCGGCATCTGGTTTACCGCCTGGCCATCCAGTAATAGTATGCTGCAATTTGTTAAACATTTTAATGTTTAAATCATAGGCTGTACCTTCTTCAGTAAGCAGACCAGACATACCATTATTATTGTAGTCCTTATCTGTTAGCTTTAAGATTGAATTATTCGTTAATTCACTCAACCAAACTACTGCCTTTAATTTTAAATCATCATTCCAAACGCAATTTGTAACCAACCATGGTGTTTTAACTCTGGTCAGTTCTGAAGCCGCAGCCTCATCAATTAGAAATGTGGTATTGTTATGGTTTTGCAGGTAGGTAGCAGGTACCTCAGAATTGATGTTGCCTTCAATCGTTTCTTTTAGAATGGATGCTTTGTTACCTCCCCAACCTAACAGAATAATTCTTTTTGCTTTAAGCACAGTACCAATACCCATGGTAATCGCTTTTCTTGGCACATTTTCTATGCCTAAAAATGCAGGAGCAGCATCAACACGTGTAATATGATCTAGCGTGATACTACGTGTTCCCGAATTGAGGTGGGAACCTGGTTCATTAAAACCAATATGTCCTGTTCTACCAATACCTAAGAGTTGAAAATCTAAGCCACCTACAGCTTGTATTTTCATTTCGTAATCTATGCAGTACTGATATAAATTTTCAGAACTTACAGTTCCACTAGGTACATTTACATTTTCGGGTAAAATATCTACATGATTGAACAAATGCTCATGCATGAAATAATAGTAACTTTGTATGTTACCTTGTTCCATGGGATAATATTCATCAAGGTTAAAGGTTATTACATTTGCAAAACTTAAACCTTCTTCTTTATGCATTCTAACTAGTTCTTCATAAACTTTTATAGGTGAAGAACCTGTTGCCAAGCCTAGTACACAAGGTTTGTTTTGTTTTTCTTTTGCTCTAATTAAATCAGCTATTTCTTGTGCAACAAGAATAGAAGGTTCTTTGGAGTCTTTGAAAATAACATTGTGTATTTTTTCAAACCGCGTTTCTTCAAACGTTCCAGCTTTGGTGTATGATATACTTTTTTGATTTGTAATTTCCACAGTACAAGTTGTTTTCTGTTAATGCTTTTTTTTGTAAAAGCAAGCGGAAAAACAGCGATCTCTCCGCTTGCACAACTACAAACTAACTATTGACTAAACTTAATATCAATTCAATTTTAAAAGTTTCCTGCTCCGGTGTCCCACCATAAGCGCGTACCACCAGTGTCTGGACCTCCTAAGAAACCTACCGCTTCCTCAACATTGGCGCTATTGGTGTTTCTTTCGTTTTCTACAAAATTTATTCTTCGTACCTGAATGTTGGTATCAATGGTGCCTCCACTATTGTTAACTACTACAGGGAAGATTCTTGGGTATCCTGTACGTCTAAACTCTGTCCAAGCTTCTTGGCCATCGGGGAACATAGCAATCCATTTCTGAGTTATGATTTGCTCTAATTTTTCTTCATTCGTTCCTGCATCGTTAAATGCAATTTTCACGTCACTGCCATAGGCTATATCATTAGCATCGTTTAATGCATCAACAAAATCAGCAGGTGTACTTGTTGTATCTGCTAAGTAGTCTGCAATTCCCGATACACCGTGCTGTGCAAATGACGCTGAAACTCCAGCTTCATAATTAGACTTAGCATCACCGGCACTAGCCCATCCTCTCAATGCAGCTTCAGCTTTTAAGAAGTGAACTTCGGCAGCAGTCATCCATGTTAATGTTTCTCCATCAATAACACTTCCAATTGAAGCGTGATCGCCATATTCTCCTTTAGCGGCAATGTCAATACCCATTCTAATACCTTTATAGTCACCTTCTAAACTAGCATCTGCCGAAGGATTAAAATACGTTTCAATTCTGCCATCATCATAACCCGTTAGGATAGACTCCATTTCAGCACCCATTCTAATGTCTCCCCAAGAACCACTTATCACTGTGATAGGGTGAGGGAAGCCTGTATTGATTACCATATTAGACTCTGTCATTAAACCCGCATCACTTGATAAAGCTAATTCGCCTTGCGTTTTAGCTAAAGCAGGATCAATTTTAGATACGCGAATTGCTAAACGTAAACGGATACTATTTGCAAATTGTCTCCAACCGGCTATATTTCCTGCAAGAGAAGACATGTCAAATGGAGCAAATTGCACATCGTCTTCATAGACCTTAAGTCCGTCTATGGCTTCCGTTAAATCTTGGAAAAAGGCTTTATAAGCTACATCTTGAGCGTCATATTCACCAGTGGTGGCAAAATCATTAAATTTTGTATATCGTATTGGTCCGTAGATATCAGACACACGGTGCATAGCTGTAACTTTAATAATGTTAGCTAAGAGAACAAACTTAACTCCATCTGGATCACCGCCTAATTTTACTGCATTAAATACATTAAGTGCTTGCGGCATAACGCTACCATAGGCATTACTCCATGGGAATCCATTCCATCCGTCAACTAAAGCATAGGTTTGATTGTTTACGTTTCCAGCAAATGGTGTTGGTGCAGTCATATAACCTGAGTATACGTCACCCATTAGGTTTTGCTGTAATTGATAATTCCAGGCCGGAGTCACATTGAACACATTTAAAAACATGGGGCCAAATTCATTACCCACATTGTTATTCATCTGTGTTAAACTTTCTTCCGTTATCCCGTTTGGATCGGTATTTATTTTTTCAAAATCATCGGTGCAACTAGCAAAGTTAATTGCAACAAAAGAAGCTAGTATGTAATTATATATATTCTTCATTTTTCTTAGAAATTTACGTTAATGTTTAATCCGATACTTCTTGTTGATGGTTGACCGTAAATGTCAACACCTTGCAAACCAATACCAGTACTAGAGGCAATATTTGGATCAAACGGTGCATCTTTATAAAAGAAGAACAAGTTGTTAGCAATTAATGATAGTTTAATTGATTCTAAGAACTCTCCTGGTTTTGGGATGGTGTATCCTACTGAAAACTCTCTTAAACTTACGTTGGTTGCATTATAAACATATTCTCCAAGTAAACCAGCTCTACCAGCTGTTTTAGTGTAATAATCTTGTGCTGTCATTTGAGCTGATGCTCCGTCTGTAGTCACTACATTTACCAATCCACCGTTTACATTTCTTGTGTCGGCAGAGGCCTGAGAAACACCGTAGAAGTCATTAATGGCTTCTGTAACACTCACAACATCGCCTCCAAATTTTCCGTCAACTAAGAAGTTAACAGTGAAATTGTTGAACTCAAAGGTGTTGTTCCAACCTAATGTGAAATCCGGTTGTGCGTGAGCAACAGTTTCAAAATCTGTAGATTCAACAGTTAAGTTTCCACTACCGTCATCAGTAACTATTGGGGTACCGTTATTATCTCTAATAATAGAACGAGCTTTGATACTACCAAAGTCTTCACCTTCAACTAGTGAGTAGCCATAACCATTTACACCAGGGGCTGTTAAAATAGCCTCTCCGTTTTCTAATGATGGATGTACAGATACTACTTTGTTTTTGTTTTGAGCAAAGTTTAAAGCCGTATTCCACTTCAAGTTGTCAGTCATAATAGGTTTCCCAGAAAGAACCAATTCAATACCTTTATTAGATATTTCTCCTGCGTTTACAATATTTTGAGCATACCCTTGAATATTTGGTTCAGCTGCAATAAAGAAAATTTGATCTTCAGTAGTTGAATCGTAGTACGTTAAGTCAATGCCTAAACGATTACTAAAAAAGCGCCATTCAGTACCAATTTCAAAAGATTTTTGTCTTTCTGGTCTCAAAGTTTCACCTTCTCTAGGAGCAAATGTTGCTTGATTTGCTGAGCCTATAGTGCCTCCAGAATTAGTTGTTCCAATGGTTCTTAATGGCACTGTTGCATAAACAGGAATATCTTTACCTACTTCAGCATAAGATGCTCTTACTTTAGCAAATGAAATAGATTCTCCCATATCAAAAGCTTCTGTTAAAATACCTGTTAAACCAACAGAAGGATAAAAGAATGAATTAGAATCTGTATTTACTAGAGTTGAAGACCAGTCTGTTCTACCCGTGATATCTAAATATAACATGTTTTTATAGCCAACATTAGCTGCTCCAAACACAGATTGTACTTCGCGGTTTGCCACTTGTTGTCTAATACCATTGGTAGATTCGAAATTAGCAATTGTAAACTCATTAGGAAATCTTAATCCTTCTGGTCCAGAATCTAATTGTATTTGATCTCCAATTTTGTACTTTGTTAAACTTGTTCCTAAAGTTAATCCAAAATCAAAATCTTCAGATAATTCTCTGTTGTAAGTACCAATTAAATCTAAATACTGTTGTGTGTTTTCAGTTTTTTCAAGAATATGACGCCCTGTTCCTGGTACGAATGTAGGGTCACTACCTGCAAATAACTTTTTCTCAAAAGTGAAGAATGATTTATCATAACTACCTCTAGACTGTAAAGCGAAATGATCTGTAATTTGATATTTAATACTTACACTAGCTAAGGCACGTTGTACAATATCTTTACTTTGGTTTCTGTTGATTAACCAGTAAGGGTTTTGTTGGATGTTCTCATCAAATGATGTTCTGTATTGATCCATCATGTTGGTGCTTGAATTAAAATATTCAAAGTTTTTGTAATTGTTTAAGTCAATTCCAACAGGGTTTAAGTAAAGTCCAGTTAATGGGTTTGAGTATAAACCGTTTCCTGGTCTGTTGTGTATTCTTTGGTCAGATAACGTAATGTTAGCAGACACTTGAATTTTATCATCTAAGAAAGATGCTGTTTCTCTCAAGTTAAAAACATTTCTGTTTAAACTGTTTTCTGGCATAACACCTGTTGCATTGGTATTAGCATAAGAGAAATAGGTTTGTGCTTTTTTGTTACCTGCGCTAAGCGATAAGGCGTTGATAGCTGTAAATCCAGTATTGAAAAAATCATCAACCGTATTAGATAAACCACCTGCTTGAGCACCCCAAGATTTAGGATCGGCAACAGTTCCGTTTTCAGCAATAGGCTGTCCTACAGAATTTGACTGATATTGTGTTTGTAATTTTGGTAAAGAAATCACATTGTCAACCGTCATGGTTGTGTTAAAGTTTACTTTGATTTTACCTTCTTTACCACTTTTAGTGTTTATTAAAATAACACCATTAGCACCTTGACTACCATATAAGGCTGCTGCAGAAGCACCTTTTAATATCGTCATGCTTTCTACGTCATCAGGGTTAATTAATGATGTGATATCACCACCATCTCTGTTTCCAGTCTGACTTCCAAATACATTAGTTCCAGGAGTTTCTCCATTTTGTCCATTACCACTATTTAGCATTGGAATACCATCAATAACATATAATGGGTCATTATTTGTTGTTGAAGAATTACCCCTTAACACCACTTTAGTGGCACCACCAGCACCTGATGAACTTCTAGTAATTGTTAAACCAGCTGATTTACCAGATAAACTGTTAATCGGGTTCACTTGCTTAACGTTTGTTAAGTCATCACCTTTCACATCTTGAGCAGAATAGGTAAGGGTTTTACGTTCCTTTTTAATACCAAGGGCCGTTACAACAACTTCATTAAGTTGTTCAGCGTCTTCAAGCATTTGAACATCAATTACGTTGGAGTCTGCAACTGTAATTTTTACGCTTGTCATACCTAGGTATGAGAAATTTAAAATGTCACCAACATTTACCGTTAGTGAATAATTTCCATCAAAATCTGTTTGAGTACCATTAGTAGTACCATCTACTGTCACATTTACTCCAGGAAGCGGAATGCCATCTACTTGTGAAGTTACTGTTCCTTGAATCTCTTTCTCTTGTCCAAAGGTGATTTGAACCGATAATAGTAGAAAGGAAACTAAGAAAAGCGTTTGTAAGTTTTGTTTCATAATTTGATTATTTTGTTTTTATAGTTGAGCCAAACTATCCATTATAAAAATAGTTTTAAAAAAAATTATATAAACGACATGGTTTTACACATAGACAACATTTTAAAATCGATAAGTGATTTTCGTAAAATAAACTATTTGTAATTTAATTGTTTGTTAGTGAATATATCATTAAAATTGTTGAATATTAATAAGGTTTTTTTAGTAAAACCTGTCAAAAACTAAGAATCATTTTATCATATAACAAAAAAATAGGGTCAACCATTCCAATCAAGTACCATATTATATTTTGGTTGCTGTACTTTACGTTTAATGTATTGCGTTGGGGAAACTATTTTGATAACTATGTGTATTCTTTTAAGTCTAACGTCGTTGAATTCGCTATTCATATTATCATAGTTTATGGTAATGTGTTTTATTTGATTCCTAAGTTCATCTTGCGGAAGAAATACAAAACGTACGTAGCCATCATGTTTTTAATTTTGGTTTTGGTTTATGTGATTAGAACGAGTTTGAATTATATATTAGTAACCGAACAAGCCTATCCTGAGTCTGTAGTACCTTCAAGTGTTTTTGATTTTAACTACATTGTACAGGTTATTCTGGGGGAACTTTATGTGATTTCGTTTGTGACCTCTATTAAGTTTATTGCCGAATGGTTTATTGAAAAAAAGAAAAATGAAAATTTGGCAAAGCTTCAACTCAGTACAGAGCTTAAATTTTTGCGCACCCAAATACAACCGCATTTCTTTTTTAATACCCTAAATAACTTATATGCCTTAACGCTACAGAAATCTGATAATGCACCCAAATTAGTTATTAAGTTATCTGAAATGATGCAATATGTGCTCTATGATATAGATGGTTCCAGAACGGATTTGTTAAATGAAATAAATCACATTAATAATTATATAGATATAGAACGATTAAGATTTAATGATCGCGTAGAGGTGGATATTGATATTTCAGGAGATATTGAAGATGTGTATGTGCCGCCGTTATTGTTGCTTTCATTTATTGAAAATTGTTTTAAACATGGTATGCGTGGTAATGATAAATTGAAAATAAATATGAGTTTTGAGGTTTTGAATTCGGGGTATTTGGAATTTGTTCTAATAAATACGTTCAATCCTATTATCCTACAAGATGCAAAAAGTGGTATTGGGAATGATAATGCTAAACGCCGTCTAAACTTAATGTTTTCAAATAACTTTGTTTTAGAATCTAAAATAGAGGAGGATAAATACAAACTGTTCTTAAAAATTCCAATACGATGAAAATTAAGTGCTTAATTATTGATGATGAACCTTTAGCTATTTCTGTTATTGAAAATCATTTGAAAAATTTTGATCATGTTGACATTGTCGAGACTTTCAATAATCCATTAAAGGCCTATCGCGTGTTAGAACAAGAAAAAATTGATGTGATTTTTTTGGATATCAATATGCCACAAATGACAGGTTTTACTTTTATAGAAAACTTGAGCTATAAACCATTAATTGTGATTACCACCGCCTATAGGGAATATGCGGTTAAAAGTTTTGAGCTTAATATTTTGGATTATTTGGTAAAGCCTATACCGTTTAATCGATTCTTAAAAACCATGAATAAAATATATCAGCAGGTATATGTGAGCAATGCTTCAACAGATGCAAGTTTACAACAAGAGCCTCATATATTTTTAAAGGTGAATAAAAAGCTAATTAAGATTAATCTTAATGACATACTTTATATAGAAAGTTTGAAGGATTATATAAAAGTGATAACAACTATTGGAGATCATGTAGTCCATAAATCACTTTCAGCTATCACGGAAGAGTTGCCGCAGTCAAATTTTATGCGAATCCATAGATCTTATACCATTTCAATAAATAAAATAGCAGCATTAGAGGGGAATACCGTGGAAATAGCGAACAGAAAAATACCAATTGGCCGTAATTATACGAAACAAGCCAAAGAGCGTATTTTTAATATCAATGACGAAAAAGAAAGTAAATAAACTAATCAAAATTTTAAAGGAATAATTATGTCTAATAATCAAGAAAATGTATCTCAGAATAAAAACAATACGCTAGTACCCATACTTATTATTGCTGGTTTATTTTTCATTTTCGGTTTTGTAACCTGGATCAATGGAGCTTTGATCCCTTTTATGAAAACAATTAATGAATTGACTGATGCACAATCTTATTTAGTAGCTTCAGCCTCTTATATTTCATTTGTGGTCATGGCATTGCCGGCCTCTTATATTATTAATAAAATTGGTTATAAGAAGGGGATGTCCCTTGGGTTAATCATTATGGCTTTGGGGGCCTTGGTGTTTATACCGGCAGCTGGAGCTAGAACGTATTGGATGTTTTTGGTCGCTATTTTTATTCAAGGTGCTGGTATGACCTTATTGCAAACAGCTTCAAACCCTTATATTACCATTTTAGGACCTATGGAATCTGCCGCTAAGCGTATTGCTATCATGGGAATTGCTAATAAAGTTGCTGGGGCTTTGGGTTCAATTATATTTAGTGCCATTTTATTATCAGGTATTGGAGAGATTAAAGAAAAACTAAGTGTTGTTGATGATGCTGAGAAAGCCAGTTTATTAGATGCCATGGCTGATAGTGTTGTGACACCGTATTTAGCTATGGCAGCTGTTTTATTTTTATTAGGACTACTAATTCGAAAAGCACCTTTACCTCATGTTGAAGCGGAACCAATTGAAGCTACTGAAACTGGAGAAAAAGCAAAGTCAAGTATTTTTCAATTCCCGCATTTATGGCTGGGTGTTTTAGCCTTATTTGTTTACGTAGGAGTTGAAGTTATCGCTGGGGATACTATCATATCTTATGGCATTTCGCTAGGTCTTCCAATAGAACAATCTTCATTTTTCACATCATACACACTTATGGCTATGGTAGCGACCTATGCTTTAGGTGTCTTTTTAATTCCTAAATACATAAGTCAGGCTATGGCTTTAAAAGCTAGTGCTGGTTTAGGTATTCTATTATCGTTTTGTATTGTGTTTACAAGCGGATTGACATCAGTGTTATTTGTTGCAGCACTTGGGATTGCCAATGCATTAGTTTGGCCTGCCATTTGGCCGCTAACGCTAAAGGGACTGGGAAAGTTTACTAAAACGGCTTCAGCTTTGTTAATTATGGCTATTTCAGGAGGAGCCATAATTCCTCCTCTATATGGGGCTATAGTGGATGGTCATAAGGAGGAATTATTAGCAGGGGGTGTTGCTGAGGTTGCCGCTACAGCAGAGTCCGCGTCTTTTGGGTATTGGATTTTGTTGCCCTGTTATATCATAATTCTTTATTATGCTTTTTATGGCCATAAAGTAGGACTTAAAAAGGCATAATTATTATGTCTGATAAAAAACGAATTCAATCGGTAGATATTTTAAGAGGTGTGACCATTATGGCTATGATTTTGGTCAATACACCTGGAGACTGGAACCATGTTTACAGTCCGTTGCTGCACGCCGAATGGCATGGCTTAACACCTACTGATTTGATATTTCCTTACTTTTTATTTATTGTTGGGATTTCTATTTATTTCGCTTACAAGCATAAAACGAATTCAGCCACTACACTTAAGAAAATAACCATAAGAAGTTTGAAACTGATTGGCTTGGGGTTGTTTCTTAATTTATTTTTACCCTATATTCCGTTTATAGTGGATTTAGATTCGGCGCGATTGCCTGGGGTACTTCAAAGAATAGGTATTGTGTTTTTTGTGACTGCGATATTATATCTTAATTGTAATTGGAGATTGTTACTTGGTAGTTCGGTAGTTATATTAATTGGGTATTGGCTATTTCTAGGTTATGCGCCATTACCTAACGGCATGGTGCCAACATTTAATAGGGCACCTAATAATTGGGCTAATTATATTGATTTAAAAATTCTTGGTAACCATATGTGGCAACCAGATTATGATCCAGAGGGTATTGTGAGTACGCTGCCTGCTATAGTGAGTTGTATTTCTGGAGTACTTATTGGGAAACTTTTAGATAGAGATAAACCACTAAAGGTATTATTGATTACAGCTTTGTTATTACTGGTATGTGGGTATTTGTTTAGCGCTGTTTTTCCCATAAATAAGGCCCTGTGGAGTAGTAGTTTTGTACTTGTTACCAGTGGTTGGGGGACTTTGATATTGGCTATTATTTATTATTTTAAAGATGTAAAACAGTATCAGTTTGGTGAACTAGCTCGGGCAGTTGGTGTCAATGCAATTACAGTTTACTTTTTATCAAGTTTTATATCAAAATGTATGTACCTTATAAAAATAGATGATACGCATAATTTGCATTCCTGGATATTTCAAACATTTTTTATAGATAGTTTTTTAGGTTTAAAACTGTCTTCTTTGCTCTATGCTTTGGGTGTTGTTTTATTTTATTTGTTGTTAGCACGCTGGATGTCAATTAGAAAGATTTTTATAAAAGTATAGTGTTTTTATTCGATTTTATAGTTCTGTCAAAAGGAAAAAATAGTTATGTAACAAATGTTACATAACTATTTTTTTTTTAACGTATTTATGCAATTCTAAATTCTTTTTTTAGAATTGGAAATATTAATAGCTAATAAGGCACTTACTTTTGTAGGTGCCTTTTTAGTTGTTATTGTTCCTAAAAATTTTAGTAATTAAAACTCTTTTTTACCAAATTCACTATCAATAAATTTAGACTTGTTTTTAGTGTTTCTGAAGGTGTAACTTAGATTTAGCATGACCATGTCTACTTCATAGACGTAGTTGGTTGTTGTGAAGAATGAATTGGGTTCTGATGTTGTAATACGCTGTTCATTGGTATTTAATAATCCCATGTCCATATTCTGCCATTGTAAGGTAGCTACTAGCCGGTTTTCCAGGAAGCTCTTTTTAAAACTTAGATTAGGCGAGTAGAACCGAGAGTCTTCTCCTTGAGCCGTTTTACGTTCTGATAAATAGTTAAATGTAAATTGAAGTGTTGCTGTGTCTGTAAAGTCATAGCTGCTATTCAAGTTAAACGAGTATTGTGTGGCGTTACCTTTTATAATTTTGCCATCGTACTCACCATCTATTTTAAAGTTGTAAATGTTTGCACCAAGGAAATTAGTCCATTTTTCTGTAAGGTTAAAGTTTGCACCAAATTCTACACCTAACGATTGTCCTGTTCCTACATTAGAGTAAATTCTGTCTAATACCACATTATCAAAACGCGGATCCTGCGGGTCTATAGGTGGACCGTCATAGACTTTGTTTACACGATTTACTAAATTCTCAACATGCTTAAAATAAGCCGTGGCAAATAGTGAATTACTTTTTCCTAGTTTTTTTGTGATGCCTAACTCAACTAAATCTGTAAATTCTGGCAATAGGTTTTTATCTCCTTGTTCTAAGGTTTCTGAGTGTTCACGTTCTCTAAACGGATTCAGTTTAAAAGCAGACGGGCGATCTACACGTTTGCTGTATGATGTTTTTAAGGCAGTGCTCTCATTTATATTATACTGCAGTTGTGCTGAGGGGAATAGCTTTTCGTAGTTGTAATATAAGGTTTCCTCAGTAGTGCCTGCTTTATCGGCAAGCATTAATTCTCTGTCTAAAATCTCTAGGCGTAAACCAGCAGCGTACTCCCATTTATCTTTAGCTCCGGTAAGTTGAACATAGCCAGAATGGATATTCCTTTTTAAGTCAATATCACTTGAAAACATGTCAACGCGTTCAAAATCATCATCATAATCATATCTCCTACCGTAATAAAAATCACCTCTATTGTTGAGTGTTCTAAATTGGTAGCCTGTTTCTAATGTGCCAAAAGAAAAAGGCTTTAAAGTGTAATCTATTTGCGTTCTAAATCCATTTAACGGGTTGTCATTGGTGTTGTATTCGTCTTGAATAAGATTTTCTGTGTCGGGGTAATTTAAATTTTGATTGGTTGTTGGTCCTCCTAATTGCGTAAACTCATACAGCACTGAACCTGATAAGGTAGACGTGTTTTTAAATAGGTGCGTATAATCTAAACTACCTAAAATAAAATCACCTCTTCTTATTCTTAAGTTTTCATTTAAATAGGTGAGTTCAAATATTTTATTGTCTTCATCACCAACAGGGTAAGCTTGATTGTTATAGATAATATCTGCGGTTCTAGCTTTATCTCTTTTTCCTGCGTAAAATCCTAAGGAGAAATCGTTGTTTTTGTTAGGAGTGAAATCAACGGTGAAACGTCCGGAATAGTTTTCTTCATCGAAGCTGCGTTCGCCATCTGAAGGGAATTCAGTATAAACCCCATCCACAATGGTATACACAAAACCTTCACGTCTTCCACTTATATCTTTACGTTGGTATGAGGCACCTAGTGATATGTTCCATTTGTCTTTTTTAATGTTGTATATGCCGTCAATCCCATAGCGTTGTGTATTGGCTTTGTTATCATAATTTTCAATAGAAGGCAAACCGGCATTCACGTTAATTTGGGCGAAACTTCCATTAAGGGCTCCCTTTTTTGTGATGATATTCATTAATCCAGATTTTCCTTCTGGATCATATTTAGCGGATGGCGCTGTAATCATTTCAACGCGTTCTATGGCATTGGCAGGTATTTGATTTAGAAAATCAGACGGACTACCTTGAATAGGTTTTCCGTTAATCAAAAGCACAAAACCTTGATCCCCCCGTACATTTATTTCACCTTGGCTATTAATGGTAACCGATGGTAGGTTTCTTACTATATCGGTTGCAGACCCGCCTTGTGTGTTTTGAAAAGTTGAAGCACTATAGACTTGACGATCTATTTTATTAATGACGGCAGACTTTTTAGCTTTTACAAGAACTTCATCTAATTCATCACTATTGATGGCCAAAGCAATAGTACCCACAGATACGGGAATGCTTCTCTTGATTACCGTTATGGATTGTATTGTTTTGGTTTCATACCCCATAAAAGAAGCCTCTAAGTAATAGTTGCCTTTGCCAATATTATCAATGCTAAAGCTACCATCTTCAAGCGTAATGACTCCAGTGACTAGTGATTGGTCAGACGTGGAATAGAGTGCTGCCGTGGCGTATTCTAAAGGTGCTTCTGTTGGAGATTCTACTATCCTCCCTGTAATCTGACCAAAAATAGAAGACGTAAATAAAGTGAAAATAATGAGTAATATGGAGGTTTGTTTCATTCTGTTTATTTCGATTTTAACTGCCTTTATTTTAGGCATGCAAATGTATGGAATAATTTCATTTACCTAATAAGTAGGATAGGACTATACCAATCGCAAATGGTTTAATACGATATTACGGCATGATGTAAATATTTTCGAGTTGGTAGCAGTTATTTTGTAAATTGCATGTCTTATAACGCAGCGCATATATATGGTTACATTAAAACAATTGGCAAAAGAATTGAACGTATCAATTTCAACAGTTTCTAAAGCATTGAATAATAGTGATGAAATTGGTGAAGAAACAGTAAAACGGGTTAAAGAACTTGCCAACTTGTATAATTACCGACCAAATAAGATGGCTCTAAGTTTAAAACAAAACAAAACAAAGACCATTGGTGTTATTATTCCGAATATTTTAAGTCGTTTTTTAGCCAAAGTACTTTTTGGTATTGAGCGCGAAGCGAATAAGCATGGGTATAATATCATTACATGTATTTCTAATGAGTCTTTAGATAAAGAAAAGGAAAGTTTACAATTATTAGGAAGCGGTAGCGTAGACGGGTTTATTTTGTCCGTGGCACAAGAGTCTCAGGTTAATAATGAAATAGATCACTTTAAACGTACCATTAGTAATGGTTTGCCTATTGTAATGTTTGATAGAGTGGCGCATGATGTTATGTGTGACAAAGTTATAGTTGATGATTTTGATGCCACCTATAATGCGACTAAAAGCCTTATTCGAGAGAAAAGAAAAAATATTGGCTTTATTAGTAATATTAATGATATAAGCGTTGGTAAGCTCCGAGAGCGTGGCTATAATAAAGCGATATTGGAAGAAGGAAAACAAGAGCCTATAGTTTTGAAGATTAAAAAGAAGGATGATCCTCAAAAAAAGATAAAGTCATTTTTTAAAAAAAATAAAGGCATTGATGCAATTGTTGGAGCAGACAGTTCTTCAGGAATCATTGCTCTAAATATGGCAGTTGATTTAGGATTAAATGTTCCGAAAGATATTTCCGTAATCGCTTTTGCCAGTAAATCAGATTCTAATCACACCTTCCCTAAACTTACCACTATTAGACAACATGCCAAGTCTATTGGCACTAATGCCGCTGAGTTACTCATTCATAGAATTGAAAACGCGGCAGCTAATGAGCGTATGAAGACTAAAATAGTAAAAACAAGCCTTGTAAAGAACAAGTCTACGCTATAGAACTGATTATTCATACCGTTCGTCGATGTATTTCATCGGTAAAATAAAGCATTTAATCGATAATTTTTCGGTTCCCTTGAATATTTGGGTTATTTCGTTGTATAAATGAGCGACCAACCATTTCCCTAAGTTCATTTCATATTAATTAATCCTTTTATCGGCTTTTTACAAGTCAAAAAATTCCTCAAAATGAAATCGATGTGTCTTCGGACGGCATAATTTGCATTCGATTTTAAGTTAATTATCCATTTTATTAGGTGTTATAGATTTTGTTTTTTAAAATCTGTTTAGTCTGAGTATTTAGACCATTAGGTCTTGTTTAAAATGTATAATCTTAAAATTGACCAAATATGAAAGCCTTAAAAATTACCTTAGTTTTAGTAGTACTTATTTCATCATTAACATCATGTACTAAACAAGATTTATCAGAGGATGATGTGTTAAACGCACCAGAAATTGAAGCTACTGGGGAAATAGAAGCGTTCAGATAGTATAATCAAACATAAATATCATAAAGCCTTATCAAAAGATAAGGACTTTATGTGTTATATACATTCAAAAAAAATGGATACATTTGGGTGACTAATTGTTTTGTGGCCTTGAATCTTAAATTTTTCATTTTATTTGTTTTTTATAGTACTTTTCTTTGTTCTCAAGAGGATCTTAAATCTGATTTAGATAGTATTCAATATTATTTACGTCATTCAGAGAAAATCACATCAAAGAATTTAGAATCTAGCGTAAAATTTTCGTTACGAGCAAAATCATTATCCGAGAAGCTCGCCATAGACTCCTTGGTTTTACAAAGCGAAATAAACCTGTTATCCGCCTATTTCATTAAAGGGGAAAATCCCCTGTTTTTAAAGCACAGTCATAAGTCTTTGAAACTTGCAAAAAAAATTCATGATTCTACTTCATTGGCTGTTGTAAATAAAAAATTAGGATATTTTTATTACGATAAACTAGTAGATAGTGCCTATTACTATAATTCTAAGGCAGAGAAGCTATTTCATATTTTAAAGGATAAATTTAATAGAGCAGTGGTATTGTTAGATATTGCATTGCTCCAGTATAATGGCAAAGATTATACAGGAAGTGAGCTAACAACTATTAATGGCCTTTCCTTATTGGATGACTTAGAGGAAACTCGGGAGGTTATTAAGTATAAATCTTATTTTTATAGTAATTTGGCTTCAGTTTTTGGTGCATTAGAGCAATACGAAGAAGCTATTGTCTACAATAACAAAGCTATAGACATACATAAAGATTTGTATGGTAGTGGCAGTATACCCGTTGCCAGACAAAAAAGTAATTTGGCCATTGTATATAGAAATTCCAAACGTTATGATATTGCTCTAAAATATTATACTGAAATTTTAGCCTATGAAAATTTGGTTAATGAAAATCCTGGTTTTTATGTTGCAGTATTGGGTAATTATGGATATACACTATATTTAATGGGGCAAACGGAACAACTTCCTAAGTTGTATTTAGATGCCATAAAAATATGTGACAGTATTGGTAATACCTATCGATCTATTATAATTTATCGGCGCTTGTCAGAGTATTACCAAAGTGAAAATATTAAGGATTCAGCAAAATTTTATGCACATAAGGCTAAAACTAGAGCCGAAGATTCTTTTGATGACGAACTATTGGAATCCTTATTGCTTCTTTCGAAAATTGAGGAGGATAGTATCGCTGTAAAACATTATGATGCCTATATTACTCTTAATGATAGTATTATAAAAAACGAAAGAACGCTGCGTAATAAATTCGCGAGAATTCAATATGAAACCGATCAAATAGAAAAAGAAAATATCCAAATTGCTAAAGAACGTTTATGGCTTTTAATAATTTCAGTTGTTGTGGTTATTGCTTCCTTTTTATTATATCTTTTTATTACGCAGCGCAATAGGAATAGGGAGTTGCAATTGGTTCAAAAGCAGCAAGAAGCAAATGAAGAGATTTACAACCTAATGCTTACTCAAAATGAAGTTATTGAAGAGGCTCGAACTAATGAGAAAAAGCGAATTTCTCAAGAACTGCACGATGGTGTTCTAGGGCGTTTATTTGGAACTCGATTGAGCTTAGATAGTCTTAATATGAACAATAGTATTGAGGCTGTTAAAACGAGAAGTGAATATATTGATGGGCTAAAAACCATTGAGGAAGATATTAGAAAAGTATCTCATGAGCTTAATACAGATTTTGTCTCAGGCTCTGGGTTTATTGATATTATCAAAACCTTAATAGAAACACAAACCCTTGCTTACGGACTTAAATATGACTTGAAACATGATGAGGCCATAATTTGGGATGAGTTAGATAACAAGAAAAAAATTCATATTTATAGAATCGTTCAAGAGTCCTTGCATAATATTTATAAACACGCCAATGCTTCGCACGTAAGTATTAGTTTTAAATTGAAAAAAAATGTAATTTGCTTCACGCTTAAAGATGATGGTTCTGGCTTTGATGTAACTAAAGCAAAATCAGGAATTGGATTGAAAAATATGAATTCAAGAATTAAGGAGATAGCAGGTAACATAGACATAAAATCTGAAATTAATACAGGAACTACAGTTATAATAGAAGTCCCAATAACATAAACCCAAATTTATGACCGAGAAAATAAAGATATTAATGATTGATGATCATCCTATGATTATAGAAGGTTATCAAAACACACTGCTGTTTACAAAAAAGGATAATCAAGAATTGATAATCGATATCGCCAATAATTGTGATGAGGCCGTACGAAGCATGGATAAATCAGTTGAATTGGATCTGCCTTATGATATTTTGTTTGTAGATATTAGCCTACCACCCTCATCAGACGGTTCAATGACTTCTGGGGAAGATTTGGCCGAGTACGCCAGAAAGATTTTGCCCAATGCCAAAGTAATTATTTTAACAATGTTTAATGAGTCATTTAGAATTCATAATATTATTAAGACTATTGATCCTGAGGGCTTTTTGATTAAAAGTGATTTGACTTCAAGTGAACTGGCTAGTGCATTTCAGGCGGTACTTAATAATCCGCCGTTTTATAGCGGGACCGTAAACAGTTTTATCAGGAAATCAATTACTAATGATATTGTGATTGATGATAAAAACCGGAAGATACTTTATTTGTTATCTCAGGGCGTAAAAACAAAGAATTTAGCACCACATTTAGATATCTCATTAAGTGCTGTTGAAAAGCGAAAAAAGCAACTTAGGGAAATTTTTGAAGTTAATGATGGACAAGATGAAACGTTGCTTCGAGAAGCCAGAAAGACTGGTTTTGTGTAATCGATTGTAGCAAATTTGGATTTGTGAACATTTTTTTTAAAAAATATACGATTTTTTTTGGTCTTGAAAGATGCGCTATAGTTTAAAACTACTACTTAACCGCAAGTCTACTGTGGTTTTCCCGCAGCTTAAAAAGAAAGAGATTACTTATATTTGAATATTCATTCTTCAAAAACTAATTAATTCCTCAATTATTTTTGTCGATAATAGCAAATTATAATACCCTGCAGAAGTGAGAGACCTGCAGGGTTTCTTTTTTTAATGTCAGGATTTCTTTGATGCTTAATGAATTATTAATAGCATGGATGGTTTAACATGCCATAGACTTCTAATAAATAGTCGTTTTGAGATGATGTGTCTTTTTTGTTAAATAGATCTGGTAAGTTCTTGTACTGCGTTAATTTGCTATAGAATACAGATTAATTTTTGAAATAAAATTGTATTTTTCAGTTTTTAACCATACCATGAAATCATTTTTTATTATTGTCTCTTTTTTTGTGCTTTCATCATGCGATAATTTGAATGTAAAAAAAACATCTTCAGAGGCTATTTTAAACGAAGAGTTACAGACCTTTAATTGGGATGATGTTGATGTGTATCCTAGTTTTTCAGTCTGTGATAATTTGTCTTCAAAAACGGAACAACAAGCGTGTTTTCAAAACACTTTAGTGAGTCGTATTACAGATTATTTAACAAAAGAGGACCTTGTAGTGACACAAGATATTAATGATACCATACTCTTAAGCTTTCGGGTTGATAGATTGGGTAAATTGACTGTGCTCCAAGTGGATCTCGATTCTATTACTGAACGAGAAATTCCAAATATTAAGAGGTTAATTAATCAAAGTTTAGATACATTACCAAAGGTTTATCCAGCAATTAAAAGAGGGCAACAAGTTATTACAGAGTTTAATTTGCCTATTATTATAAATGTAAGGTAGCCTAGTTTTTAAAAGTTCTTCCTTTCCAAGCGTATCCAAAAAATAGAGATTTTAAGGCTATGTAGGCGCTGAAAAATGGGTAAATTAAAAAGCCTAACGGATAGGTTTTTAGTACCCTTTGTTGGTTGAAAAAACGAGCAGATTTAAAGATAATTAAGAAATCGATATTAAACTTAATAAATAAAATATAGGCAAAAATTTTCAAGTCAATACTAGTGGTTAATAAAAGCAGAAAGGCTAAAGTTATATAGGTGTTCATAAAAAAAACAATGCTACCCATGGCTTTGCCAAATGAATTGTAAGCCTTTGTTTTTGACGCCCATCTTACATGTTGTGCAACTAATCTCCCCCAAGTAGGTTGTCCTGTAGTAGATACAATAGCGTGGTTACATTTCAGGTATTGCACCTGTTTATTATTGGCTTTAACCATTTTTTCAAGAAGAAAAATATCGTCACCACTAGCTCTATTAGTGTTGCCTTTAAATCCCTTAAGTTCATTGAACAATGCTTTGCGGTAGGCGAAATTAGCGCCATTGCTCATAAATGGTTTGTTAATTCCGAAACCGCCAATGGTAGCACCTTGTAAACTGAGATGATTTAGTAATTGAAACTGCTTTAAAAAGGTCCCTTCTTGAATATAAGAAACAGGCGCTGCTATGCAAGAGGCGTCCCTTTGTTGAATGAATTCATCATAACTATTAAGCCAGTATTTAGGAAGGACGCAATCAGCATCTGTTGTGATAATCCAATCGTAGTTAGAGTTTTTTATGCCTAAGCTTATGGCGTCTTTTTTTGGTGATCCTGTTTGTCTTGTATTGGGTAATATTTTGAAGGTTAAATTAGTATCCACCATGAAATTGTTAATGATTTCTACAGAATGATCCTCAGAGGCATCATCAAGAAGAATGACTTCAAATAAGTGATTGGGATACTCAAGTGCTTGTAAAGATTGCAATAACTTGGGTAAGTGCTCTGCTTCATTTCTAAAAGGAATCACAATTGAAAATTTCGTTTTAGACGGGAGGTCATTTAGATGGAATAATTTTATTTTATCGAAACCGTAAACAAAAAATCCTATTGTAATTAAATAGAGTAGGGTGATGCAAATACCAAATATCATCATTACAATGCTGCGCTTTTAACTGGTTTAAAATTCAGGACAAAATAACTACCTATGAGACTGGGGAAAACAAAATTTAAGAGCCACATCAAGGTTGTGATGCATAAAACGCTTAGTTCATTAACATCTAGGAAAGAGAATAAATACACGGAAACACTCCCTTTAATAACAACATCAAAAATAAATATTGATGGTAGCACCGAGACTATAAGATACATGGACATTATAACAGACATGGCATCAAAATAGTTGATATTCACTTGGAATAATTGGAGCAAAAAATAAAATTGGAAGGAGAAAATAAGGTATCTAGAAAAAGAATAGAGTAAGCCTTTAGTTAATAGTATTTTGGGATAGCTTGAAATACGCTGTTTTAATTTAGGAATGGAAAGACCGGCTATGGTGTATTTACTGTAATTAAGTATGACAAGTAGGGTGATTAGAATCACGACACTAAAAAGCGTGTATACTAAAAGATTATTATAATCAAGGGCTAATTGATTGTAGTTTAACCAGAGGTAGCTTAGACCAACACCGCCTAAACAGATGGTAATAGACAATTGTAGTAAGTTGCTTAAAAAATTAATAAGCAAAATAGATTTTCTTAAATTCGGTTGAAAATAAAGTGCTTTCGCACCGTATTCTCCAATTCTATTAGGTGTGAATAATGAAGCTGTTAACGACCCAAGACTTTGTGCTAAAGCGGCTTTAAAATCAATCTTTTTTATGGGATGAACAAGGGATTGCCATTTTAATGTTTCCAGTAACCAATTAAGACAAGTAAGTACTAACAGCACTAGGGTGTTTTGAATTGATAGAATGTTTTTGCTAGATATAATATTGAAGAAATCAGTGTATGTGATTTCTTCTAGACCAGCTATTTTAAAGTATATGAATGCAAATGATGCGATGACAATACTTAGCTTAATAAGTATAAAAAATAATTGATTAGTTTTGTATGATTTGATAAGCGCGGTCATTGGTGCAAATTAAACTAATATTAATTAATGATATTAAAAAATATAGGAAAAAGCAGAACATTAATATGTTCAATTGTATTAAGTTTTTGCTTTTTTTTGGGCCTGTCTCAAGGGGATACAAGTACAATAAAAGCGCAATTTGCTCTAGGTATTAATAGCCCTGCTGCTAATGGTTTTGTGGCCGACTATAAGTCAAAGGCTATAAATTTTCCATCAATAAACTTAGGGGTTCAATATTTAGGAGCAAAAGGACTGGGCGGGAAGCTCGATTTTGGTTTTAATCGATTTTCAAATGCGAATGATTCGCCTGAATTTAAAACAAATTATACGCGTATAAATGGCCAATTGGTCTATGACCTATCTCGGATAGTTTGGTTTTCAAATAGAGTGGTACCTTTTGTTCATGCTGGCCCAGGAATAACTCTAATAAAACCTTTGGGTAATTTCGGAGAGAATAATACCTCCTATTTAAATGCTATGACGGGTTTAGAAGTGCATTACGGTATTTCAGATATTCTATCAATATATTTAGATACGTCTTATATTTTTGGATTTGGAAAAGATTTTGATCCCGTTTTTAAAGGTTTTGGCGCTTTTAATGGGAATTTATTAACAGTAACTATTGGGGCATCTATTTCCTTAAGTGGTTGTTATTATTGTAGAGATTAATGCAGGAAAGAATTATTTTAGGAATTGACCCTGGTACAACCATAATGGGATTCGGACTCATAAAGGTAGTGGGTAAAAAGATGGTTTTTTTGCAGCTTAACGAGCTAGACTTAAAGAAGTATAGCGACCATTACATAAAGCTAAAACTTATTTTTGAACGTACCATTGAGCTTATAGATAGCTATAATCCTGATGAAATTGCTATTGAAGCACCTTTTTTTGGTAAGAATGTACAAAGTATGCTGAAATTGGGAAGAGCTCAAGGGGTGGCTATGGCTGCTGGTTTAAGTAGAGAGGTTCCAATAACCGAATATTTACCAAAAAAGATAAAAATGGCTATTACGGGTAATGGTAATGCCAGTAAAGAACAGGTGGCTAAAATGCTACAAAGTTTACTAGGTCTTAAAACACTTCCAAAGAATTTAGATGCCACTGATGGTTTGGCGGCAGCTGTATGTCATTTTTATAATTCTGGACGTGTTAATGTGGGTAAAAGTTATTCGGGATGGGATGCTTTTGTAAAGCAGAATCCTAAAAAAATTGGTTAGTCTTATGTATTAATGGCAGGTATCTATATCCATATTCCATTTTGTAAACAAGCATGTTTTTATTGCGATTTTCATTTTTCAACGTCCTTAAAAAAAAAGGATGAACTCATGGCTTGTTTGGTTAAGGAATTGGAAATTAGAAGTGTAGAATTAGCCAATCAAACTATTGAAACCATTTATTTTGGTGGAGGTACCCCTTCATTGTTAACAATTGAAGAATTACAATTACTTCTTGAAACCGTACATAAGTTCTATGCGGTCAGTGAACATCCAGAAATTACTTTAGAGGCTAATCCTGATGATTTAACTAAAGATCGTATTATCGAATTCTCTAAAAGCCCAATTAATAGATTAAGTATTGGCATTCAGTCTTTTTTTGATGATGATTTAAAAAGTATGAATAGGGCACATAATGCTGAGGAATCAAAGTTGTGCTTGGAATATGCATCCAAGTATTTTGATAATATTACTATTGATCTTATTTATGGCGTTCCAGAGATGAGTTTAGAGAAATGGAATAAAAATTTAGATATGGCACTACGTTTTGGGGTCAATCATATTTCAAGTTATGCACTCACTGTGGAACCTAAAACAGCTTTAGATGCATTTATTAAAAAGGGAATCTATCCGCCATTAGATGAAGACCTGGCATTACAGCATTTTAATGCTCTTGTAAAAAAAACAGAAAGGTATGGACTAGTGCATTATGAAATTTCAAATTTTGGAAAACCACATTATTTTTCAAAACATAATACCAGCTACTGGCAAGGGAAGTCTTATCTTGGAATAGGACCTTCAGCCCATTCATTTTTTGGAGATACACGCAGTTGGAATGTGGCTAATAATAACAAATATATTCAGGCTATTCAAGGCGGGATATTACCACGTACTGCCGAAAAACTCTCTAAACAGGATCAGTTTAATGAATACTTAATGACTGGTTTACGCACCATATGGGGTGTGTCCTTTAATAAAATTGAAACTAATTTTGGTCTAGACTTTCTCGAACATTTAAAAATAGTTTCAGAAAAGTTTATAAAACAGGAGCTACTTATCTTAGTCCATGAGCAAGAGCCGCATCCTGCTAGTATTTTAAAAACGACAACAAAAGGAAAATTTTTAGTTGATGGAATTGCTTCAGAATTGTTTATGATTTGATTATATTTGAGTATGATCGCAGCTATTCAATATAATTCCAGAAAACTTCAAATTAATTTAAATGAACCTATTGATATTTCTATGCCGCTTAGGGCATCAAAGAGCAATGTAAATGCATGGTATGTAGATGAACCAAAGATAGAACCTGCTAGAGATGGCGAGTGGATCGCAAGTGTTAAAGAAGGCGCTTGTATTAATTTTAATAATATCTCTTTTAATCCACATGCCCATGGTACACATACAGAGTGTGTGGGTCATATTACGGAGGAGGTATACTCTATAAATGAAAATTTAAAGCAATTTTTCTTTTTGGCAGAAGTTATCACCGTGGCTCCAGAACGTTTTGATGACGATTTGGTTATTTCTAAAAAACAAATACAGTTTGCTTTGGGTAATAAAAAGCGTGACGCCGTAATTATTAGAACGATGCCCAATACTAGAGATAAAATTTCTAGACAATATTCTAATACCAATCCAACATATTTAATGGAAGAGGCAGCTATTTATTTGAGGGAAAAGGGGGTGAAACATTTGTTAATAGATTTACCCAGTGTTGATAAAGAAAAGGATGATTGTCAGCTTTTAGCGCATCATGCTTTTTGGAATACTAAAGGTAAGTTGCGAATGGATGCGACCATAACCGAGTTTATTTACGTGTCTAATAAGGTGGAAGATGGTAGATACTTTTTAAATTTACAAATAGCACCTTTTGAGAATGATGCAGCACCAAGTAAGCCCATATTATATAAAATTATAGACTAAATGGATGCAATTTTAGGAATTTTAATAGGTATTGTTTGTGGCTGGGGCTTGTTTGCTTATTATCAAACCTTAAAGCAAAAACAATTGGTTGACTCACAATCAACCATATTATTGGATAAAATAAAAACCGTTTGTAGATTAATCACTGTGGAGGGTGATTTTGCTGAAATTTACCATTACCAAGATGTCAAGCAGCGCTTATTGAAAATGGTGTCTAGCAGAAAGAAAGCCTTAGTGGTTATTAATGCTAAAGCTCACGTTGGGTTTGATTTGTCTAAAATAGTACTCCGCGCCAATAACAGTAAAAAGAAAATTATTCTCGAGAAATTCCCACAACCAGAGGTCTTATCTATTGAAACGAATTTGAATTATTACGATAAATCAGATGGCTTGTTTAATAAGTTTGACGCTTCTGATTTAACCGGTTTGCAAAAAGAAGCCAAATTGCACATCAAAGACAAAATACCTGAGAGTGGTCTTATTCAGGCCGCACAAAAAGAAGCCTTAGAAGCTGTGTTACTCATAGAGACTATTGTAGAAACCATTGGTTGGAAATTAGATTACTCAGATCTTAAAATAGAAGAAAGTAAAATGGCCGAAATACAATAATGGATATTGAACAAATTAGAACGTATTGCTTAGGTAAAAAGGAGACTACTGAGGGATTTCCTTTTGACCAGGACACATTGGTTTTTAAAGTGTTAGGTAAAATGTTCGCGCTAATTTCATTAAAAAAGTGGGAACAGGGTGAGGCAGCCATTAATTTAAAAGCAAATCCCGAATATTCAGAACTTCTTCGAGCAGACTATAATAGTATTCGTCCTGGATTTCATATGAGTAAAAAACATTGGAATACGCTTTATATTCACGAAGGTGAATTGACTTCAGATTTCATTAAAACCCTTATCGATCATTCTTATGATATGGTTGTTCAAGGTATGACTAAGAAAAATCGCGATCGTTTGAATGTAAAGTGAATCATTTTAATTTTTGTATATTTCACGAATAGTATCTCTCAATATCGTATTAATAGCATAATCAACACCCGTCCTAAGTCTTAAAGTAGTATTTAATTAACCCTTATATTAACTTTAATTTTTTAATGATTATGAAAAAAACCAAACCATTTTTCGTGGCAATTGTATTATCACTTTTGCTACTCAGTTCAACCACTATTTTTGCTCAAGAAGGGGAAGATAAAGGACCGCAATACATGACCCTAACCACCTTGCATTGGAATATGGATTATGAAGACTTTGATATGGATACATGGAAATCTGTTGAAAAAGAGTATCTCGATAAAGTAACAGCTAAGAATGAGCATGTTGCTGCGTCATCCTTTTATTTACATCAATTAAGTCCTGATAATAGAGAACTGATATCCGTAAGGGTGTATGATACCTGGAATGATATTGAAAAAGCTGCTGAAAGAGATTGGGAGTTAGCAAAAGAGGCCTGGCCCGATGAGGCAGAAAGAGATGCGTTTTTTAAAAAACAAAATGCTTATTATGATCGTAATCATACGGATGAAATTTATACTACATTACCCATTGTAAAACATTTGAAGGACGCTTCAAAAGATTTAATCTGTTATGTGCGTACATCGCATTTGGCTTTTCCTGAAGATGGAAAAGGCGATGAAATAAGAGCCCTAATGGGTGAGAATTTTGATAAACTTATAAAAGATAACCCATTAGTTAAAGGGTATTATCCACACAGACATGCATGGGGGAAAGATGGTACAGAAATGATGGAGGCTTACTTCTTAGACTCTTTGACTGATTTGGATAAAATGTTTGACGGTCTTGGTGATTTGATGGAAGAAGCATGGCCAGATGAAGATGCTAGAAAAGAACGATGGAAAAAATTTAATAAGTATTTTACAGGCGTTCATGGTGACGCCGTTTATAAGTTTGTAGCAGGACTTAATAAGTAAGACTACTTTTAGAGATTAACATAAAAAAGACACTTCGCTTTAGAGGTGTCTTTTTGTTTCGAACCGAATACCTAAAGTTGTTTTATTAAAACGTATTATTGCATAATAAATCATATTCATGAGTGTATTACAAACCCTAATTGATAGAAGTAACAATAGCTGCGAGTTATGCGCTTCAGCCCAAGAATTAAAGCAATATACCATCCCGCCTTCATTAAATGAAAATGTGGCGAATGACGTTTTGGTTTGTAAAACGTGTTTAGATCAAATAGAAGGTAATGAAGCCATGAATCCCAATCATTGGCGATGTTTAAATGATAGCATGTGGAATGAACACCTGCCTGTACAAATTATGGCATGGCGTATGCTACAGCGACTAAGAAATGAAGGCTGGCCAAAAGATTTGTTGGATATGATGTATCTTGATGATAATGCCTTATCCTTAGCTAGAGCCACTGGAGAAGATCAAGAGGAAAGTGAAAAAATCATCCATAGGGATGTCAACGGAGTTATTCTCGAGCATGGAGATGCTGTAGTGCTTATAAAAGATTTAAAAGTAAAAGGGTCTAGCATGATAGCTAAACAAGGTACGGCCGTTAGAAATATTAGGCTGGATCGTGAAAATGCGCAATATATAGAAGGGAAGGTAGGTGCTCAGCAAATAGTTATTATTACTGATTACGTTAAAAAATTATAGGATTTTTAGGTTGTTTAATGCTAGTGCATTTCCATGGAAAGGCTTTCCAATTGATGAACTTTGTATTTAAGACTTAGGAGAAGTCTAAAACAAACTTTGGTGATTGCGCTAATTTCTTTAACCGTTTTTTAAAATAAGTTGTATCCATTAGCGGGTTTTGTAATTGGGTGCATCATTATGAATATGATGTTTTCTCCGTAGCGCATTATATTGATTTATCGCCATTAAAAGTACAATTAAGGCTACGCCGGCAATTATATAATGGCCTGTTCTGCTTATGCCAAATGGTTGAACCATTAGAATAATAAGACTGCCAAATACCCAAAAGAAATCTTGGACAATTACCCATGAAACGGCTAGTGTTCTTTGTCTTTTAATTTCATAAACAATAGTACACGTGAAAAAAATTAGAGCCAATCCTATAATCCAAAACGGTAATGGTTTTAAGCCAAATACTTCGGCGAAGAAACTCTGGAAGACAATTAGTAATAATCCTGAGATACCAGAAAAAAGGGCGTTAATACTTAATGATTTTTGAAGTTGATTCATGATTTTAGTTTTGAACAAAGTTCATAAGTCATAGGGAAGAACCACTTGACATAAATCAAGAAAATGTATTAATTCGCGTTCTTTTTTCTTAGTCGGCTTAATGTTTCTGGAGTGATACCTAGCATTGAAGCAATGTATTGCAGCGGCACATGGTTAAATAGTTGCGGGTCTGCCTTAAATAAGGCATCAAATCGTTGTTGTGAAGATGTATGAAGTTGAGATAGTATTTTTTGTTCTAAAAGGGCAAAGGAATGTGCTAGTAAATGATTATCAAACTCCAACCATTTCGGTTGTTGTTTACATAGTGTAAAATGGGATTCTCTATCAATAATATGCAGTTTACAATCCGTTATGGCTTGTATGTTCCAAAAATTGGTGGTCTGAAAAACAAAGCTTGATAAAGAGGTAATAAATTTACCACTACTGCCAATCCAAAAGGTGACTTCTTTACCGTCTACAATATCAAACATTCTTAAATACCCAGTATCAATAAAAGCCATTTGTGTACATAGTTTGCCAGCTCTTAAGAAAAAGTCCCCTTTTTTTAAATCACGCGTATAGAAAGAAGAAAGAATAACCTCTATGCTAGAGGTATCTATTTGAGTTTCTTTAGTAATGCATTGTTTTAATGAATCCAATTATATTACTTTTTACCAGTGGGCCTTATACTATAAATAGGTGTTTGATAGGAATTCAAGATGATGTGTCGGCAATAATTTTCCACTCGCCGTTTATCTTCTTAAAAATAATCATGAAAATACCGTCGGCATTTCCAACCTCGCGCTTTATATGGTATTCACCTAATACATAATAAGCATCTTCACTTATAGGGCTAATATCATTAATTTTAAAGCTTAATTTACCAGTATGGTCTTGAGTAGGGTAGGCTTTTTTATAGCGCTTTAAAGTGGCTTTCCACCCATAAGTCACACCATTGGAACCATAAAATTTTAAAGAGTCACTTTTCCAATACCCCTTCATGAAGCCTTCAAGATCATTATTAGACCATGCTATGCGCTGTTTTTTTAAAACCTTATTTATGGCTTTAATATCGGCTTCTGCATTGTTTTGAGCATAAGTGGCACAGGTGCAAACGATGCATAAAAGTATAATTAGTTTTTTCATTTTGAATACGTTAAGATTTTGGGTATAAGAATTTTTATGAAGTAAATGTAACAAAATATTGTTTTATGACGTCAATCATCGATGAAATTGACTTTATGATTGGTTTTATCTGTAGTTAAAATCGATTGGTCGAAAAAATGATAGGTTAACTTATCATCTTTATTACTTTTATCAGGCAATTTAAGTATTGTTCTCCCTCAAGTTTTGCTATTAACTATTTAAAATCACTTAATTATGAATTTGGAAATTACAAACTGTAACAATTTTTTTAAAGTAAAAGGTACCCTAAATAAAGGTAATGTGGCTTTGTTTAAATATGAATTAAAGGATGTATTTGAAAAAAGAGATCAAGTTACCATAAGTATTAAGGACATTACAGGGATGGATAAATACGGTGTTCACGCCATGGCACAATTGCATGAAGAGGCTTTGTCTAAAAACAAAAAACTCTCAATAATAGGCTATGGTTGTAAAGATCTTTATGATCATTTTAAATCTGGCAACGCCGCTTAAAATTATAATATATTTTTTTGCTGTTTATAAAAAGCATCGGCTTGTAACTGCATGAGTTCCTTTGCTTTTTTGCGCTCATATGCGTATAAATCATCTTCTTGCTGAAGATCATTATAAATGCGATCATTTATAGCGAAATCTGTTTGGAGCATGGCTTCTCTTTGGTTTTTATTTTGAAGAACGTTTGTTTTTACGGCGGTTTCTAAATCCTCTAATTTAAAGTCATAGGCCCCCTTAGGAGAAAGTAATTTTGCTAAGATTGGAGATGTTTCAATAGCTAAAAATAGCAGGAATATAAAAAATGATGGGAGCCAGGGGAGTTTGTTCAATGCATTAACACGGGCCATTAAACCATCAAAATTATTTATTATGGGCTGAGAGCGCGTAATGGCAGCTTTGTATTGCGTATTTAGCTGGTCTATTTGCGCTTCATGGGCTTTGATTTTTTTTCTGTTTTCTAGTTTTAGTTCATTTAATTCTGCTAATAGCGCATCATGCTTTTCTCTTTTTTCTTTATATACAGGACCCTTTCCTAAAAGTCTGGTTCCTGCTGTGCCTTCAGCTTCAGAAATATAAGTGTTATATAGTTGATTAACCTCGGTTTCTTTTGTTTTAATGTCTTCCTGTAAAGCTAAAATAGAACTATTGAGAGCTTCAATTTTAGGATTGTATTGCGCCGCTATTTGATCTTTATTAGCAAGGGTTAATTCATTTTTTTGCTCCAACAATACCTGATTAATTTCTTTTTCAAAAATCTTTAATTCTAAAGGCTTAGAAATTACAATGGCTATAATTACAGCAAGTATAACTCTTGGAATGGCCTGAATGAATTCATCAAAAAAGTGGCCTGTTTTTTTAATTGTAGAAACAATGTAACGGTCTAGATTAAAAATGAGTAAACCCCAGATGAGTCCGAAGAAAATACTAGAATACAAAGTGTCAAAAACCGTGTAAAGGGCATAACTAGATGCGATAAAAGCCATAACTGCTGTAAAGAAAACCGTGGCCCCTACACCAGCATATTTATTTTGTTCACCTTTTGAGCACTGATTTAAAATATCGGTATCTGCACCCGAGCAGATAATGAAGAATTGCTTTAACATAATGATTGATTTTGATTGATGATTGACTATAAGAACGTTAAAGTTGATGATTTGTTACATAATCTTAGTCAAAACTATCATAAATCACCCTTTTCTAGAGCGCATACTTTCAATAAATACTGTCGCTAGAATAAGGCTTCCGCCAATAAAAGTGTTCAGTGTTGGAATTTCATTTAAAAAGAAAAACGCAATGATAATTCCGCAAATAGGTTGGGCGCTACCAATAATACTGGCTGTGCTTACTGAGAAATATCTTAGGCTTCCAATAAATAAAGAATGACCTATGGCGGTAGTAACTAGGCCTAATAAAATTAAATAAGGGAGTTGTGTGTCAATATTATCAATATTCATGGTAAACATAATTGGTAGTAGTATGATGCTGACTATGATTACCTGTTGGGTCATAAGAACGGTGCCGTTATATTGATTTACATGTTGTTTTAATATTAAATTTCTTAAGGCATAGCACAGGGCTGATAAAAGTCCAAAACATATCCCTTTAAGTTGGGTGTTTTCAAAGTTAAATTCTGGAGCGAGGATGTAAATACCTATTAAAACTATAATAGCCAAAAGGACATGAATAGGATTAAATTTTGTTTTGGTAAATAGCGGTTCTAGAATGGCCGTCATTACGGGAAATGTAAACATAGACAACATACCTAAAGCCACATTAGAAAGTTTTAAGGCATAAAAATAGGTAAGCCAATGGGCGCCCAATAGAAGCGCACTAAGTAGAATAGTAGGTGCGTCTTTTTTTGATTTTAGTTTTATGCTAGACTTTTTAAAAAGACAAAAAATAAACAGGAAAACTGCTGCGATGGCACTTCTACACCAAATGATTACTGGTGTAGGTAAATCTATATATTTTCCAAGGCTACCTGAAGTACTAATGAGAATAGTAGCGAGACCTAATAATAGGAGGTGATTGGTGTGTTGGTTTTTCATGAGATACGCTAATTTGTCTTAGCGATAGTAAATGTTAATTTCTTGCAGACTTCGTTTTCAGGCAAAACTATGAATATATACCTCCACTTATATTTAGTTTTTATAAAAAGATAATACGGTCCTCGTTATTTTGATAAGGCAGTAAAGTGTTTATAGAATAAAGGAATGGTCCCTATTCCTTTTAGGTAATTCCACACCCCAAAATGTTCATTAGGCGAGTGAATGGCATCACTGTCTAGCCCAAATCCCATTAAGATTGTTTTGCTTTTTAACTCTTTTTCAAAAAGAGCCACTATCGGGATGCTGCCTCCACTCCGTTGAGGAATAGGTGTTTTTCCAAAGGCCTCTTTATAAGCTTTGCTTGCTGCTTGATAACCAATGCTGTCTATGGGGGTTACGTAACCTTGCCCACCGTGATGGGGGTTTACTTTAATGTTAACACCTTTTGGGGCAATACTTTCGAAATGCGTTTTAAAGCGTTGAGTGATTTCTTCCCAATCTTGATGGGGGACTAAACGCATTGAGATTTTAGCATAAGCTTTACTTGGGATTACTGTTTTAGCACCTTCACCAATGTAACCTCCCCAAATACCGTTAACATCCAGGGTTGGTCTTATAGAATTTCGTTCGTTAGTCGAGTAGCCTTTTTCACCGTAGACCGCTTCAATATCTAATGCTTTTTGATAGCTTTCTAGGCTAAAAGGCGCTTTCGCCATTTCTTTCCGTTCAGCCTGCGAGAGTTCTTCCACTTTATCATAAAAACCAGGAATGGTAATTCGATTGTTTTCATCGTGTAAAGACGCAATCATTTTTGTTAATACATTTATGGGGTTAGCCACTGCACCACCATATAATCCTGAATGTAAATCTCGATTAGGTCCGGTAAGTTCAACTTCAACATAACTAAGGCCTCTGAGTCCAGTGGTAATAGAAGGTACATCGTTTGCTATCATTCCAGTATCCGAAATAAGAATGACGTCATTCTTTAGTTTATCATGATTGTTTTTTACAAACGTAGCAAGATTAGCGCTGCCCACTTCTTCTTCGCCTTCAATCATGAATTTGACATTACAAGGCAATTGATTTGTCGCTGTCATAAATTCCATAGCCTTAACATGCATGTACATTTGACCTTTGTCATCACAAGCCCCTCGCGCAAAAATGGCGCCGTCAGGGTGCTTATCTGTGGGTTTAATCACGGGTTCAAAAGGAGGTGAATCCCAAAGTTCTATTGGGTCAGGCGGCTGTACGTCATAATGCCCGTAAACTAAGATGGTAGGTAGGTTCTTATCAATTATTTTTTCACCATACACTATAGGGTATCCAGCAGTTTCACAAATTTCAACCTTTGAGCAGCCTGCTTTTTCAAGACTAGTTTTAACCGTTTCTGCGGTTTTGAGAACATCATTTTTGAATGCCGAATCAGCACTAATAGATGGGATTTTAAGGAGCTCAATAAGCTCGTTTAAAAAACGGCTTTTATGTTCTGAAATATAAGATTGTATCTGATTCATAAATTCTTTTTAAAGGATGTACTCAAAAGTATAAAAAAAGAAAGTTTTTTGAGACTATTAAGTTTGCAATTTAAAAATCTTGTTTATATTTGCAGTCCTTTTGCGGGCGTGGTGGAATTGGTAGACACGCTAGACTTAGGATCTAGTGCCGCGAGGTGTGGGAGTTCGAGTCTCCCCGCCCGCACTGTATAAAAGGAAAAGCCGAAGAGAAATCTTCGGCTTTTTTGTTTTTGTAAGTTTAACGATTACTTATCAACTTTTTTAAATAGCCTAAAATTATTCGTTGTGTCTAATTTTGAAATTATTTCGATTATATTTTTGACATTACTATCAAATAAGTGTCATTAAGGATTCTTTGCCGTTTAGATTCATTTTTACTTCCCTTATAAAAACTTAATAGAACTCATTCTTTGTTTATTGTAATGAGATATGAGGTTGTAAGTATTAATCCATACCGACCAGTTTTGTAAAATATTTTATTTTTTTAAAGATAAAAGGCTATCACTCAAACAAAGTTTGTTTGTGATAGCCCTCTAAATAATAATTACACTTTTTTGAATATTGTTAAAAACTAATAGAAAACATTATGGTCTCTATTGTTGTGTGATTTTAACATTATCTATGGAAACTTTACCTCTATTGTGCACACCAATAATAGCGTAATAATCACTTATAGATCCTGTTGAAATTGTAGTTGAAATACTGCCTGTTTGTCCCGTTAAAAGCGTTTTTTGATTCCACCCCTTATTTGAGCCTCCTTGTGTTTTAGATTTCGAGATAACATAAACATAAGCAGCATCTCCAGCAGTTTTTAATACCTTATAATCAAATTCTATTTTATAAGTTTTGTTTGCTTCCATTTTTTTTTCTGGAGAGAAATAGAATTCATGAAAGGCATTAGTAGGCAAATTCATGGTGTTTACGCGCCATGCCGTAGAGTTGTCAATCAAATCAACAGCCTTGGTTGCCAAAATTACTCTAGGATAAACTGTTGAGGATATTTGATTTGCTCCAGCACTGTTTATTTCGAATTTTGTATTCGAATTAAAATCTTGAATAAAGGGAGGTGTGCCTCCTCCTGTATTAACGTTAATATTTATTACATCGTTAATCCAACCCTGAGAAGTTGAATTTGTATATACCTTAATTTCATGAGCTCCAGCTGTTAAACCTGTTAGGTCAAACGAATATGGCGACATATTCTTATGACCTTTATAAACACCATCTACCTTAATTTCTGCAAAAGTCACATCTCCAGTTGATTTTGCATTAACAGTCAAAGAAGTTGACGTAATTGTTGCACCAACACTAGGGCTTGTAATTGAAATTGTTCCTCCTGTCGACGGCGGAGGCGTAGTACTACCTTCTTGTCCAGTTTCTGCACCTGTTTCTCCTTGAATAATAATATCATCAATGATATAGGCGCAATTTTTATATAAACCTAGCAACAAGTTATAATCATTACGTGATGGTGTAAACGAAAACTCTAATCGACCTTGATTATCTTGATTTGTACCAGAACCATGAATAGAATATGACGCTATTTGTTTAGGTGATGCTCCAACAGCTTCCGATTGCACAATTGCATAAGCGTATGCGCCAGACACTCTTTCAGCGGCCTTATAATTAATAGTAACGGTATAATTTACCCCAGATTTAAACATCCCTGTAGGTGTAGAAAAAGCTTCAAACCAATCTCCTGATTTTCCTCTAGAATCGATAAATAATGACTTGTCTCCGTTAATTACCTCTATTTTTGTCGTTGGTGTGGCATTAGCTATCCCCGTATTATTGGCAGAAGTTGCCGCTTTTTGCGTAGAGATTCTAACATAATCTTTATTAAACTTCTTAGCGGCTAAATCATGAATTTTATCAATGGTAATGTCTTCAAAATCATATCTATTTGTAGCTCTAGAACCATGTTTAGCATCTTCCATTGCTTGAATAGCAGCGTAGTTACTATATTGATAATATTTAACATAATCAATATCCATGTTTAAAGGTAATTCGCTAGGGTTAATCGCACCGGCAAAATTAGTACCTCCAGCCGCTAAATTTAATATTATGTAATGCTCTGCAATAGGTACAGCCTCTCCAGTATATCTAGCTTTTTGAACACCATCAACATAAAGAATAATCTCGTCAGGATTCCACTCTAAAGTAAATACCTTCCAGACGTTCGGTGTTGTGCCAATGTCAACTCCCGAAGAGTTAGCCTTCCAGCTTTGCGGAGATATATCTGTACCTCCATATCCATCCCAAAATAGGCCATAGTTAATTTTGTTTTTGGTACTGTAAATTGATGGAAAATGCTCCATAGCGTCTATCTCTGCGCCATATGGACGGTAAATATTATCAGATTCTGGCATTAACCAAAAAGCAGGCCAAGTCCCAGCATTTCCAGGCATTTTAATTTTTGCCTCAATAAGACCATATTTTAATTTACCTTGATCTGTCGATTTTCCCATAACGCACCCACTGGCATAAGGTAAGGTATGACCTCTTAGACTTACTGTTGGCTTATTTTCTAGTTTAAACCTCATGGATTTACCGTCCGATGCGGTGGCATCATTAATATAAGAAATTTGTCCTGTTTTATAGGCAGCTCCTTCATGAGCGCTAATATTGAAACTTCCTCCTACAGGAGCTTCATGGGCATTACTTACACCATAATCATAAATGTAATTTTTTCTCCATTTAGAACTGTCAAAAGAACCAAATTGATCTTCCCAAACTAAAGTAAATCCAGCTTTAGAACTGGCATTTGTTCCTGCAACCACATTCAAATCACTTTGAGGTGCTGCTTCTAAATATTTCTCAACTAGGTCAAATTCATCCTGCTTTTCGCAGGAAGGAAAAAGTAGAAAAGTCAATGAAATAGAAAGTAATAATAATTTAAATTTTGTATTCATGTTTATAAGTTTTTATTAATTAATCTTAGTGTTTTTATTAATAGCTAATACTTACTTTTCTCTCATAGGCATATTGATTTAAATGTTTATCTTATTTAGTTTTATGAAAAATTAATTCAGTAAAATTTATATTTAATCCAATAATTAAATATTCTTCAACATAAGCTTGTTCTTCATTAGTAAAAGGATTAGTAGCCCAACCTCATGGCGATTTGGATGTTATTTTTATTTGTAAACGGTTGTTATCTCAAATTCATCTGAAGAATTTAGCATAAACCATAAGTTATACTTGGTCTTGCAGAAGTAAGCGCTTCTGATACAAGGAAGGTTTTGTATTTACAATTTCAATAATAATTGGGACATTCTTTTAGCTAGAGAAACATTAACACAATAAAAGAGAATAGAATAAGGAGGACTCTATTATCATGTTTTCTTGGTAAAAAGGGTCTTAGTATCTCTTGTTATTTTTTGCGTAATTATAGTTTTTATCTTCATAGAGGTTGATTAAATCTTTTAATCTATTATTAAAATCACCCCAATTCTTTTTTTCTGGTTTACTCCAAAGAACCTCTGACAATGCTGCTAATCTAGGAAGGGCCATATATTCTAAATGCTCCATTTTTGGAATGTATTCTGTCCACATACATCCTTCTGCGCCTAAAATATATTTTTGTTCTTCTATTGATAATTCCTTGGGTAAAGGATTGTAACTATAGGTTTTTTTTAGTGAAACAACACCCCATTGAGCCAAGGGCGTTTTTTGTTTAAAATCAAGTGAATCTTGATATTTGTCAAAATACGTATGAGTTCCTGGAGACATGATAACATTATGATTCTGTTTGGCTGCTTTAATACCTCCTAACTCTCCCCGCCATGACATTACTGTAGCATTCTTACTTAATCCCCCTTCTAAAATTTCATCCCAACCAATAAGGCTCTTTCCTTTAGAAGTCAAAAATTTATCTAATTCTCCGATAAAATAACTCTGTAAACCCATTTCATCTTCAAGGTTATATTCTCTTATTAGATCTTGACAAAATTTTGAATCTTCCCAATGGGTTTTATTAGCTTCATCTCCCCCTATATGTACATAATTACTAGGGAATAACTCCATTACTTCGATTAATACGTCCTTAACAAAATTAATCGATTTTTTCGTGGGGCATAATATATTTGGGTGGACACCCCAACGTGTGGCCACTTCATAGCTTTCTTTACATCCAAATTCTGGATAGGCCGCTAATGCCGCAGAAAAATGACCTGGAACATCTATTTCAGGAATAACTTCTATGTATTTACTAGCTGCATATTGAACTATTTCTTTGATGTCTTCCTGGGTATAAAACCCACCATGAGGTTTACCGTCATAATCATTTGGATTTGGGATGTAGTTTTTTCTAAAATCCCATTTACCTGTTTGTTCCCATAGAACTTTTCTTGCATTGGAAGCCCTGAAATCCCCTTTCATAGTTTCTTTTCTAATTGAACCAATCTCTGTAAGTTTTGGATATTTTTTTATTTCAATACGCCAGCCTTGATCATCTGTTAGGTGCCAATGAAACTTATTGTATTTATGGAGTGCCATGATGTCCAAAAATTTTTTCACATCTGCAATTGGATAGAAATACCTTGATACGTCAAGCATCATACCCCGATAAGTAAATTGAGGAGCGTCATTAATGGTTACTCCGGGAAAACTATTATCTGTTTTTAATTGATTTAACGATTGTAATGCGTAAAATATACCAGCCTTATCGCCACCCTTAACCATAATGTTTTCAGGAGATATATTTATAGAATAGCCTTCCTTCTTGAGGTTTGTGTCAATTGAAAGAATCAGGCCATCATTATTGGGAATTTGAGATATTTCAACTTTATCAACCCCTAGTTCTTTAGCGTAAACGTTAGCAAGCTCGACTAAATTTTCCGTGTTGGCGATTATTTTGGTGTGTTCAGAAATCAAAAAACCCCTTCCCATTGTTGTTATTTGCGCTGGTATTGGTATAATGCCTTTTGCTACTAAAGGAATGTCATTTTTTTTCTTACATGAATTTAAAAAACATAGTACTAATAATATAAGTATGTAATTTCTATAATTATATAAATATTTCATCTTTAGTTTTTTTATAATACAATCATCATATGATCTATCTGCCTCCAATATATAAGATAAGAATGATTATAATTTGATATCTATTCTTTCGTTTAATCTAATATCATTGGACGATGCTCCTATCATAATATTGAACTCACCTGGTTCCACAACATATTTCATTTCTGTATTCCATAGTCCCATTTCTTGAATTGATAGTTCTAAGTCGACTGTTTTAGTTTCACCCTTTTTTAAATGAATTTTCTTAAATCCTTTTAATATTTTAACGGGAGTAGCTACACTACTATAAATGTCGTTATAATAAAGTTGAACAACTTCTTTGCCGTCGTAAGCTCCATTATTAGTAAGTTCAAACGATACTTTTATTAAGTCATCATTTACAGAATAACTGTTTTTATCAAGTTTTAAATTGCGATACTCAAAAGTGGTATAACTTAAACCGTAACCAAATTCAAATAATGGAACCGGTGTTTCAAAAACGTAATCACGACCAGGTGCCTTTATTGTTCCAGGTTTTCCATAAAAACCACGATGTGAAGGTTGATGATTATAAAAAACAGGAATTTGTCCAACAGTGCGTGGTACAGACAGTGTTAATTTTCCTGAAGGGTTTACATTACCAAATAGAACATCTGCAATAGCATTCCCTCCTTGTTCACCATTATACCAAGTCTCTACAATTGCGGGAAGATTTTCGTTTTCCCAAACAATACTGTATGGTCTACCGTGCACCATGACTAAAACAATGGGTTTTCCTGTAGCATGAATCGCTTTTATAAGTTCTGATTGGACGCCCGGAGGTCTTAAACTAGTTCTGTCATAACCTTCCCCTCCAGTAGGCGGATTAAGAGTTTCATCATCTACCTCAAAACTACTTTTTGGTCCTTCCCAACCAACTCCACCTAGTACCTTATGTGTTCCGCCAATAGCCAAAACTACAACGTCACTTTCCCTAGCGGCAGTGACTGCTGCAACAATACCACTTTTATCTAATTTAGATATATGGGTCCCTTTTGCATAATTCACTTTAACATTCTTACCTACTAAAGATTTAATTCCTTCTAAAATGGTAACACCTGTCGCTTTGTTTTTCGTTGCACTATAATCTCCATATTGGATTTGATCGGCATTTGGTCCAATTACAGCAATTGATTTTATTTTAGTTTGATCCAATGGTAAAAGATTGTTTTCATTTTTAAGTAAAATGATAGATTCTTCTGCTAGAGTACGTGATAATTTTATAGCTTCATATGTGTGAACAATTTCTTCTATTTTTTCTGGTTTTGAATACGGTCTTTCAAATAAACCTGCTTTAAACTTTGCTGTTAATATTCTACTAACAGCTTGATTTATAAGAGATTCTTCTAGTCTTCCTTCTTTTACAAGAGTGACCAAATTTTTATAAGTCATTGCTCCGGGAGCCTCGAGATCTGTTCCTCCTTTTAGAGCCATAATACCAGCCTCATCTCTAGTCTTTGCTACATTATGAAAATAAGAAGTCAGCATGTCTATTGCTTCATAATCAGAAAAGGTATAGCCCTTGAAACCTAATTCATCTCTTAAAACATCTCTTAATATTTT
Source organism: Algibacter mikhailovii (assembly GCF_014651495.1). Taxonomy (GTDB): domain Bacteria; phylum Bacteroidota; class Bacteroidia; order Flavobacteriales; family Flavobacteriaceae; genus Algibacter_E; species Algibacter_E mikhailovii. The sequence continues at coordinate 386,515 of NZ_BMWZ01000005.1, forward strand.
TTTATTAGCGTGAATAGGTACTCCATCAAGTTCATTATAAGAAGGCATTACTACATATACGTTAGCATCATCAATCGCTTTTTTAACAGGATAATAGTGTGTATTTCTTAATTCACGTTCACCTAAAGAAACAACGCCTAAATTTATACCACCTAACGGTGCGCTATAAGCCCCGAAGTGCTTTACGGTCGCCATTAATTTTCCTTCAGGAATTCCGTTTTTAGTAATTTCTTTCTCTCCTTGTAAACCATTCACAAATGCCACCCCCATTTTAGAGACTAAATATGGGTCTTCAGAGTAACTTTCTTCTGTTCTTCCCCAGCGTGGATCTCTTATGACGTCAAATACAGGAGATAAAGCTTGGTCAACACCCGAGGCTGATGCTTCTTTAGCCACTACCGCACTCATTTGTTTTATTAATTCTGGCTCCCAAGTACTTCCTAAGGCTATAGCTTGCGGGAAAATAGTTGTATCAAAAGCTAGGTAACCATGTAAGCCTTCTGCAATTTGAATGGCAGGAATACCTAAGCGTGTTTTATTCCTTAAATAACGATCAGTTGCTTCTGAAATAGTTGCAACATCTGCATAGTTTAAGAAAGGGCTTTCTACTGTTCCTGAACCAATACCTTTAAATAAGGTTTCAATATCATCATCATTTACCTTACCATTTTTATTTAATACTAATCCATTTAGCGTCACTTGATGCATTTGAGCAACTTTTTCTTCTAATGTCATTCTACCAATAAGATCTTTTACTCTTTTTTCTACAGGTTGAGATGGGTCTTTATATAATGCATTTTCTAATGAGCTACTTTTTATTGCGAAATCTTGACAGTTAAAACAAGTGGCTATTAGACATGAGCATAAGAATTTAATTATTTTCATGTTATGTCATTTTTTTAATTTGTACTTTTTATTAGTTTATTAGTTTATTAGTTTATTAGTGTTTGTAATTCTTTTATTTATTTGATTCTTAGAAATTCATGCTTAATGCCTTCGATCTATTATGAGTCTTTATTGACACTAAAAACGAGGAGTAATACATTTAGAATTAAAAGAACAACTATTGCAATTATTGAAAACTTCATTCTTATATTTTGATAATCTTATTTTATTACATTTTCGTAAAACTTTCAGTTTGTATTTGGAATAGTCTTTTTTAGTTTGTCAATTATTCTTTTATAAAGAGAAAATTTTATGTCTAGTACTCTATTCCATTATTTTTTCAAGGAATGGCTTTTAAATTTTTATTCTAGATATTATTTTAAAATTCATATTTGGCATTTTTACCTAATGGTAATTAATGCAAAATATGGTCAAATATAATCAAATTATTGAATGTGCACGAGCACATCTTACTTTTTTTATTATATTTGCATAATATTAAGTACATGAATCTATTCCCCATTTAAAATAAATAATATGAAAAACAAGTTGGTTTTAGTATTAATACTACTGCTTAGTATTAATAAAGTTGTCTCACAAGGTTCTGTAGTTGTTTATAACAGCCAGGCAGGAATATCTACAATAAATGGTACCCCATTTTTTCCTAAAGGAATTTATACGGGTAATGGAGTTGCTCTTTCCCTTGACTGGGAAAACATTAAGAATCAGGGATATAATATTATACAAAGTTACCATTTTCCTAATTTGAGCGATGCCAATATTCTTACTGTTATGAATAGGGCAGAAATTGAGGGCGTATATGTCCTTTTTATGTTAAATCAGAATGATGTAAGTGGAGGGAATCTCAATAATATAATTGCTAAAGTAAATAAATTTAAGAATCATAATGCATTGTATGGTTGGTATTTAATAGATGAGCCAGATTTGCAAGGAATAAGTTCTACTAAAGTAAACGATGCCTATAACGCAATAAAAAGTAATGATGCTAATCACCCTGTATTTATATCTACTTTTGACTTTGATGGCTATCAATCTGGCGCTGATGTGGATATGCATCAGTTTTATGAAGGAAGACCAGATTTCATGAAAACAACTTTTTTAAACAAGGCTAATGGTAATGTTCCTCGAATAGGCTATATAGATTTGGTAAATAGTGCGTTATATAATAAAACAAATACGAGTTGGCTTGCTATTATTAATTTACATTCAACGCGTTTTAATAGTCCAAGAGGTCTTCCCGAAGACCAAGATGCAGGAAAAAATGTAAGTCCTGCACAATTTTATCATAGCTCAAGTACGCTTACTGGTACTGAAAGGTCTAACAGAGGGTTTGATATGCAATTGAATTATGTTGCTAAAGACATTGTACCTTTTGGAAAAAAACCTGTGTTTCCTTCATCTGGTGGAGTATATACGGCTAATTCGAATTTCCCAATGACTACCAATAGATTTAGAGGTCAAGTAACTAGTGCTTTAGCCTATGGTTCTAATGCTATATTTGGCTGGTTATGGGAAAATGATGCGTATAGTAACCCGCCCGGACTTAACAATAGGTGGGGATATTATACGATTTTTCATCACACACCAACAAAAAACACCTCTAAAACGGTCTTGTCTGAAGTTTCACAATTTGAAGACATGTTAATAACGGCTAAAGATGAGGATGTTAGAGGTAATATTCTTGAAGGAAATCTGACTTATAGATATATAAAAAAGGGGGATAGAGAATTAATTATAGTTGTTAATGAACAACCTGATGGTAGCCCTCTATCGGCTTCAATAGCGTCATTTATTTTGCCAGACGGAGCAAGTACTTCAGGGTATATGCAATTAGAGGGTAGTAACAAATCCCCAATTGATTTAAGTGGGTTTACAATCCCTGGGAGAAGTGGAATCTTTTTTTTAAAAGGAAATTCTTTAAGCATTAACGAGAATAAATTAAGTGACATGGTGCTTTATCCAAATCCAGTCAAAGAAAGTTTTAGAATAAAAGGAGTTAATAATGCAAAAATTCAAGTTTTTGATGCTAGAGGAAGTATGGTATTAGATTATAATCAATATAAAGGCACTAAAATCTCCGTAAACAAATTACAATCTGGGTTTTATTTTGTTCGTGTAGTAGATGAAAATAAGAGTCAAAAAACTATAAAACTTGTTATTAAATAAGTGAATTAAATATAGTGAAATTTATGTCAAATTATAATTTGTTCTGTAAGAGTTTAAGCGTTTGGATAAGGATTTAAAAAGATGTTTTATTAATTAAAAGTGTTTTTTTATATTGAAGCTTACTATTATGGTATCTAGAATTACAGTTATATTTTTGCCTTTTTTAATACGGTCCTCTTGCTTGAAATCAACAAAAAGTAAAGGATTTAAAAAGCCTGTAAAAAAACCAAATATACTATGGTTTGTTGCGGAAGATTTGGGGCCCTATTTGGAATCGAATGGAGATTCTACAATACATACAACAAACCCTAGTAGGTTGGCATCGGAAGGTGTTATTTACACTAATGTTTATTCTACCTCCAGGGTTTGTTCGCCTAGTCGTGCTGCTATTATAACAGGCATGTACCCAACAAGTATAGAAGTAAATCACATGCGTACCACCTCTCATACAGAAGACACTGAGCGGCCTTCATATGAAGCTGTTCTAGAACCACAAGTACGTATGTTAAGTTAACAATCACATTTAAATGGATATTATTGTACAAATAATAGTAAAACCGATTATCAATTCACCGCTCCGGTTACGGCATGGGATGAGAGTAATTGGTATGCTCATTGGCGTGGAAAAAAAATAACCAGCCTTTTATCTCTGTTTTCAACTTTGAAACTACGCAGGAATCTAGGTTATTTGAGCCATACGGATTTTATAAAAATGAGATGCGTCACTATAAATCTGGAGATAAATCACTAGAACGCTTCCCATGGGATCCTAGAATGTCCGAAAACAAAACTCCAGTGCATGTTTCAAAAAATCTTAAATTCCCTATTTCACCTTATTTACAAGATACAGATAATATGCGCAGGAATTTTGGAAAATGTATAATAATATTGCCGAAATGGATAAACAACTTGGGATTATTTTAAACTAGTTAGAAGTCAATGGACTTCTCGAAGAAATCATTATTTTCTTTTATGACGATCACGGTGGTCCATTGTCAAGACAAAAATGGCTGTTATACGATAGCGGGCTTAAAGTACCCATGATTATTCGTTTTCCCAGTAGAAAACATTGAGAAAGAAAAGATGACCAATTGATAAGTTTCGTGGATTTTTTGCCTACGATACTATCTTTAGCTGATATAGAATCACCTAATTATTTGTATGGGCAAGCATTTTTGGGTGAGTATAAAATTGAAAAGAAACGTAACTATATACAATCAGCGGCTGATAGATTTGATAAATTTACGGATGTTATTAGAGCCCTAAGAAGCAAAGGTTTTAAATATATTAGGAATTACACACCAGAGCAAGGATATTATCTTCCTGTTAGTTACAGAGAGCATATTCCTTCAATGAGTGAATTATTAGAATTACATAAAAAAGAAAATTGAACAAAGAGCAGGCCTTGTGGTTTAGAGAAAAAAAATAGGGAAGATCTATATAATTGTGAAACGGACCCACATGAATTACATAATTTGGCTTCTAATCCTGACTATTCAAAAATCATGGATGTCCTTAAGGAATGAAATGGACAGATGGATATTTCACGTTGGAGACCAACCAAATCTCCCCGAAGTAGAATTAATACATCAACTATAGGAAGGTATTAGTCGACCTTCTACTAGCGAACCAATAATTTGCATAAAAAATAAATTGATGGAAATTTCTTGTATAACTGAGGGAGCTTCTATTGCAAATAATTTAATAAAAGAGGAGATACCATTGAGTTGAAATATTTACAGGCAACCTTTTGAAATTTCTGAAGGGGAAAAAATTATTGTAAATCCTCATAGAATAGGCTTTAAACCAAGTAAAAATATTGAATTTACTGCATATTGAAAACCATGAATTTATTCAAGCCAAAAACAAGGAAGATTCCATTTAATCTTTTATTAATCCCCTTTTTTTTTATGAAGATGGGTTTGGTTAAAACTGGTGAATTGCCGGTATGGACTTGCCAGATAAGCGTTTATATTTAAATTATTTGAGCTAACCCTCTGTTTTATTAACAAAATTTAGGCTCATTTAATATCCCAACTTTTAACTTATAAAGCAATCAATATTCTTAATCAGAATTCAAAATGAATATGGTAAAAAAAAGCCTCTATTGAAATTCAATAGAGGCTCTTAGGCTATAATTAAGGCTGTTATTTTATAATTATTTTTTTAGAGATACCCGTACCATTTTTTAGATTAACCGATACAATGTAAACTCCAGGACTTAAAGTGCTAATGTCTAAGTTGTCCGTGTTATCAGATTTAACTATCTGGCCTAATAAACTAGTTAATTTCATATTTGCAACAGCAATGCTTTTTTTAGTTTTAACATATAAATAATTAGCATGTCTATATATTGAAACCTGATTAACAGCAAAATCTGCAGTACTCAATGGTTGACAACTAAAAGATGTAAAACTAATGGCAGTTAAATCTGGATCATAAGATGGATTTGCTCCATTACTTACACCCGTTAAGGTTAAATCTTTGACAATTGTGCCCTCCGATGCATAATCTGAATAATCGTTTTGACCTACAAGTACCACTTTTATTGTGTTAGCAGCTAAATCAGCTTCAGATTGTGAAAAGTTAATAGCAACACGTAAGTCTGGGTCTACAGCAGTCCCATCTGAGGCTATTGCTTCACAACTATCACCGCTAATTTCAAGCAATGTTCTTGCTTTTCTATACGCTCTAAATAAGGCCATTTCGCCTTTATACGGATTTTGTTCATTGGCATAAACTTGTGCACCATCTACATCACCAAAATTATTATAATTCCCTACAGCGATTCGATCTGTGGCGTAGGCAAAAATGGAATAGTTTGGAGTGCCATTAATGGTAGCATCCATAACACCGTCTATGTAAAGCATAAGTTCAGTAGCAAAAGTCCCGCCATTTACTTGCCCTACCAACGCAATATGATGCCAAGTGTCATCAAACACGGTTGTGGCAGAATTGACATTTACAATATCTGTTGGTCCAGCAGCATCATGGAAGAATACTTTTAGTTTACCTGTACCGTCTCCTTTAATGGAGAATTCTGGTTTGCCAAACCCTCCTTCACTGTATACATTACCAGATTCTGAAGTGCTTGACTTCACCCATGCCTGCCAAGTGAAATTTCCAGATTGTCCCCTCATTGTGGATTCTGCAAGATCTTGAAATAAAAGAGGGAAGGTTCCAGATGTTGTTCTAGTATAAAATCCAATACCATTTGTACCGGCTAGACCTAAAAAATCAAAATTAAAGGCTTCCTGTCCAGAAACGCTTTTAGGTGCAAGCATAAAAGAAATGCTTAAACATGTGAGCATTAAAAATTTTAAGGTAATTTTTTTCATTTTTAAATAGTTTAAATTAATAATAATTGATGTTAAATAAATTTCATTGATAAATTCGATTCTAAATAATATTAAACTTATGTGTTTATAAGGTTATATTTTAAATATTGTGTTATCGAGCACATTTTTTATTCAAAACCTAGTTGTTAAATACATGTATGATTTCAATAAAAAGCTGCTTAGTTTAGGTTAAATCTAGGATGTTCAATATATATTTTCTGTAAATATAGTAAAATATTTCTAAATGTGCTCGTGCACATAATTTTTTTTGTTACATTTGAACTTTATCTTTTATAATTCATAAGCTAAAAGGGAATAAAACCAATTCTATGAAAAATATTCGCCTGTTTATTCTGTTTTTTTTAATTAATTGTTGTTTTACAATAGGTCAAAATACCGTAGGGATATTATCTAATACCGCTAATTCTTTTGTTGGATATACACTGTTTACAAGCCAGAAAGAAACTTACCTAATTGATAACTGTGGACGTGTTATTAACCAATGGACTAGTCAGTACAACCCTGGAAACGCTGTTTATTTGCTAGAAAATGGTGATTTATTACGAGCTGCTAAAATTTCTAATGATTATATTAATTTTGGGGGAACCGGGGGAAGAGTAGAAAAATTTGATTGGGATGGTAATCTTATATGGGAATTTGAATATAATGACCAAAATAAACGCTTACATCATGATATTTATCCTATGCCAAATGGTAATGTTTTATTGCTTGCCGTTACCGTAATTGATAATGCTGATGCGATAGAAGCTGGTAGAGACCCAAATAATTTGGTTGGAATTGATTTATACAATGAAAAGATTTTTGAAGTTGAACCGATAGGTAATAGTGGTGGTAATATAGTTTGGGAGTGGAACATTATGGATCATTTAATTCAAGATTTTGATGATACCAAAAGTAATTTTGGAGAGGTTAGCAAGCATCCAGAATTATTGGATATTAATTATCTAGGTAATAGTGCAGGAAAAGCAAATTGGTTGCATTTTAATTCTATTCAATATAATGATGCATTAAATCAGATTGTGATTAGCTCCCGTTTAATGAGTGAGATTTATATCATTGATCATTCTACAACTACAAATGAAAGCTCGAATCATACTGGAGGAAATTATGGTAAAGGCGGTGATTTTTTGTATCGCTGGGGAAACCCTCAAGTTTATAACCATGGAACTGAAGAGGATCGTCAACTTTTTGGACAACACTTCCCCTATATTATTCCTAATGGATTACCTGACGCCGGTAAAATTATCTTATTTAATAATGGGTATACAAGAACCCCTGATTTTTCTCAAATATTTAAACTCAGCCTGCCTGCAATTTCTCCAGGTATTTACTCATATGATTCTAATTTTCCTTATGGGCCGTTAGTGCCAGATTTTATATATACTAACCCCATTGATCCTAGTCTTTTTTCAGCAGGTTTTGTTTCTGGTGCTCAGCAACTTCCAAATGGAAATATTTTGATATGTAATGGGCCCATTGGAAATTTGTTTGAAGTTGATACGAGTGGTAAAACCGTTTGGGAATATATCAATCCTTCTACAAAAAATGGAGTTTGGGAACAGGGGATACGCTTTGATCCATATACCGATACAAATACTGTTTTTAGAGCTACAAGGTATGCTTTAGACTATCTAGCTTTTGAAGGTAAAACACTTATTCCTGGAAATACTATTGAAACTGGATCAAGTAATTACAATTGTCAATTACTTAGTGCAAATAGAAATGACTTTAAAAATATTACAATTTACCCTAATCCTGTAGAACATAATCTACATTTAAAATCAATCAAAACAATTAGGAAAGTTGAAATATATGATATTTTCGGTAAACTAGTTAAAACATATAATGCCAATAATATAAAAACTTTAAATGTGTCGTACTTAAAAACAGGAATATATTTAATGAAATTATATGATGGGCTTAACTACTCAATTAATGAAAGATTCGTAAAAAAGTAAAAGGAAAAATTTATACTCTTATTATGGGATTTATTAAAGTTAATTTATAAGAAATGCGAATATTATTTATTGGTTTTATACTGATTACTATTAATATAAGTTTTGTTTTCTCTCAAGGTAACACGGTTGGTATAATTTCTAATACCTCTAATTCTTATGAAGGGTATACTTTGTTTACAACTGGAAAAAAAACATTTTTAATTGATAATTGTGGTCAGCTTATTAAAGAATGGGCAAGTTTAAATGATCCTGGGAATTCTGTATATCTACTGGACAATGGTAATTTATTAAGAGGTACAAAGTTATCCAGTACATCCTCTATTAATTTTGGAGGAACTGGAGGAGGTGTTGAAATGTTTGATTGGGATGGTAATCTAATCTGGGAGTACGAATATAATACGACAGAGCACCGGCAACATCATGATGTATATCCCATGCCAAATGGAAATGTATTGATGTTAGCGGCTAGTGTTATGTCCTTTAAAGAAGCTGTTCAGGCAGGTCGAAATCCCGCTAAGTTAAAGGATGAGAATGGAAACGAACTGACTCTATTCAATGAGCAAATACTCGAGTTAAAGCCAATTGGTAGGAATGATGCTGAAATCGTTTGGGAATGGAATATTAAAGATCATGTAATTCAAGATTTTGATATTACTGTAGATAATTTTGATATTGTGGCAGATCATCCAGAACTTTTAGATATTAATTATTTGGGTTCTGAATCCATTTTATTAGGTAATTCTAATTGGTTGCATTTTAATTCAATTCAATACAATGCTACCCTAGATCAAATAGTGATAAGTTCTAGGTTAATGAATGAAATTTATATAATTGATCATGGTACAACTACTGCTGAAGCCGCCTCTCATACTAATGGTTATCGAGGGAAAGGAGGTGATTTTTTATACCGTTGGGGTAACCCTGAAGCTTATGATCAAGGAACATCTATAGATAAAAAGCTATTTGGGCAACATTCACCTTATATTATTCCGGATGGTTATCCAGATGCCGGTGCAATTATGGTCTATAATAATGGTTTTGGTAGGTTTCCTGAATATTCAGAAGTTTTCATAATAGAACCTCCTAGAAGTGCTCCAGGTATTTATACTCACTTACCTGGCATTGCTTTTGGGCCAGCTGAACCAATAATCAAATATGGTGATGAAACAAATACAGGTTTATATTCTGCCATTTTATCAAGTGCTCAAAATTTGCCTAATGGTAATATTTTGATATGTGAAGGAGCATCAGGTCATTTTTCAGAGATTAATGCTAATAAAGATGTCGTGTGGGAATATATTAATCCATATACTGCAAATCTTGGCCCTATGTCACAAGGAGAGGATCCCACCAATACGGCTAATAGAGCCTTTAGAGCCACACGATATAATAAAGACTATGGAGCTTTTGTAGGTAAAAGCTTAAATCCTGGAAGCCGCATTGAATTGGGTGTGAGTAATTATAATTGTGATATTCTAAGCACAAATAAAAATGAGTCTTTGAAGATGCTATTATATCCTAACCCAGTAAAGAACATTTTAAATGTTAAATCTCAAGTGGGGATAAATAAATATGAAATATATGACCTTTTGGGGAACTTAATCAATTTTCGTATTGACAAGAATATTCAAGTTATTGATGTATCTCATCTTAAAACTGGCGTGTATATAGTTAAACTGTATGAGGAATATAATAATTCCATTACAAAAAGGATTGTAAAACAGATAATCAATTAGCAATTCAAAAAACATATAGCAGATTTGACTATTTATTTTGATATAAAAATGATAATTATTTAAAACTTTTAATGAAACCTAATACAAAAATATATAATGTAAGTCGTGTCGAGGCCGGCAGATTAATTAATGGAAAAGGAAATCTTGATATATGGGATAAAGCTATTGTTTTAAACGATTTTGCGTCACCTTGGGAAAATACGGTTATTGATGATATTGAATTTAGAGCACTTCATAATAGTGAAAATTTGTTTTTTCAATTTAAAGTCTATGATTCTAAAATTCATATTAATCAGGCAGATAATAGCTATGTTAGTATAGGTAATTCTGACAGAGTAGAACTTTTTTTTAGAACGAATGAATCGCTTGATCCATACTATTGTTTAGAGATTGACCCAATTTCAAGAATGATGGATTTTAAGGCTAGACCGAATAAGCTTTTTGATTATAATTGGAATTGGCCCAAAACGGATATTTCAATAAAATCTAAAATTTGCAAAGAATGTTTTGTGGTAGAAGTAGCTATAAGTTTTTTTTCCCTAAAAGCTTTTAACTTAATACATGATAATATCATTGAAGCAGGAATTTTTCGCGCCAAATATCGCAAACAAGAGTGTGGGGCTTACAAACCTACTTGGATAACATGGGTAAACCCATTGACTGAAATACCAGATTTTCATGGACCTACTTCCTTTGGAAGATTAAAACTTGAAAATTAATAGAATTCAATAAAAATTGTTTTATTCGTACATTAAAGTAAGCTTTATGGTTTGAGTTTTTTTAATAATCCAGTCCATATTCGTTAAGAATTATTTTATTCAAAAGCAAGGAATTCTTCACCCCCTAATCTGTTTTTATTACCATATTATATTGGCATCAATAAAATTAATCAGATTGTTCGCCATACATTCTTGTTCAGATATAGATGGGTGTCCTGAAGTGTTTTTGAATGGAACAATATGAGAATAAATTTTAGTATCATTAAGCTGTACCACTGCTTCTTTAATATATGAAGGCCATATTGAGCCAACTCTAGAAGCATCCATATTACCTAACATGCAAATAATATGTGTTTCGGGATATATTCGTCTTGGGTAACTTATAAATTTTTTATAAGCTTCAATGAACTCAATAGAGTTTGGTGATGAAATCAGCCATGAATCATTTTGAAGAATATTGATAATTACTAAGTCTGGTGAAAATTTAGAAAAATCCCAAGCACTACCTGCAATGTTTGGATTTAAACTATTAAACATTTGATGCATAATAAGAGGAAACCAACTAATAGTTAAACCAATACCTGATAAACATATATTTCTATATTCAGCTTTATAATTTCCGCCTACTATGGATGTATAGCTATGATAATTGTTTTCGTATTTAGGATCTCTGTCATCACTAAGTAGTGGGTCATCTACAGCTAGCCCTTGCGTAATTGAATTACCATAAAGTTCTATTTTTTTCTTTCTAGAAGTTGTTTTGTTTATTATAGGTGCTACTTCTCCGGTTATTTTAAAGCCATAAAAATTGGTTGTTCCACGATCCCAAACTGTTCTTTTAAACAATTCAATTGTATGATTTCCAGCAGATAAGTAAGAAGCTAAAGTGTGATATTTTTTGTATTTGTTATTTGTGTGGTAGACCTTACTTCACCGCAAATTATAACATTGAAATAATCATCATTTATACTTCCTTCTAAGAGAGCTTCAATAGTTTCACCTTCTATGTTTACTTCAATTGAAGATCCAGACCAATAGAGTTGTCATGTTTCAAATTAGATAGTATCAATTCGACCTAAATATGTTAATTTAGGGTTGTCATGATTTACAACTAAGGTTTTTATTTCTTTTATAATATCTGCTTGAGCTAGGTTATTTGTATTATCAGTATTACTTTCATTAAAAGCTAATAAGAAGAAAAAAATAATTAGGGAATTCATTGTTTTGTAATACATCTTAGGGTTTATTTTGTGAGGTAAAAAAAGGTTTGTAAATTTTATTTAAAGAGGAGAAGTAGAAATATTTGATAAGAAATATTTAATCACCTTAAAATATAAAATTGGTGCATGTCATTGTTATTGCTTACAAAAACATAATTCTTTTTATGATTTTTTAAAAGTAATAGACCTCTTACGTCTCTATCTGCTACAAAACCAGAGAATCTATTGGGTATAAAGTTGAATTCACCGCCCTGTTGTCCTTTTAGGAAAAAACCAGTACCGGCATCGGCTCTAGTCGTTTCTACTTCAGACATATAATTATTACCAGCCATAAGTAGATCTTTAATACCATCATGGTCAAAATCTTCATATATAATACTATTTATTGGTGCTATTTGGGCTTCATTTGTAAAAGGCATGAATGTATATCCTGACGCCTTATTGTTAATAAATATCCCAGATCTAAATTCATTAGCTTCGTAATGTAAGGAAGTGTTGATTCCTTCTCCTAGAATGTCTTTAATACCTGCATTCGCAAAATCATTATAATTCTTGAATTTTTGACTTAAATGAGGCATTTGTTGTGCTGTACATGATTTTCCTCTAACCGGAACCTCACTACCATTATAATATTTGGCTAACATAATATCTTCACTACCATTGTTGTCAAAATCTTTAGTATATATATGAAATGGCTGTTCTAGGGAGGCGTGGAATTTATAATTTAGGCCAAGATTACCTGCTATAATGTCTAGATCGCCATCACCATCAACATCTTTTACCAAAATAGTGTTCCACCACCCAATAGTAGTCGCAAGTGAATGATGTGTTTTATCTTTAGATAATTTACCGTTATTATTTAGAAAAACGGTAATGCCCGTCCATGCTCCTGCAACCACCAAATCTAAATCACTATCATTATCCATATCAACCCATTGGGCGCAGGTAAGCATGCCTATGTTTTCTAGTTCAGGGGCATGATTATCAATTTCATCTGTAAAATCACCGTTATTGTTAATCAGTAAATAACTTTTAGGGGCATAAGGGTATTTGTCAGGAATGACCCTGCTGCCAACAAAAAGGTCATTATCACCATCACCATCATAATCAGCAGAAATGACAACGGAACCTACAGAATTGACAGTCGGTAAATTTGATTTTGACCGCACAAAATGTCCATTGTTGTTAATATATAATCTATCCTGAAGAAGGGGAGAATCTTCTCTAAATTCGTAACTACCACTGGCCACATATAAATCTAAATCATTATCACCGTCTGCGTCAAAAAATACAGCACTAATATCTTCATATTTTTTATCTTCACTAAAGATTTTGGAAGCAATAATATTGAATTTTCCTGATAGTGTTCCTAGTAAAATCTTGCCACTTTGTCCATGAGCACCTCCAATAAAAAGGTCGTCAATACCATCTTTATTTATATCGGCTTTAGCAATGGCTGGTCCTAATTGAGATAATTTATGAGGTAATAATAGTTGTATATCATAATCATTAAAAACCTTTTCTTTATGAGAATAGGGAGTGTTTAGTTCTTCGAAAAGTTTGTTGTATTTTAATTTAGGTTTATTTGACACATGTCTTTTATCATATTTAATTTGGAGTAGTGTGTCTATGGGGGTGGTTGTTATATTTTGAATTTTTCCATTAGGCCATTGAATCTGTAAAGAATCTATTGAGGTATTATTTGGGATTCCAAAATGTATTTGGTTTGGAGTTGAAGACAGGTAACCTCTTGAATTTATTAAACTATGTGATTGTAGTTCACCATTATTTAAGTATAATTTAGCCGTTGTCCCAACACCATTTCTGTTCTTGTAATAATCGGAAAAAGAGAGCTTTAAATAACTGCCTTTATTTTGTTCAATAGCATTGTTTTTTAAAACCGTAGCTGCTTCATCAATATTATTTACTATCAAATCTAAATCACCGTCATTGTCTAAATCTGCATAAGTTGCCCCATTAGAAAATGTAGCACCAAAATTACCCCATGTGTTTTCGGCCTTTGAAAATGTTAGGTCCTTATTGTTTTTATAGAAATAATTATATGCTTTTTCTTGGGGAAGCATTTGAGTATATTCTAAAAAATCTTTCTTAGTAGGTTTTCGCCGTCTTGATCTCAGAATATTTAAAATCTCATTGTTTTTATCTCGAGACATTAAATCTCTATAAATACCATTTGAGATAAAAATATCCTTATATCCATCTAAATCAAAATCGGCTAATAAAACAGCCCAACTCCAGTCTGTTTTTGCTATTCCAGCTAGATTTGCAATTTCACTAAAAGTATCATTACCATTATTTAATTGTAGTACATTATGCATATATTGATAATGATACCCCTTGTCAATCATTTCTTGAAATTTATTTATTGACGTCATGGACATGGTTGTTTTTGATCGTATATAATCTTCTGGACTCATATCTAATACAACCATATCATTAAGACCATCATTATTAATATCCGCCATGTCACTGCCCATACTTGTATTTGACATATGTTTAAACATAGTGTCTCGAGAATCAGAAAAAGTGCCATTTTTATTATTTATATAAGCAAAGTCTGGGATGGAAAAATCATTACTAACATAAACATCTAGCCAACCATCGTTATTTAAATCGCCTACCTGAGGATTAAGTCCAAAACCAATATCTCTTTTAATTCCTGCTTTTAGAGATACGTCAACAAAGTGATTGTTTCCATTATTTCTATATAATTTATCACTTCCTTTTAATAAATCGGTTTCTGGGTTATTCTCTACATCTTTTAAGTTTATTATTTTACGACTATTAGGATTCATATTTGGAGCATTAGAAAGAAATAAATCTAAATCACCGTCATTATCGTAGTCAAAAAATGAGGCGCCAATACCTCTATTAGTATCATCTACCCCAAACGCATTAGCCTTTTCTGTAAAGGTAAAATCACCATTATTAATATATAATAAGTTGGATAGTATTGCGTCATCATTAGTCCAGCCACCTCTACAAATGTAAACATCTAAATAACCATCATTATTAACATCAGCTACAGTTGTTCCCATGTCAAAACCAGATTCATCAGTAATCCCGGATACTTCACTAACATCTTCAAATACAAATTTCCCTTTATTTTTGTAGAGTTTATTTTGCCCTTGCCCAGACGTGAAAAACAAATCTATTAAGCCATCATTATCAAAATCAGCTGCAGCTACACCGCCACTTACATAGGAATACACATAGTTGTAATAATTGAAATCTTCAGATTCTACAATGGTATTTATAAAATTGATATTTGATGAATCTTTTGAAATGGCAGAAAACAAATACTCAGTCTTTTTAGGCAACTCTTTACTTAAAACTTCTTTTTTTGAGTTTTTATCAGCACAATTAAAAACGGTTAAAAAAGAGAATAGAAAAACTAAAGTGGTAAATTTCATATGTTTTGTATTATTAGTTAGGCTCAATGGTACGGAAATATACAATTAGAGTCTCATACCTTAAACTCTTGATAGGCTTAAATTTATTCATAAACCTTAATGAATTTAAGTGTGTCATTATTTCTT
The DNA here is from genome assembly GCF_014651495.1 of Algibacter mikhailovii. Classification (GTDB taxonomy): domain Bacteria; phylum Bacteroidota; class Bacteroidia; order Flavobacteriales; family Flavobacteriaceae; genus Algibacter_E; species Algibacter_E mikhailovii. Next base: position 402,139 of record NZ_BMWZ01000005.1, read on the forward strand.
GCAACCACTAAAACTAAGTCTGATCCGATTTGCATAAATTCCATATCCTTAACATCACCATCTAAATAAAGGCCTGATTTTTGAGATGGTATAGCATTAAACGCGCCATTACCTTTGCCTTCTAGATATAAGCCAATAGAAGCATCGTTTCTTGTGGTTTCAACTTCAGAAGCATACAAGTTCCCTCCTATAATTATATCTAGATTGCCGTCTTTGTTATAATCATTTACTAATATTTTGTTTACAGAAGATAGCTGAGTTTCTATAGGTAAGTCCCTAATAGCCCATTCATCATTTCCTTTGTTTTCTATAAGGACCGTTGAAAACGTATTGGCTTTATAATGGATACCACTTTTTAAATTATCTTCACCATAAACATCCACAAGAGAAGCGTTTGCGAAGGATTCGTAATTTTTAAATTTGTATTTAATAGCGGGTATCTGTTCTGAAGAACATTCTCGTCCTCTCAAAGGATATAAAGTACCTTTTTGATGATACCCTAAAACAATATCTCGTTTTCTGTTATTGTCATAATCTCCCGAGTACACTTCAAAAGGTGCTTCTTTTGAAGCTTGGTATTTATAATTATTGCCTAAATTTCCAGCAATAAAATCAATATCACCATCATTATCAAAATCACCTTGTGCTAAACTATACCACCATCCTAAATGTTCATCTAATTCAAAATCTGAAGTCCTTTCAATAAATTTGCCGTTTTCATTCTCGTAAATCCCAATCGGCCCCCATTCTTTTGATATCACAACATCTAAATCTTTGTCATTATCAAAATCAGTCCAAAGGGCGTCTGTTACTAAGCCAATGTTGTTTAAACTTGGAAAATATGTATTGGTAATATCTTTAAAGCTAAGATGTCCCGTTTCTATTAACTCATTTTTTAGTAGATAACTACTTGCAGCTAAAGGGTAAGCAGCTGGCATAATTCTTCCTCCAATAAATAAATCTATATCACCATCACCGTCGTAATCGGCTTCGCTTATGGTTCCTGTACTAATAAACAAATTAGGTAAGGCCTTTATGTTTTCGGTATAGTTTCCTTGGCCGTCATTCATGTATAGTCTATCTCTGTAGTTTTTACTATTTTGTGCAAACTCATTGCTTCCACTTCCAACATAAAGGTCAGGATCACCATCGTTATCAGCATCAAAAAATGTAGCAGCCATGTCTTCAAAAATAATTTGTTCTTGCCATGGCCCAATCACTTCGATAAATTCACCTTTAGTATTTTGAATAAATAATTTTGCTGACGCTGCAGTGGCATTACCAATAAAAATATCTGATAGCCCGTCATTGTTAACATCCGAAACGGCTAAGCCAGGACCCATTTTTGAATATTGATGAGGTAAAAGAGGTTCTTGGAAAAAATCATTATAATTATTTTCTTCGTGATTGTAATCTATATTTACATGGTCTGAAATATTAATAAAATTATAGGTATATTCTTTATTGTCAATCGGACTATTTTTTAAATTTGCCTCGCTGTAATTAACAGATATAGTTTGATTTGGCGTTAGGTTTTTTAGTGTTTGCGTTTTAAAATCTGTCCAATAGATTTTGACGCTATCTATTTTTTGGTTTTTTGGTAATCCAAAATGAGCTATAGGTTCTACTGAAGACTGGAAACCTCTTGTGAGCGTTACCTGCACTTCTTGAAAGTTTTTTTGTTGATATATTTTAATACGTGTCCCAATTCCAAAATGATTAGCTTCAGGACCGTTTAATTTAAAACGCACATAATTACTGTTTAAATCATTAGTCGTGTTTTCATAAATACTCGCTTCAGAATCCATGTTGTTTACAACGAGATCTAAATCTCCATCATTATCTAAATCGCCATACGTAGCCCCATTAGAAAATCCTTTGTAGTTAATGCCCCATTCTAATCCAATATTAGAAAAAGTGCCATCACCATTATTTTTATAGGCACAATTTTCAACAGGTTCAGAGGGTATATCTAATGAATTAATTGGAGGTCCTTGTCTTGTGAGGTTAATTTTAAGTTTTAAGTTTTGAAAGTAATCCTTGTTATTGACATCTCTTTTTGTGCCGTTGGTTATAAAGAGGTCTTTCCAACCATCATTATCAAAATCTGCTAATAAAGGTCCCCAACTCCAGTCGGTAGTTGCCAAACCACTAATTCGAGATATATCACTAAAATAAGGCACGCCTTGCTTTTTATTACCTCTATTTAGTTGTAGACTATTTTGCATGTATTGGTAGTGGAACCCATAATCTACAGTGTCCCAAAATAAACCTCTATTCATACTTGCCATGTTGGATTTTGCTCTTCTATTGTCATTAGGTGTCATGTCAACTTGTACAAAATCTATCCAACCATCATTGTTAAAATCCGCTGCATCACATCCCATAGCATAAAATGACGTGTGCCCAAAAGCATCTTCAAGTTGATTTGTAAAAGTGCCGTCTCCATTATTAACCCATAAATAGTCAGGTGTACTAAAATCATTTGAAACATATACATCCAATAATCCATCATTATTGTAATCGGCTACAGATAGACCTAAAGAAAGCCCGTAATTCGCAATACCACTTTCTATACTAACATCTTTAAAAGTTCCATTACCTTCATTTCTAAATAATTTATCAGAGTCTATCTCTGTTAAATTATCCATTTTGCTTTTATAAAACGCGTTCGAACTCCCGAAGTTAGCAGGGGGGTAATTGGCGATATAAAGATCTAAATCATTATCATTATCATAATCAAAAAAAGCAACCTGTGTTGTAGAGCCTTCATTATCTAAACCGTACTGTGAAGCAGATTCTGTGAAGGTTAAATCTTGGTTGTTGATATATAGTTTATTTGCCTTATTCTGCTTACCAGAAACGCTTACATAGATGTCTAAAAAACCATCTTGATTAATATCTACTAAGCTTGCACCTGTAAACCATTGGTCATTATTTTTTATGCCAGATGGTTTAGTAACATCTTTAAATTTTAGATTGCCTTCATTTTTATATAGTTTACTCTCCACCATATTTCCTGTAAAAAACAAATCTTGTAGCCCATCATTGTCAAAATCTCCAATGGCAGCACCTCCACCCATATACAGATACGGGTAGTTAAAATAATTGAGTGTATCCGTCTCTGTAATTTTATTATTAAAGGATATACTTGTATGTGAAGTAGATAAAGGCTTAAATAAACTATCTGAAAGCTCTTCCTTTTGATTACAAGAGAATATCAAAATTAGGATAAGGAATAGGGGAGTAATTATGGATTTCATTGGGTGCAATTTAAAACTATTTATATTTATATAGTAAAAGCTTCATTTTCAAAAATTGAAAATGAAGCTTTTTAATAATTGTTTTATTGTATTCTATAATTAATCACAGCATGGGTTTTGAGTTAATTGAGGCGCAAATAAAATTTCAGTTGATGGTATTGGACTGTAGTTAAAATCAGTTCCTGGATTTGGATTAATAGGGGTTTCTCTAGTATCAAGTGCCCGCTTATCAGCTACTTTTTGTACTAAGCCATTTCTAACCATATCAAAGAACCTATCCCATTCACCACCAAATTCCCATTTTCTTTCTTCAATAATGGCATCATGAAGCTCTTGTTGACTCAGGCCTGATAAATCCACACTTGCATTGGGGTTATCAATAGGCAGTCCTGCAGCCCTTCTTCTAATTTTGTTTACCCATTCTTCTGCATTGGCACCACCAGACATGTTAGCAGCTTCCGCATAAATTAATACGGGGTCTGCATAGCGCATCAAATAAATATTTTGACTACTTCCTTTATATTGCGCGGGCTCATTTAATGTTGCAGCATAACCAGAACGCCATTTTGCAAAATAAGGATGACCAGGGCCTAAAGTAGGATGATCCCATGGCACAGCAAAACCAATGCCTGGATAAAATTCTGTTTGAAAAGTTGCATCTTTTCTTGGTCCTTCAGGGAATTCTTCAAAATAGGCAATTTCCGAAAAGAAATCACCCCAACCACCTTCAACTTTAGCAGGGGTAGTGCCAAGCCACCATCCGGCTGTATCCCAGGCGTTGCAAGATTCGCAATATTGAACTGCGAATACACTCTCAGAGTTGTTGTTAGTTTCTTCCTGCCATAAATCTTTGTAATCCTTTACTAATTGATGTCCGCTACCATTTAATATTTCCAAGGATTTTGAAGCAGCCAAGGCGTATTTAGATTCGTCTTTTAAAGGCCATCCAGCATTATATAAATAAGCTTTAGCTAAAAATGACTTTGCAGCCCATTTAGTTGGTCGCCCTGGTTCGTCTCCCCAATCATTTGGTAATACAGATTCAGCAAATTGTAAATCTTTATAAATTTGAGCATAGACATCAACAATAGGAGATCTTAACTCCTCACCAGTAGGCGCCCCTAGTATTAAAGGAACATCTCCAAAGGTTTTAATCAAGGTGAAGTAAGCCATTCCGCGCATAAAAAACGCTTGTGCCGCAGCTTGGTCTCTTTCTGTTGAGGCTTCAATATTTTGATAAGAATTTATTATTGTGTTTGCTCTATAAACTAATTGATACATGGGTGTCCAAGTAAATTCATTTAGCCAGTTTATCGTTGGATCATATTTATAGGTGTCAAAGGCAGCGAAATTAGCTTTATTTCCTCCGGTTTCACTTGTTAAATCATCACCACCCATAGCCGGTAAAGCAATTTGAGTATATTGTGAATGCGTAACAAGAGGTCTATACAATCCGGCAACGGCACCATCAAGATCGGCCTGTGTGGTAAAAAAGGTGTCAGGAGTAAATTGCCCTTTAGGCTCCACGTCTAATTCTGAGCAACTTACGGAAATAAGTGCTAAAAATAGTACGACACAAGTAACACATAAAAATTTAATTTTTTTCATAATTTATCTTTTTAAAATTTAGCATTTATTCCAAAGGTGAAAGTTTTTGGGTTAGGGTAAGCTCCCCAATCTATAGATTGATCAATATCAGCTGCATTACTTGAAGCTGAAATTTCTGGATCAAATCCATTGTATTTAGTAAAAGTTACTAAATTTTGTGCGCTTATATAAAACTTTAATGCTGTAAATAGTTTGGTTTTTTCTAAAATTTTTGATGGAAGATTATACCCTAAGCTAATATTTTTAATACGAACAAATGTGCCATCCTCTATCCATCTACTAGATTGCAATTTATTTAAGTTTGAACTGCTATAATGAGGAATGTTACTATTAGGATTTTCAGGATTCCACTGGTTGCGTATATCGGGTGTTGAAGCATGGAATACATCAGAAATACCACCATAGGTATATCCTCTTGTTAAATTCCAAACGTCAAACCCTCCCATAGATTGTAAGAATATACTAAGATCTATGCCTTTGTACCCAAAGTTGTTAGTCAAACCCCATATGTAGTCTGGTTGACCATTACCAATAGTTTCAATAACTCCTACTGCACCACCAGCGCTTTCAGCACCTTTAAATTTACTGTCTCCAGGAACAAATCCTTCAGGTATATCATCACCGGATTGGTATACACCTTGGTATACAAAACCTTGGAAATTGCCAACCTCTTTGCCAACTTCGAGTAAAACGGCAGGACCGTTTGATTCTCCGCCACCAAATGAGGCTCCTGGAGCAGCTACGTCCTGTCCTCCTAGATCAAGTACTTTAGTTTTATTGAAAGCAATATTAAAATTAGCATCCCAAGTGAAATCGCCACCATCAAGTATAAAAGCGTTTGCACCAAATTCAAAACCTTTGTTTTCAATGGCTCCTATATTTTTTAAAATTGTGGTTTGACCAGTAAATGCTGGTACACTAATTTGTAATAAAGCATCGGTTGTTTCTTTTCGATAGTAATCAGCTGTAATACTTAATCTGTTGTTAAAGAAACTAGCGTCAAGACCAACATTAAGTTGAGCCGTTTTTTCCCATTTTAAATCTGGGTTAGGAGCTTGTCCTGGAGCAATTGTTGGAATTACACTAGTGTTGTTGAGTGCAATAATTTCACCGGTACCAGCATTAATTGTTCCACGCCACACATCAGGCTGAACTCCTTGGTTTCCCGTTACACCCCAACTACCTCTGAGTTTAAGGTTAGAAAAGACTCCTAAATCTTTAATGAATTGTTCTTCTGAAAGCTTCCAGCCAAGGGCTGCAGAAGGAAAATATTCTTGTTGTTGTTCTGGAGCAAAGGCTGATGACGAGTCAGAACGCAAAGAAGCAGTAAATAAATACTTGTTATTGTACGTGTAATCTAGCCTTCCAACAATAGATTGAATAACTCTTTTAGAATACGATGAACTAACAGATGTGTTTACATCTTCGGCTGTACCTAAATTATGAATACCTAAATCGGGGAAAGGCAATACTCTTGCTTCTCCACCAGTTCTTTTATTGGCGTCAACTACTTCTTCATAAATACCTTTAATGGTGAATTGATGCTTGTCTATTGCCCTTGTATATTGTAAAGCATGTATAAACTGGGTAGATGTCAAATCTGTAAAACCAAAACTAGAACTAGCTCTGTCGCCAGTTGAGCTGGCAAATTCCTCAGAGAAACCTGTATTTCTAATATTTTGTAGACGTACGGCACCAGTAAAATTATAAGTTAAAACTGGTAAAATATTATAGGTAATAGAAGCATTTGCATTAAAAATATTAGCAATACCTTTGGCTTCAACCCCCAACAAAGGAACTAATGGAGCCAAACCTAATTGAGATCCAACGCCGGGTCTACCTGTGCGCGTTACAGAACCATCTGGTTGATAGGGTGGGGCAGTTTGATCAAAAATAACAGCTTGTGTAACTGGAGAATTAAGACCTTGTCTTCTACCTGTATTTAAAGTTTCCCTTCTTGATCCAGTTAAATTTAATCTAGCACTTATTTTTTCACTTATTTTAAAGTCTATATTACTTCTTAAATTATATCTTTTAAATCCGGTATTAACAATAATACCATCCTGGTCTGCGTAATTTCCCGAAATAAAATAACCTGTTTTACCACTTTTACCTCTTACGGATAATTGGTAATTAGAAGTAGGTGCATTTCTATAGATTTGATCTTGCCATTTGGACCCACCGTTGGCATCTAACTGTGTTATTTCGGCTTCAGTAAATAAAGGAGCTCCACCTTTGGCATTCTCAAATTTATTAACTTCTCTAGCATAATCTCCACCACTTAATACATCAAGTTGATTAGGCAGGGATTGCATGCCATAAAAGGTGTTGAAGCTCACAGTAGGCTTCTCACTTACGCCTTTTACAGTGGTAACAGCAATTACTCCATTTGCACCTCTAGAACCGTACATAGCAGTTCCTGTTGCATCTTTTAAAACATCAATAGATTGTATATCATTAGGGTTTAGCTCATCTAAATCTGCAACGCTTCCAAAAAAGCCATCTATTACAACTAGGGGGTCACTACTGCCAGTAAGTGAATTGGATCCTCTAATTCTAATTTTTGGTGTGGCACCAGGAGCTCCTGAGATCTTAGTTACGCTAACACCTGCTGCTCTACCTTGAATGGCATCAGAGGCTTGGATAAGTGGTTGTTTTTCAAATGATTTAGCAGAAACACTCGATATTGATCCTGTGAGGTCTTCTCTTTTCTTGGTCCCGTAGCCCACAACAACAACAGCTTCGAGCTCAGAAAGGTCTTCTGTCAAAGTTATTGTTGCCGCTTTAGAGGCTATTATTTCTATTGATACAAAGCCAACATAAGACACCTCAAGTATGGCTTCTGGGTTATTTAAGTTAATTGAGAAATTACCGTCGAAATCCGTTGAAACACCGTTGTTTGTGCCTTTTTCTATTACTGTTGCACCTGCTAAAGGCTGTCCATTGGTGTCTGTAACTACTCCTGTTACCGTTTGTTGTAAATTTACTGTGTACACGTCTAATATATTAGATGTAAAAATGTTAGAATTAGCATTTGCATGTCCTGTGAGTATGGCAAATAAAGCTAATAATGACAATTTTATTTTTATATCAAAACTTAAAAATGTATTCTCGCTCCTTGTGAGCTTAAGAAGGTTTTTCATATTTTTTGAATTATTAAATATTTATTAATTAATTGTTTTTGGTTTTCCCAGAAAATCTAAAGAATTTCGGTTGTAAAATTTGTTTGACTAATTTTTTTGACCAATTGTTTGGTCTGATTTTGTTCATTTGTAATTAATTTTTCATTCGCTTTTTTTTTAATTTTAGTTTTATAGTTGTTCAGTTATATAGTTGTGTGCTTTAGTTTAATTAACGAGGTTTAACAAGGCTAAATGAAAAGAATAAATACACCTCAAGAATTAGGTGTTTAAGTACTTTTTACAAAGCTTGTTTAACCCCGTACATAATTAAAAAACTAACTAAAAGAATATTTCAAAATAAATGTGTACGAGCACCTTATTTGAGAAATAAAAAAGGTTAAGTCACAGATTGGTATAAATAAATGTTGTCAATTTTTTATTTTTTGCATTATTGCTTTATATGGGTTGTAAATATAGTAAAATTTATTTTAATGTGCTCGAACACATTAAAATAATTAAATATTTATTGTAATATGAATTTCCAAAATTGATAGGGTCATTTAAAGAATAGAGAATTTATCTAGGGTTTTAGTAATTTCGGGAAGGTGGTTTAAGATATTGTACATGTGATTAAATTGAATTCTAATAAGTAAAATGGTGTGCTAGATTTCAAAAAGTAAAATAAAATTCTAAAATATGAAGTAAGTCATTTAATTTATAAGGAATTATTAGCGACATATTATGTTTTTATAAAAAACATTTTAAACAATTGAATATTGATACGAGATGTTAATGGCAAGACAGTATGATGAGTTAAATTTCTTGGATTAGAGCACTTGTTAAACGCCATGAAAATTAGACTAAAGACAGAAATATTGCTCCTTTTTTATTAAAAACTATAAGATTAAAGAAACGCCGGATCAAGCCCTAACCGTTAAATATATTATTAGTCTCGCATAAAAGGTGTTGCATTTTCTGAGTTTATAATGTCAATAGGTAATAACAATTGACTAGGAACTTCCTTATCAAATAAAAAGTATTCTACCAAACATTTTAAACCAAGGTAGGTCTGTTGTTTAGGGTTTTGATGAATTAGGAAATCAATAGTACCATTTTTTAAATAGGTGATATTTTCAACGAGGAGATCGTAACAAACTAGTGCTATATTTTTATTGATATTATTTTGAATATAATCTGCAACATGAAAGCCCTTGGATGTTGTTACAAAAATGCCTTTTATATTAGGATGCTTTAGTAAAAAGATGGCTATTGATTTATTAAAGTCGGTGTTTTTTAAGTTACTGACATGAATTTCATGGCCGAAATGAGCTAACTCCTTATAATAACTTTTAAAACCTTGTTCCTTTTCTTGCATGTGTATGGCATTTTTATATTTTTCATCTATGTGAATAATCGCAATATCGCCTCCTTTCATTATGCTGTGTAAAAGTTTGGCTGCAATTCTCCCACTTTGAAAAAGATTTTGGCCAATAAAGCTTTTAACAACAGCAGATTCAATATGATTGTTAAAAGTTGATACCATAATGCCAAGTTCATTATATCCTTCTATAGCAACAATAGCTTCTTTAAAAAATAGAGGTACCAATAATACTGCATCAGGTTTAATTTTTTGGACCATTAAGTTTTTATTCAAAAATGACTTGGTACTAGTAGGGTCAAAGAAGAATGTATCTATGTTAATTCCAAAAGCTCCAAGTTCCTTTATAACATCGTCAATACCTTTTAAACATGGATCCCAATAGCTGTCCATTTTTGGGTCTGGTAATAACACACATATGTGGTAAATTTTATTGTTTTTAAGATTTTTTGCAATCAGGTTGGGTTTAAAATCAATTTCATCAAGTATTTTACTAACCTTTTTAAATGCAATTTCAGAAACTTTTCCTCGATTGTGTAGCACTCGGTCAACGGTGCCCTTAGAAACGCCAGCCATTTCGGCAATGTCTCGTATTGTATATTTTTTTAACATATGAACAAATATAAGAAAAAACTTAATATTTTAACTACACCTTGTTTTCGAGCACATTTTTGGGTTTAACAAATAATCTCGCACAATGTGTTCGAGCACATTTTTATTGTTTTTCCTTTTTTTATTGAGTCTTAATCTGTAGTTTTGTTCTGTAAATAGGGCCTGTTAATTGTTGAATTGGTCTAAAATAAACATTATCAAGTATTTGGGCTTCATGAAGGATGTCTAATATTGGTTATTGAAATTGATTTATAATAAGCTTTAAATTTTAGAAAAAGAATGAGTAAACCAACACTTGTGATTTTAGCGGCAGGCATGGGAAGCCGTTATGGAGGTTTAAAACAGATGGATGCATTTACACCCGAAGGGGATACTATCATTGATTTTTCAATTTACGATGCGATTCAAGCTGGTTTTGGAAAATTTGTATTTATTATTCGGAAAAGCTTTGAAAAAGAATTCAAGGAAATTTTTGATAAGAAATTAGAAGGGAAAGCTGAGGTTCACTATGTATATCAAGAATTGGAAAATGTACCTAGGAAATACATAAACGTTGAAAGGAAAAAACCTTGGGGGACAGGTCATGCATTATTAATGGCTAAGGATGTTGTTAAAGAAAATTTTGCCATTATAAATGGTGACGATTTTTATGGTAAAGCAGCCTTTGATATAATGGCAAAATCTTTAACTAAAATAGATGAAAATTCCTATAATTTTACTACCATGGCGTATTCATTAAAAAATACCGTTTCTGAACATGGGTATGTGTCAAGAGGAGAGTGCAAGGTAAATGAAAAAGGCTATTTGGTTGATGTTACCGAGCTTACACATATTGAAATTATTGATGGAATTTTGATGCGTAAAGATGTTAGGGGGGGATTTATTCCAATAAATAAAGATGCAATTGTTTCAATGAACTTTTGGGGATTTACTCCCAAATGTTTTGGGTTTGGGGGTAGATTATTCGAAGTCTTTTTAGAGGCTAATAAGGGTGATTTAAAAGCAGAGTTTTATTTGCCAACTATTGTCAATGAAATAATGAAAGCCGGAAAGGCTACTGTAAAAGTGCTAAAGTCCGACGCTAAATGGTTTGGGGTTACTTATAAAGAAGACAAGGATATTGTTCAAAAAGCGATTGAGGAATTGAAAGAAAAAAAAATATATCCAAAAAATCTCTGGTAGTATGTTAGAAGAACAATTAAAATATGCATTCAATCAATTTGAACATGCCCAAATATATAAGTCGTTTAAAGAATTGGCTTCAGGTCATATCAATGATACGTATTTAATTGAAACTACTAAAAAGCCATATTTTGTTTTGCAACGAATTAATCATGGTGTTTTTAAAGATGTTCCAGGGCTTATTGAAAACAAGGTAAATATTAGTAATTATATTAAAGCAAAGCTACAGCATTTATCCGCTGAGGAATTGGAACGTAGCGTGCTCACGTTTGCAAGAGCAAAGAATGGTAATTCATACTATAAAGACGAAGATGGAAATTATTGGAATTTAATGTTCTTCATAGATGACAGTATAACTTTTGAAAAAGTAATGGATGCCGAAATAGCCTATGAGGGAGGAAAGTTATTTGGAGGTTTTATAAACTTAACAAATGATTTTGATACCTCATTGTTGACGGAGGTTATACCTAAATTTCATGATATGAACTATAGGTATTCACAATTTCATTCGGCTTTACAATCAGCTCCTAAAGAAAGACTATTTAAGGCACAAACTTGTATAGATTCAGTGATAGATTTAAAAGAAGAAATGCATATTCTTCAAAAACTTAAAGAGTCTGGAGAAATTAAATTACGAGTAACCCATAATGACACAAAAATATCGAATGCCTTATTTTCTAAAGACAATAAGGGGCTTTGTGTCATTGATACAGATACAGTAATGCCTGGTATTGTGCATTATGATTTTGGTGATGCCATTAGAACGATTTGTAATACTGCTGTCGAAGATGAAAGGGATTTAAGTTTAGTAGCCTTTAATTTTGAATATTATGAGGCTTATGAAAAGGGATTCCTTGAAAAACTGGAGTCTTCATTATCTCAAATAGAACTCCTGTATTTGCCGCTAGGTGCTAAGACAATGATTTTTATTATGGCGCTAAGGTTTTTAACCGATTATCTAAATAATGATATTTATTATAAAACTAAATATCCTGATCATAACTTAGATCGTTCAAAAAACCAATTCAAGCTGATACAAAGTTTTGATGAAAAATTAAGTAAGCAATTAAAATAATTCAAGTCTTAAATTATGAAATATACCTTCCAAGGAAAGAATAATTTTGCACCTATATTTATAATCGCTGGAGTGTTTTTTGTATTCGGATTTGTCACATGGATCAATAGTGCGTTGATACCCTTTATGAAAACCATAAATGAATTAACTGAAGCGCAATCTTATTTTGTAGCATCAGCTTCCTATATTTCTTTTGTGTTTATGGCATTACCAGCGTCCTACATCATAAATAAAATTGGCTATCGGAAAGGTATGTCTTTAGGTTTAGCAATTATGGCTGTTGGCGCATTGGTTTTTATACCTGCTTCAGAATCGCGCACGTATTGGGCATTTCTAGCAGCAATCTTTATTCAGGGTATGGGGATTACTATATTACAAACTGCAGCAAATCCATATGTAACTATTTTAGGACCAATAGAAAGCGGAGCAAAACGCATGGCTATTATGGGTATAGCCAATAAAACAGCAGGTGCCTTAGGGTCTTTGATTTTTGGAGCCTTATTACTGTCTGGTATAGACGAGGTAAAAGAAAAATTAGAAACAATTTCTGACGCTCAAAAAGGACAAATACTAGACGAAATGGCAAATAGTGTGATTACACCTTATATTGTTATGGCAATTATATTATTTGTTTTTGCATTATTAATAAGAAAAGCTCCATTGCCGCACGTGGAGGCGGTTCCTATAGAAGAATCTATGGATGGAGAATCTGAAAAAACCAGTATTTTTCAATTTCCGCATCTTTGGTTTGGTGTGATGACTTTATTCGTTTATGTGGGGGCTGAGGTCATAGCAGCGGATTCTATTATAGCTTATGGGATTTCACTTGGGTTTTCAGGAGAAGAAGCCAAATTTTTTACCACCTTTACCTTAATGGCTATGGTAGCTACCTATATTTTGGGTGTATTTTTAATTCCTAAATATATAAAACAAGTTACAGCTTTAAAGGCAAGCGCAACATTAGGAGTAGTATTAAGTTTGTGTATTATATCTACAACTGGATATACTTCCGTATTATTCGTTGCAGCTCTGGGAATGGCCAATGCTTTAGTATGGCCAGCAATATGGCCATTAACACTTGAGGGATTGGGGAAATTCACTAAAACAGCATCAGCGTTGTTAATTATGGCTATTGCGGGTGGAGCAATATTTCCGCCAATATATGGTAGGATGGTTGATGCCGGTAAACATGAGCTTATAAACCTAGGTGTATCAGAAATAGATGCTTGGGCAGCAGCAGGAACAAGTAGTTATTGGATTTTAATTCCATGTTATTTAATGATACTCTTTTTTGCTTTATGGGGACATAAATTAAAAAGTTGGTCTAAAAATTAGAATAATCTCACAGTAAAAAAATACATTATGTTAAAGAGTAATATAGACAAAGCAACAGGATTTGAAAAGCGCTTTGAGAATATCGGTACGATTGTTTATGCGAATTCAACCACAGCATCAAAATCTGTAGCTAAACAAATAGCAGATCTTATACGAGTAAAACAAGCTCAAAAACAACCGTGTATCTTGGGTTTGGCTACAGGCTCTTCACCAAAAGGCTTGTATGCAGAATTAGTTAGACTTCATAAAGAAGAAGGCCTCAGTTTTAAGAATGTTGTATCATTCAACTTGGATGAGTATTACCCTATGGAGCCAGATTCTGTAAATAGTTATGTAAGATTTATGAAAGAACAATTGTTTAATCATGTCGATATCTTACTAGAAAATTATAATGTTCCTGATGGGCTTCTGTCAAAAGAGGCTATTGCGGATTACTGCGATGCCTATGAAGCAAAAATAGAAGCCTTGGGAGGTGTAGATTTGCAAATATTGGGAATAGGAGGTAATGGGCATATTGGGTTTAATGAATCAGGATCATTACAAAACTCAAAAACTAGATTAGTAGCGTTGGACCACATAACCAGAGTCGCCGCAAGCGGTGATTTTGGCGGTTTAGATAACACACCAAGAACTGCCATCACTTTGGGTGTAAAGAAAATAATGGAGGCTAAAAGAGTAATTCTCATGGCTTGGGGAGAAGGAAAGTCTAATATTATAAAAGCTTCAGTAGAAGGCGGGGTGACAAGTGCTGTTCCGGCTTCTTTTTTACAAGAACACAATAACGCCACTTTCATTTTAGATCAAGCAGCATCATCAAAATTAACAAGAATAAACACTCCGTGGCTCGTTGAAAAAATTGAATGGACAGATCAACTCATAAGAAAGGCCGTGTTAAGTTTAGCACTGCATTTAAAGAAACCCATTTTAATGTTAACTGACGCCGATTACATTGAGAATGGTATGAGTGATTTGTTAGCAGATTCAGGGCCTGCCTATGATATAAATATTAAAATATTCAATAAACTTCAAAATACAATTACAGGTTGGCCAGGAGGTAAGCCTAATGCCGATGATAGTAAGCGACCAGAACGTGCAGAACCTGCAAAAAAGAGGGTAATTATATTTAGTCCACATCCAGATGATGACATCATTAGTATGGGAGGTACGTTTAAAAGATTACAAGAACAAGGTCATGAAGTACATATTGGTTATCAAACCTCAGGGAATATCGCAGTAGCAGATGATGAGGCACTTCGTTTCGCGAGTTTTGTTTGTGATTACAATACTAAATTTGGAATTGAAAACGCCGAAGCAAAAGATATTTATAAGAAAGCAGCTGATTTTCTTAGAAACAAGAAGTCTAGTGAAATAGATACACAAGAAGTAAGATATATAAAAGGTCTAATACGAAAAGGAGAAGCCAGAGCCACTTGCCATTTTATAGGTATTCCGGATTCTCAAATTCACTTTATGGAATTACCATTTTATGAAACAGGTGCTATTAAAAAGAATCCTATAGGTATTGCGGATGTGAAAATAACCTCAGACCTGATAGAGAAAATAAAACCCCATCAAATTTATGCAGCTGGAGATTTAGCCGATCCACACGGGACGCATAAAGTTTGCTTAGATGCTATTTTTGAGGCCATAAAAGAATTAAAGCCTAAAAAATTCATGAAAGATTGCTGGGTTTGGTTGTATCGAGGGGCATGGCAAGAATGGGGTGTTGCTGAGATAGAAATGGCTGTTCCTATGGGGCCGGATCAAGTATTAGAAAAGCGAAAAGGCATTTTTAAGCATCAATCCCAAAAGGATGGCGTGGTGTTTCAGGGTACAGATAGTAGGGAGTTTTGGCAACGAGCAGAAGATAGAAATAGAGAGACTGCGGAGTTATATGATCAATTAGGTTTGTCGCATTATGCAGCCATGGAAGCTTTTGTTAGATGGCATTTTTAATGATGTAAACCCATGAAAATGAATCATTTGAAGGAAAAATCAGAAGATAATATAGAAACTTTTAATTCTAAAGTAACTTGTTTTCATTTAAAGAAAGTAGGAGTTTTTACAGCTCCTGGTACTTATGAAAGGTTTGTTAATTGGGTTATTGGTGAATTTGATTTATACCTCATAAATGAGGGAGAAATTCTGAAAGTCTATTTTCCAAATGGATGGTTTAATATAATGGGGAATAAGAATGAAAGTGAACAGTACATAATTGAAATTAACGTTAAGGGTACATCCAAAATGGTCTGTGAAGAGATTATGGTTCAATTAGAATATATTTATAATCATATTGTTCTTTTCAACTTTAGAAAAAGGGATCACCGTGTTGGGCAGGTTAAATTAAAGAGGTAAAGATTAAATGACATTAATAAAATCAATTTCAGGAATAAGGGGTACTATTGGGGGTACTGTAAATAATAATTTAACACCAATAGATACAGTTAAATTCGGAGCTGCCTATGGCATGTGGTTAAAGCAACAAAACCAAAAAAAAGATTTAACCGTTATTATTGGGAGAGATGCGAGAATTTCTGGCGATATGATTAGTAGTTTGGTAAGTAAAACCCTTTTAGGGTTAGGAATTGATGTTAAAGATGTTGGTTTGTCAACGACACCTACTGTTGAGATTGCTGTGCCATTAGAAGGTGCTGATGGTGGCGTAATTATTACCGCAAGTCATAATCCAAAGGAATGGAATGCTTTGAAATTACTGAATGAAAAAGGTGAGTTTTTAAATGGAGAAGAAGGTGATGAAATTTTAAAAATTGCAAAAAATGAGGCATTTAGTTTTGCTGAAATTGACGATTTAGGGTCATATTTTAAGGTTGAAGGTTATATTAATACGCATATAGAAGAAGTTTTAAAATTAGAACTAGTGGATGTCAAGGCTATAAAAGAAGCTGGTTTTAAAGTTGTTGTTGATGCGGTAAACTCAACAGGAGGAATAGCTATCCCTGCATTATTGAAAAAGTTGAATGTAGAGTGTATTGCATTATACTGCGAGCCTAATGGGTATTTCCCTCATAATCCGGAACCCCTAAAGGAGCATTTAACAGATATATCGGAACTTGTTGTAAAAGAAGGCGCCCATTTAGGAGTTGTAGTAGACCCTGATGTGGATAGACTAGCTGTTGTTTGTGATGATGGTTCCATGTTTGGTGAAGAATACACCCTTGTTGCTTGTGCAGATTATGTGCTAGGACAGTTAAATGGAGGTGATACAGTTTCCAATTTATCGTCGTCAAGAGCTTTAAGAGATATTACCAATAAACACAATGGGAACTATACAACTAGTGCTGTAGGTGAAGTAAACGTGGTTAATCAAATGAAGAACACCAAGGCAGTTATAGGCGGAGAGGGTAATGGAGGAATTATATATCCAACGTCTCATTATGGTAGGGATTCTCTTGTAGGTGTGGCCTTGTTTCTTTCTCATTTGGCTCATAAAAAAATGTCATGTAAAGCCTTAAGAGCGTCTTATCCCAATTATTTTATGAGTAAAAATAAAATTAAACTAACTCCAGAGATTGACGTTGGTAATATATTAAAAAAAATAGCTTTAAAATATCAGAATGAAGATGTAAATACAATTGACGGGGTAAAGATTGATTTTGACTCAGAGTGGGTGCATCTAAGAAAATCGAATACAGAACCAATCATTAGGGTATATACCGAAAGTACTTCTCAGAAAAATGCTGACGATTTAGGGAATAGATTTATTGAAGATATTAAACTATTAACTAATTCTTAATCAGATCTACTTATATGAGTAACTACCACATAAAACATCTGGAAGAATATTATCAAGTATATCGTAAATCTGTGAGGGAACCTGAAAATTTTTGGGAAGAAATTGCTGAGGAACACTTTATGTGGCAACGTAAATGGGATAAAGTCTTAAGTTGGGATTTTTCTAAGCCAGAAGTAAAATGGTTTGAGGGAGCTCAATTAAATATTACTGAAAATTGTATAGATAGACATTTAGCTACCCGAGGCGATAAAACGGCCATTCTTTTTGAACCGAATAACCCTGAAGATCCAGCTGAGCACATTACCTATAAACAACTTCATGAACGTGTTAATAAATTTGCAAACGTTTTA
>NZ_BMWZ01000006.1 GCF_014651495.1 Algibacter mikhailovii
GATAAAACGGCCATTCTTTTTGAACCGAATAACCCTGAAGATCCAGCTGAGCACATTACCTATAAACAACTTCATGAACGTGTTAATAAATTTGCAAACGTTTTAAAATCTCAAGGTATAAAGAAAGGTGATCGGGTCTGTATTTATTTACCTATGATTCCAGAATTAGCGATTTCATTGCTAGCATGTGCTAGAATTGGAGCCATTCATTCGGTTGTTTTTGCCGGGTTTTCGTCAACGGCTTTAGCCACGCGAATTAATGATTCCGATTGTAAAATGGTCATTACAAGTGATGGATCTTATAGAGGTGCTAAAACTATAGATTTAAAGGGTATTGTAGATGATGCTTTAGAAGATTGCAGCTGTATTGAAAAAGTTTTGGTAGCCAAACGTATTCACTCAGATATTCAGATGAAAGCAGGAAGAGACCAATGGTTGCAACCCTTATTAGATGAGGCGTCTGAATCATGTGAAGCAGAACTCATGTTAGCCGAAGATCCACTATTTATTTTATATACCTCAGGATCAACAGGTATGCCAAAAGGTATGGTTCATACCACAGCCGGTTATATGGTACACACGGCCTACACCTTTAAAAATGTATTTCAATATAGAGAAAATGACGTGTATTGGTGTACCGCAGATATTGGTTGGATAACAGGACATAGTTATATTGTTTATGGCCCATTAGCTAATGGGGCAACAACACTAATGTTTGAAGGTGTGCCAAGTTATCCTGATTATGGGCGGTTTTGGGAGATTGTTGAAAAGCATAAAGTTAATCAGTTTTATACCGCACCTACGGCAATTAGGGCACTTGCCAAGCAAGGCATGGAGCTTGTAGAAGCGTATGATTTATCTTCTATAAAAGTTTTAGGCTCCGTAGGGGAACCTATTAATGAAGAGGCCTGGCATTGGTATAATGATAATATTGGTAAAAAGAAAAGTCCAATTGTGGATACTTGGTGGCAAACAGAGACTGGAGGCATTATGATTTCTCCAATTCCATTTGTTACACCTACAAAACCTACCTATGCAACCTTGCCGTTTATTGGGATACAACCCGCATTAATGGATGAAAATGGCATCGAATTAAAAGGGAATCAAGTTGATGGACGATTATGTATTAAATTTCCATGGCCTAGTATGGCAAGGACTATTTGGGGAAATCACAACCGTTATAAAGATACCTATTTCTCAGCCTATGAAAACAAATACTTTACTGGAGATGGTGCTTTACGCGATGAGGTTGGATATTATAGAATTACAGGTAGAGTAGATGATGTGATTATTGTATCTGGACATAACTTAGGAACGGCACCTATTGAAGATGCTATAAATGAGCACCCTGCTGTGGCCGAATCAGCTATTGTAGGTTTTCCACATGAGGTGAAAGGAAGTGCCTTATACGGTTATGTTACCTTAAAAGAAACAGGTGAAAGTAGAAACCATGATAACCTTAGAAAAGAGATTAATCAAATAATTACAGAACATATTGGACCTATAGCGAAGTTGGATAAAATCCAGTTTACA
This sequence comes from Algibacter mikhailovii, assembly GCF_014651495.1. GTDB lineage: Bacteria > Bacteroidota > Bacteroidia > Flavobacteriales > Flavobacteriaceae > Algibacter_E > Algibacter_E mikhailovii. The sequence goes on from NZ_BMWZ01000006.1 coordinate 1,534, forward strand.
AGAGGTTTACCCAAAACACGTTCTGGAAAAATTATGAGACGAATTTTAAGAAAAATAGCCTGCAATGAAACCAGTAATTTAGGCGATACGAGTACATTATTAAACCCAGAGGTGGTTCAGGAAATTATGAAAAACAGTATGTAGTTTACCACAAACTATTTTTCATATTGATGTATATTAAATGCTATAAAAAGTTAAGTCATAACGTTCATCTTAGTTCGATTTTAACAAATATGACTTTGAGTCTATTGCCGTGTGATTTGGGTGTTCCTGTCTCCTCTAGCCCGCACTATATAAAAGGAAAAACAGGCTTGATAAAGTAGTCTTTTCTATTTTAGGCAGCATAACGAATATATATTTTTTAAAATCTTCCGTTTTTTTATTAAAAATGTTGCTTCTTAGGCAATAAAACTTACTTTGTAGACTCTTATTGGAAAACCGAGAAATCAAATCACGAGTCATTGAATGGACTTTAAAATGGTTCCTTCGAAATTCTATGTGATGAAAAACACGAAGTAGCATTCAATATAATTATAAAAGATTTTATAAATAAAAAGATGAAGAATATAAGCTTTCTAATGCTAATGGTATTAGGTGTACAATTGATATCCTGTAAAGGGAAAAATGATTATGCAAAAGATACTCAAGTATTGGCAAAAGTTGAAAGACCTAGCCAACCAAATATTATTTATATCCTAGCTGATGATCTAGGCTACGGAGATTTAAGTTGTTACGGACAAACAAAATTTGATACCCCTAACATAGATAAATTGGCAGCTGAGGGTATGTTGTTTACACAGCATTATTCTGGTAGTACTGTTTGTGCGCCTTCCCGTTCATCTTTAATGACAGGAATGCATACTGGGCATACAGCTGTGAGAGGTAATAAAGAAGTTAGACCAGAGGGGCAGTACCCTATACCGGACTCTACCTATACCATAGCCGAAATGTTTAAAAGCAAAGGCTATACTACAGGTGCTTTTGGAAAATGGGGTTTGGGGTTTCCGGGATCAGAGGGGGACCCTATCGAACAAGGGTTTGATACTTTTTATGGTTATAACTGTCAACGCCTAGGGCATCACTATTACCCCTATCATCTATGGTCTAATAAAGATTCTATTCCTTTAAAAGGTAATGAAGGCATGAATAGAGAAGTTTATGCTCCAGCGCTTATTCATGAAAAAACATTGGAGTTTATAGAAATAAATAAAGACAGGCCATTCTTTTTGTATGTGCCTTCTATAATACCACACGCAGAACTTGCTGCACCAGAAGAGGTATTAATGCAATATAGAGGTAAGTATTCTCCGGAGTTGGAATATAAAGGTGTGGATGATGGTCCTAAATATAAAGCAGGACCCTATGCATCGCAAAAAGAGAGCCATGCCACATTTGTGGCTATGATTTCTATACTAGACCGGCAGGTTGGTGAAATTATGGATAAAGTTAAAGCGTTGGGCTTAGCAGAACATACTATGATTATTTTTACTTCAGATAATGGTCCGCATCAAGAAGGCGGAGCAGATCCTGTTTTTTTTAACAGCAATGGCGATCTAAGAGGACATAAAAGAGACTTATATGAAGGAGGCATTCGTGTGCCTATGGTGGTAAGCTGGCCTGATAATATTAAACCGAATTCCAAGACCAATCATATTTCAGCGTTTTGGGATGTATTTCCAACATTTAGCGATATTGTAAATGCAGAAATCCCTGCTAATATTGATGGTGTCTCATTTTTGCCAACCCTACAAAACCAAAGCGCAGCACAAAAAAAACACGAATATTTATATTGGGAGTTTCATGAAAAAGGAGGAAGGCAAGCCGTTCGAAAAGGAGATTGGAAAGCCGTAAAGTATAATGTTCTGGAGCAGCCCGATGCACCATTAGAGCTTTATGATTTATCAAAAGACCTAAAAGAGGCAAATAACGTAGCCCATGAAAACCCTGAAGTTGTTAAAGAAATGGAAGTCATATTAAAAGCGGCAAGAACGCATTCTGATATTTTTACTTTTAAACAAGAAACGTATTTAAATAGTAAATAGGCGTTATATGCTCAAGCTAAGTGCTGAGTTTTTAGTTACACTTTTTTAGGATCATAGCAAGTTCTTCTTCTGTTAATGTCATTACATGATGTGGATTAGGAACGATTTGCTTAACCTCACCTAAAGCACAAGAACAGTAGTTGTCTGCATCATGATCAGAAACTCCTTTATCTTTTTGAGCTGTTTTACAATTCTCAACAAATAATTGTTCAACTTCTTTTGTCCAAGGATCTTCTATCTTGATTAAAAGTAAATCATCAACGCATTTTGAATTGACAAATAATTCCACAATTTCGTTTTGTTCAAGTTCCATGGCCTCAGCAGGATCTGGGTAAGCCTCAACAGAATATTTTAACAAGCAATCACAGTATTTTTTTGCATTTACAACAGATTCACTTTCAAGGAAACCAACACAGTTTCTTTCAAATTCAAGCATGTTATTTTCTTCCCATTGGTGTTCGGTAACGTCCACTTTCTCGGCAGAAGTCGCTTTGTTTTTCTTTTTGCAGCCGTTCAAAAGAAATAATGGTAAAATCAATAATAAAAGAACAATATATTTTTTCATAATTTTAGAATTCAAAAATTTCACACTTAATTCTTTCTGTTTTAAGTTTTTCTCTTGAGACAAAATCGGAAACTACATTTCCTGCTGTTGAGCCCCAGTATATTGCATTTCCCGCATCTCCGCCTACAACGGTACCAAGAAATTTTCCGGCAGATGCGGCTATAGCCCTAGTTTCTCTTCCTTTCATTTTTTTCTCATCAGGTCTACCTACAGCAATAATATTTTCAATGGGAATTTTTTTTCCGGCAATGGGCATAAATCTGGTACTTCTGGCATAATCAAAGACCCTGATGACACCTCTGTCTTTAAATATTCCGGTAATTTTTCCCTGAAAATAATGTGGGTTTTTTCCTTTCTTGGCATGGCCGATTATAATGCGGTCTCCTAGCATAAATGTATCTATACTGATTTCCTTGTAATTTGAGTCATACCTTTTGACTAGTAATTCCTGACAAAAAGCAGGTAAGCTGAATAGAACAATTAAAAAAGATAATAATAGCTTTTTCATAGACTTATAGAATTAGTTAGAAAATGGTTTGGAAACCAAAAAAGAGATATGTGAAACAAAAATCACTAGTATTCATAAAGCAAAATTTTAGTATCGTTACATATGACCTATCTAAAAATACAAAAAAAGATCTAGCTGAAACCTAAACTTTTTTGTTTTTTAAAACAAGGCTATTAAACTTAATGCGATTTAAGGGCTTTTTGGTTTTTATTGTTTTCCATAGATATTAATGTTATCTTTAACTTAAGAGACATGTTGTTGGCCTTCTTATATCCTAGGTTAACCCAATTACATTTTAAAATTAATATTGGAATTAGAATGAAAAAAGTCCTAAAAGGAATCGTTTTTGTTATTGTATTATTTTTTGTTATTTCTAAGGGCTTGGAGTGGTGGCTGGAATCAAGTTTTGAATCTAAAATCAACAAAAACCCTGAGCGTTCCTATGATATTACTTATGAGGATTTTGATCTAGATAATTTTTTTACTGGAGTCACTTTGACTGAAATGAAGATAGAACCGCTAAATGCAAAAGCGGGGTCAGTGGTTACTGGGCGCGTAGATCATGCCACTTTAAACGGTCTTGTTTGGATTGATTTACTGGTTGGTAGACGACTTAATATGCAAGAAATTGCTTTTGTAAAACCTGTGTTTAAGGTTGAAATAGGTAAGGATTCAACAAAAAACAAAGGTGGTAAAGGTTTGCAAACGATGTTTGGAGATATTTTATCTCGTGCAGATTTAAAAAGTTTTAGTTTGGAAAAAGGATCTGTAATGTTTTTAAATTCAGAGACTCAAGATACTATTGGACAAGTTAAAAATATCGATATTCTTGCTACTGAATTAGAAACTGATGCTTTGCAATTTAACCATCTAATTCCATTTAAAATGGGCGATATAAATGTAGATATTAGGGATGGGTCTTTTCAATTGAATGACTACACCTTTATGAACTTGGGGCATTTTCATTATAACCTTAAAAACAAGGAGATTTTGTTAAAAGAGGTCGCGTTAGGCTATAATAAAAGCTGGGTCGAAGTTAGTCGAGAAATTGGTTTTCAAAATGATGTTATTGAATTTGATGTCAAGGAAATTGGGATTCATCAACTTGAGCCGTCCAGTGAGTTTTATACTCAACTAGATATTGATGCCGGATCAGTGTCTATAGACGGACTTAATATTAAGTTGCAAAGAAATAAGAATTTGCAAAGGCCAGCAGATACAACGAAGCCCATGTTTCAAGGCATGATTAACGCGATTCCTGTTGATTTAAAACTAGATTCCTTGAGTATATCGAATTCAACTTTAGCCTATGGAGAATTAGGGCTAAAAAAATTAAAAACCGGGTACATAACCATTGGAGATATTAACGGTAGCGTAACGGGTATAACGAATAAAGAAGATCATCAAGCAGTAGTGGGTTCTCTGCATGCGAATATAAAAGCAACTTTAGAGAATAAAGCAGGATTAAATCTTGTAATGGACGCGCCATATAGTAATGAAACTTTTCAAGTCGATTTAGATGTAGATGATATGAAATTTACTGATTTTAATAGTACCTTAAAACCTTTGGTAGGTGTGGAAATGTTGTCAGGGTATATTCAAAAGATTAAATATCATATGGAAGCAAACAGTGTGTACTCTAATAATCACCTCGTTTTTGATTACAAAGATTTAAATTTGGAGGTTTTAAAAGAAGAGGATACAAATGAGCCAAAACGAAGGGTGTTTCAGTCAGCCATAGCTAATGCCGCCATACACCCCAGTAATATGCCAGGGGATAAAAAATATAGTACTGCAGCGTATTCGTACCAACGAAATATATATAGATCTCCAATTAATTATATCATTCACGGTTTAATTGAAGGTTTTACTTATATCGTCCCAAAAAAAGGGATTCAAAACCTTTTGCATAAAAAGAAGAAACCTAAAAAGAACTAGAAAAACTGTATTGTTTACAATGTTTTAAGATTATTGGGATAAGGCCTTCAGAATTTAATAGTTTAGTAATTAAATGATGTTATTTGCCTTCTCAATTAATTAATCATGATTTGTTGCATACGGGATAATATGACTATATCTTTTATCTTGAAACCAGGGGTCGTTTGTTTGTTCTAATAAAGTGCTTAATTGAGTCAACAATTCTTTTGAAACTTCTGGAATAGCATTAATATCAATTTTGTTTAATTGGTATGGGTCTTTTAGGTTGTCATAAATAAAAGCTTCAGCAATTGTTGTAGCGTCTTGTTTGTCCCATTGCTTTTTGTTTTCTCTTAAGCAAAGGGAATACCTGTCTGTAAAAACACCTCTCGAGTTTCCCAACATGAATAAAATTGCTTTAGGTTTTTTAAAAGCGTCATTTTTCTCATTTTTTAGAACCAAGGAAAAGTCAGTACCTTCAATTTCTTTTGGGATGCTATCTCCAATACCGGCAAGCCCCATGATTGTGGGTAATACATCTACAACACTAAATAAGAGGTTAGTCGTTCCTGGTGCTAAACCTTTTGGCCAATGCACAATTAATGGAATGGCTGAAGCCTCCAGTTCTACGGCATTTTTACCTGTTTTTCCATGACTTCCTAGCATTTCTCCGTGGTCTGAACTAAAAACAACAATGGTGTTGTCTAATTTCCCCATTTTTTTTAATTCATCTAGGACTAATCCGATATAATAGTCTGAACTAGTTACATTAGCATAGTAATGTCTCGCATAATTGCCAACTTCTTTATCTGCATTTTCACGAACGAGTAGGGTGTCTATTTTTGGGTATTTATTAATGTCATAATGTTTTCTTAGAGTTTCCATATCCGTGTTTTTATCATCCCACGGATTGTGTGGTGGATTCATGGACCAAATCATACAAAAAGGTTTATTGCTATCCCTTTGACCTCTATTGTTTTGTAAATAATCTATAATAATTCGTGATTCATTTTTAGGTGAAAATATTTTTGGTAAATATAATTGACCATCTTTTTTACCTTCAATAGTTACGGGGTCGTTTGAGTAAATATGTGGATTAAAATGAGAATCTTTAATGGATTCATAAAAGTATTCAATGCCATGTCGTTTCTTTCCTGGAGGAATATAGGTGTCGTATGTGTTTACATAATGCCCACCGGGATCTTCCCTTGATCCCACGTAGTTTCCGTTGTCGTCAAATAGTGGTTCCGGTTTTTGCCAATGACATTTGCCAAAATAAGCGGTATTATATCCTGCTTGAAGGAATAAACTAGGGATGGTAGGAATGTCATCTTTCAAACTGTGATTTCTACCAACTTTACAATTGTTCCATATCCCATTTTGTTCAGGATACATACCAGACATTAGCATACCTCTGTAAGGGCTGCATAAAGGGAAATTACTCACAGCTTGTGTAAATACCATGCCGTTTTTCGCCAATTTATCAATGGTAGGTGTAATAACTGGATCCCCTTTGCCTTGGGCCAATTCTCGATACGGGGATTCAGACCAAAACCCAGCACTATAGCGGCGCAATTGGTCAGGAAATACAATTAAAATGTTTGGTTTTTTTTGATCCTCCTGATTATCTGTGGCACTCTTTTTTTTATTTTTACAGGCAAATGAAACTATTAGTAAAGCGAATAATATAATATGTCTTGAACTCATTTTTTAATAATCAATTGTAATTAATGATCCACTCTGGTAATTTGCCTAGGCGTAATTTAAGTTGTTCTTCAAATAAAGATTCTGGTTTGACTGGTTTGCCAAGACTCTCAATAATTTGAACCTCATTTTTATTAAAGGTTGTACCGCTTCCATGAAACCCAACAATAATTGGTGGAACAATTCTCCAATAATCAGAATCTTTGGCTATAAAATCAAAATTCGTTTCAGGTTCATCCGTTTCCTCGTAATTCCAAAGCACTAAATATCTGCCATGGGTTGGCAAGTTCTTTATAGCGCCGCCTGCTCTTCCAGCAAAGAAGCCCCCTTTTACATTATCAAATAAAGAACAACGCGGTTGCGATGAATGCGATTCAAAACAAGTATGTTCAGGGTATGTTGATCTCCAAATGACTGTGCCTGTAGTACTGCCACCACCAACGCCTGTTGAATGATGCATCCCTGCTAGATCATCTATTTTTGCCAACAAAATATTTGTGGATCCTCCAGCCGCATGTATTGCAGCATGACTAATATGTCCTTTTATTTTAATATTTAATGCGGTTGTGGCTGCAGAAGAAGAAATACTAGCAGCATTATTTACATTTATAAATGTACAATCCTTAATCCAAGAATTGACCGCTTTTGTTAAGCTTAAAATACTCCAACCACCATCATGCTGAGCATTTTTATGGTGGACAAATTTTTTAGTCCAATGCCCTTCAAAAGTTATATTTTCAAAGCCTACGTGATTTATATGGGAGAAGCTATAAACATGCCATTTGTATTTAGTATCAATATCATAATGAATAGGCGATACCAATTGAATTATGTTACCCTTCACTGAAGCCACTTGATGTCTTTCATTTATTTGAACTCCGTCATTTAGAATTGATGTCCATTTTTTATCAGGTACAAGTGGACCAATATCCTGAGTAATGAGTTCTGGGCTGTTATCCTTTAAAGTAATAATAAGCCAATCGCCTTTTTTTATTTTTGAAGCATCTTCAACTTCAATAGTATGGGACTCTCTTTTCGAATTGTTCGTTATAGTTGTTAGTAATTCGTCCTCTGATAATGTTGTTGTTTTTATTGCAGACGGACAGGTCCACAGTTTTGTTGGATCTAAAGGCGGTAAGTCTTTATCAAAAAAGAGTATAGTATTCGCCTGATCTTCTCCTCGAAATACAATTTTTGACGAGGCAATAGTAATTATACTGTTATCGTCATCACCGGTATTGATATAATACTTTCCTTTTGGAAAGAATATGATGCCTTGACCATTTTTTGTTGCCGCGTTTATAGCAGCCTTAATTGCTTTTTTATCTGAATTTAAATCATTTGGGATAGCACCAAAATGTGTGACATCGAAGACTTTGTAATCCACATGCGGGATAGGTATTTCGCTATACATATAACCTGCATACGAAAAGTCTGGTAATATGGGTGTTTTATTGGTCTTTCTTGATGCAACAAAATCTTCCCACACCGTTTTTTCTTGCGCATTACAATTAAAAAAAACAAAAACAAGAATAATTAAACTAAATAATTTCATTTTTACTTTTTATTTAGTTCCATTGATTTATATCGTGTAAGTGCTTCTAGATAATAGTAGTCGGCATAATTTAAGGGTACATCAATTTCATTACCATGAGGGATGCTACCAACACTATGTTTCAATATGAAGTGTTTGTTTTCTCCTAATTTAGCCGTGTAGACATCTGATGCTAACGAATTCATTATTTTGTCAATGGCCGAATTATATGAGGTTTTTGAGTATTTATTTAATTCAATTAAGGCAGAAGCTGTAATTGTTGCAGCGGAGACGTCTCTCGGTTCATTAGGGGTATTTGGCGCGTTATAATCCCAATAGGGAATGCCATCTTTTGGGGTGCCTTTGTAATTAATAATAAAATTAGCAATCTGCTCTGCTTGATTTAAATATGCGATATCTTTTGTGTATCTGTAGCAAACGGTAAAGCCGTATAATCCCCAAGCTTGGCCTCTTGCCCATGCACTTTCATGTGCAAAGCCTTGCGCGGTTTGCTTGCTTCTAACCGCTCCGTTTTCTGGATTATAATCTATAACGTGGTAAGAGCTGTAGTCTTCTCTGAAATGATTTTTAAGGGTGGTATTCGCGTGCATTTTGGCGGCATCACTATAGGTTGTATTACCTGTTAATTTTGAAACTTCAAAGAGTAATTCTAAATTCATCATGTTGTCAATGATTACAGGGTACTCCCAGCCGCGTTCTTTTTGCCAACCGTTAGTGACGTCCCAGCTTTTTATACAGCCAACCGTAGGGTTAAAGCGTGTAAGTAGTGAGTCAGCCGCGGTAATCATTACTTTTTTAAAGGCTTCGTTTTTTGTTAATCTATAGCCATTACCATAAGAACAGTTAAAAACAAATCCCAAATCGTGATTAGTAGTTAGATATTTATGATCCTCAAAAAGTGCTTGAAATTTCTCAGCCGCAATTTGCCATTTTTTGTCTTTAGTAGCCTCGAATAAATACCAACAAGAACCAGGGAAGAATCCTTCGGTCCAATCAAAATTTTTATGAGCCCAATGCATTTGTCCCTGCGCATCTAAAGTTCTGGGGATTCTGTTTTGGTCTTCCGCATCTTTAGTTAATAAAGCAAATTGTTTTTCCGCTTTACTAATGGTCGATTCTTTTTTTATTTCTGCTTCAGTCGATTTTTTGCAATTAATAAAAAACGTTAAGCAAAGTAATAGAATTAGTGTTTGGTTGAATTTCATGTTTTATAATTCTTGTTTCCCATGTGTTAAAGCATTACAAATGATTGAGAATGCACAATAAATATAGGAATTCTAAGTGTTAATAGGATACGGAATCTGTTGTTTATTAATATGCGTTATTAAGATTCTGTATAGCAAAATGAATTTTAAGAAAAAATCACAATAGCATCCCTTTCTTTAGGCGGAAAAAGAGCCATCAATCATAAGGCCTGTTAGCGGATTAAAGCCTTTTGAAAACTAGAGCTAATAATTCATAGTATGTCTCACTACAGAGATGTTAACATCTGTTATTAAATTAATTTCCATTTAGTAATCCCTAACAAGTTAAAGATTATATATTTGCAAAAAATATAGTTTTTAGGATAAAACAATCTTTTTTAAATAGGTTATTTAAAGTCAATAAAACATTAATCATAATTAAAAAAAATGAACAAAAACATTAATTTACAGGCAGCAGATAATATACGCGCATTAGCTGTAGCTATGGTAGAAAAGGCAAAATCAGGACATCCAGGAGGTCCTATGGGAGGTGCAGATTTCATGCACATTCTCTATTCAGAATTTTTTAATTATGATCCATCAGATATGACTTGGGCCTTTAGAGATCGTTTCTTTATGGATGCTGGTCACCTATCTACTTTAATGTATGCGCAGTATTACCTTTTAGGAAACTATGGGAAGGAAGATGTTGCCAATTTCAGACAATGGGGTTCCATTACGCCTGGTCATCCTGAAGTAGATGTAGCAAGAGGAATAGAAAACACCTCTGGACCATTAGGTCAAGGACATACTATGGGTGTTGGAGCTGCTATTGCTGCAAAGTTTTTACAGGCACGTTTTGGGGATTGGATGAATCACAAGGTCTATGGTTTTATATCCGATGGTGGTATTCAAGAAGAGATTTCTCAAGGTGCGGGTAGAATAGCTGGGCACTTAGGATTGAATAACTTTATCATGTTTTTTGATTCAAACGATATTCAGTTGTCAACCTCTACAGACGAAGTAACCAGTGAGGATACTGCCATGAAATATGAAGCATGGGGTTGGAAGGTTGTAACTATAGATGGTCACAATCATGATGAAATAAGAAAGGCATTAACAGACGCGAATAACGAAACAGAAAAGCCAACATTAATTATTGGTAAAACCATAATGGGTAAAGGCTGTGTAGCTGCCGATGGAAGTATGTTTGAAGGGTACTGTGAATTACACGGTCAACCTATTGGAGCCACAGGAGCAGATTACGAAAAGACTTTATTGAATTTAGGCGCAGATCTAGAAAATCCATTTGATATTTATGGTGATGTTCAGGCGTTTTATAAAGACTTAGTAGCAAATAAAACAGCACAAGCAGCAGAGAAGAAAGCTCAGATTACAGCTTGGAGAGACGCGAATGCTGCATTAGCAGAAAAGCTGGACTTTTTCTTATCAGGACAACTTCCAGAATTGGATTTTGAATCTATTGCGCATAAAGCAGGATTGGCATCTAGAGCAGCCTCTTCGAATGTATTGGCTTATTTAGCTGAAAATGTAGAGAACATGATTGTCTCTTCAGCCGACTTATCAAACTCTGATAAAACCGATGGTTTCTTAAAGAAATCTTCAGCCTTGCAAAAAGGAGACTTTAGCGGGTCGTTTTTACAAGCTGGTGTTGCCGAGTTAACCANTAAGGGTAGTGCTTTGTATGGCTATGTCACCTTAAAAGATACTGGAGAAAGTAGAGACCAAAATAACTTACGTAAGGAGATTAATCAGATTATAACGGAGCATATTGGGCCTATAGCGAAGCTGGATAAAATCCAGTTTACAAGTGGTTTACCCAAAACACGTTCTGGAAAAATTATGAGACGAATTTTAAGAAAAATAGCCTGCAATGAAACCGGTAATTTAGGTGATACGAGTACATTATTAAACCCAGAGGTGGTTCAGGAAATAATGGATAAAGCCTTGTAATGATATAGAATTTATAAAAGGAGGTTTAAACAATTTTGATTAAACCTCCTTTTTTTTGGCATCTACTAAACCAATTTAAAATCTAAAAGTAATTGGCCTTCAACTGAAGCCTGTAAATGATCGCCTTTCACATTTAATCCAGCCCCGGTAGCAGGAGTTCCAGTAAAAATTAGATCACCTGGCTCTAAGGTCATGAATTTGGAAACAAAAGCAATGATCTCACTGAAGTTATAAATCATGTCAGAGGTATTCCCTATTTGAATTTTTTCTCCATTAATATCTAAATCAAAATTGATATTGTTAAGGTCTGGGAAATTAGAAACTGGTTGAAAACCAGCTACTGGTGAAGCCCCGTCAAAACCTTTTGCTAAAGCCCATGGTCCTTTGGTTTCTCTACTTTTAGTAAGTACATCTTTGGCTGTATAATCAATACCAATGCCTATTTCACTAATATATGAAGCCGCGTCACTTTCTGAAATATCCTTACCAGTTTTGCCTATTTTGGCAACCAGTTCTACCTCATATACTAATGCATTTGTAATTGATGGAAATTGGATGTCTTTGTTATCTGTAACTAAAGTGCTTTCAGCTTTTAAAAAGATGAGCTGATGTCCTGTTTTTAAGGCTGCAATTTCAGACTTATCATTCACATAGTTTTTACCAATACCTATTATTTTCATTGTTTGCGCTGTTTTAATTATTGTTTTTAATCAGAGTATAAAAGTAAGGAATTATACAAATGCTATATCTGTTTTTAATGTAATTTTTATGAAAAACACTACCTTTCTAAATTCAAATTAACAGGCATGCAACATTTAAAAGAAACCGCTAAGGATCAGGATAGGACGAATTCAAAAGTCACTATGGCACAAGCTTTTAAAACCATTATTTGGCCTAGGCGAAAACTGGTGTTTTTAGGTTTAATATTAATTGTTTTAAGAAGTTTGGCCGGGTTAATATTACCTTGGCAAAGTAAAGTGCTTTTGGATGAAGTTGTTCCAAGTAAAGATCCATCCCAGTTGTACAGTTTAATAGCTATAGTTTTAACGGCCATTTTAGTTCAGGCGGTGACTTCCTTTTCTTTAACACGAATTTTAAGTGTGCAAGCTCAGTATTTAATTAGTGAATTACGCGCCCAAGTACAGAAAAAAGTATTGTCATTGCCCATTAGCTTTTTCGATAATACGAAATCAGGTGCCTTAGTGTCTAGAATTATGAGTGATGTAGAAGGGGTACGGAATCTTATTGGAACCGGTTTAGTTCAATTGGTTGGCGGTACGTTTACGGCGATTGTTTCATTGGTAATTCTTATAAAACTTAACCCATGGATGACACTTTTTGTGTTTATTCCTTTATCTATATTTGGATATATAGCCCTTAGGGCATTTAAGTACATTCGTCCAATTTTTAGGGTAAGAGGAAAAATTAATGCAGAGGTAAAAGGGCGATTAACTGAGACCTTGGCGGGTGTGCGTGTGATTAAAGCCTTTAATGCTGAAGAACAGGAAAATCAAATTTTTGAACAAGGTGTTAATAAACTTTATCAGAATGTAAAGAAGAGTTTGACAGCTACTGCCTTAATGACTAGTTCTTCAACCTTTTTAATTGGTGTTGCTACTACAGGTATTATGGCTATTGGTGGGTATTATATGATTCTAGGGGAAATGACAACAGGAGATTTTTTGTTTTTCACCTTAATTCTGGGCTTTATGATTGCTCCCATTGTACAAATGAGTAATATAGGAAGTCAGTTAACCGAAGCTTTAGCAGGTTTGGATAGAACTGAAGAACTTATGAATATGTCGGCAGAAGAAGATGATGAAGCCCGCTCAATTCAGCTAAAAAATGTGAAAGGTGATATTGCATTTGAGGATGTTACATTTGCTTATGAAACGGATAAAGAAGTGCTTCATAATATAAATTTTAAAGCACCGGCAGGTTCTGTAACGGCTTTGGTGGGCAGTTCAGGCTCAGGGAAATCTACTATCGCTGGTTTATCGGCTACGTTCTTAAATCCGCAATCAGGAAAAGTAACCATTGATAATCAAGATTTATCTAAAGTAAAATTGAGTAGTTACAGGCAGTATCTAGGAGTGGTTTTGCAGGATGAGTTTTTATTTGAAGGTACCATAAGGGAAAACATCATGTTTCCAAGACCAAATGCCACCGAAGATGAATTACAGAATGCTATAGAGGCCGCTTACGTTTCAGAGTTTACAGATCGATTTGATGATGGTTTAGAAACACTAATTGGTGAACGCGGCGTGAAGTTATCTGGAGGGCAACGTCAACGTTTGGCAATTGCCAGAGCGATATTAGCTGACCCTAAAATCATAATTTTAGATGAAGCCACATCAAATTTAGATACAGAAAGTGAAGTGTTAATCCAGAAGAGTCTGGATAAATTAGTTAAAGATAGGACGACTATTGTAATTGCACATAGATTAAGTACTATTAGAAAGGCCGATCAAATTCTTGTTGTGGAAGCCGGTAAAATTGTAGAACGGGGAACTCATGATACCCTTATTGCTCAAAAAGGCAGGTATTATGATTTATATACATATCAAGCAAAAATATAATTATGACAGTAAGTGATTTAAACACCTCAGAGTACCATAACTATTATGAAACTTATATAAGTAAAGTACCTAAACACCTCAATTTGAATGCGGGTTATAAATTGGGTGCTGAACAGCTTATCGCATTTTTTAACGGGATTCCTAAAGACAAACTCGAATATAGATATGCACCTGGTAAATGGACTATTAAAGAAGTACTTCAACATATCATTGATACTGAACGTGTTTTTGCTTACCGCTGTTTTAGGTTTGCAAGGCATGATGATACGCCGTTGGCAGGCTTTGAGCAAGATGATTATATTTTACCATCACAGGCCAATTCAAAATCTATAGAGGCTTTACTGGAGGAATATCACGTGGTACGTCAAAATACTATGGTGTTGTTGAATAGTTTTAGTAGAACTGATTTAGAACATGTTGGTAGTGCTAATGCTAGTAGTATGTCAGCACGTGCTGCAGCCTTTATTATTCTAGGCCATGAAATTCATCATATGACGGTCATTGAAGCGTTATATTTGGGATCATAGACTATATTAATGCTATTGATTTAATCGCATATATTGAGATAGTTTGATTTATGCGCTGCTAAACAGCATTAAAGCGAAATTTTAATTTAAAAAGATAAAGGAGAGATTAGAATATCTTCACGATACCAGTAATCTTTATGAGGGGGCGTTATAATTTATTCTCATAGGCCTCTAAGACTTTCCAGATTTCAATGAACTCATTAACACCAGCCTTGTCAAGCTCAGTGTTTACGAAAAGAATTTTGCCAATTTTGGTTTCGGAATTGAAAAACATAAATGTGCCTACTCCGGGGTCGCCACCGGTATGACCTATCTGGCCTTGGGCAGAAATACCCATAAAAACGCCCATATTGTATTCATCATTATAGACATTTGTATTTCGTTTTTTGTAGTTTGAGTCTTTTAAATTTGGTTTAAATAGTTCGCTATAACTAGATTTATTTAGTAGCGTGCCATGGCCATTATAGCCAGAAATTAACTCTTTAAGAAATTTTCCTAGATCATGAATTGATGTAATTAAAGCACCATCGGGATAATTTATCAAATAGTAAGGTGCTAATTCCGTATCAATATCCGCATAAAGTTTTGAATGTTTGGAATTGTCTACTTCGTCACGGAACCATCCCGAATTGGACATTTCCAAAGGTGAAAAAATATACGTTTTTGTAAATGCATTAAAAGCTTGACCTGTTGCTTTTTCAAGAACGAAAGCCGCTAGTCCGGCAGCGATGTTAGAATACTCAAATAGCGCTCCTGGTTCATTCTTAAGAAAAACTTTCTTATGATACCAGTTACCTTCTTGGTCTAAAATATTTTTCAAGAAGACTTTATAATCCATCATATTATCTGGCGAAATAAAATTAGAGCTGACCTTTAGATTGTCATTATTTTTATGCATCAAGACATAGCCGTTATCCTCATATTGTGAAGGGTCTTTTATGCTTGACGTGTGGGTAGCAAGATGTTTAATCGTTATGGCTTTATCAGGAAAATGAGGGTTAATTACTTTAAATGGTAGATACTTATTAATGGGGTCATCCAAATTTAGCGCTCCCATTTCTTGAGCTTTCAATAGTGCAACACCAATAAATGTTTTAGAGATAGAAGCGATATTCTGAATGGTATGCTCTGTATACGGCTGTCCTGCTTTTTTGTCGGCATAGCCTAATCCTTGTTCAAATAGTGTTCCCTGTTCATTAACGATGGCTACTGAAAGTCCATTAATATGACCTTTGTCAAATATTGGTTTTAAATCATTGGAAAGTTGTTTTGCAATAGAATCATGGGTTTGACCAAAACTCTGACATACTGCAAGGCTTATGAAAATATTGATGCATAATTTTAACATAGAAAAAGGTGCTAATGTGGGCTGTTTTAAATTCATTAATTTGTATTCCATTTGGTAGCTTTTACAAAAAAAACACCAACGTTTAGCGTTCCTTAAACGTATGATAATGCTTTACTCAGATATCATATGAATATCTCTTTGAGGAAAAGGTATTTCAATATTTTCCTTTTCAAAGACGGCATTAATTTCAAATAGAACATTACTTTTTACGATCATCCAATCCCCAATATTCCCTGTCCAGAATAACAATTTAAAATTTAAAGAACTATCGGCAAATTCATCAAATAGCACTAGAGGTTCTGGGAAATTTATCACTTGATCGTCATTATTTAAAATGTCTTGAAGTAATTCTGATACTTGCTTGATATTACTACCATAGGCAACACCAATCATAACTTCTATACGTCTTCGCTGATCAGAAAGGGTCCAATTAATTACTTCATTTGATATTAAGTTACCATTTGGAATAATAACTTCTGCACCTTCAAAAGTGCGCACATGACTCGAACGAATGCCTATGCTATTCACTCTTCCAACCATATCATTGATTTCAATAGTATCATCAATACGTATTGGTCTGGAGAAAATGAGGATGAGTCCGGATACTAAATTGTTAAATATATTTTGAAGTCCAAATCCAATACCAACACTTAATGCACCAAATATTATGGTCATTTGACTCAATTCAATCCCTAAAGTTGTAATGGCTACGAAATAACCAACCCCAGCAATTAGATATTTTACAAGCATAGAAATGGTTTCAGGGAAACCACGTTCTAAATTGGCCTTAACCAAGACTTCATCTTGCAAAAACAATTGTATCACTTTTGATAAAAAGGTTGAGAGCGCTATAATCACTACAAATAGTATTATACTCCATAAAGAAAATGTAAGGGAACCAATGGTTATTTCATTATTAATGAAGGTGTCAACCCAATCAACAATGGGGTTGAAAAGGGATATGATAGACAATAAGCTATAAATGAAAATAGCGTATGTTCCAAGATTTATAATCTTAGAGGTAGACTTTAAAATAGCCTCTTTATTATCGTTAATAAACCGTCTGCTTTTTAAATAATTTTCATCAAAAGCTAATAGTATAAATCTTTTAAATAAAGGGTTCCATAGGTATAAGAATATAATTAATAAGGTCATGGATACCAAAAAGGCACTCACATAAAGGGCTAAATTCATATAACCAAGAACAGTACAAATAATGTTTGTAACTGTTAATAAAATGGCTAATATTAAATAAGAACTTAATAATTTTTTGGCAAGAAAAGTGGTTTTAACATTGCCTTGTAATTGTTTTTTCTTGTAGTAATGATATAACCAATAAAGAAAGTATGCATTAATAAGAAGTAGAATGGTTCTACTAATGAAAGATGGGGTTTCAAAAATTTCTACAATTTTCATTGAAATCCAAAACACCATAAAATGTTTTATAAAGCTAACAATGATTTTATCAAATACTGTTTTGGATATAATGAATAAAGCAATTACAGCACCAAGAGAAACAAAGTCAATAAAAATAGCCGGAACCGAGCCTAAATAGATAAAGTATGCAAAAATATAGGTGTAAAAATAGGCTGCTAAAAAGGGTCTATTAAAAACAGTATTTAGATTTAGCCTATGTGTTTCAATAAAATCTGTTTGAAATTGAAGCCTTTTCTTTATTCGAATACAAAGTGCATAGAAAAACAAAAAGATGCAAGCCACTAAAAAATGTGTCGAGATAAAATTTCTTGCGGTCTCCTTAAGGTGGTCATAGATGTTTTTTAATGACTCTAAAAACGACGTGCTTGTTAGTGATAAACTAGCTGTTGTGAAAGTATTCCAATAGGGAGGTATATTTTGTTTAAATAAATTGTTCGCACTATTTAAATAATCGTTAATTCGTTCTAGTTTATCATCAATTTCAATGTTTATTCTATTCAGCGAATTAGCACGTTTCGCCAGAATATCAATTTTGTTTTCATATTTTGGAAGTAATAAGCTAATCTGTTTGTTTGTATTATTCAGGTCTTCTATTAACTCTGCGTTACTATTTGAATTATGTGCTCTATATTTTTCCCAAAATTTTGAAATGGTTTGAATGGATTTTTTTTCTTCTTCCAGACGATCAATAATGACTAAATAATCGCCAATAATAGATTCGATATCATCTTTTTGATTGCTCCATTGTCTATCTACATTTTCTAACTCTCTGTTCGAGAAACTAGATATGTCTTGGTGTAGCTTATCTTTTGTAAATGCGCGATAGGCGTCTATACGTTCCTTTCTACTTTGGTTAAGTTCTTGCACCGTTGTGGTGTCGGTATGACTATCAATTAACTTATCTAACATAAATAAGTCTTCACTAGCTTTTTTTAAAACAGCTGTTAATCTTACCGCTTCAAAATCAATGCTATCAATAGGCGTTTTGCGTAAATCCTGCTCGTTAATATTAATAACAGTTTGAGATTGACCAAGACTAAGAATAAAGAAAAATAGAATAGAAAGAAAGAAAGATTTTTTGTTAAAAAAATAGTACATATTATTCATAAATTATTTTTTTAACAATCTAATAAAATAATTTAAATCTACCTCAAGAAAGTATCGGAGAAAACCAAAGAAAGGATTAATTAGGCACCAATTGTGGTTTTCGTTTTAAAATTAGAAAAACTAAAACGGACAGAATTCCAAAAAAAGAAAAACCTATAAATAGGGGGAGTACAGAATCAATCACAAAACCACCTATATAGTTGGCAATAGGTACAGCCATTACGGTAGATATAAATCCATTAATAGCAGCACCAATTCCAGCAATATGACCTAATGGCTGCATGGCTATAGCTCTTAAATTTCCAAAAAGGAAACCAACCGCAAAAAACTGTAATGCAAAAAAAGTTAAAAGAATATATATACTCGGGTTGGTTCCAGACCAGTATAAAACACAGTAAATTATGGATATAAGTGCATAGGCTATAGAAGCCATATAGGCTATGCGCCACATGCCAAACTTTGTAACTAATCGGCTATTCATAAATGTGGCTAATCCTACTGAAATAGCCAAACTAGCAAATATGTATGGAAACATTTCTGCCAAATGATATTGTTCTTGAAAAATTTGCTGTGCCGTACTTAAATACACCATAAATGATCCTGTGATGAAACCAGACACTAAAGTAAAAGCTACTGCTTCTTTATGTTTAAAAAACTCCCTGGTGCCGTCAATAAACAGATGAGATGAGAATTTGATTCTCTTAGGTTTAGGCAAGGTTTCAGGTTGTCTTTGCCAAAACCAAAGCATTATAACTATTCCAAAAATGAGATTGACATAAAATATAGATTGCCAATTAAAAAAGGTCATTAAAAACTGACCTAGACTAGGTGCTATTACTGGTACCAAAATAAAAAACATGACCACTATAGAGACAATCTTGGCCATATAGTCACCACTGTATGAGTCTCTTATCATTGAAAGAGCTAAGCTTCTGGGAGACGATAACCCAATGCCCTGCAATACACGCCCCAAAATCATCATATTAAAATTTTTGGTGGTGATGCATATCATGCTACCTATTATAAAAACAATAAACCCCCAATACACCAATGGTTTTCTACCAAAACTATCTGATAGTGGCCCAAATATTAATTGTCCAAAACCTAATCCTAAAAAGATCATAGTGATTAGTAATTGGTTATCTGTGCTATTTATTATGTTTAAATGTTTGCCAATTTCTGGTAAAGCAGGTAATAAGGCATCTATGGATAGTGCCACAATAGACATTAAAGAGGCCATTAGTGCGACAAATTCAAACTTAAAACTCTGCGGGTTGTTCATGTGGCAAATTTAAATCATTTAATTTCCGGAGAAACTCTTTAATCATTATTTAATACAATCATATTATTGCTAAATTTGATTTAAAAATTTGAGATGTATACAAATACCCTAATTAAAATATTTAATAGAGATCTTACTAAACTTAAATATGAAATAGAATGTTATAGTACGGAGCGTAAGCTATGGATTGTAGATAAATCAATTACAAATAGTGCTGGTAATTTATGTCTTCATCTTGTTGGTAATTTAAATCATTTTATAGGGGCTGTACTGGGAAATACTGGGTATTTAAGACAGAGAAACCTTGAGTTTTCTTTAAAAGACGTGCCAAGAAGAGAACTCTTAAAGCAAATTGATGATACTATTTTAGTGGTTACTGAAACATTAATTCAATTGAGTAGTGCTGATCTAGATGGTTTGTATCCAATTGAAGTTTTTAAAGAGCCAATGACTACCGAATATTTTTTAACCCATTTGGTGCATCATCTAGCTTATCATTTAGGTCAGATTAATTATCATAGGCGTTTATTAGATGCATCAAATGATTGAGAATAAAATACAACCGTTATTAAATTATATTAGTCAGTATGTTGAATTGACAGATACTGAAAAGCAGCTTTTGTTGTCAAAAGTGCTATATAGAAAATATTTAAAAGGCCAATATGTTTTACAACAAGGTGATATTTGCAAGTATGAATGTTTCGTGCTTAAGGGCTGTACAAAGATGTTTCATGTGGATGAAACAGGGCAGGAGCATATTCTTTTATTTTCTATAGAGGACTGGTGGACTGCCGATATGGGAAGTTTTATCACACAAGCTCCTTCTGATTTTAATGTCATGTGTTTAGAAACTACAGAATTAGCCATATTTCATCATGATTCTATAGAAACACTTTATAAAGAAATCCCCAAGCTAGAACGTTTTTTTAGGCAGGTGATAGAGAAAGCGTTTGCAGCATCTCAAAAACGAATTGTTAGAAACTTTAGCCTTTCTGCAAAGGACAGGTATATTTATTTTAAAACGCAATACCCTTTAATTGAGCAACGTATTCCTCAATATATGGTAGCTTCTTACCTCGGTATTACTAAAGAATTTCTTAGTAAGATTAAAAAACAACTGCTATTAGATAATTAAAAAGTTAATCTAGTTTAACATTATTTTATAATCTACTTCATTTTAATTCGAAAGGTTATGACCGATATTTGTAGTATATTATTAAAATAGAAATTTAAAATAAATTCAAAATGAAAAACAATTTAAAAAACACCTTAGTTATTGCGCTTGTTGCTTTTTTTACATTATCCTTTACCACGGTTGTTGGAGATAAAAAAGAAGTTAAAACGGATAAAAGTAAATTAGTTTGGAAAGGCTACAAAGTAACGGGTTCGCATGAAGGAACTATCGAAATTAAATCAGGGCATTTAGTTTTTGATAATGATAAATTAACTGGTGGTGAATTTGTTATTGATATGACTACTATAGGCGCTACCGATTTAGAAGGTGAATATAAAGGGAAATTAGACGGTCACTTAAAGTCTGATGATTTTTTTGGCGTAGAAAAGTATCCAACGGCAACTTTAGTATTTACTAAGGTAAAAGCTTCAGGTAAAAACGCTTATGATGTTACAGGTGATATGACCATTAAGGGCAAAACGCATCCTGTGAAGTTTAGTATTTCAATCTATGGAAGTAAAGCAACGGCTTCGTTAAAAGTAGATAGAACAAAGTATGATGTGCGTTACGGGTCTACAAGCTTTTTTGATGATTTAAAGGATAAGGCTATTTATGACGAATTTGATTTAGTAGCAGATTTAGAATTTTAAGCGGAAGAATTTTATAGCATGTTAATAAGGCACTCCTAATCGAGTGTCTTATTTGTTTTATGAAAGTTGGTATAGGGATTTTAAGCCTATATTTGTTGCCCATTCAAAATAATCACTACCATGGCTTTTAAAAAACTAATTCAACCTTTAAAAGATTCTCTTGAAAATAAAGGTTTTAATGAACCTTTGCCTTTTCAGAAATTAGTTTTATCAAAAATTAAGGGCGGGGCTAGTTTGTTTTGTATTGCACCAATGGGAGCAGGAAAAACTACAAGTATGGTGTTAAGTGTGATTCATAAATTAAAGGGGCGGGCCTTTGAAGATGCACCCAGAGCCTTAATTTTCGTAAAAAACAAACAGGCAGCATTGCAATTGGAGTTGGAGTTTAACGCCTTTTTACGTGGTACAGATTTGCGTGTCTATTGTGCTTATGATGAGTTGGACATAGACAGACAACGTGATGCTATTTATGAAGGCGTCGATATTGTTATAGCCACACCAAAGCGTTTAAATAAAATATTTTTTCTAAACGGAATAAACCTAAATAAGCTTCAAATCTGTATGGTTGAAGATGCTGAATTCTTATTTAGAGATCATAATTTGGCTGAGGTTACACGCACACCAGAGAGTATAGGCAAATGCCAATATGTTATTTTCTCCTCAGCATATGATAAACGTTTTGATAGATGGCGTGATTCTTTTATGTATAACGCGCAAATAGTCAAAATGAACTAATCTG
The DNA here is from genome assembly GCF_014651495.1 of Algibacter mikhailovii. GTDB lineage: Bacteria > Bacteroidota > Bacteroidia > Flavobacteriales > Flavobacteriaceae > Algibacter_E > Algibacter_E mikhailovii. The sequence continues at coordinate 23,826 of NZ_BMWZ01000006.1, forward strand.
TGTTAACTTATAACGGAATATTACCATGCTTCCGTTTTGGTCGATCTACTTTTTTATCCTCTAACATGGCAAAAGTTTTAAGTAGTTTTCGTCTGGTATTTTTTGGAAGGATAACCTCGTCAATAAATCCGCGCTTGGCCGCAGCATAGGGGTTTGCAAATTTATCAGCATATTCCTTTTCTTTTTCAGCAAGTTTGGCCGCTGGGTCTTCCGCATTTGAAATTTCTTTTTTAAAGATAATTTCACTCGCACCTTTGGCGCCCATAACTGCTATTTCGGCACCAGGCCAGGCAAAATTCATGTCTGCTCCAATATGTTTTGAGTTCATCACATCATAGGCTCCACCGTAAGCTTTTCTTGTAATTACAGTTACTCGAGGTACTGTGGCTTCACTTAGGGCGTAAAGTAATTTTGCGCCATGAACTATAATGCCATTCCACTCTTGGTCTGTACCTGGTAAAAAACCAGGAACATCTACTAAAACTAATAACGGGATATTAAAGCAGTCGCAAAATCGCGTGAAACGCGCAGCTTTTCTTGAACTTTTAACGCCAAGAACGCCAGCAAAAGACATGGGTTGGTTGGCAATAATTCCGATACTTCTGCCTCCTAATCGGGCAAATCCAACAATAATACTTTCGGCATAGTCTTTATGAATTTCATAAAAGGAGTCTTCATCTATAATCCCAGAAATGACCGCATGCATATCATAAGGCTTGTTGGCATTCTCTGGTACAATCTCGGACAACACATCTCTTACTTCATCACTTAATTCTATTTCGAGCTTCTCGGCAGTTTCCCTATTGTTTTGGGGGAGATAACCCAATAATGTTTTGATATCTTCTAAGCATTGAATATCATTAGTTGATGTTTTATGCGCTACTCCTGATTTTGAAGCGTGGGTATGCGCGCCTCCTAATTCTTCACTGGTTACCGTTTCATTAGTTACTGTTTTAACAACATTGGGACCTGTAACAAACATATAACTTGTTTGCTCCACCATAATAGTGAAATCGGTCATAGCAGGCGAATATACGGCCCCACCGGCACAGGGGCCCATAATGGCAGAAATTTGAGGAACCACGCCTGAGGCTTGAACATTTCGGTAAAAGATGTCGGCATAACCACCCAAAGAGCGCACACCTTCTTGAATTCGCGCACCACCAGAATCATTAAGCCCAATTATAGGCGCCCCTATTTTTACAGCCATATCCATAATTTTACAGATTTTCTCAGCATGTGTTTCAGAAAGGGCTCCACCAAAAACGGTAAAGTCTTGGGCATAAACATAGATCAAACGCCCATTAACCGTGCCATAACCAGTTATAACGCCATCACCATAAAAGACTTGTTTATCCATACCAAAATCTGTGGTTCTATGGGTAACCAAAGCACCAATTTCTTCAAATGAACCTTCGTCCATGAGGTATGCTACACGTTCTCTTGCGGTTAATTTTTTCTTATCGTGTTGTTTGTCAATACGCGCTTGTCCACCACCTAAATGTGCTTGGGCTAGTTTCTTGTTTAACTTGTCAATTTTAGAATCCATAGGTTTTAATTAGGTAGTCTTAATAGTTTTTGGTCTTCAATATATTGTTTTACAGCAATCAAGGCTGCCAGTTTGGCCTCGGTATCACCTTGTTCTTTTAAGATTTCAGGGGCGTAGAATTTCTTAACAAAATGCGTATCAAAATTTCCAGATCGAAAGGCGTCATGCTCGCATACGAATTTCCCAAAAGGCAAAGTCGTTTGAACGCCTATAATATGATATTGATCAATGGCCTCTATCATTAATTTTATGGCCGCTTCACGTGTTTTTCCGTAAGTAATTAATTTGGCGAGCATGGGATCATAATATATTGGGACGTCCATACCGGCCTCAAAGCCATTGTCTACGCGAATATTTTCGCCAGTAGGCAATTGATAAACGTCTAAATGCCCTACACTAGGTAGAAAATCATTTAAAGGATCTTCGGCATAAACGCGCAATTCTAAAGCATGACCAGTAATGGTTAAGTCTTCCTGTTTAATGTTGAGTTTTTCGCCACGGGCAACTCTAATTTGTAATTCAACCAAGTCCACCCCAGAAATTAATTCTGAAACTGGGTGTTCTACTTGTAATCGGGTATTCATTTCTAAAAAATAGAAATTATGATCGGCGTCCAGTAAGAACTCTACGGTTCCAGCGCCAAGATAATCACAGGCTTTCGCTACTTTGATAGCAGCTTCACCCATGGTTTGTCGTAATGTTGGTGTTAAAATACAGGACGGCGCTTCTTCAACTACTTTTTGGTGTCGCCTTTGAATACTACATTCTCTTTCAAAAAAATGCAAAATAGTGCCATGGCTATCTGCCATGACTTGAATTTCAATATGGCGTGGTGAGCCGACGTATTTTTCAATAAAAACAGAACCATCACCAAAGGCGGATTTTGCTTCACTTATGGCGCGGTCCATCTGAGACTCTAAATCAGGTTCTTTTTCAACGACACGCATGCCTTTTCCCCCGCCACCTGCCGATGCTTTAATAAGAATAGGAAAGCCAATCTTTTTTGCTATGGCCTTCGCCTTATCAACATCTGTAATGGCCTCATCAATACCAGGAACCATAGGGATATCATAAGCTTTAACAGCTTCTTTTGCGGCCAACTTACTTCCCATAATTTTTATGGCTTTTGACCGTGGGCCAATAAAAACAATATCGTTTGTTTCGCACAATTCGGCGAAATCTGCATTTTCACTCAAAAAACCATACCCCGGATGAATCGCATCTACATGAAGTGTTTTTGCTACTTCAATGATTTTGTCCGCTTTTAAATACGATTGGTTTGATGGCGGTTCTCCAATACAAACAGCTTCATCAGCAAACTTTACATGGGGGGCATTCCTATCGGCAGTTGAAAACACGGCAACCGTTTTTATTCCCATTATTTTTGCCGTTTTCATTACTCTAATAGCAATTTCTCCACGATTGGCAACAAGTATCTTTTTCATGCTTTATTCAAATTCAATTAATAATTGTTTTTTTTCAACGGCTTCCCCATGTTTTGCTTTTATAGATTTAATAATACCATCTCGTGGCGATGTAATAATATTTTCCATTTTCATGGCTTCTAAAATAAACAAGGCTTCGTTTTCTTTAACTTCTTGTCCTACTTCAATATTAATTTCTAAAATTAGTCCCGGCATTGGAGCATGAATGGCATTAATTTCTTTTTGTGTACCTACCTCAAAACCCATCTGACTGATTAGCATATCTAAGGCGTTAGATATGTTGACATTATACGTGTTATTGTTAATTTTTACCGTATACTGTTTATTGATAAAATCACTGCTCGAAATTTCAGCTTGAAAGGATTGGTTGTTGTGAAGCACATGATAATGCTTCTCTGAAGTGTTTATGGCATCAAGTTCTGAAAGGTCTTTTGAAGTAATGGGGTATTCTAAATTAGAATTTACTTGGACTTTAAAATTCATAGAAAAGAAAGATTTATTAGTGATAAATATAAAGATTATTAAACAATTAGCATTCGGTCAATGCCCTAATTGTTAAACTCAATAGGATAATGCTTGGGGTTTTAATTCTGTTTTAGAAATTTAATTTCTGATGCCATGTTACATGTTTATTGCCGTCTTCTACTTTGCTTTTAGGGTGGATTATATTTGTTGGATTCTATAAAAAGAAGTAATTTTCTAACTTATGAGGCTTATTATGAAAAAATTACAACTAATTACTTCTCTTTTTTTAGCCTGCTTTTATCTGCAGGTAGAAGGACAAGTTGCTGAAATTAATATTGATTCTTTAATTCTTGAACTTGGTATTCGGGAATCTAGTATGGCGAGTAGAGACATGGCAGGGTGGGAACGTCCTAAGAAAGTTACAATGCTAATTGCACCAAAAGCGGAAAGTGGATTTGCTTCTAAGCAATGGTTTTTGGAAGTGGCAGATGGCGTAAATATTGAATTTGTAAGTGGAAGAGCAGAGGTTGAAAAAAGTATTGTTGATAGTGATGTTTATATCGGTGGATGTTCTGATGTTATAACACAGAGTAAGACTTTAGATTATATTCATATTGCTTCTGCGGGAATTGATAGATGTGGCCGTATTCCGGGGTTAAAGACCTCCAAGTTGATTGCCACTAATAATGCCAAAGTACATAGTGAGACGATTGCAGAACATAGTATTGCTTTGGTCATGGCGTTAACCAGGAGATTACCCATGTTTCATGATTTAAAAACAGCATCTGATTGGAGTCGAGGGAATGCACCCAATGCGCCTAAAGCCATTGCTTTAAAAGGTAAAACGATGTTGGTTCTTGGGTTAGGCGGTATCGGATCACAAGTCGCAAAGCGAGCGCATGCCCTAGAAATGCGGGTTATTGGAACAAGAAATTCTAGTAGAACAGGACCGGATTATATGGGTTACATCGGCCTGAGCGATGAAACCAATACCTTGGCAAAACAAGCAGATATCGTTGTAAATGCTTTGCCGCTTACCAAAACTACTGAGGGTATTGTGGATGAAGCATTTTTTAATAACTTAAAAGATGGCAGTTACTATATTTCTGTAGGGCGTGGAAAAACAACAGATACCAATGCATTAATTGCAGCACTCAAAAGTGGTAAGTTAAGTGGCGCGGGTCTGGATGTTACAGATCCCGAACCCTTGCCTAAAGGTCATGAAATTTGGACTATGCCCAATGTAATTATAACGCAACATACTGCTGGCAAGTCAGATTTAACTTCACGCAATGCCTACATGATAATAAGAGAGAATTTGAGGCGCTACATACAGGGTGAGAAGTTACTTAATATGGTAGATTTAGCCCGAGGGTATTGAGTTGCTTAACTAATTTGTTTTTAACCGGGTCCAAAGTTTTAAATGTATCATCGGGTATTACATTATTTGGAATGCCTTGACTCCACAATAATTTACAAACAAGTAGTTGGGGTATTGGCTGTCTTGGTATTTCTTTAACTTCCAAAAATGTATATTCAAGTCGCATAAGGTTTCTTTAATTGGTCCAATTAATTGTGCTGTCTATGCCATTGTATTTTGATGTAGATCTCCATCTTAGTTAGCCAAATTCATAGTACTTAATTCAGTGTAAAATTACGAATATGATAATTTGAGGCTTAAAAAAACTTGTATTTTACGAAAAATATAATTTAAACATGATATTTATCATTTTTCATCAATATCATATAGTGGATATTTGTTGCATAAATTTAACCGTATAATGTCATGAATACACAAAAAAAAAGTTTCGGAAAATTAATTATCTGTATTGCTGTAATGGGTTTTGTATTTAACTGGTCACAAGCACAAATCATGCAACTGGAAAACAAAAACTCTTCAATGACTGTTTTTGGTTCCTCTAACGTTCATGGTTGGAAAGTTGAGGCAGAAAAACAGAATGGTGCCATTAAATTTGCTAATTTAGATTCTTGTGAAATTGAGCATTTATCTCTAGCTGTATTTACAGAAAGTTTGAAAGGGGTAAAGCCTGCTATTACTTCTGCGGTCTCGCAATCTTTAAAAGCAGATCAGTATAAATCCATTTTATTTACCTTATCTGAAGTAAGTCAAGTTGTTGATAAGGGCAACGGCCTTTTTGAATTACAGACCATTGGTGATTTGGTTATTGCTGGCACAAAAAGAGAAATCCCATTAAATTTTAATGTAACTGTAGTTGGGTCGCAAGTTAAACTTGAAGGCATGACACAATTGAAAATGTCTGACTTTAATATAACACCTCCAGAGGGGCTGCTAGGTACAGTTCAGGCCAAAGACGAAATTTTCTTGAAATTTGACTCCATATTTATGCAGTCAAGTTTCATATAATCATAGCCATATGAATATATTTTGAGCCTCAATGCAAAAGGTTTTAAAAGAAACTTATGCATTGAGGTTCTTTTTTTTAAGTAGTACGGCAGATTTCATAGTCATTAGGGAAATAGTTAATCTTATCAAGAGGTTACACTGTTTTTTATGCTTTTTAAGACAATCTGATAATAGGCTTTATTCGAAGGCACAAAATGATTCCCATTATTATTAATGTTTTTGATTAAGGATTCAAATTCATCAAAGGAGACTAGTTTTAAAGCTTCTACCTCTTCTTCTTGCGGTATTAATGTTTGAAGCGGAACTTTTAATTCACAGATGAAGGTATTGTGAAATTCATTGTCAATGATTCCATAATCGTAAGATTGAAAGCATTTAAAAACGCCTATCTTAATTAAATCGTGTTGGGTGATTTGCAAGCCAATTTCTTCTTGTGTTTCTCTAATACCACCTTGCTCTGGTGTCTCACCTGCATCAATATGACCAGCAACTGAAACATCCCATAATAGCGGGCAGATTGCTTTTTTAGCCGAACGTTGAGACAGCAATACTTCACCTTTTTTAGTATAAAACCAAATATGTGTGGTATGGTGGTAATAGCCTTTTTTATGAATGATGGATTTTAGTTCTGTTTTACCCAAAAGGTTACCCTGGTTATCGGCTAGGTCAATTAATTCATCCATATTATCTTAAAACGTTTTGTATTGCACTTAAAAGTATATCAAAATCTTTTTGGGCATTGAATAGGTGGCAAGAAATTCTGATGTATTGCCCTCTAAAAGAGACAAAAATGTTCTTCTGTTTAAATTCTTGTTTCAGTTTATCCAAATCAATATGATTGGGTAATTTAATACCAAATAAATGCTTTGCCCGATAATCATCCGCTTCAATAAGGCAGCCCAATGCGCGTAGAGGTTGTATGACATGCTTTGAAATACTATGGCAATATTCTTGGATGTTTTTAGGATTCCATTGAAGTATTTGACGGATAGAATCCGTTAACATGGGAATTGCAATAAAATTGCCGTTTTCACCTACATTATATCGGTTTGCCAGCGGTTTGTATTGCGACTCATATTGAGTAAGTCCTGCAAAGTTTTCACTATTTAGTCTGTTTGACCAATTTTCTTCAATGGGCACCCCATTGTCAAAATAGGGGCCGTAATAAGCTAACCCAAAGGAGTAAGGACCTAATAACCATTTATAGCCCGCACAGATTAAAGCATCAGGTTTTATCTCATTGACCGAAAATGGTATAGCACCAATAGATTGTGAGCCATCTATAATAAGCAGTGATTCCACCAATTTTGTTTTTTGACTAATGGCTTTCAAATTGAATATGGTGCCATCAGCCCAATGGATGTTACCCATAGTAACTACTGCTGTTTTTTCAGTGATTAGATTTAGAATTTGTGCATTCCAAACTTTGCCACATGCTATCGGGTCGGTAGGCTTTTCAACCACTTTAATAACCGCATCATATTGCGCAGCAAGTTGTTGCCAAGCATAAATATTGCTAGGGAACTGATCTTCAATCACGAGTATTTCATCGCTAGATTTTAATGTAATATTATTGACCACGGTGGCTATGCCATACGAAACTGAAGGAATAGCGGCAATGCGTTGGGCTTCTTGGGTATCAATAAGTTCGGCGTATAATTTTTTTAGTTCCTGTAGCGGACTAAAGAAATCAGTGCCTTGGATTTTATATGGCTGACTCTTTTGATCTATAGCCGTTTTACCCACGGCATTCGTGCTCTGAAGTAGCGGTGACATATTTGCTGCGTTCAAATACGTTACATCATCTGGAATATCAAATAAGTGCTTTTTACTGGTCATAGGTTATTAAAAAAATATTCCCGCCGAAGCGGGAATTATAAAGTTTATTTAAAGTAACTAAATGTTTCTCCGTCTTCAATATTTAGAAGCGTTTCATAAATCAGTTTGATGACATTTTCAACATCCTCTCTATGCACCATTTCAACCGTGGTATGCATATAGCGTAAGGGTAAAGAAATTAATGCTGAAGCCACACCGCCGTTGCTATAAGCAAAGGCATCAGTATCTGTTCCTGTTGCTCTAGACAAGGCCGAACGCTGAAAAGGAATCTCTTTGGCTTCTGCCGTTTCTGTGATTAAATCGCGCAATTTTTGCTGCACAGCAGGGGCATAAGCCACTACAGGACCTTTACCCATTTCTAAACTGCCTTCTTTTTTCTGCTCAATCATTGGGGTAGTGGTGTCGTGGGTCACATCTGTGATTATAGCCACATTTGGCTTAATGGTATGCGTAATCATTTCAGCACCACGTAAGCCTATTTCTTCCTGAACGGCATTGGTAATATATAAACCAAAAGGTAACTCCTTTTTATTCTCTTTTAGCAGTCTGGCTACTTCGGCAATCATAAAACCACCCATGCGATTATCAATGGCGCGGCACACAAATTTATCTTCGTTTAAAATATGAAACTCATCCGGGTAGGTGATTACACAACCTACATGTACGCCTAATTTTTCTACTTCTTCCTTGTTAGCACATCCAACGTCAATAAAGATATTGTCTGGTTTTGGGGCTTCTTCTTTAGCTCTATTTCTTGTGTGAATTGCAGGCCACCCAAAAACACCTTTTACAAAGCCGTTCTTGGTGTGAATATTAACCACTTTACTCGGGGCAATTTGATGGTCACTCCCGCCATTTCTAATCACATAAATTAAACCTTTATCTGAAATATAATTAACATACCATGAAATTTCATCTGCATGCCCTTCAATCACCACTTTGTATTTAGCCTTTGGGTTTATCACCCCAACGGCCGAACCATAGGTGTCTGTGATAAACTCATCAACATAAGGTTTCAAGTAGTCCATCCATAATTTTTGCCCTTCCCATTCATACCCCGTTGGAGCGGCATTATTTAAATATTTTTCTAAAAAGTCCATTGACTTTTTGTTAAGAATGCTCTGTTTTGCCATTTATTTAAGTTTTGCACTAAAATAATAATATAAATAGAAATCAACATGCTTAAACACTTGTAAATTCTTAATTTTGGCACGTTATATGCTCCAGTCTTTTAAAGATGAAATTTTTAATTTACATACTCATTTTTTTTCCTGTTTTACTCTTTTCACAAGTCTATGAAATTGAGCAAGATACTACGTCCATTGAATATTTAATTATTGAAGGTGATTCTATCCCCCGGAGGTCTATAGATTTGGATGAGGTTATGTTGCTGCATAAGTTGGAATTTGGTAATCGGGAAGAGCGTATTCGGTATTTGATTCTAAGACGAAAAACATTAAAGGTATATCCTTATGCTAAAATGGCGGCGGAGCGCTTAGACTCTATGAATACGCATTTAAAAACCTTGAAAAGGAACCGGCAAAAAAAGCGGTATACCAAAAAAATACAAAAGTATGTTGAGGGTGAGTTTTCGGCAGAGTTGAAGAAATTAACCCGTACCGAAGGTCAGATTTTGGTTAAACTTATTCATAGACAAACCGGTGAAACGGCTTTTGATTTGGTTAAAGAATTACGTAGCGGATGGCGTGCCTTTTGGTATAATACTACAGCCAGCATGTTTGATATTTCCCTGAAACGGGAGTTTGACCCTATAAACGTTAAAGAGGATTATTTGATTGAAGACATTCTACAGCGCAGTTTTCAAGCTGGCCGATTAGAACGTCAGAAGCCAAAAGTAGAATTTGATTTTTATGATTTGACGGATAAGTGGATTCATCAAAAAACTCCAGAATAACATGCGTCTGCAAACGGCCTTTGAAGAAAAACTAAATGCCTATACGCATGGTATTGGTGCTTTATTTGGTATTGTTGCCTTGGTTTTATTAGTCATTAACAATTCAGATAAAACACCGTATAGTCTATTTAGTGTTATTGTTTATGGGCTTTCTATTATTCTCTTATTTACGGCATCAACCCTCTATCATGCAGCACAAAGTGACGCTCTTAAACATCACTTTAGGGTTTTAGATCATATTAGTATTTATATTTTAATTGCCGGAACATACACGCCTGTGACTTTAATAGCTTTAGATCAAAGCCATGGTTGGGCTCTATGCTATGCCGTCTGGGGCATTGCTGCTTTTGGTGTGGTTTTGAAACTCTTTTTTACGGGTAGGTTTGAAATTTTTTCAACCCTCTTGTATTTAGTTATGGGGTGGCTTATCGTTTTTGATTTTTCGAATTTATCTGATGCCATTGGGAGTAATGGTGTATTATTTTTATTTGCAGGCGGTTTGGCTTATACTGTCGGTATTATATTTTATGCCATTGAAAAAATACCTTATAACCATGTGATTTGGCATATGTTTGTATTAGCAGGGGCTATATGTCATTTCTTTATGGTATATTTTTACGTTATTTAAGTGCTATAAATTAGTTTCTTTTTAGTTTATGATACAGATTCTTCCGGCGACAACCATAGAGCATTTTGAAACCATTTCCGGTTTGGCACATACTATTTGGCATGAACACTACATAAAGATTATTAGTGTAGCGCAAATAGCGTATATGCTCGAAAAATTTAATTCGGTATCTCATATGACTGCTCGCGCTAAAGACGGGACCCTATATTTTTATTTGACAGATCATGATGTTCCTGTGGGCTACGTTGGTATTGATTGTCATAAGGACCATCTTTATATTAGTAAACTTTATGTTTTAAAGGAAAGTAGAGGCAAGGGCATCGCCAAAAAGGTCATTCAGCATACGGTGGCATTGGCAAAAGATCAAGGGGTATCTCTAGTTAGACTTCATGTGAATAAATACAATGCGAATTCCATTACGTTTTATAAAAAAATGGGATTTGAAATTACCGATTCTGTTATTGAAGACATTGGTCAAGGGTTTGTTATGGATGACTATCTTATGGCAAAGCGCATTTAAGATAAGATTGCACAATGATAGGATAAGTTCTTGGTAGTCTAGGGGTTTTTTATGTAGTAGTTTTGATGTATAAAACGCTCAACATGAACCTGTGCTATAAGTTTAAGTCTTCCATTTTTTTTATCCTTTTAGTGATTTTAGCTATTAAGGCTATAGAGGCCCAGCAGCCTGCAAAACTTTTTGCTGTTTTACCGTCGTATTGTCCAACGCCAGATGCCTTTGCCATTGCACCAGATGGTCGTTTGATTTTATCATGCCCTAATTTTGCTGATAATAATCAGTTGGGGGTTTTAGTCCGAATTGCAGAAAATGGTGCTATTACAAAATTTGCAGATGTCCCTGTTCTGGAAGAAAGTGGGAAGGCACAGCCTATGGGTATTGCATTTGACGAGCATGGCGTATTATATGTTTGCGACAATCAATCTAAAGGACGATTACTCAGCATGACTTTTGATAATGATTCCTTAGTTAAAACCGAAGTTGTAGCTTATAATTTTAAGTCTATAAATGGCATTCGTTATCATGAAGGCGCACTGTATGTCACACAAACCTCTCTACCAAAATTTAATACCAAAGGGGTTAGCAGTGGCGTATATCGTTTTAATAGTTCAGATCGAAATATCAAAATGAATAATGATGCCACGGATGCCAATCTCATTTACTCTGAAGAAACCAAAAATCCGGATAGGCAAGTTGGTATTGATGGTCTGGTATTTGATCAAGACGGGCATTTAATTATTGGGAATTTAGGTGATGCCCGATTAACTAAACTCTTTTTATCGAAAGATGGCAGCGTTATAAAAACAGAGCTATATGCTCAATTGCCTTTAAATTCAGCTCCGGACGGAATACATACCGATAATGATGGTAATATCTATGTCGCAGGTTTTGCACAAAACCAGATTTTTAAAATTGACCAAAACAAAGAAGTCCAGCTGTTGGCTGAATATCCAGACAATAATGGGGCCAATGGTGAATTAGATCAGCCAGCAGATCTTATTGTTTACAATGGAAAATTGGTTATTTCTAATTTTGATTTAATGGTTACAAAGGGTATGAAAAACAGTACACACAGTAAACCATATACACTTTCATATATAGATTTGAAGTAGCTATCTAACTTTCAATAATCTCCTTGTATTCCTCAAAAAAGGCCTCAAACAAGCTCATGTTGGTGTTGAAGAACTCCATAACATCACGCCATGTGTTTTTGTTATGTATGGATACCTTTTGTTCTAAAGGCATATATATCCGAGATATTTCTTTATGATTATCCAGAAAAAATTCTTCTTTATAAATAGCTTCAGGAAGGTACTCCTCTAAAAGTATAGATTTTAGTGCCATCAGTTTTTCCCAATATTTAATGCGGTTTTCAAGGTTATCTTCTAAATCTAAAGCCACTAGCGCCTTTTTATTATCAAAATGGAATTTAAAGGATAGGCCTTTCAGTTTTGTGTCATACAGTATCCATTTTCTAGGAAATGATTTCCCGAAGCTCGTCCAAAACTCTTGTCTTAATAATCTAGATTCTTCTTTTGAAAACATGTTACTGACTTTTTGTTATGTCACTCTTCGCGCCGATTGCTGAAGCATACACCATTATCATGAGCGGCCATTTAAATGAAATAAGCTATACCAACCCCAAGAATAATTGAAATAAATTTTGATAAATTAAACTTATGACCCTCACCACTTTCAAATAAAATGGTTGTTGAAATGTGAAAAAAGATACCAATAACAATGGCATTAATACTATGGGCAAAATGAGCGCCCAAGTTTGCCGTGTTAGAAATGTAGGTTCCTAAAGGGGTCATAATGGCAAAAATGGTTAAAAATGAATAGATCTGTATCTGACTGAATTTCGATTGAAATAAAAACATGCTTATTAAGGCCGCAATAGGCACTTTATGCACTAATACCCCGTAGACCATATCATTATGCTGGTGTATAGGGAATCCTTCAAGAAAACTATGAATACATAAACTAATAAATAACATCCAAGGGAATGCATTTTCATTTTTATGAATATGAACATGTCCATGTTCCGCACCTTTTGAGAATAACTCCAAAACAATTTGCAGTAAAATACCGCACATAATGAAAAGTCCGGTAAGTTTGGTGTCTAAGTGACTATATACCTCAGGTAGGAGTTCAAAAAGGGTGAGTGCTAATAAAAAAGCGCCACTAAAAGATAGTAGGAGCTTGGTGTTCCAAGTTTTTTTATTCTTGGATAATTTTGCAATAATAACACCAAAAATAACAGCGTATATGGGAAAAAGAAATTTATTCATTCAAAAACACTATTCAATTGTAAACCATTTATTATAACCTGCTTTAAAACTTGATTGCAATGGCATGATGCCTAAGAATCACGCCATTCTTGTGCCTATTATTTAAAAACCATAACCAGGCGTTCAGAGGTTTTTGGGTTAAACTTACGCAATTTATAATCACCAAAAACATCCAATAAATAGACCCCAGCCTGTTCAAAAAGCTGTTCAAAATCAGCTAAGGTAAATCCACGTACACGCTCTTGATAATGATACAATTTATCATTAGTCGTAAAAGTAATATCTTTTATAATATATCCGTCTTCTACATAGCGTTTTAAATGAAACTCAATAGCATCAACGGTTTTAATTTCTTCAGGGACCAAATTATCAATGACAAACTCAGAATTCATAAAATCAATAACGCCAAAACCAAAGGCATTAAGTTCAGCTTTAATAGCCTTAATGGTTTTTAAATTATCGCCATCATCTTCAAAATACCCAAAACTGGTAAATAAATTAAAGACCGCATCATATTGCTTGTGATAGGGTTGGCACATATTATGCACATCAAAGTGCAAGCGGTGGTTTTCAAATTGTTTGGCGAAGGCAATGCTGTTTTCGCTTAAATCAACACCGGTAACATCATAGCCTATTTTATTGAGGTAGCGCGCATGCCGTCCTTTTCCACAAGCCAAATCTAAAATAGTACCATGCTCGGGGATGTTTAAATAATCGGTTAAGGTTTCCATAAAGGCATGGGCCTCAGTATCGTCTCTGTCTTTATATAAAATATGGTAAAATGGCGTGTCAAACCATGAGGTAAACCACGTGTTAGTATCGTTAATCATAAACTTATTTTGGGTTACCCCGGTGTAACGTTCTAGGGGTCCACTTGATGTATACCCCCTGTCTTTTAATTGGCTAAAGGCTATCCCAGATAATCCTTAACCCTAATTATCAATAAAAATTACGTTTGCCGCAAAATTACATTATTTTTGCAATCTATTGGAGGTAAAAACCAATCAGACGAAAAAAATGGCAGAAAATTTCAACATGGTTGCTAAAACCTTATTTGGCTTTGAAGATTTATTGGAAAAGGAACTCACACAGTTAGGTGCGCTCTATGTGAAAAAAGGGGTTCGAAATGTCGCTTTTTCAGGAGATAAGGGGTTTATGTATAAAGCCAATTTGGCCTTACGTACTGCCGTTAAAATATTAAAACCCATCCATGCTTTTAATGTGAATAACGAGCAAGATTTATACAATAAAATCTATGCTATGGATTGGTCGCAATACTTAAAACCTACCGGGTCTTTGGCTATTGATGCCACCATCCATTCTGATTTGTTTTCGCATTCGCTATTTATTGCTCAGAAATCTAAAGATGCTATAGTTGATAAATTTAGAGATACTACCGGACAACGGCCTAATGTAGATCTTAAATTCCCAGACCTTAAAATTAATGTGCATATTGACAGACGAAAATGTACCATTTCCTTAGATTCCTCTGGAGACTCCCTGCATAAACGTGGGTATAAAACGGCCACAAACATTGCGCCTATAAACGAAGTGCTCGCCGCAGGACTTATTATGCTTTCCGGTTGGGATGGGCAAACCGATTTTATGGACCCCATGTGTGGTTCGGGTACTATGCTTATTGAAGCCGCCATGATTGCCTGTAATATTCCGCCTAACCTCATGCGTAAGGAATTTGCCTTTGAACGTTGGCAAGATTGGGATGTTGATTTGTTTGAAAAAATTGAAGAATCACTGTTGAGTAAAACGAGAGATTTTCACCATAAAATTATTGGCTATGACAAGGCGCCTAGTGCGGTTGCAAAAGCTAAAGAGAATGTGAAAAATGCCCAATTGGAAGACTTTATTGAAGTAAAGCACGAGGATTTCTTTAAAACCCAAAAAGGTGGTGATGAAAAATTACATATGGTATTTAACCCACCCTATGGGGAGCGTTTAAATATAGATATGGAAGCCTTTTATGCCAATATTGGCGATACCTTAAAACAGAACTACCCAGGAACCGATGCTTGGTTTATCACCTCAAACCTAGACGCCTTAAAATACGTAGGATTACGCCCTTCAAGAAAAATACAGTTGTATAATGCGAAACTGGAATCAAGATTAGTGAAGTATGTGATGTATGAAGGCAGTAAGAAAGGCAAGTATATGAAATAACCAATACCTGCGCAGGCAGGACCTTATTAATTTAGTTTCAAAGCTGTAGACTTCTTTCTTACTGTTGACACCACCAGTTACAAACTGGCTGCAGCGGGTGACGTCTTTTATTTTCTAATCGATGTAAGTATGCATTTTTCTACGCCCTTTAATTCATCCCAATTAGAGCCATCAATAAAAGTAATTTCACTGTTTTCGCTATTGTATTCCATAATACCTGAAAAATCTCTTGTAAACATAAATGAGGCATTGTTACCGCTTGATTCATCATAAAACGGTTTAGAGGTGCGACTAAGTATACCCGTGTCAGTATCAGGCAATAGCTTTTTATACTCACCATTTGTTATATTCAAAATGAATGGTTCGGCACTATTCCCAAGTAAAGGTAAATCTGGGTTTGGATTGATTCCAGTAGTACCTAATGAGTAACAAAATATGAGATTGTTCAAGGGGTTGCTAGTAAGTTTTGTTATTGTATTTTTAAGATTAAAGTTTAAACTTTTGTACGTTTTATCTTTTAGATCAATTTCTATTAGATCTTCAAATTGATAATTACTAGGTTTTACTGAAGACGCAAATAATTTTGAATTCAACAAAGTGGTGGAAATAATATATTTTTGTCCTAAATTTATTTCGAGATTGGTTACTTTTAAGCTAAGAGGATCAATTTGTATCACATGAGAAATACTTTCAGGGTATCCTCCATTACTCGCTACTATACCAATAAGGCTTTCACTATTTTCGTCCCAGTCCAATGTAGTAAGCACAGGGAAATCACCAAAAGATGGATTAGATAAATCAAGCACAGTTTTTGTGCTAAGATTTGTGTTTCGGTTATATACTATTATAGATGAATCCCCTGCAGTAAATTCGCGGTCAATGATATAAATGCTGCTCTTAGTCGTAACCACCGCATTATAAATAACACTAAAACTTGAACTTATTCCATCAATTGAGCCGTAAGTTGAAATAGTAGCTGTATTGTTTCCTATTTCAAAAAGAGTTCCATCCCAACGCATTACTAAATAAGAACTATCGTCAACGATTTCTGAATTATCATCAGCAATGTTATCATTAGAATTTGAGCAATTATAAATTAATGATGAAAAAATCAAATTAAAAATGAATAGGTTTACAACTTTTTTCATTTAGCGAGAATATTAGGTTAAGTTTCTAATCTGGTAAAGTTAGAATATTCCTATCAAAAAGCAATAAGTAGTTATGCCTGATTATAAACATTTACTAACACGGTGAGGTACTGAGCATTCTTAATTTGTAATGTATGAAATTAGTAAGAAGGGGAAGTATATGAATAAGGATTAGTTCCTGCGAACGCAGGAATCTTATGTATTATAGTTCTTATTTTGATACAGATACCAAGCTAAATCAAACCACGTTGTGATTCCGAACACATGTGAGGGATCTCATTATCTTTTTTGAGTTTTTTTATGTGATTTCTCCTTTTGTTGAAATGCCAGTAGAGTTCAAAGTAGAATCACGTTTGGTAAAACATGTGATGTATGAAGGGAGTAAGAAAGGCAAGTATATCAGGTAGGTTGTGTTGGATTTACCTGTATTGACTGTGTTTCATTTATTAATGGTACGGCAGTAGCACGCAGTCATAGTTTGAATTGAGCAAAAAGGCTTAAGATTTCGATTAAGACATTCAGTCGTAATGAGCCAGAATTTTTATGAGTTGCTCTCTATTTCTATATTTAAACCAATTGTAGCTTAATATAATTAGAAGGTAAAATTCCATAAACTTCCTGAAAGCATTTGGAAAAATATGCAGGACTACTAAATCCGGTTTGATAGGCGATTTGAGAAATATTTGATTCTTGTTTGTCTAACAATTCAATGGCCTTGTTTAATCTGTAATTTTTTAGAAAACTATTCGGAGACATACCAATTACTGATATCATAGTTCTATATAATTTCGATTTACTAAATCCAAGGTTTTTATGGAAATCACCAACATTAATATTTGAAAATGACCATACTTTTTCTGTGTACTCCATCAAGTGCTCTATAAATTTTTCATCTTGTGTATTTACCGCATTAAATTCCTGCTTATTACCTAGAGAAATTTGTCGATTTTCACTTTCATATAAATCCTTAACTTCCTTCGAAAGCGCAACTTTGTCATTAGCGATATAAGCTAAATAGTTAGCTTTTTTTATAGTGTCTTCGAATATGTTTTTTTTATCTGTAACAGGAACACCGGCACTAATGCCAATTTGAAATTGTAAATCTGGAGTAATTACACAGTTATAAATTTCTTGAATTTCATGTGCGCTTTTGATGGCATTTGTGACTGAATCGAAAGACGTCAAATAGATATTTGCTTTTTCTTTAACAATGCGTCCTTTTTGTTTGCTAATGATATTGGTAATAGATTTATGATATCCACGTATTGCAGCACTCAACGTTTTAAATCCTTTTTTTCGTAAACTTTTCTTCTTAATAATTATGACCATTAAAGTTTTAAAAGCTGGATCGTTTATGATATTAAGTTTTGTGTTTTGTGATTTTTTTGGGTCTTCAATTCTGCCTAAAAATGATTCTACAATCTTATCGTTTACTTCAATAATTCGTTGAGGAACAGCGCCATGTGCTTTTTGATGTAAATCTACAATGGCTTGTTCATTTGGCGCTTCTATTAAACAAAATGCAGTTTGTCGACGTTCATCACACCAATAAGTTAATCCCCGACAATTATATTTATGTTCAATTTTTAGATCTGCCTGATGCATTTCTGCAACATGTGCTGCGGTTACACCATCAGGCAAATCGTGAAAGTCCATAAAAATTGGCATAATTGTATTTTTAAGTAAGATACTAATTTTAAAAAAAAGATTTTATTGTTCAGCTGTTACAGGGCTAATGATAGTTGCAACTTCGTTTACAGAATTTGCAGGAAATCCCCCTTTTTTTGCATGCTCATCAATTGTTTCTTTATTCTCTGCTTTGTATACGCAATACACTTTATCTCCTGTAACATAGCTATGTTGCCATGAAATTCTTGGCCCCATTTCTTTTAAAACTGTGCATGATGTTTGAGATATTGCTTTTAGTTGCTCTGGTGTTAAGTTTCCAGCTCCAGGAATAATACGTTCAATTACATAGGTTTTCATGCTGTCATTGTTTTTAATTGCTGATTGATTTTTTTGTTGTGCTTGTGTATAATGCATTGTAAACACAATTAGAACTAAAATTATTTGGATTGTTTTCATTATAAATGTTTTAAATATGAATAATTCAAAACTAATGCAGTTAATAATCAATCCATTATGCTTTTGGTCCAAAAAACTACAATTTTGGTTCAAGTACTTCTCAGCTTGTCATTGTCTTTAGAGGTATACGTAGGCTTCAATGGCCTGAAATAATGAATAGAACAGCTAGGTTTTTCTTGACAAAACAACCTTAGGTAGTTTTGCGAAATTATTAACCATTGCAGTGTGTGTTGCGCAAGAAACCATATGCTGTCTTAATCTTTGACGCTAAATGCCGTTTTGTAGTTTGTTTGGCGACTTACTACAGGTTTATTAGTTTGATTACTTATTATAAAGCTATTCGTCCCCTTAGGCCAATTACAAAGGTATTATCTAAATTGGGAGCAAGTCTGGATTTTTAAAATATTACCAACTTTAATGCGATACATCTGTTGCTTTGATTGCTAACAAACAACAATAAGCGACGTTAGAATTGGCGTATCCAAAGATGAATGCTTAATTATTAACATGTACTATGTTTTATTCGCCATTCCGTATCTTTCTCAAAAAAATAATCCTATGGCATTTCAGCACATTTTTAAAGCCAAAGTAAACTGGCAATTAGGTACTCATGAAACCACCCAAAATCCTAAAGATTTTAGCAGAAATCATGTCGTGACTATACCTAATAAAAAAGCACCTTTAGAGGTATCAGCGGCAAAACCATTTCGAGGTGACGACACCCTATATAATCCAGAAGATTTGTTGTTATCTGCTCTGGCTTCTTGCCATATGATGTCTTATCTATATGTTTGTGCACAACACCATATTGCTGTATTAAACTATGAGGATCATGCCGAGGCTATTTTAGATGTGGACGGGTCGGGGAGTGGTCGGTTCAAAAAAGTAACTTTACATCCTGAAGTTATGATACAGGATGCTACAAAAAAAGAACTTGCTAAATCACTTCATGCAAAAGCTAATGCCTTATGTTTTATTGCTAATTCTTGTAATTTTCCTGTGGAACATCGGCCAGAAATCTATATTCAGAATGCGCCACATTAATCTGTGGGGTCCTAGTAGGACTGGGCTTAATATCTTTAATACGCCTCGTGTAAGATCGGCCATTTAAAAATTTACCAATTAATGTAGCTCTAACCAAATAATGATAGGTTACAAAACAGATAATAGTGGTGCCGCTCATAACTAATAAAAACTTAAAAAAGGCAGGTATGTCAACTTCATAATGGGACATTGGTAAAAATGCTGTTAAAGGCAAGTGCAATAGATACACCCAATATGACGAATCTGATACATAACGCATGAGAGCCGAATGTTTGCTAGCATATCTTATAAAAAGACCTGTAAAACCAAAAGTGAATAGCCAGACGTTCACAGATTTAATGGCCATTTTTACTTCTAGTGCTAAAGCCGTATCATCCATTAAAAAATAGGTGGTGAACAACACGATTGCTAAAATGGTAAATAGCCAATCGTACTTTAAAAAGGTGTTTAAATAGGCTTTTGATTTAAATAATATCCAACCAAAGAAATAGAAAAACGCATAAAAAATATAGGTATTAAAATCTGGCACAAAACTTAATGATGTGGCTACCCAATACCTATTCATAGCAAGCAGTAACAAGAATGTTATGACAGAATACACCATAACTTTTAAGATAGGTTTTTGAATAATGTAATTGAACATCTGACTTATTTTACGCGATGTTTTTGGGAGCTTTGTAAATAATAATCCAAGAACATAAGATGTTAAAGAAAAGAATACCAGATAGTATAGAAACCATAAATGCATGGTATGTTGTGGTATAAATGCAGCTATGTTAGTGTATTTAGCCAAGGTGGCTTCATAGGCATTTAGATGGCCTGAAAACACTAAATTAGAATAGGTAAAAGCCATTGTAACCAATGGCCACATGATGATTAGAAACACAATAAAAGGAAACAGTATACGGTTAATTCTATTTTTTATCATTTTGGAATAGGACCGTTCATAAAACAAAAGCGATGCAAAGAAACCTGCAATAACAAAGAAAATAGGCATTCTAAAGGCATGAACAATGCTAGAGATATAATCTAATGTGATACTGGTACTATCAGGGTCTTTTAATGGCCAACTTGCTCCGTAATCTGCAACAACATAAGTGTTTGCCGAGTGCAAGACAATACCCAGTATCATCATAATGGCTCTAAGAGAATCTAGCGCATGTAAACGCTCTGTTTTATTAGTAGTCATTGTTTGGTTGGTATGTGGTTGTTAGTTAGTAAGATACGAAATTATCTTTTGTGGTTGAAATAACATGATTCAGTAGCACCTAATTATCTGGTTGTTTTGCCTTCATAACAAAGACATGGAGGAACAAACTCTATGGAAATCTCTAAGATTAGAGTTCGGTATTTAAAGCATAAATAAAGCGCAACATATGGCTTCAGACCTTACTTGTATAATGATGTTTGGGTATTTAAGGTATAAGGGGAGTAGTAGGTTAAATACTCCATTATTTTGTAATACTTAAAGGAGCTATTCTGGACAACTATTTTTAAGGATTTGATGCTAAAACCGAATAAAATTTTCCAAGTCGCTTATGGCAGTACGTTCATTAATGCCGTGAAATGTTTTAATATTTTTCGTATTAATTGTAATGGTTGTAAATCGGTAAATATTCTTGAAAATTAAGCATTACGTTTAGAGGGAAGCCCCTAAGGTGATTTTAATGCAATTCTGTATGCATACGCCTAGCTTCACGTCTGATTATAAGATAGACCCATAACTTTGATTTTGTTAGGACACTATTCAGGTAATAACGGATCAGAATAGTTTAAATAATAGAAATAGGATAATCAATAACTTATTTACTTTAGATTTGATTTTTTCCATTTTGCTATTATTTCTTTTTCTCTTGGCATTAAAGCCCGTTCACTGGTTAAAATGTTATCTCGCCTTTCCGCTGCAAC
Organism: Algibacter mikhailovii; assembly: GCF_014651495.1. Taxonomy (GTDB): domain Bacteria; phylum Bacteroidota; class Bacteroidia; order Flavobacteriales; family Flavobacteriaceae; genus Algibacter_E; species Algibacter_E mikhailovii. The sequence continues at coordinate 45,224 of NZ_BMWZ01000006.1, forward strand.
GGCGCTCGAGTACCACCATAGCTTTGTGGCTTCTACAGTTTCAGATAATGTTCTAAATTGTAGACCAGATTGCACTGCTTTTTTTATATCTATTCTTGACATGCCGGCGTATTCAGGTAATTGTATCACCCAAGGTTGAATGGCAAAAATGTTATTGTCTCTTAAAAAGTCAATATCATCTATTTGAATGTAATTAATAGGCGAATTAAAGTTAGCATGGATGCCATATACAAAAGCATTAGTAGTCATTTCAAAGTTAGGGCCAGCACCATTAAATGTACCAGAAGCCTTGTTCTCGGCTAAGCGTATCATCCATTCTGCCAAATCTCTAACATCAATATACTGTATAACTTCATCGCTTTTTCCGGGTATAATAAAATCACCACCTTTTTCAAGTCTTGCTATCCAATATGGAAATCTATCTGTAGGGTCACCAGGCCCTACAATGAGATGTGGCCGTACAATGATGGACCTATCAGATCCGAAAATATTAATAGCGGCCAGTTCAGAATTTGCTTTCATTACCCCATACGCATACGTTGGCTTTTCTTCATCAGTAGCATCTTCTGGTATTTCTGTAACCACCGCTCTATCTTCTGAAAAGTCATTACCTGTATATGGGTAATATACACTAACTGAAGAGGTATACATATAGTAACCAACATTATTGACTAAAAGTTTTGCAGTGTCCTCGGTCCATTTCGTTTTTCTTCCAGAATTATCTATAACTACATCCCATGTTCTGTTTTTTAGAGCCTCTAAATTATCTTCTCGATATCCTATGAGATGCTCAACTTTTTGGAAGTGCTCTGTATGTATTTTAGGGGTGGTTTTACCTCTTGAGAAAATGGATACTTCATGCCCTCTCTCTAGGGCATATGCAATTTGATGGGGGCCTAAGAAACTAGTGCCACCAAGAATAAGGATTTTTAAAGTTTCAGAGGTATTATAAAAATTTACAAAACTATGAATAGGATTGGTATTTATAATTGGAGCCAAGCCTAAAATCATCCCATTCTTTATAAAATTTCGTCTGCTATTATCCATAGGATTATTGTCTAGATTTACAATATTGAAAATGTATTAATTAAAGTATTCAATTACTTTAGTTTTACAATGCTTTCTTGAAAAACGAAATAGTACGTTCCCAGGCTAGAGTAGCGGCTTTTTCATCGTATCTAGGAGTTGTGTTATTGTGAAAGCCATGATTAACATCAGGATAAATATGTGCGGTATGAGGAATGTTATTTGCTTTTAAAACGACTTCATAATCTGGCCATCCTGCATTAACTCGGGTATCTAAACCTGCAAATTGCAGTAATAATGGCGCCTTAATTTTAGCTGCATCTTCGTCAGAGGGTTGTCCGCCATAGAACGGAACCGCTGCCGATAAGTTTGGTACTTTTACCGCCATCATATTGGCAATCCAGCCGCCAAAACAAAAACCTACCACGCCTATTTTGCCATTGCAGTTTTCGTGATTTAATAAATAGTCATATGCCGCAATAAAATCTTCTAGCATTTCATTACGGTCCCTTTTCTTTTGCATCGCCCTGCCATCATCATCATTTCCTGGGTAACCTCCTAGTGGCGTTAAGGCATCCGGTGCCAATGAAATAAAACCATCAAGGGCTGTACGCCTGCCAACATCTTCAATATATGGGTTTAATCCTCGATTTTCATGAACCACAATCACGCCAGGTAATTTTCCTTTAGTTTTGTCTGGCATGGATAGTAAACCTTTAATGGCTCCCCCGCCTTTAGGTGAATTATAGGTGATATAATCTGAATTTAGTCGGGCATCATCTGGTTTTACTAGGAGGTTATCTATATAATTGGGTGAAATAAAGCTAAGTAATGAAGAGACGGTAAGTCCGCCAACCGCATAAAGGGATAGTTTTTCTATAAACAGGCGTCTGCCTATTTTGTTATGGGCGTAGTCATCATACAAATCAAAAACGTCTTGGTTGATGTCTTCTTTTTTTATTTTATTCATAATCTTCTAGTTTTAAGTCTCAATTACTAAATATAAATAAAATATTATTAACGTTTTTAGTTTTGGAAAAGTTGTTCAACGGGATGATACTATATACCCGAAAGTGCTAGTCAAAGAAGCTTCGCTTTGTGTTTAAGGATCCCTGCTTTATGGAGCCCCTGTTTTATAATGCTAAGTACGACATTTTGTAGCAGGCTTGTATTGTACTTCAATAGGAAGGCAAGTTAACTTGAAATTTTTTAAACAAGATTTTGTGAATTATAAGAAAGACAAGGTATGTTTATGTTAGTCTTTCTTGTATAGCGGAATTCTATACGATAGGGTGTAACTGTAACCCACGCCAATAGGGCTATTGTCATAGTTTTTATGATATCCCGGTATATAGACATTTCCAAAATTATCTGGTTTAGTCTCCGTGGCTAATATTTTCAGCTGTACATTCAATCCCATGTATAGGTTTTTGAATAGTTCAGCTTTTATCCCGAGTAGTATTTCTGCCCAGAAAGCAGATAAGCCACTAACCTCTATTTTGTCTGTAGAAGTTAGCTGTGGGGACCAATATTGATTGGTGGTATATATTGTAGCACTATTTAAATCCTGTGAAAATGTGCTTCCGCCAAAACGAAATCCGGCAAAAATCATATTGTCCATATCCAGCCAGTTTTCATACATGTTATAGTCAACACCTGCTTTTAAATAGCTCCCGGAGCTAGTGATATCCATGTAATTCGTGATGGTGTTCTTTTCTTCAACACCAATTTCTGCAGCGATGTAAAGTTTTTTTGTGAGTCTAAAATCTCCAATAATTTCAAATCCGGTATAATCATCATCTAAGAATGACCGTCCTAATTTTCCAATATCTGCTCCTAAACGGAGTCCGAATTTTTGTTGGATTTTTGTAGAGTCATGCACGGTTTCTGGTATACTATCATTTTGAGCACTCAGTGTTGCACAAAACCATAGCATACAAAATATACTACTAATGCGTAACATTAAAGTGTGTTTCAAATTCATTTTCTACAGATTGATTGTCATTTATGGGTTGTCTGGACTTTAACCAGTTGTCATCATCAGGCTCAATGGTTAAAGTGACGTTTTTATAGATGGTTTTATAGCCACAAGCACGAGAAACATAAACAAGTTCCCTGCTGTAATTTATGGTTATAGTATCACGGTTACCATTAGGTGGCGTTGTTTCATCTATATATTCATATTCCTTAATGAGAACAAATTGGGTGGTATTCTCGTCCGTTTTTAAAGGAAGCAAGGCCTCATCAAAATTGGATAAGCCATCATAAGCAATTTCATTGCCATCTAAATCTAAGCCGTCAAGATAAGTCGCATTACCCACACCTTCAATTCTGAAGTCAAAAACACTCTTTTTATTATCAGAGTTACTGGCATCATAGAAGTCAATGATCAGTCGAGGCGTTGTAGATGTGGTTGACGGACAAATATCATCAGGCTCGCAGGCTAGTGATAATCCAACTAGAATTAAAATAGGAATTATAATAAATTTAAAATATTTCATTCTTAAACTAAAGGGCAATTATCGAAGTTCCAAAAGTACAACATTTTCTACATGAAAAGTTTGAGGAAACATATCTACTGCTTGGGTTTTAATTACTTTATATTGCGCATCCATTAAGGCTAAGTCTCTGGCTTGTGTGGCACTGTTACAACTCACATAGACCACGCGCTTTGGTTTGATATTTAATATTTGTTCAACCACATCTTTATGCATGCCATCTCTTGGTGGGTCGGTAATAATCACATCAGGTTTGCCATGCGTTGCAATAAACTCAGCATTGAACACATGCTTCATGTCACCTACAAAGAAGTCAACGTTAGTAATGTTATTTAATTGTGCGTTTTCTTTGGCGGCACTAATGGCATCAGGTACAGATTCAACACCAATCACTTTATGAGCTTCTTTAGATACAAATTGAGCAATGGTTCCGGTCCCCGTATATAAATCAAATACCAATTCATTACCAGTTAACCCTGCAAAATCACGTGTTATTTTATACAGTTCGTAAGCTTGTTTAGAATTAGTTTGATAAAATGATTTGGCGTTAATTTTAAATTTAAGCCCTTCCATTTCTTCAAAAATATGATCTTCACCTTTGTAGCAAATCACGTCTTGATCATATATGGTATCATTAGCTTTACCATTAATAACATATTGTAACGAGGTGATTTGAGGAAAGGTTTCAGCAATAAAATCTAATAATAGTTCACGCTTAGCTTTATCTTCTTTAAAGAACTGAATCATAACCATAATATCTCCTGTTGTGGAGGTACGAATCATCATGGTACGCAATAAGCCGGTTTGATTTCTAGTATTAAAAAAAGCCAATCCGTTTTCAATAGCAAAAGCTTTAACGGCGTTTCTAATAGCATTTGAGGGATCAGCTTGCAGATGACATGTTTTTACATCAAGTATTTTGTCCCACATGCCTGGAATATGAAAACCTAAAGCATTTTTATCTCCAAGGTCCTCATCCGATTGAATTTCTTCAAGGGTTAACCATCTGCTATCACTAAAAGAAAACTCCATCTTATTTCTATAAAAGTATTGCGCTTTGGATCCAAGGATTGGAGTGACCTCAGGCAGTTCTATATGACCAATGCGGGTTAAGTTATTGGTAACCTCCTTTTGTTTATAAAACAATTGATGTTCATAGCCCATATCTTGCCATTTACAACCACCACAGGTTCCAAAATGTTCGCAAGCAGGCGTGGTGCGTTTATCAGATCGTTTATGAAAAACAGTGGCTTTACCTTCATAATAGGCCTTGCGTTTTTTGAAGGTTTGCACATCTACTATATCACCTGGTACGGCATTAGGTAAAAAAATCACCTTGCCATCAGGCGCTTTTGCAATGGTTTTACCTTTTGCTCCAGCATCTATGACTTCTACGTTTTCAAAAACTTGTTTTCTCTGTTTGCTTCTTCTAGACATGCTGCAAAAATAATAATAGCAATACATAAATATGGCTTTATTTCTATTAACTTTAAAGGAATTTAAAATTATTTAAAAATAAATGAACCTTTTTAAATTTTGGTTGTCTATAGTGTAGAATGCAAGTTGTAAATATCCATAAACGAGTTATTAATCAGCCTAAAGCAAGGGTTTCTAGTCTAATGAAAACTTTGGCGACTAAGGAAGATAAAGTGTGGCCAAAAGATAGGTGGCCAGCCATAAAGTTTAAAACAGGGTTAAAAATAGGTGAGGAAGGCGGACATGGTATGATTAGGTATTCAATTAAGGGGTATGAGGAAGGCGAGTATATGAGTTTCGAATTCTTAGAACCCGAAGGATTTAATGGTGATCATAGGTTTGAAATTATTGCATTAAATGAGGAGGCTACCGAAGTTAGGCATAGCATTCTCATGAAAACGGAAGGTTTTTTAGCTACTTTTAAATGGATATTTGTTATTAGATGGCTGCATGATGCCTTAATTGAAAATGCTTTTGACACTATAGAAAATAATTTTTTAGAGACTAAAAAATTTACAACATGGTGTTACTGGGTGCGTTTATGGCGATTTTTACTAAAACCAAGTAAGTGAAAAAACAAAAGGATATAGATGGTGTTTTAGTAAAGCAAATTCAGTCAGGAAAGAAGGATGCGCTTGCCTTATTAGTTAAACGATGGCATAAAACATTTTGTGAAAAAGCATTCTGGTTGGTTAAAGATGCAGATGTAGCTAAAGATATTGCTCAAGATGCTTGGAGTGTGATTATTAATAAAATTGACGGTTTAAAAAAGCCAGAAAGTTTTGGGAGTTGGGCGTTACGTATTGTGTATACCAAGTCTTTAGATTGGATTAAAGCGAATAAAAAATTAAAAAATAACCTTGATGATTATAATTTCAAAAATACCGTTATTACTGAAGATGAAAACAGCAATACGGCAATAAAGTTAAGATTACTGAAAGCACTAAAAACGTTACCACCACATCAGCAAATGGTTATTCGCTTGTTTTATACTCAGGAGTACTCATTAAAAGAAATTAGCGTAATGCTCAATATATCGGTAGGTACTGCGAAATCAAGATTATTCCATGCTAGAGAACGACTAAAACAGCTTTTGAAAACATAGAAATACATAATACTATAAATTAAAAAATAAAAAGACATGAAAACACATAATGAAGATATTGATAAATTAATAAAGGAAACGTTAACTGAAGAAGAAGCTAAATTTTATGATGATTTGGAGGAACAAAATGTGCTCCAGATGGTGTGGGGTTTATTTAAAGGGAAAAACAAGTGGATCATGTACCTTATGAATATTATGACCCTTGTGTTTTTTGGACTGTTTATTTATTGTTTGGTGCAGTTTTTTAATTCTGAAATCACTTTTGATTTAATTAAGTGGGCTACTGGAAGTCTTGTTTTTCTGATTGGTGTAAGTATGCTAAAAATATTTGCTTGGATGCAAATGGATAAAAACGCATTATTAAGAGAAATAAAACGTCTAGAACTGCAAGTGTCTTCACTCTCAGGAAGAATGTCTGACTAAGGTTTTCGGGATTAACTAAAATTTTACTAATTTTGTCATTCCTAGGGATGATTTCTTTCCCACGCTGAATTTTCGACACTTTCGAAAGGATAAAGGTAGATAAGGAATAGTTATTTTACTCGTAAAGCGAGATTTAATTATTAATGTTTGCACTATATATGGTGTCAAACGGTGTCTTTTTATAAAGACATTAAACCTTAAATTATTTTTAAAAATGGCTGTTTTAGACCAATTAACTTCGCAACAAGCGATAGATTTAGAGAACAAGTATGGTGCACACAACTACCATCCCTTACCTGTAGTATTAAATAGGGGAGAAGGTGTGTATGTATGGGATGTTGAAGGTAAAAAGTATTATGACTTTCTATCGGCGTATTCTGCAGTTAATCAAGGGCATTGCCACCCAAAAATTGTTAATGCTATGGTGCAGCAAGCGCAAACATTAACATTAACCTCCAGAGCATTTCATAATGATGTGCTTGGTAAGTATGAAAAATTTGCTTGTGAATTTTTCGGATTTGATAAGCTTTTACCTATGAATACCGGAGCTGAAGCTGTAGAAACGGCTCTAAAGCTTTGCAGAAAATGGGCGTATGAGGTAAAGGGTATTGATGAAAATAATGCTGAAATTATTGTTTGTGAAAATAATTTCCACGGAAGAACGACAACCATTATTTCATTTTCAAATGATCCTATAGCTCGAAAAAACTTTGGACCTTATACCAAGGGGTTTATTAAGATTGAGTATGATAATTTAACCGCTTTAGAAGAGGCGTTAAAAAACAATCCTAATGTTGCAGGCTTTTTAGTCGAGCCTATTCAGGGTGAAGCAGGTGTTTATGTGCCAAGTGATGATTATTTAGTGAAAGCCAAAGCACTTTGTGAAGCACATAACGTTTTATTTATTGCAGATGAGGTTCAAACCGGTATTGCTAGAACCGGGCGTTTATTAGCAACCTGTGGAAATTGTTCTTGCGAAAATAAAAATTGTGATAATACGCCAGATGTTAAACCAGATGTTTTGATTTTAGGTAAAGCCATTAGTGGTGGTGTATATCCTGTTTCGGCTGTTTTAGCGAATGATGCCGTGATGCAAGTTATTAAACCAGGGAATCACGGGAGTACTTTTGGAGGAAACCCTGTTGCAGCTGCAGTGGCTATGGCAGCTTTAGAAGTGGTTCAAGATGAAAACTTGGCTGAAAATGCATTTACTTTAGGTGAATTATTTAGAAAGGAGTTAAATAAATATATTGAAACTAGCGGCATCGTAAAATTAGTAAGAGGAAAAGGCCTGCTTAATGCCATAGTCATAAATGATGACGAAGGGAGTAATAAGGCATGGGATATATGTTTGGCGTTGAAAGAGAATGGTTTGCTAGCAAAACCAACACATGGCAATATTATTCGGTTTGCGCCACCATTAGTTATGACCGAAGAACAATTATTAGATTGTGTATCAATTATAATCAAGACGCTAAAGTCATTTGAAGATTAAAGCGAAGCATACTATGGATAAATATAAAAAGCGACCAATGGTCGCTTTTTTTTATGTCTATAGTATATCGTTTTATACCTCAATCATATCTTGTAACCGTTCTTGTAGAAGTTCTTGATCTTGCAAGGTTTCCCATCCAACCAAACTTATCATGACAATAATGAAAATCATATAAAGTACGCCCAATATAATCCCGATAATTCCCAAAATTTTACCAGTCTTCACATTTTGATAGCCCGTATACTCTTCAGGATTTTCTGCATAAATTTTTGCTGCTTTATTCGCTAATACAATAGCAGTTATACCCAAAATGAGTCCAACAACACCATAGCAACAGCACATAGGGATTGATAATATACCTAAAACTAAAATTAGCGTTGAATTTGGGAGTTTTTGTTGTTCCATGTTATGGTTTTTAGTTGATTATAAAATTTTTAATAAAAAAACTTGTTACTATTATTACAGCATTAAGTATAGCCAAAATAGTAATTATTTTACTACCCCATTTGAAATTCTGAAAATAATTAATAAGTATTAATACGAATAAAACGGTTAAACTATATATGGCCGGATACATATGGAAAGCACCGACAAACTCACCTTCTAAAATTAGCGCTATAGAACGCTGAATCCCACAACCAAAGCATTCAAAGCCTAGTAGTTTTTTATTTAAACAGGGGAGCATGAATTCTTCCATAGATAGTAAAGCACAAACAATGAAGTAGCTAAAATACTAAAAGAAACTTAATATGATGGAGCTTTAGTAGTGCATGCAGTGATTTATTTTTATTGATAATTACGAAGAAAATTCTAAATTATTGGTGTAATTTGCGCTACCATAGATGTAATAAGTACTATGAAATATTTAAATTATATTTTTATAATTATTGGCGCGTTTACAGCCATGTATGCCAAAGTAGGTGAGCACGAAAATCAATTCATGTTAATGGGAGGCATTGTATTATTAATGATTGGCGTTTACCGAATTTCTAAGACGATCCCAAGTAGAAATAAGCATGAGAATGACGAACATCAAGAAAACGAAGACTTATGAATTTTGAACTTGGTGATCATGTATTGGTTTTAGATGAAGATTTATCTGGTGTAATAAAAGAAATAAATAACCAAACTGTAACCATTGAAACAGGAGATGGGTTTTTATTAAATTTCCAGACTAATGAGTTGGTGAAGAGTGAAAAAAATCAGAAGTTAAAAACGGCTTTGTTTTCTAAAACGTCAATTGATGCCGTGGTAGCAGAGAAAGAACAAACTAAAAGAAGGCATCAAGTTAAGAAACGGGCAAAAGATCGTTATGAGCCTACTCTAGAAGTGGATTTACATATTAATCAATTAGTAAAATCTTCAAGGGGTATGGCAAATCATGATATGTTAAACTTACAGTTAGACACAGCAAGACGGCAATTGGATTTTGCTATTTCTAAGCGCATTCAAAAGGTCGTATTTATTCACGGCGTTGGCCAAGGTGTACTTAAAATGGAGTTGGAATATTTATTTGGTCGTTATAGTAACGTGAAATACTATGATGCCAACTACCAAAAATATGGTTTAGGTGCTACTGAGGTGTATATTTATCAAAATGCGCCTTCCAATTAATTAAAAATAGGATCACCTACGCGTGTTTGTGATAAGGCACTGTTTTCTAATTCTCCAAAATCATAGAAATCGGCAGAGATGATTTGAATGTCAATATCTCTAATGATAAGCGTGACTTTATAGGTTTGCACAATAGTATGCGTTCTATAGCCAGTAGCGGGAACTGTTGTGGCAACTTGAGGATTTAAATAATCAGGACCAACCTCAAAGTTGGTAGTATCATTAGCGGGATTGTTGTCTTGGGAATCATTTTCTTCATCTCTGGTTTTTACACCATCGCCATCATCGTCTGTATCTAAATAATCTGGTATGGAGTCACCGTCACTATCCAGTGCATCACTTAAATCACCGTCTCCGTTAGGATCTGGATCTTCGTCTTTGGTAAGTATATTATCCCCATCGTCATCAGCATCTATATAATCAGGTATGCCATCATTATCCGTATCATCATCTTCCAAATTGCCATTATTGTTCCTGTCTTCTAATATAGCCGGAATCCCATCATTGTCATCTTCAGTAAGTACTGTTTTTAAGTCGGCACTACCACTGGTACTTTCAATATCTTGGGTAATAATAACCTCTGAATTGGGGATGTCACTACAAAATAAATCACTAGGTAAATCGGTATTACTATAGGTTCTATAATTAAAAGGGTTTGTTGTGTTAATCGTATATGTTTTTTCAAATAGACCATCTTCGTCAACCGTTAGTATGTCTTCTAAAGTAACACCATTTAAAAATAAAGATAAAGATTCTGAGGGATCTTCTTTAGTCTTAAAAAGTACCAAATTGGTAACACCACATGATTCAAAAGTATCTTCAAAATCAAGTTCAACTGTTATGATATCACCATCATTACATGAGTAAAATGAAACAAGAGCAATAGTGATTATAGTAAAAACTAACTTTCGCATGTTATTTGTTTTTGGCAAAAATAAAGGAATTGACAATTATAACGTATCATAATGATAATAATTTTATTTCAAGTATTTTTGATGCGAATTAGACCCTGAAAAAGAGAAAGAGAAACGTTATTTCAAATGCAACTACTAAAATGAATCGTGTTTATTTTGATAATGCTGCTACGACACCCATAAGAGATGAGGTTGCTCAGGTTGTTTTTGAAGTTATGAAGAATAATTTTGGAAACCCTTCGTCATCCCATAGTTATGGGAGGTCATCAAAGGTTTTAATAGAGCACTCAAGAAAGTTAATTGCTCAGTCTTTAAACGTGTCTGCTGGAGAAATTGTATTTACATCGGGTGGTACCGAAGCTGATAATTTAGTGCTTAATAGTGCTGTTAGAGATTTAGGAGTAACCAAAATAATAACCTCAAAAATAGAGCATCATGCCGTTTTACATACAGTTGAGGCCTTAAAAAAGGATTATAATATTAATGTTGCATATGTAAATGTCAATGGTGCAGGCGATATTGATTTAAATCATTTATCAGTATTATTAGATACTAATGAAACGTCCTTGGTCAGTTTAATGCATGTAAACAATGAAATAGGAAATATTTTGGATGTTAAAAAAGTTGCCGATTTGTGTACATTACATAAGGCTTACTTTCATACCGATGCCGTACAAGCTATAGGCCATTATAAACTAGATCTTCAGGACATTAAGATTGATTTTCTTGCAGCCTCTGCCCATAAGTTTCATGGACCGAAGGGTGTAGGTTTTACCTTTGTTAGAAAAAACTCTGGCTTAAGAGCGCTTATTATTGGTGGGGAGCAAGAAAGAGGTTTAAGAGCAGGTACTGAAAATATTCATAATATAGTTGGCATGGAAAAAGCGCTTTCCATGGCTTATGAGAATTTAACCAGTGAGGCTAATTATGTACGTGATTTAAAGCAGTATTTTATAGATCAAATTTCAGCAGAAATTCCTGGAGTATCCTTTAATGGACAGAGCTCTAATTTAGAGCAAAGTACCTATACTATGGTAAATGTAGGGTTACCCATACCGGCTGAAAAAGCGGGAATGTTGTTATTTCAATTGGATTTAAAAGGTATTGCCTGTTCTAAAGGTAGTGCCTGTCAAAGTGGAAGTACGCAAACGTCTCATGTCCTTTATGAGCTATCACATACTGAAGCATTAAACAAGCCCTCGTTACGGTTTTCATTTAGTATATACAATACAAAAGAAGAAGTTGACTATGTTATTGGTGTTTTGAAAACGTTTATTTCTAAACCCTAAAACTTCATTGTTGTTCTAACGTTAAACACTCTAGGGGTGAGATAATTTGGTATGGCTATTTGTCTTTTGTTACTCACATCTCTTACCCAAGTATTTGTAATTGAATTTTGAGCGTCAAATATGTTATAGATTTCAAACCCAAATGATAGCCCTTTGAATGGTTTTTTCCAACCGTGACTAAATTGTTTATTCGCATCAACCAAAACATACTGTAAACCTAAATCGGCACGTTTGTAATCTGGGAGTCGGTTTTGGTAATCATATGGGTCGGCATAGCTAGGTGAACCGCCAGGTAATCCTGTATTATAAACCAAATTTAAATACACTTTTAGATTAGGCATATTGGGAACATAATCTTGAAAAAGTGCCGCAAATTTTAAACGTTGATCTGTAGGTCTTGAAATATAGCCTCGATTATCAATATTTTCTTCTGTTTTTAAATAACCAAAACTAAACCATGATTCTGTTCCAGGCACAAACTCGCCATTTAATCTAAGGTCCAAACCGTAGGCGTATGCGGTGGCATTATTTTTTGCGCGATACCTAATACGAACGTTTTCTAGTGTATAAGGGTTAACATCCCATAAGTTTTTATAGTAGATTTCTGAGGTTAGTTTAAAGGGTCTATTCCACATTTCAAAACTATAATCATTACCTATTACGGCATGAAAAGATTTTTGAGATTTCACCTTAGGTTGCACTACACCACTAGAATCTCTTAATTCTCTATAAAAAGGCGGTTGATAATAAAAGCCTGCAGAAACTCTAAATAGCATGTCTTTTTTCCATTCGGGCTTGATGCTAAACTGTCCTCTTGGGGTGAATACGGTGCTATTTGAGGTTTCAATACCGTCGCCTTTAACACTCCAATTATGCATTCTTACCCCTAAATTATACCAGACGTCATTATTTCCAAGTGTAGAACGTTGGCTCCATTGGGCGTAGGCCTGAACTCTATTGATTTGCGTGTTGTTTTTTGCTCTTACATTCTGAAAAGGTTCAAGTTCTGCGGTATAAGGTATATAAGGCTGTTCATTGGCAGGCTTGCTTGGCGGCCTAATGGAGAACCCTGCAGAATCAATGACTTCCCACTCAACGAGTCGATCACGAATATTTTCATTAGTATATTTTATAGACCATTCAATTCGATTGTTATCGACTTTGAAATCACCTTTATGTTCAATATTTGTAATGAGTGCATCTAAATCATTTCTACCATGGGTTAGCTGGCTTCCAATCCCTTCAGAAAATTCTACTTCACCAAAGTCCTCATCGCCAATATTGGCATTCACCTCTCCCAATCTATATTGTGCTAAGATATCATAGTATTCTTCCTCTCTGGTGTGATATGTTGAAGCAACAAGGTGTAAGTTTAGATCATCATTGGCAAAGTATGAACCTTTAAATGCCCCAAATACGGTTTGATACCGGTCTTTTTCTTGGCCTTCATAAAAAATCAATAAGGCGATGGGGTCGGCAAGTGTACCAAAATTGGTTTGCCGCGTGTAGGGTTCATAATTGTATGAGTTTATTGAAGCATTACCTAGAAAACTCAAATGAAACTTATTGGAAAATCTATAAGTAAAAAAGCCTTGTATATCGGCAAAAGTGGGGTTGAAGTTGGTTTCGGTTTCTCTGGCGTTAACCAATAAGCTATTGTCACGATACCTGCCACCTACAATAGCGGTAAATTTTGAATCCTTACTAATGTTTTCCACAGATAGACTACCGCCTAACAAACTTAAATCAGCGTTAACCTCAAATTGATAGGGGTTCTTATATGTAATATCTAATACAGAAGATAATTTATCTCCATATTTTGCTTGAAACCCTCCCGCGGAAAAGTCCACATTCTGAACCATATCGGTATTCACAAAACTTAGGCCTTCTTGTTGTCCTGAACGTACTAAAAATGGGCGATATACTTCAATGCCGTTAACATAGACTAAATTTTCATCAAAGTTACCACCACGAACCGAGTATTGCGTGCTTAATTCATTGTTGTTACTTACACCAGGTAGCGTTAATAATAAATTTTCTACCCCAGCATTAGCACCTGGGATTTTTCGGATAGTTTCAGGTTTCAAAGTCACTATACCTTCAACTTCTTTGCGCCTATTACTAGTTATGACCACTGGTGCAATCTGCTCTACAGAAGAACTCATTACGGGGTTGAATTCAAATTCTTCACCATTTTTAAGATTAAAAATACTGCTTACTTTTTTAAGAGAAAGATGAGTGAATTCTATGGTTACCTCTTTATTCGAAGGAATTGTTAGGCTGTAAAAACCATTAGCATTGGTTTCTGTGCCCCCAGTATCTGTTTTAATACTTACCTTCTCAACGGGTTGATTCCTTTCATTTAAAATAACCCCTTTTATTGTCGCGGTTTGCGCAATGCCAATGGTAATTATAGAAAATATTAGGCAGGTGGTTAGTAAAAGTTTTGATTTCAAAAGTAAAAAGTTTATTTCCTGTAAAATAACGTTTCAAATGTAGAATTATTTCCAACATTATCCGTTACAATTATCTTTAAATTATTCTTGGTATCTAAGATAACGTTGTCATTAAAATCATGAGTTAATGTTTTTGTTTTATAATCATACTCCATTAATATCCATTTTCCATTCACCGTTGCTCTATATTTTGAAATCCCAGAACCCGTATCATCAATTTTCACCTTTAAAAATCTGTAATTACTCAGCCATTGTCCTTTTTTAAAATTAATAGGCTTTATAGTTGGACTTATAGTATCTGTCTCTAAGGCAAAAGTCCCTAGTTTTTTCGTGTTGGCTATTAATACATCACCTTTTCTTTTGGTATAGGTGTATGTGGGGTAATTTTTAGAACCTACTAAGCGGGCAATATAAAGTTTGTTCTTATCCTGGTTGTTATAATGGCTGATATCAAATGAAATACTAAAACTTTTCTTTGCCGCTTTGGTATCCTCGTGTAATTTTAGGGTATCATTTTTTACTTCAAAGTCAACATAAAAACCCTCGTAAAATGTGTTTTTATAAAAATCAACAGATATTCTTCCTTCTGATAAATTGATGTCTTGGTTTTCGTTTATATAAAAGGGCGTTTTCTTAGTTGGTTTGGGTGTAGTTTTACTGGCATTGCTGCCTTTAATTTGAACGGTAACCCAAGATTCGTTGTTTTTATAGTCTGCTACCCGTACTTTGTAGACCGAATTTGTACTATCTGCAATGGTAATGTGTCCATCTTTTTCTGCAGATTTAATAATGCTTAAAGGATTATTTTTTTTAAATAATTTTTGAATACGCGCCTTGTTTTTTATGTAATATTCATAATCTATAAGTTCATTAATATGCTTGGTTTCAGTAAAGGAGAATCGTTTAAAATCCAACTCAAAATTTCTGCTGCCATTAAGAAACGTTTGAATGTTGTATACACCATTAGAATTGGCTGCCAAATCTTGTCTATCAATAGTTTCAATTCCAAAGCCTATGGTACCAATAGCTTCAATGTCTTCAGCATAATAATCGCCTTGCGCATTAGGCGTTAATCTCAGCTTTTGTTTCGCGTTGTTTTTATTGATAAAGGATTCATTATTTAGCGGATAAACAAATAATGATTTTATAATTGGGTTGGTGTTATCCTTGATATCAATTCCAAAAAGCATGGGGTTCATAGGGCGCTGTGCATTATCCCTTATTTCAAAATGGAGGTGTGGGCCTCCAGAGCCCCCTGTATTACCACTATAGGCAATTAAACTGTCTTTTATAATTTTTAAATCTTCAGCTTTTGGAAATAATTCAATTTCGTAAGACTCTTTTCTGTATTGCTCCTTTTTTATATAGGATTCAATTTCGGGTGAAAATTTTTGTAGGTGGGCATAAACAGTTGTGTACCCATTAGGATGAGCAATGTAAAGCGCTTTACCATAACCAAAATGGGAGATTTTTATACGACTAACATAACCGCTAGCTGAGGCTTTAACTTTAAGGCCTGTTCTGTGTTGTGTTTTAATATCTAAGCCGGCGTGAAAATGATTTGATCGTAATTCAGCAAAAGTACCCGACAATATTAAAGGAATCTCTAAAGGTGTGCTAAAATAATCTTGTGGATAGTTATTCTGGGCCTGAACAAATAGAGAGGTAATAAAAAAAAAAGAAAGTATTAAACGCATGAATTGATATGAAGGGCTAAATTATTAATTTGATATTAACTAACAAAGCATAATTCAAAAATCAAGCCAATGATTTTGAAAAGGCAATGGATATGGCTTTTCAAAATTTATCTAAAAACAATTGTTATTTCATCTAAGGTATGTTAACTTTGTGATATAAGTATTGATATTTGTAAATGGGTAATATTGAAGATATTGTAGATTCATTAGAAAACAAGATTAGTAAATTATTACACAGACTAGAGCTTTTAAAGATTGCAAATTTGAAATTAAATGAAGAATTAGATATTTCAAAGCAAAATTGTTCAAGCCTTAATGATGAGGTTTTGGCTTGGAAAGAAAAATATGAAGCGCTAAAAATGGCAAATACGATACTTGGTAGTGACGATAATAAAAGAGAAACTAAGCTTAAAATAAACGCTTTAATCAGAGATATTGATCATTGTATTGCTCAGCTTTCAGATTAATGTATTAGAAACTCAATGTCAGAAAAGCTTAAAATAAAGCTGTCAATAGCCAATAGAGTTTATCCTTTAACCATTGAAGCACATCAAGAGGAAGGATTGCGGAAAGCGGCTAAGAATATTGATGTTATGATTAAACAGTTTGAGCAAAGTTATTCTGTGAGAGATAAACAAGATGTATTAGCTATGTGTGCTTTGCAATTTGCTTCTCAAGTTGAACAGAAGTCTATTGATAAAGCAAATGTTAGTGAACATGTGGAAGAAAAGCTTAAGGCTTTAAATGATTTATTGCATTTGCATTTGGTTTCTTAATCGTTCTTTAAAATAAATAAAAGTTACTGCCTGCATTGGTTATTTTTTTTGATAAACTCAACGTTAATTCTTTAAAAAGGGTGAGTTTAAGTTGTAAAAGCATGCTGCCTTAGTCGCAGATCCTTGATCAGCTTGTTAGCCCTAAACTTGTTTTTAAGGAGTTTATACAAAACTTTATACTGGTGTAGGCTTTTTTTATATATATAAACCACTAAATTAACGATGGATAACTCAATTATATTTGCAGTAGGGGGAGTGATATTAGGCCTTGTCATAGGCTTTATTATTTCTAAAACACTTGAAAAGAATAATGCTTCTAAGCTCATTAGCGAAGCTAAGAAAAGTGCCGCTTTGGTGCTCAAAGAAGCCAAAAGTGACGGTGAAAATCTTAAAAAAGACAAAATTCTTCAGGCCAAGGAGAAGTTCATTGAACTTAAGGCGGAGCATGAAAAGGTCATTCTAGGGCGTGATAAGAAAATGGCAGAGGCTGAAAAGCGTACTCGCGATAAGGAATCTCAGGTGTCTAATGAAGTTGCCAAGAATAAAAAACTAAATGATAATCTAGAGAATAAGGTTAAGGACTACAATCATAGGTTAGAGGTTCTGGAGAAAAAACAAGAGGAGCTTGATAGGTTGCATAAAAGTCAAGTGCAGCAACTAGAGGTTATTTCTAGTTTATCGGCCGAAGAAGCTAAAGAGCAGTTGGTTGAATCTTTAAAGGGAGAAGCTAAAAACGATGCTATGGCCTTTGTTCAAAGTTCTTTAGAAGAAGCCAAATTAACGGCTGAACAAGATGCTAAGAAAATTATTATCAATACAATACAACGTATTGGAACAGAGGAAGCTGTTGATAATTGCGTTTCAGTATTTAATATTGAGTCTGATGATGTTAAGGGACGTATTATTGGTCGAGAGGGTCGTAATATTAGAGCCATTGAAGCTGCCACAGGTGTTGAGATAATTGTTGATGATACGCCTGAAGCTATTATTTTATCTTGTTTTGATTCTGTAAGGAGAGAGGTGGCACGTTTATCGTTGCATAAACTTGTTACTGATGGTAGAATTCATCCTGCGCGTATTGAGGAGGTTGTTAAAAAGACCCAAAAACAAATAGAACAAGAGATTATAGAAGTGGGTAAGCGTACGGTTATAGACTTAGGAATCCATAATTTACATCCTGAACTTATTAAGATGGTTGGAAGAATGAAGTATAGATCTTCATATGGTCAAAACCTACTACAGCACTCTCGTGAGGTAGCAAAACTGTGTGGTGTCATGGCTGCTGAGCTGGGACTGAATCCTAAACTAGCAAAACGTGCTGGTTTATTACATGATATAGGAAAAGTGCCAGATGCTGAAGCTGATATGGAAACACCACATGCAATTTTAGGTATGCAATGGGCTGAAAAGTTTAATGAAAAAGGCGAAGTATGTAATGCTATTGGTGCGCATCATGACGAAATAGAAATGAAGTCGTTATTGGCTCCAATCATTCAAGTATGTGATGCTATTTCTGGTGCAAGACCGGGTGCAAGACGTCAAGTTCTTGACAGTTATATACAACGTTTAAAAGATTTAGAGGATATTGCTTTTGGTTTTACAGGCGTTAAAAAGGCTTATGCTATTCAAGCGGGAAGAGAACTAAGGGTTATTGTTGAAAGTGAAAAAGTTGATGATCAAAAAGCAGCTGATTTATCTTTTAGTATTTCTCAAAAAGTTCAAACGGATTTAACGTATCCGGGACAAGTAAAAGTGACGGTGATAAGAGAGACTAGAGCTGTTAACATAGCTAAATAATCGATATTTATTTGAAATAAATACACTAGGAATATAAAAGAAAAAGCCCAACTTTATGTTGGGCTTTTTTATTAGTCTAAAAGTTAAAACTATTTTCTAGGGTGGAATTGCTCCACCACTTTAGTTAAGTGTGTTTTATCTAAATGCACATATATTTCAGTGGTGGTAATACTCTCATGACCTAACATCATTTGGATGGACCTTAAATCAGCATTGTTCTGCAAAAGGTGGGTCGCAAATGAATGTCTAAAGGTATGCGGTGACACCTTTTTTTTAAGCCCTATTTTTACCACCAGTTGTTTAATGATTGTAAATACCATGGCTCGAGTAAGTTGTTTTCCTCTTCTATTAAGGAACAGCGTATCTTCAAATCCGGGTTGAATATTTAAGTGAATTCTATTTTCATTTCTATAGATGTTGATATACTTCTGTGTTATGCCCACTATAGGCACAAATCGTTCTTTATCTCCCTTCCCTGTAACTTTTATAAAGCCTTCTTCAAAAAATAAATCAGATATCTTCAATTGAATCAGTTCACTAACGCGTAAACCACAGCCATATAAGGTTTCAAGCATGGCTCTATTACGTTCACCTTCTGGTTTACTAAGGTCGATGCCTTTTATAATAAGATCAATTTCCTTTTCAGAAAGTGTGTCAGGTAGTTTTCTGCCTATTTTTGGAGATTCAATAAGTTCTAAAGGGTTTGTAGTTCTGTAATCTTCAAATATTAAGTAATTAAAAAAACTTCTTAAACCCGAAATTATTCTTGACTGAGACCGTGCATTTACCGTCTTAGCAACCTCATAAATAAACTGCTGAATGCTATTGGAATCAATATCAATAGGAGAGTGGCTTATGTTGTTATGCACTAAGTATTTAATTAACTTGTTAATATCAAGAACATAACTGTCAATAGAGTTTTGGGATAGCCCACGTTCTATCTTTAAATAAAGTTGATAATCATTAAGTGCGCTTTGCCATTTCATGCTTGAGTAAAAATAAGGACAAAAAGCTATTTTTAAAATTAAATAGCAGAATTTTAAATATCTTTACCTCATGAAAAAGCTAATCATCATTAACGGTCCAAATTTAAATTTATTAGGTAAGCGAGAACCCAATATTTATGGCAGTCTTACCTTTACTGAGTTTTTAGAAGAGATTGTGGGGAAATACCCAGACGCTAGTATTGAGTATTTTCAGTCTAACATAGAAGGTGAGTTAATTGATAAACTGCAAGAGGTTGGATATACCTATGACGGGATTGTATTAAATGCTGCAGCCTATACGCATACTTCGGTAGGTATAGGAGATGCCATAAAAGCTATTGAAACTCCGGTAATAGAAGTTCATATTTCAAACACCTTTGGTAGAGAGGAGTTTCGTCATCAATCTTTCATATCACCAAACGCTAAGGGTGTCATTCTTGGTTTTGGTTTGCAAAGTTATGAATTGGCCATTCAAAGTTTTTTATAAACATAGTTTAAGATATATCATAAAAAAAGCGATTCAGTATTTGAATCGCTTTTTTATGTTTATTATGTATTCTATTCTATAAATGAATGACTTCATCATAAGCATCAGCAACGGCTTCCATAACGGCTTCACTCATTGTTGGATGCGGGTGTATTGTTTTTAATACTTCATGCCCTGTAGTTTCGAGTTTTCTACCTAAAACGGCCTCAGCAATCATGTCTGTAACGCCAGCACCTATCATATGACATCCTAACCATTCGCCATATTTAGCATCGAAAATAACTTTTACAAATCCTTCTTTTGTTCCAGCAGCAGTAGCTTTTCCTGAAGCAGAGAAAGGGAATTTACCTACTTTAATATCATATCCAGCTTCTTTAGCCTTAGCCTCTGTTAATCCTACAGATGCAATTTCAGGAGATGCATAAGTACACCCTGGTACATTGCCATAATCAATAGCTTCAGTATGTAAACCTGCTAGTTTTTCAACACATGTGATACCTTCAGCTGAAGCAACATGCGCTAATGCTTGACCAGGAACCACATCACCAATAGCGTAATAGCCAGGGATATTGGTCTGGTAAAAATCATTAACTAAGATTTTATCTCGGTCCACT
The DNA here is from genome assembly GCF_014651495.1 of Algibacter mikhailovii. Lineage (GTDB taxonomy): Bacteria > Bacteroidota > Bacteroidia > Flavobacteriales > Flavobacteriaceae > Algibacter_E > Algibacter_E mikhailovii. The sequence continues at coordinate 65,877 of NZ_BMWZ01000006.1, forward strand.
ACAATACCAACATCTTCTAAACCTATATTTTCAATGTTAGATTTGATGCCTACAGCCGATAATACGATATCCGCTTCTAAAGTTTCTTCACCTTTTTTAGTTTTCACGGTGGCTACCACACCAGATCCTGAAGTGTCAACAGATTCTACTGAAGAATTTGTCATGACCTTAATACCTGATTTCTTTAACGAATTGGCAAATGCTTTTGATATATCGGCATCTTCTACTGGTACAACATTTGGCATGAATTCAACAATTGTTACTTCAGTACCCATGGAGTTATAAAAATGTGCAAATTCCACACCTATAGCTCCCGAACCAACAACAATCATTTTCTTTGGTTGCTTTGGTAAAGACATGGCTTGACGGTATCCAATTACTTTTTTACCATCTTGTGGTAAATTTGGTAATTCACGTGAACGCGCCCCTGTTGCAATAATTATATTTGAAGCACTATATTCGGTAACAGTTCCATCTTCAGCTGTGACGTCAACTTTCTTTCCTGTTTTTATTTTACCAAAACCTTTAAGAATATCAATTTTATTCTTTTTCATTAAAAACTGAACGCCTTTACTCATGCCTTCAGCAACACCACGACTGCGCTTAATTACAGCGTTAAAATCCTTATCAATAGCTTCGGCTTTTAAACCATAATCATCAACGTGTTTTAAATAATCATATACTTGAGCACTTTTTAATAGTGCTTTCGTAGGAATACACCCCCAATTTAAACAGATGCCTCCAAGACTTTCTTTTTCAACAATCGCTACTTTAAAACCAAGTTGCGATGCTCTAATTCCTGTTACATATCCTCCAGGACCACTTCCAATAATGATGATGTCGTATTTACTCATGTGTTAATTTTTAGGGTACGAATTTACAAAATCGAATTAATATAATGAATTTAGAAGCGTTTAAATTTAGACCTTAATTAGTACTACGTTAATTAAGGTTTTAATTCATGAGTGGAGCTGAAATCTCATTTATCCCAAATTGTAGTTAGGAGTAGTGCTTTTGCAAGATCAGTTTGACTATTATATTACATAAATAGTAATTGCTAATGGCCTTCATTTCGTTTTCAGCAAGAATCTAGAGTATTGCCTATCAAAAGTCTGTAGGTGTGCGGTAAAATTTATTCTGAATAGGAAAGGTTGAGTAAAATCTGATGCCTTGTTTTATCAGAATTAAACGTTCCTCAGTTTTAATTGTCAATCAAAATCGATAATGTAGCTTGTTTCTAACAAAAGCGTAAGTGGTACTACTTATATTTTGTCTGTAAGTGGGTTAATACTTCTGTAAGTTTCTGTTTCTGAGTGGATTTTAGTATCTTATGAATCTATTAATCAACCAAAATTTTTAAGAATGAAAAATCTAACTCTCATGTCTATGATACTTTTAACTGGTATCATCTATTCTCAAACCAAAAAAAATGGAACTGTTTTTATTGAACACCCCGCAATTAATATTGTGGAAGCCATGCAACAGGCTGATATTGCTGGTGATTCTGCGAAGGTTGCTACGTATTTAGCTGATGATTTTAAATCCTATAATGGTACAACTAGAAATAAAGATGCCAAAGGAATGGATAAGGCAGCATTTTTGAATTGGACTGTTAACGCAAAAAAATGGACGTCATATAGAACATTGACAAGGCATGGTGAGGCCTATCCAGATGCCATTGAATATAAAGATGGTAAAATATGGGTGCAAACCTGGAATTATTTGAAAGGTGTTCATAATGTTACAGGTGTTAAGATAGAAATGCCTGTGCATAATTTATATCGTTTTAACGATGATAATAAAATTGATATGGTAATTAATTATAATTATCCTGTTGGTCAAGATATTAGAGCTGGGTTTGCTTCTAGAACCAATGGGACAATATATAATCAGCATGAATACATTAATAAGGTAAGGCGTATGATGGCAGCTTTCGAAAATAGTGATTTGGAGCATGCATATAGTTATTTTGATGAAAAAGCACGTTTTTCTCATTTAGAAATGTCTAGAGGAGAAAGTGAAACATTAGAAGAAGTAAAGGCCAGGCATAAAGGGTTTTATGATAACTTCGAAATTGAAAGTATTGATGTAGTTGGTTATCCAGATTTGTTACATTATGAAATAGGTGATGGTATGACTGTGCAATCTTGGTGGAATTTCAGATTGATAAGAAAGTCTGATAAAAAGAAAATTATATTTCCAGCGATGTATACTCATGATTTTAATAAGGATGGTAAGATAGATAGGACCAATGGCTATTTTAGCACAAAGGTCTTAGATGCTAAGTAGTATCTTAAAGTTTAAATAATAAAAATGCCTTGAATTACTTCAAGGCATTTTTATTATTTGCCATTTGTAGAATGTTTTTTCAGTTTTTCATGCTCTAAACTTAAGCCTTATTCTATTTTAGAACATTTCCTTTTAGAATTAAAAAAGGATATCAATAATATTACATAAAAACCTTAGTTAGTAGTTTAGTCTATTATAAATCTTTATTGAGAAACCGATTTCCGCCAATAACTTTTAGAACGGCAAAATTGTTACTTGTCTGCGTTTTATTAACCAATAGGGTTACACAATAATACAATTATTTACTTGCAATAAATTTTAGGGCAACACCATTTATACAATGTCTTTTACCAGTAGTTTCCCTTGGCCCATCATTAAAAACATGTCCCAAGTGACTGCCGCATGTTGCGCAATGTTCTTCTGTTCTGGCATATCCTAAATTATGATCGGTAGAAAATGCTACATTACCCATAATTTCTCTATCAAAACTAGGCCATCCACTTCCCGAATCGTACTTGTGCTTACTTTTAAATAAAGGCGTCTCACACGCTTTACATACGTAAATACCCGGTTTGTAATTTTTATTTAACGGACTACTAAAAGCACGTTCGGTTCCTGCCTGGCGTAAAACAGTATATTCAGCATTGGTTAATTGTGTTTTCCATTCTGCTTCTGTTTTTGATATGGCATATTCCTTTTGCGAGGCCTTTTGAGAATTGCCATTGCAACTAGACATGATAAGAGCGATAGATAATATGAATATTTTTTTCATAACTTTTTTTAGAATAGTCGATATTAAGTGCGTTACATGACAGTAAAATACAAATATGTTTTATATTTATCCTGACATAATAATTGTCATACGTGTAATATTTTTGCCTGTAAGGCGTTGGGTTTTTATAATTTAATTTTTCAATGACTAAATTAAAAGTAATAGTATTAGTATTTGGATTCGTCCTAATTGCAGTTTCATGTGCTACAAACCCTTTTACGGGAAAGCAAACTATTGCATTGGTTTCAAACGACCAACTATTTCCAACAGCCTTTGCGCAATATGATCAGTTTTTAACCGAAAACAAGGTCATTACAGGGACCAAAGATGCTCAAATGATAACCCGCGTTGGGCAACGAATTGCAGTGGCTGCTGAGCGATGGTTGAGTGCTAATGGACACCATAGTTATCTAAATGATTATAAATGGGAATATAATTTAGTAGATGATGAAACAGTAAACGCCTGGTGTATGCCCGGTGGAAAAATTGTTTTTTATACAGGTATTTTACCAATTGCTCAAAGTGAAACCGGTGTAGCTGCCATCATGGGGCATGAAGTTGCTCATGCACTAGCTAATCACGGACAGCAGCGTATGAGTGCTGGCATGTTACAGCAATTTGGCGCAGTAGCAGGTAATATTGCTATTCAAGACAATCAGGCAAGGGATGCCTTTAATCAATATTATGGTGTGGGATCTCAGTTAGGTGTGATGCTACCTTTTAGCAGAAGTCATGAAACAGAGGCTGATAAAATAGGATTATATTTAATGGCTATTGCTGGATATAATCCAGCAGAAGCTGCTCAACTTTGGAAACGTATGAAGGCTAGCGGTGGTAGTGGACAAGCACCACCAGAAATATTGAGTACGCATCCTTCTAATGATTCACGAATAGCTAATTTAACAGCTTTGGCACCCGCAGCTGCAGCTGAAGCTCAGAAATTTGGAGTTTCAAAATTTAGAGAATAGTTACAGACTGTTCAAATAAAAATATTTGATTACTTTAGGAGCTGCTTACAAAAGAGCAGCTTTTTTTTATGGCAGTACTTGAAAAAGGTAGCAAAAAACTACTTAATGCTTGGGCATTTTATGATTGGGCAAATTCAGTCTATACCCTTACCATTGCATCGTCAATATTTCCTATTTTTTATTCTGCTCTCTTTCTTACAGAAATAAAAACTGTCTATGCCTTTGGCTTTGAGTTTAAAAGTACAGCTTTAATAACATTTGTAACTGCATTTACTTTTTTGGTCGTGGCAATTACCTCACCAGTGCTTTCGGGGATAGCAGATTATGTAGGTAATAAAAAAACGTTTATGAAGTTTTTTTGTTATTTAGGAAGTGTAGGTTGTATTGGGCTCTATTGGTTTAGTTTAGAGCGTATTCATCTCAGTTTACTGTTTTATTTTATGGGCCTTATTGGGTATTGGGGGAGTTTGGTTTTTTATAATTCTTATTTGCCAGATATAGCCTTTGAAGAACAGCAAGATAGTATTAGCGCCAAAGGATTCTCATTAGGTTATGTAGGTAGTGTTTTACTCTTGATTTTAAATTTAGCTATGGTAATGATGCCTCAGTATTTTGGTTTTGATATTGGTATTTCGGATACATTGAAAGCAACAGGTACTGAAGCAGAGATTAGTGCGGCTTTAAAATCAGCCAAGGATGCAGCTTCGTTTGAAGCTATGAAAATATCATTCGTAACTGTAGGTGTGTGGTGGGCATTTTTTAGTCAATATTCATTTTATTTTTTACCTAAAGGCGTGTCTTCTGGTCATAAAGTAACTAAAGATGTTCTTTTTAATGGTTTAAGGGAGTTAAAAGCAGTGTGGGAGCAGTTAAAAGAAAATCTAAGGCTAAAGCGTTATTTGTATGCTTTTTTCGTTTTCAGTATGGCGGTTCAAACCATTATGCTTGTGGCTGTATATTTTGGAGAAGAAGAAATTGATTGGGGTGGTGATTCTGACAAAACCGTTGGATTGATAGGTAGTATTTTGATTATTCAACTTATTGCAGTCTTGGGCGCTTTTTTAACCTCTAAGGCTTCAGAGAAATTTGGTAATATAAAAACATTGATTTTTTTAAACGTCATTTGGATGGCCTTGTGTTTTTATGCCTATACCATGTATACGCCTATGCAGTTTTATATTGCAGCTGCTGTTGTTGGATTTGTTATGGGGGGAATTCAATCCTTGGCAAGATCAACCTATTCTAAGTTTTTGCCAGAAACCGATGATACTACTTCTTATTTTAGTTTTTATGATGTTGCAGAAAAAATAGGAATCGTTATTGGGATGGTTATTTTTGCTAGTATTGACCAGATTATGGGTACGATGCGTGAAGCTATATTGTTTTTGTTTGTCTTTTTTCTAATTGGTATCGTATTGTTATTAAGGGTGCCTAAACACAGCACAATTAGCAAATAGACCATACTGTTGAAATAAAAAAGTCTCATTTTTTATATGAGACTTTAATAGATTGATGTTTGATTGATGATTTTATTTAGTTGCTAATACTACCAGAGCCGGCAACTTTGGTGTCTTCTCTTTCTGGATTACCATGATATCTAATATCTCCTGAGCCTGAAACTCTTGCTTTAAGCATGGTATTACTTACTACTTTAGCATCTCCCGATCCTGCAACTGCGACCTCAGTATTATTGGCTTGTAAATCAAAACCATGGAAATCTCCGGAGCCAGAAACTTTGGTTTCTAAGTTATTCGTTGAGCCTTTAAGGGTAATATCACCAGATCCTGATAGAGCACTTTCTACAGATTCTGTTTTTATGTCTAGTACAACATCACCCGATCCAGAAAGGGCGACATCTAATGAAGATGCTACAATAACATCATTACTATATAAATCTCCTGAGCCTGAAAGTGATACCCCTTCAATGTCTTCAAAAGGAATGGTGATTTTTATTGTATTATTAAAACTCGTTTTTAAGCTAACACCATTTTTTACTTTTACTATTAAGGCGCCATTTTTTACTTCGGTAACTATATAGTCTAAAAGGTTTTCGTCACCTTGTAGCGTAATTTGACCTTCTGTTCCTTTAACAAGAATAAAATCCATAGATCCCGAGCAATTAATAGCATTGTAATCCGATGTTGTTCGTTTTACTGTTGTGGAATTTCCATTTCCTTTTACCTTTTTCCACTGCGCATGTGTGGTAGCGATAAATAAACAGCTTAAAAGTAATAAGGTTAATTGTTTTTTAATTAAGGTTTTCATGAGTTCGTTTTTATGATTAATGATGAATTAGTTTTGTTTTAATGTAACACTGCCGTAGTCAGATTCTATTGAAATTGTATTACCTGAGGTTTGATTGCCTCTGTAGCCGTTATAGTATTTATCGGTAGATTCTATTCTTTTTTTAATGAAAACTAAATCGTTATCATCTCTCAAGGATCCGTATTCTAACTTGATATCAAAATTGAAATTATAATCATTGACGTAGCCAATATTTATACCCACGTAATCTGACTTGATCGTTACATTTCTAGCATTTTCAGTTAATTGTTTTATTTTTATTGATCCATAATCTGCGTTTAAGGTTACATCATTGTATATGTCACCAATAACGGTTGTTAAGTAATCGCCTTTACCGTTAATGTTATTGGCGGCATCAATAGTAATATTTCCATAATCACAATTAAAACTAACATCTTCAGCCAATTCAATTTTAGAGTTGGTATAGTCTGCATTTATAGTGATATCTTTAGTTTTTGACAAGGTGTAATCACTATAATCGGCATTTATTTTTCCGCTTTTTACATATTCAAAATAGCAACCTTTAGTATAATCAAAACTAAGTTGGTTATTATCTCCCATTAATTCTTTAGTGGTAATCTTGCCATAGTCACAGCTAATTTGAGCCCTTCCTTTTAACTTTCCTAAATTAATATTGCCGTAATCATTACTCAAGTTGACAGCATTAGTTATTGGCATTTTGATTTTATAGTTAATTTTCATTTTTATTTTACTATTACTTCCCCAATTCCACCAGGATCCAGATTTCTTATTGCCAAAGGTTGTTTCTGCCGAAACTAAATCCCGTGTGCCTGAAAAGTTCACATTTATTTCGTTTAATTTTTCTTGAGTTTTTTCTTCATTATTTCCTGATGCTGTAATGGTGATTTCAAAAACGATTCTATTTTCTTCCCAAGTTACAATGTCCAAATTGCCGTAACTATTGTTTACTTTCAGTAAAGCATTCTTATTTACTGCAAATTCTTTGTTGATTGTTTTTGACTTTGTATGGCTAAATTCTTTTGGATTTGAAGCCATCAAAATTAGAGGTAGTATAAAAAATACTAATGCTATATTTAATTGTATTACTCGTTTCATGTGTTCGTTTTTTAATTGTTGTGAATTCTAATTCCTGCGAATTTTACGTGTTGATTAAATTGTAGATTCTGGAATCTCATTCGATGAATTGTTTAATTGCTTTACTATATTAATTTGCTCTAGAGTATTCTGAAGGATGTCAATTCTGTTCTGGAAATTTGAAATCATGGCATATATTACACGATTATCTTCTCCGCTATTTTTTAAATCTATTTTTAACGATTCGTAATCATTTTCTAAGAGCTTAATGCGTTTTAAGGCGTCTTGAATTATAATTTGAACCTCTGGTGACGATTCTTTTTGAAGCTTTTTTAATTCTTCGTCAATTGAAGCCGTAAAAAAGTCCTGAGTTTTTGCCATTTCAGGAGAAACACTGGCTAAGTCTATAACCTCTTCTTGTTGATTAATTCCAATAAACAAGGTGATTAAAAGTACTATCGAAGCGGCAATGCCTAAAAAGCTTTTCCAAATGGTAGTGTTTAGTCTAATAACCTTAGTTTGCTTGTTATTTTGATTATTTAATTTATCCTGAAAACGCATTTCATGTCCGGATTTAGGCACTTCAATATCAAAGTCATGCTCTAAACTCTTGAATATATTATCTAAACTATCTTTACTCATTTTCTCTGATTTAATATGCTATAACTTTTTCAAGTTTCTGTCTTAAACTGGTTTTGGCTCTTGAAATAATGGTTCTACTATTTTGATTAGAGATCTCCATAATTTTACTAATTTCCTCATAATCATAACCTTCAATTAGATTCAGTGTTAAGGCAATTCTATAATTGTCTTTTAATGTTTTCATTACCTCTAATATCTGATTTGCTTTCATGTTAGTGAACTCATAATCACTTTGTATGCCATCTCCTGTATCTTCAATTTTGTACAATAAATCATCAATTGGGGTTTCATTTCTTTTTATTTGTTTCCTGTAATGATGAATACTATTGTTTATTACAATTCGTTTTAGCCATGCCCCGAAAATACTAACATCCTTTAATGTGTCTATCTTAGTAAAGGCTTGTAAAAAGGAGTCTTGCATGATGTCCTCTGCTTCAAAACTGTTTTTAACTATCCGAAAAGCTGTATTGTACATCGCTTTATAATACCTATTGTAAACCTCCATTTGAGCGGACTGGTTTTTGGTTTTACAAAGCTCAATGAGCTGTTCTGTATTTGAGTTGGTTAGTGTCACAAAAAACAAATTGTTATAATATAGATTACCTTATTTTTTATTTGTTACAGTTTTAAAAAAAAAAATCCTACTTTCATAAAGAACGTAGGATTTTAAGTCATTTAAAACTATTATTGTTTAAGACTCTGTGGGCTTTTCAGTCTTTTCAATAGTTATTTTTAATTCATCGGTTTTACCGTCTAAATCTATCTTGATGCTATCGTTTTCTTGTAAGTTTGAAGCAACAATCTCTTCGGCCAATGCATCTTCAACATATTTTTGAATTGCTCTTTTAAGAGGCCTAGCTCCGTATTGCTTATCAAAACCTTTTTCTGCGATATAATCTTTAGCTTCTTCTGTAAGCGTTAAGTTATAGCCTAAGTTTTTGATTCTAGCTAAGAGTTTTTCTAATTCAATATCAATAATTTTATTGATATCTTCTTTTTCTAAAGCATTAAAAACAACAACATCATCAATTCTATTTAAGAATTCTGGTGCGAAAGATTTTTTGAGTGCGTTTTCAATCACACTTCTTGCATTAGCGTCTTCCTGTGCTTTTTGAGAGGCTGTCCCAAAACCAATTCCAGTACCAAAGTCTTTTAGTTTACGAGCACCAATATTTGATGTCATAATAATTATGGTATTTCTAAAATCAATTTTTCGTCCTAAACTGTCCGTCAAATAACCGTCATCAAGCACTTGCAATAGCATATTGAATACGTCTGGATGTGCTTTTTCAATTTCATCAAGTAAAATAACAGCATAAGGCTTACGTCTTACTTTCTCTGTTAACTGTCCACCTTCTTCATAGCCTACATAGCCTGGAGGTGCTCCAACAAGTCTTGAAATAGCAAATTTCTCCATGTATTCGCTCATATCAATTCTTACTAGAGAATCTTCACTGTCAAACAGTTCTCTTGATAAAACTTTTGCTAATTGCGTTTTACCAACACCCGTTTGTCCTAAAAAGATAAACGATCCAATAGGTTTATTGGGGTCTTTAAGGCCTGCTCTGTTACGTTGAATTGCCTTAACCACTTTAGCTACGGCACTATCTTGGCCAATGACTTTACCTTTTATAAGATTAGGTAATTCTGCAAGTTTATTAATTTCAGTTTGTGCAATTCTATTAACAGGAACTCCTGTCATCATAGAAACAACATCAGCAACATTATCTTCAGTGACAATTTCTCTATGCTGCTTAGTATCTTCCTCCCATTTTTCTTGTGCTGTAGCTAATTCTTTTTCAATGCGTTTTTCATCATCTCTAAGTTTCGCGGCTTCCTCATACTTTTGTTTTCTTACAACAGCATTTTTGGTTTCCTTTATAGCTTCTAGCTCCTTTTCAAGTTCTATTATTTGCTTGGGCACGTCAATATTAGTAATATGTACTCGAGACCCTGCTTCATCTAGCGCATCTATAGCTTTGTCTGGTAGGAAGCGTTCTGTCATATATCTATTGGTTAATTTCACACAAGCTTTAATGGCTTCAGGAGTATAATCAACATTATGATGTTCTTCATATTTCCCTTTGATATTATTCAATATCTCAATGGTTTCTTCAACTGAGGTTGGTTCAACAATAACCTTTTGAAAACGACGTTCTAAAGCACCATCTTTTTCAATATACTGCCTGTACTCATCTAAAGTTGTTGCACCAATACATTGTATTTCACCTCGTGCTAATGCTGGTTTAAACATATTGGAAGCATCTAAACTACCTGTTGCTCCTCCAGCGCCAACGATGGTATGGATTTCGTCAATGAATAAAATGACATCGTCATTTTTTTCCAATTCATTCATCACAGCTTTCATGCGCTCTTCAAACTGTCCTCTATATTTTGTGCCGGCAACTAAACTAGCTAAGTCTAAAGTAACCACTCTTTTGTTAAAAAGGATTCGAGATACTTTTCTTTTAACTATTCTAAGGGCTAAGCCTTCAGCAATAGCAGACTTACCTACACCAGGTTCACCAATTAATAAGGGGTTATTTTTCTTTCGTCTACTTAAAACCTGAGAAACACGTTGAATTTCCTTTTCTCTTCCAACAACAGGGTCAAGCTTCCCTTCTTCAGCCATAGCCGTTAAATCACGTCCAAAATTGTCTAAAACAGGTGTTTTAGACTTCTTGTTAGACTTCCCAGCGGGTGCATTAAAAATACTATCCTTGGAAGCATCATCTCCAGAAGTTGTGTCGTCATCCTGAAATTCAGCCTTAGGTTCTATGTAATCATTATCGTTTGTAATCATAGATTTAAATTGTTCTTTAACATTATCGTAGTCAACTTTTAACTTATTTAAAAGTTTTGTAGTGGGGTCATTTTCATTTCTTAAAATACACAAGAGCAAATGAGCTGTGTTGATAGAGGAACTTTGAAATAATTTGGCCTCTAAAAAAGTTGTTTTTAGGGCACGTTCCGCCTGTCTAGTTAAGTGTAAATTCTTCTTTTGATTAGAAGCTACTGTAAGCGTTGGGTTTGCTGGACTTAAAATTTCAACCTTCCGTCTGAGATGATTTAAATCTATATCTAAGGCATTTAATATACTTATAGCTCTGCCACTGCCATCACGCAGCAAGCCAAGCATTAAATGTTCAGTGCCAATAAAATCATGACCTAAACGAAGTGCTTCTTCTTTGCTGTAAGCAATAACATCCTTTACCCTTGGTGAAAAATTATCATCCATAATTGTGTCCTTTCTGCATTAAAAATAATAAAACATTTTACTAACGGCAAAAACTATACCTAAATTCGTCCGTAAAACGCTAATTGACGAAAAAATCTTTATAAAATCAAAATTTTAACGTGCATATTTATCAACCAATAAAGTCGTAAAAATTGTTAATAAATTACACGAAAAATTACGCTTGTTTATCTCACCATGACTACTGAAATAGTTATATTAGCATGTTTTGAAAAATACTTAAAATTAAATTAAATTATATATGGCAGAAGGAGAGAAGTTGATCCCTATTAATATTGAGGATGAGATGAAATCAGCCTACATTGATTATTCAATGTCGGTCATTGTGTCACGTGCTTTACCCGATGTAAGAGATGGGTTAAAACCTGTTCATAGACGTGTACTTTACGGTATGCATGAACTTGGTATTAGAGCAAATTCCGCACATAAGAAATCCGCAAGAATAGTTGGAGAGGTTTTAGGTAAGTATCACCCACATGGTGATACCTCAGTGTATGATGCTATGGTGCGTATGGCTCAAGAATGGAGTTTACGCTATATGTTGGTAGATGGACAGGGTAACTTTGGGTCTATTGATGGCGATAGTCCTGCAGCGATGCGTTATACTGAGGCCCGAATGAAAAAGATATCTGAAGACATGCTGGCAGATATTGAAAAAGAAACTGTAGATCATAAATTAAATTTTGATGATACACTTCAGGAGCCAACTGTTTTGCCTACAAGAATACCGGGATTATTAGTTAATGGAGCTTCAGGAATTGCTGTAGGTATGGCAACTAATATGCCGCCTCACAACTTAACTGAGGTTGTTAATGGTACTATAGCCTATATTGAAAACAACGATATTGAAATTGACGAACTTATTCAACATGTTAAGGCACCTGATTTTCCAACTGGTGGAACCATTTATGGTTATGATGGCGTAAAAGAAGCGTTTCATACTGGTAGAGGTCGTATTGTAATGCGAGGTAAAGCCAATATTGAGGAAGTGAATGGTCGCGAATGTATTATCGTTGATGAAATTCCTTACCAAGTCAATAAAGCAGATATGATTAAAAAGACTGCCGACTTGATAAATGATAAAAAACTGGAAGGTATTTCTCTGATAAGAGATGAATCTGATAGAAATGGTATGCGTATTGTTTATGTTTTAAAACGTGATGCCATCCCAAATATCGTATTAAATAAGCTGTTTAAGTATACAGGATTACAATCATCATTTAGTGTTAATAATATAGCCTTAGTAGATGGTAGGCCTCAATTATTAAACTTGAAAGAATTGATTCATTATTTCGTTGAGCATAGACATGAAGTTGTTGTTAGACGTACTACTTATGAATTACGTAAAGCTGAAGAACGGGCGCATATATTGGAAGGATTAATTATTGCTTCTGATAATATTGATGAGGTAATCAAAATAATAAGGGCCTCATCTAATGCCGATGAAGCTCGTGCTAATTTAATAGAGCGTTTTAAATTATCTGAGATTCAGGCCAAGGCGATTGTAGAAATGCGTCTGCGTCAGTTAACAGGTTTAGAGCAAGATAAATTGCGGGCTGAGTATGAGGAAATCATGAAAACCATCACCGACTTGAAAGATATCCTAGACAAGAAAGAACGTCGTATGGATATCATTAAAAATGAATTAGAAGTTGTAAGAGAAAAATATGGTGATGAACGCCGTTCGGTTATAGAATATGCTGGGGGAGATTTAAGTATTGAAGATATGATACCTAATGAGCAGGTGGTAATAACTATTTCTCATGCAGGTTATATTAAGCGTACATCTTTAAATGAATATAAGACACAAAATAGAGGAGGGGTTGGACAAAAGGCCTCTACGACAAGAAATGAAGATTTCTTAGAACATTTATTTATTGGGACGAATCACCAGTATATGTTATTCTTCACGCAAAAAGGGAAATGTTTTTGGATGCGTGTTTATGAAATCCCTGAAGGTAGTAAAACATCAAAGGGAAGAGCTATTCAGAATCTAATAAATATTGAACAAGATGATAAGGTTATGGCCTTCATTTGTACGCAAGATTTAAAAGATGAAGACTATATCAATAGTCATTATGTTATTATGGCGACTAAGAACGGACAGGTTAAAAAGACGTCATTAGAGCAGTATTCTCGTCCTCGTACAAATGGTATTAACGCCATTACCATTAAAGATAACGATGAGTTGTTAGAAGCTAAATTAACGACGGGTAATAGTCAAGTTATGCTAGCGCTTAAATCAGGAAAGGCCATACGATTTGAAGAAGCAAAAACAAGACCTATGGGTAGAGGGGCTTCCGGAGTAAGAGGTATAACTTTGGCCCATGAAAATGATGAAGTGATTGGTATGGTTACTATTGAGAATTCTCAAGAAGAATCTGTACTAGTGGTTTCTGAAAACGGATATGGTAAGCGAACTTATATTGATGATCCAGAAGATGGTGAGCCTGTTTACAGAATAACAAACAGAGGTGGTAAAGGTGTGAAAACAATTTCAATCACTGAGAAAACTGGTAACCTTGTAGCGATTAAAAGTGTAACAGATAACGATGACTTAATGATCATCAATAAATCTGGTATTGCCATTAGAATGGTTATTGAAAACCTTAGGGTTATGGGAAGAGCAACCCAGGGGGTTAAATTGATTAATTTAAAAGGAAATGATTCCATTGCAGCAGTAGCTAAAGTCATGCATGACGATGATGAAGTAAGCACTGATGAAACCATTGAAGATGGCGATGCATCTGTTGATGGCACAACTATTGAGAATTCAGATAAAAACGATAACACTGAAAGTTAAATTAAATATTATTAAAAAATGAAAAAACAAATTATTATAGCTTTGGCAATTGCAATAGGAAGTTTCTCTTTTGCGCAAAAAAAGGAGTTAAAAGCTGCAGAAAAAGCAATCAAGGGTAAAGCGTTTGGAGATGCCATTACAGCTTTAAATGCAGTTAAGCCAATGTTGGAGTCATTGGACCCGAAACTTAAGGACAAATATTATTATTTGCATAGTGTAGCCTTATTTGCAGACGGAAAAGGCTCAGATGAAGACATAGATATGGCTTTAGAGGACCTTAATAATATTGAGAGTTCTTATGGGAGTGAGAAATCAGCATTAAAGACTCAGATGACCAATGATTTTTTACAAAAAGGAAACAAGAATTATGAGGCAAAAGACTTTGGTGGAGCTTCTAAATATTTCGAAAAGACTTATGACTTAAATACAAAAGATACTATTTATTTGTATTATGCAGCAGCTACAGCTGTGAGTGTGCCTGATTATGATAGAGCTTTAGTGCTTTATAATAAATTAAAAGATTTGGGGTATACAGGAATTCAAGAAGAGTATATTGCTACTGGTAAAGAGGACGGAGAAATAGAGGTTTTTCAGAATGAGAACCTAAGAGATTTATCTGTAAAATCAGGTACGCATATTAAACCAGCTACGCGTAAAACGGAATCTAAAAGAGGTGAGATTGTAAAAAATGTTGCGCTTATATACATTAATAATGGGGATAACGAAAAAGCTATAGAAGCTATGAAAGAGGCTAGAGCGAGTAATCCTGATGATGTTAATCTCATTTTATCAGAAGCCAATGTGCAGTTTAAAATGGGGAATATGGAAGAGTTTAGTAGATTGCTTAAGGAAGCTATCGAAGTAGATCCGAATAATGCAGAATTGAGGTACAATTTAGGTGTAATTGCAGCTGAAGCGAAAAAACCAGAAGAGGCAAGAGCTCATTATGAAAAAGCTATTGAGCTTGATCCAGAATATATCAATGCATATATTAACTTGTCTGCTTTAATTTTAGGAGGTGAGCAAGCTCTAATTGAAGAAATGAATGGTTTAGGTAATTCTTCTGCTGATAATAAGCGTTATGATGAATTAAAGGAGCAACGTCAGCAGTTATATAGAGATGCTATTCCTTATTTAACAAAAGCATTAGAATATGCACCAAAGAATATTAATGCCGCTAAAACATTAATGAATATTTATAGTATCCTTGGAGAGACTGATAAGTATAAAGAAATGAAGGCTAGAGTTGATGAAATTGAAGCTGCTCAGTAGAAATGGAGTCAAGACCCAAAAAAAAGCCGCTTTATGAGCGGCTTTTTTTATATGATTTTTTTAATGACGCGCAGTTTGTGCGTATGCATGTTTTTGTCGATATTATAAATGCCTGAATGGTCTAACCTGTCAATTCTTACTTTACCATGAGCATGAATAATATAATTGTCTTTCATGATAATACCGACGTGAGTTATAATGCCTTCATTGTTGTCAAAAAAGGCTAAATCACCAGGTTCACTCTCTTCAATAAAACTAAGAGCTTCGCCTTGAGTAGCTTGTTGCGAGGCATCCCGTAGTAATTTATAACCAATTAATTTATAAACCATTTGGGTAAACCCCGAGCAATCAATACCAAAAGGTGTCTTTCCGCCCCATAAATAAGGTGAATTAAGGTATAAAATTGATGTTTGAATAAGATTTGATTTATCCACCTGACCTTGTACCGCATTTCCGTCATAGGAATGCTTTAGTAATGACAAACCATTTAATGTTGCCCCTAAAGGGATAGGGAATAGTTGTTCATGCTCATCTTCAATAAATTCTACTAAATCTTTGGAAAGTAGTGTTGTCTCTGTTTCTAAAGCACTGTATTCCTTTTCAGAAATTTTATGGTATTGTTTATTGTCTATCCAACCTTGGTAGCCGTCAAACGAAAGTCTTATTTTGCTCCAGTTTTTTCGTTCTTCCAATATTTTGAATGATTCACCATATAGAATTTGAGAAACCAATTCACTTCTATCCGAGGGTTCTGCTCTAAGAGGAACGATACTTAAATGACAAATAGCGTATTGCATTAAAGGCTCCTAGTTTAGTTCAATGATAATTGAAGAAGCACCACCTCCACCATTGCAAATTGCTGCAGCGCCAATTTTACCACCATTTTGTTCCAGAACGTTCAGTAAGGTTATAATGATTCGAACTCCGGAGCATCCTAAAGGATGTCCTAATGAAACCGCACCTCCGTTTACATTTACATGTTTATCGTTAAGTCCTAGTAGTTTCATATTTGCTAAACCTACAACAGAAAAAGCTTCATTGAATTCAAAAAAATCTACATCTTCAATTGAAATATTAGCTTTTTTTAAGGCCTTAGGCAAAGCTTTTGCGGGAGCTGTTGTAAACCATTCCGGTTCCTGCGCGGCATCGGCATAACTTCTTATCCTTGCCAGTGGTTTTAGGCCCAACTCTTGCGCTTTTTCCTTGCTCATTAAAACCATAGCTCCTGCACCATCATTTATTGTAGAAGCATTTGCAGCTGTTACCGTACCGTTTTTAGTGAAAGCCGGTCGTAGCTGAGGAATTTTTTCTATTTTGACATTTGAGAATTCTTCATCTGTAGTTACCATTATTGGTGTTCCCCGGCGCTGTGGCACCTCCACAGGAACAACTTCATTCTGAAACTTCCCAGCTTCCCATGCTTTTTTAGACCTATTATAGGACTGTATTGCATAGGCGTCTTGATCCTCCCTAGAAAAGTCATATTTATCGGCACAAGCATCTGCGCAAACTCCCATCGCCAGTTCGTCATAGGCATCTACTAAACCGTCTTTTTGCATACCATCGATTAAAGTTGTAGGACCAAATTTTGTTCCTACCCGAGCATGCATATAATGAGGAATAAGGCTCATGTTTTCCATACCTCCTGCAACAACAATTTCGGCATCACCAAGAGCTATGCTTTGAGCAGCTTGCATTACAGCTTTCATCCCCGATGCACATACCTTATTTACGGTGGTACAAGGTACATTGTCTCCAATACCAGCATAAATAGCAGCTTGTCTTGCCGGTGCCTGTCCAGTTCCTGCTTGAACAACATTGCCCATTAAAACTTCATCAACCAACTTGGTGTCAAGATTAATTTTATCTAAGGCCCCTTTTATAGCTATTGCGCCTAATCTTGGTGCAGGAATAGTTGATAAACTACCCATAAAGCTTCCAATAGGCGTTCTTGCTGCAGACACGATAACTACTTCTTTAATCATTAATTAAGTAATTTAGTTTAGTACTTGCGAAAATAACGATTTTTAGTAGAAAAATGAACGATTCCTTCATTATATAATAATGCTTTGGGTTGATAATTTTATTACATTTGATTTTTAGATGAAATAGATATTGCTCAGAATTTTGTGATATTCAAATTGATGAACAGCTACTATATTTTTCAATTATAAAGGAATGCCCGAAAGACTATGAAAGACTTCATAAATAAATTATACAAAAATCATTCCTTAATGTATAAGGCATTATTGTTTGTTTTTACGACTTTCTTGATCGTTTATTTATTTCCTAAAAGTGGCAAGTTTAAATATAATTTTGAAAAGGGAAAACCTTGGCAATCAGAAAACTTATATGCCCCTTTTGATTTTGCGATCAAAAAAAGTGAGTCTGAGATTGCATTAGAGCAAAAGACGGTAACGGATAATAGTGTTTTATATTTTGATGTTGATGCTAGCGTTTATTCTAAAGTTAGTGGTGATTTCGGGAAACTCTTTGAAAATCAGTTTTTAGATTCATTCCCAAGGCCTACCTATAGGAAATTATTCAAGGCAGGGGAGGCTATTATTTCAGAGGTTTATTTGTTTGGTATGCCAAGTGAAAAGTATGCCTATGAAGCGGATAGAGGTATTATTATACTAGATGGTCGAGAGAAAAAACAAGAAGGTGTTTTTAGTGATTTGGTATTACAGGATGAACTAACGCCTGTTATACGCAAGGTTTTAGTAGAAAGTAACTTATCTGAATATGAAGCGACTTTTGTGGCATTGTTTTTCGATTTTGTAACCCCCAACTTAGAGTTTAATAAAACGTTTACAGAGAAAGCGCTTCAAGATCAGTTAGGAAAAATAGCCTTTTCTCGGGGTAGTGTTGCCCGAGAGACCTTGATTGTTTCTAAAGGAGAAGTTGTAGAGGGAGACAAATTTCAAATATTAAAGTCATTACAGTCTGAGTATGAATCACAAGTTTGGAGTGAGTCGAATTACAACTGGGTTCTCTTTGCATATACGCTTTTAGTTGCTTTGGCTTTGCTCATGTTATTGCTGTTTTTACGAAAATACAGAAAAGAGGTTTTTGAGAACAATACCAAAGTTACTTTTATATTCTTCAATATTTCTTTGCTAATTTTTATTACAACTCTGGTAGTAAATTATAATTCAAAATATATATATGTTGTTCCTATTTGCGTCCTACCTTTAGTTTTTAAAGCATTTTTTGATGCCAGATTGGGTCTTTTTGCCCATGTTCTAACGGTACTATTGCTAGGTTTTGTAGTTCCAAATAGTTATGAATATATGTTCTTGCAAATAATTGCGGGGATTGTAACTATTTTAACAGTGTCAGAGTTATATAAGCGTGCAAATTTGTTTATTTCTGTAGGTCAAATTACGCTTATATATATAGTCGCTTACTTTGCGTTTTTTGTTATCCACGAGGGAAGTATTGATACCCTTAAATGGGAAACTTTTATCTGGTTTATTTTATGTGGGTTAGCTACTTTGTTTGTGCAGCCCTTAATTTATGCCTATGAAAAGTTGTTTGGGTTAGTTTCTGATGTATCACTATTAGAATTATCAGATACAAACACTAAATTACTGAAAGAACTTGCGAATAAAGCACCAGGCACGTTTCATCACTCATTGAATGTTGCTAACCTAGCAGAAGCTTCCGCTAATGAAATTGGCGCTAATGCTATGTTAGTTAGAGTAGGGGCTTTGTATCATGATATTGGTAAAATGAAAAACCCAACATATTATACAGAGAATCAGTCTACAGGTATTAATCCTCATGATGAGTTATCTTCCAAGGAAAGCGCGAGAATAATAACAGATCATGTTATAAATGGTATTGAGATTGCTAGAAAGAATAACTTGCCAGATAGGGTTATTGATTTTATAAGAACCCACCATGGAACAAGCGTTGTTTATTATTTCTATATGCAAGAGAAAAAGGCATTTCCTAATGATGAGGTTGATAAAGCACTTTTTTGTTATCCTGGGCCAAAACCATTCAGTAAAGAAACAGCCATTTTGATGATGTGTGATAGTATAGAAGCGGCTTCAAAAAGTTTAAAAGAACCAACTTCTACAAAAATTGAAGCTTTTGTTGAAAATATCATTAATAAGCAGATTGAGGAAGAGCAGTTTCTGAATGCGGACATTACTTTTAAGGAAATTCGGTCTATAAAAAAAGTGCTAAAGCACAAGCTTGCAAATATTTATCATTTAAGAATTGAATACCCAGAATAAAATCAAAAAAAATCAAAAAAAATACTTGTGTTCTTTAAGATGAAAAGCTACATTTGCATCCGCATTTAAGATAAATGTAAAGTTCTTAATAAAATATTACTGGAGAGGTGCCTGAGTGGCCGAAAGGAGCGGTTTGCTAAATCGTCGTACCTAGAAATAGGTACCCAGGGTTCGAATCCCTGTCTCTCCGCAACAGATAACCACAATCGGGGTGTAGCGTAGCCCGGTTATCGCGCCGCGTTTGGGACGCGGAGGTCGCAGGTTCGAATCCTGCCACCCCGACAAAAAGTCGAACTTATTTCAAGTTCGACTTTTTTTTTGCTACTTTTTATTAGGATTTAGTTCCCTACAAAGGGGTAAATCTGTGTTCTCAATGGGACAAGTGTCTTTACTATTTTTAAATGTCTCATATAAGAGTATTTGCAGTCAATCAAAATAAAATTTGTGTCTAGTTTAAAGCTTTTGGTTATTGAGCTAAGAATACTATTATTTTATGATTTTTTGTAAACAAATACAACAAATATTAGAGTAGTGTAGCTAGAAAATTACAAGTCTTAGTTCGTCTATCAATCCTTTAATAATAGACAATTATTGTATTTATAGTCCTAAGAATTACCGCAGTGAGTTTTGTATAACTGCCTGATTATCTTGTGAAAAAGAATAAATAAGTAGGTTTGTCAGGAATATTTTCCTAAATTTAACAATGAAGACGAACTTATTAATACGTGACCTTGATTAATCGATTCATTCCTTATTTCTTTATTCTACTTTTTTGTGTACTAAATACTTATGGTCAAAATGACCAAAGTATATTAGAACTTAAGCATCTTGCTAGCCAACAAGCCAATGATAGTACAAAAGTTAATTTATATTTAGAAATAGCCTCTAAGCTTTATGCATCAGAACCAGATTCATCCATGGTTTATTCCAGAAAGGCAATTGACCTTGCTACAGATATTGAATTTCAGAAAGGATTAGCATATGCCCATAAAAATATGGGGCTTGCTTATTATATGAAAGGAGAATTTCTTGATGTTTTAAGGCATTGGGAAACGTCATTATCTATTTTTGAAGAAATCAATGATGAAAACGGGGTCAGTAATTTACTAAGTAATCTAGGGGCCGTTTATCAAACAAAAGGTGATGATCCTACCGCTTTAGACTATTTTATAAGGTCTGCTAAGATTGCTGAAGAGATACAAGATTCTCTTAGGCTAGGAACAGTTTATTTAAATATAGGTGGGGTTTATTCTAATGAAGAAATGACCTATGACGATGCATTTGAATCATTTGAAAAATCCAAGATTATCTTTAGTAATATGAATTATGATGATGGGGTAGGTGCTGTTGCAATCAATATGGCCGATTTACTTTTAAAAAGTAATAGACAAGAAGAGGCCTTGCCTCATCTTAATGAAGCCTTAGAAGCCTATACCAGATCAGGGAGTAATTTATCTTATACTTATAACCTCTTTGGTAAGGCTTACCTCGAACTCAAGCAATATGACATGGCCAAAGGTTATCAGATTAAGGCGATAGATGCAGCAGACCGCAATGATGCTAAATTGGAGAAAACTAAGGCTTTGATTAGCTTAGGTGAAATTTTTATAGCGCAGAAGTCTTACTCACAGGCCATAGCTTATATAAAGAAGGGGCTTAAAATTACAGAGATTACGGGTGTTAACAGGGATAAAAAGAATGCGTATGAGGCGCTGGTTAAAGCGTATTCAGGTATTGAGGATTATGAAAATGCGTTTAACTACCAACAACTTGTTACTTCAATAAGTGAGATTATTAAAGATGAATCTTACGAAGAAACTTTAGGGGTAATGCGTTTACAGTTTGATCTTGAAAATAAGCAACGAGAAATCCTTCTTCTAAATGCAGATAACGAATTGAAACAAACTCAAATTGAAAGTACAACAGCGTCTAAAAGGTTACTATATGCGCTTGCTGCACTGCTTTTGGCCATGGTAGGAGGGGTTTTTTCACGGTATCGATTCATCCAAAAATCTAATTTGCGTATTGCGGAAGAACGTAATAAAAGTGAAAATATTTTATTAAACATCCTTCCCAAAGAAACAGCAGAAGAACTCAAAGAACACGGTTCTATTAAGGCAAAATTCTTTAAAGAAGTTACTGTGCTTTTTACAGATTTCAAGGAATTCTCAGTGGTTGCTGAAGGTATTTCACCAGAACATTTAGTGAAAAATTTAGATTATTTTTTTAAGAAATTTGATGATATTACGGAAAAACACAATTTAGAGAAAATTAAAACTATTGGTGACGCGTATATGTGTGCTGGAGGACTTCCTACCGAGAATTCAACACATGCAGAAGACACTGTTTTTGCTGCCTTAGAAATATTGGAGTTTGTTAAGGAAACAAAAAAGAATCCGCCTAAGGGTATATATCCTTTTGAGGTTCGTATAGGTATTAACACAGGGCCTGTAGTGGCGGGGGTGGTTGGTACTAAAAAGTTTCAGTATGACCTTTGGGGGAATACCGTTAATATTGCTGCACGTATGGAAAGCAATTCAGAACCGGGTAAAATTAATGTTTCAGAGTACACGTATCAACTTTTAAAAGATAGACATCGCTTTAAGTATAGAGGGGTGATTAAGGCAAAGAATGATAAATTGCTTAAAATGTATTATGCCGAAGAAAAAGCTGATGATATAATCTCATAAAATATTATTTTAATATATTGCTATTACAAATGAGTATTAATTTTAATCGATTTTTGGGATAATCGAGAAATGTAAATTAGAGAATTGATAGATTACTATACTAAGAATCGCGACTACATGACCCTTGAAAACAAAAATGCATATCCAGACGTCTGTTTCCAAATTCTAGATGAATTAAAGCAGAAATTAGCGCCCTATTTGAGCTATCACTGCTATGATCATATTATAGATGTTTCGAATGTATGTGATAAATATATTAAGATTTATAAGGTTGATGACCATATGGCAAAACTCATCAGAATTGCTGCAGTAGGACATGATTTTGGGTATACGGTGTCATCAATTGACCACGAAGAACTTAGTATCCAGTTACTAGAACCCATGCTTAAACCTGTACTTACAACTGAAGAAATAGATATTGTAAACGGGATGATACGGGCCACAGAGGTGCCCCAGAAACCAAAGACCTTTTATGAAAAGATTATAGCAGATGCAGACTTGGATTACTTGGGTAGAGAACATTACGATGATCTTAGTGAAAATTTGCATCAAGAGTTATTGCATTTCGGTCTTATTAAGTCCGATAGGGAATGGTTGGATTTACAAATTAGCTTTTTAGAAAGTCATGAATTCCATACCCTTTATGCTAAATGGAACAGACGGAAACTAAAGTTAATAAAACTGAAAGAACTCAAGGCTATACAGCTCGAACAAATTAATGATAAGTAGTAGGTTTTTAGAACAAATCCAAGGCCTTACCTTATAGAAATATTATAGAGAACTTCAGACTATAATATATTCTTTCCATGAATTACAAAGTATTTATTGCAACGTTGTATTAGTTTGTGCGCAACGAATGATAAAATGTTATCTACGGATTCATGAATTTAATGAGTTTTAGGAATACAGGTGGTTCACCCTATTTTTGCATATAATTATGATTAATTATAGAATAAAATTTATGATATGTATTTATGGCTTAGTTTTTAACTGAATTTATTCTTCAAATAATTTTTTTTTAGCTTGATAAGCATTATCTTGTTTCTTCCTAAGTAGTATATATAGCAACACGCTCCATTCTAGATTTAACTTAAAATGTCTTTTCTAAGCTTTGTTAGAAAAGGATATGGTATAACTGTTAAATCAAAAGCTATGTATTCAACAATTACACAATTCTCTTTTTTAACCAAAATGAAACTTTCCCTTAGTTTAGCAAGTTTCATTTTTTTTATGAGTCCCTTGTTATTAAATGGGCAGAATTATACCACTACAGGATTATCTACCAACTGGGAAGACCCTGCAGCATGGAATTGTTCAGGAGGTGACTGTAATGCTAATCCTTATCCAAATAGTGTGGTGGATAATTGCACAATAACTATTAATCATAATATCGTCTACACGTCTAATATTCCAATAAAGTTAAACAATAAGGCGAAACTGAAAGTATTAAATAATGCCAAGTTCACTAGTATGTGCAACATGGAGATTGATAGTGGCGCCTTGTTATTAGCGGATCATGCCCAGATTGAAATGGGGCCAGGCGATCTAATCAATAAAGGCATTATTGAATTGACCAAAGCGTTATTTGTAAAAAAAGGTGGTTTTATTAATAATTGCCAATTGATATTGAGTGATGCCTGTGTTAGACTATCAGATGGCGATTTTATAAGTAAGGATAGAGTGTCAGGTAATGGAAGTATAAAAAGTGAGAACGGCAATATAAAGAATACTGGTTCTTGGGAGGGTAGTGTTCTTTATTTTTATAGTAAAGATGGACTTGGTCTGCCCGGCGCTCCAAGTACAGAGGCCGACGTTGACCAAGTTTGTGAGTGTATCGTTGTTAATTGTGATATTCGTCCTGCATACCCGGCCGAAATTAAGGTTGATGATATCATAGGATCCGCTTTGACATCCCTTTTAGAAAATTATGATGAAGAGGCGTCTGCCAATAAGTTAATTTACCTTGTCAATGAGAATGATGAGGTTTTGATAGAAATTGTTACATTCAACGGTCAATTCGATGCTGTGGTATCTTTTTTAAGCACCTTTGGAATCAGCACTTCTGATTTTATTGAAGATGTTTATAATCCTAAAGATGATGAAAGGGTTATTACCGTATTTTTTCCTGTAGAAAATTTAGCGGCGCTTAATCCAAGATCTGATATTATTAATCAAGTTTATGAGGTGTCTCCCCCATTAACTAATGAAGGACTTATTGAAAGTCAAGGTGATATTGCCCAAAATTCCAATTTGGCCAGACAAGGATGGGGGGTAAGTGGGTCAGGTGTTAAAGTAGGTGTGATATCTGATAGCTATGATAGAAAATCTGGATTAATTAGTGGATTTAGCACTACTGTTCAAACAGATATTAATAATGGAGATCTGCCTGGAGCTTC
The DNA here is from genome assembly GCF_014651495.1 of Algibacter mikhailovii. Lineage (GTDB taxonomy): Bacteria > Bacteroidota > Bacteroidia > Flavobacteriales > Flavobacteriaceae > Algibacter_E > Algibacter_E mikhailovii. Next base: position 90,572 of record NZ_BMWZ01000006.1, read on the forward strand.
AAATCCTGTCACCGTTGTGAGAGACTATCCTTTTGGCGTTGCAAGTGATGAAGGACGTGCCATGCTACAGATTGTTCATGACGTGGCTCCAGATGCAGAGTTGTACTTTAGAACTGGATTTATTTCTGAAGGAAATATGGCCGCTGCTATCGCAGAATTGGTGGCTTTAAATTGCGATGTTATTGTAGATGACCTCACCTATATTAAGGCGCCTTATTTTAGGGATGGTATTGTAGCTAAAGCAATCAATGAAGCCACAGCAAATGGAGTGAGCTATTTGACATCCGCGGGAAATTTTGGTTCAAGGTCTTATGAGTCTACTTTTATGGCGTCTTCCGAAAATCCTGTACGCCATGATTTTGGTGGTAATAATGCAATGCAACAGCTCCAATTGGAAGAGGGATCTTATATTATTGCCTTGCAGTGGGACGACGACTTTTATTCATTAGGTGCCAATAACGGTGCTGTGAATGATTTAGATATTTATCTAGCCGGTGATACTGGTGCTATTGAGTATGGGTTTAACCGGAATAATACGGGGGCAGATCCAATAGAAATTATGCCATTTACAGTAATTAATCCCACAACGACCAATATTATTATAGAGCGGGTGGGTGGCTCTGGTCCTCCTCCAATGTTTAAATATGTTGTTTTTAGGGCAGGTGAAAGTGGAAACTTTGAAGCTGTTCCGCAGGCCAATAGCTCAACCATTGTTGGTCATGCCAACGCGGAAAGTGCTATAACCGTTGGAGCTGTGCGCTATGACAATACGCCAAATTTTGGAGGGGCACTTATGGCGCAGCAATCATCCTCTTTGGGCGGTACTTTAACTAATGGGCAGCTAAGAAATAAACCGGATATAATGGCGCCTACAGGAGGAGATACCTCAGTGAATTTAGGTGCTCCAGATTTAGAAGGAAATTCATTACCTAATTTCTTTGGTACGTCTGCTTCAGCACCACATGCCGCTGGGGCTGTGGCTTTGATTATTGAAGCTAAAGCAAAATTTGGTGTTGACCTTACTAATTCAGATGCAGATTTAAGTATTCGTAGTTTACTTACTAGCAGCGCTACTGATATGGGGATCCCCGGATTTGATACCAAGACAGGTCATGGATTTTTATCTACAGATAAGGCCATTGGTACTTTTTCTAACCCTACTCCAAAGCTCAATGCTTTTAATCTTGAAAATTTGGATACGACTCAATATGCCCCAGGTGAAATATCCTTTGAGCTTGTTTTGGAAGGCGATTCTTTTATGGAATCTTCTGTGGTTCAATTTAGAGGTGATGCATTGGAAACAACATTCGTAGACAAGAAGACATTGAAGGCTACTATACCTGAATTCTATGGTAATCCGTCAATTTCTGTTTTAACTAAACCTGCACCATCTACCAATGGATTAGACGGAGGCGCTTCAGAAGAATTAACTTTTAACACGCCTACATTAACCGATGTGGTAGTGCAAGTTAATAATGCTTCAAGAAGGTATGGGGAAGAAAATCCGGAGTTTACTTTCACCACCAAGGTTGGGGATACAGATACTTCACTTTCTCCGGAAGAGTTAGAACTATTATTACCATCAGTTTCACTTACAACGGCGGCAGATGCTATTGCTAATGTTGGTATTTATGCCATCGAATTAGAATTGGCCAATGTGGATATGGGGTTATTGGAATTATATAATTTAATTATTGAACCCGGCGTACTGAATATAACACCCATGCAAGTCACCATCAAACCCAAAGTTATGGATGATATAATTTATGGCGACCCATTACCAGAAATAGATTTTGACTATATTTTTGGTAATCCGGATGAAACAGATCTTGTTATAGATGCAGAAGTGGCCAATAACTTTGTAGCCAGCCATGTAACCGCACAGTCCTTGGTCAATGGTATATCCTTGGTTAATGGTATTTCATTGGTAAATGGTATTTCCTTAGTGAATAACGAACCAACTATCAACGGTATTTCTCTAGTTAATAAAACATTTTTTGTCTCACAAAGTACTATTGAGCAGTCAGAAACAGTAGAACAGAATGGTTTTTCACTTGTTAATGGTACCGGTACAGAAAAGGTTGTGGAATTTGGTGCAGATCTCTTTTCTAATGATAATGCCAATGGTAATTTTTCATCAATTACAGATGGTATATCCTTGGTTAATGGATTTTCGTTGGTAAACGGGTTTTCCTTGGTTAATGGTATTTCATTGGTCAATGGTATTTCATTAGTAAACGGGATTTCATTGGTCAATGGTATATCATTGGTAAATGGTATTTCTTTGGTGAATGGTTCCGCTTTTGTAAATGGCATTTCTTTGGTGAATAGTGAAAGCGCTCCAGTTTTTAATGCCTTCCAAAATATAGATGTCATATTGAACGGCGATGACGCCTTAAGTGATGTACCCATAGATATTAGACCAATAAATGTCCTTACTGGGATAGAGGCGGGTACGCAATATGTTATGGCTGGAGGTGTCTTAGATTCTAATTTTGAAATAAAATATGAACCAACCCCACTTAAAATCTTGCCCGCAGACCTCACATTTACAACAGAGGATTTAGACATTACTTATGGTGATGAGCCTATTACTCCAAGTGGAACTTTAGAGGGCTTGCGATATAATGATACTTTTGAAGATGTTTTTCCCGATGGAATAAATTACAATTTAGACAATGGACCTTACTCAGTTTCAGGAAGTCCATATCCTATTAAAGGGGCGGCAAGCAATAGTTCTTCTAATTATGATATAACGTTTGTAAATACAGGTTTGCTAAAGGTTAAACCATTTTGCCTTACTATTACGCCGGATGACGCCGTTATTACGTACGGAGCTGAACTACCTGTTTTTACAGTTAGTACAAGTCCAGAAGTTTTGCCCTATAATGATAAAATTTCTGATATTTTATGTGATCTGAAATTCACACCGACGGACTCCTGTACTTCGGATACTACTATTACGGTAAGTACTGAATTAATGAACAATAATTACACTATTACGTATAAAACAGGAAATTTGATAGTTAATAAGACCAAGCTCCATATTGAAATGGAATCGGTTGTTATTACTCATGGAGATCCTTTGCCAAATTTTAAAGTGTCAGCAAATGGGCTGGTCTGTGAAGACCAGTGTCCTTCTATAACTGATTTCATTATCAAAGACCAAAACGGGGTAGTTCAATCTGGTCCTTTGAATTGTGGAACTTATAATGTTTATGCAGATTTATCTAAAGTATGGGGTTATGAAAACTACGAAATCACACAGTCACCTACGGTCTTATTTATTAATCCAAAAGTAAAATGTGATGATCATATCATGATTACCGGATTATGTCAAAGTAAAGCTTCGCTGGCCAATAACCCCAACATGGTCAACGTATTACGATTTGAATATACCAACAAATTAAATGTTCCAATTTACGTTCCTAATGGTTCTAATAATCGTTTTGTTGGAGATGCTGAATTTGTTGGGAATCCTCCTGAGGAATTTTTACAAGGAACGCACACCTTTGAAATTTACACCAATGGTGGAGCACTAAAATGGGAAATACTTACACCAGGATGTGAATATGCTTCCGAATCGGATATGAGTTCCAATGCGGAATCATGTGATGAATCCATCCCATCCGCACCGCCAATGGCTGTAGCTGAATCAGATGTTACTGGTGGAACTGCACCTTTAACGGTTATGTTTAATGCCAGTAAATCAAAAGATGACAATAGAATTACGGGGTATTTATGGGAGTTTTGTGATGAAGAAACAAGTGATTCAGAGTTAGCTACATATATTTTTACAGAACCCGGAGAATATTTGGTAACGCTAACTGTTTATGATGAGGAAGGACAAAGTGATAAGGATACAGTAAAAATTTTGGTAGAAGCACCTAAAGCAAATGAAGCTCCAACAGCAGCCATAAACTCAGAGGTTATAGTGGGGACAGAATCAATAGCAGTTGCTTTTGATGCGGATGGATCTAAAGATGATAAAGCTATTTCGGCCTATTTATGGGATTTTGGAGATGGTTCAACAAGTGATTTAGAATCGCCGATTCATGAATTTGTAGCCGGTATGGTATACACGGTAACCTTAACAGTATATGATGAGGAAGGTGAAAGCGATACCATTAGCATTGCAGTAGATGTACCAATAGAATTTGCACTGCGCTTAAATACTGGGGGCTCCGAAGGGAATATGGAAGGGAAAACCTTTGACTCCGATGAATTCTTTTCAGGTGGACAAGTTTATAAGAACTCCATGGCTGCGGTACCTAACTTTTATCAAACGCAACGAATTTCGAATACCTCAGAATTTGATTATAGCATACCGTTAGAAGATGGGGTTTATGTTGTGAAATTGCATTTTGTTGAGATTTATTGGGGTGTAGTAGGTTTTGGAATAGGAGGGGCTGGTAATCGTGTTTTTGATGTTACCATAGAAGGAAAAAAAGAACTGGAAAATTATGATATCTATGCCGAAATTGGGGCTGAGACCGTAGTCGTCAAAACGTTTAATGTCAATGTTTCAGGTGGGGCCTTAGATATAAACTTTAATGCGCTTGGAGAACATAGCGCAGGTCAGCCAACCGTTTCAGCCATAGAGATTATTGGACGATCTGCTACTATTTCGGGAGTATTGTCGGTTGAGCCTGAGGTTATAGTTAATGAATTTGCACTGTTCCCAAACCCTGCAAAACATGAAGTAAACCTGAGTTTTAATAATCCGGTTAATATCAATTCTTATGAATTGTATGATTTATCTGGAAGAATGATAAAAAGAATACCTGTCAATAAAATAATTAATGCCGATAGGATTAATATCAATACGTTGTCTAATGGTTCATACTTTATATTGATTCTAGGTAAAGACGGTGAACGATATCAAAAACAAATCGTCGTAAAAAAGTAATATATAATATAAAATGAATTGTTTTAAAATTTAAAATGTTAATAATATGGATAAAACAAAATAAAAAGTAAAGAAGGGTATTATCTGGAAATTTTAAAATTATCTAAGTTAATATCATCTGTACCTATATTATCAAAAGGGTATTCCAGGTCGTCTTGAATATTATATAAGGAGATAAGTATAAACTCGGTAAGAATAACAACGATATAAACAACCCAGTATAAGGATTCTGAGTCTACGGCGTAGATAATGGTTGGTGCATAGATGAAAGGAAAGACATAAACAAAGACCCCACAGTAGGCTTTTAAACTAATTGGAGTTCTGTGAGAGTGTATGGAGTGCAAATTCTCGATAGAGCGATGCACATCCCTCATAAATCGAAATACTTTATCGCGCAGACTCCTTTTCAAGGAGGAATCTTTCTCTAATGTAAATTGAAATACCTTATCAGTAATGATGTCTAATTCTTTTAATGAATATGTGGTTTTTGCCAAGTGCTGCAGTACGGTTTCATTAATTTCAATTAAGATATCTACGCTTTCAGTTTTTTCTTGTTCTGTTAACCCGTTATTGCTCATCAAGAAGGCCTGAACGGTTTTTAAGTTAGAACGGAAGGCGCTAAGATGCTCTAAGGCTTTTTCGCGACGTCTAAAAGAGCCACGAATGGTAAAAACAAGTGGAAAGATTATGGCAATATGTAATAATGTGAGATCCACATTAAAACGAATATTAAAAGAATACGCCAGAAATGTAACCACAATTGAAATAATTGTAACAATTACAGTTCTGTGATTTAATATGGAAATATATTGGTTAATGTGCTTAAAATTAATATTTTATAATATCTAAATTTAATTACAATCTTATGAAAAAACAAATAATCTCTATACTGGTTTTTTATTATTTTTTCTACGGCATGCCCGGTTTCGCTCAAATTGATTCTGATAGCATTAAAATTCCTGAGGTTGCAAAACTTTTTCGAAGTGAACGCGTGGTTCCTGTTAAAATGAGCTATTCTAGTAAAGCCATAAAAAGAGAGACAAATGACAGTGTTTATATTCCCACTATTTTTGAGTATCAGACTTCTAAAGGGAAATGGAAAACATTACAATTGAATTTGCGAGGTAGGGGGGAATTCAGATATAAGAATTGTACTTATACACCATTAAAATTAAAAATTAAAAAAGACTCTGCTAAAGGCACAATTTTTAAGGGGAGCAAGCAATTGAAAATGGTGATGCCATGTTATGTGCGTTCTGGTAATAGTAATAAGGTGGTTAAAGAGTATATGGCTTATAAGTTTTATGAGCAACTTTCACCCTATCATTTTAAAACGCGGTTGTTGGATATAGATTATATAGATGTTAAGAGTAAAAAGCCAAAAAAACATGAGTTTATGGGGTTTTTAATTGAAGATGATAAGGTAGTTGCTAAAAGACATAATGGTAATGTGTTGAACATTAAAGTCCATCCTTTAGGGCAGGAAGGCCTATGCTCTGTTAGGAATGCTCTTTTTCAGTACATGATTGGTAATACTGACTATTCCTCGGCATATGGACATAATGTTAAGCTTTTTTTTATAGATAAAAATACAATACCGGTACCTTATGATTTTGACATGTCTGGTTTGGTAAATGCTAATTATGCCGTAGTATCACAAATTGGCAATAAAACATTACCAATAGACAATGTTCGCCATCGCCTTTATCGCGGTTTTAAACATCCGGAAGATGTCTTTCAAACAGTAAGACAAGAATTCTTAAGTCAGAAAGACGCTATTTTTAATATAATGGAAGCATGTAAACCTTTCTTTGATAGCAATACCGAATATGAGCACGCTAAAAGTTATATCGCAGAATTTTATGAAATTTTAAATAGTGATACCAAATTTTCAAATAACATTGTTAGGGTAGCACGCACTAAATAGAACACCGGAACATCTTCTCGCAATGGCTATTCTACTTTCGATATAGTGTAGAATGTTGGCGTTTTTTATTTTACTATTTCAACTTTCTTACCATTTTTTAGTCCGCGATAAAAAAGACCATTTTCTATAAAAAGAATTTCCCCAGAAACCCCATTTTTTATACTGGTATCCACTGCCAAAATCTTATTATTAAATAAAGATTCTATTTGTTCTTGTGAGGTATGCCCAACAATGATGTGATCCACCTTTAAAGATTTAAGTATTTTTTTTAGTTCCCCTTTTTTAAAGGCTTCACTAAAATAACCACGGTACCAAATAGGGCTCTCTGTATTATTATATTCGAAGTAAATGGAATCCCATGTAGCTCCAGTCGCTTCGTCTAATAAAGACGCCCTCATCTTTTGATTCGCTGTTTCAATAGTAACCCCGCTATCTATGAAATCTAATGATATACCGCCATGCACAAAAAGATAATTGTCTATTTGTAATATGGTGGCTTTAGAGCGGAGCCATCTTCCTAAAAGGGTTTCATTCCCATAAAGTTCGTTATAATGCGTTCTTAATATCCTTTCGGTCTTTCTATATTTCTTATTAATATATCGCAAATCGTTTCGCATTACCATATATTCGTGGTTGCCCAAAAGATAATGAACTTTGCCTCCAGCTTGTTCAGCTTGTTTTTCCAGTTTGTAAATTAACCACAGCAGTTCGGTGACTTTAGGACCACGATCAAAAACATCACCTACAATTACCAAATGGCCATCTCCATAGGCCCAATTTTCATCCGCATCAATAATGCTATTATTGACTAAAATGGTTTTTGTTAAATCAAATTGACCGTGTACATCACTTAGTGCAGCAATCTTAGAAGCATTAGTATAAGTTGAAGATGCGTTGTCAAATTGAGATTTTATAGAGCTCAAAGCAGACGATTGCGTCTTTAATACGCCATTATTGATTTTCTTTTCTATAATGCTATCACCAGTAATAAAAACATATGGACCATCTGTAACGGGTATGGTATCAAATCGAGCTGATTTAAAAACTGTTTTTTCTGAAGCCTTTCTAGAATAAGTCTTACCAGAAGAAATTAAAGCGAATGCGAAAAGGCAAAATAAGAGAAGGCTAATAATTTTAATCATTATAATGCTGTTTATTTAATGGCGTTACTAGTTAGCTTTAAACAAAGTTAAGATATTTAGATTAAGTGTTAAGTGTCACATTTTTAAGTAAATACGTTTTAGTTCATTTTGTATCTTTTTTTTGCTTATGCTTTTGATGCTGAGAATTTATATGAAGACGGTCATTGTTTTTTTTGACAATTTATTTCTTTTCTAGCGCTTTAGAAAACCTTTTAATAGATCCTTTGATTATTTTTTTAAGTCTATGGTTTTCACTATATTGTAGGAAATAAATACATTTTATTGAGTATGTAGTAAACTGTTTATTAACTAATTGATCCACCTCTCATGAATTCACTTGTTAAAACATTTTCAATTGTTGCCCTCTACTTTTTATTTCCTTTTTTTTGTTTCTCGCAACCTACTCCCAAACCAGATCCTGATCCCGACCCCGTAACCATTACTATTTCGTTGGTAGTCGATACAAAAAACTTTGATCCTACTGATTGGCAGAAGTCATGCCATTTTGAAGCCAAAAGGTCAGATAGTGTAAGAGTTAACCCCTCAGTTCCTGGACAATTGGAGGATTTTAATGTTAATGCTTGGCCCGGAGATATTATTATATGGAAAGGAAAGCCTTCTTATTTTTTTAAAAACACGGTGAATATAAAAAAAGTAAAGTATAATAAAGGTGATAGGATATTTAAACATAAAGATCATGGTTCCCCATTCTGGTCTAAGAAAGTGGATGCTAAAGTCATGGGAGGTGCTAAAGATGGCTCTGATTATGAGTATGACATTATTTTTAAAATAAAAAGAGCTAAAAGAGCTAATGGCCATTATAAAATAGATCCTAAAATAAGTATTAGACCAAGGCCAGGCATTCTTACTGATTCTTTATCCGATAAATAAGTTAAACTTATCTAATGTGCCTTTGCAACCAAACAAACTTTTCAGATTTATTTTTGTTATTCTCTTTTTGGGTTTAGTCACAGAAGGATGGAGTCAATATAAATCTATAATAGATAGTTTAGAAAATAGATATCTTAATCCTAATCTTAGTGTTTCTGAGCAGATGTCTGTTTTAGAAGGGCTAGCTGTAAAACATCCAGACCCAGATAAAAGCATATTTTATAGCGATAAATTGTTGCTTTTAGCGAAATCTCAAAATTCTAAGGAAGATATCATTACAGCTCTGCAGGCAAAAGGATATGCTTTAACTATTAAGGGGGATTTAAGCCTTGCTATAGAAGTGTTTATGCAAGGTATTGCATTAAGTAAGGAAATAAATGACACTGAACTTTTAGGAGGTTTGTATATATCTATTGCTGCTGTGTATTCGGTTATGGAGAACAAGAATAATACCATCCTTTATTACAAAAAAGCTATAGATGTTCTTAAAAATATTGACGATAAAGGCTATTATGCAGCGGCCATTGAGAATTTAGGTGACGAGTACAATTTAAATTTGGCTCAACCAGATTCAGCGCTTTATTATTTTGAAGAATCAGGAAAAATATGGCGGGCATTAGAGGATAAACGAGGGCTAGCTTTTAACATCGGAAATAAAGGGTTGGCTTATGCCCAGCTGAAGAGGACTGAAGAGGCTGAAGTTAATATTAACAAGGCAATCCATTTATTAGAGGAACTCGGAGAATATTATGCCATTAGTGTATTCTTTATGTATATGTCTGATATTTACTTGGAGCGAGGAGATAACACGCAAGCACTGTCCTATACTTCAAATAGTTTAAACATTGCCAAGAAATATGGTCTGAAAGACCAGATAGCAGATGCCTATTTGAAATTGTCAGAACTTCATGAAAACAATGGAAATATTAAACGCTCATTTGATAATTATAAGAATTACATCGTATACAGAGATAGTGTAAAGAACATTGGAGCCGTTAGAGAAATCGCAAAAATTAGGCATGAAAGTGATTTGGCTCAGAAACAAAAAGAACTGGATTTGGCAAGAGAAAAAGAGCAAAACAAAGGAAATATAGCCATAGCTATTGGTGTGGCTTTGTTTTTAATAGTCATTCTCGCCATTGGTTTATACCGCAGGACAATTTTTATAAGTAAAACTAAAAAGATCATTGAAAAAGAGCGTAATCGGTCTGATAAACTTTTATTAAATATTCTACCAGAGCAAACGGCACAAGAGTTAAAAGATTCTGGCAGTGTAAAGGCTATGAAGTTCGATTCGGTGAGTGTGCTGTTTACTGATTTTAAAGGGTTCACAAATTATGCAGAGGAGCTATCACCCGAACTTTTGGTAAAGAGTCTTGGGTTTTATTTTTCTGAATTTGATAATATAATAGATAAATACGGACTGGAAAAAATAAAGACCATTGGTGATGCTTATATGTGCGCAGGCGGCCTACCTTATCCATCTAAAAACCATGCCAAACAGACTATACGTGCTGCCATGGAAATGAATGATTTTGTGAATAAAGTGCGGGAAGACGTGTCAAAAGATTATGCAAACTTTGATATTCGTGTAGGGATAAACTCTGGGCCTGTTGTTGCCGGAGTAGTAGGTACAAAAAAAATAGCTTATGATATTTGGGGTGATACGGTTAATGTGGCTTCAAGAATGGAGTCCATGTCAGATATTGGAAGAATTAATATTGGGGAATTAACGTATCAATTAATTAAAGATGATTTTGAATGTGAATATAGGGGTGAATTTGACGTTAAGAATCGAGGTAAAATGAAAATGTACTTTGTAAATGCCGACTTGAAGAAGGGGTAGTAGAAATTCATGAATCAATAGGTCTATCATTACTGCTATTGCGGAACTTTTGGGGTAACCTTACTTCTAGACATAATGACTATTGTTGCCAACACAAAGCTGAATGTGTATGAAGATCCTAGTAAATGCGCAGTTAATGCCGATGAAGACAGATAGTTTATAGCAGAGTTTATTCTGTTTTTAAGTGTTGCATGCGCAACTACTGCAATACTAAATATTGATCAGTGATATGGACTTAGTCTATTTTTTTAGGGATAATATTGTTCTTCTCTAGAGCTTTTAGAAGTTTTGCGATATACGTACTAATCGCTTTAGAATTGTTTTCTGGATCGACCAAATCGAAAGTAGCTCTCCACGCCAATGTATTTTCAGAATCTTTTTTTAAATCGTAAACAGAGGTTTCAATATTATAAACTTTATACTTGTTGTAGTCATCTTGAGTGAAATAAGCGTCTTGATATGCTAAATAGTAGCCTATAAACTTTCTTAAGTGGTAATCCGTTTTTGGGGAATCGGCGGCATAAGATTCATTATCGTCAATACCTTTTACGAGAGACACTAGTGCGGTATCGTATCCATTAGATAATAGTTTATCTACTTGATCTTTAATTTCTTTTTTGGTTTGCCAGGAATCTTGAAATGATTCTTCAAATACTACGGCACTTTGTAAGGCCTTTATGTTTCTTGCATTCAATGCTGTTATGAGTTGAAACTCATAAGCTTTGCGTGCTTCATAATTGGGTGTTACACCAACAACTAATATTTTTTTTGGATTAAAATGTTTGTAATCAGGGTTTTGCCAGTTTGTAATTAGTTTTGATGAAGAACATCCAAGTACCATTGATAGTAAAATCAAGACTATGCTAGTACTAATTTGTGATTGGAAATTATTCAATAGCTTCCTCTTTTAATTGGTCTTTCAAATACATAGATTCTATAAGTTGCTGCTCTTCTAAAACAACTATAACAAGTCTTACAAAATCATTTACACTCTCACTAATAGATGTTGGATCCATAACATCTATATACCCTTTCCAAATAAGTTCGCGTTCTTTTGTTGGGCATATACAATACATAGATGTTTCGGTATGATAAACTGTATACTCTTTATAATAATCTGGGTTATAAAAAGCATCTTGATATTTTAAGTAATCGTCGCTAAATCGCCTATAAGTCGCATCATAACCATCATAATTTTCTTTGTACGCAATTTGGTCTTCTACACCTATTACTTTTGTGAACAATACCGTGTCAAAACCACCTTTGATAAGTTTGTTTTCCAAGGTTTTTAATTGTTTTGTAGTCTTCTTTTCAGTGGTAAATGATGGGGCGAAAAGATCTAAACTCCTAACAGATTCTATGCCTCTAGAAGTATATTCATCTTGTAACTGTTTTTCAAATTGCTGTCTGGCTTCCATATTTGAAGTCATGCCAACCAATAAAACTTTAGTAGGGCTGTAGGTATCTATATCTGGGTTTTTCCAGTTTTCAGTTAACTCTGTTGTAGAGCAACTAAAGATTAGTACACCAAGTAATATGGAGGTTATTAATTTCATTTTTATGGTATTATGGTAGTAAACGTTTTTGTTTATACTCCTTTAAAACACCTTTAACAAGGGCAAATAATTGTGATTTAAATATTCTGTAGCGAGTTAAAAAATCGGATATTTTAATAATAAGTTTGCCGTGTTCATCTTTATAAGCATTTTCTAATGTAATTTGGTTTATGCCATCTACCATAATATTAAGCCCTTTTTCATGCTTTTTCACCGTATCAATGAACGCATTGGTTTCTTTTTTGAACTTACTTAATTCGTTTACAATGATTTTACTTTCATTAAAATGTTTTGAATCAATAAGTTGAAGTGTGTATGATTTTACTAAATCAGCAAAAAAAAGTTGTTCATCCTTAGCAAACTCTAATTCAGACAACCATTTTTTCGATGTATTATGCATGCTTTCCGGACTTAACCAAGCTACATATTTTGGGGTTTTGATTTTAGTTTTCATCTTTTGAAGTGTTAATATTAAAAATATATCAGATCTAATGCGCCATAAATCATTTTGGTGGGGAATACCGTTTCGTTATTATAGTTCATTTTCTTGTTTTCAAATTTTAGAATTTAAAAGCGCAGAAAGTAACCCATAGATTACAGACTACTTTCTGCTTGAGGGAATTAATTAACTTCAATCACTTTTTTTTCAGGTTCTTGAGTCATTTCTGCTTCTTCTTTTTTAAGAAGTTTCACTGTTAAAATTCCATTTTTGTAAAGTGCTTTTACATCTTGGTCTAAATCTACCGAAGTAGGAAGCATCATAGATCTTTTAAAGGATTTATAACTAAACTCTTTACGAGAATATTCGCCATCCTTTTCTTCTTCGTTTTTAAGTTCTTTTTCACCGTTAACATAAAGAACATCATCCTGTATGGTAACTTCAAAATCTTTTTTGCTAAAGCCAGGAGCTGCTAATTCAATTTCAAAATCTTCGTCATGTTCTATAACATTTACAGGAGGCATCAAGCTATCATCTTCAAAGAAATCATCTTGAAAAATATCGTCAAATCTTCCCATGCTATTAAAATTGGAAGGGAATAATCTACTACTCCAAGGTCTTAAAAGACTATGACTCCAGGGCGTTAACAATTGACTTTCAAATGGCGAAAATCTATTTCTTTTTCTTTTGTGTTTTGTTAATGTTGTCATGATACATATTTTTAGGTTAAACATATTTTCATAACTAATATATTTACTATAACAAGGTTGTACAATGATATGCATCAGTCCGTTACCCAAATTCAGAATTATGTTTCCAACCTTTTAGTTGATACTAATTTGTTCTATATCATTAAGTTTAGGAATAGTCACATGCCAGTTATAAGTGTCTTTTAGTTTTACACGCAACGCATCTAGAGCCATTGGTTCACCATGGATTAAATAGACGTTTTCTGGAATATTTTTAATGTTACTTAACCAATGCAATAAATCGTTTTGGTCTGCATGCGCAGAAAGGCTTTCAATATTTTTAACGGTTGCTTTCACAGGATAATATTTTCCAAAAAAGCGAATTTCGTGAGCCCCTTCTTGTAACTGTCGCCCCCGAGTGCCTTCTGCTTGATAACCTACTAGTAAAACCGTAGTTGATGCTTGGCCTATAAGTTGTTGCATATAAGTAAGTACACGTCCTCCCGTGACCATACCACTACCAGCAATAATTATTTTAGAACGCTTATCATCAATGGTTTCCCAAGTTTCTTTATAAGATTCAATAATATTCATATGGTTGCACATGGCTCGATACTCTGCTGTTGATAATTTATGCCAATTTGGAAATCGCTCAAACACCTCTAAAACATTATTACCCATAGGGCTATCTATAAAAATAGGAATGTTTGGAATTCTATTTTCCTTATATAGTTTCCAAAGTAGATACATGAGCATTTGTAAACGCTCCACAGCAAAACTTGGAATGATTAAATTTCCTTTTTTATGGATGGTTTCGTTAATGAGCCTTGATAACACCTCTTGAATATTGTCCTTTGGATGTAACTTATTGCCGTAGGTACTTTCCATAAACAAAAAATCTGCCCACTCTGGTTTTTTGGGAGCTTCTAATAAATGGTCATTAGTCCTGCCAATGTCTCCAGAAAACACAAAGCGTTTGCCGTATACATCTAATTCAATGAAAGTAGCACCAATAATGTGGCCGTTATATTGAAAGCGATATGATATATGTTCTGACAGCCATATCCATTTATCTGGTGCTTCTACTTGAAATTGCGCTATGGTTTTTTCTGCTTCAATTTTTGTGTAAAATGGCAATGCAGGATCATGTTTTGTGAATTTTTCATCATTTGCTTTTTTAGTAAATTCTTCATGAATTTTAGCACTGTCTTTTAAAATAATTTCAGCAATGGCTAGAGTAGGAGCTGTACCAATAATTTTACCTGTAAAACCTTGTTTTAATAATCTTGGTAAATACCCTACATGATCTAAATGCCCATGGGTTAGTATTACCAGATCAATGGTTGAGACATCTATTGGTAAATCAATCCAATTTAGTTCCCTGAGTTCCTTTATACCTTGAAACATGCCACAGTCTATCAATATTTTTTTATCTGCAGTTTCTATAAGAAATTTAGAACCAGTAACAATACCTGCGGCTCCTAAAAAATGGATGTTTACAAAATGGTTCATCAGTGACTGTTTTAAAGGTTACACAGCATTTTTATTTCTTTCAATATTTTTTCTTTTCTGATTTCCGATATGCCTAAATGGTCTAAATAAAAGGTGTCTCCAACCAACATTCTGCATAGCACCACATCTCGACTTAGTAAAAACTGTTTTTCTCTTTTGGTTAATAACGTGGATACGGTAATTGGATACAATCCCAAGCGGTCTATACGATCTTTTAATCCATCATTCTCAGGGTAATCCCAACTTAGTAAATAGAGGTTTATGCATTTGCCGTATTTAAGCGCATCTGCTGTAAATCTTGTATTTGTGACTACCCAGCCTTTGCTATTTAAAGGTGTCTTTTTTGCATTAATATGCCAATGCGCTTTTATATCATTGTAGCGAGAGTGTATATAAAGCGGAATTTTAACATTGCAATTAAGCCCTTGCACGCTATGGAATTTACATTCAATAACCGTAGTTTCATTATTTTTATGAGCCATGACATCAATTTCGTGAGTAACACATTGTCCTTGTAGAATTTTATTGAACTCAACGTCATATCCTGAATATTTCAGTATTGCACCAATAAAGCGTTCAAAAGGAAAACCTGTTGGGCCGAGCTCGTATATGGCCTTTTTTAACTTGTATTTTGAAGCTAAATAACTTTTCTTCTTTTTAAGTAGTGCAAATGCCCTGTTGTAAATTTCTTTTGTGGAAATACCTTGATATAATTCATCTCTAACTTTATCAATTATTTGATTAACCGTTTTCTGATCGGCCCCGGTACGTTTCAAAGAATTTTTTAATTTTTCCAATGAAAACTTTACTTTTTCTCCTGAGGATTTAATAATATCTATTGTACCCGTTTCCATAATGCTATAACATTTGAGTTTTTAAATAACTACAAGCTCTTTTCTTTGAAAAAAGCCTTGATCCTAGCTTTAGCTTGTGGTTTAGTCATACTATCCATTTTTACAACATCTTGAACTTTATCACTTAGTTCTTTATGTTTATCAATTATAAATCTATTCAATTTTAAACAGGTTTCTGCCGGACCAAATAGCACAATAGCTTGAGCTTCTTTAATTTCTGAAATGATAGTTTCAAAATATTTTCTAAATTGATGTTTTTCACGTTCCAAGTATTTACTGTCTTGTACTACATCTTGCGGACCGCCTTTAAACCGAGTGCCAGATCCCCCATGAATCCGGTAGTTTTCTATATTTGACATTATTGTTTTTTCACTAATTTCCTTATTTCCAAGGGTAACAAGGAAGGCCTCTTTTTTATCTAACCAAATTCCTACTTTCATTTTATTAAGGTTTTGAGTTTTAATATTTATTTCTTAAGTCGTGCATTGCCAAAAGTGGCACTTTTGTATGGTAACCAATTTCCTTTACCAAAGGGTGCGTTAGCAAACTCCCAAAAAGCAAATGCTTTTTATTAATGAAAGCCACCATATCGCTGTTTCTACTCTGAACAAAACAATTAATTGCTGTGAATATATTCATATGACTTAGGGTATGGAATGAAAACCTGACCCCTTCAAAATACGCTTCAAGCTTTTTTTTGTTATTGTGTTGTTCCTTATTAAGTTTTTTATGAGTAAAGACGTGCAATACCCGAATTGAGGCATTACAGGTTCTTGCTAAATCAATCAAATGGTTTAATTCTCTTCTTTTAAATGGCGTTTTGTAGCCTGTTGGAAAAACGATTTCTTTTGGCAAGGCTATATTGGCTATTTCTGGAACCACAATGACAGAGCAGTGTCTAACTTTTTCCATAACATCTATGGATACCGTACCGAATATTTTTTTTCTTGAACCTGTCTTACCTTTGGTTCCCATAACAATCATTTCTATGCCCTTTTCTTCTACGATATTCTGAATAGCCTGAACAACACTATTACATGTTGAAATCGTTTTAAAACTATGTTTTGCGTTTTCATACTCATTTAAAGAAATCACATCTAGCACTTTAGCCAGTCCGTTTTCAGAATCTAATCGTTCTGTTTCATACATTTCACTCCCAGGCTCCATACTTATGAACGATTCTAATATATTATGCGTAGCACTAAATGCGTTTAGGATGTAAAAATTACAATGATCTTTTTGATATAATTCTAAAGCATAGCGCAAGGCATGCCAAGCATTTTTTGAAAAATCTGTTGGTAATAATATGTTACGCCTCATGAGATTTTATTGCTTTTAAATTTTGCCTTACAACGTCTAGTAAGTTCATGAAATAGTCGCCTATTCTGGTATAACCAAAAAAGGGACAATGGGATCAAATCCTATTTTTTTTATAACTGGTTCGTTTATAATTTTTTCAATAAAACTGTGTTTATAATTTACCATAGCAAGAATATCTATCCCTAATTCTTCAATAAAATCATTGATTTCAACTGTTTTTTTATCATACTTTGGCATCCAGTGCAGACTGTGTTCATAATCACTTAAATGGCTTTGTAACATATTGATATTGTACTCTTGCACATCGTTAAGCTCTTCCGCTTCATTGATATGTACTATTCTAATTTTGGAATTGTATAAATCTGCTAATTGTTTTAAAGGGATTAATTCTTTATTGTCATAAAATCGATTAAAATCTGTTGGGAATGCAATTTGTTTTGGGGTCGTAAAATTGAATTCTTCCGGTACAACCAATACAGGACAGTTTTTAATACTTTTTATGATGTGTACCGTATTACTTCCAAAGAAGTATTCTTTTAGTCCCGTAGCGCCTTTTGTACCCATTATAAGTAAATCTACCTGAAACTCATCAATAGCTGCTTGAATGGCATTTTTTAGGTCTTTAGTACTTAAAATTATTTGAAAGTCATGGTTTGCGTTAGTATTGTTATGTTCAATTAAATCTTTCATTTCTAATAACTCCTTTAGGGCATTATTTTCCATGGTTTTAAGTAGTTTATTTGAAAGATTGGACATTGTTGATGCTTTTAACCTGACTACATTTAAGAGATAGAATGTACACTCTTCATCTTTAAAGAGTTTCAATCCATAACCTATGGCGTCCCATGAATTGGTTGAAAAATCGGTTGGAAATAATATATGTCGTTTCATTGCCTTTGGTTTTTAAGTTTTTGCTGGAATTACTAAAAATGGAATGTTTAAATGAAATCCTATTTGATTAATCGTGTTCTTGAAAAACAGATTTTCAAAAAACGAATGTTTATTATTTATCATCACTAATAAATTTACTTTGGCTTTTAATTGAAAATGGTTAATGGCTTCTGTCACTGTTTGCCCTGATACATCAGTAAACAATGGTGTTATTTTATTTAAATGTGTCTCTAGATTTTTCTTGTTATTCTCTTGATTACTAGATAGCTCATAGCCGTATGACGCGTGTAAAACATGGACTCTAGAATTATGTAATGATAGAATATTAATAAGCGGTTTTATATGTTTATTTTTGTAATCAAGCTTATAATCTGTTGGAAAAAGGACTTCATGTGGTGCCTCAAAAGCAAAATCTTCTGGGATTGCTAGTACTGGACATTTTGTGTTTTTAAATACATGAACTGTATTCGTTCCAAACAAAACTTCTTTAATGCCTGTGGCTCCTGTTGTTCCCATTACTATATAGTCAATAGATTGCTTGGTAACAACGTCATTCACTTCTGAAATCAAAGTATTAAAAGCCACCATAGTTTCTATGGTATGCTTTGGATTGTTAAATTCTTTTTTAATTCTCGTTTTGAAATCATCTAACTGTTTTAGCGCATTTTCTCTTACAAGGTCTCCCAGGTCATATTCGGCCGGATGTATTTCAACAAACTCTACCTGATAAATTACAGGCGTGTAGGTGTTTAATAAGAAAAACGTACAGTACTCGTCTTTGAACAGTTGCAATGCATAAATTATCGCGTTCCAAGAGTTCTTGGAAAAATCGGTGGGAAGCAGAATTTTTTTCATGGCTTTTTGTTTTAATTTTTACATCATTTGCGTTTAATATTCTGTAATGCTAAAAATGGAATATCAAGATTTAAGCTTAATTCATCTAGTGGGGATTGAAAAATAATATTCTCTAAAAAAGAATGCTCTGTGTTAACCATTACTAGCATATCGCTATGTTGTTCTCTTATGTATTTGTATACAGAATTAATAAGATGCTTACTGTTTTCTGTTTTAAAATTCACCCTGTTTTTACACAGTTCATCTTTCATAAACCCCTTGTTCTCTTGTTGTCTGCGCGATAGTGTATTGCTTTTAGAGATGTAGATAACATCTATTATAGCTCTGTATGGAGCGGCGATTTCGCAAAGTAATTTTAGCTCCCTTCTCTTATAGGGTATCATGAAATTTGTTGGAAAAAGAATATGCTTGGGTTTTATGTATGCATGTCGCTCTGGTATTGCCAAAACTGGACATTGCACATATTTTATAATTTGTAAGGTGTTGCTCCCAAAGGTTACTTTGGTATTATTAGTTTTTCCTTTAGTTCCCATCACTACAAGGTCAATATTTTCTGCATCTACAAGTCTATCAGTTTCATCTAAAAGCATATTATTGGCAGCACATGAGTGAAAAGTATGTCGGGGGTTGGGAGAAATATTAAGAATATCGCTTTTAATTTTTTGTAGCTGCTCTTCAGTTTTTTTACTGGTCATTAGGGATACCCTATCTAGTGTTTCCGTAGCCAGCAATTCCTCATCAGAATAAATATCATCTTGATATGCATGCATGATATAAAACTCGCTAACTTCATACTTAAATAAGTTTATAGCATAAATTAGAGCGTTCATAGCATTCTCTGAAAAATCGGTAGGAATCAATATTTTTCTCATGGTTACAAGTATTAGTTTTAAAAATAAATACTAAACCGCTAGATTACAATGATATATATCAGAATTGGAAAGGTGCGAAGTACAAATGGGCTTTCAAAGTATTATACATAAGAAAAGGGAAAGCACTCTCAAACTTTCCCCTTTCAAATTCAACTTAATATATAAACTGATTAATAGCCAAAACATAAATAAAAAACAGGAAGTCAGAACTTCCTGTTTTTCCAAAGTATCTAATGTCATCATTTAATTTTCATTTCCCAGTATTATAGTTTGTGTTTTATAAACTATATTGGGCTTATTAGGTCAAATAATAGCTTTAGATACCCTGTTTCAGTACTGCCCTTTAATCCCCGCAATACTTATTATTTTAAAATGCTGTAAAAGAACTTTTCTTTAATGACACTAAAGTAAATCAATGTGACATAATAGAAAATGATATCCATCAGTTTGGAGTTTATACCGGTACAATCCCATAAACAGTATTCAGTAAAAACAAACCTATAAGAAACAATAGTATATAGATGACTTGAACCAGTTTTATGTTCGTGTATTTTAGTACGGCTACGGTACGCTTTGGGAAAATAAATAAGAACAGGCCTATTATTAGTGAGCCCCATCCTATAAGGGTTATAATCAGTTTCCAATTGGATTCCCAAATATTGTGAAATATAATATTTAACAGCCC
This sequence comes from Algibacter mikhailovii, assembly GCF_014651495.1. Lineage (GTDB taxonomy): Bacteria > Bacteroidota > Bacteroidia > Flavobacteriales > Flavobacteriaceae > Algibacter_E > Algibacter_E mikhailovii. The sequence goes on from NZ_BMWZ01000006.1 coordinate 110,960, forward strand.
TACAATAATGGCTAAAAAGGATGAAATAATTAGAAATTTCTCGTCATTTAAATCGTTAAAAATTTGCTTGATTCGCTTGGGGTTAAAAGTTAGTATCACAAAGAATATGATGAGGTACCAGCCCCAAAATTTTGCAAAAAACATTGAATTATCCATAATAGATTAGTTTTTTTCATGAAGTACTAAAAAAGGAATTTCTGTATGATAGCTAATTTCTTCAACCTTTGAATGAAATAGAATTTGCTGAAAATAGTTTAAATTTTTTGCAACCATACAGATCATATTTATATCTCTACTTTCTACAAAACACTGGATAGCATCTTCTACTTTTTTATTAGTCAAAAAATGAAAGCTATGGGGAAGATGACTAAAATAGTCATCTAACAAATCTTTATTTCTATTTTGATCATTGTCTAGAGCATCTTTGTTTTTACAAATGTGAAGAATCTTCAGAGCAGATTTACTAGTTCCTAAAATGTCAAGAATAGGTTGTAACACCTGTAAGTTGTAGGTTAAATAAAAATCTGTTGGGAATGCAATTTCTTCCAGTTTTATAAATTCTGCACTTTCTGGCACGACTAAAGTGGTGCATTTTACTTTAGTAATAACATCGCTTGTGTTGCTCCCAATAATAATTTTCTTTAAACCAGAAGCCCCTTTGGTTCCCATAACAAGATAATCTATCCGCTTATCTGCTACTTGTTTTCTAATAGATTCGATAAAAAAACCATATTCCGAAACGGTGTAAAATTTATGCTTTTTATTAGGTGAAAATTGTTCTGTTATCTGCTTTAAGATTTTACGAAGTCCTGCTTTTGCTGGTTTTGTGTAAACAGCTTCTATCGTTTCTTCTGTAGCTATATAGGGGGCATCATTTAACATAAAGTTATCAAATTTATTTACATGGAGTAAATAAAAATAGCAGGCTTCGTATTCAAAATAATTGATAGCATACTTAATGGCATTCCAAGAATTTTCTGAAAAATCGGTAAGTAGAAGTATATTTTTCATCTAAGTGCATCTTTACAACTACTAATGTACAGCTAAGTTGTTTGGGATAAAATGATATTAATCATCTTGAAAAATTGAAAAAATAGGCTAAGAAATATGTTCTAATTTTTGAATATCTATAACCTTAATATTTCGTCCTTCGGCTACAATAATGCCTTGTTTTTTAAATTCTGTCAAGGCTCTTATTAAAGTTTCTGGGGCAATGCCTGCTACACTTGCTAAATCATTTCTTGAGATTTTTATGGGGTCCTCTGGTTTACGATTAATTTTTTGTGCAAATTTTAAGATGGTTGCTGCTGTTTTTTGGTTTACTGAACCATAAGCCATACGTATAAGTTGCTCCTTCACAACAGATAAGTCTTCTGTTAAAAGATCAACAAGTGCTAATACAACCTTATGGTTTTTATTAAGCATGGCCGTAAAATCTATAATGGAGATACCCAGAAGACTAGCATCAGCAATGGCAGTTGCAGTTTCTTTATGCGGAATAGTTTGAGTAAACGAGGTATAACCAAATAAATCATCTTCTTTATATAACGCGGTAACCAGTTCTTTTCCTTGATGGTCTATTCTATGACATTTTACGGCGCCTTTACTAATTAAATAGATGTAGTTTGAATGGTCCTCTTCCCGATAAATTATGGTATCATTTTTAAACGTAAATTCTTTCCCATTATCATCAAAGAAATTTTTTAAATCATTAAGTGATTTTATGTCGTTTTCGCCTGAAGGATTTGATTCAAAGTCTTGAGGACTGTTCAATTCTTGTAAAATAGAAACTTTAGCCAATCTACTTTCAATCGCGCTAATAAGTTCATCTTCTGTAAATGGTTTGGTTATATAATCATCTGCGCCTAAATTCATACCTTTTCTAACATCGGTACGCTCTGTCTTAGCAGATAAAAATATAAAGGGTATAAACTTTGTTAATTCACTTTCTGAAAGGGTTTTAAGCGCTGCATATCCGTCAAGTTCAGGCATCATAATATCACACACAATAATATCCGGATGTTGCTTTTTAGCTAAGGATACGCCAATTTTTCCATTTGAAGCTGTAATCACCTTATAGCCAGAAAGCTCTAAGAGCTCAGCAGTATTTTCTCTTAAAACGGTATCGTCTTCAATAAGTAAAATAGTTGTCATAGTTTGGCCTTATTTGGAAATTCAATTATAAATGTACTTCCTTTATGTTCCTCACTTTTAAAGGAAATGGTTCCACCTAAGTTTTCTAAATGGTTTTTAGCAATATTTAAGCCTATACCTGTACCCTGTGAGTTAATCACGTTTTTAGCTCTAAAATAGCGCTCAAAAATACGTTTTTGGTCTATTTTAGGAATGCCAATACCTCTATCTTTTACTAAGACCGTTGTATTGGTATTGTCTTGCTTAATATGTAAATCAATAGCTGTTTTTTCAGGCGAATATTTGATCGCGTTATGTAACAAGTTTGAAAAGATCAATTGAATTATTTTCTCATCTTGATATAGTGAGATTTCATCAATATTTTCAGGGTAATTTATTTTCTGTCCTTCTTTTAAAAGCATATTGGCATTATATACCACTTCATTAACAACTTTGCTCAGTTTAAAATGATTTAATGTATAATTTACTTTTCCGGTATCTAGTTTTTCAACAGACAAGAAGTCGTTAAGGATGTTGTTTAAAAAGTGAACCCTTTCATTTATTATTTTTATGTGCTTATTTCTTTTCTCTTGATGTTCGGTAAGTTGGTATTTACTCAATAATTGGCTTGAGGTTAAAATACCACTTAAGGGGGTTTTAAATTCATGAGACACCAAGGATAAAAAATTTGTTTTTAACTCGTTAAGCTCTTTTTCATTGCTCAGTGCCATTTTGAGCTGTTGCGTTCTTTCCTCAACTTTGTTTTCTAGTTGAGTGGTATAATTTTTACGATCGGTAATATCTAATATGATCGCAACAAAAACTTTATTTCCACTCAAATTAGATAATTGCAAATGAACCTCTACGGGATATTTTGAGCCATCTTTACGCTGGTGTTCTGTTTCAAACTCAACCTTTTCCACCTTTTTATTTAGCAATACATCAATCTTTTTTCTGAATTCATCCTTATTATTATCTGGTTTAATATCCAATGGCGTCATTGTCTTTAATTCATCAAGACTATAACCTATATTTTTTTGAGCACCATAGTTAGCATTGATAAATTTTAATGTGTCCGAATCAAAAACATAGATTTCATTAAGCGATTCATTAAAAATTGTGGCAAGATGATTGCGCTCTTCTTCTGACTTTATTCTCAGGGTAACATCATTTTGTATACCTATAAAATTTGTTACATTCCCATGTTCATTGGTAATAGGAAAGACATATAAATCATTCCAAAACATGGTGCCATCTTTTTTATAATTACGCAATGTAGCTTGGCAGCTCTCTTTGTTTTTTATCGCTTCCCTTAACTTTTTTAGAGGAGGTTGGGCTCTATCTTTACCTTGTAAGAACCTACAATTATGATTAAGTATTTCGGCATCAGAGTATCCTGTAAGGTTCTGAAATGCAGAATTAAAATAAATCACGGGGTTATCATGCCTCTGCGCATCGGTAATAATAACACCATTTTTTGCCGATTGCAATGCTTGCGTTCTAAGCATCAAGTTTCTCTCAATGGCTTTTTTTTCTGAAACATCTTTAACCAAAGCCATGACATAGGTTTTGTTATATATTTTAAATGGATTTAATTCAACTTCAATATGGAAAATAGTACCGTCTTTTTTTAATCCATAAAGGTCCCTTGCTTCACCCATTTTTCGTGGCTTTCCTTTTTGAATAAACTTTTCAAAATATGTCGCATGCTCTAAATGGTAATTGGAAGGTAATAGCAAGTTCAATTCTCTATCAATAAGTTCACTTTTGGCGTACCCAAAAATACGTTCAGCAGACGCATTAACCTCTACTATGATTTGATGACTGTCTACAATGATAACAGCCTCAGAAACAGTTGCTAGTAGAATATTAAATATTTCTTGGTCTTGCTTAAACATAAAACAAGGTCTTTTATGAATGGTACTTTAAAAATACGAAAAAAGCACTGTTTCTTATACTGACTTATATCATATATATTTAACAAATAAGTACTTAAATTTAGTCTCAGTTTTTCTTGAAATGGAAACTAAAAAGACATTAAAAATTAAATTTTACCAAAACCTAGGTATGTTACTCTATGCCATTGCTGCGGCAGATAAGCAAGTACGCGAGGAAGAATTTAACAAATTTAAAGTTTTGGTAAAAGAGCACTGGGAAGAAAATAATGATGAAAAAGAAAATACGGTTTATCAAATCGTGAATGCTTTTGAAAGGTTACATAAAAAAGAAGCCTTGAATGCCGAAAAGTACTTCAACGATTTTGTAAACTATAGAAATGAATATCCAGATTTATTTACAGAAGCCGTTAGAAAACGTATTATGAAAACAGCTAGTTTAGTAGCTTTATCCTTTTCTAAAGTAAATAAATCGGAACTAATTATCCTGGCCAAATTAGATATGGCCTTAAAAAAATAAATTAATAAAATGAGCAGTTTTAATAGTATTATAAACACAAGTCAATTGGTACTCATTGATTTTTATGCAAATTGGTGTGGGCCGTGTAAAGTCTTAGCTCCTATTTTAAAGGAGGTGAAGCATGAACTTGCCGACAAGATCAAAATTTTAAAAATTGATGTTGACAAAAATCAAACTTTGGCCGCCAAATATCAAGTTAGAGGGGTGCCAACCATGATACTTTTTAAAGATGGAAAGCAACTTTGGCGTCAATCTGGTGTGTTACAGAAAGACGATATCGTTGCCATTATTAACCAACATGCTTAAAGATTATGTGCTATGAGATTATATGTTATGGTGATTCTCGTTTTTACAATAGGGTCTTGCTCTGAATCGCGTTACAAAATCCTGCCAACGGAGCGTGCTTTAACAGAATCTGTATATTCTTCAGTTACCATTCAACCAGATAGTTTGTACCAAGTGTATGCCATTGTAGCTGGTATTTTGGATGAGAATTTGGTTGAAGAGGGTGATGTGGTTTTAAAAGATGATCCTTTGATTCAAATTATCAATAGTGCAACAGAACTAAATGCACAAAACGCAAAATTTAGTTTAGAATTGGCAAAAGAAAATTATAATGGCAGTTCGGCTATTTTAAATAGTATAAATGAAGAGATTATTGGCGCCAAACTTCAGTATAAAAACGATTCCATTAACTTCAATAGACAAAAAAACCTCTGGGAACAAAAGATAGGCTCTAAGGTAGACTATGACACGAAAAAACTGAAGTTTGAATTAACTTCAAACACATTAAAACTTTTACAAAGTAAATATGATAGAACAAAAAGGGAATTAGAAACTGCAGTTAAGCAATCAGAAAACAATTATAAAACAGCACTAATTACGACTAAAGATTTTACAGTAAAAAGTAAAATAAACGGTAAAGTATATGCCTTATATAAAGAATCTGGGGAAATTGTAAATACTATGGAACCACTAGCATCTATTGGCCATACTTCGCGTTTTATTATCAATATGCTGGTAGATGAAGTGGATATTGTGCGCATTAATCTCAATCAAGAGGTATTAGTTCATTTGGATGCTTATAGCGACAAGGTTTTTAAAGGAACCGTTTCAAAAATATATCCTAAAAAGGATGAGCGCAATCAAACCTTTAAAGTGGAAGCTGTTTTTGAAAATCCTCCTGCTATATTGTATCCCGGACTTTCAGGCGAAGCTAATATTATTATTGCAAGAAAGGATAAGGTTTTGACTATTCCCAAAGCCTTTTTGATAGATGATGGCATGGTAAAAACTGATGCTGGTGTAATACCCATAACCATTGGGCTTCAAAACATGGAATATGTTGAAGTACTCTCAGGAATTACCAAAGATACTCACCTCTATAAGCCAGAATAATGACAAATTGGAGCGTCATATTAGGCATTGCAAAAACCCATTTGCTAACCAAAATTAAGCAAACATCCATTGCCGCTCTTGGGGTTACTTTTGGTATTGGTTCTTACATCACCCTAGTGTGTTTTATGACTGGTTTAAACGCTATGCTAGATAATTTAATACTAAATCAAACACCGCATATTCATGTTTATAATGAGATAGAGCCTTCAAAAAACCAACCCATTTCTCTTTATAACGACGTTGCCGAATCTTTTAACGTAGTTCATTCCATAAAGCCTAAACGAAGTCAGAAGAAAATTCATAATGCCTTACCCATTATTTCCTATTTAGAAGAGAATAAAGATGTTCGAGGGGCGCTTCCCCAGGTAAAAACTCAAATTTTTTATATAGCAGGTTCCATTGAATTAGGTGGTAATCTTACTGGTATAAACCCAGTAAGTGAAGCACGCTTATTTAATATGAGCGATTATATTGTTGAAGGCTCTGCTGAGGCCTTAGAGCATACAGATAATAGTATTTTGTTAGGTATTGGCATTGCAAAAAAAATGTCATTAAAAGTTGGAGACCGTGTACAAGTGAGTCCAATTAATGGCGGTATTTTTCCACTTAAAATAGTAGGGTTTTATCAAAGTGGTATTGCCGACCTAGATGCGATACAAAGTTTTACAAACATCAAAACTGTTCAACGCATTTTAGGCGAAGCCAATAATTATATCACAGACATAAATATTAAACTGTATGATATCGAACGGGCTGTCCCATTAGCAAAAAAAATAGAACAACAATTCAAACTTACTGCTATTGATATTAAAACAGCAAATGCACAATTTGAAACAGGTACCACTATTAGAAACTTGATAACTTATGCCGTTTCAATCACATTACTTATTGTAGCAGGATTTGGAATTTACAACATTTTAAATATGCTTATTTATGAAAAAATGAATGACATTGCGATACTAAAAGCTACAGGGTTTTCTGGTAAAGATGTCCAACTTATATTTATGAGTCAGGCTATGATCATTGGTTTTGTAGGTGGTGTTTTAGGCTTACTTATTGGCCTAGGGTTAACTAGTCTAATCAGTACCATTCCGTTTCAAACCGAAGCATTACCCACGGTTGAAACCTACCCCATAAATTTGAATCCCATGTTTTTTGTTATAGGGTTTTTATTTGCCATAATATCTACCTTTTTAGCTGGTTATTTACCTTCAAAAAAAGCAAAAAAAATAGATCCCGTAAAAATTATTAGAGGCCAATAAAATGAATATTGTATTAGAAGCAAATCATATTAATAAGTACTTTAAAAAACCGGTATTATTCCATGTTTTGAAGGATATTAGTTTTCAGATTAAAAAAGGAGAATTTGCCTCAATTATGGGGAAATCAGGTTGTGGAAAATCTACTTTACTCTACATTTTATCTACTATGGATACCGATTATGATGGTGAACTTTATTTAAATAATCAATTGGTTACAAATCAAGATCGAGACCACTTGTCATACATAAGGAATAAGCATATCGGGTTCGTGTTTCAGTTTCATTATTTATTATCTGAATTTTCAGTGTTAGAAAACGTAATGCTTCCCGCTAAAAAACTGGCCGAAAAATCATATCAGGAGATAGAGTATGATGCATTTGAAAAATTAAAAATGTTGAATATTGAGCATTTAGCAAAAAAACGAGCCTCACAAGTTTCTGGGGGCGAAAAACAACGCATCGCCATAGCCCGAGCTTTAATTAATAATCCTTCTATTATTATGGGTGATGAACCTACCGGAAACCTAGACAGCCACAATGCAGAGAATGTATTCAATATCTTCAAAAAGCTTAGTATAGAACAAGGGCTATCCCTTTTAATTGTTACTCATGATGATGATTTTGCCAATAAAACGGATCGCATTATTCAAATGGCTGATGGTAAAATTATATAATTTTATTTTTAGCCTATGTTATAGGTTATAACCTTGTCTCAACGTTTAAATTACTTTATTGGACTGATTTATATCATTGACCAAAAGCTAAATACGAAGTAGATTAGAGAAGTCATTAAATACTTCGTGAATCATGATTACTAATTTAAATAAACAGGAATGCCTCAAAATACTTAATAATAATTATATAGGTCATCTAGCTTACGTCTATAACAACTTGCCATTTGTAATACCTATTACGTATTTTTTCGATAAAAAAAACATGACTATTATTGGGTATACTGGTGAAGGTCATAAAACCAAAGCATTGAAACAGAACAATGCCATAGCACTTGAAATTGCAGAGATTTCGTCTGTAAATAAATGGAAATCTATCTTAATTCAGGGTGATTTTGAAATACTGGATGGGCCAGACGCAAAGAGTGAACTACATAAATTTGCTGTAGGCGTAAAAAAACTAATTACACAAAATGAAAACAAAACATTTCATTTTATTCCTGATTTTTCTGGTAAAACAAATTCTGAAGTTGCACCTATAGTTTACCATATAAACATTCATGAAATAACGGGGAAGGAACGTAATTCTCAGGAGAATGACTTTTTAAAGCGGTATTCAATGGGACATGAAAAAGGTTTAAGGAAGATAAAAACTGATGTAGTGAATTATTTAAAAATCAGTTGACGAAACATAGTTTTTTTAACATAAAAATTTGAATCATGAAAACTTTAATTTTTGGTTTATTAATATTGGGATTAACCACCCAAATTTATGCTCAAAACACTGAAACAATGGAACCCGTTTACATTGTGCATAACTATAAGTATTTGAGTGACGTTAACGCTGCAGAAACGGCTATTCCTGTTGAAGAACTCCATTTAAAAGTAAGTGATTTTAGTGTGGAAGAATTAGATGTATATGCAGATGAACATGAATTCTATGATGTGTACTTCTTTATTCCGGAAGGAAAAATATTGGCTTCTTATGATAAGGACAGTAATTTATTAAGCACTGTAGAACGATATAAAGACATAGATTTACCGCCCTCTGTTTTAGAAGCGTTAGAAACGAGATTCCCAAATTGGTCCATATCAAAAAACGTTTACCTGGTGGATTATAAAGATTCGCGCTTCACAAAACAACTTTATAAACTCACACTTGAGAATAACGACAAACGGATTAAGGTTAAAGTAAACGAAAATGGTGTTTTTCTATAGATCTTTAGTATTTATAGTAATAAAACACCATTAAGAAAAGCACTTCTAAGATAGCTAGAGGTGCTTTTCTTAAAATAATTTTGAAGAACAAGAGCAATGAAGGATCTAAAAACATTTGAGGCCATTTACATTCTAAAAAATAATTATATCGGTAATTTATCATACGTATGGAAAAACAAACCCTATGTAATACCAATTACGTATTACTTTGATGAAGAGTCATATAGTCTAATTAGTTATTCGGGTGAAGGTCATAAGATAGAGGCTATGCGAACAAATAATTTTGTTTCAATGGGTCTAGCCGAAATAGAGTCTGCAAATAAATGGGAAAGTGTATTAGCACATGGCGAGTTTGAAGAACTTAATGGAGCTTATGCTAAGCAGGTATTGCATAAGTTCGCAAACGGTGTAAAAAAAGTCATGTTTATTAAAGAAGATAAATACCCAGATTTAATAAGTGATTTTTCGAGTAAAACTTTGTCTAGGAAACCAATAATTTATCGCATCAAAATTTCTGAAATTACTGGTAAGGTTAGAACGTACTAAATCAATATTTGTCCTTATGAAACTTGCTTTTGGAATATTACTAATTATTCATGGAGCAATGCATTTAATGGGGTTTGCAACAGCAATTTACGCAAGTCCAATACCAATGCAAGCGCTAGGTATTTCAAAACCTATAGGCACAGTGTGGCTCATTACTTTTATTTTGTTCATAGTATCAGCTACTCAATTATTCAACAATAAGAAATGGTTTTACATTGCTTTTATCGCGGTTTTAATGTCTCAAGTTCTTATTATATTAGCTTGGAAAGAAGCTAAATATAATACTATTGCAAATTGTATTATAGTGTTAGTAAGCATTTCTGCTTTGGCAAATAACGGATATCAGTAGTAATACCTTTTCCTCCTATAACCAGTTGCTTTTAAATATAACAACCTGATAAATATCATTTCAAAAAAAGGCAGGTCTTTTTAAATTCGTCTAGTTAAAACGTCCCGTTATGAAAACAATTCTATATGCTACAAATTGCACAGATAACGATGCCCATGCATTAAAATACGCTTACAGATTTAGTAGTATTCTGGGTGCTAATTTACATGTATTGCATGTTTATAATTTACCACCAATTGCCTTTTCTACTATTAATCCAACTGGATCACTAAAAAAAAGAATGCATGAAGAACGCATGCATCTGCTAGAAAAATATTGCAAGAAACATCTTAAAAACGAATTTCATCAAAATCCTATAACGACCCACGTTGTGGAAAGTGATTCTGTTTCAGCCAGTATTTCACGGCTTTCAAAAGTAATCACTCCAGATTTAGTTATCATTGGTATGAAAGACTCCCATAGTAACAGAGGTTATTTTGCCGGTAATATTGCAAATACACTTTTAGATACTATTACTGTGCCTTTGCTAATTGTGCCAAATAGCTTAGTTTATGAAACCATATCTACCATAGTATACGCCACAGATTTTGAAGAAGTTGATATCTTATCTTTACAGAAAATCACAGAAATTGCTAAGCCGTTTTCGGCGCTTATAGAAGTTGTACATGTATATGAAACGGATGACTACCCAGCCAATAAATATATGGAACGGTTTAAGGAAGCCTTTTTAAAAGATAGAGCTTATCCAGAAATAATCTTTAAAACCATGGCGTCTAGCAGCATTAAATCTGGCTTGTTGCGTGTACTAAATAATGAAAAAGCTAGTATGCTAACTATGTTAGAGCGTAAGCACGATTGGAGTTTTTCCAATATTTTTCAAAAGGATCTAGTAAAAGATATGGAAATGTCTTTAAAGATTCCTTTACTCGTATTTAATAAACATAATAAAACATTTCAAAACGAAGGCCACGAGTATTTTAGTGAGAATGAAATGCTAAGTATGCCATAAGCACATTATTTTAATGAAATTTAGGAGGATTAAAGCCGAACGTTAATTCTCCTTGGCTTCCTGAGCTTCCAATTTTTTAAAATAGCGCCTGGTTAAAGGGCTATGCTTCAACGCTTCCATGTTTTGATTAAATTTTTCAGTACCCTCATTAATGTTTTCAATGGATTGTTGCAGATGTTTTACAAACGCTTCATCATTAGTTAAGTAATTAATAGTGCCCTTGCCTTCCTTCATATTTATTAATATGTCATCCATATGAGTAACGACCTTTTTTATGTCTTGGCTGCTTTCATCTAGGTTAGCTATAATTCGCTTTACTTTTTGTGCTTCGATAGAATCGTTGAATAATACACCTGCCACACTTTCATCTAAATTAATAGATTTAATAAGTGCATGAATTTCGCTAATAGCCTGATGCGTTTCAACACTTGCTAATTTTAAATTAAAAATGGTTTGCTTTACATGCTTGGCAGTAAGTGAATCGTTAATAAGCATGCTTATTGTGCCCTTTCCATTAGTTATTGTATTGGTAATATCTAAAAGCTTTGCAGTTAATAAGGCGGCATTTTCATTGGTTACGTTTAATGTGCTTAACATGTCATCTGTACCTATTTTTGTGTAAGATTGAATAATATCTCCCTGAGAAATTATTTCACCATGACCATGTCCAGGTATGATATTTACAATCATATTTCCTACAAGACCATCAGTCCCAATGGTGGCAATAGCATCTTTTTTTATGTGTAGTACCATCTTTTCCTCAATGGTCATAACAACATTTATGGTAGAATCATTTAACATTGTTATTGTTTTAACCGTGCCAATATTTATGCCAGAGTACCTTACATTATTGCCTTTTAAAAGCCCGTTGACGTGATTAAAATTTGCACTTATAGTAAAAGTTTTTACAAACATATTTTGTCTATTTCCAATTAAAAAAATAGCTACTACAAACAAGACTAATCCAGTAATGACAAGTATGCCTAATCTCAATTTTTCATTTCCTGTTTTCTGCATGATTCCTAGATTTTATTTAAAAAATGCTTTTACCTTTTTATCGTTAGATGTTTTTAATTCATCAAAAGTGCCTTCAGCATAATTAATCCCATCTATTAATAAAATCATGCGCTCAGATACCACCCGAGCACAGTCAACATCATGTGTTATTATAAGTGATGATGTATTATATTTATTCTGAATAGAGCGCATGAGTTCAATAATTTCTTTAGAGGTTATAGGATCCAAACCACTTGTGGGTTCATCGTATAAAATAATTTTTGGCTTTAATATAAGAGTTCTGGCTAAGGCTACTCGACGCTTCATGCCCCCAGAAAGTTCGGAAGGCATTAGGTTTAATGCATGAACTAATCCAACACTATCAAGAGCTTCTTGTACTAATGGTGTGGTATCTGTTAAATCTCCAAATTTGTGTTTGTGTCTACGCAAAGGGAATTCTAAATTTTCTTTCACAGTCATAGAGTCGTATAGAGCACTTCCTTGAAAAAGGAATCCTATTTCCGATCGTAACTCATCTAAGGCTCTTTGATCTAGTCCTAAAAGGTTTCTATCCATAATTTTTATAGTCCCAGAATCTGGTGCCATTAAGCCCACCAAGCATTTTATCATTACAGATTTTCCAGAACCCGATTTACCCATGATAACAATATTTTCGCCTTCAAAAAGTTCTAAATTAAAACCGTTTAACACATGATTATCCCCAAAGCTTTTTCGTAAATCTTTAATTTCTAGCATGAGCTTTTTTGACTTATTAGCTTCTGCTTTTTTCCGTGTATGTTTTGTTTCATCCATCTTTTAAATTTCAAAGAATATATCCGTTACAAAAACCGCAATGAAGTCAATAACAAAAAGAAGCATTGATGAAGAAACTACAGCCGAGTTTGCAGCTAAGCCCACACCAACCGTTCCTTTTTTACAATAATACCCTTTAAAACAGCCAACCAACCCAATAGCAAATCCAAAGAAAAAGGTTTTAATAGTTGCGGGTATAATATCTCCGAAAGCCAATACGTTAAATACTTTATTAAAGTATAATTGAAACGAAACATCGCCTTTAGTATTTTCAATTAAGTAAGAGCCATATAGCGCAATGGTGTCACCCAAAATAACTAGAATGGGAAGCATCAGAGTGGCAGCCAAAACCCTGGTTACCACTAAGTATTTAAAAGGATTTGTGCCAGATACTTCCATAGCATCAATTTGTTCTGTAACGCGCATAGAACCCAATTCTGCACCAATACCTGATGCAATGCGTCCTGCAAAGGTTAAGGCAATAATAACAGGGCCAATCTCGCGGATTATAGATATACTCACCATTGACGGCATCCAAGATTCTGCTCCAAATTCTTCCAATGTTGGCCTAGTTTGTAACGTAATTACCAAACCAATTATAAATCCTGTAACGCCAACGAGTAAAAGCGATTTATTCCCAATATTATAACATTGCCTTAGAAGCTCTTTAAACTCAAAAGGCTTTGAAAATAATTCTTTAAAAAACCGATGTGCGAAATAAGTGAGTTCACCAATTTCTACAAAGAATGACTTTATTTGGATTGTCCTAATCATAATACTGAGCACATCTTTAAAGTTATGCCATTGACAATACATATAAAATGATTAAAGTCATTTTAACTATTTGAAACATAATATTTTATGTGGGTTGGGTTTTAGGTAAATACTATATCGTTTGTTCAGCTAAAAAACGAGTTGTCTCTTAATTGTGCTACATAGTGTGAGATTAAATGGGCAGGTTACGTCTAATAAACTCACTTAAAATCGGGAGGGCGCAAGTATCTAAACAGGATAGGACTAAACACTGATTTACTGAAGTCCTCAATTTAAATTTAAAATTGGTTTTTTTGAATTTGATTAAATGTACGTCTAAGTATTATATAAAAAATGTTTAATAATAAGTTCACTTGTTTACAACCTGATAAATGTTGATATATCACGGGTAGTTTCTGCAAGATAACTGAACCAAAGAATTACAATATTTGTTTTGTAAATTTGGAATAACCCTTTTACCAAAGTTATGCGATAATAATCCTTAATTAAACAAATCAGTATCAATGAAAATTTTCTGTAAATCAGTTTTAATTGTATTAATTGAAATCATTAGTGCTAATTGTTTTTCACAAACAAATTCAGCGATGACATTGTCGTTAGATGGTTCTTGGGATATTATTTATGATGATGCCAATTTGGGAATTGCTAATGATTGGTATTTAAACGAGAATTTTGAGAAACAAGATTTTGAGAAAATAGATGTTCCAAGTTGCTGGGAGTCGGTTAAGGAAAACTATGAAGGTGTAGGGATTTATAGAACTAAATTTATTATTCCGGAAGCTTGGAATGATAAAATTGTACAGTTGAATTTTGAAGCTGTAAATTATAAAACAGAAGTTTGGATAAACGATCAGGTTGTTGGTTTTCACGAAGGGGGTTATACACCATTTAATTTTAGGGTTGATAAATTGATTGAGGCAGGAAAAGAAAATACTTTGGTGGTGCGGGTTATAAGTCCAATAATTTTAACAGATAAATATATAGATGGGCTAGGAAGACAGGAAGTCCCAATGTGGAGAGGTGCCATTGCAGGCGGAATTTGGCAATCTGTATCTATTGAAGCTAAAGGCACATTAGGGCTTCAAGACGTTTTTATAGAGCCTAAAATTGATTCTAATACCGCTACGTTCAATATTGAAATAGAAAATACAGAAATAGATATAGCACAAGCTGAAGTACTTGTTAAAGTGCTATCGAAAAAGGGGGAACTTGTTGTGTCCAAAAAAGAATTGGTAGAAACTTTTCCTGGAAAAAACAATTTACAATGGGTTTTAAACATTCCAGATGCAAAATACTGGTCAACAACTAATCCTTATTTGTACAAGGCATCGGTTGTTGTGAAAAAAAGTGGAGAAGTTTCAGACCAATGGACTCATAAATTTGGGATGCGTGAATTTACTGTAGTCAATGATCAATTCTACCTAAATAATGAACCTATTTATTTAAAAGCTGCTTTTTTCGAAGGACTTTATCCAGTTGGTTTAGCCTATCCTGATAGTAAGGAGATGGCCATAAAAGAAATAAGGCTTGCTAAGGAGGCAGGTTTTAATATGATAAGACCCTGGCGAAAACCAGCTCCAAAAATGTGGTTAGATTTATGTGATGAAATGGGGGTTTTGACTGTTGGAAGTTTGGTGGTAGAATGCATGCATAGACCAATTTCTTCTCCTCGCTTACCATTTGTGGTGGAAAACGAATTACGTAAAACTATTATGAATAATAGAAATCGGACTTGTATTGTACAATGGGAATTGTTTAATGAGATTAACCGCCCAATATTAGCTCAAATGCTTAATTCCATGTCTGTTTTAGCCAGAGAATTAGATCCTACTCGAATGATTTTGGACGAATCTGGAGGTTGGGGTGAAGGGGCGAATATTTATTTGCCTTTTGAACGTACTCCTAAAAAATTCAATGACATCCATCATTATAGCGGGTCACAGGTTGATGAAGATGAATTTAATGGTTACTTGGCTACTGCTCAAAATAAAGAAGAATTAGAGGGATCAAAATTAGAAGGTGTAAAAGGTTATGGTAAAAATGTAGTCCCCGGAATGATGACCTATATTTCAGAATTAGGATACGGGAGTACACCAAACTTAACAGCAAATAATAAGGAGTTTTCGGAAAAAGGTAATCCAATAGTGGCGCCAACCGTGTACCATAAGGCCCTCGATACGGGTTATAAAACGGCTCTAGAAAAAACAGGTTTTAATACAATTTACCCAGATATAACCAGCTTTTATTTGGAACAGCAAAAAATGCATGGTATTGCCAATAAACGAATGATTGAAGCTACTCGTTTAAATGATATTGTAAAGGGGTACTGTGTACATGCCCTAGTTGGTGGAGATTGGGTCATTGGTGCAGGTTTATTGGACTTATGGCGCAATCCAAAAACTTTAGTTTATGATATGACTAAAGAGGCTAACCAAGAACAAATTACCCCCATTCGTATAATGCCTAGGAATGTATACGCCAATAAAGGCACTTTAGTAGAAGTATACGGTGTTAGTGAGTTGGCTTCTGAAGATGCTAATATTTTAATTAAGATTATTTCAGAAAACGGAAAAGAAGTATTTCGAAAAACCATTAAAAATACCTTTTATAATGGTATATCTGCCATCTATAAAACCCAATTGAATACTGAAGGTTTTAAAGGAAGTTATACCGTTAATGTAGAAGTGAAAAATGATATTGGAAAAATAGTTGCGAGTAATTATCAATCCTTTGATGTGTTTTCAGAACAACAATTAGAAGCTCCCAAAGCTAAAATAGCTGTTATCGATTTTGATAATACCTTAACCTCATTTTTGAATGCCAAGGGCGTTGAATTTGTGGCATTTCATCCAGAATTAGATAAGAGTATTCCAGTATTAGTTGGTAAAGCAAAGAAAAAAGATAAGAACTATAAAGCATCAGTTGAACAATTACGCAAGCATGCTCAGGGTGGAGGATATGTGGTGTTTTTTGAAGTATTAGGAGAACGGGTAGCTGGACCAGAAGATCCTTTGGTATTAAAAGAGACAGATAGTAGTAAGCTTCCATTTGGTACACAGATGTTCCAAAAATGGGACACTAGGGGAGGTTGGGCTGCAAAATCTCACATTGTTACTAAACATCCAATATTTGATGGATTGCCTACAGAAATGATTATGTATGGTCTTTATGAAAATGTACATCCCGTAGTTGCCATGGCGAAACAGCAAGGTACATATATTGCCGGAGCAATAGGGTATGATCATTTTCCTGATAAAGATAATATGAGAAGACACTATGTTGGTCCTGGGGATGTTTGGTGGGCTGCTGATGTTTTAGAAACGCCTTTTGGTAAAGGTAAAATGTTATTGTCAACCATGAGAATTGTGGAGTTCCTTGATAAGGATCCGGTTGCTGAAAAATTACTTTATAACATCATTAATCACATCAATAGGTAATGCTTGAGAAAATTAAAGAATTATGGTGGAAACTGATTGTGTTATGTACATTTTGTTTGCACTTTAGTGGTTTTGGACAAGAGGTTTCTGATTTAGAAAATGGGGTTAAAGGTTTTTGGTCTGCAGATGCTTTTGAAACGCATTTTTTAAATGATTGGAAGGCCCAGTGGATATGGATGCCAGAAAATGTTGAAAATGACGTTATGTTGGCTAGACAAAATTTTAATATTGAGAACGAGCCAATATCAACAAAGCTTCGTATTTCAGCTTCTTCAAAATATGAACTGTACATTAATGGTACTTACATTTGTCAAGGTCCCGCAAGATCTGCTCCACATCATCAATCCTATGATGTTTTAGATGTTTCTTCGGTGTTGAAACAAGGACAAAACAGTATTGCCATTAGGGTACATTATCAACGAGGAACAAGGTCGTATCATTTAGAAGGAAGAGCTGGTTTATTGGTTCAATTAGACATAGTAAACGGGCATGATACAAAAACAATAATTAGCGATGCCAATTGGAACGTGTTTCCGGACAAGTCATGGGACAATAATTCAAAAGCTATAAGCAGATTCCAATTAGTAGTTAATGATCATATAGATTTTAATCACAAAACAGAATTTTTTGAGAACATAGATTTTGATGATTCTAAATGGTTTAAGGCTAAACCTCTATTACGGAATTCTGGTTGGCCTGCTCCCAAAATGAATGAAAAAGCAAGAACGTTAACCACACCATGGACAAGTTTAGTGCCAAGAGATATTCCATATTTAAATGAAACACAAACAGCTCCAATTAAATTAATTGAAGCTAAGCAGGTGCCCTTTAATGCCATAGAAAAAGCCTCGATAATACTTACCAAGACTATTGAAAAAGAAGTTGATAAAAGTCATAAGAATTACTTGAAAGGTAAATCGCCTTTATCAATTAACTCAAGTGAATCGGATAACGTTTGGTTTTTACTTTTTGATTTTGGAAAGGTCCTTAACGGTATGGCGAAATTGCAAATAAAAGGAAACAAGAACACCGAAGTACGTGTGCTTTCTGCGCCGTTTATAATTGGAGATACGTTTACGCATCATATTGTGGCTTCAGATTTTGAAGATAAGTTGATTTTATCTGGCAAAATAGATTTGTGGCAAGCTATGTATTTTAAACCAACGCGTTACATGGCGCTTGCAGTCAAAGGTAGCCCAGTAGAAATTCATGAATTGGCTATTCATCAATTAGAATACCCGTTTGAGTTAAAAGGAAAAATTTCAACCCCTGAAGCACCTTGGATAGAAGCGTTATGGGATGCTTCAATAAAAACGTTAAACACTTGTACAACCGATGCTTTTACTGATAATTATAGGGAGCGAAGACAGTATGCCCAAACAGGGTTTTATGCAGCAAAAGGCAATTATTTTACCTATGGAGACACCGCCTTACAAAGGCGTTACCTGATACAGGTTGCTCAAGAACAGCAAGCAGACGGATTAATGCCTGCATATGCGCCACTCACTGCAGGTGATTATATGGTGATTTTAGATTCCAATTGTTTGTGGATTAGAAGTTTGCACGATTATTTGCTTTATACTGGAGATTATGAAACTGTTAGAGCACTTTTACCCGCAGCTAAAAACATGATGACTTTACTATATACCTATACCAATGAAGACGGAGTTTTAGGTAACCCACCATTTTCCTATTGGTTGGATCATGCTTTGAATGATAGAACAGGAGCTAACCTTTGCCTCAATGGGCACTACCATGGGGCTTTAAAGGATTTTAGTAAACTACTTATGTGGATGGGTGAAGAGGAGTCTTCAGATGTATTTAGTAATAGAGCGGCACTTTTAGCAAATACCATTAGGACAAAGTTTTGGAATAGTGATAGGCAGTTGTTTGCGGATGCGTTTGTTGATGGTAAACAATCCAAAATGTTTAGTGAACATGCTAACGCCATGGCTTTAGCAGAAGGGATTGCCACTACAGAACAAGCAGATGCGATTTCAAAAATAGTATTAGCCAATGATAATCATAATTTTATTAAAAGAGAAAATGGTATTACCATGGTAACTCCTGCCATGTCATATTTCCTTCATAAGGGATTGGCCGATTACGGGTATGAAGAAGCTTCACTTAATATGTTGTATTCCCGTTTTAAGCATATGCTAGCGCCTCATACTAATGGAACTTTATGGGAAGAATGGTGGCGTAATGGTACTGGACGTATAGGAAAGTTTCAAGAAAGAACACGAAGTGATGCTCAGACGGAAAGTGCGTTTTCTCCAGCGCTTTTTGCAAAGTATGTATTGGGAATAGAGGTAACAAAACCTGGTATGCACGAAATAATTATTAAGTGTCCAAAATTTAATTTATCTCAGGCTTCAGGTAATATACCCAGTCCATTAGGGAACTTATCCGTTAATTGGAATATAGGAAATAAGTCGTCTTTAAGTATTCAAGTGCCAGAGGGTATGACAGTAAAACTTGATTTGCATAGTTTTAATTTGAAAGATGATGATGAAATTACGCTTAATGGCAAAGGCATTAGATTAACAAAATCTATAGAATTGAATAGTGGGCAACATAAATTTACTTTCTAGTGTTTTAACAGCTATTGTGACATATTTACCTCATAAAATTCATGCTTATATTATGAATAGAACTTTCGTATTTAGTATCGCTTTGTGTTGCTTTTATTCTATGTCTTCTTGTCAGGATAATGAATCAGAGGTTGTGGCAGAGATTAAAGAAACATTGGAACAAATAGAATATGTTCCAGAGGATTACCATTTGGTGTTAACCGATGATTTTAATACGTTTAGTAGTCAAAATTGGTCTAAAGGATTAACACATGATGAAGATCCTTCAATAAAGATGATTTGGAATAAAAATAAGGGAGGGCGAAATTTATTAAATGACAATTATGCTGGTTATCTTATTGATGATAATGTGTACATCAATCAAGGGTACCTTTATTTAGAAAACAGGAAAGAAACAATTCAAGGAGCTGACCCAGACAGAACTTTCGAATATTCTACGGGTTGGATAAATTCACTGCAAAAAATCAATTTCAATGGTAGTAGAAAAGGTGTCTATATTGAAGTAAAAGCTAAATTCCCTAAAGGAGATAAGGTATGGCCTGCTATTTGGCTTATCGATGATTCTTTAAGTAGAGCTTGGCCACCTGAAGTTGACATTTGGGAATACTTTGGTAAATTCTTCAACACCACAAAAAAAGATCAAATGTATATGCGGTTTATTTATGGCAAATGGAATGACAAGCATGATCACAGTGTACCCATTAATAACTTTCAAAAGAACTATAAGGCATCTGAAGATTGGCATATATATGGCTACCAATGGACTAAAACTAGCATGAAGTGGTTTATTGATGGGCAATTACTACATACAAAAACAAAAGGCGTTGATGTTCTTGCTCAAGACTGGCCAGATAAAACCATGTGTTTAGTTATTAATAACGGTTTACTAAATGTTGTTAATGAGGGTAATACGGTTTTTCCTAATGCCTTGGTTTTAGATTATTTAAAGGTGTTTGAGTACAAAGAATAGTGTTTTTTAAGTTTAATTATTTAGATTTTAATGGTAAGCAGAATTATTTATTGAGATGTAAATAATCTCATAATAGTGCTTTAATGCCATCTGTTTAAAAGATTTTTCGTTAGAATTCCTGTAGGAAGAAATTATTCACATATTAAATGAATATTAGTATGTAGTTGGTAATTACAGCATAGTTAAGCGGTCGTAATGTAGTCTGCTGACTTATATTCGTTACGTTTAATTAATAATGATTTATTACACGTATTTTACTATAGATATCTGCATGAATATTTTTTTGTCTGTTACTCTAAAACCAAGAAAAAAATATAGTTTAAATCTTAAAAATAGTAGATAAAGAAAATGGGCAGAATTCTAGTAAGAATCCTACCCAATTTTGTTTTTACTGTAATGAGTTATTTATTTTAATTCTATCTGTTCTGTTTTAATTTCAGTATTGCCTAAAATAAGCTCAAAGGCAACAATCAATTCTTTTAGTTTTTCTGGGTTTGAATTGGCCAGATTATGGTGTTGACCAATATCTTCTTTAAGATTATAAAGTTGATATTTTTTTGAGTTACCAGTTTCAATATTTACTTGTTTATTGATAGCAGAACCTTTATATGGCGGGATCATAGCCCAATCTCCTTTTCTAAAAGCTGTTCTAGAAGTAGCTTCAATAACTAATTCTTCTCTGCCATCTTTACTTTTACCTAAAAGAACATCCAATAACTCTTTGCTATCATCAACTCTGGTATCGCTGTCAACAAGCTTAGCAAATGATGATAATAAGTCTATTTGACAAACCATAGCGTCAGAAACATTTGGTTGAATTTGCCCTTTCCAATAGGTAATAAAAGGCACACGAGTTCCTGCTTCAAATAAGCTGTATTTACCACCTCTTAAAGGGCCGGCTGGTGTGTGATTCCCTATTTTTTCAACGGCATCATCAAAATACCCATCATTAAGTACGGGGCCATTATCACTTGAGAAAACAATCAATGTGTTTTCTAGTAATCCTTCTGCTTCCAAAGTTTTAATGAATTCACCAACAATCCAATCGGCCTCGACAATTACGTCGCCTCTTGGTCCCATACCCGAAACTCCAACAAAACGTGGGTGTGGTGTTCTTGGTACGTGAGGTTGTTGTAAGGCATAGTATAAAAAGAAAGGTTCATTTTTATGCTGTTTCACATAGTCTTGAGCGCCTTTTAAAAAGTGATCTGCCATATCAACATCGCTCCATTTTGCCGCGTCTCCCCCTTTCATATAGCCTATTCTTGGTATACCATTTACTATACTACTGTTGTGTCCATGATGCCATTTCATGGTTGTTAACTCCGGATTGTCTTTTCCGGTTGGTTGGCCTTCAAAATTCTTCTTATAATTGATTTCAATAGGATCATTAGGATCTAAGCCTACTACATGCCCGTTTTCAATATAAACCGTTGGCACACGGTCTTGCGTGGCAGCCATGATATAGGAGTAGTCAAATCCAACTTCATTAGGTCCAGGAGAAACTTTTTCGTTCCAATTGACGTGGCCAGTACCTAGTCCTAAATGCCATTTACCAACAATGCCAGTATGGTATCCTTTAGCTTTAAGCATTTTAGGGATTGTCATTTGAGTAGTATCTATAATTAATGGGGCAGTTCCAGGTAGGATTTTTGCGTTTTTGTTTTTCCATGGGTATACTCCGGTAAGCAAAGCATAACGACTAGGAGTACATGTAGCTGAACTGGCATAACCATTTGTAAATCTTACACCGCCATTGGCTAAGGCGTCAATATTTGGTGTTTTAATTTCAGTAGCACCATTGGCTCCAATATCTCCGTAACCCAAATCATCAGTATATATAACAATGATGTTAGGTTTGACAGATTCGTCCTGGTTTACGGCTAAATCTTTAGTGTTTGTTTTACATGATATAACACTAATTGTTGTTGTTAGAATTAAGGTGATTTTTTTAAGGTTATTTAAATGCATCGATTAGATTTTAAAAATTGAATTGTAGCGGTTAAATCTGGGTAAAAATATAAAATGTCCAATTCATTTTTGATTGAATAATTACCAGTTTTCAATCAGAAATTATCAATGATAAAAACTACTTTATGATGGATAATAACTACACCATAATTAGTCTATGTAATTACCATATTTGTTAAAACTAATTTCAATGCGATATGGTTTTGGAAGTAGATGTATAATAACCAATTCCTGTCAGTTAAGTATTGGTTGATTTAAGTCTCTAAGAACAAGTATTTTTTGAAGAAAAACTAAAGAAATGAAGCCTATAAAAGTTGGTGTGATTTGTCAAATGCTATCATTTATATTAACCATAGTGACAACGGCATATTCCTGTAATGGCGAAAATATGACCTTTACAGAAATAGATGAAAAGCCCCAGCCTATTACAGATGTGTACACCGGAATTTATTTTGTTGATAGTGAAAATGGATCTGATAAAAATAGCGGGTACACTAAAGATACGGCTTGGAAAAGTCTTTCAAAAGTAAGTAGTTCTAAATTTAAGCCAGGAGATCAAATAAAATTCAAAAAGGGGCAAAGATTTAATGGGCACTTGGTTTTTAGTAATTCAGGAACAGCGAATAATCCTATTGTAATCACCTCGTATGGCGAAGGATCAAAGCCCATTATAACGGGAGAAGTAGGTAGTGCTGAAGGTGGCGATTTTCAAGAGGCTATTTTAGTAGAAAACAACGATAATTTTGTTTTTGAAGATTTAGAGGTCCAAAATGAACGTATATTTTCAAGAGAAGGGGTTGACGATTTAGATGCCTATGGAATTTATATTTTAAATTCCGGTACTAGGATTATGAAGAATTTCATATTTAGGAACCTTACATTTAGAAATGTTTATGCACCTAAGCCAATTTTAAAAAGTGAAGGCGAGTCTGCTTTTAATGGTTTAGAAGTTGCAGCAGTTAGACTGTTTAGCACACAGAATAGAGTTTCAGGTCAAGAAAAAAGAATTGATAATGTATTAGTAGAGGATTGTTATTTTACAGATTTGCAAAGACTAGGTGTTCATATAAAGCATGGTGGTGGTAAATTAGATATTGGTACAGATGAAACCAATAGAAATACTAATATGGTGTTTAGAAATAACGAATTTCATAATACCGGTGGAACATGCATCTTACCTATTAGGACATATAACTGCCTTATTGAAAACAATATTTTTGATAAGCCCGGTGATGATTCAGATCCAAGAATGCCAAATAGAGGAAGTGCGGTGTGGACCTGGGGCTGTGTGAACACTGTTATTCAAAATAATCAATGTTTGCATATTAGAGGGTATTTAGATTCGCATGGTGTTCACATAGATCATAATAATGTGAATACATTCATTCAGTATAATTATATGGAAGATTGTGAAGGTGGTTTTGTTGAAATTTTAGGTGGAAATGTGAACGCTGTTTATAGGTTTAATGTTAGTGTTAATGATGGTTGGAGAAACAACCCCAATTGGAAAAATAGCAATCACACACTTTGGATTAATGAAGTGGTTCCAAGTGGTAAACATGTTTCAGATCAAAGTTACATTTACAACAATACCATTTTTATGGATAAAAACTATGCTACAGCAATAGATATGGATGGGAAAAACACACACATTTATAATAATATTTTCTATGCCGTAAATGGTGCAAATATAGGGGGGAAACAAGTTGTAGTTAAGAATAATGATACACCATTGCAAATGCAAAACAACTTGTTTTTTGGAACAATAAACACGAAATTTATTAATATGGATTCCAATGCTGTTAATGGAAATCCTCTTTTTAGTGGTAAAAATGCGGGTACAAAATTTGGATACCAATTAAAATCTGGAAGTCCTGCAATAAATGCTGGAATAGCTAAGCCAGGTCCTCAAATTCAGGGTGCAGGTACTGGGGTTTTTAAGGATCTTAGCGCATATCCAACTGAAGATTTTTATGGAAATCCTATAGACCTTTTTTCTGGAACACCAAATATTGGAGCTTGTAATGCGAAACATGGAGAAGCTAAAACAAATTAATATTGATACGCATAATGAAACGATTTAAATTAATCTCTATTCTTTGTTTAAGTCTGTCACTAGCTATTTGTAAAGGAGGGATAGCTCAAAATGATGAAAAACTCAATGTTATTCTTATTATGTGCGATGACTTGAATGATTACCAAGGTGTTTTTGGGGGGCATCCTCAAGCTAAAACACCAAATATTGATAAGCTGGCTAAATCTGGGGTGCAGTTTATAAATGCTCAATCAAATGTACCTGTTTGTCAACCTTCAAGAAATAGTTTGTTTACGGGCGTGTATGCTCATGCCTCAAAAGATTTTGGCTGGACACCATTATTAAAACAACCTGTATTAAAAAATAACAAAACATTGATGAGGCTCTTTAAAGAGAATGGTTATAAAACCTTAGGTTCTGGGAAATTAACACATGGAAAACCGCCACAAGAATGGGATGAATGGGGAGCTAATTATAAACATAACTACGGTCCATCATATAATAATGGAGAAACCAATGTTGCCCATCCTGCTGTTCCAGAGCCTTACAGATCAATAGGACCTGTTGATGGTTCGTATGGACGGTTATCAACCGCTGGAGAATCCACAGGAGAAAGAGGTAAGCCTGGTTGGGTTTATGGATGGGATAAAAAACCTTTTAGGTATACCAATGATAAGGATCGTGATTTGTTACAAGATGAAAAACATGCCAAATGGGCTAAAGAAAAATTAAAAGCCTTAGAAAATCAAGAGCAACCATTTTTCATGGGAATTGGTTTTGTGAGGCCACACACGCCATTGCATGCTCCAGATAAGTATTTTGATATGTTCCCTATAGACGAATTAGAATTAAATCCTTGGATACCTGAAGACACAGAGGATACCTATTGGCTTGAAAATTTTGATTCCAAAAAGAAAGGTCCCAAGTATTACAGAATGTTATTGGAATCTTATGGTGGTAATAGAGAAAAAGCATTAAAGCACTTTTTACAAGCCTATTTAGCCTGCGTCGCTTTTGTAGATGAGCAGATTGGTAAAGTTATGGATGCCTTGGATAATAGTAGGTTTAGGAATAATACCATTGTGGTTTTTACAAGTGATCATGGATGGCAAATGGGAGAAAAGGATTATATTTTTAAAAATTCGCCTTGGGAAGAAAGCACAAGAATACCGCTAATTGTAAGAGCCCCTATTATGAAGGCTGCAGTTAAGGTGGAACAGCCTGTATCATTAATAGACGTATTTCCCACGTTGGTTGACTTATGTAACTTAAAGGGAGGTAATAAATTGAATGATAAAGGCGGTAATATAGGTGGCTATAGTATGAAACCTTTATTTAATGGTTCAGAAAAATGGAATGGACCAAATGGGGCATTAACCATGGTAGGAAACTATGGGAAAACAATTCCTGTTGAAAAGCAAAACTTTTCATATAGAACAAAAGATTGGAGATTTATACTTTATAGTAACGGTCAAGAAGAATTATACAATCATAAAAAAGATGCTTTTGAATGGCATAACGTAGCTAATCAAAAAAAATATAAAAAGATTAAGAAACAACTACGTTCAGAAATGAATGAAATTATTCAAAACCGTTAATTTAGAATATGAAAAAGTTAGTTTTATTATTTGGCTTAATTATTAGCATTGTGGTAAATGCTCAAACTAAAAAGCCCAATTTGATTGTGATTATGACCGATGATTTAGGTTATAATGACGTTGGTTTTAACGGCTGTAAAGATATTGCCACACCAAATATTGATAGAATAGCTAATAATGGCGTAAAATTCACAAATGGATATACGTCGTACTCTGTTTGCGGTCCTAGTAGGGCCGGGTTTATCACAGGGAGGTATCAGCAGCGATTTGGTTTTGAGAGAAATCCGCAATACAAATCAGATGATCCTAATATGGGGTTGCCAAAAGAAGAGAAAACTATAGCTGAACATTTAAAGACAGTAGGTTATACCTCTGGCGTTATTGGTAAATGGCATTTGGGGGCTCATAGTTCTAATCATCCTTTAAATAGAGGTTTCAGCGAATTCTATGGTCATTTAGGGGGCGGGCATAATTATTTTCCTGAAAACTTAGTCATAAAAGATAGTTATTTGACTGGGGATTATGTTCAAATACCATCTGAAGAGGAAGGAGGAAAATCATGGAAAGGATCTATTGAAATGGCAAGTTACAGAACTTGGATTATGAGAAACCATAAACCAGTTCAAACTTCAAAATATTTAACTGATGAATTCTCAGATGAAGCTGTAAGCTTTGTTGAACGTAATAAGGACCAACCGTTCTTTTTGTTTTTATCCTACAACGCACCACATTCCCCATTACAAGCCCCAGAGAAATATTTAAATAGATTTCAAAATATTAAGAACAAAAAAAGAAAAACATATGCAGCCATGATCAGTGCTGTTGATGATGGTGTTGGACAGATTTTAGATACTTTAGAAAAATTAAAACTTGATGAAAATACTATAGTTGTATTTTTATCAGATAATGGTGGGCCTGAAACAAAAAATGGTTCAGATAATGGTTTATTAAGAGAAGGAAAGAGTTCTATTTATGAAGGTGGGTTTAGAGTGCCATTTGCCATGCAGTGGAAAGGTTCAATAAAAAGTGGTGTTTATGATCACCCTGTATCATCATTAGATATTTTAGGAACTATATCTAGTTTATCAAATGTTCAAGTAAGTAATGAAAAACAATTAGATGGTGTTAACTTGATGCCTTACTTACGGGTAACGAAAAAAGGAGTACCACATCAAAATATTTATTTGAGAAAATTTGATCAAGATCTTCATACGGTTCGTGATGGCCCTTTAAAATTAATTGTTAAATGGAAAGGTTCAAAAAAGGAATTGTACAATTTAGATCAAGATATAAGTGAAAAAAATGATTTGGCAAATCAATTTCCTGAAGAAGTAAAGCGCTTGCACGGTATTTTAAAAAAATGGGAATCTGAATTAGTTGAGCCTACATTTCTTGGGTTAATTCATACAGCAGCTTGGGTGAAAAAAAGCAAAAACAAAAAAAGTAAGACGAATAAGAGTTCATTAAATTGAGTGTAAATTCAATATATTTGAAAAGCCACCTAAATCTTAAAATCGTAATTTTTCAATTGCTATAATCTATGAGTGTTTTTATTAGAAATAGGTTCAGCATATTTTTCCTAATAGCGGTCTGTTTTTTTTTGAAAATAAATGAAGCCGAAGCTCAAGCATCATATCGTTTTGAACATATTGATTTACCAAATGAATTTTCTGAAGTAAAAGCCTATAAAATTCTTGAAGATTCTAAAGGAACAATTTGGTTTGGTTTTAATAATGGCCTGGTTGTATATGATGGATATAAAGGTATAAAAGTTGATTGCGTTTATGAAGATGGTACAAAGCATGCCTTTGGCGCAGTTACGTCTTTAGTAGAGGACAAAAACCATAAAATTTGGCTAGGGACTTCCATGGGAGTTTTTATTTATGATCCTATCAAAGAAACATCAGTTTATTTAAAGGATTCCAAAATAAACAATAAATCTTGCCGAAGTTTAAGTAAATCTTCAAAAAATGAAATGCTTATTGGTACAGACAATGGTTTGTTTATTTATGATACTGATGGTAATTTTTTAGAGCAGTATATAAATCATCCAGGATTTAAAAATAGTTTAAGTCATAATATTGTTAGATGTTCTTATGAAGATAAAAGTGGTAATGTATGGGTAGGTACTTTTGATAAGTTAAATTTATTAAATAGAGCGAAAAAACAGTTTTCTCAGTTTAGATTACAAAAAGAAGACTCTCTAAATCATAGCAATAATTTAATACTTAGTATAGAACCCTTTAGCAAAGCTTCAGATAGTATTTTGCTTGTAGGTACAGAGACAGGGTTATGCCTTTTTAATACTCATAACTATCAAATCACCCAATTTAGTCAGAATAAAAGCCCTAAGTCTATAAGTAACAGTGTAGTAAAAACGGTATGTAGTGTTGATGATCGAGTATGGTTGGGTACAGATTTAGGTTTAAATGTGCTAGATTTTAATGATAATAATTTTACAAAATATTTTCATGAGTACAATAATTCAAATTCAATAAGTAACAATGTAATTACTGATCTACTTTTTGATAAACAAAGGAATTTATGGATAGCCACTGATTCAGGTGTGGATAAAATCTATTTGAATTCTAATGATATTCTCTTAAATCAATTCTCTAAGAATGGCGCCTTTTTTAGAGAAGGGGTAGAAGTAAATGGGTTTTCAGAACAAGTGAATAATAAGATCTGGATAGCAACCCAAGTTGGGGCTTTTGAATTTGATGTTTCTCGAAACACCTATAAACAGTTTTTACCACCAGAAATATTACATAATAAGGTTAACCAAATTCTTTATGATAAGGATGGATTAGTTTGGATGGCTACTACTGGAGGATTAAATGTATATGATCCAAATTTAAAGACCATAAATACAAATGTGGCTAAAACGGAAGGGGTAAATATATTAGAGTCAAATTACATTACCACTGTAGCCCAAGATTCAAAGGGGAGCATTTGGATAGGGACCGAAAACAAGGGATTATACAAGGTTATAAAAAAGAATAAGGACAATTTAGAGTTTATTAATTTTAAGCATGATATAGGGGATGAGAATTCATTGAGCTCCAACAGTATAAATGATTTAGCATTTGATAATAATGATAATGTATGGATTGCTACAGACAATGGGTTAAATTGTTTTAATGTGTTTAATGGGGTCATTGAACGTTTTAGGGATGATTCAAAATTTGGACAATCTCCTAACGAAAACGTGTCACAAGTATTTGTAAACAAGTCAAATGACGTATGGGTGGCTTCTTACGGTGGTTTATATCAATGGCAATCACAATTAAAAAAATTCAAATATTATAATAACCTTCCAAAGCATGTAACTGGCGTTATAGAAATAGACTCCATGGTATATTTTGCAGCTAATAAGAAATTATATAGTCTGAATTTGAAAAACTACGAGTTTATTAAAATACCAAATAATGAAATTGGATTAGATCATATAGAAAAAGTAAAATTAATAAAAGATAACACGATTTTGTTGACTGGTAAAACCGGCTTTTCAACATTACAGACAAAAGATCTTAAATTTAAAACGGATGTTTCAAATGTTTATTGGACTAATTTTTCAATCAATAATGTTGAAATTAAGCCATATTCTGAATTTGATTCGCGCTATATTATTGATAAGCATATTGATGCTACCAACGGTGTCACTTTAAATTATGATGAAAACTCATTTAAAGTGGGATTCACTTCTTACGCATATAATGCCATTAAAGAAACGGAATATAAATATATTTTAGAAGGGTACGAATCAAAATGGAATACAACAACTGATGGTCAAAATTATATATCCTATACACAAGTAAGGCCGGGGGCCTTTAAGTTAAAGGTGAAAGCAAGTAATAATCAAGGTGTGTTTAATGGGGAGGAACGTGTTTTAAATATTACTGTAAAACCACCAATGCATTTATCTTGGTGGGCACTTCTTCTTTATTTTATTGGATTTATAGGCTTAATTTTAATCTATAGATTAATTTTAATAAATAGAGAACGTGATAAAAATGAATTGGCTCTCGAAAAACTAAATAATCAAAAATCAGCAGAGTTGATTGAATTAAAAACTAGGTTTTTTACCAATATTACACATGAACTTAAAACGCCACTTACCTTAATCATTAGTCCCATTGATGATTTGCTAACCCAACCTTTAGAGGAATCTACAAAAAAGAGTTTATACCTAGTAAAAAGAAACACCGATAGACTGAAGAAATTAGTAAACCAGATTCTTGATATTAGAAAAATAGAAGCAGGCGCAGAGAAGTTAAGAATACAGGAATATGATATTGTTAAATTTAGTAGACAAATTGTTAATCAGTTTGAAGGTAATGCTAGAAAAAGAAATATTTTTCTGCAGTTTAAGACTAATTTGGAAACTAAGGTCATTTGGTTTGATCTGGAGAAAGTTGAAAAAATTATTTTCAATTTATTGTCTAATGCATTTAAATTTACGCCTAATACAGGCAGTATTATAGTCAGTATCGAATTAGGAAAAATGTATGATAATGATGATAGTGTTTTAATTTCTGTTTCAGATACTGGCCAAGGTATTATTGAGGCCGATCAGGCAAACATCTTTGATAGATTTAAAAGTTTATCGTCTTCAAATTATTCTAACCAAAAAGGCACAGGAATAGGATTATCTTTAATATATGATTATGCCAAGTTACATAATGGGGCGATTGATTTTGAAAGTCATGTTGATGTGGGTAGTAAATTTATTTTCACTTTGCCTGCAATGAAAAGAATGCTTCATGATTTTGATGAAGTTGATCAACTTGAGGAAGATCAAATAATAGACTCGGAAGAAGAATATACTGATATTATAGAGGAAATAGCAGAAGGAGTAATTGATGATAAAACAAAATGTGATAAACTTAAAGCTTTAGTTGTAGATGATGATCCCGATATGCGTGAGTTTTTGGTTGCTGGATTATCAAAAAAATATGAGATTTTTGAGGCCGAAGACGGACAAGAAGGCTATAACAAAGCAGTTAAATTAATGCCTGATATAATTATTTCTGATTTAATGATGCCAAATATAGATGGGATTGCGTTTTGTAAAAAGCTAAAGGCAGATTTAAGAATAAGTCATATTCCGTTTGTATTATTAACAGCAAAAAGTGGTGTAGATAATAAAATAATAGGTATTGAAATTGGAGCGGATGATTATATCCAAAAGCCTTTTAATCTAGATTTTTTAATGGCTAGATTGGATAACTTGATAATTCAACGCAAGTCTTTAAGGAAATTTTATTTACAGCAATTACAACTAGAGCCAACAGAAATTACTTTTAATTCTACGGATGAAAAGTTTTTAATTGATTTATTAGCTCAAGTTGAAAAAGAAATTGATAATACAGATTTAAGTGTTAAACACTTAAGCGAATTAATGGGAGTAAGTTCATCAAATTTATATCGCAAAATTAAGGTGTTAACGGGCCAAACTGCAACCGAGTTTATCCGCAGTATTCGCTTAAAGAGAGCAGCACAACTTTTAGGTAAGGGAAATCTAAATGTTTCAGAAGTTATGTATATGGTTGGCTTTACGCATCGATCATATTTTACTAGATGTTTTAAAGATGTATTCGGAGTTTCTCCAAAAGCGTATTCTAAGGAAAATAATAGGGATTAAACAAGGTGAAAAGAACTTCAATTGATTCCTTTTCTTCTACAAAAATTATATACTTATGATTATTTAACCTTTTATAATACATATTAAGTACAATTAAATTCCAACCATTATTAAATATTAGATTTAAAAGTGCTGTTCAATTGATTGAAGAATTCTAGTTGTAATTTACTTTGAGAAGTTAAAGCATATAAATCAATCTTCATATTCCATATTTTAACCCTTTTATGGTAGCATAATGTTCGTTAATAGTTCTGATTAAGTAACATTAACCTTGCTTTTTAAGCACAAATTTCACTTTTAATAGCACATATTAATCATCTTTAATATGTGCTAATATGCAATTATTTTGTTCCTATTATTAGTAGGGTGCATAAATATATTTGTGAATATCAAAAGGCAATATGCAAATTATGAATAAGAAATTCACTTTCAAAAAGTATTGGTTAGAAGCTGTTATCATTGGGGTTTTAGCATTGAGCTACGTACTGCTTAAAAATGGATTGATTGGGATTTATTTATAGAGTTATGCATCTTTTAATTGTACTTTTTATGATGGTTTTTTCAATTTTTAACCATGTAAATAAATCCATTGTTAATTGTTGGGATAGAGTAGATATTTAATGAGTGTATTCAATTTAAAACTTAAACTAAATTTCGAAAAAAATATTGAAATCAAAAAATAACACAATAACCAAAATTAAACTAACAAAAACGAAAATGAAAAAACTAACTTTATTACGATTGTCATGTCTTATGATTTTTGGAATTTTCTTATTTCAAGGATGTGAAAGTCATGATTCTTTTGGGAAAGAGGTTCAGGTGCCAGTAAAGCCTAGTAATCTTTCTTATGCAGACATTATTGGATATAAGCAGTATGGTTATATGCAAACAGATGTACCAACCTATAACTCCAATGGACATCCTTTATTATTTGAAATTGTAAGCATTAAAAAGGATGGTGTAGTGCTTGATGACACCTATTTAAATGCCACTAGTATTCTTAATTATTCAGTAATTGAAACAGAAAAGGAGATCGGTGATACAGGTGAAACGCATACTATATTCACAAATGACTTATCTGAGGCCGGTAGAATAATCATTGAAGATGGTAACCCATTTGAAGATGGTGATTATTACTTCACGATAAGGGCTACTGTGGATGTTGAAAATTATAGAGAATCAACTGTTTTTGAGGATGTTTTACATTTACAAGTAGGATGGGCTAATGGCGTAACTTACTGTCCATTTCAAGTGAATTTTGTTAATGGAGAAAATACTATTTCAGGACCTGCAACAGTATTGGGAGGAAGAACTAATACTAGATTTGAATTGGGTTCAGATTCAGACAAATTAACCATAGATCCTATTTCTGGTGCAATTTCAATGAATCCATCTTATACTGTTACAGAAACTGAAGTCATTAATCCTATTATTAAATTGGTATATGAGAGTAATGAATCTGTACCACTTAATTTTACAGGGAACTTTACGGCTGTATTGTCGACTACCCCTGTGGAATTAGACAAAGAAGTCAATTATTTCTTCTACCCAACATTAAAACCTGTGGATAGCAATAATCCAGCTTTTGGAGGAGACGGCTATACTGTCGAAACAAGTGCTTTTGTAGATAAACCTAACTGGGTTAAGAAACATTTCTATAAAGAAATAGTTGCTGCTGCTAAATTAAACTTTGACGAAGTATTGGAGACAAGAACTGAAGCTGGTGTAACTGAAATGTCTGGGTCTCAATTCAATTATTGGGGGCCATTAAAAAATCCTTTCGAGACATGGTTGATTGCTGATCCTGTTAATTTAGCTACATACTCGGGCTGTTTTGAAACAAAAATGGTTTTCTGGGTTAAACAAAATATTCCTCAAGAAATACTTGATAATGTTTTTCCTGGTCAAGCTGAAACCCCTGTAAATATTGAAATTAAAATAACAGATAATTATAGTGGAGATGTTTACAATACAGATTGGACTCAAATTAATGACGTATTGACTTGTAAAATTGAAGAAGCTGATAATGCGTTTGTAGGTACACCTTATCCTTTAATTGGAGAAGTAGGACCAGAAGGCACAGCTAATAATATGTGGGTAAAATGTGAAATGGATTTGCCTGTGTCAGAATATGGAAACATGAATAATTTTACCATTGCGTTTAGAACAATAACCAATTATGATTCAGATCTGCCCGAAAACCTTAGAGGAGAATTATATATATCAGATCTTCATTTTGTAGCCACAGAAAAATAACCAAATTATGATAAATAAACATTATATATTAATAGTCGCGCTTTTAATTTCCTTTGTAGGATTTTCTCAAAACACCATAACAGGGGTCGTGACAGATGAACAAAATCAACCACTTCTTGGGGTTACAATACTCATAAAAGGAACAACTTCAGGAACAATGACAGACTTCGATGGTAATTTTACCCTCGAAGCAACACCTGAGAGCATTTTATCATTTTCCATGATAGGTATGGTTTCAAAAAATATTACGGTAGGTAATGAAAGCAACATAACAGTGGTGCTTAAGCAAGACGTAGCAGAATTGGATGAGGTTGTAGTTGTTGGATACGGGTCGGTTGCTAAAAAGGATTTAACAGGTTCCGTATCAACCGTAAAAGCGGAGACTATAGAGTCAGTCGTAGTTGCTAATTTTGATGAAGCATTATCGGGTAGAATTGCAGGTGTAAATGTGTCTTCAAATGAAGGTACTCCGGGAGAAGCATTACAAATTGTGATTAGAGGTGGGAACTCCATTACGAGTTCTAATGCACCATTATATGTGGTAAATGGTTTGCCTCTTGAAGATTTTGATCCGGCTACTATATCTGCTTCTGATATAGAAACCTTTCAAGTCCTAAAAGATGCTTCTGCAACAGCAATTTATGGATCTCGTGGAGCCAATGGTGTTATAGTAATTACAACAAAGTCTGGTAAGTCAAATTCAAAATCTGTTGTAACATTTGATGTTTCAACATCACTGCAAGAAATTACAAATACGCTGGAGGTATTAAGTCCATATCAATATGTGAAATATCTTGAAACACAAGCCGTTGCAAGAGATGGGTACCAATGGTTACCTGATCAAGGTAGTAATCATCCTGATGGTAGTAGTAGTTTAAACGGTGTTTATAATAAATGGTTAAATCCGGAATTGTATAGAGATATAGAAGGAAGAGATTTCCAAAAAGAAGCTTTTAATGTCGCTCCAATGTATCGTGCTAACTTCTCTATTCGAGGTGGTGGGGATAAAACAAATGTCGCTTTTTCAGCTGGAGTTGTTGATCAAGAAGGTGTTTTAATAACAACGGGCTTTAAAAGATGGAATACCAATTTAACAATTAATCACGAAATTAGTGATAAACTTAAAATTTGGGGAGCTATGAACTACTCTAAATCTAATCGATATGGCGCTAGATTAAGAAATGGAAGAGGCAACCAGTTATTGAAAAACATAGTTTTATTTAGACCTGTAGATGCTTTGAATCCAGATGGAGGAGAAGAAGATGGTGAAGGAGGTTTTATTCCTGGTGTGAATGATAATGATTTTCAGAATGTATTTGATCCTATAAGAGATATGAAGGGAACAAAACGTGAAGACAAGGCTCATAATATTCGTGTTAATACCACAATCACTTGGAATATAAATAAAGACTTTACATTTAAGACTACAAATGGTTTTAACACTACTACTGGTGGTGAAAATTTATTTTATTCGTTAGATACACAACAAGGATCAAGATCTTCAAATGGTATTAACGGGCAGATTAATGGTTATGAAAGATCTACATTTTCTACCTCCAATACATTGACATTTAATAAAAAATTTAAACGTAATCGTATTAATGCTATTATAGGACAAGAATATGTTCATAATACAAATTGGTCTGACAGGCTTTGGAATAAAAATTTACCAACGGATAAATTTGGTATCAATAATTTAGATATTGCAACGCAGCCAACTATTTCTCTAACAAATTTTTCTCAAAATAAATTAATCTCGTTTTTCGGTAGAGCAAATCTTATGTTAAACAGAAACAAATATTTGCTAACAGCAACGTTTAGAGCAGATGGTTCATCAAAGTTTCAAGGTAGCAATAGATGGGCATATTTTCCATCATTCTCAGGTGCTTGGCAAGTGGCAGAGGAAGGTTTTATGGATAATGTGAATTTTGTTAATAGCTTAAAATTAAGAGCGGGATGGGGTTTAACAGGAAATAATAGAATTGGTGATTATCAATCAATCAATCAA
Source organism: Algibacter mikhailovii (assembly GCF_014651495.1). Lineage (GTDB taxonomy): Bacteria > Bacteroidota > Bacteroidia > Flavobacteriales > Flavobacteriaceae > Algibacter_E > Algibacter_E mikhailovii. The sequence goes on from NZ_BMWZ01000006.1 coordinate 147,056, forward strand.
TTTGGAATTGGTATTTGGAATGGATATGCATTTGGAGAAGGAGAATCTTATCAACCAGGCGCTACGCAATCAAACTTTGCAGTTCCAGATTTAAGATGGGAAACTACAGGTCAAACAAATATTGGATTAGATTTTTCTATGTTTGATTCCAGATTTTCAGGTACTATTGATTACTATGAGAAAAAGACTGATGATTTATTGTTATTTGCCGATATGGCTTTAAGTTCAGGGTTTGGACAGGTAGTACAAAATGTTGGTAGTGTTTCTAATAAAGGGTTAGAAGTAACTCTTGGGGGAGTGATAATTGATTCTCCAAATTTTAATTGGCGTTCTACTATTAATGTTTCTACAAATAAAAACAAGGTACTTAGTTTAAATCAAGGACAAGAATTTCTTAAGACGGATCCAGGATTAGATTGGAATTCTGAAAGCTATTATATATCAGAAGTAGGCAGGCCAGTAGGAATGATGTATGGTTTGGTTTATGATAGATTATACCAAGTAGATGATTTTATTTATGATCCAGGAACAAATCCTAGTTCACCATATATTCTAAAAGAAGGATTTGCTGACCATAACACAGGAGTAGGACCAGGATCTGTTAAGTATGTTGATCAACTAACCGTTGATACTGATGGCGATGGTATACCTGATGCCGGTGATGGTATTATTAACCAAGATGATCGTGTAGTGATTGGTGATCCATATCCAAAGCATTTTGGAGGGTTTACTAATGATTTTAGATATAAAAATTGGGATTTGTCCGTGTTGTTGCAATGGTCTTATGACTTTGATGTATTCAATGCCAATAAAGCGTTATGGGAATACCCTGTAAATAATAGTTTTAGTAGGTTGGCTGGAGCTGCAACAGCTTGGACCCCTTGGAATACAGATACAGATGTTGTAGCTCATGTCTCAAACGGAAGAGCTGGATGGACAAGACCTGGTTTTAAAGAAGATACCAGATTTATTGAAGATGGAAGCTATTTAAGGTTAAGAACGGTTAACCTTGGATATAATGTACCATTAGATAAGAAAACTGGTTTTTCTAGTTTACGATTAGTGGCATCTGGTCAAAACTTGATTACTTGGACAGATTATTCTGGCTTTGATCCAGAAGTCAATGTGGGAGGTACATTAAATCCTAATTTAGATTATTCTGCTTATCCTAGAAGTAGAACATATAGTTTATCCTTAATCGCTAAATTTTAATAATTATGATTTCAAATAAAATAAAAACAATATATAGTAAAGGACTGCTAGTAATGGGCTTATTAGCAATGGTTACAAGTTGTGATGAAGCATTAGATTTACAACCTGAAACGACTTGGGCTGCAGAGGAGTTTTATGCCAATGAAAATGATATTAATGCAGCTCTTGCTGGTATACATTCTTCAATATCATCTGGTAATTCATTTGGGAATCAAATAATGTTAATGTACCCTGGGACTGATGAAAGTTACAAGCTAAAAGATTGGAATGAAAGAAATCCAGTTTCAATTAATGCACATAACTCCAACTCAGAAGGCGTTATTCATGCTTGGCAAAATTTATATGCAGGGATTAACAATGCCAACAATTTGATAAAGTATATTAATCCGGATAATTTTGAAAATGAAGCTGATTTTAATAAGTTTTTGGCTGAAGGTAGATTTCTAAGAGGATTCATGTATTACCATCTTACATGTTGGTATAACGAAATACCACTTAGGTTAGAACCAATCAAAGACCAGAGCTCAAATAATATGGCTCCTTCACCAGTTGAGGATGTTTATGAACAAATTATTGACGATTTAACATTTGCTGCTGAAAACTTACCAAGTTCCTTTGATGCCGGCTACAATATTGGTCATGCTAATAGTGGAGCTGCTCATGCTATGTTAGCAAAAGTGTATTTAAAAGCAGCTGGATATCCCTTAAGGGCTACTGAAATTAATGGTAAAAATCCATATCAAGGGGCTAAAGAGCACTGTCGAGTTATTATGGAAGACCTTGGACATGATTTAAATTCTGGTTATAAAGAAGTATTTGTGAATTTTATTCAAAACAAGTACGATTTAAAGGAATCCATATTTGAAATTGTATATAGAAATGCTGTTGATTTAGGAATTAATATAGGTGGAAGAAATGGTTTTGTTAATGGTTTATTTTATAATATAAGAACATCTAAAGTTGGGGAACCTGGAACAAGTCCTGAAGTAAGTCCTTCGCCTGTTCATGATTATATTTATGAAGATGGTGATACTAGAAAGGCCTGGAATATTCCTGGTTATGGCGGTGTTAAAAATCAATGGAATCCTAATGGAAGAGTGAATGCACAAGCACATTCTTTAGCTTGGGGATGGACACCTGGTAAATTTAGACGATGGGATGCAGCTTACCCAGATGATCTTGATAAAACTAATGAACAACTTCAGCCTATAATTACCTTAGAAACACCGCAACCGGTTCATCAGGCTATAACGGGAATAAACATTCCTCTAATAAGGTTTTCTGATGTATTATTGATGTTTGCTGAAGCTGAGAATGAATTAAATGGCCCAACAGCAGCGGCACAGTCTGCTATTGATAAGGTTAGAAATAGAGCAGGGTTAGATAATTTAGCCACTGCAAAGCCTGATGCTATTGCAGGAAAAACAGCATTTTTTGATGAAATTGTTGATGAGCGTTTAAGAGAGCTTTGTTTCGAAGGGCACAGAAAGCATGATTTAATTAGATGGGGCTTACTAGAAGAAAAACTAAATGTCCTTTATAATTCAATTACCCAACACCCTGAATATACGCCATCTTTATATCTAAGATATCGAGCATATTCAAATTTTGATCCGTCAAAACACTTGTCTTTGCCTTACCCACAGCAGGAAGTTTTATTAAATAATTTGTTAGATCAAAAACCTGAATGGGAGTAGCATAGTGTTTTTTCAACTAACGCATGACATGTTGTTCGTTTAACATTAATTAAAATAACACCGCTATTTGTCAGATAGCGGTGTTATTTTATAAACCCATAGTAACAGCGGAAACAAAATACTATTATTCTTATAATCATTATTCATTTCATTAAAAAATCCATGGATAAAAATTCATTTTATATTATTCATTTTATGTGTGCGATATTATGCTTTTCTTGTAAAAGTAGTACAAGTAAATCTCTAAGAGTTCATGAAGCTTTCAATCAAGGTTGGAAATTTAGCAAAGGCGAAGCTGGTAAAGAAGCTACTGTAGGATTGGATGATTCCACGTGGCGAACACTCGACCTTCCACATGATTGGGCTATTGAAGGTCCTTTTGATAAAGCCCATGACGCACGTACAGGCGGTTTACCAATTTATGGCACAGCATGGTACCGTAAAAATTTTACAATTGAGGCTTCAGAAAAAGGAAACCAAGTATCTTTTATTTTTGATGGTGTAATGAATAATGCTGAAGTTTTTGTAAACGGAAGGAAAGCAGGAGAGCGTCCATTTGGGTACATCAGTTTTGAAGTTGATGTGACACCTTACATTAAATTTGGAGAAGACAATATCATAGCGGTTCGGGTAGATCCAAAAGAATTATCCGCAAGATGGTATCCTGGAGCAGGAATCTATAGAAACGTTTACCTCAATATTAAGAGCTCCGTTAATGTAGCCTATAACGGCACATATATAACAACGCCTAAGGTTTCAGAGGCTAAAGCTGAAGTTGTTATTAAAACGTCACTAGAAAATAAACAAAAAAATAACGGGTCATATACCTTAAAAACAAGTATTGTTAACAGTAAAGGCCTTGAAGTTACTTCAACCGAAAGCGATGTTAATCTTGAGTCAAACCAAATTATAGAACAACATTTGGAAGTGAATAATCCTATGTTATGGGATTTAGATAATCCACATTTATATATCGCAAAATCACGAATATTTAAGAATGGTGTACAAATAGATAATTACGAAACCACTTTTGGTATTAGAACAATAAAATATTCTAAAGCGCGTGGCTTTGAATTAAACGGAAAACAGGTGAAATTTAAAGGCGTTTGTTTACATCATGATCTCGGCCCGCTTGGAAGTGCTGTGAACTATCGTGCCACAGAACGACAATTGGAAATCATGAAATCAATTGGTGTTAATGCTATTAGAACCAGTCATAATCCACCATCACCAGAGCAATTAGAACTTTGTGATAAGATGGGAATCTTGGTGCAAGTAGAAGCCTTTGATGAGTGGGCTATAGCTAAAGTAGAAAATGGTTATAACAAATTCTGGGATCAATGGCATGAGACCGATTTGCGTGACATGATTAAACGTGATCGTAATCATCCATCAGTGGTAATGTGGAGTATTGGGAATGAAATTAGAGAACAAAGAAGCAAGCAAGGGGGGAAGGTTGCGCAACATTTAGTAGATATTTGTCACGATGAGGATCCTACACGTCCGGTTACAGCTGGGTTTAATAACTACCCACAATGTATTAAAAACGGATTGGCAGATGCTATTGATTTGGTTGGTTTTAATTATAAACCAACTCAGTATGACAATGTTGTAAAAAACAACCCTGATTTTATAGTCTATGGTGCAGAAACGGCATCAACAGTAAGCTCAAGAGGGGTTTATCATTTACCTCTAGAGAACTATGAGAAACATGAATCTTTACAAGTTTCAAGTTATGATATTATAAGTCCGCCATGGGCCTATCCACCAGATTTTGAAACATATGCACAAGAAACCATGCCGCATGCCTTAGGAGAGTTTGTCTGGACAGGGTTTGATTATTTAGGAGAACCTACGCCATATAATGGTAAAGACAATGAAACTCACGGAAAATGGGGTGGTGATTGGCCATCACGCAGTTCGTATTTTGGAATAGTGGACTTATGTGGTTTTCCAAAAGATAGATATTACTATTACCAAAGCAGATGGACTGAAAAACCAATGGTTCATATATTGCCACATTGGAATTGGGAGGACTCTGAGCATAAAGAAATACCAGTGTATTGTTATACCAATATGGATGAGGCCGAACTATTCTTAAACGGAAAATCATTAGGAGTTAAAGTAATGGGAGTGGATAAAACGACCATTCCTGCAGAATTCAGTTGGTGGAAAAAACCAGAGACAACGTGGGAATCGCCATATAGATTACATTGGAATGTAAATTATGAGCCCGGAGAACTGAAAATAATTGCTTATCAGGACGGAAAAGCTGTTGCAGAAAAAATAGTAGTAACAGCTGGTAAACCGCATCATTTGGAATTAATACCTGACAGAACAGAAATTGATGCCGATGGGAATGATTTGTCGTTTATTACGGTAAAAGTAGTTGATGAATCGGGGAAGTTTTGCCCACTAGCTAATAACCTAATTAATTTTGAAGTTAAGGGTGCAGGTACAATTGCTGCTGTTGGTAACGGTAATGCGGCAACTACGGAACCTTTTCAAGCTAATTACAGAAAGGCCTTTAATGGATTATGCATGTTAATTATAAAAAGTAAAAAAGGTAAGGCTGGTGAAATAAAAATCAAAGCATCTTCAGAAAATTTAGATAGTGTGAGTACAATTGTTTTATCAAAATAATAAATACAGTATGAAAACGAGTTATTTAGTACTACTGTTATTCGCTTTAAGTTTTGCTAGCTGCAAGAAGCCCGTAAAGGGAGCCCCTAAAGAAGTTATAGAAAAAAAAGCAAAACCCAATATTATTTACATCTTAGCCGATGATTTAGGCTATGGCGATGTGAGTTTTAATGGGCAATCAAAATTTGAAACACCAAATATTGATAAACTTGCTGCGGAGGGTATGGTGTTTACGCAGCATTATTCTGGTTCAACGGTATGTGCGCCATCTCGATCAGCCTTATTAACAGGAATGCACACTGGACATACGGCTATTAGAGGTAACAAAGAAGTATTACCTGAAGGGCAACATCCCATGCCAGCCAGTACATATACTATGGCTGAAATGTTTAAAGAAGCTGGCTATAAAACATCTGTATATGGTAAATGGGGCTTGGGTTATCCCGGATCTGAAGGTGATGCTAATATGCAAGGCTTTGATGAGTTTTTTGGGTATAATTGTCAACGTGTAGCACATAATTATTATCCATACCATTTATGGCATAATCAAGAAAAGGTAATGTTGAAAGGCAATGAAGGGAAAAAAACAGAAGTATACGCTCCAGATTTAATTCATGATAAAGCCATGGCGTTTATTGATGAAAACAAGGATAATCCGTTTTTTATGTTTTATGCCTCAGCGTTACCACATGCTGAGTTACTGCTTCCTGAAAAGTATATGGAACCTTATCTAGGAAAATTACTTCCAGAAAAAAAACATATTGGTATAGATGATGGGCCTACCTATAAAAATGGAGGTTATGGTTCACAGGAATATCCACATGCAGCCTTTGCTGCAATGATTCATCATCTTGATGCTCAAGTTGGGGATATTGTAAATAAGCTGGAAGAGTTGGGCATAGCCGATAATACTTTAATAGTTTTTACATCTGATAATGGTCCACATAGAGAAGGCGGTGCAGATCCAGAATATTTTAATAGTAATGGCATTTACAAAGGATATAAAAGAGATTTATATGAAGGAGGAATTCATGTTCCTATGATTGCGAAGTGGCCAGGTACTATTAAAGAAGGAAGTTCAAATAACCATATTTCTGCATTTTGGGACGTGATGCCAACTTTTGCTGAAATAGCAGATAAACCAATTGAAAATAATTTAGATGGGATATCTTTTCTGCCAACATTAAAAGGAGAAAAGGCACAAAAAAAGCACAAGTATTTATACTGGGAGTTCCATGAAAAAGGCGGAAGAATAGCCATAAGAAAAGGAAAATGGAAAGGTGTTAAATATAATGTACTTAAAAATCTAGAAAAACCTATTGAGTTATATGATTTAGAGGTAGATCCTGAAGAGCAGGATAATATAGCCGGCAATCATCCAGAATTGGTACAAGAAATTACAACGTTGATGCAGAAAGCTAGAACGCCTTCTGATATATTCCAATTTGCAGCTCCAACATATTTAAATGTTGACTAAATGAATAGCATGATCAGAGTATTAAAATTGTTTTTCTTGGGGCTTTTTTTTGTTTCATGTCAAAGTCCTAAGCAAAGTAAACCAAATGTTGTATTGATATTGGTTGATGACATGGGGTGGACAGATTTAGGGAGTTTTGGTAGTGATTTATATCAAAGTCCGAATATAGACGCCCTGGCAAGTGAAGGTTTAATGTTTACAAATTCATACAGCTCATGTACTGTATGTTCTCCAACAAGAGCATCTATAGTCACTGGGAAGTACCCAGCACGTCTTCATGTTACAGATTGGATAGAGGGACATAAATACCCCTGGGAAAAACTTAGTGTTCCTGACTGGACCATGTATCTCGAAGATGAGGAATATACTATAGCTGAAGCTTTCAAAGATGCAGGTTATACTACAGCTCATTTTGGCAAATGGCATTTAGGGGAAAAAGAAGAAAATTGGCCAGAAAACCATGGCTTTGATTTAAATTTTGGAGGTTGGAAAAAAGGAGCTCCAAATAGGAATAAAGACATTGGCAGTAATGGGTATTTCTCTCCATATGGCAATCCGAGGTTAGAAGATGGACCAAAGGACGAATATTTAACTGAAAGATTGAGTAATGAAGTGGTAAATTATATTGATAAAAATAATGAAAAGCCCTTCTTTATTAATTTCTGGTTGTACAATGTGCATACGCCTCTTCAAGCAAAGCAGGAGAAAATAGAAAAATACAAAAGTTTAATTGACTCAACAGCAAGACATCAAAACGCCACTTATGCTGCCATGGTAGAACATACTGATGATGCGGTAGGTAAAATTATTGCTAAACTTAAAGAAAAAGGATTATATGACAACACCATCATTTTATTTTCATCAGATAACGGCGGTTTAATAGGTAAGTCAAAAAGAACAGTTACAAACAATGCGCCTTTAAAAACAGGAAAAGGTGATATCTATGAAGGTGGTGTTAGAATTCCAACTATTCTATATGCACCTCAATATAAGCTTGGTGGGAAAGAAGTGGATGTTCCAATAATTTCTATGGATTATTACCCAACACTTATGGATTTAGCAGGAATTACCACGAACAAGACAAAAGCTCAAACAGTAGATGGAAAAAGTTTAATGCCCATTATTGAAACCAATAGTAGTATTAACAGGGAAGCCATGTATTGGCATTATCCACATTACCATCAAGAGGGCGGTGTGCCTTATTCTTCTATTCGTTTTAAAGATTTTAAATTGATTCAAAATTTTCAAAATAACACATATGAGCTTTATGATTTAAAAAAAGATATTGGTGAAACTAATAATGTTTTAGAAAGTCATGCTGATGAATTTAAGATAATGAAAAATAAGCTAGAAGCTTGGAGAACTAGTGTTGATGCACAATATGCTTCTGAAAATCAGAACTTTAATAAGAAGCTTCAACATAAAAAGCGAAGCAACTAATACCGAATAGTATTAGACAAATTAACCAACTAAAGATATGATTCAAGTAAAAAATAATTGTAACATAAGAATTCTAATTTATATAATTATTCTTTTAATAAGTGGGCAATTAGTTTCATGTTCTCAAACTGTTCAAAATAAAACAAGAGAAAGAGTTTCTATAGATTTCAATTGGAAATTTCAATTGGGAGATAATCAGAAAGCATTTGAGGAAAATTTTGATGATACCAGTTGGAGGGTGTTGGATGTACCGCATGACTGGAGTATTGAAGGAAACTATGATGCAAATAATCCTGCAGGAATTTCAGGTGCATTTTTACCCGTAGGTATAGGTTGGTATAGGAAAAATATTGAGATTAAAAACCTTCAAGATGACGATAAATATTTTGTTGAATTTGATGGGGTATATATGAATTCTGAAGTGTATTTAAATGGGCAGTTATTAGGAAAAAGACCCTACGGATACATTAGTTTTAGTTATGATTTAACGCCCTATTTAAAGGAAGGAGAAAATAGTTTAGCTGTTCGTGTGGATAACTCAGAAGCGCCCAGCGGAAGATGGTACACAGGGTCAGGAATTTATCGTCATGTATGGTTAACCAAGACATCAAATGTTTATGTACCGCGGTGGGGAATTGAAGTGATAAGTACCATTGTTTCTAAAAATAGTGCTACGATCAAAGTAAAAGGAGAACTAAAAAATGAAACTGGAAAACCTCAAAAAATAGAAGTTGTAAGTAGAGTTCTTGATGCATTGTCTAATGAGGTTGCTTTAGTTAAAAATGATGTTTCAATAGATGATGAAGGTAGTTTTAATCAAGAAATTGAACTAAAAAATCCAAGGTTGTGGTCTCCTGAAAATCCAGCTATGTATACTTTGGAAACCAAATTATTTATTAATGGTAAATTAAGAGATACTTACAATATTCCATTTGGAGTTCGATCCATTGAGTTAAAAGGAAGCAAAGGTTTCTACTTAAATGGAAAATCTATAAAATTTAAAGGATTAAGTAATCATCATGATGCAGGGCCAGTTGGTTCGGCAGTACCAGATGATGTTTTATATCAACGGTTAAAAATGGTTAAAAACATGGGGTGTAATGCTTTACGTACAACGCATAACCCTTTTTCTCCTGAGTTTTATACCATGTGTGATACCCTTGGAATCATGGTCATGGATGAAGCTTTTGATGGATGGTTTAAGGCTAAGGCGGAACATGATTATGGAAATTATTTTAAAGATTGGTGGCAACGAGATTTAGCTGATTTTATTAAACGGGATCGTAATCATCCTTCTGTAGTTATTTGGAGTATTGGTAATGAAGTTCGCAATTTTCAATCTGAAGATCAAAAAATAATAGTGGACTTTATTAAAGATATAGACAGTACACGCCCTATTACCCAAGGAAGTGGATATTCAGCGCCTTATATTGATATTGCAGGATTTAATGGACATGGAGAAAATAAAGGGGCGTTAGAAGAGTACCATGAAGAATACCCTAATAAATTAATTATTGGAACAGAAATGACACACACACTGCAAACTAGAGGTGTGTATAGGACCAAAACGTGGTATAGGACAAAAGACAATCCAGCACCATGGGAAAAGCCCGCCCATTTCAAAAAAATGGAACATAAAGTCTATAAAATATCAGACTTATCAAATAATGAAGTCTTTCCTGACATTACAAGAAAATATCAATCATCTTATGATAATTCAATTGTAAGAATTGGTGTTAGAGATGACTGGAATCGTGTTGAAAATAGTGACTATTATATAGGTAACTTTAGATGGACTGGTTTTGATTATTTAGGAGAATCTTTTGGGTGGCCCGCTCGTACAGCCAATTTCGGAATTATTGATTTAGCCGGTTTTCCAAAGGATCATTATTATTTGTATCAAAGTCTTTGGAGTGATGAACCTATGGTGCACATGCTGCCCCATTGGACTCATAAAGGAAAAGAAGGAGTGAAAATACCTGTGGTTGTTTACACCAATTGTGATAGTGCTGAGCTTTTTCTAAATAAGGTTTCTTTAGGAGAAAAAGAGATGACTGCGGAAAGGCAGTTGGTATGGCATGTGCCTTATGAAAAGGGAGAGTTAAAGGTAATTGCCAAAAAAAGCGGAAAGAATATTTGTGAGCAAACATATACTACAGCTGAAAAAAAACATGCTCTAGTACTTAATAGTAACAAGGTAAATATTAAGGCAAATAGGACAGATGTGGTACGTCTTGAAGTTTCTGTGGTTGATGCAAATAATATTATGGTTCCAGATGCTAATAATGATATTTTGTTTAGCGTAACAGGACCGGGAAAGATTATTGGAGTTGAAAATGGAAATATTCTTGATTTATCGCCACATAAAGTGAACTATAGAAAAGCATTTAATGGTAAATGTTTGCTGCTTGTGCAGTCAACAGGTAGTAAGGGTGTTATACATATTAAGGCAACATCCAATAATTTGAAATCTTCTGAAGTCAAAATAAGTGCTAATTAACAATTGAAATAGATGAAAAACAGTAAACCTTTCCAGATAGCGTTTTTAGGATATTTTTTCCTAATTATTGGGGTTACATGTTTGTTCCAATGCCATGCACAAAATAATGATACCAGTATTTATTATGTGAATTCCATAACGGGAAATGATCAAAATAATGGTAAAAGCGAAAATAGAGCATGGAAAACACTCTGGAAAGTAAACCAACAAAAGTTTAAACCTGGAGATAAAATTCTTATCGCCGCAGGGACTAGTTATAATGAAGTGCTACGCCCAAAAGGTTCTGGAGCAGAAGGAAAGGTCATTCAAATTGACAAATATGGTAAAGGAGCAAACCCCGTTATTCATGGAAATGGTTATAAGGAATACGCTTTACTATTATATAACGTTGAATATTGGGAGGTTAGAAATTTAGAAATCACAAACCAAGGCAAAACTGCAAAAGCGAAAAGAAGAGGTGTTATTATTCGCGCTGAAGATTTTGGAGACTGTCATCATATTGTTTTAGAAGGATTAGAAATCCACCACGTCAATGGGGTAATTGAAAAGAAAAAGGGAGGAGGTTCAGCTATACTCTGGGAAAACAAAGGCCACAAAATAAAAACTCGATTTATTGATTTACAAATCCTCAATAACTACATTCATGATTGTGAACGAAACGCTATGAACTCTCGAGGCTATGCTTTTCGTACCGAATGGCATCCTAGCCTAGAAGTTGTAATTAGAGGAAACTTGATTGAAAATATTCCAGGAGATGGTATAGTTCCTATAGGTTGTGACGGCGCTATAATCGAATATAACGTAATTAGAAACGGCATAGATAGTATGCCCGTGGGAGATGCTGCAGCAGGAATCTGGCCCTGGAGTTCAGATAATACATTGATTCAATTTAATGCGGTTAGTGATCATAGAGCGAAATGGGATGGACAAGGATTTGATGCTGATTTCAACTGTATTGGCAGTATATTTCAATACAATTATAGTTTTGATAATTGGGGTGGTTTTATGTTGGTTTGTAATAACGGTAAAACTTTAGGTCAGCCCCATAATATAGGAACTAGAGATACCAAAATTCGCTATAACTTAAGTGTTAACGACGGATTACGACCCTATAAAGCACATAATAAAAGGTTCTTTTCACCAATATTTCACATTACGGGGCCAGTTGAAAACACTGAAATTCATCACAATATTATCATCATACCAGATAAACCAATCTCTGAAATAGAAAACACACTTATAGAATTTAAAGATTGGGGAGATAGTTATCCTAATATTACAAAATTTGAGAATAATATTGTTAGAAATCAGCATTCGGCTTCTATTCTGAATAAAAAGTTAACCACAGGTTTTACTCAGATAGAAAATGATATTAATAAGGATTTTAATTATGACGAAAGAAATCCAATTAAAATATTGGAAGAGATGAAGAATCATCCCTTTATGGAGAACAGTAGGGAATTTGAAATCTTGTGTGATTTTATTCAATATCGAATGGCTAACCCTGATCCTCGTTTTTCGGAAGATAGGTTTAAAGACTAATTGTTAATAATCATAACGTTATGAGTATTTTAAAACAAATAAGTACAATTTCAGTATTACTTTTTCTAAGCACCTCAGTTTTTGCAACAGATTACTATGTAAATACCAAATCAGGAAGTGATGAAAACAATGGCATAAGTCCTCAAAAACCATGGAAAACACTTTCTAAAGTAAGCAGTTTTGGTTTTAAACCAGGAGATAATATTTTATTAGCGAGCGGGCAAGAATTCAAAGGGACTATTGTTTGGAACAACTTGAAAGGAAAAAAACTAAAACCAATTATAATTTCCAGTTATCTCAGTGATAATAAAGAAAAACCAACCATCAACGCAAAAGGGTTTCTAAACGGAATTAAACTGACCGATTGCAGTCATATCAAAATAGAAGGAATAACAATTATGGCAGACGGAGGCAAAAAGCCTAAAAAAGGAATGCGTTGTGGGATTCTTTACACCTCGATTGAATCAGGTAACTATTCAAATATTTCCATTGAGAATTGTACTATAAAAAATGTGTTTTTTGAAAACTCAGGTTTTCAACGAGGAAAAGATGAAGTAAAAAGTGCTAATGGAACGCAAAGTTATGGCTGGGGAATTCGGTTTTTAATTAAAAACAAATCAAATTTAAAAGATGTATTTGTTCAATCAAATCGAATTGAGAATGTAGCGCATACCGGAATAAAAATCAACGGACGAATTAACAATCTGAATATTCTAAACAACAAAGTGTTTAAAACTGGTGGCCCAGGAATGCAATTTAGTGGAATTACAAATGGCCTTGTAAAAGGAAATGATATAAATTATTCTGGTTCTAATGACGATACTCGCAAATGGGGTCGAGGTAGCGGAATGTGGACTTGGGGACTAGATACTATGATTATAGAGCATAACAGTTTTAGAAATGCCAATGGCCCTGCCGATTCAGCAGGCTGTCATATCGATTTTAATTGTAAAAACGTAATTGTACAATATAATGTAAGTGAAAACAATGCCGGAGGATTTGCAGAAATATTAGGAAATAACTGGAACTGTGCCTATCGCTATAATATAAGTATAAATGATGGACATCGCGTTAAAAAGAAAGGTATTGCTTTTCAAGAAGGAAAAATATTTTGGCTAAGTGGATTTGTTGGAAAGGACAGAAAACGACATGGTCCTTATAATTCCTATTTTTACAATAATACCATTTACACAAAAAATGATCTTGTTGCAAAAATGGCTGTAGCCAAAGTTGCAGAAGGAGTTTTAGTAGCAAACAATATCTTTTACATAGAAGGAAAAAGTAAGGCTGTTTTAGGGGACCAATACCAACCACAAGAAGCCGGTGAAGCTACATTACGCAATGTTGTCTTTGAAAACAATTTATTTCTAAAAGCAGAAAATTGGCCAACAGGAGTTCTTATAAAAGATGAATCACCGATTCTAGGAAATCCTCAATTTGTAAATGCAGGAGGAAAACATATTAAAGATTACACTCCTACTAATTCAAAATTAATCAAAAATAAAGGCATTGAAATCCCATTAATTCCAGGAGATAAAAAAGGTTTGTTCATTGGTGTTAAGGTTAAAAAGGACATTTTAGGAAATGAAATAACAGGGTTGCCAGATATGGGGGCTATAGAAATTAAGTAATAGTATTTGTTATTTATTAGTGTTGTACAGATGCCTGAATGGTATTTTTAAAAGTTAATTGTATGAGATGTTTTTTATCAGCTTTTGTTATGACGTTTACAATGAGTGTTTTTGGGCAAACAGAATTACTCAGCGAGAAAATTAGTATCCTAAAAGAGTATGACCAAAATCATCTGTACAGAATAGCATTGCCTCTTGGTGGAATTGGAACAGGAACTGTCTCATTAGGAGGTTCTGGTCAATTAAAAGATTGGGAAGTAATGAATGTGCCTGCCAAAGGATATAGTACTGTAACAACGGGTAACGATGCTCCCTTTTTTGCTATATATACGAGAAAGAAAAACGAAAGGCCAAACACCAAAGCCTTGTTAGGTCCTATTAATCCCGCAGATTATCAGCATTACGAAGGAAGGTCTGTTGACCATCACGGTTTTCCACGATTTAGAAATGCTTCTTTTCAAGCAAGCTATCCTTTCGGAATAGTGAGTCTATCGGATAAAACCATGCCAGTCAACGTAAAAGTTGTGGGTTACAATCCGTTTATACCTGCAGACGCCGATGCCTCAGGAATTCCCATGGCAATTTTAAAATATGAAGTTGAAAATACAACAAATGAGGATTTGGAAGTTTCTATTTCTGGAAATATTAGAAATTTCATTGGTAAAGATGGTAGCAAACACACTTCTGATTGGAAAGGTGATTTTATTCCTATTGGAGCAAAAGACAATAAGAATGAATTTAGAGCCACAGAGAAGTTTAAAGGAATATACATGTACTCAGAAGGTGTCGATATAAACGATTCTGCATGGGGAACCTTTGCCATTTCTTCACCTAACGAAAGTGACAATCAAATAACCTATAGAACGAGTTCTACAAAGAACGATTGGTATAATAGTACTTTAAATTTTTGGGATGATTTTAGTGCAGATGGTTTATTAACCGAAAAAGATAAACAATACGATATAGATCCATTGGCTTCGTTGGCAGTAAAAAAATCATTAAAACCCGGAGAAACGAAGACCTTTACTTTTTATTTAACTTGGAATTTTCCTAACAGATATGCCTGGTCTACCAAAAAACTTAAAAACTTTTACTCAACCCAATATGTTGATGCTTGGGATGTGATAGAAAAGGAAATAGATCGTTTGCCTGCCTTAACAGAAAAAACACTACAATTTACTAACAACTTAATAGCTAGTTCTTATCCAGAAGAAATAAAAGAGTCGGCACTTTTTAACTTAAGTACTCTACGTTCTCAAACAGTTTTTAGAACTGAAGATGGAAAAATGTTTGGTTGGGAAGGTGTTATGGATAGAGAAGGTTCTTGCTTTGGATCATGTACGCATGTATGGAATTATGAACAGGCAACCCCATTTCTTTTTAACGACTTAGCAAAAACAATGCGTGAAGTAGAATTTGAATATGCATCAGATGAGCATGGACATATGGGCTTTAGAACAGAACTTCCATTGCAAAAAGAAGCATCAGGAATTGACTTAGCCGCGGCAGATGGACAAATGGGAACCATCATGAAGTTTTATCGTGATTGGCAATTGTCTGGGGATTCCGAGTTCTTAAAAAAGCATTGGCCAAAAATAAAAACGGTTTTGGCGTATGCTTGGATTGAAAATGGTTGGGATGGTGATGTAGATGGTGTTATGGAAGGCGTACAACATAACACTATGGATGTTGAGTACTATGGTCCTAATCCACAAATGCAAATCTGGTATTTAGGTGCACTGAGAGCAGCAGAAGAAATGGCCAAATTTATGGGAGACAAATCCTTTGCTAAAAAATGCAAGCATTTATTTGAATATGGATCCGAATGGACAGATGCCAATTTATTTAATGGAGAATATTACGTACATAAAACACAAGTTCCAGAAAGCAAAGAAGCAATTGCTAAAGGATTGGTCGGAGAACACAGATTAAAAGGATTGGATTTAAATGATCCTTATTATCAATTAAAAACTGGATGTTTGGTAGATCAATTAGTTGGGCAATATATGGCGCATGTATTAGGGCTTGGGTATTTGGTAAAAAAAGAAAATGTAAAAACGGCCTTGCAAAGCATTCTGAAATACAATAAAAGAGATGGCATGTACGAGCATTTTAACAATATGCGTTCCTATGCCATGGGAGATGAGAAGGCTTTGCTTATGGCAAGTTGGCCAAATGGAGGACGTCCAACTATTCCGTTCCCTTATTGGTCGGAAGTTATGACCGGATTTGAATATACTGCAGCGATTGGAATGTTATATGAAGGAATGGAGGAAGAAGGATTAGATAACATCAAAAATATTAGAGATCGTTATAATGGCTTAAAAAGAAATCCTTTTGATGAAGCAGAATGTGGACACCATTATGCACGAGCAATGGCTTCATGGGCAGGTGTTATTGCTGAAAGTGAATTTCAATATTCAGCAATTGATAAATTTATCAAATTCACGGATAAGCCAGGTAAGTATTTTTGGTCTACAGGATCTGCTTGGGGCATGTTCGAAATAGTGCAAAACGGTAGCGATTATGAAATTGGTTTAGAAGTTCTTCATGGAAAATTGGAGTTAAAAACCCTTCAGTTGGGGAATCATAAACCGCATAAGTTTAAGGGAGAACATTTTATGGATGAAGGGCAAAAAATAGAACTAAACTATTAAAGACAACTATGAAAAATATATGTTTTATTTTTATAACTTTTTTCTGCTCAACTCAACTGTGTTTAGCCAATGTAATCGTTGCAGATATATTTACTAATAACATGGTATTGCAACGTAATCTCAATTTAAAGATTTGGGGAAATGCAGAACCTGGTGAAAAAGTAATGGTTAGTTTCAATGGACAAAAACAAAAATCCAAGGCCAATACGTTTGGAAAATGGTCTGTAGTTTTAGACCCAATGAAAGCAGTAAAAGAGCCATTAATTATGACAGTTCATGGCAATAATGTGATAGAACTTAAGAATATTTTAATTGGTGATGTTTGGGTTTGTTCTGGTCAGTCAAATATGCAAATGAAGGTGTCAGAATGTATCGATGCTGAGAATGAAATAAAGGCGGCAAATTATCCCAACTTAAGACTTTTTGAAGTGCCCAGAACAGTTAGTAATACCCCTGTAGATCATATAGCAAATGCATCATGGAAGGTATGTACACCAGAAACAATAAAAAATTTCTCAGCAGCAGGTTATTTTTTTGGTAGAGATCTACAGAAAGAAATTGATGTTCCCATAGGTTTGATACATACATCATGGGGAGCTACATGTGTGGAGACCTGGACCTCTAAAGCGTCTATAACAAAACTTCCAAAATATGGAGATTTTGGAACAAGAATAGATCATTATGACGAAACAACAGCGTCACAAAAATTTGAGGATAATCTAAAAAAAGCCATAGGCAAATTTCCAGAAAAAGAATTGGGTATGGAGGAAAATTGGATGCAACCAAATACAGATAGAAGTACTTGGAATACCATTGAACTTCCAACCTTATGGGAAAATGCTGGTTACCAAAGATTGAATGGTCTTGTGTGGTTTAGTATCGATTTTAACTTAACTGAAACCGACATAGGCAGTGGAGCACAGTTACACTTAGGTAAAATCCATGATTCAGACATCACATGGGTTAACGGCCAAAAAATTGGTGGAATGAACTGGAGTAATAATGTTGAGCGAGTATATGCTGTACCTTCTAAAATTTTAAAGGTTGGAAAAAACAATATTTCGGTTCGTGTTGAAGATAAGTATTATAAGGGAGGGTTTGCAAGTAAAGCTAATAAGCTGTTTTTTCAAATGGGAAAAAAGAAGATCCCATTAAGTGGAAATTGGAAAATGAAGGTAGATAAAGTTATACCAGATTTTAAACCATTACCAAACGATGTGCCTAGCTTACTCTACAATGCCATGATTCATCCTCTTATTCCATATGGAATTAAAGGTGCTATATGGTATCAAGGTGAATCAAATACACCAAGATCAAAGGAATATGAGATAACCTTCCCAAATATGATTAACAACTGGCGAGAAGATTGGGGTCAAGGCAATTTTCCGTTTCTGTTTGTTCAATTGGCTAATTTTCAAGTAGCTAAAAGCACTCCAAAAGAGGATGCCTGGGCAGAATTGCGTGAATCGCAAACCAAAACATTACGTGTTATAAATACAGGAATGGCGGTAGCAATTGATATAGGTGACGCCAATAATATTCATCCTTTAAACAAGCAAGATGTTGGGAATAGACTGATGTTTTCTGCACTCAAAGTTGCCTATGGTAAGGATATAGTTCATTCAGGACCCATTTATCAATCTATGCAAATAGAAGACAATAAAGTCATTATTAGTTTTGATCATGCAGGGTCAGGGCTTCTAGTCAAGAATAAACATGGTTATATCAATGAATTTGAAATAGCAGGAGACGATAAAAAATTCTATTGGGCTAAAGCAAAATTAGATGGTAATCAAATTATCGTTTGGTCTGATGACGTTAATAAACCTGTAGCAGTAAGATTTGCTTGGTCTATGAATCCTGCTGAATTTAATTTATACAATAAGGAAGGATTACCGGCCTCTCCTTTTAGAACTGATGATTGGGAAGGAGTTACAGATGGAAAGTCATTTGACGATTAAAAAAATATTTATGAAAAAATCAATGATTCTAACTACTCTTTTATTATTTCTTCTCACGTGTAGAGGTATGAGTCAAGAATCTGATTACTCATTTGAACAAAAAACAAACTTCATCATTTTCTTAACAGATGATCAAGGCTATAATGACGTAGGGTGCTATGGAGCGAAAAATATAAAAACACCAAATTTGGATCTTATGGCTAAAGAGGGCATGCGGTTTACCAGTTTTTATGCCCAGCCACTTTGTGGGCCATCCAGAGTGGCATTACTTACAGGAAGTTATCCAATTCGAGTTGCAGAACCGGGTAATTCAAAAAGTTTTCATCCAAAATTGCATCCCAAAGAAATTACCATAGCTGAAGTATTAAAGACTAAAGGCTATCGAACTGCTTGTATAGGCAAGTGGCATGCCGGAGAAACCCAAGTACAAATGCCCTTAAAACAAGGATTTGATTATTACTACGGCACTCCCAAATACAATGGGAATTCAAAATTAATAGAACAGTCTCCACATCGAAGTCATATATTGAGAAATAATGATACATTGATGGTGGTTAATACTGTTGAGGAAATGGGGCAGCTCACAAAAAAGTATACAAAAGAGGCCATAAATTTTATTAAACGAAACAAAACATCGCCATTCTTCCTTTACCTAGCTCATAATATGCCGCATGTTCCTATTAGTGCTTCGGAACAATTTCGAGGGAAGTCTGAAGGAGGTTTATATGGAGACGTTATAAAAGAACTGGATTGGAGTATGGGAGAGGTTCTAAAAACATTAAGAGAGGAAGGACTTGAAGAAAATACATTAGTGATTTTTGTGTCTGATAATGGCCCATGGATTGAAGAAAAAATAGGAGATCATGCGGGCAGTGCATTTCCGCTTAGAGGTAGTAAAGCACAAACGTGGGAGGGTGGTGTTCGCGTACCAGCAATTATGCGATGGAAAGGAAAAATTGAAGAAGGTCTTGTTAATGATGAATTGGTTACTACAATGGATTTTCTACCAACTTTTTCTGAAATTTCCGGGGCAAAAATTTCACAGGAATTAACTATTGATGGAAAAAGTTTTAACGATGTAATTCAAAATAATGGAAATAGTAAACACGATAAATTTTATTATTACGCGTATACTCATCTACAAGGTGTAAGAGATGATCAATGGAAATTAGTAATACCTCGTGTTGAAAAACCTGGTTATATGAAATGGAGAGGCAGAAAAATAGATGCCGTTAAAGAAATACAATTATTTAATTTGAAGAACGACAAAGAAGAACAACACAATTTGGCCTACCAAAATCCTGAAAAAGTAAAAGAATTGATGGCCTTGATGGAAGCTGGTAGAATAGAATTAGGAGATCATGATGTGATTGGAGAAGGTGCTCGATTTTTTGATAATGACACCAAGACAAAGCGAATTGAAGAGTTTAATAAATGGAAAAATAATATTAAAGAATAGAACTATTAGAAAATTGCTATATGCGATGGCGATGTTGCCTGAAAATATATTAGGAGAATTAGATACTTCAGCAAAATTGGTTAATGTTCTTATGATTAAGACGGATTTAGCAATTCCATATACTTCGGTGTTTTTTCAGTTAGATTGTGGGTAATGGTATGGTGATATAGAACTGCAAATGAGGGCGATAAAAGGAATCACGAACTTTTTGATGCCAAAAGTAATATCAGAAAAGAATTCTTCTTCTCATATTTTGATAATATTTAAGTGAGATAGGATAACAGTTAAATGTCAATCCACAATCCATTCATGTAGCTTAGGGTGCTTAAAAACGCCTAAGTTTATGATAAGAAAAATACTTTGTAATTTATTAATAATTTGCACAATCTCTACAGTATCTTTTGCGCAATTAGATACTAAAATAGAGGCTGAGGATACTACAAATTTCACAGAATTATCAGGCACTACAGTTTTAAAACCGGGTACTGGAAATGCATCAGGCCCCTCTGGCGGAGCATGGGTTTTATTGAAAAATGGTCCAAATGGTTCTTTAAAAATAACGGTAAATAGTATTCCTAATGCTGGTTCATATAAGTTAAATATCTATTATTTTAATAATGCAGCTAGTCAAAATGTTGACTTTAAAGTAAACGATGTTAGCGAAACTCTTGTTCTAAGTCCGTCTAATTGGGAATATCAAGGTTTAGCTCAACGTACAAGTGTGGATGTGAATTTAAATGTAGGCACAAATACTTTTACGTTTACGCGGATGACTCAAAATATTCATTTAGATTATTTTACCGTCACTACGGAAATTCCGGCACCCATTGTTCATACGTATTATGTTAGTAACGATGGAAATGATGCCAATGATGGAATTTCAGAAAGTACACCTTGGAAAACCTTAACTAAAGCAAGTTCGGTTACTCAATCAGGAGGTCTATTACAACCGGGAGGGAAATTACTATTCAACAAGGGAGATACATTTATTGGCCAATTGATTATTGGTTGTTCAGGAACCGAAGAAAACCCCATTGAAATTGGTAGTTATGGCACAGGAGACAAGCCTATTTTAACAGGTGTTGGTGCTAATATGGGGAACAATAATGATGGTGATGCTGCTGAAGTGATAAAAATGACAAATACCAGTCATATTCTTATGAATGATCTTCACATTACTAATGACAGGAAAGTAGGTCTTGGATGGAATGGTTCTGGAAATAAATCATATGGTATCTATTTAACAGCAAACAAGTGGGGAGGTAGATCAAAAGGTCTTACGTTTAGAAACCTTGAATTTGTAAACATTTATGGTGTTGATATGATTAACTGGGAAGGCGTTGTAGACACTGAGAACTATAAAGCGCAAGCCTTCTTTTTTGATTCTCAAGAAAACCATGATGGATCAACAGAGCCAGGAGCTACTGAAGTTGGAATAGATGACGTTTTAATTGAGAACTGTTATTTCAAAAATTTAGGAGGTTCAGGAATTACTATAAGGCATTTAGGAGGCTATGATTCTAACGGACCTTCAGAACGAAATCAGAATTATATTATAAGAAACAATCATTTTGAAGATATGGGTGGAGACGGTGTAGTCTTTGCTTCAGTTTATAATGGATTGGTTGAAAATAATGAATATCATGATATAGGTTTAGGTGATAAAAACAATGCCTCCGACCGCTTATTTGGAAGAGGAGAAGGCTGTTGGATTTGGGATTCTTGGAATATAATTGTCCAATACAATAAACAATACAGAAACAAAGGGTTTGGTGATACCTATGGTGCTGGTGGTCATGTTGATTTCTTTTGTAAAGATGTCATTTTTCAATACAACTATAGTGAAGACACTGATGGCGGTTTTGTTGAAATATTAGGAGACTGTGATAACACTACATTTAGACATAATGTAAGTGTAAATGATGGACACAGAACAGCGCATCATAATTATACTATATGGTTATCTGGTTATGTAGGAACAGGGAAAACCCCTGTGCCTTCGAGAAATAATTATGTTTATAATAATACGGTTTATGTTAATAATGCAGCATTGACGCCTCAAATTTCAATATTCGCCGAGGATACATACATCTATAATAATGTTTTTATGTACTTAAACGGGAGTTCCATGGGAATAAGAAACGAAGATGGTGTTAATGGGTTTTTGGAGGATATGCAAAACGGAGGTGTGTTGGAAGTTTCAAATAATATGTTTCAAGGCAACATAAATGCATCTTTTAAAAATAAGGACAACGCGAAATTAGATAATGCTTGGCCATCATTTTCATCACCACCTGGAAAATCACCAGGAGATGCTAATGGTTCAAGTGATATATATGATATAAGTAACACTAGTGTGTTAAAAGATGCTGGTAAGCAGTTTACACCACCAGTATTTCCAATGGCAGGGCAAGGCATTTTTGCTAATATAACATCAAATGCATCAGATGATGGATTTGGAAATGCAGTAAATCCTACTAAAAACCCAAATATTGGAGCAAGTAATTCTCATAATTCAAATGTACTTGGCATTGAAAATTTTAATGAACTGCCAAAAGTTTTTAAACTATTCCCTAATCCTGTTAAAGAAGATGTTAATATTCAAATATTAAAGCCAATTTCTGAGGCAGATGTGTCATTTTATGATGTTCAAGGGCGATTTGTTTATGGCATTTCTAAGGTAGTTCCTAATCAAAATATGAAAATAGAATTACCTAATTCTATAAAAAATGGCATTTATTTTATTCGAATTTCTGATGGTCAGGAAGTGCAAACAACGCGTTTTATTTTATACAGATAATTAATTATGAAAAGCATGTTTTCAATTAAAAACATTAATCTTCTTATTTTTCTTTTAACCTCGTATTTGTCAATGGCTCAATTAGATACTAATATTGAGGCGGAAACAACAACCTTTACTGGGAATTATGAGGTAAAGAACAATGCTAATGCTTCCGGAGGTACATTTATAGCCTTAAAGAATACATCATCCTTAGCATTTAGTGCTAACGGAATTCCTGAAGCAGGACTTTATAGGTTGGAGGTATATCATTTTAATGGCGGAAAAGCACAGGATATTACTTTGAAAGTAAATGGTTCAAGTTCAACGGTAACCTTGCAGCCTTCAAACTGGGCTTTTGAAGGGGCTGCTCAAGTGACTAGTTTAGAGGTCAATTTAAATGCCGGAAGTAACACAATTAAGTTGGAGTATTTAAACGTTAGTATTTCCTTAGATTATTTTAAAATTACCCAAGAAATAATCAACGTTCCTGATCCAAACCCTAACCCATTGCTGTCAGATATTTATTACATCAGTAATGACGGTAATGATGACAATGATGGTTTATCTGAAAGTTCTTCCTGGAAAACTTTAGATAGAGTTTCACAGGCTTTGGCCAACAATTCAGGCAGCGGTTGGGTACTTCCAGGAAATAAAATTTTATTCAAGAGAGGTGATACTTTTTATGGTCATTTAATTGTGAACAGATCAGGTACAACCGACGAATTAATTGAAATTTCTAGTTATGGCGATGTTAATGATGAATACCCAATTATTTCAGGCTCAGGAGGAGATATTACAGGTGGTGATTATTTTGAAGCTATTACATTAACCAATTCAAGTAATTTATTGATTACAAAGATTTGGGTAAAAAATGATAGAAAAGATGGAAGTAGATATACCTATGGCGAGGAAACCAGCTTTGGAATTAAAGTGGTGGCTAATAAATGGGGAGGAGTTACAAGTAATTTAATCTTCAGAGATGTTAAAGTATCAGATGTTTTTGGAGTAACCATTCCGCCACCATCTGAATTTAACTCTTTAAAAGCTACGGGTATCAGATTTGAATCAGAAGAGAACGAACCAGATTTAGATGTGGCCATTACAGATGTGTTAATTGAAGATTCCTATTTCACACATATTGGTAAAGCCGGTGTTTGGGCTATTCATAAAGGGAATACAGACGAGGCTGATGATGCTATAAATAGAAATCAAAATTTTGTAATTAAAAACAACACCTTTTTTCAAACAGGTGGGTCTGGCGTTATCCTATCTAAGGTGCATAAGGCCCTCGTTGAAAATAATGATTTTGATCATACAGGTTATAGTGATGGAGTAGAAGGACGTCTTGCAGGTAGAGGTAGTGGCATGTGGGTTTGGAGTTGCCGTAATGTTGTAGCACAATATAACAGGTCATATAGCATACGCGGTCCAGGAGACTCTTATGGTATGCATATGGATTTCAACAACAAGAACATCATATTTCAATACAATTATAGTGAAGATAGTGAAGGTGGCTTTTGTGAAATTTTAGGAAATAATTACAATTCAGTCTATAGATTTAATGTTAGTATGAATGATGGTTTTAGAGATTTTCATGGCTATACACTATGGATTTCTGGTTATGTTGGTACAGGAAAACCAGCTGTCAGATCCGATGAAAACTATATTTATAACAACACAATTTTCTTAAATAATAGTATTTATACACCTCGTATTTCAATCTATGCTTTAAATACTTATGTCTACAATAACATATTTGTAGCTTCAAATGGAGCAACAATTGGGTATGATTCGGTAAGTGACCCTAGCGGGAAGCCCGGTGTTTCTATTGATGTGGGAAGTGGTTCTTTTATTATGGAGAATAACTTATTAGAAGGCGATATTCATGATGATTTTACAAGTTTTGGAACAAATTCTGTTACAGGATCTCCAGTATTTGTAAATGAAGGAGGGCAAATAAAAGAAGATTACATCCTTCAATTTGGAAGTCCAGCAATAGATAAAGGAAAAAGTTTTCCAGAACCTTCATTTCCTCTGGCAGGCTCAGGTATATTCTCTGATATTTCAGATAAGCCTATCGCAGATAGCTTTGGAGAAAAAGTGGATGTGACACATGTTATCCCAAATATTGGTGCTAGCAACGCTTTTAACGCCGAAAATACATTAGAAATTGATAAGCTTAATAACATCCAAAATATATTCAGAATTTATCCTAACCCAGTAAAAGGTGATATTAACTTAACTATAGCACAGGATTATCAAAATGCTGAGGTAGGTGTCTTTGATATCATGGGGAAGCAAGTTTATTCAACCCTCAAAGAGTCGCTCAGGAATAATGATAGAATTAAAATACCAAATAATGTGAAGAATGGTATTTATATCTTAAAAATTAGAGCAAAGAATAAAGTACAATCCCAACAATTTATTTTGTATCGATAGAAATGAGAAATATACTTTTAATATTATCAATTACGGTTTCATTTTCTGGATTTGCTCAGAGAGTAAATAGTGAAAGTATTTACGATTTAAGAATAATTGATAAACAGTATTATCTGAGCAATAACACATTTGTTAAGGAGCATCCACACGGTTTAGAAATTAATGTAGAGGAAGGTGAAGATGGCATGATTACATTTTTGCCTAAAAACAAATATTGGGATTTAACCCAGTGGGTTTTTTTAAGCCTAGAATTAGAGAATCATACAACCAAAGAAGTAAGGTTTGAGCCTGAAATTTTATACGATAATCCTAAACGAGGAAAGAAAACTAAAAAAGTAAAGAACAAGCATATTGGGTTTCTTCAACCTAAAGAAAGCTTGATTTATAATTGTGTTTTAATTAGAGATAAAATAAATATTTCTGATTACCCACAGGAGTCTGATTTTCCGGTTATGAAGGGTTTACCAAATGGTGTGATTTTAAATTTTGACGGTATAGATGCTAAGCATATCAAAGGGTTTAAAATTGTTTTTCCAAAGCAGGATTTTGATAGAAAGATAGTTCTAAAGCATTTATTCAAAAATCGTCAGGGTCTACCAGACCTTTATAAATCAAACAAAGGGGTATTCTTTCCTTTCATAAATGAATATGGACAATACAAGCATGGCACTTGGGAAGGAAAAATTACGAACGACAATCAATTTACTGCAGCTTTTAAAAAAGAAAAGGGCGACCTTGAAAAGCATCCAGGTTCAATGGAGTGGAATAGGTTTGGTGGTTTTGCCAATGGGCCTAAATTTGAGGCAACAGGGCATTTTAGAACGCAGAAAATAAATGGAAAATGGTGGATTATTGATCCATCTGGAAGTTTGTTTTGGTCAACAGGAATTAATGGCGCTGGTAAATTAGAAGTCGCTACGCCCTATAACAAGAGGGAACATTTTTTTGAAAACCTTCCTAAAAAGAATTCAGAACATAAAAAATTCTTTTCTAAAAACTCATATCTATATGGCTTACAAAATTTATATAAGAAGTATGGAGAAAACGCTGAAGAAAAATATATCCCTATTACCTTAAACCGAATGAAGAGTTGGGGCCTCAATACTTTAGGAGGTTGGTCTGTAGAAACTGTAGCTAGGCAACCAGAAAATAAAAAACTACCTTATACCGTTATTACAAGTTCTATTTCTCCTGGAATTAATGATAAGTTTCCTGATGTATTTGATCCTAAATGGAAAGAAATTACAGCAAAAAAAATAAAAGAAAAAGCAGCTCTTGTTAAAGACGACCCTTATTTTTTTGGCTTTTTTATCAACAATGAAATTCACTGGGGAACACCATTTAGCTTAGCCAATAATACGCTAGCCAAAGGGCCTAAAACTTCGGGAAAACAAGTATATATCAAACTACTCCAAAAGGATTTGAAAACTATAGCCAATTTTAATATTAAAACGGGTGGGGATTTTAAAAGTTGGGAGGAGCTTCTTAATACCAAGGTGTCAGAACATACGCTTAAATTACATACTATAAAAGAAATCAATACTAAACATTATGAGCTCATGGTTGAGCAATACTTTCAAATAACTAAAGGATTGATAAATGATTATGCTCCAGGTAAAATGTATATTGGTTGCAGATGGCATGGGAATCATAAAAACAAAATAAATGTTACCATTGCCGCAAAGTATCTCGATATTCTGTCTTTTAATGCTTATGAGAATGAAATAGAAAAGTATCCGTATCCACCTAAAGAATTAGATAAACCATTTATTGTTTCAGAATTTAATTTTGGTGCCTTAGATGTTGGTAAATTTTTTACTGGTTTGGGCTACGCTTCTAATCAAAGAAATAGAGGAGAAAAATATATAAATTTTATTGAAGGTGCATTACGTAACCCTAAATGCGTTGGAGCACATTGGTTTATGTGGGCAAACTCAACTACTGCGGGGCGTGGAAATGGAGAGAACGCTAATTGTGGTTTAGTTTCAATGACAGATCAAATTTACTATGAATTGATTTCATATATGAGAAAAATCAATTATAACATATATAAAAAGCGATAGGCAATATGAGAAGGATTCTGGTATTATTAACTGTTACTGTGTTGTTTGCTTGTAATCGAAGTAAATCTGAGGTAAAAGAAAAAAAGCCTAACATCATTCTAATAATGGCCGATGATATGGGGTTTTCAGATCTTGGATTCATGGGGTCGGGAATTCAAACGCCAAACATTGATAGATTAGCCAATAACGGAATGGTTTTCAATCAGTTTTATAATGCTGGAAGATGTTGCCCAACAAGAGCTTCATTAATAACAGGATTGTATGCTCATAATGCAGATTTAGGTTGGATGACCGCATCTGATTATGGCAGACCGGGATACAGAGGGGCCATTAGCAAAAATAGTGTAACCTTAGCTCAGGTATTAAAACGTGCGGGTTATCAAAATTATGTAACAGGAAAATGGCATGTAACCTATGACAGAAATATGGTAGCTGGTGCCGATAATTCTAACTGGCCTTTGCAACGTGGGTTCGATAAATATTATGGCGTGCTCTCTGGAGGTGGTGGATATTATATTCCAACTACGTTAACAGAAGGTAATGAAAGATTAAAGCCAAATAAAGATTTTTATTTAACAGAAGCCATTAATACATCTACTGTTGACATTTTAGAAGAACATTTTAGAACAAAAAAAGATGATCCTTTTTTTTTCTACGTGGCCCATTATGCACCTCACAGGCCGCTTCATGCTTTAGAAGTTGACATCAATAAGTATAAAGGAAAGTTTACTAAAGGTTGGGATTATTTCAGAGATCAACGTTTTAAAACTATGACTCAAAGCGGTCTGACTAACGCTTGGCTATTGAGTGAACGACCTGACAATATTCCTGCTTGGAACAGCCTTTCTGAAGAAGAAAAAGCGATGTGGGAAATGCGTATGGAAGTTTACGCTGCCCAGATAGATAGAATGGATCAGGGCATAGGACAAATATTAAATCTTCTTGAAGCGAATAATGAATTGGATAATACGGTCATTATGTTTTTATCTGATAATGGGGGAAATGCAGAACCTCAAGGGAAAGACTTTGAGGCCGAAACTATTGAAAACTCTGGTAATAACGATTTTAATCAAAGTTACAGAAGAAATTGGGCTAATATGAGTAATACACCATTTCGTTTGTATAAAAGTTCAAATCATGAAGGAGGAATAAGCACACCTCTAGTTGTGCACTGGCCGGCGAAAATAAAAAAGGGAACAATAACCAATCAAAAAGGTCATGTTATTGATTTTATGCCAACTTTTTTGGAATTGGCTGAAACGTCATATCCTGAAGAACTAAATGGAAACAAGATTAAACCTTATCAGGGCAAAAGTTTGCTCTCGGCTATTGAAGGCAAATCAAAAGAAAGAGAGGCTTTATTCTTCGAGCATCAGGCTGATAGAGCGGTAATTGATGGGAAATGGAAACTCGTATCAACTAAAGCAAATAAAAAACCATTTAAAGGCAAATGGGAACTTTATGATTTATCTGTAGATAGGGCTGAAGAACATAGCTTGATTGAGCAATATCCAGAAATCGCAAAAATATTAGAACAAGAATGGAATACTTGGTCAATGGATAATAATGTCTTACCTCTTGATGGTAGAGGATGGAATCAAAGGCTAAGAAGTGATATAAATTATGATGAAAAATAATTTTAAGTTGATTCGTTTATGGATGCTCATCCTATTGATAAATGCAATGAGTCTAGTATTTGCGCAGGGTATTAAAGCGTTTCAGCCATACAATACTCAAGGTGATAATTTAATTCATATCACAACAGCCGATTTTGATGGTGTTGGAGCAAAAGACTATGTTGTTGCCATGACCGTTGAGGGTAAACTTATTGCTTTTAAACGTCCAGACCAGATTTCAAACCCTATGGTAAATAACCGTCTATGGGAGTATTCAGAACTTCCTACCATGGCCTATCGTATTGTTGCTTATAATGCCATTGAAAGTAGTCCGGGTGACGAAGTTCTTTTACCTGGTACTGATGGGCATCTTCGGATAATATCATCTGCCGGTAGTTTATTATTAGATATATCCGTCAGCACCGGAGCATTATATAGTGCAACGGTTGGAAAGGATAATACAGGCAAAACAATTATTGCTACTTCTGGAGTTGATGGTTTGATTCATTTTCTGGATGATACGGGAGTGCTTATAACAACTTTAAGACCTAAAACTTCAAATAAAGGAGGTGTGTCTGGAGTGGTGCGTCATCTTGTAGTAGGAGATTTTGATGGTAATGGATCAGATGAAATTGTATCGGTTGTTAATAGAAAGAGTTTTAGAGGAAATTGTTTCTTTGATATTACCGATTTGTCAACATTTCAACGACCATCATATTATTCGGGTATAACTTCAGAAAATATAGATGATGTATATAATCTTGGTTATACAGATAAGCAATTACCACATGCATATGACATGGATGGTAATGGTAAAGATGAACTAGCTGGACATTGGGGTGTATTTCATCCTGATAATGATCCTGGAACTCAATTGTTTTCAACCATGCTAACCGCAAACGAAACAATACGTTTAGGAGATTATAATGATTATGCACAAGACTACTTGATTCAAAATCATGGTTTTAAATCAAAAGATAAGGAAAAAACAACCAATACCGGTAAATATTTGATGCAGCACGGGGTGCCTGGTGATTTTGATAATGATGGGAAAGCAGAATTATTTACAGTATATGGTGATGATCTATTTCTTTCAGAATATAATCCGACGTCTAATGCAATATCTATATCAAATTATACTTGGGCACATTCTGATTATCACTTTTCTGATGCAGCACGATTAGAGAGTCGAAGTGGTGGGGCAGATAAAATAGTGCTTTCTGGTCCTATTAATGGTGATGATCATTTTTATGTTGTTGATGTTACTAATTCTAACTGGAAAACACAGGCTCGTACCATAAATGGTGCTGGTAGATTAGGTGAAGTTGACCAGAATTTAGACCAATTAACAAGTAAGTTAAATAGTTTTTCAGGAACAGGAGCAACCCCTGCCGATGAGCCTATTTCATTTATGCATTATTTTGCTAGTTGGTTGGGTTGGGAAATGACTCCAACCAACTGTGCATTGCGCGCTCAAGGTGTACTAGATGCGCAGCAAGAGTGGCTCGACAAAATTGGTGGACAAACTGGTTATGAGCCTTCACGAATCAGAATGGTTGCAGAAGTTAGTGCTACTGTTTACAATGTTAGTAACGATGGTACAGACCCAGATGTGACTCCAGAAGGTATGGTTGAATATTGCAGAGCCCTTGCTCAAAGAGGTGTTTATTTCAGTTTGAAAATAGGTCACGGACCGCATCAGTATATCACTGCAGAAAACTTAGCAGATTGTTACCAAGCTTCTGTGGTTGATGGTAAAAACTATATGATGGCACGCACAAGAGAATTATCGCATCACACCTATTTTGATACTTACATTCCACATATGGATGCCTTGTTAGAACGTGCTGAAGCAATGGGGGCAACACCTCCTAAAGTCATGTTTTGTGCTAAAGGTGCCATGTTTTCTACATGGACACAGCAACAAACTGATGACTTTTTTCCGAGGTACACAGAAATGCTTGTTCCGGGTGTAGAGAACTCAAATGTAAATGTTCAAGATTGGAGTATTGCAGAACGTGTTGGTATGTGGATGAATGGAGATGTTAAAGACTGGGGCTGCAACATAATAGGAGATGACTTAACTGCAAATCGAGTAGCTGAATGGGGTGGTATGAGAAATGCTCATGTGATTTTAAAAAAGATGCTTAATGCTTACGGCTTAGGGGCAAAATATTTTCGTGTAACCTCTGTTACCTCAAAAGAAAACCCATTATTTATTAGAGGTGATGTTACTGACCCTGAATTGGAATGGACACAAGCCTATGAAAAAGGCTTTATAAACTTTTTAAAAATAGCTGAAAAAGGATTATATCCAAATGCACCTAAACTAACCGATTTAAAATCTATTTCGCCAGTTTCTGTGGCCTTATATAATCGCAGCAACAGACTTTTGGAACAATCATTAAAACACGACCATGATAAATATCAGCCTACTACCCAAAATTATGTGTTAAATCAGTTTGCCTGTTGGGATGCTTATACTGATGTTTCAGATACAGATCTATCTGCCTATGCTTGGGGTGCTAAGCGTAGATGGGATAACTTGATACCAACAACTCCCGGTGGATTTGTTACCATTGTACCCAATAGACAAGCAATCCAAATTGAAGGGAATATTTGGTGTAAACTAGCTTATCAGACTAATGGTGATTCTTGGGATAATTTTTCTATAAGTGCTGGCAAGAATGAAATAGAAAATAAAATACTTGGAGAACGTAATAATCTTGATTTTTTTGTTGAAGGAGCGTGCTCTTGGCACATTGCGCAGCAAAAAGATGATCCGTTCACTTATTTTGCGTTGCTGTTAGGGAACAATGTGTTGTCACCCGCAAGCAGAACGGTTAAATTAAAAGCGGGTTTGGGTATTTCAAAAGATTGCAAGGTTTTTGATTTATTTAATGAAGCAACAGCTCTGGGAACACTTTCTTCTGTTGATGATGAAATATCAATTGTAATTCCTAGTGGTATAGCACGTTTTTTAAAAATTAAATTAGAGGAAACAGCAGGCGTTAAAGAGATTGAGTCTAAGAGTGTAAAACTTTATCCTAATCCAACATCCAATAGTTTTAAATTAGAATTTATTGATGAAGGATTCCGTGATGCTCAGATTACAATCTACAATATTTTAGGATCTCTGATTGAGCAGCTTAAGGTGGAAACGCTAAAAACTGAAATAGATGTTCAAAATTGGTCCTCTGGTGTGTATTTTGTGCATGCTAGATTTCAAAATAAAACACAAACTCTAAAGGTTGTCGTTGATAAATAGAAATAATGTTTCAACAAATACAGAATAAATGAAAATTAAAATAGTAGTCGTTTTTTTATTATTATCAAGCACATACTTGTCTTGTCAAAGTGACCCTCAAAAACCTAATTTCATTATTATTCTAGCCGATGATTTGGGCTATGGTGATTTAGGATTTACAGGAAGCACACAAATTAAAACACCTCACATAGATGCCTTGGCAAAATCAGGGATAATTTTTACTGAAGGCTATGTTTCTGCACCAGTTTGTGGTCCATCGAGAGCAGGATTGATGACAGGGAAAAATCAAGTAAACTTCGGATTTGATAACAATCCAATTGTCGATTTACCGCAGTTCGATGAGAACTTTGTAGGACTTCCGGTAGAAGAAAAAACAATTGCAGAACGATTATCTGATTTAGGTTATGTGAATGGATTAGTTGGGAAATGGCACTTAGGAGAGGTTGAAAAATATCACCCAATAAATAGAGGATTCGACGAATTCTGGGGCTATTTAGCGGGCGGACACAACTATTTTCCTGAAGACACGAAAAATTTAAAATACAATAGGCCCATACAATCCAATTATAAAAAACCACAACAAATCACTTACATTACAGATGATAAAGGCGACGAATGTGTAGATTTTATAAAGCGACATAAAAAAGAGCCTTTTTTCCTTTTTGCCTCATTCAACGCACCACATGCGCCCATGCAGGCAACCAAAGAAGATTTAAAATTATACAGCCATATCAAAGATAAAAAACGAAGAACCTATGCTGGAATGGTTCATCGTTTAGATGTGAATGTTGGTAGAATTATAAAAGAATTAAAGGAGCAAGGAATATATGAGAATACGGTGGTGGTATTTTTAAGTGATAATGGAGGCCCATGCACGAACAATGCCTCAATAAACGCACCATTTAATGGTCAAAAAGGGATCTTATTAGAAGGTGGTATTCGGGTGCCATTTGTTATATCTCATCCAAATACTTTAAAGAAAGGTGTCTATAGTAAAGCAATTACAGCTTTGGATCTTGTTCCAACTTTTGTTGAAATGGCAGGTGGCACGATAGTACCTAATGATAAATTAGATGGAATTAATATTTATCCATATCTAACAAATCAAATTGACGGCAATCCACACAAGACTTTAATGTGGCGTTTTACCATTAGTGCAGGTATTAGAAAAGGAAACTGGAAGTTGGTGCGCTTACCAGATCGGTTGCCTTTATTGTTCAATTTAGACAAAGATCCTTCAGAAATAAACAACTTGGCTAGCGACAATTGGGAATTGGTAGAATCTATGCTAAAAGAATTAGGCGATTGGGATGTGTCTACACCACAGGTTTTGTATTTAGAGGGGAATCCTTGGAGAAGAGAACAAGTGGATTTATATGACCGAAAATACAAATTGACGCAACCTTAAAAAGGAATATAAACGAAAAAAAATCATTTTTTAGTTATTAAATGTTTTTTCCACTTGTTTAATCCAATTCCAAAATAAAAAGGACTTTTTTAACCTGGAGAACTCTGGTTAGATAATAACAGTATCTATCTCAATACTCTTGAAGGTGGTTTTCTCTTTTTAAATCAGACATAATTCTATTTTGTTGTATGCCTTCGATATTCCTATGCTTTATGATTCTGTGTTAGTATTAGGTTCGTTTTGTGCTATAGCACAAGAGTTACTTTAGCTAATTTGCACAGCAATCTGATATATAATTAAATTCGGTAAAGTAAATTTTACACTAATTAAAGTTTTATGATTTTTTAGGTTAACTGCTATTGGTTTGATCTTGCAGAATTATTACCTGAATGGTGGGCTTTGAAAAAAAATGCTTAAATGAAAAAAACTTTTTTATTTCCATTACTAATTTTGGTTGTAACCATGTTTTCTTGCCCTAATTCAGTTGAAGAGACTTCTATTAGAACTAAAACGAACATCAACCGTGACTGGAGATTTACATTTAGTAATGAATCAGATGATTTCTCCGGCCAGTTGCAAGCAGGGAATACCTGGGATAACATTGGTTTGCCACATACATTTAGCCTACCATATTTTCGTTCTGAAAGTTTTTATGAGGGCTATGGCTGGTATCAAAAAGATTTAATTATTGAAAAAGCAAGTATAGGCAAACATATTTATTTAGAATTTGATGGTGTTTTTCAGGTAGCTGAAATATTCTTAAATGGTGCAAAGATAGGTGCGCACAAAGGTGGTTATACTGGTTTTGTGATTGATATTAGTGCAAAGGCTAAGGCAGGAAAAAACCTTTTAGCAGTAAGGGTAAATAACGTTTGGGATGCTCAATTGGCACCTAGAGCTGGAGAGCACGTTTTTAGTGGAGGTATTTATAGAGATGTTTGTCTTAATGTAACTAATAAATTACATATGGCTTGGAACGGGACTTTTGTAACAACACCCAACTTAAGCAAGGAAAAATCATCTGTAAACATCAAAACAGAAGTACAGAATACTAATGTTTTTGACCAAGAATTCACTCTGAAATCTGAACTTATTGACCCTCAAGGAAAAATTACAAATGAAGTTAGTACGGTTCATAAAATTAAAGCTGGTCATAGCTTTACTTATAATCAGAATATTGAAGATATAGATAATCCAAAATTATGGTCGCCAGAAACACCTAATTTATATAAAGTTAGATCGGCTATTTATGTCGGCAAAAGTATAGTGGATCATTATGATACCACATTTGGATTTCGTTGGGTTGATTGGACAGCAGATAAAGGCTTTTTTCTTAATGGAGAACATTTGTATTTAGAAGGTGCTAATGTGCATCAAGACCATGCAGGGTGGGGTGATGCAGTAACTAAAGCTGGTGTGTATCGCGATTTAAAACTAATGAAAGATGCAGGGTTTAATTTGATTCGTGGTTCTCATTACCCGCACCATCCCTATTTTACAGAAGTATGTGACCAATTAGGACTCATGTTTCTTCCAGAAAATTGTGTTTGGGGCATTGGCGGATTTGGTGATGATGGCGATTGGAAATCTAGTACATATCCTATTCATAAAGCGGATATGGATGCTTATAATAATAGTGCAAAGCAAACCCTTTTGGAGCTTATTCGAATCAATAGAAATAGCCCATCTGTGATTGCGTGGAGTATGAGTAATGAACCATTCTTTTCAGCACATGCTGTGGAAACAGAGATGAAAGGTTTGCTTTCAGATTTAGTTGATTTGTCACATGAATTAGATGGATCTAGATTAGCAATGATTGGTGGTGCCCAGCGTAAAGATGTAGATGTTTTAGGTGATATTGCAGGGTATAATGGAGATGGTGCCAAGTTGTATAAAAATCCTGGTTTTCCTAATATGGTAAGTGAGTATGGTTCATGTGTTACAGATCGTCCAGGTGATTATACACCATGTTGGAGCAGCCATATAAAGGATGGTGAAAAGCCAGAGTGGCGAAGTGGTCATGCTATTTGGTGTGGATTTGATCATGGAAGTATAGCTGGTAATATGGGCGAAATGGGAATTGTTGATTTCTTTAGAATTCCTAAACGATCTTGGTACTGGTACAGACATTATTTTAAAGGGATTCCGGCTCCGGAGTGGCCAGTAAAAGGTACGCCTAAACGATTAATGTTATTTGCTGATAAAACTACAATTGAAGGAACCAATGCTACTGATGATGCTCACGTTAATGTAAAAGTAATAGGAGAAAATGGGAAACATATATCTAATAGTCCAGATGTGACATTAAGCATTATTTCTGGACCTGGTGAGTTCCCTACTGGAAGAAGCATTACCTTTAAAGAAACCACCTATAATGATATTCAGATATTAGATGGACATGCTGCCATAGAATTCAGAAGTTATGAAGGAGGTACAAGTGTTATTGAGGCTGCTTCCGAAGGTTTGGAATCTGCTCGAATTGAAATTATAACTACTGGAGAACCGAGATTTGTTGAAGGGAAAACACCTCTAGTTAAAGAGAGAGTTTATAAAGATTACCGCTTGTTAAAAGCTATTGAAAAAGGAGAGCCTGTTAAAGTTTCTGATACCAGACCAACACGTACCAACTCCACAGGTAGTAGTTTGCCGTCTTTGGCAAACGATGGTCATAAATGGACTAAGTGGAAACCGACACTGGTAAATGGAACTGTTTGGTGGGAATTGGACATGGAAAATTTTTATGATGTAGATCGCGTAGAACTTAGTTTTGTTTCTGATTTTAAAGGTTCAATTCTTATCGAAACCTCTTTAAATAAAAAAGAATGGAAAGGTGTTGATAAAAACACGTATCACAATATTAAAGAGACTAAACGTATTATTGAAGATACGACCAAAGTGCGTTTTATAAGAATTAATTTATCTCCAAAAAACAGTGATGATGTTCTTGTAATTGGAGAATTTGAGGTATTTGGTAATACTAATTAAATGAACCTAATAAATCTTTAGTCATAAAACTATTAAGCAATAAGAAGATGATGTTTAAAAAATATGGTTCAATTTTACTAATATTATTTTGCGCGTCAACCTTACTAGCACAAAGTAGAGAGAATAATAAATTAAAAGTGTTTATCCTATCCGGTTAATCTAAAATGAGGGGTTGGGGTAATAGTACTCAATTACCAGAGGAATTAAGTTCAGGATCGGAGAATAAACTCATTTTTGAAAAAGGTAAATGGCAACCATTAAAACCATTTAGTAAACCTAATAAGAGTATGCAAGCTAAGGGCAAACTAACTGAATTTCACTTTGGACCAGAAATAGCCTTAGCAAACGATATTTCAAAAGCATACCCAAACGAAACTATCGGAATTATAAAAAGTGCCGCAGGTGGTTCAGGAATTTCTGCTTGGTCTCCAAAATGGACATTTCAAAAAGCAAATCGCACTGGTGATGGTAAAAAAGGTGATTTATACAAAAAACTAATTGAGAAAATAAAAGTGGCTCAAAAAGCAGCTGATGTTGAAATTGTTGGGTTTTTATGGCTGCAAAGTGGAAAGGATATGACTAAAATAGAAGTTAATAAAGAAAACATTATTAAAATGAAAGATAATCTACAACTTCAAAAAATCAAAAATACATGTTCAGGAGTTGGGCATGTTATTTTTGCAAGATTTCAAGCATAAGAAGATATACCGAATGTAAAAGTTGTTGTTTAAGAAAATTTTGAAAAACATCCTAAAACGTGCATTACAAAACCAAAGGACAACTTGATTTAAGTAAAAATTATGCAAAATATTATTTAAATTTTATTAAAAATAATTAATTCCCATATGAACACATCACGTATCTTAGTTACACTTTTTATTTATTTATTCGTCTTCCAAGGGGTAATTGCCCAAGATAGTTGGCGCTTTATCAATATTCCTGATTATCATAAATCAGAAGGGCTAAGTGCAGAAAGCGATGAGATAAGACAAGAAAGAATTAAAGAACAACAAGAAGGCTTTGTTGATATGTTCAATCAACATGGAGGAGAACTCATTACAATTCCCGGCGATATTGTTAGCGGGCATTGGTATAGAAAAAAGTTTCTCAAAAAGTTTAAATCCAATCCGAAATTTGCAAATTATTCCACGTCTCAAGTGGTTTCAGAAGCTTGTAAAAGAAGCTTTGGTGGCTTGAAGCAAATTATTCATGATGCTGGGTATAAAAATTTATTAGTCGCCGTTGGTGATCATGAAATAGGAGATAATCCTTGGTCTAAAAACTCAGAGGTTGTGAAACATATACCTACTTTTAGAAAAGAGTTTGCATCTGTTTTTACCAAAGATAATTATGGTAACTCTCGTTTCACAAAAAATATTGGGAGTGCATTACCAAGACCAATTGGAACCATATACGAGCATACCTCCAATGCATATCAGTATAAAAATATTCTGTTTATTACGCTTGATATGTTCCGATTTGATTCTAAAGACAAAATTTTGGGCGGCCAAGGTGTTGTTACGGGTGATATATCTGGAAAACATTTTGATTGGTTAGAAAGTGTATTGAAAGAATCTCAAAATTTAGAATCCATCAATCATATTGTTGTACAATCACACCTACCTATTATTTATCCTGTTAGAAAATATGCCAGTAGTGGTATGTTGGTTGATGACAGTGAAAGTGAAAAAATATTAAACCTATTTAGAAAGTATCATGTCGATTTGTACTTAGCAGGAGAAGTGCATATGAATACCGTTACCAAAGACCCAAAGTCAGATTTAATTCAGTTTGTAGGACGCGGGAATGATTTATCAAACCTCACCACGGTAGATGTAGAAAAGGATTTGTTAAGTTTAGTGACTTATCATAATAATGGAGACGTTTTGGGAAGTATAGTAATTGATAAAAGAGGTAATCGTACAAAAATAAAAGGCAAAGGTTTATTAACACCTATCAACCCAAAAGGCTTACAAATTCATTGGAGTTTTGATGAGGTCTTAAATCCAAAGCAATATAAGAGTAGTGTGGACGGGACGTTTCCAAAACAAGGAAAACACAATCCGTTGATGAATCAAATTAAATCTCCAAAGGCATACTTAAATGATGGCGCTTTTAACTATGATTATTCCCTAATTGGAGAACAAGTAGAAATAAAAGATGGAATTATTGGGAGTGCAGCTAAAATTGACACAAAATCAAAATTATTTGTATTGCCTATTGGGCCACTAGATGCTGGTTATGAAAGAACCATTGCTTGTTGGGTTAAAACAAATGAATCTGGTAGGCAATTAATTTTTAATAGCGGTTCTTTTTGGAGTAAAAAAGGACAGTTTTTCAATCTTAGCCTTAATGAAGGTAATTTAGAATTGTCTCTAAGGCCAGAAATTTATACCCATACAAAGGGCATGAAAATAAACGATGGTAATTGGCATCATTTAGCGATTGTTTTGCCAGAAAAGCATGGGGCATTGGTAGACATCCAATTGTTTGTAGATGGAAAAGAAATTAAAGAAAACCATACTGAACGTGCCGGAACAAAAATAAAGACATCTCAAGCCAATTGGATGTCAATAGCAACGCAAGTTTCAACCTATAAAACAGACCTTTATAAAGTTATGGGGATGAAAAATTACAAAGGTCTTCTAGATGATTTTTGTATATGGACAAGAGCTTTTAATGAGAAATATATAATGCAATTATATTTAGAAGGATTAAAAGGCGTTAGTGCACTTGAGCTTGAAAAATAAGTTGGGTGCAATGAAAATATATTTTCTAATTTAAGTTTAAGGTTTACGATGGGTTATTCCTTATAAAGCTACCTTCAATGCTTTACATAACCATCAATTTTATTGGTTTAAACTCCTAAATGATTATGTGTTAGTTTTGGGTTCTTTTGTGTTAATAGAGCTGTTTAGGTTTTGCTAAATTGCACTCTAGTTATTGTTACACAGGATACTTTTAAGGTTTCAAATTCTTCATTAGTAAGGTTTTTAAGATTTCAGTTTAGAGAGAAAAATGAAGATGCTTCAGATATTGTTGGGGGAGTTGAAGATTTTGTAAGTACACAATAGCGAGACCTTTTTTTGTATTAAATAATTTCAGTTTTAAAAAAATGATAAGATCTAAACTATTAATTTTTATTTGTCTTTTTGGTTATGTTTTTAAACAACAGGCTCAAAACAAAATACTTGTTGATGTTTCGCAGGATTATGTTACTTCTTATGTGAAAGTAAAAAATGCAAAAGCCCGTTTTAGACCAGATAAATCCATTGTGATAGACATGGAAAAATCAAAACCTTTAGTGGAGTTGTATGCGCCAGAGACGCACTGGGATTTGCATAATAATACATCCGTTGCATTTGAGGTGGAAAACTTGGGAGAAACTTCAATAATGTTAAATTGCCATATAGATAATCATAAATGGAGTGAAGGCCTGCTCATACTTAACCCTGGAGAAAATGGAGTGATGCGGGTTCTAATTAAAGGAAATAAATTAGCCGAACAACACCCTTTGAAACGATCTTATTTGAAAATGAATGGGCTTCCTGGGGGCTATCTAGATCATTGGGATCCTTTAGATGCTGCTCATGTAAAAAAGATTAGTCTTTCACTTATTAATCCAAAAACAGGAGCAAAATTAAGTATCAGGAAATTAATAGCAGAAGGAGATTTACTAGCAAAATCATACAATGAAATTCAAAAAACGGGGTTCCCTTTTATTGATATTTATGGGCAGTTTACTAAAAAGGAATGGCAAGGAAAAATACATATCGACCTTGATTTTAAAATAGCTAAAGAAAAGGAGTTAAAGGATTTAAATGCATCGCCTTCCCCTAAAAACAGGAGTAAATATGGCGGATGGACTAGTGGCCCAAAACTAAAAGCAACTGGTCATTTTAGAGTAGAAAAAGTAAAAGGTAAATGGTGGTTTGTAGACCCAGATGGGTATTTGTTTTGGTCTCATGGTATTACTGGTGTTGCTAATGATGGCGCAGTTACACAAGTAGCAGGTAGAAAACATTACTTTTCAAAACTACCAAAGAAAGGAACCGCATCATATGCATTTGCTAAAGAAAAAAAAGGAAAAGTTGTAAGTTATAATTTTACGGCTTCAAATTTATTACGAAAGTACGGTAAAGATTGGAGTGCGATTAAAAGTGAATTGGCACATAAAAGGCTTCGTAGCTGGGGAATGAATACTATAGGGAACTGGTCTGATACGGACACCTATATGCAACGAAAAACCCCATACACTGTTAATGTGGCTTATACGAAAAGAAAGATAGGTGGAATTCTTAAATTTCCTGATGTTTTTGATGCTAATTTTAAAACAAATTTGCAAAAAGGATTTCTTAAGCAAAGCAAAACTTGGAATGACGACTACTGCATTGGCTATTTTGTTGACAATGAACTGCACGATTGGGGAAAGATTGGGAAATTAGTTTTGACATTTCCAGCAAATGCTAATGCAAAAATTGAATTGATAAATTTTCTTAGAAATAAATACTCAGAGATAACTAGTCTAAATTCTGCATGGAAAACTGGATATAAGTCATGGAATGAGCTTTTGAATTCAAAACAAAAAGCAAAAGGAAAAGTTGCATTTTCAGACCTTTTAGATTTTGAAAAAATAGTGGTTGATCTTTATTATAAAACATGTAAAGAGGTTATAGAAGAAAAAGCACCTAATAAATTGTACTTGGGAAGTCGTTTACATAATCATTATTATCCTAATAATTTG
The DNA here is from genome assembly GCF_014651495.1 of Algibacter mikhailovii. Classification (GTDB taxonomy): domain Bacteria; phylum Bacteroidota; class Bacteroidia; order Flavobacteriales; family Flavobacteriaceae; genus Algibacter_E; species Algibacter_E mikhailovii. The sequence goes on from NZ_BMWZ01000006.1 coordinate 188,580, forward strand.
TCTCATCAAAAGTGGATTGTTCCAATAGCGGCAAAATATTGCGATGTGATAAGCTTCAACCGATACCGTTTTGTACCTAATGATTTAAAACCACACGATATTACCATTGATAAACCAATTATTATAGGGGAATTCCATTTTGGTGCGTTAGATAGGGGAATGCTACATACAGGGCTGCGGTCTGTTCAAAATCAAGAGCAAAGAGGCAAGGCTTATGTAGCTTATTTAAAAGGAGCATTAGAAAACCCTTATTTGGTAGGGGCGCATTGGTTTCAATATAGCGAGCAAGCTGTAACTGGTCGTGGAGATGGTGAAAATTATCAAATTGGTTTTTTAGATGTATGTGATACGCCTTATCAAGAAACCATTGATGCTAGTCGTGAAATTGGTTGCAAAATGTATAGAGTAAGAGAACAAGCCAAACAAAATATAAAATGATGAAACAAAAGCTACTTATTCTTTTATTGCTTTTTCCATTAGTAGCTATTGGCCAGCGAAAAGAAAAAGACACTATACGGTTATACTATCTTGGAGGACAATCCAATATGGATGGTTATGGTTATAATAAAGATTTGCCAAATTCACTAAATAAAGCATTTGAAAACGTTTGGATTTTTCATGGAAATCCTGTGCCTGATGAAAATAGTTCAGGAGGACAAGGTACATGGGAAACATTGAAGCCAGGTCATGGTGTTGGTTTTTCTTCTTATGAGAATAAAAACAAATTATCGAAAAGATTTGGTATTGAACTTTCTTTTGCTCAAAAATTACAAGAATATTATCCTAATGAAAAAATGGCTTTCATAAAATATTCAAGAGGTGGTTCATCAATTGACAGCCTTGCTGCAGGAAAATTTGGTTCTTGGGAACCAGATTTTAATGGAAAAACTGGAGTTAATCAATATGATCATTTTTTAAAAACCATTAGAAATGCTCATGAGTATGGAGATATTAATGGAGATGGAATTGAAGATTATTTATTACCAATGGGCATTATTTGGATGCAAGGTGAAAGCGATGGAGATAAAACAGAAGAAATAGCTAGCCGATATTACATACAACTAAGACGACTCATGGATTTAATCCGGGCGAGCCTGCTTTCAGATGATTTGCCAGTGGTAATTGGCAAGATTTCTGATTCACATAATATTGATACAGGTATAGTTTGGCCTTTTGGTGATTTGGTGCAGTATGCCCAAGAGAAATATGCTAAAACTGATAAAAATGCAGCCATTGTAAGAAGTACAAGAAACTATAAATATTCAGATCGATGGCATTATGACAGTAATGGTTATATCGATTTAGGAAAAGAATTTGCTCTAGCAGTTTACCAATTGAATCAAAATTAATCGAAAAATATGCCTAGATTCTCAAATATATTAGTACTAGTTTATATAATCTTTACTTTTTTTGGATGTGATACGAAAATAAAAAACTCATCTCCAAATGTTATTCTAATTTATGCCGATGACCTCGGTCGTGGTCTGCTCACGCACGAAGGACAGAAGATTATTAAAACGCCACATATTGATAAACTTGCTGAGTCAGGGGTTCGATTTGAAAATGTCTACGGTGGTATGTTTTGTTCTCCTGCACGCGCTAGCTTATTAACAGGTTATCATGATTTACATACTGATAAATGGGACATTTCTAGAGCGGGCTTATATTCAGATATTACTCGTGGTAAATATTCTAGGGAACAAGTAGAAAGTGCATACAACAAACAGGCTACTCCTGTTCCCGAGAGTGAAGTTTTCCTAGCCGAAGTATTTAAAAAATCAGGATATGTCACTGCACAAGTAGGCAAACTGGATTGGGGTTTTGCAACCACTCATAAACAATTAAAAAGGCATGGCTGGGATTACTATTATGGGTATTATGACCACCAACGCTGTCATGGTTTCTATCCTCCTTTTTTATTTGAAGACGGTAACATGGTCACGATCGAAGGAAATACAAGAGCAGATTGTGGTAAAACTGCTGAATGGGATAAGGATGGCGGTTATGAAGACCGGTGGAATATGGACGGGAAAGAGGTCTATTCTCAAAATTTGTTTTTAGATAAAATGATTCAATTTCTCAGAAATAATAGAGACGCACCTTTTTTTCTTTATCATCCCACGCAGCTACCTCATGGCCCATCATCCGTTCCAGAAATTCATCCTGATTTTGTATCAAATAAGAACTTGACCGAAATAGAAAAAACTTACGCATCCATGGTAAAAATGTTGGATGATCATGTGGGTGTGATTGTTGAAGAATTAAAAACTCTCGGATTATATGAAAATACTATCATTGTTTTCTCTAGTGATAACGGTCATGAAATTTATTATCCTTCAGAGGGCAAGATCAATAAGCCGATGATAAATATGCAAACTGGGAAGAAATTTGACAATATAAACACTAAATATTACAGTGAGTTAGTGGGGGATGTTTTTAACGGAAACGATGGTATGGCAGGTATGAAAAGAGACAATTGGGAAGGTGCTGTTAGGGTTCCACTCATTTATCACTGGCCTGGTAATATTGAAGGAGGTAAAATTATACAAACAAAGGTTGCTAATTATGACTTGATAAGCACTTTCGCAGACCTGTTAAACGTGGCGTTACCTGAAGAAAAAGATGGGCTATCTTACTTGCCGGAAATACTCGGGAAAGAGGCAGGCAAACTTCATAAATATATAGTTTTCTCTTCGTTTCATGGCCCTGCACTAGTTACCCAAGAAGGATGGAAGTTGCGTCATTTTGGCCCCAAAGACACCTATCAACTATACTACTTACCTGACGATTACCGAGAAGAAAGCAATTTGTCAGAGAAACATCCAGAACTTCTTGAAAGATTAAAGAAGGAACTTATTGAAGCTTGTTCTGGAGATATAAAAAATGGATGGTTTTCGTATCAATCAGGGATTTTGGAACTACCTGAAATTCAAAATAAAGATTAGTACTAATAATACATTTTAAATATTCAACATCACAACAATATAAAAACATGAATAACATTGCCAAATTATTAGTCTTAGTATTTATTCTCCAGGTAACTTCTTGCGATCAAATGGAAACTCAAATTCAAACCCAAACTATTCCTCTAAAATTATGGTACAACCAACCAGCTACTGACTGGCAGTCTGAAGCCCTCCCAATAGGTAATGGATATATGGGAACCATGTTTTACGGTGGCGTAGAAAAAGAACAAATTCAATTTGCAGAAGGCACACTTTGGAGTGGCGGACCCGGCAGTGGAGATGAATACAATTATGGTATTAAGAAAAATGCGTGGAAGCATCTTACTGAAGTGCGTGGTTTATTGGATGCTGGAAAAATGGATGAAGCTCATGATTTGGCAAACAAAGAATTAACAGGAACCATGTATAAAGCCAAAGACTCAAAATCTAGTTTTGGGAATTATGGTGCACAACAAACCATGGGGGACTTTTTTATAGAAGTACACCATGAGGGCCGTGTATCCGATTATGTTCGAGAATTAGACATTGAAAATGCACAAGGACATGTAAAGTACAAAATAGATGATACAAATTTCAGTAGGACTTATTTTGCGTCTTATCCCGAAAAAACGATGGTATATCATTTTGAAGCTGATTTGGCAACAGACTATAGCATTAATTTTGAAACACCTCACAAAAGAAACAGGGAATCATTAAATAAGTCAATCTATTCTTTTCAAGGGGAAGTTGCAGATAATGGTATGCAATTTGAAACGTGTTTAAAACTTGAAACTGATGGGGAGGTAAACTTCCAAAATGGAAAAATTGAAGTGAAAGGAGCGGTGTATTTAAATATGTACCACGTTGCTTCTACAGATTATATTAATAAGTATCCGGAGTATAAAGGCAATGATTATCAAGCTGAGAATAAAAAAATCTTGGATAATTTAAATGGTAAGTCTTACAACGATTTATTAGTCTCTCACCTAAAAGATTATAAAACACTTTATGATAGAGTAGAATTTGAATTAGTTGCAAAGGTCAATGACAGTATTCCAACTAATATCCGCCTAGAACAATATGCTGATGGAAATGAGGATTTGGGTCTTGAAGAGCTTTATTTTCAATTTGGAAGATATATGATGATTAGTTCATCTCGTCCTGGAACTATGCCCATGAATTTGCAAGGAAAATGGAACAACAGTACAAACCCTGCCTGGGCATGTGATTATCACATGAATATCAATCAACAAATGCTTTACTGGCCCACAGAAATTACGAATCTAAGCGAATGTCACACACCCTTATTCGATTATATGGAAACACTGGTGGAGCCAGGTAGAATTTCAGCTAAGGAATTTTATAACACAAGAGGCTGGGTAGTTAATACCATGAACAACCCATTCGGATATACCTCACCAGGTTGGAAATTTCCTTGGGGTGCATTTCCTGGTGGAGCAGCATGGTTATGTCAACATCTTTGGGAACATTATGAATTTACTCAGGACAAACAATATTTGAAACAAACGGCTTACCCGATTATGAAAGAGGCGGCATTGTTTTGGATTGATTATTTAATAGAAGATGAGAAAGGAAATTTGGTTTCTTACCCTTCGTATTCCCCGGAACACGGTGGGATATCTCGAGGCGCTTCAATGGATCATCAAATAGCGTGGGATTTATTGAACAATTGTATAACCGCTAGTGAGGTATTAGCCATAGACCAATCATTTAGAAAAGATGCATTAAGACTTAGAGATAAAATTTCACCACCTACAATTGGAAGTTGGGGGCAGTTACAAGAATGGAAAGAAGATGTGGACAATCCAGAAAGTAAACATCGTCACGTTTCTCACTTATTTGCGGTATATCCAGGAAAACAAATTACTGTTGAAAAAACACCGAAATTAGCAGGAGCAGCAAAGGTAAGTTTGAATGCTCGTGGAGATGATGGCACGGGATGGTCATTAGCTTGGAAAGTGAATTTTTGGGCACGTTTTAAAGATGGAAATCGTGCTTATAAACTATTTAGAAGATTGTTGTTTCCGGCAACAGTTAAAGGGGAGCGATTAATGGGACAAGGTAGTGGAACATTTTCTAACTTATTTTGTGCTCATCCACCATTTCAGTTGGATGGTAATATGGGAGGGACAGCTGGAATGGCCGAACTTCTGTTGCAATCGCACACAGGAACGTTAGACCTTTTGCCTGCACTACCGTCAGCTTGGCAAGATGGTAAGATAAAAGGTTTGAAGGCAAGAGGAGGCTATGAGGTAACTATGCAATGGAAAGATGGGAAACTATTTACGGCAGCAATTAAAGCTCAAAATTCAGGTAATTGTAGAGTCCGATATGGTAATTTTGATAATACAAAACAACTTGATAAGGGCGAAATTTGGAGTATTGTATTTTAAATAAAGTTAAATTGTTTTGTATAAATTATTTACCCTATTGCTAATAGTATATGTGAGTATTTCATATAGCCAATCAATTAATAATGACTGGGAGAATCAGCTTGTAACACAACAAAACAAAGAAAAACCTCATGCCACATTGTTTTATGACGCTAGTGGGAAAGATGTCACGTCACTAAATGGTGTCTGGGACTTTGCCTTTTATAATTATGTAAGTGAAATTCCTAGTAACTCAATACCTGAAAAATGGGACAAGATTGAAGTCCCGGCAGCTTGGGAAATGCAAGGATATGGTCTACCTATTTATACTAATATTACGTATCCATTTGATAAAAACCCACCTTTTATTGGTGGAGAAAATGGGAATCCTGTTGGGATTTATCAAACGGAATTTAAAGTTGATAATATAAAAGATAAAGAAATTTATCTACGATTTGAAAGTGTTTCTTCAGCCTTTTATTTGTGGATTAATGATAAGAAAGTAGGGTATAGTCAAGATAGTTGGTCCCCGGCCGAGTTTAATATATCAGATTATATTAATAAAGGGAAAAACGTTTTACGCATGCAAGTGTTCCGTTGGTGTGACGGTAGCTACCTTGAAGATCAAGACGGATGGCGCATGTCTGGAATTTTTAGAGATGTATATTTGGTAGAGAAATCTAAAGTTCATATTAAGGATTATTTTTTCACTTCTGATTTAAACCAGAATGCAGCTTCATTCGGTTTGGAAGTAGACTTAAATGAATCAGATAATAGGAAACTCAAGAATTACAAATTAGGCTATGAATTGAGTGATAATAATGGCAAAATAATATCAAAAAACACTGAAAGCCTTAATGCATTTAAGTCATTTAGTGACGCATTAAAAGATGTTAACCGTTGGTCAAATGAGTTTCCAAATTTATACACCTTAAAAATAAAATTATTCCATAAAAATGAATTAATTGATAGTATAAAATCTAAAGTCGGTTTTAGAGAGATTGCCATTTCAGAAAAGAATGAACTGCTTTTAAATGGGCAACCTTTTATTGTTAAGGGCGTTAATATAGTAGAGCATGATCCTATTTATGGTAAACATATTCCTAAGGATCGACTGGAAAAGCAAGTTAAACTGCTTAAAAGATATAACATTAATACAGTACGAACCTCGCATTATCCTGCCACGCCATATTTTTATAAGTTATGTGATGAATACGGAATTTTAGTCATTGATGAAGCCAATGTAGAATCTCACGGTATGCGTTATGGTACAGCTTCATTAGCCAAGGATCCTACATGGGAACAAGCACATGTAGAGCGTATTGAAGCCATGATACATAGAGATAAAAATCATCCCAGTGTTATTTTTTGGTCCTTTGGGAATGAAGCGGGTAATGGTGTAAATATGGTGGCCATGCAGCAAAAAGCTAAAGAAATTGATACGTCAAGGCCAACCCATTATCATTCTTCAGAGGCGCCTATTTCATTTGATACTTATGGAGGAGGCATTTGGAAAAACGGAAAGCGACATAGTTTTGGACGTTATCAATCTGTAAATGATATGATTTATATTGGTAAAATGAATCTTGATAAACCATTTTTACTAAATGAGTATGCCCATGCTATGGGGAATAGTATTGGTAATTTACAAGAATATGTAGATGTTTTTGAGCAATACCCTAACCTTATTGGTGGATGTTTATGGGATTGGGTTGATCAAGGTATTACAAGACATGTTGATGGTAGTTATGGAAACAAAATCGCAGACATAGAGCGAGCACATGATGGGTGTGCTATTCCTGGAAGTGATTATTATTGGGCCTATGGTGGTGATTTTGGCGATACCCCTAATGATGGTAATTTTTGTATGAATGGCGTAATGATGGCAGATTTAACACCGAGCTCAAAATCAGAAGAAGTCAAAAAAGCCTATCAAGAAATGGCTTTTAATCTTATAGATATTGAGTCTGGTAAAATAGAAATTAAGAATAAATATCATCTTACAAATACCAATAGTTTTGATTTTGTATGGACCTTACTTAGAAATGGAAAAGTTCAGAGACAAGAGAGGTTTGATCTAGATATTATGGGTCGGTCAAAAAAAACTGTTACATTACCAAGCTGGGAAAGTATTAAACATAATGGTGATGAATATATTTTGCAGATATCCGCTGTTTTAAAAGAGTCGACGTCTTGGGCGAATGCAGGTTATGAAATTGCATTTGAAGAATGGATTATTAAATCAGATGCATCTAAAAAGTCTTTAAACCTGGCATTTGAAAGTAATCCCGAAACTGAAGCATCTGAAAATAAGTTTATAGTAGGTTCAGCAAATACAAGGATAATTTTTAATAAAAAAAGCGGTAATATAGAATCAATTTTTAAAAATAATAATCCAATTGTTGAAGGAGGTATAGCATTGTCTTTTTATAGAGCGCCCATTGATAATGATAAGTTTTTAGTCAAATCATGGAATTCAGTACAACTTGACAGCCTAATTGTAAAGGTTGATGCTTTTGAAACTGAAGTGATAAATGGTAATGCTATTGTAACTATTCGTAAAACCCATAAAGGCAATAAGCGCATTAATTATATTAAGACTGTAGAAGAATTTAGAATTAATAATGATGCAGAAATTAAAAATACGCTTAGCATCGAATTTATTGGCAATAATCTTCCGAATACCTTACCTCGTATAGGATATGAAGTTAAACTATTAAACAATTACAATAGGGCTACTTGGTATGGTAAAGGTCCAGGTAGTTCATATAGAGATAGAAGCACTGGGATGAAAATGGGTATATATTCAGCTAATATTAATGAGCTCTTTGTTAATTATGCCAAACCGCAATCCAACGGCAATAGATCTGAAGTACGATGGTTAGAAATTGAGAATTTAATTAATAGATTTAAAGTGTCTTCAACAAAACCATTCAACTTTTCGCTTCAGAATTATGATATTCAAGATATTATAAATGCAAAATTCACTTACCAATTAAAAGAAAATCAATACAGTATTTTACATTTAGACTTTGAGCATGGCGCCATTGGTAATGGAAGTTGTGGTCCAATGCCCATGGAGAAGTATTTACTTAAGCCTTCAATAAAAACTTATGAAATGCATATCAAATTGTGAATTGAAGAATTAAGGTTGCTTTTAATTTGATAATTAGTGGATGGTGATGGTTAAAATTCGCCATTTTGAATTTGTAGATTTTGATTTACTTGCTATCATTAATATTTGAATACCTTTTTTTTATAAATGTTGAATTTTTTATTAGATGGTGATGCGCGAGATATATGGATTTGTAATTGTATGTTTAGTGATTCCCTTATACTTTTTTATGTCACAAGTTGAATGACAGTTTGATTAATTTTAACCTTTTATTACATCCATAAAATAGGAACAAGAATATGAATAGAAAAGGAACCATTACACCAAATATTCCCAGTCTTATTTTTGGGATATGTTTGTTTTTTGTTAATACTTTACAAGCTCAAAAACGCATTGAAAAGCCAAATCTTATTGTTATCATGACTGATGATATGGGATGGGCAGATGTGGGCTTTAACGGTTGTAAAGATATACCAACGCCTAATATTGATGTAATTGCGAATGAAGGCGTACGATTTGAAGAAGGCTATGTGTCCTTTCCTGTATGTGGCCCCAGCAGAGCTGGATTTTTAACTGGTCGTTACCAAGATAGGTTTGGGTTTACAACTAACCCATCTATTGATCCTAATAATCCAATGGCAGGTTTACCGGTAGAGGAAGAGACCATGGCACAGGTTTTAAGAAAAGCTAATTATAACAATGCTATTATTGGGAAATGGCATATGGGCACCAACCCTGTTTTTCATCCTTTAGAGCGTGGATTTGATTATTTCTATGGATTTCTTTCTGGAGGTCATAATTACTATGCAGAACAATTAGTATATAATGATTTGTCTGAAGTAACTTCTAAGTGGGATTGGTACAGAACAAAAATTAAGGAAAACAGGTCGATTGTTGAAACGAAAGATTATTTAACTGATGAGTTGAGTAATGCCGCAGTTCGCTATATAGAAAAGCAGGCTAAGGATGATAGACATTTTATGTTGTATTTAGCATATAATGCACCACATACACCTTTGCAAGCCACTAAAAAATATTTGTCCCGATTCCCTAATATTAAGGATAAAAAGAGAAAAACCTATGCAGCTATGGTAAGTGCTGTTGATGATGGCGTAGGTCGTGTATTGGAAACAATAAAAGAAAATGGACTGGATGAAAATACCATTATTGTTTTTCTGTCTGATAATGGTGGCGCACATAATAACGCCTCAAGTAATGGCCCTCTAAGAGGTTTGAAAGGAGATCTTTTTGAAGGAGGTATTCGTGTACCTTTTGCCATACGTTGGAAAGGAGTTATTCCTAAAGGAAAAACCTATACTCAAGCAGTGTCTTCTCTAGATATTATGGCTACGATAGTAGCACAAACCGATGTTGTTATTAACAGAGAAAGACCGTTAGATGGTGTGGATTTATTACCCTTTTTAAGAGGCGAGAACAAGGAAGCCCCTCATGATTATTTGTTTTGGAGAAAATGGGAACAAAATGCCATGGCTGTTAGACATGGCAATTATAAACTAGTTGCAAATAGAAATCAAAAACAAACTTATCCAGAGTTATTCAATCTATCTGTAGATGTTGCTGAAACTAAGAATATAAAATCGCTGGAAACAAACTTATCAGAAGATTTATTTAAGGAATGGGAACAATGGAATACTCAGTTAAAAGATCGTGTTTTCCCAACATTAGGAGGTGATAACTGGTGGGCCAAAAAATAAGTTTATAGCAATTTACAAATGAAGAGATTATTAATATTGGGTATTTTTATTATTGGAAACACTGCGCTTTGGGGAAACCCTGAACCCGATACTATAGTTGTTTACAAAAAAATAGATGGATTTGAATTGAAATTACACATGTTTTTTCCTGAAAATCATGATAAAAGTGAAAAAGTACCAAGCATAGTATTTTTTCATGGTGGGGGTTGGAAAGGCGGAGGGGTGGCTCATTTTTATAATCAAGCCGCGTATTTTGCCACAAGAGGACTGATTGCTATTAGTGCTCAATATAGGGTTGAAAAACCACATGGTACCACTCCAAAAGAATGCGTAAAGGATGCGAAATCGGCCATGCGATGGATTCGCTCACATGCAACAGTTTATGGTATTGATCCTAATAGGATATTAGCAGGAGGAGGTTCTGCAGGCGGTCATGTCGCTGCTGCTGTATCGACTATTGACGGTTTTAATGAAGATGGAGAAGATCTTTCTGTGAGTTGCATACCCAAAGCTTTAATGCTTTTCAATCCGGTTGCCAATAACAGTAAAGAAGGTTATGGTTATGATCGTGTCAAAGACTATTGGAAAGCGTTTTCACCAGCGCATAATTTAAAAAAAGGAACACCACCTACGCTTATCATGCTTGGCACCAAGGATCAGCTTTTTAAGATTGATTTAGCAAAACAGTATAAGGCTGATATGGAAGCTTTAGGGAATAGGTGTGATTTAATCTTGTATCAAGGTCAAGATCACGCTTTTTTTAACATTGATAGAAACAAAGAATTGCATTTTCAAACCATGATTGATGTAGATGTGTTTTTATCCTCTTTAGGGTACTTGCAAGGAGAACCCACTGTAGATGAGTTTCGAAAAACTTTAAATCAATATAAATAACAAAAATTTAAGTATTATGAAAAAAACAATTTCATTGATTGCCTTTTTAGTGGTAACTATAACAAGTTTTGCACAGTCAAAAAGCAATTGGAATGAGGGCAGATTTGAACGTTCAAAAGTATATGCTGAAATGGCGGCAAAAGAATTCAATTTAACTAAGGCACAGCAAGAAGAACTCTATGAAATGAAAGTTCAACATTATGAAGATCAATATGAAGCTACTCAGAAATTTAATAAAGGTGAAATAACTAAAGAAGAAAAAAAGGAATCAAATAAAAAATTTGGCAGATACTTCAATAAATTAACAGGAAAAAATTATAAGGAGTTAAAGCCCTTTTATGATAAGGTGAACAAGGAGCTGGCTAAATTGAAATAGACTTTTTTAAAAATATTAAGTAGTTAATTAATAGATGTTTAAGGTCTATTAGTTTTATTAATACCTTACTTTAATTAAACGAAGATTATAAATGCTAGTCTTAATGATGTCCATAAGATTTAAAAAAATAACCATGAACAGAATTACCTTTCTTTTAACTTTTTCCGTAATATCTTGTTTTTATACAAGTATATGCGCTCAAAACAATAAGAAGCCAAATCTTTTAATTATTCATACAGATGAACATAATCTAAGAACTCTTGGTGCTTATAGAGAAACCATGTCTAAAGAACAAGCAGAAATGTGGGGAAAAGGCAATATTGTGGAAACTCCAAACATTGATAGCATAGCTAAAGAAGGCGCTTTAGCCTTAAATTGGTATGCAACTTCTCCTGTTTGTACACCTTCTAGGGCATCTATGGTTACTGGTTTGTATCCAGTTGCTACAGGGTCTCCAGTGAATGATATGCCGCTGAATGATGATGTTATAACATTTGGTCAAATTCTAAAAGATAATGGATATGCCACATCTTATGTTGGTAAATGGCACCTGGATGGAGAGGATAAACCAGGTTTTGAACCAGCTAGAAAATTTGGATTTGATCATAACCGATATATGATGAATCGTGGGCATTGGAAAATATTGAAAGAAGACGTAGAGGGTGTAAAAGTTGATCAAGAAATAAGTAAATATGGAGGTGGTGTTTTTGTTCAAGAAAAAGCGAACGAAGAATCTTTTACTACCGATTTTTTAGTGAATAGAGCGTTAAAAATATTAAATCAAGACAAGGATAAACCGTTCTGTTTAATGCTTTCAATTCCAGATCCACATGGACCGGACCAGGTGCGTGCACCCTATAATACAATGTACACCCATTTAAAATTTGAGGACCCCAGGACCATGCATACTCCAAACGCCATTAATCCGGGTTGGGTAAATAAAAATGGGAAAAAGAATGTTGCTAAAAAAATTAAGCAAAATGCCATGGCCCAATATTATGGGATGGTTAAGTGTATTGATGATAATATAGGTCGTTTATTGAAATTTTTAAAAGACAATAATTTGGAGGAAAATACTATTGTAGTTTTTACTTCAGATCATGGAGATTTGTTAGGAGAACATGGCAAACTTAATAAGGGCGTACCTTATGAAACATCTGCCAGAGTAGCTTTTTTGTTAAAATATCCAGAAAAGGTAATGGCCGGAAAACAAATAGAAAAAGCCTATACCATGGCTGATTTTACGCCTACGGTTCTTGGGTTGATGGGAGTTGATTTATCGTCTTATAATTTTCATGGAACCAATGCTTCAGTTGATTTTAATAATAAGAAAAAGAAAATTGTGGATGATAGAATCGTTTACATCACTAATGCTAACAAAAGGTGGGTAGCTGCAGTAAATAATCAATATAAATTGGTCTTGTCTCCTAAAGATAAGCCATGGTTGTTTGACTTGAAAAGGGATCCAGATGAATTAGTGAATTATTATAATGATGAGGCCTATTCGGCAATAGCTAAAAAAATGGAGGCTGAGTTATATGCTCAGATGGAAAAATATAAAGAACCACTTAAGAAAAGAGCCATTTTAAAATAATACATATGGAAGAATAATGTTTGTTAACAGGTAACTCATAAAAAAAATAGAAGCGCAATTAGAAACTGTTGTTCGGAATAAACCTATTTAAATTATTAAAATGAAAATCAAATTTTACATCTTATTATTGCTTTGTTGTATCCAAGGAAGAGTACTTTTAGCACAAGAAAAGCAACCAAACATATTATTTATTGCCATTGATGATATGAATGATTGGACTGGTTTTTTAGGAGGGCACCCTGAGACAATAACCCCAAATATGGACAAACTTTCAAAAAAGAGTGTGAATTTTACTAATGCCCATACTTCTGCTCCGGGTTGTTCTCCAAGCAGAAATGCGTTGTTATACGGTGTCCAACCATTTAATTCCGGTTTGTATCCATTTTATGAGCATAATATTCACGAGCAATTAATGCAACAGTATACGTCTTTGCCTAGACTTCTTAAAGAAAATGGTTATAGCACCTTTGGAGCAGGAAAAATTCATCATGGTACACTTAAAGATCCTAGAGAATGGACAGATTATTTGGATACTCAAAAGAACAAAAAAGTATTTAGAAAAGGCGAGGGGTATATCAAAGGGAAAAATGGGAAATATTCTTTCAGACCAACGTTAAACCCTGATGAGGAGCATATTGATCATCAAGTGGCGTCATACGGTATTGAAAAACTAAATGAAAAACATGACAAGCCTTTCTTTTTAGCAGTCGGTATTGTAAAACCACATTTGCCCTTTGATGCGCCCGCACGTTTTTTTGATGCCTTGCCTGAAAACATTACACCACCTGATATGATTGAAAATGATGCCGACGATATTCCTAAAACAGGAAAATCATTACGTAAAATAGGGGAATACAATCACTACCTAAATAAAGATGTTTGGAATGATGTGAGAAAAGCATATTTGGCTTGTATTTCTTGGGCAGATTATAATATTGGTCGTGTATTAGATGCGCTTGAAAATAGTGCGTATGCTGATAATACTATTGTTGTATTATGGTCAGATCATGGTTATCATTTAGGAGAGAAACAGACTTTCAAAAAGTTTACACTTTGGGAGGAAGCTACTAAAGTTCCTTTCATTATCTACGATGGAAGACCACAAGAAAAACTTAAACCAGGAACATATTCTGAAGCCGTATCTTTAATAAATGTATATAAAACCATTGCCGATTATACGAATATCAATACGCCTGAATATGTAGATGGAGAAAGTCTTGTTCCTATTGTTAAAAACCAATCCGTTAAATTAGAAGACCCTACAATTATATCATGGGGAAGAGGAAATTATTCAGTAAGAAATAAGGATTATAGATACATCAGATATTTTGATGGGGGTGAAGAGTTGTATAATCATAAGATTGATTCAAATGAATGGCATAACCTTGCAAAAGATTCAGACTATCAAAAAATAAAAAATGAATTGAATGCCCATTTGCCTAAACATGAAAAACCTATGGTCAGTGAACATGTTAGTGTTTGGAGTATTGAAGGTGCTGATAAAGAGAAATTCAAGGCGAAAAAAAGTTCGTCAACCACAAAAAATGGAAATAAAAACCCTAAGAATAAAACTAAATAATAAGTAATTTTTTTTTTGGCTTTTTATGCGGGCGTATTTAATTAAAATATTGTCAATTGAATTTTCGATATCCCTTATGAGTTAGCTTCAAATCTTTGCTTAGTCTATATAAAGGTCGGCCGAGATGTTAATGATGTTATAGATACCTACAAAGGTGATATATAATCCAATCTACTCCGCTAATATTTAGATATAATATATACCCATTAGATTTATCAAATGACACATATATGATCATTTAAAAAATGGTATTTAATCCAGATTCCTATTTATAGAAATATTTGACCAATATGACACGTGATTTGGTGTATTTGGCTTTAATTTAATCCGTCATTCTTAATATATTTGCTGAAATGCATAAGTTATTACTCGCATAAGTAATCAATAAAAAAATGAAATTTAATATTCTAGGATTTTAGGTTAACAGTAAAGTTAATGGCAGATGTTAAATTTGAAAGTTATGAATAAATATTACATATATACAGTGTTCTTTTGGTGTTTATTGGGTTTTGCTCAAGAGAATCAGAACAATTTTGTGTTTGACTATATTTCTTCTAAAGAAGGGCTTTCGCATAATTATGTAACTAAAGTAGTTAGTGATTCATTAAATGTAAAATGGATTGCAACTGAAAACGGTATTACAAAATATGATGGTGTAAATTATTATACAATAAGACCAGGACTCAAATATCCAGGGTTACAAAATGAAAATATTGAAACCTTGTTTTTAGATAGCAAAAATAATTTATGGATTGGAACAAAAAGTGGCGGATTATCTAAACTTGAAATAAAGACACATAAACTTACCAACTTAAATAACATATTAACCAATGCAACAAAAGCGTCTTTAAGGATTAAGGCTATTCAAGAAGATAACGAAGGGAACATATGGGTTGGGACACATCAAAAAGGTATTTATGTTTTAGACCCTATTGAAGAAAAAATTGTTCAGCATCATGAAATTACTGAATATAGATTTATAAAAAAAGACAAACAGGGAAATATTTGGTTTACACAGGGTTTTTCATTGAAAAAGTATGTTCCTGAAAAAAGGCAAATATTTTCCTATTCAGTTGGAGAATATGTTTCAACTATGATTGATGACACCTCTAGAAATTGCTTTTGGTTTGGTATAATTAATAATAAAGCGAAGCATCACGTCCTTAAACTAGATAAAACTACAAATAAATTCACGAAAGTTTACACTAAAATCCCCGCTGAATTCACTTCTACTCTATATTTGGATAGGCATGATAATTTGTGGGTTGGTACTTGGGGTAATGGATTGTATACTAGTGATTCAGAGGTTAGTAAATTTAAAAAAATGAATTTGGTTTACCCTCCAGATGCTAAGAAAACAAACAATTATGAAATAATTTTGGATATCCATGAAGATAAGAATAATGTCCTATGGATATCTTCCGATTTTGGAGGAATTGTTACGTTAACAGAAGGTAGAGGGTTTGAAAATTTAGATCAATTTGTCACAAATAAAACACTTGTCGAGGAGAAGAATTTTCACTCAGTTTTTCAAGACGAAGAAGATGTTTATTTAGGCACGTTAAGAAATGGTTTATTTTACGGGAAAGACTTTGAATCGTTAGTTCAGCTTAAAGAGACTTCAAAAAGTAAGGTTCAAGCCATTTCAAAACACAATGATGACATTGTAATATCTACAAGCAAAGCAGTTCTATTTTTAAATAAGAACCATAATGTGACTAATACTCTCAAAATAGGCAAAGCAACATGTTTCTTGTCAGAAAACAATAACACATTATGGGTAGGGAGCCAACTAAGTGGCCTTTTTAAAGTAAAAACTGGAGCGTCAGATGCTCCCGAAAAAGTTAAAATATTCTCTAGTAGAAATCCTAAAGCTAAAATTGAAAGTATGAGGATTACTTCAATGGTTAAAGATTCTCAGAACAATTTTTGGCTAGGGACCTATAATGGTCTGCATTTATACGATAAAGCAGCAGATGAATTTGTTCACCACTCCAAGCTCCTAACTGAGGAAATACCTAATATTATTAACACCATCTATACAGATTCTGAATATGTCTGGCTTGGCACGCCAAGTGGGTTATTTAAATTGCAATATGCGGAGGGTAAATTGAGCGTTTTAAAAACTTATGACGCCTTACAATATGGTTTAGAAAATGATTTTATTTGTGGTATTACTTCAGATAATCAGGGTTTTATTTGGTTAACCACCTCTACTAATTTAATACGATTTGATAAATTCAATGATTCATTTGTGAATTTTGGAGAACAAGATGGGGTGTACACATCCGTATTTAATTTACGTAGTCTATTCAATACCTCTTCTAAATCCGTTATATATGCAGGTGGAACAGATAACTTAACATATTTTAATCCAGAGAGTATCGTAGAGAGTCAAAAAGAAGAGGAACTTATATTTACTTATCTTAAAATTGATAACAAGAAAATTGAAGCATTTGACACGATCAATGAGCATATTATTCTTACCAAGGATTTTAACTATACAAATGCTATTAAATTATCTCATAAGGAAAAATCATTTGGAGTTGGCTTTACAAATGTTGATTATTTAGATAATTCAGCCATAAATTATCGTTATAAATTGGTAGGTTTTGATGAGCAATGGAATTACTTAAAAAATCAGAATGAGATTAATTTTATAGGTCTTTCAGCTGGGGCTTATGAGTTGTTGATAAGCTCCTCGAAAGATTATAAGAATTGGACAGTTCCAATAAAATTAAATGTGGATATATTATATGCGCCTTGGGCTAGCCCGTTTGCATATGCTTTATATTTTATGATAATTCTTGGGACTGTAGTTGGAGTGGTTTTTGTACTTATGAGGCAATTTCAACTTAAGGATAAGTTAGAAAAAGAGCGAGAATTAAGTGAAGCTAAATTTACTTTTTTTACCAATATTTCTCACGAATTTAGAACGCCTTTGACGCTCATTGTAAGCCCAATTAAGGAAATATTGCAAGGTGAAGAAAAATTGTCTCCTCATTTAACCGACAAACTAGTAACTATAGAGAAGAACTCAGATCGTTTATTTAATTTAATTACACAATTATTAGATTTTAGAAAAGCAGAACATGGTTTGCTAAAACTTGATGTGAGAAATGGGAATTTTGTTCGTTTTTCAAATGAGGTTTTTCTGTATTTTAAGGAACAAGCACGAATTAAGAATATAGAATATACCTTTAGCTGCAATAAGGCAGAGATTCTTTTTCCTTTTGATAGAAATAAAATGGAGATAGTATTATGCAACCTTATTTCAAATGCTTTAAAATATACTGAAGAAAACGACAAGATATCTTTGGATATTAAAGCTAATTCAGAAGTATGTAAAATTAGTTTGAAAGATACTGGGATTGGCATGAGTAAAATGTTTAAAAAGAAAATATTTGATAGGTTTTATCAAATTCAATCCACAAATACATCGAACATTATAGGTAGTGGTATAGGTTTAAGTTTTTCAAAAAAAATTATTGAATTGCATCATGGTTCAATTGATGTAGAGAGTAAAGTTGAGCATGGAACAGAATTTATAATTGAATTACCACTAGGTCATAATTTTTACCAACAGGAGGTGCTAAACTCAAAACGTCAGAGTACTGATTTAATTGAAAACTATCAGGAAATTGACAATTCAGCGGTTATTGATTTAAAAGTAAAATCAAAAGAGAATACGCTACTTATTGTAGATGATAATAATGATATAAGAAATTACTTGAACCAATTGCTAAGGGGCGAGTATAATATATTAGAGGCTAAAAATGGTGTTGAGGGAGTAGAAGTGGCCACACAAGAAGTCCCTGATTTAATTTTATGTGACATTATGATGCCTGAAAAGGATGGTCTTGCTGTCTGCAAAGACCTCAAGTCCCAAATAACAACATCGCACATTCCAATTATACTATTAACAGCCAGATCTTCAAATATGTTTGAAATTCAAGGACTGGAAATTGGTGCTGATGATTTTATAACCAAACCATTTGATCCACAGGTTATAAAAGCGAGGATATCAAGTGTTTTACAGAATAGGGCTAAAATTAGAGAGTCCTTTTTAAATAAAATTCGCTTTGAACCTTCATCATCAAATATTGAGCAAAGTGATCCGGAGGGGGTATTTATTGAACAAGCTGTTTTATTAGTAGAAGAGAACTTAACTAATGAGAGTTTTGATATTAAAACCATGATTGACAAATTAAACATGAGTCAATCTTCGTTATATAGAAAAATTAAATCTTTAACCGGACTTTCCATTACTGCATTTATTCGATCCGTTAGGTTAAAGAAAGCAGCAGAGTATATTTTAACAGGTGATGATAAATTGAGTGTGGTTTCCCAAAGAGTTGGATTTAACGATTATAAATATTTCAGGGAATCTTTCAAAAGCCAATTTTCATGTTTGCCTTCGGAGTATAAAATGAATAAAATAGAAAATAATAATTAATTTTTCTATTTCAACAATCCGCTATAATCCTATTTCAAGTGACTTAATTAAAAAAACAGAAACCATATTAAATACAGTGTTTACGGAGTAAATAAACGAAAATAACCTTAAAAAGACGAATTTGACACACTGATTGAATTATATGTACTCACAGATAATTCATAATGCAAATAATTTTGTAATCATACTAATTAAACTAATAGCCTTGAATTATGGAATTAAAATACAGTCCTTTAAAAAGTTTAGATTCGCAATCATTTTATGTAAAAAGACATCAGGTACCTTATTTTGGGCCGGATTGGCATTATCATGATGAATATGAATTAATCTTAACATTAAAGGGAGAAGGTGTAAGGATAATTGGCGATGAGATGGACCAATTTGAAGCTCCTGAACTAATATTAATAGGAAGCAATTTACCACATCTTTTTAAGAATAAGGTCGATGAGACAGAGGTAGATTATATTGTTTTAAAATTTAAGGATGATATAAATGAACTACCTCTTTTTAAATTACCAGAACTAAATAGGGTAAAGGATTTACTTAGAAGATCTAAACGTGGTATAAAATTCTCACCGGAAACCGTTCAAAAAATAAAGCCCTTATTCATAAAGCTTGCTGAAAATAAAGGCTGTAACAAAGTAATTAGTTTCCTTCAAATATTTGATATTTTATCAAATGCTTCCCAAACAGAGTATTTGGCCAGTGAAAAATTTTCATTACAACTAATTGAAGATGGTGAAGATAGACTGCAGAAGGTGCTTAATTATTTGGGCGAAGAATATACAAGAGATATTTCTTTGGAGGAGTTAGCTGAAATAGCACATATGACCAAAAATGCATTTTGCAGGTATTTTAAAGAAAAAACAGGTAAAACAGCCTTTGGATATTTAAGAGAATATAGAGTTAGTAAAGCATGTCAGATGTTAATAAGTAGTAATAAAACCATAACTGAAATTTGTTACGATACTGGCTTTAATTCGTTTTCAAGCTTCACACGCATTTTTAAGAGTTTGAAAAATATATCAGCTAGTGAGTATCAAAATAGATATCTGCGTATAGGAGCATAGTTATTAAAGCATTAGAATTAGTCATAAGAAAAAAGGCAACTAGTATTTATTTACTAGTTGCCTTTTTTTGCAATGAAAATGTCATAACTAAATTATACTATTAGAGTATCCTAAAATTACACTGGCTAAAATCAAAACAAATAAACCAATTAACAATAGATTAAAAGGTTTTTTTGCTTCTGTCCACTCCCCAGCTCTATAAGCCCAAAAATTACTTACAATTAACGACAAGCCTAATAACATTGGCCAGCCAATCACACCTCCTATAGGCCCGATTAAGGCCGCACCTTGACCATAAACACCCAAAGCTCCAAACCAAAAAATACTAGCTAATATGGCCCATTTATATGCCTTGGAGGTTCCCGCTACATTAAATGAACTCCATGTGTTGTTTTTGAATAACAAGAAAAAACAATAACCTGCATTCATTATAAAGGCTCCTATTAAAACAATTACCCAAGCTGCCAAACTAGCATTTCTATCAATAGCCCCCATTTCTTCTGCCAATTTTGCTATTGGAGTAGCTTTAACGAAACCTACATTAAGCAAAGCGGATAATACCCCGCATGCCGTTGCAATTAATATGCCTTTTAAAATATTTGATTTTTCATTTGTAGATTCAGTTTTCAATTTGTCTTTATCAATTCCGGCCTTGGCGGTTATACCAACTCCAATTAAGGTTATCGCTAATCCAGCAATCACATAGGGGAATTGAGGCGATGAGGTGGCGTTTTCCATTTGTAAAAGCGGTACTAGTGCTCCTATTGATCCTGCTAAACCCATAACGATGCCCATGGTGAGCGATAAACCTATATAGGGTACACTAATCCCAAATAGAATTCCTCCTATACCCCATAAAAATCCAAAAAACATGGCCATGAATACAACACTTTGCATGGATGGATCTGAAAAAGAAGTGTTTAGAACTTCTGATAAGTTTGGTACGGCAATATAGGCCCATGCCAGAGGTAAAATGATCATAGCAATGGTAACATGTACAAGCCACCATGCTTCCCATTTTAAGGGTGCCATATATTTCATTCCAAGACCAAAAGAACCTTGAAAAACACTTGCGAAAATGATTAATACTAAAGGAAAGAATTCCATAATATATATGTTTTAATTAGTTTTTAATTGATTAGTAATATTCTTAAAAGAGTTCATTATGAGCCCCACGTCCACAGCGTATGAGATATATTGGACACCAATGCTTTGCCACATTTTTGCAGTTTCAGGAGATTCAGTAAAAGTGCCAATGACTTTACCCTGCCTTTTTGCTAATTCTACAGCTTGTTTTATACTGTCAACCACTTTAGGATGGTTTATTTGACCAGGAACCCCGCAGGACTGAGATAAATCATAAGGCCCTAAAAAGATCACGTCAATACCCTCAACTAATAATATTTCCGGTAAATTTTTCAGACCTTCCTGACCTTCAATATGAATAATTGAAATTATAGAATCGTTTGCTTTTCCAAAATGATCTTCGGGTTTAATATTTGTATATTCCGCAGCTCTCACATATCTACACATACCTCTTTCTCCTATGGGGAAAAACTTTGTGGCTTTGACTACTTTTTCGGCGTCATTATTTGTGCAAATTTGAGGAACTTGAATGCATTTCACACCAATATCTAATACTCTTAAAATTAAAGTTTCAGAATTTTCCGTAACTCGAACTATAGGGGTAATACCCTTGGCTTCAGCGGCTCTAACCATATTTTGAGTGGTCTCTATACTATACGGACCATGTTCCATGTCAATAATTACAAAATCAAATCTGCTTAGGGCAACAATCTCAACAATGGTAGGATCTTGTATTTTACAAAAAGGACCAAATACGGTTAGCCTTTCGTTTAAACTTTTTTTTAGCTTATTCTCACTCATATTTATAGGGCTGTAGATACTCGTTTTTTTACTAAATAATCATCTAAAGCTAGGTGTGAACAATCATGCCCAATACCACTATTTTTTATGCCACCATGTGGGAGGTAGATCGCATATTTTGCACCGTTAATTTGAATTTCACCAAACTCTAATTCCTCAGTAAATCTTTCAATTCTTTTATGGTTATTAGTAAAAATATATGAAGCTAATCCGTATTCGGTGGTATTTGCTAATTCTAAAACTTCATCATCAGAATCAAAACTCATGATACCAGCTATTGGACCAAAAGTTTCTTCTTTGAAAAGACGCATGTTTGGAGTGATTCCAGAAACGACAGTAGGTTGAATCCAGTTTCCTCTTACTGGAAAACCTGCTGGAATTTCTCCTCCATATTCAAGTCTACCTCCTTTACTTATCGCATCTTCTACTAAGTCAAACATTCTATCTCTGTCTGTACGCGTCACCACAGGTCCCATAAAAACATCGGGGTTTTCTTTTAGGCCAAATCCTAATTTGAGTTTTGATGCTTTTTTTATAAATTCAATCATGAATCTATCATGTATGTTTTTATGCACAAAAATTCTATTGGCAGCAACACATATTTGACCTGAATTCCAAAAACTTAATGTCACAGCTAATTCTAGAGCTTTATCAAAATCTGCATCTTCAAAGATTATAAATGGTGCATTTCCGCCAAGTTCCATTCCTAATTTTTTTATGGATGTAGTACTGTCTGCAATTACTTTTTGACCTGTGATTGTAGATCCAATCATAGTTAAAACTGAGGGAATTGTACTCTTTGTCATAGTTGCAGCAACCTCTCTACTTGGGCCTGCCAAAATATTTACAACCCCAGGAGGGAAGTTAATGTCGTTTAGAATTTCGCCTATCATGTATGCAGATAATGGAGACAAAGTTGAGGGTTTAATGATTATAGAACATCCAGAAGCCAAAGTTGGCCCTAACTTAAAACCAACGTTTAGTAATGGAAAATTCCATGCTAAATAAGCCACTGCTACACCTGCTGGCTTTGAAATCATTTTATGAGTGTGTGTGTGCTCATAATCAGGAATTTGTTCTTCTCTTAAATTTTTCATTGCAGAAGGATACCATTCTAGGGCATTTATCACAGCTTCAATATCTTCATAAGCACCTGCATAGGTTTTCCCCATTTCATGCACCATGGCTGTTCTTAATTCGTGCTCTTTTTCTAATACTGCGGCCCTTAGTTTAGTCATCCAGGAAGTACGTTCAGCCAAGGATAATTTGGACCAGAATTTAAAACCTTTTTGAGCTGATAATAAGGCCTTTTGTGCATCTTCCTCTCCTGCTTTAGCCACTTGTGCAATTACTTCACCAGTAGCTGGGCAAATTACATCTTCTTTTTCGCTACTAACAGCATCAATGAGCTGACCATCAATGTATAATTTTTTATATCCGAAATGTTCTGTTTTCATAGGTTTAATAATATCATTTGGTAAACTTCAGTATTTCGGTTGAAGCGGTATATTCTTTTAATATATCCTCATTAACATCCATTCCCAAACCAGCTCGAGACGGTAGGTCTATCATACCATTTTTCATTTCAATTTTAGGATATGTTAATCGATCACGAAGACCATTTTCTGTTTGATCATATTCTATTAAGAACTCAGGCTGATAAAGTCTTCCGGGAACGGATTCTATATTGGAAATAAAATGTAATGCCGCATGTAGTGCAATTGCTGTCCCCCAGGTATGTGGAATTAAATCAACTCCATTTGTACTGGCTATAGACGCAATGCGTTTGGCTTCTGTTAATCCGCCACATGCACAGATATCTGGTTGTATAATATCAACAGATTTGTTTTTTATCAACTGCTGGAATCCGAACCTTAAATATTCACATTCTCCACTTGCAATAGGGATGTTTGTTTTCTGTCTAAGTTCGTAGTACTGCTCATAATACTCCGGAGAAATGGGCTCTTCAAACCATTTTATATCGAATTTTTCTATTGCTCTAGATAACTCAAGCGCCTCTCTTAAGGTGTAGGCATGATTGGAATCAACCATCAATTCAATATCATTCCCAATAGTTTTACGAATTAATTTTACATTATTAATGTCTTCTTCAATACCTAAACCGACCTTCATTTTAATGGCTTTGAAACCTTTAGAGACATATAACTTAGCTTCTTCTTCAAAGCCTTTAGAAAAATCATTATGGTCTGTGAAATATAACCCTGTAGCGTAAGGTTTAATTTTGGTTCTGTGTGCCCCACCTAATAATGTAGAAATAGGCAAACCAAGAATTTTTCCTTTTAAATCCCATATAGCGATATCTATGGCACTGACTGAAGCCATAAGGATACCACGACGAGAAAAATCCAACGTTTTACGATACATGATATTCCATATCACTTCATTTTCTAGTGGGTTTTGACCAATAACCATAGGAGCAATGTGTTTAATACCTGCTTCAAGAACATTTGCTGGACCATATCCTTCCCCCCAACCATGGGTTCCATTAGATGCTGTTACTTTCACGATACAAATGCACCGTTCAGAATATTCCCATTGCGAGAAGAAAAAACTTTTTTTTAGTTTGTCGCTAAGGATATAGGTTTCAATTTTTTCAATTTTCATATCATAGGCTTTTTAATTTGATTCGGAATGACAGCTTGCATCTGCATTAAATTATGGACTTTAAAATTAATCGATTTAAAAAGTGTTTTCAATTTAAATGTTACCTGAATTAATCCAATCATTATCAAATTATTTAGTCCAACCAATATGTTTACTCTACGCTTAACTTCTATACACAGTTCGATATTGTTCATGCCTTGAGCTTCTTCTTTTAGTTGCCAAAAAAACAACGTGTTTACATATTTGAGACTTCTAAATTTTATTAATTACTCTTGGTAATAAAACTAATAGAATGTTCGATTGAATATCGAGCAATTATTATCTCTAAGCATGCATTTATATTCTGAGGTTAATTATTTTAAAAAAAATGCCACTCGGCAATTATTAAAAATAAAAAGCCTCTGTTAAATCTAACAGAAGCTTTTTGGCTATTAATCAGTATATAAGAGTACTTCTATTCTTTAATGAATTTCCTTGTAACAAGACCGCCGTTTTTAGCTTCAAGTTGCAATACATATAGACCTCTATTCAAAGAAGACACGTTAATATTTGATATTGGCTGTGATATTTTTAAAACTTCTTTCCCTAAAAGGTCATATACTTTTGCAGAGGCAAGAGGTTCCTTAGTATTGAAGTTAATAATTTCTTTTACTGGGTTAGGGTACATTGAAAATTGAAATGCATTGTGCTTTTCTGTTGATAGCACTAAAGATGCCGCACCAATTAGGTTGCCTTCAGCATCTAAAGATAAAGGCTCACCCATTGGAGCTTGCTGACCGTCTATTCTAATATTGGCTAAATAAGCCCCACCATTTAAACTTGTATTATCAGTTCCGAATTTTACAACACCTTCTTTATAGCCTATTATATTTATGATTGAATTGGCATGCCAATTTGCATTATTAGCGCCAAAAGCTACTGAAGTAACTCCAGAACCTATATTTAAATTAAGTGTTGATCCATCACCTTTAATTTTAATTCCTTGTAACGTTTGGTTTGCATTAACAAACATATTTAAAATAAAGGCCTGACCAGCTTTTGTACTAACTCTAATTTCATTCGAGTTAAGAACATTCTCACTTTCTAATGTTAGTTTGCCAACATTTCCATTAAGTTGTACTTTAATGTTGTTAATGGTTGAGCTTCCATTAGACTGCAATGTAAGTTCAGATTCATTTGCTAAAGTAAGGGCGCCTGTAAAGCCAGAAACATCGGAGGTACTGCTGCCTAAATACAGTATTCCACCTCCTGCACCTCCTCCAACTAATATGCCTTGGGCTCCAATTAAAGTCCCATTAACATGAAATTCACCAAAACCCCAAAAACTTGTGGTACCTGTTCCGGCTATTTCTAATGTTTTACTAGAGTCAAAAATTACTTTACTGTCTGGATGACCATTTATATTACAAACAGAAACACCTTTGAATTGATCAATAGTTGCTGTGTTTGCAATAGTTACATCGCAGTCTAGTGTTAATGTTGTAGGGTCAGATGAATCATTTGCAATTGCTTTTAAACCAGAAACGTCATTTCCTTGTGTACCATCAGCGATATCAATAATAAGTTTTTCAGCGCCAGTAAGCGTGAAAGATTCTGCTTTGTTGGCAGGCATTTTAAGACCTTTTGCTGTATAAGCTTCATCAAGAGTGACCGTTGTTGGACCTTGATAAATATCTATTTTTTGACCGGGAGCTAATTCGGTCACTCCTCCAGGAAATGCCCAGTTAGCGTCATTAGACCAAAGTTCATCTCCACCTGTGTTTGTAAATCCTGCCCATTGCGCATTTGCAAAAGAAGCAGTTAAAGTTAAAATAAATATGAAGTAAATTTTTTTCATAATAGAGAGTTTAATTGATTAGTAATTAATTCGTTAAATAATGATGTTTGTAAAACTAGAAGATGGTAGGCTTTAATATCATGCAGGAATTATCCAAAAACTTTCATTTATAATCAAAAAAACATCTTGTTTAAATCAGAGGTTTTTGGGAATCTTCAATAATTGTATAATCAGAATTACTTTTTTTTCTACCTTAGAATATGGAGTGCTTCAACGTGCAAGAATACATTTGTTTTCTCAAAACTGTTTTGAGCTTGGTTTTGAAATTCAAATCCAATTAGGAATAAAGTAGTGCAGTATTTTTTTAAAACTTATGGTATAGAAGTTCAGACTCAACCAAAATTATGATTGAAAATAAAAATTAGTGATTCCAATTATCTTTATGGAAGAATAATAATCAGAAATCAAAATTCAAACTTTTAATTCTGAGTAACTTAATTTATTAAAAGTTCCAGTTCAGATTTTAGTTTAGCTTTAATATTGTGGTACTTGGAATCGACGGCTAAATTGTGCCATTCGAATGGGTCTTCAGAATTGTGATACAATTCCTCTTTCCCATTATGGTATAAAATATACCGCCATTCTTTGGTGCGGTACGTGTAATTTTGTTGCCATACGTATTCGGTATCTAAATCTTTTGTGATTTCTATATGCCAAAGTGCTCCTGGGTTGCTGCTAAATCCAAGGCCTTCAATGGGTTTGTTTATACCTGCACCTAATACGGTTAAAGCGCCTTCGGGCCCTTCCCAGTTTGTTGTTCTTGCATCTTCCAAAAATGGTTTTAAGCTAAAACCGTCAAGTTGTGATTGGGCGTGATTTTTTGTGATAGATCCTTTTAATTGACATAAATCTTTAAAAGTGGGGAAAATATCAATTAAAGAAACGGCATGTTCAACTTGAGAACCTGGTTGGGATCTTTGTGGGTCTCTTATTATAAAAGGTATTCTTGTACTTTCTTCCCAAGGTGAATTTTTGTATAAATAATCTTTCTCTCCCATTTGCCAACCGTGGTCGCTTACCAAAACTATAATAGTGTTATCCTTAAATTTGCTATTATCTAAAGCCTCAATGACTTTACCTATTTGATCATCAACAAAAGCGACGCAAGCCAAATAGGCTTGAAGAAATTTGCGTAAACCTTCATTATCATTAGGGAAGGCTTGTTTTAGTTTTTTATAATAAGCAATGCCCATTTCAGTTGATTCATAAACAGAGGCGTAGTGCGTGTCATCTTTGTCATTGCTTTTTACAACAGGCATTTTAATACTATCCAATGGATACATGTCAAAGTATTCTTGAGGCGCATATAATGGCGTATGCGGGTTGACAAATCCTACTCCAATGAAAAAAGGTGATGTATTGTTTTCCTCTAGCCATTTGATTTTGTTGACTATCCATTCTGCATGTTGTTCATCAGGTAATTGGTCACGGTTATTATCATCAGTGTAATTATAGGTTTTTTTGCCATAAGTCCATCCTGTTTTAATTCTATGACCAGAGCGGTCTATTGTAAAGGGAGTGTCGGCCAATGATGCAAAAGATCCATCTACAGAATTAATACTTCTAAAAGGTTCAGGAACCGATGGGTGTCCCATAATTCGTTTGCCATTTTCGTTTATACCACTATAAGCATGTGGTCCGTAGTTTATACTTTCAGGAACGCCCCATTCAGTCCAATAACGTCTCAGGTTTTTATGCAATAATTTACCCGTCCCATAGGTTTGATAGCCGTTTTCTTTAAATAATTCTATAAAAGTTTTATGGTTTTTTAGAACCGCATGTTTGTAATGCGGCGTCCACCCAAAATCTCTTGAGTTATGTGGGTAGATGCCAGTCATTAGGCTGTTTCTTGAAGGAGAACAGACAGGTACATTTGTATGGCCGTTGGTAAACATAGTACCAGATTGTGCCAATTTATTAATGTTCGGCGTTTGGGCTTGTGGATGCCCACCATAAACGCTTTGATAATCATTGAGATCATCAACCATTATAAAAAGTACATTTGGCAGTTTATCCTGATTGGTTTCCATGTTTTGAGAATGGCAGCTTACTATAAATGCTAAAGAAAAAAGAACTCTTATTATTGCCATGAGCATATTGTTTTAAAAAAAAATGACGCTATTCTAAATTTGTATAAAATTAAAGTTTAAAACTTTATTGTTCATAGTTCTGATTAACCAATGTGTAGCATTAAATACCTTAATGAATACGCTCTGGCTTAATAATTAAAGTTGGTTAATTTTTGATATATACCAGATAGTTTCTGAATCTATAATTAACTCTAGAATATGAATATTTGTTTGAATATTATTCATTTCAATATACATTAATTATGAGATTGTCTAGTCTTAGTATAGTAGTACTTTTTTCTTTTGTAAGTTTAAATTGTTTATCACAGAAGAAAAATAAATCAATATCATCAAATAAAACAAAGCCAAATATACTTTTTTTGTTAGCAGAAGATATAAGTACAGATTTAGAATGCTACGGTATGCCACAAGTTAAAACACCTGTTTTAAATAAATTGGCTGAAAATGGAATTCAGTATATGAATGCTTATGGAACAAATTCAATTTGTTCTCCAAGTAGATCGAATATGATGGTAGGTGTACATCAAAATATAATAAATGCACAGCACCATAGGTCGAATAGAGAAATTCCTTTAGCACAACCTTATCAACCTATTACGAAATACTTGCGAGATGTGGGGTATACATGTATATTAGGTAATAAGAAGGTAAGAGCTGTAGGAAAGAAAATTGATGTTAATTTTAAGCACAATCCTTTGGGCCCATGGAATGGAGAAACAGAATTTGGATTATTTGATAAAATTGGAGATTTTCAAGTTGCAGATCAACCATTTTTTGCTCAGGTAACTTTGCACGTTACACACAGAGGGGGATGGTGGAATAGTGTAAGTAATCAATCTAAACATAAGGTTGACCCAGATAAAGTAGTTTTACCTCCATATTATGCAGATACCAAGGAGATTAGAGAAGACTGGGCAAAATATTTAGATCAAATGGAGTACATGGACTATGAGGTTGGCTTATTACTTGAAGACTTAGAGTCCAAAGGAATGAGGGATAATACCATTATTATATTCATAGGCGATAATGGGCGTTGTAATATTAGAGGAAAAGGGTACTTATTTGAACCAGGACTGCATCTACCTTTAATTGTTAATTGGCCTGCAGGATTATCCGGGGGTAAAAAAGATGAGCGTTTAGTGGCATCAGTTGATGTGGCTGCTACAATATTAGAGGCAGCGGGAGTGGAGCTCCCAGGATATATGACGGCAAAATCTATTCTTAATGAGAATACAAAATCAAGAGAATATATTTATTCGGCAAGAGATTTATGGGATGAAGTTTTAGAACAGTCTAGAGCAATAACAACTAAGAAGTATAGATATATTAGGAACAATGTAACGAACCAATCCTATGATGCACACCAAGCCTATTTGGAGTTTTACAGGCCGGCAGTTCATATAATGAGAGGATTATTTGAAACGGGTAAACTTAATGATTTACAAGCTTCATTCTTTAAAAAAGACAAGCAGCATGAGGAATTGTATGATATTGTTAATGATCCTTTTGAAACCCAAAATTTATTGAATAACCCGGATTACAAATTTGTTGCTAATGAAATGCGAGGCTATTATGACGATTGGAATTCAAAAAATCATGACCACGGATTAGATCCAATTAATTGGGAAACAACAGTTTACCCGGGGGCCTTAGATGTGGTGGCTTGGATTAAAAAAGAAAAACCAGACGTAATTAAAAAAATGAAAGCAGGTATTGAGCCAAATTATGGTAAACTAGCAAATGAATTTAAAAATTATCATGCAAAAAAGAATTAATATGAAAGTATCTTTCAAAACAATTGGGTTAAGTATAATTTGTATTTCATCATACCTATTGAACTATGGACAATCATTAAGGGATGTAATAGAAAATCCTAATATTGTTGAAATCAATAAATTACCTGCTAGGGCGACATTTTTTGCATTTGAGACCAAAGACTTAGCTCAAGCAAATAATATACAGGCTTCTAACAATTACAAATCTTTAAATGGATTATGGAAGTTTAAATGGACCAGAAATCCAGAAAATAGACCAACAGAATTCTATAAAGAAGGTTATGATGTAGAAGATTGGAAAAATATACCTGTACCATCAAACTGGGAGTTAGAAGGTTATGGGGTTCCAATTTATACCAATATTCCTTATCCTTTTAGTTTTAATGATAAACCCAATCCCCCTCAAATTCCAGATGGTTATAATCCTGTTGGATCTTATAAAAGAACATTTGATATCCCAGAGAATTGGGAAAGTAAAAAAATCACCATTCATTTGGGCGCAGTGAAATCAGCTTTTTTTATCTGGATTAATGGAGAAAAAGTGGGCTATAGCCAGGGCTCTAAGTTGCCTGCAGAATTTGATATTACAAATTACCTCAAAAATGGCAAAAATACTATTGCTCTAGAAGTATATCGTTGGTGTGATGGCAGTTATCTCGAAGATCAAGATTTTTGGAGACTCTCAGGTATAGAGCGTGATGTATATTTATATGCAACGCCTAAAGTTCATATTCAGGATTTTGTGATAGTTTCAGATTTAGATCAAAACTATCAAAATGGACTGTTTGACTTTAAAATAGATGTGGCCAATTCAAATGCAAAGAAGGCATCAGGTTATATTAATATTCTATTGGAAAGCGAATCAAAGGAAGTCTACAAGGCCTCAAAATCAATAGAAATTGAAGCTAAGACATCATCAGCTTTAAATTTTGAAAAAGTTATACCAAATGTAATGCATTGGACAGCCGAAACGCCAAGCCTATACAAACTGACTATTGATTTATTAGATAAAAAGGGACGTGTTTTAGAATCTACAACGCGACAGATAGGTTTTAGAAATATCAAAATTGAAAACGGTCAAGTGTTGGTTAATGGCCAACCTATTCTTATTAAAGGGGTAAATAGGCATGAGCATGATTATAAAAGTGGGCATGTGATAAGTAGAACAAGTATGCTTGAGGACATAAAAATATTTAAAGCCCATAATATTAATGCAGTAAGAACATGTCATTATCCAAATGATCCTTATTGGTATGAGTTATGCGATCAATATGGTATTTATGTGTATGATGAAGCTAATATTGAGTCTCATGGAATTGGATATAATTTATCAGAAACATTAGGAAATAAACCAGATTGGCTTTTGGCTCATATGGAACGTACAGAACGAATGATTCTAAGAGATAGAAACCATCCTTCAATTATTTGTTGGTCTTTAGGAAACGAAGCCGGTAATGGCTATAATTTTTATAATACCTACTTAAGAGCAAAGGAACTTGATGTTACGCGATTTGTTCATTATGAGCGAGCGTTATATGAGTGGAATACAGATGTTATTGGAATTATGTATGCTAAATACAAAACCATAGAGGATTATGCTAAGGATGATAGTCAAGAGCGTCCATTTATATTATGCGAATATGCCCATGCCATGGGTAACAGTTTAGGCGGTTTTAAAGAATATTGGGATTTATTTGAATCCTATGACAAGCTTCAGGGCGGATTTATTTGGGATTATCAAGACCAAGGACTGTTAGCAGAAAAACATGGACGACCTTATTTTGCTTATGGCGGCGATTTTGGACCAAAAGGAACTCCCAGTGATCATAATTTCTTAAACAACGGATTAATTCAAGCAGATAAAACACCTAATCCGCATATGTATGAGGCTAAAAAGATCATGCAAAATATTAAATTCTATAAAGAGCAATTAAAACTAAATGAAGTAAAACTTAAAAACTGGTATTTCTACAGAGACTTATCCAATTACACATTGGATTGGAATGTAATGGAAAATGGAATAGTTATAGAAAAGGGTGTAATTAATACTTTAGATATTCAACCTCAGCAAAGCAGTGTAGTTGAAATTCCTTTTAAAACAAGTGTTACGAAGAATAAGGAATATTTTCTTAATCTTTCTGTGAAATTAAAAGAATCAGAACCTTTAATGGAATCTGGTTTAGAAATTGCTCGGGATCAATTTTTATTAAATTCTGAAGAGATCAATATTACTGAACCTGAATTAGATAATACTAGTTTAATTACAAAAGAGTCCGAAGGCAGTATTAAAATATCTAATGATGTCTTTCAAATTGAGTTTAGTAAGACATCTGGAACAATTGCTTCATATATATATCATGGCGAAGCCATTATTTCAAAAGGAGCCCAGATTAATTTTTGGCGTGCCCCAGTGGATAATGATTATGGTGCAAACACACCTAAGATATATAGAGAATGGCTAAAGCAAGGTAAAGAAAATCATAATGTGTTAAACCAAATAGAAAAATCAGAACACAATGTAAAGTTAACTTTTATTCAGGAAATGCTTAACGGAGATGCGTTATTTACGCAAACATACCTTGTGGCTTCTAATGGTGTGATTAAGGTTGAAAATGATTTTAAAGCCCTAAAGGGGAAGGCTAATATTGGTGCTAGAATGCAGAACAAATTAAAAAAGAATGAACACGCCAATATCTATAAATTCGGAAATGAATTTGAATTATCAAATGATTTTAACCATACGAAATGGTATGGGAGAGGTCCGGATGAATCTTATATAGATAGAAAAAACTCTACCGATGTAGGGCTCTATTCCAGCGAAGTTAAAGACTTGTTTACTATGTATGCTAGACCACAGGATAATGGGAATAGAACTGATATTAGGTGGGTTGAGTTCTCAAACTCTAAAGGTATAGCAATACGTTTTTATGGAAAAGAATTATTAAATTTTTCTGCCTCTCACTTTAAAACGGAAGATTTAGACTCGGGTATAAGTAAAAAAACCACACAAAAACATGGTAGATTATTAAACCCCAGAGAAGAGGTGTACTTAAATATAGATGGATTCACTTCTGGCGTTGCATGTGTAAACAGCTGGGGAACTTTGCCTAGGCCAGAATATATGTTGCCGTACCAGGATTATTATTATAGTTATTGGATGGTGCCGAGTGAAAATTGATAAATTAACATTAATAGGAATAAACGAGAAGCTTTTATTGCCCCGTTGAAAGTGCATAGAATTGAGTTTACAAATACTGCGTACATTTGTTGATGAGTAAGGGTAGTAAATATTTAGATTTTATTAAGAAGTACTCTATATATGAAAGGATATTAAAAATGTGGTATAGGCCAATGCGTTAAGAAATTTTGTAACATTAGAATTAATCTACTAAGGCAGATGATTTTCTAATAATGAGTTCCGTTGGCAATACAATGTTTTTTTCAATTTTTTCGTCTGTAGTTGAAGCCACCTGTTCTAAAAAGACTTGAGCAGCTATTTTACCCATTTCTAAAGGGGATTGATCTACAGTTGATATAGAAAGCTCCATAAATTTAGTAAAAGGCTCATTACTAAAGCCTACAACAGCAAACTCATTAGGTACTTTAATATGCTTCAATTTTAATTCTTGAATAGCCCCTAGAGCTGCTAAGTCACTGGCAGAAAAAATAGCATTAGGCGCCGGATTTAATTTTAATAACGATTTTAAGCTGTTACTGCCTGAAATTCGATCACTCGAAGTTTGAATTACATAATCTTCATTAAATTCTAAGCCGTTATCAATAAGCGCTTGTTTGTATCCCAAATAGCGATTTTTATAAATTTCAATAGAGCGATTACCTGATAAATGGGCTATCCTAGTGTAACCCTGCTTAATTAAATGCAAGGTTGCGTTATAGCCACCTTCAAAATCATCTATAACAACAGAACTTACGCCTTTCATTGTTTTTTTTCTATCAAAAAATACAAGAGGAATGTTTTTGGCGAGCACACGATTAAAAGGCTCTATTTCTTTGTTTGAAGAGGAAATTAAAATACCATCAACTTGGGCATTTAGTAAAGTGTCTATACTTTCGTTTTCTTTACTTTCATCACCATGGGTTTGACATATTATAATATGATACCCTTTTGGAGCTAATTCATCTTCAATGGCCCTAATAATTGATCCAAAAAAGTTCATGTCAATTCGTGGTACAACAACACCAACATTATAGCTTTTACCACTTTTAAGCGCTAGAGCTAACTTATTTTGCTCGTAGTTCATTTCAACGGCTGTTTTTAAAACGAGCTTTTTTGTTGTTTCACTTATTTTAGAATTATTATTTAAGGCTCTAGAAACTGTAGCTGCCGTAATGCCAAGTTTCTCGGCAATATCATATATGGTAGTTTTTTTCTTCAAATTAGATGGTGTCGTTTAAATGAGACTCTAAAAGTAAGTTATTTTTCTAGAAACTAGAAATGTAATCGATTGCTTATTTTTATGCTTATATCATCAGCTTTAATATTTAACCCAAAGCGTGGATGATGAGCTATGGATTAATATTCTTGGGAATAGGATGATTTATAGGAAAAACATTTGTGTAGCTGCATGCAATTAAATATATTTGCGTAATCGATTGCATAATGTGATTTAATAATAGAATTTAAAGTATGAGTAAAGTAATAGTTTTAACAGGTGCAGGAGGCGTATTGTGTAGTACTCTAGCAAAGTCATTAGCTAAGGAAGGTCATAAAATAGCCGTTCTAGATTTAAGAATAGAAGCTGCAAATAGCGTGGCGGAGGAGATTAAAGCCGATGGAGGTGTTGCATTAGGTGTTGCCGCTAATGTTTTAGAAAAGGAATCTTTAATTAAGGCCAAAGAAATTGTAAATAATGAATTGGGTGCATGTGATATTTTAATTAATGGCGCCGGTGGTAATCATCCTTTAGGAACTACCTCTAATCCGTATTTAGAGCAGGAAGATTTATTAAATAAAGAGGAAGGGTTTAAAACGTTTTTCGATTTAGATCCAAATGGGATTAAATTTACCTTTGATTTGAATTTCATTGGCACATTGCTTCCAACTCAAGTTTTTGCCGAAGACATGGTTGGAAAAGCAGGGTGTAGTATATTAAACATCTCCTCAATGAATGCCTTTACACCTTTAACCAAAATACCAGCATACAGTGGAGCAAAAGCTGCGGTTTCAAATTTTACCCAATGGTTAGCAGTGCATTTTTCTAAAGTTGGTATTCGAGTAAATGCTCTAGCTCCCGGTTTCTTTTTGACAGATCAAAATAGAACATTATTAACAGAATCTGATGGTAGTTTAACACAAAGAGGACAACAAATTATTGATCAAACTCCAATGGGACGCTATGGCGAACCTGAAGATTTGGTTGGAACAACGCTTTGGTTATGCGGTGATGGTGCAAAATTTGTTACTGGCGTGGTTGTACCAATTGATGGTGGATTTGCGGCCTACAGTGGCGTTTAAAAGTTTTGTTGAAATTTTTAGCATAGATGGCTTTAAGAACAATTGAATAATAAAGAAAAAATCCTGTCTAATAACACAAGGTAGGTATTTATAAAATGGATTTAAAATTAGAACAAACATGGAGGTGGTACGGGCCAAACGATCCCGTTTCTCTTTTAGATATTAAACAAGCTGGGGCTACCGGTATTGTTTCAGCTTTACATCAAATTGCGAATGGCGAAGTATGGTCAATAGAGGATATTAAAGAGCGAAAAGCACTCATTGAACAAGCTGGACTTTCATGGTCTGTGGTAGAAAGTGTTCCCATTCATGAAGATATTAAAACGCAAACAGGGAATTTTCAGAAGTATATTGAGAATTATAAGCAAACGCTGACTAATTTAGGAGCTTGTGGTATAGATACTGTTTGTTACAACTTTATGCCTGTTTTAGATTGGACGAGAACGAGTTTAGATTTTGAAGTTGAAGATGGGTCTAGAGCGCTTCGTTTTGATGCTACGGCTTTTGTTGTTTTTGAAGTGTTTTTATTAAAAAGACCAGGAGCAAAAGCGGGTTATTCAGCTGAAGAATTGGAAAGGGCGGAAGCGATGTTTAAAACCATGAGTGATGCTGATAAACCCTTACTTATAAAAAATATTATTGCAGGATTACCTGGAGCAGAGGAGGGGTATACCTTGGAAGAGTTTAATCAAATCTTGGCGACCTATAGTAATATTGGTCCAAAAGAGTTGAAAAACCATCTTTTTTCCTTTTTGAAGGAAATTATTCCTGCTGCTGAAAAGGCAGGAATATTAATGTGTATACATCCGGATGATCCTCCGTTCCAAATTTTAGGATTGCCTAGAGTGGTTAGTACGGAGCAAGATATTCGTGATTTGTATGATGCGGTTGATAGTCCAAATAATGGTTTAACATTTTGTACTGGTTCTTTTGGTGTTCGTCCAGATAATGATTTACCGGGCATGGTGGAGCGTTTGGGAGATAGAATCCATTTTATTCATTTAAGAGCGACCCAGCGCGATGCCTTTGGTAATTTTTATGAAGCCAACCATTTGGAGGGCGATGTTGATATGTATGGGGTTATGAAAGCGTTAATTTTAGAACAAAGAAAAAGGCAATTAGACGGGCGTAAAGATTTAAAGATGCCTATGCGTCCAGATCATGGCCATCAAATGTTGGATGATTTACATAAAAAAACAAACCCGGGGTATTCTGGGATTGG
The DNA here is from genome assembly GCF_014651495.1 of Algibacter mikhailovii. GTDB lineage: Bacteria > Bacteroidota > Bacteroidia > Flavobacteriales > Flavobacteriaceae > Algibacter_E > Algibacter_E mikhailovii. The sequence goes on from NZ_BMWZ01000006.1 coordinate 225,629, forward strand.
CAGACTAAGAGGTTTAGCAGAACTGAGAGGTTTGGAGTTTGGTATTTCTAAAAGCTTAAACTAATGTCTGCTATAAAATCTGATTTGTTTATATCTGATAATTTTCTGCTTAATTCTAAGGAGGCAGAAATTTTGTATCACAATTACGCGGCAGCAATGCCCATTATAGATTATCATAATCACTTATCTCCAAAGCAAATTGCTGAAGATTTGCCTTTAAGGAATATTACAGATGCTTGGCTAGATGGCGATCACTATAAGTGGCGTGCTATGCGAGCCAATGGCGTTGATGAAGCTTTTATTACTGGTGATACGGCAAAGGAGGAGAAGTTTAAAAAATGGGCTGAAACCGTTCCTTACACGTTAAGAAATCCACTATTTCACTGGACGCATTTAGAGCTAAAACGCTATTTTAATATTGATGATATATTACAAGCTAGTAGTGCTTCTGAAATATATGCTAAAGCCAATAATGTATTAGCGTCAAAAACGCCATCTCAATTACTAGAGCAGATGAATGTTGAGGTTATTTGTACTACAGATGACCCTATTGATAGTCTGAAATATCATAAGGCTATTGCTGATAAAAAGATATTTACTAAAGTATTCCCAACATTTAGACCAGATGCATTACTTTCCATTGAAAAGGATACGTATTCGGATTATATCTTGAAATTGGGAACCTGTGTTGGTTTTTCTATAGATAATGCAGATGACCTTATAAACGCTGTACAAAGTAGAATTGATTATTTTCATGATCACGGTTGTAGACTATCTGATTACGGATTGGAGCAGATCTATGCTTATGATTTCAGCAAAGAAGAAGCCAATACGATTTTACAAAAACGACTAAAAGGTTTAGAAATTTCCTTGGAAGAATCTAATTTGTTCGCTTCATTCCTGTTACTTGAAATTTGTAAAATGTATCATGCCAATGGGTGGGTACAACAATTTCATTTAGGCGCTATACGTAATAATAATAGTAGGTTGTTGGGGCAAATTGGTTTAGATGCGGGCGTTGATTCTATTGGTGACTCAAGCCATGCTAAGGGAATGTCTGTACTCTTCAACAAATTGGAATCTGAGGACCAATTAGCTAAAACCATAACTTATAATTTAAACCCGGCTCAAAATGAAGTGTTCGCAACTATGATGGGAAATTTCCAAAATGGTGACGTACCTGGTAAGATGCAATGGGGCTCTGGATGGTGGTTTCTAGATCAAAAAGATGGCATGGAAAAGCAGTTGAATACCCTATCAAATATGGGACTATTGACTCGGTTTGTGGGTATGTTAACCGATAGTCGTAGCTTACTATCTTTTCCAAGGCATGAATACTTTAGAAGAATTTTATGTAATTTGATTGCCGAAGATTTAAACAAAGGTTTAGTGCCAAATGATATAGACTTCTTAGGGAAAATCATTCAAGATATTTGTTATAATAATGCAGTTAACTATTTCAAGTTTAATTAAACAATAGTGTTCTATGAAAAATAAAATAATGCTCCTTGTTATTCTTTTGACAAGTTTTATGTCTTGTAAGAAAGAGGATGGCACTAAGATGCTTTATTTAGGTCATACTTTACCGCAAACACATCCTGTTCATAAAGGGATTTTAGAGTTTCAGAAGGCCTTAGAATTAAAGTCAAAAGGTACTTTAAAAGTTAAAATTTTCCCGGATGCGCAGTTAGGTTCAGAACGTGAAGTTTTAGAATTATTACAAATAGGTTCTGTAGCTGCAACCAAAGTTAGTGCCGCGACCTTATCTAATTTTGTACCTGAGTACCATATTTTGGGAATTCCCTATTTATTTCGTGATAAGAATCATCAATTTGATGTTTTAGAAGGCGAAATAGGCAAGTCCATATTGGAGAAAGGAAGTAAGTTTTGGCTGCGTGGACTTTGTTACTATGATGCAGGAAGTAGAAGTTTCTATACGAGTAATAAAGCCATAAGAACACCTGATGATCTTAAAGGTTTAAAAATTAGAGTAATGAATAATCAAATGGCCATTAATATGGTGAATTCTATGGGCGGTTCTGCCACACCATTGGCCTATGGAGAACTATATACTGCTATACAACAAGGTGTTGTTGATGGCGCGGAAAACAACCCACCATCTTTTGTGTCTTCAAATCATTATGAAATTAGTAAATATTATACTATTGATCAGCATTCATCTGTTCCAGATGTGCTATTGATAGGAACGAAGTATTGGGATAATCTAACAGAAGAAGAAAAAGTATGGGTTCAGGAGGCTGCCGATGAATCAGCGCAAGCTCAAAAGAAATTTTGGAGCGATTCTGTTGATGAATCTATGAAAATAGCTAAAGAAGCTGGTGTAGAGATTATTATTCCTGACAAATCATTATTTGCAGAAAAATCAAAATCTGTAGTTGAAGAATTTGCGAAGGAATTTCCTGAAATGGCACCAATAATAAATAAAATTAAAAATAATTAATACATGAATAAATCGGAACTTATTTTTAATAAAGTGAGTCGCATTCTTGAGATCTTTATGATCATCATCTTTGCGCTTTTAGTTTTGGATGTTCTTTTTCAGGTGTTTTCAAGATACCTTTTAGGAGAGTCTTTCACTTGGACAGAGGAGTTTGCTCGATTTGCCTTAATATGGATGACTATTTTAGGAGCCGCTTATCTCAATGGGAAGCAGGAGCATTTATCTATGGATTTTTTATATGACAAATTCTCTGATGTCAACAAACAAAAAGCATCTATCCTTATCGAGGTGTTAATATTCCTTTTTGCACTTATCGTTATGGTTGTTGGAGGCTTAAATTTGGTGTATACCACATTAATTTTAGAGCAGCTATCAGGTACATTAAGAATTCCTTTGGGTTATGTTTATGCCATATTACCTTTTAGTGGGTTTTTAATTATGTGCTTTTCTGTATATCACATTTCAAATATTTTAAAAAACAAAATCAATAATTAATTATGAGTATAGAAGTTATAAGTATTATCGTTTTGTTTATTAGTTTCTTCGGACTTTTATTGATGAAAGTACCGGTGGCCTATAGTATTGGTATTGCTACTACATTGAGTTTATTATTGAATATAGATAAACTACCGGGGTTAACTACAATTGCACAGCGTATGACTACGGGTATTGATAGTTTTGCCTTGTTAGCCATTCCATTTTTTATCTTGGCTGGTGATATTATGAAGCGTGGTGGTATTGCCAATAGGCTTATCAATTTTGCTAAGTCATTAGTGGCAAGTCTTCCCGGAGGCCTCGCATATGTTAATATCTTGGCTTCTATGTTATTTGGGGCCATTTCAGGGTCTGCTGTTGCTGCTGCATCGGCTATTGGTTCCATAATGACCGACAGAATGGAAGAGGAGGGCTATCCGCGTACAATAAGTGCTTCTGTGAATATTACAGCCTCTACCACGGGTTTACTAATTCCACCTAGTAATATTTTGATAGTGTATGCCTTAGCTAGTGGCGGAACAGCTTCAGTAGCAGCATTATTTATTGCGGGGTATTTACCAGGTATTTTATTAGGTTTAGCCATTATGGGCTATGTTGCTTTTATTGCTATCAGTAAAGGTTATTCAAAAGGTAAACGATCTACTTTGTTAGAAATTTGGACGTTTTTTAGAAAAGCCTTTTTTAGTTTATTACTACTTTTCATCGTGGTTGGGGGCATTGTTGCAGGTATTTTTACCGCAACGGAAGCTTCGGTTATAGCGGTTTTATATGCTGCTGTTTTAGCATTAATGTATGGAGATATGAAAATGAAAGATTTTCCTTCGGTACTTTTATCTAGTGCCAAAACAACGGCTGTGGTGATGTTTTTAATTTGTACCTCTATGGCCATGTCTTGGTTGTTTTCTTTTGAGGGTATTCCTGAGTTGATTAGTACATTTTTACTAGAATCTTTAAATAATAAATTCGCCATCTTTTTGGCTATTAATATTATTTTATTGGTCATTGGAACTTTTATGGATATGACCCCTGCAGTATTAATTTTTACACCTATTTTCCTTCCTGTAGTTACAACTTTGGGTATGGATCCTGTACATTTTGGGATTGTTATTGTATTAAATTTATGTATTGGTATTTGTACGCCTCCTGTGGGGACCTTACTATTTGTAGGTAGTGGTGTGGCAAAGGTTTCGGTGACACAGGTGATAAGGCCGCTATTGCCATTTTTAGCAATTATGGTTGCTGTTTTAATGCTAATTAGCTTTATACCAGAAATTTCTATGTTTTTACCAAGGCTATTTGGTTTGTAAGAACAACGTGCTTACATGTTTTAGTCTAAAACCATAGATTAATTAAAATGAAATCAATGGTTATTTAGAAGTAAAAAAAATATAATTAATTAGGCATAAAAAAACTAACAGAACTATACATACAAGTGTAGTTCTGTTTGTTTTTTTGTTTAGAGACCATAAGTTTTACCTATGACCCATTATTCGTTTGGTGTAAAATATTGTTTAACGTCCAATAAAGTCTTACCGAGAATATTGGACTAAAATATCTATCCTTATTTTAAACTATTACTATAAGCAACGATAAGGATACCTAGAACCATACAAGTAAGCCCAAAATATAAAAAGCCTTTCGCTTTGACTGAAGCTTTAACCCATTCTTTAGTGATTAATCCGCTAATAATTGCTGTTACAACACAAGAGGTATTAAATATGGCATAACCAACGGTATTGCCGCTCTCTCCCAGCTTATAAGCCGCGTAAGCAAATAAAGCTGATGCCGCATAATGGAATACAGCCATTATTAAAATAAGGACAAAGTTTTTACTAAATGCTGGGGTTTTAAAATCTGCCCAAGCTTTTTTCTGAGATAATTGCCATAAGAAATACGCGGTCATAACAATACCGCCACTAATAAAAATAGGAAACATTACAGCAACAGCCGTTACCCATTCCGGATTGCCAGCGGCTTGACAAGCTTCGTGTAAGTAAGGTCTTCCGGCAGCGTTGGCATAACTAAAACCTGTGGCTAATAAACCTCCAACTACAGCAATTAATATTCCAGTAAGCATTGACCCTTTACCATCATTCTTTTCACCTGCTTCTACTTCATCTTTTTCTCTAATTAATCCTGCTTTTCCATTGGCAAAAACACCTATTAGAACTACAAAAAGGCCAATTAATATGGTTATAAAAATGTTTGATGCAGGTAATGCTTCTTCCAAATAGGGTAGTAAGGATCCAACTAAAAGAATAGTACCTATGAATAGTGAGAAACCTAAAGACAGACCAATATGGTTAATGGCTTTTCCCCACATCATAACACCTATTCCCCAGAGGAAACTAGTTAAGCCCATCTTAATCCAAATATCTGTTGGCATATTTCCAAAAATATCTCCGAAGCCATTAATTAAACTTACAGATGCTATAATGGGCACAACAAACATGGTTAGTAGAAAGAAAAGACTCCAGGTATTTTCGTATTTAAAATCTTTAGTAAATTTTTCAGGGAGTGCATATAATCCCAACATCAATCCTGCAAAAATTGCTAATAATACGCCTTCAATCATAATTTTGGTGGTTTAGTGAATACTTAGTTTATGTTCTTTTTTCAAGTGTTATTTTATGAAATTTTAAAAACGGTTTTACTTTTAAAGGTTTCTCCCGCTTTTGTTATAGATTTTGGTGAACCTGGAATATTAGGTCCATTTTGATAACGATGTGTTTCGCAACAGAAACCACGATATTTACCATACTGTTCTCCGTTTTCTCTTGCTAATTCATTGGAGGTGTATTTACCAGTATAAAGCAACATACAGGGCTCTGTTGTTGATACATCAAGACTGAGTCCATTATCGCTGCTTGAGATGGAAGCCACATGCTTTAGGTCTTCATTGGGATTATCAAAAATATAAAAGTTTTCAAATCCATCTCCCATAGCATCATGCACATCCCCAATACGTTGTCCCACTCTTAAATCATCTACTTGCCCTTCAAGGTTTACAATTTCACCTGTAGCAGCTCCGGTTTCATCCATAGCCAAACGTTTATCAGTATTGACCTGTGCTATATGGTTTTCAACGGTTTCTGTAAAACTTGATAAATTAAAGTAGGTGTGATTAGTTAATGATAAGGGAGTATCTGCATCAGGCATTGCTGTATAGTCAATACATAATTCGTTATCATTACTCAATCTAAAAATCACGGAGACATCTACATTTCCTGGAAATCCCTCTTCTAGGTCTTTGCTTTGAAGTGTCATTTTAATTGACGACTTATCAACATTTTCAACTTGCCATATTTTCTTGTCAAATCCAACAATCCCGCCATGTAAATTATTATCTCCACAGTTATCTGCTAATTGAAAAGTTTCTCCATTTAAAGTAAACTTTGAATCTTTTATTTGAGAGCAATACCTACCAACCGTACAACCAAAATATGGGGAGTTTCCTTGGTAAACATCTGAAAAATAGCCCTCCAGAGTATCAAAACCACACACAATATTTTGTAATGTTCCATTCTTATTTGGAACAATGAATGAGGTAATTGTGGCGCCATAATTCGTTATTTTAAGTTCCATACCTGTATCATTGGATAAGGTATATAAATAAATATCTTGATTTTGATAATTCCCGAAAGTGCTTTTAGTTTCTGCCATTAGTTTCTTTTAGATTAGTTTTTTAACATATATATAATAAACGCCATAAGTTTTATCTCCTTCCATAAAATCTGCTGTAAACAGGGTTTTTCCAGCCTCTAAATTCAATTCAAAAAGGACTTCTTCTGCGTCGGCATGAATTGGTTTTTCATAAGTTTCACCAAATAGTGCTATTCGAATTTTGTCAGGAGAAATGGTTTTATAATTGAATAGATACTCAGCATTTGTTTTAGGCATTCCGGTTATTGAACCTGAATTTTCTATAGGCCATCTTCTGCAGGAAATTTGATATTTTCCATCCTCTGAGAATTCTAACGCATATTGATTATTCTTGTTATAAATTCCTTTAGCTATTTGTTCTTGCTTCCAGACCGGGCCATGATCGCCAATGGCATTTTGAATGGTCAATTTTGTGATTTCTTGATTTGCACTCCCAATAACCTCGTAGGCGAAATTATTATACTCCTCTCTTTGTTGTGCTTTTTCTATAAAATCCTTATTTTCAGATAGGAGATGATGGACTACTTCAGGAAACTCATCAGAAATATCATTATTTTGGAGTGGATCTTTCTGAATGTCATATAGTTCTTTACCATGCAATAGGCGCCAATTCCCTTTCATGATGCATGTTTTTGCAGTAGGGTGTGGGGGTTTCCAATCTTGGTTGTTATGCACAAAAACGGTTCTATTGGTATTTGAATCCGATTTTCCATAGATTGCATTAGATAAATCAATACCATCCATATTCATGTTTTCAGGTAGGGTCAGTCCGCACAAATTAGAAAGTGTTGGCAGTAAGTCAATATGTGCTGCCAAAACATTAACATCTGTACCGCCTTCAATTTCACCGTTAGGCCATCTAATAAAAAATGGTACCCTATGTCCTGCTTCCTCAATATCACCTTTTTGCCCTCTAAACCCCATATTATAACCAATAGTATTGTCCGGACTATTACCAAACTGGCCACCATTGTCAGTAGCAAAAATGACTATGGTGTTTTCAATAAGATTCTGTTCTTTTAAAAACGTATTTAATTGGCCTATATTTTCATCAATATTAGCAATCATGCCGTAAAAATTAGCACTGGGAAAAGCCTTTCCTTCTAGATTCTTATACGGCTCAGCATATTTTTCAGCGACATTTAATGGCGAATGTGCGGCATTTGTGGGTAGGTATACAAAAAATGGTTTATTCTTATTAGCCTTAATAAATTTCTTTGTTTCATTAAACCAGACGTCTGTGCAATAGCCTTCAAATTGTTGCGGTGTATTATTTTTAGAATATACATCATCAAAATAGTCATTTCCCCAATAATCAGTGATTTCGCTAATACCACCGAATTGATGATGGATTGCTTTTTGAAACCCTTTGTCTGTTGGTCTTGACGGATAATTATTTCCTAAATGCCATTTACCAAACATACCTGTTTGATAACCATTCGCTTTAAATACGTCGGCTATGGTTTTTGTGTTTTCATGTAAAGTCGCTCTTCCTTTAAAAGTTGCCCAAGCCCCGTTATTAATAGGATACTGTCCTGTCATAAATGCAGAACGTGTAGGTGTACATACTGGACTTACATGAAAATCTGTTAAACGAACAGATTCTTGATAAAAGGCATCAATATTAGGGGTTTTTAACCAAGGATTTCCATGACAGCCTAAATCTCCTATACCTTGATCATCGGTTAAAATAAATATAACATTCGGCTTTGTATATGGCTTTTCTTTTTGACTACAGCTCCATAATAATGGAGCCATAATCAAAAAATATATGGTTATATGTTTTAACCTTTGAATCATTTATTTTTCCTCGAAAGGTGCTAATTTTTCCCAATTAAAAATCACGCCTACTCCCGGATAATCTGGAGCTACTGCTCTGTAGTTTTCAACAACCAAAGGTCTCGTTGTATATTCGTCTATTGGAAAGCTGTGCACTTCTAACCAACCTGAGTTAGGTTGTGAGGACACTAAGCTTACATGCAATTCTTGCATACCATGAGAACAAGCTGGGATGTCATGTTTATCTGCTAATCTTGCAGCTGCCAACCAACCTGTAACACCACCACAATTTGAAGCGTCAGGTTGTACAAAGGATAATTTTGCTTGGTCAAAGGCATACTCAAACTCATGAATAGTATGCAAATTTTCACCCATGGCTAATGGGAATCCTGTGGCATCAACTATTTCCCCAAAACCCTTGTAATTGTCTGGAATAATTGGTTCTTCAAACCAAGTAATATTATGTTCCTTGAAGCCTTCAATAGCTTTAATTGCTTTTTCAACGGTCATAGAATAGTTGGCATCTACCATGAATGTTACATCTGGACCAATGTATTCTCTAACAGCTTTGATTCTATCTAAATCCTCTTGAAGGTCTTCACGGCCTATTTTAATTTTTACAGCATTGAAACCTCTTGCTAAATACCCCTTCATATTATCCAATAATTTTTCAATTGGAAACATTAAATCAATACCACCACAATACGCCTTACAAGTATTACCATGTCCGCCAGCCATTTTCCATAAGGGTTGTCCAGCTTTTTTACATCTAATATCCCAAAGGGCAATGTCAACCGCTGAAATTGCAAAAGATGCTATACCGCCGCGCCCTACATAGTGCACATGCCATTCTAAGAAATCATAAATACCTTCAATATCCGTCCCATCTTTTCCTATTAAAGCATCGGCAAAATCATGCTCAACCATGGCCTTAATTGAAAAGCCTCCTTTGCCACCTGTATAAGTGTAACCCGTACCCTCGCTGCCATCTTCGAGGGTAATGGTTACTGTAACTAACTCAAAATGGTAGTGGTCACCATGCTTAGCATCTGACATTACTTCCGGCAAGGGCACGGTAAACAGACGCGTTTTTACATTTGATATATTTGTACTCATTACTTTTTAGGATTGTGTCTTACATAGAACGTTTTCTTTTCTAAATACTGCTCAAAACCATATTTACCATCTTCACCGCCAGATCCAGATAATTTGTATCCATTATGAAAACCTTGATGTTGCTCGCCATGACCTCTATTTACATAGATTTCGCCATATTCTAGCTCGTCATTACATTTCATAATAGTGTTCATATCATTGGTAAACACCATAGCCGCTAAACCATATTCACAATCATTGGCATAGCCTATAACTTCATCAAAGGTTTTGAATTTTAATACGGGTAAAATTGGACCGAAAGATTCTTCGTGTACAATGGTCATGTCTTGTGTAACATCTGTTAAAACGGTAGGCTCAAACCAATAACCTTTTTCAAATTGAGCACCTGTTGGACGCTTTCCACCGGTAGCGAGTGTTGCACCTTCTTCAAGACTAACAGCTACTAAATGTTCCATATGCTTTAATTCTGAAGCATTGACTTTTGGTCCCATATCCGTATCTTCTAACATAGGGTCGCCTACTTTAATTTCTTTAGTAGCCGCTATGAATTTTTCCATAAATACATCATAAATATCTTCATGTACATACATACGTTCGTTACAGGTACAAACTTGTCCACAGTTGTCAAATCGAGAATGTAAAGCCGATTCAACTGCAGCGTCAATATCAGCATCTTCAAATACTATAAATGGAGCTTTTCCACCTAATTCTAATTGAACATGTGTTAAATTATCAGCTGCCTTACGAGCAATTTGCTGTCCAACAGGGGTAGAACCTGTCATAGTAACCATTTTAGTAATTGGGCTTTCTACTAAAGCATTACCCATGGCACGACCTGGACCTGTTAAGATATTAATTACACCTTTAGGAATACCGACTTTATTAGCAAGATTTCCAAGTTCTAAGGTAGATATTGGTGTTTCTGAAGTTGGTTTAATGACAATTGAATTTCCTGCAACTAAGGCTGGTCCTAATTTACGACCTGCTAGGGCTAGTGGAAAGTTCCAAGCGGTAATAGCAACAACGACACCGCGTGGTACCTTTTGAATCCAAATTTGTTCATTCGGGTTATCAGAAGGAATGATATCACCTTCAATACGTCTCGCGCCTTCGGCTGCATATCTTATAAATGAAGCGGTTACAGCAACCTCAAAACGCGCTACTTTTAATAGCTTCCCTTGTTCCTTTGTTAACAATTCAGCTAAATGCTCTGTGTTTGCATCAATTTCATCAGCCAATTTATATAAGAAATCAGCACGTTCACGAGCCGGTAATTTTTTCCACTCTTTTTGTGCTTTATCTGCTGCTTTTAAAGCTTCCAAAGCTTCTTCAGCTGTACCATTTTGTACTCTTGCCACAACTTCTTCTGTTGATGGACTAAGAATGTCTATAGTCTCTCCTGAAGTTGATGTTCTCCATTCACCATTAATAAACAATTGGTAATCTTTAATTTCTGCCATAATTTTTTAGTTAATTATTAATTTTTGGTTTTCTGTATTTATCCATTCTAATTGCTGCCTTACCTTCGTATCGCCTTTTTAATTGCCAAAGCGGTCTTTCTAAGGTTAATTCCCAATCGAATAACATTTTATATAATTCTCTTACTTTTTCGGGCTGTTTTGAAGCTAAATCATTAATTTCTGAAATATCATTCTCAATATGATATAACTCTGCAGGTCTATCTGGAAAACGAATGAGCTTATAATCGTGATGTCTAATTGCAGCTCTCGATTCTTTTTTCCAATATAAAGTTTCATGAGGTTTTTCTTGATTTCCTTTTTCTAAATACGGTAAAAGATTAACCCCATCTAGCCCCTCTATTTTTCTGAGATCGCCGCCTGCTAAAGACACAAATGTTGGAAACAAGTCTAAAGTGGAAATAGGATTGTTATAGACCGAATTCTTTTTCAAGGTTCCTTTCCAAGACATTAAAAAGGGAATACGAATACCGCCTTCTAAATGATTTGCTTTTGTTCCACTAAGAGGAAGGTTACTAGACCCATTAGAATCTGATGGACCTCCATTATCATTTGTAAAAACAATCAATGTGTTCTTTTCTATCCCTAAATCTTTTAGTTTTTGAAGCACCTCACCGCAAGCTCTATCTAGACCAATAGTCATAGCTGCTAATGTTCTTCGCTTCCCTGTTAAATGACTTGGTACTTTTTTTAAGTCGTCTTTTCGAGCTTCCATTGGTGTATGAACCGCATTGAAAGATAAATACACAAAAAACGGATTGTCTTTATTACGTTCCATGAAACTCATAGTTTCATTAGCTAAAGCATCTGTAAGGTATATCTCGCTTTCTTTGAAATTTTCAAAACCTCGTTCTAATTTTTTAGAAACAGATTCCTTTTGCTCTTCCTCAGCATATTCATAATAACTTCGCGCACCGTCTCTAAAACCATAAAACTCATCAAAACCTCTTTTTGTAGGATGAAAGCGGTCGGCATTACCCATGTGCCATTTTCCAAAAATTGCAGTTTTGTAGCCTAAATCCCTAAGATAATAAGCTACCGTCATTTGATTTAGCGGTAACCCCATTTCATCAGCTAACAAACCTGATGCACTCATATAGCCAGGAACATTATTCTCCTCAAATCCAAATTTTTGTTGATATTTTCCTGTTAGAATCCCTGCTCTTGAAGGACCACAAACTGCAGCCGAAACGTAAGCTTGAGTGAATTTTACACCACTTTTGGCTAAAGCATCTAGATGGGGAGTTTTGAATTCATTATTGCCTTGAAACCCAAAATCGGCATAACCAGCATCATCAGATAGAATGAAAATAATATTGGGTTTATCTTGAGCTGAAAGCCCTTGAATAGCAACAATTACAATCATTATAAAGAATAATGATTGTAATTGGTTAGCTATTTTAAGAGTTTTAAATTTCATTTATACTTGAAAAGTTCAATTATCTTCCCATCCAACCTCCATCTACTAGAGTGATTGAACCGTGCATATAATCAGATGCTTTAGAAGCTAAGAATACTATAGGTCCTGCGAAATCTTGTGGTTCTCCCCAGCGCCCTGCAGGAATACGTGCTAATATAGACTCTGCACGTTCTGGGTTGTTACGTAAAGCTTCGGTATTATCGGTTGCAATATAACCTGGTGCAATGCCATTCACATTTACACCTTTCCCGGCCCACTCATTAGCAAATGCCATAATCATTTGACCTATAGCACCTTTACTAGCTGCATAACCAGGTACAGTAATACCCCCTTGGTAAGTCAATAGAGAAGCCGTAAATATTATTTTACCAGAACCTCTAGCAATCATATCTTTTCCTATCTCCCGAGTTAAAATAAATTGGGCGTTTTGGTTCACTTCAATGACTTTATCCCACATGTCATCTGGATGCTCTGCAGCAGGTGTTCTTAAAATTGTTCCTGCATTATTTACCAAAATGTCTATTTGTGAATGATTCGCTTTGACCTCAGAGATAAAAGCGTATAAGGATTTTCTATCTGAGAAATCACATTGATATGCTGTGAATTTCTTTCCAAGCGCAGTAACTTCTTTTTCAATGGCACTACCTTCTATTTCAAGAGTAGCAGAAACCCCAATGATATCTGCTCCAGCTTCAGCTAAAGCAACGGCCATGGCTTTTCCTATACCTCTTTTACAACCTGTAACAATCGCTACTTTTCCTTCTAAATTAAAACTATTTAAAATACTCATTTTTTATTCTTTTGAGCAAAATGCCATTGGTCTTTGGCTTTTGCTGATTATTATGAAATGCTATCGGTTATCCGCCAATAGTTGTGTTATAATTGACAATCCATTAGAACTTTAAGTCCGTCAGGGTTTTTGTCGATATTTTCAAATACTTGTTGAATATTTGATAGTGGTTGTACGTCTGTAATCATCGCCTCAAAGGGTAATTCATTTGCCGTTATTAAAGCAATTGACTTTTCGTAATCTTCTCTTTCATAAACGCGAGCGCCAATTAGTTTTAATTCCTTCCAGAAGAATTTGAACAAATCAATAGGTTTCTTTTCACCATGTATAGCCACCATTAAAATTCTTCCACGAATTCCTGCAACTTCCGTCATGACATCAAGAGCAGGCTGCACACCAGCAACCTCAAAAACAACATCAGCTTTTCGTCCTTCTGTTTTACCATGTACATAATCTACTAAGTCAACTTCTAAAGGACTTACCGCATCAAAACCTAATTCTTTAGCTTTAGCGATACGAATAGGGTTTACCTCTGAAATAATAACTTGGGCTCCTACTTCTTTGGCAACCATAGCTACCAATAATCCAATAGGACCACCGCCTAAAACAACGGCTGTTTCTCCAGCAACTAATCCGCTTAAGCGCACATCATGTGTGGCGACAGATAGGGGTTCGATTAAAGCCGCTAGTTTTAAATCTGTATTTTCTTTTAATTTATGAAGCGTAAACGCAGGCACATTCCAATATTGCTGCATAGATCCTGGGCTATCAATCCCTATAAAATTCAACTCTTCACAAATATGATTAAATCCTTTATCAGAAGGTTTGGCTTTTGAGTCGTCTAAAGGGCGAACTACGACCTTATCTCCAATGGCAAATCCTGAAACTTCTGCACCCACTGCATCAATAGTTCCAGACATTTCATGCCCAATAGTTTGTGGCATATCTACTCTTTTATCCATCATACCATGATAGATATGTACATCAGTACCGCAAACTCCGGAGTATGCTACCTTAATTCTTACGTCTTTTGAAGCTGGTTCTTCAACTTCTTTTTCGACTACCGTGAAGGTTTTATTGCCTTCATATTGTGTTGCTTTCATTTTGATAAATTTAGTTTCAAATGATAAACTATTTTCTTATTTGAAACAAATATAAGAATTAAGCGTAAAATCAGCCAAATAAATTCAAAATAATTTGTTCAAATATGAATTTAGTTTCAAATAAGGAATTTTGTATAAATTTCCTGACCCAAAAATAATGGTCTGACTTTCAGTTATTAAAGAATTGTAATTATGGGCTTACTGACCTAAATACCCAAGTTTTGTTGAAATTTCTAGGGCGTATTTTGCTACGGTTTTACCCTTAGCCTCAAATTCATTATGAGGCAATCTACCATGAGGTGCAGTAATCCAGAGTGCTGCCACAGGATAGCCGTATTCATTGAAAATAGGAGCGCCTAGACAGTGAATTCCTTGTATGTCTTCGCCGTTATCAATGGCATAGCCAATCTCTTTAACCTTTTTTAATTGCTCCTTGAATTCAACCTTAGAAACGATAGTGTTATCGGTGAACTTGGTAAAGGGCATTGCTTTCAGTATTGTGGTGGCCTCTTCTTTAGGCAGGTTTGCTAAAATTGATTTGCCTCCAACAGAGCTATGTAAGCTAAATTGGGTGCCTTGTTCTACAAAAAGTTTCACTGGGTATGATGAAGAAACCTGTTCTAGAATAGTACCTTTTACACCTAGAATAACCCCAAGCATAACAGATTCTTTTAATTCATCTCTAAGCGCACGCATAACATCAATAGACATTTCTACAATGCTTTGCTCATTCATAGACGAAATTCCAAGAGTCAATAGTTTTCTTGAAAGTGTTATCTTTTTAGTTGTTTCGTTTTTCTGAAGATAATTTTTAAAAATAAGTGTACTAACTATTCTAAAAGCGCTGGACTTAGAAATGTCTAATTTTTCAATAATCTCAGCCAATGTTAAGCCTTGCTTGTAGGTTGCTAATAGTTCCATGACCAATAGTCCGCGCTCTAAATTAGGGACATTATAACTTGCTTTTGAATCTACATTAGCTTTACTCATTTTTATTTTTCTCGTACAAATATATTTAACACTATTCTGTTGACCAATATATTAAATAAAAGACAGAATGAAACTCATTCTGTCTTTTTAGCTGTTAAAATTATTTTATTTTTTGTCTTCTTTTGACTCTCCCTTAGCGGTATGAGAGGTTTTTCTGTGTGAAGTAAATCGCATGATACTTTGGTAATCACCATTATTATAAATGTGTGATAATCCCCAACGTAATATCTCTGTTGGTTCTTTTTCATTATCGGCGGTTCTATTCAACCCAATGGCATGGGCATCAACGCCTTTTAAAACTGACATTATTTCAAAATTGATACCATCTGGAGCCCACTGTATGGTGTTTTTTTCTGGTCCATCGGTTGTAATTAAAGCTGCAATACCGCCGTTGTAAGGCCAAACACAAATTTCATGACCACTATTACTAATGGGGTTATATGGCGATTTGATGTAGGGGCCTAGAGGATTATCTGCTATTGCCACACCGTGGCGTATTTGTCTCCCTCCAAATGTAATTTCTTCTCCCATTTGTTCACCTTTGTAATAAAGGTAAAATTTCCCTTTAAAAGGAAGAATGCAGGGGTCATGTACTTTATGGCTATCAAAATCTCCTTTTTTTATTACAGCATGACGGTCTTGCTTTTCACCTTTCCATATGCCGTTGTCTGCAGGACTTAATATAGGTTCTTTACTTTTTGTCCAAGGACCATCTGGTGAGTCTGACCAAGCTAAACCAACTTGATTTTTTACACGCACATTATAAGGTGATTTTACGGTTTGATAACATAAGTAATATTTGTTTTCATGTTTCATGATTTCAACAGTAAACACTGAACGGTCATCATAGGCGCCTTTTTCACCTCTAGGGACTGCCAAGCCTTCTTCTTTCCAAGTAATACCATCCTCAGAAGTAGCATACCAAATATCACAACGGTCCCAAGGGAATACTTTGTCGTTTTCAATATCTCCGGCAAACCCTTGCGTTTTTCCCGTACTTCTGCTATACCAGACATAATATTTGCCATTTTCTTTAATCATTGCACTAGGATCTCTCCTCACAACACCTTCTTCATAAGCAAAATCACCTTTTAAGGGCTCAAGTTTTCCAAACTCAATAAACCATTCATTGCCCAATTCAGTAGGCCATTTCAGGGCTCGCTTTGAAGCCGCACTAAGATGGTTCACATCTGTAATTCCAAGGTGATCTATTTGTTCAGCAGTGTATTCTATGGTGTTTGTGTTAGCGTCTTCTTTGGATTTCTCCTTTGTATTTGATGTGCAGCCTACTACCAATAGGGTCATTAAAACAATTGAAAAGGCATTTCTTTTACTCATTTGGTTTAGTATTATTTAGTTTGCTTGTTGTCTATATTGATGTAAAACTAATCATATCATGGATATTAAAGTAGCACAAATGATGAAATAACTAGCTTGTATAGTTTATGTCAAGTTTAAAACTAATAATAGTTCTTAAATTAAGTAACCCTAAAAAGCCGCTAGTATGAATGAAATGTTTATGGAAAACAGTAGCGCAATAAATTTCAATCTATTTTTAAGACGAGACTAAGGTAGTTCACACGGATTCCTGTTAAGGCTTTAAAGTTTATTTATATAAACATAATAGGCTACATTTTGTTCATTTTCTTGATTCATAAAGTGTGCTCTAAATTTTGTTTTTCCTGCTTTTAAATGGGTCTTGAAGTTTATAGATTCTGCTCCAGCAATTACTTCAGCCTGTTTTGAAAATGCATTTTCGAATTGAATAGACGCTTTTGTGTATTCAAGATTTTTCCCCTTTGGAATATTAAATTGTAAACCTTTAACCTCTTCTGTTGTAACTTCTGGAATTGTTTGGTTAATGGGTAAATTTGATTCAATAGGGTAGCGTCTTAGTGAAATTTCATAATCCGCTTCTTCTTGGATTTCAAGCGTCCAATATCCAGAACCCACATTGCCATTTCTAATTTTTATTTGATTCCAAACATAATTATCTTTTGATGAGTGGACATCATGCGCTGTTAAGGTCACAGGGTTTTCGTTTGGGTTTCCTATTTTAAAAAAGATTGGTTTATCATAATCTACAGATGTTTTAGTCCACCATGCGTCATAAAAAGCTCTCATTTTTCGAACTTGTTCCGGGTGTTCTTTTGCAATGTTGGTTGATTGACCTTGATCCTTTTCAATATCAAATAACTCTTTACCATTAACCAATCGCCATTTGTTTTGCATTACTGAACAGTTTTTCCATTTCACAGGTTCTTGTACCCGCTGCGAATCTGTGATCAGCATCCGGTTTCCAATATTGTCATTGTTTTCAAAAACGGACACAAGACTTTGACCATCAATAGGTTTGTGGTTTTTAGGTAGGTTTATGTTACACAATTCAGCTAGGGTGGGTAAAATATCAATTTGAGCTGTTAACTGGTTAATATCTTTTGGCTTTGAGATATTGCCGTTTTTCCAGTGAATAAAAAACGGTACCCGATGTCCGCCTTCATACTCGCTGCCTTTTTTACCTCGCATTCCTGAATTAAAACCTGTAACTTTTCCTTTAGAATTATTGTAGCCAGCAGCCGTACCGTTATCAGTCATAAAAATTAATATGGTATTGTCAGCAATATTTAATTCTTTTAGGGTATGCCTTAGTTTTCCAAAATTGTCGTCTACATTAGTAATCATCCCGTAAAAGCGCTTTTGAGTGTCTGTTAAAACATCATTTGGTAAATCTTTATACATATTGTAATATTCTAAAGGTACGTTGTAAGGGCCATGAGGGGCATTGGTAGATATGTAGCAAAAAAAAGGTTGGTCTTTTCTGTCCTTTATAAAATTAATGGCTTCTTTAAAAAAGACATCGGTACAATAGCCTTTATAGGGCGTTGGCTTTCCGTTTTTGAAATAAGTGTCATCAAAATAATTATTATTCCAATAGTCTGGTGTTTGCTGAGCGCCGCCGCCATAATGCATTACAGTTTCCTGAAAACCACGATCATGAGCTCTAAAAGGATAGTTGTCGCCCATATGCCATTTGCCAAAGGCTCCAGTGGCATATCCGTTTTCAGAAAACATATTAGCCAGAGTTTTTTCTTGTTCTCTTAGTAAAGACCAGCCACCAACGGTGTGCCATACGCCTGTACTATTGGCATATCTGCCAGTCATTAAGCCCGCCCGAGTGGGGGCGCAGGTAGGGTTTACATGAAAATCTGTAAGGTGATAACTTTCTTTATAAAATCCATCAATATTTGGTGTTTTTATTACATCATTTCCATGAATGCCAATATCACCATAACCTTGATCATCTGTAATTACTAAAATGACATTAGGTTTTTCGGTTTTAATGTTATTTTGTTTTTCTGCCTTATTACAACTTAGAATTGTTGTACATACAATTAAGAATAAAAAGAGTGTTTTCATTATGCCGTATTAATGGTTTTACTACCTTTTTTATTTGAAAAAAGTTAAAAAAAGGTGTGTCAATATTTTATTAATCCTAATTAAATAAGATTGATCATTTTAGTTTGGTTATGTCTTATTTTTATCTGTGGTTAAAAGTATTTAATAATTATATCAAGTTATAGTCCCTCTGACTTTTAATACATATCATATGTCCATATATGTATAACTAAATTTAAATACTACGGTCCTAAACCTATTATGAAGTCAAATTGCTTTGCTTATAATTTTGATTTTTTTTGTTATGTATTTCTTTGGGTGATTAACATTTAATAAGGAGCGTTAAATCAGGCTTTACTTTAAGGGTGTTGCACATCAATTTCTGGCATTTTTTGTTTTATTATTGTCTTATGAATAAATATTTGCACTGTTTAAAACATATATGGTATAATCATCTATTTTGCTTTACGATCTTTACTTCTTAAAAATTAGTATACAATGAATGCCATTAAGATATTCTTTTATTTTCTTTTCACCGTTGTCCTCTTTTCATGCAATTCTAAAGTATCTCAGGAAAGTAAAACTCAAAAACAGCCGAATATATTGTTTATTATGTCTGATGATCATACCACTCAAGCTTTTGGTGTATATGGGAGTAGATTGGCCGATTTAAATCCAACTCCAACATTAGATAAAATCGCGAATGAAGGTGTAATCTTTGATAATTGCTTTGTTACCAATTCTATTTGTACACCAAGTAGAGCTACTATTATTTCAGGACAGTATAGTCAGGCAAATGGGGTTTTAGACCTTGAAGGTTCGGTAGAAACAAGTAAGCAGTATTTACCAATGGAAATGAAAAAACTTGGTTATGAAACTGCTTTAGTAGGCAAATGGCATTTAGAACACAAACCAAATTTCGATTACTATAATATTTTTACTCAGCACCATCAACAAGGTTCTTATTTTGATCCCAACTTGACTGAAAGTGGCATGAATTATAAACCATTTGCTGAAATGCCAGGCTATGAAGGTAAAGTGTATAAAGGGCATAGTTCAGATGTAGTCACTGATATTACTTTGAATTGGTTGAAAAACAAACGCGATAAGAATAAGCCTTTTTTTCTGATGCATCAATTTAAAGCGCCGCATGACGATTTTGAATATGCACCACGTTACAAAGATTATTTAGCAGATACTAAAATACCTGAACCTGAAAGTTTATATGATAATGGGAATAATGGTTCAGTGGCTACGCGTGGCATTAATGATTCCTTAATACACGATATAGGGTCTTCTGTGTCCAAGCGAAATTCCATTCGTCATATGGGCATGCGTTTGTGGAGTGATACTTATATTAAAAGTAATAATCCTGATTTTGATACAAATCAGGTGAAAGGTTTAGATGATGATGCTTACACCAGTGCTACATACCAAGAATATTTAAAGCGCTATTTAAGATGTGTAAAAGGTGTTGATGATAATGTTGCTCGTCTCATAGCGTACTTAAAAGAAGAAGGCCTTTATGATAACACTATTATTGTGTACACGGGAGATCAGGGGTTTATGTTGGGTGAGCATGATTATATTGATAAAAGATGGATGTACGAAGAATCTATGCGTATGCCTTTCTTTGTTAGATATCCCGAAAAAATAAAGCCTGGAACAAGAACGGATGCTCTAATAAACAATGCTGATTTTGCACCAACTTTAATAGATTTAGGAGGCGGTAAAGCACCAGAACTTATGCAAGGGCATAGTTTTAAACAGATTTTAGAAACAGGAAAAGAACCTGATAATTGGCAACAGTCAACCTATTACAGGTATTGGATGCATATGGCACACGCCCATGCTAATCCTGCTCACTTTGGAATAAGAACTAAGCGGTATAAGCTTATTTTTTATTATGGTAAATATTGGGTAGATACAGATAACCCGCAGGCAGAATGGAATACGAAAAGTTGGGGAAATAGATTTACCATGCATACACCAGTGGCTTGGGAGTTTTATGATTTAACTAAGGATCCAAAGGAAATGAATAATGCTTATAATGATGTGCAATATAAAGCAGTTATTAACGATTTAAAAAATCAGCTTCAGGCAAAGCGCGCAGCATTACATGAAGATGATGGTGATAAATTCGCGCATATTCAAGAAATTATTGATAACCATTGGAACGACTAATCCGTGAACTCCAAATAAATTGGTTTTAAACAATGGATTGAGAAAACTATAAAATGAAATTTATAAAACTACTACTATTAGCAACGTTTGTACTAATTGCAGTTTATGCTTGTAAGGAAGAAAAAAGGAAGGCGTTAATATTAAACAAAGCACCAAAGTATTCGGCGGACTGGGAATCTTTAAAAAAGCACGAAACTCCAGAATGGTTTTTAGATGCTAAATTTGGCATTTATTGTCATTGGGGGCCTTATAGTGTCCCTGCATATGAAAACGAATGGTATTCACATTGGATGTATGTAAATGCAGATAATCCAGAAGCCAAAGAAGGGAAGGCTAGTGATTTCTATAAATATCATGTGGAGACCTATGGACCTTTAAATGAGTTTGGGTATAAGGATTTCATTCCTTTGTTTAAGGCAGAGAAATTTGATGCCGCTGAATGGGCTGACTTATTTAAAAAGGCAGGAGCCAAATTTGCCGGTCCCGTTTCTGAACATGCAGATGGATTTGCCATGTGGGATAGTGATTTAACTGAGTGGGATGCCAAAGACAAAGGACCTAAACGTGATATAATGGGCGAATTGTCTAAAGAAATACGCAAGCGAGATATGAAGTTTATTGCAACATATCACCGCCATTGGTTGTTTGGTTGGTATCCCACTTGGGATGAATCTACAGATGCATCTAATCCAGAATATGCTGGATTGTATGGGCCTAGATTAAAAAAGGGGGATAATAAAATGCCAAGAAGTAAGCATGAAATAGACAATGGTATTGATCGTTATTATCCTGTGGCAGATCAAGAATTTAATGATGATTGGTTAAATC
This sequence comes from Algibacter mikhailovii, assembly GCF_014651495.1. Classification (GTDB taxonomy): domain Bacteria; phylum Bacteroidota; class Bacteroidia; order Flavobacteriales; family Flavobacteriaceae; genus Algibacter_E; species Algibacter_E mikhailovii. The sequence goes on from NZ_BMWZ01000006.1 coordinate 247,332, forward strand.
GATTAAAAGAAATCATTGATAAATACGATCCAGATTTAGTTTGGTTTGACAATAAAATGGATGTGATTTCTGAAGCACACAGAAAAGCGTTTTTAGAGTATTATTATAATCATGCCGACAAAACAAATAAGGAAGTTGTTGCTACTTATAAGTTTTATGATTTTGCTGAAGGATCAGCTGTTTATGATTTGGAGCGTGCTAGAATGCGTGATAAGAAGGATTTTCCGTGGTTAACAGATGATTCTATTGATTGGAAGGCTTGGTGTCATATTGATGACCCTAATTACAAAACGACTAACAGACTTATTGATTTTTTAGTAGACGTTGTAAGCAAAAATGGCGCTGTTTTGTTGAACATAACACCAAGAGCAGATGGCCTAATTCCTGAGCCTGTAAAGAAGCGATTATTAGAAATGGGAGAGTGGCTAAATATAAACGGCGAAGCCATTTATGGAACTCGAACTTTTGAAATTTATGGAGAAGGAGATGCTGAGGTTGTTGAAGGTCATTTAAGTGAGATCAATAATGCCGATAATACGGCAAAGGATATTCGATTTACAACCAAAGGAGATGTTTTGTATGCCATTGTTCTTGATTGGCCACAGGGCGAAGAGTTAATCATTAGATCTTTAAAAGAAGGAAATACATTGTATTCTCGCGATATTGAATCTGTTCAATTACTTGGTCATAAAGGGCATTTGGAGTTTGATGTTGATGAGGCAGGGCTCAAAATAAAATTGCCTAATAAAGTAGGCGAACATGCTTTTTCTTTCAAGATAACGCCAAACGAGTAAGAATAAGGATAGGGCATTGTTTTTGCCGTGGTGTTAAATTTCGTTTACATGTATCGCAAGCTATAGATAATGTAAAATATACGAATTGACTCTTTGGTTGTCTAAATACCTCTTTTTTCACGCTAAGCTTAAAAGAATTTCTTGTTTAATTCAATTAAAATAATTCCGCTTAAGCCTTAAGGTAACCCAAATAAAGCATCAAATTTGTTAGTGTTGACCATGGGGGTGACTATCGTTCGTGTAACGCAACACTTTTGGTGCTCCGGATCCTCTTGCATTTATAATTTCGGTCTTCCAAACACTTCGTAATTCATTTAACATTCCTGAGTCATTTGAATTATCAATTCGATTGACAAGTTCGTTAGGGTCCTCAGATAAGTTATATAATTCTTCGTAAACCGGTTGCTCGCCCTGTATTGGTGCTTCTATATAATTTCTGTAAACAGCGATATCGGGGTCATGCACCGCGTAAAGCATTTTATTTTCTTTTATACCCAGTTGTTTTGCAGTAGCTATTTTTTTACTTGCCGAAAAGGTGTTGTTTTTGTAGTATCTAATGTATTTCCATTCTTTGCTTTGAACAGATTCACAGCGCGGGTTCCCAAATTGTGTTGACCAAAGGTTTTCGGTAAATACATACTTTCTAGGCTCCTGATGATTTCCATGTATAAGGTTTGTAATGTCCTTGCCTTGAAACTCAACTGGAATTGAAATATCAGCCATAGTTAGCATTGTTGGAGCAATGTCAATACTCTGCACCAAAGCATCACTTTTAAGACCTTTGTTTTTCCTTTTAACCATTGGATTCATAACGATAAGAGGAACGTGCGTGGTTTTTTCGTAGCATAATGATTTACCACCTAAACCTTGTTCCCCCATAAATAATCCATGATCTGAGGTGAAAATAATAATGGTGTTCTTTGCTATATTAAGATCCTTAAGTTTGGTTGTTAGGTTGCCAACTAGTCTATCAATGCCATGCATGGCCTGATATTGCCTTATTAGACGTTCTTTTAAAGCATTGGGGGTGTCAACAAAGCTATAGCTCTTTTGTCTATCTTCTACTCTTAGTAAATTGGCTGGTAGTTTTGGTTCGACTATATCAGCTTTTGCAATGTAATTACCGGGCAATGCAATATTCTCATCTCTGTAGCGTGTTTTGTAAATGGCGTCATCAGTATCTCTTAATGCCATTGAACTTGTTCCGGCACTGTGCGGTAAATTAAAATTTACTGAAAGCATAAAAGGCTTTTCTTCCGGTCTTTGTTCTAAAAATTGAATGGCCCCTTTTAGGCGTCTTTCATTATTGTCTAAAAAGTCATTAATACCTTCATTGATAACTTCCGGTTGCGTAGAGGCTAGGGCATCGTTAAATATCTTATGTCTGTCTTTGGGATAAAAACCAATATGTCCGTGACCAGCATACCAATAATCAAAACTTTCTTCCATTAAACCACCCGCATAACCGCCTTCACCTACGGGGGCGTGATTTTTACCAATCCAACCCGTGTAATAACCCGCTCTTCGCATCACCATGGGATAAGATTGTTCCCAAGCCTCTTGCGATACACTGGTTCCAGAATTAAAATTCACCCCATGTTTACGTTCAAATTGACTTAATAAAATTGATATTCTACTAGGGGTACAAATAGCACTGGTAATATGGGCATTAGTAAATAGAATGCCTTGCTCAGCTAGTTTGTCAATATGTGGCGTTTGTACCACACTATTACCCGTGCAGCCCAACATGCCGTATGATTGATCATCGGTTAAAATAAATATTATATTGGGCTTCTCTTGAGCAAGAATCAAATTTATTCCCAACAGGAACCAGATAACAATGGTTTTCATGTTTAATTTATTATGTTAGTCCTTATGTGCTTCTACGTCACCGCCAATATCATTTTCCGTATAGCCTTCTAATACAATTTTGAAGGAAAAAGCGAATTTAGAAGGATAGGACTTTGGTGGTTTTATAATTAATCCTTCTTCAGTTCTTTTCCATTCTATTTTTTCGTTGCTTCCTAAAAGCGTAATATCCTCAATTTTGGAGTTTAAAACACCAATTTGAGTACTTAATGACTTAATTATTATCTGATCTTCGGGCACATCCAAAACAATGGCATAGAATTCTTTATCGGATTTTTTTGTAAATCTAATATCCTTATTGGTATACTCTATTTTATGTTTTTCTACTTTATGACCACCTTCTGGTAATCTAGTAGGTCCTTCACCAAATATAGTCCATGGTCTTGTACTATAAATGGCATCCCCATTTATGGCTAACCAATTCCCGATGTTTAAAAGTAAGTCTTCCATGACTTGCGGAATGGTGCCATCTGGATTTGGTGGCACATTTAAAAGCATGAGGCCATTTTTAGAAACAATGTCAACAAGTATATCTACAAGTTCGTTAGCTGTTTTAAATTTGGCATTAGGTCTATAAAACCAAGCCCCTGGAGATGTATCTGTTAGCCAAGCTGGAGATTTGGGTTGATTAGGTCTACCTCTTTCATAATCTTTCACAGCTGTGGTAATTGGGAATGTACTTTCTTTATAAGCCACAGCAACTTCTTTATTCCATTCTAAACCTTTGTTATAATAATAAGCCAAGAATTCTTGACGGCATTCTTCAGTCATATTTTCTAACCACCAATCAAACCATATTAAATCTGGCTGATAGACATCAATATACTCTTTTAATTTAGCCCACCATTCTTGATAAAAACGGTCATCGGGTGTATTAGATTCTAGGGCATGTGGACTTGTATATAAATCATAATCTTTTGGGTTTATATTTCCATGAGCGTGAGCTGGAGCGAAGAATTTCCAAGTAAAAGCATGATGAAAAGAAGCCATAAAGCGCATCCCATTGGCTTCAATGGCCGACTTTAAATCGGCTGATGGGTCAATGCCACCATAGTTTTTCGAATTCCATCGCGTCGCTTTACTATCCCACATGGCAAAATTATCATGATGCATGGCTACAGGTCCGGCAAATTTAGCTCCTGATTTTTTGAACAAATCCGCCCATGTTTTTGCATCAAATCCAGAAGGGTCAAACTGTTCAATTATATGTTTATAACCGTATTTTTTAGGATTCCCATACTTCTTTTTATGATGTAAGTAATTATTGCTTGGTTTTCCGTTATCGGTGGGTACTTTTTTACCATCTTTATACATTAGCATACCATGCCAACCACCATAATGTTTATCTGGATCGATACCCGAAAACACCGAAGAAGCTGGTCCCCAATGGGCGTAGATGCCAAATTTAGCATCTTGAAACCATGCAGGTACTTGATTAACGGTGGCCAAGGATTTCCAGTTTTTTTGATATTTTTCTTGAGCACTTAACATGCTATAAAAAGTACAAGTAAGAATAATTAATAAGGTGTTTTTCATTTTAGTTTGATTGAAATTTTGAAGGTGAAAGTCTTTTTTAGCTACACGTTTTAATCTTAAAAATCATGAGGTCACCTTTTGCTTTTTTGATTTTGTATAGCTTCCTCAAATGTATAGTTAGATTGTTTTAACGAGGTTTACAAATGAGTATTTTTATAAAACGTATGTTCTTTATAAGGTTCGTAATAGTATTTTTAGCTCTATTTACATGTTGTTTAGTTTTGATGGAGCGCACATAGTGTTCATCGTTAAAGACGGAACTCTTTTGTAGGTAGCTATAATTTTTATATGGCTAATACCATCCCATTTTTTTCATAACTGCTCCATCAATAGGAGAGACTTCTGTGGTTCATAGGTTTGCATTTTGAAATGATCTTTTAATGCACTAGTTATATAGAAAATTGAATGTTGACATGTAGAATCATTGTATCCTACGAATAGTGGATTTTAGAAGTTTTTTGTTAAATATTATTAATTAAATCATTTGTTGTAGAGATAAAAACAACAGTTAAATTGTTTTAATGAAGTAGGGTATAATTTTACGAAAGTTCCTATTATTAACTGTTTTGTCTATGTTTAGTTAAAACAAATACATTGACCCAATGCGTATACATCCTTTATTTTATGCTTTAAAGATTTTTGTTCCAACCGCGTTCATTGCTTTCTTTTCTATTGTTGTTTTACTCGGTTTTAAATCAAATATCGGGCTAGATGTTCAGGAAAGGCCTAATATAATTGTAGTTCTTACTGATGATCAAGGGTGGGCAGATGTTGGATTTAATGGCGCCACAGATATCCCTACGGAACATTTGGATAAACTTGCGGAAGAAGGGGTGATATTTTCTAATGGCTATGTCTCGCACCCATATTGCAGCCCTTCAAGAGCCGGATTATTAACGGGTAGATATCAAGCAAGGTTTGGACATGATTGCAATATGCCATATCAAGGTGAAAATGATGATACTATTGGAACGCCACTTAGTGAAAAGATGATTTCAGAAGCCTTGAAAAAGCATGGTTATACAACAAGTGCTATTGGAAAATGGCATGTTGGTGACCATCCAAATCTACACCCAACAAACCAGGGGTTTGATCATTGGTTTGGTTTTCCTGGTGGCGGGATGAATTATTGGGGTATGCCAAATGGACCTCTAAGAACAGTTTATAGAAATGGGGTAGAGGTGCCTCAAAATGAATTGTCTTATTTAACCGATGATTTTACAGATGAAGCCATAGGTTTTATTAAAAAAAATGAAGACCGTCCGTTTTTTATATATCTAGCCTATAACGCTCCTCATGCTCCAAATCATGCGCGTAAACAGTATTTAGAAAACACAAAACATATAGAATATGCGGGTAGAAGTATTTATGGAGCTATGGTAAATGCCGTAGATCACGGTATAGGTAGAATAGATTCAACATTAGTGGCTCATGATATAAAGGACAATACGGTAATTGTATTTTTAAGCGATAATGGCGGCAGGATAGAGTATGCTGATAATAGGCCGAATAGAGGGCATAAGGGCATGCTATTTGAAGGCGGTATTAAAGTGCCTTTTTTTATGAGCTGGCCAGATGGGCTTAAGGGAAATCAACATTATGAACAACCTGTGTCGTCTTTAGATTTATATCCAACATTATTAAATATCGCTGGAGGTCAAGCGGCATCTGAAAAACAACTGGATGGGGCAGATTTGATGCCTTATTTAAAGGGTGAAAACAAAGGAAAACCGCATGATTTATTATTTTGGCGTTCGTCCGGTGGATTTGAATATGCGGTAAGAAATGAGCAGTATAAGCTTTATAAAAGTGCCTACAAGGATAAGGTGTTACTTTTTGATTTGGAGAACGACCCTTTAGAACGTCATGATATTGCTGATGAAAATCCAGATTTAATAGCAGCCTTAAAGGCCGAATACCTGAAGTGGGATTCTAAAAATATAAAGCCCGGATGGTTTGATCCTCATGCAGAGAATGTAATAAAAGAAGAGGCCAAAGTTAAAAGTGAAAGAAATAAATCATTAAGCCCAACAGAGCGGGACTAAAATTGCATAGCAAAAATACTTAGTTTTTATCTATGTGCTTCTAAATTAATAATTGATTAAATTCAAAGGTGACAAGACTGCTGGTATTAAAGAGAATGTCCCTGTTTCAATAGAATAAAAGTCCGTAAGAATAATCAAACAACACTGTAATTGATATGATGACTTTTCAAAATAGAGGTCCTAAATCGTCTAAGTTATATTGCCTGCTATAGCGCTTTTGGTCTGACCATTAAGACATATATTATAGACGCTATTCAAAAACTTGCAGCAGTTAAGTCAATAGATCATGGTGCTTAATTCTCAAACTGTGTTGTTTGTTTTGTTTATTATTCTAATTAGAATTTACATTATTCTCCTAATAATAAAGCCATTTAGCCAGATAGCCTCTTTCTCGATTTTATTTTCAAATTCCAATACAACAGAATGGTTACCATCTGTTTGGAAGGTAGATTTAATTGATAAAGGCTTGCGTTCCCCAGTATTACCGTTATCATAATAATCCACAATATGATCATCAGATGTTCTACTGAAAACACCATTTATATCTGTTATACGCACATTAATATTATTATTCAATTTACCTTTTACGGCATGATGAAAGGTCTCTATTTGGTAGGTTCCCTTATCTAAACCATTAATTTTTAACGACAGACTGCCTTCTTGAATATAAACACCATCTGATCCCATGAAACTTAGATCTCCTAACATACCATTATTGGCTTCCCAGTTTATACTTTTGTCCGAATTAATTTCAACGCTAGCATCATAATCAACAAGCTTGTATTGTAGGTTTTGTGTGGTATTTCCGGTCCATTCTAACCAGTCAAATTGAACCAATTGTTTTTCTCCTCCTAAATCCACTCGGGTAATAGGGAAATCATAAATGGCTAATGCGTTATTAGCAATCTCATTTGGATTATAATATGATGTTGAAATTGTTGCTTTTGCAGATTTTAGTTTAGACGATTTAGCGGTAATAGTAATATTACCTGGGTTTTGATGGCCCCTTAAATAAATGGATGCTACACCATTATGGGGTTTAGCTGGATTGGCGTAAATTTCGCCGTTATCTAAGAGTTCACCATCACCTGAGACAGAAAACTCAATGGCATTATTTGCATTAGTAACTACTTCATCATTCTCATCTAGAATATAAGCATGCACTAATCTTAAATCTGACCCACCAGCATAAAATGGTTTGTCTTTAATATTGAACTCTATTTTTAGATGATGAGGTTCACCTTGTTTTTCTCTTGAGAATTCGGTTATTTTTTCACCATTGGTATAGCCAATAGCTTTTAATTTTCCAGATTTCCAATGAAAAGGAAATGTGAAAGAGGGATGGTTTAAATTAGATTTTGTGATATCATTATCAGGATGCTGTTTGCTTATTAATTTGTCGTTATGGTATAGTGCAACTTCTTGACAGTTACTGTAAACTCTGACTTTTCCATCTTTTGAGGCCGTTTCGTCAGCGATATGAACTATTGGTTTATGGACTAATTCAGATTGGTACCAATAGTATACTGGTTTAGGCAATCTATATGGTGATAGAACGCCATAGGTTGTCATGAAATCGCGTTTCCATTGATCATCAACAATGTCTGGTTGAAGATGGTTATAATCAGCGCCTAGCCATGTTATAGCAGCAAAATTGTTTTTATTGCTTTTATATCTTGAAATATGAAATTGATTAACTTCAGCATTGGGAGAACTACCGTGCTCCATTACCATGGTAAACGCATTTTCAGGAAATTCAGTGCGTCTGTAATCCATAGTGGCATAGATATCGGTAATCCCTTCATTTTTTGCAGCATTCCAAGGACTAGAGGCAGAAGCAGTTAATCTAAAGGGGTCTTCTTCTTTTGCAACGGTTTGCATTCTAGGTACAGGACCTCTATGATTTATACCAGCACCCCAAATAATAATGGAGGGGTGATTTCTGTGATTTCTTATCATGGTTCTTGTTGCGCTCTCTAAATTTGAAAACCAAGAATCATCGCCCCATTCTATCCATGTTGAAGGCTCTTCATAAATTAAAATGCCTAATTCATCGCAAGCATTAATAAAGGCATCGTCTTGAGTATAGTGCGACAAACGAATAATATTTAGTCCTGCTTTTTTATATTGCAGGGCTTCATTGTAGTGGAATGAATTGGGTACGGCATCTCCTATGTTCGGATAGCTTTGATGTCTATTTGCCCCAATCAAAAAAAGAGGTTCACCATTCAGAACAAAACCTTTGCCTTTTTCTAAAGAAAATTTTCGAAAACCAAAAGTGTTTTCCACAAAATCAACAGGTTCATCATTAGCATAAATTACTGAATGTGCACGGTATAAATATGGCGTATCGGGTGACCATAAGTGGTAATTGTCTTCAATAATGGCAGATTGTCTAAACGTGTATGTTGTGTGCGCTTTAATTTCTGTATTGCTGATTAGTTCCTTAATAAGGTAGCCATCAGCATCTATAATCTGGGTCACTATTTTAGCTTGTTTGGAGTCTGCGTTTTCATTTTTAATCGTAGTCTTTATTGTAACCGTACCATTGTTTTTATTTACTGTAGGCGTGGTTATATGCACGCCAGCATTAAAGGCTTCCCAGTTGTAATTAACATGAAGTTTGTTTGTGGTTACCAGGTATACATCTCTATACAGACCTGCATATTTTACATAATCAGTGCGGTGTGGGTCTGGAGGTATTACCTGACTGTAGCTGTTGTCAGCCTTTACAGTAATGGTATTTTCCTCATTAAGGTATACATAATCGGTAATATCAAAATGGAAAGGGACATAGCCATTTATAGCATGGTGTCCAACCTTTTTACCATTGACCCATAACTCTGTTGCATTGTGTACTGCTTCGAACTCTAGAAATATTTTATCCTCAGGATTCGCTTTAATTTTTAGTTTTTTTCGGTACCAATTAATATCACGTAAATAGTTTTTTTGAACCCAAGTCTCTTTAATGCTATCCATTTCGTATGAAAATAATTTGGGGGTATGCGGGATTGAAACCTCTTCCCAAGAATTGTCGTCAAATTCTAGGTTACTTGGGGAATCAATAAAATCCCCTGAATGAAATTTCCAATTGTAATTTAAGTTCAATTTTGTCCTGTTTCCTATTTCATATCCAACAGGTAAACCTTCAGTTTGACCTAAGATAGAACAACTAATTAAAAGAATGACTAGAGATAAATTTTTAAACATTGTTGTGATTCAATTACGATTAGATTTCGAAATTAGGTGTTTGTAGTTATTTTCACTGTGAGAAATATGCAGAATACTATAACATATGGCTTATAATATACCAGCCCTTACAAAAGGGATGAATTCATTAGCTTAATCTGTTTTAGATGAACAGTAAATTCACCATATTGTAGCTAATATTTATTGTAATCATTGAATGCATATTAAGACCGATGAAAAGCTTTAATAGTGTTTTTAAGAAAATATTTAGCGGGGATTGTATTATATTTTTAACTTAAGCCTCTTTAAAAGATTTCATTAAAAAATATGCTCCTTATTGAGATTATAACAACTAAAAAAACTAAATAAATTTTGAAAAGACGCTCATTTATTAAAAAAACAGGAGTTGTTGCATCAGCAGTGGCTTGCTCTTCTTATGCTTATGGAAGTTTGTTATCTAATGCTAATATGCATAATAAAATAAATATTGGAGTTATTGGAACCGGGGACCGAGGCGGTGGATTGACGTCCATAATTAACTCTATTGAGAATATTAACGTCATTGGCTGCTGTGATATTCTTCCTTTTAGATTGGAGCATGGACTATCAAAGGCTAATTCCAAACCCATTGGGTATTCTGATTATAGGAAGTTGCTTGACAATAAGGATATTGACGCAGTGCTTGTAGCAACGCCCTTTAGCACACACTCAAAAATTGCTATAGATGCCTTGGATGCAAATAAGCACGTGTATTGTGAAAAAACCTTGGCTAAAGGAAACAGCGGCATACAATCATTAGTAAAAAAATCCAATCAATCAAATAATATATTTCAAACGGGGCATCAATACCATAGCTCTAGACTATATACGCATGTTGTTGATTTGATAAAACAAGGAAAGGTTGGCAAGATTAGTGCATTTGAATGCCAATGGAATCGTCATGGAAATTGGAGAAGACCAGTGCCTGAGTCTAAATATGAGAAGGCCGTAAATTGGAGAATGTATCGCGAGTTTTCTGGTGGACTAACTGCCGAATTAAGTTCACATCAAATTGATTTTGTGAATTGGGTATTAGATGAAGTTCCTTATCAAGTTATGGGTGTTGGCGGTGTTGATTACTGGAAAGATTCAAGAGAAACTTTTGATAATATACATTTAACATATAGTTACCCTAGTGGCGTGAAAGCAAAATTCACCTGTTTAACAAGTAATGCTAAAAATGGTTATGAAATAAAGGTAATGGGTGATAAGGGGACTATTATTATTGATACGCATCGCGCTTGGTTTTATCCTGAAGGTCAAAAAAATAAGGTCATTAAGGATGTTGATGGTGTTAGTGGTGCTACAGCTCAGTGGGATGAGAATAAAGGATATCCTATTAATGTGGAACATTTAGAACCTAGCAAACAGGCATTGCTTGATTTTAGAGATGCCATTATAAATAATACTCAGCCAAAGTCTAGCGTGTTAACCGGAGCAAATACGGCTACATGTGTTCAGATGGGACTGGATGCCATGTATAATAATACCGTAGTACAGTGGCCAAAAGATTTATGATTAGATTGTTTTTTAAGGGGTGAATACCTTTATTATTAACAAAGTATGTGTTTCCTAGTAGGGAATAAGGATGAGTTTCTAGGTATAGAATAATCAAGTACAGTTTTGGAAAATTTATATTATGAAGAGACATAGTCTATTGATTTTATTAGTTTTTGTTCTTTTCACTTGTTCCTGTAAGCAAGAAAAGAAAACAGTTGTAGTTCCAAAGAAAAAACCAAATATTATTTACATTTTAGCTGATGATTTAGGGTATGGTGATTTGGGCTGTTATGGTCAAGAAAAAATACAAACACCCCATATTGATAAACTCGCAGCAGAAGGAATAAGGTTTACCCAGCATTATAGTGGTTCCACGGTTTGTGCACCGTCCCGTTCAGCATTAATGACAGGACAACATACAGGACATACACCAATACGTGGTAATAAAGAATTGAAAGGGCAGGAAGGTCAAACACCCCTACCTCATGCTTCTGTGACTATAGCAGAAGTTTTAAAAAAGGCAGGATACGTTACGGGAGGATTCGGAAAATGGGGATTAGGATTTATTGGTTCTGAAGGGGACCCGAATAATCAAGGTTTTGATGAATTTTATGGTTATAACTGCCAAAGGATGGCACATAGATATTATCCGCCATATCTATGGAGAAATCGCGAAAAGGATAGTTTAAAGGGGAATAATTGGATAGATACTGTGACCTATGCCCCCGATAAAATACAAGAGGAAACTCTTCAGTTTATTGAGAAAAATAAAAATAAACCTTTTTTCGCGTATGTCCCTATTGTTTTACCTCATGCCGAATTAATCTCCCCTAAAGATTCCATTCTTGCTAAGTATATTGGGAAATTTAGGGAGACACCTTTTAAGAATGCCAAATCTTCTGATTATGGGCCAGACTTGATTATAAGCAGATATTGTTCTCAGGAAACACCATATGCAGTTTTTGCCGCAATGATAAGTAGAACGGATGCTTATGTGGGGCAAATTATAGAAAAATTAAAAACACTTGGTCTGGATGAAAATACCATTGTGATGTTTTCAAGTGATAATGGGCCACATGAGGTTGGTGGTGCAGACCCCTATTTTTTCAATAGTTCAGGAGGGTTGAAAGGTGTGAAAAGAGATTTATATGAAGGCGGTATTAGAGTACCGTTTATTGTAAAATGGCCAAAAAAAATAAAACCAGGAACAACATCAAATCATGCATCGGCCTTTTGGGATATTCTGCCAACTTTGGCAGAGCTAGTAGGAGATCAAACGGTCATTAAATCTAGTGACGGCATTTCATTGTGGCCCACGCTTTTAGAGGAAGGTGAGCAACAGCAGCATGAATATCTTTATTGGGAATTTAGTGCTAAAGGTGGACGCAAAGCGGTAAGGAAAGGTAATTGGAAAGGCGTTTGTTATGATATTCATAAGAACGGTTATGATAATTTTGAACTTTATGATTTATCAATAGATGCATTAGAAACGCAAAATTTAGCGGAACAACATCCAGATATTGTAGTAGCATTAAAGGCGCTAATGAATAGCTCAAGAACAGAATCAAGTCTATTTCCTTTTAAATAACATGTTTTTTGTTTGGACATTCTTCACTGTTAATATTAATTCTACTAGCTTAAGTTTTATGGTTAATTATTGAAGATGCGACTTTTTTAAGCTCTTTTGGCTTCGTTGTTTATTTCTAAATAATTATTGGACTGAACCTAGTGAATCTCTCCAGTGTGTTTTTTTATCGGGTTACTTGTAATATTTAGAGAAATGTTATTCAAATAACAATAATTTCAATTTATAGATGATTTTATGGGAAGTTGATAGTGTTTGTTCTATTTGGTTTCTAGATGTTTTTTATGTTCTAACCATTTGTTTTAATATGTGTTACAACGTTTTGAGAAATTAATCAAGTGGGTGAATTATAAGTTTTATAAGGAAATCCTGGCCATTTTGTATTCAAGCATCACCAGTCACAAACGAATCTTTTTTAAAGGCATACAGAAAGTACAGGATAGATATTTCGTTTTTATATAATTTATTTGATATAGCTGATATCAATATTTTCAATAGTACTAAAGTTTTATTCTAAAGTATCCAATCTATTCTAACCTTTTAATTACACATGATTGCTAAGAAAGTTTTTATAAAGGATTTTAATGGTAACAATAATCCTAAATATCTTAAAATTGTTAATGCCTTTAAGGAATCTATCAATATTAATGCATTAAGTTTTGGAGATAGTATACCCTCCATAAATGAATTTAGTAAAGATTATGGGGTTTCTAGAGATACTGTGTTTAAGGCCTATACTTTGCTAAAGAAACAAGGATACATAAAAGCAACACCAAATAAAGGCTATTATATAGCTGAAAGCAGAAAAAAAATTCTATTACTAATAAGTACCTTTAAAGCCTATAAAGAAGTTTTTTATCATTCTTTTATGAGTTATATGCCAGATGATGTTATTGTAGATTTACAGTTTCATCATTATAATATTAAAAATTTTAAGGCAATGTTAAACCAGGAGAAGGGAAAGTACTATAAATATGTTGTTATGGGCTTTGATCATCCTGAAGTTGCTGAAAGTCTTTCAAAAATAGCGGAAGAAAAGCTATTGCTTATTGATTGGAAAGCGAATTTATGCGATTCTGGGAATTATGTGTTTCAAGATTTCGGGAAGGGGTTTTATACTGTTTTAAAGAATGCGTCACATTTATTTGTTAAGTATGATCGTTTAAATTTTGTTTATCCGGAGTATACACATCATCCTTTTGAAAGTGTAGAAAACTTTAAAACGTTTTGTGAAGATCATAAATTTAAATATACCATTTGCACTGATTCTAACGAGTTATTGGTAAAAAAGGGTACAGCTTACATTTGCGTTAATGATCGCATACTGCATGAGTTGCTTCGTCAAGCTAATGCTTTTAAATATGAAATTGGGAAAGATGTGGGTATATTATCTTATAATGATACACCCTTAAAGGCGTATACTTTTAAAGGAATTTCGGTAGTCTCAGTAGACTTTAAGGAATTTGGAGCAAAAGTTGCAGATTTTATAATTTCGAATCAAAAATCACAAACGTACTTAACAACAAAATTAATTTTAAGAGATTCCTTGTAATAAATTTAATTTACTTACCATGGTATTTGGTGTAATCTATGGGGGGGTTAGCAGGTTGCAGCAGGACACAATAGTAAAACTAGTGTTTTATGTTTGAGTTTAGCATGGTAAAAAATACATATTTTAAATGACAGATAATTCAATAGTTTGGGGGGTAATAGGTTGTGGTGATGTTGTAGAAGTAAAAGGTGGTCCTGGGTTTCAAAAGTGTGATAATTCAAAATTGTTAGCTGTAATGCGCAGAAACAAGGATCTAGCTGAAGATTTTGCTAAAAGACATAATGTGCCTTTGTGGTATGACGATGCCGATCAATTACTTGCAAATCCAGAAATAAATGCTGTATATATTGCCACTCCGCCATCCACACATCTAGAGTATGCATTAAAAGCGTTGGATGCCGGAAAGCATGTGTATGTAGAGAAGCCTATGGTGCTATCTAATGCAGAAGCCGAAGAACTTATCAAGGCTGTTGATAAAAGTAATACTAAACTTGTTGTAGCACATTATAGACGCTTTCTGCCCATGTATAAACAGGTTAAGAATTTAATCGATACAGATGCGATAGGAGCTATTAAATTTGTCGATTTGAGGTTTTTACAGCCTTTTGATTTTAATTCTAAAGCGACTTGGCGATTGGATAAAGACGTTTCGGGAGGAGGCTATTTTCATGATATTGCGCCACATCAAATTGATTTAATGTATCACTTTTTTGGAGCCTATAATGCTGCTAAAGGTATTGCTGTTAACCAATCTAAAATTAATAATGTGGATGATACCGTTAGCGGAATAATAAGTTTTGAGAACGGTATACAATTTAGAGGGTTGTGGTCTTTTGCGATTCCTAAAGGTTTGCAGGAAGATAGATGTGTTATTTATGGTGAAAATGGAACTATTGAATTTTCTTTTTATGAGGAGCAAGTTTTCTTGAAATCTAAAACTATGGAACGCACATTTGGATTTAAAAACCCTACAGATATCCAACGGCCAATGATACAGGAAACGGTTAATTATTTCTTGGAAAAACGCAGTAATCCATGTCCTGTTGAAGATGGGGCATTGGTAACACGGTTAATAGAAGAATTTACAAAGTGATAATAACATCGTTTTAATAAATAGTTCAGTGATAGGTTGATACCCTCGGAAAGGAAGTGCATCGGGCAGTTTAATCATATGATATTATTACGTATGATTTTTTTCTTTAATTAAATTTCTACTTTTTTCAATTTCGATGATATAATGGGGGTATAATCCATAAATTATTTAATTATTGTGATAATACTTTTCTATTTTTACAGACCTTAATTATTTAAGTTTATAATGACTAGACTGCTAATTTTTGTTTTGTGTTTTCTGTTTTATATAAACTGTTTTGCTCAAAACAAAACCTATGTTTTTAATCATTTAAACTCGGTAGATGGACTTTCTCAAAGTGCTGTTATAGCAATTCATCAAGATCAACTCGGTAGAATTTGGTTAGGTACTCGCGATGGCTTGAATAAATATGATGGTACGAATTTTAGGGTTTATAGAACTGAAGAAGATAACCCTAAATCTATTAGTAATAATGATATTTTATCTATATATGAAGACAATGATGGTTATTTATGGATAGGAACATATAATGGTTTAAATAAGTATAATCCTAAAACAGATGAGTTTACTAGATACTTTCACAGCGAAGAAAGTAATTCCTTGTGCAATAATACCATCTGGACTATAGAAACACTTTCTAATGGAGAGATTTGGATTGGAACATCAAAAGGTCTTTCTATATACAATAAAGCAGGTGATAACTTTACTAACTATTTAAATACTTTTAAAAGACCAGTACTCGGGCAGGTATTATCTGTTTTAGAAACTTCAGGAGGTCAAATTTTAATTGGAACTGGAGCGGGCATTTATAAGGTAAATCGAAGTAATGAACGTCTCGATTTTTCAATTTTAAAAGGTAGTGAGGCGTTATTTGTCCAAGATTTAGTTGAAGGGCCTCAGAATCATATACTAGTGGCTACAAAAAATCTAGGTGTTTTAAGCTATAACTTTATTCTAAAACACTTTAGTCTTTATTTGGAAAAGGAGGCAGAAGAAGTCGATGAAAATAATGTACGGCAATTGCTATTTGATAATAAAGGGGTGTTATGGGTTGGTACTTATGGTGGACTAAAAATTGTAAATAAAGATAAGTCTGTTACTAAATTAAAGGCAGATATACTTAATACGGAGGGACTAAGCAAGAACTCTGTAAAATCATTGTATAAAGATAAGAAAGGTTCCATTTGGATTGGTACATACTATGGAGGCGTCAATATATGGGATGAAACTAATGTGAATTTTAGAGGCATTACACAAAGTTTGAGGGGCAATGGCCTAAATTATTCAGTTGTTAGTTCTATAGCGCGTTATAATGACAATATTCTATTTGGTACAGAAGGTGGAGGCGTTAATATTTGGAATAGAAAAGAAAACACCTTCAGTTATTTAGATGACCAAAGTTCAAGACTATCAGGAAACAATATAAAGGCTCTTAAAGTATTAGATGAGTTACTGTATATAGGAACTTTTAAGAATGGAATTGAAGTTTATAACCTTAGTAAGAAACGAATTGAGTTCGAGGAATTTCCCGAATCACTACTTGATATAATAAGTAATACAGGGGTTTATGCTATAGAAAAGGATAACTTAAACAATTTGTGGATTGGCACATTTGGCCAAGGTGTAATTAAATATAATTCGGAATCCAGAAATTTTACGCGAATTCAAAATGTTGAAGATAGAGATGAAGGACTCTCTAGTAATTTGATAAGAATTATTCGGATTGATTCAAAAAATAATGTTTGGGTAGGTACAGAGAAAGGGTTAAATAAAATTACAGAGAGTAATGGTATAGAGACATATTTTTATGATGCCAAGGTGCAATATGGGGAAGATGTTTTATGTGTTTTTGAAGACAGCAATAAAACGCTTTGGGTGGGTACAAAATCAAAAGGATTATTTAAGTATAACGGAAAGACTTTTGAATTTGTGAGTCTACCTTTGGGAGAAGAACGTGTTTCAGCTGTTCATAGTATTTTAGAACAGGAGGATGAAGGACAATTATGGCTAAGTACCAATTTGGGACTAATTAAGTACACCAAATCTAATAAAGAAGTGCAGTTGTTTAATCAAACTGATGGCTTATTAAGTAATGAGTTTAATGATAATGCTAGTTTAAAAATTGGGAAGTCTGAATTCTTTTTTGGCGGTCCATCAGGTGTCACCCATTTTAATTCGAATACTATAACTACTAACAATTATGTGCCACAAGTTATTTTAACAGATTTTAATGTTAAAGAGTATGAAAATTATAATCCAAAAGACGTTTTAAAAAAAACCTTGCCCTACACAGAATCTATTAATCTATCTCATAAACAAGGTAATTTTAGTATTTCTTTTTCAATTCCAAATTTTATTAACTCCAGTAATAACAAGTATAAATATAGATTAAAAGGTTTAGAGAAAAAATGGAATGTAACAAGTAGTAATACAGCCTCTTATACTATTCAGAATCCGGGAGATTATGTTTTTGAGGTTAAAGGAGCTAATAATGATTCGATTTGGACTCAAAATGTGACCCAATTAAAAATAAATGTAGAACCCGCGCCATGGCGTACTTGGTGGGCATTTTCCATTTATGGTTTGCTCATTTTGGGAGCGCTATATTTTCTTATAACTATACTAAGGTCTAGAGCTACCCTAAGACATGATTTACAGTTGGAGTCCTTGGAGACCGAACGTACAAAGGAACTGAATAGGTTAAAGTTAGAGTTTTTTACAAATATATCACATGAGTTTAGAACGCCACTTGCACTAATTTTAGGTCCGCTCCAGCAGGTTATTGAGGATTATAGAGGGAGTAATAAAATATTTAAAAAGTTATTGGTTATTGAAAATAGTGCAAACCACCTTCTTCAGTTAATTAATAGGTTGATGGATTTTAGAAAATTGGAAAATAACCTTTATAAACTAGAAACAGCCGAAGGCAATATTATAAAGTTTTTACATGAAATTTATTTGTCATTTTCTGAGTTTGCAAAAGATGGTAATTATGACTATCAATTTTTGCCAGTTTCAGATGAAATTTTGGTTTATTATGATCGTACCAAATTAGAACGGGTGTTTTATAATTTAATTTCTAATGCATTTCGGTATACGCCAAAGAGCGGCAAAATACTGGTAAAAGTTAAAAAGAACGAGGACCATGTAACAATATGTATAGAGGATACAGGTGTGGGAATTGCTGAAGAATATAGAAGTATAATTTTTGAAAGGTTTTTTGAAGTCGCACTCAATAATAAACCAGATAAGGATTATAATAAGGGCACAGGAATCGGACTTTCTATAGCTAAAAACATCGTGGATTTGCATAAAGGTAATATTATGGTAACCAATAATACAGAAAGTTCTGGTTCCATATTTAGTGTAAAACTTCCTTTAGGCCGTAAGCATTTATTAGATCAAGAAATTATAAAAGATTTTAAGTTTAGTGAAGATTTATCACAGTATGTAAGCCAATTGGAGCCAGGTGAAAAATCAATTGAAGAGGAGCTTCCTGATCCTATAAACAGCGAAAAGGGGACTGTTTTGCTTGTTGAGGACAATAAGCCTTTGAGAAAGTTTATGAAGAGTGTTTTAGATAGTCAATATAATGTTCTTGAGGCTGAAAATGGTGATATAGGACTTAAAATGGCAAAAAAGGAGTTTCCAGATTTAATAGTTAGCGATGTGGTAATGCCTGTGATGACGGGAACAGAACTATGTGCTGAAATTAAAAACAATGTTAAAACAAGTCATATTCCTCTAATATTATTAACATCAAGAACATCTCTGGTGTACAAGTTGGAAGGGCTGGAACGTGGTGCCGATGACTACATAAGTAAACCTTTTGATGTCAACGAGTTTAAAGTAAGAATTAAAAACCTACTAAACGCCACCGCCAGACTTAAAGAAAAGTTCGCAGAAAACGATCTTTTAAATCCAAATCAGGTGGCTATAAATTCGGTAGATCAAGTCCTATATAAAAAAGCAATTCAAATTGTTGAAGCGCAGATAGGAAATGAGGATTTTGATGTGCCCTTTTTTGCATCAGAGTTGGGAGTAAGCAGAACCATGCTTTTTACAAAAATAAAGGCTTGGTCTAATTTTACACCAAATGAATTTGTGCTTCACTTTAGAATGACACGAGCCGCTCAACTTTTAGAACAAGGGAAAATTAATATTTCAGAGGTGAGTTATAAGGTTGGCTTCAAAAACCCTAAATATTTTAGTAAATCTTTTCAAAAGAAATTTGGAATATCACCAAGTCAGTATTCTAAAAAGTTTTCAGAATCATAAAATATTATAATTTAAAGTGCTGTAAATAAGTGTTTTGAATTATTTCACTCCCTTTTTTGTACTTCTACATATAAAGTTTGTTTTAGTTTTAAGAAATGAAAAACAATAAACTAAAGCTTTCCTATATAGAGATTTTTCTAATCTGTATAATTATAATATTTAGTTTAATCTGTATATACCTATACTAACTATTTAATTAAACAACTAATTCTTTTTATGACACAAAACTATTCTAATCCACATGACATGGAAAGTCGAGCCACTTTCGTTAAGAGTTTTAATTATATTTTTTATGGGCTCGATTTTTATGAATCTTACAAAAATAATTAGGTAAATATGAGTTATACCTAATTTCAATTCTAAAAAAAATTTAAAATTATTTAAAGATAGTCTTTATTATATGTTTCTTTTAACAAAAAAATAACATATATTTGACGAAATGAATTGGTTTACCAATTTGATTTACCAATTTGGTAAACCAAAAACTAGATGAATATGATTACAATAACTAACTTAAATTAAATTACTAATGAGAAAAAACGAACGATTAAAAAAGACATTGTTTTTATTATTAGGTTTTTGTTTTGTACTTAGTGTAAGTGCCCAACAAAAGCCTATTACAGGGAATGTGACAGGGATGGCAGACGGAATGCCCTTGCCTGGTGTTAATGTTATTATTAAAGGAACAACGAATGGTACCTCAACTGATTTTGATGGAAATTATTCCATTGAAGCAAGTGCTTCAGATGTTATAGTATTCAGTTATATTGGTTATGTATCACAAGAAATTACAGTAGGTAGTTCTAGTGTAGTTAACGCAATACTTGCTGAGGATGTAGATGCTTTAGACGAGGTAGTAGTTGTTGGTTATGGTGCTCGTAAAAAGAGTGATATCACAGGTGCAGTTTCTTCAGTAAAAGCTGATGAGTTAACTGCATTTCCAGTGGTAGATGCAGCACAGGCATTACAAGGTCGTGCGGCAGGTGTTGCTGTACAATCTAATAATGGTGGTGAGCCGGGTGCGCCAATAGCTATTAAAATTAGAGGTAATACCTCTATTGGTGCTAATAGTTCACCTCTTTTGGTAGTTGATGGTTTTGTTGGAGCACAAATGCCTCAAGCTAATGATATTCAATCTATGGAAGTATTGAAAGATGCATCAGCAACGGCTATTTATGGGTCTAGAGGATCTAATGGTGTTGTAATGATAACAACAAAAAAAGGTAGAAAAGGTAAAATTACTGTGGATTTGAATACAGTATATTCTACAAATACTACATCTAATGAGTTGGATTTATTAAAAGCCAATGACTTTATTGCTTATCAAAATGAGATTAGATCTAATCAGGGTAATTCAACGCCTTTTCCAGATGCAGGAGCTGATACGGATTGGCAGGATGTGATTTATCAAACGGGTAATATTTCTAACACACAACTTGCAGTATCTGGAGGGTCAGAAAAAATTAATTTTTATGCATCTACAAACTATTATGATCAAAAAGGTGTTATTATTAATTCTGGTTTTGAAAAATTAACATTTTTATCTAATGTTGATGCGCAAATATCTGATAAGTTTAAAATGGGTATGAACCTTTACGGAAGTAGAGATAAGAAAAATGGTATTGCAACGCAATCTTCTGGTGCTAACGGTGTTGGTGGAGGTGGTGATGATGCTATATCTTTGGCTATGAGATTTGCACCTGATAAACCAATTCAAAATCCAGATGGTACGTATACTATCAATGATGCTCTTGGTGATCCAGTAGATAATCCTTACGCAGTAGCAGCCTTAAGAACAGATGAAACTAAGACAGATGATTTTAGAGCAAATACTTATTTAGATTATCAAATTATAGAAGGTCTTACATTTAAAACAACTTTTGGTTATAGTACTAGAAATAGAACGCAAGGTGTTTATGTACCTTCTTCTTTAATAGTATCAGCTAGTGCTGTTGGTGGTAGAGCAAGTATTCAAAATTGGAGAAATACAACGTTAATTAGTGAGAATTACTTAACATGGACCAAAGAGTTAGGAAAAGGTGATTTAACGGTATTAGGAGGATATTCTTATCAGAAAAGTGTTAATGAAATGTCATTGGTACAAGGAACTGGACTAATCTCTGATAGTTTTATTTACTATGGTTTAGGAACTTCAACAGGGTTTTTACAACCGGATTCAGCTATTACAACCACAGAAATTCAATCATTATTTGGTAGAGTAAATTATGATTATAACGATAAGTATTTATTAACAGCTACGGTTAGACGTGATGGGGCTTCTAACTTTGCTGCCAATCAAAAATATGCAATCTTTCCTTCTGGTGCTTTAGGTTGGAAAATATCTAATGAAGACTTTTTAAAAGATAGTGAAACGGTTTCTAACTTAAAATTAAGATTAAGTTATGGTGTTACGGGTAATCCTTCAATTGCGCCTTACCAGTCTTTAGCTAGGTTCGAAAGCCTTTATGCATCTAGTAACGGCCAAACTGTATCGGCTATTACACCAGACCAACCTGCTAACCCAGATTTAAAGTGGGAATCTTCATACCAATCAAATATTGGGGTTGATTTTGGTATGTTTAATAGTAGAATTAACTTATCTTTAGACTATTATAACATTGATACTAAAGATTTGATTCTTGGAAACAATGGTACACCTGAATATTTTGGTTATTTAAATGATGCTATTTTAACGAACTTAGGAGAAATTAATAATAAAGGTTTTGAAATTTCTTTAAACACAAGAAATATTGTAACAGATAACTTTATTTGGACTTCTGATATTGTGTTTTCTTCAAATAAAAACAAAGTAGTAAGTTTAGTAAACGATCAAGATTTATTCTTTGATGGTACACCAAGTTACTTTAGTACAGATCGTAGTACTGTGTTGCGAGTAGGAGAAGAAATAGGTCTTTTCTGGGGATTAGATTATGCAGGTGTTTACCAAGGAGGTACAGCACCGGCTGGTACTGCAACTATATCCGGAGGTGTTGCAGGAGATCCATTATTTTATGATTTAGATGATAGTGGTGATATTACCGAGTCTGATAGAGGCATAATTGGTAATCCAAATGCAGATTTTGACTGGGGATTCAACAATGATTTATCCTATAAGAACTTTGATTTGAATATATTCTTCCAAGGTTCTTCTGGTGGAGAGATTTTTAATATGACAAACGTTCAGTTAATGAATGGAGATTCTAATACAACGTACGATTATTTCAATAATGCATGGAGACCAGATAATACGAATACTGATAAACCTCGTGTAGGAAATAATAGTAATAGAGAAATTTCTTCTCGATTTGTTGAAGATGGAAGTTACATTAGATTAAAGAATTTAGCAATAGGTTATAATTTACCTAGTGAAGTACTTGAAAAATTAAAAATGCAAAAAATTAGATTATCGTTAAGTGCTCAAAACTTGTTTACTATTACAGATTACTCAGGTTTAGATCCTGAAGTAAACTTTGAAGGTAATGATCCTGGAAGTAACATTTCTAGTAACACGCTTAGCGGATACGATTTTGGAAACTATCCAACCGTACAATCTTTTAGCTTTAGCCTTAATTTAACATTTTAAAAAAAAAAAAAATATGAAAACATTTAAATTTATATTCTTATTAATTGGAGTATCATTAATGGGGTGTTCAGATTTGGAAGAAAAGCCAATAGGTATATTAGCCCCCGATGGTTTTTTTCAAACAACAAAAGATATTCAAACAGCTGTTGAGGGTGCTAAAACCCATGCTATCAACGAAAAGTTTTGGGGTAGAAAACTTTCTATAGCCTTAATGTTAAGATCGGATATGGTAAACCTTCAATCTGATCAAACAAGAAGGGTAGAACATGATATGCTTACTACTTTAACCGATAATGGTATGATTAGTGAGTTTTGGTTAAAAACTTATCAAGGCATTGCTGCAGCTAACCTAGCTATTGAAGGCGCTGCACAGGTAGATGTAGCTGATGATTTGAAAAACCCTATTGTTGCTCAAGCCTATTTTATTAGAGCTTTCTATTACTTTCATTTAGTAAGACAGTTTGGGGCTATTCCTTATCTTGATGCTAACGTAACTGATGCTGAAGCGGGCGGTTCAATTGGTAGAACGCCAGCAGCGGAAGTATATGCTAATATCATCAAAGATTTAGAATTTGCTAAGACATGGTTACCACCAACACAACCATCTGCAGGTATTCCTTCAAAAGCAGCAGCAAGCTCATATTTGTCACTAGTGTATTTAACTATGGCAGGTACAAGTGATAAAGCTATGTTTCAAAAAGCGTATGATGAGGCCGTAGAGGTTATTACTACTTCGGAATACGGATTGGATTTAGATTCAAATTTTCAAAACCTTTTCAATGCTAACGTAATTGATGGTTCTCCGGAGCCCATATTTGCATTAGACTATAATAATGTAGAGGCTTCTGATAATGCTTACGATCAAGTGGCGCCAATGACTGGTATTAGAGGTGATGATAGAAATTCAGGTGGTGGATGGTCTGTTGCTGTTCCTACCGAAGCTGTATATGCATCTTTTGATCAAGCAGATTACAGAACTAGAGTGAGTTTTGAAGAAGAAGCAAATATTGGTGGTACTTTTGTAACCTATGAGAATTTTACAATAAGTGGACACGTTCATGCTAGAAACACACCATATATTGCTAAGTACACACGTTACCCGGGTCCATTCGCTCGTGGTAGTGGTAGAGCAACAAGTCATAATTATTCAATGATTCGTTTTGCAGAAGTATTATTAATAGCTGCAGAGGCCGGTGTAGAAATTGGTCAAACAGGTCCAGCACTTTCTTATTTAAATAGAGTTAGGACTAGAGCTAGATTGGGTGGAGCCTATAAAACAGGTGCCGATGTAGAAATGACATTTGCTCCAAGTGCTGTTCCTGCAGATCTTACAAGTATTACTGTTGCTGATGTCTTAGAAGAGCGTAGAATAGAATTAGCTTTTGAGGGCAAAAGATGGTATGACATTGCAAGAAGAAGATTAGGTGACGCTGGAAATGGCGATGTGTTTGGTGCTGGAGGTTATGAAGGTGCTAAACCTGATTTTGACGAAAATGATTATTTAATGCCATTACCTGGTGATGAGTTAGATAGAAATCCAAATTTACAACCAAATAATCCTGGTTATAATTAATAGTTTTTTCAATAGTTTGAGTTAGTTTAGTTTTTTGTTCTTGGGTTTGCATTTATTAATTATGCAAACCTAAGGATTAAAAAAAAACGCGAAAAAGGAGCTATTGAATTCTGAAGCATAAAATATAGTGAAAGGATTTAAATAGAATCTATTTGAATTTTCTCAAAATGGGTTTACAACTTAAACATAAAGTTGTAAACCCATTTTTTTTATTAGTGTGCTTTATAATGCATGAATCATTTATTTTATAAATCAACGCATTTAAAAATAGAGGTTGTAACTTTTTGTTAGTGAGTGGTTTGTATTTTATTACCCCTTTTTTGTATTACTACATGAATGGTTTAACATATTTTTGAACCTATGAGAAATACATATATTAAAAGCGTTAGTCACTTTGTCCTTGTTCTTGCCTTTGTTTTTGGGTTTACCTTTTTTTTTGCATGCAAATCTAAAAATGAAAATAAGACCCAGGACACTCAAATAAACCTTGATGAATTATTACATGCGAGATATGCCAAACTATTGCACTATGAGTTAGATTCCATGGCGTTTCCAAGAAGCTTCTCTAATGATGATAAAGTCATAAAAAAAGTACCATCTAAAGATTGGTGTAGTGGTTTTTTTCCGGGAAACCTTTGGCAAATTTATAAGCTCACAGGAAATGAAGCTTTTAAAAAACGAGCCCAACAATGGACTACTTTTGTAGAAAAAGAGAAGTTCAATGATAGAACCCATGACATGGGCTTTAAGGTGTTTTGTAGTTTTGGTCAAGGCCTAAGTGTCAATCCCAACAATCAAGATTATAAAGATATAATCGTAAAAAGTGCCCAAACATTAAGCACGCGGTTTGATGAAAACATAGGGAGTATTCGTTCCTGGGACCACCATGCAGATATATGGCAATTTCCTGTAATTATAGATAATATGATGAACTTGGAGTTGTTATTTGAAGCTACAAAAATATCGGGAGATAGTTTATATCATAATATCGCTGTAAAGCATGCAAATACGACCATGAAAAATCATTTTAGAACAGATGATAGTACATGGCATGTTTTAGATTATGATACCATTACTGGTCAGGTGAGGGCAAGGGTAACTCATCAAGGGTTTGATGATAATTCAGCCTGGGCACGAGGCCAAGGGTGGGCTATTAATGGTTACACAATGGCATACCGTTACACCAAAGACGAAAGGTTTTTAAATAGAGCTGTGGCCACAGCTAATTTTTTTATAAATCATAAAAACCTGCCAAAAGATGGAATTCCATATTGGGATTTTGATAATCCAGATATTCCAAATGTTTCAAGAGATGCATCGGCCGCGGCAATAGTAGCATCAGGTTTAGTAGAGCTTTATGGGTATACTAATAATGAGGACTATTTAAAATATAGTAAAAAGGTTATTTCAACTCTGAAATCACAAGAATACATATTGCCAAAAGAAGTTGATATTCCGTTTGTATTAGACCATAGTTTTGGTGATTGGTCTAAAAGATCTGAAATGGATGAGCCCATAGTTTATGGAGATTATTACTTCCTAGAAACATTATTAAAATTAAAAAAATTAGACTAAATGATATTTAAATTAACAACATTGAGGACGTTTAAACGTTTAATGCTTTGCTTTATTACTGCTTTATGTATGCAATCTGTTCAAGGACTTCAGGATAGGACTAAAGTGAAGATCAATGATGATTGGTTATATCTAGAGAATAATACTACTGATATTAATGATGTGCTAAGCCAAAACAATTGGGAACCTATTAATTTGCCCCATAGTTGGAATGCTTTAGATGCTACTGATTTAAATCCAGGTTATAGAAGAAGTGGAAGTTGGTATAAGAAGACATTAGATATACCAAATGTTATACAAGGAGAGATTTATCAATTGTATTTTGAAGGTGTAAATATTGAAAGTGAAGTTTTTGTAAATGGGAAAAAAGTAGGTGCTCATATTGGCGGCTATATTGGCTTTACAATTGATATTAGTGATGCTATAACTCCTGGTAAAAATGATATTTTGGTACGAGCAGATAATGGCTACAATCCAGAAGTTATTCCTTCTCAAAAAAGTGATTTTTTTATTTTTGGAGGCATTACAAGAGATGTATGGTTTGAAACACTTCCTGCGGAACATGTGTCAGAATTAAAAATTACTACTCCAAAAGTTTTTCAAGCAAATGCTGAACTAAAGGCCATAATTAAGATTGAAAATCCAGCTAAAAATACTAAACTAAAAGTTAGAGCGTCGTTAGTGGATGCCGCTGGCGTGTCTATTGCCTCATCAGTTTTTAAAATAAAAGATAATAGGTCTGAGGTATACTTTAAAAATATTAAAAACCCTAAACTTTGGGATACTGACAATCCCAACTTGTATACCTTATCAATTGAACTTATTGAAGGCAAAACAGTAAAAGATAACGTATCTGAAAGTGTTGGGTTTAGGTGGTTTGAATTTAAGGATCACGGTGCCTTTTATCTTAATGGTAAGCGCCTACTTTTAAGAGGGACACACAGGCATGAAGAGCATGCGGGTGTTGGTGCAGCTATGAGTAATGCCCAGCATAGAGCAGATATGAAACTTATTAAGGATATGGGTGCTAACTTTGTGAGATTAGCCCATTACCCTCAAGATCCCGAGGTGTATAAGGCTTGTGATGAATTGGGTTTACTGGTTTGGGATGAATTGCCATGGTGTAGAGGAGGCGTTGGTAATGATACTTGGAAAAAGAATACCAAGACGATGCTCAAAGAAATAATAAATCAAAACTATAATCATCCAAGTGTTATTATTTGGTCTTTAGGGAATGAGATGTATTGGTTGCCTGATTTTGAAAATGGCGGTGATACAGGTCAGATGAATAGTTTTTTAAAGGAACTAAATGATTATGCCCATGAGCTTGATCCTTCAAGAAAAACAGCTATACGGAAATATTATGAAGGATCAGATATCGTAGATGTCTTTTCACCATCCATATGGTCCGGTTGGTATTCCGGGAGTTATAAAAGTTATCAAAAAGCCATAGACCAATATAAAGAAGAATACCCGCACTTTTTGCATGCGGAATATGGGGGCTCTAGTCATGTTGGTAGGCATACGGAAAATCCTATTACGGGTGAAGGTCAAATTCAATCGGATGGCTGGGAAGAGGCCATAGTACAAACCGATGTTGCTAATATTGCCCAAATAGGAGATTGGAGCGAAAATTATATTGTAGATTTATTTGATTGGCATTTAATAATATCAGAAAACGATCCAACTTTTGTCGGTAATATACAATGGGCTTTTAAAGATTTTGGAACACCCTTACGCCCTGAGAATGCAATTCCTTATATGAATCAAAAAGGTTTGGTAGATAGAGCGGGTAACCCAAAAGATGCTTTTTATGTTTTTAAAAGCTACTGGAGTAATGAACCCTTTACTTACATAGAGTCACATACCTGGACGGAGCGCCAAGGGGCAAAAGGTAAATCTAGAGATATAAGTGTTTATAGCAATTGTCCGGAGGTAGAGCTATTTTTAAACGGTAAAAGTCTTGGGACTAAAAAACGGGATACAAAAGCTTTTCCGGCTTCTGGTTTAAATTGGACACTTAATTTTGAAGAAGGTGAAAACACCTTGGTATCCGTTGGTAAAACTAAAGCAAATAAAACGGTTAAAGATGAATTAAAATTAAATTATAGGTATACCAAAAACACTAAAGCGGTTGGTTTAGAATTAAGTTATAAGCTTTTAGATGATGGAAATTACTTAGTAACCGCTACAGCTCATGATAAAAATGGCTTACGATGTCTGGATTACGAGAATAGAGTTTATTTTCAATGTCTTTCTGGTGGAGAAAGTCATAAAAGTCTTGGAACACCTACAGGTAGTGAATCCATTGAAATGGCAAATGGTGTGGCTTCAATCCTAGTTAAAAGAGATTCAAAAGAAGAACCTTTAAAGGTTATGGTGCTTAATCAAAGTTTTAAAGGAACATATTTAGTTATAGATTAGAAGATTTTGGCCATGAAAATAAGGAGATTCTGTTTTGCGTTTTCATGTGTGTTATTATTTTTATCATGCCGACAAACTGATTTTGAACGTTTAGAAGCCGTTGTTAAGGATCAGGTTATGGCTGATGCCGCCAAATATTTAGATGTAAAACCTGTAACCGTTACGGCTAGTATTGCGCCTAGGAGTGCTGGTACAAAGCATGACTTCTATTCTGAAGGTGATTATTGGTGGCCAAATCCTAAATATCCTGATAGCGCTTACATAAGAAAAGATGGACTGTCTAATCCAGATAATTTTGTAGCACATAGGCAGGCCATGATTCGGTTAAGTCAAATTTCAGGAGCATTGGCATCCGCTTATCTAATTACCAATGATACCTTGTATTTAAATAAATTAATGCCCCATTTAAGGGCTTGGTTTGTGAATGAGGCTACTAAGATGAATCCGCATTTACTGTATGCACAAGCTATAAAAGGCCGTGTAACAGGAAGAGGTATAGGCATCATAGATACTATACATTTGATAGAAGTGGCGCTTGCGGTACAAGTGATAGAAAGCGCAAAACAATTTCCGCAACAAGATGTGAAAACTATAAAAAGCTGGTTTTCGTCGTATTTAGAATGGTTAATTACCCATGAATATGGGCTGAAAGAACGCAATAATGGCAACAACCATAGTACATGCTGGGCTATGCAGGTGGCGGCATTTGCAAGACTAACAGGAAATAAAAAACAAATAGAATTTTGTTCAGCATTTTATAAAAAGGAATTGCTACCAAACCAAATGAGCGCAGATGGTAGTTTCCCAAAAGAATTATCAAGAACAAAGCCCGCCTGAAAACTTATTGGCATATACAGATTTCGACGTTTCTACAAATGTGCTAGGTTTTCAAAAAGCATGGGAACCGCATGGCAAGGATTTTGACCAAAACGCAACACCATATTTATGGCAAGAAACCAAAGGGAAAAATCTTTTGGGTGCTATTAACTATTTGGCCAGTGAAGAACTCAATGTGTTTTCATTTTTAACCTTTAATGTTGATGGCGATGATAGAAATATATTCCCACATATTTTAAAAGTATCTAAAGCGGAATATGAAGCCTATGCCAGCGTAAAGAGAAACAAAGAGGCTTGGGAAACGCTGTTTCATAAAACAAGATTTGATGTTTCTAAATTGGACCAATGGGAACGTGTTTTTGAGTATGCTGAAACAAAAGGGATGTTTTTACATTTTAAAACCCATGAAACAGAAACAGATCATTTAATGGATAAAGGCGTTTTTGGAACAGAAGGAAAGTTGTATTACAGAGAGCTTATTGCTAGGTTTGGGCATCATTTATCCATGAATTGGAATTTGGGCGAAGAAAACAACCAACCCATTCAGGAAGTTCTAAAGGTGGCGAACTACGTCTCTAAGTTAGATGCATATCATAGTCATTTAGTGATCCATACCTTCCCGAATAAAGACGATAGATATGCTGAATTAATAGGAGAGCAGTCGCCTTTAACCGGAGCTTCATTACAATTACGTCATCCCGAATTTATTGATGTTCACGGTAGAGTTTTAAAATGGCGAGAAAAATCTAATGCTACGGGGAGAAAATGGGCCTTAGCCGTTGACGAACCTGGTAAAGCAAATATAGCGCTTTTACCAGATGACGAAGATCCGGAGCATAATTATGCCAGATCAAGGGCTATGTGGGGTACGCTTATGGCTGGAGGCTTTGGCGTAGAGTGGTACTTTGGGTATGCCAGTCCAAATTCAGATTTAACTTGTCAAGATTTTAGGAGTCGTGATTTATTCTGGGATCAAAATAGGTATGCATTACACTTTTTCAATAAATATATCCCATTCTGGGAGATGGAACCTCGAGATGATTTAATTATTTCTGAGGGTTTCTCTTATTGTTTGGCTAAAACAGGGGAGATATACGCCATTTATGCTGAAGGGGGCGTGGAAAAAGTAAAACTGAATTTAGGGGGTTCTGGAAAAGAGTTTTTAGTACAATGGTATAACCCTAGGCATGGCGGTGTCCTGGAATTAGGAACCATTACGTCCGTTCGTGCCTCTGGAAATGTTGAACTCGGTATGCCTCCATCCGAAAATAATAAGGATTGGGTTATACTTATTTCTTTAAAATAAAAAAGCCCATACTGTTAAATAGTATAGGCTTTTAAAAACGAAATAGACGAAACTAGAACACAATAAATTTCTTGACCATGCTGTTATTGTTTGTATCATTAATACCTGCAAAATAAACGCCTTTACTCATTTGACTTAGGGGAATAATGCCACTACCTGAAATCTCCTTAAAAGTTATGTTACGCCCTGATAAGTCATAGACATGGACTTTTAGGTTTTGAAAGTTTGATTCTTTTACATTTAAGATTAAACCTTCATTCTTTTTGTAGAAAATTGATATCGCATCAGACAATTGAGAGGAATTTACACCTAGAGTATAATTACACCCATTAAATACATCTAAAAGACTTTCTCCTGATTTGTTAACCGTTACTAGCCTATTGGTTCCAGTAACTGTTCCACAAGTGTCTTCCGGCCCAGGCGTTTCTTCAGTACCCCATGCATTTCCATTAAGATATTTATATTCAAATACTATAGGATAATTTAATGGTGTTGGTAATCTAAAAGTTCCACTATGGATGTCACCGTTTACGTTAGGTAAAGCCAAATTACCAGGATTCCATCCGTTAAAAGGCCCTGCTATGTGAATGCCATTTCCAGAAACAGAACTTTCATTAGACATATCTACGTTTAATGTTACTTCAAAACTTGTACCTGACGCATTACAACCTCCAAAAGGAACAGCAGTCAAAACTACTGGCACTCCGGAATCATTTACATATAAAAACCTGTTGCCGTTGGACGGAGCGCAAGGATATCCAGCTTGCTCTTCAGCACCCCAAGCGTTGCCGTTCAAGAATTTATATTCATGCCATCCTGAATTTAATTGAATAGTTGCAGAATAAACACTTGTAGAGCCTTCCTGAGTAAGCATGGTGCTTGTTGTATTCCAGTCATTTATAGTACCTACTGCATGAATACCATCTGGGCTAATAGTCTGTCCGGACATATCTACTTTAAGGGTGACATCTACTTGAGCTGTGGTTTGAAAAGAGACAAGTAGCATAAGAGCTAAAAAACTTAGAATGTAATTTGTTTTCATAATGTTTAATGTTTAAGATTAGTATAATAAAGATTGCATAGCATGCGCAGGTATGGTTAATGATACTTCGCTATCATCAACTAAAAGTTTATAGGTAATTGGGGCATTTGTTTTATTCATTACTACAGTAACCATTTGTTTGTTTTCATTAATAAAAGAGGTGCTTTCTAATGTGCTCCTGCTTGTTGTAGTGCTTACCCTTGTCGCATTTGGTTTTATAAATTTTGAAAAATGGCCAATGTAGTAGTAAGAGGGCGTATATATTAATTCGTTTGTTCTTGTATCTGCATGTATTGGTGCAAAACATAAGTTTTGTACATGGTTAGGACCTCCGGTTTCATCTAAAAGAATATTCCAGTCGGTCCATCCCACGGTACCGCTATTAAAATCATTTATCATAGAGTTTCCGTACCGCTCCGCGTTAGACCATCTGAAGTAATGCGCTTCGCTAAATTTCTCTTGACAGCCTTCAGTAAATAGTAAATTTTTGGTAGGGAAAGACGCTTTAATGTTTTTTAAATTATCATATTTAGGGTCACCACCGGTCCAGGTTTCATACCAATGGAATCCAATACCCCAGGCGTATTTAGCTGCTTCAGGATCTTCAAAAATAGTATTTGCGCGATGAGAGATTAAGTCTCTATTGTGATCCCAAACTACGATGTTCTTATCGCTAAGACCTGATTTTTCAAATGTTGGACCTAGATTGTTTTTTAAAAAATCGCGCTCTTCTTCAGCAGTATAAATGCAAGATTCCCAACGTTGCTTTGCCATAGGCTCATTTTGTATAGTAACCCCCCAAACAGGAATGCCTTCATTTTCATAAGCTTTAATAAATTTAACATAATAGTTTGCCCAAGATTGATAATACTCTGGTAACAACTTTCCTCCTTGAAGCATGTTTTTATTGGTTTTCATGAATGCTGGTGGACTCCATGGGCTGGCGTAAAAGACCAAATTATCCTTGATTAAACTCGTGGCTCGTTTTATCATTGGTATTCTAAAGGCTTTGTCTTTTTCAATAGAAAACGTTTTAAGTTCAGCGTCACCTTCATCAATATAGGTATGGCTTTTAGAACTAAAATCACAACTATGTATACTGGTTCTTATAATGTTATAGTTTATGCCGCTATTACTGTAATAAGCCTGTAACAATTCCTCTTGTTTGTCAGGACTTAGTTTTGCAAAAACTTCGGCAGATGCATCTGTTATAGCTCCGCCAATGCCTAAGAATTTTTGAAATGTTTTATTCGTATTTACAAATATGGAAACTTCTGTTTCCATGGGCTGTTCTGCAACCTTAAATGAAAGAGTATCAGTAGGCGTCAATCTTAAATTGGTTAGTTCTGCTGTGGTGTATACCTGCATGGGCTTATTGAGATATGAAACAGTTTGATCTTTTATGACTTTTACATCTTCAGAAAGCGGCTGGTTTTGTTTTGATTTTGAACATGAAACTGCCAGTACAGCAACAAAAAGAATGATTCTGTAGTTAAACATACTTTAAAATTTTATAAATTATTACCAAACAAACGTACCCACGGCGCCAGCTTCGAGTGATGTAGATATTGGTTCTTGCGGAACGTTTATATTAAATGATTTTTTAGTATCTGAATTGTTCAGTACAATAACGACTGTTTTTCCTTCAGGTGTTTTAAAGGCCACGTTGGGAAGGTCTGACGAATAATTAGATTCTATTCGCATTGAACCCGGCCTGACATACTTTGCGGCATGCGCTATAATATAATATGCTACATTTTTTTTAACAGTATTACCATCTATGGTTAAGGCTCCTAAGCATTCTGTACATCCACCATCGGTATGAGGTTGTAGGCTAGAATTTGCTGCCAAATTCCATTCTAGTACCGTTTTACACCAGTTTCGTGAAGCGCCAACAATAAGTTCTCTAATGTGCCATTTTAAATTATCTTGAAATTGTTCATTGGCACCTACCCACTGTTCTGTGAAATAAAGGTTTTTGTCAGGATGTGCATTATGGACTAAACTGAGTTTATCAATGCTTCCAGCGTATAAATGAAAGGCTGAACCATCAATGTATTGGTTGGCATCGGGATCATTTAAAACGGAAATAGGATAGTCTGTCCTATCTGCATTATGGTCATAAATAATTATTTTGGTGTTTATGCCATTTGATGAAAAAGCAGGTCCCAAATGATTTTTTACAAAGTTGGCTTGATCAGGAACTTCCATTAACAGGCTAGGATTATTCCCTGGATGTAAAGGTTCATTCTGTACAGTAATGGCATCTATAGCAATACCTTCACTAGCCATAGCCTGAATGTATTTTACAAAATATTGTGCATAGGTTTCGTAATATTCAAGTTTAAGGCTTCCTCCTTTTGAATTTTGATTTGTTTTCATCCACGCAGGAGGAGACCAAGGCGATCCCATGATTTTAATATTGGGGTTTATGGTTAAGATTTCCTTTAGAACAGGGATGAGGTTTTCCTTATCCTTTGCTATAGAAAACTTGGTGAGATTAATATCTGTTTCACCAGATGGTAAATCATTATAGGAAAATGGCGCTGTATCTAAATCTGAAGCTCCTACACTAATTCTTAAATAGCTAACACCTATGCTATTACCATCCCATTTAAAGAGGTCATTAAGAATTTGTGCTCTATTTGAAGAAGACATAGTATTTAAATGCAAGGCACTTCCTCCCGTGAGTGTATATCCAAAACCATCCATTTCTTGATAGGTTTGGTTGGCATTGACACTAATGGAAAAATTAGAATTTTCGGTGTATTTAAACACTCCTGTTTCCTGTACTTTAAACAATTGAGATTGATCTGCCTTAGTCAAATAAAATCTCACATTGGCA
Source organism: Algibacter mikhailovii (assembly GCF_014651495.1). GTDB lineage: Bacteria > Bacteroidota > Bacteroidia > Flavobacteriales > Flavobacteriaceae > Algibacter_E > Algibacter_E mikhailovii. Next base: position 281,997 of record NZ_BMWZ01000006.1, read on the forward strand.
GGTTCAGGCACTGTTGGAGGAGGAATTGGTTTTACGTCGTCATCAGATTTTTGACAACTTTGACAACCAAAGATTGAACCTATCAAGGCAAAGGTGAATATGCCTTTTTTTATGAACTTTAGATTTGTAGTTTTCATATGCTTGTATCTTGGTTCATTATAGGCTTCATAGCTTTCATGACCATTTTGGGTATTATTGTTGAACAAATTGATAAGTACCAGTACTGTAGTCGTTGGTGACTTCTATACGTACAAGATAATCTCCATCATTAGTTATGTTTCTAAAGTTAGAACCACCTTTGTTGGTCATACCTCCTGAGAGCGCTGCAGGATCATCTGCTCCAAAATCGTTATCCCATGGAGAGAAGAATTTCATATCGAAATTCGCCGTTAAGGCCACTGTTCCAAAGAACTGATAAGGGTGTTCATAGGTTAAGAGATATTCATTTCTATCGTCCCACTTTTGATTAATTTCGTCCCAATGAAATAAGAATATATTATAATAGTCCCATTGAAATTTGGCATTGGCAAAATCAATACTAAAGCCATAGGCTTGATCTCTTTCAACGGCTATGTTCCCTGTACCTTCACTCATATCTGAATTAACCATGACTCTTGATACATCGGGGGTGTCGGTTGCGCCAATATTGGTTAAAATGGTATAGCTTTTTCCACTGCCGTCAGATGCCGTATTCAACGAAATGTTATCCCCATTTTGCAAGGCTAAATAGTTACTATTGTTAAATACATCACCATCTTTAGTCATTTCCTCCACCATATTGTCATTAACAAAAAGGAAAAGGGTGTCTGGTGTTTCAATGGGATCTGGCCCACTTTGATCTTTTTCTATAGTATAGGTGTAGGCATCAGCTGAGAGATTTAAGGTAACAATCATTTTTCCTGTTTCTTCTGAAGGAATATCTTCAAAACTTACACCTTGGTTTGCGGCATCAGACTCCATTATTACGGTATTAGGGGTTCCAACAACACGCTTTAATAAATAATCCCAATAGCCACCATTATTAACCTCCGCTCTAAACAAAAATCCTCCGGTTTCAACAAAATCCATAGTGGCTTGCCATATTCCACCGCCAATATAATCTAAGGGCTCGTCGCTACCCCATCCACCAATGATAGGGCTACCTTTTACATTCCAACGTTCTATTTTCAGCAGGGAGTACGTGTTGTTATCTAAATCGACTTTAATTCTATATTGACCGTCTTCTGCTACGGTAATTGGTGCTCCAGATTTTACAAGTTCACCGTCTTCCGAGTTTCCTCCATAAACGAGGGCGGGTAATGATTGTTCACTATAAAATTTAAATGAGTTTCCTGCTGTTAAACTGGTATAGATCTCATGAATATTTGAAGCATTACCATCGGCATTGTTAAGTCTTCTTAAAGCTATTGCTTCAGCGAGATTGTTGTTGTTTTCTGTTGCCGTTCCAGATATAAACAGTTTTTCTGGAATGATTTCATTTTCAAATCTATTCATGGTAATAGAATTAATAGTATTCGTCTTTTTGTTAATACTACTGGCAACTACCGCCCACGACAATTCAGCGTTTTCGTTTGCAGGATACCCCCCTAGAGATAGGGCTTCATCCATCACTTCATGGGATACAGAGGCAGATAAAGCTCTGCCTCCGTTTCCTGAAACTAAAACTAACAAGGGCGTATCAAACACTTTGGTTCCTGCCGTATCTATAACAACCTGATAGGTTACAATGTACCCAGCAGAAGATGCTGCCGCATCCCAATTAAATATGATGTCTTCATTAGGGGTGCTTTCGTTCAAATTTATTAATGCACCATCATCGGGAGTTATATTTGAAGGCTTGCTTAATTCCCACAACCCTTCTGGTTGTAGATTGTTTTCAGTGGAGCATGATATTAATGCTGTGGCAACAATACATGCTAGAGAAATATATTTTAATAGTTTTTTCATTTTTTTGGTTTTTTACAATGATGCAGATTTACAATGCGGGGTTTCTATCCAATTCTTGCTGGGGGAGTGGTAGAAATATTTTTTCTTCCGTCATATTATAATTTACCGGATTACCGGTTCTTAAATCAATTTCAACGAGATTATTCATAGTTGAAACGACTTGGTTGAACCTTACTAAGTCATCCCATCGTTGACCTTCTTGAAAAAGTTCTAGTCTGCGTTCATCAAGAATAGCTTGTCTTAGTGCGTCTTTAGAGCTTTTTCTGTCTGATTCAAGACCTAAAAGTCCCGCTCTGTTTCTTATTTTATCTACTTCAATGACAGCTGCGTCTAATTGTCCTATTTCATTAAGAGCTTCTGCTTTTAAAAGCACAATATCCCCAAGTCTTAAAAGGTATTGCCTGTTTGAACTGGCCCAACCATCGGCATTTTTCCATTTATAGCTAAATGGAATTGAGCTTCCTGCAGTATTGCCCCAGTACTCATCAACCCATTGTACTTCTTCAAATATTATGGAAGCGGTTTTTCTAACCACATCACCTTCGGCATCAAAGGCACTTAATAAATTTTGAGATGGTGTAACAAATTTTCGCCACGAGTCACCTGAAATAGATGGAGGTAATAACAACTGCGGACCAAAGTTCCCCTCATTACCGCCCAGATATTGAACCTCAATAATAGACTCAGCGTTATTATAATGATTACCATCAAACAATTCACCGAAAGGAATGAGTTGGTAATTTGCTGTACTAGACTCCACTTTCGCAATATGCTCTAACACTTTATTGTAATCTGGCGTTGGCTGTTGTGCAAATGCTTTTGCCGCTAAAGCATGGGCTGCTCCCGAAGTAGCACGCGCCTTATTTATACTGGCATCATTACCATAAGTGTCAGGCAATAAACTTGCAGCCAATTCAAGATCACTTGTAATTTGATTGTAAATTTCAATAGCCGTAGATCTAGGAATTTGAACACTTTCAGGATCCGTAGATTGAATACTTTCTGTAATTAGCGGAACACTACCCCACATTTTCACAAGTGTAAAATAATGGAAGGACCTCAAAAATAAAGCCTCTCCAATAATTTGGTTTCTCCTTTCTTCGGTTAATGTTGGATCTTCAACTTCTGGAGTACGTTCAATAACAAGGTTGGCCTTAGAAATGGCATTGTAGATATTAGACCAGTGTTTAAATAGTCTGGAATGTGTTGGTGTAATATTTAAAAAATCAATGGTAAATATTTCTGGGTTATCACCACCAGCATAAGCGTTGTCTGACCGTACATCCTGAAAAAGAATGTTATCCCAAACGTAGTATTCAGACGATTGAAAAGACTCATAAGCTCCTGTTAGGGCTGCTTCAATTTGACTCGTTGTGTTGTATGCATTTGCGCTAGTTTCCTCAGAAATTGGAGTAAGATCTAATGAGTCTTCACACGAGACAAGCATAAATATGCTTAATAATAGTATAATGGTTTTATTTGCTTTCATAGTTGTAGTTTTTTAGAAGGAGATGTTTAAACCGAAAATGGCTGTTCTCGTTTGTGGATAAGTTCCGAAATCGATACCTCTTACCGTATTGCTTCCTCCAAAGGCATTTACTTCGGGGTCAAATCCGCTATAATCTGTAAAGGTTAGTAAGTTTTCACCTGTGGCATATAGTTTTAAACCATCTAATTTTAAGCGCTTTAAGACGTCTTGAGAAAATGAATAACTAAGTGTTACAGCTTTAACTCTTAAATAAGAAGCATCTTCAATAAATCGTGTTGAAATTCTTGAATTATCAGCACTTCCAAAGCTAGACCTTGGAATGTCTGCAATGTCCCCAGGATTTCGCCATCTGTTTAAAACTGCTAGCGACTGGTTTTTTGGATCGGTCATTCCCTCGGTTTCAATGCGGGTTGCATTTAGCATATCATTACCTTGAGAACCTTGTAAAAAGATTAATAAACTAAAATTTTTATAGTCTAAAATATTTGTGAATCCATAGGTAAAATCTGCATTGGCATCTCCAATGATAGTACGGTCATCTGCGGAAGGCGTAAATGTTGAGTTTCCATCGTTATCTAAGTAAAAGGCATTCCCTGTTTGTGGATCTACACCACCGTATCTATAGCCAAAAAGGATCCCAAGAGGCTCACCCTCTCTTATTAAACTAGCTTCGCCTCGTCCTCCAGCAATTGATCCTTGAAATACATCCGAATCCACCAATTTGGTGATTTTATTTCTATTTAATGCCAGATTGAAATTGGTAGTCCAACGAAAATCTTCTGAATCTATATTGATGGTATTAAGTGTAAACTCAACCCCTTTGTTTTCTACCTCGCCAATATTTTGAATGGCACTCTCAAAACCTGTTGCCGTAGGTAGGGGAGCATTGTAGAGTAAGTCCTTAGTTCGTTTTACATAAGCATCTACTGTGAGGTTAATTCTGCTGCTTAGTAACGACACATCTAAACCAATATTGGTTTGATTGGACTCTTCCCATTTCAGTTTTAAATTTTCAATAGATGATGGAAATGTACCGGGTTGCGCAACACCACCAATGGGATAGTTAGCGCCACTACCTACGCGACCGAGATAGGAATAGTTAGCAATTTGATCATTTCCTACAATACCCCATCCGGCTCTAATTTTAATGTCGCTAATGGCCTTAACGTCATTTAAAAACGGTTCTTGAGAAATTCTCCAACCTCCAGAAAATGAAGGGAAATATCCCCACCTTTGTTCAGGGCCAAAAACACTAGATCCGTCTGCTCTGAAATTAGCTGTAATTAAATATTTATCAGCATAACTGTAATTGAGCCTACTTATAAATGAACTGTTCGCTTTTTCTGATTTATCAGCAGAAGCAGAGAATATTTCTGATCCTCCATTTGGTGTTGGGATAGATGCGCTTGCAAAGTTTCTTGTTTCAATGCTACTATTTTCCCATTTATTCTTTTGTTGCACATATCCTGCTAAAGCATCAAATTTGTGATCATTAATAGTTTTGTTGTAGGTTAATGTGTTTTCAAAAATGTAATACGAACTTTTGTTGGTGTTATTGATGGATTGTCCTGACAACGACCTACCAAATCCTGTTCTAAACGGATCCAAAAAAGAATCATAAACGCCGTGTGCATTGTCAATACCAAGGTTGGTTTTAAAAGTGAAATCTTTTAAGAATTTAAATTCGAAATATAGGTTTCCTAGTAAACGTTGACTATTAAATTCTCTATCTAAGCCATCTGTTGCCGCAATTGGGTTTTCCCAATTTTGAAAAGGGTTACTGGTAAATGTGCCGTCTTCATTATATATGCCTATTACAGAAGGTGTGGTTAAGGCGCCCAACAAAACACCTCCGGAATTAACATTAGCATTGTCCTTGACATCAACATCTCTGTATTGGGTGTATGCTATTCTTGAACCAATTTTTAGCCAGTCATTAACTTTTTGGTCGATATTAACTTTAAAATTATAGCGTTCTAACTCAGAACTTCTTACCGCGCCTTCTTGATTTAAATATCCTGCCGAAACATAGTAATTGGTTCCGTTACTTTTTCCAGACATAGCCAATTGATAATTTTGGGTATATCCCTTCTGAAAAACTTCTTGTTGCCAGTCTGTATTTTCTTGGTATAAATCCCAATTTGTGTTTTGCCCCATTTCTGTCATCAAGTCTCTGTACTGCTCACCATTTAATACTGGTAGGGTATTCCATACTTGCGCTATACCGGCATAAGTATCTATAGAAATTTTTGTTTTCTCTGTGGTACCTCGTTTAGTTGTAATTAATACGACACCATTAGCCCCTTGTGCTCCATATATGGCTGCCGAAGAAGCATCTTTTAATACTGAAATGGCATCGATATCTGAAGGGTTGATAGAACGAGTATCGGTAGTAGGAACCCCATCAACAACATAAAGGGGTTCGCTGCCTGAGGTAATAGAATTTGTTCCTCGAATTCGAATACGCATCCCCTCTGAGGGCTTACCTGAATTGGCTAATACTTCAACTCCAGCCGCCTGACCTTGTATGAGCGATCCCAGTTGAGCATTTGTTCTTTGTTCGAATGATTCAGAATTTACAAGAGCAACAGCTCCAGTAACATCTTTCTTTTGCTGTGCACCATAACCAACAACGATAATCTCATCTAGAGTTTCTGCATTTTCTTGCATCGTCACATTAATGGTGGTTCTTCCATTAACATTTTCTTCTATGGTGGTCATGCCAATGTAACTATATACAAGTACGGATTGACTGTTAACCTCTGCATCAAATTGATAAAAGCCATCAAAATCTGATGATACACCGTTTGCTGTTCCTTTTAGTATTACAGAAACACCAGGTATAGGTTGTCCAGAATCATCGGTTACTTTTCCTTTTAATGTGATTTTTTGAGAAAAAGAATACAAGGACATGAGTAAAAGTAGTAAGGAAATAATTTTCCTAGTCTTCAAAGTTTTATTCATTATTTTAGATTTAGTTTTTTTTCTATTTCAGGAAATAGAAACAGTTATAGTTTTATTGTTGTTGAGAACAAATTAACTTCCATAGTAAAGAATAAACAATGGTAAGTACTTAAAAAGTAGATTTATAGGTGTTAATTAATTATTTAAGTAATTGATTTTAAGTTATCTATGGTTTTTTAATGTGTAATAAAAAGTAGAAAAAGAGTGGTTGGTTAATGGTATTGTTGTCTATGTAATTGCGAAAAATGAAAGGAATTACGAGTGAAATTATGATAATAATAGTATTAAGATATCTTTTTTACCATATCCTCGAAGTCATTTCTGTTTAATGCATTGTTTTTTACTTTTACTCTATAATTGTAAATAGTATTCACAGAGTATCTTAGGATTTTAGATATTTTTGAACTACTAGATATGCCTAATCTAATTAATGCAAATATCCTTAGTTCAGTATTTAGACTATTGGTGTCTTTTATCGTAATTTGTTTATCGTCTTGTAATAAACCGTTAAATTGTTCTACGAAATTTGGATAAATATGTAAAAATGATTTATCAAAGTTTTCATAAAAAATATTAAGCTCGTTATCTATTAACTGTTTGGACTTAGTCATTTCTAACAATGACTTAGTCTTGTTGGAAACAATATATTTCCTGACCATTTTTCGGTAGGTATCTAACTTATTGATGTAATCTGAGTAAAGATTCAAAAATGTACCTATATACTGTTCTTTTATTCGGTCTGAATCAGAAAGTTCATTGTAAAGCCTGTTTAAATCGGCGTTTGTAAATTGAAGTTTTTCGTTAAGGCTTTGCAATTGGTTATTTGCCTCTTTAAGACTTTTTCTGGCTGAAGACAACCGTTTTATTTGTCGGTAAATATATATAATCGTAATGACTAAAAACAAAGCTAAAATACTAATGAAGACAAGCATTTTTTTGAGTTCCTTTTGTTGCTCTAAGCTTTTTTCTTCATAGGCTTTAGATATTACCGAAAGGGTGTTCGAGATATTAACAAAGCGCAATTTTGAATTGAATTTTTCGGCGTCTGCTACAGAAAAGTCTATATACCTGTGCGCTCTTTCAATGTCGCCTTCCCTAAAATAAATCATGGCCAATACAGTAAGGGATGCATTGTCTTTAACAGAAGCTGTAATGTCGGATATTGCAGAAAGTATCAAGAATTTTTTTTGTTCTTCAATACGACCACTAAGCTCAAAAAGTAACGATCTTTCAAAGGTAATTAAAGAATATTTTGGTGTGCCAGATTCAACATTACTGAGGCGTTGCGCGTTAATTCTAAGTGCGTTTTCAATAGCTCTTTGGTCTCTGAAACCTTTTTCAATTAATGCTAAGGATTCATCCGAATTTTGATCTAAGCGTTGTAATAAAGAATCTTGATACGTAGCATACAACTGCGAGTAATTCGCTTTTATTCTTTTCACGGAAGTGTAAAAACTAAGTCCAGAATACCCTTCTTTGAAACTAAAATAATACAGATTTAAAAGTTTTTCTGGAAGCTCCTGTCTTTGAATTTCGTTTAGAACATCAATGGCCTCTTTGTATCTCCCTGAGGTTACCAGGAGTTTAGCTAATTTTAATCTAGACTCTTTTTCAAAATTAATATTGCCAATTTGCTTTGCAACTCCAATATTCTGTTCTATATAGTCTAAAGCGCTATCAAAACTATACTTTTCGTATTCGCCAATAATCTTATTGGTTAAAAAGTATTTGTTTTCCAAACTAATATTCTCTTCATTAAGAAGTTCTTCTAAATTGCTTATTCTTAAGTTTTTAGAGGTATCATAAACGTCTCTTTTATTCATAGCTTCATCGAGCTTCAGAAGCAACGAATTCAGTTCTGTTTGACCTATGGCCAAGCAATGAATAAACAGAAAAAGAATAAAAGCAGGGGTTCTTCTAGACAAGTTTGTTCGTTTTTAACGGCAATATAATAAAATTACAAGGACTATGTATTCAAAGTATTTTATTAAAATTTCTATGCCCTAAAACAGGGTGCAATTGGTTATAGTATGGGTTTAATAATTAATAAAATCGATGTTTTTACGGTTAACTCCGAATGGTTTTTTTTAATCATTTTTCGAGGTGTACTGGGTTTTTGGGATTAGTTTTTATTTTAAATAAAAAAATACAATTTGCCACACAGTACAGGACAGATAAAAAGACGTCTTATTTTACTTTTAGCGAATATATGCATTTATAGAAAAAATGTATAAAATCATGCACTAATCTATATTTAACGAAGCATGAAAGACGTAGCACCGAATTAGAAATGGATAAAATAATTAAAGGTACAGTTTTATGGGTTTTTGCTACAGTTTATATTTCTGCACAAAACCCTATAGTTCCTAATGTAGGATTAAACGATCCTCATATTCATATTTTTAACGATACAGCTTACGTTTATGCATCCCATGATAAATCAATTAAAAATGATAAGTTTATTATGGAAGATTGGTGGATTTGGTCATCACCTGATTTAGTCCATTGGACCAAGCGCAGTGTTTTAAATCCAATAGACACCTATATAGGGAAGGCGTTTTCGCGTTGTTGGGCAACTGATGCAGCCTATAAAAATGATAAGTATTACTTTTATTTTTCAGAAGGTAATGAGCAAACAGGCGTTGTTGTTGGTGATACACCATATGGTCCATGGAAAGACACTTTAGGCAAGCCTTTGCTAGTTTCAGATTTAACACCAACCCATGAATATGATATGGCTGTTTTTGAAGACAGTCGTGAGCATTATATTATATTCGGAGTATGGGATTACTACATTGCCAAGTTGAATAACGATATGATAAGTTTGGCTGAATCACCTAAAAAAATAACAATTAATAATCCAAGGGGCCCTTATAATCTTGATGGGAATAACCATAAAATGCCAACAGATGATAAGCCATTTATGCATAAATACAATGGTAAATATTACTTATCCTGGGGATGTTTTTATGCCATGTCTGATAATTTGTATGGCCCTTACGACTATAAAGATAGTGTAATAAAAGAGGAAAGCTTCGCTGAAGGATATGATGCGCCTACATGGCCAAATGGTTTTTTGCAAGCTTTTTTAAATCTTTTCCGGGCGAAAAAATAGAGCCAATTGGCCCCGGTATAGTATAGTCATAACTATGTCCGCCACTTCGTCTGTAAATAGGGCAGGTGTTCATGCATGCTCCGCAGCGTATGCAGTGCAAGGAAGCTCTAAAATCTGGTCTACTTAATTGTTCTGTTCTGCCATTGTCAACAATAACAATATGCATTTCTTTACCATTTTCTGGTTTATTGAAATGAGAAGAATATGTGGTAATAGGCTGGCCCGTGGCACTACGCGCTAAAAGCCTTAAGAATACACCTAAGTGTTTTTCCTGAGGAATAATTTTTTCTATTCCCATACAAGCAATATGCGCCTTTGCTAAATGTACACCCATATCAGCATTGCCCTCATTAGTACAAACAATAACACCACCAGTATCGGCCACTGCAAAATTAACTCCAGTAATAGCCACATCTGCTTTTATAAATTTGTCTCTTAGATGTTTTCTAGCCTCACTTACTAAATATTCAGGATTACGCTGACTAGGTTTGGTTCCAAGGTGCTTTTGAAATAAGACATCAACTTCTTCTTTTGTTTTATGAATAGCAGGTAGCACAATATGACTGGGTGGTTCTTCTGCTAATTGTACAATGCGTTCACCTAAATCTGTGTCAATAACTTCAATGCCTTTGGCCTCCAAAAAAGGATTTAAATGACATTCTTCAGTAAGCATTGACTTGCTTTTAACTACTTTTTTTGCGTTATGCTTTTCAAGGATAGCATTAACAATTGTATTGTGCTCTTCCGCATTTGAAGCCCAATGCACATGAATACCATTCTTTTTAGCATTTGCTTCAAATTGAATTAAATAGTCGTCTAAATTAGAAAGTACGTTCGCCTTTATACTAGACCCTAATTGTCTTAAATGTTCCCATCCCTGCACCTTATGGGCAGATTTATCTCTTTTTTCTCTTACATACCATAACGCTTTATCATGCCAGTTAACTTTGGCTTCATCTTTATTAAACGCTGTGGCTTTAGTTGCATGGCTCATAATTATAACGTACTATTTAATATTTCAGCTATATGCATCACTTTTAAGGGTTGTTTATTTCGGTTTACAATACCTTCTAAGTGCATTAAGCAAGAGTGATCGGCTCCTGTTAGAACTTCTACTTCACTATCTAAATGATCTTGTACACGGTCCTTACCCATTTTTGATGAAATGGCTTCTTCAAATACAGCAAAAGTTCCACCAAAACCGCAGCATTCGTCCTTTCTATTTAATGACATTAGTTGAAGACCTGACACCTTGTTTAATAAGTCTTCTTCGGTAGAGTAATGTTCTCCTTGTACTTCTGAACATGAGCCTAATTTTAAACCTCTTAGACCATGGCAGCTTTTGTGTAAACCTACTTTGTATGGGAAGGATGCGCCTAAGTCCGTTTTTCCAAGTATCTTAACAATGAATTCACAGAGTTCATACGCATTATTTCTCACCTTTTGTACCTCTGGTGTTTGTTCTAAGATATCAAAATGATGTTTCACATGGTAAATACAACTTCCCGATGGACCAACAATGTAATCAAAGGTTTTAAAATGTTCAACAAATAATTGGCAAATGCCTTTCGAATCGTCTTCATATCCCGAATTACCTAAGGGTTGGCCGCAACAAGTTTGACCTTGAGGATAATAAACATCCACACCCAATTTTTCAAGTAATTCTAGAGATGCTATGGCTACCTGTGGGTATAATTGGTTAATATAGCATGGTATAAATAAACCTACTTTCATATATTTAAAATAAAAATTCAGAGTCTGAATTAACTATGTTAAAGGTAGGCAACTAGGGCTTTTTGTCTGTCCTGTTCTGACCCGTAAAAGTGGTTTTTTTAGGTTTAAATTGGTTTTGTTTTATTAGGAACAATACCCATTTTTTGATATTAATTTTAGCGCATACTCTCGCAATATGTTTTACGTAGCCAAAAGAAACCTTATCAAGCCATATAAATGCCCGGACCTCTACTTTGGGGCAATTACACCCCTGAAAGGGTGTCCTGAATTTGGCATTTTAGTATTTATAAATTTCTTGCAATAACAAATAATATACTTATAACAAAAGACGAATACCTAGTTAATATAAGCCCAATGGTAAAAGGAATGTTAGTTGCATAAGGAGATTAGATAACAAAATCTGATGCCACTAGTTTTAAAGCTAATTATACAATACAGAACTAATAAAGTAATCACAATTAAACCAATAAAAATGGTCCTAGTTTTAACAGAATTTAAAATTAAAGGATCGTTTAATTCGTTTGGTTTTCTTGTGCTGCACTTTCTTTACTTGCTTGTTCTTCAGCTTCATTAAGCCATCCTCCACCAAGCGCTTTATACAAACGCACATAATTACTCAATAATTCGGATCTTAAATTTTCTAATAACAGTTCCGCATCAAAAGCTTGACGCTGTTGTTCTAAAAATTCTAAATAACTAGTGACGCCTTTATCATAACGTTCGCGTGACAAAAATTGAGCTTCTAGCGCAGCTCTTCGTCTTTCATTAGCAATTTCAATTTCCTCTTTAGTCGTGCGTATAGTAGCTAACAAATTTTCAACTTCAGCAATAGCCCCAAATACCGAATTTTGATAACGATATAGTGCTTGATAAGTACGGCTATCTTCAATATCCACTTGCCTTCTTAGTTGTCCCCAATTAAAAAGTGGAGCCACTAATTCACCTCCAATACTCCATAAGGGATTCCCTAGGCTTAAAGCACTAAAGCTAGGAGCGGCAACGCCTACTAGACCATTTAGACTCAAAGAAGGTAAACGATTGGCTTTAGCAGCACCAGTCAAGGCGTTTTGCGCAATAACATCATATTCCGCCTGTATTACATCTGGACGTCTGCTTAGTAACTCAATAGGTGGTGCCACAGGGAAGGAGATGTCATAATCTTGATCAGCTAATGGCATGCCTATTTCAATACTTCCAATATGCCTTCCAAGAAGGAAACTTAAACTGTTCTCTAGTTGAACAATTTGACGTTCATATTGGGGAACAGCACCTGCGGCTATTGTATACTGAATCTTGGCTTGATCCACATCAATCATGGGCACAATCCCTTTGTCATAACGTGCTTGTATAATTTGGGTCATACTATCGCGTGATCTGGCGTTTCTTTTAGAAATTTCGTATTGAGATCTGGCCCGCAATAAGTCAAAATAATTGGTAGCCACCTCAGTTATTAACGAAATCATAATACCTCTATAGCCATATTCAGTAGCCATTAAATCTGCTTTTGCCGATTCTGAAAGCCTGCGTAATTTTCCCCAAAGATCAATCTCCCAATATACACCTGCGCTCCCAATAATAGTATTTGACGTGGGGCCAACAGTATTTAAAAGAAAATTACCTCTATTGACTTGTCCATTGGCAGAAAACTTTGGCAGAAAATCTGCATTTTGGATTTTAAGAACATATCTTGCTTGCAGGACGTTTTCAGCAGCTATTAGTGCATCTCTATTATTAGCAAAAGCTTCTCGAATAAGCGTGTCTAAAACAGGGTCTTTAAAGAGTTTCCACCATCTTATGTCTGCGGTATCAATAGCAATTTCTTGCGTATTAATAGAGTCATAACTTACCGTTTTTAAAGTATCTAATTGTTTAAATGATAAAGGTTGATTCAGGTCAACTCCTGAATAGTTTTTTCCAGATCTACAAGCAGTAAATGCTGCCAATACTAACAATATATAAAGTACTTTTTTCATTAGGCTTCTTTTATTGAATTAGCATTTTCTAAATCTCTCTTCTTTTCATAATTGCCAATTTTTCCAATGAGTAAGTATAACATCGGGTAAAAGAATACACCTAATAAAGTGGCAATGGTCATACCGCCTAGAAGCGCCATACCCATAATTTTTCTGGCTTCAGCGCCTGTACCTGTAGCGATAACTAAAGGAAAAACACCTAAAATAAATGAAAATGCTGTCATTAAAATAGGTCTGAATCTAGATTTTGCTGCTTTAACGGCAGCATCAAAAAGGGATAATCCAGCTTTAAATTCATCATGAGCAAACTCTACAATTAGAATTGCATTTTTCGCCGCCATACCAATAAGCATGACGAAGGAGACTTGTGCAAAAATGTTGTTTTCAAAACTGACGCTAAATAAACGTGCGGCCCATAGAAAAAAGAGCGCACCAAATATGGCAAATGGCGTACCTAACAAAATTGCAAAAGGCAGACTCCAACTTTCATATTGTGCCGCAAGAATTAAAAAGACGAACACTAACGAGAAGGTTAAAATAACGCCCAGAGAACCGGACGCCTTATTTTCTTGAAAGGACATGGCATTCCAAGACGTGGTCATATCCTCAGGAAGTACTTCATCAGCTACTTCTTTAAGTGCTGCCATGGCTTGTGCTGAAGAATAGCCAGGAGCGGGGCCACCAGTGACTTCCACAGATCTATATAAATTAAACCTTGTGGTGTAATCAGGACCTGAAGCAGGCTTTATGGTTGCTAATGTTGAAAGCGGAACCATTTCATTATCGGAATTTTTAATAAAGAAATTTTCAATCTGCGCTTCGTTGACCCTATACTCACTTTCAGCTTGAATATAGGTTTTATAAAGTCGTCCAAATTTTGTAAAATCGTTCACATAGGATCCCCCCATAAAGGCGCCAACGGTAGTATATAAATCATTTAGTGGAACACCAAGTTTTAAGGCTTTCTCTTTGTTTATATCCATAAATCGCTGCGGTACGGTACTTTGAAATGTGGTAAATGCTTTTCCTATTTCTGGACGAGCATTGGCTGCAGCAATAAATTTCCCAACATTTTGTGAGAGATAGGTAGGCGAGTTTCCTCCTTTATCCTGGAGCATAATACTAAACCCAGAACCGTTACCTAAACCTGGAATGGCAGGAGGTCCAAAAGCAAAGGCTTGTGCACCATTTATACGTGTCGCAAGTGCAATGTTAACCCGGTCAATAATTTCTTTGGCCGTGGCATCTCTGTTATCCCAATCTGTTAAAGTAACAAACATAAAAGCATTGTTTGTAGCCATAGACCCAGATAGTAAACTATAACCTGTTGCATTGGTAACATATTCTACTTCCGGTATATCCATCAATATTTTCTCTACTCGGCTACCAATTTCATCGGTTCTTTGCAGAGAGGCAGCATTAGGTAATTGGACATTAACATAGAAGTACCCCATGTCTTCCTCAGGTATAAACCCTGCTGGCACTAGTTTTCCAAAAACACCGGCAGCAACAGAAAGAATAATAATAAATATGACGCCACGTTTTAGTTTACCTGTTAAAATACTGGTATACGATGTATAACTATCAGTGGTCTTACCAATAAATTTATTAAATCCTGCAAAGAATTTCCCCAATAAACCACCATAGGGTTCAGGCTTCTTTAACAAGAGTGAACATAAGGCAGGACTTAGTGTTAAGGCATTCACAGAAGACACAAGCACGGACACTACAATAGTAATGGCAAATTGCTGATATAAAATCCCAGTAATACCAGCCATTCCAGCTACGGGAATAAATACCGCTACCAGTACTAAGGTTGTGGCAATAACAGGAGCTGTAACCTTTCGCATAGCCTCTAAAGTAGCTTCTTTAGCCGTCATACCTTTTTCAATATTTACTTGAACGGCTTCAACCACTACAATAGCATCATCCACTACAATACCAATCGCTAATACTAAACCTAAAAGGGATAATACATTAATTGTAAAGCCTAACATTGGAAAAAACATAAAAGCACCTATTAAGGATACAGGTATGGCTAACGTTGGAATTAAGGTTGCACGCCAGTCTTGAATAAAAATAAAAACAACAAGAACAACTAATATGAGGGCAACAATAAGTGTAACAATAATATCTTTAATACCTGCAGTAATAGGAAGCGTAGAGTCAAGAGAAACATCATAAGTCATGCCATCTGGAAAGCTTTTGCTCAGGTCCTCAATTTCCATTTTGATGTTTTCGGCAAGTTCTACAGCATTTGAACCCGGTGCTTGATAAAGCGCAACAATGGCACCCGGTTTGGAGGTTTTTTCTCTACCCTCAAGATTAATACCTAGCCTTGGAATCATACTATAGGTTTCGGTTCCTAAAGCCACACGAGCCACATCGCCAATTTTTACTTGAGATCCATCAGGTAGGGTTCTAATTACGATGTCCTCAAAAGCTTCTGCAGAGTTAAATCGTTCCGGCAATCTCACAGTATATGTAAATTCTGTTCCAGGGGGCGCTGGTTCTGCACCAAATTTTCCGCCAGGAACAATAATGTTTTGTTCATTTACAGCTTTTACTATTTCAGGAACAGTTATTCCTCGAATAGCCAATAAATCTGGTTTAATCCAAATTCTCATAGAGTAATTGGATGCTCCCATAACATCAACCCGACCAATACCTGGGACTCTAGCCAGTCGGTCTTTGATATTAATAAGACCATAATTTCCGAGGAATTCCGCAGTATTATGAGCCGGATTATCTGTAGTTAAAGTCACTAACATTAAAATATTCGGCAGGGACTTTTTTGTAGTAACACCATATTGCGTTACTGAAGATGGTAATTTAGCCGTAGATGCAGATACACGGTTTTGAGCTAGAACTGTGTTCATGTCTGGATCTGTACCAACATCAAAAGATACTTGTACCACCATACTACCGTCATTGGCATTTGTAGATTTCATGTATATCATGTTATCCACACCATTCATTTCTTGTTCTATGGGGGTAGCCACAGATTCCTCCACATTTAGTGCATTGGCTCCGGTGTATGTTGCTCGCACTTCCACAATGGGAGGTGTAAGATTTGGATATTGCTCAATGGCAAGTCCAATTACAGAAACACCACCTACAATTACAATAACAATGGCAATTACCATTGCCACAATAGGGCGGTGAACAAAAAAATTACCTTTATTTTCCGCCATGCTTATTGAGCTGTTTTACTTTTAAATTCACTTTTAACAGGTACTACTGTCATTCCTGTCTTTACTTTTTGTAAAGCATCTATGATGATTTTATCTCCTTGTGTTATACCTTCTGAGATAATTACCTGGTCTCCTATTTTGGAACCGAGTTTAACAGGGGTGGATACCACCTTATTAGAACTATCAACAACCATGACGCTATATTGACCTTGTAATTCAATAAGACAACGCTGGGGAATAACAATAGCATCTTTCGCTACGGTTAGCTGAAGTCTTACCTTCGCATATAGACCCGGACGTAATATTTTTGTAGGGTTAGGAAAGCTAGCCTGTATAAGTAAAGATCCCGTTGTGGTGTTAATTTGACTGTTAACAAAATCTATTCTTCCTTTTTTTTCAAATAAAGTACCATCTGCTAAAAGGAGTTCTACATTTGGTTTTATATTACCTTCATGCACGTCTTTAGAGATGTCTTCCGCTGTTTTATTTGCTTGATATTCTCTGGCAAGTTCTAGATATTTTGATTCGGAAATTGAAAATTGTACACGTACGGTATCAATTCTGGAAACCGTGTTAAGTATTACAGGGTTAGGTTCTCTACCAACATATTCACCTTCTCGTGCTTCGGTTTTACCTATAAGTCCATCAATTGGTGATCTCATTTCAGTATATCCCAATTTAATTTTAGATTGTTTTAAATTGGCGTTTGCAGCATCAACAGAGGCTATAGAGGCATCATAAGTGGCTTGAGCAGCATCAAGGTCACTCTTACTTACGGCATTTATTTTAGCAAGCGGCTCATAACGTTCAAGCTCGTTTTTTGCATTTACCATCATGGTTTGGTTTTGGGCCAAAGCACTTTGTTTTTCAGCAACTTCAGCCAAATAAGGGTCTTGATCAATGCTATATAATAATTGCCCCTTTTTGACCTGCGTACCTTCTTCAAAAGAAATTTTCTCCAGATAACCATCAACCCGAGCTCTGATAGGAATGTCTTTTAAGCCGTAAATCTGTCCTACTAGCTCATTATAAACCGGAACATCTTCTTTTTTGGCTTCAATTACAGGAATCTCTTGAGGGGGTCTTGTTTGTGGACCTTGTTCTTTTTTACATGAGAAAAACAAACAGGCCATGACGCAAAGTATAGTATATTTCATAGGTGAATTACAATTACATCAAATGTAGAAAATAAAATGTGGGTTACAAAGAAAAATGGCTGTAGGTGCGGTATTTTATATTCTCAAAGTAATAAGAATGGAAGTAGAGCTTAGAAATTTACACGTCTATTCTTCATTTATTCCAGAGTTCGCATGTCCAATGAGTAGTTTTACATGGTAGGTGTTTATCTTAAGTACTCTTGAATCAAATAATGAACAATTGTATAGAGGTAAAGGATCTAGAATAAGATAATACCTTTGGAATTAGGGTTGGTGTCATTATGAAAAAGTTAAGTTATTAAAAAATCGACTTTGCTTAAAAGCAGTTCGAAAATGACATATTTGTTAAACTATCAGAACTGGATAAAGCCGTATATTGCAACAAATCCCCCATTTATAAGAAATGTATCTAATTTTAGTAAGTCCCTTTAATTTTAATGGAAAAACAACTATTGAAAGAATGGACTTTCTTACTATATAGAAAAATGTGGATTTTAATTGTGAAGGTTGGAAATTACTATCTCTTACGGATGCGCTATGTAAAATAAGTTTCAAGGAACAAGGAGTTTCACTATATACTTAGAGAACCTTGGAATTTAATTGTTTAATCAATGTATTAGCGCAAAACAATGAAATAGTCACAACTAAGGAAAAGTACAGTGGCTGAAAAGACGGGCCTTTTAAGCCTATTAATTTAAAATAAAATGAGACTATCGTGTTTTATTAGACAGACACATTAACTAAACTTAATTAGACCATAATGAGAACAGCTTTAAGAATAGCCTATGTATTAGTACTATGTATTGTGTTTACTTGTTCAAAATCGAAAGAAACTAAACCAAAGGACTCAGCAACTTCAAACCCTAATATTATTCTGTTTGTTTCAGATGATCATGGTATGGATGCCTTAGGGTGTTATGGTAATCAAATCATTAAAACACCCAATTTAGATAAGTTAGCTTCCGAAGGCGTTAAATTTACAAATGCCTATTGTACAAGTGCTAGTTGTGCAGCAAGTAGATCAGTAATTCTTTCAGGATTATACGGTCATGCAACAGGGTCTTACGGACATGTACACGACTATCACCATTTCAGTACTTATGACAATGTGAAATCTTTATCAAATAGATTAACTGAAGCCGGGTATGTTACCGCTAGAATAGGTAAATATCACGTTGCTCCAGAAGCTGTCTATCAATTTGATGAAGTGCTTGAGGCCGATCCTAGAAATACGGTTGAAATGGCTGATGCTTCAAAAGCTGTGATACATTCTAAAAAACCATTTTTCCTATATTTTTGCACAGATGATCCGCATAGAGGGCATCCTTTTACTCCAGAAAAATGGGATATGCCTAACAGTTTTGGTAATAAAAAAGAAGGGTATAAAGATGTTGAACAGATAACCTATAGCCCCGATGAGGTTTTGGTTCCAGCGTTTTTACCAGACACAAAACAAACACGAGAAGAGATTGCTCAGTATTACCAAAGTGTTTCAAGAATAGATCAAGGTTTTGGACGGCTTATGCATCATTTAAAAGATGCGAACAAGCTGGAAAATACCATTGTAATTTATATTTCAGATAATGGTATGGCTTTTCCAGGAGCGAAAACTACAGTGTATGAAACCGGTATAAAACTACCTTGTATCATAAAAGACCCAACTTCTAATAAAAAAGGAATCACGAACACGGCAAAAATTTCTTGGGTAGATTTAACGCCAACAATTTTAGATTTTGCCAATGTGAGTTATGATAAAACAGCATTTCACGGAAAATCCTTCAAGAATATCATCGATACTGAAAATCCAAAAGGATGGGATGCTATTTACGCTTCCCATACCTTTCATGAAATTACCATGTATTACCCCATGCGCGTGGTTATTGATAAAAATTATAAATTAATTTGGAATATAGCTTGGCGTTTAGAATATCCATTTGCTTCAGATTTATGGGCCGCTTCCACATGGCAATCTATCTACAGGAATGATATTGAATATTTTGGGCCTCGTAAGGTTAAAGATTATCTATTTAGACCGGAGTTTGAATTGTTCAATTTAGAAAATGATCCGCTGGAAACAAACAATTTAGCGGATAATGAGAAATACTCAGAAGTTCTAGAATCCATGAAAGTAAAGTTGAAAAAATTTCAAAAAGACACTTCAGATCCTTGGATGATAATGTGGGATCATGAGTCTAGCTTACAAGGAACAGGCGTAAATTTATAGACAATACAGAACGATAAATAATTCATCTTAATGAAACATTATATCTTAAAAACAGCTTTAATACTTTTTTTAATCTCATCAAAATTTTTAAGTGCTACCGAAGTTATCGAGTTTAAAAATCAAGATGGTGATATGACTTTAAAAGTTAGAGAAGCCATTGAAAAGTCAAAAGATAAAGACATCAAACTTATTTTTGAGAAAGGTGTTTATAGTTTCCGTTCAGACTATGCATTAGGGAAATTTTTATATATCACCAATCACGGCAATGGGTTTAAAAAAATCGCTTTTAATTTCAGTGGTTTTAATTCAGTTGAAATTGATGGTCAAGGTTCTGAGTTTTTGTTTCACGGAACTATTGCACCTTTCGTTTTTGAAGATTGCCAAAAAATAAAAGTAACAAACCTAACAGTGGACTGGGATATTCCATTTGTCTTTCAAGCTGATGTTTTGGCCATTAATAAAGAAGAGGGATATATGGATGTCAAGCCTTATACAGAAGGTTTTTCTTGGAATTTGAGTAAAGGGAGAATCATTTTTCCTGGAATTGATAATTTTGAATATAACAGCTTAGGAAGTACGTTACCTCATAATAAAAAAACCAAAGCTGTAGATTATGGCGCCTGGGATATGCATTTAAATCCTGAATATGTTGAAAAGTTGCCAAAAGGTAATCTTCGTATTCATCAGAAGCACATGAAGCATCTACCTCGTGTTGGAACGGTATTAAATTCAAAAGGAGATAGAGAAAAAGACAGGTATGCACCCGCATTTCTGGCTAGACGTTCAAATCATATAAATTTTGATAATGTTATTATTCATCATGCCTTAGGGATGGGCTTTTTGTTTGAGCGCTGTGAGGATATAAATATTGTAAACTCTGGAGTTTATATTCGTGATGGTTCAGATAGAGTGATTTCATCTACTGCTGATGCTACTCATTTTGCCAATTGTAAAGGCAATGTTTTAATAGAAAATTGCCGTATTGAGGGCATGTATGATGATGGTACTAACGTACGTGGTACCTATGTTGAAGTGATTAAAGTGATTAATGAAAAAACAGTTCAAGTTGCTTTGAAGCATTTTGAACAAATGGGTTTTCAGTTTGCTGACAAAGGTGATGCTGTTTGGTTTATTCAACAGCCAAATCCGCAGCGAGCTTTAGAAGGCATAGTAGAGTCCGTTTATGTGATTAACGAAAAGTTTAGAGAGATTACTTTTACTGAAAATGTGCCTTCTAATTTGAAAGCAGGCGATATTCTAGAAAATAAAACATGGAATCCTGTTTTTACGATGCGAGGTAATGTGATTAGAGATCATAGAGCACGGAATATTATTATTAAAACACCAAAGCGAATTGTTATTGAGGATAATGATTTGTCTTCAATGATGTCATCAATAATGCTGCGTGGTGAAACCTTTTTTTGGTTTGAATCTGGAAATGTTGAAGATGTAATAATTAGAAATAATCGTTTCGAACATTGTGCATATGGAGGACCAGAACATGCCGTTTTAAAGGTGTCACCTAGATTGGGAAAAACGTTTGATCAAACCATGCCGTATGATAGAAATATTGTTTTTGAAAACAATACAATTAAAACATTTGACAATAGAATTGTTTGGGCCGATAGGGTAGATGGTTTGATTATTAGGAACAATACGATAAAACAAACAGACACCGAAAAACAGCAGTTTCCAGATGCGCCTCTCTTTGATTTAGAACATTGTATGAATGTGGAAATTATGAACAATACTTATGATGGTAACTGCGAGAATAGTTTAAAAGCCGATGCTGTCTCTATGAAAACATTGAAAATTAAAAAAAATAAGGGATTTAAGAATTTGAAATAATAAGTTTATTTCTACACTGCAGAACATATGAAAAACAATTTTAAAGCAGCCATAACAATTTTACTTTTATAGGGACGTTATTTTCCCAATTTATGTGCATAAAAAACTAAAAATTTATAAGTCTCATATCTTTGATAACAAAAGAAACTTATAAGTTTTAAAATAAACAAGACAGATTTAACGAGCCTATTTTTATACCTTAGAAATAAACTCAAATCTAATATTCAATTGTTTGTATATTTTGTTAAACGTCCTAGAAAAGCATTTATTTATGTTGTACAAAAAAGCTAGTTATAAAAATACCTTATTGGTTCTAATATTTGCTCTGATGTCATTGTCTTGTAAAGAAAACAAAGAAAAAGTAACTTCGGTTGTTTCGAGTGATCAATGTGTTAATAAGCAAAAACCAAATATTGTTTTGTTGTTTATTGATGATTGGGGTTGGTCTGATATTGGTTACAGAAATGACACGTTTCATACGCCAAACCTAAACCAGTTTAAAAAGGAAAGTTTAGAGTTTAAGCGTGGCTATATTCCAACACCCACCTGTAGTCCCAGTAGAGCAAGTTTGTTAACAGGGAAGGAGTCAGTGCGATTAGAGATGTCAAGGCATATTCCAGAAGAAGAACATTTTATAAATGAAGAGTATAATATTTGGCCTAAAGACCCTGTGCAGAGACCTTCAAGAAATTATCTACCATTAGAAGAAGTGACCTATGCCGAAAAATTAAAAGAGCTTGGGTACTACAATATGTTTATTGGTAAATGGCACCTAGGAGAAGGAAAGCACTATCCAGAATTTCAAGGGTTCGATAAAACTTTTGGAACTACTGATAATGGACATCCAAAAAGTTATTACTATCCTTTCTTTCAAAGCGGTGATCCAAAAGCATTTCAAAAAGATTATAAGGAGGGTGATTATTTAACAGATGTACTTACAGATGGTGCTGTAGATTTTATCGAGAATTACGATAACAAACAGCCATTTATGTTATCCTTTTGGTATTATTCAGTTCATGGGCCTTCAGTTGGAAGAAAAGATTTATTAAAGAAGTATCAAGATGCTGGACTAAAAGGTAAATATGCACATCACGCAGCTATGGTAGAAGCTATGGATGAGTCTATTGGAAGAATTAGAAAAGCATTAAAGGCTAAAGCAATTGAAGATAATACGGTTGTTATTGTAATATCAGATCAAGGTGGAGCATATTCTAATGCACCTTTAAATGGTGGAAAAAAAGGAGGTAATACTTTAGGTGAAGGGGGGGCAAGAGTACCGTTTATAATAAGCTACCCTGGATTAACCAAGCCCAATACAGAATCCAATATACCTGTACAATCAATTGATCTCTTTCCAACGATAATAGAAATAGCATCTGGTGACAATTATAAGAATAAAGACATTCAAGGTGTGAGTTTAATGCCTATTCTGAAAGAAGATAAAATTGAACAACGCAATATCTTTTTTTTTAGAAGTTATGAAGACCAATACGCCGCAGTTATTTATGATGATTGGAAATTAGTGAAGTACCATAGCGGTAAATTTCAATTATTTAATGTGGCAGAAGATATTAGTGAACAAAACGATCTCATAGGTCAAGGTTTGGATATAGAAACAAAACTTAAGAACGATATATTAATTTGGGAAAAAGAAGCTGTCCCTTCATTTTAATAAATTAAACGTTTTGGGATACATTAATTTAATCAAACTATCCCAGAATATTTTGCAATCCTCTCGTGGGACAATTTAACGAAGACTATGGCTTAGAATAGTTAGGAAAGGATTTAGAGCTAAGTGTTAATAATGCGGTTGTTTAACGGTTAACACATAGAACATCCTAAATAGCTTTTGTTTTAGGGACCTTTCGAGCTTTTTAATGAGAGGATAAGTCATAAAATTCAAGCCCACCTAAAACTAGAATTGCTGTTATTGTTTAATATATCAACCCTTATAATAAGATATTTTGAAGATTCTTTAGGGATTAACTGGCTAGGTAATCCACTCGAATTTTTATTAGTTTAATAGATAACATATTGTTTTTAAGCCTTGATCTATCAATATCAAATGCATATTTTAATTTGCACTCTTTCATTAAGGTCATCGAGTTTAAAATCAATAAAGCCTCAGATGAATCTTCAGTATTATATAGAGCATCAGTCATAATCTTAATTGGACTTTCCGCACCTATTAATCCCAAAAATTCGGCTGCCCGAACTCGATTTATAGCTTCGTTATCTGTTATTGACATAGTCTTTATTTGATCTTTTAATGCTATGGCATCTTTACCAAAATTACTACATGTAATCAAGGCCCAATAGCGTATCCAAGGATCAGATGATTTTAAGCTAGTTTCAATTTTAGATTTAACACTATTAAAATTTCCCAAACTAAGATTAGCAATGTCAATATAGTTTTGAATATCTGTTTTATGTCTTTGTCCAAATCGTGTAGGGTTTTCAAAAGCATTTTCAATTAGATAGAACTCAGGATAAAACGATAAATCGGGCATGTTTTTAACGCGAGAATTTAAATTTTCTCGCATTTCTAGAAGGGTATTGGCATAGCCTTCTTTGTTTGCTAAGTTATTTGTTTCATAAGGGTCAGCCTCTAAATCATAAAGTGCTTCCACAGGTTTTGGTTCAAAAAATTGTGATTGAATAGCATTTAATTCACCCGCTTCATATAGGTTTTTCCATTCTCTGTAACCCGGTTGTTTGTAGCGATACTCGTTCATTAATCCATCAAAATTAAAGGCTTGATAGTTTCTAATATATTTATACTTGCCTTTTCTAAGCGCACGAACCATGTCGTATTTCTCATCAAATCTATCAGCATAGCTAAAACTTTCATTTTTATTAGCTAAGTCTTTTTTTGTCACATCTTTACCTAGAAATGGTTTGCCGTCAATACCTTCAGGAATTGTTGCACCAGCTAAGTTTAAAACCGTAGGACCAAAATCAACAAAACTTACAAAAGCATCTGAGCGAGTATTAGGTTCAAGGTTGATAGAATTTTCATATTTAGAGGGGATATAAACAACTAGAGGCACGTGTAAGCCAGATTCGTATAGGTAGCCTTTACTACCAGGAAGCACGCCTCCATGGTCGCCAAAATAGAAAATAAATGTATTTTCTAGCAGCCCTTCCTTTTTAAGTTCATCAACTACTTGTCCAACTTCAGCATCCATTTGCTTTATTTTGTCTAAGTAAAGTGCATTGGTGTATTTAAACAGTTCGGTTTGCGGATGATTTGGAAATATAAACGTTGAATCAGGATTCGTTTTTGTGCCTGCTTTCACGTCCTCTTCCGTGAAATGTAGCTTTCCTTCATGTGTGGTGCCTATGTTAAAAACATGAAAAAATGGTTGATTAGGTTTTCTAGTTTTCCATGTCGCCTTTTTTGATGATTCGTCCCAAACACTATCCGATTTAAATATATTATAATCTTCTTTAGAATTGTTTGTGGTATGATATCCAGCTTGCTTTAAATAGTAAGGAAACATTTCTTGCCCTTCTGGCATTGGTACTTTTTCAAGTTTTCTATGATAGTGAGTTCCTAATCTCGGGCCGTAAGAACCAGATATTAACGTTGATCTTGCAGCGCTGCAAACGGCGGCATTTGAAAATGCATGAGTAAAGCGAATCCCATGATCTGCAAGTTTTTCAATATTTGGCGTTTGGGTGCCATGATCATCAAACAAGTCCATGTAATGCTTAGAATTGTCTTCAGAAGTAATCCAAACTATATTTGGTGGTGCTAGTTCAACTGGTTTTGAGTCACATGCGCTTAGGATACTGAATAATGTCAGAGAAAGTACTAAGCTAAATTTTGATGAATGCATATATAATGTTTAAGTTGAAATGTAAAGTTAATTAATCTGTATGAGGGGTAACAGTTCCTCCAATTTCATTTTCAGTATAGCCTTCTAGAGTAATTTTATAAGCATACTTACTTGGCATAACTTTAGGTGTTTTTATTTATTAAAATTTAGTTGTAACGCAATTGTTGCCTTATTCAAATATAAATTATAGCTAATCTAAATGTTGCACCATATGAGCTAGTATAGATAACATATGATTTTTAATTTTTGTATTTGGAGCTTGAGTAAAACATATGATTTCGTTTATAATACAAATGTGTTTTTTTATTGAAAAACCCAAAATTGGAAGTGCTAGTCATAAAAAATAACATGCATTTTTGTATATATTTGAAGGTGTCCAATTGCCATATTATTACATGTAAAGTAGATTGAAAGAGTCTCAATAATAATAGGTCATATGATAAATAAAAAATACATATCTAATCATTAACCTTTTATCTAATTATAACCTTTGGGCTGCTTTTTATTATATGCCATTCTTAAAACAATATAAGGTTTTAGTGTTTAAGCAAATAGAAGACAATAGAACTTCATTGGACAACTATAACTAAATTAAAAGCACATAAATAATTATGAAGAAATTCAACATTTTACTATGTCTAGCTATTTTCTTTTTGGGCTATTCTGAAATGAAAGCGCAAGACATAAATTTTAATGCATCGTGGAAGTTCTATAATGCGGAGGCTGAAGGCGCGGAAGCACCTGAATTTAATGATTCCGATTGGAGAAATTTAAACCTCCCGCATGATTGGGCTATAGAAGGTCCTTTTGATATTAAATATAATGCACGTTCTGGAGGGTTGCCATTTCACGGTACTGGCTGGTATCGTAAGCATTTTAAAATGGAAGCAGATGCCAAAGGAAAGGTTGTTAGAATTGAATTTGAAGGTGCCATGTACAATGCCCATGTATGGGTTAATGGTGAGTTCATTGGTAATAGACCATTTGGATATATCGGTTTTGAGTATGACATCAGTAAACATTTAAAGTATGATGGTTCTGATAATGTGATAGCCGTTAAATTGAAACCAGAAGATTTATCAACACGATGGTATCCTGGAGCCGGAATATACCGTTCAGTATGGTTGAAAATTGATAACAAAGTGCATGTAGGCCAATGGGGTACTTATATTACAACACCAACTGTAACTAAAGATTTAGCTGTGGTTCAAAATGAAACGACAGTGGTGAATAAAAGTAGTGAGTCAGTTGAAGTAAAAGTAAATCACGAATACTTTTCACCGGAAGGAGAATCAGTATCTTTTATTGATGAAACCATTTCAGTAGCCGCTAATACATCTGGTACTTCACAGCTGTTTTCTAAAATTAAGAACCCAAAACGCTGGGATACAGAAAACCCGAATTTATATGATGTTGTAACCACTATTACTCAAAACGGAAATGTGGTTGATACTTATAAAAGTCGTATTGGCTTAAGATCAATTAGATACACTAAAGATGGCTTTTTCTTAAATGACAAACCAGTACGTTTTAATGGGGTTTGTTTGCATCATGATAATGGTGCTTTAGGGGCTGCGGTGTACCGTAGAGCAGATGAAAGAAAATTACAAATCATGAAAAGTATGGGCGTTAATGCCATTCGTACAAGTCATAATCCACCGTCAAGAGAATTACTAGAGCTTTGTGATGAATTAGGATTAATGGTTCAAGATGAAGCTTTTGATGTTTGGAAAATGGAAAAAGTACCAAACGGTTATAACTTGTTTTTTGATGAATGGGGGGAGCGAGATTTAAAGGATATGATTAAGAGAGACAGAAATCATCCATCAATAATAATGTGGAGTATAGGTAATGAAATCATAGAACAAAAGGATAAGAAAAATGGGTGGAAAGTAGCAAAACGATTAAACGCCTATTGTAAAGAAATAGATCCAACAAGACCAACTTCAGCTGGTTTTAACCATTATTCTAGCCCATATGATAATAATATGGCGCAACAAGTAGATATAGCTGGTATGAATTACAAACCAACACATTATGTTGATGTGAGAAATAATTACCCGGAACTACCATTTGTGGCTACCGAAACGTCAAGTTGTACCAGTAGTCGTGGTATTTATCATTTGCCAATTGAAAAATATAGAGTTCATGAATCTAAACATGTAACAAGTTATGATTTAATAGGGCCTGTCTGGGCCTATCCACCAGATATTGAATTTCATTATCAAGAACAAAATCCACATGTTATGGGCGAGTTTATTTGGACTGGTTTTGATTATTTAGGAGAACCAACACCCTACGGTGGAAGAGATAACTCTACAAATGGCTATTGGAATGAC
Source organism: Algibacter mikhailovii (assembly GCF_014651495.1). Lineage (GTDB taxonomy): Bacteria > Bacteroidota > Bacteroidia > Flavobacteriales > Flavobacteriaceae > Algibacter_E > Algibacter_E mikhailovii. The sequence goes on from NZ_BMWZ01000006.1 coordinate 309,823, forward strand.
GATTGGCCTTCTAAAAGTTCTTACTTTGGAGCAGTGGATTTATGTGGATTTCCAAAAGACAGATTCTTTTTATACCAAAGTCAATGGACTACCAAGCCTATGATTCACCTCTTGCCACATTGGAACTGGAAAGGTATGGAAGGTCAAGATATTCCTGTGTATTGTTATACCAATTGTGATTCCGCAGAGCTTTTTGTGAATGGAAAGTCTATGGGTAAAAAAGTTAAGGGTAAAGATTTAACAGAACTTTTGGTTAGTTTTAATGATTACGAAGGCGAAACGTTTCAATCGAAATATAGGCTATCCTGGAATGTACCTTATAAAGCAGGGGATATTAGAGTGATTGGTTATAAAGATGGAAAACCAGTACAAGAAGAGCAAATATTTACAGCAGGAAAGCCTGCTAAGATCAATCTGTCCGTTGACAGAACTGAAATCAATGCAGATGGCGTCGACTTGGCTTATGTAACGGTTAGAATAGAAGATAAAAATGGAAATTTATGTCCTATGGCTGATAATCTGGTTAATTTTTCAGTCAAAGGAGCAGGTCGTTTAATAGCTGTTGATAACGGCAACCAAATCAGTGTGGAATCCTTTCAAGCAAATCATAGAAAAACCTTTAGCGGTATGTGTCTGGCTGTTTTGAAATCGTCAGAGCATTCAGGAACCATTACCTTAAAGGCAACATCTAAAGGATTAAAATCTAAAAGTGTCACGGTTCAAACAAAGTAGGTGAAGCATCTTTTAGAATTTAGGTTATAGAATATAGAAATATAATATTATGAAACTATTTAAGATTTTTATAGTTATTACATTAATGCCGTTAGTTATACACGGTCAAAATTCTAATCAAAAATGGTTTGATACGGCGTTAAGTCATAATGAGCGTATAGATTATTTAATAGAAGCGATGACTTTAGAGGAAAAAACATCTCAGTTATTAGATGTTTGTCCACCTATTGAACGTTTAGGGATACCTGAATATAATTGGTGGAATGAAGCTTTACATGGGGTAGCAAGAAATGGTAGAGCAACTGTGTTCCCTCAGGCTATTGCCTTTGGAGCTACATTTGATGAAGAATTAATTCATAGAGTAGGTACTGCTATTTCTGATGAGGCAAGAGCAAAATACAACGAAGCCATAAAACTTGATAATAGAGGTCGATATGCCGGTTTAACTTTTTGGTCACCAAACGTTAATATTTTTAGAGACGCGCGTTGGGGTCGTGGTCAAGAGACCTACGGAGAAGATCCGTTTCTAACCAGTAAAATAGGTGTAAGTTTTGTGAAAGGTTTACAAGGCGATAATCCTGATTATATGAAAGCGGCAGCTTGTGCAAAACATTATGCTGTGCATTCCGGCCCAGAAGAATTAAGGCATGAGTTTAATGCCGAAGTTAGCAAGAAAGACTTCTTTGAAACTTATTTGCCAGCATTTAAAGCGCTAGTTCAGGAAGCAAATGTGGAAGGTGTTATGGGGGCATATAATCGTACGCTTGGAGAAGTTTGTAGCGGAAGTCCATATTTGTTACAAGATATTTTAAGAAAAGAATGGGGGTTTAAAGGTTATATTGTTTCAGATTGCGGAGCCATAAGTGATTTTCATAGATTTCATAAAGTAACAAAAACACCTGAAGAATCTGCAGCTCTGGCCTTAATAAACGGAACAAATATTAATTGTGGAAATGTTTATAAGGTTTTAAAGAAATCTTTAGAACAAAATTTAATTACTGAAGATTTAATTGATCTCAGATTAAAAGAGAGTTTGTTAACCAGATTTAAACTTGGAATGTTTGATCCTATAGGAGCAAATCCCTATGATAACATTACATCCCAAGTTGTTAATTCTGAACTACATCGTGCTATAGCAAAAGAAGTTGCCGAAAAGTCGATTGTACTTTTAAAAAATAAAAATAACATTCTGCCTTTAAAAAAGAACACTAGAACGGTTTATGTAGTTGGACCAAATGCATCTAGTGAGGAAGTTTTATTAGGTAATTACTACGGATTAACAGGACGTTCTCAAACGATTTTAGATGGTATTGTAAATGAGGTAAGTGCAGGGACTAGCATTAATTATAAGTATGGTGTTTTACCCTTTAGAGAAAATTCAAATCCCATAGATTGGGCCACTGGCAATGCTGCAAATGCTGATGTAACGATTGCCGTTATGGGAATCTCTGGGTTATATGAAGGGGAAGAAGGAGAAGCTATAGCATCTACATTTAAAGGCGATAAAAAAGATTTGAAACTGCCTGAAAATCAAATCAATTTCATCAAAAAGATGCGAGGAAAATCTGAAAAACCACTTGTTTTGGTATTAACAGGAGGTAGTCCTATTGCCATTCCTGAACTTCATGATTTAGTGGATGCCGTTGTTTTTGCATGGTATCCCGGTGAAGAGGGCGGAACCGCTTTAGCTAACATCCTTTTTGGTGATATTTCTCCTTCAGGTAAATTACCGATTACATTTCCAAAAGCAGTAGATCAGTTGCCTGCCTACGAGGACTACAATATGAAAGGTAGAACGTATAAGTACATGACTGAAGAACCGCTTTATCCTTTTGGTTTTGGATTGTCGTTTACAACGTTTGAATATAATGATTTAGCGGTTGATAAAACATTTCATGTTTCCGTTGATGTTACCAATTCAGGGAAATATGACGCTGAAGATGTGGTACAACTTTATATAAGTTCACCATTGGCAGGAACTGAAGATCCTATTTTCGACTTAAAAGCATTTAAAAGAGTGTTTTTAAAATCTGGAGAAACAAAAACAATCAATTTTAAGTTAAATAAAGCAACCTTTAATCAATTTGATGAAGAAGGTAAAGAAGTTTTAAGAAAAGGGAAATATACTATTCATGTTGGTGGGGCTTTACCTTCACAGCGTAGTTTAGATTTAGGAGGAGCAAAACCGGTTTCTGCCACTTTGAAGGTTAAGTAATGGTTTTAAGTGTATGCAGTATATAAAAAACAGCCCTGTTCATAGTTTTAATAGTTGATTTGACTACAATATTTGATAGAAACTTCCTGTCTCTACATTAGTATTAATTGTTAAAGCTTTTTTTAACTCAATCTATTTAATAAAGTATTAGTTCTTATCAACAACGTTCGATCGTTATTATCAAATATGCGATTAGGATTCTCAGAAATAATAAGTGATCTTTCAATGGCGTCAATGAAGCCATAGGGGGCTATTTAATAGTAGTTCTATCGTATCAACAAAGGGTTGGGAAAAACAAGTGCTCCAACCCAATGTGAGTTTTGGTGCCGGTGCTACTAGGTATTGTAATGGAGAAACTGCGCGAGCCTCAATCATTGAAAACTATGGATGGACTATTACTGATGGCGGAAAGGATAAGGATTGCATTAAGAAAGTCAATTGTTTAACTGTTGAAGACAACATTGGCTTTGCAGGAGGAACTAGTGACATTAATTTGACTTTGAAAAGTACTGAATTAATAAAAGGCTTTCAATTTGATATCACATTTCCTGATGGATTTGTTTTTGATCCTTTAGATCTTACTAAAACAGAATTACCAACAAATTTTCAGGTGACATGCGCTGCAATAGGTGGTAATGCATATAGAGTTGTTGGGTTTTCGTTAACCAATGAAACCATTCCTTGTGGGAAGAAATCGATACTTAGCTTTCCAACCTTTATTAATGGGGAGACCTTAGAAGATGATTATCCTATTCCTGTAACCAATGTCATACTGTCTGATGTTGATAATCTTGATATCACCTGCCATTGCCCTTTAGACGGTGTAATAACTGTTTATAACCACCCCCTTGGTGACGCGAATGGCGATTATGACGTCAATGTTTTAGATATATTAGCAACTATTGATTATATTTTTGGTAACCCACCATCGCCATTTTATTTTGATCTGGCAGATGTTAATTTTGATGCCACCATTGATGTTTTTGATGTGCTAGGTATTCAGGATATTATATTAAATCCATCTTCAAAAACGTCTTCCGGTAAAACGAAAGAAAGTACAGCAAGCGCATTATCGCAATCAAATTATTTATTTGTTGATAGCCAGGCCTTATCGCCAAGTTCATCTGAAACCTTAGCATTTAATTTGGCAAATAATGATGTTGTTAAAGGCTTACAATTTGATTTTGTTTTACCCGAAGGCATTACATTTAATCCAAAAGAAATTATAGGCACCTCGAGACTTGATGGGTTTACAATAAGAGCTCAAGAGGTTAGTAAAAACACCTACAAGGTCATTATTTTTTCTTTATCCTCCGCTACAATAACATCCGGGACAGGGACTATTTTAGAACTGCCTGTATTTATTGATTCTGAGATTAATAATGGCGTTTATCCTATGGTATTTAAGGATGTCAAGATTTCAGAGACCAATAATAAAAACGTGGCAACAACGCCTCCAAATGTTGGGAATATAACTATAGGCACGTTGGGTGTTGATACTTTAGAAAAGGCTAAAGACAAAATAAAGGTATTCTCAAACCCTGTTAAAAACCTTTTGCACATGAGTTCAGAACTAGAAGGTTATTACCAAATGTATGACCTTCAGGGAAGATATGTTGGTAAGGGCAATGTTCTAATTGGGAATAATGAGGTGGACACCTCTATGCTGCAAAGCGGTTTATATATGATTAAAATAAGTACAGCGATTAGCACCGTTATTATGAAATTTATTAAAGAATAATTAGGAGTTGCCTTTTCCGATACATAGTTGTTGATGCTTTAGCACGTTTTGAATATTCAATAAGACCATCCGCTGATAAAATGTTGATGAACCGTTTTAGAGTTTGATTATGGTAGTAGCTAAATGCAACTGAAAAGATGAAATCAGTATCAAAATTAAATTAAGTTATTACATTTGAGGAATGAAATTTAAAAGCACTTCATTCCTCTTTTTTTGTCTGCTAGTTTGCCATATCATTGGCCTAATTAGTTCGAAAGGGTGGGCGCAATCTGATTTAGAATATTATAAGGTCATTTCTGAATTGAAAAATATGGATTCTGTTGGCATGGCATTGGTGTATTTTAAAACTCAATCTAAAAAGGCCCTTCAAAAACAGGACTCCATCAAAGCAGCCTATTATATTGAATTAATGGCCTATGGTCAATTTAAAATGGGTTTTCCTCTTGAAAGTGAAGTTTTAGGAATAGAAGCATTATCTATTTTGGATGGGGTAAAAGATAGTACTAAAACAAAAGATGCAAGAAAACGATTGTTCAATCACTTAGGCATGGTATATCGAAGTCTTAAAGATGTTGGTGCTGCGAGAAACTATTATGAGAGGGCATTACATTTAAATAGTTCAAAAACGGATAGAGCTGCCATCATTTCAAATATAGCCAATCTTTATGCAGATGGTAATGATTATGAAAAAGCGGTTAAGATTCTAGGGGATTATTATGATGAGGTCCTAACGCTTCCTGACTCAGCAATAAAAGCAACGTATTTAAATAATTATGGAAGCTTTAAGTCTAAATTTAATCCTTCCGAAGGTTTAATGCTCATGGAACAGGCTCTGGAAATGAGGCTGATACTTAAAGATTTATCAGGACTTTTTGGTAGCTATGAGCAATTAAGTTTATTCTATTTAGAAAATGGAGGCCTTAAAAAAGCAAATTATTATTACGTTAAATTAAAAGAAGTCACTCGTAAAATCGAATCACCTGCTTATCATTTGAAAGCTGCTGAATTAAGGCTAAAACTTGAAAAAAATCCTGATTTTGATGCCTATATAGCCTTGAATAATGAAGTTAATTATAACAAGCAGCAAAGGGTAAATAAGTTTGCAGCCATAAAGTATGGTGTTGAAGAAAAAGAAAAATTACTGCAAGAAAACCAACATAAATTGGAGTTGAGTGAACTTAAACAAGCCAAGGAAAAATCCTATAAATTGCTTTATTTGGCGATAAGTATTTTTGGAGCTCTACTCACCGTGTTATTGCTATTCATGTTGAAGTCAAGACATAAAAAAGAGAAGATTAGGCAAGTGTATTTGACCGAAACTAGAATATCTAAAAAGGTGCATGATGAGGTAGCTAATGATGTTTATCAACTCATGACTAAATTACAAGGCTCGCATCCCCAGGATGACGAAACAATCATTGACGAACTTGAAGGTATTTATAATAAGACCAGAGATATTTCAAAAGAGAACAATACCTTGGATGTGACTGAGCATTTTGACGTGTTAATTAAAGACTTGCTCATGGGGTATAGTAATGAACAGGTTAATGTTATTACAAAGAATTTAAATAAGATTAATTGGGAGGCCATGCCAGATTTAAATAAAATGACTTTATATAGAGTTCTTCAAGAATTAATGACCAATATGAAAAAGCATAGTAAAGCTAATATTGTGGTCATTGGTTTCGAGCAAATAAAACATAAAACGCAAATTGAATATAAAGATAATGGGGTAGGCTGTGCACTGAGTATAAAAGGAGGGTTACAGAATACGGAAAACCGTATGGCATCCATCAACGGAAGCATTAATTTTGAATCCTCTATAAACAAGGGGTTTAAGGCCGTAATTACAATCTAATTTATGTATACAAAAGTATTAGCAACAGATGATCTGGGAAGTATCAACCAAGGGGTGTTATCGGTTTTGACCGCTCTAGGTATTGAAAATATCGAACAAGTCATGTATTGCGATGATGCTTATTTAAGAATTAAGAAGGCTAAAATTGGTCATGAGCCCTTTCAATTATTAGTCACTGATTTGTCGTTTAAGTCAGACCATAGAGATCAAGTTTATGACTCAGGAGAGTCGCTTATCAAAGCTTTGAAAAAGGAATGTCCAGAATTGAAAGTTATTGTTTATTCTGTTGAAGACCGAATACAAAGGGTGCGAAGCTTAATGCAGCAGGATAAAATTGATGCCTATGTATGTAAGGGTAGACGAGGTTTATTAGAGTTAGAACAAGCTATTAAAACTATTTTAGAACATAATACTTACGTATCGCCACAAGTGGCTCATGCTTTAAGTCCAAAAGTGGATTTAGAAATTAACGATTATGATATTGAATTGATGAAGCAACTGTCAAGAGGCTTATCGCAAGAGGAAATTAGTGGTATATTTAAAACAATGAATATATCGCCATCAAGCCTGAGTTCTATAGAAAAAAGACTGAATAGACTTCGTATTCAGTTTAAAGCGCATAATGCGATTCATTTAGTGGCCATAACCAAAGATTTAGGTCTTATCTAAAAAAAATCGCTTAGTTACGGGATACCGTAAAGGTGACAACTTATTCCACAGTAATATTGTAGTGCTATTATAGAATTCATTTTGAGAGGATGAAGAAAGCTCAAGGTTATCTTGATTTTGAGCTTTCATTTTTTATTTTAAGAGCAGGAATTATGGCGCCGTGGTCGAGAGGTTAGGCAAAGGTTTGCAAGATCTAATACGCGGTTCGAATCCGTTCGACGCCTCAAAGGCGTTTTAAATTTTTGAGGTTTTTTGATGTTTTATGCATTTCATCGAATATTATGATTGCATTTTAAATAAAGTAATAGAATAATGAGTTTTGTCATGTTTCCGATTATTCACATTTACTATATTTAGCCTGTGAAATCGAAGGTTTATCTGCTCTTTAAGGCAATAAACAGACTGGTACAAAAACGTTCTTCTATTTTAAATAGATGTATTGATAATACTATTCATTTGCGAGGATGAAGAAGGCTCAAGATTGTTATGATTTTGGGCTTTCATTTTTTGTTTTAGGATCAGGAATTATGGCGCCGTGGTCGAGAGGCTAGGCAAGGGTTTGCAAGACCTGATACGCGGTTCGAATCCGTTCGGCGCCTCAATGAATCCCCAAATTTTGTTTGGGGATTTTTTTATTTATTTTAGAGCAAGACGCTGTTTTATCACGTTGAATTAAATATGCTCTTTATTAATACTTGTATTTTGAGTGTTAGATTTAAAGGCCTAGGGATAGACATAAGAACAGTTTCTAAAGGAGCTGTTTTTTCACAAATAGAACAATAAGGCTTAGTCTATTCCAAGAATGAATATCGTCATTGTATGAATTAAAATATGTAGTTCACAATTAGGGTATTTTGAAACTTGAACTTAATTGAGTTAGCAGTCATTTTTCCTCGAATTGGCAGTTGGTAATGCCTGTTGATATTTCCAAATTAAATTCTCTAATTCAAGTACTTTAGAATTTTCAGCATCCCTTTTTGCTTTTTTTCAAACGAAAAAGAGTCATCAACCTCTAGAATCATAAATAGACGGTTATCAATACTATATATTTAGGTGTTTTTAATGTCAAAACATTTAATGTTTTGTTCAATTTCTGGCCAAACATTTTCGTGAAACTTCTTGTATTCTGCAATGAGACCCTGATTATTTACCAAATCTAACGCTAGGCATTATTTTTTTTAAATTTGTTTTTCCATAATTGATTAAATTTAAGAGGTTTGGTGAAGTAAGTCATCATTAGCTTCATGCCTTTTAAAAATTCTTAAGCCATACTATTATCGCTTGTTATAATGCCTGCTTCTCAAAGTCACGTCCTTTGAGATATTTTTACTCTGTTCTTCACTAAGAATTGTCTTTGTTTTTAGAAATTATAATATCATAAACCGTATATATAACTATACACTATTTTTTTATGATAAGGTCATAAAACGATCATGAATTGTTTTTTGTTTCATTATGTTTTTTGTTTTAACTGTCTTAAAATAAGTGTTTTGTGATTTATTTTATGTGTTGTGTTTCTTTCTCAGAAACTTTAAAACCGACATATGTTTTAGTTTATAATACATACGTTTTGTTTAAAAAGGAATTAAAAATGAAGTTTTGTAAAACTAAACTTTAAATGATTGGATATATGAAAATTAATTTATTTGTTAGTTCTAAACACAGAACCTTTTTGACAGCACTTTTGTTTGTTTTGGGGGTCGGTTTAGTTCAAGCACAAACCAAAATTGTAAAAGGGAATGTTACTGATCAAGGTATACCACTTCCTGGTGTAAGTATTGCTGTAAAGGGTACCTCAAAAGGTGTTGTTACAGATTTTGATGGTGCTTACGAGATTCAAGTCGAGAATGATGACATTCTTATTTTTAACTACATAGGATATGAAGACCAGGAAATATCTGTTAATGGTAAATCTACCATAAATGTGGCTTTGGAGGAAAATTTAGAGTCCTTAGAAGAAGTTGTCGTTATTGGGTATGGTGCTCAAAAGAAACGTGAACTTACTGGAGCGGTAGCACAAGTTCAAGCCGAAGATATTGAACGCATTGCAACCTCAGATATTGGGAATGCCATTCAAGGCCAAATAGCAGGTGTGAATGTTACAGCTAGTAGTGGGCAACCAGGTTCGGATGCCGTAATATTAATAAGAGGTATTAACTCTGTTTTTGGTAGTAATGAACCCCTTTATGTTGTTGATGGAATTCCACAAGATGGGAACCCTCAATTAAGTGTAGCTGAGATTCAAACTATTGATGTATTAAAAGATGCGGCTTCTGCTGCTATTTATGGTACACGAGGTTCTTCTGGTGTTATATTGATTACCACTAAGTCTGGTAAGGTAGGTAAAATGAATATCGGTATAAATAGTTATTATGGGGTTCAAGACATTACATCAGAGGTGCCCTTGTCTAACTTTGATCAATTTATGTACACCGAATTTTTAAGACTTAATAATGTCAATGGTACGTTTTCAAACAACTCGTTTACTACTTTAGAGCAGAACCCTGCTAATTTTACAAATGATACCAGTCTAATGGATATTCTTCAAGTAGATATGGCTCCAATTCAAAATCATGCAATAAATATTTCTGGAGGTAAACAAGGGCTAACTTATAATGTATCTGTGAATTATTTTGATCAAGTAGGGTCTTTAATTAATTCAGGTCTTGAACGACTTAATGTTAGAGTGAATACAACATATAAGAAAGATAAATGGACCGTAACTACAGGTGTTGGATTAAGAACAGATGAGCAAAGCTATACGCCTTGGCAAATTTTACTGGATGGATATAAATACAAACCTTACCAACCACAACTAGATCCTGATGCACCAACTATTGATGAGAGTTCAGGTGTTAATACAAGTAATGATGCGCTTAATTTAAGTTTTTTATCGGCCAAACTGCAGCAAACTGATGTGAGAAATGGGGATAACTTCAACTTCCGTACACAGGTTGATTTTCAATTACATGAAAACTTGAAGCTAACGGCTAGAGCATCGTTGAATCGTACTAATAATACACGAGTTAGAGTAAATCCGCTGTTTGTTAGCTTTGATATAGATGGGAATGTTATTCCGCAACAAATTAGGTCTGGTGTAAGAAATACCAGTGATAGATCTACAGGCCAAAGTATAGATGGTATTATTACTTATAATAAACAATTTGGAGATCACCAGTTAACTTTAGTAGGTGCATATACAACTGAAAAATATACACGAACCTCATTCTTTGCAGAACGGTTTGATATTTTTAACAATGAGATTACAAACTTAAACGGGACTACTTTAGATCCTAATGTTGGCACAGGAACCGGTTGGAATCAAGATAGAGAAAATACTTTAATAGGTATGTTAGGACGAGCTCAGTATGATTATAAAGGTAAATATCTTTTTAGCGCCAGTCTTAGACGTGATGGAACAAGTCGTTTTTCTGAAGCTAATAGATGGATTTATGCACCATCATTATCTGCTGGATGGGTCGTTTCAGATGAATATGGTTGGGATAAAATTTTTGGAGATACCTTTAACTTTTTAAAGGTTAGATTTAGTTACGGTACAACGGGTAATCAGAGTATATTAGATTATAGCACGCAACCTACTGTAGGTTTAGGTCATGATTATGTTTTTGGAACGGGAACGGAACAAGAACTTGCTTTAGGGGCAATACAAGAGGCGTTTAAAAATCCTGATGCCAAATGGGAGAAGAAAATTGAAAAGAATTTTGGTATGGATTTTGGATTTTTCAAGAACAAATTAACTGTTACAAGTGAACTGTATGATGGATCTAGAACCAATATGTTATTCCCGGTAGTTTTACCTCCATCAGTGGGAGCCGGTACTGGAAATAATTCTAGTGTTGTGCTTAATGTTGGAGATATGAGAAACTATGGAATGGAATGGAGTGCTAACTATAAACATCAAGGGAAATTTAGTTGGAATATTGGTGTGAACTATTCAGCTAATAAAAATTTAATTACAAGAATGAGTGACTCCAATAAGTTCTCTTTTTTAAGTGGTAGTCAAGTAGCTCCAGGTTTACCCGGAGAAGACCTGGTTACGGCACTGAGAGAGGGCTATGAGGCGGGTGCATTTTTCCTAATTGAAACTGATGGACTTGTAAGAACGGAGGAAGAGTTAGCTGAATATCGAGAACTAGACCCTACAGCAGAGCTAGGTTCATTACGATATGTAGACCAGCTTACAGAGGATACGAATAATGATGGTATACCCGATGCTGGTGACGGTTTAATTACAACAGAAGATAGGGTATATAGTGGAAGTGCAGCTCCTGAATATGAATTGGGCTTAAATTTTAATGCGAATTACAAAGGTTTTGATTTTTCTATGAATTGGTATTCTGCAATTGGTGGTGAAATAATCAACGGTAGTAAAGCATACGCTTATAAACAAGGTACACATCGAGATCTTGTATATTCATGGTCGCCTAATAATACAGCTTCAAATATTCCAGCATATCGTGGTCGTGATAATGCTAACTTTCGTGGGTACACCGATTTATGGATTCAAGATGGAAGTTTTGCCAGATTAAAAAACATCACTTTGGGGTATTCGCTACCGAGAAAACTAACTCAGAAAATGAAAATTCAAAAACTTCGTTTTTACATAGCAGCTGATAATCTTTTAACTATAACAGATTATGATGGTTTTGATCCAGAGGTAGGAAATGATGGATTAAATACACGTGGTATTGATGCAGGGGTTTATCCAATAAGTGCACAATATAGAGCGGGGTTAGAATTTAAATTTTAAAAAAAAACTAGAAAAGATGAGATTAATAATAAAGAATATAACTATTGTTTTACTGTGTATAGTATGCAGTACTTCATGCTCCGATGATTTTTTAGAAAAAACAAACCCTAACGAACTTTCAACTGGAAGTTTTTGGAAAACTACCATAGATCTTGATAATGGATTAACATCTGTTTATAATGCATTTAAAAATGTTAATATTTTAAATATAGCACCAGAAAATAATAGGTCTGATTTGAATTGGCCAGGGTTTAGAAGACCAAATCCGAATAATCAATTTGTACCCTATTATTTGCATACGTTTAATGATTCACAACCAGAAATAAATAACAAGTGGTCTGCTTTATATACCACTATCTTTAGAGCAAACCAAGTCATCGTTAATGGCGAGAATCTAATAGGCACGTTTACGGATGAGGAAGTGATAGAATTCACTAGACAAATGATTGCTCAAGCTAGATTTTTAAGGGGTATTAGTTACTCGTATTTATATAATATGTATAATAAAGGGAGTGTACCTATTTTTGATTTTATTCCTGAATCTGAAAGTGATTTTTATCAACCATTAAGTACTGCTGATAAGGTTAAAGCATTTTACTTAGCCGACTTGGAATATGCTTATGAAAATTTACCTCCAGTTTGGGAAAACACCAATGATAAGGGGCGTATTACAGCTGCTGCTGCTGCTGCAGAATTAGGAAGAAGTTATTTATATGAGGAGAATTATACGAAAGCTTCTGAGTATTTTGTTGATATTGTAACCAATGGTGATTATGGTAGAGCATTAGTTGCTAATATTGGTGATAATTTTTCTGAAGCAGGAGAGTTTAATTCAGAATCTATTTTAGAAGTTAGTTATTCTGTAGATTTTAAGTCGGAGCTTAATGCAGGTGATTCACAAAATGTTTCAAATAATATAGCAAGAACCTTTGCGCCTGCAAATCGAGGTGGTTTTAGAGTTGTACAACCTAGTGCTTGGTTACAAATGGCTTATAGAAATGAACAAATGGATTTAAATGATACCCGTAACTATGTGCCTTGTGAAGATGGTGAAGATGGTTGTGATCCTACAACTTTAACACGTTTAAGAACATTTTCAGTTCGTGCTTCACAGACGTTAGCCTTAGTAGAAGATTTAGATACGCCGTATTATGCAGGGTTAACAACTGCGCAGTCTACCCTGTTTAATAATGACGAACCAGCCTATTTTAGAAAATATACCAATTGGGCTACTGTTGATTCTGAGAGAGATTTTGTGCCACTTTCACGTTCAGGAATAAATGTGCGTCTTGTTAGATTAGCAGATGTATATTTAATGTTAGCTGAATGTTTAATAGAAGGCGGTTCAAATGATGGAGGAGTTGATGAGGCTATGGACCTTATTAATGCAGTAAGGTATCGTTCTGCACTGCAATTAGTTGGTTTAGATGGCTCTGGAGCCTTTCCATCTTCTTCACATGACAATGTTGCTTATAATGCCCAAAGTTTAATGGAGCATTTAATGTATGTAGAAAGACCCTTAGAGTTATCAGAAGAAGGTCATGCCGTACGCTTTTTAGATTTAAGACGCTGGGGTGTTATTAAACAACGTTTTGAAGACCTAAGTACCAGAAGATATTGGGCTGATAATTATCCTTTTATTGATGAAAAAGGAGACCCTGCAACAAGATGGAATTCTATTTTAATAGAAGGGGATGATGCTCCCGATGGTAAATTTATTTACATAGATTTTGAACAAGCTGCAACCAATTATAATGAAAGTGTGCATGCTTACTATCCTATTCCAAATAGTGAGGTAACGGCTAACCCTAATTTAAATTAAAAATATAAAATGAAAAATAAATTAATATATCTAGGATTTGTAATTGCATTTATAACTGCTTTTACAGCTTGTTCACGTACAGATTACGAGGCGCCTAATTCGTTTGCAGATGTTAATTGGTATACTACTGCATTTAGACAAGAAGTTCAAGGTGTAGGTATTAATGATTATGCTTCTTTTTCAGATTTATCTCAAGGAGCAATATCTCATACCTGGACCATTGAAGAAAGTAGTGCTTTTCTTAAAGGTCCAATTAAGAATCAAGATTCAGTTTATGAACAATTTATAATAGAACCACGATTTACTGAAAGTACTGATAATACAGTTCATGTTTTATTTACCGAATCAGGAATACGAACTATTCGTTTGTATAATGTTTTTAATGATTCTGTTAGTTATAGAGGTGCTGATGATTTTGTTTTTCCAGCCAAAGAAGAAGGTGGAAAGTGGATTATTGATACTACCTTTGTTGTAGATGTTTATGATACCATTGTACCTCAAATATTAATTCGTCAAAACGGTATTGTTGTTCCTCATGAATCGGAAACTGATGTTATTACGGTGGAAGCAGGTTCTCAACTTGAGTTTGTTGATGTAACAACTACAGGTAGGCCTAATACTAGGGTGTGGAACGTTGCAGGCATAACGAATCTAGATTCTTTAGCTGTCATTCAATTGAATCAACTTGGTGAGTTTAAAGGGAATTTAAACTTAAGTAGACAAGGGCCTAATATACCTGGTGATTTTGAAAATTATAAAATCCCTGCGACTTTTAATGTGATACCGTCATCACTCCCTTTTAAGGTGACTCCTGAAGATATTGTTGAACTTGAAAATCAAACTATTGTACTCCCATTTAGTGGAGAGTTTGCACCTATTACTGTAGACCCTTCAGCATCATTTACCGTAACCGTGAATGGTACGCCTTTTACTATTGCTAGTACTGCGTTGAATCCATCTGATGCTACAAAGCTAGAGATAAAATTACAGGATCAAATATACAGATCTGATGCTATTACAGTTTCTTATGACGGTACCGCAGCGCTTGAATCGGCAGATACGCGTATTGCGGAAACATTTACTGATTTGCCAGTCTCGATGTTTCAGCATGAAGTTATTAAATTTGATTTTGATGATGGTGGCGTGAATTGGACGCCAGAAGCAGGGAATTTACCAACAACGGCAATTGAAGTATCTTCAGAACAAGCAGCTAGTGGGTCAAATAGTTTGAAAATTGCAGCTGATGAAAAGGGCAACTGGTCGGCCTTCGAGAACATCGTGGATGTATTTACTTTAGAAGCTGGTGTTCAAATTCAATATGAATATAACGTGTATAAGGCTCCTGGGACCTCAATAAATTTCTTAGCACCTTGGATTAATAATGCAGGTGGTACAGTGACACAGTTTTGGCATAATTTGATACAGGGTGTTGCAGATGAGACCTGGACAACCATAAGAGCACCAAAAAAATGGGCGCCTCCGGCTACAGGCAATGATTTCTACGTGTATTTTAGACACAATGGATCAGGTACTATTTATATTGATGATTTACGTATTCTTATTGTAGATGATAGGCCATAGAGTTTTTTAATTAATAAGTTTAAAAGGTTTCTCATTTTATGTGAAGCCTTTTTTTTAACAAACCATAATTGGTTTACATAAACTTATATGGCATATCTGTTATTAATTAATAGATAGATGTTTGCAATTTAAAAAAATAAAATGAATAAAATTCTTGTACTCTGTTTGTTTCTTGCATCCCTAATTTCTTGCTCTGAAGACGTTAAAAAGGAAGTATTAAAAAAACCGAATATTATCTATATTATGTCAGATGACCATACTTCACAGGCTCTTGGGATTTATGGTAGTAGATTGGCATCTTTAGACCCTACACCAGCATTGGATAAATTGGCTCATGAAGGAGTGATTTTTGATAATTGTTTTGTTACAAATTCTATTTGTACACCTAGCCGAGCAACAATAATTACGGGGCAATATAGTCAGGCCAATGGTGTACTTGATTTAGAAGGACATATTACTCCAGAAAGACAGTATCTTCCCCAAGAAATGAAAAGTTTAGGCTATGAATCTGCTATAATTGGTAAATGGCATTTAGAGCATGAACCTGCAGCCTTTGATTACTATGCAGTATTACCGGGTCAAGGTAAATACCATAACCCAACATTTAGAGTTCAAGGCGATAAACCCTGGACGGAAAATACAATAAGTAAAAAGGGGCATTCAAGCGATAATATTACCGATTTGGCCATGGATTGGCTAAAAAATAAAAGAGATAAAGACAAACCTTTTTTCTTAATGCATCATTTTAAAGCACCTCATGATGATTTTGAGTTTGCGCCACGATATAAAGATTATTTAGAGAACACTTATATTCCTGAGCCCGCTAGTTTATATGAAAATGGAAATAACGGTTCCATAGCTACCAGAGGTAAAAATGATTCTTTACTTCAGGTTATAGGATCTTCAGTTGGGAAGCGAAATACTATAAGAGGTATGCATAAGCGCTTATGGAGTGATATATATACAAGAATATCCAATCCTGATTTTGATCCATCAACTAAGATTCATTCGAACATGTCAGAAAATGAATTTAAGCACGCCACCTATCAAGAATATTTAAAACGGTATTTGCGTTGTGTTAAAGGTGTTGATGATAATGTGGCACGTTTGGTAAAGTTTTTAAAAGAAGAAGGTCTATATGATAACACCATAATTGTTTATACCGGTGATCAAGGTTTTATGTTGGGTGAGCATGATTATATTGATAAAAGATGGATGTATGAGGAATCTATGCGCATGCCATTTTTTGTGAGGTACCCTGAAAAACTAAAAGCTGGCATTCGAACCGATGCTATTATTAATAATACTGATTTTGCTCCAACTTTAATTGATTTAGCGGGAGGTACAGTTCCAGAAAAAATGCAAGGTCATAGTTTTAAAACTATTTTAGAAACTGGTGAAGAACCAGAAGGGTGGCAACAATCAACTTATTATAGATACTGGATGCATATGGCTCATGCACATGCTAATCCAGCACATTTTGGAATTAGAACAAAGCAATATAAATTAATATTTTTTTATGGCAAGTATTGGGTAGATACTAAAGAACCAAATGCTACGTGGAATAAGAAAAGTTGGGGCAATGCTTTTGAAATGGATACTCCCGCTGCTTGGGAATTTTATGATTTAAGTATTGATCCGCAAGAAATGAACAATGCTTATAGCAATCCCGAATATTCAACGATTATTAAAAAATTAAAAAAACAATTGCTTGACAAGCGTAAAGCATTGCATGAAGAAGATGGTGAAAAATTCCCTCACATTCAAAACGTAATTGATACTCACTGGGATGATTAATAAATCATATAAATGCTTTTTGAAATAAAATAATTTCAAAAAGCACATTCCACACATATGCTATAGCAAATAGTACATACGTGCATATAATTCTAAATAGATATTTAGAATTTCGACTAAAATATATTTTGAAAACTATAAATTAATATAGAATGAAATTAAAAAAAAATGGCTTGTTAAGTCTTCTAATAGTAGCCATAATATTTCAGTCTTGTACTGATAAAAAGAATAATAAGATTGAACTTGCTGAAATTCAAAAACCAGTATATAAGGCTAACTGGGAATCCATAAAAGCGAATTATAAAGATCCTACGTGGTTTAATAAACAAAAATTCGGAATTTTTATTCATTGGGGAGCATATAGTGTTCCAGCTTATAGTTCAGAATGGTACCCAAGGAAAATGTACATGGATACTGCTACCTTTTCAGCACAATTGAAATTGGGAAAAAAAGGGCCCTCTGATGTATATCTTCATCACAAAGAAAAATGGGGTAAGCAAAAAGATTTTGGGTATAAAGATTTTATTCCCATGTTTAAAGGAGAGCAATTTAATGCAGATGAATGGATAAATTTGTTTAAACGAGCTGGTGCTAAATATGTAATTCCGGTAGCCGAGCATCACGATGGCTTTGCCATGTATAACTCGAACATAACAAGATGGAACTCTGTTGATATGGGACCCAAACGCGATATACTGGGTGAACTTTTTAAATCGGGTAGAGAAAACGGAATAATTATGGGGGCTTCATCTCATTTTGCGTTTAATTGGTCATACTATAATAAGAAAGATCATTTTGATACAACAAACCCAGAATTTTCAGATTTGTATTCTACAAAAGGGAAAGATTTAAATGAACCGGTTTCTGAGGCGTTTAAAAAGCTTTGGTGGTCTAGAACTAAAGATATTATTGATAATTATCAACCAGATATTTTATGGTTTGATTTCTATCTTGATATTCCTGATTTTGCTGATCAAAGACCGAAATTGGCTGCTTATTACTATAATAAGGGTATTGAATGGGGAAAAGAAGTGGTTTTACAAGATAAAAACTTTTCCCATGAAGCCTTTCCAGAAGGAACCGTTATTTATGATTTGGAACGTGGTAAATTACCTGGTATTCGAAAATTACCTTGGCAAACAGATACATCCATAGGGAAAAACTCTTGGAGTTACGTTACAAATTGGAAATCTAAAACGGCAAATCAGATAGTTGATGATTTGGTAGATATTGTTAGTAAAAATGGATGTTTATTATTGAACGTAGGTCCAAAATCTGATGGCACCATTCCAGATGACCAAAAAGCTATTCTATTGCAGATTGGAGATTGGTTAAAAGTTAACGGCGATGCAATTTATGATACCACATATTGGAAAACTTTTGGAGAAGGGCCTACTGAAGTTAAAAAGGGACATCATTCTGAAGGCAATAATAGTGATCTGTCATCTAAAGACATTAGGTTTACTACTAAGGGCAATTCCCTTTACGCAATAGTTCTTGATTGGCCAACGGATGGTATTGTAAAAATAGAGACTTTAGGTAAAGCTTCTGAATATGCTAAAGACATAAAGATTTCAGATGTTAAAGTTTTAGGTAGTACGGAAGATATTACATGGCGTCAAGAAAATAATCACTTAGTGGTCACCATGCCAAAAGTGAAGCCATGTGACTTCGCTTATGTAATTCAATTGAATTAGTGAGAAAAATACGGTGTTATAAAAAATGGAATGTCAAAACATTAAACTCAATAAGTTTATTTTAAAATGAAAAATATAATTATATGTCTGGCTTTATTATTAAGTTGTTTTTTAGTCAACGCTCAGGAACGGCCAAATGTAATTGTGATATTGGCTGATGATATTGGGGTAGGAGATATTTCATTTTACAGAGAAGAGCATACTAATAATAGTATTGTTCAAACACCAGCTATAGATCAATTGGCAAGGGAAGGCATGATATTTAATGATGCGCATTCACCGGCAGCGCTTTGTGCTCCAACCCGTTATGCCATTATGACTGGCAATAATTGTTACAGAAGTTATGCGCCATGGGGCGTGTGGGGGGCTTATCAACCGTCACCTATTAAACCAAATCAATTAACGTTAGGGAAGCTCATGAAAAATGCAGGATATCAGACCGCTTTTTTTGGGAAATGGGGATTTGGTATGGACTTTCTTAGAAAAGATGATTCAACAAAAATATATCGAGGGCCCCGCAAACGTGTAGAGCTGGATGTTGATGTTAGGCAAATAGCCGGGAGAGGTCCAAAACAAAATGGATTTGATTATAGTGTCACTTTTGCTGCAGGAATTCAGAATGTGCCCTATGTGGTTTACGAAAATGAACAATGGATGCCTCTTAATAAACAATCTGAGATTGGATATATTTCTCAAAAGAAAATGGACAAGATTGGTGTGACATTAGATAAAGATGAGGGTTTAGGCGATACATTTTGGGATCCACATCATATGGGGCCATTATTGGTAAAAAAAGCACTTAGGTTTATAGAACAGAGCGAGGAAAGTCAACCGTTTTTTATGTACTATTGTTCGCTGGCCGTCCATCTACCTCATACACCCTCAAAAGAATTGGATAATAAGAAAATAGCAGGCTCTACACCTTCTAGTCATTTAGATATGGTTAAAGAGCTAGATGTTCAGATAGGCATGCTCATTAAAACATTGAAAAAGAAAGGTATTTATGATAATACTGTTTTTATTTTTACATCAGATAATGGCGGGTTGTTAGACAAAGAAACTGCAAAGTCTGGTCACCGCTCTAATTCTATTTATCGTGGTGGAAAAAATCAACCTTTTGAAGGGGGACATCGTGTACCTTTCATTGCTTCATGGCCAAGAAAAATTAAAGCGCAGTCAGTTTCTAATGTACCCATCTTAGGAATAGATATTTTAAGCACATTAGCGGATATTACTAATCAAAAAATTGAAGAAAATCAAGCCAATGATTCAGCGAGCCTCTTACCAATTTTGCTTAATGAAAATAGTAATAAGGTGCACCCATTTTTGATTTTACAATCGGGTACAGGTAAAGAAGGTATTATAATAAAGGATGGTTGGAAACTTATCATTGATTTTGATAAAAAGGATAAAACGCTTAAAACAAGAACACCTAGCGCTTTATTTTACTTACATAATAATATTAGTGAGAATGAAAATCAAAACTTAATCACAAACTCTAAATATCAGGATAAAGTTGATGAGTTATTTGATACGTTCAATGCAGCCAGAGATAGTGGTATTAGCACAAAAAATTAGATCGAAAAATTTAAAAAATATTCATTTATGAAATCTGTAAACAAAGTACTTAAGAATGTTTTAATATTAACTTTAATGCTTCTGGTAAACGTTATATATTCTCAGGATGCGCCATATTTTGAAAGCGGTGAAGATCCAAAACCTTCAAAAGCAAAATGGAAGTTAGTCAAGCAAATGTCTGATGAATTTAATGGAAAAAGTGTTAATGAAAATAAGTGGCAAATTTCAGGTCAGGGATGGATTGGTCGTGCACCAGGTTTGTTTCAAGCTGAAAACATAAATGTTTCGAATGGAAATTTACAAGTCACAACAAAAAAATTAGCTAATCCAATAGTTAAACAAGGAAAAGAATTTACACATGGTGGTGGATATGTAGGCTCAAAAGTAGGTATGAGTTATGGTTATTATGAGTGTAGAATGAAGGCGAATAAAACCTTTATGTCTTCCACATTTTGGTTAATTAACGAAAGCAAGGGTGTCAAGGGTTGCGATAAAAGAACAACAGAATTGGATATTCAAGAATGCGTAGGTGAAATTGTAAATGACGCAGAATGGATGAAGGATTTTGATCAAGCAATGAATTCAAACACACATAGTAGAAATATTCCCGAAGGTTGTAATTATGAAAAAGGAACTAGTAAAAGTGGTGCACTTGCAGGAGGTAAAGTTTATGATGATTTTCATGTCTATGGTGTGTGGTGGAAAAGTAAAAATGAAATATTGTTTTTCTTAGATGGAAAACTTATAAAAAACGTTACCCCGCCGGCCGATTTTGATATTAAAATGCATTTAAGAATGGTTGTTGAGACCTATAATTGGAACCCTGTGCCTTCTGATGGAGGTATGAATATGTCAGCAGACGATAGAACAACATATTATGATTGGGTGCGTTCTTGGAAATTACTTGACAAACTTTAAAAATATTAAAGTGCAGAGTCGAGTTAAGGATTTAAAGGGTTTGATAACAGTATTGGTTACCCTCCTATATGTAAGTGTTTTTGCCCAAGATCGTCCAAATATTTTAGTTATTCTAGCGGATGATTTAGGTTACGCAGATCTTGGTTTCACGGGTTCAAAGGACATAAAAACGCCTAACTTGGATAAACTGGCAAATAATGGAGTAGTCATTAAAAATGGCTACGTCACCCATCCTTATTGTGGACCTTCAAGAGCAGGTTTGATTACTGGAAGATATCAAGCGCGTTTTGGTATGGAAATAAACCTAACCAATTCACCTTATGATATGTATAATGGGTTGCCACTGACAGAACAAACTTTTGCAAATCGTTTACAAAAATCAGGTTATAAAACAGGCATAATTGGTAAATGGCATCTAGGAGGCTCGAATACATTCCACCCTAATAATAGAGGATTCGATTATTTTTATGGATTTTTATCTGGTGGTCATTCTTATTTTCCTGATAACGTACGAACTCACATGCCTTTAATTATCCCTGGTAAAGATAGGCCACATTATAGTGCTAATGAAGGCGGGTATTGGCCGCTAACGAGAAATGATAAGCCAGCTGAGTTCAACGAATATTTAACAACGGCATTAAGTAATGATGCGGCAAAATTTGTAGCTAATAGTAGTCAACCGTTTTGCTTATATCTTGCTTATAACGCACCTCATACTCCATTAGAAGCACCTAAAGAAACTATAGAAAAATACAGGCATATAAAAGATAAAAAGCGTCGTATCTATTCGGCTATGGTAGATGAGATGGATAAAGGCATTGGGATTGTTGTAAAAGCTTTAGAAAAATCAGGTCAATTAGATAATACACTTATTTTCTTTTTGTCTGATAATGGAGGTCCTAGAAAAAGTGGAGAAACCTTTACCAATAATGGAAATTTTAAAAAAGGAAAAGGAAGTATGTATGAAGGAGGCTCTCATGTTCCTTTTATAGTACATTGGCCAAATGGTAATTTTAAAATAAGAACATTTGATGGATTAGTTTCAGCTTTAGACATTGCTAAAACAGCTGTAGAAATAGGAAATGGCGATACTTCTGGAAAACCGTTGGAAGGTGTTAATTTAATTCCTTATTTAAAAGGCGATAAAGAAGGTTCTCCGCATGAGGCATTGTTTTGGAGAAGGAAAGATGGTGTTGCATGGGCCGTTAGAACTTTAGAGGGTAAATACCAAAAAGAAAACAGTGATCAATTAAGTGCATTGTTCAATATGACTGAAGATCCATATGAGGATTTTAATATTATCAATACATCCCCTAAACTAAGGAAAGAGCTGGCTAAACTCTGGAATGAATGGAATAAAGATAATATTGGAAATATATTTTTACAGGCTAATGATTATCAGAAAAAACGCTTAAAAATGTATAAAGATCTTTATGAAAGTTTATTAATAAAAGCCAAGAAAAAAGAAACTTTAGTTATTGATTAAAAAAATAGTTAACTAATTTTTGTTTAATAAGGCTTCGTTTTTCTCAGAAATACGCTTTTTCTGCTTTGGGTTTAAGCCATTTTTAAGGTAAATTTCAGGACGATGATATACATGATGTTTTTTCATATCTGGATCATTTAAATCTTGACTTAAATCACAATCAAACCTAAGAAGCATAGCATGGTTTTCTTTCCAGGTAGTAACATTGGTTAAGTGAGATATACCCCATGTAATACCTCTACCATCTTTGGTATTTGTAAAAGCATCAGGAATAAAAGGTCCTGCGGCCATGGGCATTAATTCGACAAGAGCCGCGATTTCAAAATTAACACCATCTTTTGCAAATTGTATGGTATTATGCTCATTACCATCTCTAATTATTAGCGCAGCAATACCCTCTTGAAATGGAAAAAGCGAAGTTTCATGGCCTGATGCTAATACTGGGTTGAGTTGGCTTTTACTAAATGGACCCAAGGGATTATCGGCCGTGGCTAGCCCCTGCATTCTAATAAGATTTGGTTGACCATCAAAATCAGATTTATAATATAAGTATATTTTATCTTTATAAACTAAAGGGTAGGGGTCGTGGATGGAGTACTGATCCCAAGAATCTTTAGGACCATTCGGAATTATTATTTTGTTTACAGGTGTCCATGGTCCATCCGGAGAATCAGCATATGAAGCTAAAACGGGACAATCATCGCCGCGCAAACCACTGGCCTCACTAAAACCTTGATAATACATATAGAATTTGCCTTTCCACTTTAAGACATCAGCGGTTGAAACAGATCGATGTCCTAAATTTGGTTTAGGAGGTCGAGGTATCGCTACACCTTGTTCTTCCCAAGTAAACCCGTCTATACTAGTCGCATACCAAATTTCAGATAAATCCCAATCTGCTGAGGGAATGGTTTCTGTAGAAGCCTTTGCCCCTTTTGGAGGTGTTGCAGTTTGCCTATGCGTATAATAAACATAATATTTGCCATTTTCAAAGATTACTTTGGATGGATCACGACGTGAAATAGTTCCATCATGATTGCTATAATCTAAGCCTTTAAGGGCTGTATATTTAAATTGTGTGTAGAGTTCATTATCTTCAGGTCTTGGAGCTCTATAATTATCGTAATTACGCTGCATCGCCAAACTCAAAGGTTGATCCGGTTTTTTATCTGGTAAGACAAAAGGAAAAGATTGTGCGTTTAATTTTAATGGATTTAATAAACATCCGGATAAAATTATACCAAGTAAAAATAAATAGTCTTTTTTCATAGTATTGAAATCATTAGAGTCTTTGTTATATTGAAGCGTTGTTTTTTTAGTTTTAGATATATTGAAATAAAGGATTAACCAAAAAAGTATTAGATTAAAAATATTGATTAAATATGGAAGCCAGATCTGTTTTATCCTTAGTGTCGATCTGCCATTTTTTCATGTGTTTCAATAGTTTAACTACAGTGGGCTTATACTTTTTTTTTGCAATCAAATTTTTTATTTCCCAAGGGTCAATTTTGAGATCATACAATTCCAAATTACCACTCTTAGGATAAACTATCAATTTTTTGTTTTCTGCAATAACACCTCTTTGGTCATCAAACATAGCGAGATAAATGGAAGCTCTTGCTTTTTTATCTTCATAAATTAATGGCATTAGGCTTTGAAAATCAGTCGCTGCATGATCTTTTAATTCTATTAGATCAAAAAGAGTTGGCACTATATCTTGTAGGTATACGCGTCCAGTAACCTTGCTATTTGCTTTTATTTTTGGAGCCTTAATAATAAGCGGTGCGGTTACACTAGGTTCATAAAGGCAGACTTTACCTGCAACACCATTTTCACCAAAGTTAATTCCATGATCTGAAGTAAATACAATAATAGTATTATCATATAGCCCTTTCTTTTTAAGAGATTTTATAATATCACCTATTCTAATATCCATGTGTGTGACCATAGCATTATTTTGCTGAACACGTTTTTGCATGGTTTTCGTCCTTACGGGGTTATTGGTATATTGATATTTAACATTAGGATTTAACGGTGTTTTATCTATCACACTTGGCGGTAATACCATGTTATCTGAAGGATATAAATCGTAATATTTCTGTTCTGTTTGTCTTGGAACATGGGGAGCATTAAAGGCTACATATGCAAAAAATGGTTTGTCGTTATTATAGTTATTAATAAAATTAACAGCTTCATTTGCTGTAATATCGGTAATATGTCCGGCATCAGTATTATATGTTTTTAATTGTCCTGGTTGAATGCTACCTGTTTCATCAAACAAAACATTTGGCGTTTTTCCCATGGCATGCCATTTGCCCGTCATAAACGTATAATAGCCATTGTTATGGAGAACTTCAGGCAATGCGATAGGAGCATTTTTTTTATTGATTTTCTGCGATTTCCAAAGATACTTTCCATAAATAAGCATGGTTCTACTAGGTATACAAACAGCCGGAGACCAACATCCCATATTATATGCAGAAGTGAAAGAAACACCTTCCTTTGCTAATTGATCAATATGTGGTGTGACCATCTGCTTATTTCCATATGCCTGAACAGCTTGATTACTTTGGTCATCAGACTCAATAAATAAGATGTTCATTTGAGCTAATGTGGAATATATTATTCCAAAGAATAGAAGGAAAAAAATAATTTGCGTTTTCATATTTTAAGTTTATCTCATATCAATCACAAAAAATTCCTTTTATAAATAAGGAGGCCACGATTATATTTTGCTTAGGTAAAATTATCGATTCAAAAAAAAATTAAATGCAATAAATGTGCTTAAAAATATGAGGTATGTTTTTTCAGTGTAAAGAAAGAAGAAGGTTAAATTTTATGTGTAAGAAAAAAAATCAAAAACAAAAGATTTTTGTGAATTAACACATTTGTTTCATTAGCAAAAACATATGTGGGATAAAATGGCAAATTACATTTGTAGATTAGCAGAATGGTTAAATCTGTTATAAAAATTCAACTAACTAAAGAGGTGAATAAGTTATACAATATATACCTTCTGATTTATGAATTCCCTGGTTTTCTCGCCTTATGTTTTGTGAATTTGATCTATAATAATTGGAAATTAATTGTTAATAAAGCAAATACTGAATACAGCAATGACATCACCAAGCTATTTTTTTAAGAGGAATTTAGTGCCTTATTTATTGGTATCCCTTCGTTTTTTCGCTCAAGAAGTTGATTTTTCATTTTTAGATAATAAACCGCCTCTTGAAGAGCGCATGTAAAAATTGGTGTCGCAAATGACCATAGAAGAAAAAATAAGTCAATTAACACATGAAGCAGACGTGATTTTAAACATTAGAAATTTAAGTAAAAGATAATGCACCATTTATGAACCGTAAAATCATCCTATTAGTTTTCATGGTAGTTATGAATTTGGGTATTGATGCTCAAGATTATAACAATACGCCTTTTAGTACGCCAGAACTTGAAGCGAAAGTAGATAGTTTAATGTCTAAAATGACAATGGATGAAAAAATAGCGCAGATTACAGGAACGCGTTTAAGAGAACTAATGGTTGATGGAAAAGTGTCCTTAGAAAAATGTCGGGAGCTGATACCAAATGGTATTGGTCATTTTTGTCAGTTTTCAACGGGGCAAGCGTTAAATCCAGAAGCGTTAAGAGATTTAGTGCGTGAAGTTCAAAGTTATCTAATGACTGAAACACGTTTGAAAATCCCGGCTATTTTTCATGAAGAGGCTATTACAGGTTTTGCAACTCAAGGTGCAACCACGTTTCCTCAGCAAATAGGTATGGGTTGTTCTTGGAATCCAGAATTAGTTAAAAGAAACACACAATCTACAGCTCAAAATATGCGTGATGCCGGGGCAACATTCGCATTATCACCAATGTTAGATTTAAGTAGAACTGCGCACTGGAATAGACATCAAGAAAGTTATGGCGAAGACGCATATTTAACATCTAGAATGGGGGTTGCCTTTGTGAATGGTTTACAAGGCGATGACTTTAAAACAGGTATTGCGACAACTGTAAAGCATTTTGCAGGTTATGGCACAAAAAATAACAGTGAGAAAACCTTATATGAAGAATATTTAATGCCTTTTGAAGCTTGTATTAAAGTAGCTGGGGCAAAAAGCGTCATGCCTTCATATGGTGTTTATAAAGCCTTACCTATTTCAGTTAATCCAAGCATGCTAGATCGTATGTTACGAAGAGAAATTGGTTTTGATGGTATGGTAGTAAGTGATTACGGCGCTATTAATATGGTTTATAAAAAGTATAAACAAGCGCCTAATATAATGACGGCAGGTGCTATGGCGATAAATGCAGGCATTGATATAGAATTTTCAGCACCTACTGCATATCCGCTATTGCCAGAAGCTATAGAAAAAGGTTTAGTAACTGAAGAAGTGATTAATACCGCTGTAAAACGGTGTTTAATTATGAAACTAAAACTTGGGTTATTTGATGAAAATCAAAGTATTGGAAAGGATGGTGCGCTGGATTTTGATCCACCAGAATTTAGGGAATTAGCCTATCAAGCGGCGTGTGAATCGATTGTGCTTCTTAAAAATGATGGTATTCTTCCTTTGAAAAAAAACGTTAAAAAGATTGCTTTAGTTGGCCCAAATGCAGCTACAACTCAAGGGCTTTTAGGTGATTACACGTATCAAGCCATGCGTGCCTTTTGGAAAAACGAACCTTATGATGCTCTAAATCCAAAGTTAGTAACGCTAAAAGAAGGTCTAGAAAACAGTTTAAGAAAATCAGTAAAAATTGAACATGAAAGAGGCTGTGATTGGAGTGCTGAACTAGAAGCAAAAATAGATAAAAGCGGGTTTGGAGATGACCGATTAGGTAAATTAAAACTACTATCAGTACAAGGACTTCCTCAACCAGATTTACAAAATGCAATAAAAATATCTAAAGAGAGTGATGTTATTATAGCTGCTATGGGTGAGAATATTTCATTAAATGGTGAAGGTAGAAGCAGAAAGGGTATTGGTTTACCTGGTGAACAAGAAGCTTTTGTGGAACAATTATTAGCGACAGGTAAACCTGTAATCCTAGTTTTATTTGGTGGGCGGCAACAAGTAATTGATAAATTAGAAGGACGATGTGCAGCCATTATAAACGCTTGGTTTCCAGGTGAGGAAGGCGGTAATGCCCTTGCAGATATTATTGTTGGAAAAGTAAATCCTTCTGCTAAATTATGTGTGACTTATCCAAATAGTCAAAAACGGGAAGAAGTTAATTATCAAAATGGTTATAGTGAAGCGCAATTACCACTTTATCCATTTGGTTATGGCTTGTCATATACA
Organism: Algibacter mikhailovii; assembly: GCF_014651495.1. GTDB lineage: Bacteria > Bacteroidota > Bacteroidia > Flavobacteriales > Flavobacteriaceae > Algibacter_E > Algibacter_E mikhailovii. The sequence goes on from NZ_BMWZ01000006.1 coordinate 337,992, forward strand.
AACTATGAATATTCTGATTTCAAAATGGCATCTGAAGTTAGTATAGAACAGGAACGTTTTTCAATTTCAATTAATGTAAAAAATACGGGTAAAATGGATGGTAAAGAAATTGTGCAACTTTATGTTTCCCCAACCGATAGAAATTCGGGCATGAAGCCCATTCAACTTAAAGGCTTTAAAAAGGTAGCGATTAAAGCTGGAAAAACAAAAACGTTAACTTTTGAAGTTTCGCCACAACAATTGGCACAATATATAGATAGTAAATGGATAGTTGAAAGTGGAAGTTATGAGTTTAAAATTGGAGCTTCCTCAACGGATATTAAATTAAAAGGAATAATTAATTTAAAAGGTGATAATTTATTCCTTGAAAATGGAAGAGACATATTTTTTTCTGTTAATCAATAAGGCGAGTAGTGGAAAGAAAGCACATTGATACGTATTGAATGCTATACTTAAACCATTAGGATTATGAGAAATATAGGATGCTTGAAAGTACTGTAATTCCTTCTTTTTGTTAGTTTTAGTTCATTTGCTTAAAAATCAAAAAGATCCAATGTTATTCTTATTCTTACTGATGGTTAGGGTATTGGAGACTTAGGGTGTCATGGAAATCCATGGTTAAATACACCTAATATTGATAAAAATTTTTGGCAAGTTGTATCAATTTTTAAAAGATGAAGGTTTAATGGAGAATACCATTTTAATTTAGATGTCAGATAACGGTAACCGATTTGGTTATCAAATGTTAAAAAGAAATAAAAAAAGATGATTTTGAAATAGCTGTCAAAGTTCATCTAGAAAAAGGCAAGACTTTTTTACAAAATGATAGTAATAGAAGGGAACAAAACCTATGGTGTTTATTACACCTATGTAAAGAATTTAAGGTAACCTAAAAAAATAAGTATGTATAAATTAAAAATGATGTATTTGGCACTACTTATGTTCGGTGCGTCCCATGGTCAAAATAAACCAAATATAGTTTTATTATTTGCTGACGATATTAGTGCTAGGGAATTACCAATATATAAATCGAGTGTTTGGAGCCCACCAGAGGGCGGCAATACTACAAATTTGGAGTATAGAGCTAAAACACCTGTACTAGATAAATTAGCGGAAGAAGGCTGTTATGTAAAAACAGCTTGGGCAGCTACTGTTTGTGGGCCAAGCAGAGCAATGATGATGACTGGACGTTATGCGCATTTACATAAATGGTGGCATAATAAGGACAAAGGAAAAGCACCAAACGGAAAAGGGATCTGGAATTTATACGATAGTTCGCCACATTCTATTGCTGATGTAGCAAAAGCTGGAGGTTACGCTACGTTTTGGGCGGGTAAAACCCAAATGAAGATTGATGGTTTTGCATTTGATGAAGGTTGTTTTACACCCGGAGAAGGCTCATATAATACCCCAATATACACCACGGATTTTAGATTAGAGAGTAGAAAAATAAATGGAAAGAAAGTTATTTTTAATGCTGATACTAATAAAGAGATTCATAAAAAGAGTTATGTGCAATCTGGTTGGTATTGGAAACCTCATGTGCAACTATTGCATCATCCAAGTACTAGTCAAAGATTAGTCTGGTGGCCTCATGATAAGAAATCAAAAAAGAGATTTGGCTTGGATACGTTTGGACCAGATGTTGAGTTAGAATTTGTATTTGATTTCATGGAGCGAAAGGCCAAAGCAGATGCCCCTTTTTTTGTATACCACACAAGTCATTTAGGTCATGATGCATGGGATTTTTTAAACCCAAGCTCTAAGGGTAAATGGCCAGGGACACCAAAAATTAGTTGGAATGGTAAAAAATATACGCGAGTAACTCCTAAGGTAACAGGTGATAACGGTGTTTACAATGATTATGGAACTATTACTGAAAATGGAATTCATTCTCATGTGAATTATTTGGATTATCAAGTGTGGCAATACCTGAATAAATTTAAAGAACTTGGTATAGAAAACAATACCATTTTTATTTTTTGTGCCGATAACGGAACTAGTGGATATGGTAAATCTAGTCCAATATGTCAAAAAGGAACACATGTTCCTCTAATTATTTATGCTCCAGGAATGAATCTGACTAAAAAAGGCGTACAAGATGTTTTAGTAAATATGGCAGACATTGTACCAACCATAGCGGAATTGGGTGGTGTTGAATTTCCTGAATCCTATGAGATGAATGGAGAAAGCTTAATCCCTTTTTTAACCACTAATAAGACCACACATAGAGATTGGATTTATGGTTACCATAAAGAAATGACCCTTATACGCGGAAGTCTTGTTTTAAAAGATGGGAATAATGTATGGTATGATGTGAGCGAATATCCAGACGACTTGATCAGTTTTCCTAAAATTAAAGATTGGGATGAAGTGTCTGAAGCGCACAGAAGCGAACGGGATAAGTTGAAAGAAGTGGTGCCAAGGTTTGATAGGCATGCCAGGGCGCATGACGCTCCAGAAGGAGGGTATGGTGAGGTAGATCGTTTAATCAAGAAATAGTAATTAAAATATAATATGAATTTTAAAAATTTAGTTTTAATAGCTGTTAGTTTTTTTGTTTTTTCAGTGAGTGCACAGTCAAGAGGTGTTTTTCTTTCCTCATATTCAGATGTGACAAAAATAGCTCTAGAGAAATTAGCTGACCAAACTACGTTTTCAAAATTTAATATCGAATCAGTTAAGAAATCAAAATCAATTGATTCAAAAATTATTTTACTCAAAATAGAAGCCGATAATAAATGGATAAAAAAGTTTAAACTTAAACCTAATACAGTAAAATCAGAAGGGTTTCAAATAATTAATAAGGTTAATAATACGTATTTGATTGCTTCAGATGATTCCGGACTTATGTACGGAATATTAGAGCTTCGCGATCAGCTTAAGCTTAACGGGAACAATTCAAAGTTTATAGAGAAGACTGAAAATCCGCACTTTCCTTTTAGAGCTGTTAAATTTAATTTACCGTGGTCTTCATATCGCATTGGCGAGTCCTTACATCTTCATATGAAGACAGTAAAAGATATCTCTTTTTGGGAAGGTTATTTGGATATGATGGCAGAGAATAGATTGAATGCTTTAACACTATGGAATTTACACCCGTTTACTTTTATGGTTCAATCTGAAAAGTTTCCTGAGGCAACTCAATTTACAGGACAAGAATTTAAAGATTGGCAAAAATTCTGGAGACAATTGTTTAAAATGGCAAAGGACAGAAATATTGAAACCTATATTGTTAATTGGAATATAATTACCTCACCAGGCATCACAGAAACTCATAATGTAGCCAATTATAAGGATGATTTAGAATGGCATTACGGGTTTACACCTGCCGATACTTCTCAGGTTATAGTTGATTATATGCGTGAAACTATTACACAAACTATAAATGAGTATCCCAATTTAACTGGTTTGGGTGTTAGTATTGGTGAACGGATGAAGATGCCAATGGAAGACGCCATGAAATGGGTTAAGAACACGTTTATTGAAGGCATGAAGAATGCTGATAGGAAGGTAAAGTTTATTCATCGTGCACCGTTTAAAGTGGAACCAGAAATAGCAAGAGAATATATAGAGTCTTATACTGATTTTCCTGACCCTATTATTATGGAGTTTAAGTTTAACTGGTCTCATGGGCATTCAACGCCTAATTTGGCAATTACACATGGCGGCAAAGTATCAGACCAATATTGGAACCCTAAACCATCCAACTATAAAATGGCTTGGATGATGCGTAATGAAGATTTTATAATGCTCAATTGGGGAAATACAGAGTTTATTCGTGAGCACATTGCCGTTAATGATATACCAGATGTGACAGCCGGTTACTTTATAGGTTCTGAAACTTATATACCTGCCAAAGAATTTAGAATGAACCCAGATGTTAACTACAATTGGAAATATGCCTATGAAAAAGATTGGGAGTTTTACCAAATGTGGGGGCGTTTAATGTATGACCCCAATACCAGTGATGATTATTTTATAAAAAACTTTAATTATCGTTATGGGAATGAAGTAGGGGAATCTCTATTTAGAGCACTTCAATTAGGAAGTAAAATGCCATTGAGGTTTTCAACTTTTTACAAAGGAACATGGGACTTTACTATTTATAGCGAAGGATTCTTAAATGGAAAGCAACTTTATAGAAATTATAAAGAAGCTGAAGATGCCTTTATTAGAATAGACGAAATGATTACTCATAAAACATTAGACCCTCTGTATCTTAATATTGATGAATATAATAACCTGAAATTAGCAAGAAAATCAATTTCTAATGAATATGTCACACCTCTTGAATTAGCTAATGAAATGGAGCGAAATGGATTAAAAATATTGGAGTTATGTCATAAAATGGAAGGTTCTTCAATAAATAATGCTGAAAATTTTAATATTGAAATCAATGATGTTAAAGCCTGGGCACATCTCAGTTTATATTTTGCAGATAAATTAATGGCAGGTATAAATCTAGATGAAGGTGTTAAAACCAAAAGTTTAGAAAAGAAACAAAAGGCTATTGATTATTTGAGGCAAGGATCAAAGCATTGGCTAGATCTTATTGATTCAACCAAGCAATATCAAGAAGTCTCTCTACTGCATATAAGATCATTTAAATTTTCATGGGAAATGTATTATCCAAGGGTATTAAAAGATATAGAAATAGTGGAAAGTATTAATTTTTAAATCATAATAAAATGAAAAAAATAATTCTGTTACTCGTATTAGTTTTGTTCGTTTTTAATTGCAATTCAAAAAAGGAATCAAAAGACACTCAGATAAATCATGCATTAACAAAAAAATATGAACCTAATTGGGATTCGTTATCAAAGCATAATGCTGAAGCAGAATGGTTAAAAGATGCCAAATTAGGAATTTATTTTCATTGGGGTCCTTATTCAGTACCTGCTTTTGGGAATGAGTGGTACCCTAGAAATATGTATTTAACGGGCTCCAAACCCAATAAACATCATATAAATACATATGGAAGCCCGGAAAAATTTGGGTACCATGATTTTGTGCCAATGTTTACTGCAGATCATTTTGACGCCGAGAATTGGGCAGAACTTTTTGAACTAGCTGGAGCAAAATTTGCAGGGCCAGTTGCAGAACATCATGACGGGTTTTCAATGTGGGATTCAGAAGTTACACCTTGGAACGCTATGGATAAAGGGCCTAAGAAAGATGTTTTAGGCGATTTGTTTAAGGCTTTAGAAAAACGAAACCTAAAAACAATAGCGACTTTTCATCATGCCAGAAATTTACAACGTTATAAAGATTCTTGGGAAAATGAAATAAAAGATAGTATTCACAGAAGATCTTTTAGAAGTAGCCATTATCCTTATTTACCAGAATTTCAAGAAATATTTGATGACCCTAAGTACAGATTGCTTTATGGTTCTGTACCAGAAGATGAATGGAATGAAAAAATATGGCTAGGAAAACTAAAGGAAGTAATTGACAAGTATAAACCAGATATTATTTGGTTTGATAGTTGGTTAGATCAAATTCCTGAAACTTATAGACAACAGTTTTCGGCGTATTATTTAAACGCCGCTGAAGATTGGGATAAAGAAGTTGTAATAGTGAGAAAACAAAATGATTTACCGTTAGAAATTAGTATTAATGATCATGAAAAGTCAAGAGAACCTAAAGCTCTTAAAGAACTTTGGATGACTGATGATACGTTTAGCACGGGTAGCTGGTGTTATACAGATGATTTGGTAATAAAACCTACAGATAAAGTTTTACATGCATTAATTGACGCCGTTAGTAAAAATGGAATATTACTTTTAAATATTTCGCCAATGTCAAATGGCATTATTCCTGATAACCAAAGAAAAGGACTTCTTGAATTAGGTAAATGGTTGAAAATAAATGGAGAAGCCATTTATAACACAAGGCCTTGGATTAACGCTGCAGAAGGACCAACCGCAGAACCTAGTGGAGGATTTAAGGATCACAAGAAATTCTTAGGTATTGAATATACTTCAAAAGATATTCGCTATACCGTTTCTAAAGATGGTAAGACAGTTTATGCAATGACTCTTGGAATTCCAGAAAACAATGAAGAAATTATACTAAAAACATTCGCTTCAGAAAACGTAAAAGTAAAAGGCGTTAGTACTTTAAGTGGAGCATCATATCCATGGGAAATGACAGATGGTGGTTTAAAAATAGAGTCAAAGAATAACGGCAATAATTATGCTCAGGTTTATAGAATTACACTTGATAAATAATATAGAAATGAAAAGAGATTTTAGATTAGGGGTAGTTGTAATGTCCTTTTTTGTAGGTAAAATGATTTATGCACAAAGCGTTGAAAATAGTTTGTCTAAAATGCAAAAACCAAACATACTTTTTATTTTAACAGATGATCAAAGGTATGATTCGATCAAAACGTTTAACACGTTAATAGACGGTCAGGAAATGAGTCAGTTAGGCTATATTGAATCTCCTGAAGTTGATAAGTTAGCATCGCAAGGAACAACGTTTATAAATACCTATTGCCAAGCACCAGGATGTGCTCCATCTAGAGCAACAATGCATTCAGGGCGCTACCCTTTTAGATCTGGTATTTACGAGTTTGAATGGCATAATAATGTCGCCGAACATACTAATCCCTCTTTACCTGAACAAATGGCTTCTATAGGGTATCAAACATTTCATGTAGGTAAGTTAGGTTTTCGTTTGAAGGGTCTCAGTAAAAATGGTAGACCAAAAGGACATAAAGTATATCAAACAGATATAGATTTTAGAAGATTGGGTTTTGAAGGCTTAACGGATTATACCTACGGAAGCATAAAAGAATTAGACGGAAAACCGCTTAACCCACCAGTAAATAGGGTAGAATTATTTGTTACGCCTGAAGGGAAATTTGAATATGTTTGTGACGAATTAATAGCCCAACGCAAGGAGTATAAATCTGTAGCGGAGGATATTACAAAGAAGTATGACCTAATAAGGCATTATAAAAAAGGCGCAAAGGAATCCATATCAAAAGGTATGGTTATTTCAGGTGTTAGTCCACAACCAGCCGGAAAAACTCGAGATGGATATTATGCTCATTTTCTAAATGAATACTTGGTGAATGAAAACAAAGGATTTAATGCAGGAACATTAAAGTTTAACGGCGTTGACCCTTCAAAGCCTGTTTTTGCCCATATTGGATTCGATTTTCCTCATACCCCGGTTTTACCACCTGCTGATTATAGAGAGCGTTTTCAAAAGCACACCTATAAGATTCCAAAAGTTACAGACAAAGAGTTGAAAAGTATTCCGAGTCAGGTTAAAAGACTTGTTAATAATAAGTACACCGATCATCTGTCTGAAGAAGATTTACAGAAAATGATTCAAGATTACTATGCATTTTGTGCTTACGGAGATAGACTCGTTGGTAAAGCGGCGAATGATTTTATTGCTTATAGTGAAAAACACAACCAACCTTGGATGATTATTTACGTATGTGGTGATCATGGATGGAAGTTAAATGAACATGGCGCTACTTCAAAATTCACCCCTTGGGAATGGGATAGTCATAACCCAATTATTGTTGTTTCTTCAGATAAGAAAAAATTTCCAGCGGGTAAAGTGGTTAAAGAATTTACAGAGTTTGTTGATATAGCGCCTACAGCTTTGGCTGCCGCAGGAGAAAAATTAACGTCTGAAAAATATGGATATTTAGACGGACTTGATATGGCAGAAATAGTAGCAGAAGAAGCCCCAATAAGAGATTATATTATTGGTGAAACCCATGCTGTTATTGGTCCAAGAGCATATATCAGAACTAAAGATTATGTACTATCATTAAAAACGAGACCAACAAGAAAAGAGGGTGAAGATATGAAATGGGCATTGTCTGCCTCTTGGGAAGATCTTGATCCTGCCTTATATGATTTTAAAAAAGATCCTCAAGAAATTAATAACGTTGCTTTCGATAAGAAGTATGAACAGATAGCTAAAATGATGAAAGATAAATTATTGAATATTGTTTTAGGTGATAATAGGGTTGAGGTAAATTGGGAAAAACAGGGGACAGGTACTAAAATATTTCGTAGCAACTTTGCTCCTGGAGCACACGATTACAAACTAAAATTATAATTTAAAAGTATCATGAATAATACTATTGAATTATTAGGCCTGCTACTTGTAGTTTCATTTAAATTTAATTTTGCGCAAGAACAATAACCAAATGTGCTTTGGGTTTTATCAACAGTGTTTCCTGAGGTTCCAACATTCTTATAGCCTTGATTGGTTGTGATTACGATACTAACATTGGGTTCAGTAGGAATTTGTTTTTCTTGGACTATATCTTTACAACCCAATACAGTAAGTATTAGCAAAACTAGGGTTTTATTTTGCTCATTTTTGATTCCCAAACTCTAAAATATTTCACATAAAATTTTCCATCCAAGCGGTTGTTGTCTGGAAGTGCTCCAAACCATTTGTTTGATTCACAATTAAAATTCACTTCCAAAGGTTGGTGCCAATGGGTGTTTTCTGCTTCCCGAAATAAAATGCCATCAATATAAAAACGAATATATTCTGGAGTCCACTCTAAACCCCAAACATGATAATCTGCTTGTAATTCCTCAGGAAAGTAATATTTTTTTGTTCTTGAAAAATGTTTTTTAACATCACCATTTTCTTTTGGAGATCTAAAAACATGAATATTAGAGTTTAAATCATGGCGATTATATTCCAAGCCAGGAGCATTTTCACAAATATCAATCTCTGTCCACCAATTTTTACCCGCATTAGTCATCCAAAATCCAGATACCCAAGGCGCATCCATAAGCTTACATTCAGCTTCAAAATACCCATATAGAAATTTGTTTTTACTCTTGATAAACCCCGTAGAATGGGTAAATCCTTCAGGTAAAACTGCATTGCCATGCTTATTTATTTGAATGACTAGCTCGTTGTTTTCTAGACTTACATTTGAGCCATGAAAATAGGTTGGTGGCCTACCTTTCCATTTAGGGTTGTTAGGATACCAATTACTTTCATTCAGTGTGTATTTGTTAAATTCATCAGAAAGATGTTCCAAAAACTTCCAATTTTTTGTGTTCTTTTGGTCTGATAAAGGTAAAAGATTCGAAGTTCGTATGACAGCATTTTCAGTTTTAACAGAATCTACATAATTTTTTGATGGAATTGTTAAGTCTTGAGCTATTAGTGATGAGGACAAAACCAATGCTAAAATTAAAGATTGAAATATGCGGAGACTCATTGGCATTGAGTTCATTTTTTATTTTACACTAAATGTTCACACTAAGTCATTAGTATATTTATGTTATATTACAACTTTCAAGAAATTTCAAAACATAAATCGCTATGAGCGTGGTATGTTTTCTGTTTTTTAGAATTCAGCCTTGTGATCAAACTCATAATCGGTTTCTTTGGAAACAGTATCATCACCTCTTAGCATAATGTATTTGCTAGGAATTACTCCAAATTGCTTTTTGAAACATTTAGAAAAATAAGAAGCAGTATTAAAACCTGTCATATACATCGTTTCCTTAACTGAAAAATCACCTTTTTCAAGTAGTTGAACTGCTCTTTTTAAACGAATATTTCTTATGAATTCAGTTGTCGATAACCCAGTAAGTTCCTTAATTTTAAAAAATAAATGACTTCTACTAATGGTCATTTCTTTCATTAGTGTTGATACACTGAAGTCAGAATTCATCATGTGTTTTTCAACAACGGCAATGGAGTCTTTTAGAAATTTCTCATCAGAAGATGTTACGGTAACCTCACTAGGTTGTAATGTGATCTCTCTATTAAATTTTTTTCTAAGTTCTTCTCTTTGTCTTAAAATATTCGATAATTTGAGTTCGAGGATTTCTAAATCAAAAGGTTTTCTTATATACGCATCAGCACCTGTTTTTAAGCCTTCTATTTCCTTTTCTTGGGATGTTTTTGCGGTTAACATCACCACTGGGATGTGGCTTGTTTCTTGTGTGCTTTTAAGTTCATTACAAAATTCAATACCGTTCATTATAGGCATCATCAAATCTGTAATAATAATATTAGGCATAAATTCTTTAGCTAATTGAAGTCCTTTTTCCCCATTTTCAGCTTCATAGATGTAATAATTTTCTCCAAACCCTTTTTTTATGAAAGCCCTAATGTCTGCGTTGTCATCGATTATTAATAGTACAGGTAGTTTCGATCTAGATTTTGTAATATTGTTATCCACAATATCATCCATTAAACTTAATGCGTTAGATTCAGCCACTTCTTGACTAATGAATTCTTTGGGTTCAATGTTTTCGTGAAAATTAATTCCTGCTTTTTTGTTGTAGGCCTCTTTATTTTTTGGCAACCATACATAGAAGGTCGTACCGTTTTCAGGATCGCTTTGTACCTTTATTATTCCTTGATGTAACTCAACTAAATTTTTAGTAAAAGAAAGACCAATACCTGCTCCTTTAATATTTGCATCATTTGTAATACCAATTTCAGTATAAAAACGTTCAAAAACATGTTGAATTCTATGCGAAGGAATACCTGGCCCTGAGTCCTTTACTTGTATTATAATATATTTTGATTGATCTAATTCTAAGTCAATAGTATCTGGTTTTTTGAAATTATTTCCATCAAACAAATTAATAGCTATTGAACCATTATCCGGAGTGAACTTAAAGGCGTTTGATAAAAGATTATTGACAATTTTTTCTATAGCTTCAGGATCGAACCATGTTAATAGTCTGTTTTTAGAAGCTTTAATCTCAAACGATATGTTTTTTTTGCGACTTAAAAATTGAAAAGGAGCGGCAACTTCTTTTAGAAACACAACGATATCACTTTTACTTAGATTTAAGTTCATTTTTCCATGATCCATTTTCCGGAAATCTAATAATTGGTTTATTAATCTAAGCAAGTAATTTGTGTTTTTACGCATGACCCCATATTGGTCACTAACTTCTTTAGGGCTAATAGTTTCTCCTTTTTTAATTAAATAATCTAAAGGTCCTTTAATGAGTGTTAGGGGTGTTCTAAACTCATGTGATATATTGGTGAAAAATTCAAGTTTTAAGCGTTGTATTTCTTCATGCTTATCTTTTTCTACATGTTCAAGTTCTAATTGATGTTTTCGTGCAGAGCGTATTATTGTGAATCTTCTAAAAGCTAAAAGCAGCACTATGGCGAGGGCTAAATAAAATAGATAGGCTAGGTTAGTTCGCCAAAAAGGAGGTGATATTTTTATGTTAATTTCTACTGGTTTTTCATTCCAAATATTATCATTATTAGAGGATTTTACCTTTAGTGTATAATAACCTGGTGCTAAATTAGTATAAGTCGCAATACGATTCTCTGATGTGGTATAAATCCAATCATTATTAAACCCTTTCAATGTATAGGCATAATTATTTTTTTGAGGCGCCGAATAATGCAAAGCAGCAAACTCAAATGAAAAACTATTTTCATCATATTTTAAATCTATTTCATTGATTGTATTAATTGATTTGTCTAATATTACCCTACCATTGAATTGATCACCAATTTTAACTGGTTTATTAAATATTGAGAAGTTTGTCAAAATTGTAACAGGTATAACTTCATTATTTGTGATTTCATTTGGGAAAAAAGCGTTGAATCCGTTCACACCACCAAAGAGCATTTCTCCATCTTGTTTTTTAAATGCTGTTAGCTCACTAAATTCATTATTCTGTAAACCATCATTGACATCGTAATTCTGAAAAGACTCAGCTTTTGGGTTAAACCGCGATAAGCCCTTATTTGTAGAAAGCCAAAGATTTTCTTGATCATCTTCTAGAATGTCTTTAATTACATTATTTGGTAGTCCATTTTCTTCAGAATACCTTTTGAATTCAATGGTATTTGTTTCAAGGTTTTCAATAACCTTATTCAATCCACCTCCAAGAGTTCCTACCCAAATAACTCCTGATTTACTTTCAGTAATGGTTAATACATAATTATGACTAATAGAAGTTTTATTATTTGGATTCGTTTGAAAAACATTGAATTTAGGCTTTTTCATATGAATCTGGTCTGGTTTTAACCTGCAAAGCCCTCTTCCTGTAGCAAACCAAATATTACCTTTTGAATCCTGAAAAATATCACGGATAATATTACTAGGAAGACTAAACTTATTATCTGGATAATGGATAAGGGCATCCTTCTTGAAATCTGTTTTTTCATTATTTATTAACCACCTATAAACTCCATCCCTATAGGTGCCAACCCAAACATTTTTATCTCGATCCTGAAGAATTGAAAATACGCTGTTGCGTACTTCCGTAATAGGCTTAATATCTTGATTGGCTTTTGGTTTATTATCAGTTAAATCCAATTCATAGAGACCAGGCGAGCTTTCAACACCAATAAATAATTTACTGGCGTTTTTCAAGTGAATTTCCTCAAGAGCAAAAACATTATTTACTTTATCAAATTTTATAAATTTATTTGTTTTTCTGTTAGTAACACTTAGCATGTTTAGACCACCGCCTTCTGTGCCAACCCAAAGATTTTTTTGACTGTCCTCAAGAATAGTACGAACTTTATCATGGCTTAAGCTATTTGGATCTAAACTTTTATTAATATGACGAAATTGCTTTCTTTGAGGATCAAATTTGTTTACACCACCGCCATTAGTTCCCACCCAAACAATACCAGTTTTATCTATAAATAATGATTTAACGGCATCCTTACTTAAACTATGGTATGGATTAACGGGATCATATTTGTAAATAGAAACCAATCGAGGTAATTCAGTCGCAGATGAATTATCAAACTCAATAAGACCGCCTAAAGTTCCTGCCCAGATTTGGTTATTTCTTATTGAGAGGGTGGTGAAGGCACCTTTTCGGATAAGTTGTGTATTATCAGATTCTTTTTCAGGTGAAAAACGATACAAGGCATTACTGGTGCCAATGATTAAGTTATTAAAACCATCTTGAGCAATACATCTTATGTTAACACCAGGGAAATTGATAGAAGTATCTATTGGTTTAAAATATTGATCTCCATTTTTATTAATCGATAATTTGGATAGGCCATAATAATCACCTTTCCATAATTGCTTCATCTTATCTTCAAAAAGGACATTAACAGTGCTATTATTTCTTGAAGGGCTAATATTATTTGTAAATATGTTAAAGTGTTCCACTTCCAGAGAGTCAATAGACTTTTTTAAATCTATCATATCCAGGCCCCTGTTTGAACCAATCCACAATCTCCTCTTACTGTCTTTATAAAGTAGGGTTATATAGTTACTTTGTAAGCTGTATTTATTGGATTTATTTTTTTTAAATGTTTTGAAAGTTTCTGTTTTCTTGTCAAAATAGTTTAACCCACCGCCAGTGGTGCCTATCCATAAATTTCCGTTTTCATCTCCAATAATTTTCCAGATTAAATTGCTACTAATGCTATTTTTGTCATCAGCATTAGGTTTAAAAACAGTAAAGTTATATCCGTCATACCTGTTCAAACCATCATGAGTTCCAAACCACATGAATCCGTCATCATCCTGATATATAGCATTTACGTCACTTTGAGATAATCCATTTGCTGTAGTTAAACGTTCAAATTTTTGTGAATTTTGACCATAACTTGGTGATATTCCAAATAAAAATAGGGCAAGTGTAAAATAAGTAATTCTAAAAACTAGGATTGCTTTTATTGAATGCTTCTTCATATAAACAAATATATTAAATTGATTAGATAAAAATTCTTCAATAAATAGCTATCTATTGCCATAGTGCAGCTATTTATTCTAGAATGGTAATCATGACATATTAGTTTTAAAGTTTTATATTTTTGGATTGGGTCAACGCTAAAACGATTTAAAATAAACACCAATTATATTTCTATAAATCTTCTAATTTCCATGTTCTTACCCAATCATAGTAGGTAGTTCTATCTTCAACTGATCCGGTCATTCCACCATCAGCCGGAACCGGGTTCCAGTTATAGGTTTCAACCACCAATCTTATATACATGTCTAAATTGAAATGTGCTGGCGGAGTAACAGTGTATGCTTTAGTGCCGTCAAGGTAGAACTCAATTTCGGTGGAGCTTTTCCACCAGGCAGCGTATATATGATAATCTTCAGATGCTTTTGTGTCTAAGAGCATATCATTACCAGCAGATCCAGTTGGGGTTTCTACACACGACGTATTTCTACTATGTGTATTAGAGTTCATTTTTCGGTCTTTATCTTTTGTCCAGCTATCCGTACCGGTAATTTGGCCAACACATTCTTGAATATCAAGTTCAGTTGTTCTCTTGTCACAATTTGAGCCTTCATTCTTTACATTTATTAACCAGAATGTTGAAGACATAAACGTTTTATTAGCCTTCATCCTGCATTCAAAGTATTGACCTACTTTTGCAGATGCATTGGAGGTAATATTAGAGCCTGCATGCGTGAATGTCATACCGTTAACAACCTCGGGAGTATGCAATATGTCTGCTGTAAGTCTTAAAGCACCATCAGCTTGAGAAACGGTGTTTTTTTTGAATAATCCTGGAGCTCTTCCTATCCATTGTGTAGGATTTGTATTTTTCCATTTGACTTCATCAAAGATATTTGAGTTGAACTCATCTGATAAGTTCTCAACCTTAGCCCACTTTTTTTCTGCTGGGGTAGGATTAACACTAACAAAGTAGGGCATGTTAGTAGATGGGGCTTTCTTTGTAACAATAACGTCAAAGCTACATTCAGCTGAATTACCAGCTGCGTCAGTAACAAGAAATATGTTTGTTGTTGTTCCAATAGGGAATTTTTCTCCTGAAGCTATTCCAGCCGTTTGTGTTGTGATACTCCCTTCATTATTATCAGTACCAATTGGAGTTGCGTATGTTATTATAGCTTCATTGGTAAAGGTATCTACACTTGATTCTATATTTGAAATACATTGTATTGTTGGTGGTGTTATATCAATAGATTCTTTGATGTCATTAGGTTCGTCATGACTACTACAATGAATGAATAAAGTACATATTGATAAGATCACCAAGAAATTAGCTTTGTTTTCTAACATGTTAAGTTGGCTCTGATTTAGATAACAAAATTGATTTTTAAAAGCTAAATGTAGTTCTACATATGTATTTAGAACTATAACAGATGTACTAATAGGTACATATGCATGGCATGGTAAAAAATAACAATGTCAAGATTAAGAAAGGGGGCTTTGCCAAAAATAATAGTTTTTGGGATTAGCACGCTAAGATTAAAATGAATGCCATTGAAGGTCAAAACGAGGTTATATAATTATTAGATGAAGGGGGGTAACCCCACCATGATATGAACCCTTTTGTATGCATGGCTAATCAAGATTAGTACTACAGATTTGAAGTCAGAAGGTAATGAGGTCGCCATAGAGGGTATAGAAACAAAACACGAGGGTTTAACTATTGCTAATGGCT
Organism: Algibacter mikhailovii; assembly: GCF_014651495.1. Lineage (GTDB taxonomy): Bacteria > Bacteroidota > Bacteroidia > Flavobacteriales > Flavobacteriaceae > Algibacter_E > Algibacter_E mikhailovii. The sequence goes on from NZ_BMWZ01000006.1 coordinate 353,385, forward strand.
AAAAAAAAGATAAAACTTCCGCCTATATAGGCTTGTTTCAACGTGATTATCTGCCGCCATCGGCATTTTATTTTAGATTAAAATTTAATGGTGATGAAGAAATGGATAGGAGTTTTCAAGAGGTATCTGGATTGAAATTAACCATTACAACCGATTCATAGAAAGCAGGCGGTAATAATGTCGTTAAATGTAAGCCTAAAAAAACGGTTTAGTGTGAACTAAACCGTTAGTTTGGAACTGATTATGAACTGTAGCGAGAGCGGGGCACGATCCCGCGACCTCCGAGTTATGAATTCCAATCAGAATAATTTTTTAAATTATAAATGATTGAATATCAATACTTTGTAATTTTTTGTTTTGCTAATCGTGTTCTAAATCGTGTTCCAAATCGTGTTCAGTTTGGGTTCACAATTGTTAGTAATAATAATAGTCTAAATATAAACCTAAATTCTGAGTTATTAAGAAGCTTTTCCATTAATTATAAAGCACTCTATTTATAAAAGTGAAACTGATTTTAAGAAGTTAGTGTACGCAGCAAACTATTTAAAGAATTTTTTTTGTAAAAAATATTTAGTACATTGTTTAACTCTCCTACAATTACATTAATAGCTATTTTAAGGATTTAATTAACCTCGTTTATTTTATGCCCAAGTTTTAAAATATAGTCATGTTTTTGTGTTATTTACAGATGCTCTATACGCTGATTATAATAAGAATGGTGCTGCAAATTATATTGTGAATTATAAAAACAGAGCTACAATTTAGAAATACTTTTTTATGAGTTCTAAGCTTCAAAATTTTGATAATTTGAGTAGCATTAATAAGAAAAATGTAAAAGTGTTTGATAAACAAAAACAAATCATGTCAACCAATACGGAAGCTCTTGTATTCTCTTCAAAGCATGAAATCCCTTTTCAAGAATATACAAAAGACAATTTTCAATTAGTAGATTTTTTCTTTTCAGAGGAATTGTATAAACCCAAAGTCAAACTTTTAAAATATGTCTCTGCGGAACATGTGTCTTCAGAAAAAAATCAAAAGAAACAATTCATTTATTATGCACATATTTATGTGCAATAAAGTTACTTATTAAGTAAAAGAGAATAATTATGGCAGAAATATTAAAACAAGTAGACGGTATTATTGATTTTGATATTCTTATCAATGGAATAAAAATAAAGGATACTGTAGAAGTTCTAGAGATATTCGTTGAAATGGAAGTCAATAGAATAACATCAGCGACTATTGTTATTCAAGATGGTGGAGCTATAGGAGTTGTTGGCGAAGGGTTTACACATAGTGAAGGAAAAGAATTTATACCTGGTTGTGATATTGAAATTTCTCTTGGTTATATTGATACTACCAAAAAAGTGTTTAAGGGCATCATTGTTTCTCAAAGACTCAAAGTAAAAGGAAAAGTTTCTCAACTTACTGTTATATGTCAAGATAAGGCTATAAATATGACTCAAGGCAGATTTAATGCCTTTTTTCAAAATAAGACAGATTCAGATGCTATTAAAAGTATTGCTTCTAAATATAGCTTGGACTTTGAAATGGATGCTACTAAACAAGAACATCCGGTATTAATTCAATACAACTGTTCAGACTGGGATTATATTGTGGTTAGGGCCGAAGCAAATGATATGCTTGTTCATACGTATCAGAATAAGCTTAGTATAGTAAAAAATGATTTTAGTAAGGAGCCGAAATATGAAATTAAATCTTCTCAATATGTTATTGATATAGACTTAAACCTGGAAAGTGAGAACATATCGGGAACCTATAATATGTCATCTTGGGATTCTGGCACCCAAGACATTGTTTCAATCTCAGCGAATGTTAATGATACCTTAAGCCAAGGTAATTTAAGTGCTAAAAAATTGTCTGAAAACCTAAGTAATTCTTCAGATAGTTTTTCATCGGCATCCATGGATAAAGAAGAAATGAAGACATGGTTAGAGTCTAAAGCAAATAGGGCTATTCTAGAAAAAATTCAAGGAAAAATTACGGTACCAGGAAATACTAAAATCATTCCTGGTGATATCATTAAGCTTTCAGAATTTAGCGAACGATTTAATGGGAAGGCTTACATTTCAAAAGTAATTCACGCTTTACAAGATGGAGCGTGGCTAACGGAATTATATGTTGGCAAATCGGCAAAATTACATGCCGCATTACCAGATGTTGAAGATATGGGAGCGTCTGGGTTGATGCCTGCATTAACAGGTACTCAGATTGCTAAAGTTAAAAAAATATATGAGGATCCTGATAATAATTATCGGGTTTTAGTGACACTTCCAACCTTTACGGGAACAGGACAAGAAGATGGAATTTGGGCAAGAATCGCATTTCCTTATGCTTCAGGTGATGCAGGTTTTTTTTTCTTTCCAGAGGTTGATGATGAAGTCATTCTTACTTTTATGAATAACGATCCCAGATTTCCAGTAATAACAGGGGCGATATACAATGGTAAAAATAAACCCAAGGAAACACCAGATGAAAAGAATCAATTTAAATCTATATATTCAAAGTCTGGTATCCATATTAAATTTGATGATAAAGATAAAATCTTGACCATTGCGACACCCGGAAATAATACCATTGTACTTGATGATAAAAATAAAAATGTGAGTATTAAAGATATGAATGAAAATTCCATTGTTATGGATGATTCAGGAATAACAATGAATACACCAAAAGATATAAATTTAAAAGCAGATGGCAATATAAACCTAACTGCGACTTCTAATTTAGCAATGAAAGCCACCGCCGATGCTACCTTAGATGGATTAAGTATTACACATAGTGCTCAAACCTCGTTTACAGCCAAAGGTAATGCCTCAGCAGAATTATCTGCTTCTGGCCAGACTACTGTAAAAGGGGCCATGGTAATGATAAACTAAAAAGAAAGAACCTATGCCACTTGCTGCAAGATTAACTGATATGCATGCCTGCCCAATGGTTACTCCGGGGTTACCTCCAATACCTCATGTTGGAGGTCCTATTTTAGGACCGGGCTCACCAAATGTTTTAATTGGAAAAATGCCTGCTGCTGTTTTAGGAGATAGTTTGGTTTGTGTTGGACCTCCTGATACAATTGTTCAGGGGTCTGCTACGGTTATGATAGGAGGTAAGCCAGCAGCAAGAATGGGTGATTCCACCGCTCATGGCGGTAGTATTGTACTTGGGTGTCCAACAGTAATGATTGGCGGTTAATAATGAAGAAAGTAAATAAATCATTTTTATGACGGACTTGACATTTTCACCTTCATTTAGCAATATGACACAAAGTGATTATCTGACTGATTATGACTCTTATTTTTGTTAAATGCTAGTGATACCAATAAATTTTAAAGAAGCTTCATCCGCACAAAAGAATTTTTTTAATATCAGACTTACTTAATTTAGAATGTCAGTATTTATATCGGAATATGTGTAAAATCGATTATGTTCTAGCTTTTTTTTATATATTTATCTAACCACTAGTACTTTAGTGGTCTCTCCCTTTTTTGATTAATGGTTTTTTTGGTGACAAATTCTTAGGTTTTTGGAATGGATTTTATAGACCTTTTTAGTAAGGCAGTGGTTCAATAAAAACATTAATATAGGTTAATAATTCCATTTATATTCTATAAGCTACCTCACCCAAAGTTTGAATGCTTTTGAAAAGCGTATCAAAAAAGAATATTGAAAATTGATTAAGGAGATCAATTTAGAAACGATTAGTTAATTAATATATAACCGAAAATCATATGGAATTACTATTTGATAAAAACAAGAATTTATTTCAAGATCAGTTAAGTATGGGAATAAAGTTATCCTCAGGAATAGACGAAAAGTTGTTTCTGGATATAGCACAGAATACTACGCTAAAGGAACTTGAATTACCTATTGTTATAGCTGAAGGAGGAATTACTGCTTCTGGTCCCGTAAAAGAATTCCGATTTAAGGAAGTTCCAAACGTGAGTATTTCTGGCAATGCCGGTGCTAATCTCAGAATTGGCATTTATGATAAGGCAGAAGATGTTAAAAAAGATTTGATACATAAAGATAAATTAGGGCTCGATTTACCAGATCTAGATGATAAATCCGTTTATGGTGTTTTTTCATATGGATATTTCATTAACGGGGATGTTGAAGGCGAGTGGCCTCTAGGTTCGGTACAATTGTCAGCTAGTGTAGACGGTAATGAAGAAAAGCGCGCCGCAGTAATTGTTACCTTAAAAAAAACTATTGGAATTAAAAAGGCAATTGTTGGTATTATAAGTGAACTACAATCTCCTAAACAAGTTCAAAATGCGAAGGATCTTGCACCAGGGACTTATTTAGTTATGCAAAGAGAAGGGACATTAAATACGAATTTTGGCGCTCAGGTTGGTTTTGATTTTGATTGGACATTTGAATCTCAAAATCCTAATTTTAATGGGACTTTGGGTTTGCAAACAAGGCTAGGCGGTTTAATGCAGGTTGGATTGAATATTGCAGGTGAATTCACACTTATTGTCAGTAGACCCCAAAAAGGACAAGTTATACATCTTCATCTTAATAAAAGAAGGCTCAATGGCTGGAATTTTGCAGCTGGATTAAATGCTTCAGTCCAAGGCGATCTTAACGAGTTTGATGACTTTTCGGTAAATGATATCATAAAGGCAACCATTGGAATACATCATGCTCAGATCCTTGAGGATATCAGAAAATGGGTGAACCCAGATGTAGCGGAAAAAAAATTACATGGACTTACTAATCAATTATTAAAAGAAATTACCGGTACAACTACTTTTAAAAAAGCAAATCAAACGTTAATAGCGTTATTTGACAAATGGGACGCTGTTGGTAGTGAAGGTGGTGGTGCAATTTTGAAATTAATTGAAGATAATGCATCTGTAGATTTGAGCAAGGTACAAGAGGATTTTAAAAAATTAAGTACAGCGGACGTAGCAGATTTTTTAGAGGAAAAACTGGAGAAAACAGGATTTCAAGACACTAAATTTGGGCAAATATTAAGTGCAATTGTGCCATTTGATGATTTATTTGAAATTGTTGCTGAACAGGAGCTTGTAAATAAACTTCAGGACAAATCTAGGAAGCTATCAGAACTTTTAGATTTTCAAGAACTAATCAAAAACCTTCATAAAAAGATCTCTGAGAAGCTGTCACTAGATCGTATTAGAAAAGCTGCAAAATCAGGAAATCTAGAAGAGTTAGGAGATTGGCTAAAAGGAAAACTTACTAGCTTAACACAAAATGATCTTGCTGATGAATTAAGGTTAATAGATGCTTATATTAGTAACTTTGAAAATAATGCTGTACAAATTTTTGAAAAGGTAAAAACGGCCCTACAGCGAGAATATGGTATGTCACTTGCGTATACCTATCAAAAACAAAAGGAGTACAGTGCCCTTATTGATGCTCATTTTAATTTTGCACAGAACGCTCAAATTGGTGATATACTTGAAGAAGCTCTCGATGGCAATTATAGCCAGCTTATGACAAATACTGAAATCAAGGGTATTCATTTGAATAATGGCATTTTAACGCATAGAATTAAAAAACAAAAAACGCTCTCATTACTTATACCAGGGGCAAAACGGAATTTTAGTAGAATTAATCAATCTATAGCAGCAGGGACATTTATTGATGAACAGGATGGTAGATTGATTATGTATGAGTTAAACGCGAGCGATACGATCCGACGCAACAAAAGGTTGATTCAACTTTCACTAACAGGAAATTATTTCGGAAAAAAGAAAGGACATTCTTTTGGTTTAGAAAAGGAGTCTCTAAAAGTATCTTTTGATTTTAAAGTACAGGATAAAAAATTAAGAAGAAGGCATTTAGAACAAATAGTGGAACCATTTATTAAGGTTAATCTTAAGCACTCATTTTCAGAAACTACCAACCTGACAACTGATCAATGGATAAATCAAATGGATTACGATATTGAAAATTTTAATGCCAATGGAAAGAAAAGGTTTGGCAAGACATTGATTACGATGACCCATAAAATACCACCACAAATTGCTAATGCCTGGATGGGTGCTCCAAGTAATAAAAAAGATAAAAAATATAAGGAAGTTTCCTCTGCCATTCAAAAGAGTATGCGGGGACTTGTTCAAACTTTTGCGTACGAAAACGAGGAGATGTTCACAAAAAATTATAATAGAGAGAAACTTCAAGTTATTTTACTTTATACGTCCCTTCCTGTAGTTAAGGATATACATTATAATTACAGTGATTTGATTAAGAGACCAGGTAAGGTAACCGCAAATTTGGGTAGAAATATTATGATATTGGCGGATAAATTGAGACTTGATCCAGATCCTCATGTACGGCGATCTGCTGATGATTTTGACAACGTGCAAACAAGCATAAGGGAAATTACTAACATGATGGTTAATGATTCCGACTTTATTAGAAAGTTAGAGAATTTGGTGAGTAAAGAACATAACATCGTCAGTAAGGTGATTAAGTCGGCAACCAAAATTTCCGGTTTAAAAAAGACTGCCATAAATCATCCGGAGATAGCCATAAAGAAATTGTCAGAATTTGGGGCGGAACTCACAGATACGATAAATGATGTGAACGTAGGATTTATAGCTATACGAAAAGACTATACCCGTTTTATGGGACCTCACTTGTTTATTGCTGCTTCAAAGGCATTAGCTCCAGGTTTGGTAGATAATACCACAGGATTTCTGGAACTTATCGTTTTAAAAGAGTCCTCAAATTTTGAAATGGAAAGTTATTTAGATGGTAAAAAACCGGAGATTAAGGATATTATTATATCACAGTTGATTGTTGATATGAGTTGATACCTAGGTTGTTGTATAAACATTTTCCTTGAAGCAATTTTTTAAACCATAAATTTATTAAAGCATGTTCGAAGATTTTAATTTTTCTGATGAAGAATAAAAACAGCTAAAACTTATAATGAACACGATTGATTAATTAGTCATGATTTAAGTTGTTTTTTTAATGAACAATAAGAGCATAATTACGAAAGTAAAAGAAAAATCATCACACTTATTTTATCTGAATAAATTAAAAACCGAAGTTCAGTTTTTGAACAGAAATTTAACCCAGCTTAAAGAAAACATAGTTAATACGCAAAAGGAACTCCATACTCATTTAAAAGATATCGACTTTTTAAAAAACAACTAAAAAACGTTTCTCATCCATGGGTATAAAGCATATATTTACTTCAGTAATATTAACCTACAAAAACACGCATGATTACAGGAGAATTAAAATCACAAGTAGATAAGATATGGGAAGCCTTTTGGACAGGAGGAATCTCTAACCCCTTATCTGTTATAGAGCAGTTTACGTATTTACTTTTTATTAGAAGATTAGATGAACGTCAACTTTTAGAAGAAAAGAAAGCTAATATGGTGGGCATCCCTATTAAGGATATCATTTTCACACCAGAGCAAAAGGAATTACGGTGGAGCTCATTTAAAAACAAGGATCCGCAGTCTATGTTTGATGTCTTTACCAAACCTATGGTAGAAGATATGACTGTGTTTGACCATATGAAACAAGTGGGAAATACAGCAGGCGTTTTTGCTGAATTCATGAGTAAAGCGACTTTTATCATTGCAACCCCTAGACTGTTAGATCAAGTGGTTCAGTTGATTGATAAAATCAATATGAATGATAGAGATACCAAAGGGGATTTGTATGAATACATGCTCTCTAAAATAGCTTCAGCAGGTACCAATGGACAGTTTAGAACGCCAAGACACATCATTAAAATGATGGTGGATATGACGCAGCCTAAAAAGGATGATATCATATGTGACCCTTCCTCTGGAACAGCAGGGTTCTTAGTGGCAGCAGGAGAATATTTTAGAGATAATCATGAAGATTGGTTTTTAGATAAAACGTTTAGAGACCATTTCAATAACACCATGTTTAATGGGGTGGAGATTGATGACACCATGATACGTATTGGCGCCATGAACTTGCAACTTCATGGGATAGAAAGTCCCAATTTAATGAAGAATGATGCCCTGAGTGAAAGTGCAGGAAGTATAAGAAATGCATATTCTCTCATTTTAGCTAACCCGCCATTTAAGGGTAGTTTAGATTATGATGCCGTTGAAAATTCTATACTGAAAACCGTAAAGTCTAAGAAGACAGAATTACTATTTTTAGGGCTTATGCTTAGAATGCTTAAAACAGGTGGTAGAGCTGCTGTAATTGTGCCAGATGGCGTGTTGTTTGGAAGCTCAAAGGCTCATAAACAGATTAGACAGGAAATTATAGAGAATCATAAATTAGATGCTGTTATTTCTATGCCAAGTGGGGTGTTTAAGCCTTATGCAGGGGTAAGTACTGCGGTGCTATTCTTCACCAAAACGGGTACAGGTGGTACAGATAAGGTGTGGTTTTATGACATGGAAGCAGATGGCTATAGTTTAGATGATAAGCGTAATGATATAAAAGACAATGATATCCCTGACCTTTTAAATAGATACCATAATCTTAAAGAAGAAACAGAAAGAGCCAAAACAGATAAAAGCTTCCTAGTGCCTTTTGATGAAATTAAGGAAAATGACTGGGATTTATCTATAAACAGGTACAAAGAAATAGTCTATGAAGAAATTGAATATGCAGCTCCTGCTGATATCATAAAGGATATTGAAAAACTTGATCAAGAAAGAACTAAGGCTTTAACAACTTTAAAAGAGATGTTAAGATGAGGGAAGTTTCTTTAGGGGATGTTTGTGATATTAAGAATGGTTATGCATTTAAGAGTTCTGAGTTCCAAGATAAAGGAACTCCTCTAATAAGAATATCTAGTTTTGACAATGGACCTGTATATTTTGATGATAAAACTGTATATGTTGATTCTAAATATTTAAATAGTAAAAGTGCATTCAAAGTTGAGAAAGGAGATGTACTTGTTGCCTTATCTGGTGCTACCACTGGAAAATACGGTGTTTATACTAAAGATGAGCCTGGCTTATTAAATCAACGTATTGGTTTATTAAAAAGTGGAGTGTCACAAGATCTCGATGATAAATACTTTTACTATTATTTATCAGTTTTACAATCTGAAATATTTAGAAAAGCTGGAGGTGCAGCACAGCCTAATATTAGTACTAAAGCAATTGGAAACTTTAAAATCCCCCTCCCACCACTAGACCAACAAAAAAAGATAGCAGCCATATTAGATGCAGCAGATGCCTACAGGCAAAAAACAAAAGCACTTATTACTAAGTATGAGGAGCTAACTCAAAGCCTCTTTCTGGATATGTTTGGGGATCCTGTTACTAATCCGAAGGGGTGGGAAATAATTTCACTTGTTGACTATGGTTCTTTCAAAAACGGCTTAAATTTTAGTAGGGATGAATCAGGAGTTACTCTTAAATACCTTGGTGTTGGAGATTTTAAATCCTTATACAAAATAGATGATTTAGACACGTTATCTAGTATTGAATTGAACTCTTTACCATCTGAAGGTTATCTTCTGAAAAATGGGGATTTAGTTTTTGTTAGATCAAATGGAAATAAAGCATTAGTTGGTAGGTGTGTAGAAGTCACTTCAGGCAACAGAAAGGTTACATTCAGTGGGTTTTGTATTAGATATAGGGTGGATTCTCCTAAAATCAACCCTTCATATTTAGCTCAGCTGTTTCGAAATAAATCCTTCAAAAAACAAATGCTTCAGGGAGGAAGAGGAGCAAATATTCAAAATATTAATCAAAAAATTTTAGCTTCAATAAAAGTTCCAGTTCCTAAATTGTCAATTCAAAACCAATTTACAGATAGTATTATAGCCATAGAAGTACAAAAAGCACAAGCACAAGCTAGTTTAGCACAAGCAGAAAATTTGTTTAATAGCTTATTACAAAAAGCATTTAAAGGGGAGTTAACTGCATGAATTTAACGAATTCAGAATATAATTTTTCCTATTACGAGAATTTGTTTTCAAGTAAATCGCCACAGCGAGAATTGGATATAAATGAGCTCATTGAGGTCGTCAAATACGGCTATATAAAGGAGGATATAGACTTGCTGCGAGTAAGTGATAACAAGGAGAAATACAATAAAATAAAGAAGTCTAAAATCCCTTTGGTAACCCTCTCAGGAATCTTCACAGAAAGAAACAGTAAAGGACTTCAAGATCATAGTGGTTTAATACAAATTGATATTGACCACGTAGAAAATTATGATGAAACCTTCAAAAAACTGACTTCAGATGAGTTTACTTATGTGGCATTCAGAAGCCCAGGAGGAAAAGGTATAAAGGCTATAGTTAAGATTAATCCTAGTGAATCTACGCATTTAGAGCAGTATTATGCCTTAGAACAATATTATTTGAACAATTATAATATAGAGATTGATCCTTCTTGTAAAGACGTTGCTAGGTGTATGTTGCTTTCATATGATCCTGATATTTATTGCAATCCTTTTTCGGAAGTTTTTGATGAGTGTTTCATGCCAGTACAAGAAGAAACCAAAAAAGAACAAGCTCAGACAATACACCTAAACCTTGTAGAAACTGATAAAGAGCATATCATTGAACAAATAGTTAAGCAATCAGAAAAGAATAATATTGATATCACCGTGGGTTATGAAGCATGGATAAGGGTTGGGTACGCCTTATCAAGTACATTAGGAGACGCAGGACGTGATTATTACCACAGGTTATCAAGATGTAACCCTGATTATCAAGAAGCAAAATGTGATAGGCAGTACAAGCATCTCAACGACAGAAATAATGGCTCTATAAGTTTAGGTACCTTAGTTTATTATGCTAAACTAAATAATATTGAAGTTCATTTTCCCAAGCATGTAAAACCGAATGGGGAGGAAGTCATAATTACCACGTCAGAGGGTAAAGAGGCCCATGCGGATAGCAAAGGTTTATTTGAATTACTTAAAGAGAAAAGAATACAGCTTGCTAGAAAGGAGAACATAGCAGCTTTTCGCGTATTTAGTAATGCTACACTCAATGAAATGTGTGAGAGGCTGCCGGAGACCCGAGAAGAATTTCTTGAATTAAATGGTGTTGGTTTAAAGAAAGTTGAGCAATATGCTATGCATTTCTTGCCTATAATTAGTAGGTTTAAAGGCGTTGAAGGCTCGGTAAAATTAAAGGCAGATAAAGTCTCTCAACAACAGAAATCAAGTACATATAAACTGAATGAAAAGGAAGAAGAGTTATTTGATAAGCTCAAACAGCTTAGATTACGATTAAGTAGAGAAAGGGGGATGAAACCCTACTGGATTTTTGGAAATAGTACACTTACTGATATAGTTCAGTTTAAGCCTAGAGATAAAAATCAACTATTAGAATTTAAAGGACTGGGTCCGACTAAGGTTGATTGGTTCGGTGGTGAGATTATTAATGAGATTAATCAAATATTTAGTGAGGTATAAATGAGTAACTTTCAATTACTAAATAAAGTACAAGATTTGTTTTATAGTCTGTCAAAAAAGACACTAGAAAGAAGTTAATGAAATTATGAGTTCACAACTTGATAAACATATCATTTCAGATCAAGACCTTCAAGCTATTAAGAAGGCTAAAAATGATATGGAGAATTTGAGTTGGGCGATACTAGGCGTTAATAAATTAGGAAACACCTTAGAAACAGGGATACAATATGTGCCCAACAGGGTTTTAACCTTAATTCAAACGTCTACAGAAAAAATGCTTAATGGTATATTAAAAGCAAATTTGCTGACCATATCAAGAAATAAAGCATTTAAAAAGCCTTCCAACAAAACCTATAAAACCGTTGTTGCTGGTACAGGAGCAGCAGGAGGATTCTTGGGATCAACTACTGGTATTGGAACCACCATATTTATTGCTGAAATGACGCTAACCACCAAATTCTTAATGCGTACTATTTTAGACATTGCAAGGAGTCAGGGCGAAGATATTTATTCACTAGAAGGGCAATTACAGTGTTTGGAGGTATTTGCATTGGGAGGTCAATCAGAACATGATGATGGCATTGACACGAGTTATTATATGACAAGAGCAGCTTTGTCTTCAACTATGAATAAAATAACAGCCTCTGGTATTAAATCTGCCATTAATGTTGCTGTGAATACTGCAAGTGCTGTAGGATCTAGTGCGGTCACAAAATTTATGACTCAAATTGCATCTAGATTAAGTGTTTTAATTACTGAGAAATTTGTGGCTCAGGCGGTACCTATAGCTGGTGCAATAGGAGGTAGTACAATCAACTTAATCTTTATAAACCATTTTCAGAAAATGGCAACAGCACATTTTACCTTAAGACGTTTAGAGCGTAATTATGGAGAACAATTGGTTAAAACAACTTATGAAAATATAAAGTTGAAACAATGAATGAATGTTGCATAGCCTAGATTAATGGCTTTTAAAGTAGAGTTAATAGAATAATAATGATATCATGAGTAACTTTCAATTTCTGCACAAAGAATGGCCTGGAATCTTTAAGGAGGCTAAAGAAGCTGAACAGCTTACTTTAACATCTCCAAAGGCAAGTGCTATGATATCTAGAAGTGCTTTGGAAAAAGCTTTACAATGGCTCTATCAGAATGATGAAGAATTGGAATGGCCATATGATACCAAACTATCCAGCTTAATTCATGAACAGTGTTTTAGAGAGATCATCAAGCCTTCCATGTTTAGGGAAATTAATTTGGTGCGCCTCAATGGTAATGCTGCTGCACATGGTAAAACCATCACACATGATCAGTCCATTGCTAGTATAAAAAACTTGTTTAGGTTTTTAAGCTTTATAGGGATTTATTATAGTGAGGAGGAAGTCAATATTCCTACTTTCAATATGGGGCAAATACCAGATGGAAATGAGCAGAAAGAAACCCTAAAGACTTTGCAGCAGTTGGAGTTGCAATTGGATAGAAGACGAGAAAAAGACAAGGAGGAACGTGCTAAACTAGAAGCTCAAGCAGCTCAAATAGAATTATTACAAAAGCAACTAGAGGCTCAGCAAATAGAAATTACACAACGTAGAGTTTCCAGAGAAAAAACAAAAGATCCAGATAAAGTTATTCCGATACTTATTCCAGAGTCTGTTACTAGAAAACTCTATATAGATGTATTACTTAAAGAAGCAGGCTGGGAAGATTTAACAGAGGGAAGAGAGTTAGAATATGAAGTTCAAGGCATGCCTGTAAGCACCAATCCTTCAGGTATAGGCTATGTAGATTACGTACTATGGGGTAAGGATGGAAAGCCTTTGGCTGTTGTTGAGGCTAAAAGAACTATGGCAGATGCTAGAAAAGGAAGGCATCAAGCAGAACTCTATGCAGATTGTTTAGAGCAAATGCATGAGCAACGTCCAGTCATTTTTTATACCAATGGATTTGAAACCTTTATTTGGGATGATACCTTTTATGTAGATAGAGAAATTCAAGGGTTTTATACTCAAGACGAACTTCAGTTACTCGTAGATAGAAGAACCACCAGAATAGACCTTAGAAACTTTAAGGTTAATATGGATATTGCAGGACGAGATTATCAGTTAGAAGCTATTAAAAGGGTTTCAGAGAATCTTATAGTAAATGCAAAAGATGGTAGCTTAAGAGGTTCTAATAGAGAGAGTTTGTTAGTCATGGCTACGGGTAGTGGGAAGACTAGAACTGCTGCTGCTATTGTAGATATGTTAACCAAATGCAATTGGGCAAAAAGAGTCCTATTCTTAGCAGATAGAAATGCACTGGTAACACAAGCTAAAAATGCGTTCAAAGAACATTTACCAGAACTCTCAAGTATTGATTTAACTAAAGAAAAGGAAGATAACAGTACACGTTTAGTATTCTCTACTTATCCAACCATAATAAACAAAATTGATAAGGTTAAAACGGATAATGAACGTTTCTATGGTGTAGGTCATTTTGATTTAATCATCATTGATGAAGCACATCGTAGTGTGTATCAAAAGTACAGAGCCATCTTTGAATACTTTGACGCTATGATTATTGGGCTCACAGCAACACCTAAAAAGGATATTGACCGTAATACTTATGGGCTTTTCGGAATAGAAGATGATAACCCAACCTTTGCATATGAATTAAACACAGCAGTTGATCAAGGCTTTTTAGTGCCACCAAAATCTATTAGTGTACCGCTTAAATTCCAGAGAGAAGGTATTAGATATGCTGATTTGTCAGACAGAGAGAAGGAAGAATATGAAGAGAAGTTTGGAGACCCTACCAATGAAGAAGCACCAGAGATTATAGGTAGTGCAGCACTTAATAAATGGCTCTTTAATACAGATACTGTAGACAAAGTATTGGAGCATTTAATGAATGATGGTATAAAGGTTAGCGGTGGAGATAAACTAGGTAAAACCATAATCTTTGCAAAGAACCATGCACATGCAGTCTTTATAGAAGAAAGGTTTAATAAGAATTATCCGGAATATGCCGGTAAGTTTCTAAGAGTAATTGATAACTATGAAACTAAAGCACAAGATCTTTTAGAGAAGTTTGCAGACCCTTTTGAGGAGCAAGAACCACAAATAGCTGTGTCTGTAGATATGATGGATACGGGGGTAGATGCGCCAAGAGTGGTTAATTTAGTATTCTTTAAAATGGTTAAGAGTGCGTCTAAGTTTTGGCAGATGATAGGTCGTGGCACTAGGTTATGTCCAGATTTATTTGGACCAGGAGAAGAAAAGAAAGAATTTCTAATTTTTGATTATTGTCAGAATTTTGAATTTTTTGATGAGCATCCAGATGGTGCTTCCGCTAAGAATATGAAACCTCTGCAACAGCAGATCTTTGAAGCTAAATTAAAAGTGTCTCAGTTGATTACACACTTATCAGATAAAACACCAGATGAGATTGAAATAAGGGATAGCTACTTAACAGAATTACATAAAACAATATTGAATCTAGATGAAAATAGATTCATAGTCAGAAAGGAACTTAGGCACGTAAAAGAGTTTAGTAATAAGAACAAGTGGTTAAACCTTTCAAAAAGTGATATCCAAGAGATTAATGCGCATTTATCTCACTTGCAAGCACCTTCTAAAGGCGATGATGAGCTAGCCAGAAGGTTTGATATGTTAGTATTGGTGTATCAAATAGTACTTCTTACAGGCTCTGGAGATACAGCAAAGTATATGGGTAAGATTTTTAGAACTGCTTCTGCTTTAGAGAAGAAGGATAATATCCCACAGGTTGCATTGCATTTGCCCCTTATTAAAGAAGTGCAGACAGATCACTATTGGGCTAACATTAATGTTAAGAAACTTGATGAGCTTAGAGTTGCCTTAAGAGATTTAATAAAGTATCTAGAAACAGAAACCCAAGAGCCTGTATACACACATTTTGAGGATGTATTAGATTATGATGGTATTACAGCAAGAGAGCCTGTGACTTCTTATGTAAGTCTGCAATCCTATAAGGATCGGGTGGAAAGCTACATTAGAAAAAATAAGAATCATCTAACCATTCATAAGTTGTCTACCAACTTACCAATAACAAAAGCAGAGCTTGATGAATTAGAAAAAATACTCTTTGCTGAAGGTGTTGCTGGAACAAAAGAGGAGTTTATAAAACAGTATGGAGAAAGGCCGTTAGGAGCTTTTATTAGAAGTATAACAGGACTGGAACAAGCAACACTAAACGAAGCTTTTTCTGAATTTTTACAAGTAGGAAACCTAAGGGCTGACCAGATGACTTTTATAAAAACTATCATTTCTTATTTGTCAAAGAATGGCACAATTGATAAAACCATGCTTTATGAACCACCCTTCACAGACCTTAATGATCAAGGCATAAGTGGTGTGTTTGATAATGATGCAGATCTAATTAAAATTGTAAAGATAATTGACCTCATAAATGGAAATGCAGTGGTGGCTTAAGATGGTGTTTAATTCTATTCTATATTCAAGTTTAATATGGTGAAGGCTGGTTGAATTTGAATAAATGTATTGCAATTACACAGCGGAGCACCGTTATAGTAGTGGAAATAATACCTTTTTAAATATCTTTTTTGATGTTAGGTGATTGATTAGTTTAATACCATAATCGTTACAAAATAAAGTATCGTATAATGGACTTGTATTAGTTAATTCTTGGGAAAGTCGAAAGGGCAAGCTCTTGTAATTTACAAGTTTTTTTCTTTGATGTGGTTTTCCGTAATTAAAGGGTTCGATTTTGTTATACATTGTCATAAATATTACAACATCATAAATACTGCAACTAACCAACTAATAAGACAGGTCAAAAGAATAGTGCTGATGTGGTACAAAATAATTGAATTGGCTGATTGGTATGGGAGTTGTGGCTGAACGTAATCATTTAGTAAAATATTTTTTTATAGTCGCCAAATATATTTTAATCAAAGTATTGAGCCTGCACTTCTGGAATTCAAAAATGTCATAAGGCCAAAGTACTTGTAGATACACACTTTCATAATGAGAGGCAAGTTCATAGGGAATAAATGCATTTTAAGGAAGACCATTTGATACATGTACTCATGGAAATTAGTCTCGTAGTTCAGGCTAAAGAAGCAATCGTTGGGAAAATTAATTATTAGAAATAATTGAAGAAGTTTGAGCTAAAATATTTAATTAAAATTGTAATGAATGAGATGGGGACATAGATCATATCTCGGTATGAGTAAAAAGTGACTAGATTGAATGTAAGGGTATTAGAGATTTGCTTAAATAAACATACTACTCTCAGCTGTCTATCTCATTTATTTAATTATTTTTAGTATCTGCAGAGGATATAGTTTTTCTGTGAAAATATGATTTACATCACTATTTTGAAAATTATTTTCATCTATATTTACTTACATTTTTTATGAGGAAAAAGGAAAAAAATAAAATTTCTATAATAGATTTATTTGCAGGACCAGGAGGTTTAGGCGAAGGTTTTATGTCATTAAAGAATAACGACGGTGAGTCTGTTTTTGATATTAAACTTTCCATAGAAAAAGACATTAATGCCCATAAAACATTAACATTAAGAAGTTTTTATAGACAGTTCGTTAAAAACAACAAAAGAGTTCCTGAGGACTATTATAGCGCTTTAAAGGAATCTGATTTATCAAAAAGAGAAATTCTTATTGAAGAAATGTTAGATAGCTATGATGAGGGCACAATTGCTAGAAAGGAAGCTAAACTGATTGAATTAGGTTCTGAAAAATGGCCCGCAAAAACAGTTGATAAAATCATTAAAGACCAATTAGAAAATAATAAGAACTGGGTGTTGATTGGCGGACCGCCATGTCAAGCCTATTCTAATGTTGGAAGATCTAGAGTTGGTGGTATAAGTAAGGAGGATCATAGGGTGTATTTATACGAAGAATATTTAAGAATTATAAAGAAACACAAGCCTGCCGTTTTTGTTATGGAAAATGTTAAAGGACTTTTGTCTGCAAAAGTTGATGGTGACAAAGTTTTTGACTGGATGAAACGAGATTTAAAAGTTGGAAACAATTATGAAATTCATTCATTGGTTAAGCCAATAACAAAAGATTCAGATTTTCTAATTAAATCAGAAAAATATGGTGTGCCTCAAATGAGACACAGAGTTATTCTTTTGGGAATTAGAAAGGATTATTGCCATAAAGGAGAATATTTAAATGAGAAGAATGAGGTTACGTTAAAATCTGTAATAGGCAATCTTCCAAAAGTGAGAAGTGGCTTAAATAGGAGATTTACGCATTATCATTCAACCGAAGTTTATCAGAATGGTAATCCCAAGCGATTATATAAAAATATCCCTGACAGCAGTGTTAATTGGCTAAGGGAAATGTCAAAAAACATAGATCAAATAAAAGTATGGGGAGAATTGGGATTAAACGGGCTTTCTGATGGGCCAAAAGAAATAGAATTAGGTAAAGGTTCAGAATTTGTAATGGCCAATAACCGAATCTCTAGAAACCATATTTTAAAGGATTGGTATATAGATAAAAGGCTAAAAGGGTTTGTAAATCATGAATCTAGGACACATCTAACTCAAGATTTAATGCGATATTTATTTGCATGTCTTTACGTTGAAAAACATAGTACATTTCCACGTTTAAATGATTACGCTGAGCATAGTAAAGATTTATTACCTGACCACGCCAATGTTGCTTCTGGTAAATTTGCAGATCGATTTAGGGTTCAGGTTCCAGACAGACCAGCAACTACAGTTACCAGTCATATATCAAAAGATGGACACTACTTTATTCATTATGATGCCTCCCAATGCAGGTCTTTAACAGTCAGAGAAGCTGCACGTATCCAAACGTTTCCAGATAATTATCTTTTTAGGGGAAGTAGAACAGCTCAATATCACCAAGTTGGTAACGCTGTACCTCCTTATTTGGCATTACAGATTTCAGAAATTGTTTGCAATATATTAAATCCTTAAAAATATTAAATGAGTCAGTTAAAAACCAAAATAATAAGTGAAGATGCATCTCCCCATCCGGAATATCTTATAAAATCTATTGCAGAACAAGGTTATAGTCTAGAAACTTCGTTAGCAGATTTAATGGACAATTCTATTTCAGCAAAAGCTGATAAAATAGAGGTTTTAATTGATACAGATTCAGAACCATTTAAATTGTTTTTAGCAGATAATGGTCATGGGATGACAGAAGAGGAGTTAAGCAAAAACATGCAATTCCCAAGCAATTCACCTGAAGACTCGAGGTCAGATTCAGACTTAGGACGATTTGGTTTAGGCATGAAAACAGCATCCTTTTCTCAAACAAGAAAATTTACAGTCTTATCAAAAAAGAAAGATGAAAAAAAGTATTTTGGTAGAACATGGGATGTTGGTTTTTTAAAAACTAATGGTTGGAAAATAATAATTAATTCGGATGAAGAAGTTGCTAGATTAATGTATCAATATAATCAGTTATCTAATGCATTTTTAAACGGTTTTGAAGATTATGAACCGAACACCATTGTGATTTGGGAGGGACTATATAAATTTGAAAATTATTTAAAAGAAGGCAATAGGAAAGATGCTTTAAAAAGGGAAATAACTGAGGTTACTTCTGATTATCTTGCACTCGTTTTCCATAGATTTATGGAAAAAACTATTAGCCCCTTACAAATAAGAATTAATAATACAATTGTCAGTCCATTTAACCCTTTTCCAGAGGAAGAAAAAGACTTTAGGCAGATTGAACCCAAACAAAGTTCGTTTAGATCTGATGTTATAAAAATTGAAGGGTTTGTTTTGCCGTCGAGAGCAATATCAGAAAGTAAAAAAGGCCTTACTAAGTGGACCACTAGATATCGAGGTTTAATGGATATGGAAGGCCTTTACATTTACAGAGCAGATAGAATTATTTTATTTGGAGGTTGGAATGGAATTGTTAAAAAAGCACCTAGACTTCAATTAGCTAGACTTAGAGTTGAGGTAGGAAATAGTGTTGATCATTTACTTCATCTTAATGTTGCTAAATCTCAAATTGTAGTGCCACATGAACTAAGAAATGCCTTTGAAGATTATATACAAGAATTAAAAATTGATGCAGAAAGAGAATACTATAATAGGGGTATTCGAAAATTCTCTGGAACAAAGTCTCAAAATCATATTCAACTATTCGAGAGAAGTTATTCAAACAAAGGATCTGTATTAGAGGTGAATAATAATTTTCCGCTGGTAAAAAATCTTCAAGAATCTCTTAATAAGAAACAAAATTCCCAATTAAATCTTCTCCTTCGTATGATTAATACCAGAGTAAATAATATTAGGCATGTACATGAAGAAAAGGAATTTCTGGGCATTGAAGAAAAGGATGGATTAAGTGTTGAAGAACTATATAAAAACATTTTAGAATTATTATCTAGTGGTATAACAAATGAAATGATTAGGGAAGAAATAATTCCTCACTTAGGATTTAGTTACTCTTCTTTACCGGAAAATATAAAAGCAATACTCAAATAAATCAATGAACTATATCGACGTTTTTAAACAGATTATAAAAGAAGAAGTAAGTAAAGCTTCTGGTGACAAAAAATTCATTGATAATTTATTTAATCAAATAAAAGAATCAGTAATTAACTTGGGTAAAGTATTACGGCTTCCTGAGGTAGATGATACAACTCTAAAAAGTTATTTTGAAACTGCTAAAAATGAATATCTATCGGTTAATCCAATTGATCCAGGAATTAGTCATTCATTAACAAAAAAAGGTTTTAAAACTTGGCTCAATGAGAAAAGAGACTATGAAATAATATGGGACTACTCAGAGAGGTATTTTGAGCATTTAAAAAAGTCTGGGAGATCATTGAAAGTTGTTGATGAAACAAAAAATTCCAGTTTTTCTATCCTTGGTAAAATGGCTGACCCTAAATCAAAATCTCCAATTTATAATAAGGGACTTGTTGTTGGTGCTGTTCAGTCGGGAAAAACCGGAAATTTCAATGCCGTAATAAATAGAGCTATTGATGCTGGTTACGAAATCGTAATTGTCCTCGCAGGTATAATGGAAGATTTACGCAGTCAAACGCAGCAAAGAATAGAAAAGGATGTAATCGGAGAAGGGAAAATAGATTCCGGTGAACCAACTGGGGCTAAGGGCGTTGGTAAAATTAGACGTTTTGGTGTTAGAGGTGATGATAAGGTTATACAGGTGAAATCTCTAACATCGGAAAGTAAGGATTTTAGTAAAGCTGTCAAAGAACTTGATCATACGCTAAATGACAAATATGTACTTGTATGTAAAAAAAATGTCAGTGTATTAAAAAATCTAATAATATGGCTACATAACTCTTTAGAGGAAGGCAAAGAAAAACACAATATTCCACTACTTATAATTGATGATGAAGCAGATAATGCATCATTAAATAATATGGGGGCAAAAGGAAGGAATTATGCCAGTAAAACAAATGGACATATAAGAGCTATTTTAGATCTATTTCATGTAAAGTCTTATTTAGGTTATACAGCAACACCATTTGCTAATGTTTTACAAGATCGAAATGAATATCCTGAAAATGATTGGGAAATTAAATATAAGTTTAAAGGAGATGATGTTGAAAAACAGCTAAAAAGAGTTGACAATATATTTCCGGATGATTTTATAGAATTATTAAATCCACCATCAAATTATGTAGGAGCAAAACAAATATTTGATACAGTCACACCAATGGATAATCAAACAGATGACAATGAGAAAATTCCATTAGTAGCACCTGCTGTGAATGATTATATTGACAATTTTCCTTCAAGACTTTATCATAATGATGATGGAGAAATTGTTGGTATAGAAAATATTAGAAGCAGGAGTGAATGGGATGAAAAATTTGGATTTGAAGGTTATTTAGATTTTGACTCTTATACTGATTACAGAAGAGCGACTTGGGCAGCTAGGAAAGAAGATGATTTTCCAAAAGAATTACCAGTATCATTGAAAACAGCAATTAAATGTTTTATAATCGCCTTGACCATTCGAGAAACAAGAATACCAAGTATGGTTAATTCCGATCTTTATCAACCCCATAATACAATGCTTGTCCATGTTTCACGGTTTACATTTTGGCAGAATGGAACTAAAAGATTGATTGATGAATATATCAATGAAATTATTTCTAAAATTAATAACGACAGACCAAATAGTCCAACTTCAATTTATGCTGAATTTAAAAAACTTTGGTATAGCCCTTATGGCTTTGCTCATGTAGTTGAAAATATTAAAAGCTATTTACCAAAAGGATATGAAGATGAATTTATGTCACCTTTAGTGTTTGATTCCTTAATTCCTGTTTTTATTGATGCAGTAAAAGGTATAGAAGTTAAAGCAATCAATAGTTTCACTAAAGACTCTTTAGAATACCCAAAGAATTCACCAAAAAAATACATCGCAATTGGTGGAAATAGGCTTTCAAGAGGATTCACTCTGGAAGGACTTACTATCAATTATTTCATTCGAGTTACTAACTATTCAGATGCCTTACTTCAAATGGGTAGATGGTTCGGTTACAGACCTGGGTATTTAGATTGTTGTAAAATATTCACTACTCAAGATTCTCTTGATAAATTTAATGATACAACCTTGTGTATAGAAGAATTAGAGACTGAATTTATAAAAATGGAACGGCAAGGAAAAACGCCTCAAAACTTTGTGTTACGTGTAAAAAAACACCCCGGTACTCTCAAAATAACAAGGCCCTCTATTTTAAAAAATGCTAAAGAAGTTAAATGGTCTTATCAAGATTCTTTAGAAATGACAACTCAAATAAAAGTTGATAAGAAAAATGTAGTAAATATATGGGATAATTTTAAGAAAAATATTGCTTCAAAATTTAATTTAAAAAACGATAAGGGAGATATTATTTCGTTTAAAACTAATGCTGGAGAAGTAATAGATATTTTAAAAAACCAACCTAATAATTTCAATGATAAGGAACCTGAATATTTAACTAAGTTCATTGAATTATGTAATGAAAAAGGATACTTAAATAATTGGACCATTGCTTTAAAAATTACTGGCTCTTCCAAACCAGGGTTATCAAAAAAATCAGTTGGTTTAAATGATGATTTAGATATTGGAAACGTTGAATTGGCTAAAAGATCTGGACCGAAAAATAAAAATGATAAAGATTTATTTCGAAATAAAAAGCTTTTTAGGGCAAGTAGTAAAAGTGCAAATATTATTTCCTCCAATGAAGATATGTCGATTTTACTATCTACTGCCCAAAAAGATGAAGCCAAACAGAGTTTTTACCAGTTCAAGGCTGCTGAATATCAACGAAAAGACAAGACCTTAACTAAAGAAGAATCAGAAGAGAGGGCAAAAAATCATAAGACTATACCTGAGCGATATTACAGAGAGAAAATGAAGGAAACAGAAGGTTTATTAATGATTTATCTTTTTGATTCTAGCTATGCCTTCAACCAAAAATTCACTAGTAATAAAGACCCAGAAAAGCATGAAGAATTAAAGAGAGAATTTAAACTTTATATCGATAAAAATGATTTAACAGACATAATTGATAAAACACCATTAGTTGGTTATGCAATTGAATTTCCACCAATTAAAAAAGACCCGGGAGGAACATATTTGCAAGGTGATTATGAGTTAGAAATTGATGAAGATAATATTGATAATAAAGAAGAAGAAGCTGACGAATTTGAGGGAATTACAGATAATAGTGAGGAGTAAATGAAAAAAAGTGAATTAAATGCAAAATGGAAGAATATTGCATCTTTCAAAAGCAAAAAAGGCTATCAGTCCCTAAGAATTACTGGGGCTATTGTACCAGATCTCTTTCTAGCTACAGATGAAGATGGTCACAGGTGTTTGTTGCTTTTTTTACCCAATAAGGTTGATGTAAAGCTGAAAGGAACGGACAAGAATAAATTGCTAATTTCTTATTTACCATCAAAAGGAATAGTGCTGATAAAATTAAAAGATTTTGATTTCAAAGATTTATTTGATGACCTTATCTTTTCAATTTACTCAAAAATCAATCTAATCTCTGAACCATTCCTGGCCTCGGAAGAATTCATAAAGACATTTTACAAATGGGCTTTGTTTTTTGAAGATAAAAAAGTAAAAAAACTCGGAGAAGAACAAATACAGGGTTTGTTTGGTGAATTATTTGTTTTACATGAATATTTAAAACAATCAAATCCAACTACAATTAATACCCTTCTTTCTTCGTGGAAAGGCCTTTATGATTCTGCCAATGATTTTGAATTTGATTTAAAGAATATTGAAGTTAAAACTAAAAAAGAATCTATCCTGTATGTCAAAATTTCGAGTGAGTTTCAGTTAGAAAAAGAGATAGATAAGAATTTAGAATTATTGATTGTTTCAGTTAAGTTAGATTTAATTGAAGGCAAATCAATACATGATATGCTTTTGGAAATATTAAAACACGCAAGGGCAAATCTTGGGGATTTATCAATATTGTATCAAGCCTTAAATCAAAAAGGATTAACACTTGAGAATTTAAAACAATACAATAATCATCGTTTTTTAGTGTCCAAAACAGAATCATTTAATGCCGGCCATGCTGATTTTCCTAAGCTATCACTGTCTAATATTGATAACGAAATTTCAAATTTGAAATATAGTTTAAGGGTAACACATTTGGATGAGTATTTAATTGAAATGAAAAAATATTAAATGGTATTAGAAGAGTATTTAAATTATAGAAATGAATTATTAGATCAATCAAAAGATGATGAAGGTTTTACACAAGAAAATTTAATCCTTTCTCAAGTATTACCATCTATGCTAGATGCAAAACTTATAGATTCTGAAGATTATACAAATTCCTATTTTAAATCAACTGCTGATAAATTAAAGATTAACGCTTATAGTATTAACGAATCAGGTGAAAGACTTCAGCTCTTTCTAATAGATGAGAATTCTATTGATCTGTCTGCTTCATCTAACGATCTCATGGTTTCCACTAAAGCATCTTATGAAAGTCAGTTTAAAAGATGTACAAGCTTTCATAACAAGGCTATTAAAGGACATCTAAATGATGAAATTCAAGATTCTAGTCCTGTAAGGCCATTAGTTTCAAGTATTTCATCTTCGCAAGGTGCGCAGCAATTTGATGTTGTTGAAATATTTCTTATCACATTAACTGCCACCGTTTCCTTGCGAGGAGCTACTCCACAACCCAACAGAATTGAATTTGATGATGAAGAAATTGTTGTCACTTATCAAAAGAATAGAGAGAGGCTCACAAAGGACCTTATAATTAAGAAAAGAATTATTGATCTTAATTTTTTGTATAATGTGCTTATATCTCAAGGAAGCAGAGAGGCGTTAACCGTAAATTTTGAAAAAACCTTTGGAGACTCCTTGTATGCAATTAAAGCGGCGGATGAGGATTATTTTGAATCTTATTTATGTGTTTTACCTGCCCCAATAATTTCAAGATTATACAAAGAGTTTAGCACAAGATTACTGGAGAAAAATGTGAGATCCTTTTTACAGTTTAGGGGTGTCAATAAAGGTATTAGGGAAACAATCAGGAAAGAGCCAGAAAAATTTGTGGCTTATAATAATGGTTTGACTATTACAGCAACCGATGGTAATATTTCATTTGAATCCGGTCAATATAAAATTAAATCACTAACGGATTTTCAGATAGTGAATGGTGGTCAAACCACTGCAACCATTTATTTTACGCAAAAGGATGGTTTTGATATTAGTAAGGTGAAAGTAATGGCCAAGATTAATGTCGCTAAGGAAGCTACAGACGAAGAGCTCGAAGAGCTAATTTCAAATATTAGTACTTATTCAAATGCACAATCAAGAGTTTCTAAGGTTGATTTAAGATCAAGGAATCCACAATTGGTAAGAATAAAATCACTTAGTGAAAGTGTCATGACACCTTCTGGTAAAAAATGGTTTTTTGAAAGAGCTAAGGGTGAGTTTAATACAAAGTTAAGAATTGCTGGTTCTAATAAAAGAAGACTAGCTAAAGAATATCCTACTGAAAGGAGGTTTTCTAAGGAATTAATGGCGAAATATTACTCAGCATGGGGCAACCAGCCTCATTTAGTTAAAAAAGGTGGTGAGAAGATATTTAGATATTTTATTGAAAAATTGACAGGAGAGGGAGAGTTTAAAAAACCTATAAATGTTAATCGTGATTTCTATGAAGAGCTGATTTCAAACATTATTATGTTCCGTAGACTAGAGAAAATTTATGGTGCAGGAAAAAATTCAATGGGTCAAATAAGGTCCGCTGTTGTTCCATATACACTTTCCATTATATTCATGATTACAGACGGTGATAAAAAATCCCCTTCTTTTGATCTACTAAAAATATGGCTTAATGAGGGTTTAGAAAATGATTTAGAAACCTATTTAACTCAATTATTGAAATTGGTTAATGAGTTGATTAAAAAATATTCTGATAGTGATGATTATGGCGAGTATTCTAAAAAGGAAGAGTTATGGAAGAGAATTAGCTCTTCTAAGGAGATAATAGAATTTATAGGAAGAGACGACACGAAAAAGATTATTGATAAATATGGTATCAGTAAAGCTGAATTAAAGAAAAGGAAAGGTGCAAATGACAACTCGGAGGAAGTGAACTTTAAAATTTTAAATGATAATGTTTTAATTCATTCAAATGGAGTCAACTATTATAAATCAATTCAGTCCAATAGAGAATTATTGACAGGAGCAGATGAAAGAAGCCTTTCGGCATTAGTACATGCAATAATTAATAAAAAGGATATTGAGGATGATTTAGTATCATTTGAAAGCAGTTTGACAAATAAATTTAGAATAGAAATTCCTGATTTTTTCGATAATATTGAAAGAGAAGAAAGTCTACTATATAATACTTTAGATTATGTAATTACAAATTATAATAAGTGCGTTAATAAAAAGAAAAATATCCTGTTGGAATTTCAAAAAATTGAAGCAATTGCAAAAGCTAAAAAAATAAAATATGCTTCAGTGTTTGATCAAATTGGAAAAAACCTAGTTAAGGGAATTCCACCAACTATCAAACAGTTGTATTACGCTGCCAATATATTGAAAGACAAAAGTGTAAAAGAATTAAAGCCTAAAACAAAGCAATTAGATTTAGATAAAGTTAGAATAGATGAATTTTTGATGAGGAAAATGTTTGAGTGGGATTCTACCGCGAAGATTTTAAGTATTAAAGAGCGTACTTATATAGCAGATTTTGCCTGGGGATTAAAAAAGCTAAACAGTTTTCATGAAAAAAATGTAAAGAGACATCTAGAAACACTTTTAAAAAATGGGTTTAAAATATAATTGAATATGGCAGAACGCTCAAAAGAATTCATCCAAGTAGGATATTATTTGTCTTAATATGGACAAGAAGATCCACCTAATAAATTGAACACAAATAAATGGAATGAGGCATATAGAACGTTTTATGATACATTACATAGTGGAAGAGCTGTATTAGAATTTGAACATAGCCTAAAAAATTCTAGAGATGCTTTTGATAGTTATTTTTCAAAAACTAATAGAGAAGGTTGGAAAGATAAGGAAGGTAATCCAGCAAATTTGACCGGGTTTTCTGAAGATGTTTACCAAGAATTTATTGATAAAAATGAAAATTATATCTGGGCCATAATTAAATCATATTTAGATATAGATTTAAAAATGAAACCAGTTATTTTTAACGACCATATATTTAACTCTCCTAGTGCCGCCGCAGGAACAATTTTGGCAAGAAGAGCGAATGGGTGGAAAGAATGGAAGGATAAAGATGGAGTTAGTATAGACGAATTAAAAAGGAAATGAAAGAACTATTGTAAAAAAGAGTATGTTTATTGTAGGTAAAAGATATGAAGCTGAAGCCAATAATGACTGGGCGCAAGACAAAGCTAAGAATCATTTATATATAGATGATGCAATTAGTGGACGTAAAGGATATTATTGTATTGGCTGTGATAAAGAAATGGAAGCGGTAATTAAGAAAAAAAATCCAAATCATCGCTCCTATTTTAGACATGTTCCTGTTGTTAAAAGTAATGGAGAAGCTCCATGTACATTCAGTAACCAAGAATATAGGGAAACTTTAGCTAAAGATATTCTTCAAAGAATTAAGGAAATTAAAGTGCCTAGTGTAATTAAGTATCCTTTGAATGAATCTGATGGGCCACCTAAATTGCTAAAACGAGCGGAGTATATTAATGCGACTAAGGTTAGTTCAAATGTCATTTTTTATGAAGATGTAGACGGGAGTATAAAGTATGGTAATTATCAAAAGTTAGATTGTAATGAACCATTATTAAAACCGGATGTTACTTTTTTCAATGAAATAGGATTTCCTGTATTGTTAATAGAGTTTGTGACAAAACACAAGCTTGATAAGGAAAAAAATATAATTTTAAGGAAATTACAATTTGATACAGTTAGTATAATTATTCCGAAAGTGTCTCCGCAAGGAATTGAAGATAATTTTAGTTCAACAAAAAGAATAAAATGGCAATATAATGGACTTGAAGCAAAAACCACATATAGGCACATACCCTCGGGATCTTATAGAGGAGTATCAGAAGTTGATGAGCTCCAAAGACGAATTTATAGAGAGTCGTACAACTGCAGAAAAGCAAGAATTAATAACGTTATACGAAGAATTGGAAAATGTGTTCAATCAGAACAATTTGGAAAATCTGAAGAATATCTTAATTCAGAAGTCACAGGACTTGAAGAGCTTATTAAAATTGAGAGAAAGGGATTGGAATCTATGGAAGGAAGATTTCGAGAAGAAGTTTTCGGAAAATTTGCAGAACAGGAGAAGGAAATTGAATCTGGAGAACGAAAACTTCAACAAACAAAAACTGATTTGGAAGGAAGATATTTTGCAAAGAAAAGAGAAATTGATGACGCTTCAGAATCCCATAAACCAGAGGGAATTAACATCTCCAGAAATCAACGAGCTGAAATTAAGAAGTTTGAAGAAGGACTACGACGAAACAAGCACGATATTTTGGAACTTAATTTCGAAATCGAGAGACTTGAAAGAGAAATTGAGTCATTTGAAAAATAAAGGCTGATGGTTATATTTAATTTTCCCATAATAGTATAAGAATAAACACTTTTGAATTGTTTTATTTTGATAAACGTAGTATGTGGTATAATATACAAAGGTGATAGAATATTTATAGCTCGACGTAAAGCAGGTAAATCTATGGCCGGTAAATGGGAGTTTCCGGGAGGGAAGGTAGAGCGTGGGGAATCAGAAGAAATGGCGCTTAAACGTGAGTTATTAGAAGAATTAGGCATGTTGGTTACTGTGAAAAACAAATTGGGAAGCAACGTACATGCCTACAAGGACTTCAAAATAAATCTAGTTGCTTATAAATGTGATTTTGTAAATGCCAGCTTTAAATTAACAGACCACGATAGATTTGAATGGGTAACACCTAAAGAGTTATTAAATTACGACTTAACTGCCGCCGATATTCCTTTGGTGGAATTATTTGTCTAAAATGAAACAACTTTTATTTGTAGACAAAGGTTGATGGTTAATTTAAGCAATTAGTAACTATTACTCAGAATAAAAGTTAGTACTATCTCCTATGGGGCATAAGTTACCTTCCTACATTTATTATTACAATATCAGGAATACCTTATGATGAAAGCTTTGTTTCAAGGTTATCTTAAAATAGCTAGTTTTTTAATTCAGTTAGTTGTTGTAAGCAGTATTTTTATTTATCAATTATCTTTTTCAGTTCATAAAATTTACATTCGATTGGTTTTAATTCCAAAAGTGAATTTATTCCGATTGTTTTTTGTTCAGGTTTTTGTTCGTTTAATATTTTGGTTTCTAAAACGAAAAAAGTCCATTGACTTAAATCTAAAGGATTAAGAGTTTTTTGGTCTTTATTTTTCAATAAGCAGAAAACATAAAAATCAGTCCAACGTCTCTTAATTCCGTCATAATTCGGATTGTCTTTTGTTCCTACAGTTGGCGCGATTCCAAATTTTATTTCGGAATATTTTTTCTGTTCCCAACTTTGAATATAAGCAGCAGATTTAATTTCTAATTTTTTGCTTTTTTTGGTAATCAAGTCAAAATTGTCCCATTCAATACGATTTTCAGAGTCAATTTCGAGTGCTTTTTTTACAATAAATTCCGCTAAAATTCCACGAGTTCTGTTTTCAATTAAATTAGATTGATTCCAACTCCAAAATTCCGACAATTTAAAATTCAGATTTTGGTTTTCGTTCTGAAATTTTTCAGTTCCGTTTTTCCTTTTAGAAATGATTTCTGGTAAATTCACAGAGTTCGTACAGTATTGTTTATAATGGTTTTGTGTATGATTAGTGGCGTGTTTAAGCACCTAATTTAGCAAATAAAAACTGAATAGAAAATCCGCAAGGGTTTTCGTAAGTAAGCTAGAACCAAGAAATAAATTATATACTTCTTAAGTTTGTCTTTTACTAAATTCAGGCATATAAATAAGAAAGCACAAAAGAGAGGATTAAGGTTATTATATACGCAGAGACTATAGATCTCGTCAACATTGAAAATCCCCTCTCTTTT
>NZ_BMWZ01000007.1 GCF_014651495.1 Algibacter mikhailovii
AAAAGAGAGGGGATTTTCAATGTTGACGAGATCTATAGTCTCTGCGTATATAATAACCTTAATCCTCTCTTTTGTGCTTTCTTATTTATATGCCTGAATTTAGTATTTTTATTAAAATGCTAACTTAAGTAGTATATAAAAAATTGCTACTTTGTGCTAAACCAATGTGAGTTGCTTTGTTTGCTTGCATCCGATTTTCCTTCGGAAAATCCTCGCACACTAACACTCACTATTCTTATACCTACACGTTATACCTGATTAAAACTTAAAAAGTGTAACAATTCTTTTCTTTATTAGTCATTCTTATTAAGAAATAAGAATTAACATGAAAAAAATAACTATTACGAGCATAATCCTTTTCCTTTTAATAAATATAAATTATACGTTTTCCCAAACTAAAAATAACACTATTCAGAACCCTTTAGAATATGCCAATCAAAGAACTAAAGCAATAAGCCTAGTTAAGAATGAAAAATGGCAAGAATCTATTGAAATTTTAAAAACCCTAACCACGCAATATCAAAACGATGCTGATTTATTTTATTTATTAGGATTGTCCTATTATGAAACTGGACAGTTTAAAAGTGCAATTATTGTATTAAAAAAAACTATTGAATCTGGAGGTACAATATTAAGGGATATTCCAACAGGTTCAGCACCTTCAAATGATATAATGATTAAAATTGCCAAAGCCTATGCTGAAGATGGAGATAAGGAGCATGCATTATTATGGCTGCAAAAAGGTTTTGCATCTCGTTATGACGAAAAACCGTTTTTAGAAGGCGAACCTGCTTTTAAAAATTTCAATACAGATGATGAATTTTTAGCCCTATTTGGGAATGATAATCAAACAAAAATTACAAGAGAAGAAAGCTGGACTAAAGATCTTTCATATTTAGAAAAAAGAATTAACGAGTTACATTATAGTCCTAATCACTCCATTTCCAAAACAGAATTATCAAAAGAATTTCAAAATTTAAAAACAAAAATAGCAACATTAAATGATGAACAGATAGTTGTAGAATTAATGAAAATTATTGGTAGTATGGGTAATGGCCACAATTTAATTATTCCAACATCCCCAAACAAAGGCACTTTAAAAAAGTTTCCTGTTCAGTTTTATCAGTTTAATGATGGATTATTTATTGTTGATGCTGAGGTAGGTTATGAACAATGGATTGGTTATGAAGTAGAGTCGATTGAAAATACAACTGCTGAAGAAGCACTTCAAAAAACAAATAAAGTAAATGCTAAGGATAACGATATGCAAAAACTTTGGTTGGGTCCATATTATTTAGGACTACCAGATGTTTTAAAAGGTTTAGGAATTGTTGAGAATGCTAATCAAGTAACAATTACTTTGAATGACAGAAATGGAAAGTCTCAAAAGGTAATAATGAATCCGGTATCTTGGAACTTTTCCGGCTTTCCAAAAATGCCAAAACTAAAAGACAGTGAACAACCATTATTCCTATCGAAAATAGAAGACCCTTATTGGTATAAATTGATTCCAGAAAATAATAGTATATATGTTCAGTTCAATATCGTAACACAAAAGAAAACCCAATCTTTAGAAGATTTTAATATCGAATTACGTAGAAAGACATCTAAAAATAACGTACAACATTTAATTTTAGATTTGAGACATAATCATGGAGGAAATGGTTCTATATTGCCGCCAATGTTAAAGACCATTATCAATTTTGAAGTTATGAATCCAGATGGAAACGTCTTTGTGTTAATGGGTCGAGAAACTTTTTCTGCAGCTCAAAACTTATTAACGGATATTACAAAATACACTAATGCAATTCTTGTAGGAGAACCCAGTGGTTCAAAACCAAATCATATAGGAGAAGCAGGATGGTTTAAGTTACCATATTCAGGATTAATGGGACTTATTTCGACACAATTTCATCAAACTTCAAAAGCAGAGGACCATCGTAAATGGATAGCTCCTCATATTCCAATAAATGTATCATCAACCGATTATTTTAATGGAAATGATAAAGCTTTGAATACCATAATGGAAGTGATAAAGTCTTATAAAAACTAGGTATAACAGGGTGTATAGCTCATTGCGACTGCATTCCTAATCGGAATTCATTGCAATTCGGTATCTTTAGGTTTCAGCGGAAAATCATAGCTTACTTTCCACAACGAGCCATACACAGCATCAGAATCTGATTTACGCTTCGAGATATATAAGTCTTAAATACTAATGAAAATTAATAGATTTTACAAATGAATAAAAACGAGTTAATAACCTTTTTTGAAAGTGACCTGAACAACTTAATCACTGAAATAGAACTTTATAAGAATGAAGAGAATATTTGGCGAATAGAAAAAAGCATCTCTAATTCAGCAGGAAATTTAACTTTGCATTTAATTGGGAACTTACACACTTTTATTGGAAAAGAAATTGGAAAAACAAACTATATTAGGAATAGAGAACTTGAATTTACTCAAAAAAAAGTTCCAAGAATTGAATTGATTAACGGTATAAATACCACCTTAGAAATGGTTAAAAAATCACTGTTATCTATTACAAACGAAGAATTGAAAAACGATTATCCAATTTTGAAGTTTTCCAAAGTAGAAACAAATGAATACTTACTAGTTCATTTAATAAAACATTTGACTTATCATCTTGGACAAATAAATTATCATAGGCGGCTAATAGATGAATAAAGACTACCACTATCAACGTATATAAAAAACCGTTTCGACTGTAACAAATTAAGCTTTTGCATGTCTTACTGATAATTAATCAAACAATCAAAATGAAAAGCAAAAGTTTAACTTTAATATTAGTACTTATAATCTCAATTTCAGGATATTCTCAGAATTTTGAAAAAGAGTTTGACCTTTTACTGAGCAAGAAATATGAAACCTCAGATCCCGGTGCCACAGCTTTAGTAGCAGTTAATGGAAAAGTCATCTATAAAAAAGCTTTTGGAAAAGCTAATTTAGAATTGGGTGTAGATATGTCAGATAACAGTGTATTTGAAATTGGATCAAATTCAAAGCAATTTACTGCAGTCTCTATATTGATGCTTGCTGAACAAGGGAAATTAAAAATAGACGATGAGATTACTAAATATATAAAAAACTATCCTACTCATGGTCATAAAATAACAATACACCATTTACTATCTCATACATCGGGTATCGGCAATTTTACATCTTCAGATGAATGGTGGAACAACAGAAAAAAAGATTATACTAAAGAAGAATTTATCAATTTATTTAAAAAACTACCTATGCTTTATGCTCCTGGTGAAAAATATCTCTACAGTAATACTGGTTATTTTTTACTTGGTGCAATAATTGAAGAAATCTCTAATAAAACATACGAAGAATTTATTAGAGAAAATATTTTTAAACCTTTAGAAATGAATAATACTGATTATGGCAGCAGATCAAAAATTATCTTAAAGAGAGCATCAGGCTATGATAATGTATATGATAAAGGAGGTGAAAAATTTAATGAAAATGAAACTGTTAATGCAGAGCCAATAAGCTTTATCCAATGGCACAGTGCAGGTGCTATTGTATCAACCGTTCATGACCTTTTTCTATGGAATAGAGCTATAAGAAATAACAAGCTTATTAGTGAGGAGAATAAAATAAAAGCATTTACAAACTATCAATTAAAAGACGGAAAACACACAAATTATGGATACGGATGGGCTATAGAAGATATCAACGGCATCTCATCCGTCGAACACAACGGAGGTACTATGGGCTTCAGAAGTACTATTATTTATTTGCCTAAAGAAGATGTTTTTGTAGTTGTTTTGTCTAATCAAACATATAATGCCCCTGATTACGTTTCTGCGAAAATGGCCGCCATTGCAATCAATAAACCTTACCCTGAGATCGATACAAACAAAGTAAATACCGACCCCGCATTTCTACAAAAAATTGCTGGGACTTATGAATTTGATGATGGTTCGGTAATAATAATCTCAGAGGAAAACAATAAGTTATACAGTCAGAGACCTAATGGAAGTAAATCTATAATTTATTCAATTGAAAAGAATAGGTTTTATTTTCTCAATAGTTTTTCCAGTTTAACTTTTGATGTAAATAAAGAACCTTCTGTTATTTATAAAAATAGAATCTATAAAAGCAAAGGGAGAAAAGTGAAGTAAAACAGCATAGAATAATGTATAATCGTAAAGACTTTAATGAACACCTGTGCAAAATTGGAAACAAAAGACGAAAAATCAAGAATCAAAGCCCTTCAAAAAGAAATTAAACAGCTTAAAAAACTAGTTCTTAAAAAGGATCTTGACCATATTTACATGAACGTCTATTATATAGAACCAATTCAGAAAGCATTACAATAATTAGATAATGATAGATGTCCTCTAAAATATTATAAGGCATACGCTATGGAGGGATTACAGGGAGTGGACCCATACAGTACAATGAGTACAAATGGTTACGATGAAGCTCTTAAATTGAAAGTAGAGGTTGAAAATGTGAATTAACTTTGTGAATAAAATGAAAAAAATAAATATTCAAATCTCATTTTATTTTATCTTATTTATTACTGTATTTTATGTAATATAAACACGGATGAAACTAATAAAGAAAGTGTTGCAATCATAACATTATTGTATAATAATCAATTGTTATATTTTCATTCTCCGCCACCTCCTCCACCTCCGAAAGACATTCCATTTGATGAAATTAAACCAGTAGAAAATACTGAAATAAAAAAATATGATTCTGACAAAATCATATTGGAAGGAAAGTTTGCTATCGTAATGGACAATGAGAATGATTTAAAAAAATCAGATTTAAAAATGTTTCCAACCGAATTTAAGGAAATATATGCAAACCCATATCATCTAATATCTGTCGAACAATTAAGAAAAATAGATTTAAGAGATAGCTTTAATAAAAAAATTCCAATTCTAAATAAACAAGGAATAAAAATTCAAGATTTGGCAGAAAAAAATAAGGTTTTAGGTATTCTTTTTGTTTCTGAAATTAAATTTAATAAAGAATTTAATAAAGCTATTTTGATTTTTGCAAGTTATACGCATGAATTGGCAGGAAGTACAAGTGTAATTGGCTTAAAAAAAATAAAAGGAAAATGGGAAATTAAACATGGTCAAATTTTATCTGAAAGTTAATTAATGCAAGCCACAACACGGCATGTAAATATGCTACTTTTCTTATACAAGTAGGTTAAGACAAAGCTGTAACAATTACCCTCTTACATCGTCAAACTTTAGTATGAATTACTAAAAGTAAACAAATATGGATGTAAATAAAGAACAGAAGAATTTAATTAAGACCGCTAGAATAACGGGGTTATGGTATTTAATGATGGCTATTACAGGAATTCTAGGGTTTATGGTCTATCATTCTCAAATATTTGTATCTGGTAATCCTGCGCGAACGCTAACAAATTTAGTAGAATTAGAATCTACTGCAAGAATTAGATTGCTATTAGAGTTTGCTATCGTAATAACTCAAGCACTTACCGCAGTTTGGTTTTTCAAATTATTTAAAGATAATTATGAATGGGAAGCTTGGACTTTAGGTATATGGGGAATGGTAAATGCTTTGGCTATTATGATAAGTGCAATTTCAATCGCTACGGCAATAGGTATTGCAAATTCTGATATAAGTGCTACAGAAGACAAAGTTTTACTAATTCAGGTTTTTCAAAATATTATTTCAAATGCTTGGGGTATAGGCGGCCTATTTTTCGGGTTATGGCTATTTCCCATGGGATACATAGTTATCAAATCTAAAAGGTTGCCTGTCTGGTTAGGAAGAGTTATTATTTTAGGTGGTATAGGTTATCTAATTTCTACAGTTATACGCTACGCCGGAATTGATTTTAGTTACAATAGATTTCTTATTCTACCTGCAACCATTGGAGAATTTTGGATGATAGGTTATTTACTAATTTTTGGCATAAGACCTAGTATTGAGTGAAATTATATTAAAACCGCACCCAGTTATAACTATAAGTAATTGCTTTTCTTGTCTACCTCTGAAAATCCTCGCGAATTTTCTATTCGGTTTGTATTTGCTAATTTAGTTTCTGAAACACGTAACGACATCAGACACAAACACGTTGCTTACAATTATGAAAAGAATCCTGTTTACATCAATATTAGTATTTATTTTCAATTTTGTTTTCTCTCAAAATTTGCTTAATGATAAATATTAAACAATTAGAGCTTTATGAAAAAACAAAAACAGGAGATATTTACGGAAGTGGAATTACAGCGAAATTAATAGCAACAGAAATGATAAAATTAAATTTAAGTCCATTAAAAGCAAAAGACCGAATTGAAAAAGCATTGAGAAAATAACTGTGGGCAACAATATGCTTAGTTAATGGCATTGGCTCGTACTCACTTGGAAAATTTCTTCGGAATTTTCTTGCGTCCAATTTTGTTTACTAACTTAGTTACGTAAAATTCATTTTTAACCTGTAGCCCTATTTCAACATAAACGGATCACAGAAGCAACCAGAAAAACAAATGGAATTAACTATAAGAAAAGAAAATCCAGATGATTTTAAAATGGTCTTTAACCTTATAGAAAAGGCATTTGAAAATGAACCAATGAGCGACCAAAAGGAACAGTTTTTAGTGGAACGGCTGAGAAAATCAAATGTTTTTGTTCCCGATCTTTCAATGGTAGCCATAATAGAAAACAAAATTGTCGGACATATTTTACTGACCAAACTGAAAATAAAAAATGGCCAAAATGAATTTGACTCTTTGGCTCTTGCTCCAGTTTCAGTACTTCCGGAATATCAAGGGAAAGGAATTGGTGGAATGCTTATAAAAGAAGCTCATAAAAAAGCAAAAGAATTGGGATTCCATTCGGTCATATTACTCGGTCACGAAAAATATTATCCGAAATTCGGATACAAGAAAGCCAAACTATTTGGAATTGAATTGCCATTTGAGGTACCAAAAGAGAATTGTATGGCAATCGAACTTACCGAAAACGGATTAAAAAATGTTAGCGGAACAGTTGAATACCCAAAAGAATTTAGTGAATAAAACCAATTG
Organism: Algibacter mikhailovii; assembly: GCF_014651495.1. GTDB lineage: Bacteria > Bacteroidota > Bacteroidia > Flavobacteriales > Flavobacteriaceae > Algibacter_E > Algibacter_E mikhailovii. The sequence continues at coordinate 7,056 of NZ_BMWZ01000007.1, forward strand.
AACCGACAACTGAACTGAAACTTGATACTTTGAATGCAGACAATTACAATGTTCTTTTCTTTCATCCAAACCAATCTGAGTTTAATGAATTTCTGAAAAGGAATGGGGAAGCATCTGGACTGTATGAGGTTGACATCAGGATTTTTCCAGAATTTGATGTATTTAATAGAAACTGCAAATAACATGGTATTAATAAATTTGCTAGTTTTATACTAAATAAATGTTAGTTGCTCGTTTGCCAACTTCTGATTTTCCTTCGGAAAATCCTCGCGCAAAAGCACGCAACAAACAATACATTTGTTGAATTATTAAAATAAAAACGTTTGCTAACAATGTGTAAAAATAATGCGTAAGTTTATTCCCCAATCGTAAGTCCGTGCCGATTTGCTTGCGTCCGATTTTCCTTCGGAAAATCAAACTCTCTCAAATCCGCACTATTCTTACACCAACCGTTGTGCTTCATTATGAGAAACCGTTAACCAATGATAAAATTCTTTAGAAAAATTCGCCAAAACTTGCTTATGGAAAATAAAACTGGAAAGTATTTTAAATATGCTATTGGTGAAATTGTTCTTGTTGTTATTGGAATTTTGATCGCATTGCAAATTAATAATTGGAACGAAAACAGGAAATCATCTGCTACAGAATTACTTCTATTAGAAGAATTAGATAAATCATTAGAAAACAATAAAGATATTTTATCTTCTCGTATAGAGAAGTTCAAGTTAATAGAAAAAGAGGCGGAATTATTAATTGAACACATAGATGCTAAAAAAGAATATAATGATTCATTAGCTAGCTATTTTTCTTTACCATTAAGAAATTTTTCTTTTAGATTATCTTATGCTTCTTTTGAAAATCTCAAAAGCCAAGGATTCGAAACTATCTCAAATGAGAGTTTACGCCTAAATATTATAAAATTATTTGATGAGGATTTTGGACTGGTTTTAGATAATGAAAATAAAGCAAGTGACTTATTTATACCTTATACTACATTTCTCAATAAACATTTTAGGACTATGATAGAAAATAATATTGTAATTGTAATTCCGAATGATTACGAATATATACTATCATCATCAGAGTATAAAAACATAATTTCTTTTACTAAAGTGTTATCAATTTTGTTCAATTCTAGATCTAAAGAAGTTATAGAAAGAATAGAAATTTTGAAAAATGAAATTTCATTGGAAATAAAATCAAAAACTAAATAACGAAAGCACAACAATGTATATATAAATTTAAAAAACTATCATCATGTTAGATGCTTTATTAACATCATTCATTACATTTTTCACAGTAATTGATCCAATTGGTACTATACCTGTTTTCATAGCCGTTACTTCATCCGCAAACAAAAGCGAAAGAAAAAAAATCGCTATCAAAGCGGCTCTAGTTGCAGCAGGAGTTCTATTATTTTTTATCGTATTAGGGGAGTTAATTTTAAATGCTATAGAAATTCCTTTACCAACTTTTCAAATTGCTGGTGGTATTGTTTTATTCCTTTTTGCCCTCACCATGATTTTTGGAGAGAGTAAACCCGAAACAGAATTATCTGATATTGATAAAAAAGAAGATAAAGCGATTTTTCCATTGGCTATGCCTTCATTGGCTAGCCCAGGGGCAATACTAGCAGCAATTCTACTTACTGAAAATAGCAAGCATAATATTCTGGATCAATCACTAACTGCATTAATGATGTTAGTTGTTGTGGCTATCGCCTTAATCCTGATGGTCTTGTCAGCAAAGATATTCAAATACATAGGTAACAGTGGTGCAGCAATAATTAGTAGAGTAATGGGTCTTCTTCTTTCAGCAGTGGCAGTTTCCAACATCCTTCAAGGCTTTAAGATATACTTTAATCTTTAACTCATAATATTAACGGCATACAACACTGCATATGGATATATTAACCTGAACCAAGATATCAACGGAACGATATTTGATTAGAGTTTAAAAACTAACACAATGAAAAAAATCACCTTTCTTTTTCTGCTGATATTTGGAATCAAATTTGCTTATGCCGATTGTGACACAAGAGGAATATCTTTCTTTCCAGAAACAAAAGAAATAAGCTTGAATTCAATGTTTATTATTCAAGGTTATGCCTTTAGCCAAAAGACAATAAACACTTTCAGAGACAGAACAATCTATTTAGAAAGTGAAAACAGAGAAATAATTAAACTGAATGTTAAAGAAATTCTTAACGGTCAAATGGATTTGACGCAAGCCATTTTATGCCCTTTAACCGAATTAAAACCATACACAAAATACTACCTAAAATATTCTAATCAAACCGAAAAAGAATCAAATGAAATGAGACATTGGAATTCGGACAAAAAAGAGTATGAAAAAGTATTTTGGAAAACAACAAACAAAAAATCATGGGCTACTTTAAGTTCAAATTTAACTCTTGAATTTGATAAAACAGAAGTCATCCATTACGGTTGTGGACCAAGCGCAAAGGCAATCTTTAACATAAAAAATAAATCAAGTTCTGAAGTTTGGTATAAAACGGAAGTAATTGACATTAAAACTAATAAACAAACTACATTTTACATAAAAGAATGGAATAACCGGTTACATGTTGGACATGGCATGTGTGCAGGAGCATTTACTTTCCATAATAAGGGTAACTATAAAGTGAGATTTACACCATCGAATATTGACGGTAAATCATTAAAAGCAACTAAATGGTTCACTTTTGATAGCCCTTTTATGGTTGACAAAGGCCAATTCGGAAATTAAAAACACTCAAAATCGTTGTACACCATTTAAAATCAACAAGAAGTGGAAGAAAATATTAAAATAAGACCTCTCAAAATTTCGGACAAAACAGAATTAGCAAAACTTGCAAATAATAAAAAGATTTGGGATAATTTAAGAGACTACATTCCTTTTCCATATGGAGAAAATGATGCTGATCTTTTCATTACTTTGGCAAGGATAGAAAACCCAAAACAAACTTTCGCAATAGCATACAAAGGAAAACTATCTGGCATAATAAGTTTAGTCATTCAAATGGACGTTTATCAAAAATCGGCTGAAATTGGATATTGGATTGGCGAACCATATTGGGGAAATGGAATTGCAACAAAAGCTATTAAATTGATTACAGCATATGGATTTGACAACCTTGACTTAAAAAGGATTTATGCCGGTGTATTTGAATATAATATGGCATCAATGAAAGTCCTTGAGAAGAATGGATATGAAAAGGAAGGCATATTCAAAAAAGCGATTTTTAAAAATGATAAGGTCTGTGATGAACATAGATTTTTTAAACTGAATGCAAAGTAAAAAAAGCTTACAACGCTCATTTAATGAAAACAAATTTTTACATAGTATTTTTATTCGCGTTTTTAAGCAATTGCGATCCCTATACTGAAAAAGAGCAGTCAGAATGGGATAATGAAACAACGGAATTGATTTCAAACAGTTTTATCGAAAATCAAAATCAATCGGACTTTGAAATAATAAATCTTGATTCTCTAAAAAACTTTAGGGAACTAATAAAAAAAATGCAAAAGCTATCGTGTGAGGCTAAGTCCATTGGACTGGAATTTAAACAGAATGACACCATTTATAAGCTCACCGGATGGGCAGCTTGCCCATCTAGCAATGTAACATCTTGCCACTTTAATCGCAATACCATTTACATAAAAAACGATTCTCTAAAAAACTTCTCTGGAAACTGGGACAAAATGGTGCACATAAACCATCTAGATAGTGAAATCAAAAATATAACCTTGAAAAATCACCACTTTCAATACAATAAAAACATTCTAAAACCCGCATTAATACATTTACACATTGAGGATAAGTTTTCAATTTCAAAAACAAAAGAAGTTCTTAAAGAAATAACACGACAATTCGAAAAAATTAATGCCGAAAGGCCGGACTTTTTTCGTTACAATATTTTATTTGAGGGATTCAGTTGGTTGGACATACCACCACCCCCGCCCCCACCTGAACTGAAAAAAAAATAACTACCATTTGGAAATCCTAGAGACAACATTGAGCATATACTGACATCCTTTTAGTAGTTAAAAACGGAAAATTGTATAACAATAAATAAGGCAATCACCACAATGTATCAAAAATAGCAGCCCTTTAAAAAAATGAAAATAAAAACATTATACCTTCTTTCTCTTATAACAATACTTTCTTGTCAAAGCGAGAAGAAAAAACAAATGAACACTATTGATGAAGAAGCATGGATTTCTCTTTTTAATAAAAAAGACCTATCCAATTGGACCATTAAATTTACTGGTGAGGACTTAAAAAAGAACTATAAAGAAACTTTTGTTGTTGAAGATAGTATGCTACGAATAAGGTATGACCACTATGAAAACTTTGATAATAAGTTTGCACACATCTATTACAACACGCCGTATTCGTATTACAAACTAAAATTTGATTATCGCTTTACTGGTGAACAAACCGAAGGAGGATCTCCTTGGAATGTAAGAAATAGCGGTGTTATGCTTCACGCCCAATCAGCAGAAAGTAATGACTTCAATCAAAACTTTCCTGTTTCGGTAGAATTGCAACTTCTTGGTGGACTCAATGACCAAAATCAACGTACTACAGGTAATGTGTGCACACCAGGAACAGTGGTGGTTATGGGAGACACCCTCAATTACAAACATTGTATTCCCTCGAGTTCAAAAACCTATTTTGGAGACCAGTGGGTACATGCCGAAGCTATAGTTATGGGCGGAGAATCTATGACTTTCATTGTTGAAAAAGATACCGTACTAAAGTTTAAATCCCCACAAATTGGTGCTTCAAAACCCAATGCTCATTATGAAGGTGAATACTGGAATAACTGGGGCATAAATCCTGACACCTGGAAAGATAAAGCAGGAGAAATTATTACTGAAGGGTATATCGCTCTGCAGGCCGAAAGCCATCCTATAGATTTTAAAAATATAGAATTACTAGATCTATGCGGTTGTAAAGATCCAAAAGCAAAAAACTATAAATCTTATTATGTAAAGGACGATCCTAAATCTTGTATTTACCAGTAAACGTTTAATGCATCAAAAACTTAAAAACCATAGATAAAAAAGAAACCGCCTAAAGTTGAATACTTTAAACGGTTTCGAACTAAATAACCAACCAAAGTTACTATTATACCCTTGTTTTTTCTCTCGGGTTTTCTATTCTATCTTTTTTAAACTTACGTATCTTGTTTTTTTGTTCTTTTTTACCATCAGTTGTTTTTAAATACTGAATATATCCTCTTCCTTTAAATTGATAAATGGTTTCAGATGCCGGATGAAACAACTCTATGGTCTTGTCATTTATAACGGTCAATTCAAAAAAAGCATTGCCCATGTAATCATAATCTAATGTTAAAGTTTTTAGGTATAAATTATCAGTGATATTTCCAACGCCATAAAGCCCAATATAATCCCAGAACACATAATTAGGATTCATCCCTATATCATCTTTCGAACTCCTAAATGTTGAATCATTGCCTCCAGCCAAAAATTGTAAATAATTTTCACTATCAAAGGCATTTAAAGCACCAAACTCACTGGTATAGACTTTCTCCCAAGCCTCATATTCTTGTAAGAAATAATGAATATTATCATAAAAAACAAAATCATAATCAAATTCATCACGCTGATATCCTTCTAAAAAGTATGATGTATCATTATCTGGGTTGTATAACTCTATTCTGCTATTATTAATTTGAAACACATCAAAAGTTGAAAACCCATCTAAATCATGATTGACATCTAATATCATTTTATAGGCATCATAATTTGCAACATCAATACCAAATCCATCGCCACTATTACCAATACCCACAATATTGTTATTTGCATATAAAACACCATTTAAAAAAGAAATGGTAAATGCTTTCTGCAAAAATGGGGTTTCACCATAGCCAAGAGTAGCGTTTATATCTACATACCAAAGTTCATAAGAACTTAATAACTCATTAACCGTAAGTGGAATTGGTTCAATGGGCTGCTCAATAATTACTGTTTCAACCAGCGTTTCTCTGTAACAGGACGTAAATAGCATTGCTGCTAAGGTGAAGATGCCAAGTAATTTTATTGTTTTCATAGTACATTCATTTAGGGTTCTTGTTTTATAGGTTCCAAAACGCGTGCCAAAAAAGAAATCATATCCATAATATAGTTTCAATACGCTTTAATATTTTATGTATTTTTGAATAAGGAATTGATTTACTTTTTATGGATAAACCTTTAAAATATGCGGTTTTTGGCGCTGGTAGTTGGGCAACAGCTATTGTAAAAATGCTTTCTGAAAATTTAGATGAAATTGGTTGGTATATGCGCAGTGTTTATACCAAAGAGCATTTATTAAGGGAACAGCACAACCCTAATTATTTAAGTTCGGTTGAGTTCCATTTGGAGCAATTAAAATTAAGCAATGACATCAACGAAATTGCAGAATACGCCGATGTCTTAATTTTTGTGATTCCCTCTGCTTTTATTCATAGTGAATTAGAAAAATTAAGGATTGATATTTCTAAAAAAATCATTGTATCAGCCGTTAAAGGTATTATGCCTGAAACAGGATTACTAGTAGGCGAGCATTTCCATGATGTTTATAATATACCTTATGATAATATTGCAGTAATAGCTGGTCCATGTCATGCTGAAGAAGTGGCTTTAGAACGTTTATCGTATTTGACTATTTCATGCTCTGATGCTGATAAAGCCAAATCCATAGCCGAAAATCTATCTAGTGATTATATAAAAACTAAAATAAGTGATGATATAATAGGCGTTGAATATGCCGTTATGCTCAAGAATATTTATGCTATAGCGGCAGGCATAGCGCATGGCTTGGGGTATGGTGATAATTTTCAAAGTGTTTTGATGAGTAATGCCGTTCGGGAAATGAAACGGTTTATAAAGAAAAGACATAAAATGAAACGTAATATAAATAACTCCGCTTATTTAGGGGATTTATTAGTAACTGGCTATTCGGTATTTTCAAGAAATAGAATGTTTGGCAATATGATTGGAAAAGGCTACACGGTTAAATCTGCACAAATGGAAATGAATATGGTGGCCGAAGGTTATTATGCCACAAAAAGTGCGCACTTACTCCATGAAAAAAGTGCAAAAAAATCGCAAATCCCAATTATCAATGCGGTTTACCAAATTTTATACGAAAACAAAAACCCTAAGAAAGTATTTAAGCGTTTAACTGAAAAGTTAGATTAATACCGAATAAAAATCTACCGTAGTAGTTTCTAAATAAAAAGATATTACTTGGCTAAAACGCCTTTCACGGCCATCAAAGGAATAGACTGTAACGCTTTAAGATTAATAGTGTTTTCCCGAAACAAGTAGGTCTTATCAAACATTTGATTGCCCTCAAAAAATGTCACTTTAAAGGTATTGTTTAATGCAAATAATTCTTCTTGCATCAACTCAATTTTAGCATAGCTTTGTTTTGGCAACTTATCTAACTTCTTCCTAAAAACAGATGTGGCTTTCTTTTTAGAGTAACCACTGGTTACAATCAATACTAGCTCTAAATCCACGGCCTTATTATTAATGATGTAGGCATTCCAATCTTGTGTTTTGTAAATAGCATTGTATTCATTGACGATAGCAATGTAAACATCTTCAACGACTGGAATATGAATGTCCTTTTTCATTAACTTATAAAGCTGACTTAAACTGCTCTAAAAACCTCACATCATTTTCACTCAATAGGCGGATATCTCCTATTTGGTGTAATAACATGGCAATACGATCTATTCCAACACCAAAAGCAAAACCAGAATACTCGGTTGCATCTATTTTACAGTTTTCTAATACATTGGGATCAACCATACCACAACCACCAATTTCTAACCAACCGGTGCCTTTAGTGATTTTATAATCGGTTTCTGTTTCTAACCCCCAATACACATCAATTTCGGCACTAGGCTCTGTAAAAGGAAAGTAAGACGGACGTAGTCGTATTTTAGATTTCCCAAACATTTCGGTGGTGAAATGTTGCAAGGTTTGCTTTAAATCAGCAAAACTTACATCTTTATCAATATACAAGCCTTCTACTTGATGGAAAAAACAATGTGAACGTGCAGAAATAGCTTCATTTCTATACACTCTACCCGGAGAAATTGTACGAATAGGCGGTTTATTATTCTCCATATAACGCACCTGCACAGAACTGGTATGTGTACGTAATAAAATATCAGGGTTCGTTTGAATAAAAAATGTATCCTGCATATCTCGTGCAGGGTGATATTCAGGCAGGTTTAAGGCTGTAAAGTTGTGCCAGTCGTCTTCAATTTCTGGACCTTCACTTACATTAAAACCAATACGCGAAAAAATATCAATAATTTGATTTTTTACAATAGAAATTGGGTGACGTGCTCCAATTTGAACAGGTGCTCCAGGTCGGGACAGGTCGCCATAAACACCTTTAACCTCCTCTTTACTTTCCAGCTCCTCTTTTAAAGCATTTACTTTATCTTCCGCCGTTTTTTTAAGCTTATTTATAGTTTGACCAAATTCTTTTTTTTGATCGTTCGCAACATTTTTAAATTCGGCAAAAAAGTCATTCAACAAGCCTTTTTTACCCAAATACTTGATACGAAAATGCTCTACCTCTTCCTTTGACTGCGCTTTAAAAGCCTCAGCTTCTTCTATAAGTTCTTTTATCTTATCTATCATGACCTATTTCAAAATGATGGCAAATTTACTATTTTTTAAGTGAATGGCATTAGGGATTACATGGGAATTCCGTTTAATGAGGCGTGAATAAATAGATTCTTAGAATACCCATATGCTCAATAACTCGACAATAACAGGCGAAAAACATTAAAATAAGTTTGCCACCTAGTTTAATCCAACTAATAACTTTAAATAATATACTCTGCTTCTAGAAAATACCCCACTATAGCCTCCTTCATTAACACACTTTGCTCTCCAGCCTTTAAATGTGGTAACTGCTCTAACATTTTATAATGTGGCCAGCCTTCATCATCTACAAAATCTAATTCATAATAGCCATAAGGCACCAGTAATTTGCAGATTGCAATATGCATCAGGTCTAATTTCTGGTCTTTTTTAAAAGTCCGTTCTAATTGCCCTAACTCTTGAACACCAATTAAATAAATAATGGCATCAAGATCTAGGGTATCCCCATCAGCAAATTGGTCAGATAATTTGGTAACTACTAACTCCCAGCGTTCTTTTAATTGTTCGTCTCTAGACATAATAATTTGAAAGCTGCAAAGTTAATAAACCATATGGTGACTATTATTTATATTTGCTAAAATTGTGAAGGGATACTTATGGGTATAATTGATATTGTTTTAGGGGCTTTAATATTATGGGGGCTTGTTCGAGGTTTTATGAAAGGCCTATTCGTTGAAGTCGCGTCATTGTTAGCTTTGGTTGCTGGTATCTATGGCGCCATTCATTTTAGCCATTTTGCTTCTGAATTCCTAAAATCGAAGACAAATTGGGATGAAAACACAATCCATATAGCGGCATTAGCCATAACCTTTGTCATAATTGTTCTGGCCATTGCATTAGCCGGAAAGGCATTAACCAAATTGGCGAATTTTGCTGCTCTAGGGATATTAAACAAACTAACTGGGGCTATTTTTGGAGCTTTAAAAATGGCACTTATACTTAGTATTGTTTTGAATCTTTTTGATAAAATAAACAGTACTATTTCGCTTGTTGATGAAGACCGTATTGAGAATTCTAAATTCTATGAACCTGTGCTTAGCCTAGTTCAAATTATCATTCCTGATATATGGGAGCCTACCATAGAAATCATTGAGGATTCGCCACTTTCAAAAGACGCATAATAAAGAGACTGTTTGAAAAGTATATTAAAACGTCATTACAAGAGTTTAGTATATAGAAGCAACCTCTTAATCAGTAAGTTGGTTTTAAAAGATTCCTTCGCTTCGCTCGGAATGACGATTTTTCAAACAGCCCCATAAATCGCTGTATTATTTGATTTGCTTATATCATTTCTACTTTCCCAGTTGAAAGCATATAAACACCACCTACAATTTGAATTTCTCCATTATCTTCCAAATCCTTCAAAATAGGGCTTCGCTCTCTAATTCGGTCTATGGTAAGCTTTACATTGTTTTCTACTGTCTTAGCTACAAAGTCTTTATTTGAAGAATCTAAGTCCCCATCAACTTCATCAGCACTTTTCTTAACGGCCGGTAAAATATTGCCCAACATAGCGGTTATATTGCCTAATTCTACACCATCACATGCTGCCTTAACAGCGCCACAACTTTCATGTCCTAAAACCAAAATCAATTTACTCCCTGCCACTTTACATGAATATTCTAAACTTCCTAGAATATCAACATTCTCAAAATTACCTGCTACCCTAGCTACAAAGATATCTCCTATGGCTTGATCTAAAACGGTTTCTACAGGCACCCTAGAATCAATACAAGATAAAACAACTGCTTTAGGGAATTGTCCGCCTTCTGTCTGTGAGACTAAAGCTGCCTGATCAACAGGTTGCATTTTATTACTAACAAATCTTTGATTTCCATCTAATAAGTCAGTTAACACACTTGAAGGCGATAATGCGATTTGTACCTCTTTTGTTATTGCTAAATTTTTCATACTTCTATATTTAAATTAATATTTATCTTCTACGTTATTTTTAATCCATATTAAACATTCACTAAATGAGTCAAATATATGTTCATTTGGAATGAAATCTGGAATAATATCAATGCGTTCCATCATGTAACGCGGTTGCTTTAATAGGTCTACAAATAATACTTCAACACCTTTTTTTCTTAAATCTTGTAACATATCCTCCATGGCATAAAGACCAGATTGATCCATATATTGCGTACGACCTAATCTTAAAATCACGGTCTGAGCAGTATTAGGTATTTGCGCATAAAGTTGCTGAAAATCACTGGTAGAACCAAAAAACAAAGGTCCTTTAAGGTGTTTTATAAACACTTCTTCTTTTAAATTCTCCGGAAAATCAAATTCATCATCCCAAGCCTCTTCTTTGAGTGGTTTAACATCGGATCGCTCAGCAGTTAAATCGCCTATTTTTTTCATAAACATTAAAGAGGCTATAACTAACCCTATTCCTACGGCGTAAACTAAGTTCCAGAATGTTGAAAGCACCATAACTACCAACATAATTAACACCTCAGAGCTCAATTTAAATGGACCTATCTTAATATCTTTAGGAAGATTAGGAATCGCTTTTATACCTTTATAGTCCATTACACCTATGCCCACGGTTATTAATATCCCAGCAAGAACCGCTGCAGGAATCCTAGAAGCAATTGGTCCTAATCCTAATAAAATTGCGAATAGCAAAATCCCTGCTATCATACCAGATAATTTTGTTTTACCCCCAGAGGTAATATTGACCACCGTTCTAATAGTTGCACCCGCGCCTGGAATACCACCAAAGATTGCCGCAATACTATTTCCTATACCTTGCCCAACAAGTTCTTTATTTGGCTTATGCTTTGTTTTAGTCATATTATCGGCAACAACACTGGTAAGCAATGAATCTATGGCTCCCAAAAGGGCCAAAGTCAATGCGGTAAAAATATAAGGGGTAATGGTCTTCAATTTAAAACCTGTAATAATCTCCAAATTAGGCAGTGGTATACCACTTGGTATCTCTTCAATGGGCTTATATTCCATGCCAAAGCCAACGGCAATGCCCGACATTACCACCAAAGCAACCAACGTACTTGGTACCGCCATAGTAATTTTTTTAAAACCATAAATAATAAAAATGGTTCCAAGCGCTAAAACTAGTTCTAGCCAATTAATGTTTTTTATAGCTCGAGGCACTACTTTTATTGCTCCAAGTGCACCTGAAGCTTCCTTTGCCGCTAATGTCTGAGATTCTATTAGAATAGCATCAGACGAAATTTCCTCCGCCCGCTCAATGGTCTCCTCGAAATCTTCTAAAACCAAAATCCCCTCTCCTGCTTCTTCAATTAAAATGTTTTCTAAAATAACTTCTTCTGCCTGAGCTTTAAAGGTGTTTACAAATTCAATATCTTCTTTAGGATAATAGCCTAAAGCCGGTAAAATTTGAGTTAACAAAATAATGATACCTATAGCCGTCATAAACCCCGAAACTACGGGGTAAGGTATATATCTTATGTATTTCCCTAAACCTAAAACACCCAATCCAACCTGCATTAAACCCACCAAAAGAAATACGGTCAAAATAGCGGGTAAAGCCTTATCTACATCCCCATCATTAGTAGCTACAATCCCAGCTATAACCACCATACTTACGGCTGTCATTGGAGCTGTTGGCCCAGAAATTTGAGTATTAGTACCTCCAAAAAGGGCAGCGAAAAAACTAATAAAAATAGCACCATAAAGTCCCGCTGTGGGACCTAATCCTGAAGACACCCCAAAGGCCAATGCTAGTGGTAAAGCCACAATACCAGCTGTGATACCACCAAACGCGTCACCTCTTATATTAGAAAACAGGTCCTTCATAGGTCTCTTAGATTAATAGCCTAAGTTAATTTAATTAGTGGCAATAAAAAAGTCAATATCTATTCATGTGGAATTGCCACAATTAGGATACTAAAATTGAAACATTTAAATGTTCTAAAACCCGGTCCATATTAATTATGGCATAATCGCTCTCGGTCTCATTGGCACCTAAATCTAAGCACAGCACATTAATGTTATTTAAGCTTAGGTATTTAGATAAATTTCTAATAGAATTATCTCCTTTCTCAAAAACATACTCCACTGTCTTTCCAGTATTCTTCGCATTTAAATCCTTTGGTTTTATTCCTTTATTTACAATTTTAAAAGACTTCAAAGGGGTATGGCTTGTTTTAAATAAATCTTCCAAATATGGCAAACGCGGGTTTGTAGACGAACTATTAAGTGTAGCTACTACAACATCTTCTTTTGGTCTAATTCTATTTTTAGGGTCAACAACCAATACACCACCTGCATGATTCTTCAAAACATACTTGACCATATTATCGCCCATAAAAGAAAACGTCTTTGACACTGGTTTCCCTAATACAATAATATCAGGTTGACTATTTTCCAATAGCTGATCTAATTCATGTTTAACATTGCCAATTGCAAAAGCGTATTTAATAGGAATTTGATGCGCTTTTGAAATTTCATTAACCAACAATTTTATCTTTTTATCCGTTACATTATAATCACTATTTATAGCTCTTACTGCTGACAATTGATTTTCCCGTTTTACAATATCAGTTGCCTTTTTAACATGAAAAAGAGAGATTTCTGCATTAATTTTCTTGGCTAACTCAATCGCGCTAATTATAATACCATCTGTGAATTCATTTAAATTAACAAGAACAAGTATTTTATATTTAGCGCGCATAATTCAATTAGCTTATACTCATATTAGATTGTGGTCTCGTATTGAAAAACTCAATAAAGCTTTCTGGGTTTTCCACTACGCCCCGCTTTGACACCAATTTAATGTCTATATGACGTTCTTTTGCCTTTAATAAAAAGTCCTCAAGAATTTCAATAATATCATTATCAAGATATCTGGTGTTCATTAAATTTATTTCTAAATTCGTATCAATAGGCAAACTATCTAGCTCCTTAAGAATAGCCCCTTTATTAAAAAAGGTAACCTCCTCTGCCAAGGTCATTTTTATTTTATGCTTTCCATTACTTTTATCTTCAATATGAAGAAAGTGAGAGTTTTGATAGCTTTTAAGCAATATTACAATAATGCCTACACCAAGTCCTAAACCGATACCGTAAAGTAAATCAACGAATACAATCCCTAAAACCGTAACCACAAATGGTACAAATTGCTTCCAACCCAATTGATACATTTTTTTAAATAAAGCCGGCTTAGCCAGTTTATAACCCACAATCAATAAAATAGCTGCCAACACAGATAATGGAATCATATTAAGCAACTTAGGAATAAGAATTACAGAGATTAATAAGAAAAAACCATGAATAATGGCCGACATCTTTGATACACCACCAGATTGTATATTTGCAGAACTTCTTACAATAACCTGAGTTATAGGAAGTCCGCCAATAAGACCCGAAATAATATTTCCAGTACCTTGAGCCAATAGCTCTCTGTTAGTTGGTGTTACATTTTTATGCGGATCTAATCTATCCGTGGCTTCTACACAAAGTAAGGTTTCTAAACTAGCCACCAAAGCAATAGTAAATGCAACAACCCAAACTTCAGGATTGGTAATAGCGCTAAAATTAGGAAAACTAAATTGACCTAAAAAAGAGTCTAAATCATCAGGCACAGGCACACTCACCAAATGCGTTGAACTAATACCTAAAGAGTCATTCCCCTGGGTTACGACGAAGAATACTATTCCTAAAACAACCGCTACAAGGGGGCCCTGTATCAACTGAAATATTTTACCTTTTTTTGACAACACCTTATCCCATAAAAGTAAAATACCTAACCCTAATATACCTATCAAGGCAGAACCTAGTTGAATGTGATTAATAGAATTCAGTATTTCAGAAAACGTGTTTTCTCCATCCACTTGAACAAAGGCAAAATCGCCTTCAGGATCAGAATCATATCCAAAAAAATGAGGTATCTGTTTAAGTATGATTATAATTCCAATACCAGTTAACATGCCCTTTATAACGGAAGACGGAAAGTAATACCCAATAATACCAGCTCTTAAAACTCCAAATAAAAGTTGAATAGCTCCTCCCAATACAACAGCTACTAAAAAATTCTGATATCCGCCTAAAGTGCCTATGGCCGTTAATACAATTGCGGCAAGTCCTGCCGCTGGTCCACTAACTCCAATATTAGAACCACTCAAAGCACCTACCAATATTCCCCCAATTATTCCAGCAATTAATCCTGAAAATAGAGGTGCTCCACTGGCCAGGGCAATACCCAAACATAGAGGCAGAGCAACAAAAAATACAACTATACTCGCAGGTAAGTCATTCTTAATAGTTTTAAACATATTACAATAATTATAACCCTTGGAATAAAATACCAAAAGCTGTTAAAAAAATAGATTAGGCTACAATGCCTTTAATAAATTACAAATTACACTATGCCTAATTCTGGCGGGGGGGAGACTAAGTTTAAATGCGGTTTTTGGTACTTTTTAAAGATATATCTCATGTTATGCTCCATATCATTTGAAACAAAATCTGACTGATTTATTGCCAAATCAAGAAACATGACCTCTAAATCTTTATTCTTTTCGAGTCCCTTATCTTCCTCTTCTCCAGAAGTATAAAAAAATGACACATCTACCGTATCATCTATTATAACAATAACCGAAGGCGCCAGAACGAAGCCCATAAAAATTATTGATAATATAACAGACGTAATACTTCTTGTCATTTTAATTCTAGATTAGAAAAGTAAATATATACTTTTTTAATAAAGAATTATGACTAATCCTTCAACAATTTAACATCTTCAGCAGTTACCCAGCCCGTTTTCCCGTCTGTTAACTTAATTTTTTGCCAATTGTTATAAGATTCAAGAACTTGAACTTTAGTACCCTCATGCAACCTAAAAGCTTCTTCTCCATTTGGGTTGGGTGTGTTTTTAACTTTACTTTCTTGCACAAAAACAATGGCCGGGTTGTCTTTTTGGTCTAAATTGTATTTATGAAATGCTAAAGAAAGCGTGATACAAACAAACAGTAATGCCACTAAACTACTTATAAACGCAAACCGCTTTCTCATAGTAGAATAGGCAAAATAATAGCCTAAAACTAATACTACATAACAAAAAACAAGCACCACTGCAATTATGGCCCAGGCATCAAAAGACATTGTGTTTGTGATATTTTTAACAATCTTAGCTAGTCCAGCCTCAGGTATATGATCAATAACATCAATGGTCATATTTTTAGCAAATGCGATATTAGCCTTTATATCTGAATCATTTGGCGCTAGGATAAGTGCTTTTTCATAAAAATATATACTAGGTGCAATATTGTTTAACTTATAATTAGCATTGCCCAAATTGAAATATAGATCAGCAGAATGATATCCCGTCTCTAATATGGCTTGATAATTATCAATAGCTTCGGCATATTTACCATCATTATAAAAAGCATTGGCTTTATCAAACAAATCTTGATTTTGAGCACCCCCAAAAAAAGGCAGCAAAAACGATAATATGTATATTATATGTTTCATTTTAACGTGCTTGTTTATCTATTAGAGCTATGGTTTTACCTGCCTTCTCATAGTCTTCTCTCATGGTTACAATATCAATAGGCGTATATCTTGCCAACTCGCAGCTTTCTAGAATACTATTAAAATCTTTAATAACCTCAGCTTCTACGTTTCTTTCTAAAAGCAATTCTGTTATTTTATCCTTACTTAAATCATTAGTCTCAATATGTAACTTCGCCTTTAAATAATTATGCAATGCTTTTTCTAAAGCGATATAAAACGCTTCTTTTTGTCCTAATGACTTCTTTGCTCCTTTCAAATATTTCCTAGCCAATTTATCAGCTTTTCTTATTCTATTACCATAAACGTCAGCCGCCCTAACTGCCTTCTTTCTACGAATAACTATGGCTAATGGTATAGCTAAAAACGGCAATAATAATAAACTCCAAAACAATTTCGTCTTAAAAAAATAGCTTTGATTTATTTCTGAAAAATTGGTACTTGTCTTTATAAATGCAAACTGATCGCTATTGAGAACAACAGCTTGTTTGTTGTTTCCAACTGAAATTGAAGTATCATTACTTGCAGAATTACTTGACGGTCCATTTAAAACATTTATCACTATTTCTTCAGATGACAAACGCTTATAAGACTCTGTTTTTAAATCGAAATAAGAGAAGGATATACTAGGTATGGGGTATTTCCCTTTGTACTGCGGCACAACCGTGTAGCTATCAGAAATACTGCCCTGCATACCAGATAAATTTGTTTTTACCTTTTCTTCATGCTCGGGCTCATAGACCTCCAAGGAACTAGGCAACGACACTTTAGGCAACTTAAACAATTTTAAATTACCGTTTCCTTTAACCCCCACTTTTAGTTGTAGTGACTCTGTAGCATCTAATTCAGTCTTCGAAGTAGACACATCAAAAGAAAAATCACCAACAGCTCCAGTAAAATCAAGCGGCTTACCAGCTTCAGGAAGCGCT
This sequence comes from Algibacter mikhailovii, assembly GCF_014651495.1. GTDB lineage: Bacteria > Bacteroidota > Bacteroidia > Flavobacteriales > Flavobacteriaceae > Algibacter_E > Algibacter_E mikhailovii. Next base: position 24,196 of record NZ_BMWZ01000007.1, read on the forward strand.
TTTACATTTATCGTTTTTCTTCCTGCCGAAACTGTTTTATTAGCCCGCGACATCAAAACACTTCCAAAAATATCACGTCTATTCGTAGGAACCCGCAGAGAAATATCCAAACTCAATGGCTCGATATCTAGCTTACCCGTTTTTTGCGGATATAATACGGCCTTTTTATATACAACATATCGGTAATCTTCACCGTTGTAAGTGCCACTTTGTACTTTTTGATTTTTAGTATCTATACTTTGACTCCAAAAATCATTATATCTAGGTGTGTCTATTTCATTTACATTATCAACCGCAATTTTGTGTGATATGTAAAGTTTATAAACCACCGTAATAGCTTCATTGAGATAAGGGCTTGTATTAGACACTTCTGCCACTAAATGAATATTTTGAGACGCCAAATAATTAGGATCATTAGGGTCCTTAGGCACTTCTACTGCAGCCGTAACTTCTATCCGTATTGGTGACGTTTTATAGGCATTGCCATCAATAAAAATAGTAGCTTGAGAAATACTAAATACACCACGTTTTTTGGGTGCCAACCAATAACTATATGTTTTTTTATAACTTCTTACGCCATTAATCCAGGAGTTACTAACGGATTGATTAGGACCACCAACCACATTAAACATTGAAAAATCAGGAGGATTAAAATTATCGCCATCCTGATTCATTACAAAATCAATACGCAAACGCTCATTAATACCCAACTTTTGCTTGCTTACTTTGGCAACAAACTCCACTTCTTGAGCCATGATTACACCTGCAAAAAGCGTGCATATTACTATAGAAATGTATTTAATAAACTTCATGTTCTGTTAGTAAGATTTCCGTGTTTATGGAAATGGTAAATCTAGTCATTTACCAATCTTTATCAGTTTTTATTTTTACTCCTTTTTGTTTTTCAGCATTCATTTTCTCCTGAACCTTTTGTTCTTGATTGTTCATCGCTTCCAATAAACTATTTATTTGCTGTGGTGACAATTGACCAGGTTGAGGTTGCGGTTTTTGTGGCTGCTCCTTTTTTTCCTTATCGCCTTTATCTTCATCTTTTTTATCCTCTTCAGGTTTACCTTCATCATCCTGTTCTTCATCACCATCCTGCTCATCTTGGTCCCCCTTGTCTTTTTCATCATCCTCATTATCACCTTCCTGATCCTGATTTTCCTGATCTTCCTTTTTATCCTGATCTTCTTGGTTCTCGTCGTTCTGATCTTGGTCCTGATCTTTGTTTTGATCTTCTTGCTCTTTTTGTTCTTCAGCGCATGCTTTAGCGACGCTTAGGTTGTATCTCGTTTCGTCATCAGAAGGATTGTTACGCAAGGCACTTTTATAAGCTTCTACCGCTTCCTTGCATTTTTCATTCTGCATTAAAACATTTCCCATATTATGAAACGCTTTATGTTTTTCACTTTTAGATGTAGATGTTTTAACCACTTGATCAAGACGAAATAAAGCCTCTTCAGGATTTCCGTTCTCTATGTAAGCGTGTGCTAAATTATAAGTTCCTACGGCCAATGAAGATTGCTCTGAAATAGCCCTTCTATATTCCATTTCGGCTGAAATGAAGTCTTCTTCACTAATCAAACTATTTCCTTCGTAGACATAGTTATTAGCCCTTTTCATAGCTAACTCTTTTTCTTTATCTGTTTCCTGAGAAAAAGATAAAAACGATAAAAAAAGTAATACGAATGTAACTGTCTGTTTCATTTTTGTTTCTAAAGTATAAAACCTATACTTTTCTGTGAGTTAAATTTTTTATAAAATACGCGCTTTAATAAAAAGATTCTCATTGGTATTTCTACTATAGGTTTTCATTAAATAAATTCAATTTCTTTAGCCAGGCCGTCTTACGTTCTAAAAGAAAAACATCCAATAACAAGAAGAAAATTCCAAAACCTAAAAACCACTGAAATTGATCTTTAAAATCGGCAAATTGTTTTGCCTCAAATTCAGTTTTATCCATAGCGTTTAAAATCTCTCTGATGTTATCAACCACTTCATTGGTATTTCTTCCATTAATGTAAACTCCATTAGCCTCACTTGCAATTTCGCGAAGCGTCTCTTCATTCAACTTCGTAATAACGGTTTCGCCTTGACTATCTTTTTTATAATTGAGCACTACCCCATTTCGCTTTTCTGGAATAGGGCCACCTTTAACATCTCCTACCCCTATGGTAAAAATCTGAATGCCGTCTTCACTGGCTTCTTCAGCTACTGCAGCCGAGGCTTCGCTATGATCTTCCCCGTCTGAAATAATAATGAGCACCCTATTGGTCTGCTCTTCATCATCAAAATAGGTCCTTGATAATTTTATGGCTTCATTTATCGCAGTTCCTTGTGATGACAACATATCGGTATTCATACTCTGCAAGAACATTTTTGCCGATGCATAATCTGTTGTTATAGGTAATTGCGGAAATGCCTTTCCGGCATAGGCGATTATTCCAACGCGATCACTGGCTAAATTATTAATGATTTGAGTGACTAGCTGCTTTGATTTTTCCAATCGGTTGGGCGCTATATCTTCAGCCAACATACTTTTTGAAACGTCAATTGCAAATACAATATCAACACCCTCGCGCTTCACTGTTTCTAACTTCGTTCCAATTTTCGGGTTTACCAAAGCAATGGCCAAACAGCCGAAAGCTAGACTTAATAAAACCATCTTTAATACCCCTTTAAAGATTGATCTATTAGGGCTAAGTCTTTTAAGTGACTTTTTATCGGCAAACTTCTTTTGAGCTCTATATCTCCAAAATTGAAGCACCAAAAAGAGGAGTATTATTACAGGAATAACACCCAACACCCAAAACCATATTTTTTCTTCTAATTGATACATTAATTGCTGTTCATTTTAAACAAAACTTCTAAAAACAGTAAAACGTAATAGCAGTTCAATCAATAATAACAATCCTGCCAGCAGGACTAATGACCTATATTTTTCGTCATAATTATAAAATTTAAACTCTTCTATTTCCGTTTTCTCTAACTTGTTGATTTCATCATAGATTTCTTCAAGCTTTTTGTTATTAGTTGCTCTAAAATACTTACCTCCGGTGGCACTAGCTATTTCCTTAAGCAGCTCTTCGTCTATTTCAACTTGGGCACGTGCATATTGAAAGTTGCCATTTTGTAAAATAGCTACAGGCGTTAAGGCCATGCCATTAGTTCCTAAACCAATGGTATACGTTTTAATACCATATTCTACGGCCAATTCACTGGCAATCTTTGGATCAATAAATCCAGAATTATTAACACCATCTGTTAAGAGGATGATTACTTTACTGGTTGCCTTGCTATCTTTTAATCTATTCACAGCAGTAGCTAAACCCATGCCTATGGCAGTCCCACCTTCTATTATAGTATTATAGCGTATACTTTTTAAGGAACGTAATACAATACCTTTATCACTTGTAATAGGTGTTTTAGTATAACTTTCTCCGGCATACTCTACCAAACCAATGCGATCATTGGGTCTACCTTTGATGAATTCAGCAGCTACTTTTTTCAACGCTTCCAATCGGTTGGGCGATAAATCTTTAGCCAGCATACTTGCTGATACATCTATAGCCATTACTATATCTATACCGCGTGTTGTTTTAGTTTTGGTAGACACGTCAACAGATTGCGGTCTTGCCAAAGCCACGATAAGTAGCCCAATAGCCAAAATTCTCAAAGCAAAAAGGGCATGTCTAAATTTTGGTAACCAAGAGCTAGTAACTTTAAACCCTTTTAAACTTGATATTTTTAACTCTGCAGTCTGCTTTTGATGTTTTAAAACATACCAAAGTACAGCAATAGGCAAAGCCAATAACAACCAAAAAAACTCTTTATTTACAAATTCAATTCCTTGAAACATTATTTTTCTGCATCTTTAAGTTCAACTGAATTTAAAATTCGTTCTACTATTTGTTTCGCATAAACATCACGTTGCTCATGGAAAAGCATAATTTGTTGTATCACATTCTCAGCAGTAAATCCTAAAATGACATACTCCCCCTTTTCCATCTGATCTGTATTTGGAATAGGGATATCCATTGTACCATAAACTTTAAGGCCTTCTGCGCCATTAGGTGTAACAAACTTATCTTTTTTAGTTATAATGTTTTGAGCACCATTATTTTCAAACATCTTCAAGCTACCGTCTACAGCCTGTTCTATATCAATTTTTTCTTGACCGGCATTTTTAAGCCTTGTTGTAGCCACCACAATTTGAAATTTATCAATGATACTACCATAAGTAAACTGAGTAAGATCCAATTGCTGTGCTTGTTGTTCACTAAGCTCTGGTGTTGTTCTTTTTAATACTTTTGGTGTTGCTAAAGTAACCGGAGGAAAACCGTATTGACTGCTTACCCAATCTCCTTCTAATAGCGTCTTACTATCATGGCCAATAATAGTATCCTTTACATAATTGAATCCAAATTTTAATGAAAATCCTGTAAAAGTAGCCACTAACAAGAAAACGCTAATGCCAATGGTTAGCCACATTTTTTTGCGCTTTTTACGTTGCTCTTGCTCCGCTCTGTATTGCTCGTCTAAAAGCTTTTCTTCTTCAGTAGGTTCTGGCAAGGCCTCTTTAACATGATCAATCTCAATATCAATAGTCTGCCTATCCATTTTGGCGAGTTCAATATCTGGTGCAGATTTTGCAAATTTTACTAAATCGGCCCGTTGAAGAATACTTTCTAATTTCCTGATATCCTCTTTATCAATATCTATTTGGTTGCCTTCCATTAAAAGATTAAGGCGCTCAATAAGTTCGTTTGTTGTGCTTTCTAAAGCGCGATCATAAACTTTCTCTTCAAGATATTTTCTTATGATAAAGGTCAATTCAGAATAGTAATCCTTTAGATTTTCATGCTCCAAATACGGACTTTCATCTAGGTTTTTAAGCGCCAGCTTTGCACGATCATACGGCGGAAGTAACGCAATTTGTTCTTCTTCGCTTAATGCTTTTTTACGCCAAATAAACCAATACATTAAAAAGGCTATGACCGCTACAATTAGCAAGGTAATTAACACATAAACCCACCAATTATTGCCGGTTTTCTCAACAGCAATAATAGGCTTAATTTCAAATAAACCTTTCGTACTATCAATAACCACAGTGTTCACCTCAACCTGCAGAGAATCGGTAAAAAATGTTTTATCACCAATAATAATTTTTTGACGTGGAATGGTATAGGTTCCCGAATCAAATTGTGTTAAACCATATTTCTTAATCAGGTTAAACTTGTCTTTATTTTTTAATGTATCAATGTCATAGGACTCAATCATTTCTAAAGGGGAAAAGGTTTGCCCTTCAGGAAACACCACCAGTTTAGAAGTATCTGTTTCCACTTGAATATGATATGTGATTTGTTCTCCTATTTTTATGGAAGTAGAATCAATAGTAGATTTTACCTGCCCCATAGCAAGGTAAGAGCATAAAAAAAAGAACACAGAACAAATGACCGATGACGGTAAACCGAAAATCAAATATTTTCTATTTATAAATCGTAATTCGTTAATCATAAATCAGTATACTTTTAACCTCTTCTTTTAAAATACCCCAATAGTTTTTTAACATAACTTTCGTCTACCCTACAATCCATAGCGCCTGCACCAGATTTAGAGAAGCTATCTTTATAATAGGCCACTTTGTCGTTATAAAATTTCTCGTAATTAAGACGAACTTTTTTTGATAATGTATTAACCAGCATGTATTCACCTGTTTCTTCATCCTGCATTTGCACCACACCTATATTTGGAATGGTTTGCTCACGTTTATCATAAACACGAATACCTGTAACATCATGTTTACCAGAAACAATTTTCATGGTTTGATGATAATCATCCACAATAAAATCAGACAAGACAAAAACAATGGCTTTCTTTTTCATGACATTTTGCATAAACTTTAAGGCCTCTACTAAATTGGTTTTCTTGCTTTCTGGAGTAAACTCAATTAGTTCTCTAATGATTCGAAGAACATGCGACCGTCCTTTTTTAGGGGGAATATATAACTCAACTTTATCTGAAAATAAAATCAAGCCAATTTTATCATTATTTTGTGTCGCAGAAAACGCAAGCGTAGCCGCAATTTCTGTTATCACTTCGTTTTTAAACTGTTGCTCAGTACCAAACAATTCAGAACCTGAAATATCAACCATTAACATCATGGTGAGTTCACGTTCTTCTTCAAATACTTTTACATAGGGCTCACTATAACGCGCAGTAACATTCCAATCAATATTCCTAACATCATCACCAAATTGATATTGCCGCACCTCACTAAAAGTCATACCACGACCTTTGAAGGTAGAATGATATTCACCACCAAAAATGTGATCAGACAAGCGCCGTGTCTTAATCTCAATTTTACGTACTTTTTTTAGTAATTCTTTAGTATCCATCCTTTTAGTAAACAGTTTTCAAACGCAATATTCATTTATCAATAAACCGTTGGTTTTTTTGTATTCAGCTGAATTAGTCCTTCTAAACACTAAAAAACTTCTATTTATGGCACTTCTATTTCGTTTACTATTTTATTGATGATATCTACTGAAGTGACATTTTCAGCCTCAGCTTCGTATGTAATTCCTATTCTGTGTCTAAGCACATCATATACAACAGCTCGCACATCTTCAGGAATCACATAACCACGACGCTTAATAAAAGCATAGCATTTAGCTGCCGTAGCCAAGTTGATACTTCCTCTTGGGGATGCACCAAAAGAAATTAGTGGTTTTAAATCAGCCAATTTATATTTCTCTGGGTAACGTGTTGCAAAAATAATATCAAGTATATATTTCTCGATTTTTTCATCCATATAAACCTCGCGAACAACACTTTGAGCTTTTATAATCTGCTCAACAGAAACTACTGGGTTTACTTTGTCCCAAGCCCCTTTAAGGTTGGCTCTCATAATTAATTGCTCCTCATTAATTTTAGGATAATCAATAACGGTTTTAAGCATAAAACGGTCTACTTGCGCTTCAGGCAATGTGTAAGTTCCTTCTTGCTCTACAGGGTTTTGTGTAGCCATTACTAAAAAAGGCTTGTCTAGTGGAAAGGTTTCATCTCCAATAGTTACTTGTTTCTCTTGCATGGCCTCTAATAAAGCCGACTGTACTTTTGCTGGTGCTCTATTAATCTCATCAGCCAATACAAAGTTTGCAAAAATTGGCCCTTTCTTTATTGAGAAATCATTCACCTTCATATTGTATATCAACGTACCCGTAACATCAGCAGGTAGTAAATCTGGTGTAAATTGTATTCTACTAAAACTACCATCTACAGCTTGCGCTAGTGTATTAATAGCCAAGGTTTTTGCTAATCCAGGAACACCTTCCAAAAGGATATGCCCGCGGCCTAATAAGCCTATTAACAAACGCTCCACCATGTGCTTTTGACCCACGATGACTTTATTCATCTCTAACATTAATAAATCAACAAAAGCACTTTCCTTTTCAATTTTCTCATTAATTGATTTGATATCAATTGTACCTGTTTCTTCCATCTTTTTTTATTTTATTAAAAGCCCGAATATACTGCCCTTATTTGAGCATTGCAAAATGTTAAAAAAAAAGTTCATTCTTTGTTAACAATAGGTTAAAATATCAGGGCTGACTGCGTTAATTATAACTTAAAGACAAAAAACAAAACCGTAAATAAACGGTATTGATGAGCGAACATTTAAATTCATTAATTATTAAGTAATGATTACTGCATTTAAAAGCTAGTTTTAAGTATTTTTATACATATTAAAGCAAGTCAAAATGAAAAAAACGGCACTAATTACAGGAGCTACAAGCGGCATAGGAGAAGCCACAGCTTATGAGTTTGCAAAACAAGGCATAAACTTAATTCTTTGCGGAAGACGTCTAGAGCGATTAATTACTATTCAAAATGCTTTGGAACGATTAACCAACGTTCATGTTTTAAATTTTGACGTTCGTGATAAAGTAAAAACGAACACCGCTATAGCCTCTCTGCCTGAGCAATTTAGTCGCATTGATATCCTCATTAATAATGCAGGCAACGCGCATGGCTTAGATCCTATAGAAGATGGTAATGTTGATGATTGGGACGCCATGATGGATATTAACGTAAAAGGGTTGCTTTATGTAAGCAAAGCTGTGATTCCTCAAATGACCGAACGAAAATCAGGACATATCATTAACATAGGATCATCGGCAGGCAAAGAGGTCTACCCGAAAGGCAACGTGTATTGCGCTAGTAAGCATGCGGTATTAGCGATCACAGAGGGTATGCGTATCGATTTAAACCCCTATGGCATAAAAGTAGGTTCTATAAATCCCGGATTGGTAGAAACCGAGTTCTCTAAAGTCCGTTTTAAAGGCGGAGCTGCTGCCGACCATGTTTACACAGGCTTTAATGCCCTGCAAGCAAAGGATATTGCTGAAATAATTTATTTCACCGTGTCGAGACCGCCTCATGTTAATATTGCCGATGTATTGGTATTTCCAACAGCTCAAGCTAACAGTGTCACGGTTAAAAAAGAATAGCCCTCTAAGAAGTCTAACTCATGATTAATAAACGCCTACTTATCAAACATCTGCTTGCTCATAATGATGAGAACAGTTTTTATGATAAAAAGCGTAAAGTTGATATTAGTCACAAGGAGGGGAAAGCCAAGTTTTTAAAACACATCTGTGCACTTTCTAATAGTAATCCTAAAAACAACTCCTTTATTGTAATTGGCATTGAAGATGAAGATAATAATATAATAGGCGTAGATTTCTTTGATGATAGTAAAATACAAAACCTCATCAATGCGTATTTAAATCACCCACCTATTGTCCAATACGAGAATATTCCGTTCCCCCACCTGCCTGAAGATAAAGTTGTTGGCTTAGTAACCATCAGGCCTACTGCAAAATTAACATCTTTAAGGAAAAATATATGGAAATACTACGGCGGCTCTGTATTCTTTAGAGATGGCAGTATGAGTATGCCAAAAGTGTTTGACATTAAGATTGAAGATGTCAACTCTAAAATTGTGGCTGCCATTGAAAAACATGCACAAAACAATATTGAACACACCTTAAACCGCGTGTTTCATTTTATGGAAACCCGAAAAGATTATGGTGCCCAGTACAAAGTCTTTAAGGAGTATTTTGTTGTTTGTTGGTCCGGCCAAAAAAAGATAATTAAAAACCAAGTGTTCTTTTCTAGGGTAGATATAGAATTAATAAACGAACAGGTACGACTATTCTTTTCTACCTTAGATGAAGTGTCTATTAACTATAATGAGAATAGTTTTAAAATTATTGAATATGTAAATTTAGGGCTTCAAGGCACAAACAAATACTTCCCCTTAGAAGAAACTTTAATTACATTTGAAGATAACGCTCATTACACCATTGAGACAAAATTACTTTTTGAAGCGCCACAATACGACATTAAGGTATTGCATCACATCTATAACGCTAACAATGCCATTCTGGAAAAACTAAAAAAAGGACAAAACCTCAGGAAAAGAGAACAAATAGACCTAAAAAACTTACCAGCCACCTATGTTATCTGCTACTTGAACCTCTTTCATGAGGCCATAAACAAGCTTAATGAAGCAAAACCTTATCTAAAACAATATAATCCTGAAATATATAGCCTCTACAAAGAGTCTCAACGCATTCTTAGAAAAGTAAAATATAATTAATGCAGATATGTTAACGTTTTCTTAACGTTGTACACCCTACTCCTGTGAGAAAAAACAATAAATTTGTCCCGCTATTAATCTTTTTTTAGATATAACCTTGGCTCTTAATTAAGTTTTTAATTTTGGTCAAGGTTTTTTTATGTCTTCAATTTACTTTAAATAAAATCTAGCTGACTGAATGATTTATTTAATACGGTTTTATCATTTACTTCCAACCATTTATCTAGAACCGTAGCATAGATTGATCTAAAATCAATTTCGAATTTGATGTCCCCATTATCATCTAAATCACGAAGTTTAGGGGCTTCATTATAAAATCCTGGTCTTTTCAATTGCTCACCAACCACAAAGACATTGTTCGCCGTGCCATGATCTGTGCCCACATTAGCATTTTGTTTTACCCGACGACCAAATTCTGAAAATGTAATAACTAAAGTGTCCTTAAATGTGCCTTCAGCCTTCAAATCTTCCACAAAAACCTCTATACTTTCAGCATACATTTTAAGCAAGCGTTTTTGTGCATTCAGCTGATTTACGTGGGTATCAAACCCACCCAAAGAGGTATAAAACACTTTAGTATCTATTCCAGAATTAATAAATTGAGCCGTTGTTTTCATTTGTTTGCCAAAGCTATTATTTGGGTACGCCTTTAAGGTATTGACTGTCTTACTAGTTTCAAAAATATATTTTGCCGAAGACTGCGCCTCAATCATAGTTTTATATAAATACCCTAAATTATGCTCACTTAAATGCGCCTCATTACCCATGGGATTAATGTTCTGAAAATAAGGATCTTTAGTTAAATTATAAAGCGTTTTTGGATTTTGAGTCGCAATTCCGTTAAAGCGCTCACCTTTCATTGCTAGTGATAAACTTTCGTCAACTTCAATAGCCGAGTAGGGTTGCTTTCCGTAATTATCTAAATAGCGGCCCAACCATCCACTTTGCGAGAATGTGTCTGAATCACTTGCAGTTTGCCAAATATCCATAGATCTAAAGTGCGACCTAACAGGATTAGGATAACCTACATTATTTATAACCGACAAATGTCCATTATCATACAAACGTTTTAAAGATGTTAAACTGGGATGTAGTCCTAATTCATCATTCAGCTTAATAACATCAGATTTAGGAATTGCCAAATTAGGGCGTTCCTTGTAATAAATATCATTTCTATAAGGCACCACCGTATTTAAGCCATCGTTTCCTCCAGATAATTGAATTATAACTAGGCGCTTATACCCTAAACGGCTACTTGCCACTTCTTCAAAAGCTTTAACAAAACTTGGAACAAAAAATAAGCTACTCGCTAAAGACGATTGTTTTATAAATTTTCTTCTGTCCATAATTAACACATTTGATATTCTGGTAATGACATTAACTGAATGCAGTATTCCCTTTTAGATGATTTATCTAAGGTATTCAAATACAATGCTGTGTTGTGGCTTAGAGTACCACTAATCACATAAAAGGGTAAATCTTTAGTATCAACATCAACAAACTGTTTGCTAAATGAATCCCAATTTGTTTTGGTCTTAAAATACTTTCCGTACTTCTTTTTAAAAGCCTCCTTTCTGTAGGCTTCATCGTTAGTTGCTCCAGCTTTTACTTTAGAAATATAAGCATCATTCAACAAAATAGAAGGCAACTTTAATCTTAATGCAATTGTGTTGCTATCAATCCAGTTTTTACCGCCTTTCCATCCTGCAACATTAGGTGGGTTTAATAAAATTTGACCCAATTGCTTTTGAATATATAGCAGTTGCTTTTTATTCTCAAATTCAACCGGTACAATCATTTTTAATCCAACCAAAAATTCAATAGGTGATTTTATTTTTGAACCGATGTTTTCTTCTTGATAAAACCAATCTGACATAAAAACGTAGGACATCAGTTTTGTAATATCATAATTTTGGTAAAACACTTCAACCATTTCATCAATATGGTTTTCATTTAAAGTGTCATTTACAAAATAACGATATATTTTTTCGCAAATAAATTGGGCACATTGCTTTTGTTCTAGAATAATATCAATAATATCATCACCAGAAAAATTGCCTGATTTACCAAAAAAAGTTTTCGTGGTTTCATCATGTTGACGCTTTTTAAAAACAAATTCGCCTTTTAGGTTATGACTATACCCTGTAAATGCTTTGGCACTTTCCTTTATATCCTTTTCTGAATACTGTCCTTCGCCAAGCATGAAGAGCTCCATTAGTTCTCTTGCAAAATTTTCATTGGGTTTTTGCTTTCGGTTTTGTTTGGTGTTTAAATACTTTGTCATGGCAGCCTCCTTAGAAATCGCCTTTACAAAATCCCCAAAATGACCTAAAGCATGCTGCCGCAAAGTATTGTTAAATTGCTGAATGTAAACCACATTATTATCCTCACAAACAAAAATATTTGCCCAAAACAAAGTCATTTTTTCTCGAAGCAAAGTCTGACCTTCTGCAAGTCTATTTATCCAAGCTCTATTTAAATCTATGGTCTTTTGTCTGCTTAATTTTTGAACCTTTTTCCGGTTTTCAGGTGATATTTTAAAACCATCGCTTAAAATAGTTTTAATTTCAGTTGTATCGACCTCAAGCGTTGTCATAGATTTTGAATCTTCAAACAGCTGATTAACAATTTCTTTTTTCTTTTTTTTAGAAAATAGTTTAAGCTGATTTGGCGAAATTCCGAATCCTACACGCCAGTATAAATGTTGAATATGATTTGGTTTCATGAGAAAGCGTATCTTGTTATTTATTAAACATAACAATTCGTGTATTCTTTTGGACTCCTATACTTTAAAAAGGTTTAACTGCCAAACTATCAAAATACAAAAAAACCGTTTCAATAATTTTGAAACGGTTAATAATCATAACACTTAGCAGCTCTATAAATCAAACTTTATGCCCTGAGCTAAAGGCAATTCCGTAGTATAATTAATCGTATTGGTTTGCCTTCGCATATACACTTTCCATGCATCTGAACCGGACTCACGTCCGCCTCCTGTATCCTTTTCACCACCAAAGGCGCCACCTATTTCTGCACCAGAAGTACCGATATTGACATTCGCAATCCCACAATCAGAACCTTGAACAGACAAGAAACGTTCGGCTTCACGCAAGTTATTGGTCATAATTGCAGAAGATAATCCTTGTGCGACTTCATTTTGTATTTCTATAGCATTTTCAACGTTACCTTTATATTTCAATAAATATAAAATAGGGGCAAAGGTTTCGTGTTGTACAATTTCAAAATTGGGAGCTGCTTCAGCAATGGCGGGCCTCACATAACAACCACTTTCATAGCCTTCACCTGAAAGTACTCCTCCTTCAACAATAATATTTCCACCCTCTTCAACTACCTTATTTAAAGCATCATCATACATTTTCACAGCATCGGTATCAATTATTGGTCCCACATGATTGTTTTCATCTAATGGATTACCAATTCTTAATTGTTTGTAGGCATCAACAAGAGCATGTTTAACCACCTCATAAATTGACTCATGAATAATGAGCCTACGTGTTGAAGTACAACGTTGTCCGGCTGTACCTACGGCTCCAAAGACAGCTCCAATAACGGTCATCTTTATATCGGCATCAGGCGTCACTATAATGGCATTATTCCCGCCTAATTCTAAAAGTGACTTACCTAATCTACCCGCTACTTGTTGGGCTACAATTTTTCCCATTCTGGTAGAACCTGTAGCCGAGAGTAATGGTATTCTTTTATCTTTGGTCATAAATGCACCTACATGATAATTGCCATTAATTAAGCAACAAACCCCCTCTGGCACATTATTCTCTGCAAACACCTCAGCTGCTATATTTTGACAAGCTACACCACACAAAGGTGTTTTTTCTGAAGGTTTCCAAACACAAACATCACCGCAAATCCAAGCAAGTGCCGTATTCCAAGCCCAAACAGCTACCGGAAAATTAAAGGCCGAAATAATACCAACCACGCCTAAGGGGTGATACTGCTCATACATGCGATGTCCCGGACGCTCTGAATGCATGGTTAGACCATGTAATTGACGTGATAATCCAACGGCGAAATCACAAATATCAATCATTTCTTGAACTTCACCTAAACCTTCTTGATAGCTCTTACCCATTTCATAAGACACCAATTTCCCTAAAGCCTCTTTTTTAGCTCTTAGTTTATCTCCAAATTGACGTACTATTTCTCCGCGTTGTGGAGCAGGCATCGTGCGCCATGTTTTAAAAGCTAAAGTAGCACTAGTCATTACTTTCTCATAATCGGCCTCTGTGGTTGTTTTTACTTTCGCAATTAACTGCCCATCTACAGGAGAATAAGACTCAATAATCTCACCGTTTGAAAAACAATTTGAACCTGTTGAAGTTCCTTCATTTATAGCATTAACACCTAAGGTTTTAAGCGCTTTATCTATACCAAAATTGATTGCAACCGTACTCATGAATTAGTGATTTATTGATTTTAATGACATTATTTGCGAATATAACAATAAATACTTGATTTTATTAATATTAATAAATTACAGTAAAAGCGTTAAACTTCTATTTTCTTAGAATGATGAACCTATATACGAAGGTCACATTAACGCTTCAAAGTCACATGACCTGTAAATTTCTGATTATCAATTACGATAACATACCAATAATCGGATGTAGAAAGGCGCTGCCCATTAAAAGTACCATCCCAGGAAAAAGGCCCATTTCCGCCACTTTTTAAAAGTTTACCATATCTATCAAAGATGGAAACCGATGAAGATGCATAATTTTCAATACCGCTTAAATCAAAGTAGTCATTTTCGCCGTCGTTATTGGGTGTAAAATACTTAGGTATATAAAAATGCAAATATTCTGTTGTGATAACTTCCGAACAATCTTGGTGTTTCACGTAAATAGTATAAAGCCCTCCATCTACATAAGTAAACCGATTACTCAATTGGAAATTTCTACCATCCAAAGCATATAAAAAATCACCTACGTTAGCCGTTTTTATGACAATATCTTTACCATCTGATGTTACATTTTCTATTACCGGATTATCAATTTCGGTTAAAGCAATTGTTTTTGTGACCACGCAAGCATTATTTGCTACTTCCACGCTATACGTTCCAGGGCTAGATACACTAATCGTTTCTGTAACCTCACCTGTACTCCACAAATAAGAAGTAACAATTGAAGGGTTTTCAGGATTGGCACTCAAATTAGTTGATGTGTTTGCACAAAATGTAAGTGCTTCGTCTTCTACTAACGGTGTTTCTAAATATTCCAATTTCAAAGCTGTCCTTAAAGCAGACAAACATGCAGCATTAACCGTTTCAGCTTCGGCATAATAGGTCCCAGCAGCAGTAGGTTTATACGTGGTACTATTTTGTAAGAGCAAACGCCCTCCAACTGCAGCGTCATACCAATTGACAATAACCCCCGAAGGGACACTAACAGATAGCGGTGTAGCGTCATCCTCACAAATGAGCAAATCGCCATTGCTTACAGGACGGTCCGGCAGGGGAACAACGCGTACTTCAAAAGTTTCAGATAATAAATTACAAGAATCATTATTAACATTAATTAGTGCCTCGGCTACCTTAACCCTAAAATAAGTCGTTCTGTTTACGGGTGACGTTATTAGTGTATTATTAGTTTCCCCTGATATATCCGTCCAATTAACATTATCAATACTTTCTTGCCACTGATAAAAATGAGAGTCAAAAATACTATTGTCTGGGGTGGCTGTTAAAACAGATTCATATGGCAATTCATCCTGACATATTTCGGCTATTTTGACATTTGATGAATCTTCAATAACAACATTATCTCCACAAGACTTAAAGACGATATCATCAAGCGCTAAATCATTACCACAGCCTCCAACACCATTGTTAAGCATTTTTAATATGATAGATGTTTGCCCAGGTAAACTCTGAAATACTAAGGCATATTGTCCCCATCTCGGGCTTGAACTTGAAAAAATATTACCAGTATCACCACTGGCTAATAAATTAGTATTGGTATTGTCCCATATTTCAAATTTCACATTTATGGGTATGGAATTACCTCCACAACTGGAAGTAGGTGTTAAATTCATCATCCAGGACGAAAACTCATAGGAGGTGTTTTCACAAAGACCACTAATGGCCGTTTGGTAAAACTCTCCTGGCGTAAAATCGGCATTAACGATAAGCATACGCCCATTACTAGACGTTCCCGTATGATCATCAATATCATGCCAACCGAACCAATTAGTATTACTTGACACGTTGTAAAATCCATCATTAGGCTGACCACTGGCATAAGTATAAGATGTTATTCCGGGTGCTAATGGCGTTGTAGCTCCTGAACCAAAATCTTCAACAAATATGGGGTCTCCAGAATTTCCAGAACAAAAACCTAATTGTGCATACATATCCTGCTCAAAAAAGGGACTGAAAAGAATTAGAGTGAGGAAATATTTAATTTTAATATGCAGGGTCTTGAGAGATTTAAAAGAAATTTCAGTTTTAGTATTTCAAAAACATAAATGTAACCTATTTCTTGGCTTTTAGAAAATAAGCTTGGTTATAATCACATTTCAAATAATATATTTATCTCAAAGAGAACCCTTTAGCTGCCCACCAAGGATGAACCTCTATGGTTAATCGGCCTGCTTTAACCATTGGATCCGATTTGGCAAGACTATCGGCCATTTTTAGAGTGGGTACATTATAAATAGTTATGCCTCTTATCTCACCATCATCACCAAAAGGTCCTGATATATCCGCATATCCCATAGTATACATTTTTGCTAAATGCTCCATATGAAGTTTCTGCAATTCTTCCGATTCTTCTTCATTCTGTCCTCTAATAGAACCCATTTTCAAAAAGGCAATAAAATACTGTTGCATTAAAACAGTGTCCTTTGTTTTTTCATCAACATAATCAAAGGTCTTAAAACCTTTTCTTGTTAATTCTTCCTTGATTTGTTTGGAAGTTTTAACAATAGGTTCTATTTCCTTTTCTACAACCGAATCCTTTTCTATTGGAGTTTCCGTTAGTATGTCTTTCACTTCAACAGGTTCAGTTTTAGGCTCATTTTTACATGACGCGAGAAAAAGTAATAGTAATGTCACCAGGCCAAATGTTCTCATAATATAATATTTACGAATCCCATGTACAATAAGGATGCTTACTTAATAATGAATTATAATATTTTATATCTCCAGTGACTTCCTCACCTAACCAGTTAGGTTTGTCAAAGGTTTCTTTTTCTGTTTTTAACTCGACCTCAGCAACTAGTAAACCTTGATTGTCTCCAAGAAATTCATCCACCTCAAAAATATGCTGCCCCACCTTAACTTCAAAACGGATCTTATCAATGATAGTGGGTTCACAAAGCAACAATAAGGCCTCCGCTTCTTCTACCCTAATCTCTTTTTCCCATTCAAAACGAGATAAACCGTCTTTGGAGGATCGTCCTTTAACCGTTATAAACCCGAAATCCCCTTTAATTCTTACACGAACTGTGCGGTCTTTATGCGTATTAAGAAAGCCTTGAGTAATTCTTGTATTTTTAAATGCCTTTTCCTTAAAAACATTTGAATTTACTAAAAACTTTCTTTCAATTTCTATCATCAATACGTCTAGGTTATAGCATTAATTATGCATCCCGAAAGATAGTAATTAAAACATATTTAATAGTAAAAATTTACGCTATGCTTGCTGATACTCATTACAAAGAATTTTTAAAATCATTATGACATTTATTGAAAACATGTAAGACATTGTCATTTGTTCAATAAATGGGGCCTTTAAACCTAGAGGTTTAAATATATAGAAGATCTAACCGATTAACGAAGCCCTTTCTTGTCTAATAAAAACCACCGTTTTCTATACAGGTTAAGTAATTGGGCTAATGTTATTCATTTTATATCTAATCCATTTCACTGCGACTAACTCATGACTATGAGGGAGGAGTAAATATCAGAATTCTAAAATAAGTACACTATTGAATAAATAGGCTTTATTAAAAAATTAAAGAATAAAAATTCACAAGTATTTATACTAATCTCAGGAACAAGGGAATATTCCATATTCTTGAAATCATCGGAAAAATAACCTAACTTCGTTCAGCGTTGGATATCCATTCTTATACTTGGAAATGACATATAGGAAATTGATATAAAATAAGTCTTGCTAAATGTTAAAAATTTAATCACATCTAATCTCATTCTGCCATCAGAAATCTTTTATTAATATTTGTTTTTACAGCACTAATACAAGCATATGCTCAAAAAAGCATTTCTGTAAAATATGTTGATCATAATGAATTTAAAATTGATGGCGTTTTAGATGAAGCCATCTGGCAAGATGCTAAACCATCTAGTGATTATACAGAATATTTTCCAGCTGACAATAAGCTAGTAGAATATCAAACAGAATTAAGAATGCTTTATAATGAAAGCTTTTTATACATTGGGATTAAAGCCTATGCACCTGGTAAAGACTATAAAGCGCCATCATATGAAAGGGATTATAGTATTAGTGGTGCTGATGTTATTAATCTTATGTTTGACACCTACTCTGATAGGGCAAATGCATTTTTATTTGGAATAAACCCTTTCGGAGTGCGGCGTGAGGGTCTTATTTCTAACGGTGGAATCTCTGGAAATCTTGATCTTAGTTGGGATACAAAATGGCTTGGAGAAACAGTTATTCATGATGATTATTCTATTTCAGAAATTAGAATCCCTATGTCTTCATTTAAATATAAAGAAGGGGTTACCCAATGGAAATTTAATTCGATGCGTTCAAACACCCAATCGAACACAAAAAGTTCGTGGTCAAAGGTCCCGCAGAATCAAGATCAATTAAACCTTGGCTATTATGCTCCTATGGTTTTTGAAAAACCCTTAAAAAAATCCAAAAACCCAATATCTATAATACCTTACATTACGCCATCTTACATTGACAACAGCATTAAAGACGAAGAAACATTTGAATTTAAAACAGGGTTTGATGTTAAAATACCAGTAAAAAGTAGCTTTATGTTAGATTTAACTGTTAGCCCTGACTTTTCTAGTGAAGATGTTGTACCAGGTCAAAATAATGTAACGCGATTTGAGATTAAGCAAGATGAAACCAGGCAATTTTTTAAAGACAATGGGGATTTATTTAATGAATTTGGTCTTCCAGACGACGCTCTCGCTTTTTATTCTCGTAGAGTTGGTGTAGGACGAGATACAAATAACAATGATGTTATTGTACCCATAACTGCTGGTGTAAAATTTACCGGTAAGATAAATAATGGCTTAAGAATTGGTGTTTTAGATGTACAAACCAAAGGTGATGAAGATGAATTAATTCCAAAAAACAATAATTTAGTTCTGGCCGTTCAGCAAAAAATATTTTCAAGATCTAATGTTGGTTTCTTTTTAATCAATCGACAAGTTACCAATCCAGAAAAAGAGTATTCTGGAACAGAATATAACCGTGTAGTTGGATCAGATTTAAATTTCTTCTCGAAAGACAATAGTTTTGATGCCCAGATATTCCTCCACAAATCATTCACTGAAGGCATAGAAAGTAATGCCATATCAACAGGAACATATTTAAATCTCGAAAAACGACGATACACTTTAAGGTTTACTGGGCAATATGTTGATGAAGGGTTTCAATCTGATCTAGGCTATACTAGACGAAAAGATATTGTTAGAGCTAATCCCTTTAGTGAACTAAATTTTTATCCTGAAAACAATTCAATAAATACCATAATATTAAAACTAAGTAATAATTTATTTTGGAAGCCTTCTGATGATATGAGGTTTGTTCACTCCGACCTATTATTAGCTGGTACTACTAATTTCACAAATGGAGCATCGCTAGGTCTTACTGGCGCATTGCGGTATGAATATCTTGATGAACCCTTTGACCCTGTTGGTGGTGGAGATGGTGAACTATTACCTATTGGTGGTTACAACTATCATGATGTTAAACTTGATTTTAATACGGATAAAAGAAAAGCCTTTTGGTTTGAGGGCAATACCAAATATGGCACTTTTTATACTGGGAATAAATTTACAGCAGATGTTACTTTTCAATATCGTTTTCAACCCATTTTCTTTGTATCCTTAAAAATGCAATATGACGACATTTCACTTCCTGAACCCTACTCATCCGATGAATTATGGTATTTAGGTCCAACATTTAATTTCACCTTTACCAAATCATTATTTTGGAATACTGATATACAATATAGCTCTCAATCTGAAACCTTCTTTGTTGTATCAAGAATACAGTGGCGATATGCTCCACTTTCTGATATATTCCTAACATACAGTGATTCCCGTGCCACTTCACCCTTAGATCCAATTGAAAGAGGCGTATTCCTTAAAGTCACATATTGGTTTGATATTCTTACTAAAAAAGGGAAATAAGAAACCAGAAATATATGATGATTACTTCTACCTAAACATCTGAATTTACCAAAAACTTGCTTTCAATTTCTATCATCAATACGTCTCAGATAAAACTTAAATTATGTATCTGGAAAGATAATAATTAAAACACATTTAATGGTTAAATTTACGCTATGCGCGACGAACTACCCATTCGAAAAATTATTCATGTGGATATGGATGCCTTTTACGCATCGGTAGAACAGTTGGATAATCCTGAATTAATTGGTAAACCCATTGCAGTTGGAGGCGGTGGCAAACGCGGTGTAATAAGTGCTGCCAGTTATGAAGCTAGAAAGTTTGGAGTTAAAAGTGCCATGGCTGGAAATTTAGCAATTAAATTATGTCCTGAACTTATTTTTGTAAACCATCATTTTGAAAGATATACAGAAATATCGAAGCAGATAAGACGCATTTTTTATGATTATACTGATTTGGTAGAACCACTCTCTCTTGACGAAGCCTATTTAGACGTCACCGAAAATAAAAAGGGCAACCCAAGTGCTTCTTTAATTGCCAAAGAGATAAGAACTCGGATATTTAATGAAGTAGGACTAACGGCTTCGGCTGGTATTTCAATTAATAAATTCATAGCTAAAATAGCAAGTGATTACAATAAACCCAATGGACAAAAAACAGTAAACCCCGAGGAGGTGATTCCCTTTTTAGAAGCTCTCGAAATAAGAAAATTTTACGGCATAGGTAAGGTTACTGCCGAAAAAATGTATCAAAAGGGCATTTTTACTGGCTTAGATTTAAAACAAAAATCATTAGATTATTTGGAAAAAAATTTCGGCAAATCTGGACACTTGTATTACTACATTGTTAGAGGGATTCACAATAGTGAGGTCAAACCAAACCGTAT
The DNA here is from genome assembly GCF_014651495.1 of Algibacter mikhailovii. Taxonomy (GTDB): domain Bacteria; phylum Bacteroidota; class Bacteroidia; order Flavobacteriales; family Flavobacteriaceae; genus Algibacter_E; species Algibacter_E mikhailovii. The sequence continues at coordinate 45,145 of NZ_BMWZ01000007.1, forward strand.
TAGAAAGAGCTTAGCAGCAGAACGTACATTCAATGAAAATTTATCTTCTGAAATCTTTATGCTCGAAAAACTAGATCATATTGCTGAAGAAGTCACTAAACGCTTGTCAAAAAGTAACGTTGCGGGAAAAACAGTCACCTTAAAAATTAAGTATAGTGATTTTACGCTTCAGACGAGGAGTAAAACACTGCCCTATTATATTAAAGATAAAAACATAATTTTGGAAACCGCAAAAGACTTACTGTATCAAGAAAAATTGAATAATTCTGTTCGATTGCTCGGTATTTCTTTATCCAATTTAAATACAGAAAACAAACCCAAAAAAGAAGACGACAAAAGTGTCAGTGTTCAATTGAAATTTGAGTTTTAGGTATTCTTCTATGAGAATAACACCTTAAAAGCTTATGCCCTTTATTTTTTTATAATCCAATATCGCTTTACTATCAGACAAGAGCGAAACGTAGTAACAAACACTTGATAAACGATTATACATGCTAGTATCAGAGGTATTTATGCTGTCTGGCAATCCTTTGAGAATAAGTTTATCATAATTTGAAGCCGTATTATTAAAGCAGTTATTTACAGCTGAAGTATAGGTGCTTAAAAGCGTATTAATAACACCATACCCTGCAATTTCTTTATCTACCACCTCCGTAGATTGATAAATCTTCTCGATACTTATTTTAATGATATCATTGATTTGAGCCTCGTATTTACTTTTGTCAAGCAGCGCAGAATCAAACAAACCATTTAGTATATCTTCTTCATGTTTCATGAAAATTTCAACAGCTTCATTAATAAGTGTGCCTATTGCTAGCGCGCGTAAATAACTGACGCGGTCTTCTTTTGTATTAAGCGCATAATAATTTTCAGTTTTAATCTTATCTCTAACAATATTAATAAGATACTCAAGCGCAAATTCTTCTTGAATAAGACCTAGATTTATACCGTCTTCAAAATCAATAATAGTATAACAAATATCATCTGCTGCTTCTACAAGATAAGCTAAAGGGTGCCGGGCATAATTCATGTCGGCATCACTTCGTTTTATTAAACCCAATTCATTAGAAACATCTTCAAAAGCCTTCTTTTCTGATTGAAAAAAACCATACTTTTTATCGGCTATATGTTTTGTTGGCTTTTTAGGTAAGGATTCTTTAGGGTATTTGGTAAAGGCACCTAGTGTAGCATAACTTAAACGCAATCCTCCTGAACGCCCTGCTCTACTTTGAGTTAGTATTTTAAAGCCGTTGGCATTACCTTCAAAATCGCATAAATCTTGATATTCTTTTGAACTCAATTCAGATTTATATTTTTGACCTTCGCCATTAATAAAAAACTCACCTATAGCCTTTTCACCGGAATGTCCAAAAGGGGGATTCCCAATATCGTGTGCCAATGCTGCAGCTGCAACTATGGCACCAAAATCATTAGCTTGATATCCATGAACACTTTTCAAATGCGGATGCTTTTCAAGCAACTTCTTACCCACTAAACGGCCTAGAGAACGCCCCACAACACTAACCTCTAAACTGTGCGTAAGGCGCGTGTGAACAAAATCAGTTTCCGATAACGGAATGACTTGTGTTTTATCCTGCAAGCTTCTAAACTCTGAAGAAAAAATAATACGATCATAATCCACTTCAAAACCTAAACGGGTTTCATCTTGTTCTTTTCTAATTCGTTTATTGTTATCGCCAGAGCGTTTTAAAGAGAGGAGTTGTTCCCAGTTCATCGTTATTTTTTAAGCAGAGGCAATATAATAAAGAATTTGATTTAAATTGATTTAATCAACACTTAGCTTTCCAAAATCTTTATCCACAAAAAAGGAATATAACCTCGACAAAACACATAAAACAAAGACGAATAACACTGTTGCCAAACTCCAAAAAGACCAATACCCTTTTCTTAACATTAAGGTAACATTTTAGTCATAGTTGTTTAATCTTTTGATAACACCCTCCTCCTATTTACTAGCTATTTTTGCAAAGACTTAATAATGAAATTAATGAAACATATTATAGTAATAGCTGCCTTTTTTATATCAGCACTTAGCTTTGCTCAAGAATCAGGTCATGTTATTGGTCATTTATTGGATTTAGAATCCAACAACGCCCCTTTATTATACGGTTCAGTTCTTATAAAGGAAAATGGACAAAAGGTATTAACGGATGAAAATGGTTTATTCAAATTCGAGAATTTAGCCGAAGGCACTTACACTTTAATTAGCAGTTTTACAGGTTATGAAACTAAGGAGACCACAGTAGAAATAACTGCAAACAAATCAACAAATATTACGCTTAACCTTAATGCAAGTACAATATCTTTAGATGACTTAATGTTGGCTATAGCGAGTACAGAAACAGAAAGTACAAGTTCTAATAACTAAACTTAGTTATTTACACCTGAAACATAACAAAATTCAAAAAACAACTTTCTAACGAAAGTTGTTTTTTTTGCACCAAACTCTAGCAATTTGACGTCTTGTAATTCCATCTACTTTTTTGTCGTCTGTAGAAACTAAATTTAAAAACCAAACAAGAGCAAGGGTTTAAGTCTTCAATGTTAATTTAATGTAACGTACTTGGAAAATAAATGCGTTTTTCATAACAATTACCTAACGCATTTGTTACCGTTCTTTAACTAATTGGTAACGGTTTGTTCATAATATCTGAGTTCCTTTGCGGCAAGAATTATAGATAATAAAAATGAAAAAAATCACATTTCTGTTTATACTTTTAGCAACAGTATTTACTTACGCCCAAAGCACAGGTTCTGTGTCAGGGAAACTAACAGACAAAGAATATAACAATGAACCTTTAGCCTTTGCAAATGTTTTAATAAAAGGAACAACTACAGGAACCACTTCAGATTTTGATGGCCTTTATGCCTTTAACGACCTTGCAGTAGGCGATTACGTTTTACAATTTAGCTTTGTGGGTTATGAAACACAAGAAATTCCTGTGACCATTGTGGCGGGAAAGGTTACTGAGGTCAATGTACCTATGGGGGCCAGCGCAGCGTCACTTGATGAAGTTGTTATTACAACCACAACCAAAAGAGAAAGTGAAACGGCTTTGCTTTTAGAACAAAAGAAAGCGGTTATTATGAAGCAAGCCATTGGCGCCCAAGAACTAGAGAAAAAAGCAGTTTCTGATGCCGGTGCAGCAACATTAAAAGTAACCGGAGTTAATAAAAAAGAAGGCTCTAGTAAAATTTATGTTAGAGGTTTAGGTGATAGATATAACAGCACCACTTTAAACGGACTCCCTCTTCCATCTAATGACCCTAGAAATAAAAACATTGACTTATCATTATTTAGCTCTGGCATAATTGAAAACGTTGGTATCTCAAAATCCTTTTCTTCAACATTCTCTTCAGATGTTGCGGGTGCTAATGTAGACATTGTGAGCAAAGAAATGTCAGGACAAGAATTTTTTAAGGTATCCTTATCTACTGGTATGAATACACAAACTACTTTTAAAGATTTTAAACAAATTAACGGATCTAATTGGATTGGCGTTAATACTGACACAAAACACAAGGTTAGAGATTTAACAGTATATAGTTTTGATAACAGCTTTACACCCAATGCAATTAAGGCAAGTCCTAATGTTGGTTTGAGTTTAAACTACGGAAACAAGTTTCAATTAAATGACGAAAGTAGTATTAGCTTCTTTTTAGTTGGATCTTTTGACAATTCTTATCTTTTTCAAGAAGGACGTAATGAAAACATCATTGATGCTGGAAACGTTGGAACTCAATGGGACACAGAAACTTATAGCTACGGTGCTTCTAAAATGTTAATGGGTAATGTAGCCTACAAGATTAACAATAATCACCAATTAAGTTTTAATCACGTATTTATTCACTCAAACACTCAAAAAATCGAAGATTTTGTTGGTACAACTCCTGATATTGGTAGAGATGAAGACGATAACAGATTGGTTAATTTAATGTTACAAACTGAGATTCAAAACAAACTATTTACCAACCAACTTTTGTCAACAAACAAATTTGGAGAATCTGTAGATGTAAATGCTGGATTAAGCTACAATGCCATATATAATGATGAACCTGACAGGAGAAAAACAACTTTCATCATTGATAATGACTTAGAAAAAACGAGAATATCACAAAATGCTGTAAGAGATAATAGTAGATTTTATGGTAATCTATTTGAAGATGATATTGCAGGAAATGTAAATTTTATCAAATATTTAGGAGAGCGTTTTGAAAACAAGGGACAAATCACTCTAGGTTATAACGGAAGATTTACACAAAGAAAATTTGACGGTATGTATTTTGACCACAATTTTACAAACCCCAGAAATACGTTTGTTGATGTCAATAATTTAGATGCTACATTTAACCAAACGAACTTGGACAACGGTGTTTTTGGTGTAGAAACATCTAGAGGTAGAAACAATGATGATGCTGAAACCTTCTTACCACAATTATATGATGCAGATAAAACAACACATGCTGCTTTTGGTGATGTTGTATATAAATTCAGCGAAAAATTTACTGCTAATGCTGGTTTAAGAGCTGAAAATGTTAAAATGAACGTAGCATGGGATACCAACATTAGCTTCCCAGGGTTTACAAACAATAGTGAAATAGCACTTGACAAACAATACTTTTTACCCGCTTTAAATTTAAAATATCAACTGAATGATAAAATTAATTTAAGAGCCTCTGGTAGCATTACTTATACCTATCCACAATTTAAAGAAATTGCACCTTTTACTTATGAAGGTATAAACTACCAAGAATCTGGTAACCCTGCATTACAGCCATCAGACAACTATAACGCCGAACTTAAATTTGAACTATTCCCGAAAAAAAGTGAGGTAATTGCTGTAGGTGTTTTTGGTAAGTTAATTGAAAATTCTATTAACCGACTTGAAAGAAACTCAGCTATTGAGCGTGATTTCACATTCGATAACTCAGGTGACGCTACGATATTTGGGGCTGAAATTGAAGCAAAATTAGATTTATACAACAAAGAGATTGATGATGAGAAATCTCAAAATTTCAGCTTTGGTACCAATGCGACCTTTATGCATACAGATCTTAAGTTTAATACTAATAATACTGCTTTTAACTATACAGGAACAAGTTCTCAACTAGAAGGCGCTTCTCCTTTTACTATTAATGCAGACCTATCATACAAATTTACAAACGGAGAAAAAGAAACTATTTCAACCTTAGTATTCAATTACCAAAGTGATAAAGTATACAGTATCGGAACAAACTTCAAAGAAAACATTATTGAGAAAGCAGTTCCTATTTTAGACTTTGTATTCAGACATAATTTTAATGAACAAATTGGAGTTAAGTTTAACGCAAAAAATTTATTGAATCCTAGTTTTGAAAGATATAGAGACATTCCCGAAAAGCTCACCATGAATTCGTACAAAAACGGACTCACTATTACAGCAGGGGTGTCATTTAACTTCTAACAAAAAAGCCTCCTTAAAAAGAGGCTTTTTAGGCTAAAAGCACTTTTAAGATTTGTGCACAATGGCTTAACATTGCTTCAAATTCTTAACATAAAACTAATATAACCGTAAGGTTGAATTTAAGATATATCTCGTGATTTGTATCACAATAAAAACATAAAACATAAAATGAAAACTTTAAGAAATTTATTTATTATTCCTCTAGCAACCTTAATTATTGGATGTTCATCTGATGATTCAAATAGAACTATAGACCCTCCAAATGATGGTGGTGATATTATAGGTAGCGAATTAATTGGCGATATCACAGCAGATAGTAAATTATTAGCAAGTGTAGACTATATTATGACAGGATCTGTAACAGTAAAAGCAGGCGCTACTTTAACTATAGAACCAGGAACAACTATTAAAGCAAAAAGCGGAAGAACGGATGTATTTTTGGCCGTAGAACGTGGTGCAAAATTAATCGCGAAAGGAACAGCTTCTAATCCTATTGTATTTACTTCTGACGCTAGCTCACCAAAAGCAGGTGATTGGGGTGGACTTGTTCTTGCAGGAAAAGCGCCTTCAAATAAAGGACTTGATGTACAGTCTGAAGTAGCTGGATTATTATACGGCGGAACCGAAACCAATGACAATTCAGGAGAATTAAGCTATGTAATAGCCGAGTATACTGGTGCTAAAATTAATGGTGAACAAGAATTTAATGGCATTTCATTCTTTGGTATTGGTAATCAAACGGTAGTTAATAATATTGTAGTAAGCAATGGTAATGATGACGGTATAGAATTCTTTGGAGGTACTGTAAATGTAACAAACGTGTACTGTGCTAATATTGCTGATGATATGTTTGACTGGACAGGTGGTTACACCGGAACAATCACCAACGCATTTGGGGTTCGTAACCAAGGATTTGACGCAGCAACTGATGATCCAAGAGGTATTGAAGGCGATAGCAATAGTTCTGATGCTACTGCAGCACCAATCTCTACACCAACACTAAACAATGTTACTATATTAAACCTTAATCCTGATGTACAACTTAAAGCAGGCGCAGAAATTAGAAGAGGTACAGTAGCTACCATCAATAATATCTTTTTTGCAGCCTACGGATCTGCTTCTTATGGAAACAGAATTGATACTAAAGATGATAAAGGCAATGGATTCTTAACAGTACTTAACGCAAATGCTCAAGGAAATGTAGGAGATGACAAAGAAGGTGGTGCTATAAACGGAACGGTAACGGAAATCACAGATGGTTTCACCGTACCTGCAGATAATACTATTGAATTCAAAGCTGGTATTGGAGCTGATTTAACTGCTTTTGATTGGGCTAACCAAAGCTTTGTGGTTACCAAATAAAGACATAAAAATATTATACAATAAAAAAGCATCCCAATTGGGATGCTTTTTTATTGTATTCAAAATGCAGCTTCCTTATAAGGAAGCAATATTCTTACTATAATCTACTTCTTTAGGAACACCGTCTACCCAGTGAATCCATTTGCCGACTTTTTTACCATTATCATAATTTGCAGAAACGATTTTCTTACCTTCTGTGTCAAAACTTAACCAAACGCCTTGTAATTTTCCATCTGTAGTATAAGACCCTGTTTGGCTTACAACTCCATTGTCATGATAGTAAACGACATCTATTAAATTAGTGTCTGTATTATGTTTTAATTCTCTCTTTTGTTGCGCAAAAGAAACCACAGTAATTAAAAAGGTAAAAAGTAATAAAATTGATTTCTTCATAATTATGGGGGTTTTAACATTATATAACAAAGATATAAATTAGTTAACTTTTAAACAACACTTACGTAACATTAAATTAACATTAAAACTATAAACAGCTAATTATCATGGTTTTACGCATTAATATTTAACATTGAAAGATTAATAATTAGTTAATATTAAGGTTACATTCATATTAAGATAAACTTGGATATTTGCTAGGTCTTAAGACCACAATTAGTATTTCATTATAATCTATTAGTTTTTGTCGACTACATTATTATGATTTCTAATAAGACTGCCCTTTTAGGGCAGTCTTTTCTTACACTATATTTAACATTAAGGAAACATTGGGTTGAAAATATTATTAGTTCTTTGCAGCGACAAAAACTAATAATTAATGAATATCAAAACTGCCCTTTTAGGGGTGTTTCTCCTTGCCTGTACACTTCTTAATGGGCAAGAAATTAAATCAGGAAAATTTGGCAAAGGCCTTTTAAATATAGTCGGTAAAGACAGTTCATTTACCATGAAAGTTGGATTTAGGTTTCAACTTTTAGGTAGAGCTAATTTTATTGAGGGCGGAGACAATAACACTAACTTTTTAGTAAGACGCTCAAGGTTAAAATTTGATGGTTTTGTTTTAAACCCTAAATTAAAGTACAAGTTTGAGCTGGGGCTCTCCAACAGAGATATTTCAGGGGTTTCTATTTATAATAGAAACACACCCAGATATATCATGGATGCCATGATTAAATGGAATTTTTACAAAAATTTTGAATTTTGGGTTGGACAAGGAAAACTACCAGGAAATAGGGAGCGTGTAATATCATCGGGGGATCTGCAATTAGTAAACCGTTCTTTATTAAATGCTAATTTTAATATTGATAGAGATATTGGTTTTCAATTAAGACACCATTTTAACCTAACAGAATCCTTTATCATTAGAGAAATATTTTCATTAAGTCAAGGTGAAGGTAGAAATCAAACCATTGGAAATTTAGGTGGTCTGCAGTATACCGGTAGGCTAGAATTTTTACCGTTTGGAAACTTTGCAAGTAAAGGCGACTATAAGGGCTCTGATTTAAAACGAGAGCAAACACCTAAATTATCTATTGGAGCTACCTATGATCATAATAACAATGCGGTAAGAGCCAGAAGTAATCAAGGCGCTTATATGCTTATTGATGATGAACAAGGGCTTTACCAAACCAATATCAATACGGTTTTTGTTGATGGCATGTTTAAATATAAAGGCAATTCGTTTATGTTTGAATACGCTAACAGAACAGCAGAGGATCCCATTGTTAAAAACTCTGATGGTACAGAAACAGGCGAATATGTTCGAATTGGCCATTCTGTAAACCTACAAGCAGGACATTTATTCCCTTCTAATTGGGAGGTCGCAGGGCGTTATACCAATACCTATATGGAATATCCTATCTTAGCAGATGCCCACAATACAACAGATATGTATACCTTGGGTATTTCAAGATTTATTATTGGACACAAACTAAAAATTCAAAGTGACGTAAGTTATTTAGATATTGCACCTAATCGTGATGATATTATGGTACGACTTCAAATGGACATACATTTTTAAAAAATAACAATTACATAACACATTAGTTAATTATGCTTATGATATTTGCAAACTTATTTCAATTAAATACTATGGATAATATTTATTTATATATGATTATTGCTTTAGCCATTTTAGCCATTGCTGATTTGGTTGTTGGTGTAAGCAATGATGCCGTTAACTTCTTAAATTCGGCCATAGGATCAAAGGCTATTTCGTTTAGGACCATTATGATTGTGGCTAGTGTTGGTGTTGCAGTAGGGGCGGTATTTTCAAGTGGTATGATGGAAGTAGCACGAAAAGGTATCTTCAACCCTGGGGAATTCATGTTTGATGAAATCATGATAATTTTCATGGCTGTAATGATTACAGATATTCTTCTATTAGATTTCTTCAATTCAGTGGGTATGCCAACATCTACAACGGTATCTATTGTATTTGAGTTATTAGGAGCAGCGGTAGCCATGGCACTTATTAAAATAGGCCATAATAGTGGCGATTTTAGTGATGTTATTAATTACATAAACACATCAAAAGCGTCTCAAATAATATTTGGAATCCTACTTTCGGTGGTCGTCGCGTTTTCTATAGGAGCCTTAGTACAATGGGTTTCAAGAGTACTATTATCTTATAATTTTGAAAAGAAAGCACATTGGGTTGGTGCCTTATTTGGAGGATTTGCCTTAACAGCCATTACTTATTTTATTTTTATGAAAGGCTTAAAAGGCACTTCATACGCCCAAGAATCCTTTGAAATTCTTGGCGGCGGTACCATGAAAGACTTTTTAGAAAATCAGGTCTTGTCTATTGTAATTGTCTGTTCATTATTTTGGTCTATATTATCGTACATCCTAATTGCTATAGTAAAAACAAATATTTATAAATTAATTATCATCGTAGGTACATTCGCTTTAGCATTAGCCTTTTCAGGTAATGATTTAGTTAATTTTATTGGGGTACCTGTGGCCGCATACAACGCCTTCTTAGAATGGACTGCCTCCGGTCTACCAGCAAATGCCTTCTCAATGGAGGTATTGGCCAAAAAGGTCCCAACAAACAATTGGCTTCTATTGGCAGCTGGAATGATAATGGTGCTAACACTTTGGTTTTCTACCAAAGCTAAGAATGTTGTCAAAACCTCTTTAGATTTATCTAGTCAAGGCGAAACAAAAGAACGTTTCCAACCTAATTTCTTATCTAGAGGATTTGTAAGATCGGCCATGTTAATGTCACAAATGACATCCTACATGTTACCTGAATCTTGGCAACAAAAAATAGACAAGCAATTTGAAACCCCGGCCTTAGCTTTGTCTAAAACTAAAAAAACAGATATACCCGCCTTTGATTTAGTAAGGGCTGCCGTTAATTTAATGGTTGCGGCCGTACTAATTTCCATTGCAACATCCTATAAATTACCCTTATCTACTACTTATGTTACTTTTATGGTTGCCATGGGTACATCTTTAGCAGATAGAGCCTGGGGAGCAGAAAGTGCCGTTTACAGGGTAGCAGGTGTAATTAACGTTATTGGCGGATGGTTTTTTACGGCCATAAGTGCTTTTTGTGCCGCCGCTTTAGTTGCCTACTTGTTGAACCTTAATATACAGGTCATGTTCCCTATATTATTAGCTATTGCCTTTGCTTTGCTTGTAAGAAGCTCAATAGTTCATAGTAAAAAGTCTAAACAAGTAAGAGCAAGTGATAGTCTAAAAAAGGCAGAAAGTAGCTCTATTCAAGGTGTTATTGTTGAGAGTGCAGGGAATATTGCTAATGTAGTTAAGCGTGGCAATAAAATATATACTAATTCCATTAATGGGTTAGCCAAACAAGATTTAACCTTACTTAAAAAGAACAATAAGCAAATTGTAAAATTATCTCAAGAAGTTGAAGATTTAAGAGATAACATTTTCTATTTCATTAAAAACTTAGATGATTCTAGTGTAGGCGCCAGTAATTTTTACATTAATATTTTAGGGTATTTACAGGACATGACACAGTCTCTAGAGTACATCTCTAAAGTAAGTCACAAACACGTTAACAACAACCACAAGAAGCTTAAATTCAATCAAATAAAAGAGTTAAAGGAGGTTGATGAAGTGCTTGAAAAACTATTTAATGCCACCAAAGAATCTTTTGAAACACAATCTTTCGAACAAATTGGTGAAATACTTGGTAGCAAGAATAAGCTCTTTAGTTTAGTTACTGAAAAAATTCAAAAACAAGTTGAGCGTACACGTACCGAAGAATCAAGCCCAAAAAACACAACGCTTTATTTTGGTGTTCTGCTAGAAACCAAAGATTTATTGAATGCAACAATGAACCTGTTAGAGGAATATCACGAAGCTCATGACAGCTCGGTAAAACCGGCGACTATCGAAGTTAATGAACCCATAGTGACACAGGTAGAGGACGCGTCAAATAGTACAGAAGAAGAATAAATACTCTCAAATTAAAAAACACTTGAAATCCATTTGATTTCAAGTGTTTTTTTTATCACCCTCGTTTTCTTCAAGTATAGAATCAATCTTACCATACAAAAGCTCTGCTACATTAATAAGCTTTTTAATCATATCATTCACATTAGTATAATCATTAAATAAAGAGGACGCTTGTTCTGCTGACACCAAATCCTTGCGTATTAATCTGTCTATAGATTTATTACTTTGTCTTGTGTTTGCCTTAGCCTCTGCCTTTAATTCCTTCAATTTTAAAGCATACTTACTTTCATTATTTCCATTATCTGTTCTAAACAAATAAATCACCCTTAAAACCTTTGTTAGCTTTTTTCTATAAGCATCATATTCATTCTGTAAATGTATATTCTCGGTATTTAAAACTACCGTAATATTTTTATTGAGCTCTCGAGCATCTTTAATAATCTCAACCATTTTTCTATTGGCTATTTTTATTTCAGTAACCGCTTCAATTTGTTTCGGACTTAAGTTTAATTCACTTTGCACTAAAGATGCATATTTTATAATCTCACCATAGATTGTTTTTACCTTGGAATAATACAACCCTTCAATATCAATTTCAAAGTCTTCATTAGACCTATTGATTATTGAATTCAGTTTTTCTTTTGATTTTATATCCGAAATATGAATATTTAAAGCGTGAGCCACAATTTTAAAAATACTCTTCTTATAAAGATATTTTGATTCTAATAGCAATGACGTTATTGCTGAGCCCGGAAATTTAAGAACGGCTTTATTGAGGTACTTGGGCTGACTCACATCTAAAACCTCTGTTTTCTCATTAAAAAAGCGCATTAAGAACCGTTCAAGCTTTTTAATAAAAGGGAGCATTAATAGAACCCCCAAAACATTAAATATGGTATGAAAAATTGCGAGCTTAATGGTATAATTATCTACTGCTAAATCAGTTAATTCTGCAATATTATTCACCAATCGTGCTAAAGGATAGATTAAAATGATAGTTGCTAATCCCGTTGATACATTAAAAATAAGATGTGCCAATGCCAAGCGTCTTCCTGCACTATTGGATCCTAGAGACCCTAAAACTGCCGTAATTGTAGTTCCTACATTCGCTCCAATAGCCAACGCCAAGGCATTTTCATATTCAATCTGTCCAGCGGATAATGCAGTCAAAATTAAGGCCAAAGTGGCACTGCTAGACTGCAATACGGTAGTAATAATAATTCCAAGTCCAGTATATACAAAAACACCTAAAAATCCAGATATGGCATACTGTGATAAGTCTATATAATCTTTAAAGACATCAAAGCCTTCTTTCATATAATGAATGCCCAAAAAGAAAAAACCTAATCCGGCTAACACATTTCCAATACCCTTGAGGGTCAACTCCTTTCTAAAGGAAAATACCACGCCAAAAACGAGCATAGGCATGGCTAAGACGGAGATTTTAATTTTTAATCCAAAGCCAGCTACCAACCACGCTGTAGCCGTTGTACCAATATTGGCTCCAAAAATTAATCCTAAACCACCTGCTAAAGAAATTAAGCCAGCACTTATAAAGGATATGGTTATAACTGAAACCAACGAACTCGACTGAATAAAAGCAGTTACCAAAGCACCAGCCGTAATACTTTTGTATAACTTGTTGGTCGCCTTCTTTAAAATAGTTTGTAATGGGCCTTTCGTGAACACTTTAAAGCCCTCTTCAAGCATAACCATTCCGAATAACAAAATCGCGATACCCGTTAAGATAGTCTTTAGATTGGGGTTATAATACAGAGCTATGCCCAAAACAATTAAGAGTATCGCAAAAAGTATTTTTCTAAGCATTTAAGTGTAGTTATATCATCAACGAATACTCTAATATAGTAAAGTCTCATTTAATATTTTTTTAAAAAGACTTGATTTATAGGCAAGCTAATTAAGTACATTTGTATCAAAATACAACTTATGATTTCAACAAATGAATATTTTGACGGCCAAGTAAAATCTTTAGGCTATACCACTTCAATTGGAAATTCAACCATTGGCGTTATGGAACCCGGAACTTATGAATTTGGGACATCCACACATGAAACTATGCACGTTATTGAAGGAGAAATGATTGTTAAATTACCTGGAAGCACAGCATGGCTGACTTTTAAAGCAGGTGCATCTTATGAAATTGATGCCGATGAAAAATTTCAGGTAAAAGTATCGGCACATACCGCATATTTATGTCAATATAAATAAGACTAGATAGTAGTGTTTTAATTCCTAAGACGGATCAGGTTCCTGCCTTTGGTCTACTTGAAAATAAAATACCTCCCTACTTAAGACAAACCTGTAAAAAGGCGACTATAAAAAAAGCTTCTCATAATATGAGAAGCTTTTTTTAGTATGTATTATATAAATATTTCTTCCTAGATGATTTAAAATTCTAAATCATCAGGCAATTCTTCTTTTTCATTGTCTTCAACATCGCCTTCTTCAACTTCAGAACAATCTACTTTGATCGATAGATTTTCAGGCTCTACAAACTCAGCTGTTGAAATATTTAATGCTTCATCGGCATAACAGCTCTTCATATATAACCCCCAAATTGGTAATGCCATAGCCGCACCTTGACCATAAGTTATAGATGCGAAGTGGGCCGCTCGATCTTCTGCGCCAACCCATACTCCGGTAACTAAATTAGGCACCATTCCCATAAACCAACCATCACTTTGATTTTGAGTAGTTCCCGTTTTTCCAGCTATGGGATTTGTAAATTCATAAGGGTAACCCGTAATTATTTCTCTGTAATCTGCTCGATAAGCTTCCCTTCCTTTGCCTCTTAATCTAGCACCTGACCCAGATTGGGTCACACCTTCCATAAGTTTAACAGTAACATAAGCCGTTTCAGCACTTAGAACGTCTCTGGTTTCTGGTTTAAACTGATACAAAAGGGTTCCATTTTTATCTTCAATACTCGTTACCATAACAGGTTTGGTATATACCCCTTGATTTGCAAAGGTTGCATATGCACCAACCATTTCATATACACTAATGTCTGGTGTACCTAATGCTATGGAAGGCACAGGTAGCATCTCTGAATCTATACCAAGTTTCCTAGCTAAATTAACAACCGTTTGTGGTCCTACTTTATCTATCAACCGCGCTGTTATAGTATTTACAGAGTTAGCTAGCGCGTTTTTTAAAGTTCTTGTACCACCGTAATCATTTTCACCATTTGAGTTTCTAGGACACCATTCTTCAGGGTTTCCATATTTATTCGCTTCAATACAAAAAGGAGTATCAGGAAATTCATCGCAGGGCGAGAAATGTAACTGATCTATAGCAGAGCTATAAACTAAAGGCTTAAAGGTAGAGCCTATTTGACGTTTTCCCTGTTTAACCATATCATATTGAAAATGCCTATAATTCATACCACCAACCCATGCTTTAACATGCCCTGTTTGTGGATCCATAGACATCATACCTGTTCTTAAAAAAGACTTATAGTAGCGCATAGAATCTACAGGCTTCATAATCGTATCAATTTCAGTAGGTTGCCCATCTTTCCAAGCAAAAACAGACATTTGAACTGGTTTTTCAAAAGACTCCTCAATTTTCTTGTTAGACTTCTTCAAATCATATTTCATATGCCTCCAACGCTCAGATTGCCTCATTGATCGCCACATCAAGGTATCAATTGCACCTAGAGTAAGATCTAAAAAGGGTGCTGTAGGATTTCGTTTTGGTGTGTTTTGGTGAAAAAACTCAGCTTGCAATCTTGGCATATGCTGTTGTACCGCTTGTTCAGCATAGGTTTGCATACGTGAATCAATGGTTGTATAAATTTTTAACCCGTCATTATACAGATTGTATTTTGTACCATCAGGTTTTGGATTCTTCTTCATCCAGTCTTTCATAAAACCGTCTAAATACCCTCTAAAATAAGTAGCAATACCCTCACGGTGTGATTCTGGCGAATAGTTTAAATCTAAATCTGTTTGTTGCAGTGAATCTTTTAGTTTTTCATCTATAAAATCATACTTATACATTTGGGCTAAAACCACGTTACGTCGTTCTTTCACCAATTCTGGCCGCCTTCTAGGATTAAAAAGTGACGAGTTCTTAAACATACCCACCAACATAGCAGCTTCCTTCAATTCTAAATCTTTAGGTTCTTTACCAAAGTATATTCTAGAAGCACTTCTAATACCATCCGCATTATTTAAAAAGTCATAAATATTAAAATACTGTGCAATAATTTCTTCCTTGGTATATTGACGCTCTAATCGAATGGCTATAACCCACTCTTTCAGTTTTTGAAGCACGCGTTCAACAATATTTTTAGATCCTTCCCCATGAAACAACTGTTTTGCCAATTGCTGAGAAATGGTACTCGCTCCACCACCACTGCCTAGTTTTACAGCTGCTCTTAGTGTGCCACGGGCATCAATACCTGAATGGTCATAAAACCGAGCATCTTCTGTTGCAATTAAAGCTTCCACCAAATATTCTGACAATTCATCATAACTAACAGGAGTTCTATTATCATTAAAATAAAACTTCCCTAAAGTTTTTCCATCTGAAGAAATAATTTCGGTGGCTAAATTAGTTTTTGGATTCTCTAATTGGGTGTGATCTGGCATTTCACCAAAGGCACCCGATGAGGCCAATAGGAACAAGACACCTACTGCTAAGATTCCACCTAAAAATAAAATCCAAAACCATCGAACATATTTTGAAAACCCTTGCTCTACTTTCGTTTCTTTTTTTGCTTTTGCCATGCACTATATATTCATACATCCTGATGCTATTCCACTAAGGTGAAATCACGAGATGCGATATTTATTTACTATTTGCAATACTTTCAATTCTAAATCCAACATCGGTAACACCTTCTAATTCTTTCACCCCATTTACTTTTCCACTTTCTCTCATGGCATGTTGAATGTTAACCGTATATTCTCCTGTTTCATTAAAAACAACCTGTTCCTTATACCACAGTTTATTTTCCTTCACATCAGTAAAACCTGTTCCCAATAGTTTACCACTAGGTTCGGCCATCCTATATTCCAACGTATCTTTTACTGTTTTCCCATGAGGAAAAACCATTTCTACGATAAGGAATAAATTATTGTATTTATAGGCGTTTGTATTTCTTAAATTAACAAACAAATTATACGCTTCGGTTGAATCTGGAGGGGTTATTTTGAAACTAATAACAGAATCCTTGTCCCACTTATTTGGCACCGATTGGTACTTATCAAAAACATGATGCTCATCACAACCTATAAAAACAAAACAAACAACTAAAAAAAATAATATGATTTTATTTGGAAGCATTTTTATTATTTTGAGGTTTTCTTCTGGTGTTTTTGTTTTTTTTCTGCTGGTTAGGATTCTTATTAGAGACCGTATTCTTATTCGAAGCTGTATTTTTGTTCCCTTGATTACCCTTCCGTCTATTATTTCTACGTTTTTTATTGCGTTTTGGACCATCAAAACGTGTTAAACTATCTTGACCTACAACGTTCTCAAACTCCGTTTTAGTATCTTCTATGAGGTCTGAAGCGTATTCCTCTAGGCTTGCAATTTTTTTCTTTTTCTTATTTAACTCTATAATTTCATTGGCCTGAGTGGTTGTGATTTTATGCCAATTCATCCATTCCCCTTCATAAGCATACCACATATGGCCTTTGAAGATATCTGTTTTCTGGCATACAGCAGTTCCTTTTTCAGTGTATAATTTTGTATCGTTTTTAGGAAATGCCTTTAAGGCATCTAAATAGGTGTCCAACTCGTAGTTTAAACAGCATTTTAATTTACCGCATTGACCTGCTAATTTTTGTGGATTCAATGATAATTGCTGATAACGTGCAGCTGATGTACTTACTGAACGAAAATCAGTCAACCATGTAGAGCAGCATAATTCACGCCCACAAGACCCAATACCACCAAGTCTCGCAGCTTCTTGCCTGAACCCTACTTGTTTCATCTCAATTCGGGTTCTAAACTCACGCGCAAAAACTTTAATAAGTTCACGAAAATCTACCCGCTCCTCTGCGGTGTAATAAAACGTAGCCTTACTTGCATCCCCTTGAAATTCAATATCTGAAATTTTCATAGACAGTTTCAAATCAATGGCGAATTGACGTGCCTTAACCTTCATGGGTTCTTCCTTGTCTCTGGCAGCCGACCAAATATCAATATCTTTCTGAGATGCTTTTCGGTAAATTTTAAGAGCTTCTTCTGGCACTACTGGTATGTTTTTGCGTTTCATTTGAACACGCACAAGCTCACCAGTAAGCGTTACCATTCCAATATCATGACCTGCCTTAGCCTGAGTTGCAACAACATCGCCTATACTTAAGGTTAAATTTTCAGTATTAAGATAGTACTCTTTTCTACCATTTTTATAACGGACTTCAACCCAGTTAAAAGGTTTTTCTCCGTTAGGAAGAGACATGTTTGATAACCAATCAAAAACGGTTAATTTATTGCAACTGTCTGTTCCACAAGTACCGTTATTTTTGCAACCCTTTGGAGAGCCGTCTTTAGTTGAGCAACTTGCGCAAGCCATATTTTATATATTGAATTCGCTAATAATTAAATTATTACGAATGGAAGTTCATACCTTTTTTCTAATCTGTAAATATATGATTATTATCAGGACTTAAAAAGGAAGATTACAACAACTTAGACCTGCTTAACAGATATAATCTTTACAGGGCAGGCCTTTGCCGCATTGTCTGATGGCTCAAAAATTAACTCGTCATTTGATTTTAAAGTAAAAAAACCCTTTTTGTCATTGGCATGTAATAAAACGCTCTTTCCATCCTTCTTAGACATCTGGAACTGATCTGGCGCTAGCTCTACGCAGTAATTACAGCCAATACATTTTTTTCGTTGTAGTGTGATGACCACCATTAGGCTTCAACCTTATTTTCAATTAATTTATATAATTTATCAGACTGCCGAATTCTAAAAGGCAGCTTCATGGTTATCATATCGCCTTTTGTGCCTTCACTTAATTTTTGATCGTTTACTAATAATTCTTCAACAACCAATTCTTGTGCTCCTGTAGTTGGACCCGTAATTAAAATGGTATCACCAACGTTTATATTATACGCTTCAATCTTAAATTCCCCCACCTGGGCTTTTGGGAAAAAGTGCGTGCCTTTACCAATATAAACCTTCTTTTGTTTGGCATGAGATCCTGAACCTTTACTCCACTCACCTAATTTTTGTCCTAAATAATACCCACTCCAGAACCCTCTATTATAAACTGTTTCTAAAGTTTGCATCCATGAAATAACCTCATCTTTACCGTAGCTACCATTCTCAATACTATCAATAGCTTCGCGGTAGCATTTAATCACTTTAGCAACATATTCTGGTGCGCGTCCCCGCCCTTCAATTTTTAAAACCTTGATTCCAGCATCTACAACCTCATCCAAAAAATCAATGGTGCACAAATCTTTGGGAGACATGATATACTCGTTATCTAGCTCCATTTCAAAACCTGTTTCCTGATCAATGACCGTGTATTTTTTTCTACAGTTTTGCTTGCACGCTCCTCTGTTAGCAGAGGAGTTTTGAGAATGCAAACTCATATAACATTTCCCCGAAACAGCCATACACAGCGCACCATGTCCAAAAATTTCTATTTCAACCAAATGTCCTGAAGGGCCTTTTATTTGCTCTTTTTCAATTTGCTCAGTTATCTTTTTTACTTGACGTAAACTCAATTCCCGACTCAACACCATAGTGTCGGCAAACATGGCATAAAACTTAACGGTTTCTATATTCGTAACATTAATTTGGGTTGAAATATGCACTTCCATCTGAGCTTCTCTGGCCATAGCAATCACAGCTTGATCCATGGCTATGACAGCAATAATATTAGCCTCCTTAGCTTTATTTACTAAAGTTTTTACAATAGATAAATCGTGATCGTAAATAATTGTATTAAGCGTTAAATAACTCCTTACGTTTTTTGACGCACAGCGGTTTGCTATTTCAGGCAAATCATCTAAAGTAAAGTTAATAGATGCTCGAGCGCGCATATTGAGTTGTTCAACGCCAAAATAAACCGAATCTGCGCCATTATCTAAGGCGGCCTGCAACGACTCAAAGTTACCTGCAGGGGCCATTAATTCTATCTTTTGCATACGTTTCAGGATTATTTTTTATCCACTTTGAACGTTTCAAAAATATTTCGTAAATCTTTTTTATAGGGTAAGTGGTCTGCACGTCCTTTTTTGAAAATATCATTGCTATTTCCCTGTCCCTTCCGAAGTGCTTTTTGTTCTTCAAAAGGTAAGGCATGAATGTCCTTGCAATTTGTAGAACAGCAATTATTCATTTCTGCTTTACACGCATCACATTGAATAAATAATAAATGACAAGCATCATTAGCACAATTGGTATGGACATCAAAAGGAGTGCCGCACTGATGGCAATTTGCTATCACATCATCACTAATTTTTTCAGCACGACGTTCATCAAAAACAAAATTCTTGCCTATGAATTTATTTTCAAGATTTTTTTCATTTATCTGTCGCGTATATTCTATAATGCCGCCTTCTAATTGATAGACATTTTTAAATCCTTTGTGCTTAAAATAAGCACTAGCCTTTTCGCAACGAATACCACCGGTGCAATACATCACTAAGTTTTTATCTTCCTTATGATCTTTCAAGTCATCTTCAATAATATCCAAAGATTCCCTGAAGGTATCCACATCTGGTGTCACAGCGTTTTTAAAATGGCCTATCTCACTTTCGTAATGGTTACGCATATCAACCAATACCGTTTTTTCATCTTCTATAAGTTCATTAAAAGCATCAGCGCCAACATGAATTCCTTTATTGGTAACATCAAACGTTTCATCATTTAAACCATCTGCTACAATTTTGTTACGCACTTTTACCTTTAGTTTTAGAAAAGACATATTATCTTGCTCTACAGCAATGTTTAATCTGATATCTTTAAGAAAATCTCTGGTATCTAAATGCGCTTTGAATTCATTAAATCGATCTGCTGGCAGTGATAACTGGCCGTTAATACCTTCGGTAGCCACATAAATACGACCCAAAACGTCTAATTTATCCCAGACAATAAATAATTGATCTCTAAACTCTTGAGGATTGCCAATTTTGGCATATTGATAAAAAGAAAGTGTTAATCGATCTTTACCTGCTTTCTCGATTAATTCTGCTCTTTCTTTTGCGCTTAACTTATTGTACAGTTGCATGCTATACTAATTTTTAAGGTTAAAGTCGCACACGGCGACATAAAGAAATATTTTAATGGGCAAAAATACAATTTTAAAAGTTTGAATCCATTTTTGCCATAAAAAAAAGCACTTAAATCATTATTTAAGTGCCCTTTCAAGTTAGTTTGAGTTAGTCGTATAGAATTTATTTTGATACTTTGGATAGCAAAAAAACTTCTTACTTATTAGTAAGATACATGAGTTTAAAAAAGGTTGCGTCTAAAGCAAAGAATTATTTTTTAACACCATTTTTTATGAGCTGAATTTTAAAAATTTATGTTGAAAACTATTATTGTGATATGACGAAAGATATAGTAATTTAGCATTCGTAATTCAGAAAAAATTAGAGCAATGAGCAATGAAAAAGACGCTAAATTAAAGGCGCTTAAACTTACATTAGACAAATTAGATAAAGCTTACGGTAAAGGCACCGTGATGAAAATGAGTGATGCGGCTATACAGGATGTAGAGGCAATTTCTTCGGGCTCATTAGGTTTAGATATCGCTTTAGGCGTTGGGGGGTATCCTCGCGGCAGAGTTATTGAAATTTATGGTCCAGAATCATCAGGTAAAACAACCCTTACCCTACATGCAATTGCTGAAGCTCAAAAAGCAGGAGGTATTGCTGCTTTTATTGATGCCGAGCATGCTTTTGATAGATTTTATGCTGAAAAATTAGGTGTAGATATTGATAACTTAATCATATCACAACCTGACAATGGGGAGCAAGCTTTAGAAATTGCTGACAATTTGATTCGTTCAGGTGCTATTGATATTGTTGTTATTGATTCAGTTGCTGCTTTAACACCAAAAAGTGAAATAGAAGGCGAAATGGGAGATTCAAAAATGGGACTTCATGCGCGTTTAATGTCTCAAGCATTGAGAAAATTAACAGCTTCTATTAGCAAAACCAACTGTACCGTAATTTTCATTAACCAATTACGTGAAAAAATTGGTGTAATGTTTGGAAACCCTGAAACAACAACAGGAGGTAATGCTCTTAAATTTTATGCTTCTGTAAGACTAGACATTAGACGCTCTACTCAAATAAAAAGCACCGATGGTGGCGTTATGGGAAATAAAACTAGAGTTAAGGTGGTTAAAAACAAAGTGGCACCGCCTTTTAAAATGGCTGAATTCGATATTATGTATGGCGAAGGTGTTTCTAAAGTTGGTGAAATTTTAGACTTGGCTGTAGACTTTGAAGTTGTAAAAAAGAGCGGTTCTTGGTTTAGTTATGAAGACACCAAATTAGGACAAGGTAGAGATGCCGTAAAAGCACTTATAAAAGACAATCCAGAACTCATGGATGAACTTGAAGCTAAAGTACGAACACTAGTTTCAGAAAAATAATTAAAAAACCCCGTTAGTTCGGGGTTTTTTTTTGATTTCACGCAACCTTTTTAAATATTATTCATCTTCATTATACAACATGTATAGATGACTAGTTTTGCCTTTAGTGAAAAATTTATTGTAATTTGCTAGAGGTTTGATTTCTAGGCGAAATAATCTTAACTGAATTTTGTCTTTTACTTTCACAAAAGTATTCAGGACCGAATCAATTGATGAGTATTAATTAATACATGTTTAATTTGGGTTTAGAACAACTCATAGAAAATTGTAAAAAGCAAAATACGAAAGCACAAGGTGAATTGTACAAGCTGTTTTCCAGCAAACTTTTCGCCATATGCTTGAAGTATTCGCGAAATCGCATGGAAGCAGAAGATAACCTGCAAGATGCGTTTTTAATAATTTTCAATAAAATTGAACAGTTCAAAAATAAGGGCTCATTTGAAGGCTGGTTGAAACGTATTACCGTAAATACCGTTTTACAGCGTTATAGAAATGAAAAGGTTTTTGAACTTATTAAAGAAAATACAATTGAGGATGTTACAGTAGATATTGAAGAAGATACTATTTCTATTGATTATTTATTGGAAATCATTCAAGAGTTACCGGATAGGTATAGGTTAATATTTAACCTTTATGTTTTGGATGGATATTCGCATAAAGAAATTGCAAAAATGCTAGACATAAATTTAGGAACCTCTAAGTCAAATTTAGCACGAGCTAGACAAATATTAAGACAAACTATCGCGGATTTTAAAATTGCGCAGCAGTCACAGTCATTATAAATGAGTGAAAAGAAACATATTGACAGAGTATTTCAGGAAAGCTTTAAGGACTTTGAAGTTTCTCCTAGAGATGCCGTTTGGGCAAATATCGAAGCTGAACTTAAGAAGAAGAATAAGAAGCGTCGTGTTATTCCTGTTTGGTGGCGCTATGCTGGCGTTGCAGCTGTACTCCTTTTGTTTCTGTCTTTAGGTGGTATGTATTTTAACAATACTAAGTCTAATACAAATTATCAAATTGTTGACGATAACTCCATCGAAAACAAGACTAATTCTGACACCAACTCTCCCATTCAATTAGGTGATACAGGCACCAGTAATACGTTTATAACGAAAAATAATTCAGCAGAACCAGCTGACCATTCAGAGGTATTGCCACAAGAATCTTCAGCTATCGCAGTTTCAAATTCTGAAGTTATTGCTAAAACTCCAGTTTCTGTAAATAATAATTCGAATAAACCTGAGCCAAACAAGAATACTTCTTTCGAGGAGTCCATTGCTTTGACAAACACCCCTAATGGTAGTAGTGCCATCGCAAATTCCAAAACTGACGAATCCATTAAAACAGATGACTTTAATACGCCTTTAGTCGACGATAAAAAACAAAATGAACTCATAGCAGGAAATTCTAAAAACAATATTGCCCTTAATGACAATGACAGGATAAAAGAACTTCCTGAAAACAACATTCAAAACAACTCAAAACAAAAAAACAGTTTAACCATAGAAGAGGCTTTAGATAAAAACAAAGATGTTATTGCCGATAACACCCCTGAAAGCAGGTGGAGCGTAGCACCAAATATTGCACCGGTTTATTTTAACACGCTAAATGAAGGATCTTCAATAGATAACCAGTTCAACTCGAATTCTAAAACAGGAGACGTAAACATGAGTTATGGTATCGCAACAAGCTATGCTTTAAACAAAAAACTTAAAATTCGATCTGGAATTAATAAAGTAAATTTAGGCTATAATACCAATGACGTGGTTGTTTTTCAAACTACTTCAGGTAGCAGTAGTAGCTCCTTAAAAAATGTTGACAAATCTGCTTCTAGTATAGCGGTTGGTAGTAGTCAAAATTTAGAAAGCAATGCTTCGGCACCCCCTATTTCAGACATAAACACCTCCATTAATCAATCCTTTGGATATATTGAAGTACCGCTTGAAATTCAATATACTTTTATTGACAAAAGATTAGGCCTTAATGTAATTGGAGGTTTTAGCTCATTCTTTCTAGATAGCAACGAGATCTATTCTGAAAGAGATAATGGTGTAAAAACATACTTAGGGGAGGCTAATAATATTAATGATGTTAGCTACAGTGCGAATTTTGGGCTTGGCTTAAATTATAGGTTTACCAAGAAAATTGATTTGAATTTAGAACCTACATTTAAATATCAATTTAATACATTTAGTAATACTACTGGTGATTTCACACCCTTCTTCATTGGTGTTTATACAGGATTTGCCATAAAATTTTGATGGCATCCCATTCTCAGCTATTTACTTTTGGATTAAAAACTTGAAGCTGTTTCAATATAACCTCTTTAGTTTCATCTTTTAAAGGCTTTGTGTCCTCAATACCCAATCCTTTCGTTGTAATAAATTCATGCATTTTTACACGCATTATTCCAGGGCCTCCACTAAAGAAAGTATAAGACAATCGCTTTTTATTATCTGCAAATGTTATAGGCACAAGAGGAATTTGATGATTAATAGCTAAACGAAAGGCTCCATTTTGAAATTCATCCAATTCAATATGCTCTTCAGGAACCCCACCTTCTGGAAAAATACAAATACTCAAGCCCGATTGCAACCTTTTTTGAGCTCTTAAAAACACGGCATGCCTACTTTTTGGTGAACTCCTATCAACCAGAATACAGGTTCTTTTATAAAAGAATCCAAACAATGGTATTTTTGCTAATTCAGCCTTCCCCACAAATACAAACGGGTTTTTTACAGTAACCAACATAAGCATTATATCTGCCATGGAGGTATGATTAGCAACAAACATATAGCTTTCATGCGCCTTAGGAATTTCATCCCGATTAATGCTATAGGTAAATCCCATTCCGAGAAGAATAAACTTGGCCCAAAAACGCGCTAATCTAAAAAAGAGGGGATACCATGATTCCTTTGAAATTGAAATTAATAGAATAGGAAACAATACAAGTATTGGTAAAGTTACCAAAACATAAAACCAAATGCGATAAAGCGTCCAAAATATGTATTTCAAAATTTTCATGCGCCCTAAAAGTACTATTATAAATTGATTATTTTTAAGACACCTAAACTAAAAATATTGATATATGGCATACTTATTCGAGTCACACAGAAATGCTCGATTTAATTAAAGTACTTATTGTCTCTTTTTTTTATTGGAGAACTTATCTTTAAATTTGCGCCTTATTAAAAAACTATGGCGCGCATACTTACAGGAATACAAAGTACAGGAACACCTCATCTAGGAAATATTTTAGGAGCTATACTTCCTGCTATTAAAATGGCAGAAGACCCGCAAAATGATTCTTTTTTATTCATTGCAAATTTGCACACCTTAACGCAAATTAAGGACGCAAATGTACTGCGTGAAAACACTTATTCCACAGCGGCCACTTGGCTAGCATTTGGTTTAGATGTCAATAAGACTGTATTTTACAGACAAAGTGATATTCCTCAGGTCACAGAATTATCTTGGTATCTCAGTTGTTTTTTTCCTTACCAACGTTTAACGTTAGCACATAGTTTTAAAGATAAAGCCGATAGACTGGAAGATGTTAATACTGGTTTATTCACTTATCCAATGCTTATGGCGGCTGATATTTTATTATATGACGCCGAGATTATTCCTGTTGGAAAAGATCAATTGCAACATATTGAAATGACACGTGATGTAGCCTCGCGCTTTCAAGCAAAAGTTGGTGAAACCTTTGTATTGCCAAAAGGCAAAATTCAAGAGAATACCATGTTGATTCCTGGAACTGATGGTGAAAAAATGAGTAAAAGTAGAAACAATACCATCAATATTTTTCTAACGGACAAAAAGTTACGCAAACAAATTATGGGTATTCAAACCGATAGCACACCTCTTGAAGATCCAAAAGACTGGAAAACATGTAACTGTTTCGCTATATACAACTTATTGGCTAACGCATCCCAAATTGAAGCTATGAAAGCTAATTATGAAAATGGCAATTATGGTTATGGTCATGCAAAACAAGCACTTTATGAACTCATCGTGGAAAAATTTGCTGTTCAACGCGAAAAGTATAACTACTTTATGAACAATCTTGAGGAGGTTGATAAAGCATTAGCCATTGGAGCCCAAAAAGCAAGCATAGTAGCCAATACTGTTTTAAAACGAGTTAGAGAAAAAGTTGGTTATTAATTAAACCTAAACATATGTACAGAAAAGCTTTATTATTATCGTTAATAGCTGTCTGTCATTTTCATGCCCAAAATGGCCTGCCATTTTCTTCAAATAAAAAAGTATATTTAAAAGGGCACTCTGTATTAATAGGAAATAATATAGTGAGTACTCATGCCACTAAGCCTTATGATGGCAAGTCTTTCAATGATGTATTGAAATTAAAATATATTGATATCGATGAAGACAAGAGCACTTTCAGTTCTAGTGAAGCAACATTAAAGACCAATCAAAAAGAGCTAAAAATAGAATATGCTGCATTATATTGGAGTGCTATTTATAAATATGAAAAAGGACGCACATCCACTAAACAACTTAAAGGTAAAAATAAGCATATTAAACAAACCATTTATGAAGGCTCTGAAAGGCAGTCCACAGATGTCAATACTATATTATTAAAAACACCAAATAGCACTTATACCCCAATTAACGGAACCGTTATTTACGATAGTTATAATCACGAAAAATCATTTCCTGACATTAAGCCCTATGTTTGTTATGCTGATGTGACTACAATATTACAAAATGCAGAACAGGTTCATGGCAATTATACTGTGGCCAATATAAGAGCCACGCAAGGTCAGGTTTCAGGCGGATCAGCAGGTGGTTGGTTGCTTTATGTTATCTATGAGGATGAACAAAGCAAACCAAAATACTTCACCACATATAACGGATTTGTTGATGTTTTTAAAAAGCCTGTAGAAATCACCTTCGAGGATTTCAAAGCATCAGAAACTGGCGAAATAAAAACCTCCCTTTTACTTGGCGCTCTTGAAGGCGATCAAAAATTTAAAACCGATTTTTGTTCATTCTTAGACTATAAAAATGAAACCTATATTCCGTTATTTAACAAGGCTAGACCTAAACTTAATTTTTTTAACAGCAGTATATCTATGGGGGAAGGTGTTTTTACCGATAGAAAACCTAATAGCAAAAACACCTTAGGTTTTGATCTGTTAAAAATTCAAATCCCAAATACTAACAATACTATTATTTCAAATAATATGAGGCATGCTCAGGTTAGATTTAACTCGAAAGCCGACCGCTTTTATTTGTTTTTCGTAGCCTTTGAAACCGAAATAAATCCAATTTTTTTAGAACCTAAAACCAATACAGAATCTATTCTAGTTATTGATAAAAACACCAAACCAGATGTAGACGAAAATCTTCAAAAAATAAAAAATATTAAATCCGCCGCGATTCCATCTATTGAAAAAGGCTATTACCTAGTAACCAATGTATTTTCATCAAAAAAAAATGCGTCCAATTGGATGAGCAATTTAAAAGAAAAAGGATTTGATTGTAATTCTTATGTTAACCCTAAAAATGATTGGACCTATATTTATCTCATACATGATGAGGATCCAAGTATCATCTATGAAAAGCAAAAAGAGCTTTCAAATCTAGATGATTTCGAAGATATCTGGATTTTGAAAATCAACTTTTAAATGGCCTCAAACAATTTACCCGGTAAGGGCCTAATCACACCTTTCAGCTCCATAGTGAGAAGCATACTAGCAACTTTATAAATAGGCAAAGCACAAGTAATGGCAATGACATCGAGTTGCTTTTTGTTTTCAGTTTTTAGGTAGTTATAAACTAATTTTTCATCAGCGTCTAGTTCCACAAAAAGTTGCTTCTGAATTGCTGGTTTTATATCATCCTCTAACTGCCAATTCAACAAATAAGGAATATCAAATGGCGTTGTAATCATATGAGCTTTTTGCTGTTTTATGAGATTATTACAACCTATGCTTTGACTATCCGTAGGCCTTCCGGGAACTGCAAAGACATCACGATTATACGAATTAGCAATATCAGCAGTAACTAAACTCCCTCCTTTTTCAGCAGATTCAATAACAATGGTTGCTTCGCTTAAACCTGCAATAATTCTATTTCGTTTTAAAAAATTGTTTTTATCAAAAGTATCGGTACTCCAAAAATCAGAGAAAAACCCACCATTTTTCTCCATATCAACCATATATTTCTTGTGAACTTTCGGGTATATTTGATTTAATCCATGTGCTAAACAAGCCACGGTTTGTAAATTATGCTTCATGGCTGCTCTATGTGCGGTGATATCAGTTCCATAGGCAAAACCAGATACAATTACCGGGTTATATGGGGCCAAATTTTCCACTAATTTTTCACAAAAAGCAATGCCATTATTGGTTATTTTACGGGTACCTACAATACTCATGATATGTTGTTGTTTTAGGTCAATAGCCCCTGACTGAAACAGTAATATGGGGCCGTCAATGCAGTGTTTTAACTTTTCGGGATAATTTTCCTCTTGAAAGTAAGAGACTTCTAGACTATTTCTTCTGATAAATTCAATTTCTTTTTCAGCCTCTTTGAGATGATTCTTATTATACAATTCACTTAAAATATATTGGCCAATACCGGTAATTTTAAGCAATTTTTGTTTCTTTTCTTTAATAACAGCTTCAGCAGATCCACAATGTGCAATCATTTTTTTTGCCGTTACACCCCCAATATTAGGCACATGCTGTAAGGCTAATGTATAAAGTAAATCATTTTCGCTCATGGTATCCTATTGATTACTAAAGCACAAGTAAAGAAATTTTTACACTGTTAATAAATTCTTTCGTCGAAATTTTTAATAAAAGTATAATTTTTTAACTTTGATCTTATGCAACTAGAAACCTACATAAGCGATTTACTATATAGATATGAGTGTGTCACCGTTCCTGAATTTGGTTCGTTTTTAACACAATCTGTATCTGCCACTATTGATGAAGAGTCAAATACCTTTTATGCACCTAAAAAAGTGCTCTCTTTTAATGAACAAATTCAGCAAAATGATGGTTTATTAGCCCATTATATTGCCGATGTGGAAAAGATCCCTTTTGAAGATGCCAATAAAAAAATAGCAAGACGGGTTAAGTTATTGAAATCATATTTAACACAAGGAGAAACCCTTACTTTTAAGCATATTGGAGAGGTTGTTTTGAATAACGAAGGTAAAATTCTATTTGAGCCCGAGTATCATTTGAATTATTTAACTGATGCTTTTGGTTTGTCTCAGTTTGTAAGCCCTGAGGTAACACGGGAGAAACTCAAGAAAGAAGCTGAAAACATTGAACGTGTTATTCCTATTGCTTTAACTCCTGAAAAACGTAAGGCTAAACCTTATTTAAAATATGCGGCTGTAGCTCTAATTGCCCTTACACTTGGTGGTTTTGGTGCATCTAAATTTTATGTAAATCAAATTGAAACACATAATCAATTAGCACAAGAAGAAGCTACAAAATTACTTGATACTAAAATACAGGAAGCCACTTTTAATCTAAATCCGCTTCCAGCTATCACCTTAAACCTTACCAAACAATCAGGGAACTATCATGTTGTTGCTGGTGCGTTTAGAGTTGAAGAAAACTCGGTTAAAAAAGTTGAACAACTTAGGGCCTTAGGATATAAAGCTAGAAATATTGGCATGAATAATTCGGGCTTATATGAAGTTGTTTATGGTAGCTATGAAACTGGTAAAGAAGCCTTAAAAGCCATTCGCGTTATTAGAAAAACGCATAATAATGATGCTTGGATAAAGGTAGACAACCTTTAAGACCTAGTAGTTAGGTAAAATACCTTATACTTTTTAACCTTATACTTCTCATTAGGAAGCCTGTTTTAGTTCCTTAATTTGCCTATAAACTCATAGGACAATACCCTAATATTTATCACTTCATTTTCGTCTTACATAAATATTCGTTTTACCTTTGCCAAAAAAACGTGTAATGAAGGCAAAGACCCCAGAACAATCAAAAACAATAATGACTGATTTGGTTTTACCTAGTGAAACCAATCCTCTAAATAATTTATTTGGTGGCGAGTTGTTGGCTCGTATGGATCGTGCAGCCAGCATTTCTGCAAGACGACACTCAAGACGTATTGTGGTAACTGCTTCTGTAAATCATGTGGCCTTTAACAGGGCTGTACCTTTAGGTAGCGTAGTTACCGTTGAAGCTAAAGTGTCTCGGGCATTTAAAACCTCAATGGAAGTATATATTGATGTGTGGACCGAAGATCGAGAATCTGGTGAGCGTACCAAAGCTAATGAAGCTATTTATACTTTTGTTGCCGTAGATGAAACTGGAAGACCTATAACGGTTCCTGAAGTCATCCCTGAATCGGCGCTTGAACAAGACCGCTATGATGCTGCTCTGCGAAGAAAACAACTGAGTCTCTTACTTGCGGGTAAAATAAAACCTTCTGATGCTACCGAATTGAAAGCATTGTTTTATTAATTTCCAAGGAGGGTACTTTGTATTTAGAATTTCAAAGGATCATAATAAGATTCAAATAAAAAGAACTACATCTTATAAATCCAACTTTCTGGGTTTTCTGTTGAAAATCCTTTAGAGATGGTAAAACTCAAGATGGTTTCTCCATTACTAGGATTGGTAAACACCTCGCCAATCTCTTGCTTAGTAGTTACCTTTTCTCCTTTCTTAACATACACTGATGTTAGGTTTTTATAAATAGTCAAATAATTCCCGTGGCGAATCATAACAATAGGATTCACATTTTTAAGCTTTAATATTTCACTAACCTCTCCATTAAAAACGGCTCTTGCCTTTGCACCTTTAGAGGTGGCAATCCGCACACCGTTACTTTTAATGGTTAATGATCTATTAATAGGATGTCTTTGTGTACCATAACCAAGTCTTACTACGCCACGTTCTACAGGCCAAGGTAACTTTCCCTTGTTAGCAATAAAATTTGATGCTAATACCTTCTCCTCAGCAGTAAGTGCAAAACTTGTGGAATTTGCTTTTTTGCCCGCCTTAGCATTTGACTTTGCAATTGCAGCCCTAATTATTTTATCAATTTCTCGATCAATTCTAGCAGCTTCTCTTTGTTTTTGTTTGATTTGCGCTGCGTACAATGATAAGTTCTTTTTAATTGATGTCATCAATTCTCGGTGCTGTGCTCGCTCTTTTTCTAAAGACTTTTGCACCTCCCTATTTTCAGCTATCAGTGTTCGTTTACTCTCTTGCTGTTTCAATAGCTTAATATTCGTTTCCTGTAATTCAGTGGTTTTACTCTTAATAATATCTCCTTGTTTTTTCTTATAGTCTGAATACTGCTTGATATATTGCAGGCGCTTATAGGCTTGTTTAAAATCATTAGAGGACAACAAAAACATAATCCTGCTTTGCTGATTTTTACTTTTATAAGACTTCACTATCATCGCTGCATAATCGGCCTTAAGCTGCTTTAATTCGTCTCTTAAACTCGTTATGTGCTTTTGATTTGTATTAATTTCTCTTGTTAATAAATTTGCCTGCTGATTTGTTACTTTAATTAAATTTGATAGCACACTTATTTTATAATTAAAATCTTCAATTAAAGACAATTCAGACCGCTCCTTAGATTTATTTTCGGTACGTAGCGCGTTGATTTTTTGAATTTCTCTACGCAATTCTTGGCGTCTAGATTCTAACTGTTTTTGCTTATTGTTTTGCGCTACAACCATAGTGCTAGAAAACAAAAACAGCAGTAAAAAACAGAATTTATATGCGGACTTTATAGATATCATTCAAGTTGTATTTTTTTAAAACCTGAAGGTATTTTAAACGGAAAACGTAGCTGATCATTGAAAGCAAGATTTTTATACTCCAATTTAATCACTATTTCTTCATTGCCTTCAACAGCTATCACTTTTATTTGTTCTGGCATGATGTATTTATCAACCTCCTGGTAAACCAAATAATCTATTTGTAAATGTCTAAATTCTTTAGCTTGCGAAATTTGTTGAGATTTCACCTTAAAATTGGTAGGGTATAACAGGAAAAATATTTCGAATAATTCTTGTTGGTCTTTGGGCTGAACAATGTATGATTCATCATCTACAGATGAGGTGTAATCACTAGATTTCAATGTATACAAAGTCTCTCCAAATAGCAAATTTTGAACCTTCTGAAAATCCAATTCAGTCCCTAATAAATCACTCAGGTATTGGAAATCACCATCAAAATAGGTATTGTCTAGCTTATTATAAAAACGCACCTTTTCAGGGGTTACCATAGCCCTGATAACCGAAAATGAAGCATTTATCCATAATACTTTATCTTTTTCGGCTCTAAAACTAACGGCATGCGTTTGCGACTTCCCCTTTTCTTCAACAGTTATTTTGAGCTTGGCTTGTAGGGTCTTGAATTCAGCAGCTTGTTTTGCATTTTCCTTTATGAGTTGTTTTGTAGACAAATTAAAATTCTCATTGCCAACAGCCACAGACTTAGTTGATTTACATCCAAAACTCAACAGTAAAACAGTGCTAATAATTACATATACGTATTTCCCCATTAATTTGTAGATTGTATTTGTTTTGCTTTATCACTAAACGCTTTTGCTTTTACAGTATTGTTTAACGACCCATATGCTTTACTCATTTGCTTATAAAAATCAGCTTCCATATGAACATCGTCAATAATGTAATCTAAACCTATTTCTAGAGCATCTAGAGCGTTCTGAGGTTTATTTAGCGCATTATTAGAAACCCCATTGATTAAATAAAATATGGGCTGTGATGGATAATTTTCAAGAGCGCCATTACTGACCTTTTCGGCAATATCATATTTTTCAAAGTCGATATAAAGCAAAAGTATATTATTTAAAACACTAAAGTTATTAGGCTCCAATTTCAAGGCTTCTTCAAAATAATTTAAAGCCTTAACCTTATCTCCTTTAGCTAGATAATACTGACCTAACTCAATGACCGTCTTACTATCGTTTGTATTACTAGCCATTGCTGTGGCTTCAACCAAATCTCCCTCATACTCGGGATGCTCTCCAACAAAATTCACAAAGTCAGTGAGTACTTTAAGCTTGGCTTCAGACTTAATTTCTGGGCTTTTCACTACAATTTTCATAGACTCTATAGCTTTATCAATCTCATTATCATCTAAATAAAATTTATATAAGGCTAAATGAACCATTTGTGAATCCGGATTTATTTTTAAAAGGGCCTGCGCTGTTTCAAAGGCTTTTTCCTTTTCGTTATTTTCACTATAACGGAAAATAAGGGCTAAATAATTAGCCTCTTTTTCAGGATTGCTTTCAACGCGATCTTGTAAATTTTTAATTTGATCGTCTTTCCTTCCTGTCGCTTCGTAAATTCGGTTTCGCAAAATATCGCGACTCACTGAAACACCATATTCAGCATCCATTTCATCCAATATTAAAAGTGCAGCATCATACTGTTCTGTTCGCACATAAAGGGCAGCTAAATCCTCCTTATAATCCGGATGATATTCTACGAGTTGTTTTACTGTTTGAAGTGCTTTTTCATGTTCATTTTGGGACGCATAAAAACCATAAAGCTCATCAAGAAACCATTCATTATCAGGGTCTTTTTCAACGGCCTTTTTTAACGCCTCTTCAGCGGATGAATAATTATTTAGGCTGTTATAACATTTTCCTAATTCAAAATATAAAACCGGGATAGACTGGTCTAAAGCAATACATTTTAAAAATGCTTCAGCCGCTTTATCATAGTTTTCAATGCCTTTCTGTTTTAATCCCTCATAAAAAAGTTCTTGAAACTCATCTGCATTATCACCTAAATCATCATCTGGTGTTTTATTAAAATCAACTTGAGCATAATTCAAGTGCGGCATTAATAAAATCCCGAGGAACAAAACTAATATATAAAACTCCTTTTTAATCATATAATTTATCGGCAAGTAAATCTTCAACTACTTCAAATTTATGCAAAATCTCTATTTTACTGCAAGATTTACGCATTAGACCTCTAAATTTATCAGCCTGTTCTTTAGGAAGGTTTCCTCCAGAGTTATCAAATTGATCTTTACTTGGCCATTGCGCATAAGCAATATATTCTAAGGTGTCTTCTTTATGCAAGCGTGACCCTAAACTTCCTTCATGCTTATAAATTAATGCAGTTAACCCCTTCCACCCTTTAAGAAAGCTCTCTTCCTGCTGGGGCTTCACTTGAAATGAATAAAGAACAACGTACATAATTTAATGCGCTATTTTTATTCTAAAACAGAATAATCACCAATACTAATACTGGTAAATTCACCATTATACTTCACGTAATTACCAATCATAGCATTATTTAAATTGGCATTCCTGATTTCAGTATTTGTTTGAATTAAACTATTCTCAATAGTCGAATTTTCAATAACCGAATCATTTCCTATGGATACAAAAGGTCCAACCGTTGAATTTTTCAACACGACGTTTTCACCAATAAAACAAGGCTCGATGATATTTGAATTTTCTAGTATAGCCGAAGAAGCAACAAGCTGTTCTTCACCATCTGACTTTAAAAAACCTAACATGCGTTGATTAGTTTCAATGGTAATGGCTTTATTTCCACAATCCATCCACTCATCAACAGTTCCTGTTTTGAACACCCTACCGTCTGCCATCATTCGCTTGATACCATCGTTTATTTGGTATTCCCCACCATTCATTATATTCTCATCTAATATCTCTTGCAGCTTTGCTTTCAAAACGCCAACATCTTTAAAATAATAGATTCCTATCACTGCTTGGTCAGACACAAAGGTTTCAGGTTTTTCAACAAGTTCAACAATCTCTTCGTTTGTGTTTAGTTTTACAACACCATAAGCTTCTGGATTATCTACTTGCTTCGTCCAAATAACACTATCAGCCTCTGGGTCTAAATCAAATTCAGCTCTAATCAAAGTATCGGCATAAGCAATTACTGCAGGACCGGATAAAGAAGGTTTTGCACACATGATAGCATGACCTGTGCCTAAAGGTTTATCTTGTCGGTAAATGGATGCTTTGGCACCTAAACTTGTTGCTAACGTTTTAAGACTTTCTACAACATCATCACCAAACCAAGCGGGGTCTCCCAAAACAAAAGCTATCTCATCAATAGGTTGTTTTAAAACTTTGGCAATATCCTTAACCAATCTGTGAACAATAGGTTGGCCAGCCACAGGTATTAAAGGTTTAGGTACTGTTAAGCTGTGAGGACGTAATCTTGAACCGCGTCCAGCCATTGGGACAATAATTTTCATTTTTCTACTGTTTAGTTTTATTAATAGCTATTTTATTATTTGACTCCAGTACTACCAAAACCACCTTCACCTCTATCGGTTTCAGAGAGTTTTACTACTTGCTCCCATTCTGCTCTTTCATGCTTGGCAATAACCAATTGAGCAATACGTTCGCCGTTTTGTATAGTGAAATTTTCATTCGATAGGTTAACTAAAATAACACCAATTTCTCCTCGGTAATCCGCATCAATTGTTCCTGGTGCATTGAGTACTGTAACCCCTTTTTTTGCCGCTAATCCACTCCTAGGCCTTACCTGGGCTTCAATACCAACAGGAAGTTCTATATACAAACCTGTGCCAACAATACTTCGTTCTAAAGGTTTTAAAATTCTATCTTCTGATAAGCTAGCGCGTAAATCCATCCCCGCAGACGCTACGGTTTCATAATGTGGTAAGTCGTGATTGGATTTGTTTATGATTTTGATTTTCATACTTTCTTATTTAAAAGTTTTCTTATTTCCTCTCGTTCTGAAAAATAAACGATGCTCAAAAATACAATTAACATAGTTACTCCAATAAAATAATTACCTCTAAATTGATAGAAAGATACTATTGAAAATGTAATACTTAGAAGCATGTATAGTCCTATTTTCTTTAAATTATAAGGTATGGGGTAATATTTTCTGCCAAAATAAAATGATAATAGCATCATAGATGAATATGCCGCTAAGGTTGCTATAGCAGATCCCTTATAACTCATTATAGGAATTAACCATAAGTTTAAGATTAGGGTTAAAACCGCTCCAAAAACAGAAATATATGCCCCAAATTTAGTTCTATCCGTTATCTTATACCAAACAGATAAGTTATGATAAATACCTAAACAGAAATTGGCTAGTAATAAAATAGGCACAATCCACATGGCTGACCAATACCCTTCATCACCAATAAGAATGACTTTTAATACATCGGCAAAAACAATAACACCAAGCATAATTAAGGCACCAAAAATGACAAAAAACTCCAAGATTTTGGCGTAATTCTTTTGCGGGTTTTCAGCCTTAGCATGACTAAAAAAATATGGTTCTATACCAAGCCTATACGCCGTAGCAAAAAGGGTCATAAACAGAGCCAATTTATAGCAGGCCGAATACATTCCTATTTGTGTTTCGGCAATATCTTCAGGTAATATTTTATCGAGTAGAATACGATCAAAAGTTTCGTTCACTGAAAAGGCAAGTCCTGCAATAAAAACTGGAAATGCATAACGCATCATCTTTTTCCAGAGTTGTTTGCTAAAGATATAATTTACCTTGAAGTAAAGCGGTAACATGATTAGCAGTGTCACCGCACTGGCAATCAAGTTTGCAATAAGAATATAATTTATTTCAAAATTTGGCCTATAAATCGCATCAAAAATAGGAGACTTTAATGCCAAATTATCCAACCAAATAAGAAAAAACAGGTTTAAACCTAAATTGATTATAACGTTTAATATTTTAATTACCGCATAACGTATGGGTTGAGCATTAGCTCTTAACCATGCAAATGGCATAATTGCTAGGGCATCAAATAATAAAATCCAAATGACTAAATTGATATATTCTAATTTAATATCTACAATATTGGAGATTTGATTTCTGAATACTATAGCAGAAACAAAAAAAGCTAAAGATGTAAATATCAGGGATATTACAGAGGTACCGATAACGGTATCTTTATCATCCTCCTTATTGTAAAACCTAAAGAATGCGGTTTCCATCCCATAAGCCAGAATAATATTAAATAAAACAAAGTAAGAATAAATAATGGATACGCTTCCGTAGTCTGCAACTGTTTTTAATACTTCATCATCTGTATGGAGTCTTACTAGCAGAAAGCTTAACATTCTGGGTAATACGGTTGCTAATCCATAGATGAATGTTTGCTTAAATAATGACTTAAGTGCGCTCAATACTTATATTTTTATGCCGCTAAAAGTACGTTTTTCACCAATGCCAACCAAAGATTAGTTATCGCATGAACGTATGGATTTCATTCAAAACTACCAATCCTTATTTAACCTCATTAAAAAGCCTGAATGTGCCGCTTTATATTCTTAGTTAAGTTAGCAAAATTAGGCTTGCATCTGTTTTAAAATTGATATTTCATTTAAGACTTGTTTTCTAATAAAAATACCCATTACTATAAAAAATGCGAATCCAGATACTAGGATATAATAATAAAACCCTGTAGATAAACCTTCTTTAAAAAATGGCAATAGCAAAGAAAAACCTAAGAAGTATGCAGCAAACACAATAGGTGTAATAATATAGTGCGTCTTAATACGCTGTTTATAATAATTGGTTATTATATTTTTAAAGGTATTTGCCTTAACAGCAAGATTAACTTGCCCAAGTTTTTCAATACTAAAACGCTCTATTATTATTCTTGTCAATAAAGATCCGACCATTAATCCTAACGCTAAGGCTACTTTAACATTATTATAGGCTGCGATATAAAAAAAGAATCCAATTAGAACTACTATTGTAACTCCTAATACAACATTAGTTATACGTTGCTTCTTTTTTAATAATGCTGTTTTCTTAACAATCAATTCTACTCCATTAGGGGGTGCTATAACGGTTGGCTGCTTTTCCCATTGAGATTTTAATTCTTCAAAATTCATTATTTCTTTACACATTTAGTTAATTTTTCCTTTATTCTGTGAATTCTCACGCGGATAGCTTCATGGCTCATCCCCATGACATCAGCAATTTCTTTTTGCGGCAGACCCTCAAGTTCAAGTAGAATAATACTTTTACCATGACTATTAAGCGTATTAATACAGCTATATAATTGTTTTATTTTATTCGACTTGTCCTCTTCTTGGACGGCATCCTCTGTGCTTTGTAATACATTAAGATGGCTTGAAATATCAACAGGTTTCTTTTTCCGAAGACTCATTAAGCATGTATTTACTGTTATTCTGTAAATCCATGTGGGTAAACTAGATTCATTCCTAAAAGTTCCTAAATTTTCCCAAACTTTAATAAAAACATCTTGGGTTATATCCTTAGCTAATGCCTCATCACCATTGGTATAACCTAAACACAATCGGTGTACTTTAGGGTAATTAGAATTGTATATGATATCAAACTTAGATTGTAAATCACTCATAAATTATTCTAATTCAGTTTTAATTTGGTTTAAAAACCATTCTGGTTGATCATACATTATAAAATGCGCTGAACCTTTGGCGTATTTAATAGTATAGTTATCAAGATTCATATATTGCGTGTTATAGTTCTTTTTAGCATTTTCTTGACCATATGGTTCAGTAGCCGCTAAAATAGTCACAGGAACCTTTATGGCTGCAATAGGTTCCCGCAAATCTAATTTCATTAAATCTGTATAACCATAGACATAAGTCGCTCTATCTGCCTTTAAAATCCAATCTTTAATGAGCACTTGCTTATCTTCTTTTGAAGTCATACCCTTTGCCATTTGGGTAGCCATGGTTCCAAAAGCCTGAGCATTCATTTCCAAAGATTGCCTGTTATAGGGGTTATCATACTTTACGTTTTCACTTTTAAAATTAGGCATCATCAAAGCACCAATGGAAGGTAAGGCATCTACAACAATTACTTTTTTAAACTTGGCGTCTGGATCAGTAGCCAACCACAATCCAAGAGAACCTCCTAAACTATGACCTATAATTATTGATTCTTCTAAATGCTTATCAGATATATACCTTGCCACCCCTTCTTTAACTTTTGGTAACCATGGCTTTTCTATAGGTGCTACATCACCAAATCCGGCAAACGTAAATATATGGCATTGATTTGTTTTTGATAGGTCCTCTACAAGGTCATTCCAAACATCACCAGTACACGCAAATCCAGGGAATAATAAAACGGGGGTGCCATGCCCAACAACATCTACTTTAAAAGATGGGTTTTCTCCAGCATTTAACAACATACTGAAAGACATAACTATTAAAAATACAAAGGTTTTAATTAATTTCATGATATACATTTTAAATTGATTTTCCCTTTAGATTCAAAATCAAAAAAATGTTACATAAAATTTAAAAAAATAAAAGCCCCACTAAAAAGTGAGGCTTTCATATATGAAGATTCTTCAGTATTCCGAAGAATTGTTTTAATTATTTAAAGCTTCAGCACCACCAACTATCTCAAGGATTTCATTAGTAATCGCCGCTTGACGCGCTTTATTGTACGTTAATTTTAATTGATCTCTCAATTCGGTAGCATTATCCGTTGCTTTATGCATCGCCGTCATACGAGCTCCGTGTTCTGAAGCAAATGAATCTCTAATACCTTTGTATAACTGAGTTTTTAAAGACTTAGGAATAAGTTCTTCAACAATCTCAATTTTAGAAGGTTCAAAAATATAATCTGCATTATTATTGGCATCACCTTCAACAGGAACAATTGGTAAAAACTGTTCAGTCATTACAATTTGGGTCGCTGCATTTTTGAATTTGTTATAAACTATTTCAATTTTATCAAACTCACCTGCTACGAATTTATCCATTAAAAGTTCGGCGATTTCAGCAACATTTTCAAATGTTAAATCATCAAATACTTCACTTTTATTGGCTATAACCTTATCCGTTTTTTTAAATGCATCATTTGCCTTTTTACCTATAACTAAATAAGACACTTCTTGATTAGCATAAGTTTCAGAAGTAAGTCGATTAACTTCCTTAATGATGTTTGAATTAAAAGCTCCAGCTAAACCCCTATTTGAAGTAATAGGCACAAGAAGCACCTTCTTTAATTCACGGTTTTCAGAATAAGCACTGCCAGAATCTGCATCTAAAGTTGCACTTAAACTTTGTAAAAGTTCTGTTAACTTATCTGCATAAGGACGCATTGCTGTAATAGCATCTTGTGCCTTCTTTAACTTTGCAGCCGATACCATTTTCATGGCACTGGTAATCTGCATCGTTGAAGATACTGATGATATTCTGTTACGTATTTCCTTTAAATTTGCCATATTTTAAAATATGAAATAGGATTCCCACTTTCGTGGGAATCGTAATTATGCTATATATTTTCCTGATAAATCTTTTGCTACAGCTGTTAAAGTATCTGTAACCTCATCAGTTAATTTTCCTGCTTTTAATGTGCTTAATACATCTGCATGCTTAGCTTTCAAGAATTCTATAAAATCTCTTTCAAATTCCTTAACTTTTTCAACAGGCACATCTCTCAATAAGTTTTTAGATCCTGCATAAATGATAGCAACTTGATCTTCAACTGTAAACGGATCGTTTTGAGCTTGCTTTAATATTTCAACGTTACGTTTTCCTTTTTCAATTACATTTAAAGTAACAGCATCTAAATCAGAACCAAACTTAGCAAAAGCTTCTAATTCACGAAACTGCGCTTGATCTAATTTTAATGTACCAGCTACTTTTTTCATAGATTTAATCTGAGCATTACCACCAACACGAGACACTGAGATACCTACGTTAATAGCTGGACGAACACCAGAGTTAAATAAATCTCCATCTAAGAAGATCTGACCATCTGTAATAGAAATTACATTGGTTGGAATATATGCAGAAACGTCACCTGCTTGTGTTTCAATAATTGGTAAAGCTGTTAAAGAACCACCACCTTTTACTAATGGCTTTAATGAATCAGGTAAATCATTCATGTCTTTAGCAATAGAATCATCATTGATAACTTTTGCAGAACGCTCTAATAATCTAGAGTGTAAGTAGAAAACGTCACCTGGATACGCCTCACGTCCTGGTGGACGACGTAATAATAAAGATACCTCACGGTAAGCAACCGCTTGCTTAGATAAATCATCATAAACAATTAAAGCTGGTCTACCAGTATCTCTAAAATACTCACCAATCGCAGCACCTGCCATTGGGGCGTATACTTGCATTGGAGCAGGATCAGATGCGTTTGCCGCAACAATAGTAGTATAAGCTAATGCGCCTTTTTCTTCTAATGTTTTAGCAATTAAAGCTACTGTTGATGCTTTTTGACCAACGGCAACATAGATACAATAAACAGGCTCACCTGCATCATAAAATTCTTTTTGATTTAAGATGGTATCAATACAAACAGCTGTTTTACCAGTTTGACGGTCACCAATAACCAACTCACGTTGACCACGACCTACAGGAATCATCGCATCAATAGATTTGATACCAGTTTGTAATGGCTCAGTTACTGGCTCACGGAAAATAACACCAGGCGCTTTACGCTCAAGTGGCATTTCGTAAGTCTTACCAGAAATTGGACCTTTACCATCAATAGGATTTCCTAAAGTATCAACAACACGCCCAACAATTCCTTCACCAACATTGATAGAAGCAATACGTCCTGTACGTTTTACTGTAGAACCTTCTCTAACACCTACAGATCCACCTAATAACACGATACCAACGTTATCTTCTTCAAGATTTAGTACAATACCCTCTAAGCCGCCTTCGAATTCCACTAACTCACCATATTGAGCGTTAGACAATCCGTAAGCACGTACAATACCATCACCTACAGTTAATACAGTTCCTACTTCATCTAATGAAGCACTAGCCTCAAAACCTGAAAGTTGTTTTTTTAAGATTGCTGATATTTCAGCTGGTTTTACTTCTGCCATCTTATTATTTATTTAGATATATAAATATCTTAGTTTAATGTAAATTCTCTTTTTAAATTGTTTAACTGATTTGCAACACTTGCGTTGTATTGCATATCACCTATACGTAAAATGAAACCACCTAAAATGCTTTCATCAATAATATTTTCTACTTCAACAGTTTTGCCTGTAAGTGCTTTAGCTTTAGCTAATACTTGCTTCTTTAAATCTGCTGTTAAAGCTACTGCTGTTGTTACAGTTCCAAACTCGATACCTTTTGATACATCAAATAACGTATTGTACTTTGAAGCAACCTGTCCTAAAAGGTCAATTCTGTTATTTGTGATTAAAACATCGATTAAGCTTAATGTAGTTTTGTTAGATTTTGAAAAAACTTCTAATAAAACTGCTTTTTTAGCTGAAGAAGGTACTACAGGACTTTGAAGCATCTCGCTTAAATCTTTAGTTTCTAAAATGGTATTTGCAATTAGCTTCATATCAGTATTCACAACATCCGCTGTTTTTTGATCTGATGCTAAGCTCAGTACCGCCTTTGCGTAACGTATTGCTGCTCTTGCTCCCGCCATTATATCTTATTTTGAGGTTTTTTCAGCTAACATAGTCTCAACCAATTCTAATTGCTTGCCTTTGTTAGATAATTCAGTGCGTACTACTTTCTCAGCTATCTCCAATGATAAACTAGCAACGTGATTTTTAAGTTCCTCCATTGCTGCTTTCTTTTCACTTTCAATAGCCGCTTGTGCTTGCTCTATTATTTTATTAGCTTGTTCTTGAGCTTCACCCTTAGCAGTTTCAATTGTATTGTTTTTGATATCACGTGCTTCTTTTAACATTGCCTCACGTTCTGCTCTAGCTTCTTTTAATAACTTTTCATTATCAGCTTGAAGATTAGTCATTTCTAATTTTGCCTTTTCAGCAGAATCTAAGGCATCTTTAATACCATCTTCACGCTTTTCAACAGCATCCAGAATAGGTTTCCAAGCAAATTTTCTTAAAAGCAAAACTAGTCCTATGAACAATACCAATTGCCAGAAGAATAATCCTATTGAAAACTCATTAATTAACTTTTCCATTTATCTATATTAATTTTAATACGTAATCATTTTAAAAAACAGCTTTAACCAACCGTTAAAGCTGTTTTTGTTTTCTTAAGCTGCAAATAAAGCAGCAAATCCAATACCTTCAATAAGTGCTGCTGCAATAAGCATAGCTGTTTGGATTTTTCCAGAAGCTTCTGGTTGACGTGCAATGGCATCCATTGCAGATCCACCAATTTTACCGATACCTAAACCAGCACCAATAACGATTAAACCTGCTCCTACAATGTTTGGAATTGTCATAATGTATATATATATTAAAAATTAAACATTCTTTTTTTAGTGGTCATCATGATGTTCTTCAACAGCCGACCCGAAATACAAAGCAGATAACATCGTAAAGATATACGCCTGCAATGCCGCAACTAAAAGTTCTAACAAGGACAAAGCAAATGCTAAACCAAATGATAATGAACTTCCAATCCAGTTTTTAAATATGAACATTAAACCAATGATACTCATTAATACAATGTGACCCGCAGTAATATTAGCGTACAAACGAATCATTAATGAAAATGGCTTAATAATAGTTCCCAACAATTCTATTGGTGCTAAAATAATCTTCATGGGTGTTGGCACCCCTGGCATCCAGAATATGTGCCCCCAGTAATTTTTATTAGCAGTAAATGTTGTTAAGAAATATGTTATTAATGCTAAAGCTAATGTTACAGCAATATTATTAGTAACATTTACCCCTAGTGGAGTCAATCCTAATAAGTTAATAATCCAAATAAAGAAAAATACAGTTAATAAGTAAGGCATATACCTTTTGTATTTCTTCACTCCAATATTAGGAACAGCAATATCATCTCTAATGTACAAGATAATTGGCTCTAAAAACCTACCCATTCCTTTAGGCATACTTCCTGTTTTGTATTTCTTAGCCATTCTGCTAAACATAACAAACATGAATAGGCCTACTAAAAATATTGTGAATACATTTTTGGTTATAGAGAAGTCTATTGGCTTTACATTTGTTGGGTGGTGGTGATCATCAAGATCAATAGTTCCAGCAGCGTCGGTTTTGTATACCTTATTGTGATATAAAGCATAATAATCTCCGTTAACTTCAGCTACAGATTCACCGTGGTGAAATTTTGAAGATGAAAATACTTTCAACCCATTATCCCATAAAATAACTGGCAAAGGAAAACCAATATATTTATGCTCTCCAGCATCTGTTGTATAGGATGTTAAACTAAAATCATGCGTATCGAGTAAGTGATGATTTATGTATTCTTTTATTTCAGTTTTTATATCTCCCTCTCCTTCATGTTTTTCTTCTTTTGCAAAAGAAAATGCTGTAACCATTAAGAAGAATAAACAAATCGTTTTTCTAGAAATAATATTTTGCATATCACTTAATATAAATAGTGGCTTAAAAATCGGTGCAAAGGTATGTTTTTATCTCAAAAGCAAAAAACAAATTTTAATATTATTTATGAGCTTCTATTTAAACTATTTAGAATTATCCAAACTATTCAGAAACTTTGATAAAACAACGCTTTCTGTAATGAGGCAAATGGCATACGGAATAAAAAAAGTTAAAAACTCTAAGCGCGTTAAATCACCATCAGCATTATATTCAGGATAGAATAGCACAAAAAAGAATACAAACTTTAACAGACTAGCCCCCATAAACAAAAACCCCAATTGGTCTTGAAGTTTTTTCTTAAAAACAAACAAAAGAATTATCACCCCACAAGCCAACAGGATGTTAA
This sequence comes from Algibacter mikhailovii, assembly GCF_014651495.1. Taxonomy (GTDB): domain Bacteria; phylum Bacteroidota; class Bacteroidia; order Flavobacteriales; family Flavobacteriaceae; genus Algibacter_E; species Algibacter_E mikhailovii. The sequence continues at coordinate 89,638 of NZ_BMWZ01000007.1, forward strand.
TAGCATAGGAATATAGCAATTGATAAACTGTAACAGCACTCTCAATTAACCGGTTTATTAAAAAATGAATTAAAAAGGCAATGGCCCCAACAATAACTACTGTAAAGCAGTTACTACTAAGTGTTTTTAAAGTCAAGGGTTTAGCTTCTTTATTTGTTTTAGCACGGCGTACAAAGAAATACCCACGCCTAATAAGGTGAAAATAATTAAAAAGGTCTTACCGGAATTCCCTAACCTAACATCTAACCATTTACCAAATATCACAAAAAGATAAATGGTAATACCCATCTGAAAGGCAATTCCAGATAAAGCAGCAATTTGTTTAAGCTGTTCTTTCCGATTTTGATTTTTGTTGTTGCCCGCCATTATTAATATCTTTTACCGAGCCTTTCATTACACAGGTCACATTAAATGTTGCTCCTGGCTCAACAGCAAGTTTTCCAACTACAACTTCGCCTTCAACATGTGCTGAGGACTTTAATGTTAATGTACCTGACAATCCTAATTTTCCAGAAAATTTACCTTCAAAATAAGCATCAGTACCGTTTAAATTACCTTTAATCAAACCTGCTTTTCCAACAACAACCTTGCCTGATGTATTAATATTACCTTCTATAGTACCATCAATTCTAAAATCACCTTCACTATTAAAGTCGCCTACCATTTTTGTGCCTTGAGCTACAATATTTTGGCTTGTTGATCCTTCTGTCATTTGTTTGTCTTTTTTATTTTCTGAAAACATAGTAATACTTTTTAAGGTTAATTATTATAGAGATTCAAATATGCATCCAAATTTTTATGAATTTGAATTATTTGATAGTTTGTAGATGACACTACAAAATAGGGGGGTTTTATTTTATTCTTATCTTTTTTCACAATGAGTTGCTCAAAGTTTTCTGCGACTTGCTTAGAATTTATACCATGAACAATAACAAAACTTGTTTTGGGGTCATAAACATCTAATGATGACTTCAATTTATAATATTTTACATGTTTTAAAACCGTATCTAAAGTTGTCTTAAATCCTAATATTTCGTCTTGCTTTTGCTCGTTAAATTTGAAAACAACTTTATGTCCAACTGACAGACTATCAACAGATTCAACAAATTCAGTGCCCGCTAATTTAGGCAAAATATTTGATTCTATGTTCTTAGCTTGTTTCCCTTCTGGCGTATTGGCATAAGTCACTGCTAAATAATTTATAGCTTTTTTATAGGTTTCATAACCGTATAAACGGCCTTTTGCAGTAGCTTTTAATAATTCAAACTTTGGCACAATGGCATCACCATCAAACCTATTGATATAATCCTCACTTTTTGAAATAACCTCAGCATATTCTTGGTTTTCATGCTGAACATATAAGGCTTCATACAAACTTTGTGGACTATTTTCATCTCGTCCTGACACCAATTCAGGATTCTTTAAAATCGTTGTATACCTTGAATCTGGGTATGTGTTTATAATATTATTTTTCGCTATTTCAGCTTCATCATGCTCACCAAGTAATTCATAAATCTTGTACAAATTATATTTAGAAGGCAATATGAGTCTTTCCTCTGGATTACTTTCAAGCAGATTAAGAAACTTACTTTTAGCTAATTCATATTCCTTAAATTTCTCTTTATAAATAAGTCCCAGCTGATAATAGGCGTAATTTCTATCTTTTGAAATGCTATCAATTTCTTTCTCTTCAGTTGGAATTTTTGAAATATAAAAGTCTGGGTTAAACTTTTCATCATCAGAAACGGGTGCTACGATATCAATATCAGTATTACCAGGGTTTAAACCAGAAACACCTTTACTAGACAATCTCCAATTATCTTCTAAAGGTCTATTTCCCCATATCTTCACAAATTCATTTTTTCCATAGGATACAGTCGTGGGGTTATAAAAATAAAACAAGGTCGCTTGGTCTGAACCGCCTTGCGCACTGCGTCCAATTTGATTATTAACCGTAACTAAGCCATTATTTCGCTCTGCGGCTTCTGTACGCTCTTTTTCTTCTTCAGCTTTCCGTTTTAACTCATCTACGTAATTATTAAAATATTTACTACGTTGATCATCCGGCATATGTACCAAATTTAAAACACTATCATTTACTCGAGCAACACCCTCATAGAAAATAACATCATTTAAATTATCTCGTTTTCTTTTTATAACACGATATGGTTTTGAATTTAGCGGCAAAACACTCATGGTGCTGTCATAATACTCACCGGCATCAGCATAAACTGAACCATCAAAATACATATCACCAAGGGTTTCATAGTTTTTCGCCTTCAGATAACTATCTTGAGAATTCGTTCTTAGTGATTTATTGTAATAAGCAATGGCCAATGAATCTGATTCTATATTTCTATAAAACTCAGCGGTATGGTGATATATCTTATCTAAAAACGGACGATTTTCTCTATTTTCTTCCAATTCTCGCAAAAATGCCGCTACCTCATATCTATCATCATGTTCAGGATCAAAATTCTTAACCTTTTCAAGATGCGCAGCAATCATATATATTCTTGGTGTCTTTCTATTTAATTCAATGACTTTATCAAAAACACTATTTGCGCTGTCTTTTAGTCCTAATTTATTATATAATTGACCTTGAATAAAGCGATACCTTCCTCGTTCATCATGACTGGTTGTAACTTGAGAAGCCGTTTCTAAATGCGTAATGGCGGTATCTATAACTTTAGTATTTATGTAGGCTTGGGCTAAAGTTGAAGTTGCATCTGCCAATTCTTGACCCTCAATATCTTCCTGTCGCAACAAACGCTTTAGATTCTTTATGGCTAACTCATTATTATCCAAACGCATATTGGTTTTTTCCCTCCAAACCTTTGCCTGATTAATTTTATCACTTGCCGCGTATTTATAAAGAATATAGTTAAAGGCCTCTAAAGCGGGAATAAAGCGTTCATCGAAATATCTCGATTTCCCTAAGAGCATATAGGCCTCATCCATTTGAGGGTTTTTTTCCTTACCCTCTATATTCATGCTGTGTTTCTGAATGGCCTTGATTGCTTTTTCCTCAGCTCTTGTGAAATTTTCGTTTTTTGATTGTCCCGGTATTATAATTTCTTCTGAAAGTTGCATGCGCTCTACAGGTAGCACATCCCAATAATTATCAAAGTATGATGCGTTTAGCGCTTCTTTCCCTTGCTCTAAGGCAATAGAGCCATTGTACAAAATATTATATTCAGTACTAAGGGCATGCATGTTTCTGCTCACAAACTTGTCCTTTTTTCTAGAACAACTTAATGCGAACAAGGCACAAATGGTAAAGGTTAATATGACTTTAAAAGATGTTTTCATTTACTCGAAAATTTCTATTCCATTGGAATAAAACAAAAATTCATACATAAATCAACCACTTTACTTTAGTATAAACCATTAAATTTCTCATAAATTGTCAAGAAAGATAATCCTTTAAACACGTTTCAACACTGGCATTTTTAGTCTGAATAATAACTGTAATATGCTGTAATTATTATATAACTGGGTAAAAATAAACATCTTTTTGAATTATTGCCTGTAATATGCAGAAATTACATGAATTCAATAATAAAAGGCTAGGTAAAAATTTAATATATTCTAATTAGAAAAATGAGTTTCTAACTCTTTTAAAGTCGCTGCACTTGTAGCTAAGTCTTTAACAACTTCACCTTTTTCCAAAACTACAATACGTTCGCAAACGTCTGTTACATGCAATAAATCATGACTAGAAATTAAAACGGTAACGCCTTTTGCTTCTGCTAAATCTTTTATTATTTCTTTTAGTCGTATTTGAGTTGTTGGATCTAAATTAGCAAAAGGCTCATCCAATATCACCACCTCCGGATTACCAATAAGGGCTGCAACAATGCCTGCTTTTTTCTGGTTTCCCTTACTTAAATCACGTAAATACTTCTTTTGACCTAAAATTTCACCATGAAAAAAATCTTCAAACTGTGCTACAAGTGCATCCACATCGGCCTTACTTTGCCCACGCAATTCACCAATAAAGTAAAAATATTCTTCAGCGGTTAGGTAACCAATTAAAAAACTTTCATCTATAAAAGCGGATGTAAAGGGTTTCCAATCTTCACTGGCATTAACAGAAACACCATTGTTATTTATAAACCCTGTAGTAGGTTGTATCAAATCTAAAAGCAAACTAAAATACGTTGTTTTTCCTGCGCCATTATTACCTACCAAACCAAAACTTTGACCTTTAGGAATCTCTAAGTGTTCTATACTTAAAACTAGATTCTCGTTATATTTTTTTGAAAGATTAGTTGTAACAATCATGATTTAAATAATTTTTAAAAGACCTACTTTTTTTCTGCGAAAGCAGCAATGGTTTTATACTTCCCTTTTTGATAAACCCCTTCAATTTTACTTAAAAAGAAATTTCTGAAAACAATGCCTAAAACACCACTTAAAGCAAGAACAATAAGCCCTGCTTGAAAGTTTATAATTTTGTAAGGCACATAAAAAAGCAGCATAGGCAGCACTAATTTAGGCAAAGCAATGAGCATCTGTGTAGGATTGAATCCATTGGTATTACTAAATGCTTTGGCCTTTACATTCAATTCTATAGGCACTCTATTTAATGCACCTCCAAACAATGTTATAAATGAGTTCAACCCAATATTAAATAGGGCTCCAGCGGCAATCATTCCAAAAATATCCCATCCAAAATATAAATATGGGATGCTCAGAATAAAGGAAACAAAAACTGCAACAACCATTAAATACCATTTCGATTCTAAATATTTACTATATGGTATATTCTGACTCATTAACAACTTATAATACTCGCTATCCCAAGAAGGCACCAATTGCCCAAATGTCATTAAAAAACCTCCTGTTACAAACATAGAGGCAAAAGCCAAAAAAGCAGGCATGTTTTTGTACGCACTTTGCGTATAAAAAAACAAGCCATAAAAAAGGAACAACCCCGACATTAACAACACTTGTTTTGGTCGTGCATTTCTCAAAATTAAACGTATATCGTTTTTTAAAAACACAGCTACACTACCAAATCTATTTACCCAATTTAAATCTAAACTTTTTACACGATCTGCCTTTTTAGAAATAGCGCCATCCAAATAAAACCCTTTTCTTATATCCGAGTAATTTTTTTTGTACAATAAAAACAAGAACAATAGTGGTATAATCACTAAATAAGGTTGCTGATAAAGCATATTAAAAGCTTTACCAATAGGCTCTGAAATTTTAAAAAAACCATAGGTTTCTAAACCTAAAAAAACGAACAAAACACCTGCAATACTGTAAAAAAATGTGTTGTTTTTATTAATCAAAAAATTTATAAAATTGACACAAAATGTCAAGATAATAATAGATAAAAACCAACAAAACACATTGACAACCGCATAGCCTTGTACTAATAGCACAATACTAAAAGGTAAAAAGATAAAAAGGGCAATACAATTAAAAAATGACAAGGCGGTTTTTCCCAGTAAATAATGAATAACTGTGTTTCGCTTTATTGGAATAGTCATCAAAGGTTTAATATTCATCACAGGCAGCTGCTGTAGAAAAAACCGGATCACTATATCAAATAAAAACCAATAAATTAAAAAATTATTAACGAGAATTATTGGGTCTAAATCAGGCTTAATTTTTTTGGCAATAAAAAACAAACCAACGCCTAACATGATGGCAGCACCTCCAAAATATATGGCAGCCAAAAACAGTAGTATTTTAATGGCAATACCCTTTTGAAAATAAGAGGCTCTGCTAAACTGTTTCCACTCTAAGTTAAAAAACAACCGAATCATAAGGCGTTTTGTTTTCGTTTAAGACTATTATCTAGTTGACATCCACACAATGAATCTCAAGATTACATCATGTGTTTTTGCGCAATTTTCTGAACTTTTGCTCCCCAAGCCTGTCCAAAAGACATCGCTCTTTGGGTTAGGTCTAACTGTTTTTCTGCTAATTTCTTTCCTAAATCTGTTTCATAAAAGACAACCAATGCTTTAATTTCTTCTTGAGTAAATTCAGTCATATACAATTCTGCTATTTGACCATATATATCGCCTAAAGTACCTTGAGCCTCATTTAAATAGGCCGCTTTATTGGCTTCTGGTACCATAGTACCAATTTGAGTAATGGCGTTTTCAAAGGCTGCGCCAGCTCCTGTAGTTTTAATAAATTCAACAGTTTCTTTTTTGAATTCAGAATTTTCTTGTGCTTGACAAAAACTAACAGCGATTAAAACAAGGCTAGCAAATAAAAAATTTTTCATTTTAAAAAATTAAATGGGTTATTGAAAAGGTTATATGTTGGTACAACAAAAAGTTGAAACGTTACAATGTTTTTTTGAAATGAATAACTAAATATACATGTTTCCAAATTTTATAGACTACATAATTTGCAATATAAAACAACCATATACTAAATAAAAATACCACCTGTCTAATTTTAGACCTTCGCACCAATAGATATACCCAATATCATCATTATGTCTTAATTTATATTAAACTGAACAGCATAAAACTATTTGTTTGTTGAAAATCATCTGCCATAATTATAACTCAGTATCTTTCCTCTTGCTTTTTTTACGAAAAGTGTTCCTCATTTTTAAAGGCTTCACTATTTTTGTAGAAAATAATTTTACATGTCTTCATTCTATAAACTTTCGGTTAAAAATATTAATAGAGAAACTGATAAAGCAATTAGCATTTCATTTAATATTCCAGAAAACCTAAAAGACACATTTGCTTTTAAAGCTGGTCAATATATAACACTAAAAACCGAAATTAATGGCAATGAAGTACGACGTGATTATTCCCTTTGCGTTGCTCCAAAAAGTGGAGAAATAAAAGTAGCCGTTAAAGAAGTTAAGGACGGTACCTTTTCGGCTTATGCAAATAAATCTTTAAAAGTGGGAGACTCTATTGAGGTAGCACCACCTAAAGGTCGTTTTGTTTTTGAACCCAATGATTCAAAGACAAAAAACATTGCTCTTTTTACAGCTGGTAGTGGTATTACTCCTATTTTAAGTATTATAAAATGTGCTTTAGAAGAAGAAGTATATAGTAAAGTTATTCTAGTTTATGGAAATAAGACTACTAAAGACACCATGTTCCTTAATGAGCTTTTAGATTTACAGCACCAATATAAAGAACGTTTCTCTATACAATTTGTATTTAGTCAGCAAGATGAGGAAAATGCAATTTTTGGAAGAATTGAGAAGAGTACTGTGAATTACGTAATGAAGAACGAGCACAAACACATAGAGGTTGACGCCTATTATTTATGTGGACCAGAAGGCATGATTCATACGGTTAAAGATGTGTTAGTTGAGCATAATATTGACGAGAATAAAATTCACTTTGAACTTTTTAAAGCCGCAAAGCCAGCTGAAGTGAAAGAAGAAGTAGTTGCTTCAGGTAACACAAGCATATCTATTACGGTTGATGAAGAAACAACGACTTTTGATATGTCTCAAAAACAAACTATTCTTGAAGCGGCTTTAGATGAAGATTTAGACGCTCCTTATTCATGTCAAGGTGGAATTTGCAGCAGTTGTTTAGCCAGAATCACTGAAGGCGCAGCTACTATGCGTCAAAACAACATTTTAACCGAAAGTGAAGTAGCTGAGGGGCTTATTTTAACCTGTCAAGCACATCCTACTACGTCAAAACTAGTCATAGACTTTGATGATGTTTAAAGGATAATTTTCAATTCTAAATTAAAACAACCGCTCTTATTAAAGTATTAGAGCCTTTTAAAAGTCAAAGGCTATTTTTTGCTTAATCCCAAATTATTTTGCGGATGACCCCGATGTTTCCGTACGTCACGTAATAGAACGCCCTAGTCAAAACAAAGATTCACAGTTTGAATCCTAGATACCATTGTACTGATGTTGTTCACATCAAATCTTATCCCTAAAGTACATACAGAAATCAACAAAGCCCACGTATACAATTACAAACAAAACATATTTTGGTGGATTAACATGCCTTAGGTTTTTGAATTCAGTTATGCTGCTCCTTCAGAAAATCATTTCAATATGAATTTCTCAGAATATTGGTATTTCAAAAAATTCAAAAAGTGATTTCTCATCTAAACCAATCTTCGTAGAAAACAATCCAACTTTACAAAACTGCATCAAATTCACATAAACTCAAAAAAGATATTCGTTTTATGTGTTTAATTAAAAATTACCACCCAATACATTATAATCTTTCAATAAAACCCTGTAATTCTTGAGTGTTTATTTATATGTTACATGCTTTTGACTATATGTTGTATGCCTGAACTTATATCCATGCTAAGTTTGTCTTGATATTTTATTTAACTATTTATTAACTATACTAAGAGACATTGACGCTTATGAAATCAACAAAATTACTCAAGCTAAAATTTCAACATCGTTTCCTGATGTTGTTCATGGCTTTGCTAGCTGGTACCGCGCTAGCAAGTGCCCAAAACCTATCAATTAGCGGTACAATTACTGATGAGAATAACCAACCTTTGGCAGGCGCAAACGTATTGGTAAAAAACACCTCTAATGGTGCTCAAACAGATTTTGATGGCAACTTTTCTATTTCAGCTGCAACTGACGCTATTTTAGTCATAAGCTATATGGGATTTGTTACACAGGAAATTCCAGTGAACGGTAAAACCACTATAAATGCAATTCTTATCGAAGATGCCAGTCAGCTTGATGAAGTTGTAATAGTAGGATATGGTAAACAAAAGAAATCTGATTTAACTGGTGCTGTCGCACAAGTGGGCTCCAAAGAAATTGAAAAATACACCTACAGTGATGCCACACAAGCCTTACAAGGACGTATGGCTGGTGTAAATGTATCGCAACAAGGAGGTGCGCCTGGGGCAAATTCAGTAATAACCATTAGAGGTACTGGAACATTCTCCAATAACGGACCTCTATTTGTAATAGATGGTATGATCACCGGAAGTATGGATTCTGTCAACCCTAATGATATAGAAAGTGTTTCGGTTTTAAAGGATGCCTCTGCAACTGCAATCTACGGTTCCAGAGCAGCAAATGGTGTTGTTATTGTAACCACTAAAAAGGGTAAAAAAGGCCAAGTAAGTATTGAACTTGACACAAACTATGGTTTTGATAAAGTTATAAATGAGGTAGATTGGGCTGATGCCAGACAATATGTAGATATTGTAAACCGCGCGAATGACACAGATGGTGTACCTAGAAAACCAGCGAATGATACCGAATTCGACCCGAATTATACGAGCAACTTATATGACGACTCTTTTAGAACAGCAGGTGTATCTAACACAAACCTTAGAATGTCTGGTGGTGGAGACCATAGTGCATACGCTCTATCTTTAAGCCACTTAGACAAAGAAGGAATTGTAAAATCTTCGGAGTTTGAAAGAACAACAGCAAGAATAAACACCAGTTTAGATAAAGGGCATTTCAAAATGGAAGCCAATGTTGGTTTAACAAGAACAATTAATAGACCAAATGTTTATTTTAATAAGGAAAGAAACCTTTTACCTACCATAAGATTAAGAAACGATGCTGGTGAGTGGAGTGCTGATGATAGAGCCGATAGAGGTATAACAACAGCCTATGGTGCTTTCTATGGTCAAGGAACCATAACCAATGAATTAGCTCTTGCTGAATTAGAACAGCGAAAAGTTAAAACAAATAGAGTAATAGGTAATATTGCAGGTTCTTATGAAATTATAGAAGGATTGACGTATAAGCTCAACTTAGGTGTTGAATCTGCTGCACGAAATAATTTCAGATTCAGTCCTGATGAACAAGTAATTTATGACGGTAGTAATAAAGCAACTTCCGAGTTCTTTGAAGAAAACAGCAATACGTTTAATACATTAATTGAAAATACATTAAACTATAATAAAACATTTAATAAACATAAAATTGATGTACTAGCTGGGTTTACACAACAAGAAAACAACAGAAGGTTTTTAGGTGTTAATGCTATTAATGCTACCAATGGCATTAGCGTTGGCCAGGCTTTTTCTAAGGACAACCTACAATCATCTACTGGACAAGATATCACATCTTCAATTCAATCCTATTTTGGTCGATTAAATTACACCTATGATGACAGATATTTACTAACGGCTAGTATTCGTCGTGATGGTTCTTCATTCTTTAAAGAAGATTTAAGATGGGGAGAGTTTCCATCATTTGCTATAGGTTGGAATTTAAGCAATGAGCAATTTATGGAGAACTTTGATGCCTTAACAAATATTAAATTAAGAGCAGGTTATGGAGAAATAGGCTCTAACAACGTTAATGCTTACGTCACTGAGCCTTCAATTAACTTGTTTAGCACCTATGTTTTAGGAAACCCAAGTTCAAGAGAAACGGGGTATGCAGTAACAAGAGGTGTTAATGAAAATATTTTTTGGGAAACTACAAAAACCACGAATGTTGGTCTAGAATTTAATGCCTTTAAAAGTAAATTAAATATTACTTTAGATTACTTTATTAAAAAGTCTGAAGATATTTTAGTCGATATTCAACTCCCTTTATATACTGGATTTGCCAATAGAATTCCATTTAATAGAGGTAGTATCGAAAATAAAGGTTTTGAATTTTTAGCTACCTATTCAGATTCATTTGGAGACTTTAATTTCAGTGTAACAGGTAACTTCTCAACCTTAGACAACAAAGTAACGTCTTTAGGTGGGCAAGCCCCAATAGTAGGCGGTGGGTTTACCTCAAACGGACTGCAAGGTACAAGAACTGATATAGGAGAACCCATAGGGTCTTTTTACGGTTATGTAACCGATGGTATTTATCAAACAGATGCCGAAGCTGATGCTGCTAATGATCAAGAAGGCAGTCCTCAGGCTGGTGATTTGAAGTTTAAAGATTTTGATGGTAATGGTATTGATCCAGAGGATCGAAGATATTTAGGCAGCCCCATTCCAAATTTTGAATATGGCTTAAATATCTCTGCAGACTATAAAAACTTTGATTTAAGTTTATTCTTTAATGGCGTTTCTGGAAACAAAATATTGAACTCTTCTATTTATAGAGGTTACTTTGATTTTAATGGTAATTATTTAGCAGATGCTACAAATGCCTGGACACCATCAAACACAAATACTAATGTACCCAGGAACACTCAAGTAGACCCAGGTTTCAACCGTAGAATGTCAGATTTTTATCTTGAAAACGGTGCATATTTCCGCTTAAGAAATGCACAAATTGGTTATACTTTACCAGACAACGTACTTGAAAAAATCAAATTACAAAAAATAAGATTATATTTTTCTGGAACAAATGTATTTACCATTTCTGATTACTCAGGATACTACCCAGAGATTGGAAGAAATTCAAGAGGAGGGACAAGTCAATTTAACAATGGCGTAGATGAAGGCGCATATCCAGTGCCAAGAACATTTCAATTAGGATTACAAGTTTCTTTTTAAAAAATGCAAAACATGAAAAAAAATAGAATACAAACTATTACAAAGGGTATGCTAGCTCTATTAGCATTATTTGCCCTTAACACGAACTGCTCAGATGAAATTCTGAACCAAAGCAATCCAAATATACTGTCTCCAGCATCATTCTGGCAAACGGCTGATGATGCTAAAAAAGGAATCATTGGAGCCTACAGCCCTTTTGTTGCGATTACCTACTATTCTAGATTTGAAGTGTTTCTTTCAGATTACAGAGATGATGTGGTTAACGGTTATAATACTTCAGACAGAACTGCGGCAGGTTATTTTAGTGCAACAGCCGACAGAAATGCACCAAGATGGACCTGGGAAGCCCAATACAGAGGAGTAGCTAGAGCCAATGATGTATTATTTAATGTTCCAAACATAGACATGGATGCAACAGATAAAGAAAACATACTAGGTGAAGCTTATTTTATAAGGGCTTACAACTATTTTCAATTATTAAATAACTTCTTAAACGTGCCTTTAATTACAGTTCCTATTGCGCAAATAGAAGCCCCCGATTTATTGCCTCAGGCGCCACCAGCCTCGGTATGGGCTCAAATTGAGGAAGACCTAAAAATGGCACAAAGTAAATTACCTGCGGCTTGGCCTGCAGATGATTTAGGCAGAGTAACTATTGGATCTGCAACTGGAATGTTAGGAAAAATATACTTATACCAAGGAAAATACGCTGAAGCCAAAGCTGAATTTGCAAAGGTTATGGATGGTAGTTACGAATTAATGGACGACTATGCACATAACTTTACAGAAGAGTTTGAAAACAATAAAGAGTCACTTTTTGAAATTCAATTAGTAGCTGATGGTAATCAAGGTTGGGGAGCAGATAACGCCAATAGTGGTTCTGGTTCTGCTTATCAAGCCGATTTAGCACCTGTAGGATATACAAACCAAAACACTATGCGTGTAAACCAATGGGCGCTTGACTTATTTTTAGATGAGCAAACTACCAATGGTGAGGTTGACCCTAGAACATATACCACATTTTTCTGGAATTATCCGGATTCAACCCAATATCAAGGGAAATTCTTAAAATCTAGAACCTACCTAAATGTTTCTTATGGCGACGCCTATGATCCTTCTGAAACTACTATTTACGGTAACAAATATGCAGATTGGGAATATAACGGAAAATCACAATCTAGAGATGGTGGCTGGCATGCATCCGGTAATAACCTGAGAATATTAAGATATGCCGATATATTACTTATGTTTGCTGAGGCTGAATTTATGTTAAATGGTTCTACGCAAGCAGCATTAGATGCAATAAATGAAGTGCGAGCAAGAGTTGATTTAGCACCGCACACATCTATAACCATGCAAGATATTGATGATGAACGTGTTAAAGAAATGACTTTTGAACGTACTAGATATTTCGATTTATTGAGATGGGGACGCGTAAAATCCAGAATTGTTGACAACCCTGAGTTTAAATCTGAAAGCGGCGGGACAGGATCTTATAAGCCGGGTAGAGAATACCTAGCTATTCCACTAACCGAGCTTGATGGTAATAACAATGATGAAGGGTTTAAACAAAACCCAGGTTATTAAAAGTATAGTTTACTGTTTGTTTAAAATGCCATCAAACCATATTTTTGGGTTGATGGCTCATTTTTAATTATTAAATTCATATGTTAAGATTTTCATTAATTTCAATGCTTTTATCCTTTTTTCTATTGGCCTGTGGCAAAGAAAATAAGACGCCTATAAAAGCTTCAGGTTTTAGTGAATTAAGTCCTAGCATTTCTTCCATTGACTTTTCAAATAATATTATTGAAAACGATACTCTAAATTATTTTAACTATCCTTATTTGTATCTTGGAAGTGGCGTATCTGCAGGAGATATTAATAATGATGGCCTAACAGACCTCTACTTTACAGGCAATCTTGTTCCTAACAAATTATACCTTAATAAAGGCAATTTAAAGTTTGAAGACATCACTGAATCTGCAGGTATTTCAGGAGATTCAAGATGGTACTCCGGAACAACGATGGCCGATGTGAATAATGATGGCTTTTTGGATATCTACCTCAGCGTATCAGATAAATCAGAACATAGTGCGAATCAATTATTTATTAATAATGGCGATAATACATTTTCAGAACAAGCAAAATCGTATGGTTTAGCAGACACAAGTAAATCTATTCAATCTACTTTTTTTGATTATAATAATGATGGTTTACTTGATGTATTTGTAGCAAATTATCCTAATGTATTGGTAAGTCAAGGCAATATTTATTATAAATTAAAAATGGAACAAAATTCATTTCAAGATTCTGGCCATTTGTATAAAAACAATGGTGATGGCACATTTTCAGATGTAACCACTGCATCTGGAGTACAGAATTTTGGTTTAACTCTTGGTATTATTGCTTCAGATTTCAATAATGACGGCAACACAGATTTATATTTATCAAATGATTTCAATGTTCCAGACTATCTTTATTTAAACAATGGTGACGGAACATTTTCAGAGGTATCAAAAAAAGTAACAAGACAGACTTCCATGTTTGGAATGGGCGTAGATGCGTCCGACTTTAATAATGACGGCCTCATAGACATACTTCAAGTAGACATGACACCCGGTGATTATAAACGTTCTAAAACAAATATGGCTAGCATGAGCCCTGAAACCTTTTATCAAGCCATTGATATGGGATTTAACTATCAATATATGCAAAACGCCTTGCAACTTAATAATGGTATATTGAAAAACAAGTATCCATCTTTTAGTAATATAGCGAGATATGCAGGTATAGCCACAACAGATTGGAGCTGGGGAGCCATTTTTTCTGATTTTGATAACGACGGACACAAAGATGTTTTCATTTCTAATGGGGTTAAAAGAGACGTAAACAATAATGACGTTAATGCAGCATATAATTCGGAAGCTATGTTTGGAATTAAAAAACCCAAGGATTTTACTAAAATGCCAAGCACACCAATATCAAATTACGCTTTTAAAAATAATGGTGACTTCTCTTTTACAAATAGCACTGAACTTTGGGGATTAAACAAAAAAGGCTTTTCAAATGGATTCTCTACTGCCGATTTGGATAATGATGGCGATTTAGAACTTATAGTGAATAATATTGATGCTCCTGCTTCAATATATGTGAACAACCTCAATGATTCATCAAACAATTACCTAAGAATAAAACTAATTGGTAATAAACTAAACCCTTTCGGTATTGGTTCGAAAATTACTGTAAAGTCCAATGCATCTTCTCAAACTCAAGAATTAACCCTCACAAGAGGCTATCAATCTAGCGTAGAGTCCATTTTACATTTTGGACTTGGAGACACTGATGTTATAGAGGAGATAAACATTGTTTGGCCTCTTGGAAAAACCCAAACACTTCGAGATGTTAAAGCAAATCAACTTTTAGAAATCGATTATAGAAATGCCGTTTCTCCAACCAAAAACCATATAGAACAGACGGTGAATTTTCAAGATATCACAAAAATATCAGGCATTTCTTTTAAGCATATTGAACCCTTTTATGATGATTTTCAGCATGAACCGCTTCTACCTCACAAATATTCCACCATCGGACCAGGACTGGCTGTTGGAGACATAAACAATGATGGTTTAGATGACTTTTTTATAGGGAATGCTTCCGGAAATAAAGGCGCTTTATATCAGCAAAAAAACGATGGTCTTTTTGAAGTGATTCCAGGACCTTGGGAGGAAGACAACAACTTAGAAGATACTGGTGCCTTATTTTTTGATGCAGATAATGATGGAGATATGGACTTATACGTAGTTAGCGGTGGAAATGACAAAACACAACCAAAAAACACTTTTCTGGATAGGTTATACCTAAATACGCCGAGTGGATTCATAAAATCAAAACAAGCCTTACCAAAAATATATTCAAGTGGCAAGGAAGTAATCTCAGCAGATTATGATAATGATGGTGATTTAGACTTATTTATTGGTGGTAGAATTATCCCTGGCAAATACCCACATGCTCCAAAAAGTACAATTCTAAGAAATGATGGTGGTGAAAATCTTAATCTAAAATTTACCGAGGTTACTTCTGAAATTGCCCCCGGATTAGAATTTACTGGAATGGTAACCTCAGCAGTTTGGGATGACTATAACACTGACGGTAAAGTAGATCTAATAGTGGCAGGTGAATGGATGCCCATCCGGTTTTTCAAAAACACTGGGGCAGGTTTTGAAGATGAAACTGAAAAACTCGGTTTAGAAAATGATACCGGTTGGTGGTATAGCTTGGAAAAAGCGGATATGGATGGTGATGGAGACCTCGATTATTTAGCAGGGAATTTAGGTTTAAATTATAAATACAAAGCTAGTACTAAAGCCCCTTTTGAGGTTTATGCCAATGACTTTGATAAAAATGGATCTTCTGATATTGTTTTAAGTTATAAAAAATCTGGAATGAAATTGCCGTTAAGGGGTAGAGAATGCTCATCACAACAAATTCCAGCAATTGCACAACGGTTCAAAACCTATGAATCTTTTGCTAATGCCAACTTAACTGAGATTTATGGCGAAAATATGCTAAACAATTCATTACATTATATGGCCAATACTTTTGCTCATCATTGGATTGAAAACAAAGGTGAAGGTCGTTTTGAAACTCATAAACTTGATGAGTATTTACAACTCTCTTCAATTAATAATTTTACGCTGTTTGATTATAATAACGATACTTTTTTAGATGTTTTAGTTGGTGGAAACTTGTATAATTCAGAAGTAGAAACACCCAGAAATGATGCCAGTATTGGATCTATCATTCAAGGAAGCAAAGACGGCGGCAAAGTGCTTTTACCCAAAGAAACTGGACTTTGTATTACTGGAGAAATTAAAGACATTAAAATAATAACCATTGGAAAAGATCAAAAACAAGCAATTCTTTTCGCCAGAAATAATAATAGCTTAAAACTAATCATGCCAAAAACAAATTAAACCTATTAGGACACCTTTTCTAGGCTGAATTCTTTTATATATGAACAGAATAAAAATGACAATTAAGCGTGTTTTACCTAAAACCCTATTTAATAAAAGCATGGTGAGACTTATAATATTCCTAGCTTTCTGTTTCATACATGTTTCTGCGACAAGTCAGAATTCAAATCACTTTGAACGGATTACAACAAACAACGGATTATCACAAAGTGATATAAATACAATTATACAAGATCAAGATGGGTTTATGTGGTTCGGTACTCATGACGGCTTTAATAGATATGATGGCTATAACTTTAAAATATTTAATCCAGACCCCAAAAAACCAGGTGCTATAACTAGCAACCTCATTTATGATCTTGAACAAGACCTAGATGGTAATTTTTGGATAGCAAGTACTGGGGGTGGACTAATTTTTATGGATCGCTCTACTGAGAAATTTACAACCTTCAAACATGACAAAAATGATGTAAATACTATCAACAGCGACCATGTAACCACAGTGTACAGAGATAGAGAAAACAGGCTATGGATAGGAACTAGTGTTGGTTTAAATGTCTTAGACCTCAATCAAAATAAAGATTCTTTAAAATTTAAACGTTTTAGTGCAATAGAAGATCCCTTTGTGGTTAATAGAGAAATAAGATCTCCAATCAGTATTTTTCAAGATAGCAAAGGCCAGATTTGGTTAGGGAGTTTTAGCGGTATATATATGCTTTCTAGAGATTCTAATGGAAATCCATATTTCAAATTCATGAATGAAATATTTGGATTCCCAAGTTTTTCAGTTCGATGTATAAATGAATTTAAAGATGGCCGATTAGTTTTTGGTGGAGAAAAAGGGTTTTACGCGCAATCAAAGGATAAAGAGGGCTTAAAATTTGAAAAAATAATTGATGACATTTCTATTACCAGAATACTAACAGACAATAACAAAATCTGGGCAGGAACAGACAATAAGGGGCTTTTATTAATAAAAAACAATCCCACTAATGGTAAATTTAATCTATCTAAGACCTTTGTTTATGATCCAAAAGACCCGCATAGCATAAGTAAAAATCGTATTACATCGTTGTATAAGGATAAAACAGGTATTATATGGGCAGGAAGTACAGGGGGTGGAATTAATAAATTTGATCCCCATAGAAAACAATTTTTTCATGTACGTAAAACAGAAGACCCCAATAGTTTAAGCTATGATAAGGTAAGGGCTTTATATGCCGATAGTAATGATAATTTTTGGGTAGGCACCGAAGGCGGCGGTTTAAATTTGCTCAAAAAAGACCCGGGTAAAAATACGTTTGAAAAAATCAATTCAATTCCAAGTGTTTATGCCATCGCAGAAATTAATTTAGGTCGTAAAAAGTTTTTACTGTTCGGTGGCCCTAGTCTACCTTCTCTTTATAGCATTGATATCACTGACCCCGACAAACAACAAAAAACAGTGCCATTTAATGACTTTGACACTAGTGTGTTTTCATTTCTAGTGGATAGTAAAAACACACTCTGGATAGGCTCCTATAACGGCGGCGCATATAGGTGGGTATATAATACACAAGACCAAACCTTCATAAAGGATCAGTTTAAATCCGATATTAATGACCCAAAGAGTATATCCGCTAACATTATTCGGGATATAATGGAGGACAAGAAAGGTAATATTTGGTTTGCTACAGCCAACGGATTAAGCATGCTATCACAAAATGAGGCAACAAAAAAATACCCAAAGTTCACCGCGTTTAAAAACGATTTAAACAACCCTAATTCCATAAGTCATAATTATATTCTATCGATGTATGAAAGCACCAATGGTACACTATGGATAGGTACTTTTGGCGGCGGACTTAACAAAATAATTCCTCAAAATGACAATGAAACTCTAGTTTTCAAATCGTACTTAAAAAGTGATGGCTTGCCTAATCAAGTTATAAAAGGTATTCTTGAAGATGATGAAGGAAATCTTTGGCTATCCACAAACAAAGGCATTTCAAAATTTAACCCAGAACTAGAAACTTTTAAAAATTATGATGTAAATGACGGTTTACAGAATAATGAGTTTCAAGAGTTAGCTTGCCTAAAAAGAAAAGACGGTGAAATGTTTTTTGGAGGTATTAATGGCTTTAATTCATTTTACCCAAAAAACTTAAGAGATAATACATTTGAGCCCGAGACGGTATTAACCAATTTTTCTATTTCAAATGTAGAGGTTCCCATAGGTCTTGAAGTAAACGGCAGGGTAATTCTTGATAAAGACATCAATGAGACAAATGACATTGAGTTAAACTATGATGAAAACAATTTGTCATTTCAATTTTCTTCGCTTCATTATGCCGCACCACTTAAAAACAAATTTGCTTATAAACTGGATGGCTTTGACACGAATTGGAAACATACCTCCTCAAACATTCGATATGCTTCATATACTAATTTAAGCCCGGGGAATTACACGTTATTGGTTAAGGCCTCAAATAATGATGATGTCTGGGATAGTACCCCATCAAGTATTAACCTATACATAAGTCCTCCTTTTTGGTTAACAAAAATAGCCTATGTTGTCTATTCACTTCTTTTTTTAGGTTTATTATTTGGATTTAGAAAATACACGCTAATAAACACTAATGAAAAACATAAATTAGAGTTAGAACAATTAGCCAATGCACAGAGTGAAGAATTGCAACAATCTAAGCTTGAATTTTTCACAAATATATCTCATGAATTGCGCACGCCATTAACCCTCATAAAAGGCCCCTTGGAGTATTTACAACAATCTTATGATAGCCTTGATAGAAATATTATTTTTCAGCAATTTAATGTTATGGATAAAAACACCGATCTTCTCTTAAGGTTAGTTAATCAAATCCTGGGCTTTAGAAAAATTGAAAAGGGTAAAATGAACTTATCCCTATTTAAAAAAGATATCATTCAATATATAAAAGAACTAGCTGAACCTTTTCAATTTCTGGGTCATAAAAATGAAATTAATTTTACAATAGAATCTTCTGAATCTGAATTAATCATATGGTTTGACTTTAGTGCCATTGAAAAGATTATGAATAATTTATTATCCAATGCCTTTAAACACACGCCAAAAAAAGGTGATATAACGGTAAAACTATTCACTAAAAATAATCATTTTGTAATTCAAGTTGATGATTCAGGTCCTGGTATTCCTCCTGATAAAGTAAAGCAGATCTTCGAGCGTTTTTATGCGGAAAAAGAAAGTATGCAAGGTGTTGGTATAGGTTTGAATTTTACAAAAAAACTTGTTGAACTGCATAAAGGTAATATTCATGTTGATGGTAGCACCTTTACTATTAATATCCCTATGGATGAAACGGCATATCAAAACGATGCTGAAATTACACTGAATTACAATGAAAGCATTTATAACAGTATGTTTCCTTCTTACCCTGAAACCTATGACAGTTATGTTCAGGATGAAACTATTGATAATGCCCTATCTAAACCAAAATCAAAACTACCGGTACTTTTAGTTGTTGACGACAATACAGATATTAGAAATTTTATTGCTCAAATGCTAAAGGAAGACTACCTCATCTACCAAGCTGAAAATGGAAAAGAGGCACTTGAACTCGCAAAAAGCTTACAACCAAATATTATTGTTTCAGATGTACTAATGCCTGAAATGAATGGTTTTGAATTCTGCGAAAACCTAAAAACAAAGCCAGAAACTAGCCATATTCCAATAATTATGTTAACGGCTAAATCTTCAGACGAAAGTGAGCTAGAAGGCCTTAAATTAGGGGCTGACAGTTACATAAGAAAACCCTTTAAAATTGAGTTCTTAAAAACAAAATTAATCAACATAATTAATGAAAGAGAGAACCTCAGAAAACGTTTCAATAGAAAAATCATACTTCAACCCAATGAGGTGACCGTTACGTCTGTAGATGAAAAGTTTTTACAACAAGCCATAGCAATTGTAGAAAAGCATATGTCTAATACAGATTTCAATGTTGAAACATTAGTTCAAGAAATGAATTTTAGTCGTTCTAATATTTACATGAAATTTAAAGAATTAACAGGATTTTCCTCTAGTGAATTCATTAGAAATATAAGACTAAAAAGGGCCATGCAATTACTACAATCTAGCGGTTTAACGGTTAAAGAGATTATGTATATGACTGGTTTTAATACGGGTTCATATTTTTCGAAGTGTTTTAAAAAACAATTTGGCGTACTCCCTAGTGAATATTTAAAAAATAAAAATGAAAGAAAATAACCTTAATTAACAAGACATTTTCTTTCTTATAAATCTCATCATGAAATTCAATTCTATCCTACCTTTTGCGGCTCTTGTTTATATTCAACTATCATTTTTTAGTTGTAATACAAGTAATCAAAAAAGTAAAAAACCAAATATCATTCTGATTATGGTAGATGATTTGGGATATGAATGTATTGGTTCTTACGGCAGTACATCTTATAGTACGCCAAACATAAACAAACTTGCTGAAACAGGCATGCAATTTAATCAGGCATATGCCCAGCCCTTATGCACTAATACAAGGGTTAAGCTTATGACAGGGAAATATAATTATCGTAATTGGACAGCATTTGGCATTTTAGACCCTGGACAAAAAACATTTGGACACCTCATGCAAGAGGCTGGCTATACAACAAGTATTGTTGGTAAATGGCAATTACAAAGCTATGATCCCATTGAGTATCCGGGTTCAGAACTTAGAAGGGGTACAGGCATGGAAGTTCAGAATGCGGGCTTTGATGAATACTGTTTATGGCATACAGGACATACTGAAGATAAAGGATCACGTTATGCCAATCCCACTATATACCAAAATGGTGAATTTCTAACCAATACCGATGGTAAATACGGTCCAGATATTTTTTCAAAATTCCTGAATAATTTTGTCAACAAACAAAATGGTGATAAACCTTTTTTTGTGTATTACCCCATGGCACTCACCCATGACCCTTTTTCGCCTGCACCAGGCAGCGAAAAATGGAATAATAAGGACAGACGATTTGAAAACGACACTAGCAACTTTAAAGGCATGGTTGAATATACCGATAAAATTGTTGGAAATATTATTGAAAACCTAGAACGGCAAGGTATTAGAGATGAAACATTAATATTATTTTATTCGGACAACGGAACGCATCAAAAAATATATAGCAAAACCAAAGCTGGAATGATACAAGGTGGAAAAGGTTTAACTATAGAAACTGGAATAAAAGTTCCATTAATAGCCAATTGGCCAGGACATATAAAATCTGGCCAAATCACTGATGAATTTGTTGATGCCATTGATTTTCTGCCAACAATCTTAGACGTTGCCGGACAACAAATCCCTGAGAACCTTTTAACCGATGGACAAAGCTTCTTACCCGTTCTTAAAGGCGAAGCCATCAAAAGACGCGATTGGATATACATGAGCTACAATCCTAAACCAGGCGTTGGTAAAGATAATTTTCACCCCGCTGAGTTTGTGTTTAATAAAAACTATAAACTCTATGGCGATGGTAGGTTTTATAACATTGAACAGGATAAACTAGAAAAAAAGGTGTTATCCGATGCGGATATTTCCCAGGGCGCTTCAAAAACAAAAGCGCGATTTAAAGTACTCATAGATTCTTTAAAAAAATATCCATCCTACGGCTGGTTTGAGCGCATTGACCCTGCCTTTGACTCCTTGATATCGAAAAATGCAAGAATTGACTTAGTGGCCCAAGGTTTTAAGTGGTCTGAAGGCCCCGTATGGCTTCCTCGTGAAAAAACATTATTATTTACAGATGTCCCTGAAAACAAGGTGTATCAATGGAATGATCTAACAGGACTAAGCCTATACCTATATCCTTCAGGTTATACCGGACCGAAGATAGAACCTTGGGTTAAAGGCGGTAAAGGCGCTAACGGTTTAAATCTAGACCCTAATGGCTCTTTAATTTTATGTCAACAAGGAGATCGGGTAATTAGCAGACTTACCAGCCTTACGGACTCGCTCAGTCCAAAATACGCCCCTTTTATAACCAATTACCAAGGAAAGAAGTTTAACTCACCTAATGATTTAACTTTTGACGACTCAGGAAACATATATTTTACAGATCCTACTTATGGCCTGAAAGATGAGAAAGGTGAATTAGGATTCAGCGGGGTATATTTTTATTCACACCAAGGAGGAGCAGTTAAGTTATTGGATAAATCAGTTGAATTCCCCAACGGTGTTGCGGTGTCTCATGATGGTAAAACATTATACATAGGCGATTCTAACATTAAGTTTCCAAAAATATATGCATATGACATTCTAAGCCCCGGAAAAATAGCTAATAGACGCATACTTTTTGATGCCACTAAGCTTAGGGAACAAAGCATCAGTAAACAATGCCCTGATGGCATTAAGTTAGATAAACATGGGAATTTATTTTTTGCTGGCCCTGATGGTGTTTTAGTAGTAACACCTGAAGGGAAACACCTAGGCACTATTAAAACAGATAAAGCCACTGGAAATTGTGAATTTACAGAAGATGGTAGATATCTTTTTATCGTTTCAGATGATATGCTATTACGTGTCAATCTAAAACCATATGCCAAATAAATAACAAGGTTCCATTTTATATAAGAGGTCTAGGTAAGTTCTTTAATTGTAACTTTTACTAAGGCTTATTTCTTATTGTATAATTCATGATGTTATTAAGCTCCAAAAAAATTAACCCTGTAGATTCATTTAAGAACTTACAGGATTAAACTAACTAAACTCACAAAAAACTAAACTAACTCAAATTTTATTAGCTTCTAAGTGCCGGTTTGTCATAAAAAGAGAATGACAAATCTGTACACATAAAGTTAAATATTTAATTCATTGGATCTTACAACATATGTAGGAAATTGTATAACTCTAGGGTATTCCTTGAAAATATTAGAAGAAAAAAGAAAAGATTAAAGCGTGTTTTTTTGAAAGATCATAGATTTCTACTCTGCCTTATTCATGAACATAAAAAAAGTCAAAAACTACATTTTGATTAGAAATAACGTTATTCAAAATAAAAAAAGATTCGTCTTCCACTCTTGAGCTTGCTTACTAATAATTAATTTTTACCATCGTACTTAATGCTTGATTAGCCTTAAAACAAGGCTTAACCGACCATAACTCTTCAAAACTTCTTTTAACTAAAATAACAAAGTGTAGACCAGAAAAGATATTGCAATAAATAGGAAATAAATTACTCATCTCAGACTACACTAAAGATGAACGTGTTACAGAATTATATATATAAATAAACTCCTGTTTCACTCCAAATAATATGTTGCATTAAAAAACACATATGTTATAGGCCTGACTTCAGCAAAACAATTAAATTTCAAAAATCAAAACATGCGACCATTAATCTAAGGATCATAAAAAAGCAAATCCAAGCTATTTAAGGCTTTTGATGACCTTATGATTTTGTAAGAAAATTATTTTTATAAGAGAATCTTGGTTAGTCATCTTTGATAAATTGGATAATAAATGACTATCATCTGGTAATTTTAATCCACTTTAACAAGAATTAAAAAAGTTACATTTGGAGAAAGACCGAATATTTTATTTCATTAATTTTTAACAAATTTATTACTATGGTATATTAAACGTATAAAAAAAGCATTTATACAAACTGAACACACTTAAAAACTAAAATCAAAATTTACTTTGTAAAAATTACAAAGAATAACCGGACGTCTCTTGGTTTCAAACTAACGCCATTAACGTCGAAAACTAAACTTTAAACTATATAATTATGAAAAAACAATTTACAATGTTTTTTAGGAGCACTTTTTTTCTCGGATTGCTGCTTTTATTCACTAGCTTCCACGAAGCTAATGCACAACAAAAAATCTCAGGTACTGTAGTAGATGAAGCAGGCATGAGTGTTCCAGGGGCTAACGTTATCGTCCAAGGAACCACAACAGGAACTGTAACCGATTTTGACGGAAATTTTAGCTTAAACGCATCATCGGGTGATGTATTAGTTGTATCTTATGTAGGATACCTCAATCAATCAGTGACGGTTGGGAATGCAACATCAATAACGATTACCTTAAAAGAAGACGCAGCCCAATTAGACGAAGTGGTCGTGATTGGATATGGTACTGCTAAAAAGAGTGATTTAACAGGTGCTGTAGCTCAAGTAACAGCCAAGTCTTTTGAAGATCAGCCATTAGTACGTGTTGAAAGCGCCTTACAAGGTAGAGCTTCTGGTGTAACTGTTGCTGGATCAGGTGCTCCAGGTAAAGGCATCAAGATTCGTGTAAGAGGTGTAAACTCTATGACAGGTAATAACGACCCACTTGTTGTGGTTGATGGTGTTTTTGGAGGAGATTTAAGAACCATAAACCCAAATAATATTGCGTCCATGGAGGTGCTTAAAGATGCATCTGCATTGGCTATTTACGGGTCTAGAGGTTCTAATGGGGTAATCTTAATTACCACTAAAAAAGGTTCTGGTAAAGCTAAAGTATCTATTGATCAATTCCTTACTATTTCAAATGTTAATAGACGAATTTCTAGTTTAAGTTCTAGTCAATTTGCGCGTCAAGAAAACGCAGAGTTTATTGCCAACCCAGTTAATGACCCTGCTGATGCTCCTTACTCAGACGCACGAATAGCAGAATTAGAAGCCAATCCTCTTAAATATCAGGACTTAATGTTTCAAACAGGCTACACTAACAACACTCAAATTTCTGTGA
Organism: Algibacter mikhailovii; assembly: GCF_014651495.1. GTDB lineage: Bacteria > Bacteroidota > Bacteroidia > Flavobacteriales > Flavobacteriaceae > Algibacter_E > Algibacter_E mikhailovii. Next base: position 114,736 of record NZ_BMWZ01000007.1, read on the forward strand.
GTGGTAGTTCTGATGATAAATTAAGATACTTCTTGTCAGGAAACTACATGGATCAAAAAGGAACTCAAATTACATCTAACTATAAAAGATACTCTTTTAGATCAAATTTAAGTAAAGAATTTAACGACAAATTTAGTGTTGCCGCTAATGTTACTGCCAGTAGAGAAATTACAAAAAACGATCAAGATGCCTTTGGTACTGCAGATGGAAGTTCTATTCTTAGAGCCATAACTTGGGATCCAACAGCTCCAGTTAGAGATGAAAATGGTGAATATATTTTGAGATCTCCAAGAGAGGTAGCAAACAACAACTACAACCCTATAAGAAGACTTGAACTGAGCGACCATCAAGTAACATCAGATCGTTTAAATATTACATTAAACGGTAAGTACAACATTACAAAAAACTTTAGCTATACGCTTATAGGTTCTGTAAGTACCATAAATGGCATTACAGAATCCATGCGTGTTGAAGGAGATTATGATCTTATTGGTTTTAATAATATTAATTTTAGAAACTTTAGAAGCACCAGTCATCAAGTAAGTAACATTTTAAATTGGAATAAAGCTTTTGATAAACATAATATTGATATAACTGGGGTTTATGAATTTCAAGGAAATAGAACCATAAATAACAATTACAACACAACAGATCAAAATGTTTACGGTTTTTATCATACAGATAATGGTACCACAGAAAACTTTGATAATAATGGAAGCCAAACTGCCATTGAATCGTTTTTAGCAAGAGCACAATATAACTACAACGGTATCTACTATTTAACGGCATCCATAAGACAAGATGAGTCATCAAGATTCCCTGAAGATAATAGAACGGGGTATTTTCCATCAGGTGCGATAGCCGTAAACTTAGCGAAGTTTGAGTTTATAGAAAACAGCCCTTTATCTATTTTAAAGTTTAGAGCTGGTTATGGTGAGGTAGGAAATCAGAGCATTAATGCACTAGCTGCTTTTTCATTAAATAATCAAGGAGGCTTTTGGTCTCCAAATGGTGGTGGCACCATTCTTTCTGGAGAAGAACAAACGACTCGAGGAAATTCTAATTTAACATGGGAAACCACTAAACAAACCAATATTGGTCTTGACTTTGGATTTTTAAATGGACGCATTTCAGGATCTATTGACTTCTTTAACAAAGACACTGAGAACTTATTAATTCAAAGATTAGTACCTGGTAGCACCAGTATTACAGAGTTTGTAAATGCAGGAGAAGTTAACAATAAAGGGGTAGATTTCTCATTAAGCGCAGATATTATTCAGAAGAGTGATTTTAACTGGAATGCCAACTTCAACTTATCTACTCTAAAAAATGAAGTAACCAGTCTATATGAAGGCTTGGACTTTATTACTGGAAATGTTAATAGTATTGGTGGTCAAGGAATAAAACTAGATGTTCTTAAAGTAGGAGAACCTATTGGTACATTTTGGGGTTATAAAGCCTTAGGTACGTGGAAAAGTACTGATGATATACCGGTTGACAGTGATGGGGCTCCAGTTGCCCAACCAGGTGATGAGCGATTTGATTTAGACCCAGACAATAATAATGAACGTAAACTTCAAACGATTGGTAGCGGATTACCCACACTTACTTGGGGTTTCAACAATACGTTTACGTATAAAAACTGGGATTTAAACATCTTCTTAAATGGTGCACATGGTTTTGATGTATACAACTTAGTGAGAGGGACGCTTCGTACCAATGGAGGAAACAGAAGTTACCTAGCTACCGATGCTAATAGCAGATGGACACCAGAGAATGAAACTGATATTCCTAAAGCAGGCTCTGCAAATTTACTAAACACCTCTCGCTGGGTTGAAAAAGGTGACTTTATTAGATTAAGTAACCTTAAGGTAGGATATACTTTTAGTGAGGATGCAATAAAAGGTATTCAAAACCTTCAATTATATGCAAGTGGACAAAATGTATTTCTAATTACTGATTATAGCGGTTATGACCCTGAGGTATCGTCTCAAGTAAGAACCAACAATGGAGCGGCTTCAAATGCTGACTCTGGTGCAGGTATAGATATTGGAGCTTACCCTAACCCGGTATCATTTACACTTGGTCTTAAAGTAACATTTTAAGCGTTAAAAATTATTAATTATCTTTAATAAAAAACATATAGATTATGAAAACAAATTTTTATAAGAATCCATCTAAAGGTGCGGTCGTTTTGGGATTGTTCTTTTTGATGACTATCATAGCAACATCTTTTCAAAGTTGTGCCGACCTAGACCCAGATCCACTGGAGTTTAATTTACCGCCAGAATCTTTTGGGAGTTTAGAAGAAATGGATAAAGGTATTATAGGTGTATATAGAAGAGTTACTCAGTCTGCACGTATGACCACATTTTATGCACCGGCTTGGGGTGGAGATGATATGACCACACACAGAGCCTTAAATAAAGCCGATTTCAGGGAGTTTGATCAAAGAGCAGTATTATCTTCTAATAGTAGGTTATTAACCAACTGGAATGCTATTTATAGTTCTCTGTCAACAATTAACGGAGTTCTAGAGCGCTCTGAAGGTTTAATTGATAATCCTGCAGTAGATCAAACATTACTGCTTCAATATAGAGGTGAAGCGTATTTTTTAAGAGGCATCTTGTTTTATCAATTGGCACGTGTACATGGAAGAATACCATTAACACTTACTCAATTTCCACCACCAGATATTTCAAGAGGAACACTTGAAGAAGTATATAGCCAAATTGAAGCCGATTTATTAGAAGCTGAGGCCACACTCCCTGACATTTATCCAAATGTTGAAGCTGGGGCTCCGAGACCTAATAGTGGCTCGGCTAGAGCATTATTAGCACGTTTATATATGGACTGGGGAGGATACCCAATAAAAGACGCCAGTAAATATACTCTTGCTGCAAGCAGCGCTAAAACCGTAATGGAGAATGCATCCTCTCATGGATTTGGTTTAATGGATGACGTAGGAGATCTATGGAAAGTAGAAAACCGTTTCAATCAAGAATCTCTTTTCACTCTAGTATATTGTACCACCGCAGAAGGTTGTCCAAATAATAGTATAGCCAATAGAAAATTTGCACGTTTAGGCTTACCAGCCGATTTAGGGGGATGGAATGAAACTTTTGCTGAGATCAAGTTTTTCCAAGATTTCCCTGAAGGCCATAGAAAAGATGTTACGTACAGAACGGATTTAGATTGGGAAGGATTTAATGCTCAAAAAAGCCCCGTTTTTGCAAAAGTAACAGGTCCTATTGGAGATTTAAATGCAGGTTCTTTCGAAACCCCTCGAAATGACTTCTTCATGCGTTATGCAAGTATCTTGTTGATTTATGCTGAAGCTTCAGGTTTATCAGGAAATGTTACGGATGAATCTTGGGAAGCCCTTAATAAAATTCGTAGAAGAGCCGCTGGATTACCGTATGGAACACCAGACCCGAGTGTTGATGTAACCTCAGGAGTTATTGAAGATTTGGCTTTTGAAGAACGAAAATGGGAATTTGCGGGTGAATATATAAGATGGTTTGATTTGGTAAGAAGAGAAAAAGTAAAAGAAGCACTTTCTGTAAGAGATATACCAGATGCCCCAATACCAGAACATAATCCAATTATTGGTAGTCTTGAAACAACAAATTATTTGGCTCCAATACCTGCAGATGCAGTAGCAAAGAATCCTAATTTAGCAAATTAGTTATTTAAGTTTTGAGTTAGTAAAAAGCGGTAAGAGATTTCTATTTCTTACCGTTTTTCGTATTTCAAAAAAAATACAAATTCGTATATTTGATTATACATTTTTTTCCTCAACAATCCATTAACCTGTGCTTGTTAGCCAAAATACCGCCTTAAATGAAAGCCTTCACGATTTTAAAAAACCTCAAAAAAATATCTGTTTGGAGCTTTTTATTTTTCATTACATTTTCCTGTAATCAAGAAAATAAGAAAAAACCTCAAATAAAAAAATCAATTACAGAGGCCAAATTATTTACTAAGCTTTCTCCAAAAGAAACTGGTGTAAATTTTATAAATAAACTAGAAGAAACAGTAGAGGCTAATTATTTTCAATATAACTACATGTACATTGGGGGTGGCGTGGCTGCAGGAGATATAAACAATGATGGCTTAGTTGATTTGTATTTCTCTTCAAATACAAATGAGGACAAACTATATCTAAACAAAGGTAATTTTCAATTTGAAGACATAACCCAAACTGCAGGTTTCTTGAATAATGAAGGATTTAACACTGGGGTTACTATGGTTGACCTGAATAATGATGGGCTATTAGACATCTATGTTTCTCGAGGGGGTTGGATAGATGAGGGTAATAAATTTGCCAATTTATTATATATAAACAATGGCGATTTAACCTTTACGGAGAAAGCCCAAGAAATGGGCTTAGCAGACTCAAACCGAACCATTCAAGCTATTTTCTTTGATTATGATAATGATAATGATTTGGACGCTTACATATCAAATGCAGCAGACATAGTAAACCGAAATCAAACGGAAGTTTTTGATTTAAAAGATATTCAAAACAGTCCTGAAACCATAAAATTAAAAGGCAGTGATCGCCTGTATATGAATGACGGTACGGGGCGTTTTACCGATGTATCCAAAAAGGCAGGCATCCTCCCTGAAACCGCTTTTGGATTAAACCCTCAAGTTTTAGATTTTAATAATGATGGTTGGTTAGACATATATGTTAACAATGACTTTAATATGCCTGACTTTGCTTATTTAAACAATAAGAATGGCACCTTTACTGAATGCAGAGATCAAGTGGTTAAACACATGTCTTTTAACAGCATGGGAGGAGACGTTGCCGATATTAATAACGATGGTTTTCTAGATTTAATGACCCTTGACATGAATCCTAAAGATTACATCAGGTCTAAGACAACAATGGGCATGACATCCATAAGTCAGTTTGAAAAAATGACCGCTAATGGCTATCACTTTCAATATATGCATAATATGTTACAGCTTAATAATGGCAATGGTACCTTTAGTGAGATTTCTAAAATGGCTGCAGTAGGCGATACTGATTGGAGCTGGGCAGTGCTATTAGCTGATTTTGATTTAGATGGACTTAATGATATTTATGTTACTAATGGGGTCTTTAGAGACGTGATTGATCGAGATTCCAATAAAGCCATAGTTGATCAACTTAGAAAAAATAACAGAAAACCAACCAAAGAAGATTTTCTGAAATATGCTCAAATGCTTCCCCAGCAAAAACTAACAAACTACTTCTATAAGAATAAAGGCGACTTAACTTTTGAAGATACTTCAAGTAAATGGTCTAATGATGCACCGTCATTTTCAAATGGTGCCATTTATGCCGATTTAGATAATGACGGTGATCTAGATATTGTGGTAAGCAATATCAATAATGAAGCTACCATACTAAAAAATAATGCAAAAGATAAAAAGGACGCAAACTCCCTTCAAATACGATTGCAAGGACCTAAATCCAACCAATTTGGACTTGGGGCACAAATACATGTTCTATTAGAGGACAGTACCAAAATGACAAGGCAGTTAATTAATACACGTGGTTTTTTATCTTCAGTCTCTAATGAAATCCATTTTGGACTTGGCAACAATGCTTCCATACAAAAGGTTAAAGTAAAATGGCAAGATGGCAAAACTCAAGAACTAACTAATATAACGGCCAACAGTTCCTTATTAATTAAGTACCAAGACGCAACTAGCTCACAAAATAACACAGTTATGCAAGCCTCTTCTAAGTTATTTGAAAAACAACCTTCAAACTACAAACATATTGACCCGTATTTTAATGATTACGATCTTCAAGTCTTATTACCGCATAAGCTGTCACAAACAGGTCCAGGATTAGCTGTTGGAGATATTAATAATGATGGAATAGATGATGTTTTCATGGGCGGTGGACATTCACAAGAAGGGCAAATATTGATTGGCCAAAAATCTGGAGGTTTTAAAAAATCCAATAATTCAATTTTTAATCGGGATAAGCAATATGAAGATGTAGGCGCCTGTTTTTTTGATGCTGATAATGACGGTGATCAAGATTTATACGTAGTAAGTGGCAGTTATGAATTTGCAAGAAAGCCAAAACTATTACTAGATAGGTTGTATCTTAATAATGGCAAAGGAACATTCACAAGAGGAAAACTTCCTGAATTTGTTTCATCTGGTTCAGTAGTAGTTCCATCAGATTTTGATAATGATGGTGATATTGACCTTTTTGTAGGTGGCAGAGTAGTTCCTGCAAGCTACCCAAATAGTCCTGAAAGCAAACTGCTAATCAATACAAATGGCGTTTTTAAGGATGCCACTAAAACCATAGCACCCGAATTGCTCAACATTGGTATGGTAACAGATGCCAAATGGTTTGATATTGATAAAGATAGTGATTTAGACTTAATACTAACCGGTGAATGGATGGGTGTAGAGGTGCTTTTAAATAATTCTGGTAAACTAGAAAAGACAAACCGCTATGAAGCACTCCAAAACACTAAAGGCTGGTGGAATAAGCTATTCATTGCAGACATTGATAATGATGGAGATGATGATATTATTGCTGGAAATTTAGGCTTAAATTATAAATTCCATGCCTCCAATGAAAAACCATTCCATGTTTATACCTCTGATTTTGATTTTAATGGCACACAAGATATATTCTTAGCAAAATATTATAATGATAAGCAAGTACCTGTGAGAGGCAAAGGGTGTACCGCGCAGCAAATGCCTCATTTACAATCTAAAATCAAGTCATATACAGATTTTGCCAATAGAGACCTTGAAGGCATTTTAGGTCCCGGTATTAAAAGGGCACTACACTATGAAGTGAATGAATTTAGATCGGGCATATTTATTTATGAGGGTGAAGATAACTTTCGTTTCCAACCCTTTGAAAACAAAGTCCAACAATCGCCTATAAATAGCATTTTGTATTATGATTTTAATGGTGACGGATATGATGATTTATTACTAGCTGGAAACAACTATCAATCTGAAGTTGAAACCACAAGGGCTGATGCCGGAATTGGCAATATTTTACTTGGAAATGGCAAAGGAGATTTCAATAGTATAAATCATTTAGAATCAGGTTTTTTTGTGGATAAAGACATTAGGAATGTTACCCTTACTCAAGGTCCTAATGGTAAAACAATTATTGTGGCTAATAATAATGACAACTATGATTTTTACAAAATAATAAATTAGATCCACCGTAATTATTACAAATCAATACTGCCTCCATTGTTTAATATTACCTGATGGGGTTAAATTTAGAGTGGTTTGAGAATAGTGTTTATTTTATCAATTATCGTAGTTGGCGAAATGTTTCCAGCCGCATTTTTGTAATTTTCGGGATACTTATTCCCATAAATAGAGGTAGGTATTAAGGGAAATTTAGTTCTATCCGGCAATAAGGCGTAATCATCAGGCTGATTGAATGGAACAAAACCAGCATAAGGGTGCGTTACCCCCCAAATAGTAACAACTTTAACACCTAACATAGCGGCAATATGTGCATTTCCGGAGTCCATAGAAAGCATCACATCTAAATTTGAAATAACGTCTAACTGGGCCTCTAGCGACAATTTACCAACTATGCTAACGGTATTTTGAAATTTTTGTTCAAGGTTTTTTAGGGTATTAACTTCATGTTCTCCACCGCCAAATAATATAATCGTGTACACCTTTGAAAGCTCACTAATGACTTCCTCCATAAGGTCTAATGGATATACCTTACCTTCATGAGCAGCAAAAGGCGCGATACCAATAATCTCCTTGGAATAGATCCTTAACAGCGTTTTAATATCATTATTTAATACAACGGGAGCGGGAAATTTAGGATTAGAGAGGTCAACGTTGAAACCCAAAGTTTGAAAAACATCAGCATAACGTTCATGCGTACTTTTTAAGGGTGTAAATAACTTACCTGAAGTTAATAAACGCTTTTCTTTTCTTCCTTTATCAATGACCGCTAAATGGTCACAGGTTATAAAGTTTCTTAAAATCTTACTTCTTAAAACGTTGTGTAAGTCTGCAACACCGTAAAACAAAGTTTTATTGAGATCTTGGGCCAATTTATAAAGTCCAATTACACCTTTATGTCTTCCCTTAACCTCAGCTGAAACAAGCCTAATGTTTTGTAAATCCCTAAAAAAAGGTGTAAAAAATTCACGCGTTAAAACCGTGATTTCTACACCTGGAAATTGTGTGTTTAGAGCTCTTAGAACAGGCACTGTCATTGCAACATCACCCATGGCCGAAAGCCTTATTACTAAAAGGTTTTGTTTTGGTTTCGACATTATTTAAATCTAAAAGAAATTAGGTTAACCAAAACAAAAAGACCTTTAAGTTTTATGTTCGTTATTTTTGTCCTCTTAAAACGGGGTTCAATTCGTCATCATTATACATTTTCATCTGCTTATAGACTTTCATGTACTTATCCCCATTTTCAATATCACCCAATAAAGTATCAATGGCTGTTGATAAATCAACACGCTGCTCCAACAACACATCTAATTTAGCTTGACATGCTGCTCTATGTTCATCTGAAGCATCTGTTCTAGTTGCTTCTTCATTCATATGGTAAACCTTTAAGGCCAAAATAGATAATCTATCTACACCCCAAGCAGGACTTTCGGTGTTTATAGTCGCACTCTCTTTAGCTGTAACATCCTTATATTTTTCTAAAAAATAACTATCGATATACTCAACCATATCCGTTCGGTCTTGATTTGAAGCATCAATCTTACGTTTTAATGTTAAGGCTGCTATAGGATCAATTTGTGGATCTCTAATGATATCCTCATAATGCCATTGTACGGTATCAATCCAACATTTTCTATATAGTAAATGCTCTAATAAATCCGTTTTGTCATAAGGATTTTCAAAAGGTTGATCTACAGTATTAACAATATGATATTTTGCAATAACGTCTTGAAATATTTTATTAGCTTTTGTTGTAAACATAGTCTTAAATTTAAAACACAAAGATACTTATATTTGGTTAACTTTATATTGAAAATCCGCATCTAGCTTATGAAAATTCATCATCTCACTCAGCAAAATTCTGTCCTAAATACTTTTCTTTCTGAAATCAGGGATTGTAAAATCCAAAATGACCGTATGCGCTTTAGGAGAAACATTGAGCGCATTGGAGAAATATTAGGCTATGAGATGAGTAAAAGTTTGAATTATCAAAGTAAGTCTATTAAAACACCTTTAGGATCCAGTCAGGTTGATTTAGCTACTAATGACATTGTATTATGCTCCATTCTCAGAGCAGGAATTCCTTTGCATCATGGTTTACTGAACTATTTTGACAAGGCTGAAAATGCCTTTATTTCAGCATACAGGAAACATATAGATAATTCAGAACAATTTGAAATCAATGTGGAATACATCGCTTGTCCTAACTTAAAAAACAAAACCATAATATTGGCAGACCCCATGTTAGCCACTGGACAATCTTTGGTTGCCACATTTGAAGCTTTAAAACCTTTTGGACCACCAAAAGAGGTTCATGTAATTAGTATTATTGGGGCACAAGAAGGTGTTGATTTTATAAGTACAAAATTTGACAGTAACACACAGCTTTGGATTGCGCGAATTGATGAAGAACTTAATGACAAAGGCTATATTGTCCCTGGAATTGGTGATGCCGGTGATTTGGCGTTTGGAAATAAATTACAACAATAACAAAATAAAAGGCAATACAACCAGCACAGATAGAAACAATTCTTTAAACCATTTATCCTGAATAATCTCTATATAGTTTGCAATAATAATAGATAAGGGCGCAAATAGAAAAATAAATTCTCCGCCATCTTTATCTGGAGCTAGTACTAAAATTATGAATCCAATTAATGCTGCAACAATAACAGATTTAAAGGAGACCCTGTACCTTTTTTTCTGTTTCCTAATATTCTGTAAATAAAAAAAAGAAGACCAAATACCAAAAGACAGAAGCACCGTAATTGCTACTAAATACCTTAATGCGTTATAATTACTAAAATCATAACTTACTCCGGGAGGATAATTAAAAATTTCAAAATAATTATTGTACACCACTAATGATACGGCACAGGATATTACGAAAACGGTGAGTATTCCTAAAAAAGGTACAATCCAATGCCTTAAATTCTTATCCGGATAAAGCATTAAGGTAACGATGATTAGAATAAAAAAAAGGATGGACCAAAAGTAAAACAAGGATGCCACTCCAATCCAAAACGCAGCGTCAAAAAGCTTTTTTTTTATATCCTTTTGTGAGTGTAAACTAATTATACGACGTAACCCTAATAAAACAAAAAAATTAGACACTAAAATATTAGCATTATTAGTGGTTTCAGTAATGTATAACAAAAACAAGCTAAACAATAATACTTCATAATTACTTTTATTTGTTAAACTATTCTTGCTAGCTATAAAATTCAAGAGTAAAATTGAAACCAATGCTACAAATACTAAAACCAACTGTTTCATAAGGACTTCAAAAGAAAGCCCTTCAACAAAGAGTGATTTTCTAGCTAAAACAAATGCTAAAAGTGTCACCACAAATACGATGATAAAATTTGTTGGTTTAGATTTATTAAAAAAACTTGTTATCATTAACTGTTTTTGTATTTTTGCCACGTAAATATACTAACTAAATAATGGTTAGTATTTAATAAATAAACACAAATGACTGATTTCTTTTACGCCATACAAGACCTATTTGTAAATGTTCTTTTCGCTCCTTTGGATGCTATAAGAGCTTTAGAACTTGAAAACTGGTTTGCTGCAAACTTAATCTCTTGGATTTTTATTATAGTTGGTTTTGTTGCTATGGTATATTGGATGATCCAATTAAAAGGTTTTAATGATAATAACGAAGAAGATAAAAGTATTTCTTCTCATTCGTTTTTATAAATCGAACCCAATATCTTTACGATAATTCATCTTATCAAAATGTAGTTTTTCTATATTTTGATAAGATTTTTTTATGGCCTCTTGATAAGTTTCTCCGTAAGAGGTAATGGCCATCACACGTCCTCCAGAAGTCACTATATTTCCATCTTTGATTATAGCTCCAGCATGAAACGCAATAGAATCTTCTATAGTTTCAACTCCTGAAATCACTTTACCCTTTTCATAACCTTCGGGATAACCACCAGAAACTAACATTATAGTTGTTGCGGCACGCTCATCAATCTCAATATTGATTTTATCCAGTGTACCATTGGCCATAGCTTGTAACACTTCAACTAAATCATTCTTTAATCTTGGAAAAACAACTTCGGTTTCAGGGTCACCCATTCTCACATTATATTCAATCACTTTAGGATCGTCACCAACTTTTATAAGCCCAATAAACACAAATCCTACATACGGTAATTTATCTTTCTTGAAACCCTCAATAGTAGGTTTTACTATACGCTCTTCTATTTTATTTAAAAACGCCTCCGTTGCAAATGGCACTGGAGAAATAGCACCCATTCCACCTGTATTCAACCCAGTATCTCCTTCTCCTATACGTTTATAGTCTTTAGCTGTAGGTAGTATTTTATAATTTTCGCCATCAGTAAGCACAAAGCAGCTTAACTCAATACCATCTAGAAATTCTTCAATAACTACTTTTGTACTCGCCTGACCAAATTTAGCATCAACCAACATACTTTTTAGTTCGGCTTTGGCTTCATCTAAATCATTCAAGATCACAACGCCTTTTCCCGCCGCTAAGCCATCTGCTTTTAAAACATATGGCGCATTTAAAGTCTCTAAAAATTTATATCCATCCGCAACTGTTTCTTTTGTAAAGCTTTCATAAGCTGCTGTTGGGATATTATGTCTGTATAAAAATTCTTTTGCAAATTCCTTGCTACCCTCCAATTCGGCCGCTTCTTTTTGTGGGCCAATAACAGACACATGTTTAATGGCATCATCATTTAAAAAGAAATCATGAATACCTTGTACCAAAGGGTCTTCTGGTCCTACAACAACCATATCTATATGCTTATCTAAAACCAACGCTTTAATCGCTTCAAAATCGGTTACGCTTAAATTGACATTAGTTGCAATTTTATCAGTTCCCGAATTACCAGGAGCTACAAATAATTGATCACATTTAGAGCTTTGTGCTATTTTCCAAGCAAATGTATGCTCTCTTCCTCCAGACCCAAGAATTAAGATATTCATTGTTATGTTTTTTAATGAGTTGCAAAAATAACGGGTTTTTAGAATAAGCCATGAATAAGTTCTCTATTTTTTCTTAAATTTTCAACTAAAACAGGAATAATCTTTAGCTTTGTTTTTTGCTTCATTCTATGAATTTATTTAATCTTTCGCTGAAACTAAATGGCTACCCGATTAAAGCAGCTGCAAAAATGCTGCAATCTATTCAATCTAAAAATATTGATGATTCTACAAGGTATATAGAGACCCAAAAACATGCCATTGTCGACTATCATTTAAATCACAATAATTTTTACAAAGCTTTTGCAAAAAACAGTAGTAGTACAGATTGGAAAAGAATTCCTGTTATGGGAAAACATGATTTGCAACAACCCTTAAAAAATAGATTATCTAATGGGTTTAATGAAAGTGACATCTATGTGAATAAAACATCGGGCTCCTCAGGAAATCCATTTGTATTTGCAAAAGACAAGTTTTGTCACGCCCTTACGTGGTCCATTTTTATAGATAGATATTCTTGGTTTAACATAAATACTAATACTTCTAAACAAGCGCGCTTTTATGGTATTCCTCTAGATAGCAAAGGCTATTATAAAGAGCGTTTAAAAGATGCCTTGGGCAATAGGTTCAGATTTTCAGTATTTAATTTAAGCGATGAGCAATTAGAAAAGAATCTTAATAAATTCAAATCGACCACTTTTGATTACATAAATGGCTATACCAGCTCAATTGTTCAATTTGCCAAGTTTTTAGCAAGTAAAAATATTGTATTAAAGACTATTTGTCCATCATTAAAAGCTTGTATTGTTACTTCTGAAATGCTCTTTGAAACAGACAAAACGCTTTTGGAATCTCAATTTGGCATACCGATTATAAACGAATATGGGGCTGCAGAACTTGGACTAATTGCATTTCAAAACAAACAGGACGAATGGATTATAAATACTGAAGATTTATATGTAGAAATTCTTGATGAAAATAATAATATTCTACCCTATGGTGAGGAAGGACGTATTGTAATTACCTCATTATACAACAAGGCACACCCTTTTATTAGATATGACCTAGGCGATGTTGGAGCGCTATCAAAGCAAAGCACACCCCAAAAACCTATCCTTAAAAAGTTAACGGGTAGGACAAATGACATTGTTTTATTACCTAGTGGCAAAAAGTCTGCAGGACTAACGTTCTACTATGTAACCAAAACCATTATTGAAGAAAAAAGTTCTGTTAAAGAGTTTGTGATAGAACAGCTTACAATAGACACTTTTAAGATAAGCTATGTAAGCCCCCTAGAATTAAGCAATGAAAACCTTAAGAATATCAAAACTGCAATTTCTAAATATTTAGAACCTAATTTAAATATAATCTTTGAAAGAAATGAAAAACTAAACCGTTCTAATCGCGGTAAATTGAAACAGTTTATGTCTCATTTGTAGTTATAAGGTACTTGGGTTTGATGAGAAAATGTTCAAGTAGAAATACCAACATATAATACAAAGATTTAATAACTGAATACCCCAAACCTTTTTTATAAACCCAGTAATTATGCTTTAAGAGGTTGAACTTATTCGCAGATATGGAGTTATTTCTCACTCTATAATAAGCTAAGGATTCTTGTACACCCTTTGCAGGTTTTCCAGACTTTTTTATAGCCGATAACCATAATAACCAATCTTGTCTTTTTCGTAAATTAACTGTTGTTATTTTACCCAGATGTTTCACACTGTACACCCCAGTTAAATTACCAATATAATTACTCTTTAATAATTTACGATAAGACAATGTTTTTAATGCTTTAACCCTTCTATGCATTAAATCCCCATTTTCATCAATTTGATCATAACTACTAAAACAAACGTCACAATTGTTCAAACTCATAAAATTAAGCTGAGTTTCAAGCTTATTGGGCTTCCACAAATCATCGGCATCAAGAAAAGCTATATAATCTCCAATCGCCTCTGTAATCCCTTTATTTCTAGAAATAGCAGCCCCTGAATTAACATTGTTTTTTAAAAGCTTGATATTTGTGTTTGTTTCTAAAAAAGGTTTAATAACTGACAGTGTATTATCTTGAGATTTGTCATCTATTAAGAGTAATTCCCAGTTTTTATAGGTTTGATTCAAAACACTTTTAATTGTTTCTGAGATATAGTTCTCAGAATTATACATGGGCGTTACAATAGAAACTAAATCTTTCAAAATATATAGCTTAATAGGCTTTCTCGTCGCCTTTTAAGGCATTAATAACCGTTTGTATTATTATTTTTAAGTCGAGTAGTAATGACCAATTCTCGATATAAAAATTGTCATATTTCACTCTATTAATGATATCAGTATCGTTCTCTACTTCACCCCTGTAGCCTTTTATTTGGGCTAAACCTGTTATTCCCGGCTTTACATGGTGTCTAAATATAAAATTATACTTATCTATTTTTTTAGAATAATCATCCGTGTATGACAACATATGAGGTCTTGGACCAACCACACTCATGTCGCCCATCAATACATTAATAAATTGAGGTAGTTCGTCTAAACTCGTTCTTCTTAAAAACCTTCCTACCCGCGTTGTTCGATCATCATTTTCCTTAACATAGCTGCCTTTTACTTCTTCTGTAGTCCGTAAAGATCTATATTTAAAACAATAAAACTCTTTGTAATTAATCCCATTACGCTTATGCCTATAAAACAAAGGGCCTTTAGATTCTATTTTAATAAGAATGAATAAAATAATTGAAAGCCATGATAACACAAAAACAATCACAAATAGCGAAAACACAATGTCAAAACTCCTTTTGACTATTCTGTTAATATCAGTATTCAAGGCTACTTCTTGAATTGACATCACCGGAAGATAATTGTAATAATCTGTATGAAGACGTTTGGTAAGAAACTTAGTACTGTTAGAAATAAATTTTAAATTATAATGCTTAATACTAGAATATTTTACAAATTCATTAACCTGTTTTTCAGATAACTCATCAATACTGCAGTAGATTTCATCTATACTGTCCTCGCCTTTTAAAAAATTAAAACCATCCCTTATGGTTCCTGTTGCTTGAACGCCTTTGACATCACTAAATGTGGCTTTTAAATTGTACCCCAATTCTTTTTGATTAATAAACATATTCTTAAGTTCATCAACGCTTGCTCCGTTGCCTACAATAATTACATTTCTAAGGTTTCCTTTTAAATAATATCTAACTTTCTTAAGAAGAAAATAACTTAATATTTTAACAAAACCTATGGCTGTAAAAATATAAATCAGATAATTTAATACCTGAAAAACCTCAATATTAATACTTCTAAAAACACCTATAAATGCAAATACAATTATAGTATACACCAAAAATTGTCTCACTAAAAGGGATAATATATTAAGAAAAGAAGTGTGCCTATAGACCTTATAGAATTTTAATAAGTATGTAGATAAGAGCCAAAGAATACTGGAATAAAAAAGGTAAAGAACATTTTTATTATTAAAGAAATCAGTCGAAAAAAAGTATAAACTCTCTGCATTAAAATTCAAAAAATAAAATGCAAAGAAATTAATAACACATAAGTCGTAAGCTATTAATATTGGTCTTAAAAGCCATGAGTATCTGCCGCGTTTATATTCCATTTATTTAATATGGTTTTTTTTTGGCCTTCTGTAGTATTATAATTTCGTTCATAAACCTTTTTAATAAGTTAATGTGCTTTAAAGCATACGTAGTCCAAAAGCTTAGCAAAAGACGTTTAAAAAACCACATTGCTTAATAAGCTTTATCTTCTCCTTTCAAAGCATTTAAAAAAGTTTGAAATACAATTTTCAAATCTAGTAATAACGACCAATTTTCAATATAAAAAATATCATATTTTACTCTATTTATAATATCCTTATCCGTTTCTACTTCCCCACGAAAACCACTTATTTGTGCAAGCCCAGTAATTCCAGGTTTCACAAAATGCCGTACCATAAACTTGTCTATTCTTTGAGCATATAGGTTGGTATGACTGACCATATGAGGTCTTGGACCTACAACGGACATATCTCCAAATAGAACGTTAAAAAATTGTGGCAACTCATCTATACTTGTTTTTCTTATAAAAGCACCAACTTTTGTAATTCTTAAATCTCCTTTTGTGGCCTGGTTCAAATGAGAATTCTCATTTGGCTTCATAGACCTAAACTTATAACAATCGAACTCATTATAATTAAAACCATTTCTCGACTGTTTAAAAAAAACAGGACCTTTTGATTCTAATTTTATAATAATGGCTAATAAAGGGGTTAACCATGACAAGACAAACACAATAATGAATACAGAAAACAATATATCAAAGAGTCGTTTAGCAAACTTACTAAATGGCTCCTGAATAGGAATTACCCTCATGGAAAGTATTGGTATAAACTCGTAATATTCATACTTTAACTTTTTAGAGTAAATATCCTTATTGTCCGGTATAAACTTAAGTTCTCTCAAATTATTATCAGCAAAATCTACTAAATGATTAATCTGCCTATTCGTAAGTTCAGAAACTGAAAAATATATTTCATCAATACTGTTTTCAATAATATAATTAAAACATTCATCTAAATTGAAATACTCATCCTTACTACTAAATTGAGCTCTAAATTTATATCCATAATCCAACCTCGTATTAAAAGTGTTTATTAATTGTCTTGTTTTTTCATTACTCCCAATTACGATAACATTTCTATAATTCCCACTTAAAATAGTTCTATATTTTTTTAGCAAAAAAAAGGTAATTAGCTTAAAAGCAATTACAAACAGTGACACCCAGAGAAAATACTCCCCTAAGGCAAGTCTGCTCATGTTTGGCTGTTTGAATACACCTATAAAAGCATATAAAACGATAGCAAAAAAGAACATTTGCCTTACAAGAAGAGGAATAATTTGTATTACCCGAGTATGTCGTTGAACCTCATAAAACTCATTTTTGATTGCAATGATTATCCACACTGAGGATATATATAAAGTAAATGTAAATACGTTATTTAGGTTTATTTCAAAGAATAAAACAGCCGTGTTAATAACTAATAAATCTATTAAACCAAAGATCGGTTTAATTAAACCTGAATATCTACCCTTTTTGTATTTCACCTATTATTCTGCGTGATTTTTTAATTCTATGAACCCATATTGTAGAAATTTACTTAAAAAAATCTATTCACAATGATAACAATAGATTTTTACTCAGAGTAACATATTTAAAACAAATTGATATAAGGTACCATATTTACCTATTAATAGCTATAAGAACAAATTACCAATTTAGTCAATTTACCCTAAATTATCTTCCATTTTTTAATAGTTCTATTCGAACTGCTAGTATAAAAATAATTTTCTGAAACTAAAATTTTAATAATTCTCGCCTTATCATAATACTCTTTAACTATTTCAAAAGTATTTAAGTCAATAATTTTTATAATTCCACTCCAATCACCCGCAATAATAAATCTGTCCTTGTAAATATCAATAGCCTCAATTATTTGATTACCAAAAATTAATTTATATTCTTTTGAGCCATTAGCAATATTTATCTTTAAAATTTCACCATTTACAGAAGTAACATATAAATATTCGTGCTTATTATCAAAAACAAAATTAACCAATCTATTTTGTCCTTTATAAATCATTCTACTTGTCTTGGTTGTTACATCATAAGCAATAACTTTTCCAGAGTCTGTAATATAATAAAGATTATTATTGAAAAAACCCATCCTTCTAGCATATGAATCAATTTTTATTGAATCTATTTTCTTATATCTTGGATTGGTTCCATATTGATAGCTTTCAATAGTAGAATCCTTTTTACTAATAAAAAACAAACTATCTTCTTGATGAATAAAAAAATCCAACAACTTTGTAGAATACAAAACATGATATTTATTTATATCTTTTTGAATTAAATCATAAAAACGAATGGAACTTCTGTCTGCATAAAGCTCATTAGCAGCTGTAATAATTTTTTTTTGCTCCATTAAATTATACAATCTTAAACCAAACCCTCCGACAAAACAGCTGTCTTCTTTAAATATTGCATCCTTAGTTCTAGTCCTTAAATTGTAACTTTTTAAATCTCTCTTTTCTATAAAAATCAGTGAGTTCTCGAATAGAATAAAGTCTCTTACGGCAAAATTTGTATTCAAGACAACTTCTTGAGCAGATAACCCCTTATTAAAGAACAAAAAAAATAAACTTAACCCAATCACTCTCATGTCATTCTTTTATTTCATTCATATTTATTGTATTGTAATAATAAAGCATGAGTGTACATAATACTATTCCATGATGTCTATTATATATGCTTTCAATAAAACACATTAACCCAACAATAATTAAAAAACCTATATACTCCTTTTTTAATAACTTTATATTCTTGAAAAAAGGAATTCCAAATGACATCAAGATTAATAACAATCCTATTAAACCAAATTTTAATAAAAAAGATAAATATTGATTATGCGCATTATAATTAAAATCTAAAAATTCATAGTTACCGTGCAAAAAATGCGCAATGTTTAATTGTAAATACTCATTTAAGCTACCATAGCCAAAAATAATATTTTGCGATATCATTTCAGTTGCTGCACTCCAAATTCTTAATCTAAAATCAAATGCTCTAAGGTATAGGTCTAATAAAAAGTTTTTAAAAAAAACAATTAAAATGAAGAGCAACGAAAGAATTATTACCTTCTTTATCGCATTCCATTTAATCCTATTCATGGTATGATAGGCTAATAATAGAATAAGAATTATCATAGCTGCTTTGCTTTTAAAAAACCCTAGAAAGGAAACTAATATAACAAGCATTATTAATATTAACACAAATTCTTTTTTATCTTCAATTCTAAAAAGCCTTACTAATAGATAATTTATAGAAAACAAGATATATAATGACATGTATAAATGATGAATATCAAATAATTCTTGAACAATACTTCTATCATAGACTTCAAAATGCAAAATAGAATTAATAAGAATTAATAAAAAAGTAAAAAATAACCCTGCAATAAAAATTTTTGGCAAAACTTTTATTCTATTGCTGTCAAAATAAAATACAGGCGCCAACAAAAAGACTAAATAAGGGGCATAGGACCTATCAAAGGACAAAAAAAAAGAATTCAATCCATCAATAAAAACCCCTTGAATACAAATATAAATAAAAAAAAAAATGTAAATAACAAGTAACTTCTTTTGAGCCAGAATCCATTTAAAATCTCTGTTAATTATAGATTTAATTATCCCTAAAGACAAGGCAATAAAAAGCAATTTAGAACTAAGTTTTATGGACAAAGATAGTGTGGCTATAGAAGCGCAAAAAATTAAAAAATCTATTTGTATAATACTTGATTTCACTAATTTCATAGCCAGTATACTTACATCTTTTTACTTTTTCCAGTTCCTAATTTAATAATTTCAATAAAAAATAACGGGTTTGAATACAAATATCGTTTTGCTAATCTCCAACTTGAAAATGCTCTATGCAACCATTCCAACTTTATTTGAATTACCCATTGAGGTGCACGTTTTTTAGTTTCCGCAACAAAATCAAAAACAGCCCCAATAGAACATATAATTTTAGCATTAACAAACTCATTATTTTGATGTACCCATTTTTCCTGTTTAGGAGCAGTCATACCAACAAAAAGTATGTCTGTATGAAAGTCATTTATTTTTGATATCATACGTTTATTATCCATTTCAGAAAAGTTATCTTTAAACGGTGGCGAGAAAAAACCAAATATAATATTTTTATACTGCTTTTCTTGCTTACTTTTAATAACCTCCAAAGTTGTATTACTCGACCCCAAATAAAAACATTTTAACCCTTTTTCATTGGCTAAATTAAGCAAATGAAGGTGGATGTCTGCACCAGCGATTTTAGCTATTCGTTGATTTCTTAAGAATTTTGCCATAAATACCACACCTTCACCATCAGGCAATAGAATATCACTGCTAACTAAAGCTTTTTCAAATTCGCTATCTTTTTTAGCTACAATATAAGAATGAGCGTTTATAGTGTTTATTACTTTTTTAGTAGAATTAATGCCTATACTAGCTAATTCATCAGCATAAATTTTATAATCATTAATTAAAATAGTCTTCAAAGCGAGTTTATATTCAATTACTAAATTCAAAAATACATCCTTTATTTGTTTTCTATTGCATTTATAAGGGATGTTATTAAAAAAGAAAGTTATTTATTAATACTTATATAAAGAAAAAAGCCAAGGTGAATATACAATCAATAACTTGCTTAATTATTAGCATTATCTAGTTTGCTGGCAAAAAAATTTAATATTAGTTATTATTCTAGTCCTAAAAAAATACTATTTTGGTATAACACTTAATGTTTACTATACTCTCCACAATTTATGACAACCAAAGACCTACTAAATTTCAAGTAATTCTAAAAGGGATTTTTCAAATTTTTCTAAACTGTATTTTTCTAAATAAACACTTCTACACTTTCGGCTAACAGCTTCATTCAAGTATTTTTCTTTGATAATATTAAATGATTCTATTAAATTCTCTTTGCTGGTTAGTAAACCAATCTCTTCAGAAATTATTTCTGAAACTGCTCCTGCATTAAATGCAATTATAGGAAGCCCATAGGATAATGCTTCTAAAATTGAAAGCGGAAAAACCTCTTTTGCATAAACGGAAGGAAAAATAAATAAATTAGCCTGTTCAAACAATAACTTTTTCTCTTCTCCACGCACCAACCCATGATATAGAACAAGGTCATCTAAATTATATTTCGATACAAAAGTATCAAAGTAGTTTTGATCTTCAATAGTAGCCCATCCACCAGCAAAGTGAAACTTAATACCTTTCAAATCGGTTTCTTTTGCATATTTAGCCAAATCCAAAACAATGTCATACCCTTTCTCCTTCATCATATTAGACAGATACAAAACCTGTATCTTATCGGATTTATGACGACTTAAATTAACATCTGTAAAACTTCTTTTATCAAGATGGTCTTTAACCCCATTATTTAAAAAATTAATGCTTTTGTACCCTTTTATTCCTCTTAACTCAATTTTCATTTGTTTTGAAATTAAAATTATATGGGCTTTCAATAAGAAAAAGTTCGTCAATACTTTTGATAATTGATTTTTTGAAGAAAAAGAATAAATTCCTTTTGCATGGTAATGAAAAACTAATTTTCTTTTAAAACAAAAACAAAAAAACTTTACGGGTAAAGTAATTATTAAGTCTCTATAAAAGGCTAGACCATTTGGTGATGCAGTATAATATATTAGGTGTGGCCTAAAAATTATCAATTGATAAAATACGGTAAAAAACAACTCAACAATAAACCATATTTTATTTAATTTAAACAAACCTATTTCTTCTAAATTATTTGATGATTTAATTTTAATAAATCTTGACTTAAATCTATCTCCAATTACATTACTATTGACGATAGTATCCCCAACCATAGAAGCGCCATGAATAGGTGGTGAATAATGCAATACAAAAAGTGCTTTCTTAAAATCCTTTTTAATCATGAAGAGGTTTCTTTATTAAAAGGCTATTATAAATGTTAATATATTTATCGGCTTTAGCTTCCCAAGTAAATTCTTTTAAAATAGTATTTTTATTAAGAGCTCCTATTTCGGTTCTAAGAGCCTTATTTTCGAATAACCGGAGAATTAATGAACTAATCTTATTTTCTATTTCTTCAATTGAGAGATTAGGATCAACTAATTGTTGTTCTTTTCTCTGTTTTATAAACTGTCCCGGACCGCCATAATCTAAAGCAACAATTGGTAGTCCAGAACTCATAGCCTCTAAAATTACAAAACCTGCGCTTTCGAGTGTTGGAAACAAAAACAAGTTAGATTCATTATATAGCTTCATAAGTTGATCCTGAGGAAGGAATTCTATGAAATTTATATTATTAAAAACACGAAGCTCTTTTGTTATTTTAATTAACTCTTCTTTTTGATTTCCCGAACCTACAATTGTTAAAATAACCTTTTTCCTTTTTTCTTTATCAATTAAGTCAATAAACTTTGAAAAACTTCTTAACGTTAATTTGAAATTTTTTATATGAATTAGCCTGCCTATTGACAAAACATTAAAAACCTCTGTACATGTGGAATTATCAAAATTCACAACCCCTTTTTTCATTCCAATAGCTGGGGAAACTAAAAAATTATCAGTATTTAATCCTAGTTTTTTATTCACATTTTGGTTTATTCCTATAATTAAATCGGAATGATTTTTACATCTATTGAAATAAGGATCAAAACGTCTAAAAAACCATTGAAGTTTTATTCTAAAAAACTCAATTAACTTTTCTTTATTTGTAAATAAAAACTTGCCAGGTACCTTATCATGACTGCCCACTGGGCCCCAAATAAAAATATTTCTTTTATTTTTAAGTTTTATAAATACTGAAGGTAGCCAATCATTAACAAATGTAATATGATGTATAATATCAAAATTTATTTTTCTCTTTCTTAAAAAACGGACCGCGCCAAACATCCATAAATAATAGTATATTCTAGTAAAATTACCAGCCTTTTTGAATTTTAAGAATAAATTAGGTAATTCATAATAAAAAAAAGATAAATTTTCAGGGGAATTTTGACTTTGAATTTTTTCTCTATTATTTTTTCTAGTTATAACAAAATAATTGTTAGAAGTATCTTTTTTAGCTAATACGATAGCAGTTCCCCAGCCAACTTCTGGCTCTGAACCTTTTCCTGGTTCGCAAGCATATGCACAAAGCAATATCTTTAAATTACCCATAAATATCAAATAGTTGTTTATATTTTGAGTATAACTGTGTTTTATGCTTACCCTTTTCTATGTTCATTTTGCTAACTACAAAACTAATTAAGTACTGATTGTAATTTTGTACGTCGAAATAATTAAAATATTTTTTTATCCAATAAATATTATCTTCCATAATGTCTTTAATTTCTTTTTTCTCATTAATCAAGAAATTAGTATGAAAGATATAAGTAAACAAATCATACCCTAAAGACTTAAAACTAGCCATCTCCCAATCGATCAATATTATGTCTTGGCTATCTTCTTTTAACATATTCCAAGGGCAAAAATCACCATGAGAAAACACTCTTTCATTATTATTTTGAGCTAAAGGAAATAATTCACCTAAAACACATAGTAATTCAAATATTTTATCATTAATACTAGTAAAACTTACTTTTTTACCCTTTATTACATCGGTTAAAATAAATGTAAAATCTTTATTATTTACATAATTAATAAGTCTAGGTGTTTTTATAACATTTTGACTTTCTAATTTTTTTAAAATCTTAGCCTCATTCTTTACCAATTGTTGAGCAATAGGTTTCTGTGCAAACTTTAAGAATCTCTTTGCTTTATTGTTTTCAGCAATTATTGTTGCTTTTTGTTCTCGCCCTGGTGTGCCTATATTAAAAAAAAATGAAGCTTCCTTCAATTCAATAATTTCTTTTATTTTTGAGATAGGTAATGGAAGATTGCTTTCATTAATTTTAAAAAAATATCTAACTAAAAAAGCCTTTTTAAAAAAAAACCAAAATATTTTCGATTTGATTGAAAATGGCTTGTAAAACTCTTGATATATCCTGAATTTTCTTGTAGGAAAAAAAAACTGGGGCTTATTAGGTGGGTAAAAATAGTATTCAAAAACACTCATATTCACAATTAATCTTAACAGTTATTTTTAGTAAACAAAATTTACAGTGGTCTATTTATTTAACCGTTCATTCATATTTTTTTTAATTAATTCTACCACTTCATTAATAGTTGTTTCAATAGTCTTACTTGTATCAATCCAATAGGCATTTTTAACTTTATTGCTAAATGCCTTTAAGGTTAATACTTGTGCTTTAACTTCCTTTAAAGGGAGCTCTTTTTTTCTATCATATAAAATTTCAGGTTTCCCTCCTAAACAAATTATTAAATTTGGACTAGGAACAAAAACTTTAATCATTTTAATAATCCACGAAGGTAGTTTTATTCTTCCTCTTTTGGGATCAATTAAGTAGTCATAAAAATATCTGTCAAAAATCCATAAAGATGGTTTTCGAACTAAACTGGGGTAAACCTTTAACCAATAGCCAATAATATAATCCATTGAATAATAAAACAACCTAAAAATAGATCCAATAAAGCCAGATTCCTTTTTTTCATGAGGATTTGCAACAGTACCTACGTGTTCCTCTTTCTTAAGTATTGAGGCTATGCTAGGTAAAAAGTTAGGACGCATATGTTCGTAATGTACTTCGTTATGAACAGCTTCCGTTAATAAGGGTGTTATATTATTAATAATAGTTGTTTTGCCCGATCCATCTACACCTAAAAAAGTTATAGTATATCCAAACGGATGTCTAAATCTATTGACTTTACCAAAAAAAGAATGTATATTTTTTAATTTATTAGAAAGGCCAGAAGTTAATTCCTTAGCTCCTAAAACTCCAAGCTTTTTAACCTTTAAAAAATCATAAGAGTCTTTAGATAACACATCGTCTAGGAGTAATATAAAACGTTTTGAATACTTTTTGTTCAACTCTTTTAAATATATTTCTCTATTTAACTCCCAAGCCATACTTGCCTCTATAAAATACTTTTCACAACGCTTATTATAAAATATTTCTTTCAAAAAAGCTATAAAAATAGCATCGTTATCATTAAAAACTTTTACTTTGTTATAAGTGTTAAGTCTTGAAAAAACAAACTTTACTGGAAAAATATCTGCTGATTTATATGGTATTATTCCATGGTGGACATCAAACATAATCCCATAAAAACAATTATCCTCTCCCCCCAAAACACATATTTTAGGAACTTGTCCTTTAGAGCTTGCTATTATAACCCCATTTGTACTTTTTAATACTTTATTAAAAATATTGTAAAATAGTTGGATGTCTTCGTTTGAAATCAAAATATCCAAATCACTTTTTCCTAAGGAAGAAGGAAGCCCTTTATAGTTTCTCATAACTCCATATTTAACATTGGAGTTATTTAATTGGGTGAAAAATGGCTTTAAAAATACACTCTCATTTTCCATTCCCAAAAACATAGTTCTTAATAGTTAACACCGCTCTTATTGATAATGCAAAAAGGTTACCAAAAATATTCATTCCTGCCTCCTTTCTGGCAACAAACCCTTCTTTCATTCTATTATTAAAACTCATTTGGGCACTCACTCCTTCTAATCTGTAATTCACTATCGCCTTATTTATATAAACAAAAGTATCAGGGTCTGCTAGAAATGCTTCAAGCACAAATTGATAATCAGATAAAGCTATTAACTCTGTACTGTACTTGTGCTTCTTATATTCTTGCCTCGCAATAAACATTGATGGGTGATTATAGGTCATACTATAATACTTAAACTTAATTGAAGACTGATTAAATTTTTTGATTATTCTTGATCCATCACTAAGCACATCATAACGGTCTGCATGAAAAATAGTTTTAAATGGGTTCTCCAAATAAGCCTTTACCATTATTTCTACGGCATTTGACTCATACCAGTCATCACTATTTATCATGCCTATCAACTCCCCGTTAGCAATATTAATACCCTTATTCATGGCATCATAGAGCCCCTTATCAGGCTCACTTATCCATTTATTAATTGTAGTCTCATTTTTCTTAATAATTGAAATTGTTTTATCCGTAGAACCACCATCAATTATTATATACTCGATGTTTTTATAGGTTTGATTTCGGACACTTTCAATTGTTTGTTGAAGGTGTATTTCTCCATTGTATACAACTGTAATGATACTTACAAGAGGTTTTTCGGTCATTTTAACCCTATTAAATTATTTATCTCAACATCATCCATATCTCTATAATCCTTTTTCAAAACCGTCCCAATAGCCATCCATAAAATAATAAATAAAGGTGTAAATGTAGGTCTTAATTCTATAATAGTTAAAATTGTAATTATTAATATAAAATAGCCTAATCTACGGATAAACCAGTTGTTTGATTTGAATATAGCCAAATAAATAGCCTTAAAATAAATTAAAACATTAAGTATTAACATTACAAATCCTCCCTTTAATATCATCTGTAAATAACCAACCTCTACTGAAATTCTATCTGGAACATCACCAGGCCAACCTACGCGCCCCATGGCTTCCCAATACCTTCTTGTTCTTGCAAAAAAGTCACTATAATACTTACCTAAAGACCCTCTCCCAAATAGCAAGTCATCAGTTTTTGATAAATCTTCAAAAATTTCATTAAATAGAAAAACTCTTGTTTCTTGGAAATCAATTACAGATAGAGCAATATCAGACAAAAATTCGTACCCTACGGTAAAAACAAGTGTAAACAAAATAAAAAACCCAAATATTATGTACTTAAAAAAAATCTTTTTTATTGAAATAGAGGATATTCTATCAATCATTAAAAAAATTAATACTACACCTAAGAATAAAAACTCCATTCGCCTAGAAGAATATATGGCAATCTTGACATAAACAAATAAAATACAATAAACTTGTAATCTTGTCATAAACTTAAAGCGATATAATCCAATTATTAAAATAAAGTTTACTGGTCGCAATAATTGTATCCATTCTTCATTATGACTAAGATAAGGTGATGCTATAAATGCTAATATCATTATTGAAAACATGAAGGAAATTGTCTTAAATACTATTTTCCAATTTTCAATTTTTAACCCAATAATGACAACTACAGGAACTAACCAGGCATAGCCCATATAGATATTTCCAAAATTAGTCATCCAATCTTGTAGGGATAGAGAAAAACCTCTTATGGTAACTATAACTCCCCAGAAAAACAATAAATAAAGTAATACTTTAGAGTTTTTTGAAATATGCTCCATCTCCTTCCTACCACTGTAACAAACTAAAAAAAGACATATCGCAGAAAATAATAAAAAACTAGTTATTGTAATATTTAACAGGCTTATACCGTTTGGCATAAATAAAAAAAGAAGGGCTATATAAATTACATTTGAAAATAATGCCCATTTTATTAATCTGTTACTTGTAATAAACATATATTATCCTTGATTAACTAGCTCCCCCAAAACAAAAACAATTTGAACACCAATACATTGTCTTCTTTTTTAGAATTCTTTATTGATTCAAAATATTCTTGTACAGTTCAATATAATCTTGTCCTACTTTTTTATCATTAAAGTCTTTCACCACCTTTGCTCTAGAACTTTCAGATAAATCTTTATAAATACTGTCATCCAAGACCCATTCAATTCCTCTGGACAAATCTTCTTCTTTAAATGGTTCTGCTAAATACCCGTTTTTTTTATGCTCTATTAAATCCTTATTTCCTCCTATATTAAAGCCAACCACCGGTGTTCCGCAAGATAGACTTTCCATAATTATATTGGATAAGTTCTCTTGCTTACTTGGTGTTACCGTAACATCTGCTGCAGAAAATAATGTTACTAAACTTGCATCGTCATGCAATTCCCCTAAATAATGAGTTTTAAATCCAAATTCAAAAGGCGATTCAGGTCTCGTACTTCCAAAAATTAATAATTCAATATTTTTTAAACTTATTACAGCTAGCGCAGAAGTTAACTCTTCAAAACCCTTTCTTTCATCACTTGTTCCCGACATAGCTCCAAATAATACTAGTTTTTTATCTAAAGGCAAATTCCACAATTCCCGTGCCTTTTTTTTATCAAATGGTTTAAAAACATTTGTATCTATTGGGTTAGGTAAATTAACAATTCTTTTTCCTTCAAAAAGAGGGCTTGATTTTGAACATTGTACAAGCCATTTACTTAAACCAATAATAGTCATGTTTTCTAAGGATTTGAACGCCTGTTGTTTTCTCCTGAATAGTTTTTTACTAATATCGTTATTCTTTTTAGAATTCAATACTGGACATTTTCCACAACTATCTTCATAAGCATTACAACTATTAGAGTAATGACATCCGCCAGTAAAGGGCCACATATCATGAAGCGACCAAACTATAGGAGCTTCAATTTTATTTAAATCTTCTACCTTTAGCATTCCTGCATTAATCCAATGTAGATGAACTATATCAGGCTTCAAATGATTAATTTTCTTTACTAAATTAAAGCTTAAAGAAAATGAAGGAGAAAAAGGGGCTGAAACTCTATATTTTTTAAGAGGAAGTGGATTAATTAAGGCTTTAAACTTTGCAAATACTTTATCTATATTAGTTTTTGGGGCATGGACTAAATAGCTGTCCGTATTCTTCATTAAAACAAACATTTTAGAATCAACATCTAAGTTAAGTAATGACTGGTGAAGTCTACTAGCTGCTCTTGCTGCGCCTCCACTACTATCACTAAAATTAACTATAAGTATTTTCATCTCTATTATTTTAAAAAAAATATTGCTTTTTTTAGTTTAAATTTAATATCATCTCTAAAAAAATGAAAAGAAAAAGGAGTAACGAAAGGGTATTCCACACCTTTTGCCCTTAAAATACAATTTAAATTTTGCGAATTCTTTATATAGTCTTGTAAGATGATATTATTAGATTTGTTATAATAAAATTGTTGAAAAAAATTAAAAAATGTATCATTAAGATATACTTTATAACCCTTTTCTTCAATTAGAAATTTATTATTGTTACTTAATAATATTTCCAATCTGTTGTTAATGCAATACCGAGTACGCCGACTGTAACGTTCTAATTGATCAATAACAATATCATTCGAGTATTCAAATAATTCGGATAACTTAATAATAAATATTTCATTAACATCTTTTGGTAATACCTTTCCCTTTAAAACACTGAATCTAAGTTCCGAACTAAATTTTAAGGCCTTATGACTAGAGTCAATATTGTCTATAGACTGACAAATATTCTTAAGAACTAACAACCTATCCCTGCAAGAATATTTTTCATTAGTAATTACATGAAGTCCAGTAACCATTAAAAAACTGGTCCAAATGATATTTAACATAAGTTTTGAACCTGCAGAAGGCTTTACTATTTCGATTGAGCTAGGGTTATATGTTATTTTTAAACCATATAATGAGTGGAAATTTGGTATTAATGAAATCATTTCTTCTGATATAATGAAAGGTTCATGAAAAAACAAATAGCTTCTTATCTCATCCTTCTTTATATAATTTAAAATTTTCTCTCTGTTTTCTTGGAAATCGTTTTTTTGCAAACAAATAAAAACATCTAAATCAGAAATTGAAGGACAAGATGCATCACCAAATTCACCTATTATTAAGGGCTTTGTTTGCGTTTTACAAAATTGTTCAAGATCATTATAGGCATTCCTGTAATCTTCCAAATTCAATATTTTAATTCCTGCTTTATCCAACTATATCAAGGTACTTTAAGGATTCAGAAATATAATCGCTTGTACTTCTTTTATTAAGGTCATTAAGAGATAACAAACTGGTGTCATTTTTAGAAACTTTTGGAGAAAATTTTTCTGCAAACTTTCTCCAAATATGAGGGTCAGGACAAAATTTAACGAGAAAAGCGAATATCTTAAAAATGCTCTTTCCGGTTATAACATCCCAATTTTCTCTACAATTAGTAGACCAAGTTATACAGCTAAAAGCATCAACTGAATATAAAGTATGTGATTTTGCTATTGCTCCTGGCTTATCTATTTCTTCATTCTTTAATTGAAATATAAATGCAGGAACTAAAACAAAAGAGCCTACTAAACATTTAAGTTCATAAGCATTTATATTATTTAAAAAATACTTTTCACTTAATCGTTCTATATTTTTACATGTGCCTATTATATTTTCTCGTAATCCTTTTAAAGTTTGTTCCTTATCAATATTCGCTTTTATAATTTCATCACCTTGAATTCTTTTTGCCTCTTTCATGATGTATAAAGGCATAAATGAATTATTATAAACATCTAATTCGTTATTGCAAACAATCCAATGACCATGATGTTGGATAGGGTCAATTCTACAAAACTTTATATCAATTTTGTTTAAAATTGATATTACACTCCTTAATTCTTTTTGAGACTTAAATCTATCTTTATGTATAATTATAAAATCATCAATATCAGAAAAAGCATTGTTAGTATTATCTGCCCAACTACCATGAAGATAAGCTGATACATAGTTTTCATAAGGCTTCAAATTCCTAAATAATTGCATAATTTTTCTATTATTACACAATTGTATATTTTCAATTAAAACAGTATCTAATTTTTTTTCTGCAGTTTCTTGAATTTCATGAACCAAAAGATTTTTCCTTTTAAAAGAATTATATACCTTATAAAAAAAGGTGTTTCGATATGTAATTTGGTTGCATTTCATTTATAATTACTTATTCCAAATTCCTCTGGCCTTATTATTGATAATCCTATAATATTGAATAGGTCTTAAAATCACGGAATACCCCAAACAAAAACAAGTCGCAAACATAACTCCTGAAACACCAAAATTTAAAGTTTTTGCAAAAAATATACTTAACGGAATGTTAATTACCATAGAAATTATTGCCGTTACTAGTTGAAGTTTGATTTTGCCAACTCCATTTATAAAACTAACAAAAATACTGTTAAATGAGCTCATTAACACAAACAAAGCCATAGATAATGACAAGATTTTTGGAACAACAACCTCTTTGCCAACCCACATTAAATAAAACCAATCTGCCAAAAACAACATTAAAACCAAACCGACTGGCACTACTATCCAAATTTTAAGAATATTATTAATAGAAATCTTAATCCAACTAAAATCGTTTTTTACATATGCATCTGTAAATGATGACCAATATGGAGCAACAAGCATTGAAAAAGCCATAGTCAAAATTGAAAAATACTTAAATGCTATATTGTAAGGCACTACTTCTTCTGGACTAAAAACGATACTAATAATAAAATTATCTGTTGAAAACAAAACTAAAGCCGCTATTTGAATAATAAAAAACCTAAGTCCAACCCCCATTATCTCATTTAAATATTTATTATTCCACAAATAGATTGATGGTTTTAAGAGCCTAAACCTATTAGAAAAACCAAATAAATTTAATACCAAAAGTACTAAAACAGGCAACGCAGAAAATATTATTCCATAGATTAATAAGGAGCTATTCGTTGTTTTTGTCAAAGCCCAAACAATAATTAGTAATAACACTTGGGTAATAAATTGAATTTTTACTTGAATGGAGTGATTTTGGTCTGCTAAGTATACACTTGATATTAGTTTAACTATTAGCTGTAAACAGAAAAGACCAATAATTACAGGCATTAATATGCTAAAGTCTGACATCAATTGATCACTCGTATTAAACACTCTGGTCCAATCAATGAAATAATTAACTATTAGAAATAATGTAAACAATGATATACTTATGCAGGTAATAGTATAATAAGCAGTACTTATATAGGCTCTTGCCAAAGAATAATCATTCTTCGCTTTAGCCTCGGCAAACTTATTACGTAAACCGTTCCCTAAACCAATGTCAAAAAAAGAAAACCAAGAAATAAAGGAGCTTAAGGTTAACCAAACCCCATAATTTTCAACATCAAGATAATTAATTGTAAGCGGAACTAAAAGAAAATTAGCTAAAACAGCCCCTCCTTTATAAAAAAAAGAAACAGCAATATGTTTCACTATATTTAAAGTTCGACCGCTTTTTACACCAATTCTATCTAATAATTCAATGATTTTTTTCTTCAAATTAATGTAAATAATTTTATGAGCTAATAAACATTATAATAACCTTCATTTGGATTTAAGAATTCCTAATTAAATTTCAGAAAAATTCTCCCATTATTAATAAAACTTAGGAGTTTATACCTATCAAATATTGCTTTAATGCCGCCTTCTAATTCAATTCTATGTTTCCATCCCAAACTATTTAACTGAGGAACATTTGTTAATTTGCGCTTGATTCCATCAGGTTTACTGGTGTTAATAATTAAATTAAACGTTATTAAAATATGTACATAATTAATTTTTAAAACGTTCTAAGAATTTAATAAACTCAAAAATTATAAGTCCTAAAAACACTAGGAAAGATATTAATGTGGCATAATAAGCTTTATACCCAAGTGATTTTCCTAAAATTTCTTTTCTATTATCAATGAAGCCACTTTCTTGTTTACTCGATATTATTTCCACAATATCCTTCTTATCGAGCAATTCTCTTTCAATTTCAACCAACTCTCTCCTCAGCTCTAGATCATTCTTATACAAATCAAATTCCTTAGTTTTTTCTATATTATTGTTGCCTTCAAAAGTAATGCCTATTTCTGATTCCTTTTCTATAGATTTTTCTAAAACACGCTTATAGGTATTTTGTAAAGAATCTGATTTAATCAATGCAATTTCTAACGCTAATTTTATATTACTTAATTCTTCGACATCTTTCGCTTGTTCATTTATGAAATATTCATTAGAATTAACCCCTTCAACAACTTTTTCAAATACCAATTTAAAATTATTTCTTTCTTTAGCCTTTATGGAAATTTGTTGAACCTTGTGGTCATACTCCTTATCATTTAACAAATAGTCTTCATATGTTATAGATGAGG
Source organism: Algibacter mikhailovii (assembly GCF_014651495.1). Taxonomy (GTDB): domain Bacteria; phylum Bacteroidota; class Bacteroidia; order Flavobacteriales; family Flavobacteriaceae; genus Algibacter_E; species Algibacter_E mikhailovii. The sequence goes on from NZ_BMWZ01000007.1 coordinate 147,412, forward strand.
ATACCATAGTATCAAGTGTTTTTATATAAGTATCATACTCTTTAAGCCTCTCATTTTCACTAATCAAAGACCCTACTTCAAAACCTAATATTTTTGCAGCTTCACCGGGCGTAACGCCTAATGTTGCACCTAGAGTTATTGTATCTCCTTGTTTAACTAAATCATTAAAATAACTTACCGTATTGTACAAGTCCTCTCCGGTGTCATAGTTTTGCTTGACTGTAAAAAATGATTTATAAACAGGCTCTCCTGTTTTTTCAAAATAAACGCCTAAACCAACACCTATTACCCCAGCAATAATCAACTTTAGCAAATGCTTTTTAACAAAAAACACAAGCCACACAAAACCAAGAAAGAGCTTATAGAAGATATTACCAATAAAATTAAAAAACCGCTCAAAAGCATTGCCTATAAGTCTAAATAATTGACCTAAATCCACCTCCTCTGACTGTTGTGGTTGTTTTGATTCTGTACTCATAATAATTGTTAGTTAAGTATTTGTTTTAATATGGTTCTTGTTATTAAATATGTTGGTCTTACTCCAGTTGTTCCCAATCCTCCAGAGGCTAGTGTAGCTCCTGTTTCTAAAGGGTTATCACTGGCATAATAGGCATACCTCACTTTTACATCACTTTTAATACTCGCTCGTACTTTTGAGGCTGCTTGAATTGCTTTTTGATAATGTGCACCTTCCATTTCTAACCCAATAACCTTCCATGTTGAATCATAGAAAAATTTCAAAATGTCTTTGTTTTGTAGAGATGTACCTAAAACAGTTACCATAGACCCTGCATAAACAGCAACACCTTGCCCTTCTAGGTCTTCTTTATTTAATTCATTATTAAAAGGATAATTATCAGCTGTTCCTTCAAATATATGTGCTGATGGAATCATGATATCCCCTTTTCCGCCTTCTAATATTCCAGCCTTACCCATAATAGATATAGACTCTACATTTAAATGAATCTTTTCACCTTTAACGTTATAGGGCTTTAATAGCTCATCAATGGTTTCATAGGCCTGTTCACCAAACGCATAATCCATTACTAGAATAACAGGTTTTTCTACCTCTAAAATAGATTCTGTTATTTCAAAATCAATCTTATCATGATTCATTTTAGCCGTATCAAAAATTTGAACATCAATATTTGTCCTTGAAGCATCCTTGATATATATCATTCCATTTTGCAACGCTTCTTTGGTCACTTTATTGCGCAAGGATTCATTTTCAGTTTTACTTAATGATTCATAAACCTCAAATATATCCGTTTCGGGTCCGTCCGAATTCAGAGCTTTTCCTGAATAAAGTGTATTCATGACGCTATGCATATTTGCACTAACAACATGAATAGGCCGTTCTAACAATGCGTTTTTTCTAAGTATCTCCTTAATGTTATCAGCCCATATTTCACCATGAATATGATGTCCGATACGCTCTCTTAACATAGGGCTAAAAGTTACAGTTCTCTTTTTGCCATGAACTAGTTCCTCAATGGCCAATTTACCCAACCAATAAATAATATGAAAAAATCTCTCAGGTTGCGTAGGCGAAGAAAACAACTTATAGGAAGCACTTATTTCATCAAATGTTCTACCCAAAATATTCGCGGCATAAGTAATAGTAACCTCTCTCGCTTCTTGGTTAAGTTTCCTTTTTGAAAGCACTACCTTTTCAAGCTTTTCCCAATCCCTTGTTGTTGAACCATCCTCGTCAATAATAACGCGATTACCAATTTTATGAGACTCAATAAACAAAAAGGTTAAATGGGTAAGAATATCATAAATTTCTGAACGTCCTCTGGTAATTTCAATATTTATCTGCTCATCATCTATTCTGTAACAATTCCGACGTCGTTTTTCAGGAATTATAGGCTTAAAATGAGATTGCGCATACCCTTCATCACTAGTTAAATTGATAAAAGTGCATTCTTCTATACCCTGTGGTAATCTATCAATAACGTACAGTAGACCTTCAAGCTCCGCTTTATCTTCACCAATAGAACCATATATTTCTGGCTGTAAAAGCAGTAAAGCGTGCCTTAATGTCTCTCCAGAAATTCCCATGGGTTTATAAAAACCTCTATTGAATAAATGACGCATAGTAATATACATCCTTTCAATAGCATGAGAACTCTCTTGGGCCCTTGTTCGTGCATGATGTTTTTTACTAGACATAGTTTTATTTGGTGGGGCCAAAGATAGTACTATTTGCGTTAATTTACATACAGAAGCTTGTCTACTATTTTCCTGTCATTGGACAGTCTTGGTATTTTATTTTGTCCGCCAAGTTTACCTACAGACTTCATATATTCATGAAACCCATCCTTTTTCACTTGCGTGATTTGTAGTGGCTTTAAAACCTTGCCTTGTATCAAATCGAAGTAATACGTGTTTTGCCTCTGCAATGATTCATCCAACCTTTTTGCTAATTTAGAAAGGTCTTTAGGCTCATTTTCAAATTCTATGAACCATTCATGATATGGCAGACCTTCTTCAGGGTTAATTTTAGGAGCCACTGTAAACTCTGAAACCATTATATCTGTATCTAAAACAGCTTCCTTCATAGCTTGTTCAACTTCTTTGCCTATAACATGCTCTCCAAATGCAGATATAAAGTGTTTTATCCGGCCAGACACAATGACGCGATACGGCTTTAATGATGTGAAGATTACAGTATCACCAATATTATACGCCCATAAACCTGCATTTGTTGAAATAATTATGACATAATTTACCCCTACCTCAACGTCTTTTAGGGTTAATCTTTTGGGGCTTTCATTGAAAAACTCATCTGCCTTAACAAACTCATAAAAAATTCCGGAATTTAGCTGAAGTAACATGCCTTTTTCACCTTGCTTATCTTGATATGCAAAAAACCCTTCACTTGCCGGATATAGCTCTATGCTGTCTACTTTACGCCCTATGAGATTCTCAAATTTAGCACGATAGGGCTCGTAATTAACTCCCCCAAAAATGAATAAATTAAAGTTCTTAAAAATATCGCCAATTTTCTTATCTGTTTTCTCTTGAAGCTTTTCAAAATACATTTGAACCCAAGACGGAATTCCTGAAATAACGGTCATATCCTCTGGTAAGGTTTCCTCAACAATAGCATCTACTTTAGTTTCCCAGTCTTCAATACAATTGGTTTCCCATGACGGCAACCTATTCTTCTGTAGATATTTAGGTACATAATGAGCAACAATACCTGATAACCTTCCCAATTGTATACCATTCTGTTCAGTAAGTATAGGGCTTCCCTGTAAGAAAATCATTTTACCATTTACAAACTGACTCTTCCCTGTTTCATGTATGTACAATAAAATAGCATTTCTAGCTGCCTCAACATGACTTGGCATACTTTCTTTAGTAATTGGAATATACTTAGAACCCGATGTTGTTCCTGAGGTCTTTGCAAAATAAAGCGGTATGCCCTGCCAAAGCACATTTTCTTCACCAGCAACAACCCTCTCAACATAATCTTTAAGAGCCTCATAATCCCTAATTGGTACTTGCTTAACAAAGTCTGCGTGGTTATGTATGTTTTTAAAGTCGTGATCTTCTCCAAAGGCTGTATTTTTAGCGTCAGCTATTAAGCCCTGAAACACCTTTTCTTGAGTCTCAATTGGGTTATTAGCCCATTTTTGAACCTTTCTATAAATACGTTTAGCAAAGAGTTTTGCCAAGCCTGACTTTAATGATATCATTTATTCAAAATCTATAAAATTAGTTGGATTTATGGGATATCCATCATTCCATAATTCAAAATGCAAATGCGGTCCTGTTGATAAAGCTCCTGTATTTCCGGCGGTAGCAATAACCTCACCAGATTTTACTAAGTCTCCTTGTTCCTTTGTTAAAACAGCACAATGCTTATATATTGAAATTAAGCCATAACTGTGTTCCAATATAATTACATATCCTGTTGTCGCGGTCCATTCTCCAAAAACCACAACGCCATCTGCTGTGGCTTTTATTGGCGTGTCTTTGGGTACCACAATATCTACAGCATAATGTTTTTCTTTGGCATTATAGACCTCACTAATTTGTCCGGTTACCGGCGGAAACAATACAAAATTAGTTGCCGTTGTGGCAGATTCAAACAAATTATACTTATCTTCTTTGTCAACCTTATCACGCAGCAGCGAATCTTCAGCAATGGGAGCTAAATTGACCTCATTCGCTTCTATTTTTACAGCTTGTATTATAGAATCTCTATTAAAATCAACTGTACTAACATCTCCTGTTAATACTTTTTTAATAGAACCATAAAACCTGTCATTCATAAAAATAACCTGTTGTAATGAATCTATTTTATAAGTGAGTTCTGTAGCCCTCTTTTTTAATGCTGTTGAAGAATACCCCGGAATATACTCCCTAAGTCCGGTAAAAGCAATAATCAAATACGTTATTGATATAAAAAAAATTGCCATTAATGACCCCATGACAAATACATTAAGCCTAGTTAATTTAAAAGAAAGACGCTCTTCAAACGTATTTTCATTCAAAATGACTAAACGATACTTATCCAGTAGTTTACGCCTTAATCTTTTAGGTTTCTTTTTCTTATCTGCCATTAAAAACAAAAATAAATAGAATTTATGAAATAGCTGGTTTGTTTAGACTATGTATAAGGTAATTATTATTAGCAATACAACCTTTGAAGATCTAATCATTATGCTAAAGTTATGTATAAAACAATATTATTAAACTATAATTATTAACTTTGTATTTTAAAATTTGAAATATGAGCATATACATGTTACCCTTAGTTATTGGTTGGCCACAAATTGTTTTAATTGCAGTTGTTGTTTTATTACTATTTGGAGGAAAAAAAATACCTGAACTTATGAAAGGATTAGGTAGTGGTATTAAGGAGTTTAAGGATGCTAGCAAAGAAGAAGAAACTAGCACAGATAAAAAAGAGTAGTGATTACCTATTTATATAAAAAAAGACCAGCACAATGTGCTGGTCTTTTTTTATATAAATGTAATACATTAATCTATATGAACCGATTTTATTATAGATTCAAGCTCTAGCATATAATTTCTTTTTTCTACTGAGGGTGCAAAGGCAAAACCTTCTATAACCACCCAACGATCATTCTTCTCATCTTCTATAGCGTAATTAATAAACGGCCCGCCCATAAACGCATTTTTAACATTCCAAATACCTTTTGTTTCAAAAACAGGTTTATTATCCAAAATGGTTTCACTTATAAAAGGCGCATAAGCATCTTCAGTAACCATATAAGACCCTTCTACAGGCCCTTCAATATACACCTTACCTATTGAATCCCTTATTTTAATTATTTGATTAACCACACTATCATTTCTTTTTATGGCATCAAATGGCAATTCATAAATCATTAAGTTATTGGTTCCAGTGGTAATATCTTTTCTAATCCAGAAAAAGTCATCTGTTTGTTTCGCTATGCGATAAACAGACGCAAAATCGAGAGTTAAACCAAGTTTTTCTTTAATAACAGTAAAAGTATGGGGTGATTTTGCCATTTGCCGTTGACGTTCGGCTAACTCCACATTTCTAAATGTTTCTATTATTTTTGCTTCGTTTTCTTGAAGAACTTTTATAATCGCTTCCCTACTTTTTCCCGATACCACAATCACTTTCTGTGGTTTGGCATAAACATCATCTAAAATCTCAATACCAGCTTCATTCCTAATTTCAATCTTTAACACCGTTCTATTTTTTGTCACAAAACCAGAAAACACAGCAGTAGGTATTTGACTAATAGTAAATGTAGGCTCATCCTGTGGTAAGCCATAGATTGGTTTTGCTAATACAGACCTAATAGCATCACCAATTCGGCCATCCCAAAGTTCATTTTCGGTAACTACAGATACGCTATTGATAGCCCCAGAAGCATCTGGCAAAAACTTTTCATTTGACTTTTCTTTATCATTACACGATATTAAAAGTACCATCATCAAAACTGAAAAAAGAACGTGTTTCATTTTTTATTGTATATTTTTTGGAATTTACCCTCTTGAAATCTTAAGTTTCATTCCTGGTTTTAAACTACTACCACTAATACCGTTCCAATCTTTAATATTTTGAACAGAAACTCCAGGAAATTTTTGTGAAATACTCCAAAGTGAATCCCCACGCCTTACAGTATACATACTACCTTGGCTTGAAACAGCACTTGCTTTTTTGCTATTTTGCGGAGCCACATATGGTTTTCTTGGGTAAATTGTCAATCGTTGACCAATTTTAAGGTTATTGCTGCGTAGCCCATTCCACCTTTTTATATCACTAACCCGTACGCCATAGGTTCTTGAAATTTTACCCAAATAATCTCCAGATTTTACACGATATCTTACTCTATCACTGGCTTTTGTAAACTGAGGTAATGGTTTTTCACGCTTATCAAATTCAGCTTTTGCGAATGCATAAATTTTTTCTTCATTAGTAACAAACTGACCAATAACATTGATAGGTAATCTCAAAACATAATCTTCTTCCTCCAAATATGGAATAATATCCAACTTATAAGATGGGTTTAAAAACTGTAGTTCTTCAATAGGTGTTCCGGTTACTTCTGAGACCTGATCTAATGTAATCATTTGTTTCACCCTTATCGTATCTGTTTCAAAATAAGCAAATTCAGGTTTAGAATTCACCACAAAACCGTGTTCTTTAGCATATTCAAAAATATACATATTAGCTAAGAAGGCTGGTAAATATCCTGCCGTTTCACGTGGTAAATTATGACGAATATTCCAATAGTTTTCATAGCCTCCTGAGCGCCTAATGGCCTTCGTTACATTTCCAGGCCCAGAATTATAAGCCGCTAAAGCTAAATCCCAATCACCAAAAATCTCATATAGCTTTGATAAATACTTTGCCGCCGCTTCAGTTGACATTACAGGGTCACTGCGCTCATCTACATAACTACTTACATCAAGCCCATACATGCGTCCTGTACTGAACATAAACTGCCACAGACCGGTTGCACCTACCCTTGATTTTGCTCTCGGTTTAAGGGCAGATTCTACTATTGCTAAATATTTAATTTCTAAAGGGATATTATGTTTGTCTAGCTCAGTCTCAAACATTGGAAAGTAAAAGGCACTCAAAGTTATTAGCTTTTGCAAATGCTTTCTTCTGTTCTTTAAATAGGATTTAATAACATTTTCTAAAGACGGATTATATGCCACATTAAAAGGCGTTCTGGCATCAAGTCTTTTTAATCTTGCTTTTAAAGTATCAGTAGAGAGTTCTGGATAATCTATTGGTTCAAAATCTAATTCGGTAACCGTTTTATATATGGTATCAAATAAGGTGCTGCTGTATAACTCCTCATACCATTTTTCATCATACTTAGTAGCAATTTCAAGGTCTTTAAGATTTTTTATCGATAAACTATCCATAGAAACACTTAGACTATCTAGTGTTATAGAAGTCTTATCAATCAAAGAATCTTTGACATGAATATTTTGAAGGGGTACGGAGTCCTTTAAATGGTTACTCTGTGCCACAAGCGAATCCTGCGCCTGTGAAAAAGAAATACTTACATTGAGAAACAATGCAATTATAATAAAACGAAAAGCCATAAAATCAATTCAGGTGTTTATTGAACGAGATTATGGCGAAAATCGTATTTTTTATGCTAAATTAAAAGCTTCTAGGCTTTTATTCTAAAATAGCAGCAATTCCAGGAAGGGTTTTTCCTTCTAAGCTTTCTAGCATAGCACCTCCTCCAGTACTTACATAACTAACTTTATTTTCAAATCCAAATTGCTTAACAGCAGCCACTGAATCGCCACCACCAACTAATGAAAAGGCGCCATTTTTGGTAGATTCGGCAATAGAGTTCCCTAATTCAATGGTTCCATTTGCAAAACTTTCCATTTCAAAAACACCTAATGGCCCATTCCAAAGAATCGTTTTTGATGCCAAAACAACATCATGAAACAATTTTATAGATTTTGGTCCAGCATCAACCCCTTCCCAGCCGTCAGGAATGGCATTGATATCAACAACTTGCTTGTTAGCGTCATTACTAAAATCGTCTGCAGCAATTGTATCAACAGGAATATGAATTTGTACATTCTTTTCTTTAGCTTGTTTTAGTATATCAAGCGCTAATTCCATTTTATCATCTTCACAAATAGAATTACCTATTTTTCCACCTTGTGCTTTTACAAAAGTGAAGGCCATGCCTCCTCCTATAATTAAATGATCTACTTTATCAAGAATATTTTCAATAATTGTAATTTTTGAAGACACCTTAGCGCCACCAAGGATAGCTAAAACAGGCTTTTCTCCAGTTTCCATTACTTTTTTAATACTATCAATTTCTTGAGCTAATAGGCTACCAAAACATTTCTTACCTTCAAAAAACTGAGCAACAATAGTTGTTGAAGCATGTGCTCTATGTGCAGTCCCAAAAGCATCATTCACATAAATATCACCTAACTTTGATAATTTTTCAGCAAAACCTACATCACCAGCAGTCTCTTCTTTATAAAAACGTAAGTTCTCTAAAAGTAATATTTCTCCTGGCTCTAAACTTGCCGCAGCCGCTTCAACATCAGCACCAATACAATCTAGAACAAACTTTACATTTACACCTAAAATATCTTCTACTTTAGCCGCAATATGTTTTAATGAAAACTCATCTTGAAATCCTTTTGGGCGTCCAAGATGTGACATTAAAATACAGCTTCCGCCATCTTCTAAAATTTTGGTAATTGTTGGTTTAGCAGATACAATTCTCGTGGCGTCAGTTACTTCAAATTTATCATTTAAAGGCACATTAAAATCAACACGAATTAATGCTTTTTTATTCTCAAAATTAAAATCGTTAAGCGTTTTCATTATTATGTATTTTTGTCTTTAAGTATTGTGAAACACAAATGTAACTAATTAAAAGGCCATATAAAATGACTTTTTCTACGAAAACGTTTGAACTGTAAAAGATTTTTTAAAAACTAATATGAATCCACTGAATTGGGACTAAAACCAGAATCAATTAGTAATACGAGTTCCTTTATGTTTTCAGAAATAGCTCGTTTTAAGGTGCGTTTCATTAAGGGTTTAAAAAGTATTCCGAGTGGCTTAAAATCGGCAAAAACTTGAATATTCATCTTAGTATAACCTTCTTCCGTTTCTTCCAAAACAAAATAATTATTAAACAATTTTGAAAAAGGGGCATTAGTGGTAGACTCGCCATAAACCAATTGATTTTTCTTTACAGATTTAGTCACTGTTGTTTGCGTTATATCCGCATTCTTGTTAAACAAACACTTGTGTTTTTCACCTGCACGATTGACTTTATTTTTTTCATATTCCAATTTATCCACCCCTTTTGTCCAAAGTAATCTGTAATCAAAATTACTAATTACCTCATACAAATCATTAGCCGACATTTTTATAGTTTCCGTTTGATCATATAGCTTATGTTTAGGAATGTTCTCTGGAATAGGTTCTATTTCTGGGAGTTCTTTTTTAAAATGCTGTAAGGGTTTATACTTAAAACTTATATTGCCAAAATCATACCTACCAACCATGTTATTCTCACCTTCCTCATGCAAAGGCATAATAGCATCAGTTAATAAGGCATACTCATCTAAAGGTACGTCATTTTTAAGGAGCCTATGCACTTTAATTACATTAGCTCCAAACGGTTTTTTAGAGTCTTGAACGCTTATAAACTCTATTTCACCATAATGTGCCACAAATTTTAATTTAAGATTATAAGCAGAAGTACAGGCACCACAGTTGCATATGCGTTGCAGTTCATAACGTTTTAAATGCTTGTGAAAGGCCAAATACATGGCTTTAATTTGATCTTCTAAAGCAGTAACCTCAACCTTTTCAACTATTTTATAAAGAAATAAAGCATCGCCTTCAATTTCGGCAAGCTCCAAGCCCAAAGGATTACAATCTATTAGTATTTCAAGAAGTTCAGAAACAATATGTTTGCTATGAGAAATAGCAGTATGCTGAACAAACTCTGTAAAACCCGAAATATCCGGAATAAAAAGTAAAGCGTTTTTGGTCATTTTTTATCAATAGGCATTTATTCACTCTTTAAAAATAAGTCGATTTATCTTTAATTTGTTACAAGATAATGTTAAAAATGTGTAGGTTTGTTTTATGCTTTTTCAGGATGTTCTAGGCCAAAATCATATAAAAAATCACCTCAGCCAAAGCGTTGATAAAGGGCGCATACCACATGCGCAATTATTTGTTGGTAATGAGGGTTCTGGCACTTTACCAATGGCACTAGCCTATGCCCAGTATATTTTATGTTCCAATTCAGAAGGAGAAAACAATACCGGTAACGAAGCTTGCAATCTTAAATTTAAAAATTTTTCGCACCCTGATTTACATTTCGCTTTCCCAGTAACAACAAGTAGTAAAGTAAAAAGCAAACCTGTTTCTAGTTTTTATTTAGAAGAATGGCGCCAGCTACTTAATGAGCAACCTTATGGAAATCTTTTTGATTGGTACAAATTACTTGGTGTTGATAATAAGCAAGGGCAGATAGGCGTTGATGAAGCTCATGACATTGTAAAGGCACTTACCCTAAAATCCTATGAAGGAGGTTATAAAGTGATGTTGATTTGGATGGCAGAAAAAATGAATACGGCTTGTGCTAATAAGCTTTTAAAACTCATTGAAGAGCCGCCAAATAAAACGATATTTTTATTAATTGCCGAAGACGAAGAACAAATTATAAATACAATAAGGTCCCGTTGTCAAGTATTGCATTTTCCACCTTTAGCAGAAGAGGTTATAAAAGATGCGCTTATAAAACAATATAATATTGAACTTTCGGTAGCTACCAAAATAGCCCATCAATCTAATGGCAATTACAATAAAGCCTGTGATATGGTCTATCATGATTCTGAAGACACCCAGTTTGAAACCTGGTTTATTTTTTGGATTCGCAGTGCTTTTAAGGCTAAAGGCAATAAAGCTGCTATACACGATTTAATTTCATGGAGTGAGGATATTGCCAAAACCGGTCGTGAAACTCAAAAACAATTCCTTAACTTTTGTTTAGATTTTTTTCGTCAAGCACTTTTGTTAAATTATAATGCCACTGATCTTGTTTTTTTTGAACCTAAAACAGATAAATTCAAATTAGAAAATTTCGCTCCGTTTGTACATGGTAATAACATTATGGATATTAGTAATGAGTTGCAAGATGCTATTTATCATATAGAGCGTAACGGAAATTCTAAAATCATTTTAACCGACCTGTCTATTAAATTGACGAGGCTTCTACATAAAAAAGCAGAATAATCAACCCAGCTAAAAATTAATTTTAACTGGGCATATTATAAATCATTCCTGCTCAACAAACGTGTAATTTACCGTATCGAATTCTGACAGTCTGAAATAACCATGAGCATAATTCTCAGGATTATCTATATTAACACAATTACCCTTGAGCTTCACAGGAATAGCGCTAAATGGATCGCCTCCACTATAATACTGCTCTATTAAAAGCCTTACGTAATTAAAATATTCTTTAGAAATTCCATATAATGATATATCTACAACATCTCCTGGGTTAAACTCAGCTTCTGGGTCGTCACTATCTCTATCCTTTTCAAAAAACGCATCAAGCTGGTTTCCGTTTACAAACTCATCTGGGAAATCTTCCAAAATAGGTAGCAAATCCCCTTCTTCTATAAATCGTATCATATAATAATTCTCTTCATCTACAGGGTCATCCCAAAAAATATAAACATCCAAAACATCATCATAAAAGCCTCCTTCAAGGGTTTGTTCAACCGCCTTAATAGGTGACACGGCACGTAAAGTTTCGGTAGCAGAATAGGTTTCATTACTATAAATAATTTCTAAAGTGTAGGTGTTATTAATAACAGGCTCGAAATTTGAAATGTTATAAGATCCATCTTTTTGGTCTATAAAAACATACTCAACTCCAGTGGATGTATTCTTTACTTTTACGCTTGCGCCGGATAAAGGATCAAGTTTTTCCGTATCAAAATAAGGCGTTGAGGTACTTAATTGAATTGTTTGTTCATTGCCTAGAGTTCCCTTTTTCCAATCTAACGAGGCTTCTATAACTAATCTTGGCTCCGCACTTGGAACTGACACTTCTATAACATCTTCACATGATGTTATGCTCAATACTATTAATACGAAAAATGATTTTATATATAGTTTCATGATATTAAAATTTAAAGTTGTAGGTTACTGATGGAATAATGCCAAAAATGGCAATTCTGGTGGCTTCGTTATTACCGGTATCTTGGTTTTGGCTAAAGGAAATTGAAGCGGCATTTTTTCTATTATACACGTTATAAATACCAAATACCCACTCCCCTGTCCAACGCCTATTGTGTTTGTTCTTTGGTGTAAGTATGGCAGAAACATCGAGTCTATGATAGGCAGGAAGTCGGCTTTCATTCCTGTCAGAATAACTTCCAATAGATAGGCCTTCATATTGATATTGTCCATCTGGATTGGTAATAGGTCTGCCTGTTTGATATACCAAATTGGAACTAAAGCGCCACTTATCATCTAATTTGTATGACCCTGTTAAAGAAAAGTCATGCGTTCTGTCATAAGGCGTATTGTACCACTTTCCGCCATTAATTCCCGGGCCACCGGCATTGCCTCCAAGGGTCCTTTGTTCAGACTTAGATAGCGTGTATGCAAACCATCCAGTAAATTTCCCTTTGTTTTTTCTTAGTAATAACTCGACTCCATAAGCTCTAGCTTCGCCATTTAGTATTTCGGTTTCAATGGTATTTGTTCCTATAAGATCTGAACCATCTACATAGTCAATTCGGTTATCAATAGATTTATAATAGGTTTCCAATTCCATGGAAAACATATTGTTTTTAAAATTTTTATAATATCCTAATGCGTATTGATTTGACAATTGTGGTTTTATGTATTTCCCACTAGGAGTCCAGACATCGACAGGAGTAACTGCCGAGGTATTAGAAAGCAAATGCATGTATTGCGAAGACTTAGTATAGCTGGCCTTAATTGATGAGGATTCGTTTAACTGATAGGCCAGGCCTAATCTTGGTTCAAGATTGTTGAAGGTTGCTATACTTTCATTTTTACTATAGTATGTTTCTCCAGAAGCATCACCTTCCTCATAAATATCGAGCTCACTATTATAAATCACCGGTTGATTATTTACATAGTCCGTAACAAACTGTCCTCCTAGTCTATTAAATCTGCTATAGCGTAATCCATATTGAGCGGTAAGTCTATTTGTTAGTTGATGTTCTGCACTTACATATAAACCACTTTCAAAAGCTCGTTTCTGTTCTAGCTTTAAATAGTTTATTGGAGAGGTTTCAGATGTTGGTTTAACCTCACCAGGATTCAAACCGTATAGTATCCCACTAGCTCCAAAATCTATTCTTATTTTGTCGTTAAGGTAATACCCAAAATCATACTTTAGGTTGTAGTTTTTAATATCGGCAATCCAATCCAATTCCGCGAATTCAAGTTCAATTTGATAGTCATACTTGCTATAGATTAATGATAAATTAGAAAACAATTTGTCGTTAAAAACATGATTCCATCTTAAGTTTCCTGAGGCGTTTCCATATTGGTTTTTAACAATATTGTCCAAATCAAATACATCTCTTCCAAAATAGCCTGACAGAAATATTCTATTATTGGCATTTAAATTATAATTGGTTTTTAGGTTTAAATCATAAAAAGAAATTTTATCATCTTTTAGATCTTCAATACCTTTCATAAATAGATGCGCGTAAGATGTTCTACCAGCCACTAAGAAAGATCCCTTATCGCTAAATAGTGGTCCTTCTAGAGCCAATCTACTTGTTATTGTACCTATGCCACCTGTAGCTGCAAAATGTTTACTATTTCCATCTTTCTGATGAACATCTAGCACAGACGATATTCGACCTCCAAACTTTGCGGGTATATCACCTTTATATAACTTCACATCTTTAATGGCATCTGTATTAAAAACAGAAAAGAATCCAAAAAAGTGGGACGTATTATAGATAATAGCCTCGTCTAATAAAACCAAATTCTGATCTACAGCACCCCCTCTTACATTAAAACCACCAGTGCCTTCACCTCCATTGGTAACCCCTGGAAGCATTTGAATAGATTTAATAACATCAACCTCACCAAGAACAGCAGGCATTTGCTTAATGGTACCAGCTTTTAATTTAGAAACTCCTGTTTCGGGACTCTTAATACTAACCTGCTCAGATTCTTCAGCCACAATAACAACTTCTTCTAATTGCTCTGATGATTCTTCTATTTCAACATTGATAAGTTGATCTTTGTTAAGTGTAATTTCCCTAGTCAATTCCTTGTATCCCATATAGGATACAACTAAAGTATAGGTGCCTTCGGCTGCTGTTAGCGAATAAAAGCCGTAAGCATTTGTAATGGTTCCAATGGTTGTGCCCTTTAAAAAAACAGTGGCGCCCAGTAAGGTTTCTCCGTTATTAAAATCTTTAACCGTGCCCCTTATGCTATGTGTGGATTGGGCGGATGAAATTATCCCCATTAATAGGGATAATCCTAATACAATGTTCTTCATTTTGATTTGTTCGTTTTTGATTGATGATATCTTATTGACAACCCAAATTCTAAAAGGTTGCATGAAAAAAATAAAACGTAAAGAAAATTTTAATATTTACAGCTAATCCCGTAATAACGAAGCTTTGGAGTGAAATACTCGTTTATGGAGTGAAACAAGTGGTTGGTTTACGTTCTAGGGAGGACCTCTGTATTTATAATGTGTAAATACGATTTAGATATGGGCACTTTTAAAGCGTCAATGGTGGCGTTAACTAAGTAGTCTTTACCTTTTATTTTTGCCTTATGGTTAACGTTTAACAAGTTTACCGCATAAGACCGATGGCATTGAGTAATAGGAAGGTTTTGGGTTTGATTTAAAAAACTTTTCATTCTGTTTCTAGTAATATGCTTCTTAACACATCCATCCTTAAGGTAATGAATTAGGATGTATTGATTACTAGCTTCAACGTAGAGAAAATTGATTAAAGCAAGAGAAAAATCAATGTTATCATTTTCGTCTTTAATCTCTAGGAGTTCTGATTTTTGTTTGTCCCTAAATGTACTTTGATAATTTTTTAACTGGTCCCCTAGTTCGAGGATTTCATCATTAAGATTCTTAATCAATATAAAGGCTATTGTAGCCATAAAGGGAAAAAGCAAAACGACCATGGTTTTAAAATAGACTTTTAG
Source organism: Algibacter mikhailovii (assembly GCF_014651495.1). Lineage (GTDB taxonomy): Bacteria > Bacteroidota > Bacteroidia > Flavobacteriales > Flavobacteriaceae > Algibacter_E > Algibacter_E mikhailovii. Next base: position 162,641 of record NZ_BMWZ01000007.1, read on the forward strand.
CTGAAACCCAAAATTGAGTTCTTCTTCAAAATCATTACCTAAATCGGGAATTATAAAAGAAAGCGCAAAATTTACAAGTGTTAAAGCAAGTGTTTCTATAAAAAACCAAAGCATATATCTTTGGTATGTTACATTTTCAAATTGTAATAATTTTCTTCCATAAAATTGTGTTACAGATAGTGTTACGAAAGTATTTAGAACTATTGAAGCAAAGAAGAGTATAATGTTAATAATAGGATTAACCGGACTACTAACTTCTTCTGAAAGTCCATAGGGTTGAAATAAAAGAAGAAAAACCAATACAAAACCTGTAGAAATTGATATATAACGCCACTTATTTTTTGCGCTACTTAAAAAGTCAAAAGACTGGTTTAAAAAGGTTCTTATCTTCATATTAAATTACAAACTATGAAGATACTAAAACAGCTCAAAGGCTATCTTATTGTAATGTTAAATGATAAAGCCAGCTTTTTAGCTGGCCTTATCATTTAAATATATTATTTATCTATTCGTCATATGACGCATTGAGCGCTTCTAATACCGTCTGCGTTAAATCATTTTCATCAGCACCATACATAACAGAAGCTGCAGCATCACTTGTTCCCAAAATGTAGGTATAGCCATTCGTTTTTCCATAATCCTTAACGTAATCTTTTACCTTAACAATTAAAGAATCTATTTGAGCCTGAAATTCTTGTGTCAATTGTTGTTGCTCAAACTGAATTTGTTGTTGTAGGATTTGTTGTTTTTGCTGCAAACCTCCCATTAACTCTTCAGCCTTCTTTCTGTTACTAGGAGCTATTTTTTGCGCTTCAGCTTGGGTTGTTTGAGCTTCTAATTGAAAAGCTTGACTAATACTATCGGCTCTTTTTCTAAAAGCTTCTTCTTTTATTTGAAACTTAGCCTCTACATCTTTTTTTTCTTGATAATCATTAATTATCGTTCCGTTATCCACAAAACCAATTTTTTGATTTTGACAAGAGAAAACAGAAATGGCTATTGCAGCCATCAAAAACATATTTTTCATTGGTTTATTTTTAAATCCGAACAAATGTAACAAAGTCAATCAAAATCAAACCGTGCATTGGCCTCTTTTTAACATATAACAATAATTTATAACACCAATGGTTTGTGATTAGTAATAACTATCAAAAAACACTTCATATAAGCCATTTTAAGGCGTTTTCAAAAAACAGCCAGGTATTTATATATTGTTAGGACTTTTAATAAAAATAAGGCGCCTATAAACAAGAATTACCTTTTCCCAATGACATAAATAAGTGATGAAGCTTCTTTTGAGCTTATAGCTTTAATATTAGACAATAAACCAATCCAAAACCCTTTAATTAAATTCATAGTTCCGGAACGGTACTTTTCAGAAAGCAGACTTACATAAAATGCATCAAACCACATAGGCTTAACTTTTTCTACACAAAAGGATTGTCTTTTAACTAATTTCGAAATAGAATCTCTATTAAAATGCCACAAGTGTCGAGGAACATCATAAGCCGCCCAATATGCTTTATAATGTTTCGCATCATAACTTTTATAGTTTGGTACTGCAATTACCAATTTTCCATTTGGTTTTAGTAACGTATTAAAGTGACTTATCTGATCTTCTAAATCTGGTAAATGCTCTAGAACATGCCAAAGGGTAATAATATCAAAACTGTTTTTTTCAAAACTTAAAAGTTCATTGGCGTTCAAAACAGCTTTATTCGTTTTCTTGTTTGCAATTTTCCTGGCCTCACTATTAGGTTCAATACCCGAAACACTCCAGCCATTTTCCTGAGCATATTTCAAAAAATCTCCTGTTCCACATCCTATATCTAGTAAACGCTTTTCTTCCGATTTAAACGAATTAATTAAATTCAGTTTCTTTTTTAAAGAAAACACACGTACCAAGTGATATACCTTTTCAAAGATATTTCTTTTAGAATCCGTATGTGAAATATAATCCTCGCTTTCGTAGTACTTGGGCAATTCATCTAAAGCTGGTTGAGGTGCTGTTTCTAAAAAACCATAATCTTTGTTTTCAATTAATTCAAACACCTCTCCTGAAACAGAATGATCTTTTACACTTAAAAAAATAGATTTATTTTTCATTTAAAACGTAACAAGTAAGGAGTGATAAAAGGAAATTATAAAGTGTTCCACGTGGAACGCAAACTGTTTTTTTTAATATTATCGACCCATATAAACCAACAACACAGAAATATCATTAGGAGAAACACCACTAATACGAGACGCCTGAGATACTGTTGTAGGTTGAATGTTTTTTAGTTTTTCACGCGCTTCAAAACTCATAGATTTTATCTGAGAATAATCAAAGCCCTCTGGGATTTTAACGTATTCTAAACGTGTTAGTTTATCGGCATTGTTTTTTTCTTTAGCAATATATCCCGCATATTTTACTTGAATTTCTGCTTGCTCAATAATTTCCCTATCCAGATTATGATCTTGAATATAACTCTCTACGCTCTCCACTTTTCTGATATCCGCCATGTCAATATTAGGTCTTGCAAAAACTTTAAACAACTTACCCGACTGATTCACTTTGGCTGATTTCTTGCTTTCCAAAATTGGATTTATCTCTTCAGGTTTAACACTAGTTGTTTCAAAAAAGCTTACAAAATTTTTAGCTGCTTGGTGCTTCTCCTCCATACGTCTCAATCTATTTTCAGAGGCTAAACCTAATTCAAATCCTTTAGGCGTTAATCTTAAATCAGCATTATCTTGACGCAATAAAGTTCTATATTCCGCCCTAGAAGTAAACATTCGATAAGGCTCCTCAGTACCCTTTGTTATTAAATCATCAATTAACACACCTATGTAAGCCTCATCACGTTTTAAGGTAAACGCATCCTTTTCATTCACCTTTAAACTTGCATTTATGCCTGCCATTAAACCTTGTGAGGCCGCTTCCTCATAACCGGTTGTTCCATTAATCTGACCTGCAAAATACAAACCTTGCACAATCTTAGTTTCTAAAGTATGTTTTAATTGTGTTGGCGGAAAGTAGTCATATTCTATAGCATAGCCCGGTCTAAAGAATTTAACATTTTCAAAACCAACAACAGAACGCAAAGCCTTAAATTGAACATCCTCTGGTAATGAAGTTGAAAACCCATTTACATAAACCTCACAGGTATTCCACCCTTCTGGCTCTATAAACAACTGATGACGATCCTTATCAGCAAACCTGTTAATTTTATCTTCGATAGAAGGACAATAACGCGGCCCTAAACTTTTAATTCTACCATTAAACATTGGAGAACGATCAAACCCTTCCCGAAGCAAATCATGCACTTCTAAACTTGTATAAGTCATATGACATGCTCGTTGTTTTGTTAATGGCCGAGTAGCTTTTAAATAAGAAAATTTTTCTGGATTCTCATCACCAGGTTGTTCAGACATTTTTGAAAAATCCAAACTTCTGCCGTCTACTCTCGGCGGAGTTCCTGTTTTCATTCTACCAGAATCAAATCCTAAATCCACAAGCTGTTCCGTAATGCCCGTTGCAGCACGTTCACCTGCTCTACCTCCACCAAAATTTTTGTCTCCAATATGGATTAAACCATTTAAGAAGGTTCCATTAGTTAAGACCACAGATTTTCCTTTTATTTGAATACCAAGCGAAGTTCGAACACCTACAACTTTACCTCCTTCTACAAGTAACCCAGAGACCATTTCTTGGTAAAAGTCAAGATTAGCAGTGCCTTCTAATAACATTCTCCAATCCTCTGCAAAACGCATTCGATCACTTTGCACCCGAGGACTCCACATAGCTGGCCCCTTAGACTTATTTAACATTTTAAACTGAATAGCCGAGGTGTCTGAAACAATACCGCTATACCCACCTAAAGCATCAATCTCCCGAACAATTTGCCCTTTGGCAATGCCGCCCATAGCCGGGTTGCAAGACATTTGAGCAATATTTTGTAAGTTCATAGTTACCAGGAGGGTCTTACTTCCCATGTTTGCAGCCGCAGCCGCAGCCTCACTACCAGCATGCCCGGCACCAACTACTATGACATCATAAACTTCGTTAAACATAATTACCAATTACTAATTTGATGTTCCACGTGGAACACCATGTAAATTTAAGTCTGCAAATATACGCTGAAATCTTTAATCTACACGAAGCTCATTAAGGTAGTAATTCTCCTTCTCACGCATAACCTTTGCTTCCTCTTCAGTCTTATCCTTATAGCCACAATAATGTAAAACTCCATGAATAATTACCCGATTCAGTTCCGTGTTAAATTCAACATTATAGTCCTTAGCATTATCCGCAACCCTTTCAACTGAAATAAAAATATCTCCTTGTATTAACTTCCCAACTGAATAATCAAAACTTATAATATCCGTTAACGTATCGTGATTCAAAAATTCCACATTTAACTTAAGCAAATAATCATCGTCACAAAACACATAATTTATTTCTTCAATATTATGATGTTCCTCCTCAATACACCTTGTTACCCAATTGCTAATTCTTTCCTCAGCTAATAATCTGAATTCCGTTTCGTAATTAAAACTAATCATTGCTTTCCTTAAAATATTCTTGAACTTTTCTTTTATAAACAGGCTGCAAAGGTAGTGCTTGTCTGTTTAATATTTCCGTAGATTTAAAATATTCCCTAGCCTTAGGTACTTGATTAACTCCATTACCACTATAAATAGTAGTATTAGTTTCCGCCTTACGTTTATTTTCTTTTCCTTGTTCTAAGGATGCGTTTTCTAGCTTAAGCAATTGATGCTCTAAAGCCATCATTTTTTGAAGTGTTTCTTGTGTAAATCCTCTATTCAATAAATCGGATTCTATACTTTCCATGCGCTTAAGAACCGCCTTTTCATAGCGACCATTACCATTCTTGCCTAAACGGTCTTTTAATGCTTGCCTTAATTTTTCTTGTTGCTGATAAATTTGATATAGTAACTCTTCCTGCCCTTCATTGTCTTCAGTCCCATCTCTTCCAGATTGCCCTCCTTCCTTTCCTTGTCCACCATTTTTTCCCTCTCCTTTTTCACCTTCATTACCAGGTTTTTTTCCTTCACCTTTCTCTTCACCTTCCCCATCGTTTGGTTCTCCTTGTTTTCCTTTTTTCATTCCCTTCTCCATCATCTCGTTCAATTCCTTCTGTCCCATAATAATATCAGGTAACTGCATTTCACCTTCTCCTCCACTACCCGATGACATACTCATACTCTCTTGCATATTGTCTAATATATCACTTAAAAAATCTGCTAAATTGTTAGCTCCCGTCACGGCAAATTGTTGACTAGATACTCCCTGATATAATTGGTTTTCCGCAAACAAATCTAAAGACCTATCGATGTTATAGTAGACCTCAGCAATTTCCGTATTTATATCTTCGGACAATTTAGGTTGACGCAATGACAATGCGAATAAACTATCATCTATATGTTCAAAATGCTCTCTTAAACTGTTTTGCCTTTTTAAATAATTTGCAAACCTATTATGATTTACTTCAATAGCCTTAAATTGATTCATTAAATCCTCCTGATCTAAAGAAAACAAAACAAGATTATCTAATATTTGTCTCAACATATCCGAGTCCTCTTGCATCTGTTCACCACCTCCCGATTGCATGGCACTTTCCATTTTCTGACTCATCTCCTTCATTTTTTGAGCCGCCTTTTTTTGACTACTTTTTGCTTTCTTTAACTGTTCACTTTGTGGCTTAGGCGCTCCTTCATCTTCTTCATTATCATTTTCCTCTTTCTCTCTTTCTAATGCCTCTAAAGCCTTTTCCTGTTCTTTCTCAACTTCCCCTTCGTCCAACTTATCTCGTGGGATATCTATTGGCTTCTTTAAGTCTTTACTCTCCTGTTCTAACTCATCAAGTTCCTTTTTATAATCCTCAAACGCCTTATTAAGTTCTTCCTGTTTTTCTTCAGTATTCTCTTCTTCAGTTTTTTTAGACAATTCTTCTTGCTCATTAGCTAACTGCCTTAAATCATCTTTTAATTTTTCCAGTTTCTTTTCTACATAAAACCGTTTTGTTAACTCTAAGAGTTGTTCTAAACTTCGCTTTTTATTCTTATTTTGCTTGGCTAATTCATCCAATTTTTGAGTTAACTCCTCTTTACTAATTTTTTCTTGAAGCTTTTCTATTTCTTCCAAAAGCTTTTCATTCTTCTCCAATTGTTCTTCATTATCATCCAAACGTTTTTCTAAATCTTTCCTGAACTCATCAATTTCTTCGGAATCTTCATCGAACTTCTTCAGATTTTCTTTAAATTTCTTATTGAAATTTTTCATCATTTGATCTTGCTGCTTTTGTCGCTCTAAGAATGCATCCAATTTCTTTTTATCATTAAAATTTAAAGTTGATTTTTCCTTTTGTGTTTTAGTTATGGCTTCTAACCGCTTATCTTGCTCATTAATTTTTTGCAATGACTTATCCAAATCCTTAACACCTTCTTTTTGCTCCTTTAATGTCCTTAGAGCCTCCTCATCCTTAGTTCTTTTTCTAAATGTAATGACGCTACTTTTCGCAGACTTATAACTGTTAACTATATCATTATCAAGTACTTGAAAATATATTTTATAAGAAACACCTGGTGTTATTTGATACGCACTAGGAAAAGCACTTACAAACTCTTCAACGTTAGAATTTCCAATAGGTATAACAACCAATTCTTTGCTTTCTACATCATCTGCTGGGTAATACACTAACTGCAGTTTTGTAAAACCATAATCATCACTAATCTGACCAAAGAAATAAAGCGACTCCAAATCCAAACTATCCTTTTCTACTTTAAGAGCTATGTCTGGGAATTCATCCTTTATTACGTCTATATTAAACCCAAGGTTTTCATAATTCTTTATTTGTGCATTACTCGTACTCAATGTATAATTCAAGTCATTAAAAACCTCCCTTGCTGTCTCAAACCTACCACTACCCTTAGGCACAAAGCTAAGTGTATCCTGAGCATACATACTGACCTCATCTGTTGCTTTTGTATTTAATAGCCATGTAATTTTTGTTCCTTCAGGAACCATAGCGTTTCCAGTACTTTTAAAAACCTCATCCCTTTTTCTTGTATGCTTTGGGTAATCTAAACTCATTTCAAAATTCAGTAATGAAGGTGTCCTAATAATGCTGATTACATACGGCTTGGAGTTTACATCATTAGCAGACAGTTGAAAATTTATATCTTCCTTAGGTTGCACAAATACATACTCAAATTCACCAACTCCTTTTTCCTGCAGGAAATAAGTCTCATTATTATAGCTTATTTCTACGTACTCAGGTATTACCTTTCCCGTAGTTTTTACAATTAATCTAAAATTTTCATTTTCTATTCCATTTAAGCTTTCATTAACTACATAAAAATGAAAAGGTGCCGGCGGTTCATAAGCTGTGTTATAATCTATTACACGCTTGTAACTCGTACTAAACCAATCCATATGTCCTGTTAAAAAAGTAAGGAACAAAATAGCAACAGGTATGGCAGCGTATTTCAAATATTTCAAATTCTTTTTGAAATTAATAGCCAACTTAAAAGGTACTGGTTTAAGTTCAGCAGACTTCTGCTCAATACTAGCAAGCAACAAATCTGAATGCATTCCTGTATTATGAAGTTGCAGTACATTCAATAACTTATCACTTACTTCGGGAAAATGACGTCCAATTATTTTGGACGCTATTTCATAGTCAATTCCCTTTTTAAGCTTAAGCAATTTAAATAAGGGTATCAGGATAAACTTTACTAATAAACCAATTTCAACAGTTATGAACATCCAAAACAACACAGTTCTCAACCCTGTATTTAACCAAAGGATATGTTCAATAAAAAGTGTCAATAAAAAATAAAGAAAGCCAATTGCGAAAAACAATATAGACCCCTTAAGTAATTCATTAGTATAAAATTTTCTAATAAACCCTTCTAACTTATTTTGTATGGAATTGAAACTAGTCATTTAAAAGGATAAAAATAAAGTATTTCATAGAACTAAAGTCCTAATATTTGTTAAACCCGCTGTAAGGTAGTTTAAATAAGGGCCACTAAGTTTTAAAACTGCAATTATGAAAAACGTTCTAATACTATTGGTCCTTTCTGTCTCCATTAATGCATTCGCCCAAGGCGCTTGGACCCAAAAAACAGGAGAAGCCTATACCCAATTATCCTTTTCAACTATTGGTAATTATAGCAGTATTTATGGAAATCCTAATTACGAAACAGAGCGTGAAATAACTGACAACACACTTCAGCTTTACGGTGAATATGGCCTAAATAATAAAACAACTTTAATTCTAAATATACCCTTAAAATTTATAGAGACAGGCAACTTGGTCAGTACAACAACTCCTGTAACTATAGCCTCATCAAATACAAGTTTAGGTAATATAGTAGTGGGTATTAAAAGGCAATTTTATAATAAAAAATGGGTGATTTCTGGTCAATTAAACCTTGAAGCTAACAGCGGTTCATTTGAAAATGAATCTGGAATACGCACCGGTATTGATGCATGGTCATTCACCCCTACATTAAACGCTGGGCGAAGTTTTAAATGGTTTTATGCCCAAGCTTTTACTGGTGTAGCATTCCGCACTAACGATTATAGTAGTAGTTTCAAAATTGGAGGAGAAATAGGTATACGCCCCATAAAACGCATATTAGTAATTGGCCTAATAGATGTTGTGAAATCCTTTGAAAATGGAGATGTTGTACTACCTCCCTCTAACCTATTGACAGGACTTTATGTAAATAACCAAGAATATGCCGCGTATAGTTTAAAGTTTGTTGGCGAAATAACTAACAAACTAGGTGTAAATATTGGCATTGGTGGTGCCTTCTCGGGTAATAATGTAGCTAGAAGGCAAGCCTTAACCTTCGGAGCTTACCATAAATTTTAGGTTTTAAAATTTACTCTTGAAATCATTTCCCAGCTACTTAAAAAATCAATTGTACTTAAACTTCTCAAATTACTAAATAACATTTTATCTTTGCAGTCCTAATTTGACAATAATGACGAAAAATGTTCGTGTGCGTTTTGCACCAAGCCCAACAGGACCTTTGCATATAGGTGGTGTAAGAACCGCTCTATTTAACTATTTATTTGCTAAAAAACATAATGGTGAGTTTATATTGAGAATAGAGGATACCGACCAAAACAGGTACGTAGAAGGTGCCGAGCAATATATAATTGATGCCTTAAATTGGTGTAAAATGCCTTTTGACGAAGGCCCTGGAAAGAACGAAAAATTTGGTCCTTACAGACAAAGCGAACGTAAAGATTTATACAAACAATATGCCGATAAGTTAATAGCCTCAGGTAACGCATACTATGCCTTTGATATACCGGAAGCTTTAGATTTTCACAGAAAAGATCATGAAGCAAAAGGGAAAACTTTCATCTATAACTGGCACAATAGACTAAAGCTATCCAATTCACTATCTCTTAGTGCCGACGACGTCAAGGCCAAATTAGATGCCGGTGAAGACTATGTTATACGATTTAAATCACCCCAAGACGAAACCTTAAACCTTAAAGATATAATTCGTGGAGACATTAAAATAGACACCAATATTTTAGATGACAAGGTTTTATTTAAAAGTGATGGTATGCCAACTTATCATTTGGCCAATATTGTTGATGACCACCTTATGGATATTACCCATGTTATTCGTGGTGAAGAATGGTTACCTTCTTTAGCCTTACACTATCAATTATATACTGCGTTTGGTTGGAAAACTCCAGAATTTGCCCACCTACCCCTCATTTTAAAACCAACAGGTAAAGGCAAGCTTAGCAAACGTGATGGTGATAAATTAGGTTTTCCTGTTTTTCCTTTAGAATGGAAAGACCCAAAAACTGCTGAAATATCACGAGGCTACAAAGAAGATGGTTACTTTCCTGAAGCCATGGTGAATTTCCTTGCCTTTTTAGGCTGGAATCCTGGTACCGAACAAGAAATTTTTAACCTTGATGAATTAATCAATGCTTTTGAATTAGATCGTGTAAACAAGTCTGGTGCACGTTTTGATCCCGATAAAACGAAATGGTTTAATCATCATTACATGCAAGAACAAGATAATGATGATTTAGCTTGTGCCTTAAAAGAAGAACGCCACGAACTTTATGAAATTGACACCAACTACATCAGTATGGTAATCGATTTAGTAAAAGAACGCGCTACCTTTGTTTCCGACTTTTGGGACCTAAGTCATTTCTTCTTTAAAGCGCCTACAAGTTATGATGAAAAAGCTACTAAAAAAGCAATAAAAGAAGGTACTGCTGATATCTTAAATCAGGTCATTTCCATTATTAACGACACGAAGGATTTCTCATCCGAAAACCTTCAAACTGTTGTTAAAGGTTGGATTACTGAAAACGAAATAGCTTTTGGTAAAGTAATGATGCCACTGCGTTTGGCTCTAGTTGGTGCGTTACAAGGTCCTGATGTATTTGATATTATGTTCATGATAGGAAAAAATGAAACTATTAAACGTATAGAAAACATAATAAAAACAATTTAGTAATACATACATATCTCTAATTTAAATGAGACTTTAATAGCATTTGAATGTCTCATTTTTTTTCAATTATTCAAAATGTCATTACCTTAGAGGCATCGCCTTCGTATTCAACGGGATAATGATTCTAAATGAAACCAATATATTACTTTCTTTTTCTATTCTTATTATTCCACATTAATGCGGTTTCTCAAGATCAAGAAGAACAGAATGTGAAAGTCAACGCCCAACTCTGGCTTGATTACAATTTTCAAAATGACTTAGGTGATTTCAAAACTCTCAATAGTTTTGTAGGATATAGAAGTATTACTCCAAATATTTACAACAACTTTTTAGTAGTATCTACCTATAACATTGCTAATCAAAATAGTGTAAAGTTTTTAAAACGAGAGAAACCTTTTTTCAACTCCTATCATTTTGGTGCTAGAGCAAATTATATCGCTAACAAAAACAAAAAAGATGATTTTGAATTTCGATTAATGCAGGGCATCAAATTTTACCTTCCGTTTATAAAAGACGTTCCCTTAATGAATTATATCCGCTTAGAAGAACGATTTCAAAAAACATTTGACACCTCTGGTTGGGACATTGGTTTTAGGTTTCGTTATAAAATATCTACTGTATTAGATTTGGACAAACACTTATTTAATTTCACCACAGGTTTTTATATCCCTATGAACGTAGAGTTTTTTTTTAATTTGAAAAAAGTTGATCGCTTTAATGATGTTATTAGAATCTCCCCTGGAATTGGATATAAACTCAATGAAGACTGGAAGTTTGAATTTTATGTATCCTATCAAAACACACAAAACACCTCACAAACAGAAAACACCTCAAATGATTTCGTTTTTAGATTGCGCATTTTTAAATTGAGTAGCAAAAAGAATAAAACCATTCAAAGCAAGGACGAGCAAATAAAAGAATTAATAGAATAACTAAAATCATAAATTGAAATCAGACCGCATTACCTCTATTAAGTTGCAAAAAAACTTAAAAAACTGTAACAAAAGACCTATAAACCACTACTAATATTACAGATAGATGCTGATTATAAAAACTAACTATCACTAACTTTCTATCATACATTTTCGTATCTTAATATTTTCTAATTTTTAAATAAATTGCTATGAGTTTCTTTTCTATTCCATTCATTATTATAGGCCTATTTATTCTAATTTCTTCCTTCTTTATTGTCAAGCAACAAACTGCAGCAATTATTGAGCGTTTTGGCCGTTTTACAAGTATTCGCCAATCTGGATTACAAATGAAAATACCATTGGTAGATCGCGTTGCAGGACGCTTAAGTTTAAAAATTCAACAATTGGATGTTATCATTGAAACCAAAACATTAGATGATGTGTTTGTGCGCTTAAAAGTTTCTGTGCAATATAAAGTAATCAAGGAAAAAGTATATGATGCCTTTTATAAGCTTGATTATCCTCATGATCAGATAACAAGTTATGTTTTTGATGTGGTTCGCGCCGAGGTACCAAAAATGAAACTGGACGACGTATTTGTAAGAAAGGATGATATTGCCATAGCTGTTAAAACGGAACTTAATGATGCCATGATTGAATACGGTTATGATATCATTAAAACCTTAGTAACAGACATTGACCCAGATGCTCAGGTAAAAGAAGCCATGAATCGTATTAACGCCTCAGAGCGCGAAAAAATAGCTGCACAGTTTGAGGGTGATGCACAGCGTATTTTAATCGTTGAAAAAGCTAAAGCTGAAGCCGAAAGCAAACGTTTGCAAGGTCAAGGTATTGCTGATCAACGTAGAGAAATAGCACGGGGTTTAGAAGAATCGGTGGAGGTTTTAAACCGCGTAGGCATAAACAGTCAAGAAGCATCTGCACTTATTGTAGTAACACAACACTATGACACGTTACAATCATTGGGAGAAGAGACTAACAGTAACCTAATTTTATTACCTAATGCGCCGCAGGCAGGTAGTAATATGCTGAATGATATGGTAGCAAGTTTTGCGGCCAGTAATCAAATTGGTGAGGCTATGAAAGAAGCAAAAAAAAATCCTCCTAAAAAATAACAAAAAAAGAAAAGGCATTTAAATTATATTTAAATGCCTTTTTTATTAAAATTACTAAATCAAATTATTGATCCATATCATTTTGTGTTGCAACTAAAGTACCTTCCTCTTTAATTAGAGCTTGTTTATTTTGCCAAGGTTTAAAGTTCTTATACTTTGGACCTGTTAAATTTGCTCTTTTATTAACCGAAACTACTTGTTGGTATTCAATTTCTTCCTTTGAATTTTTCCAAGATTTATAATTTTTATACTCCGGTCCAGTAAGCCCCTTTTTACTGTTTGAAGAAAATGCAGGTTCTACTTTTGTTTTGTGTTGCCACGATTTATAGTTTTTATATTTCGGACCTTGTAAATCACTTCTTTTTTGTCCAAAAGCGGCTATTGTAATAAATGTAAATGCTAATAATACTGCTAACTTTCTCATGACTTCTCCGTTTTTAATTTCAATGTAAAATTACATCCAAAATCAAGGTTGTAGCCCTATGAGAAACCACGTAATTTATATCCGTATAAATACGGATATAAACATCAAATAAGATTAATTTTAGCGGCCTTTTTTATAAGTTCAGCAGTATTCTTTACTTCAAGTTTTTTTAGAACATTAGCACGGTGTGTTTCTATTGTCCTTGAACTAACAAATAATTTTGCAGCAATTTCCTTAGTTGTAAGTCCTTCCGAAATCAATCCCAATACCTCCTGTTCCTTTTTAGATAGTATATTTGCGCTAACACTATTCGTTGACATAAAATTTATCATCTTTTCTGAAATATTATGGCTGAAATATTTTTTACCAGAATAAACCATTCTTATAGCCATAATTAGTTCTTCTTGATCGGTGTTTTTTAACAAATAACCATAAGCTCCCTTTTTAGCACATTTAGCAATATAATTACCATCATCATGCATGGATATTATTATAGGCTTAATAGTAGAACCAAGTTCTTTTAACTTTCCTAATACACGAAAACCATCCATCTTAGGCATGGTTATATCAAGTAAAACAATATCAATATCATCCCGTGATTCTATAACATCAATAAAGACCTGTCCGTCTCCAACACCTTTTACAACCTGTACATCATCATACTTATGCAATAACTCCTTTAAACCATTTCTAAATAGCTCATGGTCATCTGCAATAATTAGTTTTATATCACTCATTTGTTATAGGTAATTCAATTTCAAAAGTGGTCATTCCGTTTTTAGAATCTATTTGTATTTTTCCATCACAAATTTCTACGCGTTCTCGAATATTAACTATTCCTGAACCCAATTTTACTTTTTTAAGGTCAAAACCTTTACCGTTATCAAAATAAAAAAAGGATACAAAATCATCAAACTCAGACAGTGTAATTCTTATTTTATTGGCATCGGCATGCTTTAAGGCATTGTTTATAAGTTCTTGACCAATTCTAAAAATATTAATTTTTTGAGTCTTAGATAGTTTACTCTTATCTTTTTTAGTTAGATCTTCAAAAACAATATCTATATCTGTGGATGCATTAACACTTTCTACAAAATTAGACAACACGGCTCCTACCCCAAAATCATTTATTGCCGATGGCATTAAGGCATTAGACATTAATCTAACTTCCTTTATAGTGGAGTCTACAGCTTTTAGCATGACCTTTTTGTGCTCAATACTTTCAACTTTATTCTCAATATAAAACTTCAATGTTGTAAGAAGGGGACCAAGACCATCATGTAATTCCATAGAAAGCCTTTGTCTTTCTTTTTCTAAACCATCTACAAGTAAGCGCTTTGCATGCAAGCGATTTTTATTTTCTTTGTTCCTAAATTCTCGCAGTTTATCGCGCATTTTTATCAAACTCTTACCTAAAATATCGTTTTCACTTTTTGGTTGGTACTGGCTACTTAAATTCATATCGCCAATTTCATTAGAGAATGCAACAGCCCCTTGAAGCGATTTTTTTAACTGAGCTAATGCCTCGAACATCTCCTTCATTTCATTAGAAATCTTATAAAATGCCTTGTTTTGCTCATAATTCCCAGCTGCCATAATCTTTAAGCTTTCCTGCATATTCATAATGGGCACGGTTATTAATCTTGTAAGAAATAAAGATAGAATTATAGCAATAAGCATAACCACAACAATCAAACCTAGCAGTCTAATTCTCAATTTTTTCAGTGGTGCTGTCACCTCACCTATATCAATTTCAGAAAGGATAACTAATTTCAATTTAGAAATTTCTATTAGACCGTAAGCACTGTAAACTTTCACGGCTCTATAGTCCGGAAAAACACCTCTTTCAGTTTTACCAGAAAAAGCATCCTTAACTCCTATGGTTTCTACCTTAATTGTTCCTGGGGATTTAGTTGGGAAAAACCGAGAAGGCGATCTCATAAAATAGTCCTCTCCTACCAAATAGGACTCTCCACTATTGCCCATTCCCGTTCTTTCTAAAAGTATTTTTGTGATTTTATTCTCATCAATTCGCCTGGTTACTGTTTTATTATTTTTATTCGAAACTAAAACAATAGCCGTTTTTCTTGAAGGGTCTAAAGGTGTTAAATCATATATTCCAGAAGTACCAAGAATTTCCTCTGGAATATCTAAATGCATTGTATTAAAATGGTCTGTAGAATCTCTTGAAGCTAAAAAAGTGTTCCATTCGCTTTCTATTAAATCTTCAATCTGATTTTTTTTTAAGGTTTTAATGGAGTTTAACTGAAGAAGAATACGTTCGTCAATTGCCTTAGAAAATTGATTGTAAAACGTAAAAGACAATAATATCACGACTATAAACACCAAGCCATTTGTTATTATTAAGATGAGGGATTTTATGCTCATTTGTAATACAAGTTGAAAAACTAAAGTTAATATAAAATATCAATTATTGCTTTAGCATTTACTACCCAGAAGATCGAATATACAGGTCCATTTAAATGTAACAAGGCCAAGTTTATAAATCAAAACATAGAAAGGTATATCATGCTACTGTTTAAACGGATGACGTTCTTCCCAATCATTCTTGGGGTTCATTAGACCAAAAACAGGCCTCAATAACGTATTTAGAAAACCGTTTGTATGTTTCATATACATTTCCATGGTGTGTGGTTTTGCACCCACCGAACTTTTAATGGCCATAGCCGTACGAGCATATACAATAGCGGAAAACTGTTGGTCTATTCCAAATTTAAGCATATCGTACAACATATTTAAATAGAGCTGATTGTTATACTGATGCTGAGAATCATAGCCTAGAAAATAGGTTTCTAAATGTTTGTTATTCAAGATTAGGGTATAAAAACCAACCAACTTACCCTCAAAATAATAAGCAAATACTTTAAATGCATCTCCCAAACACGACTTCATAGTATAAAAATGATTTACTGGTAAAATAAAGCTGTTAAACTTGGCATTATTACAAACATTTAAATATAATTTGTGCAGCTGTGTGTTATTAGATGATATGGCATCCATGTCTAATTCAACCGAACTTATATTCGCCAATTTCTTTTTAGAACGCTTATACCTATCCCTATATTTTTTCTTCAAATCAGAAACATAATCCTCAATACTCATCCAATCGCGCTGCAAATCAAGAATCATATTAGGCTGCACTGAGACTTTATGCAGATTCAACTTTTCGAACTGCTTAATACGCTTCAATTTAGAGTTCTTTGTAAAGAAATCCTTAAGTAAAATCATTCGGATAGTTTTACCTTGTTTCTTTTTAATTTCGTTTTTAAGCGTTTTTAAGGCCTTAAAAACCAATTCAAAGTACTCTGCGTCTGTTATATTATTTTCATTAAAATATAAAGCGTGTTGACCTGTGTGCGTTAAATTTCCAACCACCAAAATGTTTCCTTTTAAAACTTTAGAAACGGTCTTTTGAAAAAACTCTTTAACGCAGGACACCTGTGTTTTCCTAAACATGTCATTCAAATATAATTTAACACGTTGCACAAGGGCAACACCAACAAGTATATTATCATTAAAAACACCTAAATAAAACAATTCTATATTTTCTGGAGCCCCCTTTTCAAGTGCGTTCAAATATTTTGATTGCAGAAAAATATCATGCAGTACCAATTCATCCCAAGATGCTGGTAGATCCTCACTAGAATAATAAATTTGAATTGTTTTCAATAGCAAAAAAAAAGACTGAAGTTTAAAATACTCAGTCTTTAAATGTATTTATAGTTTACAAAAATTATCTCCAACCACAAATAATAGCACCCATGACACCCATTGTTAAAATCCAATAGCCACTATTAATTAGAATATATTTAGCACTTTTTCTTTCAAATAAGGCATTTGTCCCTAAAATTGGTAAAGCAATAAATATACCCCCAATTATACCATGAAATGCACCATGTTTGAAGGTTCTAAATTCATTAGCATAATCACTCATAAAAGTTTCATAAGACGGCAATATTCCTAATTCACCTTGGACAAGGCTATATGCTCCCATCTGGTGTATTGTAATTGACATTAAAGACATGGCTAATAAAATGGCGAATATTAATGCCATTATAAAAATCTTTGCCATATTAGCACCATTCATCTTCTCTTCGGTCATCTCAGCTTCTTTCATCCAAGCTTTGCCAAATACCTTAGGATTATACCAAATAAAACCCACTACTAGTGCAGAAAAAGCTGCAGCAATTATTGCTAAAAAATTAATTTCCATGATAAATATTAGTTTAGTCAGTAGTTAAATATAACTAAAAAATACTACTAGTGCATTCAAACAATATGTTTTGCTAGTTAAGACTTCTAAAAACACTTAAATTATTCTTATAATCCATCCCCTCTACTTTAATAAGGTCCAACAAGCTATGATATATGACATCCGTAGAAAAGACCTTTTCTTTATTCTTTTTTAATGCTTCAATTTTATCCGGATATAATTTTCGATATGCTTCAGAATACCAGACTAGCATGGCTGGGTTTTTACAAGCATCTATATCCTGAGCATGTAACCATTTTCCATTTTCTCCAAGTGCCTCTCCATGATCAGAAATATAAATCAAAACTACAGGTTCATCAATATTATCCAGACTGCCAATAATACTATTTAGAAAAAAGTCAAGATATAGTATGGTATTGTCATATGAATTAATAATTTGCTCTGCCTCTAATGACGGAATGTGCTTAGAATCCATTACAGGTTGAAACACTCTAAATATATCTCTGTAACGGTTTTCATACCACCAATGGCTTCCTATCATATGTAAACTATATAATCCGCGTTGTTTTTTTATAATTTCTTTTTTAAAGGGAGGTAAAAGATTTTCATCTAGAACCTTATTGAAGCTGTAAACCGACCTCAAACTATCTACCAATACTACAGCTTTATTTGTTTTAACAAGGCTCTCATAGCTCACTTCTAATTCCTGATTGCCAAACCAAACAGTATTAAAATTGCAGGAATTATAAACATCATAAACTGAAACGAGTTTATTTAAAGGGTTTGTATTTATACTTGCGCTGCTAATAATTCGCGGTAGACTAGACCCAGTGTATGTGTGCGGTGTATAAATATTTTGAAAACTAACAATATTTTTTATTTTACTTATCAAAGGAGTAGTCTGTCTTTTGTAACCATTAATCCCTAAATGATCTGCCCGAACAGTTTCTCCTAATACCAGTATCACCTTTAAGCTGTCTATTGGACTATTGATTTCTTTAGGAGCTTGAGCTAAAACATAATTAGGCTTTTCAAAATAATCATTAAAACCAAAAAAAACACTGTAAGGTAACCTGCTTCTTAATGTTCCGTTTCTTCTTTTCTCAATAAAACTATAGCTAGATATTGAAATAAGAGATATTACAACAAAAATCCATTTAATTTCTATAGGTTTAATTCGAGCATAATATCTATTAACAAAAAAAAGGACATTAAGTACAAAAACAATATATACAATGTACTGTACAGATAATAAATCAAAAACAATAGACGGTTTTGTTTCCATAACCACAGTAACTAACGATTGAGTTACAGAAATATCTTGAGTAAACACCCAAAAAGAAAACAAAGACAAAACAAAAAATACTGGACAAAACACAAACCTAAAAATCCATTTATTCAAAGTAATTAAGTATAAATACCCCGATATTGAAAACTGCAATAAAATAATATGAATAGTATATAATGCCCGATCCTTAAATCCAGATAAAGGAATATGAACATAGGATGCCAGTGAAATAAAAAAAACAACTAAACAGTTTAATATTAAGTAGAAATATATCTGACTTTTATACTTTTTAAAAAAAAGAAATATGTTACTTTTTAATTTTTCCATTCAATATGGGTACATATTTATTAACAAAAACTATTACTGGCCAAATCAATAATATTTGAACAAAAACTAATCCAAGTTTTACAGGTTCACTAAAATTAAAACTACTTACTCCTACAATTATAAGCACCAATTTAATAACTGTCATAGCACGTAATTGAAGTGCCAACAAAGGGATTGTATTTCTTCCTAATAAAACAAAAAATCTGTTTTTTTTAATTTGTTTAAACAAAAGAAGTACAAAAAAAACACCTATAAAACCATTAAAAATAAATAAAGGAATGCATCCATATACCGATCTATACATATCAATTTTTGTGTTTACCAAAGCGGTAAAAGTTAAAAGGAACAAACAAAAAATGAGTAATACAGTTTTTTTACCAGCAGTAAAGTCTATTAACTTTCTTTTCATGAAAAATCCTGGAACATAAAAAATTAAAGAAACTAATGCGACATCAAAACTCCATGGCAACCTAAAATAGAAATAATGAGAATAAAGAAACCCGGTAACAATTAAGATCAATACTATGAATAACTGAACTTTTAAATTATTTATAAATTGGACAAAATAAAAAATTAAAAAAGTCAAAAAAATAGCCGGTAAAAACCACATAGGAATACCCCAATCCATAAACCTAACATCACCTTGAGCATAGAAAACACCTAATAAACCTTCAAGAGGATCCAAATTCTTATGTACACTCTCTCCAAAATGTAAACCAATTGTAACCCAAAACAAGTAAAGCAAAAAACTCCAAATAAAATAAGGTATTAAAATACTTTTTGCTCTTTTTACAATGTCTTTCTTTTTTATTTCTTTGGGATGAAACATTCCAGCAATAAAGAAAAAAAGAGGAATATGAAAACTATAAATATATGATTCTGAAAACGGAAAATTATGTCCATAGACAACTAGGAAAATACCTAAACCCCTTGCTCCATCAACCCAATCATATCTCTTATACATTTAAAATTATGTTATAATGCCCTAGCTTCTGCAACCAACAACTCATTTTTATCATTTATAGCTTTCTCCAAAAAAGCATTGACTTCGTCATTTTTAGTTTGCCCATTTTCTAATAAAACACCTAAAACGAGAGCCACTGCTATTCGTGTTCCTACCTTTTTTACTGCTGTATTAAAAAGTGGTTCCAACTCCTCATAACTCACATTTTTGGCCAATTCTAAAATCTCAGATTTTACTTTAAGCTGTTTGGCTTCGGGTAAATTGGTGTATTTTTTTCCTAACTGTTGTATGATATCAATCGCTTTGCGTTGCGACTTCTGTTGGTTCTGATTATTATTTTGTTTTACAGGTTGTTCTTGTTTTGGTTTTTGTTTTGCCCAAGAATCTCGCAGGCCAACCGTTTTATTAAAAATCAATTGCTCCTGAGTAGAATCATCATCTACATTAAAATATCCCAATCGTTGAAATTGGAACCGCTCACCTGGTTTAGCTTCTTGCAAACTAGGCTCAACAAAGGCTTCTATTATTTTTAAAGAATTTGGATTAATAAAATCCATGAAATCCTTATCCTCATGGCTATCCGGTGCCTCATCATAAAACAATCTGTCATACTCCCTAACCTCTGCTTTTACAGCATGTGCCGTAGAGACCCAATGGAGAGTTCCTTTAACGCGTCTAGCAGTATCTTCAGAATAGGTACAATGAATTTCAACAACCTCCCCGTTAGAATCTTTAACAACGCTTTCAGCCTTTATAATATAAGCACTTTTCAATCTTACCTCACCACCAAGTTTTAATCTGAAAAACTTATTTCCTGCTTCCTCCTTAAAGTCGGTTTTCTCGATAAATAATTCCCTTGTAAACGGTATTTTTCTGAATCCTGCAGACTCATCCTCTTGATTGTTTTCTGTTTCAAACCATTCAACCTTATCTTTTGGGTAATTCGTAATGACAACTTTTACCGGGTTTAAAACTGCCATCACACGATGCGCTGTTTTATTTAAATCTTCACGAATACAAAACTCTAAAAGTGATACATCAATAATATTATCACGTCTAGCAACACCTACTGTTTCAACAAATTTTCTTATTGCTGCTGGTGTATAACCCCGTCTCCTAAGTCCAGAAATAGTAGGCATTCTAGGATCATCCCATCCATTAACAACTCCGTCTTCAACCAATTTCAGTAATTTACGTTTACTCATTATGGTATAACTAAGGTTTAAGCGCGCAAATTCACGTTGCTTAGGTCTTAGCTTATTTAAATCTATAACTTGATCTAAGAACCAATCATAAAGTTCTCTGTGGGGTTTAAATTCTAAGGAACATAAAGAATGCGATATTTGTTCTATATAATCACTTTCCCCATGTGTCCAATCATACATAGGGTAAATACACCAAGTATTGCCTGTTCTATGATGATCTTTCTTTAAAATACGATACATAATTGGGTCACGCATCAACATATTGACATGTTGCATATCAATTTTTGCACGCAAAATATGAGCACCTTCTTCAAATTCACCCGCTTTCATTCGTTCAAATAAATCTAAATTTTCTGCAACCGACCTATTTCTGAATGGTCCATCTATACCTGGCTGGGTAGGTGTTCCTTTTTGTTCGGCCATAGCCTCACTAGACTGCGAATCCACATAAGCCTTACCGTGCTTAATCAAAAGTACAGCCCAATCATAAAGCTGTTGAAAATAATCTGAAGAAAATAATTCCTTATCCCATTGATATCCCAACCAAGCCACGTCTTTCTTTATGGCGTCAACGTACTCCTGCTCTTCCTTAGCCGGATTGGTATCATCAAAACGCAAATTTACAGGGGCATTATAATACTCCCCTAAACCAAAACTTATACCAATAGCTTTTGTATGTCCAATATGTAAATAACCATTGGGTTCTGGTGGAAACCTAAAACGTAAATTGTCTTTAGACATTCCATTGGCTAAATCTTCTTCTATAATTTGCTCAATAAAATTGAGAGATTTTCTTTCTAGTGACATGAACTGAAGTATTTCAACTAAATAAGCACCAAAATTACGGAAATTCAAGTTAATTTAGCCTAAATTCTGTGATAAGCGTAACAAACATTTAATTCATTATACTTATACATCAAACAGTATAAACTATAAAGAATTTAAACTATGGAAAACCTTAAGTATTCTTGTCCTAAATGTCATAACAAGACTTACAAAGTAGGACAAATGAGAGCAACAGGTGGTACTTTTTCAAAAATTTTTGATATTCAAAATCAAAAGTTTACATCGGTTACATGCCAACGTTGTACCTATACAGAATTTTACAAAACTAAAACAAGTGCAATAAGTAATGTTTTTGATTTTTTTACAAGCTAATGGGACTAATTAAAGTAGAAAATATTCGTGTTTTTGCCTATCATGGATGTTTAAAAGAAGAAACTAAAATAGGTAGTGATTATAGTGTTGATTTAGAAGTTAAGGCTAATTTAAAAACCTCATCAAAAACGGACAAACTAGACGATACTGTTGATTATGTCTTTTTAAACCGGATTATAAAAGAAGAGATGAACATCCCTTCTGCCCTGTTGGAACATGTTGCAAAACGTATTCTAAAAAGAATTTTTAAGGAAGACAACATGGTCACAAAAGCAACTGTCTGGGTAAGTAAATTAAACCCCCCAATTGGTGGAGATGTTGAGCGGGTTACCATAAAAATGACCAATAGGCGTAAAAAGTAATTTATATGTAAGGTAAAATGACTTTTTTTTTTACATTTGCAGCATTAATGGCGTCGTGGCCGAGTGGCTAGGCAGAGGTCTGCAAAACCTTCTACAGCGGTTCGAATCCGCTCGACGCCTCAAGAAGCTTTCAGTTTATTCTGAAAGCTTTTTTTAATTTATAGGGCTTATGTGTTCTAACTTCTCTCTGTTTTTTTGATACGCTTCTGGAAATAAACCTTGAATAAATAATAAAATACCAAAACCTAGAATTACAACAGAAATAACTTTTTTAGTTTTAAAAATAAGACGAGGTGTTAACTTGGCTTTGAGCTGTTTTGCAATTAAAATCTTAAAGAGATCTGTAATAAAGTAAGAGACAACCATGGCAATAATAAAAATAATATCACCATTCTCAGATGATGTCAAGGAGTTTCCTATCACAATAAACCCCAGCCAACCGAGTAACACACCAATATTTATAAAATTCAATAAAAACCCTTTAACGAAAAGTTTTTTATAATCTTTCTTAATTTCAACCTTGTGATATTCCTTTACTATAGAGCGAAAAGACTTTGATGTTTTAAGGAAAGAAATAATGCCGTATACAATTAATAAAACACCGCCAAAAATTAAAAAACTAGGGTCTTTTCCTATTTTACCCCTTAGACTATTGGTACTATAAAACGCAATAGCAATAAATATGATATCAGCAAGAATGACACCTAAATCAAATATCAAAGCACTTCTAAACCCTTTGGTTGCGCTAGTTTCTAAAAGCACAAAAAAGACCGGACCTATGGTAAAGGCAAGAATAATACCAAAGGGAATTGCTTTTAAAATATCGTCAATCATAAACCAATGAAGCTTTAATACAAAGTAAAGAAATATTTCAAACTATTAGTTTTGAATCAAATAGAATTTAAACAAAAAAAATCATCAAAATTGATGATTTTTTGTCGTTGTATTTTGGCCTTTATTTTATTTCATTCGCTTGACTTTACCACCAAGCACATTACTTTCGTTTACTGTTTCTGGATTACCATAAATATAAACATCACCCCCTGCCCTAATTTTTACATCGGCTAATTTCGTAGCATACACATAAGCCTCTCCAGCTGCGTTAATGGACACCTCAGTGTTTTCAGTAATTAGGTTTTCACCTTTATAAACACCTCCGGTTAACAAGGATATTTTTTGTTTTTTAGATTGACCAGATGTTTCTATTATACCCCCGGTTACTGATTTAATGGTTGTATATGTTACATCAACTGGCACATTTATCATTCCACCTTCTTGTGCGTTTAACTTAATTTCAAACTGTTTAATGGTATCTTTTGTATTAACTATAGCACCCTCATTGACATCAATAACATCAATAGTAGTGTAATACAATTTTACATTAGTTTTTGCGCCATCATAAGACCCTTCAATATTCATTTTAATTTTTAGTTTGCCATTTTTATTAACAATAACAACACGTTTTGAATTATGACCAGTAATTACTACTTTATTTTGATCTGATTTAACCAACTCCACATTAATTAAATCATATATTTTTAGTTCGCTAAATTCTCCAACTGTTTTTTGAGTGGCCTCCTGAGCAATGCTAAGCAATGACATTGTAAGCGTTATTAAAACAATTATTTTTTTCATCATTCTATATTTTATTCTAATTATTAAAAATAACAATAATTATTCCATTGTTGTTTTTTATAAAGACCAATATTATACATTATCCTCAGGTTTTCCTAATAAATTAAAATCCAGATGCTTTTTAACCAAATCGGTGTTTTTAACTTTTACAAGTACCTCATCACCTAATTGATATATGATCTGCGATTTTCTACCTACCATGGCATATTGGTCTTGATCAAAAGCATAATGATCATCTTTCATGTCACGTACACTTACCATGCCTTCACATTTATTCTCTATAATTTCAACATATATTCCCCAATCTGTAACACCCGATATAACTCCTAAAAATGCTTCATCCTTATGGTCTTCCATAAATTTAATCTGCATGTATTTTATGGAATCTCGTTCAGCTCTTGTAGCTAAGCCTTCCATATTACTAGAATGGTTACACTTGTCTTCATACGCCTCTTCATTAGCCGATTTACCACCGTCTAAATACAATTGTAACAAACGGTGTGCCATCACATCTGGATACCTTCTAATTGGCGATGTAAAGTGAGAATAATAATCAAAAGCTAAACCATAATGACCAATGTTGTGCGTGGTATACTCCGCTTTACTCATGGTTCTTATAGCTAAAGTATCCACCAAATTTTGCTCTTTTTTACCATTCACATCTTTCAAAAGATTATTAAGGGTAGCTGAAACGCTTTTTCGATCCTTAAAATTAAGCTTGTAACCAAATTTGCTCACTACATTTTGTAATGCAGCCAATTTACTTTCGTCAGGTTCATCATGAACACGATAAATAAAAGTCTTTTTAGGATCTTTTTTACCAATAAATTCTGATACCTTTCTATTTGCTAATAGCATAAATTCTTCAATCAATTTATTAGCATCTTTACTGGTTTTAAAGAATACGCCAACAGGATTTGCCTCTTCATCTAAATTGAATTTTACTTCCACTTTATCAAAAGAAATAGCGCCAGAACTCATACGTGTACGACGCATTTTTTTAGCTAATTCATCCATTTTTAAAATAGCTTCAGTAATCCCTGTCGACGCTTGATAGGCCTTTCCTGTTAAGGACACTTCTAAAGGTATTTCAGAAGTACCAGTTTCAATAATAGCCTGAGCCTCTTCATAAGCAAAACGAGCATCACTATAGGTTACAGTTCTACCAAACCATTCGTTTTTTATCTCACACTTGTCATTCATTTGAAATACCGCAGAAAAGGTTAACTTTTCCTCATGCGGCCTTAAAGAACAAGCTTTATTTGATAGTACTTCTGGTAGCATAGGCACTACCCTATCCACCAAATAAATAGACGTTGCACGCTCATAAGCTTCATCATCTAATACAGTACCCTCTTGTACATAGTGAGACACATCTGCAATATGAATACCTATCTCATATAATCCGTTTTTTAGAACCTTAAAAGATAAGGCATCATCAAAATCTTTGGCGTCCTTAGGGTCTATTGTAAAGGTTAAATCTTTCCGCATATCCCTGCGTTTCGAAATTTCTTCCGCCGTAATACTAGTATCAAGCTTATTTGCAAATTCTTCAACCTCATGAGGAAATTCGTGTGGTAAACCATATTCAGCAAGAATGGCATGAATCTCTGTGTTATGCTCTCCTGGCTTACCTAAAACTTGTATTACCTTTCCATAGGGCGAATCTGCTTTTTCTGGCCATTCTTCGAGTCTTACTAAAACTTTATCGCCATCTTCTGCTTTGTTTATTTTGTTAATAGGAACAAAAATGTCCTTATACATTTTATTGCTATCGGCAATGACAAATGCATAATTCTTTTTGTCATGAATTTGAATCACGCCTACATATTCACTCTTAGCACGTTCAATTATAGAGGTAATTTCACCTTCTACTTTACCACGATGGCGTCTTTTGTACACATAGAATTCTACGGTATCACCATGTAATGCCTTATTTATATGATTTGCTGAGATAAACACGTCATCTTCAAAATCATCGCAAATAACATAGCCATTGCCTTTTGCTGCTAAATCGAGTTTACCGGTATGGTATTCTGTGTTTACAACCGCCTTAAACTTACCCCGTTCTACTTGTTGAATTTCCTCTTTTGCCGCTAATTTAGCTAAGGTTTTTATAATTTGATTTCTGCTACTAGCGTCATTTACACCTAATTTAGCAGCAATTTGTTTATAATTAAAAGCTTGGTTTCTTTCTTTTTTTAAAATACTTAAGATCGTATTTGTCAGGTTGGAAATCCCTTTATTTCTGGATTTTCCTTTTCTTTTTTTACTCATGTAATTTTGTAATCATTTCATTTCCTAAGATAAAGGAAATTACGTTATTCAATAGTGTAATTTTTGGAGAAGACCCACTATTTATTTTTACAAAGCTACGCTTTATTAATTAAAACCTATCTTTTTTAAGATTATCTTAAGGTAAATTGAAGTTATCCACATTATATACTATATATATATTTTCTTTTAAAAATTTAAAAAATAAAATGATGGTTATTATAGTGTGTGAATAGCGGTATAACTTTTTTACACTTTATTTTGATTTGTATGTTATAGAATATTGTTGATAAGAAATGAACATATATTAAATACTTAACTTATTTATTTTAAAGCTTTTTTAATTAGCTATTAACAATTGTTAGAAACTCATATTAACAGCTTTTTTTAATAAGTAATATTATTAATAAGACTAAAAACTATACTTTATAGTGCTAATAACTTAACCAAAAATTTACATTAACTAATTTGTATGTTAACTAAATGTTTCTGTTGGAAAAAAAAGTTGAATTCTCCAAATTTTAATTTTAGAAACTAATGAACAGTTATTAACAAGTAATGAATATATAAAGGTGTAATGTTAACAACAGATAAAATTACTTGATTAACG
The DNA here is from genome assembly GCF_014651495.1 of Algibacter mikhailovii. Taxonomy (GTDB): domain Bacteria; phylum Bacteroidota; class Bacteroidia; order Flavobacteriales; family Flavobacteriaceae; genus Algibacter_E; species Algibacter_E mikhailovii. The sequence goes on from NZ_BMWZ01000007.1 coordinate 189,687, forward strand.
TTTATTTTCTTAAAATGGTCTTTATTTTAAAAGTATATAAATAAAGTCTTTATTGATTACCTTTGCGCATATATATAATAATACTTCATAATAATGACAATTTCTATAGGAAACGATCACGCTGGAACAGATTATAAATTTGCTATAAAAGAACTCCTTGAATCTAAAGGATATACGGTTAATAATTATGGTACTGATGCCAATGATAGTGTAGATTATGCTGATTTTGTTCATCCAGTGGCTGTAGATGTTGAAACTAATAAATCAGATTTTGGTATTTTAATTTGTGGCAGTGCTAATGGTGTTGCTATGACGGCCAATAAACATCAAAAAATTCGTGCTGGATTATGTTGGACCAATGAAATAGTTGAATTAATACGTCAACATAATAATGCCAATATTTTATGTATTCCAGCCAGATTTACTGCCATTCCACAAGCCTTAAAAATGGTTGAAACATTTTTAAATACGGAATTTGAAGGGGGTAGACACCAGAATAGAATTGACAAAATACCAATACATTGTTAAATGGGTCATCATCATGGGCATAATCATACTCATGAACATTCCGATTTAAAAGGTCGGAATCTTGTTATTTCCATTATATTAAATATTGGTATTACTACCGCCCAAGTTATTGGTGGTATTTTTTCTGGAAGTTTAGCATTGTTAAGCGATGCCTTACATAATTTTACAGATGTTATTTCTTTAATTATTAGTTATGTAGCTAATAAACTAACTAAAAAGAAAGCGTCTTTTCAAAAAACATTTGGATTTAAACGTGCTGAGATATTAGCGGCCTTTATTAATGCCTCAGCTTTAATCATTATTGCTGTTTTATTAATTATTGAAGCCATTAAACGTTTTCAAAACCCTGAAGAAATTCAATCTAATCTGGTAATTTGGTTATCCATTATTGCTATTTTAGGCAATGGATTTAGTGTTTTGTTACTAAAGAAGGATGCACAGGCCAATATGAATATGAAAAGTGCTTATTTACATCTTTTCACTGATATGATGGCTAGTGTGGCCGTTTTATTAGGTGGCTTATTAATGAAGTATTATCAATTATATTGGGTAGATAGTGTGCTTACATTTGCTATTGCTATTTATTTGATTTGGATGGGTTTTGATTTACTAAAAGATTCTACAAAAGTATTAATGCTTTTTACACCAGATACCATACCTGTCAAGAAGATTGTTAAAGAAATAAATGCTTTTGATTCTATAAACAATGTGCACCATGTGCATATTTGGCAATTAAATGAAGATGAAATTCATTTGGAGGCCCATATAGATTTTAACGAGGACATTACCTTATCTCAGTTTGATGAGGTATTGCGTGATATTGAGGATTTTGTATTAGAAAAATACCAAATTAATCATGTGAATATTCAACCCGAATATGGTAAAGAAGGTCCCAAAGATATTATTGTTCAAGATTAGTAATTTCTTTTCATTTTAAATTTTATCCATTGTTTATAAAACTAGTTAATGTTAAATATTAGAGTAAAAACTTTTGAAGCACTTACCAAACAAGAACTTTATGCTTTGCTGCAATTAAGAAGCGAAGTTTTTGTGGTTGAGCAGGATTGTGTCTATCAAGATCTTGATGGAAAAGATGACAAAGCATTACATGTTTTAGGTTTTAAAGATGAAAAACTAGTAGCTTATACACGCGTGTTTAAACCTGGCGTTTATTTTAATGAAGCGAGTATTGGAAGGGTAGTAGTAGCTAAAAATCAAAGGCATCATAAATACGGCTATGAGATAATGGAGGCTTCAAAAAAGGCTATTGAAACCTATTATAATGAAACTACAATAAAAATATCAGCTCAATGTTATTTAGTTCAATTTTATAATAATGTGGGTTTTAAATCTATAGGAAAAGAATATTTAGAGGATGGTATTCCACATATTGCGATGATAAAAAATTCGTAATGTTTTACCTTTTTAGGACAAATTTACCTCTCAGTAACTCTCCTGTATTAAGCACTATTTCATACCAGTAAGTATCAGAACTCATTTTTTCTCCATTAAAAGTTCCATCCCATTGTAAAGAATTGCCGGATAAAAATTTTAATAGTTTTCCGTACCTATTATAGATGGTGATGTTATTAACACTATTATTATTGTCAAACACATACCAAAAGTCATTTGCGCCATCGTTATTTGGCGTGAAATATTTAGGAATGAAATAATCTTCTTTATTGATGGTAACATTAAAACTAGATTCATTACTTAAGCAGCCTTGTTCTTTAAATATGAATATTTTTTGAGAAACAGTGATATTATCGCCACTATAAAGTGGTTTCCCCAAACCTCCAGACTCAGTGAAGTAATTTCCATTAATTAATATGGGTAAGATATAGCTATCACCAATAAAATCATCCAATTCATCAATAGGAATAAAACTCCCACATTGATTCAAAGATTCTCTATAATTAGAAAAAGAAGCAGGTTGCCAGAGGGAATGATCGCCATTTCTATCATCTACAACCACACAATTTAAATCTTGATTATCACTAAAATCTATAAAGGCCATATTATCATTATTACCATTATTTATAATTAGATTACATAATTGGTTATTCTTACATTCTAAATTCCTTAAATATTGGTTACCTGATAAATCGAGTTCAGAAAGGTTATTATAAGCACATAGAAGTGTGTTTAATAGAAGATTCTTACTCAAGTTTAAGGTTTCTAATTGATTTTCTCCACAATCTAAATAACGTAAATCGGGGTTGTTAATTAAGTCTAATTCTGTTAATAAATTACCCCTGCATTGAAACCTTCTTAATTTAGGGTTATTAGAAAGGTTTAATGTCGATATATTATTGTTTTCGCAACCAAAAACGACAATCTCTTTATTGTTTGTGATATCAATGTCACTAATATTGTTTTCCCATAAGATTAACGAAATCATATTAGGGTTTTTTGAAACATCTAAACGTTGTAAAGCATTAGTATAACACCATAAAACTTCAAGTTTTGGGTTTTGCGTAACCTCAATACTGCTTAATTGATTCCCATGACAATATAATTCCCTTAATTGGGTATTTAGGCTAACATTAAAACGTGATATTGAATTTCTAGAACAATCTAGAACCTGTAAGTTTTTGAAATCCGCAATACCAGTGAGATCTTCTATGTTTTTATTGTTCAGATCTAATTCTGTAATTCCTGTTATATTATTGGTTGGTATAAAATTATCTAAGGAACCTGAATCATATCCTAGGTCAATTAGTACTTGTTCAAAGTTATTGTCAGGAATATAAGTGTTTTGGCAAAAACTAAGAACGTTTAATAAGCATGAACCAATTAAAATAAACCAAGTTTTACACATACATCTTTGATTGTCTTAATCATCCTTGGTATGTGTAATAAGTATTTCTACACGACGATCTAATTTGGGATCACCTCCTAAAGGGAATTTTCTACGCATTCCTAAATGGCGCATACGTTTTTTATCGACACCTTTTTTTACAAAATAGTCATAGACATATTTTGCTCGTGCTTCAGAAAGGTTTTGTTTTTTTGTTTTTCTGTCTACAGCATCGCGCGTAAATTGTGTACAACAGACATGACCTTGAATAGTAAAGTAAATATCTTCTCGTTCTACAAGCGCTTGAGCAATTTCATTAAGAACTTTTTTTGAGGCTGGCGTTACAGTAGCATAACCCGTTTTAAATAATATATTTTTAAAGGTTATTTTATCACCTTTAGAGCCTTCATTAATCAAAGTAACAACATCCTTTTCTTTAGGTTCTGGTGGCGTTTTTGCTATTGGTTTAGGTTGTTCTTTAGGTTTTTTTGGTTTTACAATAATTTCAGCTTTTCGGTTTAATCCTCTTATTTTTAAGAGATCTTTTTCTTCAACTATTATAAGCAGTATTTCGCCTTTACCATCAACATTATTTATCAAACTTTCACTAATCTCATTTTTAGAAAACACGGCTTTTATAGCATCAGCGCGCTGTTGAGATAACCTTAAGTTATAGGAGTCTGCACCTCTATCATCGCAAAAGCCATAAATAGAAATAGATTCAATATCAATGTCAGCCAATTGAGAAATAAAAAGAAGCAATCTATTCTCCTCGGTATTTGGAACGTCGTATTCATCAGTTTCAAAATAAACCTCATGTGTTAATTGTTCTTGCGGAAAAACAAGAGCACATTGCAGTGTTATTATTATTAAAACCAACAATTTTTTCATAGTAGGATGAAAGTATAGGTCCTAAATATACTATATTTAATCGAAAATTTTAACATATCTTTTCAGCTATGAGCACATATCAAAAATAATCTTACAAATTATAATGTTTTAACGGAGGTTATAAGGGTTAGCCTATGTTTGTTTACTTCAAATACCCCTCATATGTTGTGGATGAATTAAGTATCTCTAAAGATTTTTTTATAGTGGGATCATGTACTTTATAGTATTCATATAAACCTTCTCTATACACATACCGTTTCACTATATCTTCTGTAAGTAATTTTAGTAAAAAGTCTTTGTTTTCATTTAAAACTATAGCTTTAGAAGCGTTTAGATTAGTAATAAGGGTATTATAATCTTTAGCAATATTATCATTTAGTTCTTCTTTTTTTGAGATTTCAAAAGCCTTTATTAATGCTTTTTCTGTATCCGTTTCAAAAGAAAAATCATTACTTTTTAGAAAAGATTTGAAGTTATTAAAGTCTTTATCTGTAAGTTTTAAAGTGTTAATATCATCAAATGAATGGTCGTAATAATACGATGTTGCATAATCAAAAATGAGATCACTATTCACAATCGCTTTTGTAATGGTTGTGTTTTTAGGAGCCCCTATGATTTCATCTGGAAGTACACCACCTCCATCAAAAACTTGACGACCATTTCTTGTTTTAAACGCATTATAATTTTCTTGTTTTACGCGTACGGCTTCTCCTTTGTCATTTCTATTCCAATAATCTAAGGATTGAATGCATCTTCCGGAAGGTGTATAATATCTAGAAATAGTTATTTTTACCTGTGTTCCATAGGTAAGTTGTTTAGGTCGCTGAACTAAGCCTTTACCAAAACTTCTACTTCCTAATATCACAGCTCTGTCTAAATCTTGAAGTGCACCAGAAACAATTTCACTTGCTGAAGCGCTGGAACCATCTATTAATATAACTAAAGGTATATCTGTATCAATAGGTTCGTTAGGTGTAATATAGGACCGGTTGTATTTTTTTACTTTAGACTTTGTAGTGGCTATCAATTGTCCTTTTGGTACAAATAGATTAACTATTTTAATGGCTTCGTTAAGCAGTCCTCCAGGGTTGCCTCTTAAATCAAGAATCATGCGTTCTGCGCCTTGGGCTTTTAAGTCTCGTAGAGCATAATTAGTTTCAGCATAAGCCTTTCTGTTAAACCTACTTAATACAATATACCCTGTTTTATCATTTACCATTGAAAAATGAGGCACAGCTTTAATTTCAACTTCAGCCCTTTTAATGCTTGCTTTTTTTGTGCTTCCCTGGCGGGTATAGGTAACTTCGACAGCAGAATCAGGTGCGCCTTTAAGTAAATCGCCAGCTATACCCTCATAATCTGAAACTAAAACAGTTCCAACTTGTATAATTTCATCGCCAGCTTTTAAGCCTGCTTTATCGGCTGGATAATCTTTATAAGGTTCAACAACTACTAGTTTATCTTTTAAGGTCTTTATTCTAGCGCCAATTCCAGTATAATCGCCAGTGTTATTTATTCTAGCAGCCTCAACATCTTGTTCATTCATAAAGTTGGTGTATGGATCAAGATCGGCAAGCATGTTTTTTATAGCAGTATCAATTAAATCACCAGGGTTGGTTTCATCTACATAATTCATATTAAGTTCTTTGAATAATGTTGTGAATATTTCTATCTGTTTGGCAATTTCGAAAAAATCGTTTTTAAAAGAGGCTGTTGAGAATAGGATAATCCCAGCTAAGACAGGAATTATAATTCGCTTTTTGAGTAAAGTTTTCATGTGATTTATTATACTTAAGACACCTTGTTCAAAAATTTTTTAAACAAGAGGTTCATTTTAGTTTCAACTTGGTTAAATGTAGGTTTGTCTTTGCCAATGTACAAAATCATACAGGCGTATTGCGTTGTTAAATTGTTAAAATAATCGCTTTTGTTTAATCTATAAGATTCTCTTAACAAGCGCTTTATACGGTTTCTATCTACAGCAGTTTTAAAGTTTCGTTTACTTACAGAAACCCCTGTTTTAGCAGGAATAGAATCTTCAAAAGTAGTAGGCAGAAAAACCAATCGTAAAGGAAACACAGAAATAGATTGTCCGTTAGCAAATAACTGCTCAATGAGCTTTTTGCTTTTTAGTTTTTCCTTTTTTGGATAGGTTTGAGACATAGTTGATTTTACTTGTACAAAAGTAGGAATAACAATTAAGACTTAAGCGCTCTAAAAGGTGTCATGATAAAAATCATATTTAAAACGTGTAATTCGGAGTAATTTTAGCTTCTAAAACTAGTCAAAATAAAAGGTATGGGAGATTTAAACGTGGCTTTGCTGAACACCAAGAAAGATAGAGCCAATTATATATATCATTTGTTAAATGATATTAAGGCTTTAGATATGTTAATTGAGAGAGGGTTAATTGATGATGGACCTTTGCGCATTGGTGCAGAACAAGAGTTTTGTATGGTAAATAATCAATTTTTACCAGAAAGCAGGTCTCTTGAAATTTTAGAAGATATTGATGATAAGCATTTCACAACAGAGATAGGCAATTATAATTTAGAATTGAACCTAGATACGTTTCAATTGGGTGGTAATTGTTTTTCTGAGTTACATAATCAATTAAAGGCACTGCTGGGTAAAGCTAAAAAGGCAGCTGCTAAGAAGGACATCAAAATTGTTTTAGCAGGGATCTTACCTTCTTTAACCATTAGTAATGTGGATGAAGACAGTATGACGGAGGTGGAAAGATATGTTGTTTTAAATGACGCCATAAAGCAAAGCAGAAGAAAAAGTTTTGATATACACATTAAAGGGGTTGATGAGCTTAATTTGTTGCATGATTCCGTTATGCTTGAAGGGTGTAATACCAGTTTTCAAATGCATCTACAGCTTAGTCCAGAAGGATTTGTTGATAATTATAACTGGGCACAAGCTATTGCCGGTCCTATTTTAGGCGTTTGCACCAATTCTCCGTTATTGTTTGGTAAAGAACTTTGGAGTGAAACCAGAATTGCGCTTTTTACACAAAGTGTTGATACCAGAGCTAATTCATATTTATTAAACCAAAAACAATCACGAGTTAGTTTTGGGCGGAGTTGGCAAACAGGTTCTATAACCGATATTTTTAAGGATAATATTACGCGATTCAGAAGTTTTTTAACCACAGATTTTACACGAGATAGTGTAAAGATGATTGAGAACAATGAAACCCCAAGGTTAAGAGCATTACAATTACATAATGGAACGGTATACCCTTGGAATCGCGTTTGCTACGGCGTGTTAAATGATAAGGCAAGCTTAAGAATAGAAAACAGATATATTCCTTCTGGCCCAAGTACTGATGATGAAATTGCCAATATGATGTTCTGGGTGGGTGTCATGCTCGGTAAGCCTAAGCAGTATAATAACATTCATGAACAATGGGATTTTAAAGATGTTAAAAACAACTTTTTCAATGCGGCACGTTATGGTATGGCCACACAGTTTTATTGGAATGGCAAGTATGTGTCTAGCCATGACCTTATTATTGATGAATTACTACCAATGGCTTATAAAGGCTTATATAGACATGGTGTAGCGCCTAAAGATGCTGAGTATTACTTGAAAATTATTCTTAACAGAGTAAGAGGGCATAATGGTTCAGAATGGATGGTAAGAAATTATAGAAGTTTGCTTAAAACGCATAAACGTTTTGAGGCTATGCAAATACTTACGGCTACCATGTATTCAAAACAAGAAAAAGGATATCCAGTATCATCATGGGGCACAGTGCACCATTCAGATCAATCTTTTTTTAGCTCCAATAAAATAGTAAAACATGTTATGAGCACAGATATTTTTTCTGTTGGAAAAAAAGACAGCGTAGATTTAGTTCTAAATATGATGAAGTGGAAGAATATCCACCATATGCCTGTTATAAACAATGACAAAGAACTATTAGGTTTAATTAGTTGGACTGATGTTAAAGCGTATTTGGATGATAAATCTAATAAACACAATAGTGTATCAAAATTAATGAATACAGATATTATTGCCATAGATCAATATGCTTCTCTTGAAATTGCTAAATCTTTGATGGAAAAGAATGGCATAGGTAGTCTTCCTGTAATTAAAAATGGAAAACTGATAGGGTTAATGACTAAAAATGACCTGTGATTCTTTAAACTTAAGACATGGTTAATGTTCACAACAAGGCGCTAAACGAGACAATAAAAGTAAACCGGATATTAGGCAAAATTAAAGGGCCTAATCCGGGGCCTACTATTGTGTTTTTTGGTGGTATACACGGTAATGAAACGTCGGGTGTTTTTGCGTTAAACGCTGTTTTAGGGAATATAAATAAATCGAAGGTAAGTGGCACGATATACGGTATTGCAGGTAATCTTAGAGCATTAAAAAAACACCAACGTTTTATTGATGAAGATTTAAATAGACTTTGGACCAAAGAGCATATTGAGTTAATTAAAGGTAAAACTATTTTGAACGCTGATGAAGCTGAACTTTTAGCTTTATTAGAACTGTTAGAGGATATCTTACTTAATAATGAACCGCCTTATTATTTCATTGATTTACATACAACATCAAGTAAAACACTACCGTTTATTACTATAAATGATGCCTTGATAAACCGTAAGTTTTCAAAGCAATTTCCCGTGCCCATAGTTTTAGGTATTGAAGAATATTTAAACGGCCCGTTATTAAGTTATGTTAATCAATTGGGGTACGTGTCTCTTGGGTTTGAGTCAGGACAACATGATGATTTATCAGCTATAAATAACAGTGAGGCTTTTGTTTATTTGGCTTTAGTTTATTCTGGCGCTTTAACTGATGTAAACAAGGGTTTAATTAATAAATACCATGAACAATTAAAAGAACATGCTTGTCATACTTTTGATATTTTTGAGGTTGTTTATTTACATAAAATAAAAAAGAAAGAGGACTTCATGATGCTTAATGGGTTTAAAAGTTTTGAGCCCATTAGAAAAGGAACTAAACTAGCTTTAAGCAATAATAAAGAACTTATAGCGCCTTATAGCGGTAGTATTTTTATGCCGTTATATCAAAAAAGAGGTGCTGAAGGTTTTTTTATAATAAAGCCGATAAAGCCTTTTTTATTAAAACTATCATCAGCCTTAAGAGGCGTCAAAATAGATAATGTATTAGCGTATTTGCCAGGTGTAACTTGGTTAAATAAAGAACAAGGCGTGCTTCAGGTTAATTTAACGGTAGCTAAGTTTTATGCTAAATCAATTTTTCATTTATTAGGCTATAGAAATAGGCAAATTACAGAGACGCATATCACGTTAAACAATAGAGAACGCGTTGCTAAAACAAGTATTTATAAAAATGAACCTTGGTATTAATATATTGACTATTTGGGGAAAAGTAAAACAAAGCCAGTTCTAATACCCCATTTGGCCGTATTACCATTACCATAGGGTATTCTAGGACCTAGAATAAACTGAGTCATTTGTTTTCCTATAGTAAAAACCTTTGAACCTATAAGGTGCAAATTACCTGAGGTGGTATTGTTATCCCAATTATAGGTGAGTTCAGTATTAAGTGCTAAGGCATAGCCGCCTGTAAAGTTTTTTGCAAGAAAAGGTTGGAAGAATGTAGCATTAACATCGGCTCTTTCTTTACTTCCAGCTACAGACCAAATATGATTTATAAGACCACCAAAAGTTAAGCTTCCTGCTTGTTTTAGAATTACAGCTGTGGGACCAATGCCAAATTTCTCACTACCTAACAATCTGTCTGTTGCTGTTGGAACGAGTAGAACAGGACCTGCTCCCCAAATTAGCCCACCGGATGTTGGTGCTTTAGGCGAAAAAAAACCACTTACTACAGCATCACTTACGCCAAATTGATTACCACTATTACCAAAAACGTCATTTTGGGAAATAACAGGCAAAATAATTCTACCTATTAAGTTCCAATCCTCACTGATACTGATAGGAATAACAGGCTGAATATTTAAGGTCATTCTGGATCCATCACTAGGGCCAACACCAAAATCAAAATTAAATTGGAAGGGAACACTAATTAAACTGGCTATTGGGTTTTGCAGTTGTTTCGCTAAGGCATCGGCATCTGAATTTTCTGCGCTATTCGGTGTTTGTGAGTTCAATAGCCCGTGAATGGCTAATGCGCATAAAAGTAAACCTAACTTTTTCATTTTTTATGGTTTTTGATAAACAACATGCCCTTCTTTTATGGTGGTATGGACTAAGATGTTTTTTATGTTTTCTTCCGACACTTTGAATGGGTTTTTATCAAGTATAACAAGGTCTGCTAACTTATCAGCTTCTAAAGTTCCCTTGCTTTGTTCTTCAAAATGTTGATAAGCTGACCAAATTGTAATGGCTTGAAGGGCTTCATAAGGCGTTAATTTTTCATCTGGACCAATGACGGCTCCTGAACGGGATTTACGTTCCACAGAAATACCTACCATACGCATTAAATTAGGTAATGCTACAGGAGCATCGGTATGAATGGTTGCTCTTAGGCCTTTATTGAGGGCGGTGCGCATTGGGCTAATTTTATTACCTAAACTGTCTCCAATAATCTGCTTATGCCAATCGCCCCAGTAATAAGTATGTAAAGGAAACAAAGAGGTTATAACGTTTAGGTCTTTAAAAGCATCCAATTGATCTTCTCGTACATATTGCCCATGAATTAAAACAGATCTTCGGTCATGATTGCCATATTTTTTTGCAGCTATTTTCATGGTTCTAATCATTTGGTCCATAGCCGCATCTCCGTTTGCATGGGTTAATATTTGCCAGTTGTTTTCAAAAGCTTTTTCATAAAGACCAGCAACAGTACTATCGTTTGGAATGGCTGGATACCCGGCGTAATCTGCTTTAGCCCCATCAGGTGGGATAAGATACGGTTGGGTCCTCCAAGCCGTTCTGCCCTGTGGAGAACCATCTAAGGTTACTTTCATACCACCTATCCTATAGTGGTTTAGGTAGGATTTACTATTCCATTTGGACTGCATATATTTATCTACAAACAGATAGTCCACATAACTTACAACATCAATTTTAAGTTTTCCAGATTCAGCTGCATTGGCCAATAACTCGTGATTCTCCATTGCTCTGCCTTCCTGCGCTGTAGTATATCCATAAGAAACAGCTAATTGTTGTCCGGCCTTAAAAAAGGCGTCTGAGGCGGCTTTATTAGAGGGCTTAATTGCTTTCAACATATGTGGTATAGCTGCGAGTTCTTCAAGGACTCCGTTTGGTTCGTTATTATGCTCTCGTCTAATGATTCCTCCCTCTGGATTAGCTGTTTTGGCAGTGATACCTAAAATTTCAAGTGCCTTAGAATTAACAGAGGCAAAATGACCAGAAATATGGATAATCATAATTGGGAACTCGGTAGATACAAGGTCTAAGTCGTGTTTTGTAGGAAACCTTTTTTCTTCAAGTACAGAATCGTCAAAGCCCATACCAAAAATCCATCCTGTTAAACTTCTGTTTTCAGGAGTATTCCATTTTTTTAAAATAGCAATTAATGTCGGAATATCTTTAGCTCCAGCATCTGGGGGTGGTAATATTTGAGCACCAATAGCTTGGGCGGAAAAGGCGGCAAAATGAGCGTGTCCATCAATTAAACCTGGTAACATAGTCTGCCCTTTTAAATCAATCATATGATGTCCAGGACCTGCCACCTCCATGGCTTTCTTTGCTTCTCCTACAAAAACAATTTTACCGTCTCGCTCAACTAAAGCATCGACATATTCGGGAGAATCCCCTACCATTGTAACAATATCGCCTCCATAATACACTGTGGTATTTGAGGTTGTGTTGTTGGATGGTTTTTCGTTTTTACATGCTACTATTAAGAAGAAACTTAATAGTATAATAAGGGGTTTTGCGCGATGAGAAATTAAGATTTTCATGAGTTTTTAAATACTAGTTTTTTGAAAACTAGAATATACTTAAAAAAAACAAGATGAGTTTTATCTGTATATTATTTTCTCATTAACATAAAAAGGGGTAGGTTTAATTCATCCCCCCCCCTTTTTTTTTTACTACTAAAACCTTTATTTTTTATTGTTTGCTCTATCAATATCGGCCATCATTTGAGTGGGATCAATCTCAACAGATTTAATAGCTTTTGAAGTTTTATGGGTGTAGGTTGGATACGCCCAAGCCCAATCTTTAATAATAGTTGATGATGTTGGCTTTTCTCCACGCATCATCTGTAACGGAATATAAAAATCTTCGGTAGAACCGTCAGTATACGTTACAGTTAAATCTATTGGCATCGGCATTAAACCAATACGTTCAAGAGTAAAAGATTGATTGTCTACAGTTTTTACCGCATAATCAATCGTATTTATTGTTCGTGTCCAGTCGTTTAAATACCAGTCCAATTCTAGTCCTGATACTTTTTCGGCAACTCTAATAAAATCATTAGGTGTTGGGTGCTTAAAAGACCAAGTATCAAAGTATGCTTTTATAGTTTCCTTCTGGTTGTCTTTACCAATAACATAGGCTAATTGGTTTAGAAAAATATAACCTTTATAATATGCCGATATTGAAGAAGACCTGTTAAAATTAAAACGATCTGCATGTGTAGTCTGCGGCTGTTCTGTTCCCGAATTCACGTAATAATTATACACATCATAAATTTGTTTTGTTGGTTTTTCAAAAGAAGTATTAAAAATATGAGCACCAGCTAATTCACCAAAATACTCAGTAAACCCTTCATCCATCCAATAGTTTGTTAGCTCATTGGTAGCTAGTAAAAATTGAAACCAAGAGTGTGCCATTTCATGAGCGGTAACCCCAAAGAGCCCATCAAAGTCACCTTCACCCAGAATAAGGGTACACATGCCATACTCCATACCTCCATCACCACCTTGAATGATAGAGTACTGTTTATAAGGGTAGTTTCCAATATTTGCACTGTAAAATTGCATTAACTTAACGGCTTTAGGTTGCAAGTTTTTCCAATTCTCAAGTTTCTCTGCCGGCATGGTGCTTTTGTATAAAAAGTGCAATAGAGGACCATTAGGAACTTGGTAAGTATCGTGGATATATTCGGGGTCTGCTGCCCAGGTAAAATCGTGTACATTGGGTGCTATAAAATGCCAAGTCAATTTATCGGTTTCTGAACGATTCAAAGCTCCGGTTTCATAACCATGTCCAATATTATTGGGGTTTTGTAAATAACCCGTACCGCCTACGGTATAGTTTTTATCTAAAGTAAGTTTCACATCAAAATCACCCCAAACCCCATGAAATTCACGACCTATATATGGGTCGGTATGCCAACCTTCAAAATCATATTCGGCTAATTTAGGATACCATTGTGACATAGATAAGGCCACACCTTCACTGTTATTTCTACCAGAACGACGAATTTGAATAGGGACCTGAGCATCAAAAAGCATACTGAAAGTAACGCTTTCACCAGGTTGTATGGGTTTAGCTAACTCAACTTCCAAAACAGTACCAACTGTTTTATGTTCAAGAGTTTTTCCGTTTTGTTTTAAACTGTTAACTTTTATATAACCAATTTCATTAGGTTTAAGTTTATTTATTCTATCGCCCACTCGGCCATCCGGATCTGGTATTGTTCTAGAACGCACATCCATTTCACTTCCTGGTTGAAAGGCATTAAAGTATAAATGATAAAACACTTTATTTAGAACATCAGGTGAGTTATTCGTATAAACTAAAGTTTGCTTTCCATTATATTGATAGGTGTCCACGTCCATATCAATTTCCATTTTATAATCTACATGTTGCTGCCAGTAGGTTGAATTTGGAATAGAAGATGCATTTGCGTTTTTAACGGGTTTAGAACTGCTACACGAGAAAATATACGTTGCGCAAAATAAAAGGATAAAGAAACGATTCATAAAAGGGAAAATTAAAAAGAGGTTGTTAGCGGATAGTATTCGTCTAACAACCTCAAAAAGTATACGTAGTATTATTTAGCAGCCATTTTAGCAGCTATAATGAAGGCGTTATAGGCATTCACCATTCTTGAAGATTTTGATAAATCGGCAAAAGGTCTAACGTCTTCTGAGTCTCCTCCAACTATTACTTTACGATTAATAGCCAATCCAGACTCCATTATGACTTGCTTGACTTGAGCTGCACTTAAGTCTGGGAAGTATGAACGAATGAGCGCTGCAACACCTGCTACTGCTGGGGCAGCCATTGACGTTCCACCTTTAGTATCATATTCGTTTTCTGGTGTTGTTGAATAAACACTATCACCAGGAGCAAAAACATCGACATTTTGTTTGCCATAGTTAGAGAAGCTAGCCACCATATTAGAGCCATATTTTGGCGATAAAGCACCTACTCTTATGTATGTATTAGAAATTTCTTTTCCGTTTATATTATCATCTGGAAAATTAGGTTCAGTATCAACGTCTTTACTGTCATTACCCGCGGCATGAACAAAAACAACATCATTTTCAGAGGCATAAGTAATGGCATCACGTACCCATTCACCGTTAGGTGAATAACTTTTTCCGAAGCTCCCATTTATTACTTGGGCGCCATTGTCAACCGCGTAGCGAATAGCTAAAGCAACATCTTTATCATATTCATCGCCATTAGGAACCGCTCTTATACTCATGATTTCAACATTATTAGCAACGCCATTAGCTCCAAGTCCATTATTACGTTCTGCTGCAATAATACCAGCCACGTGTGTACCATGACTTTCAGATTTTTTAACAGGTTTTACGTTTCCATCACCATAATATTTAGTAGACATATCATAAGGATCATCACCTGTAACACGACCTTTAAGGTCTTTGTTTAAATTGGAGTTTAACCTATCATTGATGCTTTCAAGACTACTTCCTATTTCTTTTACAGCATCAGCCATAGAATCCATATTGTTACTAAACATGTATTTGGCTATTTGAACCGATCTGTTTAAAACGTCATCTTCAGTTTTAATCGCGTTCACCTCTTCTTTAGTATAATCTTTTTTTCCTAGGTGATTCGCAAGCGTCTCATCAGCATTCTTAATTTGCTCATAGATTTGATCATATTGTGTTTTTCTTTCTAACCATTTGGCATACTCTTCCTCATATTCAGCTTTAGCACGCTCATAATCAGGGTTAGTTTTGTCCCCTTTTACCAAAATACGCACTAATTCTAGCTGCTCATCGTAGCCTTTTCCAAGAAAATTCCATCCATGAATATCATCTATATAGCCGTTTTTATCATCGTCTATGTTGTTATTAGGAATTTCATCTTTATTGGTCCAAATGACATCGTCTAAATCTTCATGATCAATATCAATTCCAGAATCTATAACAGCAACAATAACTTTTTTACCTTTTTTCTTTTTAATAAGTGCTGTATAAGCCTTATCAACACTCATTCCAGGTATGGTATCCGATACCAAATCTAAATGGCCCCAGTTATGTTTTTCTGCTTCAGTTAACTCAGAAACTTTAAGTGGCGAATTGTCTATGTTTTCTGTAGGTGTTGATATAATATCTCCAGTACTACCACAACCAGAAATAAGAACCGCTAGAAAAGCGGATTTTGCTATTGTTTTAAATGTATTCATAGAGGTTTACTAAAATTTATTTTTTATTTAAATATGTCTTCTGTTTTGTAAGTGTTTTTTAAACGAACACTTTTCTCTGTTTTTTGAACCGTAATGATTTCATGATGGGCATCATGTTGTAAAAATAAATAGGTGTTATTTTCAGCTGCCATATTCAGGAAAAACTCTTTTTCATCAAGTGTTAACAACGGTCTCGTGTCGTAGCCCATAACAAAAGGTAAAGGTAAATGTCCAACGGTGGGTAATAAATCCGCCATAAAAGCAATGGTTTTATCCTGGTATTGAATCATAGGAATCATTTGTTTATCCGTATGACCATTAGCGAAAAATATATCAAAATCTAAGGCTGAATTTTTTAAAATATTAGTGTCAGGTATTGTCGTGAATTTTAATTGTCCGCTTTCTTCAATTGGCAGGATGTTTTCACTTAAAAATGATGCTTTCTCTCGTCTATTAGGTTGGGTAGCCCAGAGCCAATGGTCTTTGTTGCTCCAATAATGGGCGTTTTTAAAAGCAGGTTCATAACCTGTTTTATCTTTATTCCATTGGATACTCCCACCACAATGGTCAAAATGTAAATGCGTTAAAAACACATCGGTAATATCATCTCTATGGAAGCCGTGTTTTTTCAGGGAACTATCAAGACTAAAGTCTCCCCAAAGATGGTAATACCCGTAAAATTTTTCAGATTGCTTATTGCCCATACCATTATCAATCAGTATGAGCCGTTTGCCATTTTCAATGAGCAAGCAACGCGTTGCAATATCAATCATATTGTTAGCGTCTGCGGGATTCGTCCTATTCCATAAAGATTTAGGAACAACACCAAACATGGCACCACCATCAAGCTTTAAATTACCAGCATTTACAGGGTATAAATTCATAGAATTGCGAAATTAATAAATCTAATGATATTCCATTTGGATGTTAAGAATATATTAAGAAAAGGATTTATAAATATGAACTTGAGTTATATTATTTTTAAGAAATAACGTGCTTTAAGCGTTTACCATATTCAAAAAGCGCTTTTATTTCTTTAACACTAGCTAATCGTTCTTTACCAAATATTAACAATGAAGATCCATTGGATTCTACATGATAGTATGAATTACTTTCAAAAAAATGGGTGAGGTCATCATTAAAAAATTTTGCAATGCCAGCTTCGTTATCCCCTTGTAAATAAAAACGTTTAGAAAAGTCTTCATGATTTTCAATTAGAATATCCTTTATTCCTGCAAGGGCTGACACTTTTTCTAAAAAGCCTTCTCTATCTAAAGTGAATTCTGGAATAGGAGCACTTAGTACAATATGAAGCATGGTTGTTCTTACTACTTCCTTTGCAATAAATGCGCCTTCAGAAAATTCAATATCAAACAGAGATATAGTCTTATCTGCGTAGGATAATTTGTTGAAAATATGATTAATCTGTTTGGTTTTAAAAAACTGGAAATTGTTTAAAAAAGAAACTTCTTTTTCTTTTTCATGACTATAGTTGTAACTATAGTCCAATGCCAAAGATTCCATACTAGTTTGACGCCTTGTCAAACTATTTTTAATAATTTTTGGAACGGGTAATAAGCGCCTAGCGGCAAAAGGGTGTTTTGAATCTGTATCATGCATATCCAGTCCAATGACATCAAAATGACCACCGCGTTTGGCGAATAACTCTTGATAACTGTGTATATTCTCCATAACAGTATGGTCTACAAATTCACACATTGAAAAATCTACAATAACATCTTGGTCTTCGGGCACTTCATCTAAATGATGTTTTAACCTGAAGTAATTTAAAAAACTACAAAAGTGTTTAACACTTACATAGTAATTACCTTTAATATCTTGCTCTTTAAACATGAGTACATTTGGTTTTAAGACATTCCTTAAAAATAAACCAGCACTTTTGTTATTGATAATGTGTATGATTAATGTGGCCAAAACTCCTGCAAAAATGCCACTGATTAAGCCAATTTTTAATGTAACTATGAGGGTAACAAAAAAGATGATTAGTTGTTCTTTGCCAATCGAGAACATTTTGGTAATAACATTAGGAGAGGCCAGTTTATATCCTGTATATACTAAAATAGCCATTAGGGCGGGTAACGGTATTCGTGCTAACTGCGAGCTGAAAAACACGATAAAAATCACTAAAAAAATAGCATGAAAAAAGTTTGAAGATCTGTTACTAGCACCATTGTTAACATTTACCGAACTACGCGCAATTACGGTCACTACATTTAATCCTCCTAGCAGGCCGCTACCTACGGTTGCTAAGCCTAGGGCTTTTAAATCTCTATTCACATTTGATCGCCTTTTTTCAGGGTCTAATTTATCAACAGCTTTAATGCTTAATAAAGACTCAATACTTGAAATCAAGGTAAGGGCTAGGACGCTACCCCAAAAGGAAAAGCTCCAAATACCACTAAAACTTGGAATAGGTAAATCGGCTATAAATGTTTTTACCTCAGGAATTCCTGAAATCATATATTCTTTTGCAATGGGGTTGGGTTCATGTAAACCTATCTCAAAGTAGTAACTAAACCCTATGGACAAAAGAACAATCCACATTGGCGCTGGAATGAGTTGCAGATATTTGTTTCTTATTTTTGAATAAAACATCATGATAGCCAAACTTATAACACCTGCAAGGGCTGCAAAAATTAAATTCTTATTACCATAATGCATGGCGTCATTAATGGTGTAGGGAATCTCTAAAAGGTAATCAACAGTATTCTCTCGCTTTATTCTGTGCGCCAGCATGATATGAAATTGCTTTCCTAAAATAATGAGGCCAATGGCCGCTAGCATCCCTTGTATAGCAGCAGAAGGGAAGAAATTTGCTAAGGCACCCATTCTAAAAAATCCAAGAAGAATTAGAAGCACGCCTGAAAACATAATCGCCACATAAGCATTTTCAATACCTAAGCTTGAAATGGTGACCAACAGCACACCTACCAATCCATTCCCTGGTCCAGCAATCGTTACGTGACTACCACCTAAAATAGAAACAACGACGCCTCCAACAATGGCTGCCATGACTCCCGCTATAGGAGGTGCATCACTAGCCATGGCAAGACCTAGACCAAGGGGTAAAGCAATAAGGCTAACCACAAAACCAGAAAAAATGTTTTTTGGGAGGGCCTTTAAGAAGTCTTTTAAATTATTCTTTTTTTGACTCATTGAAGGATAAGTACATCTGTTGGTAATTCCGTTAAAATATGTTCGATGTCATGCGGGAACAGCCTGTCCCAAAAGGTCATTTTTGAAGGTGCATTCATGATTAATAAATCGGCCCTTGAGATTTGAGCATAATGACCAATAGAATATCCTTTTCTACCAAAAATAGGCTGTAGTTTGATTGTTTTGTTTTCGGAATAATTTTTAGGAATGTGATTAATAATTTCTTTAATTCGGGAGTGTTCTCTAAGTTGAATGCGTTCTTTCATGATATTGGCCCGCCTCAATGATTTGTCGTCATCAATTTTTACCGGAACCTGACTTTCATTAATTTCTTCTACTATAGTTATTTTATTTGCTTCTAACTGATTAGCCACATAAAACGCTGAGGTAATAGTCTGTTCGGTTTTAGGGTCTTTTAATCCGTTTACCACAATGTGCTGGCAAGGAATACGTTCAACAGCAGGTTTAATAAGCAAAAGAATAGAGCACTTTACTTGTCTTGTTATTTTCCTAGCAATGGAACCTACATAGTATTTAAGCAGTCGTTCACGCTGAACAGCTCCTAATATTAACAGGTCTATATTTTTTTCTTCAGCCGTGGATAAGATGACACTAACAGGTTCCCCAGTTTTAAAAACCACTTCATAATTCAGATTGTCTTTTTCAAAGTGTTTTAAGATGTTACTTAATGTATTTGTCTTTTCAAGAGAGGACTCTCCAACATGAATTAAAAAAAGTTTAGCCCCAAAAAACACGGACAACCTAGCCGCTTCAAAGAGGTTCGCTTTTAGGTTAGGAGAAAAGGCTACTCCAATTCCAATACTTTTAAAAGGCTTTATCGACAATAGATTGTGGTGGTTTTTGCAAAAAGTTGAAAGATAGGGTTTTTTTAAAAACTTAAAACAAAATATTGTCAAACAGAGTCATCTGTTTTATTTAAATTAGTGCTTTTGTAAATTAATTGTTTCTATGTTAGAATTAGCCGGCATTATAATTTTAGGGATTTTAGCCCAATGGGTGGCATGGAAATTTAAAATCCCAGCCATTCTGCCTTTAATTTTAATAGGCCTTTTAGTGGGGCCTATAGCTGCTGAGTATCTGAGTTCTGATGGGTCAAAATGGATTGAGCCTGTATGGGACGGTACAAAAGGGTTTTTTCCAGGTGATGGTTTGTATTATTTTGTGTCATTAGCTATAAGTATTATTTTATTCGAAGGGGGGCTGACTCTTAAGCGTTCTGAAATAAAGACTTTAGGACCTGTTATTACAAAGTTGATTACTTTAGGTTCAACCATTACTTTTTTTGGTGCTGGTATCATAGCACATGTTATTTTTAATTTAAGTTGGGAGTTAGCCTTTTTATTCTCGGGGCTGATTATTGTTACGGGACCTACTGTTATTACACCTATTTTAAGAAATATTCCTCTTAAAAAAGATATCTCTACAGTATTAAAATGGGAGGGCATTTTAATTGACCCCATAGGTGCATTAGTAGCGGTATTAGTCTTTGAGTTTATTAGTGTGGAAGGGGATAGTGGCTTCACCAAAACAGCATTAATTGAGTTTGGGAAGATCATTTTATTTGGTACCACCTTTGGGTTCACCTTTGCACATGCTTTGGCTTTTGTTATTAATAAGAAACTCATTCCGCATTATTTATTAAATGTAGTATCCCTGTCTACAGTTTTGCTTGTTTTTGTGGAGTCTGAGGTTTTTGCCCATGAGTCCGGCTTACTTGCCGTAGTGGTTATGGGTATGGTTTTGGGTAATGGCAAATTGAAAAACATTAAAGAGTTATTATATTTTAAGGAATCGCTCAGCGTATTGCTTATCTCTATTTTGTTTATTCTGCTTGCTGCAAATATTGATTTTAAAGACTTGATGTTACTTTATACATGGAAGACGGCTATTTTGTTTTTTGTGGTGGTTTTAGTTATTAGACCGTTGGGTGTTTTTTTAAGTACCCAAGGATCGAAATTAAAATTCAACGATAAGCTATTTATTAGTTGGGTAGGACCAAGGGGTATTGTTGCAGCAGGTATAGCCTCTCTTTTTGGAGGCAAGCTTATTAAACAAGGTGTTGATGGTGCCGAATATATAACCCCATTGGTGTTTATGATTGTTTTAGGTACTGTATTGTTGAACGCGACTACAGCACGAATAATGGCTAAATTGTTGGGGGTTTTTCTAAAAAGGTCAGAAGGTGTTTTAATTGTAGGGGCGTCTCATGTATCACGACTTATTGGAAAGTATTTAGTCGATAATGGCAGGCATGTGGTACTTATTGATAGTAACCTCAATAATATCGAATTGGCTCAAGAAGAAGGTATGGAGGCCATTGATACAGATATATACTCAGACACCTTAGATGATAATATTGAACTAAATGATATCGGGTTTTTAATGGCGCTTACGGGAAGTGCAGATATTAATGCTTATGCCATAGAAAAATTTAGAGGACAATTTGGTGAAAGCGGCTATTATAGATTAATTACGGCAGATGAAGCCCATGACCCTAGTAGCCCACCGGAAGGACTCTTTTCTCAAACCGATGATTATAATTCCTTAACAGAGGTGGCCAGAAGACACCCAGAAATTCATGAAATCACCCTTGACAGTAGAGCGCATTTTGAAGAATTGATAGAAAAGACGAATGCCGATGTTGATATTATACCACTCTTGGTAAAAGACAAGAAAGGGGTTTTAGAAATTATATCCTCTAAAAATAAAGCTATAGATAAGATTGATTCAGGTTATAAACTCGTTTATTTAGGCAAGCCTTTAGCCTTGTAAAACAGTTTTTTATGGCTGCACTGTTTTAAGTGACAGCCGCCTTTTTAGGTAACTTGATTTTTATAAACCGAAACCTCACATACAGCAATAAGTATCCCATTAAAAACAAAAGTAATAAATGGAAAAATCCATTTGTAATATTTTCAAGTTTTGCGCCCTCGGTGGCCAAAGCATTAAATATGTTGAAATAAGGTGTAGAAGGAAGTAAGTTGGCAAACATTTGTAATCCTAGTGGCATGGCTTCAATGGGCCAAGAATAACCGGAAACTAGAAATAGGGGATAGGTAGAAAATGCCATGACCTCGGTCCAGCCAATGGTTGTTTTAAAAAAAGAAGCAAACAAAATAGTGTAAATAATCACTACAGAAACAAACAAGGTACTTAGCAGTAAATGCAATAAAATAGAACCGTTTAAGCTGAGTGAAAAGTGTGGAAAAATTAATTTATAAAAGACAAAAAAGTAGGCAATATAAAGCGCTATATAATAAAAGCTTTTTGCTGAAAGGACTTTAATAAATGCATAAAAATCATAGGCTTCTACAGTCTTAAGCACACCATGCTTAAATTCATGTACCACACTTTGTCCAAAGCCAATTATTAGTGTTTGTTGTAGGATTAAAATGAGTAAAATAGGTAGTAAATAATCACCATAATTGTTTGTGGTATTATAAATTGATTTAACTACAGGCATTATGGGTTGTGCTTTTTGCTGGGCTAGTTCAACCGGTATATTATTAGAAATAAAATACTGCATTCTTACACCTCCCGCAACGGTTAGTATAACTTGTTGTACCGATTTGTTGATTTCGTTTGAAGTTAAGAATTTGGTGTTATTTAAGATGATCTCTATATGAGATCCATCTAAATTCATTGTTTTCTTCTGAAAGCCTTTGGGGAGTATGAGTATACCTTGAACTTCCAAATTATTAAAAGGAAACATAGCATCTTCTAAAGACGAGTAATGGGCTTCAATAGAAGTTTTTTCAGAGGTATTTATTAATTGAGAAACCTTTCTAGATAAATTAGAATGGTCAAAATCAACCACTGCAATCGGAATTTGAGAGACGTTTTTTTCTGAATAAATAGACCCAATAAAAAAGGCATACAGGATAGGAGCTACCAAACAAGTAAGTAATATACTTTTATCCTCAATAATTAAAGAGAGTTCACTTTTTAATATAGAAAACCACGTTTTCATAATGCTGCTTTTTTATTACGGAACATAAATATTATAACCGTTACCGTATAAGCCACTAGACAGAATAGGAGCAAATTTATGACCGGCTGAACCAAAAATGTAAATGGAGTATTCATTTCCATACCTTTTATAAAGGCATTCAAAAAATGAGTGTACGGTATTAACTGAGCATACCAAGCATTAAATGCAGGCATGGCCATAATAGGAAAGGTAAAGCCGCTAAATACAAATGCTGGGGAGTTATAAACAAAAGAAACATCCATAGCAATGGCTTCGTTTTTAAAAATAGTTGATACCATGACTCCCAACATGGCATTTGTAATGACAAAAACTAAAACGACCCATAAAAAGGGTAGTGTACTTGCACTTGAAGGAATACCCAAAATGGGGTGAACTACTGAAAAAATAAATATCGCAACAAGAAACCCTATGAGACTATAAGCTAAAACTTTTCCTAATATAATTTTAAAAACACTACCATTGGTGCTTTCTAAGAGTTCATTAAATGTACCATTCGTATATTCTGAATTAATTGAACGAGCGGCCAAAAGGAATACAATCATTTGCAATAAAACCGTTGTTAAACCTGGTATGAGATAATAGAGGTAATTGTAATAAGAATTGAATAAGGGTTTAGCAATTACCTTGATAGGCATGACCATTTTTAATGCTTTTTCATTGGGAATGCCATTAAGTTTGAAGCTGTTTAAATTGAGACCTGCGGACAAAGTATTTATAAACGTTGCCGCTTCCTTGTAGATTAGGTTTCCATAAATAATATTTGAAGAATTGGTATAAACTAGGAGTTTTTCTTGATTTCCACTAAATATGTTTTTCTGAAAATTCTTGGGAATGACATAAAACCCTTTGACCTCAGGGTGGTTTATAAATACGTCATCTAGATGGTCGTTAGAATTTAAAAACCTTATGATATTTAATTTGGGCGAAGCTTCCACATTATGAATTACTTGCCTACTTAAATCGGAATGATCTAAATCTAAAATAGCAATAGACACGTTTTCTATAGAACCCTCCTCATAAATGGAACCTAGGTAAAAGAAAATCCCTATCGGAATTACCAATATTAGAACCCAAGCTGCAGGCCTTTTTTTGAGTCTTAGAAACTCACGAATTATAAGTTGTAGAATATTTTTCAAAGTTTGATGTTTAGACTCATTCCGGGTCTTAAACCGTCAATTTTATCCATAGGTGTTAAATGGATTTCAAATGTTTTCATATCTAACCTACCTTTGTCAGCCGTAGGAATCCAGTCCGCAAAATCAGCCATAGGCGCAATAAAAGTCACTTTGAACTTATGAGTGTCATTATTAAAAGCAGGTAGTTTTCCAGAAACTTCGGTGCCTTTTGCAAAATCTTGTAAAAAATCTTCTCGTACATGAATTACAGCATGTACGTTTTCTAACTGTTGTATGGTAAAAATAGGATAACCTGCTGGCATCACTTCGCTTTCTTCAGCTAGTTTTGAAGAGATTTCTCCTGAAATAGGGGCGTAGATTTCCAATTCTTTATAATAGGCTTTTGCTTCACTTACTTTGCCGCTTGCTGCATTCATTTGTCCTTGAGAGGCTGTTATGTCTTCTTGTCTAGCCCCTTCTTTTGCCATTTCTAGTATATATTTCGCTGCATTCATTTGATCAAATGCGGCATCGCGCTTAAAGGTGACCTCATCCATTTGTTGCTGCGATATTAAGCTATCTCTATGCATAGCTTCTAATCTTTTAAAGGATTTTTCAGCAAAGCTATATTGACTTTGAGCCATTTTATATTTGTCTTCAACCGCATAAATTTCCTGGTTTCTTGCTCCAGATTTTGCTTTATCGTTTACCGATTTTGCAGCATCAAACATACCTTCCGCTTGTTTAACTTTAGCATCTATAATATCACTTTCAATAGTTGCTAATAGTTGTCCTTTTTTTACTTGATCACCCAATTTCACGTAGATGGTCTCTATACGTCCGGGAATTTCTGAAGCCACCCGAATTTCTGTAGTTTCAAATAACCCAACAAAAACACGGTTTTCATTTTCTTTAGGTTTGAGAAATAACAACACAATAATGCCAACAGCAATAATCAATACAGGAATGATTAGTATAAGGGTCTGTTTTTTATTTTTCATAATAGCTTAAGGTTCTAATGGTTTAAATGTTCTATATGTAAGGATCCTGTTGAAATTAATAAATCTAAGGCGGCCATTCTTTGCTGTACTATAAATGTATAATAGTTTAGTGAAGCCGTTTGGTATTCTGTTTCTGTTTCTAGAAGATCTGATATGGAAATTAATCCTTGATGATAACTTTTAATGGCAATATTTAGGCTGTTTTCAGCAACAATCATCTCTTGTTCTTTATAGAATAATTGCTGGTTTTTTACCTCAAAATCAACCTGCATTTTTTTTGCAAAGAGTGAAAGCTTTTCTCTGACATCATTCTTTTCTTCTTCAGCAATACTTTTTTCAATTTGAGCGGATCGAGTTTCATTAGAATGTTTTAATCCACTAAATATATCCCATTGCATGCCAACACCTAAAAAATAGGAAGGGTACAGTTCAAATTTATTGAGTTCTAAGTTTACATTTTCGCCCCCCGGCAAAGAATAAGGCGTTTGTAAATTGGCATTAAATAAATTGGAATATGAAACCGAAGCCACAGCCTGAAGTTTAGGTAAAATAGAATTTCGATTCATTTTTACTTTATAATCATAAGCATTCACTGAAGCGTCTAAGGCTTTTAGTTCTGGCCGATCATTAAATGTATTATTATGTATTTGAAGTTTCCACGGTTGCAATTCAAAACTATATTGTTCTAGTGTTTCTATGCTTACATCGGTCATCATAGAAAGTTTTAAATATAATAAGCTAAGGTTACCATATAATTCAACCTTTTTCGAGGCCAAATTAAATTCGGCAGCGGTAATTTTATTTCTATCATAAGGAATGGCCAGTCCATTTTTAATCGCAGTTTTAACGCGTTCCTTTTCTTTGGCTAATCGTTCTTCACTTTTTGTAATAACTACCTCCGAGTTTTTCAACAATTCAATTTTATCAAACGTTTCAATCACATCCTTTATGATTTCAGATTTTTCCGCATGAAGCATGAAGTTTTTGGCCTTAATTTTTTCTTCTGTTGCTTTAGAGCCATAATTAACTTGCAATCCAGAAAAGAGCAAGGCTTTGGCTGTTAAACTGGTATTAAAAACCTGACCCTGAGCATCAAATCTGGTCTCCCCTTCAAATAACTCAATGCCCGTTATTGGTAGTTGAACGGTGGGTACATCTACATTTATTCTACTGGATCCATAACCATATTTGGCATCAAGTTCTAAAGTTGGTATAAAGTTTTGACGGATCGTTTTCTTTTCTAAACTATCAATGGAAAGTTCATGGATGGATTTTTTTAAAGCATAACTCTTTTCTATACTTCGATTAATAAGATCTAATTCAATATCACTTAAATTATTCTGAGCCATTAACGCTCCTAGAAAGAGTAAACTGAAGCAACCAAAAAAAAATGTTTTTTTCATAAAACTAAATGCATAGACGGTTAATAGTTAATGTGTGCTAAATATGATTAGTTTTTTACAGCGTAAGTCTCTTATTAACGTATTTCAAAGGAAACCACCTTACTACTAGTTATAAGCACTTTCCATAGCAAAATGGTCGTTTTTAGAGCCTTTTCTTGACAATTGAGGCAAGTCTTTGGGTGCTGTCTTAAACTTTCCAAACTATAGTATATCCTAATGGGGCCATAGATTTTGTACCATCAGTTAAATTGATTTAAGCAGGAAACCTAGGGCTTCCTCTGGAGTCAAGAATCTCTAAACTGGAGATTGATTTAATTATGTTTTTCATAGCTAATTTTTTCTAATCGATCAGTTTTGTCCCAATGGTGTCATCCATATTAGTTTAATAAATTGAATAAGACAACATTAGGTTTGCACTAAGATAGCAAATAATGAGAAGTTCATTGTTTAGAATTATTAGAAATTTAAAGGTATTGTACTCTGGCTGTATGACCTTTTCAGTATCATGTTTTAAACCGTTAAATTACAAGAAAGTTTATCAGTATGTAGTAGATGTTGCAAACCACTTCTCAATCTATAGCGGTTAATCTTGTATCCGATTATATTTTTTTAGCGTTTCAATAAGTAAATCATGTGGTAGGGCATAGGCCTTATTGCCATTGATGCCTTCCATAGTTTCGGCGGCTACCATCGCATTTATAATGGCTTCTTCAACAACTTGCACTGTGGCTTCAAAAACAGGCATGAGTAAATCATTGGACATGCTTTCTACTGTGGTCTTTTTATCGCGATTAAAAGCCTGTTCATTAGCCGTAGAAAATGCCAAAAAGATATCTCCAGACCCGTTGCTTCCTCTTCCACCAACGATACCTATACCCAATGGAATTCTTTGAGCAATTCTTTTTAGTTGATGAGGTAATAGGGGAACATCTGTGGCAACGACGACAATTATCGAGCCGTCTCCCTCTTGGCGTCTTGATTTAGGGGGAGCTTTATATTCATAACCCAAGGTGTCTTTTAAGGCAATACCTACAGGAACACCTGCGATTGATAAATTTCTTTTGGCTCCAAAATTTGATTGTACTATAGCGCCTAAGGAGTATGTAGAATCTTTGATTTTAAAGACTCTTGAAGCGGTTCCGGTACCCCCTTTAAAACCCAAACACATCATGCCTGTTCCGCCACCAACATTACCTTCTGCAATGGGTCCGTTAGAAGCATTTGAAATGGCTTCTAAAACGTGTTTTTCCTTAACATGAAACCCGTAAATATCATTTAAAAAACCATCGTATGTTTCTGCAACTACAGGATAGGTATACCACCAGTCTTCTCCATTGTACCAGTCTGTATCAACATACCATTTAAGCACGGCCTGCCGTACTTCGCCAACACTATTTGTATTGGTTATCATAATTGGGGTCTCCAAAAAACCCGATTCTGTTACCCAAGTAGTGCCAGTCATTTCTCCATTACCATTAAGGCTGTACCAATTGGCATAAACAGGGCTGAACTTTTTAGCTTTTCCTCGTGGGAATATTGCTGTAACCCCTGTTCTAACAGGTCCTTTGCCTACCACATTTGTACCGGTTCCAGAAATAATGGTGCTATAGCCAACTTCAACACCGGCCACATCAGTAATAGAATTAAATGCCCCCGGCTTACCAACAAAAGGAACTCCTAAATCTCTTGCTCTCGGTTTTTGTCCATATGATTGAAAACCAATGAGTATTATTATAAAGAATGTCAATATTTTAGTCATAGCATTAGGTGTTATTTAGCTTTTATTGTAATGTAGGCTATTTTTTAGTTTTATGCGGAATTGTTTAAATTTTACCAATTATAATTATTGACTCCACCACTTTCAGTATTGGTTTCGTCAAAAAGACAATCTAACAATTCATAGAAATTATCAACCTGATTATTCGCCCTTGTTGCGCCATTAATGCACCAATCATATTGCCCATAAGAATTTTGATTAGCCGATTTGTCATCAGGATGGAACCAACCACAATGACTCCAAAATGAATTCTTTGTTTGGGAAAATATCCTATTTCCCTTCGGAATTATCTGATAGATGCCGCTTTTACCTTCAACAAAATGGGTTGTTTCTGGTAAATAGCCCTGCCCATAATAGGAATGAATGACATATTTATCTAGCAAACCACAAACAGTTGTTGCCTTAACTCTAGTAGCTGAACTAAAAGATGTCGTAGTGCGTATTTGGTCCCAGAAATGGTATGCGTCAAGATAGGGAAATGTCAATTGCGCCATTTCTATATTGTCAGTTGTTCTGTGATAATAGCCTAAGGTATTATCTATTATGTTGATTAGACTGGTCTTGTCTTCATACGCAAGAAATTTAGAGGCTTCATCAATTGCTATTTTTAGTTCAGATACTTTAGTGTTGTCAAATAAACCCCAAGAGGCCCATTGCTGATTGTCATAGATTTCTTCAAATATTAATTTAGAGAAATCCAAGGGTGTCATGGTTTTAGGGTTCAAAATGGTTTCTTTACCACCGTCAAAATAATTAGAATCAAGTACAAGGTCATCACCGGCATTATTGGTGATTCGTTCTAGGATATGGTCGTAAGCCCAAGCGCCAGAAAGCGGTGCTGAAGCAATGACAAAGTTTGAAGAAAATGAGCTATTCTCGGGTCTCCATTGGTATAAGTTTTCTATTCCGGCCATAGAACATACGTCCAAACCCAAAATATCAACGGATTCATTTTTGGACAGTACATTTGTAATTTCGGCCGGATACAAGTGATCTTCGTTACCATCCTCTGCATCAGGGCACATGCCTACACCGTTTCCGTGTGATCTTAATATGAGCATGTAATATTGAGCAGGATAATACTTTTTACAATATGCTATGAATTTTTTTAAAGTTGCGGCGTCTGCCATATTCGCTTCATAGGATTTATGGATTCCTATTTCCGGAAAGAATTCTTGACCGCTTAGTTGTTTATAGGTATTGTGTTCAATTTGATACAACCTAGTATCCCTAAAATTTTCGCCTAATGCTATTGAGTCCTCAGAATTTCCATCAATTCGGTCTATAAGCGTTATTACATTATAGTCCTTTGATTTTTTACCGCGTTTCATTTCCTCAATATCATTTAACAAATCTATTTCAGATGAATTAGAACCTGCAGCAAAATAAATAATGGTCCAGTTTTTTGCTTTTTGTGAAAAAGCATGATTTACCAAACAAGTTATTAAGAGTATGGCCCACCGATATTTCATATTTTCCTAATTAGCACAATGAATTTCCTAGGCCGTCTAAACTGTTGTTATAAGATAGTAGAAAAGTGAACCCTGCCTAATTTTAGTTAGAAAGTTACTTAATTAAAATGAAATAACGTTCTTTAAAATCAGTTCAGTAATTTTTTTAACAAGTTTTAGATTTTCATCTAAAACGCCTTTTGTAGAAACGCCAAGTACAGTATATCGCTTTAAGACATTACCATAGGCTGTCATAAAGCGAATATCTGATCCTTGATGGCAGTGCTTACCATTAGAAGAATGTCTTAATGTTCATTGCTTGTTAACTTACCATTTTTTAAAGCGAAATTCTAGCCTTTATTGCAGGTAGGAATTTAGCATCCATAATGTTTTTTCAGTTTGTGATATGTAATCACTCATTAAACTAACCGTTCCTTCATCTTCGGCGTCTCCTGACAGGCTTAAAATGTCTCTTTCAAGGGCAATTATGGAAGAAAGATTTTTTACAACGATGTTTACACCTTCAATACCATTTGAGACTCCTTTTTCTTCTGCAATGTTGGAACTATTTATGTAATCTGAGAAGGTATGGAATGGCACGCCTTCAAGTGTTAAAATTCGTTCTGCAATTTCATCAATTTTAATTACGGCGTCATCATAGAATTCTTCAAATTTGACGTGCAATTCAAAAAACTCTTTTCCTTTTATATTCCAGTGAAGCCCCCTAAGGTTTTGATAGAAGACTTGATAGTCTGCTAATAATTGGTTTAATTTTCCGCTTAGTTCTTCTGCTTTTGTCTTATCGATACCTATTAAATTTTTCATTTTAATTATTTTTTTTAACGTTACTGTTATTAATGATGTTTCGAGTTTTTAAATTACTCTTTTTTTCAAAGCAGGACAAGTATTATTTGTTCGAAGTGTATGCAAACGCCATTGAAACAGCTTAAATTATGGTTAAAATTTAAGGCACAACACGTCATTCTCCTTTTGTTTCAATTCAAGGCATATGGACTAGAATCTGCAAGTAAGTCTTATTATTTGGCTCCTGCGATTATAAATGTTAGTTTATTCAATGATTAGGTGTTCTAAATACCTAATTGCCGTTGCCATTAGGTTTTGTCTCTGTATGGCCTTTTCATTAAAACCGTCTAAAGTTTTGCGGTTTAGTTTTCTGCCATTGATAAAAACGTAGGTGGGTTTTTTTAATGTTGCCAGATTGAGAAGTGGGTTTTTTTCAACTACTAATAAATTGGCAATTTTACCAGGTTCAATAGTTCCCATGGCCGTCATTATCTCATGGGTTTTAGATGCGTTTACTGTAGCTGTTTTTAAGACTTCGTAATTAGAAAGACCTGCTTCTTTATAAAAATTTAGCTCGTTATGAATGGCAAAACCAGGTAGCGTAACACCAATACCAGCATCTGTTCCACATATGATATCGACACCTGCTTCATGAAGTTTTTGTACAATGATAGAATGAAAATCATGTTGGTTTTTTATGTTACCAACAACGGCTGTATCGTTTTGTTTGGCATTGAACCAACGGTCAAATTGTTTATTACTATCTACTTTTTTGATAAGGGGGTTTATATATCCCATTGATTCAGAATCTAGAATACTATCATTGAGCATCATTTGATAGATATTATTAAATACGGTAAGCGTTGGGCTATAACGGGTGTGTTTAGATTTTGAAATCGCATTGATGATGGTCTGCAATTTTGTAGTATCTAGGTCAAACTTTAAAGGTTGCTGAACTATTTCTTCAGCATGTTCTATAGATTTTATTTGAGGGTTTAAATGGTATGAAAAAGGGACTTTTTGAGAAGGGTGTGCCACGATATCCATTTCAGAAATTTTGGCTTGTTCAATCACAGCATCAAATAAATCTTTATCCAATCCGTAATAGGTTTTAATTAAATCATAACCTCTGTTTTTGTAGCCAATAATCTTCTCTTTAGCCTCAGCAACATTTGTTAGGTTTACATTATCGTCTCCAATAAAAACTGTACCGGTTAGTTTAGGCCCTGTAGTTATGAAAGTTGGGGAAAGTATTTGTTCATTGATAATATCTTCTTTAATTCTCAAATGCATGGGCATGCCCCATAAATTTCTAACAGTAGTAACACCATTTGACAGGTAAAGTCCAAGTTCATATCGGTCCCATACATGCACGTGCATATCAATTAACCCTGGTGTAAGGAACTTATGTTTTGCATCAAAAACTTGCACGCCTTTGATGGCCATCGTGTCTGCTATATTATTAATAATACCGTCCTTTATGTACACCATTTTATTTACTAAAACGGTGTCTTGATTCATAGGTATGATATTGGCATTAGTGATGACATAAGAGTTGTTTGCTTTTGGATCATTTTTTGAAATGTTTAGGTAATCTGTGCCTAAGGCGTCAACCCAAAGTATAATAAGTACCGCAATACAAATCAAGCCAAGGAGTGCGAGGATAAATTTTAAAATTTTTTTCAGTATTTTCATTTATGTTGTTGTAATAGCGATTAGTAAAAGGACTCTTTGTTAAATGGTTATGTTTTTAGACTTAGGAGTTGATACACCTCAACGATACACATTGGATTATGATTTTATATCTAAGTATTATTAATATCCTGCGGCTTGTCCATCTTTTCTGCTTTCGGATGCACCTCTATACACTTTATTCTTACCATCCCACATGATGCCTTGATAGCCCCCAAAATAACCTC
The DNA here is from genome assembly GCF_014651495.1 of Algibacter mikhailovii. Lineage (GTDB taxonomy): Bacteria > Bacteroidota > Bacteroidia > Flavobacteriales > Flavobacteriaceae > Algibacter_E > Algibacter_E mikhailovii. Next base: position 222,121 of record NZ_BMWZ01000007.1, read on the forward strand.
CATACATGACTTTGTGCCTTCTAGAAAGCAAACCACGAATGGTCTCAAATGGAATCCCAGATTCTAAATACACTTCACCTGTTCCATTGGCTTCCTCGCCTGTGGGTGATGATGAGCCTCGATGTTCCCAACGCGGGGCATCACCAGCCTCTTGCATATTCATGCCAAAGTCAATCAAATTCATTACAATCTGTGCATGTCCTTGTGGTTGGAAGTCGCCTCCCATAACCCCAAAACTCACCCAAGGTTTACCATCTTTGGTAATGAAAGCTGGTATAATAGTATGAAAAGGTCTTTTTCCTGGTTCATAAGTATTGGCTTGTCCTTCTACTAAAGAAAATAGTTCACCGCGGTCTTGGAGCATGAATCCCAGTTTTGGTGGCACCATACCAGATCCCATTCCTCTATAATTACTCTGAATAAGTGAGACCATATTACCATGTTTATCAGCTGTGGTCATATAAATGGTTTCACCTGCACTAATAACACCCGCACTGTAACTTCCAGCGCGATCAGTGATCTCTTCCTTGCGCTTTTTGGCATAGGCATCTGAGAGAAGTTCCTCAACAGGTACATTGGCAAAGTCCATATCGGCATAGTATTTTGCACGATCTTCAAAGGCAATTTTTTTTACTTCTGTAAAAAGGTGTAGGTGCTCTTCACTACCGAATTTTATTTTTGAAAAATCATAGGTTTCTAAAATTTGAAGCATTTGTAATGCTGCTATGCCTTGTCCGTTAGGAGGAAGTTCCCACACATCATAACCTCTATAATTGATAGAAACGGGTTCTACCCATTCCGATTGATGACTAGCCAAATCTTCCATAGATAGAAATCCCCCTTTTTCCTGTACAAAACTAGTAATCGTTTTTGCCATTTCTCCTTTGTAAAAAGCATCACGACCTCCCTTAGCAATAGATTTGTAGGTGTTTGCAAGAAACGGATTTTTATAGAGCTCACCTTCCTTAGGTAGTTTTCCTCCATTTTGATCGATATAAGTAGCTTTGATGTTGTCAAATCCTTGCGCCTCAAACCGATTGACGGAGCCTAGATAATACGCTATAAGTTGAGTTAATGGAAATCCTTCTTCTGCATAGCTGATAGCTGGTTGTAAGATATCGGCCATGTTCATTGTTCCAAACTTTTTAGAAAGTTCAAACCAGCCGTCTACTGCTCCAGGTACGCTAACAGGTAGCGGTCCGTAGGATGGTATTTTATCCATGTTTTTCTTTTGAAAATACTCTAAAGTTAAACTTTTAGGCGATCTACCACTGGCATTGAGTCCATACAATTGCTGTGTTTTAGCATCCCAAACAATGGCGAATAGATCACCACCTATGCCGTTACCTGTGGGTTCCATTAAACCCAAAGCAGCATTAGCAGCAATTGCCGCGTCTATAGCATTACCGCCTTGTTGTAAAATGTTCAGACCTACTTGTGTGGCCAAAGGGTGGCTGGTAGCTACCATGCCATTTTTAGCGATGACTTCAGAGCGGGTTGCGAATGATTTACCGACTAGGCGGTCTTGTGCTTGAAGGGAAAAAGAAAAGAGGATAACGTAGATAAATAGAATGTGTTTCATAAAAATTAAGAGTTGATGTCTGTTAAAACTATGTTTGGAGGTGTGTCATTAGTTTTAATTTATAACCTATTCAAAAGTAACTAATTAAGGTAACAGAAACAATGGCCGTGCCTATGAGACTTATCTTGTTAGGTACAGACCATGAAAATCATTGGACACATGATTGTATTCAATTTTCTATTTTTCCATAGTTTTTTAGGACTTCCAAAGCCCATAGGGTTTGAATTCCCGCCCATTCTAGTTTTGTTCCCTCACTTATGCCATACCAAGTATCCCATCTACCATCATCTTTTTGTTTGCTGATTAGTGCTGTTAAGTCCGACTCAATATCCTCGCTAGAAAATAATGAAGAGCATACGCTATTGGAATTTGTAGCGTAATTTAAACGGTGTGGTTTTCCGTAAAGCCCCCAACCTTCATCTGATTTATCATCGCAAATTATTCCTTGGTTTCCAATGGCATGTTTTAAATTGTTGATGGTTTTTATTGCCGTTTTTTGATTTTTAGTGTGTTTTAAAAACATCAACCACCGTGGTACACACAAATAACAAAAAACATGCTTATCCTTTATTCTATCAAATTCTCCCCAAACAAATTGTTCTGCTTTTATCATCCAAGGCAAATCCATCTTGTATTTTTCTAAAATGCCTAATAAAGGAGCTGTAGTACTTAGAGCGCTTCTTTCTTTAACGGTTTTAAAATGCGCTTCGCAAGGGTAGTTACTTTTTGGCTTCAGCATCCATGGAATTCCGCCTTTTTCAGTTGTAATACTTTCAAAATAAGGCATAAAGTCATCGCGTATGATTTCCTTGGTTAAATACCCAACGTCATCGAGCGTTTCTAGGGCCATTATACTAAAAAGAGGTTGGCTTTCTGGTGAGGCAGTATCCGGTTCCATGCCATGCCCAAAACCTCCGTCTTGATTCCTGTAAGCGTAAACAGCATGGTAAACGCCTTCCGCATTATCATTTTCAAAATAAAATTGAAACAAACGCCTTTCTATCATTCGGGCATTGGCCAGTATAAAATCCCTTGCTTTTAAGTAGTTGACTTTAGTTAATTTCATGCCTTAATTAAACTGTACTTACCCCTTGATATAGGATAATACGAGGTTATTGGTTTCTTTAAAGATAGCTAATTATTAGAACTAATTTAAAAGGCACAATAGAAAAGTAGAAATAATGGGTAATGGCTTTGAACTAGTATTTTTCCCACCATTTTGGGTAATTGTTTGTGGTGTCTTTTACAATGATTTCTTCTCCTAATTTTGGGGTAATAAGCGTTATGTTTAGTTCTTGTGCTTTTGCCTGTACGCGATTAATTGGGTCTGTCCATGCGTGCAAAGCCAGTTTAAATCCAGCCCAATGGATGGGCATTATTTTTTTTGCTTTAACGTCTAAGCCAGCCTGTGCTGTTTCTTCGGGCATCATATGAATGTCAGACCACATTTGATTGTATTGGCCACATTCCATAAGTGCCAAATCAAAAGGACCATATTGTTCTCCTATTTCTTTAAAATGCGTGGCATAACCGCTATCACCACTAAAATAAATATTTTCAGTTTTGGACTTGATGACCCAAGAGCACCATAAGGTACTTTGACTCGTATTAAATTTTCTTCCCGAAAAATGTTGCGCTGGGGTACAAATTAAATTTAAACCGTCTAAGACTGTGTTTTGCCACCAGTCTAATTCTGTAATCTTATCCGGATGTACACCCCATTTTTTCAAATGGGTACCTAAACCTAAGGGGACATAAAAGTGTTTTGTTTTATCTTTTATTTTTAAAATTGTACCATAGTCCAAGTGATCGTAGTGATCGTGAGAAAAAATAACAGCATCAATGGCTGGCAGTTTTTCAATGGCTAACGGAAACTCTTTATTAAATCTATTAGCCCCTAAAAGGGGATGAGGTGCAGCCACTTTTCCAAGCATAGGGTCTAATAAAATGGTTTTGCTATCCATTTGTAATAAAAATGAGGAATGACCAAACCAAAACATTCGGGCTTCACCCTGGTAATTGGCAATGTTTATAGAGTCTACCTTTTTTGTTTTTAAATCTTCTTTTGGTCTTCCATTCGGGACATTCGTAGTGAAAAAGGTATAAGCCAATTTTAAAGTTTCGGGAAAACTTAAATCCTTGGGTACAGGCTTTGTATTATGAAATTTTCCATCCTTGTATTGCTTTGATTTTTGATATACTTCTTTTTGTTCATTTGCTATGTCTCCCCCAAAATTTGGATAAAAATTAGTAAATAATAGATAGGATATCACGAGAAGTCCTATTATAATTAATATTATGGTCATGGTGCGTTTTATTATTTTTATAAACATAAGGTTGTCTAATTTGAGACAATTTAAAGGGATGAGTATTAATCAATATTGATTGTATTCTATTGGTATTATGCCTAAATATACACATGGTATTGTCGTTATTTTACCTTGGTTGCTATCCAATCAGAAATTTCTAATAAAGCCTTAGGAGAAAAAGTTTGCTCAATTTGAGCGTATTCATTTGGTGAACCCGTAACGCATTCCTGAAAAAGATGATTTAAATTAGCGAGTTCTTTCGTCTTAAAATCATGGTTTCCTCCTTGTTTTAAATGTTTTTTAATGGCATTTAGATTGACTTTTGATGGGACTTGTAAATCTTTTTCGCCATTTATAGCAAGCACAGGACAGCGCACTTTAACCAAGCTAGTTGCAGGATCATATTTCAAAAAGTATTGGAACCAAGGTGTTACTAATTTGTCAATAGATCCGCTTATATATTGATCAATATTTATGCCTTCAGGTACAAGCTCAGGTTGATTCTTTAATTCTTTTTGCAAAAAATGTCTTAATTCAAGTTTTATTTCATCCAAATTATTGCCTTTTACTATAATATCAAGTTCGCCTTGAAGTAAGGCTATTTCCTTTTGTAATTTAGATTCATCTGCGCCATTGGCTCGAGCAATTAATGCCGTTTGTTGCAAAAGGATGTCGTAACCAGAAATACCAGGACCTGCTAATAGCACAATAAAGGCTATGTCTTCAGATTCTGAAGCTATCATTGGCGCAATTAAACCACCTGCACTATGACCTATTAAACCAATGTTTTTATAATCGATATCATGGCGCGTTTTTAGGAATGTTATGGCGCTTAGAACATCAGTAGCGAAATCTTTTGTTGTTGCCGATTTAAAATCACCTGTAGATTTGGCTGTTCCTCTATCATCAAATCGTAGAACCCCAATGCCTTTTTTTGTTAAATGATCGGCTATAACCAAAAAAGGTTTATGACCTAATATTTCCTCATCTCTATTCTGAGGGCCACTGCCTGTTATCAATACAACCACGGGGTATTTCTCTGTCTTAGTAGGTAAGGTTAAGGTTCCTGAAAGTGAAATGGAATCGATAGGATTTATAAAAGTCACTTCTTCGGAATAATAGGGGTAAGGTTTTGTTGGGTGCTGAGGTCTAATAAGCTTTTCTTTTTCAACGGCTTCTTTTGAAAAATTAAGAGGTAAGGTTTGCCCCATTTGCTTAAAAGTGCCCTGTATTATACCATCATTGTTCAGGCTTCCCGAATAAGATAACTTTAATGCCGATACTTCAAAGTGTAGCATTGAATCTTCAAAGCTGGTTAGCGTAACCGGAATATTCTTAGCGCCTTGATCCGGGCTGTCTAGGGTAGATTCATATCCACTATCGGTTTCAGTGATATTAATGACTAATCTTAATTGTATGCCTTGAACTTTTAGAATGCCGTTCCATTGTCCCGTTATATCTTGCCCATAGCCAGATAAGGCTATTAAGGCAATAATAATGTTAAATGTCAGTTTTATCATCGAGGCTTAATTAAGTGGTGTACTAGCTCAAAATCTTATTATAGTTTTAGCTCATTAATTTTTATGTTCATAACCTCTACCTGGGGTATATGGTGCACCTGATTTAATAAGTTGGTCTTCTAATTGTTTTACATCTGTATTAAAAATGATTTCTACTTTTTGCTTAAGGGCTGTGATTTCAGTTTTAGCAATAGCATAACTATCTTTATGTGTTTGAGTTGGAGCAGAGGTTGAATATTTTTGTTGACTATTTATATTTTTAATTCGCGCTGCAGGGCTTTTAAGTTGACTTATATCTAATTTAGTTTTTATCGGATCGCCATAAAGCAATACATTGATATCCTTAAGTTTATTCTCGATATCTAAAACAGTTTTTGAAAGCGCTCCATAAGGTAGTTCAGACCGTTTGATGGCCGACTTAATGTATTTTAGTTTTGAATTGGTTTCGTTTATAATTTTTTGGCAAGCTTGTAAATCAGCTGCAACTTTTGCCACTTCTTTTTGAAAAGCTACTTTGGCTGCTCTGTTATCAGCTGGCATTACTGTGTTTTCTAAACCGACAACCTCAAATGTTACAGGGCTTACAAGTGTACTTATCTCACCCTCATTGTACATGGACAGATCTATAGAATATGTCCCCGGTTCTACCAAAGTACCTTCGTCTATAGGTTCCCAAGGGTTATAGAACGAAGAGGTACTCAAGTCAATTGGGTTTTGTAATGTATAGCGCAGATTCCAATGAATACGTTGTAATCCTTTTTTAGGTTTTCTAAATGCTTTGTGAACCACTTTACCTTCACTGTTTTTAATTGTGAATACTAAAGATGGTTCTAGTTCTTCCATTTCAGACTTTAATGACTCATAAGTAGGATAGGGTGCATCTTTTCTATTTTTAATGAGTTCCTTTTCTTTTGTTGTACGCTTTTCTTTTAAAGATTTAGGCGTGTCATTATAGTAATACGTTATGATGGCTTCAGGACCAAGGTTTGTAGCGGTATAAAAATTATCGCCTTGAAAGGATTTTCCCGGTAGTCCCAAGGGTGAACTCTTCTCCCAGGATAGTGCTTTGCGTATAGGATATATTTTTGCGATTTCATTAGATTCTGAATTTTCAATTTCTCTCAGCGCAGAATAATCATCTAAAACATAGAACCCTCTTCCAAAAGTACCAAGTACTAAATCATGTTCTCGTTCCTGAATTGCAATATCTCTAACAGCAATGGTTGGTAATCCAGAACTCAATTGTTTCCAACGTTGTCCTTGGTTTGGTGAGAAAAATGCACCGTATTCTGTGCCACAAAATATCAAATTCTTATCAATATGATCTTCTTCAATTGCATAGACGCTTCCTTTCTCTGGTAAATTAGCACTAATAGAAGTCCATGTTTTTCCTTTATTATTTGATTTAAAGATATAAGGTTTGAAATCACCATATTTATGATGATTGAAGGCAACATACATCACATTAACGTCATGTTTGGAAAGGTAAACACTGTTAATATAGGATTGATTAGGTGCACCGGAAATATTTGTAATGGCACGCCAAGTGGTTCCTCCATTTTCTGTGATTTGGATCAAACCATCATCGGTTCCAATAGCAATAAGGTTTTCATCTATAGGCGATTCAGATAAGGCCACAATGCTTCCATAAAGCGATGTTGATCCATTTTTTGCAACGGCATCTATACTCACTATACGGTCAAATACCTTTAATTTATTTCGGTCAATCTGTTGCGTTAGATCTTCGCTAATAACATCCCAACTATTGCCATAATCGTTAGAGCGAAATACTTTATTGGCAGCAAAATATAACCTCCCTGAAGCGTGTTTACTTACTGCCAATGGTGCATCCCAGTTAAAACGGTAGCTGTTTTCATTGGCGCGCTCGCTAGGTTGAATACCTAGTTTTTCCCCACTTTTTTTATCGTAGCGTACTAAAACACCATATTGAGATTGTGCGTACACAATATTAGGGTTTTCCGGGTCAATTTGAGATTCAAACCCATCACCACCTTGGGTAATGAACCAATCAAAATTTGTAATGCCATGATTGGTAAGTACTCGAGAAGGGCCCCCAAAACTAAAATTATCTTGAGTTCCTCCGTATACATTATAAAATGGATAATCATTATCAACTGCCACTTTGTAAAATTGAGTCACAGGAATATTTTCTTTAAAATCCCATGTTTTAGCAGCATCAAATGTTTCATACATACCACCATCACAGCCAACCAACCAATGTTTATTATTGTTCGGGTCTATCCACATACAATGATTATCTACGTGTTTGGTGACTTCACCTACTTTATTGAATGTTTTTCCGCCATCATGACTTGCAGACATCCAAGTATCCATGGAGTAGATGGTGTTTTCATCAATGGGATCTGCAATGATTTCTTGATAATAATTTCCACTGGTTACATGGTCACCTCTTTTTTCCCAACTGGCACCTCTATTTGTAGAGGCATAAAAACCACCTTTGGCATCAGCAGCTTCTACTATGGCATAAATAATTTCTGGATTTGCTGGAGAAATACCTAAACCAATACGGCCTAATTCAGTTTCTGGTAGCCCTGAATTAATTTCTGTCCATGTGATTCCACCGTCAGTACTTTTGTGTATTCCAGAGCCTGGTCCGCCCCCAACATAAGTAAACACATGCCTTCTGCGTTGAAAGGTAGAGGCATATAGCACGTTTGGATTTCTTGGGTCCATCTGCACATCATTCACCCCAGTATGCTCATCTACGGTAAGAATAGCTTCCCATGTCTGCCCGCCATCTATGGTTTTATATAATCCTCTTTCGCCACCTTTGCTCCATAGCGGACCAATAGCCGCAACATAAATTTCGTTAGAATTTTCAGGGTTGACAATAATTCTACCAATATGTTCTGAGGTTTTTAACCCCATGTTTGTCCAAGTTTTTCCACCATCAAGAGATTTATAAATGCCATCTCCATAGGAAACAGAACGTTGGTTATTGTTCTCTCCGGTACCAACCCAAATGACATTAGAATTATTAGGATCTATAGTTATACAACCAATAGAGTAGGAGCCTTCGTCATCAAAGATAGGTTCATAACTTACGCCCGAATTAATCGTTTTCCAGACACCTCCGGCAGAAGTAGCTACATAATATTCAAAGGGATTACTAGGATTTACGGCAACATCTGAAATTCTACCAGATGTTAAAGAGGGGCCTATACTTCGCCATTTAAGTGAATCAATATTAAATTCGTCTAAAGGTTGTGTGTCTTCTTTTTTTGTTTTTTGAGCTTGAATGTCTTGGAGTCCAAGGATTAAGAGTAGAAATACAATGACATGTAATTTTTTCATTAAGGTGTTTTTTAAATGAGAATAAACTATTTGGGTATTAAGGTGATTCTTAAAGAACATAAGGATAAACCGATTCTGGGTAATAAAATATAGGACACGTTTTATAAAGTGACCTCCAGTGCGAATGGTAAATCTGACGTACTCAAATTTAATTAATTCAACTGAAACAAGCAATGCGAAAAAAGATTAGTAATTGCCCTATGGGTCCCTGCATAGGTTTGATAATAGGGCTAAGGTTGTTATTTATTTGATTTTTCCTTAATTCTCTTGGTGATCAATAAATTCTTGTATTGCTTTTACAACTGCAGGCCTATTATCATTGAGTGAAAAATGTCCTGCGTCAGGAATGGAAACAAATGTAGCTCCTTCTATCAGTTTACTGAGTGATTTAACGGTTTCTGGACGCGCTTCATCAAATTCACCAGTAGTGAACAACGCAGGAATTGTCACTTTTTTAAGGCTTTCAACATTATCGTAATTTTTTAAGGTACCAGTTGCAGTGAATTCACTTGGCCCCCACATGTAATTATAAATGAAATTATTTCTTTTGGAAATTAAGGTGTCATAAGGGTGTTTTATAAACTCTTTTCTACGACCATGCTTGCTTGCAAAGTAACTGTCTGCAGCAATATAGGAAGATGTATTAAAGACACTATCCTTCTCAGCAATATAAATGGCGTTTTGGATGGAGTCTGGAAGTTTTGAGATAAGCACTGCGGCGTCATTGGTCCATATTGGTGTGCTAAAATAGGGACTATTGAATATAATACCTTTAATACCTTTAGGATAGTGCTTGTAGTATTCAAGCGCTAATGCTGCTCCCCAGGAGCTTCCTAGTAAATAGAATTCATTCAGTTTTAGTTCTGATTTAATCGCTTTAACTTGCTCAACAAATAAGTCGACCTTTAATAAGGTTGTGTCCTGATGATGATCTGATAGACCCGAGCCTAATTGGTCGAAAAAAATTACAGGATGCTTATTGGATATCTCAGATAAATTGTAATAACTCCTACTTGTACCGCCCGGCCCGCCATGCAGGCAAAGTATCGGTGTTTTATCTCCTTCACCCATTATGCCATACCAAATTTTTCCACCTTTTACCGCTATGAGACCTTGTTTTTGATAGAGAAACGGATTTGATGGTTTTGAATTAAAGGTACAGCTGGAAATAAAAAGAATGAACAAGAGATAATAGATTGAAGTGCGGGTCATAAGTGTATTTTGAAATCCGTTTTTAGAACATAAGTATTTTTTTAAATGTACAAATAATAAACGTATTTAAACAACGCAATTCCTGGCCTAGGCTGACTTGACATATTGATACCTGTTTTGGTGATTTAAAGTCCAAATTACCTGCTTTAATCTGCTATCTAACATCTACTTTCTCCTGAATATTTGTAGCGACCAAGCGTTTAATTTTCCCATTCATGGCACTAAATGATGCCATTTAGATTGGTCTCCTTTTACAGCGTATAGTCCCATTATATGATTTTCATCAAATCCAAATATCAATGTTCTCGAGTCTGTTCCAAGCGCATAACGTTCTTCGAGTACAGATGCCGATGCACCAGTAATAGTTAGGTTTTTTGAATCGGTTTTTAAAGGGGGTTCTTGAGTGGTTACACCACACGAAAAGTGTAAATTTATATAATCCAGAAGTAATGGGCATCTCATTTCTTTCTCGATTCCACCAGAACCATAAAAGTTGATCAGAAAGCAGCCTTTCACTTTCTAAAAAGAAATGTTGTCTTCCACTTACCTGAGTATATTCGTTATTGTCGTATAGATACCTTCCTAAGTAGGGCATTCTCCTCGCGTACCCTTCCGGATCGACGACTTCTAAGACAATTTTTGAGATTCGACCGGACTTCTTTGAGGTATTAATAATGTTGAATCGGATATAAAAAGCTGTGTTCTTTCGCAAATGATATATACGCACCTTATCCCCAATGGAGACATCTATAATGGCTTTACGTATAATGTTAAAGTAGAACGTTGAGAAAGCAAGTATAAAACTTAATACACTTATGGATATGACTATAATATCTTTTGTTTCCATGTCCTATTTTCTTTAATCGAGGCTAAGTCCAATCGAAAAGATATCGATTTACATTGGGCAGAAATTTGGGCATAGAAAGTACTTCTACTAAAATACAAAGATTCTCTTAAACTAGAATGACTCCATAAGGACTAATCTTAAATGCCGCTAATTATTTCTAAAGTAGCTTATAGCGTGAGAAGTTGTTCTGTGAATGCAACATGTCATAAGGCGCAGGAACGGCCTAATTCTTTTTACAATAACATAGTTTTATAAGCTTTATTATTTTTTATGCTTGAGTTCATTCAGTCGCATGGGCATACGGTCTATGACATTATAAAGTTCTTTTGTTGTTAAGACGTCTTGTTTTTTTAGTTTTATTCCGCCATCCAGACCAATTAAAACAACCTCAAAATCATCGGAATCATCTGAGATATTTTTATGTTTATCTTCCAAAGATTTCCAGGTTGTATTAATTTCTAACGCGTCACCATCAATCTTTTGATATTTATCTCCAACAATAAGAAATAGAATTAATTTTCTCTCCTTTAATTCTGAAAAAGCGTTTTTAAATTCTTTGAGTTGCGCTTTATATTTTGGGCTGTTTTCATTTAATGTTTTAACAATTAAAATCCGATTTTTCCATTTATAGTTATCCAAATGCTGTCCGTTTACTTTTATAAACATCATAGTACATAAAAGTATTGGAAATATCCTAAAGACACTCTTTTTATTTTTACTCATATGTTTTACTCGCTTTTTTTGGAAGTAGCATGGTATAAGCAATTTTAAATTGCGGGTCATATAATAACTCCATTAATTTATAAACGAGTTTTTGTTCCTGTCCTAAATTCATTATTCATCTCCTGGGTGATAACGCGATACAGCTCTTTTTAAAACATCTTCTTTGTAGAAAGGAACAGTTTTAAATTGCATATCAGCATAAGGCTGCGCTTGATCGTTAAAGTGTTTCGAATTTGGATGTCCACTTTGACCGCCAACTAACATTGATTTGGCTTTTACCTTGTCTCCAAATTCTACAACAGCAACAAAACTGTTACCTCTAGTGCCATAAAGTTTTTTAGTGGTTTTATTAATTGAACCCCCATAGGCTGCTAAAGCTCCCCACCAGGCAGAAGCAAAGCCTATGGGAATACTTGGTTTATCATCATCAAATGTTAGATTTATTTCGCCATTTAATCTTTGGAACCGATTAACCTCACCCCATGGTATTTCCCAAAAACCAAAATCCTGCTCTAATTGAGAAATTGTTTGTTTGAAAAATTCTATTCTTTGCTCCAAAGGAGAAGCCTCACCGCAATAGGTAATGAATTCCATGCCTGAAAACCCCTTTGGCCACTCCGCTTTTTTGATAAATTGTACAGCATAGAAATGAGCCAAGGTCATTGCCACTGATTCTTTAGAAGTTCTGTAATCCCATTGGCGTAGTATGTTAATGGGTGCGTTAAGAGATTCTGATTGGTCTAACTCATCATAGGCTTTTATTAAACCCGGGATTAAAGCTTCAAAAGCTGGCAAATAAGAGTCATGTGCTAGTTCAATAAGATTGTCTATGGTATACCCCTTGCTTTTGGTGAGCAATGCTATGGCATGGACGCCGCGGAAATTCTCTTCATCTTCAGACATATAGTTGGGGTAGTCCTTTTTCTTTGGACTGAATTCGGCTGCGGCAGTGAAAGGCGTAGAATTGCAATTTTGGATCCAGCCATTTTCGGGATTGAGAATTAAGATGTTTTCATCAACGGTATGCAAGCCTTTCCAGTCGTTTTTTGGATTGCTGCCGTCTACCGGTTTGGTGTAATCAAAAACAGTGTCACGAACGGGAATGAAGTTACCATGAAAATAGGCAATATTACCTTCAGCATCTGCGTAAACCGTATTATTAGATGAATTCGTCCTTAAATTCATCATCTCTCTAAACCCTTTATAGCCGCTTTGTTTGGTTCGGGTATAAGATTGTTCTAAAGCCTTGGTTGGATTCCACATCATGGCTGTTGAAACCCATTGTTTGTCCTGCATGTGGGTGATAGGTCCGTGATGCGTATGGTATACCGGAAAACTTTTTTCTTTAAGCGTGTTTCCTTCTTTATATTTGAGACTGACTTCTGAAACGTTTACAGGTTTCCATTCATCGCCATATTTGTAAAATAGACCTTGCCCAGTTTTCTTTATGATTTCTTTAAATTCATCCAGAATATCAGTGTATGTGGAGGTGTGCATCCAGCCAGTCTTTTCATTAAAGCCTTGGTATATAAAAAATTGTCCCCAGGTTACTGCACCGTATGCATTTAATCCTTGTTCGCTTACGGCATGAACTTCTCCCCTGAAATAAAAAGAAGTATGCGGGTTAATAAGTAGAAGGGGATTTCCAGACTGGGTTAGTTTTCCTGAAATAGCAATACCATTTGATCCTTTTGGCTCAGCCATTTCCTGCTGCTTTTGTAAGTCTAGGTCTTTGTTCAATGGGATGTCCATACCACTGTCATAGAACATTTTTAATTTTTTAGTTGATATGCGTTCAATATCTCCCCCTATAGAACCTTCGCTAAAATACATTGGCATCCAAGGTTCAAAATGGGTAATTAACTTTGGTTTTACATCGGGGTTGTTGTGCAAGTAAAAATTAATACCATCAGCAAAAGCAAGGCATAATTCTTTTAGCCATTCAGGGCTATTGTTATAGTTCTCTTTTGCCTGTTCTTGGGTCATAAAAAGCTTGGCTCTTAAATCACTATATAAGGCCTCAGCGCCTTCCACTTCAGCTAGTCTGCCTGTTGCCCAAATGTAATTTTGTTCCACACGATTAAAATCATCTTCACATTGCGCATACAGTAATCCAAAAACTGCATCAGCATCTGTTTTTCCGTAAATATGAGGGACACCAAAATCATCACGTATAATTTCTGTATTCGCTTGGTGTTTATGCCAACGTGCGTGATCATCATGAACTTGATTACTGTGTTCCTTATTGGAGCAATTGAATAATATCAGTGCTAAAACGAAATAGATTTGCTTTATAGCCATAATTTTAGAGGGATTACTGTATTGGCATATTTTGCCGGTAAAGTCCTTAAAGTTAACTAAGAAATCGCAGAAAGAAAATTTCAGTGGTATTTTAGTTTTAATGCCTAATAAATTAGCATCGATATTATGGACTGTTTTAATATGACATAATTCCTGATTTTTGATTTCAAAATGTTATTGGATTTCTTATTAAATTTTCTTTACACCCCTCTGTATTTGCTCAGGTAAGGCATGCAAAAAAATCAATGCCTAAATTTTGCTTAATTAAGTGTTATTAATTCGTAATTTCACATGAGTACTAAAAGGTCTTTTTGGGTGTTTATAAAAAACAAAGTGAATGGTCTTTGTATTAAGAACAGAAATTGGACCAACGCACATGCCAAATGATCTCTAAATAAGTATTCATAATTTCATTTAAACAATATGCCTTTTATTCCGCAAATATCGGTAGTCTCCTATAAGTCAAGGACTATTATTAGTGGATTAATATTGAATACGCCATATAAAAAAAAGCGACAAACCGGACTTCTTAATACACTAAGAGGTGTTCTTAGCTCTTATAAAAAACCATTGCTTAAAAACCAGGAGATTACAGTTTTCATAGATAATAACAGCTATGTAGTAAAGACTAATGGCCATGCTGTTTTTGAAGTTGAATTGAATATTTCCTTTGACAAGGCACCTAATGTTCGTGTTTGGTATCAAGAAGAAGAATTACATATCCATCAGAATTACCCCATTTTTTTTAAATATTCAGATACGAGATTCGCTATAATTTCTGATATAGATGATACCATTCTGGTTTCTCATACGGCTAGTTTTTTTCAAAGAATAGGTGTGCTAAGTTTTATTCCTCCCGCAAAAAGAAAACCCATTGATTTTACTCAAAAATTGTTAAAATTGGTAGAATTGAATGATATTAACATGTTCTATGTTTCTAAAAGTGAGCGAAATTTGTTTGATGTTTTAACTACCTTTATTCAAAAACAAGCATTGCCTAAAGGCGTTCTGTTTTTAACACCATATTTAAATTTACGTGAACTTACAAAAAGAAAGAAAGGAAAGGATTTTAAACTGGACAGAATTGAATTTATCTTAAAGCATTCAAGTGATAAGAAATTTGTTTTGATTGGAGATGATACTCAAAAAGACATGGAGGTTTATGAAGTGATATCTAGAAAATATAAGAATCAGATTGTTAGAATTTATATTCACCAAACAAGATCAAGAATTAATTCGCGGAAACAATTACTTTGGAAAAAGCTTAAATCAACTTTTCCAAATGCCGTTTATTTTAATGAAAGCACAGATATAGTTAAGGAGATCGATCTCCTCAGAAATTTAATTACAAATAAAGCAGAGTTATGAAAATATTACTTGTTGTAAATCCAATATCAGGCGGTGTAAACAAAGAGCCGTTTTTAAATAGTGCTAGAAACATTTGTGAAAAATATGGTGTTGATTATGAGGTTTTTAAAACTACTGGTGAGAATGATTTAGAAAATTTACAATTAATCTTGCCTAAGATAAAACCAGATAAAGTGTTATCCGTTGGTGGTGATGGAACCACATTATTTACTGCGATAGCATTATTAAATACAGATTATCCCTTGGGAATTATCCCGCTGGGCTCCGCAAATGGTATGGCTACAGAATTATTTGTAAACCCAGACCCCATAGAGGCTTTTAAAGATGTCTTGCTATCTGATGTTGTTGAAGGTCTTGATTTAGTAGTAGTGAATGATGAACATTACTCTATCCATATTGGAGACGTAGGTGTAAATGCTAGTATAGTTGAATCTTATGAAAAAGATAAGAATAGAGGGATGGCTACCTATGCAAAATATTTTCTTGAAGCGTTACAGAATTTAGAGCCATTTAAGTTTTCTATAACGGCTAACGGAGAAACTATTAATGAGTCGGGGTTAATGGTTGGTATTTGTAATTCTAGAAAATACGGGACAGGAATTCCATTAAATATTGATGGTAATCCCATGGATGGAAAATTTGAGATCGTGGTTGTACAAAAAATCAATTCGAGTACATTATTAAAAGCAGGCCTGTCTAAATTTGATGAAAACTTTTATGATAGTCAGAATAGTATATCTATTTCTACCACAAAGGCAATTATTAAGTTTCAAGAACCTAGATTGTTGCAATTAGATGGTGAGGTTATTGGTAAGTTTTTAGAATTGAAAACAGAAATAAAACCCGGAGCTGTAAAATTGATAACACATCATGATAACGCGTTCCTTAAAGCGGATTCATAAGAGTATTTTCGCTTAGTTAATGTTTTTTCCAATGCACAACTGGGCCTTATCATGAGTAGCACAGAGGTTGTGAATTTCATCTAAAAGGTCATTTATGTTCTAAGAAACAAAGAAAATCCAATTGTAAAATACTGAAAACCTTTATCTTTAAAATTAGAAATTTCCGTAGCCATGATAAAAACTAAACTTTGCTTATTTATTGCCTGCTTTTTTACGCTCTTATTACAGGCCCAAGAGAACTATTTGGGAGAAGGCCCTTTTGACCAATTAATAATACGCGGCGTTACTTTGATTAATGGTGATGGGTCACCTCCAATATCGCCAGTTGATATTGTAGTTGAAAATAATAAAATTGTAAAAATACAAGTTGTGGGCTACCCCGATGTTGAGATTAAAGACAGTGATAGACCAAAACTAATACAAGGCGGTAAAGAATTGGATGCTTCTGGTATGTATTTATTACCTGGTTTTGTAGATATGCACGGGCATATTGGAGGAGATGCACAGGGTGCAGATCCAGAATATGTGTTTAAACTATGGATGGCTCACGGTATTACTACTATAAGGCAACCTAGCGGAAGAAGTGCCGAAGAGGTTTTAGAGTTGAAAAACAAAAGTAAGACCAATGAAATCGTTGCACCTAGAATCTTTGGGTACACAGGTTTTGGTAGTGGCGCTAAAAATGGAATTAAGACGCCTGAAGAAGCACGTGAATGGGTTAGAGAAAATGCCAAAAAAGGAGCAGATGGTATTAAGTTTTTTGGGGCAGAACCTGAAATTATGAGCGCTGCATTAGATGAAAACAAAAAATTAGGCTTAGGCTCGGCATGCCATCATGCCCAATTAAGTGTTGCCAGATGGAATGTCTTGCACTCCGCAAGAGCGGGTTTAACCTCTATGGAACATTGGTATGGTTTGCCTGAAGCACTATTTGAAGATAGAACAATACAGAATTACCCCTTAGATTATAATTATCAAAATGAACAGGATCGTTTCGAAGAAGCAGGTAAGTTATGGGCGCAAGCGGCCAAACCTCATTCAGAGCATTGGAATAAGGTTATGAATGAATTACTTGATCTAGATTTCACTATAGATCCTACTTTTAATATATATGAAGCCAGTAGGGATTTACATAGAGCCAGACGAGCAGAGTGGCACGAAGACTATACATTGCCGTCATTATGGGAATTCTATGAGCCAAGTAAAATTTCGCATGGATCGTATTGGCACAATTGGGGTACAGAACAGGAGGTGGCCTGGAAAAAGAACTATCAGCTTTGGATGACGTTTATAAATGAATATAAAAACAGAGGCGGTAGGGTGACCACTGGGTCTGATTCTGGGTTTATTTATCAATTGTATGGCTTTGCATACATTCGGGAATTAGAACTTTTAAGGGAGGCCGGATTCCATCCATTAGAAGTTATAAGAGCGGCGACATTAAATGGTGCCGAAGCTTTGAACTGGGATGATAAAATAGGTTCCATTCAAGTTGGGAAAATGGCTGATTTTGTTATTGTGGATGAAAATCCGTTGAAAAACTTAAAAGTCCTCTACGGAACAGGGGCTGTTCAATTGACAAAAGAAAACCAAATTATTCGGGCAGGCGGAGTAAAATACACTATTAAAGATGGTGTTATTTATGATGCTAAACGGTTACTGCTAGATGTTAAAAATATGGTAGATGATGAAAAGAAAAAACTGAACTGGAAACTTTCACAACCTGGTGTGACCAATTAGGGCTGAAACCAATTTATAGCCCAGTTTGAACTTTAGGATAGTTTAATACCCTGGCATCTAAGAAGAGTGCACTTGCTTCTTTCAAGTGTTTACCTTGATTTATCTTTTTACGGTATTGTAGTTGGCAACTTCCTCTAAAAACTTGTCCAATTGCGTTCTGTTATACCACGTGCCTTTTAGCATTACTCCATGAATATCTTGAGTGTTTTTTATATCCTCAAGTGGGTTTCTGTTTAATAAAACTAGGTTGGCATTTTTTCCCTCTGCGATGGTGCCTTCCATGGAAATGATATTTAAATACCTAGAGGCGTTTACAGTACTAGCTTTCAATATTTCATAAGGTTCTAGTCCGGAATCTTGTAAAAATTCAAACTCTTTATGTATAGAAAACCCTGGTACTACCATACCAAAGGTATCGCTTCCTGTAAGCAGAGGCACTTGATGTTCGTTTAATATTTTAGTGAACTTTTTCATCCAGTCAAAGAAGTTTTCAAAAAAGAGATCTGAATCTATTCCTACAATTTGTATGCCTTTTAGATCTGCTCTATAATGGTTCTTTTCTGTTAGGTATTTTTCATATTCGCCGCGTGTTAAGTAATTCGATTTAGGGTGTTTTTGAAGAAGGGCAAATTTCTCCTCATCAAGGTACTGTAAAATCATTTCAAAAATCACCAAGGTTGGCGCTACATATACACCGCTTTCTTTTACTTGTCTTGCCGCCTTGTTTAGATAATCTATATCATGGATTAATATTTTTGAATTTTCAAAAAGATCGACGTTTTCATAGACATTGCCTTCTTGAAAGATATAAATAAACTCCTCTACATGCTCAATAGATTTCATTCTCAGTGAAAATTCCAATGGTAAATTATGTTGCCCATGACCAATAACCGTAATGTCATGTTTATAGGCTTCATCAAGTAGCTTTAAGTAGTTTTCTTTTGGAATATCTACTCCATCCCCAATTTTAAGAAAGTTGTATTTTTTCTCTTTATGTTCTCTAACAATGCGCTCTATGTCCTCAAAGGTTTTCAATTGATCATAACTTAAATAAGGCCCTGTAGTAAAATAGTTTGGCCCTAAAATCTCGCCTTGTTTTGTTTTTTCTCTAATGGTTACATGGTCTTGGCCTCCATATTCGGCCATATTTCTTGCAATGGTAATGCCATTGGCAAGGAGTAATTTGAATTCGTTTTCAATAGGGCTTTTTTTATCTCGCCAATGATAGTGCATTTCAGATAAACCCGGAATTAGATATTTATCAGTAGCATCTATAACAAGGTCAGCCACGTGTTTTGGTGCTGTTTTCGTTGAGGTTATGCTGGTTATTTTGCCATCTACTACAACAACAGTTTGATCATTTAAGACTTCGTTTGTAGTCATTGGGATGACATTGGCATGCTCAAATACAACAGTAGAGCTGAATTTGTTCAACCAATGACGTCTTATTTTCAGTTGTTGGTCTGTACTATTTTCATACGCTGATAGTTTGCCGTCCTTGTAATTAAGACCAACCATATCAAAATAGGTTTGATAGGGTATGGCTGCACTTCCTTCAACATAGTTTTTTAAGAATTCACCGATAGACGGTTTCGTCAGCGCTGTTATTTCATCGAGCAAATAATCATCTTCAAAGGGGGTGTTTTTCCCATAGGTTTTAGAAAGCGTTTTCATTAAATCCAATAGACCTTGCTCACCATGACTTTCTTTTCGAATTAAAATATCTAAACACATGCCTATTAAAGCACCTTTTTGGTAGACATTTGGATAGTTGTTGCTGTATGGTTCTAGGAGTATGTTTTCACTCATCTCAGTAGAACTCATGGTATCATCATAGCGTTTCGAGCGCTTTATTTTATTAGTAATAACCTTATAGAACTGCTCCTCAGTAATTAGCCCTTGGTCTATTTTAAACAGTTTAGAAAAATACTCTGTCACACCCTCATACAACCACAAATGTTTTGAAAAACTTGGGCTGTGATAATTAAAGTTATGAATATCTTCAGAGTGAATGCTTAATGGGGTAATGGTATGTAAGAACTCATGAGAGATAAAGTATTTTAAATCGCTATATAAGTCTTCTTTAGCAGTGTTTTCAGGCATTACCATAACTGTAGATGTATGGTGTTCTAAGGCACCGTAGTCTTCTGGGTTGATTTCCGTACCGTCAAAAAAGTAGATGTGAATATCATATCGCGACGTAGTAGTCCCATAGTTTTTTAAATATTCTACTTGAGATTTCATGGTGTTTTCAACCACTTCTTTGATCTCTTTGGCCGTATAGATATTGTTAGGGGAGTAGGTGCTAATCACAATTTCTATATCCTTGATTTTAAATTTTTCAATATCAATATGGCCATACATGATCGGGTTGTCTATAACCTCAAAATAGCGCGTAGCAGAGAATGTGTTAACAACGGTTTTGTTGTTGGCGTTTTTTGAACTGGATTCTAAAGGCAGGGCTGTCGCGTACTTATAACTTTCTGGAGCATTAATTTTAATTTGGTAGTTATTATTTTCTAAACCTTTAAAATAGCCTATGAAACCGTGGAGGTTCAGTACATAGTTGTCTGGATCTATATTGGTGCCGGCAGGAAATTGCGGGATATTATCAAATTCACCTTCTTTAAGATCGTAGGTGTCTTGAACGAGATAGGTGATTGAAGAGAGTTTATTTGCTTTGTCAATTTTCCATGAATTGACATCAGTTTTAGAGACTTTTAGTGCCTTTCCTTTTTTGTCAAATGCTTTAAAATCATGAACAAATCTTCCAAAATCGCTAATGGCATAGGTGCCTTGAACCACCTTTGGCAGTCTATAAATCATTGATTTACTTGCTATACCATCAAAACTAATGGTTACAGGAACCATATCGTCTTTTACCTGGTTTAAATTTATTTCACTGTAAATTACAGGCGTTTTATCTACAGGGTTGTTTTTGGCTTCTGAAGGCAAAGCGCTTAGAAAGTATATTAAGACAATTAGGTTTTGGAAAAGGGATTTCGTTTGAATTAATTTTTTCATTGACTAGTAACGTTATTCGCTTTTGAACTTTAATATTATAGAACGGCTTTCAAAGTCCAACATCTCAATAAAATAAAGCTTTGCCATATTGAAATTGGAAAACAAGTAGTCTTCATGTTTTTAATTCATGAGGTTACTTTTTGAACAATGACCACAGGTTTAAATGGATGGTTGTACTAATTTTAAAATACCATATGCGGTGTTTTGAAGGCTAAATATAGGCGTATTCCTATTTTGTTGTATCAGATAATTGAATTTTTCTGGTGACTTTTTTGTTGGAGCCTTACAATAAAAGTTTGATTAAGGTGAAAACCTGATTTTTTATTCAGCAATTGTTTTTGGTTGATGTCCAATTTTGAAATTGCAAGAATTGGCTATAAAGCAAAGTTCATTCGCTTTTTCATGCAATTCATTCGCTTTTTCAATGCTATTTGGGTCTGTGATTTTCACTATTGGTTTAAGAGTTATTTTGGTAAATTTTCCGCTACCATTTTTAGTCTCTTCCATAATGCCTGTGGCGTTATCTAAATATTCAGTTACTATTATTTGATGTTCTGCACATAGGTGTAAATAGAAAAGCATATGACAAGAAGATAAAGACGACAAAAAAAGATCTTCTGGATTATATCTTGTTTTATCGCCCAAGAAAGCGGGGTCAGATGAACCATTAATAACACTATATTTGCCGTCACCTATGATTTTATGGTTGCGGTTGTAAGCCTTATAATTTAGCGTGCCACTTCCCAGGTTACCTGTCCATTCAACTTTTATTTCGTAATTGTGTTTTTTCATGCTTATTTTGAAATTTTATGTAGTATTCAAAATGCCACACCACGGTCTCAATTATCAGAAGTTACGTGGTATGGCACTAAAAATTTTATTTGGTCTACTGGTATGCCAAACCCAAAAATCCTTAAGGATATTCAGCAATAATCAGAAGCAATGCTTAATGGTCGGTATTGCTTGTCATTATTCGTTTTTTAATACAATTCTGAATCTGGCTTTTCCGTTTTCTAGATGTTCAATGGCTTCATTCACCTGAGACATTGGGAATTCCTCAACTTCAGGATATATATTATGTCTTACACAAAAATCGAGCATCGTTTTAGTTAATGCAGGACTTCCTATAGGACTTCCACCTACTGTTTTTTCTCCCATAATTAAACTAAAGGCAGGGATTGCCATGGGTTCTAATACAGCACCCACGGTGTGAAATTTACCTTTTGGTGCCAAAGCAGTTAAAAATGAATTCCAATCCAATGATACATTAGTGGTATTCAAAATAAAATTTAATTTTCCAGTGATACTTTCTAATTCTTCAGGGGATGTCGAGTCAATGACCTGAGTAGCACCCATATTTAAAATAGCGTCTTTTTTACTTGGGTTTGAGCTGAAGGCAATCACCTCACAACCCCAGTATTTTAAAAACTTAAGCGCCATATGTCCTAAACCTCCAATCCCGATAACGCCAACGGTATCGGTTGGTTTAACACCAGCCAATATAATAGGGTTAAAAACAGTAATACCACCACACAATAAAGGACCTGCTTTACTCATATCAATACCGTCAGGAAGAGGAATAGCCCATGACCAATGCCCACGAACCATATCGGCAAATCCGCCATTTCTACCTACAATAGTGGCCTCACTTTGACCGCAAAGATGGTGTTCACCGTCCATACATTGCTCGCAACTCATGCATGACGCAGACATCCATCCCAACCCTACTTTGTCTCCAACTTTCACGTTTTTAACCGCATTACCTGTAGCTATGACTTCTCCAATGATTTCATGACCTGGCACTAGCGGATATTGAGTCATTCCCCATTCATTATTTATCATACTTAAATCAGAATGACAAATGCCACAATAAGAAATTTTAATATCAACGTCTTCTGAACCTAGTTCTCCTAAGTCATAAGAGTAAGGTGTTAGTTTTGCATTTTGCTCGGTTGCAGCGTATCCATTTACTTTCATAATATATTGTTTTTATTAATAGCTTTAAATTACTCACACACACGGTGTTCGTGTGTGGTTTTTTACTGAAAGAGAAGTGGGGTATTTCCTTGTGCACATAAAGATAATTAATAAGATTGGATTTTCTTTGGGAAACTTAACCGCATTTAAAGGCAAAGGTCGTGATGCTATCGTTGTTAGTTTTTACCTCAATATTTATGATCATTAGGTCTTTTTTGTAAAACCTTGTAATCCCATTGGAAAATGGTTTCAGAGCATTTATAAGGATTCCATTTGCTCTGTAAGCCTTGGCTGTATGGTTGTCTTAAATTTTCAGTTTAAAAGATTATGAATACGCCTTAATGACTTTACTGTTTTAGAACAGCTTTGGTAAACGTGACTTTTAGTCGCTGATTAATCATGGCCTGCGGTTTAGTAAATGAGCCATAATACAGTTTTGCGAATGCTACTATATCATTGAAAGCAATCCATATTTCACCATTGTCCTTTTTGTAAACCAATAGCTTTTGACAAAAGGCATCCAATCCAATTTTTGGCATTGTCATCATGGCTTTTCCTCCTGGAGCTGGACCACCAAACAACAACAGTGTAGCCGGTTGAATTTCAACACCTAAAGCTTTAGCATCTTTTTGAAAATCAATATCTCCAAACCAACGTGTGTCATTTTGAGCTTCTACTATGGCCTTTAAGTTTTGCACCGTTTGATTGAAGTCAAAATCTGATTTTATACTTATAATCCCATATCCAACATCAACGGAGTCTGTCTTGGTTTCTGAAATATTGACACCTTTTATGGGTTCTAAAAGCTTACGCATGTGCTTCTGATAATCTTCTAATTCTTTAGCATGTAATCCGTGTCTTTTGGCAATAAAATCGGCCGATGTGTACGTCAGAGAAACACGAGAAGTATCGGCTTCAGTATAACATAGGATTTTATAAGGAAGATCAATACCAATAAGCGCATTTTTCTTTATCAATGCTGTATTCACATTGGGATCAGAGAAAATGGTGGCAATTGAAGGCGGGGTATAGACACCCTCTTCTTTTGCCATTTGGTGATGATTCAGGTTAATCACATATTTTTCTTGAATGTTTTGATTTAACGTCTTACTCAAAGCAGAAACTTGTTCAGCAATGGTATTTTGATTTTTAATGTTTTTAACCTCTTTTTTCTGATTTTGGCAGCTTGTGAAAATAACAAACAATACGCCTATTACTATGACTTTCTTCATTGTATTATGATTTATTCGCTAGCGGCTTTAAAAGCACTCCAATCCTCGTCTACCTTTACCAATTTATGTTGGTCTTCATAGCCCTTGTATAATGCCAACATTTCGTTGTATATTTCGGTCTGGTCTTCTTCCAATGGATTACTTTCAGAAGGATCATTAACTACATTATACAAATGCCATTCACCGTCACCAAACATACCTTTACGAACCTTCATTAACTTATAGTTGCCTTTCATTAAATACCCATTTCCAAAGAGTTCAAAGGCATACCAATCTTTATCAGTTCTTACATGGTTTGCCTTTCCGTCTAAAAATGGTCGTGCACTAATTCCAGAAGGTTGAACCACTGCTTTTTCATTGTATTGACTTCCCGGGTGATTAATTCCTGCATAGTCTAGAATGGTCATTGGAATATCTTTAACCGACATAACAACATTGCTTATTTCTCCTGCTCTACTATAATCACTGTTCATGGCTCCAGGTGGTACAATTACCATAGGAACACGAACACCTCCTTCGCCTATAAACCATTTCCACCAAGATAAACCTCCTGTTGCGGCATTTGCCCATGATGTGCCAATGTAATTACTGGAGTTGGCAGTACCAATGGCTTCAAATGAGGTATCGTAATTGTTGGCAATCCATTCTCCAAAATCCTGATTTCCAGTCTTTGGATTCTCAGCTTCCATCCCCTCCGGACCATTATCTGAGACATAAACTATCAGTGTGTTTTCTAATTGATTAGACGCCTTTAAATAATCAAGCATTTGCCCAATTCGGTTATCTTGGTCTTCTATTTCGGCGGCATAGGTAGCAAACACTTTGGCTTGATATTCCTTTTCTTCTTTACTCAGGTCATCCCACTTTTTTACCAAATCGTTTTCTGGAGAAGGGTTTGCAATCTCTGAAATAAGACCATTATTTTTTAAACGTTCATACCTAAATTGCTTAAGTCCTTCGTAGCCTTTTTCAAGATAGAATTGATAGTGTTTTTCAATTAATTCTGGTGGTGCTTGAATAGGAAAGTGTGCTGTGGTGAATGCCATATAAGAAAACCATGGCTTCTTTTTTGCGTTTGCCTCTTTTATGAACTCTATCATTTGGTTTGTGTAGAGTTCTCCAGAGTAGATGCCTTCGGGGCGGTTGTATTTTTCTCCATTCAAAGTCCAATGTTCTTCAAACTTTTTGTTTTTATAATCAGGGTCGCTGAAATCTGGTGTCATTCGTAGGTTGTTCCAATGGTTGGATCCCCCTGATAGTATACCAAATTCTTTTGTAAAACCCCAATGTAACGGACCATGTCCACCTGCGGCTTCACCACCCAAATGCCATTTTCCAACTTTCATAACCTCGTAGCCTTCATCTTTAAAAAGCTGGGTAATGGTCAGTGCATTATCAGTTAAATACCCTTCATATCCGGGTTTCCCTTTTGATGGCGGGTAGAAGGAGTAATCAAATGAACCCAGGCCCACCTCAATATTGTTGCAACCTGTAAGTAACATAGAGCGTGTTACAGAGCATACTGGTGAAGCATGAAAATTAGAGAAGCGCACCCCAGCATTTGCCAAACGACTAAAGTTTGGTGTTTTGATTTCTGATCCATAGATACCAAGATCTCCAAAGGCAATATCATCGCCAACCAATAAGAGCACATTTAATGGTTTCTCTTTTTGAGAGGTTACTTCCTTTTTTTTTGGTTGATTGCAGCTTGCAAAAAAGAGCATGGCCATGATGGCATAAATAAAATGTTTCATTTGAAAAAATTATTGATTTGTAATTAATACCTATATTACTGATCGCGATTAGTTGCGTAATTTATGTACTCAATATAGTAAATAAATCGCAGATAGAAAGTTGGTGCCTTATTTCTTTTAAGCACGCGTCCTGAAAGGTATGTGCTACTATTTTTGTTTACAATAGTTCTTTAAAATCACTTGATTCAATGATTTTTTTAAAGTTATTGGTGTTGAGTAATTCAAAAATAGCCTGTTTCTTATTGGTGCTATTTTCATAAAAAGACTTACATATTAAAAATCCCATAGTATATCCCAAATTACTTGGTCGGTCTGTAATGGCACCTCCATTGTGCATCCATTTAGATAAATCTTGGCCATAAATATCACGTTTAAGTTCATGCATGATAAACATATAATTACTATCTATTTGTAAATAATCAAGATTTCGTTGTACACCAGGACTCACCTGATTATTTTCTGCAAGTAATGATACCAAAAAGTCACAAACACCTTCTTCTATTAATTTTCCGAGTAATAATGCGCTGTTTTCAAAATCTGAATACGACTGTTGAAAATGCATAAGTTCATGTACCAAATCATACTTCATATTACTATATTCGGTAATTGTTGATAATTGCCATTCACTTAGGTTCTTTAAAGGCATGTCCTTTGATTTTGCAAACATATCAGCGCCAATAAATAGGGCAGACTCCGTAAGTGTACCCGTTCCATTGAGTAAATCTGGAACCAGATAGGTCTTAGGAAAAACGGCTTTGGGATATAATATTGAAAATTTTTGCATCATCAATTCTGATTGCTGGGATACCTTATTTAGCTTCTCAGCAGTCAAGTAATTTTTTAAATAGGTATAGTATTCTGAGTTTTTTTTAATCATAACCTGATACATGTTTTCCGTGTTTTCATACCTAATATGATAGTAATCTTTTAGGGCATTTGAGCCTTCACAAATGTATTCAGACAGGTGTTTTTTTGCATGGATTGTATCGTTTAAGGCTTGGTCAAAATAATTCCAAAATCGATCAATGGGTGTCGTGATAACTTCAAAATTTTCAACCGATCCATTTTTAACTTTTATGTCATTTAAAAGCCTATCTAATTCAGGACGTAATGCACTAGTCTGGCTTTCTTTTTCTATGCCAACTTTATCTAAAATGTACGGACTATTCATCCCGAAGTTGATTGCGCGCTTAATAGAAATTAAGGCTGAATCTATGTGGTTTGCCTCACCAAATTGCCATGCCGCATAGACAAATAATTCTGACGATTCATTTTTAGTGCCAGCTTCAAAATACAATTGTGCGGCTTGAGAATGATTACCTGCAGCCCGAAGCGAGTCGGTTGTTAATCCTATGGCCCCCAAGTCAACCAAATTACAAGGTTTTTGTAGTTTCGTTTCAGTTTGACAGGCTAAAAGCAAAATCGAAAAAAGAAGGACTAGATTGTATTTCATTTTATTGATTTTTAAATATCGCGCTTTTTAGTTTCAAATGTTGTAGCCTTATTCAGATGGGTTCATCATTACTTACAAGGTTATTTTATTCAATTGGAATACAGATGTCAATTATCGTTTTTTTAAGTGGATGTGTATTAGAATTATTTTGATAAACTTCAAAAGCGTCTTTTTTTGAAACTTTTAAATTGTTTTTATGTATCCAATCAAACATTTCAAGCCAGGCTTCTTTAAATTCAAAAAATGAAATTTCATATCTGCCAACAACACATTTCCCAGCGTTTAATTCTGTTTTTTTGATCTCATTTGTTGGTTCAAAAGGTTTGTTCGCTATGATACAGGCACTTTGTCGGACATTATACATTCCAACTACGTTTGGGTCATCGTGATAAATAGTTAAGGTTTTGTTCGTTTTAGGGTTTGAAAATCCATTGGAACGCGCCCATTGCATGAGTTTACCATAAGCTGCTCCAATGCCTTGAAAACTTCCTTGGTATTCTACCTTCGCAAGAGTGATTTTCCTTAATTCTAAAACTCTAATACGTTTTGCTTTTTTCAACTTCTAAACTTATGTTTTTTAACTACTAATCATTTCAGATAGTAATATAATTAATAACAAGCAAAAAGCGGTTCAGGATGGACCTAAACCGCTATTTTTTTATATGTGGTCACCCACTGTTTTTTTATTTTTATTGATTGGCTAGCCTTTACAAAACCATATTTTTTGTAATTTTTGATGCGGTTTTTGCTCGTACAGCTAGCTAAAGTATTGGGGTTTAAACCATGGCTTTTGTATAATACTTTTTCCGCAACCAAAAGGACAAACGCACTAATAAAATCAATGCGGGAACTTCAACTAAAGGCCCTATGACTCCTGCAAAGGCTTGCCCTGAATTTAGTCCAAAGACTGCAATAGCAACAGCAATTGCTAACTCAAAATTATTTCCTGCTGCAGTAAATGCTACAGATGCTGATTTATCATATTCAGCGCCCATAGCTTTGGTAAAGAAAAAGCCAATGATAAACATTAGTGTAAAATAGATAAGTAAAGGGACCGCAATAATAATAACGTCCATCGGAATTTCTACAATCAATTCGCCCTTTAGAGAAAACATAACTACAATGGTAAATAAAAGTGCAATTAAGGTCATTGGCGAAATAGTTGGAATGAATTTATTTGTGTACCATGCCTCGCCTTTTAGTTTAACTAAAATTAATCTGCTTAAAATGCCCATTCCAAAGGGAATACCTAAATAAATAGCGACACTTTCGGCCATTGTTCCAATTGAAATATCAACAATTGCGCCTTCAAACCCAAAGTATGGTGGAAGAATTGTAATAAAGATCCAAGCATAAAAACTGTATGCGAACACCTGGAAAATACTATTCAATGCCACTAAACCTGCCCCATATTCACTACTTCCTTCGGCAAGGTCATTCCAAACTAAAACCATTGCTATACAGCGTGCTAAACCAATTAGTATTAGCCCAACCATATACTCTGGATAATCTCGTAAAAGGGTTATTGCCAAAACAAACATTAAAACAGGACCAATAATCCAGTTTAGAATAAGTGAAATAGAAAGAATTTTAGTGTTTCTAAAAACCTTTGGTAACAACGCATAATTGACCTTTGCTAAAGGTGGATACATCATTAAAATTAAGCCGATCGCAATAGGAATATTTGTTGTTCCACTACTAAATGAATTGATAAGATTTGGAAATGTTGGAATAAAATAGCCCAGGCCAACACCAAAAGCCATGGCAACAAATATCCAAAGGGTAAGATTTCGGTCAAGGAAACTTAATTTTTTTGTGGCCATTATTATGAATTTATTTGAGAGAAAACGTAAAAGAGTTCAGTTGCAATTTGCAGACTTCTTTCATTGTACTTTTCTGCTTGTTGCGGTGTATTGTCAAAGGCTTTTGGGTCATCAAAAGTTATAGGAATACGTATTTCCGCTCCTGCAATAAATGGGCAACCACCATCAGCTTGTGAACAAGTCATAATCGCTGCAAATTCTGATTTTGGATTAAATTCGTCATCCAATTTTTTAGAAAACCCTATGATTGGATGCTCGTTATTAGCATATTTAATACTGTAAACAGGATTCTCGTTTGTTGAAATGGTGTTTATTTGAAATCCTGATTTTTGCAATGTTTCTGCAGCCATTGGGAACAGAGCTGTTGCCTCTGTTCCTCCTGAATAACAAAACACATTTTTAATATTAAAGTAATTTGCCATAGTTTGTGCCCAAACTTGCGATAAATGGCTTCTTCGCGAATTGTGAGTACAAATAAAATTGATACGAATTTCTTTGTTTTCAGAAACCTTAGATTGAATAAAGTCAGCGAGCGGTTGTAAAACAGCTTTGCGTTCACTCGAAATGGTTTCTGGTTTTAATCCTTTGATTAAATTGTCTATTTCTGAAAATAGCGTTGGTGCTGTGGTTGTCATTTTGTTTTAAATTTTGAATTGTTAATTAGCAACAGTTTCCGTCTGGCGAACAACAAGGTTCAGCGCTTAAAGTTGATAATTCTACTTTTGTCTTTTCTTCTGGAATTCCACATTTATCCATTGCCAAACATTCAGTTTGCTTGCTGGTTAGTAGGAAATGTTTCCCGTCAAAATCAAGTCCAAATTTCCCAATAGTATCTCCTTGATATTCTACTTCAATTTCTAAATCATCAATGTTCAAAACTTTTTCTGAAAGTTCTATAATACTCAGGAGTTTTTCTGGGTGCAACCTGTGGTCGTAGTCGTTGGCATTCCAAAGCTGAAAGTTTACAACTTCTTCGTTTCTTACTGTCCCTCCACAATCAATAAAATGTTTTGTGATTTTACCAACTTCTGTGACGTGAAAGTGGCTTGGTACCAATGTTCCATTTGGTAATTGAAAACCTATAATTTCTAATTCTTTTAATACTGATTTTACTTGTGATAACTTCATAACTATATTTATTTATCGTTATTTTACGATTAATTAATTCAAATTTTTTTTAACAACAATCTTTTATGTTTGTCAAATCTTGGTTTAGAAATGCGTTCATTACAGATTTCATTGCTTTCCAATTTTCTTTATGAATACAGTAACAAACACTAGTGCCTTCTACATTTCCTTTAATTAAACCTAAATGTTTAAGTTCTTTTAAATGTTGTGAAATGGTTGGTTGCGCTAATCCAATTTCGATAACCAAGTCTCCGCAAACGCACGAGTCAATCTTAAACAAATGCTGTAAAATTGCCACTCTTGCAGGATGTCCGAATGCTTTCGCAAACAGCGAAATTTCATTTTGTTGGTCCGTAAACATTTCGGTTTTTGCTAATCCCATTTTCTTTATTATTTCATTGCAATATTACGATTAATCTATTGAATAATAAAATTTTTAATTTCTTTTAACAGAAATTTTGCTTTTTCCGAATTGGAGAGCAAGGAACTATATAGTAGGAATACGTAGCAGTAGCCTTCTTTATTTGTGGCTTAGGGGTTGGTTCATTTCAACTAGTGTTGTTGGAACTCTATGAGCAAGGCGGACACAATCCTTGTTAACCGCCTGATGATTTTAGGAGTAGGGTATCACAAGTTATTCTGTACGCTCCTCGTTAGGCATGTCTATTATTTGGTATTGGATTCAAAGTAGCCTTTCAGAATTAATTGCACACCCCATTTCATAATTTCTATGGATTGATTATTATTTAAACCTGAAACATCTTTAGTAACTATTAGTGGTTCTATGCCCATTAAGAGGGTAAATAAATTGACTAGTTTTTCTTTTTCTGTAGTATTGATGGATGTGTTGTCAAAGGCAAGTTGTAATGTTTTTTTTCGCCTAGCACCTCTTTTCATTTCGGCTGGATTTGACGTTAATACGGTGCATAGATATTTTCTAAATGCTCCTTCGTGATCAATAGCAAGCTGGTTGTAGTAATGTTGAACCCCAAGAATGATGTCTTCCATATTTTTTTCTTTTAGGTTTTCAATAATACTTTCTGGGCTTTTTGTATTTAAATCTAATCCGGCTTCATTGGCTAGAATTTCAACTTTTGAATAATAGCGGTAAATAGTAGCTCTTGAAATTCCAGATTTTTTTGCAATATCTTCAAGGGTAAATTCTAACCCTTTATTGATGTAGTATTGCGCGCTAGCTAAAATTTTGTTTCTAGTTTCTAATTTTTGATTGACCCTGCCTGATTTGATGTATTCTTTTTTCATGAGACAAATATCTCATAAAATTTGGATATTTCAAAATTAAGATATAGTTTTGTGAGACAAAAATCTCATAAAATGAAAACAGACAATACAAAATGGGTTTTAGGTCATAAAGTAACATCTTATGATACTTCAGGTGATTATGATATGATGATGGCCGAAACACCACCACAGGTACAAGGTCCGCCACCGCATTTACATAATAGTTTCAAAGAGTCTTTCTTAATCATAGAAGGTGAAATGGAGTTTTTTATAAATGGCGAGGTGATACATGTTAAAGCAGGTGAGTCGGTTGATATTCCGCCAAAAACATTGCATACTTTTGGCAACAAAACGGATACCACTTGTAAGTGGGTAAATATCCATAGCCCTAAAGGTTTTAGAGCCTTTTTTGATACATTGGGCATACCTTTTGAAAATGAAAATGCAGAATTAGAATCTACAACGCCCACCATTATCAAAAAAGTAATGGAGACAGCGGCAGATTTTGATATGATAATAAAAGTTTAGCTAAGCCTTTCCTTATCGCAACATGTGTTGTAAAAGTAATAGCGATTTGAGTTCAAATCAAACCGCTACTACTTATATGCCCTGAAAACGGACCTATTTCTATAGTAATCATTTGTTATTATAAACTAGCCTCACCAATAAAAAAGTATAGATTTTTTAATGAAGCATCTCGTTTTGGAAACAAGGCTTGCATACGTTCATCTGTTCCCATTTGTTGTAACCCTTCCATAGAATCAAAATAGAAGCGATGAATTTCATCAGGCCGTTCAATATTTCCTTTGGATTGAAATGGCGCAATAAACCGTTCAAAGTGAGTTCCAAATTCTGGCATTATGGCACAAACTTCATCGTGGTAATCCTCAAATTGTTTTATATACTTTTCGCCTTCATTAAAATAAATTAATGCTACCCCATAAGTTTTGCTTGTATCACCAACCTCTTTTTTAAATTCAAAATTGGTGTTTTTACTAGTAAAAATTGAAATATCCTTAAGTGCTGGTATCGCATATTCATTTCTTATTTTTATAAATTCTGGATCTTCATTGAATTGGTTAAATGCCTCAATGCTAGGGTAGCTAGCAAAGTGAATTTCATCGGGCATTTCCATCTCTCCTTCGGCGAGCATCGTTGGCTTGATAATACGTTCAATTTTTCCGCCATACTTCTCTAAAATAGCACCACCTTTCTTTTTGTATTTTTCAAAGCGTGATTCCTCGCCATCTTTTATATACATTAAGGCAACGTTTACGATTTCTTGATTTTTTGTATCCATGATATCTGTTTTTTTTATGTTTATGGTTGAATTTTGTGCTTTTATACTACACGATATTAGAAGTGATACTAGCAACGTAAAATGCGTTAGTATTTTTAAATTTTTCATTATTCATAATTTAAATTAAATGGGCCATTTGTAAGGCCTCCTTTATTAGGCTTTCTTGAATTGAACTAGATTGACTATTCAATGCATTGGTGTTGTAGTCTATACCAACAGCTTGCCTTATAGGTCTCGTGCCTTTTTGTAGCTTGATTACTTTTAAAATAGCATCTGGAATTTCTTGTGGATTTGGTGAGGCATCGCTTTTGTAAAAAGCATCAAAATTTTGAAGCATGGCTTTAGGAACATCAGCCATTTCGCCATAACTTTCTAAAGTAGTTGTATCATCCTCTTTAGGTCCACTATATAATAGTCCTGATGGATAAGGTCCTGGTTCTATAATAGAAACATCTACCCCTAGCGGTTTTAGTTCGTATTTCAATGCTTCTGAATAAGCTTCTAAGGCAAACTTGCTAGCACAATAAATGCCAAAATAGGGAAACACTAATCGCCCAGCTAATGACGAAATATTGAGAATTAGCGCATCATTTGATTTTTTTAAGAGCGGAAGAAATGCTTTAGTACTTCGAATAGCTCCAAAGAAATTAGTATCAAATTGTTCTTGTACTTGCTCTAAACTATAGGCCTCGGTAATGCCAACATACATTACGCCTGCATTATTCACTAACACGTCAAGCCCATGCTCCTCTTCAATACGAAGTCTATCTACCAGAGTATCGGTGGATGTATCACTCGTGACGTCTAATTCAGCTACCGTTATTGCCAGGTTTTCTTCAATTGCAATGTTTTCAAGTGCTTCTTTTTTTATTCTGTTTTTTCCATGGGTGTCGCGCATGGTGGCCCATACGTTAAATCCATTTCTGGCTAGTGTCAATGCTGATAAATAACCAAATCCATTACTAGATCCTGTAATAAGTACTGTTTTCATATTTACATGTTTTTTTGTTTATGATGCAAAGATGAAAACAGAGACCGTGTAAGCGTTTTAAGATTAGTTCAAAGATTTGTCTAAATGGGTCAACTTATAAATTGTTGGAGAAATTCCATGTTTGTTTTTAAATGTTTTTGAAAAATGAGACACATTAGAAAAGCCACATTCATAGGCAATATCTGTAGTTCTTAAGTCTGTAGAAATAAGTAATTGCTCTGATTTTTCTAGCTTTTTTTCGCGTAAGTACGTGGCTGGAGATGAGTTGTATATTTTTTTGAATTCTCTTTTAAAGGTAGATAAGCTTTGATTATTTAAAATGACTAATTCTTCTAAGGTAATATTTTCATAATAATGGGCGGTAACAATTTCTCTGAAGGAATGTGAGCTTGGACTGAATAGATTAGAAAGTATGGATCTGATTGCGGGACCATTTTTGGTCTGGTTTAACAACAGTATGATTTCCTTTAGTTTTAAGATTAGTATTTCTTCTGAAATTAAATCGGGGTTCTGAAAATAAAACAATATTCCCTCAATATATTTCCTAATCAATATGTCGCTATTTAGTTTTGACATGCCTATATCTAAAGGAAGATTTTGTGTTAGGAAATCGGGAAGCTTGTTCTTATATATTTTTATTAAAATATCTGGATAAAAATGTACAGCAAGGGCCTGATAAGTCTCTGATTCTTTTGAAGGATACATATTACATGTGTAGTTCCCGCATTTCATTAATAACGATTCTTCTGCCTCAATTCGAAGTCGTTCAGTTTCGGATATAGAATCATACTCCCCTTTAAGAATATATAAAAAACAGGCCTCATTAGGCATTAAATTAGGCTTTTTATAAGGTGGCTTTAAAATAATGGTTTCAAATAGTAATTTGCCGAATAAGTCTATGGTTTTATAGTCTTGTACCATGCGCTTTTCTATTAAAAATAGTTCTTACTCATTACTTGGAGTTTTCCTGTTGGTTCATTTTGTTGTCAAAACGGGTCATTTTTTAATATCCTTTGTTATGTTTTTTTTCTTTTAAAATACATTATCAATGCCAATAGTAAAATGAAGCTCCCAACACCTACAAAGGTGATATACAAAGAATTACTTTCTGATTTGTAATTACTTGCTAGAATGAAAAAACCTCCGGAAATAGAATATAAATAGACGGGTTTTATTTTACTCAATTTTGTCATTATTGGATTGTATTTAATGTTTGCATAACAAGCTGATTTTTAATTGCGTTTTTGTGTGCTCCGTATCCTTAAGGGAATAAGCTGTTGTTAATGTCTTTCACGAACTCCATTAAAGCAATATAGGTGAAATCTTGCTGTTTTTCAAGTGAAATAGTAGCAGAGCTATCCATAAAAAGTTTTCCTAAGTAACCAAACTGGGAGTGATTTCCACCTTGTATCATAACCAACTTTGTATCCATGGGAAGCTTACTTTTGTTAGTCATAACTTCATTGATACTTGCTAAACCATCATTTTCGGCATAGAGTTTTATACAGGGTATATTTTGAGTTGACAAGTCAATATCGCGTGGGTGTGATGTGCCCATTAGGAATAATCCTTTAAATAGTAGTGGGTTTTCATAGACAAGTTGGGCAGCCATTTTTCCGCCTTGAGAGTGTCCTCCAATAACGAAGTTCCCTTCTTGGTTTTCCACAATTTTAAGTGCTTTTTTGTAATCATTTACAGGAAGTCTCCAGTCCATCTTAATCAAATGACAGGTAAATCCACTTTCTGCTATTTTTCTACAAAGCGGCGCATAGGCTTTAGGGTCTGTTAATCCTCCTTGAAAAAAGATTATCTCTGGTTTGTGCTCTGAGATTTTAGATTGAAATTTGATTTCATCATCTGTTTCAATTACAGATACCAAATTGGAGTTTGAAAATGTGTTATCAGGAAGGTTTCGAGATTGAAATGTACTCAAGTTCCAGATGAAAAAAATTATAACCATAACGAACCAAACAGTCCTGAAAATTTTTCTTTTATTCCACTTTTTAATTGTCATGTTTGGTCTTGAAATTTGGATGTGATGTATTATTGTTAAGGCAATCAAAATCTGGTTTTACAATTTCAAATTTTAATCGAGCATTATAAACGGGTTCTACAGTACAAATACGGTATGCTAGCAATCATTTTCCATTTAATAGTTCGAAAATAGATATCATGAGAAATAAAAAGGGTGTTTTTTATAATAATACCCATTGTTAGGAATAGAATTTATTCATATCGAATTTTTAATATTTCATTACTGTTTAAATTATATATATCACTCATTATAAAAATCAGTTCGTTAAATATTTTTATTCGATCAGGGTCATTATTCGATTTGTATAATTTTGAATAATTTGGTGATGCGTTACCTTCAGAATCTTTTGTATTTGGATTTGAAAAGTTCAGGTTGTTTAGTTTTTTTATTTGTAAATCATTAAGTTGATATGTACTTTCTAAAAATGTATTACTTACTGTTTCACAATAAAATTCCGTGCCGTTATTCCAACCCTGATATTGCAAATAATATTCACCAAAATCGATTACGAGATAATTTAAAATTGGTCTTTTAGTCATTAATTGAATAAATTCCGTTTTGAACTTTTCTTTGTTTGTTTTCCAATTATACTCTTTGGTTATTTCCTTTGAAACAGGCTTTGTTTTTAGTATTCGGAATAATGCAAAGAGAACAAATACGCCAATAATGATTCCTGCTAAAATTTTAAATTCCATTTTATGTTTTTGTATTCTAAATAAGGTTTAGGCTTAGGGGAGTTTGTTAACAATGCCCGAGATAAGCAAAAAGCATAAAGTGAGGAATACTGGGCGTAAATTCCAATTGCTACTTACTTCATCAAGCAGTTAATTGAAAATGGTATTAGCCACTATGTTTGACTACACAAATCTCAGATTATATTTCCCGCAGATCTTTCCAACTTTTTCTAGGTCGGGTGGGCCTGGAGGAAGTTGAGACAATTCTTCAAACATAACTTCTAGACCAGCTGGAAAAATACTTAGGATTGCTCTCGCATTTTGTTCACCAATGACTCTCCAAGAATGTGGAATACCTTTAGGACAAAAAATTAAGTCACCGGAATTTAAAATAGTTGTTTGTTCTCCAATGGTCATTTCCACTTGACCATCCATCACTTGAAATACTTCATCTTCATTGTCGTGCACATGAGGTGGGATTCCAATTCCGGGTTTATTATTCTGCTCTATTAGAGTAAACTGGCCGTTAGTGTCTTTTCCGGTTAGTTTAATGTTCTGATTATCTCCTAGGACATTTAATTTATGACCTGAATCTTTTTTTACAATTTTTGATTTCATTTAGTTCGATTTATTTTAGTGCCAACGTGTGGGTGAACGCTATCATTGCGTGTTTAAGCACTTAAGTTAGTAAATAAAATTTGAATTGAAAATCCGATAAAATTTTTGCAAGTAGGGTAGAAGTAAGCCATTTGTTTCAGATGTTGTTGTGCACAGCTCTTCCTTCTTAACGGAATGTAATTGCGC
Source organism: Algibacter mikhailovii (assembly GCF_014651495.1). GTDB lineage: Bacteria > Bacteroidota > Bacteroidia > Flavobacteriales > Flavobacteriaceae > Algibacter_E > Algibacter_E mikhailovii. Next base: position 259,398 of record NZ_BMWZ01000007.1, read on the forward strand.
TTCCTTTGGTTTTTGGTTAACACCTAAAGTGCAACAACTAAGGACATTTAATATTTCTGAATCGTTGTGAATAGGCTATTTTACAAAGGATTGGCTTTGGTGTACTGTGAAAAAGTGGCTTTCCAACATATTAAATATTATCCAAAACTTTTTTCTTTTTATTCTTTCGTCCGTACCAAATAATAAAACCTGTAACGGGTAAAGAAGCAATTAATAAACTAACTAAAAACACTACTATTTGAGTTGGTAACCCTCCTATAGTACCAACATGTAAATCGTAATTTAACGCTTGTATTTTTTCGCCGTTATTTTTGTCAGAGAATTTAAATGTATTTAATAATTCGGCTGTTTGTCTATCAAAATACAGCTCGGTGCGTTTAAAGTTTTGTTCTCCTTTTTTGTAAACGCGTACAATGTAAGGCACACTTGGTTTCGGGTGTTTTCTAATTAAAAGGTATTCAAATTGAGGATATTTTGTTTTGGTGGTACTTAAAATAGCATCAAACGGTTGTTCTGCATTTGTAGGTTTTATGGGTTTAGAAATTGCGGCATATGGCATAGTTTTTCCACCGTTTGCAACCCATTTTACTGAACTATTAAAACTTTTTGAAGCCCACATTAATCCAGTTAATGCCAAAATTAAAGCAATAAGAAATACGTAAAAGCCAAAAACACGGTGTAAGTCGTAGTTTTTTCGTCGCCATTTAGAGGTTTTCTTCCAACGAAACCAAAAACTTTGTTTGCGTTGCGATTTTTTAGGCCACCATAAAATTAACCCAGAAATGAGCATAATAACAAAAATCCAAGTTGCACCCGCAATGATGTAATGACTAACGGTGTTATAGCCCATAAAAAGATTCATGTGAATGGCTAAGGCGACATTAAAAAATTCCCACTTGGTATTTTCAATGTAGATTATTTTTCCATTGTAAGGATTCAGGTAAACCGTTTTATAAAAGCTCATGTAATTGTGATAACCAAATGCGTTGTCATCAACATCTAAAAAGCTAATACTTACGCTGTGGTTAAGGGCGTCAGAAATAACAATGTTTTGAAAACTGTAATTGTTGTTAAAAGTATTTTCGGCTGTTTTAATGAGTTGTGATATTGTTACTCTATTTGCGTTTTTAGAAACTAATACCTCATTCCTGTCTTTATAAATAAGATCTTTTATATCATATGAAAACACATAAATACAACCCGTTATTGCCACAATAAAAACAATAATTCCTGATGCTAAACCTAGCCAAAGATGAATGTTTAGAAGTATTTTTTTAAAAGATTTAGTCATAGGAATGGGAATAAGCTCCGTATCCAATGGATTGGAATACGGAGCCTTACTTTATTGTTTTTAATTAAAAATTGAGATTCTAGTTTTTTAATAGAGAATTTACGTAAACATTACTTCCATCTAAGGCAGCACCTTGCGCAAATCCATTTGCACCACCGCCAATACTAATTTCATAAATGTGAGCATCACCTCCAGTGACACTTACAGGAATGTAGAACTTGCCTTCTTCTACACAATCTAAAGTGAAGATATTAACAAAGGAAGCGTTTGGTAAATTTAGCTCTGTAACTGTTTTATTAATAAGGTCAACTTCTACTAAAGTACCTGTGTTTTGAGATAAATCACCCCAAGCAGGAACATCAGCTACACGAACAACATTTGCATAGGCTATACCATCTGCTGCGTACCATGCATTCCATATCGCTACAGGTTCATTAAAATGTGATGAGAGATCTAGTACATAATTAGCGTCATAATCACCATTCGCTATTTTTACAAAAACAGATGGTTTATTTGCTAATTCATCATGACCAAACCAAAGCGAACTTGTCATGTTGTATTGGTAAATGTCTCCAGTTTCAGTGGCAAAAGTACCATTTGTTCTATACCCAGCTGTCATGCCTGCTGAGGCATCAGAACTTAAAACTACAGGGTTGGTTAAAGAAGGGTAGTCATATACTACAGTAATTAGGGCGTCTGCAATTCCTGTCCAATCAGAATTACCATAAGTAGAACCAAAATAGATTTTACCATTTTCAACTAGGGCATTAGACCACAAGTTTGTCTTATCATCAACCAAAGGGAAGCTTATAAATCCTGAATTTGTGGCGGCAAAATTGTCTAAATCAATAATAGCGTAAGGCGTGTAACCATCACTATTTGGATTGCTTGATAAAAACAAATCGCCATTATCTGTAGCTTGAATATAACGGAAAAAACCACCAGGAGTTAATACGGCGTTTGAAATTGCATCTACTTTAATAGGGCCATTTTCAGTTAATTGAAATTTTTCAGTTAAACCTTCAGTATTGTTTATAACATAAAGATATCCGTCTACGGTAGCTGATATATTTGACCAACCTTCGTACCCATTTCCAACTATAGTTAAGGAGCCAGTTAAAATATTATCTGTTGTTAAGAAATAGCCTTCGCCATCAACAGCGGTTCCAACTAAATAATCTGGATATTCTGTTTTAGGAGGTGTTACATTGGGATCATCATTTGAATCACAGCTTGAAAAATTTAGACTTAATACTATTAGTAAGTAAAATGCACTTGTTTTGAATAATGTATTCGTTTTCATGGTTTTAATTAAATTTAATTTGTAATTGTTTTTATAATTGATAGTTAATTTTTGCAAAAATGGCACGACCTGGTTTTTGTAATAAAAAATTGTCGTAAACCTGTTCGTTAAGTATATTAGAGATGTCTATGGCCACACTAATTTTTTTGGAAGGGAACGTATAACTCGCACCAGCATCAAAAACCAATTGCTTAGGAACGATATCTTTTTGATCTGCTGTTCCAAGGCTAGGCCATCTTAGAAAAAATTCATGAACATAGCTAGATTGCAGATAGGTGAAAATTTTAGATTTCTTTTGAATAAAGTCGTTGATCGTATATTCTACACCAGCATTAGCCAATAAATAGGGTTGATTTCTTAGTCTATCACCATATAAGATATTGTTATTCCCATTTTCATCTATTTTTTGTTTGTTTCTTATGTCTTGGTACGTGCCGTTTAAATTGAATCTTAGGTTTTGGTTATAATCATAAACAATATCTATTTCTGCGCCTGTGCCTCCAATCTTTCTTATGTTGGTATATTGTCCAAGTTCTTGGCCTCCAAAAATGTTAAGTTGAAGTTTGTCTGTAACGTTCCTATAAAATGCGGTTAAGGCTATTTTTACACCATGATTTCCAAGGGCATATCTTCCTAATATAGCGCCTACATTCACATTGAAACTTTGTTCCGGCTCTATCTCAAAATTTGGTTGGATGGTGACACCATCGCCAAGAGCCTCTGTTGGACTTGGTAACCTAGTTGCTTGTTCTAATGAGGATTTTAGAATAAGGTTTGGTAAAATTTTATAAGAAGCTGCAAAACCGCCACCAAAATTAGAAACATGGTTTTTGTAATTTATAATTTCATATTCAGTAGTGTAAACCAAATCATTAATTGAAGCATTAAATCCATAATACTTAAAGAATGCATTGGCATTTAGTTTATTATTAAACTTTTTTGTTTCTAAAGAGAGCCCTGCAAAATGCGAACCGATACTTTGAGGTTGGGAGTACGGAATTCTACTCGCTGCAGCAAAAGGATCATCGCCAGTTCGTCTTGTATTAGAGTATAAATAGTTAGCCCCGATTTTAAAATTTGCCGGTAATTCATAGGTGCCGTTAATCCTAAATATTTCAGATTTATCTATTTGAGTGTATAAAGAACTTCCATTACGACCAATTTCTCCACCAGAAGGGTTTGTGCCTATTATTTCTCCTCTCCAATCATATACATTTTTGGTGGTATCTATAACAACGCCTTTAGTATGTGAGTAACCCGCAAATGTATTTACATCTAATCCTTTTGTTAAGAAGTCCTTTTTTTGATAGGTTAAACTGGGCATAATGACTTCTTCGTTATTGCGCATTTCTCCATAAACATGTCCCATGGTTTGGCCCGTTTGTATGCCTTTTTTTTGGCCCGATACTAAAAGACTAATAAAGCATTGGTCTGCCCATTTTTTTTGTGAAAAACCAATATCGAACTTTGCACTTGCGGTTTTAAAATCATCGTTAAAGCGTTCTGCGGGATTGTCTTTTGTGAATTCTATAGCTTTACCTGTACCTTCTTCGCCATAAAAAACACCTTGTCCCCAAACTTTATAGTTATTATCAGAATAGGTGTAAAATGTAGACAGTCTTGTGGTAAATCCTGAATTAGATTTCCATTGGCCATGTAAAGCCACTTGGTGTGTATTAAAAGAACCAAAAGAATAAGATGCCGAGGCAAAATTTGTTGTTTTTTGATTGGTTACCAAATTTATGGCGCCGCCTAAAGCGTCAGAACCAAGGTTTACCGGAATAACCCCTTTGTAGATGTCTATGCGTTCAATAAGCGAAATAGGTAAGTTGTTTATAGAATAAGAAGAACCGTAATAATCCATGGGAATACCGTCTATAAAAAATCGAATAGCATTACCCGTTAAACCATTTATGGAGTATTCAAAATCAGAACCAATGCCACCGGTTGATCTTACGTTAATTCCGGGAGCCTTATTCAAGACTGCGTTTAATTCAATGCTTTGATTTCTTATCTTTTGAGTTTCAATAGCATCAACGCTAAAGCCTACTTCTTCAATTTTAGCAGCTTTAGTTTTACCTGTTACTACCACTTCATTTAACAAGGAAGTGTTTTCTAATAGCACAACGTTTTTGGTAACGGTTTTTCCAGAAAGTATTGACACATTAATTTCCTGGGTTTTAAATCCAATAGCAGATACTTTTAAAATGTAATCCCCAGGTAAAATCTTATTTATAGTGTACAGGCCGTCAATATCTGTTGATGTACCTTTTGCGGTATTATTTAGAATGATAGTTGTATCTAACAAAGGTTGTCCTGTATCATCACTGACTTCGCCTTTGATAACACCATCCATGTTTTGGGCATTCGAAGCAATTGAACAAAACATAATTATTGATAAAAAACGCATAGTTTTAATTTAGACTAAATATAAATAACATATATTTGGCGAAAATAAACTTATATTTTTGTTTACCAAAATTATTTATAATAAATCTAAATAAGGGTTTTTGAGTCCGGATTTCTGAATACCTTCAGTGCGTTTTTCTAGCGAGAAATGCGTGTTAAATTTTCGAAAAACACATTAATCTATGACCATAGCAAACAAGCCTATAGTCTTTGGGTTTTTTGTTTAGACCTTGTATTTGTGTGTTGTGTACAGTCTTGATTTTGGGAAATATGGTGTGGCTAATAGGTGCTTGATTTTTGGCTTATTATGTGGTCAAAGTGCAAAAATTTTATAGCGTGTTTATAGCCAAGTTTATTTATAAAGTTGTTTGATGTGAATTAATTGAATCGAAAATTAATGGTTTGAATAGCTCTTGGTGCAATATGTGTTTTAAGGGTTTCAGATTTCAAAGTTAGCCCCAATTCTAGGGGTTCTGTATTTCTATTATAGACCACTACAGCAATGGATCCATCGGGGTTTAAGGCTGCTGTGTATACAAGACCCTCCATCGCTTCACCAATCAATTCTATTCTGTGTGCGCCAGGTCTTATAAACTTACTAAAGTGGCTTAATAAATAATATAGTGGTGTATAAATGACCTCGTCAGTAATTGGGTTAATGAGTATTGGAGCACTGTTAAAGTTGTCGTATGGGTTTGGCTGACCTTTGTTACTCAGAATCATACACCATTCAACGTAACCTTGAACCCCGTGATTGAGATCGGTGATTATATCGTAAGCATAGGTGTCGAAGGGTACAAAAGTACCGGCATAATCAGTACTTTCCCGCCAATATTGACCAATTGGATCATTGGCATCAATATCAATGCTCGATTCAGTATGAATCATTCCTTTCTCTGGCCAAGTGGTTCTTAAAGTATCTAATGCTTTGGCATACCAATTATTTTCTTCTAGTTCAGAGTTCGTGTACCAGTGGAAGCCTGTACCCCATGCGTATTTGGCCGCCTCAGGATCGGTATATGTTGGTGTGACATAATCATTCATTGTGGACTTATTATGGTCATAAATAATAACACGTAATCCGGCATCTAAATCCTCAAGATTCAAATGGCCATCTTTAACAAGTTGAGGTCCTAAGTGATCCCTTAAAAAATCTCGACCTTGTTCAGCTGTAAACCCATTGCTGTCCCAGCGGGCATCATGCGCATGTAGAGGTTCATTCTGCGGGGTAATGCCCCAAAGGTCAATGCCATGTTCGGCATAGGCCGTTACGAATGTTGATAGATATTTTGCCCAAAGACTATAGTACTGAGGCATTAAAGTGCCATTGGTCATTTCTGAAGTTTCGCCTGTTTTCATCCATGAAGGCGGACTCCATGGTGAGGCTATGATGTTAAAATGTGCGTCTTTAACACTTTGCGCTTCTTTTATCATTGGGATGATGTCATAATCTGGTGTTATCAACTCAATACCTTTTACTTGCTCATTTTCCTCACCTGTAAAACCTTTCATGTCTTCATTTATACTGAAGGTAGAAAGGTTTTTATCACCAGATTCAATATAAGTGTAGTGATTATTAGAATAATCGCTGCTATTTATGTGTGTCCGTGTAAGAGAAAACCCTGCACCCGCTGTTGGGCTGAAAAGACGTGTTAATACTTCTTTACGAAGTGTTTCTGGAATGGTCGCCAAGTTCCATGCTGACGATTCGGTAAAAGATGCCCCAAATCCAATATACTCTTGAAATTTTTGGTCAGCATTAACCTGTAAATTAACTTTTTTGTATTTGCCCGTTGATTGTGTCGTGGGATTATTTGAAATTAATTTGAGATTATCCCCAGATTGTGAGGTTTGATATACCTCGACTACATAATCTTTTTGGTTTGAAGCACATGACGATATTAAAATTAGTAGTGTTAGAATCTGTACTAGGCTAATATGATGTCTGGATAATCTATGTATTAATGGATAATTCATAATTGTTGATTTTACGTCTGTGCTCAGTACGGCAATGGCATTCGGCGAATACCAAGCCAGACAAAAACATTTGTTTTGAGCTGTTTTCTAGTTTGTTAGGTTAAAAATAGGTAAAAAGCTATTGCGATAATGAAAATCAACCAACATTTTAATGGTAACAGTTTAAGCGTTACTAATGGCCATTGTTTAATGGGACACGTTTACTTTGTCAATACAATATTTGAAATTTCTTTTGTTATCGAATAGACATATTCTTCAGCTTTATTACTAAGCACAATTATTGTAATTCCTTTTTTAGGGTAAATCCACATATCTGATGCAAAGGTGTCACTCCCACCATTATGCCATACGAGTTTATCATCTAAATCATTATTTTCAATAACCCAACCATAGCCATAATAAGAATTGCCATCCAAGTATTCTGAGATATGAGGATAAAGATATGTTGATGTGGATTTTTCGTCGAGTATTAAATTGGCTTTGATTGCTTTGCTCCATATTAGCAAATCCCCAGCTGTAGATAATAATCCTCCGTTACCTTTTAGATTAAGATAAGGCCCTTGTTCACTCCAATTCCTTTCATTTGGTTTTATAGACTCAGTACCATTCAAAAAACCGTTAGCGATTTCATTAGTATCCCAATCTGGAATCACATATCCCGTATGGTTCATTTTTAAGGGTTTAAATATCTCAAAATTTAGAAAACTTTCGTAATTCGTTCCGCTAACCTTTTCAATAATTAATGCTAGCAAACTGTATCCTATGTTAGAGTAATGATGGTCCATTCCTACTGTACTGATCAACTTAGTAGCAAATACTTTGTTTAGAAAGGCTGCCTCAGTAATCGTCTCGTAATCATCTCCTACAACATCTGTCAACCCAGAAGAATGCGTGAGTAATTGATGAATTGTTATGTTTTTTTTGTCATGAGGAACAGCATCAAAGTATTTTGATAATCGATCATCAAGAGCAAGCTTGTTTTGCATTACCAATTTCATTATTCCTGCCCCTGTAAACTGTTTAGTAAGAGAACAAATATCAAAAACTGTATTTAAGTCATTAAATTGGTTGGGCTGACTATTCTTTTTCCCGTATGCCTTGTGATAAACCAAACTGTCATTTTTAGCGACTAAAACAACACCTGAAAAGCCGTTCTCAATAAGCTTGTTTTCAAAATCGATAAAATCTGGATTAATTTTATCTTCTGATTTTTGCTTACATGAGTGGGCTAAAATGAATACAGATAGTAGATAGATGATTCTGACAGTTCTCATTTTTTTATTAAGGCTAACCGGCTTGTATATGATTTGTTCGGGTTAAATTAGTAATAATTTTAGAATAGTACTGACTTCATTAATTTTAAGTGGACTAGTAAGTCATTAAATACGTTGTTATTGTTGCACTGAAAAGTTCTCTACAATAGAGGTTATATCTTCCATTTTTTTCCATTCGGTTGGCCTTTCAAAATCCTGCCCTGATTTTAGAACTTTCGCCTTGGGGTAATTTTCACGTATGTTTTTCCAGTTGGTATCACGCCATTTGTCTTTATCCATCTCAATAAGCTTTACATTCTTTAAAGGTCCAGAAACAGCTTTTCCAATCAATGGCCACCACAGGCTTTCTGTTTCCCTATCCCAAAACACAAACCCATCTAATCCATTCCAAACATTTTCGTCATAATAGGTGTATCCACTTAATGCGAAGGTTAGCTCTTTATCTCCATAATTCCGCTCATAAATAGCCCCTAAATCAGCTAATATGCAGTAAGCCGCCATTATTGGCTGTCCGTCTAAAACATCGTTTACAATTTCATGTCTTGTTAAGTCTTTGACAGAATATGCTTTGACTTCATTACCAGATTGGGCTAACAAAAATCGTGTGCTATCTGCCCAAACCTTGCTTGCTTCGGCTACAGTAATAAATTCAGGTTTTAATAATGCTGGAAATTTTTCGCGTCCTATACCGTAGTGAAATTGTTCGTCTTTGAGAAGGTAATTAGTAATGTCAAAATGTTCATTTTCATTTTCTCCACCGTATAACATTTTCTTGCCATCAATTTCGAAAAATTTGCCATTTTCAAACGCAATTGGTCGTTTAATTTTTACATTTTCTTTGCTGTCTTCAGATTTGGCTTCTTCTTTTTTTGTTTGCTCTTTACATCCTATAGACAGAATTGTAAGAATTAGTAAAATGATTTTTTTCATGTTGCTTTGGTTCATGTTTGCCAACGGTTTTAGTTATTTGAGTATACTACCTTGCCTCTAAATATGGTTTGCATAACGTTTGTGTTGTAAATGTCTCTTTTATCAATTTCTAACAAATTTTGATCAAGGATTACAAAATCGGCTGATTTTCCAATTTCTATCGAGCCAAAGTCATTCGCATAGTTATAACCTAAAGCCTGAGCTCCCCCCAAAGTAAAGCCTTTAATTGCTTGCTCAATGGTGATAGCATTAGATATGTTAATGGTCCCTAATTCTGACTGCCCTGGTACCTCCCTAGTAACCCAGCCCTGCATATAATAGAATGAATTAGGTTCTGGCACTAAAGACGAGGGGAAGTCACTTCCGAATCCCGCTATTAGACCTTTTTCAATACTGGTTTTAACAGGGTATTGCTTTTGATGCCTTTCTTTTCCGAGGGGCGTTTCTACAAATAATTTCATTTGAGGATGTGGCACTGCTAACATAGGAGAAAAATTCATTGTTACTTTTTTCAACTTAGAAAGTCTATCTAAATCGGCTTCTTTTACAAATGGCGCATGCCCGAAATGCAGTACACCTTTAGAGTCTGGATAGGTAGCCTCTGCTTCTTCAAAAATGTCAATAATTAACGTTGATGTTTGGTCTCCCATTGCATGAATATGCACAGAGATATCTTTAGAATGATAATCTAATATAGCCTTACTATAATCCTCAATTGGCAAATACATAGACCCTTTTGTGTCAGGGGCATCGGCATAGGGCTCCGACAATAATAGTGTATGAGAATCAGCTGCTCCATCAGCAAATATTTTTACATAATGAGGTTTAATTAATTCTGTTTCATATGCTTTCCAGTCGTCAATAAATGCTTTGGTATCTTCGTCATTAGTAACCCTCAGTTGTGATGTTAACCAATCTAATGCTGGAAAAAGCCGAACATTTAATTCATCATTTTTCTCAAGTAGCGCTGCCCCTAAAAGATGTGAAGCCGCGCCTTCGGCTGGTTGAATATTGGTTATGCCATATTTAGAATACCGTACTAATTCATTTTTAAACAAAGGTGCGAATTCGTTAGGGTTCAGGTAGTTCAAATTATTCATAATGGTTACCATACCACTTTCTCTAACCGTTCCAGAAGGTTCATTTGTTCCAGGGTAGCGATCAAAAATATAAGAACCTTCATTTTGAAAATTTTCATCAACACCAGAAATCTCTAGTGCTTTTGAATTAACCCATGCTGAATGACCGCTTTGACTTAAAATAAAGACTGGTTTATCTGGAATAATTTCATCCAGTATTTTTTTATCTGGACTGTCATTTTCAAATAGTCCACCAACGTTCCAGTTACCACCTAAATAGACATCTTTGTCTGGGTTTTCATTAACATATTTTCTGATGTCGGCTAAAATAGCTTCCCGATCTCCTGGATTCGTCAAGTTCATACTTCCTGTTCCCAAATCAACACCAGTAAAAGGGTGCGCGTGCATATCTGTAATTCCAGGCATCACAAATTGCCCTTTTAGGTCCACTACTTTGGTGTTATCTCCAATTAAAGCATTAACATCAGTTGTTGCGCCTACCTTAATAAATTTACCATCTTTAATAGCAATAGCCTCTGCCCAGGGTTGAGATTCATTTACAGTATAAATTTTTCCATTGATATAAATATAGTCGGCCTTTTCTTTTATTTCATTTTGGCATGAAAGTAAGAGTGTTGAAATAAAAATAATTATTATGTATTTCATAGTTATTGTTTTAATGGCATACAACGCGTTTTTGAGCGCCAATTTTCCGCAGGAAAATGAAGTGACCAATACGCCAACGTTTGGAATTAGTATTAAACTTAAGCATTATTTTTATATCATGTTATATACAGTAGATTATTTAGTTTTCAAATCCGTTTACTGCAAATAAACTTCTAATGGAATTCCATTAGGGTCACGAAAGTAAAATGCGTAATAAGATGCGGTATAATCAGGGTATTTTCTTGGTGCACAAGTGATTTTTACATTCAGTTTTTTAATCAATTCATAGATTTTATCAACCTCGTTTTCGTTATTCAATTCAAATGCCAAATGGTCTAATCCAACATTACGGACAAATTTTCCGCTTTTTTTATTTTGATCAAATCGTATATAAAGATTATGTTCGCCTTGCTTATAAGATTTCATTTTTCCAAAATCACCTTCACTAACATAGTCAATTTCAAATCCCATTGCAATCAGTAATTTATCATAAAATAGTTCGGATTCATTGAAATCTTTTACGTTAAAAATAATATGCCCGATTATTGCTTTCATAGAAGTGCATTTTGTTTATTGTATTGGGTTTCGGCTATGGCTAGTTGCTAGTTACTTAATGTACTAAAGTTAGTAAAAAAGAGACAGCGAGAGGAGTATTCAAAAAATATTCCGATTGGCACTTAACAACATCAAGCAATCGCTTGAAGCCATTGTTAGCATTAGTGCTTTTTCACTCTAATCATAATCGTTTTCATAGATTTCTGACTACAGTCTTTTTTGCCTTCACCATTGTCACTAGTCACGAAAATTGATTCATTATCTGAATAAATTCCTTCTATATTCGTAGCAAAGGAATTTCTCATAAAATAGACTTCTTTGGTAAGTGATAATAGCATATTTGATTTTGAATTTTTATTAGAAAGTGAATCAATTGATATGTGGTCAATTTCTGTTTTATCCAAATGAGGTTGGCCCTTCACGTAGTATGATTTTAAACACAATAGCGTATTGTTTTCATAATCGATTGATAATCCTGTATATCGCCATTTTTCATCTTTGTGCTGAACTAAAGTTTGATTTCTATAATTCAAATTCAAGGAACCATCTTTTTCAGACATTGAGAAAGCATGTATTTCACTTTGGAGTTTTTCATTTTTCTCTCTTAATAAATACAATACTTTCGATTCCTCATCAACTGCAATTCCTTCAATACCATATCTGCCTTTAAATAAACTTAAATCTATTCCATTCGGTTTTAAAGTGATTAGTTTTTCAGTTTTAAGATTGAATGAAAATATTTTACCATTCTTTTCATCTATTAGTAGCAAAAAGTCTTTGAATAAACTTAACCCTTCTATTTCAACGCCATTAGGCATATCATCTATGTTTAAGCGAATTGTTTCAATATGAGTCAGGTCTTCTTTTTTGATGACAAATATTTTAGCGCACCGCTCTGCTGCTAAAAACAAATTTTTTTCATTCCCAGTTAAACCAGAAATTTCAAATTCTCTATCAAAAAATGAAGGAAGGTCTAAAAATTGTATTTGTTGCGCATTAAGTCCCAATGAAATTATTCCTATAACTAGTATGATTAAATTTTTCATTTAGCACTTTAGTATTAATGATAACTAGTAATAAACGGTCTATGGCCTTAGATGTCCCATTAAGCCTTATAATCCCTTTATTTACTAAAAACTAAAATATGGGCTTTAAAACAGGTGATATCTCTCAAATATAAAGATTTGCATTGTGTTGTTTAGAATAATTCCTATGTTTTTTCATCGCTTTTTCATCCGCCTTATGATCAAGGTTTTGAAGAAGTAGGACGCAAATATGAGTTTCTTTTTTGAATAAACCAGCTGCGCTCCTTAAAAAAAACACCTTCGTAACTACTTCTTTATAAGTTAGTTGTGTTTTATTTGTGCTATTTTAAATAAATCTATTAGGGTTTAACATCAAACTTCGCACTGTTGTAAGTGTAGAGATTATAATAACCATAAAATAGAGTATTATGAAAAATTTAAAAAACAACTTAGTAATTGCCCTTATAGTATTGGGGATGAGCATAACAACCTTTGCTCAAAAAAAACAGATTAATGACATCGAAATACCAAAGGTAGAGACCAGAGGAGGGGTTTATTATTTAGAACTTGATGGAGAGACACCATACATTAGAGGCTATCAACATGGCGCAGCTATGAAATATGTAATAAAAAGAACCATTGCCCAGTTTGAGCAATGGCTCACAGAAAATGCAAATGAAGACAACCCAGAACAGTTAATTAAAGATTTTGCCAAAAATACAGGGCATATAAAATCGGTAAAGAAACGACTGCCTAAACTGTATGAGGAAATGCAAGGTATTGCAGATGGTGCGCAGGTAGATTTTAATAAACTATTTGTTTACCAGAGTTTTGATGAGGTATTCCTATATTTAATGAGTTCTGGTAGAATCTCGCTTGGAGATGGGCATTGCACCACTACAGGAGTTTATGGCCGAAACGATTTACCTAATTACGTTACTCATAATAATGATATACCTACCTATCATGAAGGGGCTGTTACAGTTCTAAAAATTAAATATCCTAACTCTGATTTAGAAATATTGCAGCAAACATTTGCAGGTCAAATTGGACAAAACGGTGTTAACAATAGAGGCGTAAGTGTTGGGGTAAACACAATTGCTGATTTACCAACAACAGACTATGGGATTCCAGTATCCTTCAATGTTAGAAAAATTTTAGAAAGTGAAACAGCATTAAAAGCTTATGATTATCTTTCAACTATGACAGCTGGTACAGCTATGAATTATATGATAGGCGACCGCGATCAAGTAATATCTGTTGAAGCTTGGGAAGATGAGGTTGCTATGGTAACCGGTTTCGGTGATAACTATGCCGTTCACACCAATCATACACTTATAAAAGATGCTCCTATTACATTCAAAATGGATGCAGAGACAGGAGGAGGAAGTTACGGCTATACACATCAACGATTACATACAGCCACAGAAATTCTTGATAAAAGTGCGTCATCAATTGACTATAATGGTGTGCGTGATTTAAAAATGGTAAAGCCTATATTAGTTAACCCCGGAAGCCCTACAGGACGAACCATCATGTGTATGATAGTAGAGATACCTAAAGCAGGAAGTCCGATACTATACACCACTCCTGATTCACCAAATTGGTATGACCATGTTAGTTTTCAATTCTAAATAAAATAAATACCTTTCGTCTTAAAATCATCTGTGGTTACGCCATGGATGATTTTTTTGGTTAAAAGGTTAATTACTTGGCTGCAGATTGAAAGGCTGTTAGTTAACAAAGTATTTTAATAAAAACAATTTGTGTATTTTTAGACATAGTTTAGAGTTTAACTCTTATTAAACACCCTTAAGCCATGTCGCAGAGATTCGTCATCTCATTGTTTATAGTATGCTTTTGGTTCGGTCAGACCACTACCTTAGAAGCACAGGAAAATCAGGAGTCAGATTCTATATCAAAACCCAACGATTGGAATTTCCGTATTAGTCCTTACTTCTGGTTTGTAGGTTTAAAAGGAACCATATATAGACCACCCCAACCGGAATTAATGCCAGAGCCTCCGCCACCTAAATATGACATTGATGTGGGATTTAAAGACATTAAAAACTCCATTAAGTTTGCATTAATGCTTGCTGGCCAGTATAAGACAGAGCATATTATTACGCAGTTCAATTTTTCATCCTTGATCTTGGAAAGTGAAGCCATTACGCCTTATGAATTGGTTTTGCAGGACAATATTATTAAGCTGACCTATATGGCTGGGGATATTGGTGTTGGATACAGAGTTGTAAAAAATCCGAAATTTGAATTTGATGCCTTATTGGGAGCTAAATTTATTTTTTTTAAAATAGGCTTGAAAACAAATGCCATTGGTATTGGTCAAATTGAAGGAGAGCGAAGTCAATATTGGATTGATCCTGTGATTGGAACAAATTTAAGGTATAGGCCACATCCAAAAATAGAGTTGATAGGCTACGGGGATATAGGACCAACAGTATTTAATACCTATAATACCTCTCAATTTATGCTTGGTGCAAACTACATGTTTACTAAAACCTTTATGGTTAGTTTCGGCTATAGATCTTACCATCTAGATTTTCCTAGAAAAGAGGCTATTTTCAATGGAAACGTTAAAGGTTGGATTATGAAAGTTGGATTTCAGTTTTAAATGTCCTAATTACTTATTCATAACTACCGCTAATTATTCAAATACTTTAGACATCCACTAGTTTAAAGATGTTCAGCTTTTTAGTATTTGAGCCGTACGCCGGAGGGTGTGACTAGTCTATGTTGTTATAGTTTTTCAACATCGCCAAGCATCCACGTCTTATAGAAATCTTTTGTTTTTGGTCCATATAGACGGAACAATAGAAAAAAGTCTTCACCTGTAGGTATGCAATTTGCCTCCTTACCTTTTGGAGGATTTGGTCCAAAATAAATATCATAAGAGCCATCGTCATTAGCAACCATTGTATCTGTATTTCTTGAAGAGAGACCCAATCTAGGAGCATTTTTAATGAAGCCTTTAGTTTTGTTACTGTATACTATAACAGACCAGAAATCATTTGCAGGTGTATCTTTAGGTACATTTAATTTATAGGTGTCTTTGGCATTAAAAAGGTTTCCTTCACTATCTTTCAATCCATTTAGATAGAATGTGCCACCTCCTAAATATTTCGGTAAATAGGTAATAAAGAAAAATAAATTGGCCCGATCATCTATGAATATTTTCTCCTTGTTTTCGAAGGGAAAGCCTAGCTGTGGTTGTCCTTCTCTAAATTTCCATACTTGCCATTGCGTTTTTCCTTGCCACAAGGGTACCATGGTTTTGCCTGGCGTAAAAAAATTAGTTTGCAAAGTTTCCCAAGCTAATTCGGTACCTTCTTTAATAGCCTTTTTTTGAATTTCAGAAGGGTTAAACGTTTTCCCTTTTACAATACCTAAATCTTCTAAAAGGGTGACCATGACTTTATCTTGTTTGCGAACTGGGTTGTTTTGAATTAAATGATCGATATCTTCAAAAAAGGTGTGATCATAGGTCGGTAAACTATTAAATGCTATGGGGTTAACATGGATGTATTTTGTGGGTGGAGGATTACTTGCCTCAGCCAAACTGTATATTTTTATGGTTTGAGCATATTCGGCGGCATCAACATCTGTTGCACCATTGTATAAACGCGGTCTAAATGCAAATCCGATATCATAGGTGTCGAATTTTAATACGATATACCCATCAGGAATTGCACCATCATAAGTGTCGGCCACTAATACATACTTTGCACCTTTTCCCTTATCCGCACCCGCTGGTCCTACATCTTCTATAGGTTGAAACCAAGCATTTACAAAGGAGCCAAAATAGCTCACTTTATCTGAGGCAGCTGGGACATCAACAATCATAGGGCCATTGGCAATACTAATATTACTCCAAGCATAGGCCGTAACATCATTGGCAGTTAAAAAGCCATGTTTTGAATCGAAAGGTTTTGTTAGGTATAAAACGTCTCCGTAGTCTCCTCCCAAATCTCTTCGCGTGGCCTTTATGAAGTCTACCAAGGCAACTCCTGGCATTGCCCAAATAGCAGCCTGTGTAGCACGTTGCACCATGATTTGATATCCAATACTTTTTTCAATGGTGTCCTGTTCCACTGAAGCTTTATCCTTTTTTTCTGCGGAGCAAGAACATAGAGAGAAAATCAATGAAATGATCAAGCATCCTAAAATATTTTTATTCATGTTGGTGTTTTTAATATTTGTTAGCGCATTTGTTTATTGTAATTGGCCTTGTTTGTAAACTAGGATTTTCCGCAGAAAATCACAAGCCAGAATACAAAAAACTCCCATGTTAGTACAAAATAGTCATTATTTTAAACCTTGCTGTATGCTCAAATAAAAATCAATTTCCAGATTGGATAATTTTTATGCTGTCAAAATAATTTCCTGCCTGTACACCAATGGTAAGGGTTCTCGCTGAGCTGGTTTGGTTTTCAGTCATGGCAATGTGAATTTCATTGGTGTTTCTTCTTTCAATGGTAAATGCTGTGTCTTCAATTAAAAATTTATCTTGGGTTGTATCAATTTCGCTTATATCGTAACTCCAGTCATCATTTAGAGCTATTCCGTTTATCCACCACCAGTTTCCTTCCGTAGTTATAAGCACAGTATTAGATTCTGCAGTAAAATTTATCTCCTTATGGGATAGTTTTATATTATCCTCCCATGCCCCTTCATTAGTGTTTTTATCACAAGATAAAAGTCCTAGAAATAGGATTGAAATTACACCATACATTAATTTTTTGGGCATTGCACTGGTCTTGAATTTTTTATTTAGTTGTGCTGTCTCCCTTTAGAACAGGACTAAATCATTAAAGCTATGTGCCAAGATAAGCATTTCTGTTTAGGAAATACCGCGGTATAGAAGAATAGCGCTTGGATGAAATAACATGGATTTTAAAATGCTCATATGGCTAAATAAAAAAGGTTAGTTTAGCTTATTAATGGTTTTTAATATGTTAAGTCAAACCAAAGTAAACACAAATTATGGCAATGGTATCAAAAAAACCATGAACAGCGATAACAAACCACAAATCGTATTTACGTAAGTAGAAAATTAGGGCTAGGATGGCGCCAACAACCCCTGTAACAAGTTGCCCGGTGATGCCTTGATAACTGTGCATAAAGCCAAAAAAACAAGCAAGGACGATAATATTAAGTACAATACTAACTTTACTTTCTCCAAAGAATTTTACAAATTGTCGCATAAAATAACCGCGAAAGATAATTTCTTCTCCAAATCCTGCTGAAGCCCAAACCACCACTAAAGCTGTTAAACAGGCCGAAAGATTGCCTTTCAATGGATCAAAACTTGAATAATCTATTGGCGCTCCGGTGAGTGTTGTAATTCCCGGAACCAATATGAATACATAAAAAATAAAGAGGCCCATGGCCACTAAAGGTGCAAGGACCAAGATGTTTTTTAATGTGAATTTTTCGCGTTGAAATCCAAGTGCCGAAAATGGTTTTCCATTGTATTCTATATAATTCGCAAGAATAATTAATATGGAAATAATAATATTTACCACATAATTAATCTGGATAGGCCCAAACCATAAAAAGCAGATGATAGCTAGGGTAAGTAATGGCAGTACTATTTGTTTTAAACTTAGGTTTTTCATTGTGTTTTTTGATTTTTGTTTTAAGCGAAATAATGAACAAAATCTCTGAAAACCCCTTTAAATAAGTGTGTTTTTACTGAGTGGTCGTAAAATTATAACTGAATGGTAGGTCGTTTTTGGTATTTTTTATTGAAACCAATTCATAAAAGCTTTTCGTTTGTAACGACTGATAGTGATTTCAGGAATGGCATGGTTTTCAACAGTCGTTTTTAAACGAATGCGCAACTTGCCGTTTTCAATCTTTTCAATCTGGTCTACAGCATCTTTGTGAATGATCATTTTCCGATTGACTCTAAAAAACAATTGATCATTTATTTTTTCTTCGAGCTCATTCAATGTGAAATCTGTATTAATGGTTGTGCCATTATTCTGAACCGTATACACAATTTTGTTTTCAATGTAAAAGCAGGCAATATTTTCATAAGTGAGCTTCGTTGTTTTTGCGCCGCTTTCAATCGTTATTTCAGCATCTTTTATGGATAACTTATACAAATAGTATACGTCTTGAGCATAGGCTAAACCAATGAGAATAAAACTTAATAATAGGGTAATTAGCAATCCAATTAATAAATAATAGAATTCTGTATTTCCCCCAGCAAGTATATTTATTATAATATTAATAGGAATATATAGTATGGTAATATAAGCGAGGGTAGAAGCCATATACCTGGAGATGGAAACAATTTCTACCTTTTTTGAGAAGTATGTTTTCTTATAATGCTTAAAATTCAACTCCGCAATGATGCCAATAAGAATACATAGGACAATAGTAAAAAGAAAACCTTCTAAGGGGAATCTGTAGGACCCACCATCTGGAAAACTTTCTGGCGAGGCTAAATGATTAACTATTAATGAGAAAATGGTAAATAGTAGGCCTTTCTTTAACAAGCGCCAGGTTGGACTTTCAATAAAAGAATGCCTAAGTTTTTTTACTACATGCTTATTGCCCAGTTTGCTACTCATGAATTGAAAGCGCTTTGTCTTTAGATTCAAAAATAGAAAATAATTTCTCTATAACATTTTTGTCAAGGGTAATGTACGGTACTCTTGTATTAAGTTAGCGAATAAACAGTATCCCATTATCTAGAAGCCATAAGAAATGTAGCTATGAATTTTCAAGTAATGAACTATGGGCGCTGTTAGTAGCAGTAATTATTTTATTAAGTTTTCAATAAGTGCATGTACCGTAGGAATGTCGTTGATTTCATCCACGCTTTCTCCTGCATAATGCGTCATTGCCTCGATTTCTCCAGTAACTCCTATTGTTGGCGCACTAAAACTATACCGTTCAATATTCCGATTATGAGCATTTTTTCCAATAATATCATTTTCTCCTGGACGATTTCCAATTTTCGGACAACCTTCTGACTCCCAATTTTCGAAAGTTGAATTTCTTAATATTCTATGAATAGAACTTTCCCATCCTTTATTCATACAAACAGTTTGTACAGTGTCCATTTTTTTTGCTGCAACAATGGCATGTTTATAATCTTCATGAGCGCCACTTTCTTTTGTGGCAACAAAACGCGTTCCCATGACCACTCCAGCCGCACCTTGATTTAAATACTTAATTATGTCATTTTTAGTCGATATACCCCCTGAAGCCAATATTGGTATGTCTTCAGAAACCGATAAAACCTCTTTAAGTGCTATTTCTAAAGGTTTAGAAGCATGGACATGTCCGCCTGCTTCGGTCCCTTGACATACTAAATAATTAGCGCCCAACGCAATGGCTTGTAATGCACTTTCTTTGCTGGTGACTTGCACACCCAAAACAACGGACTTGTTTTTTAAGTATGCTATAATTTCTTGAGTTGGCATGCCCCAAGAAAATTGAATAATATTAACGCCTAATTCTACCGCAGTCCGTAAAGATTTTGGCTCAAAATTTAAAACATAGTTTGCATAAAAAGGCCTTTTTGTTTTTGACTGAATAGATTTAATTGTTTGAGTTGCTCCCGCGGGATCTGACCAACTTAAAGCTGTTCCGCCTAAACAACCAGCATTGGATACAGCTGCTGTTAAATTAGGAATGGCTACACCTCCAACTGGTGCTTGCACTATGGGGAGTTGTATTCCTAACAATTTAATTAATTTTTGAGAATGCTTATTTAAAGGTAAGTTACTCATTATTCAGTATTGTTAATTCGAAATAATTCCATGTAATAATTTGTAAAATAATTATTTCCACTCATTTTCACTTCACTTTTCCATTTAAAAGCGTTTTCTGAAATATCAAAAAAGCACTATTTCATGTTTAACAATGTTTTCATAAGCTTGTGATTTTAACTGAATGCATTGGTGACAATTTTAAGTCCGTAGATTAATTCTCGGGATTATACGGATCTTTTTGGCCCGTTATAATGGCTGGATACTTTTTTAAAGAAATCATATGTTCGGTTAGCTGAACAAGTGCAGCTTTAGGAACCCAGGTGTGCGGAAAGAGCACATTGTTTTTCTCTTGCGGATCAGTATAAAGATTATATACCCTTGGCATGGTGTAGGTATCTAATTTTCCATTCCATGCAGTTTGCTCCTTAAAATGAAGTTTCCAATTTTTCCACTTTACTGCAAAAATGTCTTTACCCATATAAACTACAAATCCATCTCTACCTGATTTTTCCTGCTTTCCTAAAAAGAAATCAGACATTTCAATGCCATCAATTGCGCGGTCTTTAGGAATGCTACCTCCTGTAATTTTTGCTATTGTTGGAAATAAATCCATAGCATGTACTATTTCATCACTTACGGTGTTTGCCTGAACTTTATTAGGCCAACGAATAACAAAGGGAACGCGTAAAGCCCCTTCAAAACTTGAAAACAAAGTGCTTCTCCAAGGGCCGGCCGAACCATTAATTGCTGTCTCAACGGTTAAATTTGTGTTTTGAAAATCTAAAGCTTCTGGTCCGTTATCTGCTGTGAAAATAAATATGGTGTTTTCTGCTATTCCCAAGTCATCCACTTTTGCAAGAAGTTCACCGGTATAATCATCAATTTGAGTCAGTAAATCTGCCCATGGGCCATTTCCGGTTTTACCCTTATAATCGGGATGTGGCATGGTAGGAAAGTGCGTGGCAGTATACGGCAGATATACAAAGAATGGTTTTTTAGCTTTAGCTTGTCGTTCCATAAAATCCATGGCCTTATCTGTTAGGTCTCTATCAATTAATGGTCTATAATCTAAACGATAGGGTCTTACTTTTTTAGGCGTTTCACCTTTTTTAGCTTCCATAACGTAAGCTTCGGAAACTCCACTTTCAGCAAAACCATCCACAGAAGAATACACCGATTCATCAGTCGAATTGGGAATGCCATACCATTCATCAAATCCTTGATCAGTAGGGAAACGCCCTTCGGTTCTTCCCAAGTGCCACTTGCCATACATTCCTGTAGCATAACCGGCATCAGAGAGCATCTCTGCCATGGTTACTTCCCATTGTACTAAACCATAAACGCCTTCGCCCAATGGAACCGTTGCGTTACCGCTTCTAATGGCATAACGTCCAGTCATAATTGCCGATCGGGAAGGTGTGCATTGAACTTCCACATTAAAATTAGTTAAACGAAAACCTTCGGAGGCTAGTTTATCAAGTTTTGGCGTTGGTGCGCCACGTGTAATGCCGCCACCGTTAAATCCAGGTTCACCATAGCCAAAGTTATCAAGGAATACTAATACAACGTTAGGTTGTTCTTGAGCCATACTGCTGGTAACTAAAAAAAATGAAAAAATAAGCGTTGGTAAAACTTTCATGATATGTGGTGTTTATTGGATAATAGCTGTAGTAAAGTTAAAACATTATATTTTTGGTATTCAGAAAAGGACTATTTAAAAAACGAAAAAGTACATCAGAAAAACGAAAATATGGCATTTTAGTGTATTGTGATACCTTCCTATTACAAACGTGTTGTATTTTGTAGTGTTTCAGAAGGAAATTCGCCAAATAATTCTGAGTGGTTGTTCTACCTAAATAAAAGCCATTGGAGAATATCCCTTCTCCAAAAGAATAAAACCTATCCTAATTCTCCTTTGACCTTACTGTCGCCTTAGGCAATATACTTTCTAAGGACTTTGCATAGTCTTCTGTTGAAGTAGATTGTACGCATAAAATATTGTTTTTCATTTAAAAAATTCAAGTCCAGTTGGTTGTAATGACAACAAGTTAATGAAAATGTTTAAAAAGTAATTATAATTATATTAGATAATAACCATTTAATGAATTCATTGTTGAAATGAATGCTATTTTTTAGAACAATCACTCTGAAAAACGAATGCATTCGAGGTTAGGTAAAAAACGCTTTTAAATACGTGGTTACCAGGGACTGTTTTTTCTTGTAGTTTGCTTCTCTTAGCTTTTTACTGTGTGCCCGTTTTATTTTTCATTTTTATAGACAACGCCATCTTTCATGACAAACTTTACGCTTTCCAATGTTTTAATATCCTTAATGGGGTTAGAATCAACAGCAATAATATCGGCAAGTAACCCTACTTTTAATTCGCCTCTGTCAGAAAGTCCTAGCATATTTGCAGCATTTATCGTTGCTGTTTTTATGGCTTCTATTGGACTCATGCCACAAGCTATTAGTGCTGAAAATTCAATAGCATTTTGACCATGTGGAATAACAGGTGTATCTGTGCCAAATGCTATTTTTACGTCCGATTTTATGGCTTTTCTTAGGTTTTCTTTGGCGAGTGGTAAAACGTATTTTGCTTTGCCAGCCATTACAGGATGCATTTTATCAACCATGTCATTGACCACATTTGAAAGTCCAGTTGTAGGAACTAAATACACGCCTTTTTCTTTCATTAAGCGAATGCCTTCATCATCTAATAAGGAACCATGCTCAATGGAATAAACACCAGCGTTAATTGCTGCGATAATACCTTCGGTGCCATGGGCGTGTGCAGCAACTTTAATATGATGTCTTGAGGCCTCTTCGACAATAGTTCTCATTTCCTCGTTACTTAATTGTTGGGCTCCTACGGCTTCTTCCATAGAAAGCACACCTGCCGTAGCATGTATTTTTATGAATTTTGCACCATGCTTAATCTGATAGCGTACTGCTTCAATAGCATCAAGTTCTCCATTAACAATGCCATCTCTGGGACCTAGCTCAATTAATCCTTCGGATAGGCCAAGAGAAAGATCTCCATGTCCACCACTTATTGTGATCATATGCCCTGAAGGGATTACTCTTGGAGCAATGATTAAGCCTTTATTGGATGCTTCGGCAATTGCCACGTCAATAAGTTCTGGGGTAAGGTGCAGCTGTCCAATATTTCTAACCGTTGTAAACCCTGCCAATAGTGTTTTTTCCGCATTAACAATGGCCCTAATCGTACCTTGGCTTGAACTTTCCTTATAGATGTAATCCCAATTTCCTTCAAAGTCACTATCCAAATGAACATGCATATCCATTAGCCCGGGTAAAAGTACTTTTCCATTCAGGTCTATTATTTCTGTGTTTTCTGGCAGTGCTTTTGGGTCGATATCCTTTATCATGCCATCTTCAATAAGCAGATTTGCAGGGGTAACCAGTTTTCCTGTATTAACATTCAAGTATGCATCTGCTTTTAGTAATTTGGGTTGTGCCTGAGAAGAAAAAGTAGTTATTAAAAGCAGTATTAGAGATAATAAATGTTTCATATAAAATAGTTTTAAATTATGTAGTCTTTATTCGGGATAAGCGTGGAATAGTAATTGTTTACAGCTATTGTTGTGCGTTCTTACTACTATTCAGATTTATGTACTTCAAGTTCGATTTCAATCATAAATTCAGGTAAAGCTAAACCCTTTACTTCAAGCCAAGTTCCAGTTGGGAATCTGTTTTTATAAATTTCAGCTCTATATGCTGATTTTTCTAGCATTTGTGCCATGTCAGTAGTGAAAACGTCTTCTTTTACTACATCGTCAAATGTGCAACCATAATGTTTTAATATTTTTTCCAAATCAGCATAACAGTTTTTCATCTGTTGTTCTATATCACCAACGGCGGTTGGATTTCCTTCATCGTCCATGCTTACTGCTCCAGAAATTTTAATGCTATTTCCAATTTTCACGGCGTGGGAATATCCATAAGCTTTTTCCACTTCTGGTCTCAAGAGAAAATATTCAGGTTTCTCTGATTCAACTATTACCTCTTTTTCAACTTCTAGCGTTTTTTCCTTTTGCTTTTGTTCACAGTTTTGTAGTCCAAAAGTCAATAGGCAGAGTGTTGTGAGTAAACTCAATCGGTTGGTTGTTTTTCTCATAATTCTGACTGTTTAATGCCTACTTTGGTCGCTTGTCGGCTTTTCCGTTTTATTTTTAAATCAGTTTTTCTCGTATGACGCACAACTCGTTATGCACTCATAGAGTCTATTGTTTTAGGGGTTGTTTTTCCCGATAAACCTAACAATCATTTTGCTTATCTGAAATAGAAATATAGATATTAAAATAGGTGCTATCTCTCTCAAATATAGTGATTTGGTTGTTTTGTTTAGAACTATGACGATATTATTTTTGGGTCTATATGCGATTGCCTATTGGTAGAAGATTCTTCTCACGCTTGTGCTCGTTTGTATCGAGTGCCGTATTTAAGTACGTAAAACAACAAGCTAAGCTTTAAACTAAAGCTTTTGTAATTTAGTAGTATGAGTAAGAAATACAAGTTTCACAATAAACAAGGTTTATATTTGTAAGTTTTGCCATAGTAAATAGGAAAGATGTTTTTACCAGACAAATTTATTTTAATGTATTAGTGTTTATGTTTTAGATGATGCGTTTTAAGAATATCTTCTCCAAAATCATTAATCTTTTCTCTCCAAATAGCATGAATGTGGTCGCCATTATTTCTAAAACCTACATTGTCATATTCAATTATAAAATCAGGTCCATTAATGATATAATAGTGAGGAGCTTTACTTTGATAACTACCAATCCAAGCAAAATAGATGTTTTCAACACCAGAAGTCTTAATCTTGTCAAGATTTTCCTGTGCTTTATCGTTCTCAAGATTGTTAACATACTCTTTTATTAGCAGCATCAAAAGTTGTTTTTGTTCATTTGTCAAATGTTCGGCTTTAATACCATTGTAATCCGTTATTCTTTTATCACTATCTGGATTGGTTATTATATCTTTTGGGACTTCTTCATTTAAGGTAGCCTGTTTTTTTTGCTCTTCATTAAATGAGTTAATAAGCTTTATGCCATAATCTTCTTCTTTACTTAAATATCTTAACCCTATGTGTTTGGTAAATGGCAAAACTTCTGAACCAGCTCCAATAAACATTGGTGTGAAAGAAACATGCTCTCCAAAAACTGTTATATTTATTGATAGATGATGTCCTTCAAATTTTATTCCCCAAGGTTTGGTAAGACTTGGTTGGTTCCAAATGGAAATAAAGAAATTATTATAATTCCAACCCAATTTTTTTGTTTGTAAGAACAATTTCTCTTTAATAAACTCTTCTTCAAAGGCTGCTTTTGCTCCATTATTTAGAATATCATCTAATTGCATAATACTTGTTACTTTTAAATATCCTTGGGAACTAAATATAGTTATGAGTAATTCGTGAAGTGTGGTTTTAGAAGCATTTGATAAATCACCGAGTTTTTTCCCTGGTCTTTTTACCATTCCGCTAGGTAGATTAGTCCATTCTGTTCTCAATGAATCGCTAAATTTTTGTAATATTTCTTTGTTTTCTTGTTCATTCAATGTTTCAAGAAATAGGTTGCTAGCAGTAACCAATTCTTCGGTTGTTTGAGAAAAACTACAAATAAACTGAAGCGCTAAAATTATCGTGAATAGTTTTCTCATTATAAGTTGGTTTTAATTGTTTGCAGCTACTTATGTAATATCCGTTTTTGAGGTTTTATTTCCGGATAAACCGAGTAATCATTTTGCTTATCTGAAATAGAGATATAGATTTTAAAATAGGTGCTATCTCTCTCAAATATAATGATTTGGTTGTTTTAATTAGAATTATGCCTTCGTTATTTTGGGTCTTTATGCGATTGCCTATTGGTAGGATATCCTTCTTTTGATATAAGGGTAGGTTTAAGAAGATGTTGATTAAATGTGAAAGTTAGGAAGGTTTTATTTGAAAATTATCAGATGAAGCTTTGAAAGAAATTGCTGGTCTTTATGAAAAGGATTAGTGATATTTATCATAATTTTCTCATGGTGTATCTAGTATTTTTGCAAAAAAAATTTAATTATATGAGGTTACATAAAAGAAGGTTTTTTAAGGTTTTAGTTCTGATGCTTTTTATTTTACCATTTGGGGTTCTAGGTCAAAGTGAAGACAATGTTTCTGAAATTAATAAGCAGGTATTTGATGAAGATCAAGAAGTTAATTTATTTGATAGCATGATTACAGAATATACTAAAGCTATAGAGCTTAGTCCTGACGATCCTTCACCTTATTTTGATAGGGCATTTGTAAAAAGGAGGAAAGAAGACTACTATGGAGCTATAGCTGATATGACTGCAGTTATAAACCTTAATCCAGTTGATTCTATTGCTGCTCTTGCTTATCATTCAAGAGGGCTTTTTAAGGTTAAATTAAAAGACTATAGTGGAGCAATAGAGGATGCAACTAAAGCTATCAACCTCAAGCCTAATGATGCTAGTTATTATTCTGTTAGGGCTATTTCTAAACAAGAGTTAAAAGATTTTTATGGAGCTATAGCTGATATGACTAAGGTAATTGAACTTAACCCTAACGATGCCTCTAACTATGTTGTGAGAGGCAATATTAAAAATGATTTAGGAGACACTTCTGGGAATATAAGTGATATTACTAAAGCAATTGGGCTTGATCCTAATAATCCTTATTATTATTATATTAGAGGAGTTTCAAAAGGTCAAATAAAAGACTATTATGGAGGGATAGCTGACTTAACTAAGACTATAGACATTTCTCCTAATTATGATGGTGCTTATTATGTCCGAGGGTTGATGAAATTGTCACATGGAAATTCAACTGAGGCTTGTATTGATTTTAAAAAAGGAGTTGAGTTAGGAGATGAAAAAGCAAGGGAGTTGTTTGAAAGTGAATGTAACTAGAGTATATGAAGATGATAAATGATGTGTATCATATTTTTCACCTGCAAATATTAGTGTTTTTGCAAAAACAAATTTGAGTTATGGGAATTTTTGGAAGTAAGAATAGTGAGTTAACTAAAGAGCAATGTGATAAGCTAAATGGTTTATTGCCTAGTAGTCTTAGAAAAGGTACATGGAAGACTAATGATTTTAAAAATCAGAATATGGAAGAGGTTCATATTCACAATCGAATGAAAAATTATATAAAATCAAAGATTGATTTATATAAAAAGGCTGAGGACTCTATTGTTAAATTACAAGTTGAAATTGATTTAAAAGCCAGTTCTAAAATTAAATTATTCAATACAGAAATATATGAAGCTAAGCCAATTGGATTAGTTGATGTTGGAATTGTTAAGAAGTTTGGCACTGCTTCTACAGGTAATCGATTTGAAAATGGTTTGTTAGGTTATGCTTTAGAGCAATCTTTGGATGATGCATGGGCTAAGGGTAATTCTCAAGAAGTATCGGTTAATGAAGTTAAAGAGTTGCTGAAACTGAGAGCTTTTAAGCTTTTTCCAAATTGTAATCTAATTTATAAGTATGATGTTGATTTTAGAGAAATTGGCTCGTCGGGTAATGTGTTTGTTTATTTAAGAGGTACAGCATGTGCTGGGAGAAATGATGAAGTAGCTCTTGAAATTGAAAAAGGTAGGCAAGAGTTTGAAAGAAGAAATAAGGAAATTGAAAAAATGAAAGAAGATGTAGAATTGATGAAAATTCAATTAGATAAAATCCCAAAAACTCCTGAAGAAATTGAGAATAAATTAGCTTAATCACTTATTCAGTCCTAGAATGAAAAGATTAATATATCTGAAAAATTTAATTTGAAACTAAAGGGAAATATGATAAAACAAGTAGCGTGTCGCTACTATAGCGCTACTATTAAAAATAAAAAATCCTGTTAATCAAAAAAATTAACAGGGTTTTTCAGTACACAACATTGACTTATTCTCGAACCAAACGATTAAATTGTTTGAAGATTTGTGGTTAAATGGAAACGATTGATTATGATTGGTATTCAAAACTGTAGCTCCCAAATAATAGGTTCAGCTTATCCTGATTTGACCTCTCTTTTTCTCGTCTGGCGATGTTATTATGAAATCATTAGATTATTTTATTCTGGGCTATGTTGAATCATCTTAATATTTAAAATCTAATTGGTCTCCATTCTAATGCTTTTTCTCGGGATAAAAAAAATAAGACAACCTATGACTTATCGGTCTTTTAATTAAACGCAACTAGTAATTCGCTTAATTACAATATATTATGCAGCTTGCTTAAGCATCCACTAATTTGAGTGGTGACCTAATTTAAAGTGTCGGATTCAAAATAGGAAAAGTCACCTATTTTTTATCATGCCTTTTTGATCCAATGTGAAAAATCGGAGATTTTTCCGGTGCTGACAGAAAGCAGAAAAGGCAATTTTACCTCCAAACCGCCATTGGATTATAGACCAGGTCGTAGGTTTTTTTCTGTTTTTAAGTTAATCCAATCTTCAATACTTTTTGTTAAGTCACTTATTGGTATAGCTCCATTTTCTAAGATTTTTTCGTGAAACTCTTTGA
>NZ_BMWZ01000008.1 GCF_014651495.1 Algibacter mikhailovii
AAGCCCATTTGCGCCGATGGTACTACATTTGTGGGAGAGTAGGTCGTTGCCTTTTTTGAATCCTCAACATGTATTTGTTGAGGATTTTTTTTTGGGTGGAAGTCAATGATTTGGTTTATATTATAAAGCGATGTCTTAATAATTAATATCTTTAATCTTCTTTAAAGAATAGGACTAGATTTATTTCAAAACATGATGTATACCATTATAGATGTAGAAACCACAGGTAATAGTAATAAGCTTACCGAGATATCTATTTTTAAACATGATGGGACTCAAATTGTAGATGAGTTTACCTCATTAATTGACCCCGAAGTACTCATTCCAGATTACATTACGGCGCTTACAGGGATTGATAACGGGATGGTTGCTAATGCACCAACGTTTTCAGACATTGCACAAAATATTTTGGCGTTTACAGAGCAGTGCATTTTTGTGGCGCATAATGTCAATTTTGATTATAATGCGATTCGAAATGAATTTAAAGCTATAGGGGTTGATTTTAATAGAAAAAAACTGTGTACCATCCGCCTAGGGCGAAAATTAATTCCTGGACATAGATCTTATAGTTTAGGAAAATTGTGTCATGCTTTGGACATTCATATTGCAGATCGACATCGGGCAAGAGGTGATGCAGCAGCCACCGTTGTTTTATTTGAACTTTTACAAGCTCAAGAACATGCAGAAACTGTGTTTCAAGATTTCTTAAGAAAATCATCTAAAGAAGCCACATTGCCTTCGCATTTACCAACTGAAGTGTTTAACAATCTACCAAATGCACCAGGCGTGTATTATTTTAAGAATAAAAAAAATAAGATTATTTATGTAGGGAAAGCTAAAGACATTAAGAAGCGGGTATTAAGTCACTTTTATAGCAAAACTAAGAAGTCTTTAACCATGTGCCGGGAGACTGCTGATATTGACTTTGCACTCTCCGGGAGCGAATTGATAGCCTTACTAATGGAAGATGCAGCCATTAAACAACATTACCCAGAATATAACCAGGTGGCTAAACGCGCGCCTAAAAGGCATGCAATTTTTAGTTATAGGGATAGAAAAGGGATTCTCCATATAGCCTATAACACACTTAAAGCCACACCAAACCCCATATTGATTTTACATTCTATAACCGATTGCCGTCAAGAAATTGAACAGTTGTGTAGTCATTTTGAACTCTGTCCAAAATATTGTCATTTACAAGAAACAACTGGTCCTTGTAATCATTTTAAAATACATTCTTGTAAAGGTGTTTGTAAAGCACAAGAGGATGTTGAAACTTATAACGAACGTGTTTTACGGGCGATTGAAAGCCTTGCAACCAATAAAAGGGATGTTGTTTTAAAACAAAAGGGAAGATACGACTACGAAGATGCCTTTATTATGATTGAAAAAGGCACCTATTTAGGTTATGGCTTTATAGATAAAACAGAACAGATTAATACCTCTGAAGATTTGGAGGTCTTTTTAATACGACAACAAGATAATATAGATATTCAAAAAATAATTAGGAAGGCGCTGGTTGATTTGTGAATATTATTTTTTTCAACGGCAAGAGGGCCAATACAAGAGGCAATATTAGTATCTTGAAATCGAAATTTTTAATTATTAAATGACTGAGAATAGGGAACTGGAATTGGCGTGGCAATTTGTGAACCATACACACCGATCGATTTTTTTGACGGGTAAAGCGGGGACCGGTAAAACAACGTTTTTGCACCGTTTGAAGATGCATAGTTTAAAACGTTTGGTTGTGGTGGCACCCACAGGTGTGGCAGCGATTAATGCAAAGGGGGTGACGATACATTCCTTTTTTCAGATGCCGTTTGGTCCTATTTTACCAGATACGGATTTGAATGCCAGCAAGGGGTTTAACCGCAAGTTTAGTAAGACAAAGATTAGTATTATTAAGAGCATGGACCTCTTGGTAATTGACGAGATTAGTATGGTTCGGGCCGATTTATTAGATGGAATTGATAGAACCTTGCGCCGTTTTAGAAACCGCAATAAAGTGTTTGGTGGAGTGCAGGTATTGATGATCGGGGATTTGCAACAATTAAGTCCGGTGATTAAAGAACAGGAGTGGGATTTGTTGAAGCACTTGTATGCCAACGGGTTCTTTTTTAGTAGTAAGGCATTTAGAGATTGTAATGCGATTACCATTGAGCTGCAGCATATTTATAGGCAGGAGAATCCGAAGTTTATTGAAATTCTCAATGAGATACGCAATAATTCTTTGAGTCAAAGGTCTGCCGATGAATTGAATAAACGATTTGTGCCCGATTTTACACCAGAGCCTGAGACTGGCTACATAAGTTTGACCACACATAATAATAAGGCCGAAGCGACCAATAAGAGTGAGCTGGCAAAATTAACAACGAAACCATTTAACTATAAGGCGGAAGTGGATGGGAAATTCCCAGAGTATGCCTACCCAAATGCTGTAGATTTGGAACTGAGAGTTGGTTCGCAGGTGATGTTTGTTAAGAATGATAGTGACCCCTCGAAACGCTATTTTAACGGTAAGATAGGGAAGGTTATTTTGTTGAGCCGAGATGAAGTTGTGGTACGCTGCCCTGAAGATGATTTTAATATTAACGTAACTCCTGAAACTTGGGAGAATATTAATTATTCGGTAGATACGGAAACCAAGGCCATTACTGAGGAAAAAATAGGCTCGTACACCCAAATACCATTGCGCTTGGCATGGAGTATTACCATACATAAAAGTCAAGGTTTAACTTTTGAAAAGGCGATTATTGATGCAGCTGGTGCTTTTGCGCACGGGCAAACTTATGTGGCTTTGAGTCGATGTAAGTCTTTAGAGGGATTGGTGTTGAAGAGCAAGATACATTCTGATCAAATTATTAGTGATAGGAATGTGACGAGTTTCAATGAAGCTGCTGAGGAGAATGCCCCTGATGAATCTGTTTTAGCAGATTCGCAGAAACAATTTCAGTTGGATTTAATTGCTGAGATTTTTGATTTTTATGGTTTTTTGTATCCGGTGAACCGGATTTTAGATGTCTATTATAAAAACAGAACGGTTATTAAAGGGCCTATTGAAACTACCTTTGTGTCTATTAAAGATTGCATTACTAACTTTTTGAAAGTGGCTAATGGGTTTAATGCTCAGTTAAAACAACTTGTTGTAGATGGTGGTTTACCTGAGAAGAGTACTTTAATACAAGAGCGTTTTAAAAAGGGGGCTGTCTATTTTAAAACGGAGACCGAAACTAAGATTCAAGCCCCTTTAAAGACCTTCGCATTTACCACAGATAACCAAGCCATTGGAGGAGAAATCACAAAACATATAGATGCTTTTGAAGATTTACTGACCGTTAAGCTGTTGTATTTTAAGGGAATGACTAGTGGTTTTGATGCGAAGCAGTTTTTAGAATTGCGGGCAAAAGCAGTTTTTTCTGGAAAGGATAAATCTAAAAAAGCGCGAAAGGCTGTTGTTGATGGTACCAGTAATGTGGAGCTGTTTGAAAAGTTACGTTTGTTGCGAAATGATATGGCGCAAGAAAGAGATTTAATTCATTATCAGATTTTTGCTCAAAAAACACTTTATGAAATGTGTGAAACATTACCAACTACGAAAAAGGAGTTGTTGGAAGTAAACGGCATGGGAAAAACACGTGTTGAGAAGTATGGTGCTGCCATTTTGAAAGTGATTGAAACGTACTGTGAAGAACATGACATAGAGACGAGTGCCGAAGTCGAAATTTTTGATGCTCCAAAAAAGCCCAAG
The DNA here is from genome assembly GCF_014651495.1 of Algibacter mikhailovii. Lineage (GTDB taxonomy): Bacteria > Bacteroidota > Bacteroidia > Flavobacteriales > Flavobacteriaceae > Algibacter_E > Algibacter_E mikhailovii. The sequence continues at coordinate 3,752 of NZ_BMWZ01000008.1, forward strand.
CGCAAAAAGGGTGATACTAAAAAAGAGTCTTTAGCATTGTTTAAGTCAGGGAAATCAGTGGAGGAGATTGCAGATTTTCGTGAGTTGAATATCAATACGATTATTAGTCATTTGTCGAGTTTTATACCTACTGGAGAGGTTAACATAACGGATCTAGTTTCCGAAAAACATTATAAAGAGTTGAAGACTTTGATACCAACAAAAACATTTGAAAATTTGTCTGAATTGAAACATCAGATAGATGAAAAGTATAGTTATGGAGAGATACGATTGGTTTTGGAGGAATTGAGAGGTTAAGCTTTTTCGCCCAGGTCAAATTTTGATGGCGATGGAAGGTATTTGCTAGATCGAGTCGATTTGTTATTTGTAAGGATTTTAAAGTGGTAAGACTATATGTCAATCTATTATGAAATTCAAATTATTTAGTTAAATTAGTGTCCATGAACATCATTATTCAATCTACTCTAAAAACACTTCAAAAAACACAGGTACTATTAGATCATTTATCCAATTCTCAATTGTGTGATGCTTCGGTGTCTCCTTATTATTCAAGTATAGGTTGCCATATTAGACACATACTAGATTTTTATGATTGTATTTTTAATGTTGATCATGATGATCAGGTAGATTTAACGGCCAGAAGTAGAAATAAGGCTGTAGAATCAGACTGTAGTTATGCTCAAGATTATCTGGCTTCTATTGTTGGAAAGTTGAATGTTGTAACTTTTGATATAAATGATACTGTTTTAGTTACTGATGATTTGGGATTAGGTAAAACACAGATTCCATACACTTATGGTTCGTTGTTGGCGCAAGCAAATAGTCATACCATTCACCATTATGCCATTATCAATTATATTTTTGACAGTTTGGGCATTGTTATTAATGATAGTGAGTTCGGGTATAATCCTACTACGCCAAGGCAAGTTTCGGCCGAGTAGATTTTGGCATAAATTAGTACTCTAGCGAATATTTAGGTAATCCTTCCTTTAACTATTTCTTTTTGAACATACTACCCATGATGGTGCGTATGCCTTTAAAAAGCATAATAATAGCCATTGCGGAAATAGCACATCCCAAAATTAATAACGGGAGGTACAGTTTGTCATCTGGTTTACTAAAGGCGAAGCTTAATAATATAGGTCCCATAAACAGGCTGAGTAAAGCGAATGCCATTGTCTTTATCCCTTTAAACAATTCTTTTTTGTCTGTTTTATTGTTTTCCTCCATCAGTATAATTTTTTATGGCGTTTCTTACGCTTTTATGTGTGTTAAGTAGTTCTAAAGCGACCTCTTTAGAAACCTGTATTTCATTCATGATCATTTTGGCACCTCTGTCAACCAATTTGTTATTGCTTAGTTGCATGTCTACCATTTTATTTCCTTTAATATGTCCTAATTGAATCATAGTGGAGGTGGTAATCATGTTAAGTGTTAGCTTTTGGGCTGTACCTGCTTTCATTCTTGAGCTACCAGTAACAAATTCTGGTCCTACAACAACTTCAATAGGAAATTGCGCCGTTTGTGATAATGGGCTATTTTTATTGCACACGATGCACCCTGTAATTATGCCATTTTCATTACATTTTTCTAAGGCTGAAATAACATAGGGCGTTGTTCCTGAGGCTGCGATACCAACTACAACGTCTTTTGGACTAATTGCATAATCTAGCAAATCTTGCCAACCTTGAACTTTAGAGTCTTCAGCAAATTCAACAGCTTCTCTAATAGCAGAATCACCTCCAGCTATAATACCTACAACCAATTCATGTGAGACACCAAAAGTAGGTGGACATTCTGAGGCATCTACAATGCCTAATCTTCCACTTGTACCTGCTCCCATATAAAATAGTCGGCCGCCTATTTTTAGCTTATCTACAATTTGTTGTACCAATGCCTCTATTTGAGGTAATGCCTTTTCAACGGCATAGGGTACTGTTTTGTCTTCATTGTTTATGTTTTGAAGTAATTCTGAAATAGTCATCTTTTCAAGATGATTATAATTAGAATCTTGCTCTGTTGTTTTTATAAAACTCATGGGCTAAAAATACACAAATTTTTGGATTGCAGAAGACATACAACCCTTAGGATTTTAATGTGATTAAAGTATTTCGTGATACCATTACAATCTGTCAAAAATGGACTTTATTTGATGATAATATACCCTAGAAATTTAATAATATGTATTAAAAATAATGCAGTTAAAACCATGTTGGGTTATTCTATGATATAGGTAACTACATCTGTTTCTGTAACTCTAAAATAGCCTAAAGGAAAATTTTCAGGGTTGGTTTCATTAATACAATTACCTCTTACAGTAGTAGGTTGTGTTTGAAAAGGACCTCCTGAACCATCACCATATTGTTGTAACAATAAATTCGTGAATTCATAAGAGCGTTGACTTATTCCGGAAATGGCTATTAGAAGTTCTTCTCCAGCTTTTAAATCTTCGTCTGAATAAAACCCAAAAATCTCATTACCATCTGTAAATTCATCATCATAAACTTCAACGCTTAGCAGGTCTCTATTGATTACAAAAAACTCGAAAAGGTAGAAGTTTTTTATTCCGGCGGGATCTGTGTAAAAAACTTTTATCTCAATATCTTCACCAGAGAAACCACCGTCATTTTTCTGTTCAATTCTATTAATGGGTACTACAGACATCATGGTTTCAGTTCCCGAATAGGTCTCGTTTTCATAAACTATATTGAGCTTGTATTCGCCACCTATAACCGGTAAAAAGTTGGCGTTTTTATAAATCCCGGTATTACCAAATTCAGTGAAATTATATATGTTATTGGCAGCATCAGTTACCGTCACTTGGGCTCCAGTAGCCGGTGGTACACTAGTATCAAAATATGGGGCTGAAAGCGTTAATTTTATTTCTTGTGATTTTCCATCAGTGCCTTTAAGCCATCTTAAGGATGCGTCGATTACTAATTTTGGTTCTGCACTATCTAATTCAACATCAATAACATCTTCGCAAGACATTAGAGTCAGTAAACTAAAAAAGATTATATATTGTAAATTCTTCATACTATCAAAACTTAAAATTATAGGAAACAGAAGGAACAATTCCGAAAATGGATAATCTGGTTGCTTCATTCATGCCTGTTTCTTGGTTTTGTCCAAAAGAAATGGAAGCTGCATTTCTTCTATTGTAAACATTATAAATACCAAATACCCAATAACTTTGCCATCCGCTTCTTCTGTCGGGTTTTGGTGTGTAATTAAAGGCGATATCTAATCGGTTATATGACGGCAGTCTGTCTGCATTTCTATCACTGAAATTCGGAATGTTTAAACCGTTGTATTCATATTGTCCGTTAGGGAATGTTACCGGTTGTCCCGTTTGAAAAATAAAATTGGTGTTCAGTTTCCATTTTTCGTTTAAATCATAACTTCCAGTGAAAGAAATATCATGTGTTTTATCATAAGGTGTTCTGTACCAGTTGCCATTATTTATACCTGTTTCGGCCGGTGTTCTTCCAGGGGTCTGTTGTTCCGATTTTGAAAGCGTATAGGCAAGCCATCCTTTAAAGCGCCCTTCATTTTTTCGAATAAGAATTTCCATACCATAGGATCGGGCTCTACCATTTAATATAACTTGTTCTATGGCATTATTCGCCACTAAATCTGCCCCATCAATATAGTCTATTCTATTTTGGACTTTTTTGTAAAAGCTTTCTAATTCTAAAGAATACCGATTGTTATTTAAGTTTCTAAAATAACCAATGGCTACTTGATCTAATAACTGAGGTTTGATGTATTTACCACTGGGTGTCCATATATCCAAAGGCGTAGGGGAGTTGGTATTTGACAATAAGTGCAAATATTGACTCATTCTATTATAACTAGCTTTTACAGAGCTTTCAGAATTTAATTGGTATGATAATGCTGCACGTGGCTCTAGATTGGCAAAACTAGCAATGACATCACTCCGTTTAAATGTTTCTGTACCTATTGGATCGGCCTTTTCATAAACTTGAAAATCTTCATTAAAATTTACGGCCTGATCATTTTCGTAGATATTCAATTCATCCTGACCTAATCTATGAAAGGTGCTTAGACGTAAGCCATAAGAAAGCGCTAATTTATCAGATAAATTATGTTCAACATCTATATAAAACGCATTTTCAAAAGCGTATTTGTCGGTTAATTTAAATGGGTTTACGCCTGAAGTGGGCACGGTGGGGTTAATGTCACCTGGATTAAACTTATAATATATACTGTTTAGTCCATATTGTAATTTTATCTTTTGACTAAGGTAGTGCTTTAAGTCATATTTTAAATTGAAATTGCGAATACCAGATTTCCAATCAAATTCTACAAAATTCAATTTCAAATCATAATCATAATCGGAATAGATTAAGGATAAATTTGCAAATAATTTATCTGAAAATAAATGATTCCACCTAAAGTTTAATACAGAGTTTCCGTAGGCATTTTCAAAGCTATCTTCTATTCTAAATACATCTCTACCAAAATACCCAGATAGATAGATATTATTTCTGTCATTTAATTTATAACTCAATTTGGTGTTTAAATCATAGAAATAGGCCTTACTAGTATTGTCAAAAAGCGGTAAAAATAAATGTGCGTAACTCGATCTTCCTCCTAGAAGAAAAGATCCTTTTTCTTTTTTAATTGGCCCTTCAAGCAATAACCTGCTTGATACTAAACCAATACCACCATTCATATGAAAGCCTTTGTTATTTCCTTCTTTTTGATAAATATCGAGTACTGATGACACTCTACCGCCGTAACGGGCAGGAATACCACCTTTATATAATCTAAGGTCTTTTATGGCATCAGGATTGAATACAGAGAAGAATCCAAAAAGATGAGATGAATTATATATTGTGGCTTCGTCTAATAGAATTAAATTTTGGTCTGCAGCACCACCTCTTACATTGAACCCCGACGCACCTTCACCTGCAGTTGTAACTCCAGGCAATAAGGTTATGGCTTTAATGATGTCTGCTTCTCCAAGAACAACAGGGATTTCCTTAATGGTACTTGAACTTAATCTATTAACACTCATTTGGGGTTTCTGAATGTTTAATTTCTCAATATCGTCAGTTATAACTACCGCATCTAGACTTTCAAGGGCTTCAGTCAAACTAAAGTTTTTGGTCATATTTTCGGTTAAGGTTATGGTTTGAGAAACGCTTGTATAACCTAGGTAACTAATGACTATTTTATAAGTACCTTCTGGCAGGGTGATTGAGTAGAAGCCATATTCATTGGTTGTGGCTCCTGTTTGCAATTCCGGAATTATAATGTTCACACCAATGAGGGTTTCATTACTTTTTTCCTCTGATATTGTACCTCTTATAGTATATTTTTCTTGAGCATGTAAAGAAAATAGACTAAAACAGATCACAATTAAGGACCAGATAAAATGGTTTTTCATTTACTTGTGATATTTTTCATTTACTTAACGCAGATAGGACGTTTAAGCCAGTTCAATTTTTTTATAAAAATATAAAAAAAGCCTCCAATAAGGGAGGCTTTTTATTTATACTTGATATGTTTAATCTATGCGATTATTGTACTATCCTATGATTGAATTAAATGTTTTACTAGGACGCATCACGTTATTAATGAGTGTTTCATTAGGTTCATAATAACCACCAATATCTGTTGGGCTACCTTGAATATCATTTAATTCACTTACTATTTTCGCTTCATTATCGGCAAGTGCTTTAGCTATAGATGCAAATTCAGTTTTCAAATCTTGATCTTCATTTTGATTCGCTAACTCTTGAGCCCAATACAAGGCCAAATAAAAATGACTACCTCTATTGTCTAATTCTCCAGCTTTTCTTGATGGGCTTTTTTTGTTATCTAAAAGTTTCCCCGTCGCATTATCTAATGCATCACCTAAAATTTTAGCTTTTTCGTTATTGTTAACTATAGAAAAATGCTCTAAAGAAACGGCTAAAGCTAAAAATTCACCTAAGGAATCCCAACGTAAATGGTTTTCTTTAAGTAATTGTTGCACGTGTTTTGGTGCAGAACCTCCAGCGCCAGTTTCAAACAATCCTCCGCCGTTCATTAATGGTACAATTGATAACATTTTAGCAGACGTGCCTAATTCCAAAATTGGGAATAAATCTGTTAAATAATCGCGTAATACATTACCAGATACAGAAATAGTATCTTCGCCTTTTACAATACGTTCACAAGTAAATATAGTTGCTTCAATAGGCGATAATATCTGTAAATCTAAACCTTTAGTATCATGATCTTTTAAATATATATTTACTTTTTTAATTAGTTCAGCGTCATGAGCTCTGTTTTCATCTAACCAAAAAACTGCTGGCCAACCAGTTGCTCTAGCTCTATCAACAGCTAGTTTAACCCAGTTTTGAATTGGAGCATCTTTTGTTTGACACATTCTAAAAATGTCTCCTTCTTTTACGTCCTGAGATAAAAGTATATTACCGTTTGTATCCACAACTTCAACAGTTCCAGCTTCACTTAATTGGAAAGTTTTATCATGAGATCCATATTCCTCAGCTTTTTGAGCCATAAGTCCAACATTTGGTGTTGTTCCCATGGTTACCGGATTAAAAGCGCCATGTTGTTTACAGAAATCAATGGTTGCTTGGAATACACCTGCATAAGATCGGTCTGGAATTAAAGCTTTGGTATCTTGTTGTTGTCCTTCTGCATTCCACATTTGTCCTGAAGTACGAATCATCGCAGGCATTGATGCATCTACAATAACATCAGAAGGGACATGCAGATTTGTAATTCCTTTGTCCGAATTTACCATAGCGACAGCTGGGGCATCTTCATATACGGCGTTAATCGCAGTTTTTACTTCGTCTTCTTTAGCATGGCCTTCTATTTTAGCATAAACATCACCAATACCATTAGTAGCAGAAACACCTAATTCATCAAATAATTCAGCGTATTTTTCAAATACATCTTTGTAGAATACTTCAACAATAGCTCCAAAAATAATAGGGTCTGAAACCTTCATCATGGTAGCTTTCATATGTAATGATAATAATACTCCATTGGCTTTAGCGTCTGCAATTTCTTTTGCAGCAAATGCTTTAAGAGCACTAATACTCATAGTAGAGGCATCAATAATTTCTCCTGCTAATAAAGGAGCGTAGCCTTTTAACTCTTTACCGTTGAAGGTAATTTTAAATTCAGTAGCCTCAGCTAATGTAGTAGATTTTTCTGACCCATAAAAGTCATTAGCCTCCATAGAAGCCACATGAGTTTTGGAGTCTTTTTTCCATTCCCCCATTTTATGAGGATTCTTTTTCGCGTAATGAGAAACTGCTTTAGGCGCTCTTCGATCAGAGTTACCTTCACGTAATACAGGGTTTACAGCACTACCTTTTATTTTGTCGTAACGCGATTTAATGTCTTCTTCAGTAGCATTGGTAGCCTCATTAGGATAATCAGGAATCTTGAACCCTAACGTTTGTAATTCCTTAATAGCGCCTTTTAATTGAGGTATTGAAGCACTAATGTTAGGTAATTTTACAATATTCGCTTCCGGTTGTTTCGCTAATTCACCAAGTAAAGCCAAATCATCTGATACTTTTTGATCTTCAGTCAAAAAATCAGGAAAAACAGCTAATATTCTAGCCGCTAAAGAAATGTCTTTAGTTTCAATATTAATGCCAGACGATTTAACAAAGGCTTTAATAATAGGAAGTAAAGAACGTGTTGCTAATGCTGGAGCTTCGTCCGTTTTTGTATAAATAATTTTAGACATTCGTGTCGGGTTTTAAAGAATTATTACTGTACTAAAAATGAAATCTTAAGAAAGGCTGAAATTTTAGCGATGCGAATATACAAAATTTAGAGCGTATTTAGATTTAATCGAAAAATGAAAAGCTTTTAACAGAATAGTTTTGTAATAATGATAAAAAAGTAAAGGGTAGGTGAGAATAGTTTAAAAAAGAACTACAAAAGTTATAAAAAACAAAAGCCATATCACTGCAGAATTTAATCTCCTTTGACATGGCTTTTTTGAAATAACCTTACTCAACCCTATTGGCGTGTCCACTAATAGTATTTAAAATATTCATTTAAACAAGCGGTTTAAGCAGTGTTAATTCAATGAAACATTTTATCTGATTTTCAAAATGTATTGACCTATCATTACAATGTTTCGTGAACTGTTTTTCTTGATGCTATTAAATCCTTATTCACTTTCGTGTCCAACTATTAACAGCATTGCTTACGTTATTATATTCACTTTCGTTGCAATAACTTTTTAAGCTTTCCATTGTATCACGTGATGTCTATTTTCATATTCACACTAGATATAATGTCATGGCCTTTTCTTATACACGCATACACGTGACTTGATTTGGCCTCAAAAAACAATTTATATTAAAGAACGTTACCTTAATTAGGAATTTATATAAATTCGGTGTTGAATCGAAACCAGTTGTTAATTGTTATAATTCCTGTAGCTAATATATAACCTAAGTTTAATAAAACAAAGAATTTAACTGTATAGATATCAACCGGTTATGAACTGGGGTTATGAACATTTGTTAATAAAAAAAGCCTTGAGTTTTCTCAAGGCTTTAAAGTACTGCTGTTGCAGGTGTATGTTATTAACGTCTACGCTCAGTAATTCTGGCTTTTTTACCAGTAAGACCTCTAAAGTAGTAAATTCTAGCTCTACGTACTTTTCCACGTTTATTAACTTCAATTTTTTGTAATGCCGGTAAATTCACTGGGAAGATACGTTCAACACCAATTGAACCTGACATTTTTCTGATTGTAAAAGTTTCTGAACTTCCAGAACCTCTTCTTTGAATTACTACGCCTCTAAAAAACTGAGTACGTGTTTTGCTACCTTCTTTAATTTCGTAGAATACAGTTATTGTATCTCCAGCTGCAAATACCGGAAATTCTTTTTTTGCTACAAATTCGTCTTGTACAAATTTTACTAAAGATTCCATATCTTTAAATTTAATTTTGATTAATCCAGAACAACATTCACGATTTTCGCCAGAGGTTAATCCGAAATTGGGTGCAAAAATAGGTATTTATTAATAATCAACAAGTTTTTCTGCTTTATTTTTTTGTGCTTTTTCTAAATCAAAAGATTTGTATTCCATATTTCTATTAGAATTCATCTGTTATGCTAGCAGATGTGCTTGCTAAATGGTATTAAAGGATGGTATCTATGTATTACCTTAAGTTGGTGTTTTCGGATTAAGTTTTTATTTCAAATTAGTCATTGGTTACTTTCAAATACAATAACCTAGGCTAACTTATTCTTAATCGTTAATCTAGTTTTACACGCTCATCTCTATTCACAAGTTCCCAAGCCATATGAAAAATAAGTTGGGCACGAGTTTCTAAGAACTCATAGTTAATCTTATCTGGAGTATCCGAAGGTTTGTGATAATCAGCGTGAGAGCCATTAAAATAAAATATTACCGGAATATTATTTTTGGCAAAATTGTAATGATCTGAACGAAAATAAAATCGATTCGGGTCATCATCAGCATTATACGTATAATCAAATTCTAGATTAAAGTATTTTTTATTCACCGCTTCAGATAAGTCATGCAACTCCTGACTTAATTTGTCAGAACCAATCAAGTATAAATAATTCTTTCCACCTTCATGTTTTGGGTCCACTCGACCAATCATATCTATATTGAGATTAGTGATTGTATTTTCTAAAGGAAATATGGGATCTACATCTGTATAATAACGTGATCCATAAAGACCAATTTCTTCACCAGTAACGTGTAAAAAAAGAATGGAACGTTTTGGACCGTGGCCCGCCTTTTGAGCCGCTTTAAATGCTTCGGCTATTTCTAAAATAGCAACAGTTCCTGAACCATCATCATCCGCACCATTATTAATTTCTCCATTAGAAGCTATGCCAATATGATCTAAATGTGCAGATATAACAAGAACCTCTTCTGGTTTTTCAGATCCTTTAATATAGGCCACAACATTTTCAGATGCTTTGATGCTATTTCTAAAGTAAGATTCTGGAATCTCCTGATAGTAATCGTCTTCTGCAATAGGAGAGGCAATCTCATTAGCAACATAATGGGATTTTATGAATTCAATGGCTTTTTTTTGCCCAGGTTCACCGGTCTTTCTTCCTTCAAAATCATCAGAGGCATAGGTGTAGAGCATGTCTTTTAGCTCTGCAGCAGTTATGGTTTTTGCAAAGGTTGCTGCTTTTTCGCTTACTAATGTTTTATTTTGTGAGTTGCTACAAGAGACTAATAATAAGGTAGCACAACAGAAAGAGACAATGCTTTTCAAAGTGTTGAATTTTAATAATTGTTCGGCTATAATACAAAATATAGCGGTACAGACCAATTCTTTTCAATTTACTTTAAGAGTTCGTTGTACTTATCAACAACTAAACGATGTTCTTGATTTGCAATTTGCCAAGCCGTTGCAAAAATAAGTTGTGTTCGCTTTTCTAACATGGAGTAATTAATTTTATCTGGAGTGTCAGAAGCTTTATGATAGTCGTCATGCACCCCGCTAAAATAAAAAATCACAGGAATGTCTTTTTTTGCAAAGTTAAAATGATCAGAACGCTCGTAGAAATGGTTGCTGTCATTTTTAGCATTGTATCTGTAATCTAAATTGATATGAATGAGTTTATTGTTTACTTTTTGGGAAAGATAATGCAGCTCTTTACTTAAGCGATCAGCACCAATGATATAGATGTAATTTTCATCATTTTCATGAATGTCATCAACCCTTCCAATCATATCAATATTAAGGTCAACAAGCGTGTTTTTTAAAGGAAGGATAGGATGCTCAACATAAAACTGAGAGCCTTTTGTTCCAATCTCTTCACCAGTAAGGTGCAAAAATAGAATGCTTCGTTTTGGACCATAACCATCTTGTTTTGCTTGGTTAAAAGCCTGCGCCATTTCCATTAATGCCACCGTGCCAGATCCATCATCATCTGCACCGTTATATATCTCGCCATTATCATTTATGCCAAGATGGTCTAAATGCGATGATATTATAATGGTCTCTTCAGGTTTTTCCGAGCCTTCAATATAGGCTAGAACATTCTCAGAGTCTTTTACATCTTTTGACAAAAATTTATTAGGTATCATTTGATAGTAGTTGTCTCCACCAAAAGGCGAGGCTATCTCCTGATTTTGATAATAATTTTTTAGAAAGGCTGAAGCTAATTTTTGGCCTTTTTCACCTACTTGTCTTCCCGAATATTTGTCTGAAGCGAATTCAAATAAATGATTTTTTAATTCTTCTTTGGTTATCGTATTTGCATATTTCATAACCAAGGTGCTGTCTACTAATAGGATACTGTCCTTTAGGTTTTTTATTTTGGTATCGTATTTAGGTGTAGCACAGGTCCCTACTAAAGTTAGTAGGGCAATGGTAAAAGTTAATTTCATAAGAGATTTAATAGCATAGCGAATATACGAACATTTTAGGAAGGATTATTAATACAAATTTCAAGATCTTCTATAACTGATTTTTGTCATAGTAATTTACAGCTTATGCTAATATATTTACTAGATTATCAATCTTGACTTAGCATGAAAAATATTCTATTACCAACAGATTTTTCTAAAAATTCCTTGAATGCCATACACTTTGCCATTGATTTATTTAAGGGTGATGCTTGTAAGTTTTATTTACTGAACGTTCAAAAAGCATCCTCTTTTATTTCAGATGATATGATGGCTGTAAACTCATCAGCCACGATTTATAAAACGATTATTAATGCTGCCAAAAAATCAATTGAAAATATTATTTTAAATATTGAAACAAACTATCCCTATGAAAACTTTGAGTTTTATTCCATTGTAGATTATGATAATTTCATTGATGCTATAAATCAGATTACAATAAGTAAACAGATTGATTTGATAATAATGGGGACTAAAGGCGCCTCGGGTTTAGCTAAGACATTATTTGGTAGTAACACAGTACGGGTTATTCAACGCTGTACTGCTCCCGTATTGGTAATACCTGATAATTGCAAGCATACAGATTTAAATACCATTGCCTTTACTACAAACAATTTACCACTGTTCAATTTACAGGAATTAGAACCTTTAAAAGAATGCATGGATAAATACCATGCCAAATTAAAAATACTCCATGTTGCTGATGAACATCATCTAGCTCAAAATCAAAGTAGAAATAAAATATTTTTTGAAACTCATTTTACTGATGCAACGCATGATTTTATCGATTCTAATGCTCAGGATATTTTTTATGCCGTTCAACATTATTTAAAAAATAATGATGTCAAATTGTTAGCCATGATGAGTAAAAAACATTCTTTTATAGAGCGTTTATTTACCAGACATTTGGTAGAAACCTTTGCTTTTAAAATAGATATTCCTTTTTTAGTGATGCATAGTCAGAGCATTTAAATTTTTAGATTCTTTCCGGTTTTCAATTGTAGCCCCGTATGGATGTAGATTTTTAAAGTTAAATTTTTACGCTTAACTTTAGCATTCAACAACCAATGAAACCTTCTGATTTAAAATGAAATACATATACTGTATATTCTTTTTAACATTTACGTGCAATATCTTTTTTTGTCAAACTGCCAAATTAGATAGTTTAAAACATGCATATAACATTGCTCCTAATGATTCTTTGAAGGGGGCTGCTTTAAAAAATTTGTCATGGGAATATTTAAACAATAGATCTAACGATAGCATTGCTCAATTATATATAGATAGTTTATTTCGTTTTGCTGTTAGTAAAAATATTAAAGGGTTACAGTATACTGCAAAATACCAGTACGGCGTATTAGAACGACAGAGAGGGAATTATGATGAAGCACTGGGGTACTTTGAAGCCTATATCACGCATGCAAGCAATAGAAATGATAAAAAGGAAATGGCCAACGGATTATACCAAAAGGCTGTTATTCTAGATGATATTGGACGATTAGATCAGAGCCTTGAAATATACTATGACATTGTGAAGATTTATGAGGATGTGGGTGATGTTTTTGGTGAAGCTACTACACTAAATGCCTTAGGCGAAACCTTAAAAAAAACGGGTAGAATAGAGGAGGCATTGCCATATTATAATCGAGCAATAGATATTTTTGAGCTATTAGGAGACAAAACGGAATTAGGAAATTGTAATTATAATATAGGTGATACCTATTTGCGCCTTAAGGATTATGAGAAAGCTTTAATTTTTTTTAATAAAGCATTGGCTTTTGATACCGCCTTAGATAGTAAATGGGGAATGGCTTATGACTATGAATCTCTTGGTAAGGTGTGCAGTTATAAACAGAATTATAACAAAGCACTGGACTATCACTACAAGGCACTCAAAATAAGAGAGGGACTCAATCAAAAGAATGAATTAGCCATGAGTTATTTTGAGCTTGGTAAAAATCATTTAAAACTTGATGAGTTTAGACAAGCTGAAGAATTTTTAATGAAATCTCTAAAGATTTCAGAGCAAATGGGTAATAAAGAAATAATGAAGGATAATTACAATTTGCTTTCTCAAATGTATGCCAATAAAGAGGATTACGCCCGTGCCTTAGCGTTTAGTAAAAAATTAATTACTGTTAAGGATAGTCTTTATGATAAAACCAAGTCTAAACAAATTCAAGAATTACAGGAAAGGTTTAATTCCGAAAAAAGGGAAAATGAGATTGTTGCACTTGAGAACGAAGCACAAATTAAAGAGCTAAAAATCAAGGAGGAAACCACTTTTAGAAATATAATGTTGGCCATTGCTATTGCTACTATATTAGTTTCTTTTTTAGTATTTCACAGGTATAAAACCATTCAGAAAATTAAGGTAGCAGATAAGGAGAAAAGTTTACAAATAAGGGAAGAGCAAAGAAAAACAGAACTTGAAAAACAACGTGTCATTGAACTCGAGAAAATTGATAAACTTAAAGATGAGTTTTTAGCTAATACATCCCACGAATTGCGGACTCCATTAAATGGAATTATCGGCCTTTCAGAATCTATTAAGGATGGTTCAGCAGGCAAATTATCTAAACAAGCCTTGGAAAATTTGGACATGATTGTGAGCAGTGGAAAAAGACTCACTACTTTAGTTAATGATTTGTTAGATTTTTCCAAATTGAAGCATAAGGATTTAACCCTCTCAAGGAGCCCCATAGATATCTATGTCCTAACTAATTTGGTTTTAAAAGTGTCAAGTACTTTGGCAAAGGGAAAAAAACTCAACTTATTAAATAGTATTCCAAAAGATGTGGTACTGGTGGATGCTGATGAGAATAGACTGCAGCAAATATTATATAATCTCATTGGTAATGCTATTAAATTCACGGAGGAAGGCACCGTAGAATTGCATAGTAAACAAATAGGATCAATGTTGCAAGTTTCTATAACTGATACCGGTATTGGTATTCCTGGGGATGAATTTGGTACTATTTTTAATGCTTTCGAGCAGTTAGATGGCGGTACAGATAGAGCGTATGGAGGCACAGGTTTGGGCTTATCTGTAACCAAGCAACTTGTCGAACTTCACGGGGGAACAATTACTGTAGATTCAGAAATTGAAAAGGGATCAACGTTTAGCTTCACCTTGCCTATTAGCCATAAAAAGCGTGGTTTTGATATGTTAGAGCCAGTTAATGAAACAATACAAAGTGTTCATAGAACTGATGATGATAGTATTGAACATGACCATATTATAGGCTCTAATGGTGGTCGTCAAAAAAGGATTCTTATAGTAGATGATGAGCCTGTTAATAGGCGTGTTTTAGAGAATCATTTAACCTATGCCGGTTACACCGTTATGGCGGTAAGTAATGGAAAGCAAGCTTTACAGTGTATTGAACAGGGCAATTTTGAGTTGGTGTTGTTGGATATAATGATGCCTCAGCTTTCTGGATATGCGGTTTGTGAGACGTTAAGAAAAACGTATACAGCTAGTGAATTGCCTGTGGTTTTATTAACAGCAAAAAACAGAGTGAGCGATTTGGTAGCAGGATTTAATGTGGGCGCCAATGATTATTTAATAAAACCATTCTCAAAAAATGAACTCTTAAGTAGGATAAAAACGCATTTAAATCTTCATGGTATTCATCAGGCTACAAGTAGATTTGTCCCATCTGAATTTTTAAAGTCTGTTGGCCGAGAAACAGTAACGGAAGCACTTTTAGGTGATCATATGGCAAAGGAAGTTACTGTGGTCTTTACAGATATTAGAGATTATACCTCACTAGCGGAGTCCATGACTCCCGAACAAAATTTTAAATTTGTTAATGCGTATGTTGGAAGGGTAGGACCGTTAATTAAAAAACATTTAGGGTTCGTGAATCAATATATGGGAGATGGTATAATGGCGCTATTTCCTGAGCAGGCTGGATTAGCACTTCAAGCTTGTATTGATATGCAAAAGGTTATTGCAGATTATAATATAAAACGTAAGCAAGAGGGGTATAATCCAATTTCTGTAGGTATGGGTATTCATACTGGGGATTTAGTGATGGGAATCATTGGTGATACCTATAGAAATGATACAGCTATAATTGCTGATACTGTTAACACAGCCTCTAGAATGGAAGGTATTACCAAGTATTATGGGGCAAATATTATGCTTAGTGGAAATAGCATGGATACAATTTCGAATAAAGCGGATTATAATTTTAGGTTTTTAGGAAAGGTCATGGCAAAAGGAAAGCACCATGCGGTGGCTATTTATGAGTGTTTTGATGGCGACGCAGATGATGTGATTTTATTAAAAACAAAAACCTTAAAAACATTTGAAAAAGGATTAAAACATTTCTTTAATAAAGAATTCCCAAAAGCATCTGCTATATTTGATCAAGTCGTTCTAGGAAACCCACATGATGACGTAGCTAAATATTTTATCAAGAAAGCTGCAGAATACACAATATCTGGGGTGCCTGATGATTGGAATAAAGTTGTTAATATGAGCGAGAAATAATAAGCAGATAATAAAAAGAATTCTATTATCTGATTACTAGTTTGGTCTTATGGTGTTTCTTTAATGTACCCCCAGCCTTCATTTTGTTTTGAAACAATTTCTAGAATACCATCAGGTACACTTTTTACACCTTCAATAAGGTTTGATGCTGTAACCTTATGGCGTTTCATGGTCCCTTCACAAATGACAAAGGTTACATTGTCCTTTTTTACAAGGGCTTCTATTTCTTTCGCCACAACTGATTTGTCTTTTAGAACCATTTCCATAGCGCCACTGTACATGACCACTTCAAACTCAGAATTGGGATAAGCATTAGACATGGCTTTGACATGTCTAACAGCAGTTTTGTGAAGTGCATTATCACTGCTTGTTACATCAAATACAATTTTAACGGGATGTTCTTGGGCATAACTTGATGCTACCATCAGAAATGCTAAAAGGAAATATATACGTGTTTTCATAACTTTTTATTTAAATTATTCGCCGGCATAAATATATCCACAGCCATGCTCTTGAGCGCGACCCAAGGCCCAAACACCTGAAGGAACAACTTGAATGCCCGGAAGTACAGCTGCTACCCATTCTTTATAAACTTCTTTTGGATCTAGTTTCATTTTTTCAGCAACAGCATTGCTGTATACCTTTGTTGCTAAATCGCAAACACAAAACATAGCCCCTCGGCCCATCATTTCCTTGATACCTTGAATAGGAGGTAGCGGAAAATCACCAGGTTGAGGTTCGTAATAAGGGTTTCGTAATGACGCTTTTCCTGTAGAATTATCATTGATTTCAAAGACTTCCCCAATAGGATACTTTTCCCATAAGCTTGTTGCAAATGATAAAGGAATGGCCTTATGGCGTAATACGGTCATGGCCGTCATGTCTTCATCTGGAGTCCCGGTGCTATTATTACTTAAATAAAATGCCCAGTTCCATGTTACAGGAAAACCAGCATGTGGTGTAGAACCGTCATAAACTATACGATGTTTTCCCTTAATTTTGTCAAACCAATCTTCTGCTGCGCTCATTTTATGAGTGTCTAGTGTTGGAACATCTGCATAAATAGGATTAGTAAGTACAGAAAGTGTACTGGCAGTAGCCCCCATGGCTAAAGCTCCTAAAAATTGTCGTCTCGAATTGCTGCTGTTTGTTTTCATAATTACTTTGTTTTGTTGATGTTAAATTTTGATTTGTAATACGCTATTATGGGTTGGAAAGGGCCTTTTTTATGTTGTTCAATAGAAAAACTGTCGGCATATGGGGGGTATGGTGTTGATACCGGTTTTTTCTTTATGTCTGGAAAATCGTTTTCCGTGTTTGGTTTAATTGGTCTGTTTTGCATATTTATATATCCTGCAACATCATAGGCTTCTTCATCCGTGAGTACCGGCGCGTCATAGGTTGTGCCAAAAGGCATATTACCTTTTATAAATTGAGCGGCAGTGATAACTCGTGTCATGCCTGCGCCATTGTTGTATGAATCATCTCCCCAAAGTGGTGGGTAATCATAGGTAAATCCGTTAGCAGGTTTAGAACCTTGTCCATCGGTGTTATGACATAAAACACAATGTTTTTTAAAAACTTGTTTCCCATTGGCAAGATTAATAGGTCGGTTTGGAATTTTAATTTTAAGGAAACCAGTACCTTTTAATTTACCATCCGCAGGCGCAAACCTACTAATCCATTGTAAATAAGCTACAATGGCTTGCATTTCTTTTCCTGAAACTGGTAGTACTTTACCATTCATGCTGCGTTCCATACAGCCATTAATACGTTCTTGAATGGTTCCTATTTTGTTTTCCCTACCACGAAATTGTGGGAATCTTTGAATAATGCCAATTAACGGCGCAGAATAGGGCTTTGTGCCATAATTGAGATGGCAATTTTTACAGGCTAATCTATTGCCTTGGAATGCCATATCTGGATTTCCATTATCAGGACCAATATATTTTGGGGTTTCTTTAAATAACTCAAATCCGTAGATAAGCAAATCATTTTCTTCTGAAGGACTTAGTTGGGCGATATCATAATCCATATCATATAAAGGGGAGGGGGATTTTTTTGAATTCAGGAAATCAAGGGGGATGACATCAAAACAACAGAGTAAAGCCAAGAAACCTAAAAGTAGAATGGAACCAAAGTATATCAATACAAGTTTTAATATCTTTTTCAAATAATTTGGTTCTTTAGAACTCATCGTATTATATTATTAAGGCATAACACTATAATGATGAGTAGGCCTTCAATACTGATAATTCACAGAGATTTTGGGATAAACGTCAGGCAATCTATATGTAATATAGAGTCGACCTTGCTATTTTTAGGAAGAATTACTTTTTTGACCACATAAGATACAAAAAATAAATCAACTATTTTTTTCAGTAGGCGAGATGAATTAGAGATTTTGGTTTAATTACTTCACACTAGGCAATGGCTTCTTTATTGTGGACCTTTAGTATGAGGAAAATGGCTTCAAATGAAGATATAAATTCATCTAAAAGTAAAAAGTTATTGTTTAGTCCAGAAGCTATAGCACATTGTATTGTTGAGCATTCCTCTTATAAAAAATCATGTATGTATTAGAAACTATCGGTATCAACAGCATTTATAAAATCTATTAGTCCTTTAAAAAACACTTTTTGATCATCATACTGAGCTAGGTGACTCCCATTAGGGCATAATAAAAATTGTCCGTTTTTCACTTCTTCGGACATCCATTTCATATGCTCAGGGTCCATAGTATCGTGCGTAGCGCCTATGACTAAAGTAGGCACTTCTATTGTTTTAAGAACAGAGGTTACATCCCAATTTTTTAAGGTTGCATTTTTTGTTATCCCAAATTCACTATAACCTTGCATATAAATATAAATGTTGGGATTCATATGATTGAATAATCTATGGATTGCTTCGGGCCATTGATCAAGTGGCATTCTAAGAATGTGCTCGGTATAATAATGGTTCATTAGTAACTCACTATAACGTGGATTATCAAAATCTTCCTTAGCTTCCAAATGCATTATTTCTTTAAATATCGCAGGATCCATTTTAGGTCCTAATACTTCATTGGCATACTTGCCGTACGCCGGAGCGCTCGCCATCATGTTTGAAATGATTAGGCCTTTTAGGTTGTCTTGATATTTGAAGGCATATTCCATTGCTAAAATGCCTCCCCAAGATTGGCCGTATAAGTAAAAGTTTTCCTTATTTAATCCTAAAGCCACACGGACCTGTTCAACTTCCTCTACAAAATGTTCAGTGGTCCATAAGGAGGAATCGTTTGGTTTGTCGCTGTAATATGAGTCCAATTGGTCGTAGTAGATGTATTCTATATGTTCGTTTGGCAAGTAACCATCAAAACAGAGAAATTCTTCATGAGTACCTCCTGGGCCACCGTGTAAGAGTAATACCCGTTTGGTTGGATTATTGCCCATACGCTTGGTCCACACTTTAAATGTTCCTTTTGATGTTTTTATGGGAATCATTTTAATACCGCCAGTAAACTGGTCATCTTTATTAGAATAATCTAAATATGATGTTGAGTCATTATTTTCAACAGTTTTTTGCGCAATGTCCTTTTTACAGGCTAACAGGAGTATTAAACAAAAGAAAGAAATTAAAGTTTTCATGGTTTGTAATTTTTTAATTCATGGTATTTACTTCTCAGCAATTCATCAAATTTTTGTTGGTGATTTTTTACATGTTGTCTCGGATACAGTATTCATAAATTAATAGAATTTATGGTGCCTATGAAGCGGATGCTTGAAAAGCAGTGCATTTAAAGATAATTAATTTTTTTAGAGGATTAATCAGTATGCTATAATATGTCTCTCAAGCTAAGCGCGATTCTCTTGTTTTGAATAAAGGTATAATCCAATACATTTAAAGGTTTATGGCTGTTTATGACGTTTAAAGCTGTTTTTAGAAAAAGCTGGTCTCATGATGTAACATTTTTGGTTTAAATGCGTCATATTTATGTACATCAATCAATAACAATCACCATTATAGCGTACTTTAAACTCAATATGCGCCTTGCATTTAAAAATTTTAAAGTTTGGGTTATGATGGATTAAAAAAATTAGAACCAATGAAAGAAGATAACCAATTATTAGTCATTACGCATTTAAGTCAATTAATAACCTTAGTTATAGGGTTTGGAAGTTTAATAGTGCCTTTAATATTGTGGCTTACACAAAAGGATAAAGTGTATCAAATGGATGCACACGGAAAAAATATAGTTAATTTTCAACTGAGTCTTATTGTATACTGTATTATTTGCGTACCCTTAATTTTATTTTTCGGTTTAGGCCTGTTAGGATTTGCCGTATTAGGGATTGTTGGCGTTATTTTTCCTATTGTCAATGCAATAAAAGCAAGCAGAGGTGAGGCACCCTCATACCCATTATCTTTTAATTTTATTAGTTAAAATGTGAAATACAAAAAGGTAAGCAAAAACACCCACTTTTTAATGGGTGTTTTTTTAGGCCTAGTTCTAAAAGCTGTTTTAGGTTAAACAGATACAGATTATGCCTAAATTGGTTTTCTTGAATTGATTTACTATCGAAATAGGTAAATTTTAATTATTTCTGATTCCAAAACTATAATTAGAAGCAAAAAAAGCAACCTCTTAAGGTTGCTTTTTTTATATCTTTAAATTCTTATTTTTAAGAAATGTCTTAGTTGTTTAACATCACTGGCATTACAAGCATAGTCACTTGTTCACCTTCATTAAGGCCATCTACTGGTGTTAAAATACCTGCTCTATTGGGCATGCTCATTTCTAATTGAACATCATCAGAACTTAAGTTGGTTAACATCTCAGTTAAAAAACGAGAGTTAAACCCAATTTGCATGTCATCGCCTTGATAGTCACAGGTTAAACGTTCTTCAGCTTTGTTGCTGTAATCAATATCTTCAGCAGAAATATTAAGTTCAGCACCTGCAATTTTTAATCGTATTTGGTGCGTAGTCTTGTTAGAGAAAATACTAACACGACGCACAGAGTTTAAAAACTGATTTCTATTAATGGCCAGTTTGTTAGGATTTTCTTTTGGAATAACCGCTTCATAATTAGGGTATTTTCCATCGATTAAACGGCAAATTAATTCTGAATTTTCAAAGGTGAACTTGGCATTACTATCATTGTATTCTATCGTGACATCTTCCTCACTACCACCTAGAATACCTTTTAATAGATTTAAAGGTTTTTTAGGCATAATAAATTCAGCCACCTGACTCGCTTTAACATCTTCACGTGTATATTTCACTAATTTGTGTGCATCGGTAGCTACAAAAGTTAAACCTTCGGTAGAAAATTGAAAAAACACACCACTCATTACAGGTCGTAAATCATCATTACCTGCGGCAAAAATAGTTTTACTAATGGCTGTGGCTAATATGTCTCCTGTAATTACTGTTTTACTTGGATCTTCCAGAGCTACGGCCTTTGGAAATTCATTACCATCAGCATAGGCCAAGGCATATTTACCATGATTAGAACTAATTTCTACCGTATTGTTTTCTTCAACAACAAAGGTTAAAGGTTGCTCAGGAAAGGTCTTTAAGGTATCTAATAACAAGCGCGCAGGAATGGCAACACTGCCTTCACTTTCACTTTCTACATCTAGGGTAGAAGCCATTGTAGTTTCTAAATCACTGGCAGAAATAATAAGCTTATCATGGTCTAATTCAAATAAGAAATTATCTAAAATAGGTAGGGTGTTTGAATTGTTAATAACACCACCTAAAACCTGTAATTGTTTAAGTAAATACGTACTTGATACTATAAATTTCATGTGTTGGAATATGTTTTTTTAGAAGTCACATGCTACATTTAGATAATATTCTAAATACATCATGTTATTTAGTTCTAAATGTTTCATCTAATGCGCTGAGTTAAAAATGTCTTTCTACGTCTTACAAATATATTCCAAACAGTCTATATTTGGAAACAAACTTATTAACATTTAGGAGGTGTATTTTTTCTTTCTAATGTAGTTGAAGCCAAATCCAAAAACAGCCAATAATACCAGTGGTAATAGGATGTTTATAAGCTGCCATTTTGTTTTTTGAGCAGTTATTTTTTGCTGATCTAAGAATGCAACAGCTATTTCCTTTGATCGAATGTTTATAAGTCCATTGTCATCCAATAAATAATTCACGGCATTGAGCAAAAATTCTTTGTTTCCATAGGTTTGACCAGTCCATCTATCAAAGCCCAATTCTTGAGGCGCATTTCTAATCAGGTCGTTTTTTATCACATCGCCATCGGCAATAATAATCATTTTTGTAGAAGCGCTTTGGTCCTTCACATTAGCGACTTCAAAAGGTTTAATTCGATTGCTATATGCGGAGCTAAATTCACCTTCCAATAAGACGGCTAAGGTTTGATTGCCCTGATTAAATAGTTTTGGATCTTGCTCTTTAGTCACAACATCTAGGCTTACTTCACGTGGCGTACCTTCTAATTTTGTTAATGGCGCAGATTCTAGTAAGATGGTCTTTTTAATACCGTTTTTAAGCGTATCTATTTGATTTGCAAAATCAAACTTAACCAAATTGATATTATTCACAATGGGATGGTTGCTACTCGAACCCGCTAGTGGTGAATACGTCCACTTTAGATGTTGGAATTGAGACTGACTGCCTTCACCCATGGCCAATGTTATAGGTGCAGAAAATAAGGTGCTCACCATAACAGGATTAATACGCACGCCATATTTAAAAAAGAAATCTGTAAGGTTTAAATCTCTAGGTATACCTACATTGGAGCCTCTATCATTGTATAAACTATCTTTTTCCATTGCTATGGCATCAACAAGCCATAGACTTTTACCGCCATTCATGGTGTATTGGTCCAATACCAATTTCTCTTCCTCTGTGAAGGCTTCGGTGGGTTTAGCTGAAATAATTAAATCAAAAGCATTGATGCCTTCTAGTGTTTTTTGAGGACTTTGACTTACGCTATCTAACGTAAAGGGGGCTATATAATAATATTCGCCAAGTTTTTTTACAAAGTCAGCAATGTATTTGTCTTCTAATTGTTTATTGCCTTTTAAAATAGCAATCTTACGGCGTTTGGGCTTTGTTAATTTACTAAATCCATCAGCAAAAGCATATTCTAAATGTTGTACCGAATTGCTGACTAATTCTTGTTGTGTGGCGCCAATTTTATTTTTTACTAAAGGGATAATTACCGTTTGCTCATTGTAACTGGCCAGCGCCCAAGGGAAAATAACAGCTTTAGATGATTTTCCGCTTTCGGTCACACTCAATTGCATAGGTGTTAATCCGCGCTGGGTGAGTTGTTGAATCACTTGATCGCGGTTCGCATCATTAGCAAGAGGGTTAATAAAGTTGAAGAATATGTTTTGATTCTTGGCTGCAAACTCTTCGAGGAGCTGTCTGGTTTCGTTTTGTAGCCTTCTAAATTCTGAAGGAAAATCTTCGCCCTCTAAAAAGACATCAATCACAATTGGCGAATCTACATCTTCAATAAGCGCTATGGCAGATTGACTTAAGGTGTAGCGAGAATCGGCCGTTAAATCAAAGCGTTTATACACTTTGCTGCTCATAAAATTTATGGCTATTACAGCAAGAATAAGTAGTACTATGTTTTTTATAATATTATTCAAAAGTCTTTTCTAATTGATAGGTTCTTAAAGATACTACGGTATTATTTTGAAATTCTAGTTCAATGCATTCTTGAAAGGTATTTAAAGCCCCTGGTTTATAACCCAAGTTATAGTTCCATTTATCTTTTGAATTTTCCTTGATATTATCATCCCAACCATACCATTCCGCTTGTCCTAATAGCGATTCCACGTCGTTTTTTTGTTTTCCAATAAATGTACTATCGTTTACTATATTGTTTAACATTTCAAAGCGCAGTTCCGGGGTTTCTTTCCAAGCTTCTGCGTTGAAATATTTTTCATGATGGTAGCTACTAAAGATATTAATCATGGGATATAAAACATAAAAGTAGGCAATGGGCGTTAATGCTAAACTTACAAGTAGGGTTAGCCATTTGCGATTGTCAATGGTTTTTACAAACCGCCATACCAGCACAAATACGACACTAATTAAAATAATAAACGTGGGGGTTAATATCATTTTTTAGCGGGATTCAAATTTAATTTGGTTAGCATTAAAAAGAATACGGTCAGACTCAAAAAATAGATGATATCACGAGTATCAAGAACACCTCGGCTCATGCTTTTAAAATGCGTACTCATACCCAATTGGTCTATCAAACTACTAGCCATAAAATCTGCTATGCCTTCAAAACCAATATAAAAAATAAAACAAATAAATACAGCGCTTATAAATGCGACAATTTGATTATCAGATAGCGTGGAGGCAAATACGCCGATGGCCGTATATGCCGCAACCAAAAATAAAAGCCCAAAATAGGAGCCTAAAGTGCTAGCCATATCTAAATTGCCAACAGGGCTACCCAATTGATAAACCGTATAGACATAAAGTAAGGTTGGCACTAATGCGATTAATATGAGCACAAAAGCACCAAAATATTTGCCTAAAACTATATTGAAATGTGATACAGGTTTGGTTAATAATAACTCTAGGGTACCTTGTTTCTTTTCATCTGAAAAACTGCGCATAGTCACCGCCGGAATCAGGAAAATTAGTATCCAAGGTGCTAGCAAAAAGAAGGATGATAAATCGGCAAAGCCATAATTCATGATATTAAACTCACCTTTAAAGAGCCAAAGAAACAGCCCATTCAAAACTAAAAAAATGGCAATGACTAAATAACCTATGGGTGATGCAAAAAACGTACTTATTTCTTTTCTTAAAATGGCAAGCATTAACTTGTTTTTTTGATTTGGGCTAAAGGTAAAATTTTTATCATTAATATTTTTATAAAGATTGCATGATGCCCTTAAAATCTTTCACAGTGACCTGTCCCTTTGTGGGAATCATATTTTTCCAGACCCAATTATAATGATCAATGACCTGCTTGGCATTTAAATTAGGGCGTTCTCCAGTAGTATGACCATCCGCTACAATCGTAAGGTTATAATCTTTAGTGATAGCCGATTGGATGGTTGCGGCCACACAAAAGTCGGTTGCGCAGCCCGTAATATAAAGAGTATCTAGCCCTAATGTGTCTAATATTGGTTTGAGATTAGAATTGTAAAACACGTCATTGGCATACTTGTTAATACACAAATCACTAGCGTAAGTCTCTAGACTATCAAGTAAGGCCCAAGTTTTAGTACCAGGGATAAATTCATCAGTTCCAGAACCATCATGTTGAATAAAAATCACGGGGTCTTGTAAATGTCTAAATCGTCTAGCTAGCGCATTGATTCGGCTTACAACGCCTTCGGTATCATAACGAGGTGTTTTAGCTGTAAAAGAGCCATTCTGCATGTCTATGATAAGCAAGGCTTTTTTATTCATAAACGGCTATTCTAATGATTCTAATTTGTCTACACTCCAAGCTTCGGCTGGTCTGTTAAAAAGGGGTTTGGTATCGGCCCAAACATTTTTAAACAAATTTGACTTTCTATAGGTCTCCAAGTCTTGTTCTGTTTTCCAGTAGCTATAAGTGAAAAATATGGAAGGATCGGTTTTGTCACGGTAGAGTTCTAGAAATTGACACCCTTCAAAGGCTCTAATGGATGTTTTTACAGCATCAAAATTGCTTAAGAACCGGTTTATATGTTCTTCATGAAACCCCATTTTTACAATTCTAACAAACATATGGGGACCCAAAAGCTTATTCAAAATCAGATATTTTATGCACGTTAGCCGGTATATCTATACTTTTAGGGACAACCGGATTAGGAATAAACTTAATGCTTACGGCATCCATAATCCCAAGACCTAAAAGGGTAGAAGCACTGCCTACTGTATTGCTATTGCTTTTATATACCGCTATTTCTAGAAAGTTTCCGGAGTTAAAGACTACCAGTTTGCGGCCTTCATCATGCCTTTTATGTTCGGGGATATCAAAATTTACAATATCACTGTATTTTTCACGTATGCGCTTGAACGTATAATTTCGTGCTGATATTTCAAAAGCGCGTCCTTTTTGAATGGTTTCAAAAAAGCTACGCTTAATATTCGTAACCACATTGCCATAATTGTCAATATAAATTACGTTACCAATAATCTGGGTTTTATCTTCATTGACAAAAGGCACCATATTCTTGATGGGTTTAATCTCAGTAATATTTTTACCAATCACATCCAGGGTACCACCACGAGCAATATGACAAGCTACTTTTACAAAGACATCCAATACCGGAAAACTGGTTTGTATCTTTTCATGAATATTAATTTCAACAATTTTTTCTGGCGCAATTTCAGAACAAATCATACTCATAATACCATTATTGGCACAAATAAAATAATGATCATCAAGTTTAAGCGCAATATGCTTATTCTCAGCATGTATTTCTGCATCAATTCCAATAATATGAATCGTACCCTTTGGGAAACTGCTGTATCCATTTTGAATGATATATGCAGCCTCTGGAATGTTAAATGGCGATACAGAATGTGAGATATCAACAATTTTCACATCAGGTAGTTCACTATAAATGGCGCCTTTAGTAGCACCAGCAAAGTGGTCTTTTTCCCCAAAATCAGTTGTTAATGTTATGATTGCCATAGGCAAAATTGTTGATATGTTTTTAAGGTTACATCACTCAAATTTATGTATTTTTGAGTTTAAGAACAATAAGCTACAAACCTACATAATTTTTGTTTTCGTTTTGGAAATTTGAATGAAAAATATGGTTTAGTTTCGCTTATTTTTAAAAATACAAAATACGGAATAGAACAAAAATACTATTTGATCTGATGTGCTATTAATTTTAGAAATCAGATACAAGCTATTAATCTAAATTTACGCCTTTGAACGAAATTATTTTAGAACTTGAAGAGATCTCTCCAAAAGAATTTTTTGGCCCCCAAAACGTCAACATAGAACTTCTTAAAAAGTACTTTCCTAAATTAAAAATTGTAGCACGTGGTAATAAAATTAAAGCATTTGGCGATGAAGAGTTGCTGGATGAGTTTGATAGACGCATTACTATGCTGCTAAAGCATTTTGGTAAGTATAATAAACTAGATGAAAATGTTATAGAACGTGTGTTAACTAGTCAAAGTAGTGATGATTACACAACTTCAAAATCTAGCGGTGAAGTTATAGTTCACGGTGTAGGCGGGAAGCTTATCAAAGCACAGACCGCCAACCAACGAAAAATGGTTGAGCTCATGCGTAAAAATGATATGGTTTTTGCTATTGGACCTGCAGGGACCGGTAAAACCTATACAGGGGTGGCTCTTGCCGTACAAGCACTGAAAAACAAAGAGGTTAAACGTATTATATTAACGCGTCCAGCGGTGGAGGCAGGAGAGAACCTTGGATTTTTACCAGGTGATTTAAAAGAAAAATTAGATCCGTATATGCAGCCTCTTTATGATGCGTTACGTGATATGATAGCACCAGAAAAACTAGCCAGTTTTATCGAAAAAGGCACCATCCAAATAGCGCCTCTGGCGTTTATGCGTGGCCGAACACTCGATAACGCTTTTGTTATTCTTGATGAAGGTCAAAACACCACACACGCACAGATGAAAATGTTTTTAACGCGTATGGGTAAAAATGCAAAATTTCTCTTAACAGGAGATCCTGGGCAAATTGATTTACCGCGACGCACCATTTCTGGCTTAAAGGAGGCCTTACTTATTTTAAAGAATGTGGACGGTGTAGGCATGATATTTCTAGATGATAAGGATGTGATACGTCACAAATTGGTTAAAAAAGTGATTGCAGCTTATAAGAGTATCGAAAATACAGATTAAGGTTTGCTAGGTTATTAATACAACGTCAGCGTCCTATAAATGGATACCCTGCTATGTGGAGATTAAGCTATAAAATTTTTATGCCAGATGCTAAGAATGGTGAAAAAGGATTAATTTTGCCAAGCCTTTACTGGGCAAAACCTAGATAAGAAGCGTCTTAGGCGTTTTAAGTCGCCATGAAATGATCTAACAACAAGTAAAACCTAGCAACTCATAAAAAGAATCAAACCATGAGTAATACAATAACAGATACCAATTTTAAATTCCCAGGTCAAAAAAGCTTATACAAGGGTAAAGTTAGAGCTGTTTATAATATCAATGATGAAGAACTGGTCATGGTAGCCACCGATAGGCTTTCAGCATTTGATGTTGTCATGCCCAAAGGCATCCCATACAAGGGGCAAATATTAAATCAGATTGCCACTAAAATGATGGCAGCTACTGAAGATTTAGTACCCAATTGGTTAACCGCAACTCCAGACCCTAATGTGGCTGTAGGGCATTTATGTGAACCTTTTAAGGTAGAAATGGTGATTCGTGGCTATATGTCTGGTCATGCGGCTCGGGAGTACAAGGCAGGTAAGCGTATGCTTTGCGGTGTGCCAATGCCAGAGGGTATGAAGGAGAATGATGCTTTTCCAGAGCCTATAATTACACCAGCCACAAAGGCCGAAATGGGTGACCATGACGAGGATATTTCACGTGAGGACATTTTAGCAAAAGGTATTGTTAGTGAAGCTGATTATATAGTTTTAGAAGATTATACCCGTAAATTATTCCAGCGTGGTACTGAAATAGCAGCATCAAGAGGTCTTATTTTAGTCGATACAAAATATGAATTTGGAAAAACTAAAGACGGTCAAATTGTTCTAATTGATGAAATTCATACCCCTGATTCT
This sequence comes from Algibacter mikhailovii, assembly GCF_014651495.1. Classification (GTDB taxonomy): domain Bacteria; phylum Bacteroidota; class Bacteroidia; order Flavobacteriales; family Flavobacteriaceae; genus Algibacter_E; species Algibacter_E mikhailovii. The sequence goes on from NZ_BMWZ01000008.1 coordinate 32,413, forward strand.
TCACGTTATTTTTATGCTGATGGCTACCAAGAACGCCAAGACAAAGGAGAAACGCAAAAACAACTTAGTAAGGAGTTTGTGCGCCAGTGGTTAATAGCCAATAACTTTCAAGGTTTAGAAGGGCAAACTGTACCCGTTATGAGTGATGAATACATTGAAAGTGTTAGCGCACGCTATATTGAACTTTATGAAAACATTACAGGAGAAACCTTTGTTAAGGCAGATGTGAGTAATATTCAAGAACGTATTGAAACTAATGTTTTAGCTTATTTGAAGTAGGTGAATATCAAACTTTAATAAATACCTTAAAGGAATTGGTGTTTTATAAATAATAATATTAAGATAATAATGTCTAAAAAGGTTTTTGTTTCAGGTTGTTTTGATATGTTACATAGTGGGCATATTGCATTTTTTAAAGAAGCTGCGACGTTTGGAGAATTGTATGTCGGGATTGGGTCTGATGCTACTGTTGCAGAATTAAAGGGCAGACAAACTATAAATTCTGAGCAAGAGCGTATTTATATGATTAATGCCATTAGATACGTAAACGAGGCCTTTGTAAATTCCGGTTCAGGTATTTTAGATTTTAAAGAGGATCTTGTTAAGTTAAAACCCGACTATTTTATTGTTAATGAAGATGGTTTTACTCCTGAAAAACGAGAGCTCTGTGACAGTTTGGGTATTGAATTAAAACTATTGGAAAGGATACCGGAAAAAGGGTTACCAGAACGTTCAACAACGGCTATTCGGTCGGCAGGAAATTGCGCATTACCTTATAGAATTGATTTAGCCGGGACATGGATAGATCAACCATATGTATCAAAATATGGCACAGGTTGGGCCATCACCTTATCTTTAGAGCCTATTATTGAGTATAATGAAAGATGTGGTATGTCTACATCTACTCGAAATGCGGCAAAAAAAATATGGCCATATTATTTACCATTGGACAAGCCTAAAAAGTTGGCAGAAATCTTGTTTAAGTATGAAAACGATCCGGGATCAACCATGATTTCTGGCGCGCAAGATGCTATTGGCATTTGTATGCCAGGTTTGGTGCGGCATAAATATGATAACGCCTATTGGCCAATTGATTTTGAATCCATCCATAATGAATCAGTGCTTTCATGGTTAGAAGATCATATTTATATGCGCTTGTTATGGCCAAGAGAACCAGGTTTGCATCTTTTGAAAGAGACCCATATCAATGAAAATAATGTAAAGGCACTTGCCCATGCTGCTGATGAGGTCTGGGAAGCCATTAAAAATAAGGACCTACAAAAATTTGCTGAGAGTTTTTTGAAATCGTTTCATGCGCAAACCAAGATGTTTCCAGCCATGGTTAATGATAGGATTCATAATGAAATTGCTAAATATAAAGACGACGTCTTAGCATGGAAATTAGCAGGTGCAGGCGGAGGAGGTTACTTAATTTTGGTGTCCGATAAACCTGTAGAAGGCGCCATGCGTATTAAAATTAGAAGAAAGGAAACGTTTTAAGTACCATACGGCTCGAATGACAAAATAGTATAAAAGACCTTGCTTTGCAGCAAGGTCTTTTTTGTTTTTTATATAAGTTTTGTTGGCATTAAAAGAATTAACATGGTCATGTGTTTTATCTGAATAGGTTCTGGGGATTAGATTTTTTAATAGTTTAGACTGAGAATTACTTAGATATTTGAATGCGATTTATTTATCTTGTTAATTGTTAAGTCATAAGGCTACCCACGGTCAGCGCCTATTGCCACGACCTTTTTGTTTAGATTTTTTTATAACGGGCAGAACGACACTAAAAGTGCTTGTAATATAAAAAGTAAGCTAAAGGGGAGTACTAAATAGCCCATAATGTCACGGGCTTGTATTTTTATACCAGCCGCCATGACGGGTAAGACTAGTAATAAATAGAACGGTTGTAATAAGTTACTTAAACTTTCACCATAGGCTACAGACATTGAGGCTCTAGAAATCATGGCGGTAACAGTTTCATTGGGTAAACCATTCCCTATTTCTTTAACCGCGTTAATAATACTCGGCCCAACCACAGCAAATTCACCACCAGCAGAAGGTATGGCAAAATTGACAAATGCTCCAGTGATATAAGCAAAAAACGGATAGGTATTTACACTAGCTTGGGCGGCTAATATTTGTCCTAGTTTTTCACCCAGTCCCGTATATATCATTATGCCCATAATACCTTCGTAGAACGGGTACTGAAATAAAATACCTGATATATTGCTGCTTGCCTTTTTCATTGATATCACATAGCGCATCGGGGTTCTATGCAGTAAGACCCCTGCAATTATGAATATGAAAATCATGATATTGAAATTCAAATCAAAGCCTTTTGTTTTAAAATGATAAAAGATATACGTCAAGCCCATTATGACAAGAATTAAAGGCAGTACATGACTGTTGTTTATAATGTCAGAATAGGATTTAAAAGGTAATTTTAAACTTAAAGCCTCTTCTTTTATGGTTGGGGTTTTTGCGGCTTGTTTAGCAATCATTAAATCTGTTATTTCTTTATTTTGGGCATGCTTTGGTCGCAGAAGCACTAATAGCAGTGGTGTGGCAATGAGTAGGGTTATAATCATTGTAATATTTAGGGTGGACCCCAAGGTATATGCCGTTGGAATAACATGTGTGAGTACCCCTGATTGAATCAAAAAATTACCTTCCGTGTTGAGGAGCAAGGGAATTGAACTTGAAAATCCAGCCACCCAAATACCACAAGATATGTAAACACAGCCAATTAAATAGGGATAGTTTATCCCCTTGACACGTAAAGCTAAAGCTCTTGCTAGTACGCAGGTAATAACCACCCATCCAAAACTTACAAGGGTCAATAATGAGCCTATAATAATCACGAAGATGTTGACCTGTTTTGGCGTATGTATATACTTGGTAAACGCATCTATACCTTTTTTTATAATAGGGGATAGGGCAATGCTAAATCCTGTAATAATGATAAGCACAACTTGCATAGCAAATGCTAATAAATCAAAAAAACCATCATACCATGCCGTTATTATTTTTAAAGGGGTAGCGCCAATCCAAAGGAAAGCAGTAAGGGCAGTTATCAACGTTAAGAGCATTGCAAATACAAATGCGTTGGGCATATATTTTAAAAACAGATGCGTGAGTTTTTCTCCTAGTTTATCAATCATAATTTACGTTTAAATCCCCATTATATTTCGCAAATGTATTTATACGCTTGCGCCATCAATTTCCCTTTAGGTAAATGGTTTAAGTAGATAAGCTAAGTTATAATTTAAAAATGACACCAAAAGGTGCCTATTTTTTATAGAATTTCCAGGAGCTTTCAAAATTTTTATCCAATGGTATGTCCATAAGTAAAGCCCTAACCATTTCCACGGGCATATTATTTTCATGTAAGATGGTATCATGAAATGTTTTGTAGGTCATTTTACCACTATCTACCAATTCTGTTTTTAGCTTATAAAATTGCAGAGCACCTATCATATAAGCTATTTGGTATAATGGGCCGTAATTACCGGTAAAAGAACGTCTTACTTCGCCTTCAGCGGTGGCGCGTTCATGACCAACCTTGTCCACTAAATAGTCAATACATTGCTGTGGGGTCCAAGCTCCTAAATGGTAGTTAAGCGAAAAGATAATGCGTGCGCAACGGTGCATTCTCCAAAATAACATACCTATACGGTCTTCAGGTGACTGCGCGAAGCCTTCATCCCATAGAATCATTTCCCAATATAAAGCCCATCCTTCACCCCAAAAAGGCGTGTTATAAAATCGATACGCCTTGTATCTTTTGTTCATAAATTGCTGTAAATGATGACCAGCTATGAGTTCATGGTGCAATACTGCCCTTGCAAAATGTGGGTTATTACCTCTCAAACTCATTAATTTGTCTTCATGGCTCATACTATTTGTTGGATAGGCAATTTGAAGTTCTTCACCGCCTAAGAAAAATGGTGCAATTAATTGACGTTTGGGTGAAAGCATAGTCATCCGCCAAGTTTCCTCAGCAATAGTTGGTATTGTAAGGAGATCCTTTGATTTTAGAAAGGTTACAGATTCATTGTAAAGCTTGTACATGGCTGCGGGTTGCTGACCTACTGGCACATAGGATTGTTTTATTTTTTCCTGAGCATCTTTCCAGTGGTCGCCAAAGCCCATATCATTAGAGGCTTTTAATAGTTCTGTTTCACACCAAGCAAACTCTTTCATGGCTATTTCAACCAGTTCTTCAGGCGTATAGGGAATCATTTCATTTTTAAGACGCCTGAGAATTTCTGTCTTTCCTATTGGATTTCCTCGTATGCCGCTGCCATCATCTTTTGGCATTGTACTATAGTCAACCTTAGATTTTATGAGCTCTGCATAATCTTCCAAGGCATTGTTCAAGGTTTTATAGGGCGTTTCAACCCACCATGTGAATTGAGGATCATAATTATTATAAAACTCATAGACCCTTTTTAATGCCATTTTTTGTCCTGAAATAATGCCTACGGCTCTTTTTGTCAAAGCTTTTGAAAACGTAATATTACCGGCTTTTAGGGTTTCTGAATGCCTGTGTAAAGTATCTGTTATGCTATTTAGTTGACCAGCAACTTTTACCCAATCCATTTGTTTTCCTCGTCTTCTTTGCTTTTCAAGCTCATAGAGTGGTTCCCCAAAACCTATCCATTTATAGAGTAAATCGTATTCTTTTTGTTCCGTACTGAGCTCAAATAATTTAATTACAAGGTGTTGCTTAATTAATATATAATCCACTTTGCCATCTCTCGATAATTGATCAAATTGAAGCGCATCAAGTTTTGAAATATAGTCTTTGGAGAGTGTTTCAAATCGCTTTCTTTTTTCAGGAGAATTTTGAATAACATAAAACCGAGATAAACTATTATAATCTTGTTGATATGTATTTGCTAATTGAAACAGCTCACTAATAGGTTTTTGATTATTTGAGGGTTTCTGTGCATTGGATTTTTCAGCACTAATTACAAGGAAGCAAATCGTAATTATGAAGTGTAATACTGTTTTCATCTTTATCATTTTTAATTATGAGCTGATTATTTTAATATAACATAGGACCGCTAAACCCAATACAAGTAATGCCAACGACATTTTGCGCTTATAAGCATACTGGGTCAATACACTTGTTAATAGACCCATTATCAAAGTGATAAGCAGTGTAGATGACAGGATTAAACGCGGACCAATAGCAAGCGGCAAGAATTTTATCATGGGGGCTAAAATAACAAGCATTGGTACAGCCAATACGGTTGTACTAAGTAGTGTTGGTTTATTTGTTTTGATCATGAGTAACAAACTAATTAAAGCACAGAAAACAGGTATGATAAAATAAGCGGCGCCTTTTAAATATAGGGCAATAGGGATGTTTAATAAAATCCAAAACAGTAAAGGAGCAACAAGGTAACTAGTTTGCTTTGCTTCAAACCGACAACCGAAGGCTAGAAGTTGCATGTATATGGCCATGCAGATAAGAACAAAAGCCAATGTATACAGGTGTCCATAAAGCGGAAACCGGGAGGCATTTAAATCAGGAAAGAGTTTTACACCTAGGTATCCAATACCACCCGAGAGTAATAGCCCCAATAAAAATACCAGAAATCCTATGCCAATGGCTTTCCAAGACAATTTATTTAAATGAAACCCGTAAAAAAGAAGTCCTATGAAAACAATTATGGATAGAAACAATGCCGGTAAAATTAAACCGTAGGAATATTTAAGCATGCCTATTACGGGAATGTTAAAAAATACAACATCATTCTTAGTTTTAATTTGGGCGAGATCGGTATTAGCACAGACTTCTATTAAAGGAAGCAAATAAAAGCCCTGATGTTGTACAGATTTCAAACTTGTATGCTCATAATTATCACTAGGGCGATGGTAGTTATGATGCTCGTCTATAAAAGCAAAAAGAAAGCCATCAATATCTAGCTTTTCTCTTAAAACACTTGAATCACCATCATTAGGCATCCGTTTATAAATACTGTAGAACAGGGAGGTCCCTAACGGGTATTTTAAGCCTGCTTTAGTATATAGTGCCATCATGTTGGCATTTCCGTTATTTGTTTCAACCAAGGTAAAACTCGGTCCTGCTGTACCCCGGGCTTCTAAATTAATGGCAAATCCTACTTCTTTTGCCCATGGATGTTTATTTGCAAAAAGTTTGGCACCTAGTAGGCCTTGTTCTTCGCCATCAGTGAAAAGGATAATAATATCATTTAAGGCCTTTTTTCCAGTTGATAAATGCGCCCGAATAGCCTCTAAAACAGAGGCAACGCCACTAGCATCATCAGCAGCACCGTAGGAGTATTGGGCACTATCATAATGTGATAAAACTAATAATGCTTTGCCTTTTTTAGTACCTTTAATTCTAGCAATTATATTGTTTAGTTCAATGTTTTTATTGGCTTCATAACGTGATTTTGCCGAATCTGTTTGAATTTGAAATTCCAGTCCTAATGCGGTTAATTGCGACGTGACATAGTTTTTAACTAATTTTATTTCTGGACTTCCCGAGGGGTGAATGGTTTTACTCATGGCCTTGATATGGCGGGCAGCTCTTTCAGCCGAAAACGCAGTCTCAGGTGCATTGCTCGGTACAATACTTCGCGGCATTAATGTATAATAGCTTAGTAATACCGATAGAATCAGTATGACCAGGGAAATTCCAGTATTACGGTTTTTTATATGCATGGTTTAACTTCTAGATCTAACTAGTGAATGGCATTAAAGTGATGTTTTAAATTAGCGCAAGCCGAGGCCCTAAGACTATGGTTTGTTATCTATATTTTTAGAATTACGCATAGTCCATATGGTCCTAAATGGTATTACTCCCTTTTTCTCTTCTTTAAATATACACAGTTTACTTCTCTAATTAGTCATCGATATAAGGACCATGAGAAGCGTTCAATACATCTTCTAAGCTATCTAAAGATTTTTGAATACCACTTAATTCATCTTCTGCCTTTGATATCATTTGGTCTATAATTTGAATTTGCTTTTTATTCGTTTCTGTTGGTCCATAGGTAGAACGACCCAAACTCAGATAAATAGTGAAAATCTTTTCCATTACAGTGGGTGGGTTTTTTTCTCCTATTTCTAGTTTTGCCTGGTTACCATAGAACGCCGTTTTTAACGTATTGTATTGATTTTTTACGGCTTCCAATTTAACCAGACCTTGCTCAGGATGTACTGTACTTTGCATTAAGGCTTTAGACATAGCTTTTATTTTTTGCTCGGTTTTGGTTAGGGCTTTATCTATGGCACTAGCTCTTTTGGCGGTAGCTTCATAAGTACGCCAAAAATCGGAAGCTTCTTCTGGTGACGCCCCTTCAAGAGATCCTTTATAAAGAGGTTTGACATTAAATTCTACAGGTTGGTCGAGCTGTTTTACCGAGCCATTATGTGCCAAATACATGGATGTAGTATAGACCCCGGGCGCAGCTAATAATCCTTTATTTTGATCTGAAATGTTCTTCGGTTTTCCTTCTTTTAGTGCTATGGGATTATGATTAGGATATCTTAAATCCCAGGCGGTTCTATTCACCCCAGATTTTGCATCTTTATAAATGGTTCTTACTACCTCGCCAGATTTGTTTTTTACTACAAAAATAAGCTGAGGTTTTTGTTCAAGTTTTTCCGCTTCTAGGGCTTCCCATCCTGAAAAAGGAATGTTGTCGTTTTTAAGACTTTCTTCCTTGGTTTGGCGCTCCTTTTTTTTCATTATGGGCGCCTCTTTTAGGTAATAGGTAAAGATAGCCCCAAACTCAGGGTTAGCTGCTACAAAGTGCGAGTCACCTTGACTTCCTTTGTCTTTTTCAAAACTTAGGTGCGACTGCTCAATGTACCACCAGGCATCTCGTATAGGAAATAATTTCGCTTCAGAATTTAAATCAGATTCTGTTACCTGTCTTAAAGCCGAAAAATCATCAAGAATATAAAAACCACGACCAAAAGATGCTGCTACCAAATCATTTTCCCTTTTTTGTATGGCCAAATCTCTAAAAGAAATTGTGGGCACATTACCTTTTAAAGCCGTCCATGTTACACCATGATTCACTGAAAAGAATAAGCCAAATTCAGTACCTATAAATAATAGGTTAGGAGCCATGTGATCTTGAACCAAGCGCCAAACTAAATGATTGTCTGGAATATTATCTGATAACGATTTCCATGATTTTCCTTTATTAGTACTTTTGAATAAATAAGGTTTGAAGTCCCCATACTTATGATTGTCCAAAGCCACATATACAACATTCGCATCATGTAGGTCGGCTTTAATATCATTTACAAAGGCAGTACTTGGTACATTTGGTAATTGACTTACCTTGATTTGTCGCCAATTATCGCCGTCATTTTCGGTAATGTTAATATAGCCATCATCAGTTCCTGCATAAATCAGACCTTTTTGCTGAGGTGATTCTGAAAGCGATGTAATGGTATTATAGTTAGACATGGCATAAACATCCCAAGCATTGTCCCAAGATTGTTGTTTGCCCATTATGGGTAATGTAAGTCGCTCTTCGTTTTTAGTTAAGTCTCCAGATATGGCGGTCCAAGAATCACCGCGGTTTTCCGATTTCCAAACGCGTTGGGAAGCAAAATAAATAGTTGAAGGTTTATGAGGACTTACCAAAATTGGTGCATCCCAATTAAAACGCTCAATAGCGTCCCCTGGTTCAGGTTGAGGTTGAATGTCTACAGCTTCTCCCGTTTTCATATCTAAACGCGACAGTGTGCCTTCTTGACGCTCAGCATATACAATATTAAGATTTCCGGGTTCGGTAGCCGGTTGGTGACCATCCCAATTTAAAACTACACGCCAATCACTATTCTGAATGCCATGAAGGTTGTTTGTGCGCGACGGACCTCTTTCGGTACTGTTATCTTGTGTTCCCCCGTAAATATTATAAAAGGGCTTTGCATCATCAACGGCGAGTTTATAGAATTGCGTCACGGGTAAGTTTTCAATATATTTCCATGATTTGGTTAAATCAAAGGATTCGTATAAGCCCCCATCGGTTCCTACTAAAAGGTAATTAGGATCATTTTTTCTAAAAGCGATGGCGTGATTATCCCCATGCTTATTTTTGTTATTCATTCTGTAAAAGGTTTTTCCGCCATCCTCAGAAATTTGCATGGTATTATCCATAAGATACAATCGATCTTTTTGATGTGGTGAAGCAAATAATTCTTGATAGTAATGCGGTCCTGTACCCCCCGTTATTGTATTAGATTGTTTTGTCCAAGAACTTCCGCCATCATTAGAGCGGTATAAACCACCTTTTTTGCGGTCTAATTCAAGAGCAGCATATAGCACGTCTGGATTTTGCGGCGAAATAGTTAAGCCTGTTTTTCCAAAACCAGTTTTAGGTAAACCATTGGTTAATTTCTCCCAGGAATCACCGCCATCATCACTGCGATATAATGCAGATCCTGGGCCATTACCCATGTAAGCGGCTACCGTTCTATGACGTTGCCAGGTAGCGGCATACATTCTATCTGGGTTTCTGGGGTCATAAACTAATTCGGTAACACCAGTCCATGCATCATCCCCAAGTGTTTTTGTCCAAGTTTTACCGGCATCGATACTCTTATACAAGCCGCGTTCATCCCCTTTGTTCCAAAGTGGGCCTTGCGCGGTTACCCAAATGACATTACTGTTTTCAGGGTGCACAATCACCCGTGAAATGTGTTGTGTTTTTTTAAGACCCATATTGGTCCATGTTTTACCGCCGTTGGTACTTCTATAAACCCCATCACCAAAACCAACATGGCGTCCGCCAACATCTTCACCAGTGCCTACCCATATAGTTTCTGGTCTATTAGGATCTATGCTAACGCATCCAATGGAGTAGGAGGTTTCATTCTCAAAAATAGGTTTCCAAGTGGTTCCTGAGTTTTCTGTTTTCCATACCCCACCTGAACCAACCGCCACATACCATATGTTTTCATTTTTTGGATGAATAGCAATATCTGATATACGACCACTCATAAATGCCGGTCCAATACTTCTTAAAGCTAAGCCTTTAAAAACTGCGTTTTCTGAGTCCTCTTGCTTTGCATCTTGAGCATAACTTGTGAAGGGATTTAGACCAATAAGGAAAATTAAACAAAGAATAGTTCTAATTTTTGTCATGATTTTGAATGATTTTTTGTGGGTTAAAGATTGCGTAGGTCCCGTGCGTTTTATGTATAGCATATGCGTAATTGGGAAGTAAAATGGATTATTCAACTAATTTAACAAATACAATCCAAACTAAAAACTAGATAGAATGATATTAAAAAGTACTTGTAGAAGCATCTCTTTTTATCCTCTGGGCAAATACCTAGTACATGCGGTATACCTGGGAAATCACCGTGTACCCCTATTTAGAGGTGATTAACTAAGGCTATCAATGGTCGTAGAGCTTGTAAGAGCAGTGTAATTCTAAGTCAATGAAGCTTAAGTATTCTAATACATGCAGGGGGCTATGGTAATGGATTTGCAGCAATATGTTTTCAGTTAAGTTGCTCAATAACTTTGATAAGCTTTGCTTGAACTTCAGCAGCTAGGCCGCCTAAATCTTTATTTTCAACTGAACTCATGGAAGCCATTGGATCTACAGCAGAGACTTCAATCTCACCATTGTCATGTTCTTCCACAACGACATTACAAGGCAATAAAACCCCAATTTTATCCTCGCTTTGTAATGCTTTGTGTGCAAAATGGGGATTACAGGCCCCTAAGATTTTGTACTTTTTGAAGTCGACATCAATTTTCTTTTTTAAGGTGTCTTGTACATCAATTTCAGTTAATACACCAAACCCCTCTGTTTTTAATGCTTCAGTCACCTGTTCAATAGCTTCATCGAAACGTCTACCTTTTAAGACGGTATTAAAATAATAGCTCATAAATATCTTTTTACAATGGATTGGTTTAAATATAATAAAAAGTGAGCAGTATCGGGCTGGAATAATGGGGTGAGATTGGTATCATAGTTTAAAAGAAATTAGGTCATATAAAAACCGCTCGGCCTTTTGAGATGACGGAGCGGTTTTATAAACTAACCAAACTAACCATATGAAAACTTTACTATTATGAGCCATTTTATTGAGTTAGGCTTCTCTTTTAATTGTGCTTTTGTTTTTATTTCTATTCAAATATACATCAAGCATGCAAGTTGTTTTGATAGAAACCAGGTGAAACGACCAATAAACTATTTGAAATGACCTAAAGGGTTGGTGTAATGTTTGGAGGTACTAGTGAGATAGGTAGCTGTGGTTTTAAAGAAATATAAGTCCTATTACGCCTATCGGTTAGTGTATGAAGCGTGGCCTGCCGATAGGCGGGGCAATTATTTCATATACATTGTTGGCATTAGTTTATTCTATGTTTTCATATTCTAAGACATTGATAAACTTCTGAATCAGGTGAAAATTTTCATGTTCGTTAAAAATATCAATATCAAAATGCTCCTTTCGTATAGTTTCATTCGCTATTCTCATTTTTTTGAGCATAGGAATAATACTCTTTAGGTATCTATTGTAATAACCAATTAAATCATTTTTCTTGTTTGGTATTTTGTATCCGTATTTTCCTTCAATACTAACTATTATTATTCCCTTATACCTAAGAGATGAGATTATTTCTCTTACATATTCTACTGTGGCTTTAGGATGTACTCTTCTTATTATATCGACTAAATCATGAGTTTCTGCAAGCCTATACGGGTCTGTCTTAAACACCAATAATAGGTGTTTCAGAAGTTCTGATTCCTCAATAGATGTTTCATTTTGGCTTAGTTTTTTTTGTACTATATCAATACATAACTTTGCTACTTTTTTATCTGAAATATCGAGTTCCTTGTTGTATTTCCCCAAATATTGAGAAGTGGAGTTTGGGAAAAAATCGACAAAAAGGCAGTCATTAATAGCATCAAAAATTTTATCAGCATTTTTATCCTTGTGGCTAGTGCAATAAATTTTACCAACCGAACCAGAGAATAAGTCAGCAAGTTGAATTAATGGTTCTTCGAATTTGTCATCAGCAATTACATACTTTCTGTCAGGATTAAAAAGGGTAGGTGAAAAAACTCTATTTGAAATATAATTTCTAAGACTATTTTGAAATTCTTGACCACCAAGTTTATCAAAATATATTTCAAAGCTTTCGTATTTCTCAACGAATTGAGTTAAAAACAGTCGCTGAAAAAATTTATAAAAAACAGTTTTATCCTCAAGATTCTTGTTGTCAATTTTTCGTTTGTCAATTACGAGACTAAATATTGCAAAAGGAACTTCTTTTATTTTTGATATAATAGCCAGACGGTTATCTATATTTAGTTTGCTGGATTTTAGTGGAGAACCTTCTCTGTACTTTTTAGATAGTTCTTCTCTAATGTCTTTTGCTTTTTCTAAATCATTACCGTCAATTACAAAAGCAGTATATATAAAATGGGAAAAAGTTCCTTTTTTCGATTCTGTGTCGAGGTGGGAGTTTCCAAACTCATCAAAATATATAAATGCTTTTGTATTCATTTTTTAATTAATGCTAACTTTAAATGATATACGTCCGTTTTAATGGCTTATATCAGGCGATATGCGAAGTTATGTTTTTAAGCACAGAAAGTCATTATTTACCACATTATATGAAAGAAAAGTTGTCAACTATTAAAAGTTGAAAACCTTTTTCTAATACAAGTTTCAGGTAAATAAGTCATAGGTTGTACAAGAAGAAAAGCGAACAAAAAAAACCGCACAGCCTTTAAGAAGACTGCGCGGTTTTAGATGTATTAAATAGACTTATGCCAAAAGGCTAAATTACTTTGGTTTCTAAAAGTTCTGTGAGGACGTCTTTAAAAACAGGTACAGGTTGAGCCCCGGTGACCGCGCTTTTATTGTTAAACACGATGGTTGGGACAGAATTGACCCCTAAATTTCGCCAATAGTCCTGTTTGCTTCTTACGGCGAGACGAGCTTCATCATTATCTAATTGTGATAAGGCTTCTTCAGCATTTAGCCCAACATCTAGCAAGGCTTGCCTTAAAATAGCTTTTTGAGAAACATCTTTTCTTTCGCTAAAAAAGGCTTTTGTTAATTGCATTTTTAGAGCCGTTTGTTTGCCAAATTTTTGGGCATACTCCAATAATACATGCGCTTCAAAGGTATTGACCATGCGCATGTCATCATAATAATCAAATGTAAAACCAAGTTCAGCACCAGCTTCTGCCATTTGCTGCTGTGAGGCTTTTTGCTGTTCTAAAGTAGCGCCATACTTTTCGGCAATATGCTCTTGTACATTTTGACCTTCAGGCGGCATAGCAGGGTTTAACTCAAAAGGTTGCCATGTGATCTCTATCTGGTCCTGAATACCGAGTTCTGTAATCGCTTTTTCCAAACGTTTATAGCCAATGGTACACCATGGGCAAACCACATCAGAAACAATATCTATTTTTAATTTATCAGTCATAATTATTCTTTTATTTCAATTTAAAATCGTCTGAATACACTCAGTGCTATTTCTTTTTTGTTATAGTTCTTATAGTAAGAACTTCTAATCATAAGTCGTAAAAAGTAATGGTACCCAACGTTTGTGTCTCAATACTTCCTGTTATAACCAAAACCGCTCAGCCTTTGAGAAAACTGAGCGGTTTTAAACTAACCAAACTAACCATATGAAAACTTATCTATTCTTAATTTAATGAGTTAAAATGCTCTTTAAACTAATGATATCTTACTTTTTATTTCTATTCAAATATACGTATGGTAAGTTTTTTATTTTATCTAAAATATAGCGAAACGTCTCAATGCGCAGTTAAAATGACCAGAATTGCACCTGAGTTATTGTACCCTATATATTTCTAATCTTTTATCGAAGTAAAGTCTATTCTAAACCCAAACTCTTGATATACGCCTTATTATCTGATGGTCTTCCTAAAAACTCTTCAACAGCTTTTACAATATCTCTTTGACTGCCGTTTCCTAAAATTAGTTTACGGTATTTAATGCCTGTTTCAGTATCTCTGAGTCCGTTTTTTTCAAATACAGTAAACATATCTTGAGCGTATACTCTAGACCAGAGGTAACCATACATGTAAACAGGATGGGTGTTGATATGAATCCAGTTGGCTTGGGGGTGTGTGCCCTCAATATAATTAGACATTAGGCCCATTTGGGTATCAATATCTTTCCATAATTTATCAGTGTCAATTGGATTCTCTGGATTATACTTATCATATAAATTCATATCATAAATACAAAGTCTTAGAGAGCGTTGCGCGCCCATTCCCGAATTCACATTTTTTGCTTTTTCCTTACTATCAAATAATGCTTTTGGAAATACCTCACCAGTTTCGTAATGTTTAGCAAATGAACTTAAAATGGAATAATCATCGATCCAGTTTTCAAAAATTTGAGACATAGCTTCAGAAAAATCGCTTTTCGGCCTTGATAAAATAGAATAATCTCCTTCGTATGACATGTAATTTACAATATGACCAAATTCATGAAATAAGGTGCTAAGTTCTCGGAAACTGAGTAGTGATGGTAATTTGTCTGTAGGTTTAGTGAAATTGCCTAGTAACATGGCCGAAGGAAGTTCATAACCATTTTTTGTTTTACTGCCGTAAGTCAAGCCTACACCATAAAACCAGGATTCTTTATTTGGTCGTGGATACAAATCTAAATAAAAACGACCTCTTAATTTATTGTTTTCATAAACTTCATACAGCTCGACACTTTCATCCCAAACTGAAGGATTTTGAATTTTTTTAAATTCTAATCCTAAAAGTTCTTGGTACATGTCAAACATACCTTCCAAACAAGCATCCATTGGTAAGTAATCACGCATTTTCTCATAATCTACTTGATATTCAGTTTTTAACAGTTGATTAGAGTAGTAACTAATATCCCATGGATTTAAAGGACTATCGTCACCAGGAGTATTTTGATTTTTATTCCTAAAGGCTTTTAACTCTTCAATATCCTTCAATGCTTTGGCTTTAGATTCTGCTACTAATCCATTTATGAAATTCCATACATTTTCTGGTGTTTTTGCCATTTTTGGTTTTAGGTTATAGCCTGCGTAAGACTGGTAACCCATTAAAGTTCCTAATTGATAGCGTTTACTAATCAAGGAATCTAAAATGACTAGATTTTTGTCAGCACCAATATTGGCTTTTTTTACAGCAAAATCTTTTCGGACCTTTTCGTTTTTAGCATTGCTCATAACAGGTCCGGCGGTGGCGTTTATTACAGGGATCTCATAATTACCACTTTCCAATCGGTATTTGTCTTTAAAGTTTTCAGGTAAACCGTCAGTTTCTTGTTCATTTAAAACTAAAGTCTCATTAGCTGAATTCATATTTATTGAATACTGAGAAGTTAGGGTGTTTATTTCTTTTGAAAGGCTTTTATAGGTTTCTAAATCTTCGGGGTTAAGATTAACACCAGATTGCTTAAATCCTTCAATCAATTCTGATACTAGGCTTTTTTTAACACCTTCAAGAGCTTTTCCTTCATCTGAGTTTGCGAAGGTTTGTAGTTTTTCAAATAAAGCTTTATCCGAACGATAATCAGTAAATAAAGAGTTGATTTTTTGAGAGCCTTCCAAGCCTTTTGCTCTTGTTAACGAATCATTTGAAACCCAATAGAGCATAAAAGCATTGCTATAGGCTTTTCTTAATGCGTTATTAATATGATCATAATCTTCAAAGGTGTTCTCAAAGTTCAATTGGTCTAGAGTCTTTATTATTTTAATACCTTCATTTGCATTTTCAATAGATACATTTACGTATTCTTCAACATGATTGGCTGTTACGTTTGCATAAGCAATGAGTTGATTTAGTGATACTTTAAAAGGGTTGTCCACAGACATCTCTAATAACTTTGTTTTGGTTTCAGTAGCACAGCCTATACAAAGTGCTGTTAGAAAAAGTAGAATCAGTTTAGTTCTCATAATTACAAATTTGATGCGTATTTAAGTTTTAGGGAGATTACACTATTGTATGTATTTGTTAGTTTAAACTTGCTAAATTATATGTAAAAGCGAATTTATAGTTTTTAAATTAAAGTAAAAGAATGTAAAACATTTTTTTTAATAAGTTCGTTTTAAATAGAATATTGTGACTCTTAACAAAAAAACCGCTCAGCCTTTGAGAAAACTGAGCGGTTTTAAACTAACCAAACTAACCATATGAAAACTTTACTATGTGCTTATGTTTTTACGAGTTAAGCCTCTCGAAATTATATTCTTAAACTAATGCTTTATGTTCTAATTTCTATTCAAATATACTTGCCATTGCCCTTTTAGTTTTGATAAAAAAAGGTGAAGCGTCTTTTTTACCAAGTGAAAGCATCTAAAGTCCTGTTGAGGCAAAGAGAGTAATATACATTGGCTTACTAAGGCGTCAATCAAGAGTTTTAATGCGCCCTGCGTATTGTTTCAAATAGTATAAATGAGCTGGTATTGAGGGCAAAAAATGCAAGGGGAAACCATAAAAGGGTGGAATTCAATTATATTTGTTATTATTATCAATCTAATAAACAGCAATACCTCATCCTATTGAAGACGAACAAGCTAAGATATAGCCTTTATTTATTATTAGTAATGTTTGTTTATGTTGCCAAAGCACAACCTGAATTACCTCTAAAAAATCAAGTGTTTAGCCCGTTGAATACGCATAAAAGTACTGCCTTACAACAGCATTTGCAGGAGGAATTATTTGCCAACCCGAAATGGAAAAAATTGCTTGACACCAAGAAGATGACCATTGCCGTTGTTGATCTCAAAGATTCAAGTCATGTAAAATATGCAGGCATTAACGATGATTACATGATGTATTCGGCAAGTCTTCCTAAAATAGCCATTCTCTTTGCTGTAATGCACGCCATTGAAAACAATGAAGTTGCGGATACAGAACGCTTGAAAGCCGATTTAAGACTCATGATTAGTAAGTCTAGCAATTCAGCGGCAACTAAGATGATAGACCTCGTTGGTTATGAAAAAATTGATGATGTTTTACAGCGTTCAGAAATACCATTATATAATAAAGATACAGGTGGCGGACTTTGGGTAGGGAAGCGGTATGCTTCAAGCGGAAGACGTTACCCAGACCCTTTAAAAGGCTTAAGTCATGCAGCTACAGCTTATCAAGCCGCTAATTTTTATTATCTTATAGTTTATGGTGAATTGATTAACTATGCCCGGTCTAAAGAAATGCTTGATATATTGAAAGATCCAAAGCTTAATCATAAGCTTGTAAACACCATTAGTTCCATTGCTCCTAATGCAACACTATACCGTAAATCGGGTACTTGGAAAAATTATCACGCCGATTCAATTTTGGTTTGGGGCCCGGATAGAAGGTATATTCTTGTGGTATTGATAGAAGATGCCCAGGGGGAGCAAATTATTAGAAATGTGGTTAAGCCTGTTGAACTAGCCATAGAAAGGTCTAAATCCGTAAATAGCGAATGATAGCTTAGACCATGGTAGATCTGCTAAAAAAAACCTTTCATATACGGGATGGAGAGCTTAAAATAGCCCTTTACATGCAGTTATATATATTTATAATTATAACTGTATTACTTTTAGTAAAACCTACAATTAATGCTTTATTCTTATCTCATCTGGGTTCTGAGGAACTGCCAACAGCCTATTTGCTTGTTGCGGTACTCGCCATTTTAACATCTTATTTTTACAACAGGTTATTGCGGTTTGTAAGCATAAAAGTTATAACCGTTATTTCGCTTGTGTTTTTTAGTGGTATCTTCTTTTTATTAGGCTACCTCTTATACGCACATATAACACATGACTATATTTTATACGCCTATTATTTAAGTATCTCTCTTTTTGGGGTGCTGGTCACTTCTCAATTTTGGATCATTGCGAATATGGTTTATAATGTGCGTGAAGCAAAGCGTTTGTTTGGCTTTATTGGTTCGGGAGCTATTGCAGGCGGTATTTTTGGAGGGTATATTACATCTATTTTAGCCGAAAGCTTTGGGTCTTATTATGTGATTCTATTGGCATCACTGCTCATTTTATTTTGTATTCCTATTCTCCTATGGGTTTGGAACCATAGACCGCATAACATGGTTAAACCGCCAAAGGATGCTCATAGTAATACTATGCAACAGGAGAAGTCTGTACTTAAGGTAATTTTCAAATCAAAACACCTCACGTATTTGGCTTTAACTGTTGGTGTATCTGTTATTATGGCTAAATTGGTAGATTATCAGTTTAGTGATTTCGCACATATAAAAATTACGGATTCCCATGAATTAGCGGCCTTTTTTGGTTTTTGGTTTTCTACCTTTAATGTTATCTCCCTTATTATTCAGTTGTTTTTGACAAACAGATTATTAGCATGGTTTGGTGTTACTAGCAACCTGTTAATACTGCCTTTAGGGATTGCTTTTGGCTGCTTGTTATTTTTAGTATTTCCAGAATTATGGGTTTTAGTGTTATTAAAAGGACAAGACTCAAGTTTTAAACAGTCTATTAATAAGGCCGCCATAGAGCTCGCCATTATGCCAGTGCCTTATGAAGATAAGAAGATCGCTAAGTCGTTTATAGATGTGGTTGTAGATAGTATTGCAACGGGTATCGCAGGGTTTTTACTCATTTTTGTGGTTAAGGAACTCGACCTGCATTCGCGTTATATTACGGTGATTATTCTTTTCTTTTTATTTGTTTGGATTGTACTCATTTATCAATTAAGGGGCGCCTATTTTGATTCCTTTAAAAAGAATATACTGAAAGGCATTAGTCGTTTTGATAAAGAGCATCCGGAAGAAGATACTAAGCCATTAAAGTTTTCTATTATAGAAGTACTTACCAAAGGATCTGAAAAAGAAATACTTGAGTTGCTTGAAAATTTGGGAGATTCCATATCAAAAAAACATGAGCCTTATATCATAAAGCTCTTAGATCATCCATCTAATTTGGTGAAAGCTGCAGCTATAAAAGAAATTTACTTCTTTAAGCATGATGCCGCTTTAAGTAAAATAAAAGACCTTGTTGAAACTAATGATGACCCGGAGGTGATATACGAAGCTATGGAGTATCTCCTTTTGCATACGAGCCTAGACGATAAAACCCTTTTTGAAGACTATCTAGACCATAGCAAACCATATATTGCTGATGCCGCTTTATTGTGTTTGGCAGAACTTGCATTAGATAACAAATACCTTGTTAAACGATTCAACTTACATCAACGTATTAAGCAAAAATTAGATCAAATTAATGATTCACAATTGGAACTACCACAGGAAGAAATTGCCGAATTATTAGTGACTATTGGCTATGCAAGAAATTCGGAATTCTTTTATTTTATAAATGATTATTTGCTCAGCAAAAATATTTATGTAAAAGAACACGCTATAAAGGCAGCTGGTCTATCACAACATATCGGTTTTATCAAACCGGTTTTACTAGCTTTAAATATTGACGCAATCAGAGATACTACCATCCAAGCTTTACAGCGTTTTGGAAAGAAAATCCCAAGTTATATTTTGAAGCTCGATGAAAAGGAGCGTCTTGATAATGATATTAGAAAACATTTTCCAAAAGTTATAGCATCCATACGGTCAAAAGCCTCCTTAAAAACACTTCTGAAATTACTGCGTTCTAACGACGCATTTATCAGATTTGAAGGCGCTAGAACTTTAACCCATTTACATTTTAAAGGCCATGGGATAAAATTTAAAAAGGCTACCATTTTAAAAGCGGTGCAATTTGAGTGTGACTTTTATAGAGAACGTTTAGGTATGATTTGCATCTTATCTGAAACCATGGATAACTCTGAAGCAGGTAACATAGAACTACAAATTAAGAAAGAGCAACTGGTTTCAATGTTAAACCATGAATTAGAATTTAGTATGAAGGCTATTTTTGAGGAACTCACTTTAGTATTAAATAAGGACGATATGGAAATTGCCTATTATGGCTTAAAAGACCAGTCAGAAAGTGTGAAAATTAATGCCATAGAATTCTTAGATAGTTTTTTACATAAAGGTTTAAAAACGGACTTAATGCCGTTACTGGAATATCATTTTATTCAGGAAAACGAGCCAGTTGACTTAAGCGGTTTGCAACAAACTATAAACTCAGAGGAAACCTGTTTAAACTTTTTACTCAAAGGAGGTGCCCATAATACGAAAACTGCTGCACTAAATCTTATAATGCTTATCAAGGACAAAAGGCCTTATATGGATGCTCTTAATAGATTAACCACTAATAATAACGACACCATTTCAAAATTGGCCATCAAGGTATTACAAGCTAAGGCTTAATATTAATAATGTCATCTATTTTATTAGCCAGATCTAAATGTGCCCATGCAGAGTTATGATTTAATACGTTGGTCATTAAACATACCATATATTTAGTCCCATTGGGGTGTTCAACAATGATTACGGAATTCATATAATTAAACACATTGCCTTCATAATCAGAACAGTCTGGGTTTTTTTCGCGATCACATTTATAGTAACTTCCCGATTTAAAATAGACCGCTGCATCATTTAATTTGGGTGACTGTGCATAACGAATACGTCGATCTGTTAGGTATATTAATCGCTTCATTTCTAGACTGGTGTCCGCATCAACGATTTTACCTTGTTCTAGTAAAACTAGAAATTTCATTAATCCTTTAGGCGTGGCTTGGCTACCTCCTTTTCTTCCAACATACTTGCTAGATGCATGGGTAAACATGCCTCCTAAACGCCATTCGTCACTGCTAATGCCTAAATCTCTTAACGGGAGATTTACGACATCATGAGCAAGATTCGTTAATGAGTCCCTCGCCGTTGTTTTAAAAAATTCTAAGCCCTCATCGTCTGTTAAGTTGGGATAGTCTTTGCCAAAAGCATTCATAAGCATGGCCTCTCTAAATACCACCGTTGCGGCACCATTATTACTAACAGAAACCATATGATCTAACCATTCATATAACGAGAAAACATCACTGGAGACGACTTTACGTTTTACAAGCTTTTCTGTTTCTATGTTATAAACTGGAATTGTGTGATGATCTCCAGTTCCAAAAATTCCAGATGCGACACGTTTTTCGCGCAGGAGGTTTGTGCGTTTATCCCAGGAATTGGGGTAAATCTTTTTTAATTCCGTAAAAAAGGCATTAAGAACAACAAGCTTGCCTACGCTTCCTGGTTGATACCCTTTATTTTCGTTGTACGCTGCGTACTTCAAATTGTTAGGATCAGTCATGTCTAACGCCGTAAGTGAATAATTCCCGCTAGGAATAACATGGCGAATGGCCTTTGTAAAAGCTTCGTCTTTCTGCAGCAGTCCTTCTAAAGATTCATTGTTTTCATCTGTTAAATTTAGTTTGATATCCGCAAGTTTTAAACGTGCGCCTTCAGGAATTCTAGTATATGGTTTATCGCTATTAACCGCTTTTTGAACATAAACTAAACGTGCTATTTTTGTTGTTAAATAGCCATCTATGGGGTATAAACCAAGAGTGCTTATTAGAATCCCTAGAGTATAAAAGTATGTTTTAAGCATAGGTCTTATAGTTTTAAGTTTAAATTAATTTTTTGATTCGTGTTTGTTTTTGGAGTTATGGCGTTTAAATACTCGGAACTTTTAGCCTTTTTATTCTCTACGAAAGGTCGAATTTGAAATAACCATAGTTTGTTGTCCTTAAAGCCCATTTCCATATCATAAGGCCCTCTATAATCTGAACCTGTTTGTTCAGGCATTTTCTTTCTAACTTGTTTCACCATATCTCTTATGGTTTGAATGTTTTTTGGAGATAAGATGGGTTTTTCGAAAGTGGTGTATTTTTTTTCAACACCTCCAGATTGGGGCAAACTTACATAAGCGGGTTCTCTAGAAGGAGACAATAATTGATCATTATCTTTGGCGACATTTCTTGTTTCAGCTATTTGCCCATCAACGGCACCACCTGCACCTTTGCTAAACGCAATGGTAAGATCGTCCTTTTTTCCAGCGTTTATTCCTGTGGTCACTACAACTCCTGAATAATCTACATTAACGCCCGGAATAACTAAAATTGAAGGGAATACATACTCGGGATTTAGCAGATACTTTTGGCGCCATTTTAAACTGCGTTCTGTATAAGGAGACGCCCAAACTTCTTTAATACCATTGATGATATGATTTTCAGTTTTCACATTAAACAGCGTTAAATTTAGACCAGCTCCAGTGAATTCTTTGAGGTCTTCCATATTGGTGTCGCTTCGTAAGAAAACGGGCGTTTCTCCAATAGGTGTGTTAAAGGCCTTTTGAAAATGAGATCTTAACTGGGCAATAAAGTCGGCATTTAATTCCATAGCCTCTATGGCCGTTCTTAACTTACTTAAACGTGAAAATTGATATTGATCAATTTCACTAGCACTTTTACTTTCTTTTTTCATAACCTCACACTGTTTATAGGTGTTGGTTAGAAACTCCCAATAGGAGCTATTTTCTCCCTTCATTGGGTTGTCCAGGTGCTTTCGGAAAATTCCAAATGGTATAATAAAGCCATTAACAACATGCTCTGGGAAAATAGATTTTAATTGCGCAAGATTAGCGGCTTTAGGACCACATAATTTACCGGAATCTGATGCTCCAACGTCTTGCATATTTAAAATATCTGTTTGGTCGAGTTGAATTCTATCTACGGGTACAGTGATTTTATTGCTACTTCTTTCAACCTTACTAAATAATTTTTTTTCTTCTGAAGTCATTTTATCTTCAGTTTTAAGGATCACATTACCTTTTGGAGATACCGCGTAAAACATATTCTTGCCGTTATACTTTACCAAATCATCAAGATTATCTTGCGATAATGCCGCATTGGGAACGCCTAAATTTCTAGCCAATAATTGCACATGAGAGACTAAGTTGCCCTCAGAAACGGTCATGATTCCCGCTACAGGTTTTAAACCTGAAGGCGGCCTGTCAAACACATAAATATTGTCTTTTTTAAAATCAATATTATCAATGGATCCCTGTACTACTAACAGTTCACCATAAGCGTATCCAGGATTTAATCCTCTAATGGTTGCTTGTTTTTTTACATCGGCAACATCATTATTAATTGCAGATTTTTTTGAAATGAAATTACCTAATTGGGAGACACTATTACCTAGATCTAAAGCAATGGAAGAACGAATTCTATCATCGATAAATCCATAGGCTAAAGGTTCAAACGTCATGTATGTTTCTACAATTTCAGAATAGTTGGCTTTTACCATTAATGAACTCCATTCTACGACACCTCTGGAATTGGTAAGTACCTCATTAAGGTTTGTAATGGTTAGTTGATTGGCTTTTTGATACTGACGTAACGTAGGTGCTATTCTTTCATATTCCCATAGTTCTATAAGTCCTGTTGAAGCGGCAATATTAGCGAGCGTATCTATTTTTTCAAGCAATTCTTTTAAACTTGTAGGGACCCATTCTTGAGCGTTTTGGAAAACTGTGTTCTCAAGTTTATTAGAGATATCTAATGCTGAGAGTTTTGCTTTTGCCGAATTAAACGCATCGAAATTGGATCTTATATAAAACATGACAGGAGCAAGTATCTGTACTTTTTCCTTTGGACTTAAACCATTGTTATATTTGGAGAGTAGTTTACTAATTGCAGACTGCTGGTCACTTGAAAAATTATTGAGTTTATCTTGTATGGTTGACAAATCTATTGGCTTATAATAGTCCGTCATTGTAGAAATAAGCGTTTCAAAATCTTGCTTTTGGCTCGTACTTAACTTTGAACTGTTTGCGGCAACAAAATCTTTTACCGTTTGAATATCTTTTATTTCCGGATTGCCATGAATTTTAATTCTAATTTTCATAAAAGAAGCAACCTCTTCAGCCAAAACTTTTGATTCGCTTCTCATTTTTTGTGCTAAATTGGAATCACCTGAATGCGGTATATCTTTTAAGGATTGTTTAAGTAAAAAGAAGTTGCCAGATATATTGTTTTGATCCAATACCCATTGATAAAAATTTATACCCCATTCTTGCTCATCTTCAGATTGCATGGCACCACGATAGTACTGTCCACGTCTGTATATCCAACCATCATCGACACTTTGTAAATATTTAACTATTTGATATTGTTTAATTCTGCTGTGATTATGATTTGAATCCCAAAATGTTTCATGCTCGTTATAGGCTAAAATATTCCCAAAGTAAAGCTCGTGATTATCTTCAAGTTCTTCAATCTCTGGTTTATATGTGGCATGTTGAATACCACCAACATCATCTGGACAATAATCTTTGGGTGCGCGAATAGAGCCATCATTGCAAAACCATTGTATTCTATAGTATGGACCTCTACTGTCTTTTTTGAAACCTTCAATCTGTTTTTTTATTTTTTCTGGAGAATGATTTTGAGAAAAACTTAATTGAAAGCCAAAAAAGATACTGAATGTTAGGATAGCAAGATTCTTTAATTTTGGTAATAATAAAAGCATAGAAAACGTTTTTTTAATGTAGACCATAGTATTTTACAGTTTCATAGATCAAGATAGCTATAAATTCGGTTATGTAATATAAGCATTATACCTAAACTAAAACTTGTCTTTTGAAGGCCTATTTATAAGGTAAGTGTATTTTTTTTCAAATTTCAATAACGTTTTGAGTAATAATTGGAAATGATACACGTGTATTAGCGTTATCAGGTTTTATGTTGGACTAAATGTATTATACAAAGCATGTATAGTTTTAAAAATATAAAAACCGCTCGGTCTTTTGAGATGACGGAGCGGTTTTATAAACTAACCAAACTAACCATATGAAAACTTACTCTATATGCCTCATATTATAGAGCGAGGCATCTCTTTTAAAGTTATGTACCTTAGTACGCTTTGCTTTTTCTTTCTATTCAAAGATACTATGCCTTAGTCTACTAGTTTTAGTAAACTACAGTGAAGCCACCTTTTTGCTAGGTGAAGCGTCTTAAAGTCTATGTGATATGCTTGGCCTAGTTTGGAATGTTTAAATTAAGTCCCACACTAAAGAATAGGGGTATGGTACTTACATGATTTACATAGGCAATGTCAAAATTAACCGGCCCTAAAATGGAATGGTATGAAAAGGTAGAACCTGCCGAAAACAAGAAGCTCGTATCTACAGTGTCTATCCATTTTGAATCAGTATTACCCATGCCATTGAAAAATGAATCTATTTTGTCAAACCCCACAGAAGCCAGACTTGTGTAGGGGGTGATATAAATATTTCGAGCAGCATTAATCTGCAAGCCCAAATGTGTTTTTATAAATTGAGTAACAATTAATTCAGAATCACCTAAACCACTAAAGGCATATGAATCCCGACGGTTTACTGGCAAATTACCACCCAGTGTATATTGCGCCCCTTTACCATTTTCTACAAATGAAATTTTACTGGATAGTTCTTTATCAATAAACGTTAAGCCCGTTGCGGCATTGATAATAAATGAAAACATGTTTTTAAAAGGTAGCCGTTTTTCAAATTCAAAACTAACTTTAGTAAAGCCATTGGTGGATCCAGCTTCATTATCGTTAATCGCTTCATCATATTGCACATTAATGTGGTGAATCACTGATCTTGCAATTCTGCCTTTAAAACGTGTCCCTTTTTCAGGGAAAAAGACTTTCTCCATACCATTATGTGCATAGTGAACCCCAATTTCGAGGTTGTCACTCGTATAGCGTCTTAAATCATAAATATTATTATTTACGCTCGGGTCTAGCTTGGGTTTTGTTTTATTATGTTCATAATTGATATCCACGCCAAAATATTGCAGTAAAGGATTGAAATCTCTATTAAATTGAATGTTCGATTTTAAAAAACTACTTTTTAATTCTTCCCCAATATTGCCATAAACATAATAGCTTTGCTTTGATTTCTGACCGTAAATTTGTCCGCGCCACCACCATTTTTTAGTTTCACCAATGTTCTGTTGGTATTCTATTCTAAATTTTGGCTGTTCAGCGATATCCATACCAATTAATAAACGTGAAGAATAACCTAAAATATTTCTGCCTGTATAATTAGCAATGAGACCAACACCTTGCCTGGTATCATAATGGAGTGCACCGTTAATTTGGTTTTTTGCCTTTTCAAAACATGTGAGAACAAGTTTAATTCTATCGCCTTGTACTACCGCTCCATAGGTGATTTGATTAAATATTTCTGTTCCCATGGCTCTATCAATAGATTGGGCCAGTTCTTTTGAAGTATAATAAGTATTTGGTTTTATGTTCATTCGTGCTTTAAGTAAGCTCATATTTTCTGGGCTTACATCTCTATATTCTATTTCATGAAATATAAACGCATCTTCAATTTTTGGCAATTCGTGTGGTTTCTTAGGGAATGCTTTAAGCGTTTCTGCTAAAGCGACCAGATCAGATAGTTTCTCTTGACTAGCAATTAATCCTTGCTGGTAAATTTCGGGCGATTTTACAAAGTCCTGGGTAGAATAGGTGAGGTTGGAATAATGGTCTATTAATATATTACAACGTTTTTGATTTTCAGGGTTTTTTAAATTACTGGTCATCATAGACGTTTGAAACAAAATGGTAGTAATTTCATTCAGTTTGTCAATTGGTTGCATGCCGCCGCCAACATCACTACCAATAATAATATCAGCCCCTAATTCTTTGGCAACGTCTGTTGGGAAATTATTAAGCACCCCGCCATCAACTAGAAGTGTGCCTTTGTAAGGCACAGGTTCAAAAACACTTGGTATTGACATACTTGCCCTTATGGCTAAGCTTAAAGAACCATCCTTAATGACAACCTCTTTACCGTTCACTAAATCTGTAGTAACAGACCGAAATGGAATGGGTAACTTATCAAAATCGTGAACATCATAAACCGGATATAAAAGGGAAGACAGTAATTCTCGTAGATTTTGATCCTTTAAAAGGGCTGGCTTTACCCTAGGTTTACCTTCAATAACATCTAAGTTTACGAGGTATCTATTAAATTCACTTTTTTCTTCAACCCCAACATCTCGCAATGAAATGGTTCCGCCAAGAACGTCATCCCAATTCACTTTCATGGTAAGGGCTTCTATCTCATCTCCAGAATAACCTGCCGCATAAAGTCCACCTATAACGCTACCCATACTGGTACCCACTACTAAATCGGGTACAATACCTAGACTGTCCAGTTTTTGTAAAACGGGGATATGCGCCACACCTTTAGCGCCACCACCACTTAAAACCAAGGCTACTTTAGGTTTTTTGTCTTGGGCATTAGAAAAACATGTTATTAATAACAATAGAGAAAGAAGTAGGGAGTGCCGTTTCATGAAATATTGATAAAAATGATATATTGAAATTTCAATATATCATTTTTATTTTAGTTAAAGTCTATAAGTAAGGCCAACATTAATATTTCTTCCCATATTGAAAATGTTATCAGCTCTTAACCTAGATAAATGGTTTATGTATTCTTGGTTAGCTAAGTTTGTTCCTGCAATGGTAAACGAAAGTTCTTTTTGAAATAAAGAAAAACGTCCTCCAAAACCAGCACTTAAAAGGTTATAAGCTCCTGTTGCAACCTCATAAGGACTCACATTGTTTTGCGCGAATGTAGATTGTAGTTTAATAAAGGCGTACCCTTTTTTAAACCAAGACTTCTCAAATTCAACTCTAATTGTATTGTTTAAATTATTAGCCGGAATTAATGGTAAATAATCATCATTATTTTGTTTTCCGGTCACCATTTCAAAACTACTTTCAAAATGCAACCAATCTAATGGGTGTGGGTGTAAATGGAGCCCGAATTCACCACCATAGAGATTCGCATCTTCTTGCAGATATGTAAATACAGGTTGACTATCTATAACATCACCAGTAGGAGAAATAAAGATGTAATCATTAACCATATTATAAAACCCGTTGGCGAAAACTTCAAAGTGTTCGTTTTTAAATTCTAAAGCTAAATCAGCTTGAAAACTTTGCTCGTTATTTAAATTGGGGTTACCAATTTCATAACGATTGGCACCATTATGATTCCCATCAGATAATAATTCAGAAAGGTTCGGTGCTCTAAATCCTGTTGCTAAATTTATTCTGGCAGTGATGTTTTGCGATATATTGGTTTTAACTCCTGCAGCACCGTTGAAGCTATTGAAGTCTCTATTTAACCCATCAGAAACATTGATGTTTCTATGATCAAAACGGATACCTAGTTGTACATCAGCTTTTTCAAAATGAATATGCGAGGTAGCTAAAACACCAAAATCATTGGTAATGGCATCTGGGATTAATTCTTCTTCACCATAATTAGTATTAACTTGATTCATACCTTGAACTCCAACTATGGTCTCAAATTTACCAAGATGCGGTAGGTGGTACTTAATATCATAATTTGCTGTTTTGAGCTTCATGTGCAGGGCAGCTTCTTGAAGTTCCTCATCATGATCTTCGTGCTCTTCATCATGGTCATCATGATCATCATCATGATCTTCTTCGTGCTCATCATCATCATCATCATCATGATCGTCGTCGTCATCGTGATGCTCTTCATCCTCATGATGATGGTGGTCTTCAAACTCTTTTCTGTCATTGTAAATATAACCTAAGCTTATATCTAATTTAGAGTTATTGAAAAACAAAGTTGATTTTGAACTGAACACATGATTAGTTAAATCTTGAAAAGGTAATAAGGGTGTTCTATTTGTGTTTTGTTCTCCAATTTCTTCCGGAATTCCAAGTTTAGATTGATTAACATTATACCTGAATTCTGTTTTGAATGTATTTATTTGGTAGCCTAATCCAGCTTTAAAATCTTGTTCTCTAAATCGTGTATTTGTCACTCTGTAATCAGGGGTGTCATAATCTGCATGTTCAGCCATGCTTCCTCTAAAAAGAAATTTAAAATGCTCACCTGAACTTTTAAAACCTAGGTTAGAATTATAACCTTGTGTATTGCTGTAATAATTTCCATTAATATCTCCGCTTGATGTGTTATTAGTAGCAAAGCGTTCAGGGTTTAAATATAAAACACCGCCAAGTGCATCACTACCATAGAGCAGGGAGGCAGGGCCTTTAATAACTTCAACACTTTCGATACCAGCGTCACTTATACCTAAGCCATGTTCAGCACCATATTGTTGGTTTTCTAAGCGAACTCCTTGTGTGTAAACTAAAACACGATTGGAGCTTAAACCTCTAATCACAGGCTTTCCAATACTCATTCCTGTTGTAACGCTTTCAACACCAGCTATGTTTGTTATGCCGTCAGAGAGGGTTACGGCACCACTAGCTTTTAAGTTTTCTATGGTTTCTTGCTCCACCATCATAACGTTATCCCGTTGTAATTTATGAAAAGGTGTAGAAATAATAATGCCTTCCATTTCAATAGCCGTAGGTTTTAATTTAACGGTGATTTCAGTAGAGTTAGGAATGCTGATTTTTATGGATTGTTTTTCATATCCAATCATAGAAAAAAGCATGGTGTAATTACCAGCAGGTAAATTTTCTATTTTGAAATGACCATGGTCGTCGGACGATGTTCCTTTTTCAAGATCGGATATATAAATATTTACTAATTGTAGAGGTTGGTTCGTGTTTGCATCGGTAACACTACCCTGTACTAGATTTTGAGCATTTAAGCTTGTTATTGCTAATAATAGCAATACATTTAAAATTGTTTTCATTATTATGAATTTGGATTAATAAAGAATCTAGCCGAAAAATTAATTTCAGCAATTTGTCTCATATTAAACCAATGACGGAGGACCGCGAAGCGAAAAATGTAAGCGCTGGTATTTGCTTAAGAATGAATACTGAGATAATATCTTTGAAGTTCCTTTTTTAATTTGAAACAGTTCAAATACAGCAAGGGATATATTAAAATTAGTATTGAATTGAAATTTTTGGAATTCACAATCTAAGTCTACTTTATGGATATGTGTAGAACTTTCTCCTGAACAAATTTCATGTTTATGATGTTCAAAAATATGAGCGAATTTAAAGGCTATAGGGAATGATAAAGTGAGCACCAAACCTAGGGTTAATACTTTAAATATAATATGCGTCCTATTAATTTTCACTAATCCACAAAGCGCTTTAAACCAATTCTACGAAGCATTTTCTTTTCAAAATTCCAAAAGAATTTGTATTGACCAAATACCCATCCAAAAAAGACAAGCATAAATTGATAAACAATAAACAATAACAATATTCTAATTACCCAATATCCAAAACTTCCAAAGTTTTCGGTAGTTATATTAAGGACGTTTAAAATGGGTTTCCCTATATAGGAAGCTGTTGAACCTGTAATGGCAAAAACGATGAAGATTACTACAATCTGCCAATTATGTTCAATGCCCCAACGTTGTTTTAATTTATTCAAAATACATATTTGATGCAAAAATAGATAAAACTTAATTAAATACGAGGCTTAAAAGGACCTAATCTTTGATTATAAGTTAACTGAAAATAAATAAAATAATTATAAAGTACGTAATTTACTTCATACCCATAGTCTATATTTTGTTGATAATTAATCTGCATTTCATAGAGGCTTGGGTTATATTGAGAAGGATTTAGGACGCGTTGATTCCATTCAATAACCATAATTCTATTTCTGCTTTCCATAAAAAATTGTGAATAGTATCCTCTTTGTCTTGCTCTACTGGCTAGCCAGAAATTAAATCCAGGTTCGATAATAATAATTTCATATTCTAATTTATCGTTGGCTATCACCACGGTATCATTGGCCTTTAAAGCTTCTAGTTTTTCATCTGCGGGGGGAGCTGTTTTGGCTTTTGGCGCTTTACAAGCTAAGGCAAAACAAATAATCAATAAGAGATAAAATGCGTTTTTCATAATAATACTTTTAAGTTATTATACAAATTTATAACGGCTATAGAAGCTAAAAAAAGGACATTGAGTAAACTCGCAATATCATTGAGTATAATTAAAATATGGTCTTATTTAATTATAGTTGGAATGGTATTTAGTAATACACGCCAAACCGTAGTGGTTTAGCGCGTATTCTAATAATGTATTTCTATATTATTTTCCTCCAAAAAGACCGCCTAACAAACCACCTAAACTGTCTTGTTTTTTGTCACCACCTAATAACATACCCGCAACATCATCAAGAGCACTTCCGTCGCCATCAGCATCTAAGAAGGATTCTAGAAGATTTTGCTCTTGGCCATTACTTCCTCCTAAAAGACCGCCTAAAAGATCTTCCATACCTCCAGAGGTGTTCACATTTTGATCCCTTGTTTGTTTACCCAGCATTCCCATTAAAAGCGGTGCGGCTATTTTAAGAATTTGAGCAACAGAACTAGCATCCATGCCTGTTTTTGCTCCTAAACTACTTTCTATAGTTTGTTGCTTAGTGCCCAAAACATGATCTAAAATTTTACCGCCATCATTGATAACACTGTCATCTACACCGCCGCCAAACAAATCATCAATATTGTCTAATATGCTCCCGTCATGTTGACCACTCAAGGCTGTCATTAAGCCTTCTGCACCTTGCGGTGTTGCTGCATTACGTTTCATCGCTGCCATTAAAACAGGGAGTCCCATGGCCAATACATCCTGCGTTTTGTTTTGCGGTTGATTGGTTTGCCCCGAAACACCGTTGATAATTGATTTTCCTAAATCACTGTTTAATAAATCTATAATTCCTGTCATAATTTTTTTAATACGTTAAATATTGATGGTTTAAGTTACAAAAATTATGGAGATAAATTGGGGTGCCAAGACTTATAATTAAATCAATTTTGGTCAAAAAAAAATAAAACTCCAACACATTGTGTTGGAGTTTTATTTACGTTATTATTTAAAAAATAAAGGGGCTCTTTATCCTAAAATTGCAATGATTTGTGATGCTAATTCTGTACCAATTCTATCTTGTGCTTCATTGGTAGCAGCACCTGTATGCGGTGTTAAAGATAAAGCAGGGTTCATTAACAATTGCATTTCTGGCTTAGGTTCTTTCTCAAAAACATCTAATGCAGCTCTAGCAACTTTACCGCTTTCAATAGCTTTTACTAGTGCAACTTCATTAAGTACACCTCCACGAGCAGCGTTGGCAATTATAACACCATCTTTCATCATATTAAACTCAGCTTCATCAATAACATAATCCTTTTGAGCAGGAACGTGCAATGTAATGAAATCCGCTTGTTTTAATACTTCTTCCTTAGAAACCGTTTTAATATCAAAATTTACAGTTTGACCATCAAAAAAATCTAATTCTAAATTAGCATTTTCAAGAAACGGATCAAAAGCAACTACTTTCATTCCAGCGCCTAATGCTACTTTTGCAGTGGCTTGACCTATTCGTCCAAAACCTAAAACGCCTAAAGTTTTACCTTTAAGTTCTGTTCCTTTTGCATAGGCTTTCTTTAAACCTTTAAAGTTGCTATCGCCTTCAAGAGGCATTTCTCTGTTGGCATTGTGTAAAAAACGAGCCAAACCATATAGATGTCCAAAAACTAATTCAGCAACAGAATGCGAAGATGCGGCAGGTGTATTAATAACGCTGCGTCCTTGCTCTCTGGCATAGTCTACATCAATATTATCCATACCAACACCACCACGACCAATTATTTGTAATCCCGGACAGGCATCAATTAAATCTTTGCGCACTGTTGTCGCACTGCGCACTAATAAAACTGTAATGTCTTTTTCATTAATGTAGTTTATTAATTGCTCTTGTGCTACGGTTGTTGTACTTACTTCATAACCTGCTTTTTCAAGAGCATCAATTCCGCTTTGTGAAATACCGTCGTTTGCTAATACTTTCATTTTATCGTTTTTTATTTCCGCAGTAGCGAAAATATTAATTATTTAAATTATGCTTTACTCTCTAATTCACTCATAACTTCTACCAATACTTTTACACTATCAAGAGGTAATGCATTGTACATAGAAGCTCTATAACCACCAACACTTCTATGGCCGTTTACTGCGCTAATTCCAGCTTCTTTAAGCATGGTTTCAAAGGTGTCTTTTAGATTGTCATTTTCTAAAGTGAATGTAGCATTCATTAATGAGCGATCTTCCTTTGCAGCAAACCCTTTAAATAATGGGTTTAGGTCAATCTCAGAATACATTAAAGTGGCTTTCTTTTCATTTTCTTTTTCAATAGCAGCAATACCACCAAGGCCTTTTAACCATTCTAAGGTTAACATTGAAGTGTAAATAGGGAATACCGGCGGTGTGTTAAACATACTGCCTTTATCGATATGTACTTTATAGTCCATCATTGATGGGATTTTTCTTGACACTGCTCCTAAAACATCCTCTTTAATGACTACAAGAGTAGTACCTGAAGGCCCCATGTTCTTTTGAGCACCAGCATAAATGATATCAAATTTTGTAAAATCTAGAGTACGTGAAAATATATCACTACTCATATCACATACCATAGGAATTGGAGAATTTGGAAACGCTTTCATTTGCGTACCAAAAATGGTATTGTTTGATGTACAATGGAAGTAATCATAGTCTGTAGGAATATCATAACCCTTTGGAATATAATTATAATTCGCATCTTTTGAAGAAGCTACTTCATATATATCATCATAAATTTTAGCTTCTTTAATCGCTTTAGCTGCCCAAGAACCAGAATTTAAATACCCAGCTCTTTTCTCTAAAAGGTTAAGTGCAACCATAAGAAATTGTGTGCTTGCACCACCTTGTAAAAATAAGGCTTTGTAGCCTTTACCTTCTAAACCTAGTAATTCTAAAGCCAAGGCTCTAGCGTTTTCCATGATGTCAACAAAATCTTTACTTCTATGAGAGATTTCGATTAAAGATAATCCACTATTGTTGTAATCAATTACCGCTTCAGAAGCTTTTAATAAAACTTCCTGTGGTAAAATACTAGGACCTGCACTAAAGTTATGTTTTTTCATTTTATGTGGTAAAAATTAAGATGCAAATATCCTAATAAATTACATGTTTAGCGTTAAAAAATCAATAATTTTTTTGTCAAATTGCTAATAAAAATTCAATAGAATCTACATCATCCGCATAATCCCAAAGTTGAGGTTTTTGGGTGGCTCCAAATGCAATTTCATTTTCATTAAATCCTTTGGAAACGATACATTGAATTTGTTCTTTTTTAGTCTCTAGAATAACCTTTAGTTGATCTAGGTTTTCGTAATACTCATAAAATAAGGTAGCGATAGGAGAAGCAAAGCTTTGGTCTTCTTTTATCATGAAAAAACCGTTTTCTAGCATATCAAATTCGCTCATTAAATAGACGGCTTTGTTATAGTCATAATTATTGGCATACTTCGCTTTATTAATGATAGGATTCCAATGATAAATGGACTCAAAAAAGCTGTCAAACTTATAGCCTTTTGGAACAAATATTTTGGACACGTTTCTACACCCTAAACCATAATATCTAAAGATGTCTTCAGAAAGGTTTTTTAAATCATCAGTGGTCTCATTCCCTGAAAGTATAGCTACCGAATTTCTATTGTTTCTTATTATAGAGGGTTTTCCTTTAAAATAATATTCAAAATAGCGCGCGGTATTATCACTGCCAGTGGCTATTACAGCATCAAAGCCTTCTAGCTTTTCTTCAGTAAAGACAATATGTCCTTTAAATTTAGGTGCTACGTATTCCAAATATTTCGCTAAAAAGGGTAGTAGATGTTTATCGTTTGAGGATTGTTTAACAAGTACACGATGTCCTATTATTAGTACAGATAAAAAATCATGAAATCCAACCAAAGGTATATTGCCAGCCATAATAATAGCCACTTGTTTTGGGGGTGTTTCCTCAATGTTGTACGGCTTGACCCACTTGTTAAGGTTTTCCAGGGTTAAAGCGTCACTCCAGGATTTTAAGGCAAATTGAATGTTTTCTAGAGTGAACCAGCCATTGTGTTCTTGAGCTATTTTTAGTAGGTGTTTAAACCCATCAAAGAATATATCGTTGAATTCGATATTCTCAGCTTTAGAGATATCTTGGTTAGAAAATTGCCTTAAAAAATCTCCTAATTTTACAAAAGCATTAATTCTTTCTTGTAATTGCATTCTGAATTTGGTTATGACGGGTTTTGGCTTTATTTTTGCATCTGCAAATTTAAGGAAACTCATATAGAGTTCTTGAATTTTAAAAGATAAAAAAATTACTATGGCTATTATAATAACAGACGAATGTATAAATTGTGGGGCTTGTGAACCAGAATGCCCAAATACTGCAATTTATGAAGGTGCCGATGATTGGCGCTATAAAGATGGTACAAGTTTAGAAGGTACTGTTGTTTTAACAAATGGAAATGAGGTAGATGCTGATGAAGCTCAGGAACCTGTTAGCGATGAATTGTACTATATTGTGCCTGATAAATGTACAGAGTGTAAAGGGTTTCATGACGAGCCGCAATGTGCTGCAGTATGTCCTGTGGACTGTTGTGTTCCTGATGAGGATGTGGTAGAAACGGAAGAAGAATTATTGGCGAAACAGAAGTTTATGCACCCGGATGGATAGGTGTAATGATATATTTTAAAATAAAAAATCCTGGACGTTTAGTCCGGGATTTTTTTTGCCATTTAATGCTCGAAAAACATGATTTAGTTTTTAGCTTTACATGCTAGTATTGTCAATGTCAATTTTAGGTTTTATATTTTTGTTTACATGAATAATAAAAAAGTATTGCTTCTTTTAAATGGTGAGGCACCAAATTCATTGCCGGATGTTAGTGATTATGAGGTAGTCTGTGGGACTGATGGCGCTTACGAGCTATTTAGGAATTATAATGTCACACCCCAATTTATAAGTGGCGATTTTGATTCATTAGACCAATTTCCAGAAGATGTAGAGTGTATTCCTACTCCAAATCAAGATTTTACAGATTTTGATAAAATATTAAAGATTCTGTTTGACAGAGGTTATTATCATATTCATGTTTTTGGAGCAAGTGGTAAGGAACAGGATCATTTTATGGGAAATCTGCATACCGCTTTACAATGGGAGGATAGATTGAATCTTACATTTTTTGATAATTACGGTTATTATTTTTTAGCCAAACCAAACCAAGTCATTACCGGATGTTTTCAAAAGCACGTATCTCTTGTGCCTATGCCAAAAGTTGAGGGGGTTATTACTAAAGGGTTAAAATATAGTTTAAATAATGAACCATTGGTTTTTGGAACGCGCATAGGTACTAGAAATGTAGCCCTAGTTGACAAAGTTGAGATAACTTTTTTAAAGGGAAATTTGTTTGTCTTTATTAATGATTAAAATAAAGCGGAATTAATTACATTTGCACTCGCAAAAATCTTCGTAATTATGAAAGCAGGAATTGTAGGATTACCAAATGTAGGAAAGTCAACCTTATTTAATTGTTTATCAAATGCCAAGGCGCAAAGTGCAAACTTTCCGTTTTGTACTATTGAACCTAATATTGGGGTTGTAAATGTTCCAGATCCACGATTAGAAAAATTAGAATCATTAGTTAATCCTGAGCGCGTTATACCTGCAACGGTTGAAATTGTTGATATTGCTGGATTAGTAAAAGGAGCTAGTAAGGGCGAAGGTTTAGGTAATCAGTTTTTAGCTAATATTAGAGAAACAGATGCTATTTTGCATGTATTGCGTTGTTTTGACAATGATAATATTGTTCATGTTGATGGTAACGTGAATCCAATTAGGGATAAAGAAACAATTGATATGGAGCTTCAACTTAAAGATTTGGAGACTGTAGAGAAGAAATTGGATAAAGTAAAGCGTGCTGCAAAAACTGGTAATAAAGAGGCACAAAAAGAGGAAGCAGTTTTATTAAGAATAAAAGACGCTTTGGAGTCTGGCATTTCTGTGAGAGCAATTGAATTTAGTGAAGAAGATGATATTGATTATGTGAAACCTTCACACTTTATTACAGATAAGCCTGTAATGTATGTTTGTAATGTTGATGAGGGAGCTGCTGTTTCTGGTAATAGCTATGTTGATCAAGTTAAGGAAGCTGTAAAAGATGAGGATGCCGAGGTTATTGTTTTAGCAGTGGGTACAGAAGCAGATATTAATGAATTGGATGATTATGAAGAGCGTCAAATGTTTCTTCAAGATATAGGTCTGGAAGAAGCCGGGTCGGCCAAATTAATTAGAGGCGCTTATAAATTATTAAACCAACAGACATATTTTACAGCAGGAGTGAAAGAGGTTCGTGCTTGGACTGTTAATATTGGTGCTACTGGTCCACAAGCCGCTGGTGTAATTCATACTGATTTTGAAAAGGGTTTTATTCGTGCCGAAGTAATTGCATATGATGATTATGTACAGTATGGTAGTGAATCTAAAGTAAAAGAAGCTGGAAAAATGCGTGTTGAGGGAAAAAATTACATAGTTAAAGATGGCGATGTAATGCACTTTTTATTCAATGTTTAAATGTTTTTAATAACTTTTGAAAGTTAATGCTTCTTGTTTAGTAAGAATTTAGCTATATTTGAAATGATAATAGTTTAATCTTACCTCATGCCCCAACTTGAAGTTAAAACTGTAATTCATTCCGATTTAAAAACCTGCTTCGATTTATCAAGGAATATCGATTTCCGTAAAGAGACTTTAATGCATAAAGGCGAAATGCCAATTGATGGTATAACTTCTGGCTATCTACATAAAGGTGATTGGGTGAGTTGGGAAGCAATTCATTTTGGCTTTGTACAACATATTACATCAAAAATCACAGATTATAATAGACCCTGTTATTTATTAGATGAAATGGTTTCTGGTCCATTAAAATCCTACCGCTATGAACATGTGTTTAAGGAAGAGGGGCCTGTTACCGTCATGACTTGCAAGTTCTATTTTGAGTCACCCTATGGTATTATAGGAAAATTGGCTAATGTTTTAATACTAAAAAAGTATATAAAAAGATTACTGCTAACGAGAGCTGAAGACTTAAAAAAATATGCGGAGAAGAAAACGGCAAACAAGTTAAAGGAAAAAAGAAAGTGGGCCAAAAAACCAATTTTTCAAGAACTATAGCTTACTTAAAAAAAAGATTATTGGCCTATTTTGATTCTGTATTTTGTTTTATCAGCTTACTGAACATCGTATTTTTATTTATTAAGGAGTTTGCATAAGAATTGACACCTTTATTTTCGTTGTATGCAAAATACAAAACGATTTTGGTATGGTGTGGCTATTGGCGTTTTAGGCGTAGTCCTTTTTTCTTCTAAAGCAGTCTTGGTTAAGCTTGCTTATCGTCATCATGTAGATCCCATTAGCATGCTTTTATTGCGCATGCTTTTTGCGTTTCCTTTTTATGTGGTTATTGCCTATGTATATAGGAACCAAAACAAGCATGTTAAATTGACTTCAAAAGATTATTCTTGGTTAATATTTTTTGGTTTTATTGGGTATTACTTATCAAGTTATTTTGATTTTGTTGGACTAACATATATTAAAGCAGGTTTAGAGCGAATAATTTTGTTTTTGTATCCAACTATAGTCATTTTGTTTAACAGATTGTTTTTAAAACAAAAGATTACTAAAGTACAAGCGGGAGCCATTGTAATGACTTATTTGGGAATTGTTATTGCATTTTCAAATGAAGTTGTTTTAACAGGAACAGGAGCATACTTAGGCGGTATTTATATCTTGTTGAGTGCCTTGATGTACGCCTCCTATTTGGTTGGTAGTGGATGGTTAATTCCAAAATTTGGTGTTATGAGATTTACAGCTTATGCTATGATGATCTCATGCCTGTGTGTTTTTGTTCATTATAGAATGACAAGTGACATGGATTTGTTTAGTTTTTCTTGGGAAGTATATTTGCTTGGGTTTTTAATAGCAGTTTTTGCAACGGTAATTCCATCCTTTTTAGTGTCAGCATCCATTAAAATGATCAGTTCGTCTAATTTTGCTATTGTATCCGGTACTGGTCCTATTTCTACCATAGTATTGGCTGCTTTATTCTTAAATGAAAGGTTGACATGGATTCAACTATTTGGTGCTTTGGTGGTTATCATCGGAATCTTATTGGTGTCCATGAGTAAAGGCGAAAAGGCTTAAATGATGTTCTCAACAATATTCTTTTTTTATTGTTAATTACTTTGTCTCTTGCCTGTTTTATTTTTTAATCTGTTGTGCTATATTAGCCTTCTATCTTGAAAATATTACCACAATTTTAATGGCAGAACAATCTAATTATACCGAAGATAATATACGTTCACTTGATTGGAAAGAGCATATCCGTATGCGGCCAGGAATGTATATTGGGAAGCTTGGTGATGGTAGTTCTCCAGATGATGGTATTTATATACTGTTAAAAGAGGTTCTTGACAACTCCATTGATGAGTTTGTTATGGGGGCAGGGAAAACCATTGAGATTTCCATTCAAGGAACCAAGGTAACGGTTAGAGATTATGGGCGAGGTATTCCTTTAGGTAAGGTTGTTGATGTAGTTTCCAAGATGAATACTGGTGGTAAGTATGACTCCAAAGCTTTCAAGAAATCTGTTGGTTTAAACGGTGTTGGTACAAAAGCAGTAAATGCTCTGTCGTCATATTTTAGGGTAGAATCTACACGTGACAATAAAAGCGCTTCTGCAGAATTTGAACAAGGAACCTTAACTAATCAAGAATTACTTGAGGAGACCTCGAGGCGAAAAGGAACTAAAGTGTCCTTTATTCCTGACGATACTATTTTTAAGCATTACAAGTTTAGAAGTGAGTACATTGTGAAAATGCTTAAAAACTATGTGTATTTAAACCCAGGGTTAACCATAGTTTATAATGGGGAAAAATACTTTAGTGAAAACGGACTTAAAGATTTATTGGCTGAAAAGATTAATGAATCAGATTTATTATATCCTATTATTCATTTACGGGGAGACGATATTGAGGTTGCTTTAACCCACAGTAAGACGCAATATAGTGAAGAATATAATAGTTTTGTTAATGGTCAAAATACGACACAAGGCGGGACGCATTTAAATGCTTTTAGAGAGTCTTTGGTGCGAACTATAAGAGAGTTTTATGGTAAAAATTACGATGCCTCGGATATTAGAAAATCTATTGTTAGTGCCATAGCCATAAAAGTGATGGAACCGGT
This sequence comes from Algibacter mikhailovii, assembly GCF_014651495.1. GTDB lineage: Bacteria > Bacteroidota > Bacteroidia > Flavobacteriales > Flavobacteriaceae > Algibacter_E > Algibacter_E mikhailovii. The sequence goes on from NZ_BMWZ01000008.1 coordinate 72,425, forward strand.
TTTTGAGAGTCAAACAAAAACTAAATTGGGTTCTACTGATATGGGAGGGGATTTACCCACTGTACGTACCTATATAAATGATTTTCTTAAAAGGTATTTAGATAATTATTTACATAAAAATCCTGATACAGCTGAAAAAATTCAGCGGAAAATTTTACAGGCTGAACGCGAGCGTAAAGAACTTTCAGGTATAAGGAAACTTGCTAAGGATAGAGCTAAAAAGGCCAGTCTTCATAATAAAAAACTACGCGATTGTCGCGTGCATTTTGGAGACACAAAAAATGAGCGAAACCTTGAAACAACATTGTTTATTACAGAGGGAGACTCGGCTTCAGGAAGTATTACTAAGTCGAGAGATGTGAATACTCAAGCTGTTTTTAGTTTAAAAGGAAAGCCATTAAATTGTTATGGGTTGTCTAAGAAAATTGTTTATGAGAATGAGGAGTTCAATTTGCTTCAGGCAGCTTTGAATATAGAGGAGTCTTTAGAAGATTTGCGTTATAATAATGTTGTTATTGCTACTGATGCTGATGTAGACGGCATGCACATACGTTTGCTGCTTATTACCTTTTTTCTGCAATTTTTCCCGGAAGTGATAAAGAATGGTCATTTGTACATCCTTCAGACGCCATTATTTAGAGTGCGGAACAAAAAAGAAACCATCTACTGTTATTCTGAAGATGAGCGTAAAAATGCTATAGAAAAGTTAAAGCCAAAGCCTGAAATAACCCGATTTAAAGGTTTGGGTGAAATATCACCAGATGAATTTCAGCATTTCATTGGAGATGATATTCGTTTAGACCCTATTATGTTAGATGAAAATATGTCCATTGAGGAATTATTGGCATTTTATATGGGTAAAAATACACCATCAAGACAAGAATTTATTATCGATAACTTGAAAGTGGAATTGGATATCGTAGAATAGCTTTTACTTGTCAAAATGATTAATTTCAATTTAAATATTCGTTAAAATACCGCTGATGAAATTTCATAAGTATTAAATTTGTTAGAACGATTTAAGATTGCTAAATTTAATAAGAACATTCTACGTTGGTAGAAAATAAACTATACTAAGATGTTATACACAAAAGGGAAAGAGACTGTAAAAAGACGGTCCTACGATTATTTGCATGTTCATGCAAGTAGTGAGCAAGTTCATAGACTTCAAAAAGTTGGTAGAGTAATGCTTAATGGTAGGCCTAAAAAATTAAAGTAGTTAATGATTGAAGAAGGTGACGATTTAATTGACGAACAAGACGAACCTAAAGAAACTATTACCCGTGTTACGGGTATGTACAAAGATTGGTTTTTAGATTACGCCTCGTACGTTATTTTAGAGCGTGCTGTTCCTGCTATTGAAGACGGGTTTAAACCTGTACAGCGTCGTATCATGCATTCTATGAAAGATTTAGATGATGGGCGGTATAATAAAGTGGCAAATATTGTTGGACACACCATGCAGTACCATCCGCATGGTGATGCTAGTATAGCAGATGCCATGGTGCAAATTGGTCAGAAAGATTTGTTAATTGATACTCAAGGAAACTGGGGTAATATTTTAACAGGTGACCGTGCAGCCGCATCTCGTTATATTGAAGCGCGTATATCTAAGTTTGGTTTAGACGTTGTATTTAATCCTAAAATTACAGAATGGCAAGCTAGTTATGATGGCCGTCGTAAGGAGCCTATAAACCTGCCAGTCATGTTTCCTCTTTTGCTAGCTCAGGGAGGGGAAGGTATTGCAGTAGGACTATCCACAAAAATATTACCACATAATTTTATAGAACTAATAGACGCTTCTATAAAACATCTTCAAGGTAAACGTTTTACCATTTTACCAGATTTTCCAACCGCTGGAATAGCAGATTTTTCAAATTATAATGACGGGCTTCGAGGAGGTAAAGTCAGGGTTCGTGCGAGGATTTCACAACATGATAAAAATACATTAGTTATTTCTGAGTTGCCTTTTGGAACCACAACATCATCATTGATAGATTCTATTCTAAAAGCCAATGACAAGGGGAAAATAAGAGTAAAAAAGATAGAGGATAATACCGCTGCTGAAGTAGAAATTTTAGTTCATTTACCATCAGGTTTGTCACCAGACAAGACCATAGACGCATTGTATGCGTTTACAAATTGCGAATCTTCTATTTCGCCTTTAGGCTGTGTTATTGAGGATAATAAGCCGCTATTTGTTGGTGTAACAGAAATGTTACGCCGTAGTACTGACAATACCGTTCAGCTTTTAAAGCAAGAACTTGAGATAAAATTAGGAGAATTTGAAGATCAATGGCATTTTGCTTCCTTAGAGCGTATTTTTATAGAAAATAGAATTTACCGAGATATTGAAGAAGAAGAAACGTGGGAAGGTGTTATAGGAGCCATAGATAAAGGACTTAAGCCTCATATAGCACATTTAAAACGTCCTATTACTACTGAGGATATTACCCGTTTAACAGAGATAAGAATAAAGCGTATTTCTAAATTTGATATTGATAAGGCGCAACAAAAAATAGATGCCTTAGAAGATCAAATTGCCGAAATTAAACATCATTTAGCGCATTTAATTGATTATGCTATTGCCTATTTTACTAGATTGAAAAAGGATTATGGTGAAGGCCGAGAACGTAAAACAGAAATAAGAATCTTTGATGATGTCGATGCAACCAAAGTGGTTATTAGAAATACAAAACTTTATGTGAATAGAGAAGAAGGTTTTGTTGGTACCTCTTTAAAGCGAGATGAATACGTTGCTGATTGTAGTGATATTGATGATATTATTGTATTTACCAAAGAAGGTAAAATGATGGTTACAAAAGTAGATGCTAAAACTTTTATTGGCAAAGGAATCATTCACGTTGCTGTTTTTAAGAAGAAGGATAAACGTACCATTTACAATATGATTTATAGAGATGGTAGAAGTGGACCTTCATATATAAAGCGTTTTGCTGTAACAAGTATTACTAGAGATAGAGAATATGATTTAACCAATGGGAATAAAGGTTCAGTAAGCTTATATTTTTCTGCAAATCCCAATGGTGAAGCAGAGGTTGTTAGTATCAATTTAAGGCAAGCGGGTAGTATTAAAAAGTTAAAATGGGAGGTCGATTTTGCTGATATTCTGATAAAAGGCCGGGTGTCTAAAGGAAATTTAGTGACTAAATACCCTATAAAACGCGTCGAACTTAAGGAGAAAGGTATTTCTACTTTAAAGCCTAGAAAAATTTGGTTTGATGAAACTGTACAGCGCCTAAATGTCGATGGAAGGGGAGATTTAATTGGAGAATTTAGAGGAGAGGATAAGCTTTTAATTATTAATCAATCCGGTACGGTAAAGACTGTTACTCCAGAAGTTACTATGCATTTTGACAGCAGTATGATTGTTATGGAAAAATGGGTGCCTAAAAAACCTATTTCTGTGGTTTACTTTAATGGAGAAAAGGAAATGTATTACGTTAAGCGATTTTTGATTGAACAAGAAGGCAGAGAGGAATCTTTTATTCCGGATCACCCTAATTCTCAATTGGAAATAGTGTCTACAGATTGGAAGCCTGTGGCTGAAGTTGTTTTTGCTAAAGTGCGGGGTAAAGATAGAAAAGAGAATGTAAAAATAAATTTAGAAGAATTTATAGCCTTGAAGGGTATAAGTGCTTTAGGAAATCAATTGACACGGGATAAAGTTAATCAAGTGAATTTATTGGATCCCTTACCTTTTTTAGCACCCGAAGAAGTTCATGCTGATGAGTTAGAAGTTGTTGATGAAACAGAGGTGTCATCATCTAATGCGGAGGATGGCGGTGCGTCCAAAACTAATGGTAATTTAGACAAGGATGATGAAGGGCAAATTAAACTGTTTGAGAACTAATACAGTATCATTTTTGAAAAGATTTAGAATTCAATCTTTTAAGATAGATGTTCTTTTAACTGTAGTTACCAGTGCTTTAATAGTACTAGGTTGTCTTTTTATTTTTTTAGCGGATAATATTATATCATTTGGATTTTCACTTATAATGCCAATACTTCTGGTCTTAAATCTTTTTTTTAGTGTTTATTGGTTAGTTAAAAAGAACAAGATTTTTTTGCTTTCTTTTTTTTGTGTTGTTGTTTATTTTTTGTGTTTTGATTTTTTTATACAGTTTAGTTCGTATAACTCATCAGGTCTAATTAGAACTACATCAAAATCAGACACTCTATCTGTGTTATCTTACAATGCACAAGGGTTTAGGCATCAAAATAATGAGGGTAGGGTTGAAACACATCAGCCAATTGTATCTTTTTTAAACGATAAAAGTCCAAATATTTTTTGTATTCAAGAGTTTTCTTCTACTCATTATAAGTATTTTACCGAATATCCCTATTTCTTTAAAACTAATATAATTGCAGGGAAAGGTAAATCAGTAATGGCTATATTTTCAAAATTCCCCATTTTAGATAAAGGTTATATAAGTTTTCCAAATACCCGGAATGGAGCTATGTTTATTGATATAATTTTGAATAAAAACAAAATTAGAATTTATAATGTGCATCTGGAGTCTTACAGTGCACGCTTGGTATACCGTAAAAATAGGCATAACAATTATTTTGCATTAGCAAAAAGAATCAACAAAGCTGAAAAAACGAGAAAAGAACAAGTTCATATATTAAAAAGGCATATGGATAAATTTAAAGGGACCGTAGTGTTATGTGGTGATTTTAACAGTACACAATTTTCATCAGCATACAACCTCCTAAAAGGCAATCTAAAAGATACCTATATTGAAGCAGGCAATGGTTTTGGTGCAACCTATGAGCTTTTTAAATATCCCTTTCGATTAGATTATATACTTGTTGATGATAATATAGAAGTCTTGTCTCATAAAAATTTTAAATTAAAATTTTCTGATCATGAACCTATACTTGCAAAGCTAGTTGTGAAAAATTAGTTTAGTCATATAAGTTGATTGCATTTTTTATAGGAAACCTGATAATAAAAAATGCGTAACAACCAGATCAAGGTGTTACGCATTACTATTAGTTGTAAAATTAATTAATTTTATGTGCGTTTCAATTGTTTTTGGATCTTTTTTATAGCAGATTCAATTGATTTTTCTGGTTCAATAATATTGTAGGCTCCCCAAAATCTTGGGTCTGAAAAACCAGAAGCTCTTTCGCTTAAAATGGTAGAGGGTCGAATAAGCTGACTTCTTGTTTTTGCTAATTTCTTGTCTTGTATTTCCCAATCTGTGATAGCCATTTCGCTATTTAGTGTATATGTATTGTTAAATAGTTTGCCCTTCCAGTTAACCTTGAACGTTAAGGCAATATTGCTATAGGCATAATGCCATTTACCATCTTTAGTTCTATAATTTACGCGATAACTTGCTTCAGTAGGATAGACGTCAACTTTCCTAGGTTTCTTGCGGACATACATTTGACTAGAAAGGGATTTGTTGGATACATCTAAACTGTAAACAGCACTAGTTAAGGCTTTTGTTTCAGAGTCAATATATAATTTACCGTAATATAGAGGGGTGTTATAATTTTCTTTTTGCTTAAATGAAACAACATAAATAACGCGATTATTAATTTTTGTTGAGTTTTCAAAATTAAACTGATACAGGGGTAAATCATCTTCAGTGAAAATATACTCAGGATACTTAATCATATCTGTATATAAATTACTAAAAGGACCACCTTGTAATTTTAATGCTAAGGTGTCTAATCTACTGTAATCTGTATTTTTTCTGGCCTTAATTAATTCAATATTATCATTCCTATAATTAGAATAAGGCTGTTTATGAATTTTTACAACGGCCTCTGATAATGACGCATTTTTTCTTTTCTTTTTTATGGTTTCCCTGTAAAAGGCCGTCATTAAAGTGCCTTGGTCTGTGTAAACATCACTTTTCTTCGCAAGGGTTTCTAGAACTAACGCTCTTGCATCTATATTATTTGCCATGATGCTTACTTCAGATAATTGTGTTATAGCGGAAGAAAGCATTATTTTTTCATGATTTTCAATGGATGAAATTTTGATTTTTCGCTTCTCAAAACCTAAGTGGGTAATCGTAATGGATTCTCCTAAAAGGCTCTCAGGAACTTTAAGGACAAACTCACCTTCAGTGTTTGTTACCGTACTAATGTTTGAATTTTCTATTGCTATATCCGCAAATATTAAGGGGGTTTTATTGTTTTCATCAACAACCTTTCCTTCAATTTCTTTGAATAACTCCGCAGTCTGAGCCAAGCTTGAACTTGGAATTTGCATAATCAATATAAATGCGCAGAACATTTTAAAGAGGGCTATATTTTTCATGGCTTATGTTTTATAAATTAGGTCTTAAGTTACAAAAAATCAGCGTAATAAACTAATGGTCAGATGTTTTGAAGCGTTAAAAAAGTCTTAATATTCCTGATCGGTTAATGTTTTCATAAAAGCTATAATGGCATCGATTTCTATTTTTTCTAAGTTTAATGGATCTGACGGAAGCGTTTGATAAGGGACATCAAGGCCGAGCCCCTGACCGCCACCAGAATTATAAAATTCTAATACCTCCTCTAACGTTTCGAACGCACCATTGTGCATATAGGGTGCAGTCAAAGCAATATTTCTAATTGTGGCAGTTTTAAAAAAATGCCGTCGTTCTTCTACCTCAAACGGATAGTATAAGCCAGGGTCTTCGTCTATGACGGCATGGTTAAAATCCACGGTTCTTGTAATACCGATATTTTCAAATTCAGTTTCATCAAATTTTGGAGGTACAGTTCCATAAAAGGTTGGGGGAAAATGGCAAGTTGCACATGCAGCTTTTCCCATAAATAGATTAAAGCCTAAAATCTCTTCTTTAGAGAGGGTTTTTTCTAGATTTTGCATGTTTCGATCAAATTTGGAGTCAAAAGGGGTTAAACTTCGAATGTAGGTGGCAATGGCGTTCCGTACATTTAAATGGTTAATCTGCCCGTTGTAAACTGAATCAAACAGCCTTTGGTATTTTGGGTTTTCTTCAATTCTTTTGCTGATAGTATTTAAATCAATATGGAATTCATTTTCGTTATTGGCGACATTAACTATCTGTCCCTCCAGTTCGCTTGCTCTACCATCGTAAAAAAAGGTTTTTTGATACATAGCATATACTAGTGTAGGTGAATTCCGTTGCAGTGGTGTGCCGTCTAACCCTATGGCTAGCTTATGGCCATCTGTAAAAGCTTTTTCCTTAACATGGCAGGTTGCGCAACTTATAGTTCCGGAAATTGATAATGCCTTATCGTTAAATAGAGTTTTACCAAGATTTACCCTTTCTTCAGTTGTTTCTGGTGTATGAGGCATTGAAAACATTTTTTTATTGAAAAATGTTTCCGAAAAAATATTTGTGCTTGTTGGATTTAAAGCTCTTGATTGACTTAATTGGATGTTCCAATCTGTGGCTGTGTTATTAATCAATTCAAGTTGCCTGTTTGTATGGTGCTTTATAAATGAATAACGATCGAATTCATCAAAATCACTTGATTTTAGAAAACTAATTGCATTATCAATTTCTGTTATCCATTGGGTAAATAGGCTATGGTTTTTAAAAGTGTTTTTGTAGATGTATATGATTTTTTTGATGGTTTCATAATTGTATACAGCGTCAGTTAATGAGTTGGCAAGTATTGGAGAGTCAAAACCAGTTATGCCTTTCGTCGCTATATTAACAATGCCATCTCTTATCATTTTTAAATGATGCCTATCTCGTTGTTTTATTATGATATGATTCCTACGCACAAAAGGTATTCTAACCTGCAGATAATAATACACTCTATATAATTCTCTATTTGAAATCGTTTCATCGCCAAATAGATATTCTTCAAGTACTTGATAGCTTTTTGGTTTTATTTTTTTTATTTCAGTTGCATCTTCCATTTCAACTTTTAAGAGGTTGGGGGCATTCATGGATAAATAATTTTCATAGTCGTATGCAATTAATAGAGGTTCAGCATACTTATACCATTTTCTGCTTTCTAAAAAGTTACTCCTATTTTCTTCAATAGATTTTAGGGTGTCTATTCTTTTCATATAATGGGCAGTACTATCTAAAGTTTGAAAATAGTATTGCCTTATTTCATCATTAAACATAGAATCGTTATTTACAGAAACGACTTTATTGGACTGTTTTATTTCTTTTTTACATGATGAAAAGAGTATAAAAACAAAAGAAATTTTGAATAGAACTTTGATGATTTTCATTTTAGCATGGATATTTTAATGCAACTGTGTTTTAGCAAAAAAAGTTCCCGCACAACGGGAACTTTTAAAAATGGTAATTTGTAGTTATCTTGGAAGACCTGTGATTTTAAATAGCACTGAGCCTTCGTAACCACCACCTGTGCCATCTTGAGAATAATCTACTGCCGTTGGATCACTAAATAAGTGTCCATCAGCTCTTCTTGCAGTCTCAGGGTTGTTCTCAGGTCTCCAGCCATGTACTTGCGCACCTCCAATAAAAGTAGACTCAGTGGCGCCAATAACGTCAGTAACATCAATTAAACCCGTGATTTCCCACATACTATCAACGTTGCCAATATCCATGTTAGAAGCAGCTACTTGCGCACACTCCATTACTTCTGTAAATGATTTGTTTGCTATATCGTATTGCCAAAGTTTAGCATAGCCTTGAATTTGAGGGTTTTGATCAGCATACCCATTTGGGTCCTCTTGAATGTAGGCATAATTTTCGGTAACTAAGATATTATCTGGAGAGTGCATTCCATCACCAATACCTCCTTCTTTATCTCCATCAATTACACAAGTTATTGTTGCTTTTAAATAGTTGGCAGATGCAGTATCTAGCATATCTTCAGGTAATTCTACTTTGTATACTCTACCAAAAGTGGTGCCTCTATTCGCTAAATCGGGATTGTCAGATCTATATCTTCCAGTGGCATTAAAGAAAACGGTTCTATTATTTTCTTCAGAACCTTTTTGCCAGTCAATGTCTTCAATTCTCTGGAAACCTATGGCTAGTGCATCAATAGCTTCTTGATTTAATTCAGCAATAGTACGTTCATTAACTTTTACCCATTCTGCTTCATATGCGACACCCTCTGCCATCCCCATTTCAAATAATTGACCACCCGCACCTGGAGCCGACTCAATAGGATTCATACCTTTTAAAACATAAAGATCACCACTGTTTAAATCTCCTAAACCTCCGGCATACATTGCGAAATGAGCTTCTGGGTACGCGTTGTTACTATCATCATCACCCATAAAAACAACAGTTTTTCCTGGGAATGCGTTTTTACCTATTACCACTGCATTTTCTGTAGACCATTCCCCTAAAGCAGGAAGTCTATCAACTTCAACTCTGTCGTATGTAGAACGGAAAGGGTTTACTTTATAAACGCCCTTAGCATTTCCGCCCCATTCTCCACCAGAAAGGTATAAGGGGCCAAAACCATGTTCTTCTACCGTTATAGAAGAACCAGAACACTGTGCAGTGAAAGCCGTTGCCGTTGCGTTTACAATATAGCTACCTTCTAATGGTTGTAATTCAGAATTTAAACGAATTCTTGCTATAGAATAATCTCTTTCTAAATTGTTAATAAAAGCATATGTGCCACTACCATCATTGTAAGGGTAGAGTGCCGCACCATCCATATAAGATCCATAAACAAAGGTAGAATCTGTAGGTAAAATATCTGCAGAAGACATAATCATAGTTAAGTCTGCAGAACCCGTAAAGGCACCTTTCAGTTCAAACAAAGTGTTAGGAGTTATAGAACTTGTTAGCGGTTTCATTTCCTTAACTGTTAAGTCTTCACCATCAACTCCGTCTTCACCATCAACACCATCCTTGCCGTTAGTTCCATTAATTCCGTTGATACCGTCTTTTCCGTCTTCACAACTAATAAAAGTTGTTCCACTTGTTATTACTGAAATTAGTAATAAAGTTTTAAGTAAATTTTTCATAATCTAAATAGAATATTGTTTTGGTTATTATTTGTTCAAAACTATAACCAGGAACCTTGAACTTTGTTAAGTCATTAATGTGATTCTATTAATTTAGGGTTAGATAAAAGTTAATAAGGTTACCCTATAATTAAGTGGAGTACTCGATATAGTACTCTATATTATCTCGGTATTATTATTCTGTTATTTGCGTTGTAAAACTCTTAACTTATTTTTTGGATTTCTAAAAATAGAATAGCTGTATATTTACATGATTTTAAAAAAGAAATATGAATATAAGCCACATTCCTTTTGAAAAAACGGGTTATTTTTCACCGCTGATTTGTGATTATTTAAAAAAGAAACCAGAATTATCCCCGCTTTATAATAATTTCCCAGAATTAGAAAATTTTAAGATCCAAGTTGAAGAAAAGAAAAAAACATTCAATTCATCATCGAGAGGCGTTTTAGTGTCAGTTTTAGAGGCACAATATGCATCTACAGATACTTCAGATTTAACGCGGTCAAATATTGAAAGCTTGAAGGAGGAAAATACTTTTACTATTACCACTGGACATCAACTTAATTTATTTACTGGTCCTTTATACTTTCTTTATAAAATAATTTCAGCCATAAATTTGTCGAAAGAATTAAAAGGCGAATACCCGGAATACAACTTTGTACCAGTCTATTGGATGGCTACAGAAGATCACGATTTTGAAGAAATAAACTATTTTAATTTTAAAGGGAAGAAGGTACAGTGGAATAGAAATGCTACTGGAGCAGTAGGTGCTTTGTCAACCGAAGGACTAAAGGATGTTTTTGAGGTGTTTGGTGATGAATTAGGTCAGACTAAAAATGCAGAGATTTTAAAAGAATTATTTAAAAAGGCATATTTAGGGAATGATAATTTGGCGGATGCTACGCGGTTTTTAGCGAATGAGCTGTTTAAAGATTATGGACTAGTTATTATAGATGCCAATAATATAGATTTAAAAAGGGAGTTTATTCCCTATATGGAAACTGAATTATTTGATAATGTAGCATACAATCAAGTTTTAAATACTAATAGAAGTATTGAAGAGTTAGCAGAACAATATAAAATTCAAGTTAATCCACGAGAAATCAATTTGTTCTATTTGGTAAATGGAATACGTGAACGTATTGTTTTTGAAGATGGCGTGTACAAAGCGCTGAATACAGAAGTCCTATGGAATAAGAGCGAGATTAAAACAGAATTGCAAGAACATCCCGAACGGTTTTCACCAAACGTGATTATGCGCCCGTTATATCAAGAAGTAATTTTGCCTAATTTGTGTTATATTGGAGGTGGCGGTGAATTAGCTTATTGGTTTCAGCTAAAGTCGTTTTTCAATAAGGTAGAAGTTCCATTTCCTATATTATTGTTGCGTAATTCGGTTCTAATTGAGTCAGAAAGCCAGTATAAAAAGCTAGGAAATCTAGATGTAAGTATAGAAGATGTTTTCCTAAAAAGACACAACTTTATTAATAAAAAAGTGCGGGAGATATCAAATATTGAAATTGATTTTTCTTCTCAAAAATCAGTTTTAAAAGCGCAATTTGAAAAGCTAAATGAATTGGCAGTACAAACTGATAAATCATTTCTAGGAGCTGTAAAGGCGCAGGAGAAAAAACAATTAAAAGGACTTGATGTTCTTGAAAAACGATTGCTAAAAGCTCAAAAAAGAAAGTTGTCTGATCAAGTGATGCGTATGACTGAGCTTCAAACAGAGTTATTTCCAGGCCAAAGTCTACAAGAAAGAAATGCCAATTTTTCTGAATTTTATTTGGAATATGGAAATCAACTGATCCCTGATCTCATTGATCATTTAGAACCGTTAAAAGGAGAGTTTATCATTTTAGTTTTATAAATATGCATAAAATAGATATGGATTTGGTGGAAATGACATTAGATGTCATGAAATACGCCATTGATAGAATATCATCATCAAAAATAAAAATTGGCAAGCCTAAAAAGGCCGAAGAGTTGAAGGCACTGGTGGGAGAAACCATAACAGATAAGGGTGTTGGAGGGGAATATGCTTTTGATTTATGGAAGAAATATTTGTCAAAAACCAACGTGCCTGTTGATCATCCTAGAAATTTAGCCTTTGTTCCTGCAGCACCAACAAGAGCAGCAGTTATGTTTGATTTGGTAACATCAGCTTCAAGTATTCATGGCGCGTATTGGATGGAAGGTGCAGGTGGTATATTCTGTGAAAATGAGGCCATGCAGTGGATTGTTTCTTTAACAGGATTACCAAAAGGTGCTTTTGGAGTATTTACCAGTGGCGGAACGGCTGCAAACCTTTCAGCTATGGTTACGGCTAGGGAGCATTGGAGAGAAAATGATATTTTCAAGCGTGAAAAGGGATTAATAATAACCTCTATTGGTGCTCATTCTTCAATAAAAGCTATGGCGAAAGTTATTGATGTTGATGTATTATTAGTAGATACGGAAGATGTACTGCATGGGGCAGAATTGAAACAAACGATAGAAGGATTAACAGATCATGAGCGCAAGCGTTTATTTGCTGTTGTAGCAACAGGAGGAACTACCAATGCAGGAATTATTGATGATTTGAACACCATCGGGACTATTTGTACACAGGAAAATTTATGGTTTCATGTTGATGCAGCATATGGGGGAGGAGCCCTTGCTGCCAATTCTGTGAGGCATTTATTTAAAGGTATTGAAAAAGCAGATAGTATAACCATTGATCCACATAAATGGATGTTTTCACCATATGATTGTGGTGCTGTTATTTATAGGAATCCTGAATTGGCTAAAAAAGCCCATTCACAAGAAGGATCCTATTTAGATATTTTTAAGGATGAAGGTGCTCACGGATTCAATCCAACCGATTACCAAATTCAGTTAACCCGAAGAGTTAGAGGATTGCCACTTTGGTTTTCACTAGCAGCAAATGGTACAGATAAATATAAGGAAGCCATCGAGCGTGGTTTAGAATTAGCACAGATAGCAGGACGATTGATAGAAGAAAATCCTATTGTTGAGTTAGTTAGAGAACCTAGTCTCTCATGTGTGTTGTATAGAAGAATAGGTTGGGAGCCAGAAGATTATACACATTGGACATATAAGAATCATAAAAAAGGTTTTGCATTAGTGGCTCCAACAAAATGGAGGACTGGAAACACATTTGAAACAGTATCACGGTTTTGTTTTATCAACCCAGATACGACCGAAGATGATATTAATGCTATTTTAAAATCTATGGAGTAAAAAAAATGGATTCCTAATTCGTCAATAAAAAATCAATTGTTATTTTTGCGCATGCAACATGACAAGGTATTAATTTTAGACTTCGGATCGCAATACACACAGCTTATTGCCCGTAGAGTTAGAGAACTCAACATTTACTCCGAAATACATCCATTTAACAAAATTCCAACCCACTTAGAAGATTACAAGGCTGTAATTCTCTCAGGAAGCCCAAACTCGGTAAGAGGAGAAGATGCTTTACACCCAGATTTAAAAGGTATTAGGGGTGTTAAGCCTGTGCTAGCCGTGTGTTACGGTGCGCAATATTTGGCTCATTTTTCAGGTGGGGAAGTAGCCCCATCTAACACTAGAGAGTATGGTCGTGCTAATTTATCTTTTATAAAAGGCAATGAGCCGTTTTTTGCCCATATTCATACAGGAAGCCAAGTTTGGATGAGTCATAGTGATACCATTAAGAAGTTGCCAGAGCATGGTGTCTTAATAGCGAGCACGCATGACGTTGAAAACGCGGCCTATAGGATAAATGGTGAAGAAACGTATGCCATTCAATTTCACCCAGAAGTTTATCATTCAACAGATGGGAAACAATTATTAGAAAACTTTTTGGTAAGTATTGCAGGTATTCATCAAGATTGGACACCGGATTCTTTTGTAGAAGAAACAGTTGAGGCCATTAAAGAAAAGGTGGGGACTGATAAAGTGGTTCTAGGTTTATCAGGAGGCGTTGATTCTACGGTAGCAGCAGTTTTATTAAACAAAGCCATAGGTAGAAATTTGTACTGTATTTTTGTTAACAATGGTTTACTTCGTAAAAATGAGTTTGAAAGTGTTTTAAACCAATATGAAGGAATGGGATTAAACGTTAAAGGCGTGGATGCTTCAGGTAGGTTTTTAGACGCTTTAGCTGGAATAGAAGATCCAGAGAAGAAACGAAAAGCCATTGGAAATGCTTTTATAGAAGTTTTTGATGATGAAGCGCATAAATTAGAAGATGTAAAATGGCTTGCTCAAGGTACCATATATCCAGATGTAATTGAAAGTGTATCTGCAACTGGAGGACCTTCAGCGACCATAAAAAGTCATCATAATGTTGGAGGCTTGCCGGATTTCATGAAACTGAAAATTGTAGAGCCATTAAGAGCTATTTTTAAAGATGAGGTAAGACGAGTTGGTGCCACGTTAGGTATTGATCCGGAATTATTAGGGCGTCACCCATTTCCAGGGCCAGGATTAGGGATTCGTATTTTGGGTGATATTACAGCGGAAAAGGTTAGAATGCTCCAAGAAGTTGATGCTATTTTTATAAACGGACTTAAAGAGTCTGGCTTGTATGATAGAGTTTGGCAGGCAGGCGCCATGCTACTTCCTGTAAACAGTGTTGGCGTTATGGGTGATGAGCGTACCTATGAGAAATGTGTGGCACTTAGAGCTGTTGAAAGTACCGATGGTATGACCGCAGATTGGGTTAACTTACCATATGAGTTTCTACAAAAAGTATCAAATGATATAATAAATAAAGTAAAGGGCGTTAATAGAGTAGTTTATGATATTAGCTCTAAACCACCAGCGACTATTGAATGGGAATAAACCTATAAGAAGTACCCTCTATATTTTGTATAGAAAGTAGTGTTTTGGCATACTATATGATAATTATTTAGTGATACAGTTGTCCTAAAAAGAAAAAGGACGCGTATATAAATTAATTTCATTGTATTATTTTTATATCCAGTAGATAAACCATTATATGAATCGAATTTTAGTAATATTGGCCGTAATGCTTGTATGCAATTTTAATGCTTTACAAGCTCAAAATTTTAGTTCTCACCAAGTAAAAAAAGGAGAGACTATTGAAGAGATTTCTAAGCGCTATTACTTGACACCATTAGATATTTATGAGTATAATCCAGATGCCAAACAAGGGTTAAAGCCTAATACGGTATTAATTATTCCCATTTCTAAGGCCGTTAAACCAAAAGTTACTGTTACAAAAGATTTAAAAGGTTTTATACCGCATAGAACTAAAAAGAAACAAACGCTTTATAGTTTGGCAAAGCTTTATGATGTTACCGAAGAGGATATAAAGAAGTACAATACATTTTTGTATTCTAATCCTCTGAAAAAAGGAGATAAATTACAAATTCCAGTTTTTGAAATTACAGAGGTCGTTGAAGAAGTGAAATCTACCACTGAATATACAGTGCAACCTAAAGAAGGTAAGTGGCGTATTGCCTATAAATATGGGATAACCATAGAAGAACTTGAAGTGTTAAATCCTGAGATTGCAGATGTTTTGAAAGAAGGTGAAGTCTTAAATGTGCCTAACCTTAATGCGGAGGAACTTAAGACAGTTGACGATGAATATAGTTATTATACTGTGTTGCCCAAGGAAGGGTTTTATAGGTTAAAGTTGAAGTTGGGTTTAGAACAAGCGGAGATTGAGGCTTTAAATCCAGGTTTGGAGGAAACTGGATTGAAATCAGGAATGATTTTAAAAGTACCATTCAACGAAAGTTTACCAGGATCCTCTAGCGAGGCGTTGGTAAAAGTGAATTTGGTGGATAGCATATCTGATATGAATACAAAGCACATTGCAATCATGTTGCCTTTTAGGTTGAATCGTGTAGACTTTGATTCTATTGTAGATATAAAAAGAAGCATTAAGGGTGATCCTTACTTAAGCGCATCTTTAGATTTTTATACCGGAGTTCTAGTGGCAATTGACTCCTTAAAAAAGATGGGTGTTTCATTAAAGGTTGATGTTTACGATACCAAGCGTGAAGTAGGAGAAGTTTCTAAAATATTAAGAGCGCATAGCTTCCAAGATGTTGACGCTGTCATAGGTCCGCTAACAACTAAATGTTTTGAAAAAGTAGCTTCGGAATTAAGATCCTACAATACACCGGTTATATCTCCAATAGGAACCAAATTAAATCTTTATGGTAATGTTTTTCAGTCTAGGCCCTCAGACGACATGTTAAAAAAGAAAATGCTGTTATTTATAAAGAAGGATTCCGTTAGTAATATTCTCATTGTTTCAGATACTAAGAATGAAGCGGTCTCAAATGAAATTAAAAAAGAATTTAACAGAGTGGGGCAAGTGCAATCTAGAAAAAACAAAGACGGTGAAGATGAGTTTTTTGTAACAAAAGATGATATTGAAGGTGTTCTAAAATCAGGTAAAAATATTGTTTTTCTTGAAACCAATAATGAAGGGTTTGCTTCTAATGTCACTAGTATTTTGGCTTCTTTAATACGTCAGGAGGATAAAGAATTAGAACAAGAAGCCATTGATATTGTTTTAGTAACCACACGCATAAATGGGGCATTTCAAGGCGATCAAATCAATAACACCCACCTGGCAAAATTGAACTTTCACTTTGCTTCAACATCTAAAGAATATGGTGAACAGGATCATAATACTTTTGTTAAGAATTTCACCAGTATTTATAATATAACACCGAATAAAAGAGCTGTAAAAGGTTTTGACTTAACAATGGATTCGGTATTACGCTTAGTATCTTCCCAAGGCATTTATTCGTCTGTTAATAACGCACCACTTACTGAATATGTTGAGAATAAATTTGCTTATAAGAAAAAGCAAACTGGGGGCTATTATAATAATTCAGTTTACTTATTAAAATATGAAGGCTTAAATGTCGTGGAAGTAGAGGAATAAGTCGGAGAATGCATCGCTTTTCAAGGATACATTTTCTGTGATTTATACCTCTTGTTCTTCTGGGTATAGCTTTGATAGATTGATTCTAATGTAAACCGCTTATTCAACTTGTTCTTGGAGGAGAGCATTTTCATTTTTACATTTAAAAAGAGATATTAAAAGGTTAGAGAGCTTATTAAAACATGTAGAATAATGAATCTGGATTTTTAGTAGATTATCCCTAAACTATGATGCAACCTGACAAACAGTTTTTAATTGATTTGGCCCATACTAAAATGCCCTTTGGTAAATATAAGGATCGATATCTAATAGATCTGCCAGAATATTATGTGGTTTGGTATCACAGTAAAGGGTTTCCGAAAGGAAAACTTGGAAAAATGTTAGAACAGGTTTATGAGTTAAAGCTTAATGGCTTGGAGGACTTAATTAGAAACATAAAAAGACAATACCCAAAATAACACATTAGAAAATCCCTATCGGTAGGCTTTAAAATCCAAATGCTTTTATAAACTTCTTGGTGATGAATTCATGCGCGCTTTTTGATGAAATCAATTTTTGTTTAAGGGAAGTCAAAGTTCTAAAAAGAACATTTCGTGTTTCTCGGTATTAAGTGGTATAAACTTGTCCTCTATGGGGTTTTAAGGCATCTCTTATGGGTTTCATGTCCTGCTCATCAACCACTAAAAACGCAATGGCATGCATATCGCTTATTTTTTGAATCCCAGTTATGGTAATGTCTAATTTTTCAAGTTGAATATACTCTTTCAAATGTATCTCATGATGTTCAGCAGTTTTACTGGAGTTTGGTCCATGAAAATCCCAAATAAGTTTTAATTTTCGCATGTTTGATGGGCTAATATTTTAGAAGATTTTAAGTTCGTTGAGTTAAAATTAATTATTATTAAAATAGCGTAATATTTAGTTTCTTTAATCGTTTGTAAAACAACTTGCAATATAGGTTTATATTTCTATTTTTGTACCTATTCAAAATTTTTAGAATTCATGAAATTAAAACATTTTTTTAGTTTAATTATTACTTTGTTTGTGCTAACTATGAATGGACAAACTGATGATGATGACGTATTATTTACAGTGGCAAATGAGCCGGTTTATGCTTCAGAATTTATAAGAGTTTATAAAAAGAACCTTGATTTAGTTCAAGATGATTCTCAAAAAGATGTAGACGAATATTTAAAGCTTTTTAAAAGTTATAAATTGAAGTTGAAAGAGGCTGTTAGTTTGGGCTATAATGAAGAAGAAGCTTATCTAAAAGAATTGGAAGAATACAAGAAGGAATTAGCAAAAAATTATATTTCAGATCCGCAGGTGACAGATGATTTAGTTGCTGAAGCCTACGAGAGGACTTTAAATGAAGTCAATGCAAATCATATTTTGGTGAAGGTGTCTGCAGTGGCAAGCCCTGAAGATACTTTAGTTGCATATAACAAAATAGTAAGATTAAGAGAGCGCGCTTTAAAGGATGGTTTTGAAACGGTAAGAGAAGAAGTGCACAATGGAAAAACTGTTTTTGGTGAAAAGTTAGGGTTTTTCAATGGCTTTAAAATGGTTTATAAATTTGAAAGTGTGGCCTACAATACTGAGGTTGGCGAAATTTCAATGCCTTTTAGAACACAATTTGGATATCATATCTTGAATGTCATCGATAAACGCAAATCTGAGGGGCAAGTTGATATAGCGCATATTATGACTGTAAAGAATGAAAAGGATACACTTGCAGAAAAGCCTGAGGTAAGAATTCAAGATATTTATAAAAAACTTTTGCAAGGGGAGAATTTTGAAGCCTTGGCTAAGCAATTTTCTGATGATAAAAATTCAGCGCCAAAAGGAGGTAAATTAGGTTTGTTAAGCCGCGGTCAAGTGAGTGTGAAAGAGTTTGAAGACGCTGCTTTTAGTCTAGACAGTGTTGGAGATGTGTCTGAACCTTTTCAAACGAAGTTTGGATGGCATATTATAAAATTGCTTGAAAAAAAACCAGTTGGAGACTTTGAGAGCTTGAAACCAGAGTTAGTCAAAAAGGTAAAGCGAGATAGCAGATCTAAATTAATTGATGAGGCTCTTGTTATTGAACTCAAGAAAAAATACGATGTGTCAGACATTCGTCCGGACCTGACCTATTTTGAATCTATATTGAATGATGGCTATTTTGATAATTCATGGAAGTTACCTAATGATTTTACAGGAGATAAGACATTATTGTTAATAGGGAACAGTGAGGTGCTTTTTCAAGATTTTGGAGACTATCTGTTTCGTACGATGCGTAATTCAAGAGAAAAGGAACCTTATAACATGTTATTGGCCAAGAAGTATGATGCATTTATAGGGAAACATCTTATTGCTTATCAAGAAGATAATCTGGAATATGAGAATGAGGAATTTGCCAGTATCTTAGCTGAATATAGAGACGGCTTATTACTGTTTGAACTTATGGAAAATACAATTTGGAATTCAGCGAATAAAGATTCTTTAGGTATTCAAAATTACTATGAAGCGCATAAATTAGATTATATTAATCCGGAGACGATTGATGCTGTTGTGGCAACTTCATCGAAACAAAAAACGTTAAAGAAGGTTACAAAGCTGTTGGACAAAGGGCTTGGGCTAGATGAAATCAAATCTTTAATCAACAGTAATGAGAAGGTAGAGGTCATATTTACTTCAGATGTTATGGATGCTACACACCAAGCACTTCCAAAGGATTTGGTGTTTAAAGAGGGAATTTCAAAAATTTACAAGCATAACGAAGCTTATGTTATAGTTCAAATTAAGGAAGTTTTCCCGAGTTCTCAGAAAACATTAGAAGAGGCAAAAGGGTCTGTAATAAGTGATTATCAAACAGATAAAGAAGAAAAATGGCTTATTGAATTGGAAGCCAAATATAAAGTTGAAATTAATGAACCCGTTTTTAATAAAGTAAAATCAGAACTTAAATAAATATCGTGCAAAGTAGAGCTGTTTTATTGGTGTTAGTTTTAGTGGTTTATTCATGTGATTATTTAAAAAAATCGGATGATGAAGCACCTGTCGCACGCGTAAATGAAACCTATTTATATCAAGACGATATTATGGATTTGGTGCCTTTTAATGCTTCGCCGGCAGATAGTGCTTTAATCGTTCAAAATTTTATCAATAAATGGGCTACTCAGCAGCTTTTAGTTGATGGTGCAGCGCTTAATTTAGGTGAACAGAAGCAACAAGCTTTTAATAATTTAGTAGATCAATACAAGAAGGATTTATATACTAAAGCCTATTTAGAAGAACTTGTAAAGCGAAGTATTGATACGGCTTTAACATTAAAAGAGGCAGAAGTATATTATGAAAATAACAAAGAGGTTTTTAAACTAAATGAAGAATTGCTTAAGTTTAGATATATCCATGTTGATGAAAATATTATCAATTATAAAAATGTAAAGGAGCGGTTTCAGCGTTTTGATAACGAGGATAAAAAAATTCTAGATTCTATATCCATTCAATTCAAATCCTATTCTTTTAATGACTCTATTTGGATAAAGTTAAGTCACGTTATTAAGAAAATTTCAGTAGTAACTCCTGAAAACAAAAAACAACTGTTAAAAAAATCTAATTTTGTACAACTCAAAGATTCATTAGGAGTATATTTGATGCAAATAAATGATGTCCTTTTTAGAAATGAGACTGCGCCATTAGAGTATGTTAAACCAACTATTCGTCAAATAGTTATTAACAAACGAAAACTTGAACTTATAAAGAAAATAGAAAAAGATATCACTAAAGATGCCATTAAAAACAAACAATTTGAGATATATAATTAACCTAACTAAAGTGTTGGGTCTAAGTTTTGTTTTGCTTTTTGTAAATCTGGGTTATGCTCAAGAAATTATAGAAGACACAGCAGAGGTTGAAGAAGCTAATAAGAAAGTTGATACTACAAAAACAAAAAATGCGAAAAAAGTTGATGGAGTTGCCGCGGTTGTAGGTGATTACATTGTTTTAGATTCCGATATAGATAAAACATTTCTTCAGCTTAAAGCACAAGGTGTTAACACAGATGAAATTGAATCTTGTCAATTATTTGGGAAATTACTTGAAGATAAATTGTATGCTCACCATGCTATTCAAGATAGTATCTTAATTCCTGATTCTGAAATTAGGAGAAATGTTGATTATCAAATACAGCAATTTTTACAACAAACTAATGGCTCAATGGAAAAACTCCTAGCAGTATATAATAAGGAGGATGAGGCAAGTTTTAGAGAAGAAATGTTTGAAATCAATAAGGCAAACATGTTGGCGCAAAGAATGCAAGCAAAAATTGTTGAAGAAATAGAAATAACGCCAGAAGAAGTAAGAACATTTTTTAAAAAAATACCAGAGGAAGAGCGACCAACTTTTGGTACAGAACTTAAGGTAGCACAAATAGTTGCCGAGCCAAAAATATCAGAAGAAGAAAGACAAAAAGTTATAGACCGTTTAAAACAATTTAAAGCTGATATTTTGGAAAATGGAGCAAGCTTTAGGTCTAAAGCTGTTTTGTATTCTGAAGATCCGGGTTCAGCAAGTCGAGGAGGAAAGTATACACTAAACCGAAAAAAACCACAAATGGTTAAGGAGTTTAGAGAAGTGGCTTTTTCTCTGCAGGAAGGAGAGATATCAGAACCTTTTAAAAGTGACTTTGGATACCACATCATAATGCTTGAAAAAATAAGAGGACAAGAGTATGACGTGGCTCATATATTATTATCACCAAAAGTATCTAGCGCAGCCGTAAAAGAGGCCAAAGAAAGACTGGAGGGGGTAAGAAAAAAAATTACAGATAGTATTATTTCTTTTTCTGATGCAGCAAAAGAAGTTAGTGATGAAAAAGAGACTAGAAATGATGGCGGTCAATTAATTAATCCTACAACTCAGGATTATAATTTTGAATTGACCAGGATGGATCCTGAATTGTATGCACAAATACAAAATTTGAAAGATGGGGAAATCAGTTTAGTACTGCGAGAAGAGGATAGAACCGGTAAGGTAAAGTTTAAGTTACTAAGAGTCACCGATAGAATTGATGAACACACAGCCGATTATGCGCGAGATTATTTAAAAATTAAGCAATTGGCCTTAGAAGAGAAAAAGATTAAAGCGATAGAAGATTGGCAAGAATCGCATATTGTTGATACATATATAAAAATAAGTGGCGACTATAGGGATTGTGATTTTACAGGTAATTGGTTAAAGAAGTAAACATATATGTCTGACGTAGCTGCCATTGAAAAATTTGTAAAGCAATTTCAAAGTTTAAAAGATGAAATTGCCAAGGTTATAATTGGTCAAGACCAAGTTGTTAACGAGATTTTGATTTCAATTTTTTCTGGCGGTCATTCCTTATTAATAGGCGTGCCCGGTTTAGCAAAAACATTAATGGTGAATACTATTGCTCAAGCATTAGGTCTTGACTTCAAACGTATTCAGTTTACGCCAGATTTAATGCCAAGTGATATTTTGGGTAGTGAAATATTAGATGAGGATCGTCATTTTAAGTTTATAAAAGGCCCCATTTTTTCTAATATTATATTAGCCGATGAAATAAATAGAACACCGCCTAAAACGCAGGCAGCCTTATTAGAAGCTATGCAAGAGCGGGCTGTAACGGTTGCGGGTCATCATTATAAATTAAGCTTACCTTATTTTGTTTTAGCCACTCAAAACCCTATTGAGCAGGAAGGGACTTACCCATTACCTGAAGCTCAATTAGACCGGTTTATGTTTGCTATAAATTTAGACTATCCTACGTTTAAGGAGGAAGTTGAAGTGGTTAAAGCAACTACCAATGATGCTCCAGCGAAAGTGTCCGCCTTATTTTCGGCACAAGAAATTGTGGATATTCAACATTTAATTAGACGCATTCCCGTAGCCGATAATGTCATTGAATATGCTGTAGCAATGGTTGGCAAAACAAGACCAAATACAAAGGCAGCAGCCGATTTAGTAAAAACTTATGTAGATTGGGGCGCAGGTCCTAGGGCTTCGCAAAATCTCATACTTGCAGCAAAAACGCACGCGGCAATTCAAGGGAAATTTTCTCCAGATATTGAAGATGTGCAAGCGGTGGCACAAGGTATTTTACTTCATAGAATTATTAAGAACTACAAAGCTGAGGCCGAAGGTATTTCGGAAGAACAAATTATTAAAAGCCTATTTTAATAAGCGCTAAATGTCTATTGTTTGTTGAAGTAATACATGTTAAGGTCTAGTTTGTTCTTTTTGATCTAAACCCATCCTTTAAATTTTCGCTACGCCATTCTGGAATATAGTTATAGTAGGTGTTAAATAGTCTATCTGTTTTTTATTCACACAAGGTAAATTACCGTTCCCTGTAGTCCAGAAAAACACATTTTCTTCTGGTGAGTAAAACTTAAAGCCATCAATATTATATTCTGTAAATGACGTGATTGTTTTGGTGTTTTTTTCTGGAATAATAATAGTTCTTATGGAGAATACGCATATGCTATTAGCAAAAGAATTTTTGATTGTATTACTTTTAATAATAAATAAAAAGATTTAGATTTCTCGAAATGCAACGAAAAAGAAATCCGAAATTTAAGCTGGAAAAAAAATATAAATCCAACTAATGAGAATCAAAAGCATTCCAATAGGCTTGAAATACAAACATAAAGATTAATATTTGATAACATTATTGTTAATTCGTCAATTTTTACGAATAATTGGTGAAAAAAATCGAATCATATTTATTTTTAATGCTACTATAATAATTAAGTATAAATTGAATTCTTATTGGCTTTAGAATTATTAGAACTTTGTATAAATTTTGTAATTTGCAAAACTGAAAAATAAATGCATTAATTACTGCATTTAAACTTTACATTAAGTATTAAAAAGAATTCTATTATAAATTTTATGAACATTTACAACGACTACATTAAGGAGATCGAAGAACGAAAAGCTCTAGGACTTCATCCAAAGCCAATTGATGGTGCTGAATTACTTAGCAAGATCATTGAGCAAATTAAAGATTTAGATAATGAGTATAGGGAAGATTCTCTTAACTTTTTTATTTACAATGTATTACCTGGAACTACGAGCGCTGCTGGTGTAAAAGCGAAGTTTTTAAAAGAGATTATTTTAGGAGAAACAGTTGTTAAAGAGATTACGCCAACGTTTGCTTTTGAGCAGTTATCACACATGAAAGGTGGTCCATCTGTAGAAGTGTTGTTAGATTTAGCATTGGGAGATAATATTGAAATCGCTAAGGAAGCTGCCGCGGTTTTAAAGACGCAAGTTTTCTTATATGAAGCTGATACAACACGTTTAGAAGAGGCATTAAAAAATGGAAGCGAAATAGCAAAAGATATTATTGAAAGTTACGCAAAAGCTGAATTC
The DNA here is from genome assembly GCF_014651495.1 of Algibacter mikhailovii. Taxonomy (GTDB): domain Bacteria; phylum Bacteroidota; class Bacteroidia; order Flavobacteriales; family Flavobacteriaceae; genus Algibacter_E; species Algibacter_E mikhailovii. Next base: position 96,665 of record NZ_BMWZ01000008.1, read on the forward strand.
TTCACAAAGCTTCCTGAGATTGATGAAGAGATTCAAGTAGTGACTTATATTGCTGGTATTGGAGATATTTCTACAGATTTATTGTCTCCAGGTGGTGATGCCCATTCTAGGTCAGATCGTGAATTACACGGGCAATGTTTATTTGAGCATAATAAAGACATGCAAAATGAGTTGTTGGCTTTAAAAGAAAAGCACCCGGATAAGCGTGTGATGCTAATTGCTGAAAAAGGAACCATGGGTGTGGGATCTTCAAGAATGTCAGGTGTGAACAATGTGGCGTTATGGACCGGGATTGAGTCTAGTCCTTATGTACCGTTTATTAATATAGCGCCGGTAATTGCAGGAACAAATGGTATATCTCCTATTTTCTTAACTACTGTTGGTGTAACGGGAGGAATTGGTTTAGATCTTAAAAACTGGGTAAAGCAAAAGGATGCCGACGGGAATACTATTGTAGATGAAGATGGTGAACCTATTTTGAAGGAAACTTATTCTGTTAAAACAGGAACAGTTCTTACCATTAATACTAAAGAAAAGAAGCTTTATAACGGAGATGAGGAATTAAAAGATATTTCTGCAGCATTCACGCCTCAGAAAATGGAGTTTATGAAAGCAGGTGGGTCTTACGCAGTTGTTTTCGGTAAGAAGTTACAAACGTTTGCTGCTAAAACTTTAGGAATTGAAGTACCTCAAGTTTATGCGCCTTCAAAAGAAATTACAGTTGAAGGTCAAGGACTAACGGCAGTAGAAAAAATATTTAATAAAAATGCGGTTGGTACTACACCAGGTAAAACATTACATGCAGGTTCTGATGTGCGTGTAGAGGTTAACATTGTAGGGTCTCAAGATACCACAGGGTTAATGACATCTCAAGAATTAGAAATGATGGCTGCAACCGTTATCTCCCCAATTGTTGATGGTGCCTACCAATCTGGGTGTCATACTGCTTCAGTATGGGATGATAAATCAAAAGCGAATATCCCAAGATTGATGCAGTTTATGAACGATTTTGGTTTGATTACAGGTCGTGATCCTAAAGGAAAATATTTTCCTATGACCGATGTTATCCACAAAGTATTGAATGATATTACAGTTGGTGATTGGGATATTATAATCGGAGGAGATTCGCACACACGTATGTCCAAAGGTGTTGCTTTTGGAGCAGATTCAGGAACGGTAGCGTTAGCATTAGCCACAGGAGAGGCAACTATGCCAATTCCAGAATCAGTAAAAGTAACCTTTAAAGGTGAAATGAAACCTTATATGGATTTCCGTGATGTTGTGCACGCCACGCAGCAACAAATGTTAAAGCAGTTTGGTGGTGAAAATGTATTCCAAGGTAGAATTATTGAGGTTCACATAGGGACATTAACGGCAGATCAAGCCTTTACTTTTACAGATTGGACAGCAGAAATGAAAGCTAAAGCTTCTATCTGTATTTCTGAAGATGAGACCTTAATTGAGTCTTTAGAGATTGCAAAAGGACGTATCCAGATCATGATTGAAAAGGGTATGGATAACAAAAAGCAAGTGCTTCAAGGCTTGGTTGATAAGGCTAATACCCGTATAACAGAGCTTAAAACTGGAATAAAGCCATCGTTAAGACCAGATGCAAATGCGAAATATCATGCTGAAGTTATTATTGATTTAGATGAAATTGTTGAACCAATGATTGCTGATCCAGATGTAAATAACGAAGACGTTTCTAAACGTTATACTCACGATACCATTAGACCATTATCATATTATGGAGGTACCAAAAAAGTAGATTTAGGATTTGTAGGATCTTGTATGGTTCATAAGGGTGATATGAAAATATTAGCTCAAATGTTAAAGAATATTGAGGCTCAAAAGGGTAAAGTAGAATTTAATGCACCTTTGGTTGTTGCTCCTCCAACATATAATATTGTTGATGAGTTAAAAGAAGAAGGCGATTGGGAAGTTTTACAGAAGTACTCAGGATTTGAATTTGATGATAGTGCACCTAAAGGTTTAGCACGTACTAAATATGAAAATATGCTTTATTTAGAGCGTCCGGGATGTAATCTTTGTATGGGTAACCAAGAAAAAGCGGAGCCTGGAGATACAGTTATGGCAACTTCTACACGTTTATTCCAAGGAAGAGTTGTTAAAGATTCTGGTGAGAAAAAAGGGGAATCTCTATTGTCATCAACGCCTGTTGTTGTACTTTCTACAGTTTTAGGTAGAACACCTACCTTAGAAGAGTATGAGGCTGCTGTTGAGGGTATTGTGTTAACTAAGTTTAAACCATCTCAAAAGCAATTAGTGAGATAGTATTTAGAAGATAAAATAGTAGTGTAAAAGTCCGAGTCTTATGATTCGGACTTTTTTTATCTTAATTTAAATTAATTTTAGTTCTAGACCTGAACTTATTTCTCAACCTAATGAGGCTTTCTTTACTCAATTCCGGCGTTATCTTTCCGGATAAAACCATAACAAACCTGAACTCTTCCTTATTAGTTCCATTAAGATTTAAATAGGTAAAGCCCTAGTTCTTTTTTTAACTTTTTAATAAGCTAGAAGATGACAGGTTCTGTTTTTCAATCATTTACATATTTTGTATCTTAGGGAGCATTTAAAAAGGAAAACAATAAAAATATAATAGACGTATGGCATTTGATATAGAAATGATAAGAGGTGTTTACACCAAAATGAGTGATACTATTAATAAGGCGCGTGAAGTGGTTGGAAAGCCTTTAACACTTTCGGAAAAGATCCTTTATAATCATTTATGGGATGGCGCGGCAACAAGGGCGTTTCAAAGAGGGAAAGATTATGTTGATTTTGCTCCAGACAGAATAGCTTGTCAAGATGCCACGGCACAAATGGCCTTATTGCAATTTATGCAAGCAGGTAAAAGTAAAGTGGCCGTACCAACAACGGTGCATTGTGATCACCTCATACAAGCAAAAGAGGGCGCTGCTAAAGATTTAAAACATGCCAATAGCGTAAGCAGTGAGGTGTTTAATTTTTTAGAATCAGTATCCAATAAATACGGTATTGGATTCTGGAAACCAGGAGCCGGTATTATACATCAAGTGGTTCTAGAGAATTATGCATTTCCAGGAGGCATGATGATTGGTACAGATTCACATACTGTAAATGCGGGTGGTTTAGGAATGGTTGCTATTGGTGTCGGTGGAGCAGATGCTGTTGACGTCATGGCAGGTATGGCTTGGGAATTAAAATTCCCTAAATTGATTGGCGTGAAATTAACAGGGAAACTGTCAGGTTGGACAGCGCCAAAAGATGTGATTCTTAAGGTTGCTGAAATCCTTACTGTTAAAGGTGGAACAGGGGCTATTGTAGAATACTTTGGACCCGGAGCTATAGCCATGTCATGTACAGGAAAAGGAACCATTTGTAATATGGGGGCAGAAATAGGAGCGACTACATCTACTTTTGGTTATGATGATTCCATGGATCGGTATTTAAGAGCTACAGATAGAGCAGACGTTGCTGATGCCGCAAACAAGGTTAAAGCTCATTTAACAGCAGACCCCGAGGTATATGCAAATCCGGAAGATTATTTTGATCAAGTTATAGAAATCAACTTATCAGAACTAGGCCCTTTATTAAACGGACCATTTACTCCAGATTTGTCTACGGAAGTGGGTGCAGATATGACTAAAAAAGCAAATGAAAATGATTGGCCTATTAAAGTGGAATGGGGACTCATAGGCTCATGTACCAATTCGTCTTATGAAGATTTATCAAGAGCATCTTCTATTGCACAACAGGCATTAGATAAAGGTTTGAAAATGAAGGCAGAATTGGGAATAAATCCAGGTTCAGAACAAGTACGTTACACTGCTGAACGCGACGGTATTCTTGGGATTTTCGAAAACCTTGACGCTAAAATATTTACGAATGCGTGCGGACCCTGTATTGGGCAATGGGCAAGATATTCGGATCCTAAGAATGCACCAAAAAATAGCATAGTACATTCATTTAATAGAAATTTTGCTAAACGTGCCGATGGGAACCCGAATACACATGCCTTTGTGGCTTCTCCAGAATTAACAGCTGCAATAGCTGTTGCTGGACGTTTGGATTTTAATCCATTAAAGGATAAGTTAATAAATGAAGATGGACAAGAAGTGATGTTCGATGAGCCAACTGGATGGGAGTTGCCGCCAAAGGGTTTCGCTGTAGATGATAACGGCTATTTGGCGCCAGAAGCCGATGGGAGGCATGTTAAAGTTTCAGTTAAAGAGGATTCTGAACGCTTGCAATTATTAACGCCATTTCAACCACTAGGAAGTACAATTACAGGTGCTAAATTATTAATTAAAGCCTTTGGAAAGTGCACCACCGATCACATTTCAATGGCGGGTCCATGGTTGCGTTTTAGAGGGCATTTAGACAATATTGCCAATAATACCTTAATAGGGGCGGTGAATGCATTCAACCAGAAAACAAACTTTGTTAAAAATCAATTAACAGGGGATTACGGGGGTGTTCCGGATACGGCTAGGGCTTATAAAGCTGCAGGCGTAAAGTCTATAGTAGTAGGAGATCATAACTATGGCGAAGGTTCTTCTAGAGAACATGCTGCCATGCAACCACGTCATTTAGGAGTGGCGGCGGTTATCGTAAAATCGTTTGCACGTATCCATGAAACCAATCTGAAAAAGCAAGGCATGTTAGGCTTAACATTTGCCAATGAAAGTGATTATGATTTAATTCAAGAAGACGATACCTTCAACTTTTTAGATTTAAATGAATTTGCACCAGATAAACAATTAACACTTGAAATTGTGCATAGTGATGCTAGTAAGGATGTGATTAAGCTAAACCATACCTATAACGATGCACAAATTGCTTGGTATAAAGAGGGCTCAGCACTTAACCTAATAAAGAAGCAGAACGCTTAAAAAAAACGAATATGTTTATTGAAAATCAAGCCCTAATAAGCTGAGTTTTTACATATAACTAATTTTATAAATTTTTGATAATTCGTTAGGAATGAGTAAAATTGACTTGGCATTTTATGCTCACTTAATATCATTTAAATAACATATTCGGGTTTTTTTTAAGGATACTTTATTTTAAGGACGGTTATAAAAGGATATGTAATATCTTATTGCAGAGATGTGTTTTTCGAGGATTTATCTTCTGAAATAATAGTTTTTTTGGAAATAAAAAAATAACTTTATTCCAAAGAAAAGCGTATTTATTAAAATATTTTTATGGCCTTAAAAGTTGTTGTTTCGCATAAAACCTCATATAAGTTTGATAAGAAAGTTAGTCTATCTCCACATATATTCAGACTTAGACCGGCGCCTCATAGCAGGACACCTATTGAGTCTTACTCATTAAAAATTACTCCAGAAGATCATTTTTTTAATTGGCAGCAAGATCCATTTGGTAATTATCAAGCACGTGTGGTTTTTCCTGAAAAAACTGATGAATTATCTATTGATGTAGAAATTATTGCCGATTTAAAGACTATAAACCCGTTTGATTTTTTTGTTGAAGAAAGTGCTGAAGAATATCCTTTTCAGTACGCTGATGGTGTAAAAAAGGAATTAACGCCATACTTGGAAATAAATGATAAAGGTAAACTTATTGAAGACTTTTTAAAAACTATAGATTATACACCGCGAAAGACCATATATTTTTTAATTCATCTTAATCAAAAAATTTATGAGTTTTTATCTTACAACATTAGACTTGAACCTGGTGTGCAAACGCCAGAAGAGACATTGTCTTGCAAAACGGGGTCTTGTAGAGATTATGCATGGTTGTTTGTTGAAGTATTGAGGCATTTAGGGTTTGGTGCTAGATTTGTTTCAGGTTATATTGTTCAGCTAAAATCTGATGAGCCTTCATTAGATGGTCCTTCTGGTCCGGCTGATGATTTTACCGATTTGCATGCCTGGACAGAAGTCTATTTACCTGGCGCCGGTTGGGTAGGTTTTGATTCAACTTCAGGGCTATTGGCTGGCGAAGGGCATATTCCTTTAGCTTGTACGCCACACTATGATAGTGCTGCCCCAGTCACGGGTATGACAGATCCATGTGAAACAGAATTTTCTTTTAGTAATTCGGTTACCCGAATATTAGAATCCCCAAGAGTCACGAAACCTTATACTGATGAACAGTGGAAGGCTATTAATAGATTAGGGCATAAAGTAGAACGTGATTTACAAAAGGGCGATGTGCGATTAACCATCGGCGGGGAGCCTACTTTTGTATCTATTGATGATATGGAAGCTCCGGAATGGAATACAGATGCTGATGGTCCACACAAAAGAGCACTGGCTAATAACTTAACAAAACGGTTATTAGACAAAATGGGGAATGGTGGTATGTTACACCACGCCCAAGGCAAATGGTATCCTGGCGAGCCTTTGCCACGATGGGAGATTCAAATATATTGGAGAAAAGACGGTAAAGTTATTTGGAATAATCCAGAACTACTTTCATGCTTTGCTCCGAATACAAAAGTGCCTGAGGGCAGTGATAAGTTGTTTTTAGATACCTTATGCGATTATTTAAGTGTATCAACTAACAGCGTTATGCCTGCCTATGAAGATGCCTTTTATTCATTATGGGAAGAAGGTAATATGCCAATTGATATTGATATAAATGATGAAAAGAGCGAAGATCTTATTAGGAAACGCATAGCGGAAATACTGGAAAGAGGAATAGATAAGGCCGCAGGATATATTTTACCTTTAAATAAATCTAAAGAGCAATGGTTTAGTTCAGAATGGGATTTTAGAAGAAAGCATTTATTTTTAACACCAGGAACTTCACCTATTGGACTAAGATTACCTTTGAGCTCTTTGATAATAAAGCCTGAATATACTGATTTTCCAAATTACGAACCAGATTTGTTTAAAAAACGGAAAAAACTGCCAAGCTTTAAACGGTTAGTGAATTTAAGGTACAAGAATTTTTGCGAAAATGGTATAGAATCTGATAAACCTAAATATTTTGTTAGAACGGCCATTTGCTCAGAAATAAGAGAAGATAAATTATACTTGTTTTTACCACCTCTTAACTCTATTGACGCTTTTCTTGATCTTATAGCTTCCATTGAAGCTGTTGCGAAGAAATTAAATATACCGGTGATTTTAGAAGGTTATAATCCACCACATGACAATAGGGTGGAGTCTATGAAGATTACTCCAGATCCTGGTGTTATTGAAGTTAATGTTCACCCCATTCACAATTGGGGAGACTTAGTAGATAATACATTGATGCTTTATGGTGAGGCGAAAAAAGCACGATTAGGTACAGAGAAGTTTATGTTAGATGGTAAACATACTGGTACTGGAGGAGGAAATCATGTAACTCTTGGTGGTATAACCCCTGCAGATAGTCCATTATTGCGTAAACCTAGTTTGTTGAGAAGTTTACTAACCTTTTGGCAACATCACCCAGGCTTATCTTATTTATTTTCAGGAGCATTTGTTGGGGCTACTAGTCAAGCACCTCGAATAGACGAGGCCAGAATGGAGAATCTATATGAACTAGAAATTGCGTTTAGTCAAATACCCAAGGATGGTGAGGTGCCGTTTTGGCTAACAGATAGGTTGTTTAGACATTTGCTTACAGATTTAACAGGTAATACGCACAGAGCGGAATTTTGTATCGACAAATTATATTCTCCAGATTCATCATCAGGGCGGTTGGGAATATTAGAACTCCGTGGGTTTGATATGCCACCGCATCCTAAAATGAGCCTAGTACAAATGCTTCTTGTTAGAGCATTGGTGGCTTGGTTCTGGAAAAAACCGTACGAACATGACCTAGTGCGCTGGGGAACCGAATTACATGATAAGTTTTTAATAGAACATCATGTAAGGGAAGATATTAAAGATGTGGTTAAACAGCTTAACAGGGCAGGGTATAAATTCCAAGAAGACTGGTTTGACCCTTTCTTTGAATTTAGATTTCCATTACATGGGATGGTAGATATTAATAATATTCATTTAGAATTGCGAGCCGCTATTGAACCTTGGAATGTTTTAGGTGAGGAAATGACGGGAGGAGGTACGGCGAGATACGTTGATTCTTCCTTAGAACGTTTACAGGTAAAAGTTACAAACTTTACTACCGAAAGATATGTGTTAACTTGTAATGGTGTAAAAGTACAGTTGCAACCAACTAGCGTAAAGGGCGAATATGTAGCTGGGGTTAAATATAAAGCTTGGGATCCTTATTCTGCGTTGCATCCTACTATTGGAGTAGATACACCTTTAGCCTTTGATATTGTAGATACATGGAATAGAAAATCTGTTGGTGGATGTAAATATTTTGTATCGCATCCAGGTGGAAGGTCTTATGATACTTTTCCTATAAACAGTTTTGAAGCAGAGTCAAGAAGAATTAATCGCTTCTGGGATATAGGAGAAACTCAAACCGAAGTTGATATTATAGAAGAGATAACGGCTAGTGACGTTTCAGCGCCTTTAAGAACAGTAGAAGAACAGGGGAGCCAAAGAAAATTCAGATATAAAACCCTTCCTGTTGACCCAGAATTTCCAAATACCTTAGATTTGCGTAAAAAATAATTAAGTTTTAATGAAGGTGGATGTTGAGTCATTAATTGAAAACTATTTTGAAGGGGTGTCCTATGACGAAATGTTTCAAGATAATAGGGGCGTTAAAGACACTTGGAAGAATTTATATGAAACGTTAAAATCATTAGGTACTGAAGAATTAATTTCAAGACAAAAAGAAATTGATTGGAATTTAGCAGAAAATGGTATTACTTATAATGTTTATAATGATCCCAATGGTCTAAATCGTCCATGGAGCTTGAATTTGGTGCCATTCATAATGCATAAAAATGAATGGAATAAAGTTGAAAAGGGCTTACAACAAAGAGCTACTTTACTTGATTTAGTAGTAAAGGATATTTATGGGGATAGGCAGTTACTTAAAAAAGGTATTATACCCCATGAAGTTGTTTTTGGTCACAGAGGATTTTTACGTCAATGTGATGGGATAGAAATAAATACACATAAGTATTTATCAGTCTACGCAGCCGATTTGTCTAGGGGGCCAGACGGTAGAATGTGGGTGGTTAATGATAGAGCCCAAGCGCCTTCAGGTATGGGTTATTCCCTTGAGAACAGAACCATTGCAGGACGTGTGTTACCCAATATATATAGAAATATTCATGTCAACGGGCAAGATCAGTTTTTTAATGATTTTAATAAGCTCTTAGTGAATGCGGCACCTGCCAACAAGACTAATCCAACCGTGGTTGTACTCACTCCAGGACCGCATAATGAAACTTATTTTGAACATGCCTATTTAGCATCTTATTATGGTTTTCCTTTAGTTCGTGGTAGCGATTTAGTGGTGCGTGATGGAAAACTTTGGATGAAATCACTTAAAGCATTAAAACAAGTGGATGTTGTTTACAGAAGGGTAGATGATGTTTTTGTAGATCCGTTGGAACTTCGTGAAGATTCGTACCTAGGCGTTGCAGGTCTGTTAGATGTTGTCCGCAGAAAAAATGTAAGCATTTTAAACCCTATTGGCGTTGGGATTATTGAAAACTCAGGGCTGATTCCATTTATGCCTGCTATTGCTAAATACTTTTTGGGAGAGAAATTAATTTTACCGCAAATTGCCACATGGTGGTGTGGACAAAAAAAGGAGTTAGATCATGTATTGTCTGATATTTCCAAGCTAGTTATCAAACGTATAGATAAATCGAATAGGGAAAGTATTGTTTTTACTGAATTTTTAAATGAAAAAGAGCTAGAAGCATTAAAGGATAAAATAAAAAGTAGACCACATTTATACGTAGCTCAAGAGAAAATAAAGTTTTCAACAGTACCTAATTTAGTTAAAGGTAAACTTGAACCAAGAAATATGGTTTGCAGAGCATTTACAATAGCTAAAGATAAAGGTTATACTGTGATGTCTGGTGGTTTGGTAAGGGTGTCATCTACTAAAGAAAATGTGAGGGTTAGTAATCAGCGTGGAGGAACAAGTAAAGACTTTTGTATCATAGATGAAAGCTCTATAAAAGGAAAGGTTCCAAGGGTTGGTAATACTAATACTACAGTGGTTGCTGCTGGTTTGAATGACTTACCTAGTCTAACTGCAGAAAATTTGTATTGGGCTGGACGTTATATTGGAAGAGCTTTAGTGACAAGTAGGCATTTAAGAATGGTACTCAATCAAATGGTAAACAATGAAGAGGTTATTAATCTTGACCAAAACACCAAATTGAGTATATTATTGCGTTCTGTGACACAATTAACCAATACCTATCCAGGATTTGTTGGCGACGAAAAAGAACCTGCAGTAAGTAATCTTAAGGATGAGTTAATTTCTGTTATTGTAGATCAGGATAAAGTAGGGAGTTTAGCCCATACCTTGTCCATGTTTAGTAATTCGTATTATTCTATTAGGAACTTATGGTCAACCGATATGTGGCGCGTTTTTGATAGTATTCATCAAATATGGGACCCTATTATTAATGAAGATATCAAATTGTTATCTTACAAAAAACTGATAAAAGTATTAGATAAATTAATCACTAGGCTAATAGCATTTATGGGATTAATTGAAGAAAGTATTTTGGTTGATCAAGGATTGCTTCTGTATTTTATCGGACTAAATCTAGAGCGTGTCATTTTGAATGTGTCTAATTTTCAGAGTATGCTAACAGTTGTAACGGAGGATTATATTGAATATGAGATTTTAGAGGCCATGTTACATAGTCATGAAAGCTTAAATATTTACAGATACAGTTACCGCTCCTATATTAATATAAATAGCGTCATTTCTTTAATCCTTTTGGATACTAAATATGCCCGTTCATTGACGTATTTGGTAAGAAGGTTGAAAAAGGATATTGCACATTTACCGCATTCAAAGGTTAAAGGTGCTTTACAAGATTATGAAAAACCTATTTTTGAGGCATTCTCTAAATTGAGGTTAGCTTCGGTAACTGATTTGGTGGATGTTTCAGAAGAGAATAGGTACTTACGTTATAAGTTAAATAAATTATTGACTGAATTGAATGTCTTGCTTTATGCTACTTCAAAGGCCATTTCAGATACTTACTTTAATCATGTTGACGATCAAAGTCAGCTTTCAAGACAAAAGTTTAGTTAATTAACGCTATGGATTTTTTAATCACACATATTACAGAATATAGTTATAGTGAAGAAGTTGTGTTTTGTCATAATATTGCTACTATTAAGCCGAGACAATCACCAGGTCAAGAGCTTTTGGAATATCACGTCGAAATAGACCCAACACCTACGGAATTTTCAGAGCGAAAGGATTTTTTTGGTAACAACCTGACCAGATTTTCTATTCAAAAGGCGCATAAGAAATTAGCGGTTACCTCGACTTGCAAAATTTCTAGAGACTACACAGCCATTAAAAACAGCTTTAATTCAGAAAAATGTACTAAAGTTACATTGGTTTCAGCTCTAGATAGTTTAAATGGAAATACAAAGGACAACTTTGAACCCAAGCAATTTATTCTGGATTCTATTTTAATAAAGAATAATAAAGCTAATATTAAGGAATATGCTTTAGAATCGTTTAAGCCCAATCGTTCTGTTTTTGAGGCGACCAAAGAACTAATGCAACGCATTTTTATTGATTTTAATTTTGTTTCTGGTTTTACAAATGTATCAACACCATTAGATGTTGTAATGGAAGAGAAGAAAGGGGTATGTCAAGACTTTGCTCAAATAGGTATTGCTTGTTTGAGGAGCGTTGGGCTGCCAGCCAGATATATTAGTGGTTATATAGAAACTTTACCGCCGCCTGGAAAACCTAAACTTATTGGAGCTGATGCCTCTCATGCCTGGTTTGCTGTTTATATTCCTGGGTTTGGATGGGTAGATTTTGACCCGACAAACAATAAAATCCCAGAAAACCAGCATATCGTAGTGGGCTGGGGTAGGGATTATTATGATGTGCCACCATTAAAAGGGGTAGTTTATAGTTCTGGGTCTAGTAAACTTAGTGTTTCTGTTGATATTAAATCATTGAACACAACAACAAATCAAGTACAATCTCAATCTCAATAATTTACCTGCTATATAAATTATTGTTGTTGCTGTTGCTGTTGATTTATTAATTCTTCATTAGCATCAGTAACACATATAGATTGCATTCGCGATTCATTCATGCCATGAAATTAACAAATAACTTGGAAATATCAAATATTTTAACATGCCTTGAATTTACAAAAGCACTAATGTTTAATGATAGAAGAATTCTTCTTCCATTTTTTTACTAATTTCTACTAATTTTTCAAGAATAGTTTCAATAAACGTTCTAAAGTCAACTTCAATTTCTTCAATATATTTGTATTGATATTCAGCGTATAATTTATTGACTAAAAATGCCGTAGAACCTTTTTTAGGTTTGTTGTCATCCGATAATTGTTGTACATGTTGCGAAACATTTAAAAGGCTATTGATAACAGATTTTGGGCATTGATGATTTAGTATTAAAAAATCTAAAGTATTGATGCTGTTAGGACTCGATTTTGTAAAACGTCTCATCATATCATAAGACTCTACGCAACGTAATAAAGTATCCCATTCTAAAGTAGGAGCCACCAAGACACCTTCTTCTTTTTTAAGTTCTATAATCTGTATATCGTTGTATTTAGAATTTATTATTCTAATAACTTGAGTTGCCCTTTCCATATTGAGTCCCAGTTTAATAATGGCATAGACTTCATCATATAGCAAAGTACTTCTAATTTTTGCTTTTAATATAGCGGTAAACTCTATGATATGTGTGGCAAAATCATATAAACCTTTTGTAACCAAATACTCTGTAGAATAGTTTAGGACAAAATGGTAAAATTTATTTATGGCCTCATATAATTCTGTAGATAATAAATCACGCGAACTATTGGCGTTCTCACGAGCTAGTTTTACGCAGTTTATTATTGAATATGTCTTTTTGGGGTTTAGACAGATATTGTATAAGACTTCTGTTTCTTCAACATGACTGTCGTCTTTTACCGGGTGGCCCACCATAAAAAGTAGAGACCGCAATACAAATTGTCTAGATTGGGATATCTCATTTGGAGCATCTAGGGATGAGAAATAATTGACTCTTAAATATCGTGCTATATGTTCTGAGCGTTCTATATATCTGCTCATCCAAAATAAATTATCGGCTACTCTTGCTAACATAAATTTCTATTTTTTTAAAACCCAGGTGTCTTTTGATCCACCTCCTTGTGATGAATTAACAACTAAGTTGCCTCTTTTTAATGCTACTCTAGTTAAACCACTTTTTAAGACATAGCTTTTGTCTTTTCCCAGTAAAGTAAAAGTTCTTAAATCTACATGTCTAGGTTCAAAAGATTTCTCAGCCTCTATATAAGTAGAATGGACTGAAAGGGACATAATAGGTTGGGCAATATACTTTCTTGGTGTTTTTAAAATAATGGCTTTAACTTCTTCTATTTCTTTTTTAGATAATTTGTTTCCTATATGAATACCATAACCCCCAGCTTCATCAACAGGCTTTATGACCAGATTATGAACGTTATTTAGTACATAGTCTAAATCTTCTTTTCTACTGCAATGATAGGTGTGTACATTTTTAAGTATAGGTTCTTCATTTAAATAATACTTTATTATTGCTGGCATGTAGGTGTAAATAGCTTTGTCATCGGCTACACCAGTACCGGGGGCATTGGCAAGACATACATTACCTGCTTTATAAGCTTTAAATAAACCGGGTACACCTAAAACAGAATCAGGATTAAATACCTCAGGATCAATAAATGCATCGTCAATTCTTCTGTAGATAACATCCACTTTTTTAGGCCCATTGATGGTCTTCATGTATACAAAGTTGTCTTCTACAAAAAGATCTCTACCTTCAACAAGTTCAACCCCCATTCCTTTTGCTAAATACGAGTGCTCATAATATGCAGAATTAAAAACACCTGGCGTAAGAACCACGCAATTGGGTTTATCAACACCTTTTGGTTTTACGGTTTCTAATATTTCAAGAAGGTTTTGGGAGTAATCGTTAACCGTATGAATTTTATACTTATCAAAAACGCCGAATAAAGCACGTTTTAATGCTGTTCTATTACATATAACATAACTTACGCCAGAGGGACATCTAATATTATCTTCTAAAACATAATAATTGCCATCGGCATGTTTTATTAAATCCGTTCCTGAAATATGATTATAAATGCCTCCAGGAGGGTTGAAGCCTTTCATCTCTTTCAAATAGTTGGCAGAAGATTCAATGAGTGATTTGGGTACTATGCCTTCTTTAATGATATTTTGATCATGATATAAATCCTCCAAAAACAAATTGAGCGCTTTGCTGCGTTGTAAAACGCCTTGCTCTATATGTTCCCATTCTTTGTGATCAATTATTCTAGGGAATAGGTCAAATGGAAATATTTTTTCTTTGGTTTCGTTATTTCCGTATACCTGAAATGTGATGCCTTGATTAAAAAAAGATGTTTTTGCATAGTCGTTTAAAGTTTCAAAATCTACAATACTATGTTCTTTGTATAGGTCAAATATGGTTTTGTAAACTTCTCTAATGGAACCTTTAGAATCAAAGACTTCATCTAGTAATTTAGTATTACAAGAATATGTCGCAAATAGAGGTGTATTTTTATTCATAATACATGGATAATTAGTAGTTCTAAATTTATTAATAAAAACCCTAATTTCCTGTCGTAAATTGATAAAAATACCTACTTATTATAGTGATGTTATAATATTAGAAGGTTTTTTTTGTCAGTTTAAAAAAAAAGCGCACGAATAATCTTTTTGAATGGTGTTTTTTCATGTTCTGTAGTTACTTAAAAAAGTATTTTGTTGGTTAACTATTTCTAAAATATATTTAGAATTTAAGCGTTTCGAGATTCTTTTTATTTATTCTACAATTACCCAATGGATAATAGTATTACAATAATTATGGTAATGTAATAGGTTTTTTTTAGTACGTGGGTCAACATTCTTTACAATCCATGTTGTACATATATATTTAAATCAAATAAATAAGTATATTGTTTCGTGAAAATTAACCCCTATGATAGATAAGTTCTATAGCTCTAATTATTTTTTATTATTCATTTTATTTTTTTCATTCGCCGGTATAGCCCAAGAGCAAGAGGTTGTAAGTGATAGTACTTCTGTTTCTAAGGAATCTATTGCCATCGGAGATATTTCGGAAGAATCTGAAAAACTGGGTCAGGAATTATTGAAGCTTAAAAGTGCTCTAGATAAAAATGAAAGAGTCCTAGAGATTGATTCAATTATTACCTTAAAAACTCCGGAAATTCTTAAATTGGTAGATACCGTATTTTTAAAAAGGGAAGATGTAACCTTACGTGATCTCAAAGTTAGGAAGGTAGAATGGACCAATTATAAAGCCGTTTTAAGCGAACATCAAAGCACGATAAAAGATCGATCAGAAGAGATTAGTAAAATTATCAATGATGTGTTTTCTGATTTAAATAAATGGGAACTCACAAAAAAGGAATTGGCCGATAGAAGTGAGTCTAAGGATATGGAGGAGAGTTTTGATCGCGCTATTTCTTCTTTGGAAGAAATTTTGAAGGCTGCCCATTTGCGCTTAGACGATGTGTTTTCTACTCAGAAAAAAATTACCGAATTGGTTCTGGTTATTGATTCTGAGATTTCTAATATTGAATTCGCTGAGAATCAAAGACGTAAGGATTATTTTGTTTTTGATAAGAAACCTATTTGGGAAAAAGGTGAAAAACTTATGCTTGGTGATAGTATTTCTGTGAATTCACTCTCTTCCTATCAATTACTGAAGGAAGGTATAAAGGAAAACAAAAAGCAATTTTTAGAGTTTTTTCATTTAAATATAAAAACAGCGATCCTTCAAATTATTTTCCTTGTTCTATTTCTCGCTTTTCTTATTACGGCTAATATTAAATGGAATAAAGAAGAGATTTTGTCCTTAAAGAATCCCATAGAAATTCAAGCTAAAACCATACTAGTAAACCCTATCTTAACTACATTATCAGTAGGATTTTTGGTTACGGCTTTCTTTTATGACTCCATGGTTCCAGCCTATGCTGAATTTCATGTATTTGTCATTTTGTTTACAACAGTTTTGTTATTGCCAAAATTAACGGGTAAAGGCATAAGAAATTTTTTATGGCTACTTTTTGTTATATATACTATCACCATTTTTGAAGCCTTTATTGGTGTTAAGGCTAATTTAGTGAGAAATCTATCTTTATTTACAAGTTTATTATTGCTAGTGTCTTTATATATGGGACGTAAAACGGTAAGTCAATATCCGGAGAATTTTTCTCAAATTTTACGACCTTTTAAGTTGATTTCCGTGTTATATATGGCATTGCTTGTACTTTCCATCATTGCTAATATTATAGGCATGTTCGGCCTGTCTGCTTATTTAACAAAGGCAGTTATGGTTTCGGCAATTTTTGCTTTTGTGGTATACCTGTCAACAAAAGTTTTTATAAGTATTTTTATTTTAATTTTTAAGTTCCGAACGACAACAAATATTCAGACCTTAACTACGCTGATAAACGCTACACATCATAGAATAAGGCCACTGTTTAATTTTATGGGATTTGTTGTTTGGCTATTATTTACTTTAAGAGGTTTTGAAATATATGATTATATAATAAATAGTTATAATGAAATTATAGCTTTAGAATGGCAAATTGGAGAAATGACTATCTCTTTAGGGGGCATGCTTGCTTTTGCTGGAATTTTTATTATTACTTTAATCTTGTCTAAGTTGGCGGCAGCGATTTTTCAAGATGAGTGGATGGTAAATGTCTTGCCAAGAGGGATTGCTCCAGCCATTTCATTAGTTCTTAGGATTGTAATGATTGTCATAGGACTTTATGCTGGATTTACGGCTGCAGGGGTTGATTTAAGTAAACTTGGGTTTATTCTTGGAGCTCTTGGTGTTGGTATTGGTTTTGGTCTGCAAAATGTAGTACTCAACTTTGTTTCAGGTTTAATTTTGGCTTTTGAACGTCCTATTAATATTGGAGATACTATCGAGGTTGATATGGAAATGGGCGTGGTAACAAATATTGGTGTGCGTTCAAGTAATATTCGTGCGTATTCTGGGGCTGAAGTCATTATTCCTAACGGCGATTTGATTTCCAAAAAAGTTGTGAATTGGACGTTATCTAATAGAAATAGACGGAGCAATGTGGCTATGAAAACATCTCCTGATGCCGATCCAGAACGTGTCATTGCACTATTCAATGAAATAGCATTAAATCATCCAAGAACGAGTGCTATCCCTGAACCTCAAACATATTTTCATGGCTATGGGCCTGATGGGAATTTAAATTTCTCACTTATGTATTGGACTACATTTTCAGATACATTGAATACCGATAATGATATCGCTTTGCAAATATTTAAAAAACTAAAAGAAGAAGATATTGATGCGCCAGCTCCAGTAAGACGTATTGTTACGGAGGAACGTAAGAAGGGGTGATTTAATTGAAGGGAATTAACAAGGATAAAATTTTATTCATTTTGTTCTAAATTCCAATAAGCTGAGCAAACCAAAATGACTATTTATAAAATGCTTTTAGGTTTGGTAGGAGTGTAACTTAGCTTGGTATTAACTTGAAATCATGTCTGAAGGAAAGCATAATTTATAAAGACTACGTAGAATTTATAGTAGTAGTTAGTCGTCCAACAGATCAGGACGCCGTTCTTTAGTCCTCAGATAAGCCTGTTCTTCACGCCATTTTTCAATTTCAGGCAGGTTTCCGCTAAACAACAGCTTTGGCACCTTCCATCCTTTGTATTCTCTCGGTTTGGTATAAATTGGTGGCGCTAATAGATTGTCTTGAAACGAGTCCGTTAGTGCCGAAGTTTCATTACCTAATACTCCTGGTATCAACCTAATTACTGCATCACACAACACTGCAGCACCTAATTCACCTCCAGATAGTACATAATCGCCAATAGAAATTTCACGTGTTATAAATTGGTCGCGCACACGTTGGTCAACACCCTTGTAGTGTCCGCATAAAATAATTATATTTTCCTGTAATGACAATTGGTTTGCAATACCTTGATTTAACGTATTTCCATCAGGGGTCATATAAATAACTTCATCATAATCACGTTCTGCTTTCAATGCAGAAATACATTTGTCAATGGGCTCTACCATCATCACCATACCGGCACCGCCACCAAATTGCGTATCGTCAATAGATTTATATCTATCCGACGTATAATCCCGTAAATTATGAAAATGAACTTCAACTAAGTCAGCTTCTATGGCTCGTTTTAATATAGATGCTTCGAAAGGACTTTTAAGTAATTCTGGTAAAACAGTGATGATATCTATACGCATGCTTCTTTTTTAGTGCTGCAAAGATAAATGAATTGTTTGGGATGTATTAATAGTAATTATGAAGTGTTTAATAAAGGTTGAAAATTAAGGTCTAATTTTTTATGTTTTTAAGAGCTAAGAATCCTAATTATAAATTGAATGCTCTGAAATGCCCTTGTATTATAATGTCCTAAAAGGTATAATGTCCGGAATTTATATCTTTTAGTAGTTTTTCATCAAGAATGGCGTATTCATTGTTTTTTGGAAGCATCACATAAATTGTGTCAGCGCAATTAAAGCCCTCCTTTTTTAAGTCAAATTTTTTGATTTTAAGTGTATGTGTGAAGCTGATTTGATCCTTAAGTCTTATAAAAATAGGGACTGCATATCTAGGGAGTTCATTAAGAAGATGTTCTGTTAGGGTATTAATATTAAAATCTTTATCACTATGTGTTGTAATGGTAGCCATTCCTGCCTTTCCATCATTATTTGGTATTTGTACGCCGTAGACGGCGGACATATCAATGCTCTCAAGTTGACCAAGAACGCCTTCTACTTCATCCGTGGCAACATTTTCTCCCTTCCATCTAAAAGTGTCTCCCAATCGGTCCACAAATCTAGCATGCTTAAAACTTATATCTTGTAATAGGTCACCACTATTGAACCAATGGTCGCCTTTTTTAAAGACATCTTGAAGAATTTTATCTTTATTCTTAGTTTTATTTACGTAACCATCAAAAGCCATAGTTTCACTTATCTCAGATATGAGTAAACCTGTTTCACCTTTATGTACAGGAATTAGGAAGTTATCCGCACCTTTTATTGGACAATCATTTTCAATATCATACTTTATAATGCTATAATTTGTGGGGCACCACCCAATAGTACAGTCAAAATTGAAGGTGTTCGTGAATCCTACATTGCCGTCAGCGGCACCATAGAACTCGAAGATATGTTTAATTTGAAAACGCTCTTTGAATTCATGCCAAATATCTGGTCTAAGTCCGTTACCCATAATCTTTTTTATACGATGGGTTTTATCAAGTTTAGAAGGCGGTGCATTAACTAAATAACGACATAGTTCGCCTATATAAATAAAAGACGAAACATTATACTTCCTTACATCTTCCCAGAACTGTGATACCGAAAATTTACGTCTCATGACCACAGTGCATTGGGCAGCAAGTGCAGTTGGCCATCCTACAATAAGGGCATTGGTATGGTAGAAAGGAATGGGGATATACATCACATCATTTTGATTGAGATTCATATTGACTTTACCAAACCAGTAGTGGGTTGATAGCCATTTTCTATGGGTTTGGCGAGATGCTTTAGGCAATCCTGTAGTACCAGAAGTAAATACATAGGCGTATACTTGGCCAGCCTTAATAGGCTGATTTAATACGGGGTTTTTTTCACTTGAATTAATTAGTACTTCATTAAGATTTACATAATGTTTAGGACAGTCATTAAGTTTTTTATCTGCTATCCAATAGTAGCGATTATCTTCGGGTGTTGTTAATAAAGGCGTTACTTTTTCATAGTATGGTATCAACTCCTCACCAATAAAATAGAATCTAGATTTTGTGAGTTCTAATGAATGTATTAGGACCTTCTCTCTTTGGTTTGGATTTATTAATGAAACAATAGCTCCTATTTTTGCACATGCTGTAATTAAAAATAGAAGTTCTGGTCTGTTTTCTAAAAAGGCAATTACTGTATCTCCATTTTTTACACCTTCCGAAATAAGGTAATTGGCATACTTGTTTACTTTCGCGTTAAATTCATTGTAGGTATAGCTATCATCTTCATATCTCAGCGCAATAGTATCTCCTTGCTTTACTGCAATGGATTCTATTATTTTTCCTATGGATTCGTTACTGTCTGAATGAAGGTTTTTTGCCTTTTTTATATACTTTATAATTCTTGGTAATTGCGGTGTCAATAAAATTAATTTTCCAAGAATTTGGCTTAGCTTAATCGTGTGTTTGTTTGGGGACTTAGTCATGTTGTTCCTTATTACTTGTCTTAATTGTAACCTTTTGGTTTTGCCCTGTTAAATGATCAACAATTTTATCAAGTGGCGATTTGTCCTCTGGTTTAAGTTGACTAGGCACTGTAGTTAAGCTCCCGTCACGAGCAGCCACGTAGCTCGGAGATAATATTTCAACACCAGCCTCATTAAATACAATTAAAATATTTTTATGCATTTCAGAATATATAGCCGGCATTTTTTTAGATTCTAGCGTATATGCGTTCAATTCATATGAAACATAATAATCGTCTAGACTTGTTTGTAAAACAAAAGGAGCAGGTTCTTTTTCTAAAAGAGAAGTTTTGTCAGCCGCTTGAAGTAATAGGGTGTTGGCCGTTTCCCAAGGTAAATCATAACCCAGAGTTATTGTGGTATGCAGTATGATAGGTTTATGGTTTTCATTGGAATAGTTTATAATTGTGCCTACCAAAATCTTTGCATTTGGTATGGTAACATCTTCTTTTTTTGTAGTTCTAATTCTGGTGACTAAAATGGTTTTTTCAATGACATCTCCCATAATATTGTCAATGAGTACACGATCTCCTATTTGAAACGGACGCATATATGTAATGACTATGCCTGCGATAATATTCGCAATTGCAGAAGTAGACCCAAACGAAATTATAGCACCAATAAAAATCGAGACACCTTGAAATGCTGAAGATCCTGATCCAGGTAAATAGGGGAATATCAATATTAAAGCTAAGGCATAAATAAATATACCAAAAATCTTCCCTGTAGGTTTAGCCCAATCTTTATGAAAATTTTTAATCTCAAAACGTTCTTTGTCAACATCATTAGCAATATCATTTATTACTCGAACAATATATCTGGCGAAAAAAGCAATAATTACAATAAAGAATAGGGAAGGGATAAAGTCAATAAATCCGTAAAATATATATTTTACAGGTTTTGCGATATAACCATAAAATAAATTGACTACGTTTTCGGCCCAAGGGAAAAAACTAAACATGAAGGGCGCATATACAAATAGTGATAAGGCTATGATTGCAATGCGAAAAACATTAGAGATAAATACAAAGATATTAACGGTGTCTTTGGGGATGAAGTACTTAAGAATATTTTGTTTTTTACGGAGAAATTTTTGTTCAATTTTTGATAGTCTTAAGTCTATTTTTCGAAATGCCCAATTAATAAATTTAATATAAAAAACCAGTATTATTAAGGATAGCACGAAATAGCCAATACGTTTGGCCCATTCTTTTGTGCTTAGTTCTTCTCCTTGATTCAATGTGCTGTTTAAGCGTTCTAACCTAAACTTTGCTAGTTTTTCAATGGTTGTGCTGTGGTTTTCTGCATCTCTGGAGGTTGTAATAATGGCAAATTTATTATTTAGCATTATTTTTATAAATTCATTTCCCGTTTCAAGCCACAAGCTATCAGTTAATGGATTGTATGTAGAGGTTAGCCGTTCTAACCTGAGCGAAGCCTCTTCAGCTCTTACTTTAAGGGGGTAGTTGTCCATACTACTTTTAAAATAAAATAGTGTGTCATTCTTCAAAATTACAGGTTCTTTTAAATCATTCTGAGGAGGTATGGAATCTTGAGCTCCTAAAGCAAAAGGAAAGACTATTAGAAATAGCAGTATTTTATGAAATGGCATAAGGAAAGTTTGTCTCACGAAGTTAAATAAAATATAAAGTGGATTTTTAAAACTGGCTGAGCCAATATTAAGTCTTGCTCTAATTTAGTTTATTTTTTTAATTAAATCAAATGCTTATAATTCCATAAGGATTTAAACCCCATTATTGTTAAGATAAACTCTTATTATCATTAGAATATGCAGGCCAATTATCGAAAAGAAAGCGACTGGGTTATTTTTAACTCATTGCCATATATTAGTTGCGCCAACAATTCAGTTTTGTGCAATGATTTGC
Organism: Algibacter mikhailovii; assembly: GCF_014651495.1. GTDB lineage: Bacteria > Bacteroidota > Bacteroidia > Flavobacteriales > Flavobacteriaceae > Algibacter_E > Algibacter_E mikhailovii. The sequence goes on from NZ_BMWZ01000008.1 coordinate 118,937, forward strand.
TTGTTAATAAATTAACTCTATTCTATGTTTGGGAGGGCTTTAACATGACTAGATACTATGCCTTCTAATACTGCTATTATTTAATAGCCCAAAACCCTCCTTTAACCTTATAATAAGTCCTGATAGTTTTAGAAGTTTAATTAGTTTTGTTCTTTTTAAAAGCATCAAAATCAGAATCTTGTCCTGTTTTTGGAAAACTATTGTTTGATACATTTGTGTCAGGGAATTCAAAATTAGGGTCTAGGTTTACTTTATTAACTTCTTTTTCTTTAATAAATGTTTTTTGAATTTCATATTCGTTTTTTCGCCAAATTTCAGCTGGTAAAATATCTATTTCAGAGCTTCCGTCAGTAAATATCCATTCTATGGTTACAGGCATGACTAATCCGCCAATATTTTTGATGGTTATTTCATAGATGTTTTTTCCAGATAATGCTTTACGCATTTGTGGTTCATCTAATCGTGACAAGAATTGACCATAGGCGCTATCTGGAGCAGAAATCATATTAATAACCTCAGGACCATTGGTAAAATCTTGTTCTTTCGCATTTGAGTTTTTGCCTTCAGTATTAAGTTTTACTTGTGATTTATTCGTTTGATCTTCAAGGTTTGTTTGGTTTTCATAAACGGTAAACCATTTCACTTCACTTAATTCCATATCCACATGATCTGTAGTGAAAAACCAGCCTCTAAAAAACCAATCTAAATCCGTTGCGGTAGCATCTTCCAGTGTTCTAAATAAATCAGCAGGGTTCGGGTGTTTGTATTTCCATCGGTTAGCATACTCTTTAAAAGCCTCGTCAAAGAGCTCTTTACCAATAATAGAATTGCGTAACATTTGTAAGCCGACAGTAGGTTTGTAATAAAAATTATATCCAAATTGACTGAATAATTCGTTATCAGAAGTTGTCATGATCGGTCTCAGAATACTTTTGTCTCCACTCATAAACGGGACAATAGTTTTTGGCGTAACACTAGATGCGTTTGGATAGCGTTCTGCTATAGTTCTTTGATGTAGAAAAGTGTTTAAACCTTCATCCATCCACATCCACTTGCGTTCGTCTGAGCTTACAATCATTGGAAACCAGTTGTGCCCAACTTCATGAACAATTGTGCTTATCATTTGTTGTTTACGCCGTTCAGATATTTGCCCATCAATTGGTCGGCCGCCATTAAAACTAATCATTGGGTATTCAATACCTACATTGGAGGTGTTTACCGAAATAGCCACCGGGTAGGGGTAATCAAAGGTTGCTTCAGAATATACTTCAAGCGCCTGTTTTATGGCGTTTGTGGACGACTCTCTCCAAACTGGTAATCCTTCTTTTGGGTAAAAGGACATGGCTAAAACGGTATTGGTAGCTAATTTTACAGCTTGTACATCCCATAAAAACTTGCGAGATGACGCGAAAGAAAAATCTCTGACATTTTCGGCTTTAAACTTCCAAGTTTGCTGTTTTTTAGACTTCTGTTTTTCATTATTTATCGCTTCCTCTTCGGTAATAATCATCATAGGTTTGTCAAAAGCAGTTTTAGCTTCATTGAACCGTTTTAATTGTGTTTTGTTTAAAACAGATGCACTATTTTCCAAGCTACCTGTGGCAGCAACGATATGATCGGAAGGTACTGTAATATCAACTTCATAATTACCAAATTCTAGTGCAAATTCGCCTAACTTTTGAAACTGTTGGTTTTGCCACCCCTCAGTGTCATTATAAACTGCCATTCGAGGAAACCAATGGCCCATTAAATAAACCGTATTGTCATCTTCTGGAAAATACTCATAGCCTTCCCTTGATAATTTAAAAAGGCTTCTATCTGTAATGGGATAGGACCATTTTATGGATAATGTGGTGGATGTTCCAGATTTTAAAACGTCGTTTAGCTTTACTTTCATCATGGTGTTATTGATGATGGTCTCAACATCTGCGTTATTCTTATCTTTCACAGATTTTATAGAATATCCTGACGGAAAATCTAAGGTCCTTGTAAGAAATTGCATTTGCCTGGTATTCATGGAATCTTTCATTCTATTATCAATAGCACCAAAATCTTCGTTACCTTTTTTATTTACATTTTGTTCAAGCTGAACCCATAGGTAGCTTAAATCATCAGGAGAGTTGTTGTAGTATGTAATAGTTTCTTCTCCTGAAAGTAAGTTGTTCGTTTCATCAATAGTTGCCTTTATTTTATAATCAGCACCTTGTTGCCAATATGATTTGGTAGGGGCTCCGCTTGCATTTCTGAAGTTGTTAGGCGGTGCAATTAAATTATCAATGGGCTCAAACTTGCCTTTCCAAGGTTGGTTCTGAGCACCTAAAATAGAAATAAGGCCTAGCGTTGCCGCCAATAACAGGATACGTTGCATATATAATTATTTGAGTTAGTCATGCACAAGGTACTAAATATTGAAATGTTTTTTGTTAAAATCTTTATCTACATTAAGCTAAGTTTAATTTTTTGTAAAATCTTATAATACATAACTAAATAGTTGCTTTAAGGGGATGTGTTGTGTACATTTGCCCCCTTAAAATAAAGTATATATTATTTGTTTTTTAACAGAGGAAAAATTAAACATATATGAGTGATAAGAAAGCGAAAGCAGTAACATTTGACGTGTTAATAGAAATACCAAAGGGAAGTAGAAACAAATACGAATATGATTTTACTTTAAATAAAATTAGATTTGATCGTATGTTGTTTTCTTCAATGATGTATCCGGGAGATTACGGTTTTATTCCGGAAACCTTAGCCTTAGATCAAGATCCATTGGATGTCTTGGTTTTAGGACATCAGCCAACTTATCCAATGGTGGTAATGGAAGTGAGACCTATAGGTGTATTTTATATGACAGACGAAAAAGGACCAGATGAAAAGGTAATATGTGTTCCTGTTTCTGACCCTATTTGGAGTAACAAAGAAGATATTTCAGATTTAAACCCGCATAGACTGAAAGAGATTGAACATTTCTTTCAAGTTTATAAAGATTTAGAAAAGAAAAAAGTTGATACTGGAGGTTGGGGTAATGCTGCTGCTGCCGTTAAAATTTATCATGAATGTGTGAAACGTTATGATGAAAGTGAACACAAGAAAAAAAGAACGTTTACTATTTAAAATAGAGTGTATCCATAAAAAAAGCCATCTTATAATTAAGATGGCTTTTTTTATGGATACACCTATCTGTAAGCCTTACTTTAAGTATTGATTGCAACTATGGTTTTTTAGCTGTTCCATGTGAAATTTCAATAGACTACACAAGAAAAAACTAACATAAATCATAGTATTAAAAATATTATATTTTAACAGGTGTTTGAATGTGAAATCTTTAATTAATTGGTGCTTTTTTTATCACATTAATTTCCATACTTTTGAAATCGAAAAAAATAATTGAATTAATAACGAACTAACTTAATATGGAAGTAATAGTGAAATTTTTACCGCTTTTTGGTGTAGTCGCCTTAGCGTTTGTTTTTATTAAAAGTGCTTGGGTTGGAAAGCAAGATGTTGGTGATGAAAATATGTCTCGGATTGCAAAAAATATTGCAGAAGGCGCGATGTCATTTTTAAAAGCTGAGTACAAAGTATTAGCAATTTTTGTTGCTGCAGTAGCAGTATTATTATATTTTAAAGGCGCCTCAGAAGCTGGATCAAGTGGTATGGTAGCCTTGTCATTTATTATTGGAGCTATATGTTCTGCATTAGCTGGATTTATTGGAATGAAAGTGGCAACCAAAGCAAATGTAAGAACTACACAAGCCGCAAGAACATCATTAGGTAGAGCATTAGAAGTTGCTTTTGCAGGTGGTGCTGTAATGGGATTAGGTGTTGTTGGATTGGGGGTTTTAGGTCTTAGTGGGCTATTCATGATTTACCAAGGCATATGGCCTGGTGCAGATAACTTAACTTTGGTACTTAATGTGCTTTCAGGTTTTTCTTTAGGAGCTTCTTCTATAGCATTATTTGCGCGTGTAGGCGGTGGTATTTATACGAAAGCTGCTGATGTGGGTGCCGATTTAGTAGGTAAGGTTGAAGCTGGTATTCCAGAAGATCATCCATTAAACCCAGCTACCATTGCAGATAATGTAGGTGATAATGTAGGTGATGTTGCAGGAATGGGAGCTGATTTATTTGAATCTTATGTAGGTTCAATTATAGGAACAATGGTTTTAGGAGCTTTTATTATAACGCCAGATTTTAATGGTCTAGGGGCTGTATATTTACCATTGGTTTTAGCTGCTGTTGGTATTTTAATGTCAATATTGGGAACCTTTTTTGTAAAAGTTAAAGATGGCGGAAACCCTCAAACGGCTTTGAATATTGGAGAGTTTGGTTCTGCAGGTTTAATGGTAGTAGCCTCTTACTTTATAATTGATATTATGTTAGCTGGTACCACTGGTTTGCCTAACGGGTCACTTGGTGTTTTTATTGCTGTAATTGCTGGTTTAGTCGCTGGTTTAGCTGTGGGTAAAATCACTGAATATTATACGGCAACTGGAAAAAAACCAGTAAATTCAATTGTTGCGCAATCTGAAACAGGTTCTGCTACAAATATTATTGCTGGTCTGGGAGTTGGTATGATGAGTACAGCCATTCCAATTATTTTAATTGCTGCCGCTATTATAGTTTCACATCACTATGCAGGTTTATATGGTATTGCCATTGCAGCAGTAGGAATGTTAGCAAATACCGGAATTCAATTGGCTGTTGATGCTTATGGACCTATTTGTGATAATGCAGGTGGTATTGCTGAAATGGCAGAATTACCTAGCGAAGTTCGTGAGCGCACGGATAAATTAGATGCTGTTGGTAATACAACTGCTGCTGTGGGTAAAGGTTTTGCTATTGCATCGGCTGCATTAACGGCATTAGCCTTATTTGCAGCGTTTATGAAAACAGCGAACGTAACTGCTATTGATGTATCTCAGCCTAAAATCATGGCTGGTTTACTCGTAGGAGGTATGTTGCCTTTTGTGTTCTCAGCATTATCTATGAATGCTGTAGGTAGAGCAGCTATGGCTATGATTGAAGAAGTACGTCGTCAGTTTAGAGATATTCCAGAACTAAAGGCAGCTCTAGAAGTTATGAGAGATGTTGATTCTGATATGTCCAAGGCGACTAAAGAACAACGTGCTATTTTTGATGCTGCTAATGGTGTTGCCGAATACGATAAATGTGTTGATATATCTACTAAAGCATCTATTAAAGAAATGGTGTTACCAGGATTATTAGCAATTGCTGTTCCTGTAGCTGTTGGATTTATTGGTGGAGCTGAAATGTTAGGTGGTTTACTAGCTGGGGTGACTACTTGTGGAGTGCTTATGGCCATCTTCCAATCTAATGCCGGTGGTGCATGGGATAATGCTAAAAAAACAATTGAAGAACAAGGCAGAAAAGGTACAGAGGCACATAAAGCTGCGGTTGTGGGAGATACTGTTGGAGATCCGTTTAAAGATACGTCAGGACCTTCATTAAATATTCTTTTAAAGTTAATGTCGGTAGTAGCATTAGTTATTGCACCTAGTATAGCTTTATCGTCTGATGTTGTAACGGCTTATATTTCTGAAGGTAATGAAATAGAGCAAGTTGAGGTAACTAAGGAGGTAAAAATAGAAATGACTGATAATGAAGATGGAACAGTAAAAGCTGTTAAAACGACAGTAACTACTGAAAATGGAAATGAATCAACACGTTACGAAACATTTACAGGAACTGAGGCAGAAGTGAAAGCTCAAATTGAAGCAGCAGCTGAAGTTACTAAAAGCTTCATATCTTCCCTTAATAAAACTGAAGATGATTGCTAAATAGATTATAAATTTCAATTGAAAAAACCACACCATTAGGTGTGGTTTTTTTGTATTTTTAATTTCACTAAATAAGTGTTAATGCTTAAAAAAGATCCGCTTCAAATTATTGCTTTTCAGACCTATGGGACTGTAAATCATATTTATTTGAGAGGACGGGCATTGGAAGATGAAAATATTAACCTCGAGAAAAAAGGCGCTTTTAAGTTATTATTTAATGCATGGAAGCGATTTGCTACTGATGAAATTAGAAATACAAGATTAAAAGTTAAACTGGGAAAGGACATTGTATTTTATACTAACACCAATAAAGATGGTTATTTTATTGTAGATGAACCTGTAGAAGATATCAGTGCATTTATAAATGATGAAGGTTGGGTTACATTAGAGTTTTCATATGATGAGGAACATTTGTCCCGCACTATTCAATTACATAATAAATTTCCAGCAGAGATGCTTGTTCCTTCAAAATCAGCATCATTTGGGGTTATTAGTGATATTGATGATACCATTTTGCATACGGGTTTAGTTTCTGTCTTAAAGTGGCGTGTCCTTATTAATACGTTATTGACTTCGGCGGGTAGTCGGATTCCTTTGGAAGGCGCACCTGAATTTTATCATTTATTACATAAGGGAAAGACTGGGCAGGAAGTAAATCCAATTTTTTATGTCAGTCACAGTCCATGGAATTTATATAGATATTTGGAATATTTTTTGAATAAAAACAAGTTTCCAAAAGGGCCAATTATTCTAAGAAGTTTTCCAAAGTTATTTTATAATAGAAATAAAAATAGTAAACCAAGAAAGCATAAGGAGATTCTTAATTTATTGCAAACCTATACGGAACTCAGGTTTATTCTTATTGGGGATATAGGGCAGCATGATCCTTTTATTTATTATGAGATTGCAGAAGAATACCCTAAGCGAATTGCTGCCATATATTTGCGAAGTGTTTCTCATAAAGAAAAAATAGAAAGCGTAAAATTACTATACGCTGAATTTACAGCCATTCCCATGCTTTTAGTCGAAGATAGTATACAGGCTTTAGAACATGCAAAATGGCATGGATTTATTCAATGAACTAAGGGATTCAAAAACGTATACCTTAGGTTTAAGAATATCACGATTAATTGAATAGTTGTTGAGTTTATTAGTTGATAATCAATATGTTTTAAGTGTTTCGTTTTTTGTCGTAAGAGCACATAAAACGTAATCGAATCGCTTGTTTGTAGGCATTGACAGTTTTTTATAAGAAAAAGGTAGTATATTTGAACTGGTAAACCAATCTGGTTGTCCAATATCTATTTGTATTATGAAGTATTATATTTTTCTATTATTCTTAGTTGTGCTTTTGCAGATAAACGCCCAAGTTGTAAGTAATCCAGCCGAACTACAAACTGCTATTTCCAACGCTAAGGCAGGAAGCATTATTGAATTGGTTGATGGTGTATGGCAAGATGTACAAGTTTCTATAAATGTAAATGCTACAAACTCTCAGCCATGTATTATAAAGGCACAAAACCCAGGTAAGGTTTTTTTTGAAGGACGATCAAATATCAGTTTAGGAGGATCATATATTATTTTTGAAGGTGTTATTTTTCAAAATGCTTCGGGGCTAATATCTAGTAATGATAGAATAGAACCTGTTATTGAATTTAGGGATACCAGTAATAACGATTGTGAACATTGCCACGTTAGAAACGTTAAAATTGATACCTATAATGGGACCTCAAGTCAAGAGGAAGATGTATTTAAGTGGGTTATTATTTACGGTGCTTATAATGAAGTGAGCTATTGTTCTTTTCTTGGAAAGAATGGTGTAGGCAGTATCATTAATGATAATCATAATAATTCAACCCCGGATTATTCTAAAATTCATCATAATTATTTTGCCGATAGAGTCCCGGTAGGGGGTGATGTTAATGGATTAAATGATCAAGATGCCATTAGAATAGGAGTAAGTTCAAGATCTCTTACTGATTCTTTTACCGAGGTCTATGATAACTTTTTTAATAATTGGGCTGGAGAAGTTGAAATTATTTCAAATAAATGTGGAAGTAATAAGTACTATAATAATTCCTTCAGGGATTACCAAGGCACATTAACCTTAAGGCATGGTAATAACACTGAAGTTTTTGGTAATTACTTCTTTGGGAATAATAATCCTTTTTCTGGAGGGATTAGAATTATTGGTGAAGATCATAAAGTTTATAATAATTATTTTCAAGACCTTAATTATAGAAAACCTAGTGGGTCAGGCTCCAACACTACAGGAGCTCTTAATGTCTCTAATGGAAAACCTGATTCAGCGCTCAATGAGTATTATCAGGTAAAGAATGTACAGATTATAAATAATACTATAGTAAATTCAGATTATGCCATTAGAGTAGGAACTAAGACAAACAGTACGCTTACTTTGGCGCCAGAAAACGTTTTAATTGCCAATAATATCATGTTAAACTCAAGTATTTCTGCATTTCAAGAGATTACCCCACCAATAGGAACTTCAAAATATGAGGGTAATATTACTCAAAATGGAAATTGGGATTTAACCAATGGTACAAATTCAAACCAGACAGTCGCTTCGGGGTTGTTAACAAGTGGTAGTGATTTTTATAGATTACCATTAGGTAGCGCGGCAATTAATGCCGGTATTGGTTCTTTTTCATTTTTAACCAAAGATATCCTTTATGGTAATAGGGAGGTGAGTTTTGATGCAGGGGCTGAAGAGTACGGCGCCAATGGCTCAGTTGGTCCCTATAAAGCTACAGATGTTGGAATAACTATAGGTTTTGGCGCATTAAATTCACTTGCTGTAGGTCAATTGAATTTCAAGAAAAATGAGATAAAACTTTACCCAGTACCGAGTAATGGGGTGTTAAATTTAATGAAATCTAATACTATTATTGGAGATGTCAAAATATATGACGCGCTTGGTAACTTATTATACACTGATATAATCAATACAAATACAGCCAAAATTGATATAAGTCATTTTTCTAGTGGGGTGTATCTACTGAAAACAAATAAAGCGTTTAGTCGTTTTGTAATCGCTCAAAAATCGTAGGTTCTAAAACAAGCCATTAATCTCGGCATCAATGGTGTTGATTACGTTTCCTAAGTCTTCAGGATTGTCAACGAAGTCTAATTTGTCAACATCTATAATGAGTAGTTTTCCCTTGTCGTAACCATGAATCCATGCTTCATAACGTTCATTTAATCTGCTGAGGTAATCAATACTAATTGAATTTTCATAGTCCCGTCCTCTTTTATGAATTTGCGAGACTAAATTAGGTATTGAACTTCTTAAATAGATTAGAACATCTGGTCCTTGCACTAAGGATTCCATTAGATCAAAAAGCGATTTATAATTTTCAAAATCACGGTTAGTCATTAACCCCATAGCATGAAGGTTTGGCGCAAAAATATGCGCATCTTCGTAAATTGTACGATCTTGAATGATGTCTCTACCACTTTGTCTAATTTGCAAAACCTGACGAAACCTACTATTTAAAAAATACACTTGTAAATTAAAACTCCAACGTGCCATTTGGTTATAAAAGTCATCTAAATAAGGGTTGTCCACAACATCTTCTAACTGTGCTTCCCAATTATAATGTTTGGCCAGTAATTTAGTTAACGTTGTTTTTCCCGCGCCAATATTTCCCGCAACAGCAATGTGCATAATTCTATTTTATTTTTAATTGGAATTTTTCTAAGGTTTCACCGTTGTAAATATACAAGGTTTCATTGACTACAAAAAACGCTTCTATTAATATATTTGGCGTTTTTATTAGCATGGGTTGCTCACTGTTTTTTTTCAGATAATAGAGAACATTCTCTTTTTTTAAGATTAGATTTTCATTATTCTGAATTAGTGAGGTATAACCTTTATTTTCAATTTTCCCCGTCATTCTGCCAAAATAATTATACACATACAGATATGTATCGGTGAGTAGCCAACAGTAATTAAAATCGCTTTGTAAGTCTAAAACAGGGTTTTGTATTGGTACTGTTTGACTTCTAGAAGTTCTTGCTTTATAATCATAAAGCTCGAGTCTTTGTAGGTCCTGATTAAAAACCCAAACGGTGTTATCATGACCCGTGGAAACAAAGGATACATTTAAATAGGGGGTAGAGGTATTGAAATCTACCTTATATATTTCAGCTAACCTATTATCAAGAATTATGAGCGTGTTAAAATCTTTGTAAAACAAATTGATTTTTAGGGGGTTGAATGTATTTACTGAATGGAGTTGGCCCAGTTGTAAATTATTATAGGTGACATTGCCAGATGCGCTTTTGGTGTAGAAAATATTATTTTTAAGATAATAGGGAATGCCAAAATTATCAAAGGATACAATACGTTCATTGTCCAATGGGATGGATTCCATAAATACGGCTTCTACTGATTCTTGAGCGAATTGAGGAATAGAAATAAAAAAAGTAAAATAGAGTAGGTATTTCATTATAGATTGAAAAATACAAAAAACTAGTTATAATTAGCTTTTTTTACGTCTTTAAACGCTATCAGGAGCTATTATTGAATTGAATCTACAGGCATATTAAATTATATTTAATAATTTTTGTTTATTAATTTATTATATTTGTTAAACAAAAATAAACAAACCAATGTATTATTCAATAAAACGTGTCTTTCTTATTACGACCGTCATCATGTTTTGCAATGTGTTTTATGCACAAGATTTTCAAGGGAAAGCCTATTATTTTTCCAAAACACCCATGGATCTAGGACGATGGGGAGCTAAAATGAGCGAGCAACAAAAAAAGGAGATAGCTTCTCGATTAAAAAACAGATTAGAAAAAACGTATATACTCAGCTTTAACAAGGAAGAATCAACATATAAGGAAGATGACAAACTTGATGCTATTTCTGGGGCTACAGATTCTTGGGGCAAGAACTTTACCCCTGGCAATCAGTACAAAAACATAAAATCAAATACGTTTATTCAAAGTCAGGAGTTTTATGGAAAAGTATTTTTGGTTAAGGATACACTTAAAGCTATTGCGTGGAAAATTGGCACTGAGTCCAAAACTATAGGTAATTATACTTGTTTTAAGGCAACCTGTTTGCGCCCGGCTTTTGATTTGTCATGGTATAATTTTTCCTGGAGTGAGCTAAGGCGTCAAAGTCAGAAGGAAGAAGACTCATTGGCAAATAAAGCACAGGAGAAAACGGTTGTACCAGAAAAGAATGACCCTGAAATGGTTGAAGTTGTAGCATGGTATACCCCCATGATTCCTGTTAGTCAAGGTCCAGGTGATTATAGGGGGCTTCCCGGATTAATTCTCGAAGTGAGTGCCGGTACTACGACGCTACTCTGCAATAAAATTGTCTTAAACCCCGGAGAGAAGGAGAGTATTAAAGCTCCGAAAAAAGGTAAAGTGGTTTCTAGAAAGGAATACAAGGCAATAATTACCGAAAAAATGCAAGAGTTTAGAAGTAATAGAGGCGGAAGGGGTTAATCAATAAGGTATCATGCAGTTTGGTGACTTGCTTGCCATAAATTGTTTAACAAAATTTTATGAAAAAGCCATTAAACTAAGTTGAGGCGGTAGGGTCTAAGAGTTGTCCTTATAAGGACAAAAATTAGTCGTTTTTATTTAATAGGTTAACCTTCCATTTCATGAAATTATTTTTTAGAAAGCTTTTCGTTTTATTTTTTGTTTTATTTATTTCCATTCCCATTGAGGCTCAAGACTTTCAGGGTAAAGCTTATTACATGTCTAAAACAGATGTTGATATGAGCAATTTTGGAAGGCCGGATATGTCCGAAGATCAAAAAAAACGCATGGCAGAACGGTTAAAAAGTATGTTTGAAAAGACATACATACTTTCATTTAATAAAATAGAATCCATTTATAAAGTTGAAGAACAGTTGGAAGCTCCAACAGCTGGCAGAGGCGGTGGTTTTTCTAATATCATGTCAGGAGCTATTGATGGTATTAAATACAAAAACGTAAAATCAAATCAATTTCTTAGTGAACATGAGCTTTTTGGCAAGTTATTTTTAATAAAGGAAGATTTGCAAAAAATGGAATGGAAAATGACTGGAGAGACAAAGCAAATTGGTTCGTATACATGCTTTAAGGCCACCACAATAAAAACATGGCAAGATTTTGATATCTCTTCCTTAAGAAGGCCACCTAATCGTGATGAGAACAAAGCGGATGAAAACAAACAGCCCGAACCTGTTACTCCCAAGAAAGTTGAGGTGGTAGCTTGGTATACCATGCAGATTCCTGTTAGTCAAGGTCCTGGAGACTTTTGGGGACTTCCAGGTTTAATTTTAGAGGTTAATACAGATAAAACTACCATTTTATGTACAAAAATTGTACTTAATCCCAGTGAGAAATTTACAATTAAGCCACCTTCCAAAGGTAAAGTGGTTTCCAAAGAGGAATATGTAGAAATCGCAACTGAGAAGTATAAAGAAATGCGCGAAAATTTTAGAAGAGGCGGAGGAGGAAGAAGATAGTTCATACAAAAAGAGATAGATGAAATTAAAATTAATCATAACACTTTCTTTGATAACTACTTTTAGTTTTTCTCAGATAAAATTGGAAGGCGTGGTCAAGGATAGTATTGGAAATCCACTTGAACTAGCTAATGTAGTTGCTATAAATCAAGAAACAAATGTGCTTGATTCTTATGGAATTACCACTGACGAGGGAAAGTATAAGCTAAGTTTAAATAAGAATACATCCTATAAATTACAAGTAAGTTACATAGGTATGAAAACCTTTGAAGAGCTTATTCAAACGACTACCGTCGATATTGATAAAAATATTGTCATGGCAGCCGACAATGCTCTTGACGCTGTAGAGATTACTTATGAAATGCCAGTGACTATTAAGGGCGATACTTTAATATATAATGCCGATTCCTTTAAAAATGGAACTGAACGAAAACTTGAGGATATACTTGAAAAATTACCAGGTGTTGAAATCAATGATGACGGACAAATAGAGGTAGAGGGGCAGCGCGTTAATAAGTTGATGGTTGATGGTAAAGATTTCTTTGATGGAGATACTAAACTAGCAGCAAAAAATATTCCGTCGAATGCCGTTGATAAAGTCCAAGTATTAAAAAACTTTACTGAAGTTGCTCAATTAAGTAGTGTGACAAATAATCAAGATAATTATGCAATTAACATCAAGTTAAAAGAGGGCAAAAAGAATTTTTGGTTTGGAAATGTTACGGCCGGTGGCGGAAGTGCGCCAGATGATCCCCTATATATTTTGCAACCTAAGTTGTTTTATTATAGCCCCAAGTATAGTATTAACGTATTGGGCGATTTGAATAACTTAGGAGAACCCGCTTTGTCTAGACAAGATTTAAGAGGATTTGGTGGTGGTTTTAGATCGCCCAGTGCTTCTAGTGGTACTAATTTGAGCCTTGGAAACAATAGTCTTGGTTTTTTAAGTACGCAAAACAATCGTGCCCAAGACATTGTCAATAAAATGGCTGCAAGTAACTTTAGTTATTCACCAAATAAGGCTCTGGATTTTAGTGGTTTTGCCATTTTTAATAGTAATAGAGTGGATATGGTAGAATTGAATTCTGTAAAATATACAGACCCTGAATTAGGAATACCAGATGAAGAAACCATTGAATCTACGCGGCAAAGATCAGACGTAGGGTTGTTAAAATTAACTGCAGCATATAAACCGAACCCAGATAATCAGCTTGAATATGATTTTTTAGGAAGAATGACTAAAGAATCTCAAGATAGAAATTTAGCATCCTCAGTAATAGGCAAAACAATTCAATTTGAAGAGAATTCTCCGTATAGTATTAATCAGAATATGAAGTACTACTATACCCTAAATGAAAACAATATTTTTGCCTTTGAAGCCCTTCATTTGTTGCAAGATGAGGATCCGTTTTATAATGCTTTTTTAGAGGATAAAACAGCCTATATGAACACAGCTGAACGCCTAGGTTTAGATGATGATCAAGCGGGATATGATATAAACCAAGAGCGACGGGTAAAAACCAATCAATTGGACGCTAAAGTGGATTATTGGAACATATTAAATGCTAAGAGCAACTTAAATTTCACTTTTGGTACCATATTAAACAGGCAGGATTTTGATTCCAATATATTTCAAGTCCTGGATGATGAATCTATATTTGTACCAACACCCACAATAAATGATGGTTTAAGTGAAAACGATATTAAATATAATTTTAGCGATATTTATTTAGGGGTACATTATAGACTCAAATTGGGGATTTTTACTTTTACCCCTGGGCTTTCGGGGCATGCTTATGGTAATAGCAATAATCAGTTTGGAGAAACATACACTGATAATTTCTTTAGAGTGCTTCCTGATTTTGAAACGCGTATTCAGTTTAAAAAGAGCGAAAGTTTAACACTAAGGTATAATATGCGCAATCAGTTTACAGACGTTACTACCTTGGCACGGGGTATAGTTTTAAATAGCTTTAACAGCATTCAAATTGGTAACCCTAGATTAGAAAATGCCCTAACTAATAATATAAGTTTATTTTACAGAAGTTTTAATTTATTTAATTATACCAATGTGTATGCTCGAGTAAATTATACCAATGCCATTGGGCAAATAAGAACATTATCCAATTTTGATAGTGTGATAAGAACGAATACCTTTTTTAATTCTGAATTTGCAGATGAAACGTTTTCTTCTTTTGGGAGAATACAACGTACCTTCGGCAAAATACGAGGGAGTCTGAGAGCAAGTTTTAATTATAGTAAGTTTAATCAAGTTGTTCAAGGTAGTCGTTCAATTAATGAAAACTACAGGCAGTCATATACCCCAGAAATAAGGTCGAATTTTAGAGAAGCACCAAATTTTAGAGTGTCCTATAGTTATAGTGTTAATGACAATAAACAAGGAGGACGTAGCACACAATTTATAACGCATTCACCTAGATTTAGATTTGATGCATATATTTGGAAGTCTTTTACCTTTTTAACCAATTTCACATACAATAGTCAAAGTGACCCTAACGGCGGTTCGCCACAAATATTTAAAATGTGGGACGCTTCGTTATCCTATAGAAAAACAAAAGACTCTAAGTGGGAATATCAAATAAAAGGGACAAATTTACTAGATACAAATTCTCAAATTCGAAATGGGAATAATAATGTTTCAGTGTTTTCAACTGAATATTTAATTCAACCTAGGTTTCTCACATTACGAGTGCGCTATGAAATATAATTTGTAAAAATAATTTTGTAGTGTAAAAGAACAATAATATATTTGCCTCCGGTTTTGGGGAGATACTCAAGCGGCCAACGAGGGCAGACTGTAAATCTGCTGACTACGTCTTCGCAGGTTCGAATCCTGCTCTCCCCACTTTAATAAAAAAAAAGTCTGCATATTGCAGACTTTTTTTTGTTATTAACCTTATATAGAGCTACATAGTATAGAAAAATTGTTCGTTAACAATTTTACCATCATTGACTTCAAAAACACATATCTCTTCCATCTGCTGTCTGCCCCGATCTTTAAAAAGTAACCTCAAAGCTCATTTTACTCACAAAGTGATTATCCGCAATTACCGGATCACTTATTTCTCCACTATGAAATTCAACAACGTTGTCTAACCATTGTTTACTTTTCTCTAAAACACTTTGTTTTCCTGTAATAGATTCTCCATACGGTACGCCTGGCATTTCTTTACTAGAGACATTTTCGGCATAAAGGGATTCAATACATTCAATGTTTTTTCCTTCACGACACAGTTGTGCCCACTGATTTGCTACTTCTTTGGTACTCATAATTATTTAGTTTATTGATGAATACTAAAAATAGGGAATTTAAGAATACCATAATCTTAATGAAATGTTATCATTCTGGGTTTAAAGCTTCTTTATAAACGCTTAAGCAACGTTCTCTTGCAAATTTATGGTCTACAATTAGAGTAGGGTAGGTTAATTCTTGAAAATCTGGCACCCAGGACTGTATATACTCTAGGTTTTTATCAAATTTTTGAATTTGCGTTGTAGGGTTAAAAATTCTGAAATAAGGAGCAGCATCCACGCCACATCCTGCCACCCATTGCCAGTTGCCTATATTACTGGCCATCTCATAATCGTGAAGTTTTTCTGCAAAATATGCTTCTCCCCAACGCCAATCAATAAGCAAGTGTTTACATAAAAAACTCCCCACAAGCATGCGTACTCTGTTATGCATAAAGCCTGTTTTATTCAATTGTCTCATCCCCGCATCAACTAAAGGGTAGCCCGTTTTTCCTGCACACCAGGCTTTAAATTCGGCTTCATTATTGCGCCATAAAATACGATCATATTGCGATTTAAAACTTTTAGTGAGTGTTTGCGGAAAATGCCATAAAATCTGCATAAAAAATTCTCGCCATATTAATTCCTGCCAGAATATTTCATTAGTTTCAGCAATGGCTTTATCTACTATAGATCTTATGCTTATAGTACCAAATCTTAAATGTGGTCCCAATCGCGATGTGCTATCTTTTGCTGGATAATTTCGTGTAGCCTCGTAGCTTTTTATTAAACTAGAAGAAACGCTATAGGGTTTTATAATTTGATTGGGTGTTGTAAACTCCATATCAGAGAGCGATATCTGTGGAAGTCTTTCAATGGACCCTATTTTATGAAGATAATCTTCTGAAGGAAACCTTTGTAAATGAGTTTGTCTAAATCTTTCCTTCCATTTTTTCATGTATGGCGTATAAACTAAATAAGGTTTTCCGTCTTTTTTTACAATATCATTTTTTTCAAAAATGACTTGATCTTTGTAAGTTTTGAAAGTGACATCCCTCGTTTCTAAATAGGCAGCTATTTCTGAATCTCGTGTTCTAGCATAGGGCTCATAATCATGATTCGTATAGACGGTTCTTACGTTATGGGTATCTAGTAATTGTTTAATAATGTCTTTTGGCTTGCCATGGTACATAGCAATCCCAGAATTATTATTTTTACCTAGTGAAAGATTTAATTTATCTAAAGTATCATAGATAAATGAGACTCTAGCATCATTTTTAGGAAGTTTTGATAATATGTCTATATCAAATATAAATATGGGAAGAACATTTAGTTCTTCTTTTAGAGCTTCATAAAGTCCGTGGTTGTCTTCTAGTCTTAAATCACGACGAAACCAGAATATATTGATGGGATTATTCATTTAATATTTTCCAAATAATTCTTCTAATTTCATCGTCCTGTAGTTGAATATTTCTTCTAATTTCGGTTTTACTAGAAATGGATGTACCAATTGACCAATGAATCCAAAAGGCACCTTGTAATCAATAATGTCTTCCATTTCAACGCCGCCGTCAATTTCTTTTATAAAATGTTTATGATGCCATAATGCATAGGGGCCAAAACGCTGCTCATCAACAAAATAGTGTTGGTCAATACTATGGGTGATTTCTGTAACCCATTTTGTTTTTATACCTAATACTGGAGTGACAATATACTGAATAATTTGGCCGGCATACATTGGTCTGTCTGCACCCGAAAGAATGTTAAAACCCATATAATCGGGTGTGATGGTCTTTAGATTTTTTGGGTCAGATAGAAACTCCCATGCTTGTTTTATGGTAATGGGTAGATTTTGTTTTTTATGGAGACGGTAAATTTTCATTTAATTAATTATGAATTAAAATATACATATTAAGAGACGTTGCAATGCATAACCAAACAAAGTAGGGAAGAATTAAGAATGATTTTAAACCTAAAGTTTCTTTGTAATCCACTAAAAATATTAAAACGATTGCGGTTAATAAAATAATTGTAAATAAGCCGAGGCCTATAAGGTGTTGATTAAAGAATATGAAATTCCAAATGATATTAAGAACAAATTGTACAGTAAATAGTAGGACGACTTTTGTGGTTGATCGTTTGGAGTATAAGGCTGCCATATAAATGGAAAAAAAAATCATTATGGTTGTCCAAGCGGCTCCAAACACCCAGCCAGGAGGCGTCCATGGTGCTTTATTTAAATTGGCATACCACTCTGTTTGTGGTCCGCTAGCCATAAGCCAACTTCCAATGGCCAAAGCGCCAAAATTAAGCACCAAGAATAGTATACTTAGTTTAAGCAGCTTCATTTTTTAATTCATTTATGAGTTTTGCAAGCACTTGAGCCTCTGCGAATTTTTCGTCACTAGCTGACCTATTGATACTGGATAGTTCGTGCCATTCTCTCATTAATTTTTTGAATTTTTGTTCTAATTTCTCTTTTTGTGATTTTCTTTTAAATAATCCAAACATAGCTAGTCATTTAAGTGTTTTACAATTTTAGAATTAAGCGGATTGGTTGTTGAAAAATAATAATCAACTAGATTACCGTTATCATCGATTAAATATTTTTGAAAGTTCCACTTAACAGAAGAATTCTTTTTACCATTTAGAGCCTTTTTGGTGAGCCAGGCATATAAGGGGTGCTGTTTGCTTCCTTTTACATCTATTTTTTCCGTTATTAAAAAAGTGACACCATAATTCACTTGGCAAAACGAATCGATGGCGTTGGCGTCTCCAGGCTCTTGGTTTCCAAATTGATTGCATGGCACTCCAATAACTGCTAAAGTGTTCTTATATTTCTCGGATAATGCCTGTAATTCCTTGTATTGTGGTGTGAAGCCACATTTCGAGGCTACATTAACAAAAAGCATATGCTTGCCTTTGAACTCTGATAATGCAATAGCAGTACCTTGTAATGAATTTATTTTAATGTCATAAATAGATGCTAAATCCAAAGTTGCAGAATCATTTTGATTCGAATTTATTGTTGCAAAAAAAGCCTTCAATGGTTTCATAATTCTATATTTTAAAACTTACAATACCGCAATCCATTTCAAAAATTTGACCCGAAATAGAGGCGGCCTTATTTGAGATAAGAAATTGCGCCATTTCAGCCACTTCCTGAGGCGATAAATACTTTTTAAGTGGATGGCGTTCCTTTATATTGGCTATCATTTTATCATTTCTCAATAATTTTGATGCCAAATCAGTATCTGTCACCGTAGGCGCTATGGCATTTACACGAATGTGCGGTGCTAATTCTGCACCAAGCGATTTTACCAACCCCTCAACAGCTGCTTTTGAAGCCGCAATACTGGCATGATATGGCATACCTAATTTGGCTGCTACTGTGCTAAAAAATAATAGGGAAGGTGATTGAGCGTTTTTTAAAACGGGTAAATAATGTTGTGCGGCTTTAACTGCCCCTAAAACATTAATTTCAAAGTCGTTTTTAAAATCATCAAGATTTAGCCTAGAAAATGGTTTTAAATTGATACTGCCCGGACAATATATTAGGCTATCGGCCACATCAATTATTGGCAAATCATCTATTAAGATGTCGCAAGGGTAATGTCTTAAATTAGGGTGATTGTCAGCAGGAGCCGTTCTACTAATGTTTATTACATTATGGGTACCTACTAGAGCATTTAATATGGCATTTCCTATGCCCTTACTACCACCTATTACAATAATTGTTTTCATATGGTTTCAGGGCATGATTGTTTGTTTTATGGCCTGCCCTTTAGCCTTTTTTCAATTTTTTGTTTAATTACTGTTAGGCGTTTCATGAGATCCATTATTTCGGGATCTTTATTTTCCTTGTATACGGCGTTTAAACTTAATATTAAGTCTTTAACTTCCCTAGACGATTCAATGCGTTCACTGGTTGTTTTAAACGTATGTCTGCGCTGTTCGAAAGCCAAGGCTCTATCAATAATCTCCATAGTGTTTTAAATCTTTTTTCTGTTTTATTATGTCGTGAATGCTAGCTAACCTTTCACAATTCGACAATATAATAAAATCTATGAAATTATTGATTTTTATAGAGAATAATTATCCAAATTTTAAATTTTAAATGATAATCTGGTATTTTTTGACTGTTTTGCAAAAGCTTAAGTAAGTATTGGTCCTTTTAGCCTTTTCTCAACTTTTCTTTTAATTGCAGTTAAGCGTTTCATGATATCCATGATTTTTTCATCTTTTTTGACCTTATAAATTTGATTAAGATCTAAAATTAATGCTTTGGCTTCTCTACCAATTTTTACGCGATCACTTGTTGATAAGGATCTTCTCTTTCTTTGTTCAAATTCTAATGCTTTGTCAATGATGTCCATAATATTAACTGTTTAAGTAATTTTGTAATTCTGTTATTTTTTCAGCTTTTTTGAAAGCGCCACCATAGTAAGCCGTAACCGTTGATGAGGTGTCGTCTTTTATTCCCCGAGATGAAACACACAGGTGCTTGGCATCAATGATGACTGCAACATCATCAGTATTGAGGATAGTTTTTAGCTCTGTGGCTATTTGATTTGTTAAACGTTCTTGTACTTGTGGTCGTTTGGCGTAATACTGAACTATTCTATTTAATTTTGAAAGCCCTATAACTTTACCTGAGGATATATAAGCGACATGAGCCTTCCCAATTATAGGTACAAAGTGGTGTTCGCAGTTGGAGTAGAATGTAATATTTTTTTCTACCAACATTTGATTGTATTGGTATTTATTATCAAACAAAGCTACCTTTGGTTTGTTTTTTGGGTTTAGTCCAGAAAAGATTTCATCAATATACATTTTGGACACACGCTGAGGCGTGCCTTTTAAAGAGTCGTCTGTTAAATCTAACCCCATGACGTCCATGATTTCTTCGAACAAAATTGCAATACGTTGTTTTTTTTCTTCATCAGAAAGTTTAAACGCATCTGTTTTCATTGGGGTTTCCAATCCAGTATATAGATGGTCATCCCCTATATCATCCAAAGAAAATCCGTTTAATTTGTGTCCGTTAAGTTTCTGTTCTAATGTTTCAATTTTCATAATATCTTTTTTATGTGCTGTTTTAAGACTTTTGCTTAATCAAAGCACGTTAGCGTTTTGAAATTTTATTACCTGTTATTTGCCTTTGTCGTGAACATTTAAAGCGTCTTTTTTCATTATGTCTCAACTTTTGATGTTTTGTTTTTCTACCTTGAACCCGTTTACGCCATAGCCTGAAACTGCTGAGTTTCATTTCCTTTCTCATGAGCTCTATAACCTCTTGTTCTTTTAGTCCAAATTGGAAATAAATAGCATCAAAGGTTGTTCTATCTTCCCAAGCCATTTCAATAATTCTATCAATTACTCTTTCACTTAAATCCATAAGGCTTGAAAATCATTATCCATGTCATATTTTATTTTAGCATCTAGTACTTTGTCGAAAAACTTTTTATTTTCTTTAAGTGTTCTATTATTTTTAAAATGTATAAACCGTCCTTGCGCATGAATACTAGAACCATTGGACTTAAAAATAACCAGTTGATAAAACGGAATGGCCCATGTGAAATTTTGAAGCCCTTTATTGATATATATAAGAATACCTTTAGTCCTGAGTTCGATATTCGCATAATTTATATCTGATACCTTATTCATATATGACTTAAGATTAGGACTCACATCTTGAATTACCATACGTTTAGAACCTACTCCTTTTAGTTTGATGGACTGTATAAAAGAGAATGGCTTCCCTACTAGGTCATTCAAAATATGTTTGTGATCTTTATTAGAATATGTCGAATTCAGTATCATTTCTCCGTCTTTATATCTCAAATCTACAAAATGTTTAACTTATTTCAAAAATAATTAAACAAAAAAGAATATAATACCATTAGGAAAACTTATAGTAGACCTTAAGTTTATGTTAATCAGTGTTTTGTGTGTTTTTTGAGCGCCTTTTTATGGTATGCTTTTTAAGAATTCTTTTACCTTCTTCTATAACGAGGGGATGTTTTCTTAATTGCCACAAAATATCACTAGCATTTTTACGACTACTTTCTAGATTAACAATAGGGGCGGGGTAGTCTTTGCCTAATTTAAAATTGTAAAACTCTTGTTCAAGTTTGGTCATTATAAAAGGTTGATGAGCAAAAGGTATTTCAAGGTTCTTTAATTCGGGAACCCATTTCTTAATAAATTGCGCATCAGGATCATGTTCCAAACTATTTTTTATGGGATTATATATTCTCAACATATTAATACCCGTTTCTCCTGCTTGCATTTGAAGCTGCGGAAAATGTATGCCAGGTTCAAAATCTAAAAACAATTGCGAAAGATGTGTTGTTGCTTCTTGCCAAGGCTGCCAGAGGTTATGGGTAAAGAACGAAACAACCAAAGCGCGCATTCTAAAATTTAAATAACCAGTATGACTAAGGCAACGCATGCATGCATCAATAAGTGGATATCCCGTCATGCCCGCTTTCCATGCATTTTGATAGGTTTTAGAGATGCCTTTTTTAAGTTTATGAAATCCTTTGTTGATGCTCGATGCTTCCATGGTATGCTCCATTTCAAATTTCTGAATAAAATGTGCTTGCCATCTTAGTCTTGACATAAATGCTGTTAGGTCCTTCTTGTGTTTTGAATACAATGCTAAATTATGGGCTTCTTGATAGACTTCTCTCATGGATAAATTACCCCAAGCAATGTAGGGTGATATTCTACTGCAGCTTTTTCTGGACAATTCAGGTTTAGAAATATGCGCCATGTAATTGGCATGTCTATTTTCAAAAAAGGATTTTAAATATTTTAATCCCATGGTTCGGCCGCCTTTTTGAAATGGTGAATAAGCATCTGTAGTTAAATCTATTGTTTTAAAGTTTTTTTCTAAATTTTCAATGGCACCTATACTTATGAGTTGCCCTTGCCGCGGAGAAAATACATGTGGCTTTTGTGCATAAAAAACATCCATTAATTCATTCCAATTATCGCGATTGTTTAAACCTCTTTGCACGCCATTATTAATGTTTTCTTTCCATGATATAAAGTTGTTTTTACAAAACCTATTAAATGACTTATCCCGATTATACGTAACTAAAAGTCCTGTTTCTTGATGAGAAAAAATATTTTGAACCTTGTATTTTTCGAGTAGACCATTTATAGTGGGAATAATATCAGACTGTACAATAAGTATTTTTGAATTGTATTTTAATAATTCATTATTTAAATCAATTAAAGATTCTTTTATAAAGCCCCAATGCCTACTATTGTAATGTGGGTCATTCAACAAAATGGGTTCAAAGCAATAGAGAAATAGAAAAGGTTTTTTTTCTTTTATTGCAAATTCTATAGCTCCATTGTCATGAAGTCTTAAGTCACGCTTAAACCAAACTATATTTATACAGGTCTTAGTAGGCATCTGGATTATTAATTATGTGATTTGCTCTTTGTTTAATTTTATGAAGTTCTTGCCCATCCATTTTGTTTAGAAGACTATACATCATTTTCATTCTGAAATTTTGTTCTAAATGGTTTCTTTTTGCGTCTAAGAAATTCCAATACAAGCTATTAAAGGGGCAGGCATCCGCTTCCGTTTTTTTATTTTTATTATAAGTACAGGTTTTGCAATATGTACTCATTTTATTGATGTAACTACCAGAGGATACATATGGTTTTGTAGCTATTTTTCCGCCGTCAGCAAATTGACTCATACCTCTTGTATTAGGCAGTTGTACCCATTCAATGGCATCTATATATATGCCTAAATACCAATTGTCAACCTCGTTTGGATTGGTTTGTGTTAATAGTGCAAAGTTGCCCGTAATCATTAAGCGTTGAATATGATGGGCATAACTGTTGTTTAGTGAATTATTAATAGACTGTTTTAAGCAGTTCATTTTTGTTTGTCCAGTCCAGAAAAATTTTGGCAACGGGTTGTAATTCTCTAGTGTATTTAGGGATTTGTATTCCGGCATAAAAGCCCAGTACATGCCTCGCATATATTCGCGCCAACCAATAATTTGTCTTATAAAACCTTCTACCTGCGAAATGTTAATTTCTGTGCTATGCAGTCTATAATAATTCAGGACCGTTTTTATAATATCTTTGGGGCGTATTAGTTTTATGTTTAGGGCAAATGCTAATCGTGAATGAAATAAGTACTCTTCATCGGTGTCCATGGCATCTTGAAAATCACCAAAATGAATAAGTAGATGTTCGCAAAAATATTCAAGCTGCTGAAGGGCCTGAATTCTACTTATTGGGTAATGGAATACCTCTGAATTAGAATGCCCGATAGTGTTAATATTGGCTTTTTTTATATCTTTTAGTACAGCGGATACATTATTTTCAAAATAGATCGGTGGTGGGATTTTAAAATCATTCTTCCACGGTTTTCTGTTGCTTTTATCATAATTCCATTTACCGCCTTCAGGTTGGTTTGCTATGATGAGGATATTATGTTTTTTACGCATATATCTATAAAAATTCTCCATAAGGTATTGTTTTTTTCCTTTAAAGAATTCAGAGAGTTCCGTCCTTGTAGTGTAGAAATGTTCAGTTGAATAGGCCTTAGTTTTTATATTAAGTTTGGAAGTAAATTGAGACAATTGAAGGTCTAAGCGATATTCATCAGGCTGCATATACTCAAAACATGTGATGTTATTCTTTTTTATAAGCCTAGAGAGGTTTTGTTCTAGATTATGTCCCTTGGGTTCATCATTAATTTTAATATAAATAACCTGGTGACCTAAAGATTCAAGATCTTTATAAAATTGACGCATCGCAGCGAAAAAACCAATAACCTTTTGAATGTGGTGGGTCACATAGGTTGATTCTTGTTCCAATTCAAAAAGACAATAAGTAACATCATTATTCGTGGTGTTAAACCATGAGTGCTTTATGTGTAATTGGTCTCCCAATATGAGTCTCAGCGTTTTCATATTTAACGGTTTTGTTGTAGCCAAAGGTTTTGGTAGTGTCCCTGAGGATCGTATTTTTTTGATTGAAGCTCCATATTAAACATTCTATTTCTGGGGTCGTTGCCAACTCCTGCTAGATACATCCAGTTGCCATAATTACTATGTACATCATAATCTATAAGTAAGGACTCAAAATAGGCAGCTCCAATTCTCCAATCAATTTTTAATTCCTTGGCAAAAAAGGATGCTACATTCTGTCTACCTCTATTGCTCATCCAGCCAGTTTTCTTAAGCTCTATCATATTGGCGTTTACAAATGGAGATCTAGTAGAGCCATTAACCCAAGACCGAATGGCGTTTTGATCTGTAATCCAATCTTGACTTTTATTGAGTATGCCTTCAATTCTAAAAAAACTGTTATTATATTTTAATGACATGTATTTAAAAAAATCACGCCAAATTAATTCAAAAATGAGCCAATATGTAGATTGATTTTTGAAGTTATCTTTTTCGAATTGTTTGATGTTCCAGTAGATAGTTCGAGCCGAAATACTGCCATTTGCTAACCAAGCCGAGAATTTTGAACTAAAATCTTTGCCTATAAGTTCATTTCTGGTGTTTTTATAGTTACCTATTTTTTTTGTTTCAAATAAATAATTGTTCAGCCTATTTATGGCACTGTTTTCTCCTCCTTTGAATGGAAAGGCCGTATCTGTGGCTGTTTTAAAGTTTTCAAATCCTAAATCCTTCAAATTTGGGATTTTAGTGGTGTTTTCTAAAGTGCTATTTGAGTAAACTGACTTAGTTGTAGTACTTGGTCTAACCACTGCAGTGCGTTCTACAACTTTTCTAAAGTCTGTAAATAATAGAGGTAGTTCTGAAAATGCCAATTTTAGGTCATCTGGATGATAAAGGAATTGATCAAAATACTCATCGAATTCTACATTACTTGGTAGGTTGTTATTTACTAGATTCAGGACATGATTTTCTTCACTAGTCCATTCCTTTTGCAGATAGAACTTAGTAATATTATGGTCAAAAATAAGTTGGTTAATTATCAATTCAGGTTTGGCCTTAAATACAAATAATTCAATGTTTAAATTTTTAAGATTAGTTCTTAGTTCATGTATAGTTTGAATTAAAAACTGAGCACGGTATTTTTCTGTTTTTTTAAAGCCATAATGCGTGTTTTGAAAATGTCTGGGATCAAAAAAATAAGCAGCAATTACTGTTTTGTTTTCTGCTATTGCGCTATTTAATACCGTGTTGTCATGAACGCGAAGATTATTCCTAAACCAAACTAAACCTGTTTTGTCTTGTTTCTTCTGCATTTCTCACTACAATATTTAACGTTATTCCAGTTATTGCGCCATTTTTTTCTCCAAGTAAAGTTTAGATTGCAAACAGCACATATTTTATGAGGTATATTTTTCTTGGGATTCCTTAACATGTACCAGTTTGTTTATCATTCCTGAAAAGATAAAGCCATGAAATGGAAGGACACTATTCCAATATAGTCGGCCCCACAAGCCTCGGGGCCTAAAAGTGGCCGTTTGTTTGAGTATGTCGTCTTCAATTTTAAATTCAAGCCATGCTTCACCCGGCAATCTCATTTCGGCATATAACAAAAGTTTCTGCTGTTCCTTATCGGCAAAAATCACACGCCAAAAGTCTAAGGCATCACCAGCATCCAATTCTGTTGGACTTGTTCTACCACGACGTAAACCAATACCACCAAAAATTTTGTCAATATACCCTCTAATTCGCCATAGCATATTACCATAGTACCATCCATTTGTTCCACCAATACTCCAAATTTTATCCAGAGTTAACTTTAAGTTGGTTACCGGGCGCTGCTTGTAATCTTTAAAACAACCAAACTTTGGTACATTAATGTATTTATGAAGATTATTGCGTAACCTACCACTACTAATCATGGAATCCTTCCAGCTTGAAACAATACCGTTTTGTTCTATTTTTTCAAAGGCTAGCGCTACGGCTTGTTTATAAGGTATGGGGTGAATATTAAGCAATTGATTAATATTACTAGGTTTTCCAATAATTTGTACGCCCATACTATCTACTAATGAAGTGGCTAATTTATAAGATGTAGAAGTAACAAAATATAACCAATACGAGGACAACTTGGGCGTCATTACGGGAACCGTAAGTATATATCTTTTCAGGCCTCTAACTTCTGCAAACTGCAGCAGCATTTCTTTGTAGGTGATAACTTCTGGACCGAATACATCGTATGATTTATTATATAAAAGCGTATTGCCAGCTCCTTTATGCAGAAACCCTAATACATCTCTAACAGCGAGGGGTTGTGTTTTTGTGTTCAGCCATTTAGGCGCAATCATAAAAGGTAGCTTTTCAACTAGGTCTCTTATGATTTCGAAGGATGAACTGCCCGATCCAACAATGATTCCCGCTTTAAAGGTTGTAAGCGCATATTTATTTGATGCAAGTGTATCTTCAACTAGTTTTCTTGAACTGAGATGTTTTGAAAGTTTCTCATCATTAGTAATGCCACTCAAGTAAATCACTTGCTTAATGTCCGTCTTTTCAATAGATGTTTTAAAATTTACTGCACACTGTTCTTCTAATAATTTAAAATCTTCAGATGCATTAGACATAGAGTGTATTAAGTAGTAGGCAACATCAATATTTTTAGGAATATTCTTTAAAGTTTCAGGCTTTAAAAAATCCATTTCAATGACAAAAACATTGTCTTCCTCTGCATAGCTTTTATCGGCTCTTAAACGATCTCTTACAGCGCATATCACGGTATGGCCATCCTCTAATAGAAGCGGAATGAGCCTTTTTCCAATATATCCGGTAGCACCTGTAACAAGAATGGTCATTAGTTAAAGATTAACGGTTTGGGTCTTTGATAGCCATAGCGCGAGCTTGACTCTGGAACAGTATACCCATCTAGTCCATTAATTGCTGCTACTTGCGCTTTTTTAAGGTCAATAAACCCATCATTTTCAATGAGATTATTTTCAATATATAAACCAATTATTTTTCCAATGACTAAGATGGTGTTATTGGCTTTTATATGATATTCTTCAACGAACTGCATCGCTAATTGTATGGGGGTGCCGGACACAAAAGGAGCGTAAAAATCGTTTTTGTATTCAGCATCAAGATTGGTTACATCAAATTCTGATATTGAAGATTTGTACTTTGCTGAGGTATGATGCGCTTCTTCTCGAATAGCTTTATGTATGTGATTGATAGTGTAGAGCCCGGTTTCCTTTATGTTTTCATAGGTGTTTCTTATTACAGTAGTAGGTCTTAAGAAAAAACCAAACATTGCTGGGCTAGATCCTATATGCGTTACAGAGCTAAAGACTGCTACATTTTCAATACCATTTTTAGATTTGCTCCCAATGAGGTTAGCAGATTTATATCCAGAACAACTATTTATTAAGTTGATTTTGAATATATGGTCTAATTCTTTAAGGTTTGATTCACTGTAATATTTCATGACAGTCTAAGGTAGTTATTTATTTTAATGTTTTGAGCCTTAAGGTCAAACATTAAATTGTACAGTCCGAAGAAAGTCCTATTTATGTATATAAAATGTTTTGAACCTCTATTTCCGTTCATTTTTTTTAAGTCCGCACTTTTTGAATAGCGTTCACCAAGTTCTGCAATCTGCTTGAAGAAATGGGCATCTGAGAAATCAAAAGTTGCTTCATGAAAAGGTTTAGTAAATAAACTTAGCATGTCATGAAACATGGCTGTGAAAAAATCTAGTTCGGCTTGACTGTCGTCGTCTTTTAAAATTTCAAGTTCATAGAGTTTTTCAACAAAAGCGGTATTATTATCAATAACCTCCTTTTGAGCTAACTCGAAATAAGGTGTATAAAAATCTTGAGGGATTGTTTTCATACACCCAAAATCGAGTGCTATTAATTTTCCTTTTTCTGATACTAAAAAATTTCCTGGGTGCGGATCTGCATGTACTTTTTTTAGATTATGAATTTGAAACATATAAAAGTCCCACAGGGCCTGCCCTAATTGGTTTGCTTTATTTTGGTCTGTATTATGTGCCGTAAATTCAGAAAGATGCTCACCATTCATAAAATCCATGGTAATAATACGTTCCGAAGAGTATTTTTCATAATATTTGGGGAATTCAAGATTGGAAATATGCGCACATGCTGTAGCAATTTCCTTGCTTTGTTTCATTTCTAGGATATAATTCGTTTCTTCAATAAGTTTATATTCTACCTCTTTGAAATACTTGTCAGAATCTTTTCCTTTTATATTAAACATGCTCATAGCTATGGGTTTTACCATTGCTAAATCAGAAGCGATACTTTCTGCAACTCCTGGGTATTGGATTTTCACAGCTAGTTTTTTCCCATTTTTCATTGCAATATGCACCTGACCGATGCTTGCAGCGTTAACAGAAGTTGCATTAAAAGTATCAAAAATTTCATGTGGTGTTTTACCGAAATATTTTTTAAAGGTTTTAAGAACCAGTGGAGGTGATAACGGTGGTACAGAAAATTGTGCCAGCGAAAACTTCTCAACATAGGCCTGCGGTAGAATGCTTTTTTCCATGCTTAACATTTGAGCTACCTTTAGAGCACTGCCCTTAAGCTGTTTTAAGCCATCATAAATATCTTCCGCATTGTTTTTATTTAAACGTTGTCTAGCCTGTTCAGCCGTATTAACCATTTTGTCACCATAATATTTAATATAGTTAGCGCCTACTTTAGCTCCAGTAGAAATTAATTTAGTGGCGCGTTGAATTTTTGTTGTTGGTATATTATCTATGGTTTTCATATGTTTTTGTTAATTCATGTGAATTTTTTCTTTGAATAAAAACTTACCTAGGTCAATAACACTTTTTAAAGGCGCTATATCTAAAACATCAAATGTTGTATTGACCGATTTTTCAATAAAAATGTCAGTTTTCTCAAAAGATGCAGAGGTGTCGTCTAACCAGAACTTCATGGTAAGTAAAAGTTGCAACCAAGCGGATTCTTTTAAAGCCTTTTCTTGTATTTTTTCAAATTGCGCTTGCTTAATGTCCAACATTTGGATTCCTAAACCATTAATGTAGTTCGTAAAATGATGTTTTAATCCAGAAAGTATTTTGAGTCCTTTTAAATCGGACTCATACTTGTTTAAGACATGGGTGACATAACTTCTGTTTGCTGTTAAATTCTCAAATAAGGTAAAATAGAAACTTAATAACTTGTTTCTTGCGTCAAAAATTTTGTAATCATCACTTTTCTCTAAAGCCTGAATTGAATTTGAGAAAAAGGCCTCGAAAATTCCCTTTTCAATAGCTTGAAATGAAGCAAAGTGAATGTAAAATTCACTTTCTTGAAATGCATTTAATTTTGCAAACGCATATACTGTTTTCGGATTTTTACCATGTTCTAAAATGTAATCCATATACAGGGATATAATCTTTTCTTTGGTAATTGCTTTTTTCTTTGCCATATCTCCTAATTTGATGTAAAGATATAAAATGTTTAACAAATAATGTAAAAAGTTAAACAAAATATTATTTTATTTATTTTGAAGCACAAAAAAGCGATCATTATTTATTTTGTAATTCCTTAATTATTGTTACTTAAGCTTTTGGCTAAGGATGTGTCATGGCAAGAATGTAATGGCTATACCTATTAACTTTAAATAGAGCTGGTAATCAAAATGCTAGGGGTGGCTAAACCTATAAAAACCTGTCAGAATACCTTTTGTCATAAATCCTGACACGGTTTAATGGCTTTTATTTGTTTGATTAAAAGGTATCCCTTATAAAAATACTTTTTAGAAATAAATCTAAAAGTTATTTATTATAAGCTTATTTAACTCCGGTGGCAATCATATTAGTTTTATCAGGAATGTAATGAAAAAGTAAAAGGCATAGGTTTGAATAATAGATCTGTTATAAATTTTGGATTGGGATCGTTCAGTTTTTTTGTAAACTTTTATTCAGAAAAGAGTATCTATGGATATGTTTAATGTAGGCCTGTTTAGCGTATTTTTTAAGCTTTTGTTAACATTAATAGGGATTGTGTTGTGTAAATTTATAGCAAAATAAATATAACTATACAAAATGAAAAAATTACTTCTACTTTTTATTGCAGGTGCGACAATGTATTCTGTAAATGCTCAGGTAACTACACCGCAACCAAGTCCAGCATCGAAAATGGAACAGAAAGTTGGATTGACTGATATTACATTGGAATATTCAAGACCAGCTGTTAGGGAGCGTGAAGTTTACGGAGGTCTTGTGCCATTTGATAAACTTTGGAGAACAGGTGCTAATAAAAACACCATCATTACTTTTAGTACAGACGCAACGGTATTTGGTTCAAAATTAAAAGCAGGATCTTATGCTATTTTCTCAAAGCCAGGAAAAGATAATTGGGAAATCTATTTTTATGCAGACACTGAAAATTGGGGAACGCCTAAAGAATGGGATGACAGTAAGGTAATGGCTATGGGCGAAGTACCTGTGCACCCTATTCCATTTAATGTTGAGACTTTTACAATAGATATTAATAGCATTAAAAATGATTCGGCTATAATAGAGATTATTTGGGAAAAAACATATGTTGGTATTCCTTTTACAGTTCCAACTGATGATGCTGTTTTAGCAAGTATTAATGATGTTTTAGGAGGTACTCCAACAGAGAATGATTATTTCTCTTCGGCTGTTTACTATTTGCAAGAAGGTAAAGATATTAAGCAAGCTCAAGAATGGATAGATAAAGCAGTTGACATGACTAAAGACAAACCTCGTTTTTGGTTCTTAAGACAACAATCTTTAATTCATGCTAAAGCTGGCGATACTGCAGGTGCTATAGCTGCAGCTAAGGCTTCATTAGCTGGTGCAGAAAAGGCTGGTAATGCTGATTATGTGAAAATGAACACAGACTCTTTAAAAGAGTGGGGCGCTCAATAAAAATTAGGACTTAGTAGGTCTAGTCTATTAGGTTTTAGAATAACAAAAAACGCAACCATAACGGTTGCGTTTTTTGCTTTTAAAGCTTATTTTTTTTTAATAGTTTAATTTAATAATTTTTCTGACGTCGTCCAGGGTCTTAATAAGTTGGCGGCTAAAATCAAAGGTCATAACATCACTTTCAGTTTTCCCTGCCCTCAATAAGTCATTAAAGTGAATCACCTCGTAGTTGTAGCCAATGGTTTTGTATTCGAAATCTTCTAGAACTTCTTCCTTGCCTTCAGTAATAATAGAAACTGTGGTTGGCATATGAAACATAGTATTAATTTTAATGGTGCCATGTTCACAATAAAAAATGGCTTCAGTAGGTGTATCTTTCAGAAGTGTACTTTTTAAATATGCCGTGGCATCATCATATTTAAAGACCATATCACATGAAGCGTCTGCGCCATTTTCAAAATATGAGGCTGTTGCTTCCATTTGTTTTGGCAATCCTAATGTTGAAAGTGCTGTAAAAATAGGGTAGATGCCAATATCTAATAAACTGCCGCCACCCAGTGTTTTGTTAAATAACCGAGCATCATTATTAAAGGCTCTAAAGAATCCAAAATCAGCTTCTAATTTAATGATATTACCGTAAGTCTTATTTCTAATAGAGTTGAGTACAAATTTATAATGTGGTAAGAAATAGGTCCAAAGTGCTTCCATAAGCAACACGTTCTTTTCTTTGGCTTTGACTATCATTTGTTCTACCTCCTCCGCATTCATAGCAAATGGCTTTTCACAAAGTACCGCAATCCCATGGTCCAAACATAGTAATGTATTCTCCTTATGAAGTGCATGTGGCGTTGCTATATAAACGGCATCAACATTATCGTCTTCAACGAGTGCTGTGTAGCTATCGTATGCTATATCTGCTTTGAATTTAGAAGCAAATTCATCGGCTTTGTCCTGAGATCTTGAAGCTACTGCGTATAAATTTGCGCCCTCTGCCGTTAGTAGATCTGTAGCAAATTTATGTGCAATGCTACCCAAACCTAAAATACCCCAGTTTATTGTGTTATGATCTGATTGTTTTGTCATTAGGAGAAATGTATTGAATGAAACAAGCGATGGCAATTACTAAGGCACAGCCAACAAAATTTAACCATAAAAACGGTAGATTGATGTACCCAAATTCATTAAGGAAAAATAGAAGAATAACAAGCACTTGTGTTATTAAAGCGCCTATAAAAACAGCATTGCCTCTCACAAACTTAAAGAAGAAGGCTAATAGGAATATGCCTAAAACGTTTCCATAGAATATGGAACCTATAATATTTACGAGCTGAATTAAGTTTTCAGCAAGATTGGCAACACAGGCCACGCCAATAGCTATAATACCCCAAGCAAATGTAAACCAACGTGATGCTTTGACCATGTCTTCTTCAGTCTTTGGACTAGTATTTCGTTTGTATAGATCTATTGTAGTTGTTGAGCCTAGTGCATTAAGTTCACTAGCCGTACTAGACATCGCGGCGCTTAAAATAACAGCTAATAACAGGCCTATAAGACCACGAGGTAAATTGGTTAAAATAAAATGGATGAATACATAATCTTTATCGTTACTCTCTATTTTGATGTCTTGGCTTTCAGAAGCTTTATCAATTAATAATCTAGCTTCGCTTCTAATGTCATCATTGGCCTCGTTTGCTAGTGCAATGTATTTTGAGGCATTATCATTTTCTGACGACATATAAGCTTCAATAATTTTTTGCTTATCATTAAAAATAACCTGTTGTTCTTTTTGCAAGGCTTTATAGTCCTCTGCATATTCTGAATTTAAAACAACCTCTGTGGCAGTAGGGTTAAAGTTAATAGGCGCTTCATTAAATTGGTAAAAAACGAATACCATGACACCAACAAGAAGTATGAAAAATTGCATTGGTACCTTCAAAATACCATTAAATATTAAACCCAGTTGCATTTCTTTAATTGATTTCCCAGACAAATAGCGTTGCACTTGGCTTTGGTCTGTACCAAAATAGGATAACATTAGAAATGTACCACCAATAATACCACTCCAGAAGGTATAACGGTTGTTTAAATCAAAGGAAAAATCAAGAACTTCCATTTTGCCACTCGCACCTGCAATTTCAAGTGCTTTTGAAAATGTGATGTCTTCTGGTAATTTATCAACTATTAAAAAGAACGCGATAAGCATCCCTATAAAAATCACTACCATTTGATGTTTTTGAGTCACATTAACAGCGCGCGTGCCTCCAGAAACCGTGTAAATAATTACTAAGACCCCAATAATTATATTTAATGTTAATAGATCCCAGCCCAGTACAACGGATAGAATGATAGCCGGAGCAAATATGGTTATACCTGCCGCTAGACCTCTTTGAATTAAGAATAAAATGGCGGCAAGCGTTCTTGTTTTTAAATCGAATCTATTTTCTAAGAACTCGTAGGCTGTATAAACTTTTAGGCGGTAGTACAGCGGAATGAAAACCATACAGATAACCACCATGGCAATGGGCAGACCAAAATAAAACTGAACAAAGCCCATACCATCATTAAACGCTTGGCCAGGTGTGGATAAAAAAGTAATCGCACTCGCCTGAGTAGCCATTACTGACAGGCCAATTGTCCACCATTTAGATGTGTTTCCACCTCGTAAATAGTCTTTCACATTTTTGCTACCTCTCGTTTGTAGCGTGCCATAAGTTACAATAGCGATTAGGGTAAAGCATAAAACCGTCCAGTCAATCCAACTTAAAGTTTGCATAATTAAAACGATTTTGTAATGATATAGAAGGCTATAAAATATAGGGCGTTGGCTATTAAAACAATAGAGTATAGCTTAAGCCAAGTTTGTTTTGGTTCTTTGTCATCCATGGTTAATCATTTCGTTTAGCTTCTAAATTCATGTCTTCTTTGCCTAAGGAAATCATATTAGCAAACAATCTATAGGCACCAGAAACGCCAGCAGGAAACTCCCTAAAAAAGCTTAACCCGGTATAGATGAAATAGCCCTTACCATGCTGTGCGATTAGTAAGCTACCTTCTTTGGCTGTTTCTCCATTATCATTCATGGATAAAATAGGTGTGAATTTATCTGACCATGCATTCGCAAAATACAATCCACGTTCCTGAGTCCAGCCTTCAAAATCCTTCTGAGTGATTTTATTAGGTGAATTTAAGATTTCGTGTTTCGGGTTAATAAATCTTACGCTAGCATTTTCATCAGTTACACGATCATGTGATAATGTCAAACTATAGGGGGCTATATTTTTAGTTTTTAAGCCGTAGCTTTTACTGTATTGTACTATCATATTTCCGCCTTGGGCGACATAATCAAATAATTGAGGCAGTTTAAATTCTATATCATCCAAGGTGTTGTAGGCCCTAATTCCAACTACAATAGCATCAAATTCACTGAGGTACTCGGGATTTATATCTTCTAGTTTAAGAATTTTTACTTTGTATCCTATTTGTTCTAAACTTTCAGGAACAACATCTCCAGCACCTTGAATATAGCCAATATTTTTACCACTTTTATTAATGTCTAGTCGGACTACCTTGCTTTCACTTGGCAATAGAACAGTTTGAAAAGGAATATGCTCATAATCGATTTCAAAGAGTTCTTTATTATAATCTTTATCACCTATATGAACAATAGGGCCAATAAAACCTTCACTTCCCGTTTTGGGAGGTGTAACAATAAATGTTACCGTTTGCTCTTCGCCTTTGTGGGCTATAGATACTTTTTGTGTTTTTGGTGAGACGCTCCAGTCTTCAGGGTGACATAATTCAACAGTTCCCTCAAGATTATGACGACCAGATTGAATAACAACACTGACTTCATGTGATTCATCAGAATCAAAAATAATAACCTGTTCTGTTATTTTTGCGGCAGCTTCTGGAATAATTTCAAACGGACGGTACAGTTCCCCTTTATCGGGTTTTGAAAAACGCTGCATGACATCTTTCGTGAAGCTAATAGGCACATTATCAATTAATACATTAAAATCAATTTTATAGGTGCGCGGAGTTTCAGGAAGCCCAATTAACTTGGGATCATCTACAGTATACATACCTAATGTACCTTTTTTGTTCAGCCAGTAGGCATTAGTAGGTTCTTGCGAACTCTTAATTTTTAGATTTTCTTCAAAAGTGAATCTGGTATTGTTTGTTAAGTCTATATTTTTCGAAATATTAAGACCACTGGAGTCTGTAATGCTTAATAATGTTATGGCAGTGTTACTTCTATTAAGAACTTCTAAGTTTAATTTTACGGTTTCATTGGCAGTTGCCCAATTATTTTCTGCGGAAGCTTCCAAATATAAACCAGCACACATCTCAATGATAGCCTTTAGCTCTTTCGATTTTTGTGTTTTCCAATGCTCATCTTCAATATTTTGTAGGCGTTTATATGCTTCTATTAGTTGCGGAATATGAACTGATGGGTTTGTGAAATCAAAATTGTTTTCTACCGCATATAAAATATCGCCAATTGCCGAACCTCCTAGAACGCGGTTCCAAGAGGTATCTATACCTGAAAAAATATTGTTATTATTAACAGGTGCACCTTTTAAGAATTCAATATATTCTTCTTGAGTACCTCTTTGCGATAAACGTCCAAAACCTTGACATAAATGCTGACTGCTTGCCAATGAGGCTAATTCATTGTTAGATAATCCTTTTAAAGGGTAGTATGCACCAATGTCAAACTTAATCATGTTGCTTTTATCAACTTTATCAAATTTCTCTCTACTTCCATAACGCCACCAACTTGTGTTATAAAATAAACGTTTTGGCTGCCAAAGGCTAGTCTGGTTCAATTGATCAGTATAAGCCGACTTATCATTGGCTAAATCAAAGGCCTCCATGCTCAGCATAGCCGAACTCGTATGGTGACCATGTGTGGTTCCTGGTGTTCTATGGTCAAAACGATTTATTATTACGTCTGGTTTAAATTGTCTAATTGCTAAAACAACATCGCTTAATACGTCATTTTTATTCCAAATCTTAAGCGTCTCATCTGGATGTTTAGAGTAGCCAAAATCATTTGCTCGAGTAAAAAGTTGTTCACCGCCATCAACACCGCGCGCGGCTAGTAATTCTTGGGTTCTAATCACACCTAATAACTCACGAATTTCAGGACCAATTAGGTTTTGTCCTCCATCGCCACGGGTTAACGATAGATAGGCGGTTCTTGCTTTTTCATGATTAGACATGTAAGCAATTAGCCGGGTGTTTTCATCATCAGGATGAGCAGCCACATATAACACAGAACCCAAAAAGTTTAATTTTTGAATGGATTCATAGATTTCTGTGGATGATGGAACTGTAGGTTTTTGAGCGATACTGTTTGATAGCGAAAACGCTGCTATCACTATTAAAAAGAGTTTTTTATGCATGATTTTTAGTTAGCTAAAAATCAAATATATGAAAGTTATCTACCCCTTAAATACGTTTTAGACTTTCTTTAACTTATCATGTCTAGTGTAAATAATTAGACCCTTTAATTGCGAAGTAGTTGTGTGAAATTTAATTAAACAATCTAGTGTAATATTTACTTTTAAAGCCTCAATTAATCAGTCCTTTACGGGCTTAAATCGCAATTGTTTTATTATTCGGGTTGATACTTAAACTATCTATTCTTAATAATTTGATGACATTTAAAATAGAAATTCAAATATCCATATTTCAACGTCTTAAAACTTAAAGCCTATGCCCGCGGTAGGTCCAAAAAGTCTTACTGATGATCTTAGGTTGTTTCCATTAACAACCCCATCATGATAGAGATGCATATGGGTCCAGCCAATGTGTAAATCAACCAATTGAGATAGCCTGTAGCGATATTGATTACTTATCACCCAAGAGTAGTTTTTACCGGTTGCTCCATAATCACAAAGTAGTTCCAGTTTAAATCGTTTATAAATTACGGGAACATAAATGCCAATGAGTGGTTCAAACCAGTTAGGCTGTATGTTTATGACATCATTATTACCAAAAACATCAGACTGTAAACGAAAGTTTACATAGCGAAACCCTAGATAGGGTATTAATTCAATTTTTATATTACTTTTTGAAGTAGCTTGGAAAACAGAATAACCACCAATACATCTTGGAATGGTTCCATGAATATCAATATTAACAATTTCTTTTTCAATTAATTCATTGGGTGATGTGTAGGTAAATGTACTTCCAACCCGTCCTGAAAAAGCATCTATTTGCGCCCATATTTTTTTATGCTTCACCGATATTCTACCTACGAAGTAAAATTCTAGTCCAGCATCACCATTTAATCTTTCAAATTCCCTTTCACCACCTTCCCCAGACGAAAAATCGAATTCCCCATAAGCAATTTGACCTCTAAACCCAGGAACCCAAATAGGGATGTCTGCTTTCCACTTTCTATTATTATTGATATAATATTTATCCTCTTTTGAATTTTGAGCACATAGATTATAAAACGGCTGCAAAAAGAGGCTAACAATCAAAAGAAATTTTATGTAATGAGGTAGGTGCATTTTGATTCTTTTGGCTAGTTTGTATTCGTTATTAGGATTAAATCAATCAAAGTGTTAGTACTGGAGCGTATCGTGTTTGTTAGAATTCTTGTTTTAGAGTTTTATGTAACATCAACTAAACAATTGTTATTTTAAATTCTAAATCCATTTTTTACGTTTAAAATAATACAGCATACCTGCGAAAATAATAACCATAATACCCCAGACTAGGAAATAACCATACTTAAATTGTAACTCGGGCATGTAGTTGAAATTCATGCCATAAATACCAGCAATAAATGTTAGAGGAATAAAAATGGAAGCCATGATGGTGAGGACTTTCATTACTTCATTCATTTTGTTACTAATACTGGTCATATACATATCCATTAATCCCAAAATCATTTCGCGGTAGATGTCAATATTTTCAGTGACTTGAATTAGATGGTCGTAAACATCTCTAAAATAGGTTATTGTTTTTTTATGGATGAGCGGATTTTCATTTTTTTCAATTTTATTGATGACTTCTCTTAATGGGAAAATAGAGCGACGCACTCTTAATATTTCACGTTTTAAATCTTGTATTTTTCTACTCGTATCATGATCTGTTTCGCCTTCAAAAATAGCAGATTCAAAGTCTTCAATTTTATCTCCAAGTATTTCTATCACGCTAAAATAATGGTCTACAATAGCATCAATTAAACTGTATAGTAAGTAATCAGAAGCCATGCTTCTAATTCTACCCTTGTCTTGTCTGATGCGTACTCTCACGGCATCAAAAACATCACCTTCTGATTCTTGAAAAGAAAAGAGATAGTTTTTTCCTAACAAAAAACTAACTTGTTCTGATACTAAGTTGTTTTCTTTATTATAATAAAGCATTTTTAAAACCACAAAGAGATACCCCTCATGCTCATCAATTTTTGGGCGTTGCGCAATATTTACAACATCTTCTAATACCAGTGGATGAAACCCAAAATGGTGACCTAGCTTTTCTATGGCATTCACGTGATTAAGGCCATTTAGGTTTACCCAAGTGACAGCATCGGTATTCTTAAATTCAAAGCTTTCTTCTATGGAATGCAAAGTCTTTTCTGAACAGTGTTGCCTATTGTAGTCAAAAGATTCAATAAATAAATCTTCTTTTGATCGCTCCCCAGTATAAATAATACTACCAGGAATTTGTCCTAGTTTCTTTTTAGATCGGTTTACTCGTCTTCTTTGCATATTCTAAAAATACAAAATATCTAAACAGCACTATTAGAATCTCGTGGGCTTTCTTCAATAGCATCTTTTTCAACAATACTTACTGCTTTTTGCAACATGAGGTTGTTGGGGTAGGTTATTAAATCGCCATTATTTAACCTCAGATACAAGTGAAATGCTCTAATGTCTTCAATGATAGCTTCAACCGGAAAGTCTTTATCATGAATGCTTATCTTGTCTCCAACCTTATATGGAAAGTTGAAAAACATGATAATTCCGGAAGTAACATTACTTAAAATGGACCAAACGGCAAACAGAGCAATACCTAATACAGCAAATACTGACGAGAAGATGACAATTAATTCTCGAAATTGTGCACCAAATATAAAGGATTCAATGATTAAGGCAAGAATTACGGCTGTACCCGTAACGTAACGGCAAATTAAACTTATTCGTGCTTGATTAATTCCGCTCTTTCTTCCTAATTTCCGAACAGCAACAATAGTTATTAGTCTAAGAATAAATAAAATTCCTATGACAAACGCAGAAATGATTAGTTCTTCGCGATACGCAGCAATAAATTTAGTAAACATGGTCAAAGGTTTACTACAAATATACACTCAAATTTAATTAAGATGTAGCGTTTCTCTTAAAATTCCATCCCTGTTTTTATTCTTCTGCCAATAAGGAGATTTTATTGTTTTTAGCTTAGTGGCTTTTGTAGTTAGCATTTTTGAACTAGCACCAAAACCACTTTTAAAAGATTCTTCCCAAGCTTCAATTTCAAAAGGAAATGCTGTATTAAAATGGATGCTTAATGTTCGGTTTAATTCGGGATAGTCTAAAGTATACGTGCCTTCAATTAATGTAGCATTGGCAACGTAGGCTTTAATAGGTGCATGTTTGAGTCGCAAATATTCAAAAGACGGTATCACGTTTATTTTTCCTGTAGGCAGTGCCTTGGGATTTATACGCAGTTTGGTCCATAATTCATTTTCTAATATGGCCTTGTCAATTGTTACATTACTATCAGCTTCACCTTCAAAATAAGAATGTGTCATGATATTAAATTGTTCCCTATTATTTAATTGTGCATAGACATGGCCGCACCATTCTTGCATAGAGCTGGAAACTTTTAAGGCATGTCTGTCATTCGAAACCGGGTAAAAGGTGCTCTGCATTATGGAATAGGGGTAAATACCCGTATTGAAGTTTTTAGTGGCATTTAATTTTAATACCGAAATATTTTTTGGATTTTGATTATCAGCTTTAACTTGAATTTCTGGCAGAAAATCTTCAGTAACATAAATTAAAACAGCTGAACCTTCTCGCAATTCACCGTATCGTGCCTGTTCTAGATTGTATGAAGATATTTCAGCTTCACCAGCATACCAATAAGCATTAAATTCAGTTGAGGTAGGTTTTTTTGAAACTACAATATGCTTTGAAGTTTCAGTATCCAAATAATGAGCCAACGCCTTATGCTTAGTTTTGTTATCGCATGAAAAGATGATCAGGAGTAGGCCTATAATACTCCAAAAGCATAGTTCCGCTTTTAATATTTTGAACAGTTTTTTAAGATTATCCATATTGTAAATTTACAATCCTAAGCCTTTTCCACAATGCTATTTAACGTTTTGTAAACAAGATGTGTAGGTAAACCCATAACATTAAAATATGAGCCTTCTATTTTTGTAACACCAATTTGCCCTATCCAATCTTGAATGCCATAAGCACCGGCTTTATCATAAGGCTCATAAGTGTTTAAGTAGTATTCTATTTCCTCATCAGAAAGCACTTTAAAGCTCACTTTTGTAATATTATGCAAGGTCTTTTCGTAACTAGTAGTAGTAAAGCACACCGATGAAATAACCTCATGAGTGCTGTTACTCAATGATTTTAAAATTTCTATAGCATCTTGCTTATCATTTGGCTTTCCTATAGCTTGGTTGTTGTGCCATACAATGGTATCACTAGTTATTAGTATATCTGTTGGGGTTAATTCTGCTTTAAATGGTAGTGCTTTTAACTGGGCGAGATAGTTACTTATTTCAAAATGAGTCAGTCTTGGTGGATATTCTTCTTTTACAGGTTTTAAACGTATTTCAAAATCTAATCCTAGATTTTTAAAAAATTCCTGTCTCCGGGGAGAACCTGAAGCTAAAATAAGATGATGATTTTTGAGTTTATCGTTCAGCATTACCTAAGAATTACGTACTTGTATAAAAGTAGGGAAAGTATACCAAAGAGCATCACTAACTTATAGATATTGCTAATTTGATGAAAGTCTTTTTTTGTAATGGCATGATATGTTTTAATGCTGATGTAAAGTAATGGTCCAATAACTAGAACTAAAAAATAGCAGACGACAATGATTTCTTTATAGAGATTAGAGATTAGATAAAAAACAATACCAACAAGGGGAATGAAATTTAAAAAAGTCAACACGTTTTTTGCACGCTCTCTGCCAATAACTATGGGTAGGGTGTTCATGCCAGCCTTATAATCACCATCAATATCTTCGATATCTTTTGATATTTCCCGCAGAAGGTTAATAAAAAAGGCAAAACAGGCATAGTCAAAAACGACCTTAAAGAACACCATTTGCATAGATCGATTTGATGCTGTCATTACTGGCAATAAATCGAAAATGCCCACAATAAGTATACTCATCCCTACAAGCACCGAAATAAGCAAATTTCCAATTAAAAAAGTGCGTTTTAAGTGTGTGGCATAAACATATAGTAATGCAGAAATAAGCACAAAAAGGATAAAGAATGGCGGTCTTCCAACATAATGGGATAAGTAAAAACCAGTACCAACACCAATAAGATTAAGAAGGATATATAAGGTATACGCTGTTTTTTCTGAATAGGCTAGCCCTACAATGATTTTATCTGGTTTGTTAATGAAATCGGTTTCAACATCATTAATATCATTTATTATGTTGCCAGCGGCTGCGATACATATTGTAGCCAAAATAAGAAGTGAAATCCCTAAAGTATCTAAACTGGTTTTAACACCAAAAGGTTCTAATAGTACATATTTGATTAGGAATTGTGCCAAAATAATCATGAGCACGTTTTTCCAACGGATGAGGTTTAAGAAATTCAAATATCTGAGTTTATAACAACCAATTAATCATACTTAGCACTAAAATTACCGCTCCATTTATCTTGAACCTTAAGTACTTGTTCAATAATATCTCTTACTGCGCCCTGACCACCATTTTTATGGGAGATGTATTTTGAAATACCCTTTATTTCTGGCACAGCATCTTGTGGGCAACAAGGTAAACCAATGCCTTTCATAACGGGGTAGTCTGGAATATCATCACCCATATAGAGGACATTTTCAGAACGGACACCCTTCTTTTCAAAATAGTCATTAAGTTGTTCTATCTTATTGTGAGCACCTAAATAAATATCAGTAATACCTAAACCTTTTAATCTCAATCGAACCCCTTCATTAGAACCACCAGAAATAATACATACGTTGAAACCTTGGTCCACGGCAGTTTTTAACGCATAACCGTCTTTAATGTTCATGGTTCTTAGCATTTCACCAGTTGTGGTTACCGTCACAGACCCGTCAGTGAGCACACCATCTACATCAAAAATAAATGTGGTAATATGTTCTAAATACTCTTTATAGCTTTTATCTTCCATGTGTGTTCTGTATTGATTGTGTCAGTAGTTCATAAATATCTTGATGCTGTTTATTCTCCAAGATTTTTAAATGCTTTTTAATCGTTTTTTTATCATTGCGTTTTGCAGGCCCAGTTTGCGCTTGGAAAGGCGATATGTCTTGAATTTTTTTTGCGGTTTCTAAAATAAGTGGTTTTAGTAAATCAAATTCAGCACCTTCACTTTCAGTAATTTCATGTCCGATTCTATAAAGTTGATTGGTGAAATTATTTACAAATACTGCCGCTAAATGCAAAACCTTTCTTTGATC
Organism: Algibacter mikhailovii; assembly: GCF_014651495.1. Taxonomy (GTDB): domain Bacteria; phylum Bacteroidota; class Bacteroidia; order Flavobacteriales; family Flavobacteriaceae; genus Algibacter_E; species Algibacter_E mikhailovii. The sequence goes on from NZ_BMWZ01000008.1 coordinate 162,029, forward strand.
GCTATTAATTCTTTTAGTTGGACTGCCCATACTAACGGCTAATGTTTTTAAAAGTGGATAGCTTTTCTTGTCAACTGTTTCGATGCATATAGGAACATTTGCAAAATCAATTTTTGAATCCTTACTAAAAGATTGCAATGGGTAAAGCACACCACGTTTATGTTTTTTATCCAAATCGTAAATACTAACACTGCCTGAAGTGTGTACAACCAATCTGTCTTCAAAAGGTAATTCTGAAGATAGTTTGGCAATAGCATCATCATTAACCGCTAAAATATAAACATCAGCTTGCACTAAAAGGTTCAAATCATCTGTTATAGGTACCGTGTTAGCATAAGGTTTAATACGGTCTAAATCCCTGTTATACCATTGAATCACAGAGGATTCTTTGCTTTTATTTAAGGCTTTGAATAAATGTGTGGCTACATTACCACCTCCTAGAATTACTACTGAAATCATAAGTGCTAAAATAGGTATAATTAACATATTTAAAAACCTTATATGGTATCTTTGTCAATATGGAAAAAAAGGATATTGATAGTAGGGAAGATGTGTTTTTATTAGTAAGCTCATTTTATGATAAAGTTAGAAATGACGACGTTTTAGGTCCTTTTTTCAATAATTTAATTTCAGATTGGGATGGTCATATTGAAAAGCTTACAACATTTTGGGAGTCGAGCTTGTTCATGACCCGTAAGCTTGAGCATAAGTATCACGGAGATCCTTTGGCTGCCCATGTTAAGGTAGATCAGGACAATAACCATTGTATTACTGAACTGCATTTTGGATTATGGCTAAATCTATGGTTCCAAACCATAGATGAACTGTTTATTGGTGAATATGCTGAAAATGCTAAAAGACGGGCCAGAAAAATGGGCACCTTCTTGTATCTTAAAATTTTCGAAGCTAGGCCATAAAAATTATCTCGTTTTAAGTTTGTTGGCTGCTGTTCTTTAGGTTGGTTTTTTAAATACTTTAACATGCAGTAATAAACATAAATCCTTAAATTTGCACGACCTCAAAAAAGGGTTGTGATTATGCAAAAAAAACTAGCCAATATTTTCTTTTCTACTAGACTTACTGCTGTATTATTTATTCTGTTTGCTGCTGCCATGGCTACAGGTACTTTTTTAGATGCAGGGCAAGAAACATCGCCAACGCCATATACTAGAAACTTAATTTATAATGCTTGGTGGTTTGAAGCCATTATGGTGTTTTTTATTATCAATTTTACGGGTAATATATTTAGGTTTAGGTTGTATACCAAAGAAAAGTGGGCCACATTTATTTTACATATTTCTTTTATTTTTATTCTATTGGGGGCTTTTATTACGCGCTATGCGAGTTTTGAAGGTATGATGGCTATTAGAGAAGGCGCAACTGAAAACACTTTCCTTTCTCAAAAAACGTATATCACAGCATATATTGATGGCGATTATGAAATAAATGGTGTACCGCAGCGATTACCGGTAGAAAGAGAAGTTGATTTTTCAGGTCGATTGGAGAATAGCTTTAGTATCAACACAAAATACAATCAGCAGCCTGTATCGATTGAATTGGAGAAATTCTTGGTTGGTGCAGAGGAGGATATTGTTCCAGATGAAAATGGTGAAGAATATTTAAAAGTCGTGGAGGCGGGAGCAAACGGACCGCATAATCACTTTTTGAAAAATGGCCAAGTGCAGAGTATTCATAATATTCTATTTGCCTTAAATAAACCAACTGAAGGTGCTATAAATATTACCTATAAAAATGATGAGTTGACCATTAATTCACCTTTTGAAGGGGAGTATATGACCATGGCAACACGCGCTCAGGGTAAATTAGTAAAAGATAGTTTACAGCCTTTGCATTTACGCTCAAGATATGTAATTGGGAATATGCAAATGGTATTTCCAAAGCCGGTGGTAAAAGGTGTTTTTGATATTGTAAAACCTTCAGGGTTGCTTAAAAGTAGTAACGAGGATGGGGTTAAATTGAGAGTAACCACAAACGGAGAAACCAAAACCGTTGGTATTTTAGGCGGTAAAGGTAGTAATGGCAGGTTTAAGCAAATAAGTGTGGGCGGATTAGATTTTGCTTTTAAATATGGGTCTAAGGCTTTAGAATTGCCATTTTCAATTAAACTAAATGATTTTGAGGCCGAACGTTATCCTGGAACCGATCGTGGGTTTTCGGCATTTTCAAGTGAAGTCACAGTCATTGATGAACGAACCGAAGATTTTGATTATAAAATATTCATGAATAATATCTTAGATCATGATGGGTATCGGTTTTTTCAGTCTAGTTTTGATCCGGATGAAAAGGGTACTATACTTTCTGTAAACCATGATTATTGGGGTACTATGTTAACATATATTGGTTACTTTATGCTGTATTTTGGTTTAATGGCTATTATGTTTGTTAAAGGGTCGCGATTTGGCGATTTAAAACGGCATTTAGAGAAAGTGAAGTCTAAAAAATCGAAGCTTGCTGCCATGGTGGTTTTGGTATTTGGTTTGAGTGGTTTTGCACAGGACCATGACCATGGACCAAATGATGGTCATGATCATACAAAACCGACAAAAGCCCAGATTGATTCTATTTTAAAGGCTAATATTACGCCAAAGGATCACGCCGATAAATTTGGTCATCTGGTGATTCAGGATTTAAGTGGACGAATGATGCCTGTTAATACGTATGCTTCAGAAATGCTTCGTAAACTGAGTAAATCAGATACTTATGAAGATTTTGATGCGAATCAAGTTTTTCTTTCTATTCAGGAAAGTCCAATGCTATGGTATAATGTACCCGTAATTTATCTTAAACCTAAAAAGGGGGATTCTATAAGACGGTTAATTGGAGTACCAAAGGAAAATAAATATGTTGCGCTAGCCGATTTTTTTACAGATAAGGGGCAGTATAAATTAGCGCCTTTCTTGGACGAAGCCTATAAGGCTCAAATTCCGTCTGGTTTTCAGAAAGAATTTAAAGAGACAGATCAACGTGTTAGTTTACTTTATAACTCTATTGAAGGAATGTCTTTAAAAGTATTTCCTATTCCTAATGATGATAATAATAAGTGGATTTCAACATATGATTACAGGCAGGATATTTCAGTAATACAAGATTCGCTTTATGGAAATTTTGTAAAAAATGGGTTCAGAGCATATTTATTTACGTTAAATCAAGCCAAGCAATCAGGAGATTTTAAAGAAGCCGAAAAACTCTTAGCGGCATTTAGCAAAACACAGCACCGTTATGGCGGCGAGGTGATGTTAAGTGAGGATAAAGTTAAAACGGAGGTGTTATATAATAAATATGATATTTTTAAAAAGCTGTTTAGTTGGTATTTGTATGCAGGGACTTTCTTGTTTATTTTGTTAATAATTCAAATATTTAATGATAAACTTAAGGCTGTAAATGTTGGAGTAACCGTATTTAAATTTATCGTTTTAGGCTTGTTCTTGTTGCATACCGCTGGGCTTATTGTACGATGGTACATCTCTGGGCATGCGCCATGGAGTGATGCCTATGAGTCGATGATTTATGTAGCATGGGCTACAATGTTTTTTGGACTTGCCTTTGGTAGAAAAAGTGATTTGACTATTGCTTCAACGGCTTTTGTTACCGCTATGATTTTAATGATAGCCCATTGGAACTGGATGGACCCCGCAATTGCAAATCTTCAACCTGTTTTAAATAGCTACTGGCTTATGATTCATGTCGCGGTTATTGTGGCAAGTTATGGTCCGTTTACCTTGGGGATGATTTTAGGCGTTGTGTCTTTACTGCTAATGACTTTTACAACAAAGGCGAATAAAGTTAAAATGGATTTGAATATTAAGGAGCTTACTATCATTAATGAAATGTCATTGACAGTTGGCTTAGTTATGCTAACCATTGGTAACTTTTTAGGAGGTATGTGGGCTAATGAAAGTTGGGGACGCTATTGGGGCTGGGACCCAAAAGAAACTTGGGCATTAATTAGTATTATGATTTATGCCTTTGTCATTCATATGCGCTTGGTGCCAGGACTTCGTGGACGTTGGTTTTTTAACTTGATGACTATAGTGGCCTTTTCAAGTATATTAATGACTTATTTTGGTGTGAATTTTTATTTGGCAGGATTACATAGTTATGCTAGCGGCGATCAGATTGTGAGTGTTAAATTTATTGGTATTGCTTGTGCGATTGTTGCTGTACTTGGGTTTTTTGCCTATCGAGGCTATGCTAAGTATTATAAAAAGTAAAGTATTGTGGGGATGACTGAAACTCAAAAGAGATTAGAGAAATTGGTCGATCATAGTTTTGAACGCATCGCAACATATCCAGAATAAGAAATGAGTTTTAAGCCTTCTTCTGATAAATGGTCTAAGAAAGAAATTCTTGGTCATTTAATAGATTCAGCAATAAATAATCTCCAGCGGTTCACAACAATTCAGTTTGTAACGAAGCCATTTAAAATTGATAGTTACGGACAGTATGATTTGGTAGTTTCAAATGATTATCAAAATTCTAATACTTCAGAATTATTGGAGTTTTGGAAAGCTATTAATGTCAGGATAATGCATGTGATTAGTCTTCAGAACGAAAACACGCTGAATTATAAAATTGTTTTGACTAACGGTGCATCGTCAGATTTAAAATTTTTGATGCTGGATTATGTAGATCATCTTGAGCATCATTTAAATCAAATTTTAGCTTAGATTTTATTTTTCAATCAATCCAGAAACATATTCATAGCCCAAGCCAAAAGCAATTGCTAATCCAAAGCTAAGGAGGGTACCTATTAATATATATTCGGTAAGTTTGCGATCTTTGGCTTTCGAAAGATCTCCAAATCTAAACACTGATTTTGCGGCAATTAAAAACCCAACACCTTCCCAGTGATTGGTTATTATAAATGCAAATACAAATAAGCGTTCAAGCATCCCAATGTAGGCACCGGCATTTTCTAATGACGCTTCTTCATTATATTCCTTTAAATCCCATTTAGAAATTAACGTTTTCATAATAATAGATGATACGCGTGTAATACAGAGTAGGGTAGTAATAAATAAAAGTGTTTTCGTGTTGAATAATACATTGAAGCTAAAGGTATATGGCTCATAAATCTGGATGACAAGGGCTATAACTACTAAATGAGCTATTTGATCTAATCCAAATAGAAGTCTGTTGTTGATACGTGATTGCAGATTTAACTTGATAAGATCTATTACAAAATGCGATAAAGCAATAATGAGTATGCCGAGCCAATATTTAAAATTGAATTGTAATACTAAAAGTAATGCGCAGGCGTGCACTAATACATGCCAATACAAATATTTTGACTTATGTTTATTATTTTCTTTGTGCTGCACCCACAATTGAGGTTGCAAAATAAAGTCGCCTATTACATGGGCTAAAATTAATGAAATGGCTAGGTTTAGCATAAGGCTTGGATTTCGTTTTTATAATAGTCTAGAAGTTTGGATAATTCATCATAACCGGCGCGTTTAAGACCTTGGCTAATATTTCCCTGAGTTTTGTTTAGTTTTTTAGCCAGTGCTTTTTGGTTTAATTGCGGATGTTCAAGGGCTGTTTTTACAAGGTTAGCCGAGGTGCTGGTCCAGTAATTTGTAGTGAGTTGTGCCAATTCAAGCATAATGTTTATTTGGTCATCAAAGGATTTATATGGCGATTTAATAGCTAAAGTTGTTTTTTTTAAAGTTTCAAAACATTCTCCAGAATTTACAAACGCACTACCATTAGATTCTGTGATTTTTGGAGTGCTAAAAGTTTTTTCACCTATCCCAATGGCAAGTCTAACATCTAAATTTTTATGCTGTTTTATTGCTGCCTTGATGAGAAAAGCGGCCTTGAGAGCGTTCTGTATGGGTACTTCTAATTGAAAACTATCGCCGCGGTATATTTCCCATTGTTTAGGGTTGTTGCCAAAGTTGTTTAATGCTAATTTAAGCGTGGCTAACCATGCTTGTGGTAGGGTTTCTTTTGAGTTAATAATATCACCAGTAATGATGCTTGTCATTTTGTTGTGCTTAGAATATACTCAAATGTATCGTTTTTATTTTGAAAACACAAAATATTAGCTTATTAACTAATAAATTAAAATATTAGCTTTTAAGATTATAAATATAAAATATTACGGTTTAAGACAATATTATAAATTCTAATATCTTTGCTAAAAAAGACAAATAAAACATGAAGCTATATAAAGAATTTAAAGAGTTTGCAGTAAAGGGGAATATGATGGATATGGCTATAGGTATTATCATAGGCGCTTCCTTCAATAAAGTAATAGATGTATTGGTGAAAAAAATATTATTACCTCCGTTATCTTTATTGACTAATGGCGTGAATTTGCAAAGTAAACGCATTGTTTTAAGGGATGCCGTTGTTGATGCCTCTGGAACAATATTAAAAGATGAAGTCGCTATAGGTTATGGCGCTTTTGGCGAAGCTTTTTTAGATTTTGTTATCATAGGATTTACTGTTTTTATTGTGGTTAAGTTCATGAATAAATTAAGAAATAAAGCTCAAGATGTTAAAGATAAGACTGTTGTTACTCCAAAGGATATTGAGTTATTGTCTAAAATGACAAGCCTTATGGAAGAACAAAATAACCTACTTAAATCTAAAAAATAAATACTTGGGCTATGGCAAAGAAAGGACAAGAAAAGAATACTAAAAACAAAGCGAAGCACTCTAAGTTGATGGATCAGAAAAAGAATAAAAAAAAGGTAGCAGAGGCTTTACGTAAAGAAAAACTTAAAGCTATAGTGCAAAAAGCTAAAAATGCAAAGGATTAAACCACACTGTTTATTTTACTAAAACTAATTTCTTTAAAATCAGAAACAACCATATCGGCTTTTGAATAATCTTGATTTTTAGAGTGAAAACTGTCATAACCCACGCAAAAAATGCCAGCACCTTTAGCGGCTTCAATGCCGTTAGTGGAATCTTCTATAACCATGCATTCTTCTCTTGAAAAGCCTGTTGCCTGGGCGGCTTTGATAAATATTTCAGGATGCGGTTTAGATTCTTTTAAGTCACCACCACTAAGTTTGGCTATAAAATATTGATCTAACTGGAATCTTTCAAAAATTTGATTTATACTAATCATTGCAGCCGAAGAACCCAATACTAAGGTTAGACCATTATTGTGATAATCCTTTATTAAATCTAAAACACCATCAATAAGTCCGAGGTCTGAATTGCTATCAAAGAAATGTTTGTAATGTTTTCTTTTTAAGGAAACTAAGGTTTCTGGTGATTCATCGAGATTAAAATGTACACAAAGACGTTTGCATATATTTATAGTTGATTGACCAGTAAAAGACTCATACAATTCAGTTGAAACGTCTATTCCAACTTCATCAAACATATCATGGTAGGCCTTATTATGCATAGGTTCGCTATCAATAATAACTCCGTCCATATCAAAAATGACCGCTTTTAACATGCTAAATTTTTTGTGCGAAGATATAAGAAATCAAAGGAATGCCCTAGAAAACAATTTTGTTGTTTTTAAAAAACATATCATATTTGCTTTAAATGATTGTTTAATTTGACCTTCGTAAAGCATCGAATTTCTTTCGAATACACCAAAAGTGCTAAAACTTAGGTTTTAGCTATTCTTATACATCTAATACTTTTTAAATGCAATCAGACTCATTATCCCTAAATAAAATTGTTCATTATTTTAAAATAGCTGTAACGGGAAAGCAAAAGGAGTTTACTTCCGGGAGTATTAGACGTGCAATATTTATGCTAGCAGTTCCCATGATTTTGGAAATGCTTATGGAGTCCATTTTTGCACTTGTGGATATCATGTATGTGTCTCAAATAAGTGTTAATGCCGTTGCGACAATTGGATTGACCGAGTCCGTCATCACTTTGATATACGCTGTGGCCATTGGTTTAAGTATAGCTGCAACTGCAATTGTTGCGAGACGCGTGGGGGCAAAGGATATTAAAGGGGCAACAGAAGCGGCAATACAGGTTATTTTTCTAGGGGTTTTTGTTGCTATAATTATTAGTGTCATAGGACTCTTATATCCACGAGAAATCTTAGAAATCATGGGAGGATCTCCAGACTTAATAGAGGAAGGTTTCGGTTACACTAAAGTGCTTCTAGGAGGGAATATGACAATTATGTTATTGTTTTTAATCAACGCCATTTTTAGAGGTACTGGTGAAGCGTCAATATCCATGTGGACTTTAATACTGTCAAATGGCCTAAATATTATTTTAGATCCCATATTTATATTTGGATTAGGACCAATTCCAGCATTTGGTGTTGAAGGAGCCGCCATAGCCACAACCATTGGTCGGGGTACGGCTGTTTTGTTTCAACTAGGAGTATTCTTATTTGGGTTTAGTAAAATTAAAATTGGTTTAAGAGATATAGTCATTCGCGTTGGTGTTATGTTTCACTTAATAAAAGTTTCTCTGGGCGGTATTGGACAGTTTTTTATAGGCACTTCATCGTGGGTATTCTTAATGCGAATTATGAGTGAATTTGGAAGTGAAGTCTTGGCGGGCTATACCATTGCCATTCGTGTTATGTTATTTTCATTAATGCCAGCCTGGGGAATGAGCAGTGCTGCGGCAACTTTGGTTGGACAAAATTTAGGAGCTAATAAGTCAGATCGTGCTGAACAGTCTGTATGGAAAACATCAACCTACTGCGCCCTTTTTATGGGAATAGTTTCCATAATATATCTAGTTTTTGCACCACAGATCATCGAATGGTTTAATAAGACCGATACTGTTATATCCTCTGGTAGTTTGTGCTTGCGTATCATGACAGCACCTTTTGTTTTTTATGGTTTTGGTATGATTGTGTTAAATGCATTTAATGGGGCCGGTGATACAAAAACACCCACGTACATAAATTTTGTTTGCTTTTGGTTAATACAATTACCTTTTGCATATCTTGCGGCTATAACCTTAAATTATGGTCCGGTGGGTGTTTTTTCGGCAATAGCAGTAGGCGAAGTTTTAATGACTATTATCGCTGTTATTTGGTTTAAAAAAGGCCTCTGGAAAAAAGTAGAAGTATAATATTAAAAGTGGAATAATCAAAAAGAACTCAAAACTTCATAGAAATAATGTCCATAAGTCTGGTTATAAATTAGACGACCTATGTGTGGCTTATCCGGAGCTTAGCCCTTTTGTTTTTGAAAATGAATTTCAGAATAAAACGATTGATTTTTCAAATCCTGTGGCTGTAAAAACGCTAAATAAAGCGTTATTATTTAAATATTATGATATCAAATATTGGGACTTCCCTGATTCTAATCTGTGTCCACCTATTCCGGGGAGAGTAGACTATATCCATTATATAGCCGATCTATTGAGAACATCCGGCATAACGAGTAAGGTTCATGTTTTGGATATAGGTACGGGAGCTACATGTATTTATCCGTTATTAGGATATAAATACTATGCCTGGCGTTTTGTGGGAACAGATATCGACAAAACCTCACTAAAGTGCGCTAAAGAAATTATAGCTAAGAATAATCTATCCGAAAATTTAAGTTTGCGCTTTCAAAAAGATAGCGCTCATATTTTAGAAGGGGTTGTGAACAAGGTAGATGAATTTTCTGTCACCATGTGCAATCCTCCTTTTTATAAATCTGAACAGGAGGCTCAAGAGGCCACAGAAAGAAAGCTTAAGGGCTTGAATAAGAAGGGGCATCAGCAAGTCAGGAATTTTTCGGGTAAGAGTAATGAACTTTGGTATAAAGGTGGAGAAAAGGCCTTTATTCACAACTACTTATATGAAAGTACATTATTTAAAGATCAATGTATTTGGTTTACAACTTTAGTATCGAAGAAGGACTTATTAAAGGGTATACAAGATTCATTGAAGAAATTAGGAGCTTCAAAAATTAAAATCATTGATATGGGGCAAGGAAACAAAATATCACGTATTGTGGCATGGACATTCCAATAAAACAAAAAGAGGCGCCTAATAAAAGCGCCTCTTTTTGTTTCTATTATTTCCTTGATCGAAATAATTTAAAATGGCCATATCAGGGGCACTAATACCATAGATATTATGAAAAATAAGAGCAATAACGGGGCCCCTACTTTCAAGTAATCCATAAATTTATATCCACCCGCGGTCATAACCATTGCATTGGTAGTGGTGCCAATGGGGGTTAAAAATGCTGTTGAAGCACTAATAGCCACAACAATCATGAATGGAGCAGGAGATAGGTTTAAAGATTCGGCTGCTAGTATGGCAATTGGTGCCATAAGTACTGCTGTTGCCGAATTATTAATTACCTGACTAAAGGTTGTTGTTAAAAGGAATACACCACCTAATAATAAAATAGGGTGAATGGCTCCCAAATATTCTACTAACGCATTGGCTATAAGTTGTGCTGTACCCGTTTTTTGAAGAGCAATACCCATAGGAATCATGGCAGCAATCATAACGACACTCGTCCAACTAATACCTTTATAAGCTTTCGAAATAGGTACACATCCAGTAAGAAGTACGACACCTGCAGAAATTAAAGCCGCTATAGATCCAGGTACTATTTTAAATACCATCATTACAATCATAAGGGCTAAGGCTCCTAAGGCAACGTATGATTTTGGACTTAAACTATCCACATTCTTAGCCATTCCCTCTGGACTACCAATAATCACCAAATGTTCATGCTGTTGTTTTAAATCTTCAATATGTTCCCAGGTACCTCTTAAAAGAAAGGCATCACCCGCTTTTATTATGATTTCCTTATCCTTCAAAGGCTTGTTATTTCTTGATGCAGCCAGTAATTGAATACCAAAACGTTTAAAGTAGTCACCCAGTTTATATTTTCTACCAACCAGCATAGAATTCGGATTTACAATAACTTCTGTCATTCCAACCTCTTGATTTATTAAGTTGTTTTTAAGCTCATCCGTTATTGGTTCCAACGGTAATAGACCTAATCTAAATGAGATCATCATTTTATTGATCGCTTCCGTATCACCTTTAACTGTAATTATATCATGATATAAGAATTCTGTACTCGGGTCAGGGAACTCAATGAATTGTGGAATCTTTTTTAGTACGCTTGGATGTCTTCTTTTAATCCTTATAATAGAGACATTATATGTTTTTTCAAATTGCCATGCCTCTAATTTCGTGTTTAACAATGGAGAAATGGAACGCACGCGCAGTCTGTAATATCCATTGTCAATCTGATAGGCTCCAATCCAATTATGCAGCGTAGATTCTATATTAACCGGCTTATTATTTGTTTTGTTGCTAGGTAATAATTTATAACCAACAAATCTAAAATAAAGAAGGGCTATAATAAGTAAAGGAATACCTATTAATGAAAATTCAAAAAATGAAAAGCCATCAAAACCAGCTTCAACTAAAGCGTTACTGGCAATAATGTTTGGTGGGGTACCTGTTAATGTTAGTAGACCTCCGGTGTTTGAGCCAAAGGCAACAGGCATTAACATTTTAGAGGGTAAGGTACCAATACTCCATGCTGAAGAAATTGTAAGCGGCATAAGCGTCGCAACCGTACCGGTATTACTAACAAACCCCGAAAGTATCCCACCTCCTAAGGTAATTATAACAAGTAATTTGGGAACACTTTTCCCTGCCCATTCTACAAACTTTTTACCTGCCATTGCGGTCCAACCGGTTTGAGCAATGCCTTCTCCAATTATAAATAATGCAGCAATCATAATGACCGTTGGGTTACTAAATCCACTTAAGGTTTCAGTAGAAGTTAAAATACCTGTTAAAAATAAACTTAGCATGGAGATTAAGGCCACAATATCTGGTGTAAACTTTCCCCAAACAAAGAGACCAATGGTAATAACTAAAATGGCGAGCATCAAATAGATCATATTATTTATTGTTTTATTGCTTTTTAATAAGTGGTAAAACTACCCTACAATTTAAGTATTTATTATGATTAATATCATGCTTTTTTTTTCCGTATTATTTTTAAATAATTATGAAAATATCATAGGATTATTTGTTGATGTAAATAGCGAAAACGTGATAGTAATAGTGGGAATTTAAGTATTATTAATATATTTATTAAAATTGTGATAAAAGGTCGTGGGGATGCTATGATATTATTTAAATTTATTGATAAAAAAAGTAAATTACAGACATATGAAATTAGATATTTTGGCAATTGGTGCGCATCCAGATGATGTAGAATTAGGTTGTGGGGCAACGATTGCTAAAGAAGTAGCTCAAGGCAAAAAGGTAGGTATAATCGATTTAACCCGAGGTGAGCTAGGAACACGAGGTACTGCTCAAACTCGAGATGTAGAAGCCAAAGAAGCTGCTAAGATACTGGGCGTAACTATTAGAGAAAATCTTGCTTTTGCCGATGGGTTTTATGCTAACGATAAATGGCATCAGCTTGAGCTAATAAAGAAGATTAGAAAATACCAACCCGACATGGTTATTTGTAATGCCATTGATGATAGACATATTGATCATGGAAAAGGAAGTAAACTAGCGAGTGATGCTTGCTTTTTAAGCGGATTGATAAAAATCGAAACAAGTATAGCGGAAGGGGTTCAACAGGAACCATGGCGGCCAAAGCATGTCTATCACTATATACAGTGGAAGAATTTGGAGCCTGACATTGCTGTTGATGTAACTGGTTATATTGATGTTAAAATGGCCTCAGTTTTGGCCTATAAAACACAGTTTTATGATGCCTCCAGTAAGGAGCCCGAAACACCAATTTCAAGCAAGAATTTTACAGACAGTATAATATATAGAGCACGTGACTTAGGTCGGCTAATTGGTACGGAATATGCCGAAGGTTTTACCGTTGAAAGATACCCTGCTGTGGATAGCTTATTCGATTTGAAGTAGTTAGCAAACTGGGTCAATTTTATTTTGCAATATGAAAGAAAATATTGAAAAAAGATTTTGTAGATAAGGCTGAAAACAATTACATTTGCACACGCATTACAAAATGCTACACATGGTGGTTGTAGCTCAGTTGGTTAGAGCATTGGTTTGTGGTACCAAGGGTCGCCGGTTCGAATCCGGTCTTCCACCCAAAATAACAAAGCCTTTCAAGAAATTGAAAGGCTTTTTTTGTGCCTTTTTTTGAATTATATATCTCTTGTTGTCACTTAGGAGCTCATAAGTTTTTGGTTTTTTTAATGACTTCATGCTTCTATGGTAATTTAATAAAAAAGCTTGCGGAATATAAGCCATTGTCCTGCAAAAATATTAGAGGTAATTTGAAAAAAAAATCTAAAATGAGGACCTCAAAACCGTATTTTTACAAAAATTTTAAATATGAATTCTAGACAAGATCAGTTGAAGGCATTTGATAGACTATTAACCATAATGGATGAGTTAAGAGCACAATGCCCGTGGGATAAAAAGCAAACCATGGAGAGTTTAAGACATCTTACTATTGAGGAGACTTATGAACTTGGAGATGCTATTTTAGATGGGAATCTAGAAGAAGTTAAAAAGGAACTTGGAGATGTGTTGTTACATATTGCATTTTATTCCAAAATAGGTAGCGAAACTAATGATTTTGATATTGCAGACGTATGTCATACTGTATGCGATAAACTAATACATAGGCATCCCCATATTTACGGTGATGTTTTAGTAGAAAATGAAGAAGACGTTAAAAGAAACTGGGAAAACCTAAAATTAAAAGAAGGAAAGACCTCTGTGTTAGAAGGGGTGCCACAAAGTTTACCTGCCTTAGTCAAGGCTAATAGAATTCAAGAAAAAGTGGCTGGAGTTGGTTTTGATTGGGAAGCACCTAATCAAGTTTGGGATAAGGTGCAGGAGGAGCTTAATGAATTTAAAGTAGAAGTCACAGCGGGCAATCAAGATGCTATGGAAAGTGAGTTTGGAGATGTTCTATTTTCAATGGTGAATTATGCACGATTTTTAGGTATTAATCCTGAAAATGCATTAGAACGCACCAATAAAAAATTCTCTAAGCGCTTTCAATACCTAGAGGGTAAGGCTAAGAGCTTAAATAAACCCCTAAAGGATATGACCTTGGCTGAAATGGATGTTTTTTGGGAAGAAGCCAAACAATTTTCTAAATAGAAAATCATAGGCTTCCAAAACTATAAGATAAAATTAGCCTAAACTATTTAGTATAGACTTTTAATTTTTTGCAATTTAGCTTTTAAAAGGTCCAGAGTTGCTTTATGGTTTTTAATGTTAGTATGAACCTCTTTCACCAGTGGGTTGTCTTCATTGACGTTGGTGAAGAACTGTAAATTATTTTCAAGTTGATTAATTTGCCCTTTTACTTCATCTATTTTTTTGCGAATAAAAGTACGTTCATTATCTAAATTTCTATTATCATCAGAAGCATTCAGATTATCAAGCTTGTTTTCATACTTAATCATTTCTGCTTCTGTTTTTTCAACCTTTAATTTAGTCAATAAACTGTCAATAGCCTTTTGGAATTTACCATCTATATAGCGCTTGTCATGCGGCACTCTGCCCACGTCTTGCCATTCTTTTATCTGTTTTTTTATGAGCGCAATTCCCTCTTTTTTATCCGTTGGTAATTCTAAGTTTTTTAATGCAGACAGAAAAGCGTTCTTTTTATCATAGGCATCAACTTGTTCCTGACTTGCTGCATTTCTTTTTGCATGAATTCTGTCAAAATATGAATTACAGGCTGCTTTAAATTGTTTCCATATTTTATCGCTATCCTTGCGTGGTACATGTCCAATTTTCTTCCAATCGCTTTGAATTTTCTTCATTAAGGGGGTGACAATTTCAAAATCATCACTGTTTTTGTTGTCATCAGCAATTTTAATTAACTCTAATTTAAGCTGAAGGTTTTTGTACTGCTCCTTTTTTAACCCTTTGTAGAATGCATTTTTTTTCCTATTGAAATTTCTAACGGCTTCTTTAAACTTAGCCCAAGTTGCTTCATTGACTTTTATAGGTACTTTACCAGCATTAAAGAAAGATTCTCTAAGAGCCTCAACTTGTTTTATTTTCTTTTGAAGCCCGCCATGCGAAATGTTTTCGTAGTTGTTTAAAGCTTCAATATCTGCAATAATTTGAAGTTTGGTCTCTAAGTTTTTTTCATAGACGAGGTCAATCTCTTGGTAATATAAATGACGCTTATCATTGATTATTTTAGTCGCGGCTTTAAAACGTCCCCAGATTTCTTCCCTATGTTGTTTGCCAACAGGTCCCAGTTCTTCTTTCCACATTTTGTGTAATTCTTGAAGTTCTCTAAAGGCTCTCATGACATTGTCGTCCTGGGCTAATTCTTCGGCACGCTCAATAATTAATAATTTCTTTTCTAGATTGTGTTTAAAATCTAAATCGCGTAAGTCTCTGTTTAAATGCAGAAAATCATAAAACATTTCAACATGGTGATGGTAGCTATTCCAAGCATTATTATACTTGTCTCTTGGAATAGGTCCTGTGGTTCTCCAGCGCTCTTGAAGTTCTTTGAAGTGCTTATAGGTTGTGTTGATATTTTCTTCTAGATTGATCAAGCCCTTAAGCTCTTCAATAATTTCTAATTTATCTGCTAGATTTTGTTTTAAGTTTTTTTCTAAACTTTGATAATGCTCATTTAACTTTGTTCGATATGTTTTATAAGCTTCTTTATATCTTTTTTGAACGGGTGATGAATAATAAAAGTCTATTTCATTGCCACCATCATTAATAAAGTCTTCCTTTTTCTCGTCAATTAAAGCGTTAAGTTTTAACTTAAATTCGGTATTAATACTATTAACATGAGATCGAATGGCTTGAATTTTTTCATTTTTCAGGAGTTTTTCAAGTTCAATGGCTAGAGCTTCTAAAGACATGGTGTCATATTCTTTAACCTCTATCTTATGTCTATCCTTATTGCCTTCATCTTCGGCATCTTCAGCATTAGACTCCTCAATTTCATTTATAACCTCGTCATTTTCCTCAATAACCTCTGACGTTTCACTGACATTTTCAGGAACTTCTTCATTGGAAGCTTCTGCTGCAGTTGTTTTTTCAACAGTATCATTACTACTATCGGTAGTTTCCTCTATAGGTGCTGATTTTTCATTTTGATTGTTACTTAATTCTAAGTTATTCTTGTCAGAATTATTATCATCAGCGCTTTCTAATTGTTGTGTTTTGTTATCGTCAGACATTTTAAAAATGTTAAGGTTCGTCAATTTATTTGAACTTTAAAGATACTAACAACTATAGTATAAACAAAGTACATCGTGAGGTTTTAACTTTTAAATGGGTGGTTTTATTTTAAGTCCCAAATAGACCAAGCTTTTTCAGCTTGTAGTCTTAACATATTCAATCCATTGAGTGTAGTAGCTCCTTTTTCTCGGCCTTGTTTCAAAAATTTTGTTTCTTCCGGATTATATATTAAATCAAAAAGAATGTAATTTTCATTTAGTCCCTTATAGGGGATATTGGGTGCGCTATCCACGTCTGGAAACGTGCCCAAAGGCGTACAATTTATAACTATTTGATAGTCTTTTAAAGCATCTTCAGTTAAGGTGTCATAGGAAAATTTAATACCCTCAGAAAGCTGGCGGGATACATAGTTATAAGAAATTCCCATTTCTTCTAGACTGAAGGCTATGGCTTTACTTGCGCCGCCGGTTCCCAAAATCAATGCTTTTTTATGATGCTTTTGGATGGCCGGTTTTATTGAATTTTTGAAGCCGTAGCAATCCGTATTGTAGCCAATAAGTTTGCCTTTTTTTGTTATTCTAATCGTATTTACAGCTCCTATTGCTTTTGCTTTTTTGTTTATTTTATCAAGGAAGGGCATGACCTGTTGCTTATAAGGTATCGTAACGTTAAGCCCTTTTAAATCTTCAGTGTTCTCAATAATAGAAGGAAATAAATCAATATTTTCAATATCAAAGTTCTCATAACTGGTATTTTCTATTTGTTCATCTTCAAACTTTTTTTTGAAATAAGAACGCGAGAAAGAATACGATATATTTTTACCTAAAAGACCTAATTTGTTCATTTATTATTAGTGGTTTTTTGTCCGTACCATATCAGGGCCAGGACTATTGCGATTCCAAATAGAACATAGCCTACTGCGATGTAAGTCTCATGTATTAATTCTGGAATAAAACGTTGATAATTTTCAATAATTTTTTCACCTCTAGAGTCTAAGAGCGCTCCTCCCTCTGCATTCAGCTTGTAAATGGTACTTTTCCATGGCCATACAACGCCCAGGGAACCAATAATAAAACCAATAATAGCAGAGAGCGTAATACTTTTATAGCGACTTAGTATAAAACTTAAAAGATGTGAAAGGCTCACAAGGCCAGTTAAAGAACCCAGAGTAAATACAGCTAAAATTTTAAGTGTCTTAATACGTTTCGTATTATGAATAAAACTAAAATCTAAGGTGAAAATATCTCTAATCGTATCATATAAAGCGTTTACCGAGTCTACTAAAAGTAAGACATAATTACCCAAAAGAATAAGGATAAATGAACCTGAGAACCCTGGTAATGTCATCCCCGAAACACTAATAATACCGCAGAAAAAGACGAACCATAAGTTATCATTTTCTTTGGCAGGACTCAGAAAACTTATGCTCAATCCTAGCAATATGCCTATGACTAAAGCGATGTAAGTTTTGTAATTCCAGTCATTAAATTCTCTATAGATGTAATAAATGGAGCCTATTATCATACCAAAAAACACACTCCAGACGTAGAGTTCAAAATGTTTAATGAGGTAGTCAAGCACCTTAGAAATACTAAAGTAACTAATTACAGTTCCTGAAAATAACAAACTTAAAAACCTACCATTAATATAATGATAGAAGCTTTTAAACCTGCCGTTAATGAGTAAAGCAAAGGCTTTTTTATTAACCTTCTTTAATGAATAGATAAACTCCTCATAAAACCCTGCAACAAAAGCTACAACACCTCCAGACACGCCAGGTACTTTATTGGCAGCCCCCATAGCTAGTCCTTTAAGGACTAGAAAAATGCGATCTTGAAAGGTTCTTGTGCTCTGCATTATTGTTTTTTATGGCCTAATCTTTCCAAAATAAAAATAGTAAAAAAACCTAAAATCATTAAAATTATGGCGTAAACCAAATGATTATCTCCTTGAAATGAAAATGGAGAAATACTTTCTTGTAATAACGGTGATTTTATGCCTTTAGAATTGGTATGCCAAGTCAAGGTGTTTTTCCAAGGCCAAACTTTATTTAGCGATCCAAAAATAAAACCTGTCAATAAGGCTAATGTAATATTGTGATAGTGCTTAAATAGCCATTTTAAAACATGGCTGAAACTCAGTAATCCAACAAGGGCTCCTGAAACAAATATTAGTATTCGTTGTATATCGATATCATGAATGGCATCACTAAGGGTTTTGTATGCGCCAAGTATAATTAAAATGAAAGAGCCAGAAATACCGGGTAAAATCATAGCACAAATGGCTATGGCCCCAGCAAGAAATAAAAACCATGAATTTTCGTTAGCCCCTAATGAAGGGAGTTGACTGATGTAGAATGCAACAATTGCTCCAATAATCAATGCCATTAAAACCGGCAAATTCCATTTGGTAATTTGTTTACCAACAACAAGAATACTGGCAATTATGAGTCCAAAAAAGAATGACCAAATTAACACAGGGTGATGTTCTAACAAAAATTTTGCGAGTCTCATAAAGGATACAAAACTTATTACAATACCCGTTAAAAGTGCTAATAAAAAATTACCATTTAACTGATTCCAAAACGTTTTAAAAGGTTTTGAAAATAGTGTTTTAAAAAGATCAATATTAATGTTACTAATGGTAGATATAAGTTCTTCATAAATACCAGAAATAAAGGCAATTGTGCCTCCTGAAACACCGGGTACAGCATCCGCTGCTCCCATGGCTAGTCCTTTAAATGAGATAATTAAGTACTCTTTTAATCCTCTTTGCATAGCTAGTTTTTTGACGAAAATCAAAGGTATGCAAATATTAATTAAACCCTTACTTAAAGATTTGTTTTAAGTAGGTTTTTTACCATTATTTTGTTGGAAACTTTAGGAAAGAGTTCTTCTAGAATGAAAGCATATTCTTGATTATGGCTTAATCCATTTTTTAAGTAAAATGTGCCTTTATCAGTTTCATTAATAAAAAAGAATAACCCTGCTAAGCGATATTCTATTTCAGCATTTTCAGGATAAAACTCTATGGCTTGTTCAAAATTATGAATGGCGGTTTTTACTTCACCTAATTTTATGAGTAAATCACCTCGAGATAACCATGTGTTTAATTCATAATTACCTAGATCTAAAGTTTTTTCATAGCCGCGTTCTGCTTCTTCAAAAAAGTTTAATCTATGGTTTATTTGAGAGTATAATTTCCAATAAACTACGTTTTCAGAATCAATATTAATGGCTTTGTTTATATAATAAAGGGCTCTTTGGTAGTTTCCTCTAGCATTATGAAATTTTGTAATGGCAATCCAGCCTTTGTCTAAAAGCGGATCTTCATGCACTGTGCGGTCATAGTATTGAAGTGCTAAATCATAATTATCTGTTTTTTCATAGCAATGCCCAATTCTTAAAAGCGCGTATGACGTAGGGTCATCAAGTTTCAGTGTAATTAAATAATTCTCAATGGCCTCTTCATAACGCTTAAGTTTTTCAAGAGTTTTGCCACGCTCAAGATAAGCACCAACAAAAGTATCGTCTGATATGACAGCAAAATCAAAAGAGGTTAATGCTTTTGTATATTCTTTTAAAATAAAATATTGTTTTCCCAGTTGATGCCAAGCCACTTCACAATAGGGGTTCTTATCTATAAACATGTTTAAATAAGAAATGGCTTCCTCATTTTGATCTAAAAACTCAAAGCAATAAATTATATTATATAGCGCCGAGTAATCCTCGAAATCAGATTCAAGACATTTCATGAAGTAAGCTTTGGCTTCTTCGAATTTATCTAGAAACAAATACTCCATGCCTATTAAAGAATATAGGTCTACAACATCATCAGTAAGTTGTAATGCTTTCTTTAAAACTTTTATGGCCTGGGCGTGGTCATCTTTTTTTGAGTAAATATTAGCTTTTTGAATATAAAGTTCTTCATTCATAGGATCTAGAGAATGAAGCTCATTTAGAAGATTGTCAGCTTCAGTTAGTTTGTCTTCAAAAACTAAAATTTCAACTCTAAAGAGTTTTAGGTTTATCGATGTTGGATGCTGATCTAATCCTAATTTAATGGCTTTTTTTGCTAGGGCTATTTTACCTTGATTAAGGTAATGATGAATGATGTTTTCAAATTCTTCTGAATCAAAGAACAAAACATGATTTGTTTTTAACATCGATTCAAACTTGGTAAGCGGCAAATTATTGTTGTCATCATGACTAAACCCCATAAGCACATTTGTAATGTTTCTATTGAATAAATTTAATATTCTATTTGGTTGCTAGAGGTGGTTTCATTAAATGTTTTTAACAAAGTAATCAACAGAATTGCTTTTTTTGGTATTTGATTATTGATTATCAGTTTGTTAATGCCGATGTGTTATTCGTCGATATTATTTAAAATATCCGTAATAATATCGCAACCAATTTTTATTTCATTTTTTGAAATGGTTAGGGGCGGTGTTATTCTTACCGCTTTAGGTTCAAAAAGCAACCAAAATAAGATAAGTCCATTATTTTGTGCTTTAAGAATTAGAGCTGTTGCAATAGCCTCTGAAGGTGTTATTAAAGCAAGCATTAAGCCTTTGCCTCGTATTTCTTGAATTAGCGGGTGCACTAGTAAACTCCTAATAAGTTCTTCCTTTTCAATAGTATGTTGCATTAAACGGGTTTCAGTAATCTCCCTTAAGGTTGCTAAGGCTGAGGCCGCTATGACAGGGTGTCCACCAAAGGTAGTGATATGACCAAGTTTTGGTTTATCTTGCAGTAATTCCATTAATGCATTGGAAGCGGTAAAGGCGCCAATAGGCATTCCTCCTCCAAGACCTTTGCCTGTTACTAGTATATCAGGAACGCAATCATAATGCTCAAAACCGAATAATTTACCTGTTCTTCCTATTCCTGGCTGGATTTCATCTAATATCAATAAAGCGCCTACCTCAATACAGCGTTTTTTAACTTTTGATAAATAGTTGTTTTTAGGTTCAATAAAACCCGCCCCACCTTGAATCGTTTCTAAAATAACACAGGCTGTCTTGGTAGTTATTTTACTTAAATCTTGATTGGAGTTAAAATCGATGAATGTAACATCGGGTAAAAGTGGTCTAAATGCTTGTTTGCGTTCTTCAAAACCCATAACACTCATGGCGCCCATAGTATTCCCATGGTATGCTTTATTGGCTGCAATCAATTCGCTTCTGCCTGTAGCCCGCTTAGCTAGTTTCAGGGCGCCTTCAATAGCTTCAGTTCCAGAATTAGTCAGGTATGTTTTTGATAATGATTCAGGGAGATTTTTGGCTAAAAGTTTAGTAAGAGCAACGGCTGGCGTTTGAATGTATTCGCCATACACCATAACATGCATGTACTTATCAAGTTGTTCTTTAATGGCTGACACCACTTTAGGGTGATTATGTCCTAATGGACAGGCAGAAACGCCAGCAACAAAATCCAAATAGGCATTGTTCTTGGTATCAAAGATGTAAGAGCCTTTGGCATGATCTATTTCCATACCCAAAGGGTGGGGGGATGTTTGGGCTTGATATTTAAAAAAATCAGAACGCATGGATGGCTTATTCCTTTTCAGGTATACTTAGTTTACTAATAGGCTTTGATGTACTTATTGAGTCTTGCTTAATTTCTGTATTGTTTTTAGGTATATTACGTGATGCTTTTGAGACTTCATCTTTTTTAAGGGTTGTTTTCGCTTCAGCTTCTTCAACCCGTTCCATCAAGACGTCATCAAAAAAATCCTCCTGCGGTTTGTACGCGTCTAAACCTTTTATTACAGGTAATTCAAAGGGGGCGTCATCAACGAACAAATCTTCCACACTTCGTGGTCTTTCATTGTCGCGCCAATCAAAACCTTTTAATAATAATTCTTTTTTAGGATATTGTGATTCAGGATATAAGCTTCCATCAACTTGATTAAATCTGGAATAGGATTCAATGGCACCTTCAGCAAATAGAATAGAAATACTTCCTGATTTTGCCTTATCAATACCAATTAATTCTTGCTCATCATTGCGCGCATAAAATATGGACTGTGCATTTTTAGTTATGTCTACTTGATTTAACTCATTTTTATCGTTAAATAATCCCACAAGACGTTTGCCATTTATTTGATTATAACCATTAGCACTTATGGAATCTTTACTGATTACAAACGCATTCTCAAACACAACCAAAGAATCTATTTTTTCAGTTTTGCTATTTGAAAATAAATGTATGGTATCACCAGTCATTTGATTTTCAACATTCCACATAATAGGTTTGCGCTTAACTGAAAATTGATCGCCAGTTGTAAGTTCAGATATGTTGATGAGTTTTGTTAATCCCGTTTTTTGATTAGAAATTATGGAGTCTGCTTTTCCACTTAAATCGGATTTATAAATCTTAGCCTTATAGTAGGCATTAATTATTCTGTTTTCAGGTTTACCGGTGACCATAATTTTTTCCGCATGCATATAAATGGAATCATTCTCCTGAATGGTTATAGCTAAAGCCCGTTTAGTTATAAAAAGAGAATCTTTTTCTTTATAAACTTCAGCATAATGCCCTTTAATAATGCTTTTATTTATGGTATCTGTTACCGTAATATTATTGGAGGCAGAGGCAAAATTTCGGTTATTATCAAAAAATAAACTATCACCTACAATCTCCCTATTGTCATAATCTATTTTTGCGTTCTTTAATGCATAACCTATTTTCCCTTCCGTATCATAGAAGCCTTTTTCGCAATACGTCCTGCTTGTTTCTGTAGTTATTGTTGACGGACCAAATAAATAAGCATGACCAGATTCTTCATAGTAATCAAAATAGTTAGATTCTATTACAGATTCATCATTTTTAAGAACCACATCATTGACAAATTGAAATTTCTTAGAATCCATGTAGTACCTGCCAATTCTACTAGTTATTGTGCCAGATGAGTCCTTTACAACAGTACCACCGCTATTATAAAAAGATTGTTTTTTTATCCTATCAAAAAACAATGTGTCACTAGAAATAGTAGAATCTGGTGATTCTAGAATAACATTGCCACTCGCAAATGCCAATTGCGTTATCCCACTGTATTCAACATATTGAGAGGTCATATTAATAGTATCACCTTCTTTGACAACTACATTTCCGTAAGCTTCTATGAAATTTTCAGTTGTATAATGAATGGCCTTATCACACCACATGTTTGTGCCGCTGTGTTTTATGTGGACTTGTTGCCTGTTATCTCGTGTTAAAACTTTTGCCCCAGGATAGTTTTTCTGATCTATAGTGAGTTTTCCGGCATATTCAATTTCAATTTGCTTTTTGGCTTGGGCATTAATTTTTGAAAATGAAAGTGTGCTAGAAAAAATTATGAGAAGCAAAACTTGTAGTCTATTCAAAATATAAAAAGTTTGGCGTAAAAATAATGATAATATTAATGTTTAATTATGAGTTAGGCTTTTTTTATGATTTCTACGAAACAAAAAACGCTCCAAAATAATTTGAAGCGTTTATGAAAATATAATCTAGATCAATTATTTTCTAAAAATAGTCTGTTTTCTATCAGGACCAACAGAAACAATGGTAATAGGAATTTCCAATTCTTTTTCTAAAAATTCTATATACTCATTTAATGCTTTCGGCATTTGAGAGGCGTCAGACATTTCAGTTAAGTCTTCGTTCCATCCACTAAAATCCGTATAAATTGGCTCAATGTTTTCTGGCTCAATATTATATGGTAAATGCGAAATGATTTCACCTTTATATTTGTATTCCGTACAAACTTTTAATGTTTTAAAGCCTGAAAGTACATCGCCTTTCATCATCATTAACTGCGTTACACCATTTACCTGGCAGGCATATTTTAATGCAACAAGATCTAACCAACCACAACGTCTTGGTCTACCTGTAGTTGCTCCAAATTCATTACCAACTTTAGCCATGGTAGCGCCATCTTCATCGAATAACTCCGTAGGGAAGGGGCCAGAACCTACACGTGTTGTATAGGCCTTAAAAATACCAAATACTTCACCAATCTGGTTTGGTGCAACACCTAAACCAGTACAAGCACCTGCCGCAGTTGTGTTGCTAGAGGTTACAAATGGATAAGTACCAAAATCAATATCTAATAAAGAGCCTTGGGCACCTTCAGCAAGAATCGTTTGACCTGATTTTTGTGCTTGATAAATATATTCTTCAGAATCTATAAACTTTAAAGATTTTAATACTTCAACAGCTTTGAAGAATTCTGTCTCTAATTCGGCTAAATCATATTCAATATCTACATTGTAGAAAGAAATCATTGATTCGTGCTTATCAGCTAACGTTCTATAGCGCTCTTTCCAGTCACTAAGCTCTAAGTCTCCAACACGAATACCATTTCTACCGGTTTTGTCCATATAAGTTGGGCCAATACCTTTTAACGTAGAGCCTATTTTAGCTTTACCTTTTGATGCTTCACTTGCAGCATCTAAAAGACGATGTGTAGGTAATATGATATGGGCTTTACGCGAGATCAATAAGGATTTTCTATAATCAACGTCTTGTTCTTCAAGTTTATCAAGTTCTCCTTTAAAAATAACAGGGTCTATTACAACGCCATTACCAACTAAATTGGTTGCATCATCATGAAAAATTCCAGAAGGAATTGTGTGTAATACATGTTTTCTGCCGTTAAAGACTAAAGTGTGTCCTGCATTTGGTCCACCTTGAAAACGAGCAATAATATTATAGTTTGAGGTGAGTACGTCAACAATCTTTCCTTTGCCTTCGTCTCCCCATTGTAGTCCTAGTAGTAAATCTACTGCCATTGTAAAAATTAGTTATTTGTTGTTGATTTTCTATTTCCATAGAAATAGAGTGAGTGGTTGTTTATTTCGATATCGAAAATTTCTTCGATAGTCTTTTTAATAGATTGAATTCTAGGGTCACAAAACTCTATTACTTCCCCTGTATCTGTAAGAATAACGTGATCATGCTGCCTATCGAAATAAGATTTTTCATAATGAGCTTGGTTTTGTCCAAATTGATGTTTTCTCACCAAACCACATTCAAGAAGCAATTCTATGGTATTGTATAAAGTGGCTCGTGAAACACGATATTTTTTATTCTTCATATTAAGATATAGAGATTCTATATCAAAATGTTCATTACTATTATAAATTTCTTGAAGTATAGCGTAGCGTTCAGGTGTTTTGCGGTGCCCGTTACTTTCTAAAAAGCTCGTAAATACGCTTTTAACGATTTCTTGATTCTTTGAGTCTGTCTTTGAATTCATAATTGCGTGGCAAATTTACACTTTTTTTACAGTCTTGTAACCTTATCTATACCATTAATTTTTTTAAGTTTATCAAGTAACTTTTTTATTATGGTATTGTTCTTAACCACCACGTTAATTTTTCCTGAAAATAAACCGTCATGACTTTCAAAACTGATGCTTTTCATATTGACATGCATGTTTTCAGAAACAATGGTGGTGATTTCATTTACGAGACCAATATGGTCAATTCCGGTAAGTACTATTTTAGCAGAAAACTCACGTTGCGTAGAATCAACCCATTTTGCTATCATGATTCTGTAGGCGTAGTTAGATTGCAGGCTTAGTGCATTTGGACAGTTTTTTTTATGGACTTTTATACCTTCCGAAACTGTAAGAAACCCAAATACATTGTCTCCAGGGATCGGGTTACAGCAGTTGGCTATTTTATAATCTAGCTTTTCTTCATCTTTGCCAAAAACAAGGGAATCATAATTTGAAGTGACTTCATTTCTATCCAGTTGTTCTTTGGAAACGGTAGACTTTCTGCTAATTTTATTTTTGATAAAACTCATTAAGGCGTTGCTTCTTGACGAAGCATACGCTTTAAGTTTAGTATTATCAATAAAACCTATACCTACACGATAAAATAAATCTAAACTCGTTTTTAAGTTAAAATAGTTGACTAGTTCATTTATTGTTTTTTCATTAAGAGGTATTTTAAGTTGCTTCAGTTTACGACGTAATATCTCTTTGCCTTCTTCACCAATTAATTTTCTGTCCTCTTTTAGGGCAGATTTAATTTTGCTCCTTGCTCTTGCAGTGGTGGCATAATCTAACCAGTTTGGATTAGGTTTTGCGGTCTCTGAAGTTAAAATTTCAACCTGATCTCCTGTTTGTAATTCATGGCTAAGAGGAACAAGTTTGCCATTAACTTTGGTGCCACGCGTTTTCATGCCAACCTCGGTATGAATATTAAATGCAAAGTCTAAAGATGTGGCGCCTTTGGGTAATGATTTTAAATCGCCTTTGGGCGTAAATACATAAATCTCTTGTGAATATAAATTAAGTTTAAATTGTTCAACAAAATCTACAGCATTGGATTCTGAGTTTTCTAATGCTTCTTGAAGTTTATTGATCCAGTTTTCTAGGCTATCTTCTTTTTCGGCGTCCTGTTTGTATTTGTAATGCGCGGCATAACCTTTTTCGGCTATTTCATTCATACGCTCACTACGCACTTGTACTTCAACCCATCTTCCTTTAGGGCCCATAACAGTAATATGCAGGGCTTCGTATCCTGTAGTCTTGGGAGATGTTATCCAATCACGAAGTCTTAAAGGATTTGGTCTAAAATGATCTGTAACTATAGAATAGATTTTCCAAGCTAGAAACTTCTCATTGGCAAGATCGCTTCTGTAAATTATTCTAATAGCAAACTTGTCATAAACTTCATCAAAAGACACGCCTTGATTTAGCATTTTCTTTCTTATCGAGAAAATTGATTTTGGACGCCCTTTTATGGTATACTCAAAATGTTCTTTATCTAAAGCTTTTTTTACGACATCACTAAATTGTTTTATGTATAGATCTTGCTCTTCTTTACTCTCTTTTATTTTGTTTAATATGTCATTATAGACATCAGGTTCAGTATATTTTAAGCTTAAGTCTTCCAGTTGTGTCTTTATGGTATATAAACCAATGCGATGGGCTAGTGGTGCATAAATGTATAAAGTTTCAGAAGCTATTTTGTCTTGCTTGTCGGGCCGCATTGAATCCATAGTCTGCATATTATGGAGTCTGTCCGCAATCTTAATGATAATCACTCGGACATCATCATTAAGCGTAAGTAACATTTTACGGAAGTTTTCAGCCTGTAAAGACACATTCATGTCTTTTTCCTTACTTAAGGACGATATTTTTGTAAGGCCATCAACAATAGTTGCTATCGTTTTACCAAATTCTTTTTCAATATCTTTTATTTCATAATCAGGACTGTCTTCAACGACATCATGTAGCAAAGCCGCTGCTATAGAGGTGGCATCTAATCCAATTTCTTGAGCTACAATTTTGGCAACAGCAATGGGATGGAATATATAAGCTTCACCAGATTTTCTACGTTGATCTTTATGACCATCCAAAGCAACTTCAAAAGCACGTCTAATTAATTGCTTGTCTTCCTTAGAAAGTGTTGTGTAGCTTACTTTTAGCAGTTCTTTGTAAGCTTTTGCAATGGTTGCGTTTTCTTTTTCTATTTCTTCAGCTGTCATATATTAAAAGTAACATAAAGAATATTAATAGCCAACCTCAAGACTATCTTTTTCTAGTCAAAGTTAAGCACTTATTCACTTAAATAATTTATCAATTTAGTAATGGCTTTTCCACGATGTCCAATTTTATTCTTGAGGCTAAGCTCCATTTGTGCAAAGGATTCATTATACCCATTAGGCTTAAATATGGGGTCATAACCAAAGCCTTTTGTGCCTTGTGCTGTTTTAGTAATTTCTCCTTTACAGATACCTTCAAAGGTCTGTACCGCGTTATTGATATGTAATGCAATAACCGTTTTGAATTGTGCGTTTCTGTTAGTATCCGCTTTTAGATTTTTGAGCAACAAATTCATGTTTTCTGTGGCATCTTTATTTGGGCCCGCGTAACGTGCCGAGTATACACCCGGAGCTCCATTTAAAGCGTTTACTTCAAGTCCGGTATCATCGGCAAAACAATCGTATCCGTATTTAGAGGACACGTATTCAGCTTTTTGAATGGCATTGCCTTCAATGGTATCTTGGGTTTCAGGGATATCTTCAAGGCAATTAATGTCCTTTAAACTTAATAATTTAATGTGTTTTGGCATAAAAGCTTGAACTTCCTTTAGTTTATTTAAATTATTTGTAGCGAATACAAGTTGCATCTTGGTCATGTGTTTTTAGTAAATTCAAAATTACTATTATATTAAATCAAACGAAACAAAAAATATGCTAAATTAGGCCTTATGGATAAAGTGATTAAAACTGGTGTTTTGTCTTTTGGTATGTCAGGTAGTCTGTTTCATTGTCCGTTTTTAAACTTACATGCTAAATTTGAATTAACGGCTATTGTTGAACGCTCTGTTAAAAAGGCAAAAAAGATATACCCTACAATTATTAGTTATAATACCGTTGATGAATTATTAGCTCAGCCTGATATTGAATTGGTAGTTGTAAATACACCTAGTTCAACACATTTTGAATTTGCAATGAAAGCCCTTAAATCCAAAAAGCATGTCCTTGTGGAAAAGCCTTTTACGGTGACTTCGGCCGAGGCAAAAGGGTTGTATGAAGAGGCTAGAAGACAAAGTTGTTTTATCATGCCTTTTCAGAACCGGCGTTATGATAGTGATTTTTTATCCGTTAAATCGGTTGTTGATTCTGGGAAATTGGGACAGTTAATTGAAGTACATTTAAGGTATGATAGATATATTTATAATATTTCTAATAACCTTAATAAGGAATCTAATCGTCCTGGAAACGGTGTATTATATAATTTGGGGCCACATTTGGTTGACGCCGCATTGGCCTTATTTGGGGAGCCAAAGGCGTGGTCTAAGGTTATCCAAAAAAAGAGACCAAACACACAGGTGGATGATTATGCACATATTCATTTGGCTTATGAAAATGGATTACAAGTCTTTTTAACTACAAGTTTATTGGTAGCACTTGAGCAACCCGCTTTTGTTCTGCATGGTACGAAGGGGTCTTACATTAAGTATCGTTCTGATGTTCAAGAAAAGCAGCTCCAATCCGGTGTAGCTCCTAATAGTCCAAGTTTCGGGGTTGAGTTACCCAGTTATGAAGGTGAATTGGTCACTATGGAGGATGAACTCGCCAATGTAGAAAGAATACCTTCCGTTAAGGGCTCTTATTTTAATGTCTTTGATGCCGTTTATAAAACCCTTAGAACTAAAGCGTCTTTTCCGGTTACTGAGCATCAAATTATTAAACAAATAGAGATTTTAGAAAGCTAAAAGATTTGGAGATTACCTTATTATGCGTATTCTGTTTTTCAAAGAGTGGCTAAGTATATTTTTATAGTTTTTTTATGATATTTGTTCAGTTTTTTTGTTCAAAATTCTTGTATCTTTCCATTGAAATAATAACAATTAAAGAGAACGCGTATGACAGTAAACATTCAGTATGTAGGAGTTGATGTAAGCGAAACACTTTCGGCTTTCACAAAAGAAAAATTAGAAAAAATTTTTAATAGATATGAGTTTTTAATCAGTGCTGCTGTACATTTTAAACAGGATGAGAAAGATCATAATGATGGTAAAATATGCAATATAGAATTGAGTTTACCGGGGCCTAGAATATATGCAACTTCTAATGAACGTAATTTTGAAGTGGCGGTTAGGGAAACCATTAGTGATTTAGAGCGTCAATTAAAAAAAAGAAAGCAGGTGTATAAAACACATTAATGATGGTGATAGGGTTCATTTTTTAATATGGTAAACCCTCTGTAAAGTTGTTCAATAAAGAACAGACGAATCATTTGATGGGAAAATGTCATTTTTGATAGTGATATTTTCCCATTTGCTTTTTTATAAATGTCCTCAGAGAAGCCATAAGGACCTCCAATTAAAAATACCAATTGTTTAATGCCTGAATTCATGTGTTTCTGAAGGTAAGCGGAGAAGCTTACTGAATCATATTGCTTTCCATTTTCATCCAAAAGCACCAAAATATCTGAAGGACTAAGTTTTTTCATAACAAGATCGCCTTCTTTTTGCTTTTGTTGAGTCTCGCTTAGATTTTTACTATTCTTAATGTCTGGAATAATTTCCAAAGAAAATTTAATATAGAAGCCAAGTCGTTTAATGTAATTGTCTATTAGTGAGTTAAGTTGTTTGTCATCTGTTTTACCAATAGCAATAAGTTTTATAGTCATAAAAGCAAAATTATTAAATAGTATTTATGAATAATGCAGTAAAAATAGAAAAAAATAAAAATTTCGTAAATGTAACTTATTAAAAAGTAAATCAATTTCTTATTTTTGCTGCAAATCTCAAAAAAAGATATGATAACACAAGAGCAGTTTGATAGCGAAGTAAAGTCCATAATTGCTAATGCCATAAGAGAGGATGTAGGAGACGGAGATCATAGTTCATTAGCTTGTATCCCAGAAAATGCTAGAGGTAAAGCAAAAATATTGGTTAAGGATAAAGGCATCATTGGTGGTGTTAATTTTGCCAAGAAAGTATTTGCTTATGTAGATAAGAATTTAAAATTAGATGTACGCATTGAAGATGGCTCAGAGGTAACTTATGGAGATGTAGTTATGTATGTTGAAGGGCCTTCTCAATCCATACTTAAGGCAGAGCGTACAGTGCTTAATTCTATGCAGCGTATGAGTGCTATTGCAACTAAAACAAGAATGTTTGTGGATTTAGTTGAAGGTACAAAAACCCAAATATTAGACACTCGAAAAACAACCCCTGGTATTCGTGTATTGGAAAAATGGGCTGTTAAAATTGGCGGAGGCGAAAATCATAGGTTTGCTCTTTATGATATGATCATGCTTAAAGATAACCATATTGATTTTGCTGGAGGTATTACTAAGGCCATTGACATGTCTAAGGAGTATTTACATGCAACTGGAAAAAATCTTCAAATTATGGTTGAGGCAAGAGATTTGACTGAAGTTGAAGAAATTCTGAATAACCAAGGGGTCTATAGAATTTTATTGGATAATTTCGATTATGAGGATACCAGACGAGCCGTTGAATTAATTGGTGATAAATGTCTTACCGAGTCTTCAGGGAATATTAATGAAACTACCATAAGACACTATGCGGAATGTGGTGTAAATTATATATCCTGTGGTGCTTTGACACATTCTGTTCATAATATGGATTTGAGTTTAAAAGCCATCAAATAGTTGAAATTTTAGTTTACTCAACTAATTCCTGTATTAATCCTTAACAGGCATTTTTTATTTTAATAACTTTGTTTTAAATCTTCAAAGCAGATTTTTAATGACTAAGCCCGTTGAGGATAAACTTGATAAACTTCCTGTAATTAATGTATTGGTGCGCTTATTTAAGAGCGTAAAGCTTCCAGGTCTTGAAGGCTTGTCGCTTTATGACCTATTAGAACTCTACATTACAGGTATAGTGAAAGGTGCATTAACTACAAGAGCCAGTGCCATTGCCTTTAGTTTTTTTACGGCCATATTTCCATTTTTATTGTTTGTATTGGTCATCATTCCGTATATCCCTATTGATGATTTTAAAATCGAGTTTTTGGTGTTTTTAGATTCGTTTTTACCACCAACCACATCGGACTTTTTTTTTCAGAATATATTTGAAAATATTGATCAATCTCAAAGAGGAGGTTTGCTGTCTACCGTTTTCGTTCTGTCCATAGTTTTGATGGCAAATGGGGTGAATGCGGTTTTTTCTGGTTTTGAATTTTCTTATCATGAACAACTAACCAGAAGTGTTTATAGGCAATATTTGTATGCTTTAGGTATTGCTTTAATTCTTGCTTTTTTACTGATAATTACCATTGCTGTCTTAGGTTATTTTCAATTATATGTAGTTCAGGGTGTGTTAAGTGCCTTTGAGAATAGAGGTTTTGATTTAGTTGCCACAGGCGTGCTATGGACTAAAATAGTGAAGTATGTTTTTTTTGTGATCATGATCTATTTAGCAACGGCAACCTTGTATTATTTCGGAACAAAAGAAGGGAAGTATTCAAAGTTTTTTTCAGTAGGAGCATTGTTCACAACGTTTCTAATTATGCTTACTTCGTATTTGTTTAGTGTATATATAGAAAACTTTGGCCAATATAACAGGTTGTATGGTTCTATAGGTGCGCTGTTAATTCTGCTGCTATATTTATGGTTGAATTCAAATATTTTATTATTGGGTTATGAACTCAATGCGTCCTTAAATAAACTCCGAAAAGGACAATAGATGAAGCAGTACTATATAGATGTTATAATTCCAATCCCCTTAAAAAAGCTTTTTACTTATAGTATTACAACTTCAGAAGCTGATTTTTTAAAACCTGGAATGCGCGTTGCGGTGCCATTTGGTAAATCTAAAATTTATACCAGCATTGTATATGAGATTCACAATAATGCACCAGTGGCTTATGATGCGAAGGATATTCATCAGATATTAGATGAAACTCCTATAGTTAATGCCAAGCAGTTAGAACTGTGGCAATGGATTGCGAATTATTATATGTGTACTATGGGTGATGTTATGCGAGCAGCTTTGCCTAGTGGATTTATTCTTGAAAGTGAAACGGTTATTACAAAACGAAGTATAGCGCCTATTGATGAATCTATTTTAAAGGATGATGAGTTCTTAATCTATGAAGCTTTGCATCATCAATCGTCTTTAAAGGTTCATGATGTTGTTAATATTCTTGACAAAAAAAATGTTTTACCAGTTATAAAAAGATTAATTGAAAAAGAAGCTATTAGTGTTGAAGAGGAAGTGTATGAAAAGTACAAACCAAAACTGGTAAGATATGTCAAACTACATAGTGAGTATGCTTCTAATGAAGCTCTTCAAGTTTTATTAGATGATTTAAGTAGAGCCCCCAAACAAAGGGATGTGTTGTTAACGTTGTTTTCGCTTTCTGCCAAAACAAAAAAACCTGTAAAAGTTGCAGAATTAGCTCATGAAAGTCAGGCTTCGAATAGCATTATAAAAGCATTAATTGATAAAGGTGTTCTTGAGGCGTATTTTATTCAAAAGGATAGGGTAGAGTACTTAGGGGAGAATACGGAAACAACTAAACATCTAAATAGCTATCAAGAACAGGCGCTGGATGAAGTTAAAACAGCTTTTAAAAGTCATAGTGTGACCCTTTTGCACGGTGTAACTTCTTCTGGTAAAACGGAGGTGTATGTTAAGTTAATAGAAGATGTATTATCTCAGGGTAAACAAGTCTTATATCTATTGCCGGAAATTGCTCTAACAGCGCAGTTAATTACTAGATTACAAAATTACTTTGGAGAACAAGTCGCTATATTTCATTCAAAATATTCAACGAATGAGCGGGTTGAAGTTTGGAATAATGTTTTAAATAATTCTAATAAGGCTCAAATTGTATTGGGAGCAAGATCCTCAATATTCTTGCCTTTTAATGACTTAGGCTTAATCATTGTTGATGAAGAGCACGAGCAGTCATTTAAACAATTTGATCCTGCGCCACGTTATCATGCAAGAGACACATCTATTGTTCTTGCAAATATTCATAAAGCAAAAGCATTATTGGGTTCTGCCACGCCAAGTTTGGAGAGTTATTTTAATGCGAAACAAAACAAGTATGGTTTTGTGGAATTAATGTATCGGTATAATAATGTGTTGATGCCCGATATTGAGTTGGTAGATATAAATGAGAAACAGAAAAAAAAGCGCATGAAAGGTCATTTCAGTGATAGACTCATTGAAGAAATGACTGAAACTTTAAAAGAAGGTCATCAAATTATTCTGTTTCAAAACCGTAGAGGGTTTTCTCCAATTGTTGAATGTAAAACTTGTGGTCATGCGCCACAGTGTCCCAATTGCGATGTAAGTTTAACCTATCATCAATACAGACAGCAATTGCGATGTCACTATTGTGGTTACCATGCCGTCATGATTAAAACTTGTGAAGCTTGTGGAAGCCCAGAAATAGATAGCAAGGGTTTTGGTACCGAGCAAATTGAAGAAGAAGTGAAAGCCTTATTTACTGAATATAAAGTAGCCAGAATGGATTTGGATACAACGAGAGGTAAATATGGCTATGAAAAAATTATAACAGCATTGGAGCAACAAGAAATTGATATTCTTGTAGGTACGCAAATGCTAACCAAAGGATTGGATTTTAGAAATGTAAAATTGGTTGGTATTATGAATGCAGACAATATGCTGAATTTTCCCGATTTTAGAGCGCATGAGCGCAGTTTTCAACTCATGTTACAAGTTTCAGGTAGAGCAGGGCGAACACAAGAACGTGGCAAGGTTTTAATTCAAACCTATAATCCGCACCATAACATATTGCAGCAGGTGTCCACTAATAGTTATATCGATATGTTCCAAGAGCAGATGAATGATCGTTATAATTTTAAATACCCCCCAGTTTATAAGCAGATAAAAATTACATTAAAACATAAAGATTATAATCGTGTTGAAACGGCCTCTAATTGGTATGCCAAGTCGTTAAGACAAGTTTTTAGAGGTTTTGTTTTGGGACCTGAGGCACCTCCTATTGCTAGAATAAGAAATCAGTTTCATAAAAACATTTTGATAAAAATTCCTAAACAACAATCTTTAGCAAAAACAAAAGAAGCTATTATAAAAATTAATAATAGCTTCTTGAATGTAAAAGATTTTCGGTCGGTTAAAGTTATTTTAAATGTCGATAACTTTTAGTTTAGTTGGAAGTTTAAATATTATTTAAAGCGTCAACCAGTTGTGTCTTTTTATTCCTACTTAAAGGAATTTCATAAGCACCAACTTCAACATTTTTAC
>NZ_BMWZ01000009.1 GCF_014651495.1 Algibacter mikhailovii
TTACGCTGTCAATTCAATATGTTTATGAACTTTTTTATCTTTCTTTCTTAACGCGTTTCCTTGCTAAGCGGGTGCAAATATAAAACCCTTTTTTAATCCCACAATAGTTTTTTTAGTTTTTTTTAAAAAAAATTTTAATCCCTTTTAATCAATCCAAAATATTACCTGTAGAACGTATTGCCGCAAACATATACTACCGTTTTTAGCGGCTGCAAATATACCACCATTTATTATCCACAAACAAACTTTTTTGAACCTTTTTTTAAACCTTTTTTTTATTAAGCACTAAACACCTTATACACCAACACTTACAGCACAAATCTTTTTTGACTTTATACCTAATTAACCCAATAGATAAACCCCTTTTGAGTATTAAATGTAATTTATTTCTGTATATGTAGTATTTAATACATCCATCTTTAATGTGAGACTACCGTAAATAAGAATACTTAATTGTGAATTACCATCTAAACAAATAAACACCTTTCTTTAAAGACAACCCATTATCATAGCAACAGCACCTCTGCTGCATACCAAAAAACAAACACCTCTATATATATAATGTCATTGATTTAATTCTAAGAAGAAAGGGAGGCCCCTAAATACTACATGAAGAAGTTCCAAACTAGACCAAAACGTATGATGGAATCTCTATACGGGTTTGCTGGAGCTGAATAGTAGTTATACCCCGTAAATGGAGAATTGAAATGCTCAAATTTTAAATACAACCGTGCTGTACGTAGTTTTGCATTTATAAAGAAATCAAAGCGTGGAAAATTACCAAACTGCTTATCGGTTTGAACATAGAATTCGGCCAAAACAGGATTATAGGCATTCATATAATACTTCGTAAAGTAATTAAATGTAATACCTGTTTGCAAAAACAATGCTTTTTGAAATAAGTGCGATGAGAAATATAATGTATTACGCGTATTAAATTCAGGCACGTTCAATACTGTGTCATTGTCCTTCACGTTCTGATATTCAATCGTGTTATTGAGGGCAAACTTGCCAAACTTAATTTCGTTTTGAAATCGCACCCTCAAGTAATTTATTGTATTGCTATTTTGGAAGGATGCCACTTGACCTGAATTAGCATCTTCCTTAAAATAAACATAGTTATCAATTGTTGAATAATCAACCGTGACATTTCCTATTTTCTTTGACTCAATTTCAAATGCAATTTGCTGGGTTTCTTCATTATTAAATGTATTCTGCCAATTATAGTTTATATAATTACTCTGATAAAGTAGCGTATTAAAATTTGGTGCTTTGGAGCTATGATTAATAGACCCCTTAGCGGAGAGATCATCATTGATTTTAAATGCAGCGTCTGCCTTTATGTAATTGCCATCAAAATCTCCAGACACATTAACCCCAATGTCTCCATTAAGCTCAAAACCTTTATACAGCTTATGATATTTTGCTCCAACTGAATATATATCTCCCTTTAGTCTATTAATAATTGTTTCACCATCAAGAATAACTAATTTATTGTAGCCATAATTATAATGATTATTACTTGCATTCACTTGCAAGTCCCCTATAATATTATTGCTATAGTTTAACCTGAATTGATTATACAAGTCCGTGAGCTCCGTTCTATCAAACAAATTACTAGAATTAAAGGAATCTCCAAAAAATTCAGTTTGAGCAGAGGTTTGTGCGTATGAATAATGCTTATCTGTATATGAAATGGTATGGCTTAGTTTAATAGCATTATTTGCTAAAGAATCATTCGGGTTTAAAATTTCATAGCTATGATCTAAATGAAAACGTTTTCCTTCCAATACGCTTTCAGCATCTGTAAAATTAACTTCTAATTGTGATCGTTCAATAAACTCAGGGTCTCCACTCTCAAAATTTTCGACACTAATATCTGGCAGTCCCCCATTTTCTTGGTTTAACAAATCTTGTATTACAATATGCCCCCTAACCTTATACCTATTATTTTTTGTTTGGTAATTTGACGTAAATCTAAAATTACCTGTACTTGTTAATATGTGTAAATATTTACCTAATGAACGTAAACCTTTATAAGCTATAGAGAAGTTATATTGTGGCGATAAATTTGCAGTAAAAAAGGCATCTAATAACTGCCCCTGCTCAAAGGCAGTTCGCGCAAATAGTTCGGTTAATGGTGTTGGCACACGGTAGTAATTTATATCTTCAATTTCCATGTAATTGAAATGTCGCGCTCTTGCACCAAACTTTGGCATTAACTTCGTATTCTCAAAGTCATACGTTAAAGTGTTGTAGGTTTGTCCTAAATTTGAAAATGGAATTAACCCAAAATTATCCTTTCTTAAATAATTGTGCTTATAATCTTTGTGGATCGTTAATGAGGTATCCACATAAGTTGTGTCATTTTTATAGGAAATAATTTTATAGTCATGGATGGTAACACCATCCTTATCTGCCGCATCAGACAATTTCGTAGATTCTTTTGGTGATGCCTTTTTTATTGGCGCTAAAGAATCGCTCTTAGAGACTCCTTCTTTAGTCTCATTTTCATCAAGAGTTAATTTATTTTGGGCATAAGCAGTACTTATGTAGCAAACTAAAAATAAAACGCTAATGATTCTTCTCATAACTGCTTTTAAAACCCCGCAAAGGTAAACACAAAATATGATAACGTAATAAAATGAAAAAATTATTTGTCTACAAGAACAAAACTAAAAATACCAGAAATTTTGTAGGCGTTTCTTAGCACGAATCAATACCATTTATTTAGTAATTAAAAGAATAAACCATAGACTCTCTGCGATGGGTTTTGTACACTCGTGAAAGTTCCTGCCAGGTTGCTAAAACTTCCTAATGATGAAGAAAAACTTCCTTCATTGGTGTAAATCATACCTTCAGTACTGTTGAAAAAGGTAATTATAGGAGCCACAGAGGCTTCTAAGAGTGGGCCATTTCCTTGAGCAGGACCTGCATAGGTTAGAAACAATTTTCTATCCTGAATGACTGCTCTTTCAAAGCAATAAAATGCATTAAAGATATCACCGTTGGCGTTCTGCACTCTAATTAACAACTGGCTCAAGCAATTATCACTTTCAAAATCTAGAAATAAAATGTAGTCAAAGAAAGACAAGCCAAACCCACTTAAATTCTCATTAACTTCAGCGATTATGGCGTCATGTCCCGGAGAAGTTAAAGGATTAGATCCTAATCCTGGTCTATACAAATAACCATCACCACCAATTTCTAATAAATCAAAAACATCTCTTCCTATAAAAGCGGGCTCATTGCTAAAAAGAATTTTAGCGGTGGTACCATTAACTTCAGAAATATAGCTTGATGAACTACTATCATAAATAAATTCTTCATAAACTTCACCTTCAAATTCTAAAACAGGACTAATTACTAGACCATTTTCAGTAAAACTTAATCCAAAATTAAATTCGGTCACTGAGCCATCATCTAAGGTAATCCTTGGAGAAGCATACAACCTAAGTGGATCATAATTAAAATTAAAACTAGAAAGCCCATTGGCATTTTCAATACTCAAAAGCTGAAACACTGATGATGTTGGTGTAGGAAGAATGTTTTCGCGCTGCGCTAAAGAGGCCTCTGCCTTTGCAACACTTTCTGTTTCAAAATCAGCAAAATTAGTAGGCGTTAAAACTAGAAATCCCGAGTCACTATTTCTAACATCTCTAAATGTAAGCACGCCATTTTCATTCTTAAAATACTGAAATACTGAAGTTCCTTTATAACCTGTTCCCACTAGTCCAGGAAAAGAAGGATTACTCACTTTTTGTATATGATTTCTTGTAGTAAATACCAATTCATTAGTTGTCCCTAGTCTTACCTCATACGAAGAGAATTCAATTGCTGTTTCGGCATCAAAATCTGAAGTCATGCCAACGGTACCATCTGCATTAAACTGCATGTAATAGGTAAATCCACCAAACTCATCATTTTTAGAAAAATACACAGCTTTGTAACCTTGATTTTGAGAAATCAATAAATTAGTCAGTTCGGCATTTCTATTAGCAATACGTTCTGCTGGCGAATCAGCAAAAAGCTCTTGACCATCATCATTATTACATGACATGCTGCAAACCGCCAAAAAGCTAATAAACCAAATCTTTATATTAATACTTTTCATAGTTCTTATTTTACTAAATCTTGTGTTGCCTTATCTATTAAATCTTGTAGTTCATAAATATCAATACCAAAATTTGTTAAATAATATTCTGCAACAATAGCTTCTTTTTGTCTAATTATACTTCTGGCGTTATCACTTACAATGCCATCTACTATAGCATCAAAATCTGCTTTAGAATTAGTTAACATTTCCGAAACCATTTCAACAAAATCTTCACCCTCTTGACTAGACCCATAGGCCGTTATATAACCTAACTCTCTGGCCTCTTCGTCTGTTCTATTAAACCATTGTGCTGTATAATTTTCTGGGTTAATCTGCCCATAACTCACATCAAACGGAATGTTCTGATTTAATATATGTCCGTATTCATGTTGAACGGTTTTTAATGGTTGTTTTATACTGTTTATATCCGTAAAATCTAAAAAATCAATATTAAAAAGGGTTATTTTTGTTCCTGCTTCAGCAACACCTAATGTAATTGTTGGACTATTCGGGTTAAAATTAAAACTTCCAACAAAAGTAAATTGACGCGGTGCTATTTTCTTAATAAAATCAGGCCCACCAACAGTTGTATATGGCTCTATCCAAGCTTTTTGTAAAGCATTAGCTACCGGTCTTACGCTGGCTTCAAAAGGTGGATGCAAAAACCGATCAACATCGGTATCATTGATATCCCATTTATAAAGCACCTCTATATTATAAGGTTGCACGAAATTATTTCTTAACCAAATATCTAAAGTATTTAAGATTGGTGGATTGGTATCAATTTGAGACGCTCCAACACTATCTGATCCATCGCTGCAAGCCATATAGCTTAGTGCAATCAAGCAAACTAGATATATTTTTATATTATTCTTCATAGCTTTATTTTTAGTTGTTTACCTTGGATTTTCCTCTATTCCAAAAGATTGAGCCGCTTCTGGTATTTGAATTGCCCTTCTTAAATCCCCCTTAGGCAAGACAAAACTATTACCAAAAATATCCAAATGTTCCACTTCTATATGATGTCTTTTAATATCAAACCAACGCAAACCTTCATTGTAAAAAATAGTCCGCTTTAACTCTAACACAGCATTTATAAAAGATAAGGATTCGGCTGGTATGGCATAAAAAGGCGCATAAATATTGGGGTTTTCTGGCTCAAAAATGGTTTGTATATCAGATACAGAAAAAGCATCGGTAGCCGGATCATATTCCATGGTTTTTACAGCATACGATTTATTAACATCTTCAGTAGCCTTATCTAATTGACCTATCATAGCATGGGCTTCGGCCCTGTTTAAAATTACCTCATCAGTTGATAACAAAACAAAAGTAACATAAGCTTCACCTGTACTAGCAGCTTGATTTGTAACTTTAAAATACTCCGTAAATTTTGGTACATTATAAAACAAATCATTACTTCCAAAAACTTGATAAGCAGACTGCTTACCTGTTTCATTTCTGAAAGGAAAAAGCTCATCGCGTTTCCCATTAGTTAATTGATATCGCGCTGAAAAATGATACCGATTAAAAGGCGAAGAAGCTGAAACTAGTAATAGATTAGCCGGTTCTTGCACCGCAGAAGACGATATATATTGTGTGGTTTGTTCAGAATAGGTTCTTGGCCTGTATTGTCCGGCCCAATTTCTTAAAACACTTAAATCATTCCCACCCAACGCCTGAGTACTATGATCTATCACTTTTTGCCATTCTCCTGTATTTAAATAGAATCTAGAAGCAAAAGCATGTGCCGCACTTTTAGTAAAATGATACGCTGGAACGCCATAAGTATCTTCTATCAAAGCAATGCCTTCTTCAATATCTTTTCTAATATTTTCATAGACATTAGCCACATTTCCTCTTTCATAATTTCCTAGAAGCACTGTTTCAGGTTCTGTGATATAAGTTATCCCTAAATCAGTATTTGCCGTAGCTGGATCATAGGCCTTAGAAAATATACTCACTAACATAAAGTGACTATAAGCCCTACAAAGTAAGGCTTCACCCTTTAAGGCATTGTATTCACTTCCCCCGCCAAGATCATTAATAGAAGCCAAGGCCTGATTGGCCTGAGCAATGGCGGCATAAGTATCATTCCAATAATTAGTTGGCGTATCGTCATCAGTATCATTAATATCATTCCAGAAAAACATTTCCTGATTAACACGGACTTCCTCTGCACTAGGTCCTTTATCTCCGGCGTTATCAGTCATGGGCTCCAAAAAAGAGGCATATGCCGCTTCTGGGTAAGCCCCTACCAATAATTCTGCTATTTTTTCAGGTGAATCTATGGTCGTTCTATTATCTGGTGTTTCATCAAGAACAGCATCACATGACGATATCATCAGAAATAAACAAAAAACTGTTATAATTCTATATTTCATTTGCTTCATACTATTTTTTATTAAAACCCAACATATAATGAAAAGGTAAACATTCTTGTAATAGGATAAGCCACACCCCCAGATCTAAAAAATTCTGGATCTTGTCCTCCTAACTTCGAATCAGAATATATTAAGAAAGGATTGGTAGTTTGCAAACTCATCCTAAAGTTTGACAAGCCCATCTTTTTGATTGTTATTGAATCTAAAGAATACCCTAATGTTATATTTTTCATTCTTACAAAACCGCCATCTGCGACGCGCTCGGTAGAGTAATTATAGGCATTATAGGCTCTTTCTAAATTGTTTTCACCAAAAGACTGAAGTACACTTTGGGAAGCTATGGCGGGCACATTAGTAATAGCCTCATCTCCTGGGGCTATCCATCTATTCACAAATTCTCTTGGAAACACATCCAAATCAGTATATTCTGAAGCAAAGGATGGGTTCAACCTAATTTTATTTCCAGCTGAAAAGGAAATGAAAAAACTAAAATCCCAATTCTTATATCTAAAATTGTTAGCCAATCCTCCAGTTAGGTTTGGTTCTGTTCCGCCTTCATAAACTAAGTAATCCAAAACATTTTCGGTATCTTGAAAATCAATTAAATCGTATGGGTCTGCAGGATTATAATCTGGATCATCTGTTAAAAATTGCGGGAGACCAAATTCATTCAGTCCATCAAATCTGTATGAAAACAAAGACCCCTTAGGAAAACCAACAGCATTTCCGCGTCCTGTTCCCGTGACTAAATCAAAAACATTTGCTTCTTGCTTTAAGGAGGTCACTTCCTGATTGAAATGCGAGATATTAAATCCTGTTTTCCAATTAAAATCGTCTGTATCAATGTTCACTGTATTTATCTGAAACTCTATCCCTTTTGTAGTCATTTCAGAATTATTACCCAACTTAATAGATTGTCCGCCAATACCCGTAGTCCTAATTAAATCAATTAAATCTTTTCCTTGTCTAGAATACACATCTAGATTCATCATTATTCTATTGTTGAATAATCCGATATCCAAACCTAAATTTAACTCCAGCGTCTTCTCCCAAGTTAACTCGGTATTTTGTAAATCTTCAATATCAATAAAATTCTCTCTATCATTAGAAAACAATCGGTCTGTGATTTGATTTCTAAAAACCGGTAAATTATTGGTTGCGTTATCTGCCAATAAAGCTACAAGACCATAA
Source organism: Algibacter mikhailovii (assembly GCF_014651495.1). Taxonomy (GTDB): domain Bacteria; phylum Bacteroidota; class Bacteroidia; order Flavobacteriales; family Flavobacteriaceae; genus Algibacter_E; species Algibacter_E mikhailovii. The sequence continues at coordinate 7,672 of NZ_BMWZ01000009.1, forward strand.
CTGGGCCTAAACGCCATACTGGAAATAACATTTGAATTCTGGATAAAATCTTCTTTATCAATGTTCCATTTCCCACCAATGGTATAGGTAGGTAACCATCTTGTGTCATCAGATTTACCGGCACGATTTGAACCTTCATAATTACCTGTAACATTCAGCACATACTTTTTGTTATAATCATAGGTAACATTGGCAAAAAATGACATCTCGCGCTGCCTTGTTTCAAATGATGAGAAATAATCATTGCCCTCCAAAATAGCTTTCTTCAAAATATCTGGGTCTGTAAACACTGTTCCGCCTCTAGAGAACTGATATCCATACCCTGTATTTGAACTTTGACTCCTATCGGTATATCTATATTCTTGTCCCGCATAAACCCGTATGCCGTGAACATCCTGGTAGGTTTTATTAAAATCAATGGTATTTCTAAAAGTGTATGTTGTTAAGGTATTCTTCCTTGTAGTTAAGATTCCGCCTACTGGCAAAACAACTCTTGGCCTTGAATTAGGTTCATCAGGGTCAGTAAATAAGAATACATTTTGATCTTGAACTATGGTCGTCTCATTAGCTCTGTAGGCGCCTGCAACATTTGAATTCTCTGTTTGTGATTGTTCTCCATTAGACGTAACAAATCGAGCAGAGCCTAAAAAGTTATAGGTCCAATTATCATTAATTGTAAATTCAGCTTGGCCCTGAAATTTAATATCAGCTACATTCAATTCTAGTGAATTGTTATCAATTTCTTCAAGGATGTTAAAAGGTGCCCAGTTATATCTTGAGTATTCCAAATTCCCGTCATTATCCCTTGGTCTTAATGCCCTACTGGTATTAAGCGCATAGCTAAAAGGATTGATATCAAAATCTCGGGTAAATGAACCGCCTACAACATCCTCCTGCCTATTTCCTGTACCTGGCGCCAATTGATTTCTCATAGACCCTATTAACTGCGTAGTAATTTTTAATCTATCATCTGAGAGATAATAAGTATTTCTTAAATTACCTGTTAATCTTCTCACCCTGTCTGCAATAGTCCATCCGGGATCTGTATAATAACCAAGGGAAGCGTATGAGGTAGCGTTTTCACTACCACTAGAAAAACTCAAAGTATGTGTTTGTGTTGGTGCTGCACTAAAAAGCGTATTAAACCAATCTGTATTTGCTAGCTCATACTGTTGAAGGAATTTTGCCCTTGCCTCAGGTGTATTTTGCAATTGAAACTGTCCTGTACCAGCATCATAATTGTTAATAGCACGATACATGATATTATAGATACCTCCAAAACGTCCTTGAAAAGAGGTTGGTAAATCTAGAAATCCTTTAGACTCCATCTCTCTATAAATAGAAACTGTTTCTTGAGAATTTAACTGGTCATAATTTGTATACCGAGGAACATCTCTAACGGCAACTTCAACGGAATAGTTAACCAAAGGCTTTTGGTTTTTCTTACCTGATTTTGTGGTAATGACTACCACACCATTTAAGGCTCTAGCACCATATAGGGCTGAGGCTGAGGCATCTCTTAAAATCTCGAAACTTTCAACATCTGACGCATTCAAACCAGCAACTGCAGAGCTCAATAACGTATTTGGGTCTCCAGAAACCAAGTCTGAAACGGATAAATTCACAATTTCTTCTTGGATAACACCATCAATAATCCATATGGGCTTGGTATCACCTAAAATAGAGGATGAGCCTCTAATGGTGATTCTCGGTGCTGCGCCAAAAGTACCAGTTACATTTTGCACACTTACACCAGCCGCGCGTCCTTCTAAGGCTCTTGAAATATCGGCCACACCATCGAGTTTAATGTCCCTTGCTTTTATGGTTTGAGATGCTCCGGTAAAAAGCTCACGTTCTACATTTTGATACCCGGTAATTACAACGGCATCTAAATCTTCAAGGTCTTCTACCATTGTCAAATCAATCGTAGTTTCAGCACCAATAAGAACCGTCTGAGTTTTCATTCCAATGAAACTGACTTTTAGTTCTTCACCTTCACTAGCGAAAATGGCATAAACACCATCAAAATCTGAAACAACACCTCTGCTTGTGCCTTTTACGATAACAGTAACACCTTCAAGCGGTAGCCCATATTCATCTGTCACCTTACCAGAAACCTGTTTTTGCTGAGCATTGATTAGTTGAATTGAAAGCACAAAAAAGAGTGCTAACAACCCGGTCAATTTCAATTTCATAGATTTTTATTTGAGTTAGTCAGATGTAAATTTCTTAATAAAAAATAAAAGAAACAAGCCGTTCTTTAAAAAAACTCCATCTAATTGCTCAATACTATAACTTTTCCTCAAGAAAAAATATTCCCATATCCTTTGACTGCTAAACACAAAGATGTATTTTCCCTTTCTTTTTTTAGATATCAATCCTAGACCTTAAAAGTCATTTTACAATTTATCAATACTTTAGCTTCATGTTATTAAAATATCACTCTAAATATTTTCTAGAATGCGGAACTGACGAAGCAGGTCGAGGTTGTTTAGCCGGTCCGGTTACCGCTGCTGCCGTTATTCTGCCTAAAAAATTTAAGAATAGCATCTTAAATGATTCGAAACAAATAAGTGAAAAGAAACGTTTTGATTTAAAACCTATAATTGAAAAACAAGCCTTAAGTTTTGGGGTAGCTCATGTTTTTCAAGAAGACATTGATCGCATCAATATTCTTAACGCCTCCATTTTGGCCATGCACAAATCCATAGACCTTTTAAAGCCAATACCCGAGTTTATTATTGTAGATGGGAACAAATTTAAAGCCTACAATGACATACCCCACGAAACCATTATAAAAGGAGATGGTAAATACTTAAGTATTGCAGCAGCCTCAATTTTAGCAAAAACGTATCGTGATTTATATATGGATAAAATACATGAAGAATTCCCCATGTATAATTGGAAACAAAATAAAGGATACCCCACTAAGGCTCACCGAGAAGCCATAAGAAGGTATGGCATTACAAAATATCACAGAAAATCATTCAGACTACTGCCTGAAGCCCTAAAGATAGACTGATAATCTTTCAATGCATAAAAAAAAATATTAGGTTTGTAGAAATTAATTCTGTCCATGAGATTTTTTGCCTTCGCCCTCCTTCTTTTATGTATTGTAGGATGCACAAATTCTAAAACACAAAGAACTAAACTTCTAGATTTTGCACCTGCAAATGCAATGGCCATTATTAAGGTCTCTAATATGGAAAGCTTAGAAAGTGCCATTACCAATAATGATTTCCTTCAAAGATTTTCTAAAACAAATGCCTATGCCACACTTCAAAAAAAAATAGGCAACCTATCTGTATTTAGACCAGAATCAGATATTTTATTCTGTTTTTCCAAGGATAACAATGACAGTTTACAATTCTCTATTATTACGAGGCTGCATAAAGGGCTTTTTAAAACCGACTCATTAACAGACTACAAAGAGGAAACCCTCTCTTATAATGACAAAACAATCATCAAATCTACTATCAACAACACTAGCTTTTACAGTGCTCATATTGATAGTACTTTCTTTGCATCGTCATCAAAATCTATTGTAGAAGGCATTTTCACGCCAACTGAAAAATACATCACTTTAGATAAAATTTTCAACACAACGAGTAATGACAAAACCTTTTCAATTGGAATTAGTGAGAATAGTACTTTTCTAAAATCCATGTTCATTGAAGATTCCCTTTCTATCAATTCTTTTACCCAAAGCATAGTAGCAGATGTTGAACTTAATCAAGACGGCATTTACTTTAACGGGATTACCATAGCCGAAGATTCAACCAAAAGTTTAATAAATATTTTCAAAAACACTATTCCTCAAGAAAATCAAACCTATCGCATAGCTCCCGCCAATTGCGATGGCTTCATGAGTTTTACCTTTGATAATTATAAAACGTTTGGAACTAATCTGGCAAAATTTAACAATCAAGATTCTATTGCAAATAATGCTGCCCTTTTCAATGATATTATAGAGGTGGGCGTTATTTACCAAGGTAAAAAGCGCGCTATTATATTAAATACTTTAGATGTAATTGCAACGCATGACGCCTTATTGAATGAACAAACACAAACAGACACCTACAGAGGAATCTCCTTATTTAATTTTAGTCAGCCAGCTTTGTTTGCCAAAACTTTCAAACCGTTGATTAGCCATAGTAATGCTAAGCTATATTGTATTATTGACAACTTCTTTATCTTTGCTGAAGACCTTGAAATACTTCAAAATATTATTGCTAGCTTTCAAAATAAAACGACGTTAGCAGACAAAGCCTATTTCAAATCATCTAGTGATAAGTTAAGTGATGCCTCTTCTTTACTTCAAATAATAAACGCATCTAGTTTAAAAAGCATTATAGATAAAAACCTAGAGGAAAATAAAAGTTACAGCCTAAAACGTTATGATGCCACGGGCATTCAATTTATTTATGATAATAATTTCGCCCATGTAAATGGCATCATTACAAAAAGTAAAAGCAAAACAAGGGCTAATTCCGTTTCTGAAGAACTCAATATTAAATTGAGTGCAGACGTATTGAACACCCCACAATTTGTGATTAACCATATTACAAATGAAAAAGAAATTGTAGTTCAGGACGTTAAAAACAATTTATATTTAATCTCAAATAAAGGAAAAATACTCTGGAAAAAGCAATTACAAGGTCCTGTATTAGGAAAGATTGAGCAAATTGATATTTATAAAAATGGCAGACTTCAATTAGCGTTTGCCACGCCAAATAGAGTGTATGTTTTAGCAAGAAATGGAAAAGAAGTAAAGCCGTTTTCGTTAAAATTCAAACATGAAATTACACAACCCCTTGCGGTTTTTGATTATGACAAGCGTAAAAACTACAGGTTATTAGTCACCCAAGGCAAAAACGTTTTAATGTATACCGTAAAAGGTAAAATTGTTAGAGGTTTTAAGTTTAATTCTGCCAATAGCACCATTTTAACACAACCCAAACATTTTAGAATTGGCACTAAGGATTATATCACTATTAAGACTGCGAACAAAATCTATATTTTGGACCGTTTAGGTAAAACAAGAATTAAACCTAAATCATCACACAACTATTCATCCCAGCCCTTATATCTATACAATAACACCTTTACTACAACTACAGATTCTGGTGATTTAATATCAATTGACACCAGGGGTAATGTATCTCAAAAACGATTGAATTTATCTAAAAATCATTTCTTAGAAACAACCAGTAAGACTTTAATCACGCAAAGCGAAAACAAATTATCTATAAAAAACAGAACGACTGAATTAGATTTTGGAGATTATTCGAACCCTAAAATATTTTATATTAATGATAAAATTTATGTTTCTACAACAGATATTCAGTCACATAAAGTGTACCTTTTTGATAGCCAGTCAAAGCTATTACCTAACTTCCCTGTATACGGAAACTCTAGCATTGAATTAGATAATATTGACAAAGACAAAAACCTTGAATTTATTACTATAGGCGATGCTAACTCAATAATTTTATACCAAATGAATTAGCCTAACATTTTGTTGAAGCAAAAGTAATTTCTATCTTTAGGCTAGCTATTAATTAATTGACATTCAATGAAATTCCCTCAATGCGTGTGTCGCATCATAACTTTATATGTTGTTGCAGGATTGTTCATTTCTACGACGCAAGCTCAAACAAAGCAACTCAAAAGACCCAAAAACACCATTGGTGTTTCAAGTGTAGACATATTTGTTTCTGAATCTTTTGATATTTATGAGAAGGTTTATAAATATGATGGGTATGTTAAAGCTAAAAAACCACTTGAAGACGAAGATTTTAATACCTTAGAGTCTGCACTAAGTGATTTAGAAGGTTTAAGCGACAGTGCCCCTGATATTTTAGGAGACCTTGAGGGGCTCAGTGTTATTACCCATGGCAGAGCCACCTTAAACATGAACAAAGCAAAAAAAGCTTTAAAATATAGTATTTTAACTGCTAAAGATTTACTTTTCGGAGTAGGCAAAAACACGAAAGAACCTCAAAAAGTTAATACTGACACCTCAACTCCAATAAATAATAATTCCGAAAACGAATCTGTCCCGTCTATAGCAGCTCCTAATGTGATCCCTTCAAATGTCTCTGATGGCCTAGAAGCTTATAGCAAATACGATTTTGTCCCGGGAGATAAAGTTTTATTCTTTGAGGATTTCTCACAAGATTTTGTTGGTGACTTTCCTAGCAAATGGAATACTAATGCTTCAGGTGAAGTTGTAAAGTTCAATAAAATTGATGGTAATTGGTTTGAATTTAAACCAGGCTATAACATTTATTATATCCCGGACGTAAAAAACCTTCCAGAAGATTACACCATTGAATTCGATATCCTGACCCAAGGTATAAGTCAAAAAACATCATCAACGGCTAGATTAAATCTAGTTATTAGTGATAACGACAAATTTGATGCGGGTTCTGAGCACTATGTATCAGCGTCATTGCCTTTCGGGCAATTTGGGGTATTTAATATCAGAATGTCAAATTATTTCAATCGAGGAGGAGGTGACATCAATTCTGCAATTAAGGCAGATATTCGTAATGAAGTAAAAAACCAACCCCATATTGCAATTTCAGTTACAAAACAACGCTATCGTCTTTGGGTAAACCAAACTAAATATGTTGATATACCAAGATTCATTGAAGAACTCAATGTTTTAAATTATATCAAATTCCATATTAATAACTTTAAAGATGGTGAAGAACGCGTATTTATAAGGAATTTAAAAGTAGCTGAAGGAGGTGTTGATTTAAGACGTAAACTTCTTAGTGAAGGTAAAATTTCAACCAATGGCATCCTATTTGATTCAGGATCTGCTAATATTCAACCACAATCTTTAGGTATCGTACGACAAATTTCACAAGTACTTATGCAAGACGATACTATAAAATTAAATATTATTGGGCATACCGATGCGGATGGCTCTGAAGCAGACAACTTAAAACTATCAAAAGCACGTGCAGAGGCTGTAAAAGAAGCTCTTAAAGTTATTTACAAAGTATCTGGTAGTAGATTAGAGGCCGTAGGCAAAGGCGAAAGTGAACCTGTTGATGACAACAGTACTGTTGCTGGTAAGGCACAAAATAGACGCGTAGAATTTGTAAAAATATAATATCATGAAAACAAAATATATAGTTGTCTTACTCGCCTTTCATATTTGCTTGCCTTTAGTAGCACAAGACACATGTAACGCGTATTATCCTTTTGAAGAAGGCGCTCAATTTGAGATTACCAATTTCAACAAGAAAGGAAAAAAAGAGGGACATGTTAGTTATAAGGTAACCAATATTGACAATCATGTTGCGACACTTGAAACGCAAATTTTCGACGCTAAAGGAAAAGAAATTACAACTACTGAATATGATGTCACCTGCGAAGGGAATAGCATTTCCATTGATTTCAAATCATTAATGAGTCCTGAACTTTTCAAACAATATAAGGATATGGACGTTGATATGACAGGCACCAATATTGAATTCCCTAAAGATCTTGAAATTGGCCAAACTCTTAATGATGCCAATATGAATATGGCGATTAATATGAGTGGTATGAAAATGACCATGACCATTAACATGGTAGACCGGAAAGTTGATACAAAAGAATCTATAACAACCCCTGCAGGAACGTTTGACTGTTATATTTTAAGCTATACTTCTGAAATGAAAATGGGAATGACTCATACTTTTTCAATTAAAGAATGGGTTTCTGAAGGTATTGGCATGGTAAAAAATGAAACCTATAACAAAAAGGGAAATCTTATAAGCTATTCCGAACTGACAAAATTTAGTAAATAAGAACATACAAACAATTCAAGTCCTCAAATCTTATGGAGCGTCAAAGTATCATGCTTTGGCGCTCTTCTTTATTAGTTATTCAAGTTATTTTAATAGTATTGCAAAATAAAACCCTAGTTCATGATTTCAAGAAAAAACGCCTCGATCTCTCAATTTATAATTCATAAAGTTGGAAATAAGTTTAACGATACCAAAAACGCATTTTCTGATAAAACTGTTGATTTTGATGAAGCAAGTTATGACTTAATGCTACCTTTTCTATTGCGCCCATTTGGTTCAGTGGTTCAAAGTTACCGTTTTAACCATCATGCAAACATCTCGCTAAATGAAATTAATAGCTATAGCACCCAACTCTTTGCGGATGAAGGATCTTTTATCGAGGTTTCCAAGCACATTGTTACCCATTTATATGAACAGTCTAGTTCAGCAAATATAAAAACTGGAGATGTCTTAGTCGTTCTTTTTGAAGGCATTGAATTTAGAGATATAACTACAAATGCTATTGGAATTTTCAAAATTGAAAGCAAGGTCAATTTCTTTCAAACCTATTTAGAAAACAATAGTTATGATGTTTTAGTGCAAAAGGGCATCAGTTCCAAAAAGGTAGATAAAGGATGCCTGATTTTAAACCAAAGTGACGGCGAAGGGAATATTATTTTAAGCGTAGACAATAATAGTTATGATGCACAATATTGGTTAAATCACTTTTTAAATATTAAATATGCCGATGACTCTAATAACCATACCCAACAATACATTGAACTATGTAAGGAATTTTCAACCGAAGTTTTAAAAACAAATTATGGCGCTCAAGAACGAAACACCTTTTTAGCTCAAACAATCGATTTTTTCAAGGAGAATGAAGTGGTAAATGTTGAACGCTTTAGAGACGAATTATTTGAAGAAGACAAACACAAGCGAGAATTCGATAACTTTAAAAAAGAGTTTGAAGGTGAACAAAATCTGGTCCTGAGAAACCAATTTGATGTTGCCGAAGCTGTAGTCACGAAGGAAAAAAGAAAGATAAAAACAGATATCAAACTAGATACGCATATTCAAATAAAACTAGATATTGATGCGCCTGATGCCTCAGCAGAATATTTAGAACGTGGTTATGACGAAGAAAAGAAAATGCATTACTACAAGGTGTTTTTTAATGCAGAAGATTAAGGTTTATTTCTTGATTCTAAAAAAAACGAAGTAATTCCGTTTAGCTCAAAGTCATAAAAGCCCGTTTAAGACGCTTTACAAATTCATAAATTTCTTGCTCGTTATACGCAGCAAAACCCATTCGAATACTATTGTGTTTTACATTAGCCGTATCATAGCGTTGCCATTCGGTAATTACTAACTTTTGTGCCAAAGCCTTTTCTGAGACTTTATCCCATGAATATTTCTTATTGAGTGTAATCCAAGTAGCCATACCCCCCTTAGGTATATCAAAAGAAACATAATCATTTAACTCCGTTTTCAACAAACTACAAAACAAATCTCGTCTTGCCTTATAAACTCTAAGCACTTTTTTGATATGCCTATCTAGATAGCCCTCTTTAATAAACTTGGCAAACGTTAGTTCTAACAAAGCATCGCCCTGTCTATCAACAAAGCGTCTAAGCTTGGCACACTCATCAACAAAATCTTTGGATGCAATTAAATATCCAATTCTATATACAGGCGCAACAGTTTTACAGACTGAGCCTACATAAATAACATGTCCATTTTCATCATGACTTGCTAAAGGTAAAATAGGGGCATGATTGTAATGAAAGTCATAATCATAATCGTCTTCAATAATAGCAAATTTATGAATCTTTGCTAAATTTAAAAGTTGTATTCTGCGCTCTGCAGACAGTGTTACCGCGGTAGGATGATGGTGGTGTGATGTGGTATAAACAGCTTTGATTTTATACCTTTTACAAAGCAATTCAATGTTGTTCATATCCAACCCGTGATCATCCACTTTAACGCGTAAAAGTTGCGCTCCTGCATATTCAAACGTCGTGTCAGAAGAGCTATAATTAGTTTCACCTATTATAACATAATCCTGCTTATTAAATAGAAGTTGAGAAGCCAAAAACATACCCATTTGACTACCTCTAGTGATCATAATATTATCAATACTTATATTTAACCCACGAGTTTCATTAAGATAGGTCACTAATACTTCTCTTAGCGTGACATTGCCATAAGTAGTCCCATAAGACAAATGCTTAATCGCACTTTTCTTAGCCACACAATTCCTGTAAATCATTGCAACATCTTTAGTTGGAGCCAACCGGCTATCGGCTATACCGTCATTAACATACAAATAATCATCGTGAAAGCTTTGAGGGAAATTTCTAGTTAGTCTTTGATTTTTTTCGAATTCGAAACCAGAAATACGATCATCACAGGAATTTATAGTCTCTCCTAAACCTTTCAGTTTCAACACGGGTAAATCAGCATTTACAAAAGTTCCTTTTTGAGGAAGGCTTACTATCCAACCTTGCATGGTTAATTCTTCATAACAAGCTACGATTGTTTTCCTGTGTAACCCAAGCATTTCTGATAAGGTTCTACTCCCAGGTAATTTAGCTTTTGGGGTTAACTTGCCATGTTTAATCAAATCAATGAATTGATTGGTTAATTGTATATAAATAGGTTGTTTACTGAGTCGGTTAACAACTAAAGCCGTTTTATATGGAATCATAACTGGACTATTTAAAAAATGTATTCTGGACGAATGTAACCATCCACTAAAATAGTAATTTTGAATTACTAAAGGATTAAAATTATGAAAACGTATACCAAAACAGCCCTGAATGAAGTCAAAAGAGGCGCTAACAGAGCGCTTTATGATGTCGATGAAATTAACAGCATATTAGATGCTGGATTTATAGGGTTTGTGGGATATAATTATGAAGATAAAGCTATTAGTATACCGATGTCTTATGGCCGAATTAACAATAAAATATATTTACATGGATCCAGAAAAAATAGGATGCTCATTAACTTACTAGAACGTAAAGAAGCTAGTATGACCGTCATGCACCTAGATGGTTTAGTTCTGGCTCGTTCAGGATTGCACCACTCAGTAAATTATAGATCGGCGACACTTTTTGGAACACTTCTGGAAGTAGACAATCATAAAGAAAAGGAACGCATTTTAAAATGTGTTGTAGATCAAATGATATCTGGCAGATGGGAAGATCTGCGTCCTATTACCGATAAAGAATTAGATAGAACTCTAGTGGTTGAAATGACCATTCAAAGAGCTTCGGCCAAAATTAGAGATGAAGGTGCTATTGATGAAAAGCGAGACAGGCATTTACCCATCTGGGCAGGCGTTATACCCATAAAGCAAGTTGCGGAATATCCAGTTAGCGATAGTTTACTTACGGCGGACATAACCATACCCCAGCATGTTGTAGACTATCATGAAAAACATAAAGGCTCTTAAAACCTTAAATGGCTTAAAAATTAAATTCGCTATTTTTGATTGCACCATAAATTAAAACCACAAGTTTAATGAAGCGTATTCAAATACTAGTTCTTGTTTTACTGCCAATTTTTTGTTTTTCCCAGAATAGTGATTTAGGCAATTGGCTACTATATTTCGGTAATAAACAAATAAATAGCAAGCTCAATTGGCATAATGAAGTGCAATACCGTAGTTATAACGCTATTTCTGATTTAGAACAACTGCTCATTAGAACTGGAATTGGATATAACTTAACTGAAAACAATAACAATATACTTTTGGGTTATGGTTATATACTAAGTGAAAATTACACTGGGAACACAGATGAAAAACAAAGCGTAAACGAACACAGAATATACCAGCAATTCATTACCAAACAAAACATTGGTATTGTTAGTCTTCAGCATCGATATCGATTTGAACAACGTTTTATAGAAAGTGATTTTAAATTGAGGTTGCGTTATTTCCTGGGCTTAAACATCCCTTTAAACAAGAAACAATTGACTGACAAAACCTTATATGCATCAATGTACAATGAAATATTTTTAAACACCCAAAAAGAGGTTTTTGATCGCAATAGATTATACGGTGCTTTGGGCTATAAATTAAGCAGTACTATTCGATTTGAGCTAGGTTATATGAATCAATTTCTGAGCAATGGTTGTCGTGATCAAATTAATATGGTAACGTTTTTAAATTTCTAGCATTCCATTTTTAACACTTTTGAATTATACGTCATTCTAAAGCTTAAATTCAATCATTTTTTTTAAATTGTAGCTTACAAAAAGGAAAAATGACGAAAAACAATAAATTCAATTATGATGAAGAGCTCGCTAAACTTCACACAGAATTAGTTCATCTTCAAGAGTGGATTAAAAGTCAAGGTTTAAAAGTAGTTATTATTTTTGAGGGTAGAGATGCCTCTGGTAAAGGCGGTACTATTAAACGATTTACAGAGCCCTTAAACCCTCGTGTTTGCAAGGTTGTTGCCTTAGGTGTGCCAACCGAAAAAGAAAAAACACAATGGTATTTTCAACGCTATGCTTATCATTTGCCTGCAGCAGGAGAAATTGTTTTATTCGATAGAAGTTGGTACAACCGAGCTGGAGTAGAAAAAGTTATGGGATTCTGCACAGATGAAGAATATAAGGAGTTCCTAAGATCTTGCCCTGAATTTGAACGCATGTTGGTACGATCTGGTATTATTGTTTTAAAATATTGGTTTTCTGTGAGCGATGAAGAGCAAGAACGTCGTTTTAAAAACAGAATTTCTAACCCATTAAAGCGTTGGAAATTTAGCCCTATGGATTTAGAGTCACGATCAAGATGGCTGGAGTACTCCAAGGCCAAAGACAATATGTTTGCCCATACAGATACAAAACAAGTTCCATGGTATGTAGTTAACTCTGACAACAAGAAAAAAGCGAGATTAAACTGCATTAGTCATGTTTTAAGTCAGATACCATATGAAAAGATCAATATTAAACCCATTGAACTTCCGGAGCTTCCCGACTATAAGGCCTATGTTCGTCCACCAATGAATTATCAAACTTTTGTGCCCGAAAAGTATTAAGCTATTACTAAACTTGCTTTCTTGACAATCCCTGACTAATGAAAATTGATCGTTTTGTAATTGCCATCATTATTGTGATGGCTCTAGCTTATTTTTTTCCTTTTTGGGGAAGCAAAGAAAGTCCTCTACCTTTAAGTTCTATTGGCCGTATAGGAATCTCACTAATTTTTTTCTTTTACGGACTAAAATTAAGCTTGGGCCAAATTAAAGATGGATTAAAAAACTGGAAATTACATGTTTTAGTTCAAGCTTCTACATTCATTCTTTTTCCACTACTCGTAATAATATTTAAACCTTTAATTGCTATAGAGGAAGGTCAAAGCTTATGGCTACCCTTCTTGTTTCTGGCAGCCCTGCCTTCTACGGTATCATCATCAGTTGTAATGGTCTCTATGGCCAAAGGCAACATACCAGCCGCCATTTTTAACGCCAGTATATCCGGACTTATAGGTGTAGTCATTACCCCTTTATGGATGGGTTTATTTTTACCTCAATCAACAGGAGATTTTGATTTTAGCACGATTTATTTAAAACTCATTACAGAAATATTAGTACCTGTTGTCCTTGGATTAATGCTTCAACGCTTTTGGGGAAAATATGCCAGAAAATATCAAAAACAACTCACCACTTTTGACAAGGCTGTTATTCTTTTAATTATTTATAAAAGCTTTGCACAATCTTTTATAAACCAGATTTTTAGCGCTGTAAGTATTTTTGATTTATTACTCATTTTAGGAGCACTAATGGTCTTATTTTATATCGTGTATTACCTCATAGGATATATTTCAAAAGCCTTAGGTTTTACTATTGAAGACCGCATCACCGCTCAGTTTTGTGGCACAAAGAAATCTTTGGTTCACGGTACTGTATTTTCAGCAATTTTATTCCCACCTTCCTTTCCCATGGGGTTGATTTTATTACCGCTCATGATATTTCATGCCATGCAAATATTTATTATTAGCATTATGGCTTTAAAACTTTCACAGCGAAAACAACTTAAGATATAACCTTTATTACCCATAAGTTATCCGTGCTTTTAAATTTATTCCTAGCTTACCTATTCAAGAAGTCTTTTCAAAGCATCCGCATTCAAGTATTTTCAATTATCTTAGTCTTATAATTTAATGACCATAATAAAAACTGCTAAAAATGAAAATTAATCTTTTACTAAGCATCCTAGTCGTTATTTCATATATCAGTTGTGATAAGAAAACTGAAATTTCTTCTATAAGTCCTGAAAATTGGTCAAAAAGAATGGCTACATTAAATGACAAGGATAGTTTAGAATATGGAAAATCTTACCTTTCTATATATTCTCAAATTTATAGCATTTCGCAACTAAAAAAACATAACTTAACGGCTATGATTGGCTTAAGAAACACAAGCGATACGGATACTATTTATGTTTTAAGGGCCGAATATTTTGATACACATGGCCATTCTGTTAGAAATTATTTTGAGCACCCCATTTACTTAGCACCCATGGAAACTGCCGAAATAGTTATAGAAGAAAATGATATTTCTGGAGGAACAGGTTCTAATTTTTTGTTTGAATGGAAAATTCCAGATAACTGCCCTGAACCCTTATTTGAAGGCATCATGAGCTCAACTATGGGGCAACAAGGTCTTTCGTTTACAACTCAAGGCATTCGCATAAAGTAGATAATCTATTATTAGAGTTTTTTTCTGCATAAAGAATGGATTTAATAACAAGAGAACTCCAAATATGAGCACTGCACATTGTCTGTTGCAGTCATTTTAAAATACGAGGCTTTTCCTTCCCTTACGACATACTACCATTATTATGAAAATCATTAGGTATTCTTAGTGTCCTGTCTGTCTACTTATTACGCCGCCGCTGACTTCTTTAATGTTTTGTACATACATGAACGCTTTCGGATCGGCCGCTGCTATAGTTTGTTTCACCTTATGCACTTCCAATCGTGTAACAACAGTAACCACAATATCGCAATCATGGGTCACATTAAAGCTCCCAGGTAAATTACCGCGTTTACCTTTATATACTGAGATAGGCTTATTATAGGTATTAACAATAATATCTTTTATTAAAGCATCATTGGGTGAAATAACCGTTAAAGATATCAACTTTTCAAAACCGTCTACCACATAATCTGATACTTTTAGAGCTGTAAAGAAAGTCAAGATAGAATACATAGCCTTTTCCAAGCCTAAGAAAACGGCTATAATTAAAAATATAGAGGTGTTAATTGCCATAATGATTTCAGCAATTGACAAACCAAATTTCTTATTTGTGTAAGAAGCCAAAACCTCTAAGCCGTCAATAACGCCTCCACCTCTTATAACAAACCCTATACCCAAGCCTACAAAAACACCACCAAAGACTGCTACCAAAAAAGAATCCTTACTTATAATTGGTACTGGTAATATGATTAGGGCAACTCCCAAAAGTATGGCAGCCAATAAGGAGTGGATAGCAAAATTTTTATCAATCTTTTTATAGCTTATTATTATAAAGGGTAAATTAAGTAATAACAACGGTATCCATACATCTATATGGTAAAACTCATGTATTAAAATAGAAATCCCAAGAAGTCCACCATCAAAAAAATGATTTGGAATCATAAATCCTTTAATGGCAACAGTAGCACATAATACGCCAAGAACGGTGAACATTAATGGTTTGAAGGCGAATATATTTTTAAGACTTATAGATTTTGAAGCGTGTTGACTCATAATTCTAAATAATTATATTAAACATATAAGTAAATAGGAGAAGTCAAGGATTTTTTTGGAGCTACACTAAAATAAACAAAATAAATAAGCTAATGCTAGTTAAAAATACTAACCTTCAAATTATATTTAAACAAAGACAATACCAAGGTAACCAACCCAAACATTAGATTTCAAAGAAAATAAAGAAATATTACATACAACTGAGCAGCCAAGAACGCTAGACCTCCTTTAAATATATAAAACTATAGGCGTCCAGCAGAAGTAAAAAAAGTCGCAAGAATTTTTTAATAACAGGAAAGATTCAACTAGCGACCAAAATAATATTATAAAAACTCCGCTTCAAAAAGATTCGCAAAATGCTTTAATAATTTAGTTTTAACCTCGGCTTCGTCAATGGTTTGCTTGCCGAGTTCTACATTTAAAGAAGTTACGGCTTTACCCCTTATGCCACAGGGTATCATTAAATCAAAATATCCCAAATCAGCATTGACATTTAATGCAAAACCATGCATAGTCACCCATCGACTTGCACGTACCCCCATAGCACAAATTTTTCGTGCAAATGGCGTACCTACATCCAGCCATACTCCAGTTTCGCCAGGACTACGTTCCGCCTGCAACCCGTATTCAGCAAGTGTTAGGATTATCATTTCCTCTAAAAAACGAAGGTACTTATGAATATCTGTAAAAAAATTATCCAAATCCAAAATGGGGTAACCCACAATTTGCCCAGGACCATGGTAAGTGATATCACCGCCTCTGTTTACTTTATAAAAACTCGCATTTTTTTCTTTTAACTGAACTTCGTCAACCAACAAATTTGACATATCACCACTTTTACCCAAAGTGTAAACATGAGGGTGTTCAACAAACAAAAAATAGTTATTAGTTGGCTTAGCCGTATCTTCGCGTCTGTTCTTTATTTTAGCGTCTACAATGCCTTTAAACAATACTTCTTGGTAATCCCAAGTATCTTTATAGTCCTTGCTTCCTAAATCTTCTAATTTTATGGTTTTATTCAAAGCTAATCTTCTAAGATAATTTCTAAATTCATAATTTCAGGATCTGCTATATATTCCATTAATCCAAATTCTAAAATTACCGTTTTACCATCAGCGCTAAACAAAGCTTTATCATTTGAAACCGATTTTACTTTTCTCGGAAAATGATAATTTAACTTATATTTTGAATTTGCAAACATCATGGCCCCTTGCCCAAGACTGTCAATAATTTGCTTCTGAATTTCTTTATCCAATACCTTAACTGTACGTTTAAACACACCCTTTTCGAATGAATAGTAAAGTTCTGAGTTGCCTCCATCAATCATTGAAGAAAATGGATTTGGCTGATCGTTAGCCTGTCCAACATCTTTTCCTTGTAGGTTACTCACTGTGTTTAAAGCGGTGAACATATCTTGCAATTCTGAGGCACTCTTAAAATCAGAAAACATATCGAAATTCAATTTCTTGTCCTTAGCACTCATCACCATATGTACAGAAAAAGGTTCTAAAGCTTTAAGTTTAGCTTGTTCCTCCTTGGGCAGTTGCGAAATACTATCTCTTTTTTCATCAAAAACCGCTTTAAAGGTAAACGTTGAATCAACGTCTTTTTCTCCGTCACCTTCAAGAAATTGGTCGCCTGTCATTTGCATAAGCTCAGATGCATCAAAACTAAAGGCCATCTTTCCCGATCCGTCTTCATTTAAATATATAGTTTCAGAAAATTGACAACTTGTCAAAAATAAAGCGAGGCAACATATAACAAGAACAGTGAGTTTCTTCATTTGCGAAAATTAAAAATTACTATTGTACCAGCGGTATTATACTGGTACAAAGATAAATTAATTATTAGGATTATTAAGTATAACCAAAGCTGCAATTACACCAGGCACCCAGCCACAAAGCCATAGCAAAAACACAATAATAATAGAGCCACAACCCTTATCTATAACAGCCAAAGGCGGGCAAATAATTGACAATAAAACTCTCCAAAAACTCATGTAATGATTTAATTTAAAACTGAAAACAAACTCAGTATATATTGATTGATTATCTATTTGACGTTGACATGTATAGAATGTTACAGTCACTTTAACTGAAAACTTTGGCTAAGATAATTAGCCTCTAATTGTCTAATTGTTTTGAAAAACAGCATTTCATTAAATTCAGTTTAAAAGTTGCGTGCTAAGTTTTACAAAAAACGTAATTTTGCTTTTCAAAATTTATTAGCATGCAGCTTTCAGAACAAGAAATAGTACGTAGAGAAAAGTTAGTAAGACTACGTGAGTTTGGTATTAACCCTTACCCAGCAGATTTATATCCCGTAAACCATACTTCTAAAGAAGTGAAAGACCACTTTGAAGAAGGTAAACAAGTTACCATTGCAGGGCGGTTAATGATGATTAAAGTTCAGGGCAAAGCTAGTTTTGCACAGTTACAAGATGCTGAGGGAAAAATACAAGTGTATTTTAACAGGGATGAAATTTGCCTAGGAGAAGATAAAACTAAATACAATGACATCTTTAAAAAACTTCTTGATTTTGGAGATTTTATTGGTATTGAGGGCGAACTGTTTACTACAAAGGTAGGCGAGAAAACCGTTAAGGTTAAAGACTTCACATTGCTAAGTAAAGCTTTAAAGCCTTTGCCCCTGCCAAAGGAAAAAGATGGTATTGTATATGATGCGTTTACCGATCCCGAACAACGATACAGACAACGTTATGCCGATTTAGTTGTAAATCCACAAGTGAAAGAAGTTTTTGTTAAGCGCACGAAATTATTTAATGCCATGCGTTCATTTTTTAATGACTCTGGCTATTTTGAAGTAGAAACTCCCGTTTTACAACCTATCCCAGGAGGTGCTGCTGCCCGCCCTTTTATAACACATCACAACGCTTTAGATGTTCCGTTATATATGCGAATTGCTAATGAATTATATTTAAAACGATTGATTGTTGGTGGTTTTGATGGTGTTTATGAGTTTTCTAAGAACTTTAGAAACGAGGGGATGGACAGAACACATAACCCAGAATTTACGGCTATGGAAATTTATGTGGCCTACAAGGATTACAACTGGATGATGGATTTCTGTGAGCGCTTACTGGAACATTGTGCCATTGCGGTAAATGGCAGTACAAAAGCCACATTTGGTGAACACGAAATAGACTTTAAGGCGCCATATGCCAGAGTAACTATGGCTGATTCTATAAAACACTTTACAGGTTTTGATATTACTGGTAAAACCGAAGACGAAATTAGAACAGCGGCAAAAGGTTTAGGTATTGAAGTTGACGATACCATGGGTAAAGGGAAATTAATTGATGAGATTTTTGGTGAAAAATGCGAAGGCAATTACATTCAGCCAACATATATTACAGATTACCCGAAAGAAATGAGCCCCCTTTGTAAAGAGCATCGGGACAATCCTGAATTAACAGAGCGCTTTGAGCTTATGGTATGCGGAAAAGAAATAGCCAATGCCTACTCTGAGCTTAATGACCCGATAGATCAACGTGAGCGCTTTGAACACCAATTAAAATTAGCTGCTAAAGGTGATGATGAAGCTACAGAGTTTATTGATCATGATTTTTTACGTGCATTAGAGTATGGTATGCCTCCTACATCTGGAATGGGTATTGGTATGGATAGGTTAATAATGTTCTTAACTAATAACCAATCCATTCAGGAAGTATTATTCTTTCCACAAATGCGTCCGGAGAAAAAAGCTATTGCTGTTAGTGAAGAGGCCAAAGCCGTTTTTGAATTATTGAAGAAAGCTGAGAAATTAACCTTGAATGATCTAAAAATTCAATCGGGACTATCTAATAAAAAATGGGATAAGACCATAAAGGAATTAACCAAAAATAATCTTGCTAAAGTAGAAAAAACTGAAGATGGATTGTTTGTTGGGATGGTTTAACCCCGCAACATAGTGTTATATTAAAAAAGCCAGTAATGTTTATTACTGGCTTTTTAACTAACTAAACTAACTAACTAAACTTATGAATTCAAAATTTTTTGAAGTAAAAGGTTTGTCTTTTTAACTTCAAAAATGAAATGTTTCAAACTATTTACAATACAAATAGACGGAATTCTTCTAAGCAGTTCAAACAATTTTGATATGTTTAACAGTCTATAAGCATACTTTAATCTTTCCTTAGGAAACCTATGGGTAGTTTGTTAATTTTTTAAGAAAATTAATCGCCTTATACTATTATTCAAACCAGAGACTTCTAAAATCAAGGTGCATTCTATCGATAACCAAAATTGAAATTAAACCTTAAATCTCTAGCATGGTCTAATTGTAATATTTTTAACATTACTTAATCAAATTAGTAATTATATTTAACGAAAACTAATCATTAAACTGTGGTTAAAAAAGTCATACTAAGTTTTTCTATAGTCTTATTTTTATCCTTTACTATAATTAGTAATTTTAAAGAACTCGTCCTTCGCAAGCTACTTAACTATACTGACAATTACCCCGAAAAAATATACGTACATACAGATAAACCCTATTACACCATAGGTGATGATATTTGGTTCACCGCGTATCTATTGAATGGAATAACGCATAGAAACACAGAAAAAAGTAGAATTATTTATGTTGAATTAATTGATTCAAATAATAATATCATTGATAAAAGACAACTTTATACGAGTGAAATTAGTGTCTCAGGTGATTTCAAAATAGAAAAAAATTGGAGATCTGGTAATTACCTTTTAAGAGCTTATACAAACTATATGATCAATCAGGATTCCGATTATTTCTTTCAATCTGAAATCTTTATCTGGAATTTGAAAGAAACAGACGCAACGTGGAATCACACTGATGACAAAAACAACGACACGAGTTCAAATACCTCTTTAACTTCAAAACCAGAAATTAAATTTTATCCTGAAGGCGGAAATTTAATTGCGGGTATGTTTTGCAAAGTAGCCATACAAGTAAAAGATAAAAATAATAGAAACATTGCCATTCAGGGGACTATTAAAGACGTTGACAACAAAGAAATCTGCTTTTTTAAAACAGCAGATTTTGGCTTAGGTCAAATTAACATCAACCCAGTGCAAGGCAAAACTTATTACGCCAGCGTTTTTATTAATAATGAAGAAATAAAGTACCCTTTACCAAAAGCATTGCCTTCTGGGCATGGCCTTAGTATTATAAACCATGGCAATCAAATCATAATTAAAGTAAGTTCCAATAGTCCAATTGGATTAAAAAACACTTTTCTACTGGGACACCAAAGAGGCCAAGTTATTTTCGAAAAATTCGCATCCGAAAACCAATCAGAATATCTCGTAAAACTTAATACGGATATAATTCCTGATGGTGTTTCTAATTTTACACTATTTGACAACAACGGAAAGCCAGTAAGCGAAAGACTTGTTTTCATTGACAACCCAAATAATGAGGTAACGGTTAATACTTCTTTGAACAAAAGCAGCTTAACAACAAGAGAAAAAGTCACCATGACTATAGACCTTAAAGACAATAACGACTTACCGTTAAAAGGAAATTTATCAATGGCTATTGCAGACATTGATGCTATTGAACATAGCAGTACAGCTGAAAATATTAAAACTTACCTGTTACTAAATTCTGATTTAAGAGGCACCATAGAAAACCCAGGGTACTTTTTCGAGAAAAATGACGATGTAAAAAGGCGCTATTTATTGGATTTAATTATGCTTACCCATGGATGGCGAAGGTTTAAATGGACAGATTTGCTTTATGGTAATACTATTAATACCAATTATGCGCCAGAAAAAGGCATCTTTATCTCAGGGCACACTAATGCTTTAAAAGGCGATAAACAAAGAATATCTGCAGCAACACGAATTACATTAATGGATAAGTTCCCTTATCAAAAAGAAGAACAAAGTGACCAAAATGGCAATTTTAAGTTTGGTCCTTATGTTTTTGCCGACTCGCTCCCCATTATCCTAGAAGCTAGAGTAAAAGACTTCAAATCTGACGATGACGAAAAGAATAGGTTTGTTTCTATTTTTCTAAACGAATCAGTTAATAAGAGTCCTGACGTAAAAAAGGATATAGTCCTCAAAAGTTTCTTAGAAGACAGTATTAAAATAAACAACTTTCTAAACCAATCTAAAAAAATTTCCATTCTAGACTCCTTATTTATAGAAAATGCCACACGCCTTGATCAAATAGTAATTAAAGCTAGAAAAAAAACTGAAGAAGAATTACGAAACCAAGAACTAAATTCAAGAACCACTTATGGCAGTCCTAGCAATAGAATAGACATGTCTGACTTAGAAAATCAAAGGTCCCGGTCTATAATTGATTTACTAAACATGCTACCCGGTGTTACTGCTTTCAACAACACAGTCTCTATTAGAAACCAAGGTACTCCCAATATAATAATTGATGGCATGCCTGGAAACTTAGATGATATTTTATTCATGACTGGAGAGGATGTCGATTTTATAGATGTTCTAAAGGGCGCCAATGCAAACATGTTTAGCAATGCGGCAAATGGTGTCATTGTGATACACACGCGAACAGGATCTTTTGACAAAAACATGAATGTAAAACGAAAACCCGGAATTATCAATTTTAATGCTAAAGGGTTTTATACGGCTCGAGAATTTTATACTCCTGATCATGATAAGGCGTTTGAAGACATCACCAGACAAGATATTAGGACCACATTGCATTGGGAGCCTAGAGTCATATTATCTGAAGAATCAAACAAAGCTTCAATATCTTTTTATACTTCTGATAAAAAAAGTAACTATGGCATTAAAATAGAAGGTATAACCAATACAGGTATTCCTTTTTGTCATTTATCTACATTTGAAGTCAAATAAGAAAGTAGCGTATTAGATTTAAAAATTCTCTAGGCCTAAACTCAAAAAAATGATTATATAATTTATTGACTTAAGGACATTATTTTGTCCGGCATTTTTAAAACGCTCTTGAAAGGTAATGGCAATAATACTGACCTATTTAAAACCACATTAAATCAATAAACTTTGTGTGGTCATAAATAATAAATTGGTAACTCTTTAAATTATCAGTTTCTGTACTTTTGCTTAATGCCTAAATCTATTTTAATTGTTCTGAGCTATCTATACTGCACCATGAGTCTGGGGCAAACAAAAGTTAGGGATAGTGTATTTATAAAAAATGGTATTGAAAACCCTAGCCTCTTAACCACGCATAGTTTTGGAATTTTCAGTTCTAGAATAAACACAAACTTCAAGAGAGAAACCCCAAACAAAAACACATTTACTTTTACAATAACTAGCGGAAACAATTTTCAGCCGTTGGTTACAGCTTATATTCCGAAGGATCCTACTATAAGAGCTCAATTTAAACAAACACCTTGGAACAAAAGAAAATTCAATTTTATTGACCAGCAAAGTACGCCAGCTGAAACTATGACTATTGTAATTGATGCTGTCATAAAAGAATTTAGATTTGGCTATAGTTTAGCCATTGCTAAAAAACAAGAATTAACTGTAAACCTGCGTTCTTATCTAATTACAAAAGGTAAATACCCATTTACTATATTCACAAGCGATGAAACTATTGAGTGGTTCCATAGCAACATTAATGGTGGTGAAGATCCATTTGGCAGGCGCTACTATGGTCTCAACCAAGTTAATTTCAAATATACAGATAGAAATGAAAGAACGCTTGAACTGCATCAGAAAGATTTTTTTGTAGGTGGTATTGAATTTAGCCATTATTACTATCCCGAGCTATCTATAAATAAAACCAGTAATCTGTTTTTTAA
The DNA here is from genome assembly GCF_014651495.1 of Algibacter mikhailovii. Lineage (GTDB taxonomy): Bacteria > Bacteroidota > Bacteroidia > Flavobacteriales > Flavobacteriaceae > Algibacter_E > Algibacter_E mikhailovii. The sequence continues at coordinate 30,996 of NZ_BMWZ01000009.1, forward strand.
TTTTGGCAGTCACTTAGGTATTAATACTTCTAGTTATAATACTTCCCTTGATTTTGGAATATCGCTAAATGCCTTAAAACAGATTTACCTAAAAAACAATTATGAGCTCAATATGGCTTTGGGAGGAAATGTATTACGCAAAAACCTTATCGATTTTAAAGAAGTTATTGACTTTGGAAATAACCCCTATTTAGGCACCGCAGAAGGGCATATTGAAATCACCAAATACACTAAAAAGGGACATTTTAACGCATTAGGATTTAATTATCAAATCCAATCGAGCTACAACAAAAAGGAAGAAGCGAATTACTACAGATTAACGGGCAATTGGAAGGAAATAAATGGCCATTGGGAAACTGGCATTTCTACATTATATCGCCCATTATCCAATTGGAGTTTCATATATACCTATGGCTCAAATAAAATTCAATTCTCATTATACTTCAAAGAGGACTTTCAAGTCAATAATGCACCTGACTTTCAGGTAGGCAGTCACATAAAATTTCCATTATTCAATTAACACCTCTTAATTATCGCTTCTTTAATTGTTAAGTTTCCGTTAAAATAAAACGGGGCTTTAAACCTTTTCTAAATCGCAAAGTCCTACTATCAAATAATTTAAATACAATACAATGAAAAAAATAATATTGATTGCGATAGCTTTTTTAGGATTACAAGCTATGGCCCAAGAACCCAAAAAAGAAGGGAGAAAACATCACAGTAAAATGATCAAGGACCTCTCTGCTGAGCAAATAGCAACTTTAAAGACAAAAAAAATGGTTCTTTTTCTTGATTTGAATGAGACTCAACAAGGAAAAATACAAGCCATCAATTTAGAAAATGCTACAAAAAGAAAAGCTATGATGGCAGAACATAAGGCGAAAAAGGAAAATGGCACTGCAGAAAAACCGACTAATGAAGAACGTTACGCCATGGCCATATCAAAACTAGATCATAAAATTGCCATGAAAGCCAAGATGAAAGACATTTTAAATAAAGAGCAATATACGAAATGGGAAAGAGCCCAAATGCAAATTGCTAAAAATGAAAACAGAAAAAGGCATGGCTCTAATAAGGGCTCAAAACAAAAAAGTTAGTTTAGTTAGTTGATTATAGTTGTTTGATGAGAAACGCATTTCTGGAATCCAGAAATGCGTTTTTATTTTTATAATCTTTTTGAAACCTTAGCGATGGCATTAATTGTAAAATCTAAATCTTCATAAGTCAAAGCATCCGTGATAAACCAAGTTTCAAAAGCACTGGGTGCTATGTAAACGCCCTCCTCTAACAGGCCGTGAAAAAACGTTTTAAAAGTGTCGTTATTTCCTTTTGCCGCAGTATCAAAATCTATGACTTCTCCTTCATCAAAATGAACAGAAATCATAGAGCCAACCCTATTAATGGTATGCACAATCCCATTTTCATTTAGAACCCTTGCTATACCCTCATTTAAATAAGCCGTTTTTTCCGCTAGTCTATTGAACACCTCTGCATCACTATTTAATTCGGCTAGCATCGCCAAACCAGCAGCCATTGCCAAAGGGTTTCCGCTTAAAGTTCCGGCTTGATAAACAGGACCTAAAGGAGCTAAATGATTCATTATTTCGTTTCTAGCTGCAAATGCTCCAACAGGCAAACCACCTCCTATTACTTTTCCAAAACACACAATATCCGCAGTAATACCATAGAGTTCTTGAGCGCCACCTTTAGATAATCTAAATCCAGTCATAACCTCATCGAAAATCAATAAGATATCATTGGCGTCGCACAGCGTTCTCAAACCTTCCAAAAAACCTTTTTTTGGCGGAATACAGCCCATATTACCCGCCACTGGTTCTATAATAATACAGGCAATCTCATGCTTATTTGCTTCAATAAGTTCGGCTACATTTTCTAAATCGTTGTATCTCGCTAAAAGTGTATCTTTTGCTGTGCCTTTAGTAACACCTGGGCTGTTAGGCGTTCCAAAAGTACTCGCACCACTACCGGCTTGAATTAAAAACGAATCCGAATGACCATGATAGCAACCTGCAAACTTTATAATTTTGTCTTTTCCTGAAAACCCTCTTGCTAAACGCACTGCGCTCATACAGGCTTCTGTACCAGAATTAACAAAACGAATCTTTTCAATGTTAGGCACCATAGAAACAGCCAAATCAGCAATTTGCGTTTCAATTTCGGTTGGCATTCCAAAGGATGTTCCTTTTTTCGCTTTTTCAATCACGGCATCAACCACTGGCTTATGAGCATGCCCCAAGATCATTGGGCCCCAAGAATTTATATAATCTATTAAGCGATTACCATCTTCATCGTACAAATACGCGCCCTTAGCCTCTTTAACAAAAATTGGTGTGCCGCCCACACCTTTAAATGCTCTGACCGGTGAATTCACGCCACCCGGAATAACCTTTTCTGCCTCAGCAAATAAAGCGCTACTTCTTTTATAAATCATTAAATATATTAGTTTTTAGATGTTGGCCGCACGACTAATACTTGTCCAATTCCTATGGCAGTGCCGCTTAAACCATTCATGTTTTGAAGTTCTTTAACAGTAATATTATATTTTCTTGAAATAGAATACAAAGTATCTCCTTTCACAACTTTATACACATTGCTATCTGAAGCTGTAGGCGATTGATGCTTCACATATTCATCTCCTAAAACTGCTTTATCATACTCATATAGCTCGTATTTCTCAATCAAATTAATAAGTTTCTGTGGGTATTTTCTATCTGTAGCATAACCAGCAGACTTCAACCCTTTAGCCCAACTTTTATAATCTTCTTGCCTTAAATCAAACAGTTTGGCATAGCGTGAACGCTCAGAAAGAAATAGCGAATGATCCCTATAGGAATATTTAGCATCAATATATTTACGGAAGCATTCTTGCTCCTCATCATCATCATGATAAATTTTTGCACCAGTCCAATCATGACATTTTATACCAAAATGATTATTTGCTTTTTCAGCCAATCTACCCTGACCTGATCCCGATTCCAAAATTCCTTGAGCCAAACTAATACTGGCAGGTATTCCAAACAACTTCATTTCCTGTTGCGCCACATCTTTATGCAAAGCAATATAGCGTTCTGTAGCACTGGCGTAATCTTCAGGTGTTTCCTTTACAGGTGGTTTGGGTTTAGCTACAGGCTTAGGTGATTCTTGTGTTTTCACAGTATTAGGAGCTTTACTGACAGCCGCCTTTTTTGATTTACAGCTGTAAACCAAGAGACCAATACACAATACTACAATTAATCTTTTCATTGCTTTAAGTAATAATTATTGGTGAATGCTTCTTTAATAACCTTGAATTCATACCCTCGATACCTTGAAGGCCACCGGTATGAATCGCCAAAATTTTTGAACCTTTTGAAAAATAATCTTTCTTTAATAAATCAAAGATACCAAACATCATTTTTCCCGTATAAATAGGATCTAAAGGAATGTTATAATGCACCTTAAACTCATTAATAAACGCCACGAGTTCATCATTTATTTTAGCATATCCACCAAAATGATAGTCAGTTATCAATGTCCAATTATTTTGCATTACAAATTTACTAATATCTTTTTGCATAAAGTCTCCTTTTAAGGCTGGAAAACCCAAAACTTGTTGACTAAGTTTTGAACAATTAATTAATCCTGAAATAGTTCCACCTGTTCCTACCGGACAACATATATAATCATAATCACTCGAAACATTCATTAAAACCTCTTCACAACCCTTAACAGCCAATTCGTTGGTTCCACCTTCTGGAATGAGAAAAAAATCCCCAAAATCATGCTTTAACTCATTTATAAATGATGCTGATGTTTTATTTCTGTATGCATCTCTAGTCACAAAATTGAACCGCATCCCATTTTTCTTGGCAAATTTTAAGGTAGCATTCCCATTGATTTTGTCTTTCAGTTCTTCACCCCGTATAACACCAATAGTTTCAAAACCCAGTTCAAAACCAGCAGCAGCAACGGCAGCAATATGATTGGAAAAAGCCCCGCCAAAAGTAAGTAACACCGTAATTCCTTTAGCCTTTGCTTCAAGCAAATTATATTTCAATTTCCTGTATTTATTTCCAGAAACAAAAGGATGAATTCTATCCTCACGCTTCATAGAAAGTTCTATAGAATTTAATTGGTGATTTATGGGCTGAATAATGCTGTTCTCAGGCTTAAATATCATAATAACGAAGATACTTTAAAAAAAAAGACATCAATATCTCTTCCTGTGAATATTTACTAAACTGTACACTTGAATAAGTTTTTTTCCTAAAATTAGACTTAAGCAATAAAGCCTCTCACTTCGTAATGACTTTTATTAACTCATACAATCTATGCTTTTGATTAGGGTGTTTTTCATAGAAAAATCAAAACTAATTGGTTTCAAAAATAAATCTAAATTGCTTTATCTTTGCAATTCATGAAAAAGATTATCCCCGTTGAAGAAGGTGACTACTACCTTACACCAGAAGGTTACCGCTGTTTTACTGAGCAATATCATTTAAAAAGAGGTTACTGCTGCGAGAGTGGGTGCAGACATTGTCCTTATGGTTATAGTAAAAAAACCAACTCGTATAAAAAGTAAAGTTAACAAGGTTTTATTTTTTTGGTATGATTGTTGTTACTTAAAACTCTATAACTCTTGTTTATAAAGGCCTTTATATTGCCTTTAATTATAAAAAACTAAATATCGTTTACTATGAAATATTTAATTAAAGCCTCTGCCCTTTTCTTTGTGTTCATTTTATCATACTCATGCAGTTCCGTTAGGGTGTCTGCAGATTACGATTCTAATGTAAACTTTAGTGAATACAAAACTTTTGCATTCTTTAAAACAGGTATTGACCGTGCCGAAATTAGTGACTTAGATAAACGCAGAATTTTAAGAGCAATCGAAACAGAACTTTTAAATAAAGGATTAACAAAATCTGAAAATCCAGATATTTTAGTAAGCTTATTCACAGCATCTCAACAACGTGTTGATGTTTACAACAACTACTGGGGATACGGTGGTTGGGGCTGGGGAGGCTGGGGTCCTTATGGCGGATATTACGGTCCAGGATGGGGATGGGGTTGGAATAACCAACCTAGTGTTTCTACCAGTACCGAAGGCCAGTTATTTATAGACTTATTAGATGCGGATAAAAAAGAGCTTATTTGGCAAGGTCTAGGCACCGGTTATTTAACACGAAATATGGACAAAAAAGATGCGCTTATCAAAGAATTTGTCACAAAAATAATGGCAAAGTATCCACCTGAACCGAAAAAGTAAATTAAAAGAGTCCATTTTCTAAATCAACCTTTTTAATTTACATAACTAATTTACATCACAATATCGTTTATCCAAACAAATGGTTCGGGAATATCCGTATCATCAATAAGTTGTCTGATATCTATTTCAATACTTCTACTTAAATCTGTAATAGGCACATCATTTGGACCGCCTTCAAAAGGGTTTTCAGTATTTTCACCTATCATTTCCATGGTATGATATACCCATGAAAGCATGGCACTAAAAGGTACAGTGAACCAAACAAAATGCTGTGCCATTGATTCCTGCAATTCATGAATTGGAGAATCTTGAATCGCATGTTGATCTAAAAGTAAAAAGATCTCATTCCCAAAAACGTCAAATTCAGACATAATTCCGTAAGGAAGTAGTAAAATAAAAATCCAAACAAACCAGTAATTAAGCGTTGCAAACTGCCTTGGGTAAGGGAAATTTTTAATGCGTTCGCATTGCCCCTGTAGCGTATAAAATTCAGTGATCATATTTGCCATCTCCATATGCCTAAAATCTTCAATCAATCCTTGTTCCATGAGTTCTCTTAAACGCCTTGACTGAATACCCAAAATCTGAGACGCTTTATTCCCTTTAGAAATAATAGCGTTATAATCAGTTTCAGATAGGTATTTTTTGAGTTTATCTTCCATTGAGATTTCTTCTTCTCGAATCCTATAATGCGCAGCTTTAAAGCCTAAACTGGACCTTCCTTTTTTTAAATGCATCTCCCAAGGCCTATCCTCTCTCAATTGATACCTTAAGGCTGTTAACCAGGCAATATGTCGGTGTACCATCTCCCGCTTTATGCCTTGAAGTTCAGAGGCAGATAAGTCTGTCATGGTATAATCATTTGTTATAAAATCTTTTACCATCACAGTCCAAGAGCGTGATGAATTAACAATACCTCCCCAAATTTTCCGAGCTTCCCATAGTCTATCATAAGAAGCATTATTTTTAAAACCAATTATAAAAGCTACGGCAGTACCAAGAACACCTAAAGGCAACCATGGCGCATGCAACCACTTGAGCTCTAAAACATCAAAAAGAAAAACTGGAATAATTGGTAAAAACAGAAAAAGTAAAATATGTGGAAGCGTCCATTTAACAACTACTCCTACTGGAAAAATACGTTTAGTGTACATATATAACGACCCATTTTGAGTTATAAATATATTGAAATATTTAATCAATATTAAGCTAAGCCACTGTTTAATGTCAATATATTAAACAATCCCTAATGAAATATTGAATTCGATTGGTATTTCGTATTTTTACTAGGCACAACTCAGAACCTTATTTGAACATGAGTCCTATAGAAACAAATGCCGTTTTAAATCGACTACCCAATCATTTAAAGCAATTTATAAAGCCACAAAACTATGACGCGTATTCGTCTATAGACCATGCCGTGTGGCGCTATGTAATGCGTAAAAATGTTAGTTTCTTAAGCCAATATGCGCATAAATCATATTTAAACGGCTTAAAACAAACGGGGATTTCTATTGACAATATCCCAAATATGTATGGCATGAATCGCATCCTAAAAGACATTGGTTGGGCAGCTGTTGCAGTAGATGGCTTTATACCGCCAAACGCCTTTATGGAATTTCAAGCCTACAACGTTTTGGTTATAGCCAGTGATATTAGGCAACTAGAACATATTGAATACACACCAGCACCAGATATTATACATGAGGCCGCGGGACATGCACCAATTATTGCAAATCCAGAATATGCCGAATATTTAAGACGTTTTGGTGAAATTGGGAGTAAGGCCATCTCATCAGCCAAGGACTATGAACTTTATGAAGCTGTGAGATATCTATCCATTATTAAGGAAGCTCCAAATTCTACGGAAAAAGAAATCACTACTGCAGAACAACACGTTGAAACCCTGCAAAAAAATATGGGCAAGCCTAGCGAAATGGCCCTGATACGAAACCTGCATTGGTGGACTGTTGAATATGGACTTATTGGTACCATAGAACAACCTAAAATCTATGGCGCTGGTTTACTCTCTTCCATAGGTGAAAGCGCCTGGTGCATGACAAATGAGGTAAAAAAAATACCATACTCTATTGAAGCAACTTTCAAAGATTTTGACATTACAAAACCACAACCACAACTTTTTGTAACACCTGATTTCTCATACCTAAGTTTAATTTTAGAAGAATTTGCAAATACCATGGCTTTGCGGAAAGGCGGGCTTTCAGGAGTCCAGAAATTAATTGAATCAAATGCTTTGGGTAGCATTGAACTCAGTACAGGCATTCAAATATCAGGAGTATTTAGCAAAGTTTATGAACATAAAGGGCATCCAATTTATATTGAATTGCAGAACGCTACAGCATTAGCTTACCGGGAAAAAGAATTGGCCGGACATGGTATTGAAAATCACCCTAATGGATTTGGATCACCGATTGGAAAACTAAAAGGCATCAATTTAGCTATTGAAGACATGAGCCCAAGAGATTTAGCGGCATATCATATCTATGAAGAAAAAGTAGTTACTTTAGAGTTTGAAGGCGGCATTACTGTTTCAGGAGAAATTATCACCGGAAAAAGAAATTTACAAGGAAAAATTATCTTAATCAGTTTTAAAGATTGTACGGTAACTTACAACGATACTATTTTATTTAAACCGGAATGGGGGAACTATGATATGGCGGTAGGAAAAGCAATTTCTTCGGCCTTTTCTGGACCTGCAGATTTAAATAGTTTTGAATTAATAACACATAAACCCTCCACAGAAACAATTCATATCAAAAAATCACCCGAGCGTATAGAACTTGAAAATTTATATCAACAGGTACGAGATTACAGAACTAAAAAAAACCAAACCATTTCTAGAACGAAAGTACTTGAAGTGCTTATTGATAAGCACCAAGGCGATTGGTTACTCCCGATTGAAATTTACGAATTAGCCATGATGAGTCATGATGAGGATTTATGCGCACAGGTTCTTAAACATTTAGAAACTGTCAAACAAAACAGACCAGAATTAGGAAAATTAATAGATGACGGATTGGAATTCATTGACAAGAAACCGAAAGCAACCCCTTAAAAGGAAACAAGCGGTTAATACCAAAAAACTCTAAAAACGGTGATCGCGTTATTTATCTGAAACGCTTCAAGGTGTTTTTTGTAAATGCACTCAACACGAGTTTACCGCTCATTTTAGCACGCTCATCTAACAACACATCCCAATGTGCTGTATCCTTCCAAAAGACACTTTTCATAGCTTTCAAAGCTTCTGGATTATAACCGGCTAATCGTTCTGCAAAAACTTTAACCGCTTCGTCTAAAGCTTCAATGGTTTCAAAAACTTCTGCATACAAGCCTTTGTCTTTTGCAAAATCAGCCGAAAAGAAAGTTTCGGCATCTAAGGTCATCTGCGACATGGCTGTAGTCCCAATTTTTCTAGATACCACGGGTTCAATCACAAAAGGTCCAATACCAATACTTAATTCGCTCAATCTAATAGAAGCGTATTTTGTTGCCATACAATAATCAGTAGCCGCGGCAAGACCAACACCGCCCCCAACAGTTTTCCCCTGCACGCGCCCTATTATTAATTTAGGGCATTGACGCATGGCATTAATCACATTAGCAAATCCAGAAAAAAAAGCTTTCCCCATCGTTTCATCTTCTATAGCAATAACTTCATTAAAACTGGCGCCGGCACAAAATGTTCTGTCCCCGCCACTTTTAAGCACAATAACTTGTATTGTTTCGTTTTGTCCCGCTTCTGTAATGGTTTGAGCTAGCAATGTTAATATACCACTTGGCATTGCGTTTCTACTGGGGTGAAAAAAAACAATATAACCTACATTATTTTCTATACTTAAGGTGACGAAAGGTTCCATATATTCTGGTAGAATTAATAAAAGTGAATATACAAAAATTTACAAACCGGACATTAAAGTAACTCAAGTTACAGACGAAACTAAATAGTTTATTGTTCTTTGTAAAAAAATAATAAAATGGGACTACTCGATTTTCTTTTTGGGAATAAAACAGATGACATAAAATCCTTTCAACAAGCGGGGGCTATCATTATTGATGTGCGTACCCCAGGAGAGTATAAGCAAGGGGCAATCAAAGGCTCTAAGAACATACCACTGCAAAACATTAAGTCCAATATTAAAGACATACAACAGCTAAACAAACCTGTAATAACATGTTGTGCCAGTGGTATGCGCTCAGCAAATGCTGCATCCATTTTAAATGCTAACGGCATACAAGCGCTTAATGGTGGTGGTTGGACCAATTTAAAAAATAAGTTATAATTTTAAACGGTTCATATCATCCATAGTAGTGATTGAAGCGTCATTGTACTTTAGAGTCCAGCCTAAAGAATTTGTTAGAATATAAAATTTAGATAATTCACTGATTAATCTATTTCTGGCATTATGCTTTAAATCTGAATTTTCAATTTTCTTACTCAGTGAAGCCTTGACTATCTTTTTAATGGCATTATAATCCTTGGCTTCAAAAGGATTAAAAAAATCAGCTTGAATATCATAATACTCAAAATCAGGACTTATTCGTATTTCCTCATCTGGAATCGTTACAATAGTTAGTGTTTTAGAAACCTCATCGACTTCAAACTCAATTTCCCCTAAATCATAAGCAATAGTAACATCAGCATTTACCACAACTAATGCCTTCTTTTCCGAGGTAAAATAATCACCAAATACCTCTTTAGAATTTTTATAATTGAAAACTTCACTAAAATGCCCTTCAGTGACTATGAGCTTTCCAACATTATTAATTTGTTTTTGAATGAGCGCGGAGTTTTCCTGTAGTACTAATTGATCCTTTTTCTGTTCTTCACAGTATTTAAAAGAAAACAGGAGAATTAAAGTGATAATAACACCAAAGAGGATTTTTCGCATGTAGCAATTTAAAAATAATTTCCGGCTTTAGTTTACTTTTTGATATAAAACAAAAAAACATCAGTTTCTCCGACATAAGGAGCCTAACCAATGTATTTATGACATTTAAACTTACACTACAAATGTAAACCAGAAAACTTATTCTGATATTACTACAATGTTAAACTAAGATTAAAACTACGTCTTCTCTATGTATTTTGAATACCTGGGTATAATCCATGCTTAAAACTAAAAAAAGCACCCTTTGTAAACCCTTTTATTGATTTTCACAAATGATGCTTTTGATACAAATTGATTAATAGCCCGATGAAATTACAATTATCCACAATACAATTGTTAATTATTCGACAAACTGCATTAAAACGAGATAAACCGCAACACTCTAAAAACCAACACTATAAGAAATAATTGATAAAATCAAGCACCTAAAAAGTGTAGCACATTATAGCCTAGCCATAAATTTAACAGACAAAATAACTATCTATTTATTTAAAAATAATTAGAAAACTATATGCGGATATTGTATTTGCAGTTCTTGAATTTGAGTATTCAAATGCTTAAGAAACTTTTTATTAGCTAATGAATTGGCATTAAATGGCTTATGCTTTAACCCTTTCTGAATAGTCTCAACTTTCTTTAAAGTATTTGTTGAAGTATCAGAACACCAAACCCACTTAAATTTCTCCCAAATATAATTTATCGCTAATGCATTGGGATGAATCATATCGTCATTATAAAATCTATAATCCCTGAGTTCATCCATGAGCAGCTCATAAGATGGGAAATAAAACAAACTTTGACTTGCAGTCAACTTATTAGCATTTAGCAAACCATGTATTGCAGCAATTAAATGCGACTTGCTTTGCGTGTTTTCAACAAAGCCATCTTTCAAATGCCTTACTGGCGACACCGTAAAAATTATGGCGGCATGGGGATTAGCCTTTTGTATTAAATCGATAATATTATTTAATACCATTACAATGTCCTCCACGGATAACAAAACCTTATCAAATTGCTTCTGCGGTATTTTGTGGCAATTAGCAACATGTTGGTTGAACACCTTAAACACATAAGCCCATGCTGTTCCAAGAGTTATAATGACATGAGAAGATGTCTTAAGCTGTTGATGTGTTATTTGAACTTGTCTATTCAATTGGATCAACAAATCTTCTTTTGATGCATTGCTCAATTTTGAATGTGCATCAAAGCAATGCCATTGCTCATTATGAAAAATAACATCTTTTTCTAAATACGTTCTACCGGAAACGGCACTATGAATAAGTGTTTCAATAGCCTTTGGATGGAATAATACACCAAAAGGATTCTGAACATTTTGAAACTTATAATAATCTAACTTCGCTCCAATATTATCTGAAAAGCAAGACCCTATTAATAATACATTAGATGTGTAGTCTATTTGATGTTCTAACTGCTTCTCTAATGGTATTTTGGTTTGTAATTCCAATTATGAAATATATTCTTTTGCCTTTTTTAAGGCATCATTAATTCCAGCCGGATGCTTTCCTCCTGCAGTTGCGAAAAATGGCTGTCCGCCGCCACCGCCTTGAATAAACTTTCCTAATTCCCTAACCACTTGACCTGCATTTAATCCTTTTTCAGCAACAAGACCTTTAGATATATAACAAGACAATAAGGCCTTACCATTTTGTTCCGTAGCAAATAGTAAGAATAAATTGTCAAACTGACTTCCTAATTCAAAAGCCAGATTTTTTAAACCTGCGGCATCTAAATCTAATTTCTTGGCTAAAAACTGAACCCCGTTTACATCTAATAGTTCATTCTTAAGTTCTGCTTTTATATTCTTGGCTTTGTCTTTTAATAAGACTTCTATTTGTTTCTTAAGTGCCGAATTTTCTTCTTGCAAACTATGTAAGGCTTTCACAGGTTCCTTGGCATTGTTTAACATGTCTTTCATTTCAAAATAAGCGCGATTATTTTCAAAATAAAAATCTTTTACAGCATCGTTGGTAATGGCCTCTATACGCCTTATTCCGGCTGCAACAGCACCTTCAGACACAATTTTAAAATGCCATATATCAGATGTATTACTAACATGGGTACCACCACAAAGTTCAACCGACTGCCCGAAACGGATTGTACGAACTGTATCCCCATACTTTTCTCCAAATAAACTCATGGCACCTTCTGCCATAGCTTCCTCCTTAGGAACATTTCGTTTTTCTTCTAAAGGCAACTTCCCTTCGATTCTTCGATTTACAAAATTTTCAACATCACGTAACTCTTCAACCGATAATTTCGAAAAATGAGAAAAATCAAAACGCAAATATTTAGAATGTACAGCACTACCTTTTTGTTCTACATGTGTCCCTAAAACCTCTCTTAGCGCTTGATGTAGTAAATGTGTTGCCGTATGGTTACTCTCAGTTCTAAGACGTTGTTTTGCATCAACCACCGCCCTAAAACTTTCATTTATATGATTAGGTAAGTTTTTAACAAAATGAATAATCAGATTATTTTCCTTTTTGGAATCTATAATGTAAATCACATCACCATGAGCATCTTCCAAATACCCTTTATCGCCAACTTGTCCTCCACCTTCTGCATAAAAGGGCGTTACATTGAACACCAATTGATATAAATCACCATCCTTCTTTGAACTAACCTTTCTGAATCGCGTTATTTTTACTTGAGCTTCCAGAGTATCATAACCCACAAAACCTTCTTCTGTATCTTCAGTTAATATGGTCCAATCATCCGTTGACATTTCACTTGCCGCGCGCGATCGCTTTTTCTGCTTCTCTAGTTCTTCATTAAAACCTTTTTCATCAAGCTTTAAATCTTTTTCAGAAAGTATTAGTGCCGTTAAGTCTATTGGAAATCCATAAGTATCATATAACTCGAATGCCTTTTCTCCAGAAACAACATTGCCTTTTGTTTCATCTACCATCTTATTTAATAGCACTAAACCTTGATCTAAGGTTCTTAAAAAAGATTGTTCTTCTTCTTTTATAACATTTTCTATGAGCTGTTTTTGAGCTTTCAATTCAGGAAACGCAGTCCCCATTCTTTTGCTCAATACATCCACAAGTCTATAAATAAAAGCCTCTTTCTTATCTAAAAAAGTAAAACCATAGCGAATAGCCCGACGCAAAATTCTTCTTATCACGTACCCCGCACCAGTATTACTAGGCAATTGACCGTCAGCAATAGAAAATGCCACCGCTCTAACATGATCAGAAATGACACGAATAGCAATATCTACTTTGTCAGATTCTCCATATTGTTTGTTTGATATGGTTTCTATTTCTCTAATTAACGGGGTAAACACATCCGTATCATAATTAGATTGCACGCCCTGTAACACCATACACAGGCGTTCAAACCCCATACCTGTATCAATGTGCTTGTTTGGCAAAGGTTCTAAAGTTCCATTGGCTTTGCGATTATACTGCATAAAAACCAAATTCCAAATTTCCACTACATGCGGGTGATCCATATTCACAAGATCCTTACCAGAAACCTTGGCCTTTTCTTCATCAGATCTAATATCAACATGTATTTCACTACAAGGCCCGCAAGGTCCTTGTTCTCCCATTTCCCAGAAATTATCTTTTTTATTTCCTTTTAAAATGCGATCTTCAGAAATATATTGCTTCCAGATATCATAAGCTTCAGTATCGAGACTGAGTTTATCGCCATCATCACTCCCTTCAAAAACAGTAACGTATAAAATATCTTTATCAATACCATACACTTCTGTAAGTAACTCCCATGCCCAAGCTATGGCCTCTTTTTTAAAGTAATCACCAAAACTCCAATTGCCCAGCATCTCAAACAAGGTGTGATGGTAGGTATCATAGCCCACCTCTTCCAAATCATTATGCTTACCAGAAACGCGCAAACATTTTTGACTGTCCGCTATCCTTGTATTCTTAGGCTCCCCATGACCTAAAAAATACTCTTTAAAAGGTGCCATACCAGAATTTACAAACATCAAGGTAGGATCATCTTTTAAAACCATAGGTGCAGATGGTAATATGCTATGTTTCTTTTCTTCAAAAAAACTTAAAAATGTGGAGCGAATTTCTTGTGATTTCATGTATTGTTCTTAAAATCTTGCTTCATATAATTATCCATTTATGCGAAACAATTTTTATATTTACGGTACAAATTTATTTTAAATTTTGGATAGCGTAAACCTATAACGCAAATATTATCGAAAAACAGGATAATATTATTTGATAAAGCTTGTCTGTTTACTTACTAAATTGAAGATATTTGCAATCTTTAATTTTACAGCAAAAATAGTATAAATTAGGAAATGAGTAAGTTAAAATATTATTACGATTCTGACACCCTTTCATACAGGAAAATTGAGCGCAAAAAGCGTACGACATTCAAGTATGCATTAATCTTCCTGTCGGCTGCCGCCTTTTTTGCTTTTATCTTTGTTTTCATTGGTAGTCAATACATTGAATCCCCAAAAGAACGCACCTTAAAAAGAGAATTACAAAATGCCCTACTTCAGTTTGAATTGCTTAACAAAAAAATGGAGCATGCAGAGGCTGTATTAGAAAACATTGCCGACAGAGACAATAATATTTATCGCGTGTATTTTGAAGCGAATCCTATTCCTGACGAACAACGCAGAGCGGGTTTTGGCGGGATTAATCGCTATAAAAACTTAGAGGGTTATGATAATACCAGATTAATTGTTGAAAGCAATAGACGCCTAGACATATTGCAAAAACAAATTGTAGTGCAATCTAAATCTTTAGACGAAATAGCTACTCTTGCTGAAGAAAAGGAGAAACTATTAGCAGCCATACCAGCTATTCAACCGGTTAGTAATGCCGACTTAACCCGAATGGCTTCTGGTTACGGCATGCGCTCAGATCCCTTTACCAAAGTGAGGAAGATGCACAAAGGCATGGATTTTAGCGCACCTAGAGGCACCCCTATTTACGCAAGTGGAGACGGTATTGTGACCAGAGCTGATTCCCGATCTACTGGTTATGGTAAACATATTAGAATAGATCACGGTTATGGCTATACCAGCCTCTATGCCCACCTCTACAAGTACAATGTGAGAAGAAACCAAAAAGTAAAACGCGGTGATTTAATTGGTTTTGTAGGAAGCACAGGGCGCTCCCAAGCCCCGCATTTACATTACGAAATACGTAAAGACAAAAGAGCTATTAATCCAATAAATTTCTATTACGGAAGTTTAACGGCCGAAGAGTTTAACAAATTATTGGAGCACGCAACATTAGAAAACCAATCTTTAGACTAATGCATATAGACTTACCCGAAAGAAGATATTATGCCATAGGCGAAGTTGCCAAGGCATTTGATGTAAACACCTCTTTGATACGTTTTTGGGAAAAGGAATTTGATGTTTTAAAACCAAAAAAAAACGCTAAGGGCAATAGAAAGTTCACCCCAGAAGATATCAAAAATTTAAAATTGATTTTTCATTTAGTTAAGGAGCGCGGTTTTACTCTTGAAGGGGCTAAAATTCATTTAAAAGAAGGCAAAAAAGAAACCCTTAGTAATTTTGAAATCATAAGTAAACTTGAAGATATAAGGAATCAACTCACCAAAATAAAAGAACACCTTTAGAAATATCTTTTATTAGATGTAACTTTATTGGTCGCATTGAGACCTACTAATTAGTAATTAACATATTATATTAAACAAACTTATCATGAAGAAATTTTTACCATGGATTATTGTAGCTATTGTAGTTTTTGGAATTTACTCTTGGGCTAAAGGATTTAATAATACAGCTGTAGAATACGAAGCCAATGCTAAAACAGCGTGGTCTAATGTGGAAAGCGCTTACCAAAGAAGAGCTGATTTAATCCCGAATTTAGTATCTACGGTAAAAGGGTATGCGGCACATGAAAAAGAAACCTTAGAAGGGGTTATCAAAGCCCGCTCTGAAGCTACAAAAACAACCATTGACGCCAATGATTTAACGCCAGAAAAAATGGCGCAATTTCAACAGGCACAACAAGGGTTAAGTGGTGCTTTATCAAAATTATTAGTAACTGTAGAACGCTATCCTGAATTAAAGGCAGACAAAAGATTTGGAGAACTACAATCTCAACTTGAGAGTACAGAAAATAGAATTAACGTAGAACGAAATAGATACAATGAAGAAGTTAACACCTACGATATATTCACAACAAAGTTTCCAGGAAAACTCTTAGCTGGCTTATTTGGATTTGAAGAAATGGCCCGATTTAAAAGTGCCCCAGGTAGTGAAAACGCTCCTAAAGTTGAATTCTAATGTCAAAAACAGAAGATTTCCTAAGTAAAGAAGAAGAGCAAGAAATTATTGAAGCCATTAGATTGGCCGAACTCAATACCTCCGGAGAAATCCGTGTTCACCTAGAAAAGACTGCAAATGGCGATGCCACTCCCAGAGCTCTAGAATTATTCCATACGCTAAAAATGGATAATACGAAACGTAAGAATGGTGTTTTAATTTATGTGGCTGTAGCCGATAAAACCTTCGTGATTTATGGGGATGAAGGCATCAATAACCTTGTTGAAAATGATTTTTGGGATTGTACCAAAGATCTCATGCAATCACATTTTAAAAAAGGTGAATTTAAAAAAGGCTTAGTGGAAGGTATATTAAGATCAGGAGATAGACTAAAAAAGTATTTCCCCTATACTGATGATGACACTAATGAACTTTCAAACGAAATCTCTAAAGGGTAACATATATATGCAGTGTTCATTAATCAGTAAGTATTTCATTAGAAAAAATAAAAGCACCTTTTTGTTTTTATTTTTAAGCCTTTGCGCTCTAAATATTGCTTTTGCCCAATTTAAAATCCCAGAAAAACCTGAATTTCAAACTAGTGTTTATGATTATGTAAATGCGTTAACGCCTAATGAAAAAAGCAACTTAGAACAAAAACTTATTAAGTACTCTGATACGACCTCAACGCAAATAGTCATAGCAATAATTAATTCTACTGAAGGTGAGAACATTAATTATCTAGGAGCACAGTGGGGACAACAATGGGGAATTGGGCAAGCCAAGGAAGACAATGGTATTTTGATCTTGTTAGCCAAAGGTGATAGAAGAATTGCAATAAATACAGGCTATGGCATTGAACACTTATTAACTGATGCGCTGTCAAAACGTATCATTGAACGCGATATTATTCCCTTTTTCAAACGAAATGATTACCCTGGCGGTTTAAATCGCGGCGCTGATGCTATTTTTGAAGTACTACAAGGCGAATACAAAGGCAGTAGAAAAAAAGGTAATCAGGAAGAGTTTCCTGTAGGTTTTATTTTTTTCCTAATCATTATATTCATCATCATCATTATTTCAATATCAAAAAATAAGCGTGGCGGCGGTGGCAATGGAGGAAGACGCGGCGGCGGTTTTGATATTTGGGATGCTATTATTTTAAGCAATATGGGCCGTGGTAATTATCGCGGAGGCTCTAGTGGCTGGGGCGGAAGTTCAGGCGGAAGTTTTGGTGGCGGCGGCTTCGGTGGTGGCTTTGGCGGCGGCGGCTTTGGCGGTGGTGGTGCTTCTGGGGGTTGGTAGATTTAAAATTAAAAAAAAACTTAAGGCAACGCGTTTTCCACAACATCCAAATTAACACCAAATACAGCGACAGAAATCTTGTTCAATTCTGCCTTAGAACCTTCAAAATGATACGTTTCATGCACATGCGTTAAACTTTCTCCAACTTTAAGCGCTTTTGCTGGTGATGATGTTTCCAATTCGTAAAACGGACCAAATGGTCCAATATCTCCCCAAGTGCCATCATTAAAAATATTAATCACATCTCCTTTATAGGGCGCTGTATTATCTGGAACAGCATTTACATAATCTTGCTCCCCTGTAAAGCTAAACCTAACAACGGTTAGCAAATTTAACTCGGGACTATAACTCCCAAAATAAGGCAAGGTATTTTCAGGAGGTGTACCAATTTTATTTAAATATTCAGCATCTGCTTTATAAAACAATGTATTATTCTCTATTTTAATTCTGGTACTATCTATAGACGTAAAATAAACCGTAGCTTGATTAACTTCGCCTTTTAGTGGAATAACCGCGGTTGTGTTGGGAGTAGGTTCCATACAGCCTAATTCCCACAATGAAATAATGCCCTTCGCTTTAGTCCAATTTTCATTGCCCACATTAATCATTTGGGTTTCTGCACTAAATGCAACGAAATCTACCGCACTATTTAATGATATATTTAAATTTGATGCAATATCCGCTTCACTTAAAAGCTCTATGCTTCGTTTAATATCAACATAAAAATCAAAACCTTTTAAGTTTTTGATATGCATTTTACTTCCTAATGTTACTGCAGATTCCGATTTTTCAAATATGTTAAACGGTAGTGTATCAAGATCTTTAGGAGCTGCCCGAATGACTTCTTTTGTAATTTCATTTACGTCAACAAAGACATTATTTTCCCCTTGATCGGGTCCAAACCAAATTCTACTTGCACCTCCTACACTACTAATATTTTGCAACGCATTATCATTAATAAAAAGATCTTTATTAAACCAACCATAACTAGGTCCAACCAACCCTTTAGAGGTGCTCGCAAATACTCTTCCTTGAAACTCAGAAGACACAATGACTTGTTGCTGCCCCTGTTTTAAAACAATAGGAGTTATATATTGCTTTAGAAATTGTAAATCTTCACCAAAAGCATTTCTTTCTTGATGTTTTTGACAATTAAAATTCATAAGCAATACTAATATTAGAAGTTTTACAGAAAAAAATTCAATACGCATTATCACATCTTTTGATTACTTAAAAATAACCAATAACCTGACAAATTGTTACTTCTTTCTATGATTATTTCTTACGCATATAAACGCTTATGGGAACGCCATTAAACCCAAAACGCTGACGAAGTTTGTTTTCTAAAAATCGTTTATATGGATCTTTCACATATTGCGGTAAGTTACAGAAAAACGCAAACTGTGGCTGAGGTGTTGGCAGCTGCATAATGTACTTTATTTTCACAAATTTACCTTTATATGCCGGAGGTGGGTAACTTTCTATAATAGGCAACAAAACATCATTGAGCTCACTGGTTTTAATTTTTTTACTTCTATTTTTATAGACTTCAACAGCGGTTTCAATAGCTTTAAAAATGCGTTGCTTGGTCAAAGCGGAAATAAAAACAACAGGCACATCGGTAAAAGGTTCCATTTGTTTTTTTATGGCCCGCTCATATTCTTTGACCGATTTATGATCTTTCTCAACCAAATCCCACTTATTAACTAAAACAACAATACCTTTTCTATTGCGTTCTGCTAACCAAAAAATATTTTGAACTTGCCCGTCAAACCCTCTATTAGCATCTAAAACCAACAAACATACATCGGCATGTTCAATAGCTCTAACACTACGCATAACCGAGTAAAATTCTAAATCTTCTTTAACCTTTGACTTTCTTCTTATTCCAGCAGTATCTACCAAATTAAACTCAAAACCAAAACGATTATATTTAGTATCAATGGAATCTCTTGTAGTTCCAGCAATATCTGTAACAATATATCGGTCTTCACCAATAAGTGCATTAATAAACGACGATTTTCCAGCATTAGGACGTCCAACAACGGCAAAACGCGGAAGATCTTCTTCTATGACCTCTTCCTTTTCTGGCAAAGCTTCGATCAAAGCATCTAGCAGATCTCCAGTACCACTGCCATTTATACTCGCTATGGTGTAGTACTCCCCTAAACCAAGAGAATAAAACTCTACAGCATCTTCAGCACGCTTACCATTATCAACTTTGTTAACTACTAAAAACACAGGTTTATTAACCCGTCTTAGTAATTTTGCAACATCTTCATCCATTCCTGTTACACCAGACTCTACATCAACCATAAAAATAATGGCATCGGCCTCATCAATGGCTAATTCCACTTGTCGGTCTATTTCAGCTTCAAAAACGTCATCACTTCCTAGCACATACCCTCCGGTGTCAATTAACGAAAACTCCTTCCCATTCCAATCGCTCTTTCCGTAATGCCTATCTCTTGTCACGCCACTTACAGCATCAACAATGGCTTCACGTCTTTGTATTAAACGATTAAAAAATGTTGATTTACCAACATTTGGTCTTCCTACTATGGCTACTATATTACTCATAATCTCAAATTAACTATAACAGGTTAAAACCGATTTACTTAGGACTTCCTGAAAACTTTTGCAAAAATAGGAAATATACTGTATGTCCCATCTTTTTATAGAATAAAGAATAAAATTTATCGGTATCAAAAAAAATAGTATTTTAATAGTCCTTAACTATAACTTATGGCATTATCAAATGATATTGTTTTACGCCCACGATTTAAAATTGAACTAGCACGTTACAATCAAGCTATTTTGAGTGATTTTAGAAATGCAAAAACAACGCAGTCTGAATTTATTATAACTCGGGTGGATGATCATGTTTTTATTAAGTTTCCTAAAGAGAAACAGACCTTTTGGTCTCCCCAACTGCATCTTGAAATTAACAAAGTAGATGACAGCAACAGTATTATTCATGGCTTATTTGGTCCTAACCCTACAGTCTGGACCATGTTTATCTTTCTTCACTTTTTAGTAGCCACAGCCTTTCTCGTATTAGGCGTTTGGGGGTATAGTGAATGGGCATTAGAACAAAACATAGCACTACAAGTCAGTTTAATGGTTCTTATGGTAGTCGTTTGGATAGCCTTATATTTTGCTGGTAGTATAGGCAAAGCATCAACTAAACCAGAAATGCATGCCCTCAATGATTTTATGAACAAAGTCATCTATGAAAAAAAAGAACCTAGTCTATGAGAATTACGGTTACTTTTTCAATCTTAAATATGTAGAAACCTTCTAAAAACACTTAAGTCCATTCTTAGTTGTTATAACCAAAGCGTTTTAATTGATTTTGATTACTGCGCCAATTTTTATTGACTTTTACATATAATTCAATATGAATTTGTTTTCCGAAGAAGGCTTCAAGATCCTTTCGTGCTTCCATTCCAACACGTTTTAAAGCACTTCCTTTATGACCAATAATTATACCTTTTTGGGTGTCGCGTTCTACCATGATAACTGAACGTACTCGAATGATTTTTTCTTCTTCAAAAAACTCTTCAGTATCTACTTCAACAGCATAAGGTATTTCTTTTTTATAGTGCATTAGAATCTTTTCTCTAATGGTTTCGTTTATAAAAAAGCGTTCTGGCTTATCTGTCAACTGATCTTTAGGGTAAAACGGAGGAGAATCGGGAAGTAATTCTATAATACGATTAAACACCTCCTTCACATTAAAACCTTCGAGAGCTGAAACTGGATAAATTTCAGCATTGGGCACCTTTTCAGACCAAACTTGCACTTGCTTTTCCAACTGTTCTTGATCGGACTTATCAATTTTATTTAACAACAATAAAACAGGAATTTTAGAGTTGGTGATTTTCTTAAAAAAGGCTTCGTCTTTTAAGGCCTGCTCTCCAATTTCTACCATGTAAATGAGTACGTCAGCATCTTCGAAAGCCGATTTCACAAATCCCATCATAGATTCTTGAAGTTCATAAGCTGGTTTTATAATACCAGGAGTATCACTTAAAACCACCTGAAAATCTTCACCATTAACAATGCCTAAGATACGATGCCTTGTGGTTTGCGCTTTTGAAGTAATTATAGATAACTTCTCACCTACAAAGGCATTCATTAATGTCGATTTACCGACATTAGGATTACCAATAATATTTACAAAACCTGCTTTATGACTCATTTAACCTTTAATTTAAGATGCTGCAAAGTTACAACTTGATTGTTTATTCCAATGGAAATATCAGAAACAAAAAAAACGCAGAAAGAGAACTTCCTGCGTTTTTTTAAAACTATTTTTATAAAACTTAGTTTATTTCTAACAACTCAACATCAAAAATTAAAGTTGCATATGGCTTAATTGCCCCTCCCGGTCTTGGGTTAGCACCGTATGCCAATTCTTGAGGAATAAAAAATTTGTACTTAGAACCAAGTGGCATTAATTGCAACCCTTCTGTCCATCCTTTAATTACTTGAGTAACACCAAACTCAGCTGGCTCCCCTCTATCTACTGAACTATCAAATACAGTTCCATCAAGTAAAGTACCATGGTAATGTACTTTTACTTTAGAAGTAGTGGTTGGTTTTTCTCCAGATCCTTCTTTTAAAACGATATATTGTAAACCGCTTTCAGTAGTTTGAACACCTTCTTTAGACTTATTAGCTTCTAAGAAAGCAACACCCTCTACTCTATTAGCTTCACCTTGAGCTTGAGCCTCTTCAGCCATCTTTTTCTGTTTCTTTTGGAAATACGCTTGTACTACTTTTTGAGCATCAGCCTGTTCTAGAAGTACATCACTTGAATCAGAAGCATTTATAAAACCTTGAATAAATAAATCACTATCAAATTCATCAAAACTATTTTTCACATTTCTAGCGACATCTAATCCGATAGCATAGCTAACAGAATCTAACTCAGTTTTCAATGGTTTTTTGGTAACACCATTTTTATTACATGATACAACTAGTAAAACTAGTGTTACTAGACTTAAAAATTTCATTATTCTCATTATTACATATTTTTTTATACGAGGCCAAATGTAACAAAATAAAATTCAGCAGAAAAATAGAAAGCTAAAGTTTTATTTGACACTGTTTTCCATAAAAAAAGGCTGCCTTGAAGCAGCCTTTTTCTAAACTATAATTTATAGTAATTATTTTCTAACAGCCTTTACTATAGCTAAGGCAGCCTTAACATCTGACTCTAATTTTGCATAATCTTTATTAGCAATAATCTCTTTTGAAATTAACTTAGACCCCATTCCTACGCAAGTTACACCTGCATCAAACCAACCTTTTAGGTTTTCTTCTGTAGGAGACACGCCTCCTGTAGGCATAATACTAGTCCATGGTTGAGGGCCTTTAATACCTTTCACAAATTGTGGTCCGTAAATATCCCCAGGGAATAATTTTACAATTTCACACCCAAGCTCTTCTGCTCTAGCAATTTCAGTTAAAGTACCACATCCAGGAGACCATAATACTTTTTTACGATTACATGCAATAGCAATATCTTCTCTCAATACTGGTGTCACTATAAAATTAGCACCTAAAGCCATATATAAAGACGCAGCTGCACCATCAGTAACAGAACCAACACCCATAATCATGCCTGGTAATTCGGCAATAGCATATTTAGTTAATTCTCCAAAAACTTCATGAGCGAAATCGCCACGTGCTGTAAATTCCATTAAACGCGCACCACCATCATAGCATGCCTTTAATACCTTTTTACTCAACTCTATATCATTGTTAAAAAACAAAGGAATCATCCCTGTTTCTTTCATAGCCTGTGCTACTTCTAATCTTGAAAATTGTGCCATCTTAAAAATGTTTAATTGTTTAGTTGTGTATTTGTTTATCTGTTAAATCCATTAAATGATTTAACAGATAAACGCATAACCATATATATTATCTAGCAACACGTCCTGACGCATCACCTCCCATTAATTTTTCTACTTCAGCTACAGTAACTAAGTTAGCATCACCTTTAATGGTATGTTTTAAACAAGATGCAGCTACAGCAAAGTCTAATGCATTTTGATCATCTTCTGGGTAAGTAAGTAATCCGTAGATTAAACCTCCCATAAATGAATCACCACCACCTACTCTATCTACAATATCAGTAATTTGGTATTGACGTGTTTGTAACATTTCTTTCCCATCATATAAAACACCAGCCCATGTATTATGCGATGCAGAAATAGAACCTCTTAAGGTAGTAATTACCTTTTTAGCTCTTGGGAATTTTTCCATCATTTGTTGACAAACTGATAAGAAAGCTTCCGCTTTTACATTATGTCCAGCAGTTTGAACAGCTGCACCTTCAGGCTTAATTCCGAAATGCATTTCTGCATCCTCTTCGTTACCTAAAACAACATCACAATAAGACGTTAACTCTGTCATTACAGCTTCTCTATGAGCATCATCACAATACTTCCATAACTTAGCACGGTAGTTCAAATCTGTAGATATCGTAATACCTTTTGCACTAGCCGCTTTTACAGCTTCTAAACAAACATCTGCAGATCCTTGAGAAATTGCTGGCGTAATACCTGTCCAGTGAAACCACTCACAGCCTTCAAAAACAGCATCCCAATCAATCATACCTGATTCAATTTCTGCAATGGCAGAATGCGCTCTGTCGTACACTACTTTTGACCCTCTTGAAACAGCTCCCGTTTCTAAGAAATAAATCCCTAAACGATCACCACCATATACAATCTTATCAACACCAACACCTCTTTTACGCATCTCCATCATGGCACACTCACCAATGTCGTTCTTTGGTAATCGTGTTACAAAATCAACATCAACACCATAATTAGCTAATGATACAGCTACGTTAGACTCTCCTCCACCATAAATAGCATCAAAACTATTTGCTTGTGAAAATCTTAAAAATCCTTGAGGAGCTAATCTTAACATGATTTCTCCAAATGTTACTACTTTACCCATTGTTTTAACTCTTATTTATTAAAATATCCTAGTTGCTTAATCGTTTAAGCAGTTTTTCGCTAAAAAATCAAAACCACTAAAAGTCTCTCGGTTTTGATTATAAAAACTAACGCTGTATATTTGCTTAAACGATTAAGCAAAAATATATAAAAAAATTGAATCACAAAAAGAAAACCACCATAAAAGATATTGCGAACGTTTTAAACATATCTCCAGCGGCGGTTTCTAAAGCGCTTCATGACGATTCTCGCATTAGCGCCAAAACCAAAAAAGCCGTAAGACAGGTTGCCAAAAACTTAAACTATCAGCCAAATCATCTTGCTAGTGCCTTACGAAGTGGAAAAAGTCATTTGGTTGGTGTTATTGTCCCCAGAACAAACAGTAACTTCTTTTCCTCTGTCATCGAAAATATGGAAGCCGTTTTAAATAAAGAAGGCTATAATATCATCATTACGCAATCAAACGAGTCTTACAAAAAAGAATGTGATAGCATTGACACCTTATTATTTACACAAGTAGATGGAATCATTGCCTCGATGGCGAATGAAACCGTTAATCTAAAACATTACGAAAAAATTAAATCTAAAGGTATTCCTTTAATTCTATTTGATCGTGGTGAGAATGACTTGAATGTTGATTATATTGGTATTAATGACTACCATAGCAGCCATATGATCGTGGAACACTTGGTTAAACAGGGCTGTAAACGTATTGCTCACATTGCAGGTTTCAAGCGTACAAGAATTTTTAATAATAGAATAAGAGGTTATGTGGATGCCTTAAAAAAACACGACCTGCCTTTAGATGAAGAACTTCTTATAGAAAGCAACCTTACCATTAAAGATGGTAGAGCTAAAATGACCCAGTTGCTTGAATTACCCAAAAGACCTGACGCCGTTTATGTAGCAGGTGATTACGCCGCTCTGGGTGCTTTGCAGGTGCTGAATGAACAAAACATCAATATGCCCAATGATATTGCTCTCGTTGGTTTTGGCAATGAGCCTTTCACTTCAATGGTAACGCCCTCAATTACAAGTATCGAACAGCACAGTGCAGAAATAGGCAAGCAAGCTGCCAAAACCTTTTTAGAATACACCAAGAAAAAAAGCATCAAACAGCAGCTTAATAAAATTATTTTAGATGCCGAATTAGTTATTAGAGAGTCTTCAAGCCTAAAAAAGTAGCGCATTCATAAATTAGCTGTTTATCCAAAAAAAAACTTCATCAAATAAAAAATCAAATAGTAGCTGAAATATAAATTCTCAGAACATGAAGCTCTAAATACAACGGCGGAGGTTATAAAGCTGTACGAATCCTGCCTAATTTCTAATATAGAAGATTTAGCCCCTTTAAATTTAATGTCAGCCATATTATGACAAAAACTAAAATTTTTAAAGGCAATCTTTTAAAAAGCTTATGAAAAGTCGATTTTCCCACGTATAATTGCCTTTAAAACCAAAGTTAATTATAACTTCGTAAAGTGATATCAAATTATTCAAAATGAAAAAAACGCTACTCTTACCTATTCTCCTTATTTTATTTAGTCCTACTATTCAAGCTCAAGACATTTCTAATATTTACGAAAAAGTGAGTCCTGCTGTTGTTGCCATTTTTACTGAAGAAAACACCATAATTACTGAAAGTTCTAACAATTCACAAACCGTAACTAGTGGTGGTTTGGGATCCGGATTCATGGTCTCTGATCAATTAGTTGTAACGGCTGCCCATGTTGTAAAAGCGCCAAAACGCCTGATGGTTCAATTTGCCGATGGCGAAGTAATTCCGGCCAAAGTAGTATCCTCTTACAAAACTGCGGACATAGCATTAATTGGATTAACAAGAAAAAGAGCCAATGCTGTAACCGTCAAATTTGGGGATTCTGATAAAATGAAAATTGGTCAACAAGTTTTTGTAATTGGCGTACCCTTGGGTGTTGGGTTTTCAATGTCATCGGGCTATGTGAGTGGATTTAGAAGAGAAACCCTAGGAAAAAATCCTTTTACAAATACCGATTTTATTCAAACAGATGCAGCCATTAATCAAGGAAACTCTGGGGGCCCCATGTTTAACCTGAATGGAGAAGTTGTTGGTATTGTAAGTCATATTACCAGTAAAACTGGCGGATCTGATGGAATAGGATTTGCCTCTAGTTCAAATTTGGCCGCTAAATTATTATTGAACAATAAAATGCCTTGGTTTGGTGCTGATTTATACTCTTTAAGTGGAAAAGAAGCTAAAATATTTAACCTTCCTCAGCCTAATGGTTTACTTGTACAACGTGTTGTTGTATCTTCAATTTTTGGAAGAATGGGTATTCGTGAAGGCGACACTGAAGTCTCTATAGGCAAACAAAAACTCATCATGGGAGGTGACATTATTCTTGCCTTTAATGGGATAGAATACAACACTGTAGACGAGACTTTGGTAAAAATAGCGGAGTTTGCAAACAACCTAGATAAAGATACTAAATTCGAAATAACGATATTGAGAGAAGGAAAAATTAAGATCTTAAAATCTAAATAAGCCATTAAATTCATGAAAATACCATATCTCAAAAAATTCCTTGTATTAGGAATTATGCTTTTTTCTATAAACATGCAATCTCAAGTACTTCTATCCCTCATTTTTGGAGATAAGCTGAATTCTGATGGTTTGGAGTTTGGATTAGAAGGAGGCATGAATTTTTCTAGCATATCTAATTTGGAGGGTGACCAACCATTATCAAAATTTAATTTGGGGTTTTATTTTGACATCCGATTAAAAGATCAATGGAATCTCTACACAGGAGTTTTGGTGAAATCTAAGTTAGGTGACAATGACTTATCCCAAAATGATCTTGATTTTTTAGAAATAATACCGGAACCTGAAGACGGTAAATACAGTCAAAACATTGAGTATTTCTTAATTCCTGCTTTGATGAAGTATACCTTTAACAACAGAATATACGCCGAGGCTGGTCCACAAATTGGCTACATGCGTAAGGCCTGGGTTGAGTTTAACTCAGATGTTGGAGGTGTTGAAATAAGAAAGAAATTATCTAACTCAGTTAAACTAAATAAAATTGATGCTGGTTTAGCCTTTGGTGCAGGGTACAGATTACTTCCCAAAAACGGCATGACCGTAGGGGTTAGATACTATTTAGGCCTAGCCAATGTATACAAAGGCGATAATCGTTACAAACATAATAGCTTGTTTTTAAAAGTAAATATTCCTATTGGAGCTAAGAAAGCTAAAGAAAAAGCCGAAGAAAAAGAAAAAGGAATAACAAAAAAAGAGGAATCCTCTGCTAATGAGTAACAAAAAAACAATCGCAAAAAAGCAACTTAGAAGGCGTGATAATCTTAGGGGTAATTAAAGTAATTACTACTTTCTATTTCCTTTACTATTAAAAGCATAAATGGTTAATCTTAAAGGCCTATATACATGTATTTATTTTGAACTCTATGGGTAATGCTATGCTTTGGTTTTATATATTTACCAAAATATCAAAATTGTAATTAACAAAAACTTACTATGAAAAAAACAACGCTTATTGTCGCCGTATTAATGATCATTTTTATAATTCAAAGTTGCGGAGGCGTAAAAGTAGTTACGGCATGGAAGGCTGAAGACTCAATAGTCGATTTGTTTAAGGAGAAAAAAATACTTGTTATTGCTAGAACCACAGATAATCAAGCACGTGTTGCTTTTGAACATGAATTTGCTGACGCCTTACGTAAAGGTGGGCTTCAGGCTATAGAAAGCTATACGCAAGCTCCTCAAATTCACCCAGAAAGAGAAATGACGGAAGAGCGTATGGAATTCATAAGAAGTATTTTAGATAGTGAGGGTTTTAACGCCATCTTGTTAACCGTTGTAAAAGACAAAAAACTTACTGAAACTACTACTGAGAACGGTATTTATATGGGAGCTGGTTATGGTTATGGCTATCCAGGTTATTATGGTGGATTTCACAGTTACTACAGACATCCGTATGCATATGGACCATACTATAGTTCTTTTGGAGGTTACATCCCTACTGGAACCACTACAAGTACAACGACGGAATACGTTTTAGAAACTGTAGCTTATAATCTTGATGAGGCTACTGACAAACAGCTCGTGGCCGTAGTTACTACAGCATTAAAAAACCCAAAAGACGCATATAAAACTGCCGACAAAACTGTTTATAAAATACTAGAAAGTCTGCGAAAAGTATAAAGGACAATAATAATATTGAGCTGTTGGATTACTATAATAAACAAAGGCCATAGCCTTAGAGATCAAGTTAGTATTAAGGCAAACTCATTACTGACTTATTATGTTAGCGTTTTGGATAAACTTAGGCATATAATGACTAAAACAAATACGTATTTAAGAAACATCGCCCTAATAACTGCTTGCTTTGTAAGTTCTATTTTGACTCATAGCGCATTCGCTCAAGACCTTGAACCTAGAAGATGGAACGCCTTACCATTAGGAACGCAGGTTATTGGAGCCGGATATGCCTACACTACGGGAGATGTTTTATTAGATCCTGCGCTAAATCTTGAAGACGCGACGGTCGAAGCACATACTATCATAACGCAATATGTGCGTCCCTTAAAACTAGGAACAAAATTTGCCCGTATTGATGTACGCCTACCTGCCAGTTTTGTGTACTGGCAAGGTATTCTAGATGGTGAATTTGCATCAACCAACCGAAATGGTTTGACAGATTCAAGAATACGATTGTCAGTGAATCTAATTGGACCTCCTGCCTCGGGGCCCAAAGAACTGATGCAATATTTCAAAGAAAACCCGGTAAATACAACTGTTGGAGCTTCAATTGCTGTAACATTACCAACGGGCTTATACCATGCTGATAAATTATTAAACCTAGGACAGAATAGATTTGTCATTAGGCCACAAGTTGGTGTACTACATAATTGGGGGCTATGGTCCTTTGAGTTTACAACATCAGTTATCTTCTTTACAAACAACACCAATTTCTTTGGCGGAAATACAAGATCCCAAAAACCAATGTTGGCCGCTCAAACCCATTTGATAAAACGATTTAACTCTAAAACATGGGCATCATTAAGCGTTGGTACTGGTACGGGTAGTAAATCAACCATCAATAATGAATCTAAAGATGACCGAAGAAATGATGTTCTTGCATCGCTTTCTGCTGGCTATTCCATTTCAAAAAGACAATCTTTAAAGCTGGCTTACATATATTCTAGAACAACCCGCCTCATAGGAAGTAATACCGACTCCATTGCTTTGGGTTGGGCTTTATTACTTTAGGTTTATAAAGTATTCCCATTCTTTTTTTTTTAAAATTTTATAGAAGCTTGAATAAAATCTGCTAACGATATTCGTATCTTTAGCTATATTAATCTATTCACTAAAAATCACGTTATGAAGTTAAAAGTATTATTTCTATGCTGTGTTTTCGTTACAGGGCTCAATTTTTCTCAAAACAAAAAACCCAATATCCTAGTGATATGGGGAGATGATATTGGATGGGGAAACATCAGTAAATACAACCATGGTATGATGGGCTACCAAACACCAAACATTGACCGTATTGGAAATGAAGGTGCCATGTTTACTGATTGGTACTCACAACAGTCTTGTACCGCTGGTAGAGCAGCCTTTATTTTAGGGCAACATCCATTTAGAACAGGATTACTAACCATTGGTATGCCAGGTTCTAAACAAGGGATTCAAGACAGCCAACCTACTATTGCAGAATTGCTTAAACCGCAAGGTTATACCTCTGGGCAATTTGGTAAAAACCATTTAGGAGACCGCGATGAGCACCTGCCAACAAACCATGGATTTGATGAGTTTTATGGTAATTTATATCATTTAAATGCCGAGGAAGAGCCTGAATCTTATTACTATCCAAAAGACCCAGAGTTTCATGAAAAATTCGGACCTAGAGGTGTAATACACTCTTATTCAGATGGCAAAGTAGAAGATACTGGTCCTTTGACTAGAAAGCGTATGGAAACTGCAGACGACGAGTTTACAGATGCGGCCATTAGCTTTATTGAAAAAGCTCATAAGGCAGGAAAACCGTTCTTTGTATGGTTAAGTGCCACCCGTATGCACGTATGGACTCATTTAAAAGAGGAAAGTGAAGGTGTAACAGGTATTGGCCTTTATCCTGATGGCATGGTTGAACACGACAAAGCTATTGGAAGAGTTCTAGCTAAATTAGAAGAACTAAAAATAATTGACAACACAATTATCATGTATTCTACTGATAATGGTGCTGAAAAATTCACATGGCCTGATGGCGGAACAACACCTTTCGCAGGAGAAAAAGGCACTACTTGGGAGGGCGGTTTTAGAGCGCCTTCGTTAATAAGATGGCCTGGAGTTATCAAACCAGGTACTATATTTAATGACATCCACTCACATGAAGATATGATGCCTACCCTACTCGCTGCAGCAGGAGTTCCAGACATCAAAGAAAAACTACTTAAGGGATATAATGCAAACGGCAAGACCTTTAAAGTACACTTAGATGGCTATAATATGATGCCTTACTGGAAAGGTGATGTTGAAGAAGCACCTAGAAAAGAAATCTTTTATTTTGATGCTGGTGGCAATCTGAATGCCTTAAGGTACAATAACTGGAAAATTCATTTCACTATTATGGAAGGCGCTATTAACGAAGCATACCGTAAAACACCATCATGGCCTATTGTAATTAATTTAAGAGCAGACCCATTTGAAGTGTCGTGGAAGTCTTCCATGTATACAAGATGGTATGCAGATAACATGTGGCTTTTTGTTCCTGCACAAGCCTATGTTGGCAAGTTTCTTGAAACATTTAAGGAGTATCCTCCTGTTCAAGGCAGTTCTTTAGGGATAGACAAAGTAGTTCAATCACTTACAGCAAGACCACAAAACTAATAATTAAAACAACCTCATTGCCTATGCAATGAGGTTGTTCTTATTAAAATGACATGCAATAATGTATACCATAAATAAATCAATTGTTTTAGTACTCGCTATAATTCTATCATTTATTACAAGTTGTAATACCGAAAAAAACAAACCTATTCAGTCTGAAGACATTCAGGAAATAGTTGACCCACTTCCTTCTTGGAATGACGTTACCTCAAAACAGAATATTATAGCATTTGTCTCTGATGTAACCAATAAGGATAGCGAAAATTTCATCCCTGTAAAAGATCGTATTTCCACTTTTGATAACGATGGAAACCTTTGGAGTGAGCAACCCGCCTATTTTCAATTGTTCTTCGCCATGGATAGAGTAAAAGCCTTGGCTAACGAGCATCCAGAATGGAAAAACAAACAACCCTTTAAGGCCGTGCTAGAGAACGACATGAAAACCTTATTACAACAAGGAGAACATGGCATCTCTACACTAGTAGTAGAAAGTCATGCAGGCATGTCTACTGAGGCCTTTGAAACCATAGTTCAAGACTGGGTAAAAACAGCCAAACACCCCACAAAAGGTGTTGGATTTGATAAATTGGTTTATCAACCTATGTTAGAGTTGTTAGATTATTTAAGAGCTAACGATTTTCAAACCTATATTGTTTCTGGTGGTGGTGTCGATTTCATGAGAGCATTTGTAACCGAAATCTATGGAATTCCAAAAGAAAAAATAATTGGCAGCCGATTAAAAACAGAATATAAATATAATGATGGAGATCCTAAAATTATGCGTTTAGCTGAGTTTGATTTTATTGATGATAAAGAAGGAAAACCCATTAACATTAATACCATTATTGGTAAAAAACCGGTTTTTGCATCAGGAAATTCAGATGGCGATTTACCAATGCTACAATATGCCGCTTCTAATAACTACAAGAGTTTTATGCTTTATGTGCATCATACGGATGCAGAACGGGAATGGGCGTATGACAGAGAATCTCATATTGGTAAATTAGATAAAGGACTAGACCAAGCTTTAAAAGATGGATGGACGGTAATAGACATGAAAAACGACTGGAAGGTTATTTATCCGTTTGAAAAATAAATAGAAGTAAGAATCAAATTATTAAAGTTTTATGACACCATTTGAATCGATTACCACACTAAAAGAACAAATGTCTAAATCAATCATTGGACAGGAACAACTCATTGACAGAATTATTCTTGTTCTACTTGCCGATGGCAATATGCTATTAGAGGGTTTACCCGGTTTGGCAAAAACTAGAGCTATAAATGCTTTAGCCAAAAATTTAGATTGTGGTTTGAGTAGAATACAATTCACGCCTGATTTATTACCATCGGATATTACGGGTACTGAGATTTATCTACCAAGTGAAAAGGAAAAATTTGTATTCCAAAAAGGCCCCATTTTTAGTAATTTAATCCTTGCCGATGAGATTAACAGAGCACCGGCCAAAGTACAATCGGCATTGCTTGAAGCCATGGAAGAACGTCAAGTAACGGTTTCTGGAAAAACATACAAAATGGATGAATTATTCATGGTGATGGCTACCCAAAACCCCATTGAACAAGAGGGGACCTACCCCCTTCCTGAAGCCCAAATGGATCGTTTTTTAGTACACACCATAATTAGTTACCCTGATGACGAATCTGAATTAGAAATTATGCGCCTAAATAAACGCGAAGCTTCTAAAGAAAAAGGCCCGAAAACTGTCAATATTATTCCGCAGCAAGTCATTTTTGATGCTAGAAAAGAGATTAACCAAGTGAAAACTTCTGAAGATATTGAGAAATATATGGTTAGCTTAATTTCTGCAACACGCTACCCTGAAAAGTTTGATGAAGAACTTGCCAAATTAATTGATTTTGGCTCAAGTCCTCGAGGTACTATTGCCCTAGATAGATGCAGCAGAGTACATGCATGGATGCAAAACAGAGACTATGTTACACCTGAAGATATTCATCAGACCATCAAAGACGTATTGCGTCATAGGTTGGCTTTAAGTTATAAAGCAAGAGCCGAAGGCGTTACCGCAGATCAGGTAATTGATAAATTAATTGAGGTCGTAGCAGTAGTCGCTTAATGCACATTCTATGAAATCTAAAAAAGAAGACAACCACCCAAATGTTTTTTTAACCCTTGAACATCTCTTGAAGTTTGAGTTGTTTGCTTCTGTGCTGAATTTAGGCACTGGTAAAAAAAAGTCAAACAGTATTTTATCAGGAAGGTATGCCTCGCGCTTACGCGGAAGAGGTTTGGATTTTGAAGAATCTAGGCCTTATGTTCTAGGTGATGATATTAGAAATATTGACTGGAGTGTCACCGCCAAAACAGGAAAAACACACACCAAAGTCTTCACTGAAGAAAAAGAAAAACCTGCATTTATTTTTGTGGATCAGTCGACGTCTATGGGTTTTGGTTCTCAGGAAAAAACTAAAGCAGTGGTCGCTGGAGAACTAGCTTCTATTATTGCCCACAAAATAAAAAAAGGAGGCGATCGTATTGGAGGCATGGTGTATACTGGAGATCAATACGACCTAATAACTCCAAAACGAGACCCAAGAAACATCATTTATTTTCTACAAAAAATTATTGAGGCAAATCAGGATATTTACAATGTAAAAGATTTTAATTTTGAGGCCTCTTTAACCGATATTTTTGCCAAAATAAATAATATTGTTACCCATGACTTTCTAGTTTTTATTATCAGCGATTTTCATAGGTATAACGATTCAGTATTACAATACTTAAGTCAACTCGCATTGCATAATGACCTTGTTTTAATGCAAGTTTATGATGAATTAGAAGCCGATGTTCCCAATGAAAAAATGATCATCACAGACCATACGTATCAGGTCAATTTAAATGGAGACAATAAAAAACTCAAAGAAAAACTAAGTCAATCATTCAAAACAAACTACAAAAATTTTAAAGCTGAATTAGAGAAATACAATATTAATTTGTTTCAAGTTAATACTTCAAGCCCTATTGAAGAACAACTCATTGAAGTCTTTAGTAATTACAATAAATAATTTGACTACATGCAACAGGATCAAAATATTGAATTAAGTCCAATTATCACTCCAGACCCTATACCTTTTACGATGGACACTATCGGATGGAAAATTCTATTTATAGTATTGGCCTGCTTAATCCTTTTTATAGCATACACATACTATAAAAAATATAAACAAAATGCTTATCGCAGAACTGCCATTTCGAACATACAAAAACTAATGCATTCTAAAGAGAACACAATAAGCACCAATATTGTTCAAATTATGTTTTTGTTGAAACAAACCGCATTACAAACCTATAGTAGAAAACAAGTCGCCTCTCTAGAAGGTGAAAATTGGCTTAATTTTTTAGACAGCAAACTCAATCAAGCCGTATTTATTAAGTATAAAACCAGTATTGCTTCGGCGGTTTATAAAGGTGAATACACCAATTCAGACAGTTTTAAAATGGATGAGTTTGCAAGTAACAGTATAAAATGGATTAAGCATCATGCCTGATAATTTTCAATTTGCATATCCGTATGTCGCTTTTTTAGCGGTGCTTCCAATTCTAATTTATTGGATATTACCAGCTATAAAAAACCGAAGTACCGCTTTGATTTATCCCTATTTTGATGCCAGTTCTAAAACAGCTAATCAGAAACCTAAAAAGGCCTCACACATAAAAAAACGATCTTGGTTTTCATCATTTTGTATGTTTATTATTTGGCTGTTGCTTTTATCGGCTATGGCTTCTCCGGAATTGGTTGGTAAACCCGAAAGAAAAGTAAAAACATCTCGAAATTTTCTAATTCTTGCCGATTTATCCTTCAGCATGGCCAATAATGACTGGATGATTGACAACAAGAAAGTTACGCGTTGGGAGGCCGTAAAGAACATCATGCAAGATTTTATTGTCAAACGAGAAAGCGATAAAATGGGGCTTATTTTTTTTGCAAGTAACGCCTACATACAGGCACCTTTCACCACAGATCTTAAAACCGTACAAACTATGCTCGATGAAGCAGATGTTGGTATGGCTGGGCAAATGACCAATATTGGAAAGGCGATTGTAAAAGGTATGGATATGTTTGAAAGAGATACCATACCTAATAAAGTTATTTTACTACTCACGGATGGGGTTGACAGCGGCATGGATATTCTTCCGTTAGACGCTGCGAATATGGCAAAAAAAGACTCTACAATAATATACACTGTTGGAATTGGCGACCCCGGAAACGTTGGTTCTGATTTAGATGAACGCACGCTAACTGAGATTGCCGAACTTACAAAAGGACAATATTTTAGAGCAAAAGACACAGAGGAATTAGAAAACATATATGTGGAACTTGAAAAGCTTGAGCCCGTTGAATATGAAGAAGAAAGCTATACACCTAAAACATTACTTTATTATTATCCTTTAGGAGCAGCCCTAATTTTTGGGTTTGTTTTAATCATGATAAACAATATTGTGATAATTTTTAAACGTTTTACAAACCGTTGATGACGCAAAACATTGAACATATCAATTGGGAAGACTTCCACTTTTTACGAATCGAGTATTTGTATATGGGGATTGGAGCTGTTTTAGTTTTGATCATTGGATTCCTATTCTATAAAGAATCTAATGCTTGGAAAAAACATATTGCACCTCATTTGCGACCCTATGTGATAAAAAAGGGTACATCTTGGAAATCTTATCTTATAAGGGCATCTGTCATTCTAATGTTTATCATTGGAATTATTAGCTTTTTGGGACCTACTTGGAATCAAATTAAAGCGCCTGCTAAAAAGGTTGAATCCCAATTTGTGATTGCTCTAGACTTATCTAAAAGCATGTTAGCCGAAGATGTTTCACCTAACCGACTAGAGCGTGCTAAGTTTAAAATTCGTGATCTTTTAGAAGCTGGTCCTAGAGCAGCAACTAATTTACTAGTTTACGCCGGTTCCACACATACTGCGATTCCGTTTACAACAGATTATAAAATTATTCTGGATCAACTGGACGGATTACAGCCTAAAATGATGCCGGCACAGGGTACTGAATACAACGGCCTTTTTAAAAAAATGGATACGCTCTTTAATGAGAACAAAGCCCAAGGAAAAATACTATTAGTAACTGATGATTTAGAAGACCTATCACTAGAGCAGGTTAGCGTTTTTTTGCAAGACAATAACGTACAGCTTTTTATCTATCCGTTAGCTTCCCAAAGCGGTGCCAAAATTCCAACAACCAAGCAAAACTCAGCTTTAAATATTCCTAAACTAAATGCTTTATCAGAAATGGAGGCCGTAGATATTTTGGAAATTACGTTGGATGATAGCGATGTTAAAGATTTGGCCAAAGCCATAAGTGACGATTTGGTTTTTGAAGACCAAACCAATCAAGAAGAGGAAGACTGGCAAGACAATGGTTACTGGCTAATTTTTCCGCTCGCCTTTATTTTTATGTTTAGCTTCAGAAAAGGTTGGTCTATCAACCTTATTATACTAGCCTTATTTCTTCAATCCTGCTCCAAGAATACAACAAAAGAAGCCACCAAATTTAAATTCAAAGATTTATGGTACACTAAAGCTTATCAAGCCCAACAAGACTATGACTCTGAAAACTACTTAAAAGCTGCCTCGGGTTTTGATGACCCCATGCATAAAGGTGTAGCCTACTATAAAGGTGGTGATTATTTAAGTGCAGAATCTGCATTTAAAAAAGACACGACTGTTAATGGCTTATATAACTTAGGTCTAACCTATGCTAAGTTGGGCAAGCTAGATGCCTCTCAAGCGGTCTTTGAAAAAGTACTTCAGAAAGATCCGTCAAATGAAAATGCAAGTTCTAACCTTAAACAAATTATTACAGCAAAGGATAAAATGGCCTCGCAACAAGAAGAGAGCAATATCAAAAATGACAAAAAAGCTGCAAAGAACAAACAAAACAAATCTCCAGAAGATTTAAGTGGCGGTGGACAAGAAGCCACTAAAAAAGATATGGAGAAAGAACGATTAGAGGAAACCACTGAGACTGACAAAAGAAAAGGTAAGGAAATGGATGAATTACCAGAAGACTTTAAATCAGGTAAGGGCGAACTTCCTAAAAACATTTTAATGCGAAAAGTTGATGATGATCCTGCGCTTTTTTTAACTAGAAAGTTTAAATATCAGGTAAAGAAAGGAATTGTTGAAGTACAAAAAACAGAAGCGTCATGGTAAAAACAATTGGAATTATCATAACGTTTTTGTTGATACCGCTGGCTAGCTTGGGTCAAAACATCATTGCATATGCCACTGTAAACACCAATGAAGCCTATATTGGGCAGCCCGTAAAACTAACCGTTTCTGTATATACCTCAACATGGTTTACCGAAGGTGTTGATTTAGGCAATATTCAAATTGATAATGCACTTACCGTTTATTTTCGTTCGGTGAGTAACAGTAGAGCATTTAGTGGTAAAAATTACGCTGGCGTTAGTTTTTATTACAATGTATTTCCAACAGAAGAAGGTCAGATTACCATCCCCAGTTTATCCATAAATATTGCGTCACCTAAACCAGGAGGTTATAAGGGTCTTAAGAAAACCGTGACAACCAAACCAAAAAGCTTTAATGTATTACCTGTGCCTTTGGGGTACAATCCAAACAATTGGTTAGTAGCAACGTATTTAAACGTAAATCAAAAATGGTCTACTGCTCTAGAAAACATCAAGGTGGGAGACGTGGTACAGCGCACTATTGACAGATCTGCAGGTGGGACCATGGCCGAATTCATACCCGCATCTATTTGGGATAGCATTCCAGGAATAAGTGTTTATCCTAGGCGTGCTAAAGTAAATACTAAAAAGTCAAAAACAGCCATTTCTGCTTCGCGTTCAGAAACCGTTAATTACCTTTTTGAAAAAGAGGGTGAAGTTATTTTTCCTGCAACAGAATACATGTATTGGAATTCAAATAATAAAAAATTCTACAAAAAACATATCGATTCTGTGGTGATTCAAGTGAAACCTAATCCCGATTTAAGCATGCTCTCAAGCATAAAAAAATCGTTACAAAAGGACACTATTGAAGCCGCCGAAACTCAAGAAAAACCCTTTTTAATATTTGGCTTAACCCCAAAAACATTCGTGATCTATTTAATTGTTTCGCTTCTTGGAGGTTTGATCCTTTTTTACATCTCAAAAAGACTTATCGCCTTCATTAAACTCAAAAGAACAAACTACTTACACTCTGAAGGTTTTGCTTTTGTTCAGCTTAAAAAAGCCTTAAATCATCATGATTATTTCGCCTTTTCTAGAACGAGTCTTATTTGGGTAAAAAAATTAAATGCTAAATTTGAAACCTTGGAAGATTTGGCTGAACAAACTAACTCTAAACCCCTAAATAATGCGCTATCAAAATTAAATCATGCATTATTTAAAGATGAACAAACAAACATAGCTTTATACAGTGACGTATTAGAGGCCATTAAGGCAACAAGACAGGCTTATTTTCAAACACAAAGCATTACTAAAAAAGAAGCTTCAAAACGTACTACCTGGTTAAATCCTATATCTAAGTCGTAGATCGAAGTTCATTCAAAATAGCTTGTCCCCTTTTAACCTGACCCAAATTCTTATAAATTAAGGCTAAAAGGTATTTAAAATCTTTATTCTCAGGCTCTAGCCTTAACGCCTTATTTATAAAGCGTTCTGCTTTTTTAGCATCTCTATTCTCTTGATAATAATACGTTGCTAAATTATACATGGAACGTGTATCATTAGGATTTTTTCTTATCGCTAATTCTAATTGTGTCACGGCAGCATCATTTTTTTGCATCTCAAAATATAAAAGCGCCTTCAAGTAGTGTGGCCTTCCTTGTTCTGGCTCAAATTTAATCCAATTATCTAACGTCTTTTCAGCCTTTTCATGTTCATTGTTTAAGGCATAGGCTGTTGCCATATTTGAATACACAGGAATAAGTAAACTATCCTTTTCTAGAGCAACCTCGTAATGCTTAATGGCATTGGTGACATCATTTTTTTGCATGTAGTAATCACCTAATTGCATGCGCCCCGATGAGAAATCGGCATTGCTAAACAACATGGTTTCTAATTCTCCCATGGTGGCTTCAACAATGGGTTGATCTTTTGGGTCATAATCATGAATATCGATATCAATGACAATCTGTGCCGCACCAATTCTTACCAACCTCAAAGAATCTTCCATATATTTCAAGGCCGTTGATTTTCGCAAATCTCGAGGCATATTTCTAAACTTCATAAGCGCATTAAACTTAATGGCTGCAGAACTATCTTGTAAGGCTTTAAATAAACTATTAAAACTCTCTTGAGTCTCATAGTTTAAGTTTTCAATAACCGTTGCTCTAGCAATTTCAGGATATTGCAAATCATTAATAAAATGATCAAGCATTACCCTTTCATTTGCAGTAATATTGGCCTTACTACTAATAAGCAAGGCATCAGAAAAATGGTCCGCTCTTTCACTTCCATACCAAGTTACAATGGCATTAGCAGCCCATTGATTACTCTTGCCTTCATGACACCCCACACATGCGTTTGGCGTATCATATTCAACAGATTGATCTGGCCTTGGTATTCTAAAACTATGGTCACGTCTAAAATCATTGCCCATATAATTTTTGCCAGTCATGTGGCAATTAATACATAAACTAGACGCTGTGTTCGCTTTATGAAAATGATGTTTTTCAGTATCATAGTCCGATGAAATATGGCATTGGGTACATAACCTATTGTCGTCAAATTTTAGTTTTAAGGAATGGGCATTATGACAGTCGGTACAAGTAACGCCCTCGTCATACATTTTACTTTGCTTAAAAGACCCATAAACATAATCTTCATCATCTATTTGACCATCACCATGGTAAAAACTTGGTGTAATATTTTGCACCATATATTGATTTTCAAACGTCTCACCAGGTTTTAAATCTGGGGTTAGTTTAACGCGTCTCGCATGACATGGTGCACAAAGATTCATTTGTTGTGTCTGTCCTTCACCAGATGAAATAATATATGAATTGCCGCCTTCAGGATCGGACTTTGCCCAATCTACATGATTACTGGCAGGACCATGACAACTTTCACAAGCTACATTAATTTCCTCATAGGTTGTATTAAAAGAGTCTGAATCTACATCATAATTCTTTTTTAAATTGGTAGAATGACATTCTGCACACATGGTATTCCAATTTTGTGCACTTCGTGTCCAATGCAACCAATCGTGCGGCTCAATCTTATCGCCTTTATATTGGTGGTACCATTTATGCGCTACACTATCCCATGTTACACGTAAAACTTGCTTCTTTCCATCACCAAAATCAACCAAATACTGCTGCAAAGGTGTCACACCAAAGGCATATGATATTTTATATTCAGTCTCAGTATTATCAATTTCCTCTACATGAACAAAGAAATCACCTTGCTTCTTGTAAAAAAAATATTTAACACCGTCTATTTCAGTTTTAATATTATTAAAATCGCCTAATACTGTGGAGTCATTGGCAATTTGCATGGCTAAATCATGATGCGATCCTGTCCATAATTCAGTCTCTGTTTTATGACAGTCTATACAGTTATTGGAACCCACATAAGTATTAGCTCCAGCGTGAAAAACTTCGCCTTTTGAAGATTCATATTTATCCTTAACACATGCACTTAAACAAAAGCTTAACACGATTAAAACTAGGGCACTTTTTACTGTATTCATGACACATTATTGGTTAAAACAAACTTAAAGAAATCCATTGACAAGTACGTTTTTATTTAATAAAAATTCATACGCCAATCGTTTATGATGAATTATTATTAAATTGCGCTTACTAAAAAACGTTCACCCTAAAACTTTATTTATTCAGTTCTAACTAACAAAAAATGAATTATGATTAAAAAAA
This sequence comes from Algibacter mikhailovii, assembly GCF_014651495.1. Lineage (GTDB taxonomy): Bacteria > Bacteroidota > Bacteroidia > Flavobacteriales > Flavobacteriaceae > Algibacter_E > Algibacter_E mikhailovii. Next base: position 72,512 of record NZ_BMWZ01000009.1, read on the forward strand.
TTACTTCTCTTAAAACTTCTACATGCGGTGTTCTGTTTGTATTTGCCTTATTATTTTCTGGTTTAAGTAGTAACGCTCAGACTGTTGAAATCATACCGTCTTATGGGTATCAATTTGGTGCTAAATTAAAGTATGGCTATAACAATTATTTAAAAGTCCAGGATAGTGATCAGTGGGGTATTAGCCTTGGTGTTGAAACGTTTGACGATACCATGGTTGAATTATCTTATGTTCATCAAGGATCGACGATAAGAGTCCGTGATATTCCTGCAGATATTCCCGACGAAGAGCGGTTAGCAGACGTTTCGGGTGATTGGATAATGATTGGTGGAACCAGATATTTCCCGAATGGCAATATTAGACCATTTTTAGGAGCCGCTTTGGGTATTGTAATAGTTAGCCCTAGCAACGAAAACAGAGAAATCATAAATAGATCCCTTAGTAATGACACTAACTTTGCCTTTTCTTTTAAGGGTGGTGTTAACATCATGTTCTCTGAACATGTTGGTATAAACATTCAAGGTAATTTAATGTTCCCTGTTAATTATGGCGGTTTCTATGTGGGCACCGGCGGCGGGGGTGCTTATGCATCAAGCACGGTCATCATGGGAGGCTTTAGTGGCGGCTTGGTATTTAGAATTTAGTACCAAAAGGAAAGTTTATAAAAAAAATAAAATGTACGATGATTTGTGCGCTAAGCGAAATCATCGTACATTTTCAGTTAATTAAACCACTTAGGCTCATAGAGTAGCTCTTTATTCTATTTAAATAATTGATTTTATTTCGTTTCATACCAACCTTATTCATAAAACGTAGCCTCGTCTTTTGCTTGTTTATTTTTCTTCTGCCTTGCCTCTGTAGTTCACAGAATGACAGCATACAATTAAAAGACAATTCCATTCTTATTGGAGAGATAAAGAGCCTAGCTAGAGGTGTTTTAATTATCAAAACAAGTTATAGTGACTCTGACTTTCATGTAGAATTCAAGAAGGTACAATCGCTTAGTATTGAACGAAAATGCCTTGTGCTTCTCACACAGAACAGGCGCAGATATGGTTTTGTAAAAACTACTGAATTAGGCCGATTTACACTCACATTACCGGATGGAACTGAAGAGCAATATAGAATCAATGAGATTACCAAATTAGATGAAATTTATGATCAGTTCTGGGATCGATTTAAAGGGTCGTTTGATTTGGGTTTCAATTTCACGAAAGCCAATAGTTTTACCCAATTATCAGTAGGCACTGAATTAAGTTATATTGACCCAAAATCTGTTATAACAGGAACATTGAATGCATTAAGCACTGGTCAAGTAGATGTTGTGGACACCAGAAGAACCGATGCAAACATTGAATATCTGAGACTACTGGGGAAATCTTGGTATCTTATGGGAAGTATTGCTTTTTTGAGTAATACAGAACAAGCCCTGGATGCAAGGATAAGTCCCAGCTTAGGTGCAGGTCGCTTTTTAGTAAGTACCAACCAACTCTATTATGGCGTGAGTATGGGGTTAACGTATAATATAGAAAAATATGTAGACATTACCCTTAATAAAACATCAACAGAAGCCTTTATTTTTAATAACTTCAATATATTTGATATGAAGGACTTTGATCTTACTAGCAACCTTAATATTTTTCCCAGTTTATCAGAAAGTAGACGTTTAAGAACAGATTTTAATGTAACCAGTAAGTATAAAATTATAAGTGACTTTTATGTGAAAATTGGATTTACACTAAACTATGATAATCAGCCGGCAGTTGAAGGTAATGAAATCGATTATAACTTTACCAGTGGTGTTGGCTGGAAATTTAATAAGTAGACACGAAACCTTTTAAGTAATAATATAGCAACTTAGTTTTCCCAACTGAGGATAACAGCTAATTTGGTGAATGACAACAAACAAGAACCTATGTCACATTTTAAAATGTCTAAGCATAATGTAATAGCAAAAATACTAGTTGTGTTTTTTTTAGCTGCAACACACCTCGTTATTGGTCAAGACCAACCTACCCATGAAACAGTGCATATTCCAGAACCCCTTATGTTTGATTTAGTTCGTGGTCTAGGAGCAAAACAAGGTGAATTAGAAATTAATGCCTTGGCCGATTTCCCTTTAAATAATGCTTCAAGTCGAGGCGTGGAATGGGCGCCTGAGATAGAATATGCGATCTTCAATAATTTTGCCGTTGAATTAGAATTCCCAATGAATAATTTTGAGTTAGAGGCTTATAAAATGGCCATTCAATGGACTATTGGAAGCTCTAAGAACAACAAATTTATTCATGGCATACAAGTGATGGGTGAAGCCTATATACATGAGGATATTCTTGAACTTAACTTTCTATATGTTCCTGCTTATCGCTTTAATGACATATGGAGTACTATAGGTCTATTTGGGGTCATGTTAGAATCTGGTGCTGACTCAGCAAAGAAAAAGCATACCATTATATTAAATGCTTCTGTATTCGCAGATCTTAATAAACATACGGTTGTTGGATTAGAAATAAACAATTCAGACCCTACCTTTCAAAGTATTGATAATAACGAAATGGAATTACTCCTCTTGCCTCAAGGCCATTATGAATTTGATAGTGGTTTAGCGTTTCAATTTGGACTTGGTCCTAAATTCTATGAAAATCAGGTGGATGCTTCAGCCGTACTGCGCGTTATTAAATCTTTTTAAGCTAGAAAAAATAGTTGGTGTAATTACTTTTTAATGTGAATTTTTACTAAGCGTTTTTGAGGGTAATTCTCCAAAAAAACTTTTGTAATCTTTATAAAACCTACCTAGATGCCAAAAACCACTGTCCTTAATAATGGAGGATATTGAGCGGTGTTCGTCTTCTTCATGTAACCTTTGATGTGCATGATTTAATTTCAAAACCAACATAAATGATTTTGGCCCCATATTAAACCTATTCTTAAATGCGTACAGCAATGTTCTTTCACTTACGTTAAAATAAGATGCCAATGCAGAAACAGTAATTGGTTCTGTTATCTTTTGCAAGATATATTGTTCAGCATTATGTAATAATTTTAATCTCTTTATTCCACTTACTTTTTTCGAACTAATCTCAGAATCCTTCAATAGCACTAACAGTTTTTTTGTGAACGATTCTTTAAAAGCCAAATCGTTAATATAATTTGGGTTTTGTAAGTGTTGATTTATTTCGTTTAAGATGACATTTTTCAACTCAATCAATAATGGGTTTTTCGAAACTAACAATTCAATATGCTTCAATGAGTCAACCAAACTCTCCTCTCCTTGCGATTTTGCAATTTCAAATAGACAATGTTCAGAAACAGAGAAAGTAACAACTTCAAAATTAGCTTCACTTACTGCATTTATTTCTGAACCAGGAGTGTAAATAATAATAGAGTTAGGCTCCACTTTATAATTTCTCCAATATATCTGAGCCTCATTTACAAAAGCAAATGTCCAAACCCCTTCCGGCGAAAAACCCTCTTGCTTCACTGCTGTGTTTAATTTAACATTTCCAAGTTGAAAATCTTTATAAACAACTTGGGCAATATGAGTAAAGAACGTACCCGGTCTTAATTGAATAAAGTCAAGTTTCCATGCACGCGCAATTCTTACAAAATCAAACAAGCCGATGTTTGAATAATTGATCGTTTCAAAATTCTTGTTTAGATTCATATTTCAAAGTTGCGGATTTCGGACATAAAATAATAATTATAACCTATAATTTTGGTTATTCAATACTTCCTTTAAAAATAAGAAGGTGAAAATCAGGCACTAAATTATGAAAAAACAAAAACTACTATTTCAACATATTCTTACAATGGCTTTGCTATTGGTTTTTATTGTTGATGTCCGAGCGCAAGAAGTTCAAGAACCATCCTCTGAAGAGGATATAAAAGCAGCTCTATCAGGAGGAGTGCCAATGGGAAGATGGAAAGAAGGAATGCTTTTTGAAGGTGTTAGCCCCATGCCTTGGTTAAAAAGTTCCGCCAATTGGTTTCCAGGGACTGAAGAAATACAACCTGAAGAAATACGAGTAACTTTTATGGGGACTTCTCCCTCTATACGCCCAGGACAAATGAACACATCTATCTATGTGGAATTGGGTAATGGTGATAATTTTGTTTTTGACATTGGCGAAGGTTCTGTAGCAAATTATGTTGCGGCCGGCGTAGCATTAAACCAATTAAAACACGTTTTTATAACCCACTTACATGTGGATCATTTTGGTGCATTACCTTATTTATGGATGTTTGGTACCTGGGCCGGTGGTTGGCACCAACCATTAACCGTACACGGGCCTTCTGGACGTACTCCAGAATATGGAACTAAAACCATGGTGGAAGGGATGAAAATGATGTTGGGATGGCATAGAGATGCTTTTAGTGTTTTTCCAGTTGGAAAGGGGCATGATATTCAAGTAAACGAATTTGACTTTAGGAATAATGGTGGCGTCGTATATGAAGAAAATGGGGTGAAAATTATACATTGGCAACGATCACATGCCAAGGATGGTGCTTCTGGTTATAAATTAATGTGGAATGGAATGTCTGTTGTATGGACTGGTGATGGTCGCCCTAGTGAATTAGACCTAAAATATGCAAAAGGAGCCGATCTCTATATTACTGAATTACAACAGGAATTAATGGAAATTAGTTCTGGAGTTCAAGGAGTACCTCCTTTTTTAGGAAGATATACGGTTGACACGCATCATACACCCGGTTATGCAGCTGGCTATTTGGCCAACCAAATTAAACCAAGAATGTTTATGACTACACATATGAGTTTTGATCCCTATTTAAATGAAGAAACTGTAGCTGAAGTACGTAATCATTGGAAGGGACCTTACCATTTTGGAGCACCAGATGGAATTGTAGTTAATATGACCAAAGAGAAAGTTTGGGTTCGTGAAGGTGTACTTCCAGATTTTCCAAACAATCGTTCTCCTCAATTTAATTTTGATTGTGGGCAATTAAACGTTCCCCTTCCTCCCACAAGTCGTGAAAAAATTCAAGAACCCTTTGTACGAGAACAAGAAATTGATCCCACTAAATACTATCCTGAAGGTTACCACCCAGAATTATTAACAGAATGGCCAGTTAAAAGTGATTTGGTTGTACCATTAGAAGGTATGCCAGAAACAATGAAAAAAAGCATGGGTGCACAGTGGAGGCTTAAAAAGAAAAACGAAGCATTAATTAAAGAAAATGAAGCATTGAAAAAAGAGAATATGAAATTACAAGAAAAAAAGAAATAAAATTATTATTCCAAACTAGATTTTAATTTTCTGTATTTCAATTTAGAAACAATCATTTATTAAAAACAAAAAAGTAAATTATGAGAATAAGCATACCAATACTTACAATAGCCATGTTATTTGTATGTAAAACAAGATTGACAGCACAAGAAATAATACACGATGCTGAGTATTACATTCTAGAGGCCCAGCATGGAGAACGATGGGAGAAAGAGGATAAAAGTTTGGACAAAAAATTAGCTGAACTTGAAAAAAAATATGGAACACCTCCAAATATCATTTATGTATTATGGGATGATATTGCCTTTGGGGATATTGGAATTCCTGCAATTCAAAAAGTTCGTGGATTTGAAACACCAGAACTAAATAAATTAGCAGAAGAAGGCATGCTGTTTACACATATGTATACCGAAGTTGGGTGCACACCTAGTAGATCTGCGGTAATGACAGGTAGGATGCCTACACGTAATGGGATGTATAATATCGGGATGCTTCGTGAATCTCATGGACTAAGAGATACTGAGGTTACTATTGCAGAGGTCTTATCAAAATCTGGATATGCAACGGCACACCATGGCAAATGGCATTTAGGAGATATTGAAGAGAGTTACCCTCAAAATCAAGGGTTTGATGAAGCGTTTTATTCAGCTTACAACCAAATATTGTCTTTCTGGACAAAGAAAGCAGAGATTGGTAATGCCACTATCGGCTTGCATGAAGATCTTCTTCCAAACGACCCTTACAAATTAGACGATACTTTTATAACAAAAGGATGGGCATTGGCATTGGAAGGCACCAAAGGAGGTAAAACACTACAATGGGAAGATAACTCAGCAGAGACTTATGGTAAATTTGATGCAGAAGCACAAAAAAGAACATTAGAATTTATAGACCGAAAAGCAAAAGAAGGAAAGCCCTTTTTCGTTCAACATTGTCCAATGTTACTGATGCCTGCTTTTGTTAAGGCTAAAAAAGAATCAGTTTCAAGAAGTATGATGCAAGATGGGATGCAAGGTATTGTTGACCCTTTTATTGGACAGTTAGTTGATAAATTAAACGCACTTGGTATTGCAGAAAACACCTTAATTGTTGCCATGGCAGACAACGGCCCTATGGCTCACAATCCTCCTCCTGCTGGTGGTTGGGCTGAAACCATTTTTAAAGGAGGAAAAGGAGATTTTACTGAAGGAGGTGTGCGTGTTACTGCCCAAGCTTGGTGGCCAGGAATAATTAAACCACAAATAGCGGGTGACATTATTCATATTACTGATTTATTTACAACATTTGCACACCTTGGTAAGGCCAAAGAAAATATCCCTACAGATAGAGTAATAGACGGCATTGATCAAACAGCCCTTTTATTAAATGGAGACACAAATGGAAGAAGAGATTATGTCTTTATTTATGCTGGTCCAAATTTAGGCGCAACGGTAAAAGGAAATTATAAGCGTCATTGGATTTCACCAGACCCTGTTGGAGATGCAAGTGGAATTGGTGCTGCATTCTATTTTTTACCATCAGACCCGCGTGAAATGTCTCCCATGATGTTAAACTTAATCCACTTAAAACAACCTTTTAATAGAATGAAATTGAGACACCAACTTTGGAAAAAAAATTATCCAGATCTTCCTGAGAAACATGGTATTCCGTTTACTGGAATAGAAAATGCTTCACAAGAAATTAAAGACCTAGCAAAACCTCCGTTAGACACCAGCAAACTTCCATTTGATGTATTTGAATATATTGAACATTTAGATGAATTGCCTTTCGAGAAAGATTCATCTCCAGGGATTGGAGGGAATTAATAGCACTAAATTGGGTGAATTAATTTTTGCCCATTTTTTTTGAACTAAGAATTACTTTAATGATTATCACTAAGCGTTTTTGAGGGTAATTCTCCAAAAAACGTTTTATAGTCTTTGTATAATTGCCCCATATGCCAAAACCCACTATCTCTAGTAATACTAGCAATTGACGCGTGATTTTTTTGTTTATGTAATCGAATATGCAAATGATTCAATTTAGTTTTGGGCAAGAACATAGTCATGATGATCATCATGACTTCAAGCATTTTAGAGTTGCAGCATTAATAGGGCACGCTTTTAGCCCTGAAGCTAATACAGAAACCTCTAGCTTTTTACTGATTCCTACCTTTGGTCTTGATATTCAGTATTGGTTTAGCCATAAATGGGGTATAGCCCTTAAAAATGATTTAGAAATTGCCGAATATAGTGTAGAAGACTCCTCTAAGGATATTAAACGTGAATACCCTTTCATCATGGCTTTACCCGTTTTATTTAGCCCTTGGGAAAGCAGTCATTTTACTTTTATAGCTGGCCCAGGTATAGAAATTGAGAGCCATAAGAATTTTTCAGTCATGAGACTGGGAGTAGGTTCTGAATTTGAAGTTGGTAATCATTGGGATTTTTCTCCAGAACTTATATACGATTTAAAAAACGGACATATAAATGTCCTTACCTTTGCTCTAGGCGTCGGAAAACGTTTTTAAGTGATTATAATATGAAAACAAAACTACTCACATTAAGCTTACTCATTTTAGGCACGTCAATGCTAATGGCTCAAGATGAAATAAACACAGAACTATCAGAAGAAGCGAAACTAGCAAAGGCTACGCAAAACCCCCTTGCAGCTATGTATAGTCTTCCTTTTCAAAACAATACTACATTAAATGTAGGTTCTAAGGAACGCACGCATAATGTGTTAAACATACAACCGGTTATTCCTATGAGTTTAACAGGGGGAATAAATTTAATAAATAGAGTAATCATTCCCGTAATCACCCAACCTTATGGCAATAATGGCAAAAGTTCATCAACAGGTTTGGGTGATGTAAACTATACAGCATGGTTTTCGCCTACGAAAGCATCAAAAATCACTTGGGGTATTGGACCTGCATTTCAAATCCCCACGGCTTCAAAAGACATCTATGGAAGTGGTGAATTTGGTATTGGTCCTTCCGCGGTAGCACTTACAACCAAGGGGCAATGGGTTGCTGGTTTTGTTATAAATAACATTTGGACTTTTGGAGATATCAAGGAGAACAAATTTTTGTTTCAGTATTTCGCTAATTATAATTTACCAAAAGCTTGGTATATTGTATCTGCACCCATTTTAACTGCTAATTGGAATGCGGCAAGTGGTCAGCAGTGGATTGTTCCGTTTGGAGCTGGTGCTGGAAAAGTTTTTAAACTTGGTAAGCAACCCATAAATATCAATGCTCAAATTTACAACAACGTCGTAAGACCTGATGGTTGGGGAGATTGGCAGGCTAGGATTCAAGTGCAATTGTTATTTCCTAAAAAAGCTAAATCATGAGCATATCGTTTTGAACCTCTAGAGTAACGAACTTTCAAAAATCGTTCATTGTTTTATTAAAACGCTTCATTTATTTTCCATTTAAATTTTGAAGTTACGCATTTTAAAACCTGCATCATCTAAATGAGTGAATAGGCCCTGCCAAAATCATAAGAAATGGCATAGACAATTACGTCCTGTAGCGATTAATTCATAAAAAAAATCGTATTTTCACGTACAGAATTAACGCTATTTCTAATCAAAAATATTAATTATGAAAAATGCATTGCTCATACTCTGTTGTCTGAGTTTCCTTCTGTTTAATTGTGAGCAGGGACAAAAAAACCAACAAGCAAATCTAGATTTAATTGAGAAATATGTAGAATCTGTTGAAAACCTCGACTATGAAGTCATGACCGCCTTATTAGATGACTCCTATATGGGATATGGTCCTTCTATAAATGATTCCATAAATAAGACTAATGCCATTGCCAGTTGGAAAAATAATGTTGAATATTTATATGAAAGTATTCGTTATGAAAAATCTAGAAATGCCACCGTTTTAGTGGATTCTGGTGAAAATCAAGGGGACTGGGTTTCCAATTGGGCCCAATTGGATATTGTTTATAAAAGTGACCAAAGTAAAGTTACTATTTGGGCAAATACAATCTATCAAATAAAAAATGGTAAAATCATAAAAAGCTATACCTTTTATAACGAGGCTGATGCTTTAGAACAATTAGGATATACTTTCTACTAAAATTAAAAATCATCAAATGAAAAAATTAAATTTAATCTTATTTATTGGATTGATATTTTGTGGTTTACAACAAATAAAAGCACAAAGTATAGCCAAAAGCCTGGGTATGTATATTTTCCCTAGTAATAACCAAGACCAAGCCACACAAGACGCTGATGAGGCAGATTGCTATAAGTGGGCTATTAACCAAACAGGTTATGACCCTTTAAATCCGCCTACTGTCACTGCGGCTGAAGTAGACACGTCTCCTGATGGGGCCGCTGTTAGAGGTGCTGCCGTAGGAGCCGCTGGAGGCGCTGCTATTGGAGCTATTGCTGGTGATGCTGGCGATGGAGCAGCCATAGGAGCCATTGTTGGAGGTGTAAGAGGAAGGCGCGCTAAAAGAGCTCAAGACGCCCAACAACAACAGGCCAATAATAATGCGGCCGAAACACAGGCAAAAGCCTTTGAAGATGACTACAAAAAAGCCTTTTCAGTTTGTATGGAAGGTAAAGGTTACACGATAAAATAACAAAATGATGTACAACCAGGTAAAAAAAATATTAAGCATACTCACTATTTTTGTTTCGACATCCATGTCCTGCTTTGGACAAAATTCTGACAGTGAAATCAACCTGATTCAAGAAATATTTGGTTTAGAAAAAACCGAAATGCTTTCTGAACTTCTAGGCGATGTTAATGATGAATTCTGGAGCACGTATAAAGAATATGAAGAGAAACGTATGGCACTAGGAAAAGAGCGATTAGCGCTTATTAGAAGCTATTCTGAAGCCTATGATTCTTTAACCGATGAAAAAATTGACCAACTATTAAAAGATATACAAACGCAATCAAAAAACACCGAAAACCTGATAAATCAGTATACTAAAAAGATAAAGAAAGTGTCCGGTTCTAAAGTTGCTGCACAGTTCTATCAATTAGAAACTTATTTACTTGCGGCAGTTCGTGTTAAAATCATGGAAATAACACCCATTATTGGAGAACTAGACCCACAATATTAGGGCATGAACCAAACATAAAATGTAAAAAAACCACATGAGCTTTCATGTGGTTTTTTCATGTCTATAATATTCACAATGACGCTATTAATATTAAAACGCAATAGATATCAGCTCAGTAAAAAACATATTTCAAAATCGGGTTTTGGCGTTTTTTGTTAAAAAACAAAACCATAAGGTATACCATTGGTCTAAAAAATACGAATTTCGTCTAAATCAAGAGGTTACAAATGAATTTCATAGGAAAAATATGCAAATCAACATGGTTAAATCTGCTATAATAACTACCTTTAAGTAAGAAATTATCAGAACTGATCTTTAAGTTCTCAGTTGAAATATAATTCTTGTGTCAAGCAACCTGTTGAGAAAATGACAATTATGAACAAAAATCCCATACTTGCGCTCTCTTGCATTCTATTCGCCTTAATTCTAAAAGCTCAGGACACCAAGAATGTCTTATTTTTAGGTAATAGTTATACTTTCTACAATGACTTACCCGCTTTAATTGAACAATTAGCAAGCTCAAATGGCGATACTTTCACACATGGTAAGAATACTATGGGGTTTTATTCCCTGATCGAACATGCTAATAATAATCAGTCGGTAGACCTTATTAATGCAAGTGACTGGGATCATGTCGTTTTGCAAGAATTTAGTACTTTGCCAGCATACACTTACTTAGATTTTTATGATGGTGCATCGCAATTATTACAACTTATAAACCCATCAAACACTTGCCTTAACAAAGCTATCCTTTACATGACATGGGGAAGAGAAAACAGCACAGACTACCCGTACAATGAACATCAACAGCTTACAACGGATGCCTACAACACCATGGCCGAGTCATTTAAAACTGAAGTATCACCTGTTGGAGTAGCCTGGAAAAAAGTAAGAGATGACAATGACCCCATAAACCTTTATGATCCTGACGGAAGCCATCCAAGTTATGCTGGAAGTTATCTTGCTGCGTGTGTATTTTATGCAACCATTTTTGACAAATCACCTGTTGGCTTATCCTTTACCGGTTCACTTTCTAAAGACGATGCCAGCTACCTTCAACAAAAAGCTTTTGAAGCATATAACGACTATGTAGCTTTAGGGTTAATTCATACTGGGAATGCCCCAGATACAATAACCCAAACCTACACCGCACAGCTTAACAACACCTATTTTGAATTGAATGCCTTGGCCACTGGCAGCACGATGGAGACGAGTTTCGATTTCACATTTACTGGGTCTAGTACTGAATCTGTTATAAACACGAATCTAGAATATGTAATCAGTCAGCAGGGTACCCAAATCGCTAATGGTTCTGTTCCCATTTCAATGAATCTAACACCCAACCAATGTGCGAGTCAAACAGAAACATATCCTTTAAATATTGATTTATCAAATGTCGGTAAAACATTATTTCACTTAGAGCTATTTCTAGATGGTAAATTAATAAACGATTATATGTTATCCAAGACTGTTACGGCTTTAGCTGATACCTCTTGGAAACTAGCAACTATAGAGAAAGCATTGGCTGAAGGCCCAACACTAAGAAATTATTCTGGCTGGTGGTATAACACCACGCAAGATATCACCGTTAGAGCTTGTCAGTTTGATGATCAAATTATTTTCAATGCCGATGGAACCTTTCAAAATATTCTTGAAAACAATACCTGGCGAGATTCTTGGCAAGGTGTAGCTGAAGGTTGTGGTATACCCGTTGCACCTCATGACGGCTCTACCGCATCTTCTTGGTTATACAATACCGAAACCAGTAGCATAACACTTACAGGACTAGGAGCCTTTGTAGGGCTTCCCGGCGCCCACAATACTAGTAAACTAAAGTCCCCTTCTGATGCCGTAAACCTTATTACCTATTCGGTATTATTTGAAGAAGATTTGATGTATACCTATATTGACCATGGTAATGGATTTTACAGGTTTGTGTTCAAAAAAGAACCTAGCTTAAGTATTGCAAATATTAAAGACACTCATTTATTTAATTTCCATCCTAATCCTGCTACTACTGAAATTCAGATTCAATCTGATCATCAAATAGAGGCATTAACCATATATGATTTAACTGGTAAAATATTATTCACACAGCAAGATTTAACTCCTAATACGATGCTCAACATTTCTCAGCTGAAACGTGGACTTTACATACTAAAGGCTAGTATTGGTAATAAAACTACTGTTAAAAAACTGGCCATTCATTAGGTAATACTATTTACCTCAAACAAGAAGACTTAGACCTAAAGGAACGTCCTGAAAACCCAAAAACAAATTATATTCGAGGCCTAACTTTAATTTTAGGGTCAATTTTATACATACGTCCTGTTCCATTAACTTTAAAGAGTATTTTGTACTTATATGGCTCTCCATCAGTCTGCATTCTAGCAACAGCTTTTGCGCGGCCATTACCATTACCCCGTATTTCATCAGAACTAAATATTCGAGGACCTCTTTCGCGCTTAATCATATATATTTCAATAGTATCCTCATCATTAGAACTTGATACGCCTTCCCAAATAATGGTGGATCCTTCTTCAACTGTAATTGTAAATGCTTCAGGCGGAGAGGCAACATCTACCTGGGAATCTGGCGCTGTAAAATAAGTAATTTCTTCAGAATTCACATTGTTATTTGTTAACTCATCAGTGTTTACATGCAGCGTAATAATGTTTGTTTGGGCATAACTGATATTGCCTATCACTAGCATGAATAAGACAATAAAAATTTGGTTGGTTTTTTTCATTTTTTTATTCTTAAATTAATAGGTTTAAAAAAATCTATAGTATCACTATAGAAATAAAATGGGGCCAACTATTAAATATACCATACCGTAGGGAGAAATTATATGGGTATGCTATTATGTATTTCAGTTAAATATAGTAAAACTCAGGTTAAAGTTATCATTTATTCCTGATTTATAATATATTAATCAAGGACGAAATAAAAAAAATCAATTTGATTTAAAAAAGAACGAAGCATCTAATAAAGGCAGTTACTTTCACTACCAAAAAGAAATAGCATTAAATAAATTAAACACGGAAATTCTCAGAAACAATTTTCCTTATTTTCCCATTGAGTGATTTTATTGAATTATAACTGGTGTGTTCTAATACGATAACCACCAAATCATCGTCTATATATTTTGTAAGGCCAGTGCGAAACCCATTCCATTTACCATGGTGGTAAATACTTTTTTGTCCATCCGTATCAATTCTAAACCCAAAACCATATGGAATTTTTCTTCCTGAAAGTGTTTCTCCTTTAGAATACATAAGGTCTAATGATTCCTGAGACAGCAATTTACCTGTATTTAATGCAAGGGTCCACTTATATAAATCTTCAATAGTGGTATATACATTTTTGTCACCAACAATTGCATCGTTAACAGTACTATTAATTTTGAGATGCCTCCAGCCTCTATACAGTCTATATCCTGTTAATTGATTTTCTTTAATACTGTCATTTTCAAAACTATACACATAGGAATCATCCATTCCAAGTGGATCAAAAATGTTATTTCTTAAAAAAGCACTAAAAGCCGTTCCAGACACTTTTTCAACAATTGAAGCTAAGACAATATAACCGGTATTAGAATAATCAAAATTACGTCCTGGCTTAAAAAATCGCTGCACATTACTAGCCTCCAGTAAGGCCATCATTTCACTATTTATTGGCGGCCGTTCCTGATTCCATTTGTGCTCAGCTACCCAAAAATATTTTGGTAATCCGGCAGTATGGTTTAAAAGGTTTTCAATAGTTACCCCGTGATAAGGAAAGTTAGGGAAATACGTATTTATGGTATCCGACAGTTTAATTTCACCGCGTTCATTAAGCAACATGATTGCGGCGGCTGTGAACTGTTTACTTACAGATGCAAGTTGAAAAACTGATGCCTCATTTAAAGGTGTTTTCTTCTGAAAATCTGCATAACCAATTTGATTCTTATATAATATTTTTTTGTTCTTGGCTACAAGAATTGCACCATGAAAATCGTGTCTTTTATTTATACGCTTTAATAATGAGTCTAATTTATGACTTACCGCTTTTGTGCTCTTTTCAGGATAGCACTCAAGCAACAATGGGGGATCTTTTTTTGGCGCTTCCGGAGCAGGAGATTCAGTTAAAACGCTTTCATTATTGGATTCCACTGAATTTGCCTTGAATGAAAACACGCAAAAAGAAACGATAACAACTACTAATATGAGGCCAATATATTTTTTCAAAAACAACTAAAATATTTGTGGCAAGTTAACAATCATTTCTAAAATTTCAAAACCACGCTATGCCGCAGTATTTTTACTACTTTTCTAAATAATCCAACCCATATTATATGGTAATCTCCATGCCCTCTCTAGCTAACATACAATTGGAAAATCTTGCTTGGCATGCCTTTTCCATTTTAGAAAGAAAAACATCATTATGCTCAGGGTCGTGATGCGTTATAATTAGTTTTTTAACACCGGCTTGCTCTGCTACTTCTATGGCTTGATCATAACTGCTATGGCCCCATCCACGGCGCGTTAGAAGTTCTTCTTTGGTATATTGCCCATCATGCACAAGCAAATCAGCGTCTTTACAAAATGCAACTATATCTTGATTAACTGATTCGCCATGTTCAATATCTGTACAAACCACAAGACTTTTATCATTATCCTCCAAGCGATAACCAAATGAATCACCTGGATGACTCTGCTTAATCACTCGAACAGTAGCATCATTTATTCTTAAGTCATTCTCATTAATTTTTAAAAAATTGCATCTTGCTCCCATTTTCTCTAAAGAGATGGGAAAATATTCAGCTTTCATCTGTTCCCTAAAAATATCTTCTAAATTCTTTATTTCTCTGTCTTTACCCATAGCCAATATATTGATAACCATTTGGGAATCATAAGCACATTTAAAAAAAGGAAACCCTTGAATATGATCCCAATGAAAATGACTAAATCCAATAAACAACTCATTTTGATGAAATCCCTCTTTAATAAGGTCCTTGCCCAAATTCCTTATTCCTGTTCCAGCATCAATTATAGCAACTCGACCATTATCCCTGGTGATTTTTATGGAGGTCGTGTTACCTCCGAATTCCAAAAAACCCCGATCACAAACTGGAATCGCACCTCGTGTTCCGTAAAATTTTATTTTCATTACACAAATAAAATAATTGTTTTAAAACCTTTATAATCCAAAAAGTACTTCTCATTGAATAAGCAAGGCCTTCTCTAATATTAAACAATATATAAAAACTTAATTATAAATAAGTAGCCCATTTTTGCATGGCTATTATGATGTAATAGCATGATTTTTAATTTGATTAATCCCTTCTCCTTGCCTTCATTTCCTGAAACAATTCTTTATACAAACCTCTTGCAATTAATATTTTCATAATCTCATTAGTGCCAGCATAAATTCTGGCTACCCTATTATCTGCATACATTCGTGCTATAGGATAATCCCACATATAACCATAGCCCCCAAACAGTTGTAAGCATTCATCAACCACTTTATTATGCATTTCTGTTGCCGAATACTTTGCCATTGATGCACTTTCAGTTGTTAACTGATGGTCTGATAATAAAAGCGTACAGCGGTCTATAAAAGCTTGATGAACTTGTAATTGTGTAGCGCACTCCGCGAGCTTAAACTGTGTGTTCTGAAAACCTGCAATAGGTTGTTTAAAAGCTGTTCGTGTTGACGTATATGCAATGGTTTTTTCTATGGCTCCCTCTGCCCCACCAATGGCATTAAGGGCCACTGTTAAGCGTTCTCTAGGCAATTCTTCCATCATAATTTTGAACCCCTCGCCTTCCTGTCCTAATAAATTTTCTTTAGGCACTTTGACATTATCAAAAAACAATTCGCAGGTATCTTGTGCTTTCATTCCTATTTTCTTGAAGGGCATTCCCTTTTCAAAGCCTTCAAGTGCACTTTCAATAATCAACAAAGACACCCCTTCTTTTTCTGTACCTTTATTGGTCTTAACCGCTACGATAGACATAGAACTCATATAGCCATTGGTAATAAAAGTTTTCTGTCCATTCACCAAATAGTGGTCACCTTTATCTGCTGCAACCGTCTTAATAGCTTTTAGGTCACTCCCACAGCTTGGTTCAGTCATACCGAGTGAAGTAATCATTTTACCGGTAGCCATAGCTGGAAGGTATTTTTGCTTTTGGGCTTCAGTACCGTACTTTAATAAGTAAGGTGCTACAATATCAGAATGTAATGAAAAACCAGGTCCTGTAATGCCTTCTTTCCCCAATTCCTCAATAAAAAGAGCGCTATAACTAAAATCTAAACCACTTCCCCCATATTGTTCGGGCATATCTATACATAATAACCCTAGTGCTCCGGCACGTTCCCAGATTTCATGACTTACCATGCCATTTTTTTCCCATTCCTCTATGTGATCAAGCATGTCATTTTTAATAAAATCTTGAATCATGTCTTGCATCATTCTATGCTCTTCTGATGCATATATTTCTCGTTCCAATAAAACATTATGTAACATATAATCCAAAATTTAAGTTTATAACGCCATGACTCCTTTTTAGCTCCTCTTTTCTAAATCGTATCTATTTACTCAGACTGCCTAGAGCATCTAATAAAAAGCTATTTGTTTTATAGATAAAGTGGCAACTATTAATCTAAAAAATCATCCATTTAAGATAGCAAAAATTTATTATGGTTCCAATATGCTTTAAAAAAGCACAAAAATTGATTTGCAATTCACTGGAAGAATAAATCATTTTTAAACATTTTTTTTAATTAATTATAAGATTACACGCTTTCAATTTGGATTAAACAAACAGACCTCCCTATTTTTTTTAAGCATTAAACACAGAGACAGATCACTCTAACTATTTGATTATTAGTTATTTTTTGTTAACTTTAAACAATCACTTAATATATTTTTTAGAATTAAGTGTGCTCTCCTTATAGCTTTTATTAACAGCATGTGTATGCTCAATTGGGGCAATCCCTTTTTCACATACCTGAATTTCAACATCAAATAAGTCCATTTACCGGTTGTATTTGATGTTTTCTGAATTCATATTATTAAAAATAAAACCAGCGAAAAGCATTACAATTCAAGGCGGCATGTATGCTAGAAGTCTAACCCCTGAATTTTAGTGCTGTTTTAATTAATACATAACAAACATGACTAAAAAAGCAAAAATAATTGGTGTTGATCGCAATGTGAAATCTGTTAATTATGTAATTCCACAAACGTTAAAACGGGAATTTGAACTCAAATCATACATTGAAGTTTCTGCAACACGCTCCAGCAATACGATTAATACTGTTGAGTTAAATGATGATGATCTTGTTGCTATAGAATTTACCGACCATACGGAGTGGATAGGTCACCCTGAAGATGTTCAAGCCATTTATGAACAAAAGACACAAACCAAACGCTCCTTATCTGAAGATGACTACATTTTTGAGATTCAAATATCTGATGAAAATTCTAGTCGAGGTTTTATTAAAAGAGCATTAGTGAAAGTTTTTAGCGTTTTTACACCCAAGAAAATAGCGAAAGTAACCATGGAGGCTTTAGCAATGGCCTACGATAAGAAAATACAACCGCACCCTGGATTATATAAACTAGACGCTAATTTTGATAAGCTTGAATATGAATCAACTTCAGACGTCTCCAAACCATTTTTGCTGCTTCTTCATGGCACCTTGTCT
The DNA here is from genome assembly GCF_014651495.1 of Algibacter mikhailovii. Lineage (GTDB taxonomy): Bacteria > Bacteroidota > Bacteroidia > Flavobacteriales > Flavobacteriaceae > Algibacter_E > Algibacter_E mikhailovii. The sequence goes on from NZ_BMWZ01000009.1 coordinate 90,532, forward strand.
ACAACAAAAGATGCCTTTTTCAAATTAAATCAAGATAATGATACTTGGCGAGCTATGTATCATATTTATGAAAACCGAGTAATAGCCTTAGAACATTACACGCTTTCTGAAAGTCCACTTAAAAATGCTTTAGATTTTTTAAATGCTTGTCCAAAAGCATGTACTCTTGATATTTTAAGTCATTCCCGTGGTGGACTCATAGCTGATATTTTAGCGAAATGTGATTATAATAATCCAGCTCCTGGTTTTAGTGAAAAAGAAATTGGTATTTTAAAAGGAAAAGCAGAAGAAGAAAACCGTGCTCTAATGGTTTCCATTAATCAAGTTGCTGCTCAGAAAAAGATAAAAATAAATAAAGTTATTAGAGTTGCGGCCCCGGCTAGTGGAACAACCATTTTATCTCGGCGTGTAGACCATTTCTTTAATCTATTATTAAATGCGGCCTCCTTAGCTTTTGGCATTGCAAATCCATTATATCATACCGTTAAGGCCTTTCTTCTAGAATTGATAAGTCAAAAAGATAATCCGGATGTTTTACCTGGGCTTAATGCCATGATGCCAGAATCGTTATTTCAAAAAATGATGAATATTTCAGATGACTCTGTTGCAAGTGACCTGTATAATATATCTGGTGATTCTGACGTGGGTGGCATTAACTTTAGCTCATTAAAAGTAATTTTAGCTAACTTATTTTATCGGGATGATAATGATCTGGTTGTGGATACCCGACGCATGTCTCATGGTGCTATAAGAAAAAATGGCATGTACAAGTACCTTTCTAAAGGGCGTCATAGCAGTCACTTTAATTATTTTGCAGCCAATGATTCCTGCCCTGCCATATTAGAAGCTTTAAAAGCGGATGAAACAAATCCTGTCACGTTATTCACGAAAGAGTCTTATGCCGAAGGACAACGCGGTATTTTACTAGATAAGCTGTCTTTGGAAGGTGTTATGGTTCTACCCGAAGAAATCACTAGAGATGTGGTCATCCTAATCCCAGGCATTATGGGTTCTACCTTGGCTAGAAATAGAGAAAACCAATGGGTAGACATGCGAAAGATGCACAACGGAGGGATAACAAAAAACCTAAATATTAGCGCAGATAATGTTGAAGCCAATGGCGTGATTAAAAAGTATTATAATGATCTGGCTAATCATTTATTAGAGCAATATGATGTGATTACTTTAGCATTTGATTGGCGAAAATCCTTAAAAGAAGCAGCTCAAAAATTAAAGCAACAGCTTGATGAAATTATAGAAAAGTATAAAGTTAACATCAATATTGTAGCGCATTCTATGGGTGGTCTCGTAGTTAGGCAGTGTATGATGGATCATTCCGCTACTTGGGACTTATTTAAGAAAAACAATAGTAACAAATTTATAATGCTTGGTACCCCATGGCTAGGATCTTATTTAATCATGGAAGTTCTTACTGGTCATAGTGGGCGTGTGAAACAATTGGCAGCCATAGATTTTGAAAATGACCGCAGTGACTTATTACGAGTATTTTGGAAATTCCCGGGTATTTTTGAATTATTACCTATTGAGAAAGAAACAGATAATGCATTTTGGGACAGCACATTCTGGGAAGATTTAGATGCTAAGGCAAATTTAAAGCACATGCCCAAACCCAGTACTAATGAGAAATCGTTAAAAGGTTTTAGTAACTATAGAACGCGCGTGCAGACCTTCCTTGACAACTTAAACGACGGTGACTTCAACAATGTATTTTATATCTGCGGCCAATCAGATAAGACAGTATATGATTACAAACTTGAAAACAGATTTTTTTCACGTCATAAAAAACTGGTTTACAAGGCCACCTCGTACGGTGATGGCAGCGTCACTTGGGCAACGGGAATACCAAAAGAGCTCATAAAAAATGGCAATGTATACTACACCCATACTACGCATGGGCAATTGGCAAACGAAGCGTATATTTTTGATGGGATTTCAGACCTTTTATCTACAGGAACTACCAATAGATTAAATACAGAAAAGCCCATTACTAGAGGGGGTGAAATAATATCTGATATTTACGAATCGCCTGAACCAGTTTTCGATTCTGAATCTGTAGTGAATTCAATTTTTAATATTACTGAAGTAATCAAAGCTGAAAACGAAGCTTTTAATGTCAAAGTTGTGCATGGCGACTTAAGGGCCTCTTCCTATCCTGTTATGGTGGGTCATTTTTATATGGATCTTATTTTAAGTGCAGAAAAGGCCTTAGATGAATACCTAAACAATAGGCTATCACAAAGAAAGAGTATTGGTTATTACCCTGGTGCTATTGGAGAAAGCGAGGTGTTTTTTAATTTAAAAACGCAACCAAGAGGGGCCATAATATGCGGCCTTGGAAGTGCAGATGCCCTAACATCATTTCTACTTTCAAAGTCTGTAAAACAAGCTGTACTTAAATACGCCATGTTTATGCGCGATAATTACACGCTACCAAAAGCCAAGAAGTATGCTAATGGCATTTCACTGGTCCTCCTGGGCACAGGCTATGGAAAACTTCCTGTGGAGGATTCTATAAAAGGGATTTTACTTGGTATTGCACAGGCCAATCAGCAAATCAGCGATACTAAGGAAGGACTTCAAAGTATTAAAGAGGTTGAAATCATGAATTATTATGAATCCGTTTCTAGCGAAGCTTACTTTAGCTTGTCCAGGTTACAAAATGCAGATGATAGAATGCCCTTCATTTTAACAAAAGGAATAACACGAAGAGCGGGAGCTAAAAAACGTAAAATGTTCCATACCACAGATTACAATTGGTGGTACAATTTACATATTGATAGTTTGATTGAACAGGATGAAAACAAAGTATGCTCAGAGGATGGTGTAACTGGATTTAAATATTATTCATCGAATGGCTTGGCTCGGGTAGAACAAGAAATGGTTGGTATAGGTCTATACAAAATCAATCACCTCTTAGAAGAAATGTCTACCAATGCGAACTGGGATAGAAGGCTTTCAAAAGCTTTATTTGAAATGTTAGTACCTAACGATTTTAAAAATAGATTTAGAAATCAGGACAAACTGCTGCTTAAATTAGATAAATATGCCGCACAAATACCATGGGAATTATTACATGATAGCAGCTCTACAGAAATTCCTGGATCAGTAACATCGGGATTCATAAGGCAATTAGTAACTGAAGATGCCGTGAACTACAACCAAGTAGCCTTAAACAACATAGAAGCCCTAATTGTTGGTGACCCTTTATACAATCAAAATGATTTACCGCCTTTACCGGCTGCAAAGGATGAAGCCATATGGATTACTAATAAACTTAAACTATCTGGATTTAATACCAACGCCCTTATAAACTCAACGGCAAAACATATTATGATGGAATTGTTTAATAAACATTACAAAATAATGCATTTTGCTGGACATGGTATTTACGACCCTGACAACTGTAATGTTGGAATTGCCATTGGTAATGGTATTTGTATTGATCCCGCCATGATTAATCAAATAGGCTACGTGCCCGAATTCGTTTTTATAAATTGTTGTTTTTCCGGGACTTTAAAAGCTAAAGATGATGTGTATCATAAACAACGTTACCGCTTGGCTGCCAATATTGGTACACAGCTCATTGAAATGGGTGTTAAAGCTATTGTAATCTCAGGCTGGGCGGTAGATGATGGCGCTGCAAAAGTGTTTGCCGAAACTTTTTACGAACGTATGTTTCAGGGGTATATTTTTGGAGATGCCGTTCAATTAGCACGGCGCGATTGCCATAGAAAATTCCCCAATACAAATACTTGGGGCGCCTACCAATGTTATGGAAACCAATTCTATAAATTTAAGAGTCGTTCAAAACTAGGCCATCAGGAGCAGGAATATGTTGTGGCCTCACAAGTCCATACAGATTTAGACAATCTATTGATTGCTATCCGCGATAAAAACAAAAGTAAATATGACGCAGAAAAGGAATTAGACGCCTTACTCAAACGGGCAGAAATAGCCAACCTGCTTGATGCTGGTGTATTAGAAAAAGAAGCGCTAATTTATGACGAATTGGGTATGTCTGAAGTCGCCAATCAAAAATATGAAGACTTGTTTTTGTTTGATAGTGGTAATTATTCCATTAAAGCACTAGAACAATACTGTCAAGTACAATTCCATAAATTAAAGCAAGATTTAGTTGGGTTAGAAGGCCATGACAAGACCGTTATTATCCAAAATTATGTAGCAAACACAGAATTACTTATGCTTGCCGGAGAAAACTCCAGTCGATTGAACATTGTAGCAAATGCCTATAAACAAGCCGCCAATTGTATTGATGATCACTCATTAAAAATTGACTATTTACGCAAATCCTTTGAAAACTACGGTAAGGCTTTAATGGTTTCAAAAAATAAATATGATGGGCATTATCTAAATGCCTTATCCAATATGATATATGTCGGTATTTTTCTAGAAGACTTAAAGGACGAAGCCCTGATAAAGCGTATCACCAAAAACAAGCTATTTAAAAAGCTTACGAATATGGAAAAATTCCTCAATGATTTCATAAAAGAGTTGGATGAATTTGATAAGGCCGACCTTGATATTTCTGTACTCATAGGGATGACCGAATTACGATATGCTCTAATGCTAATCAAAGCCAAAAATGTAGAGGAATCAGAACGGGATATACTTAAGCGATATGGTGAAATATTTAAACAACTATACAGTCCGAGGTATATCAATATTGAAATATCACAAATTGAATTTTTTCAACAATATGTCAAAAATAAAAAAGTACTGGAAAGTCTTGATCATATAAAAAGTGAGTTAAAAAAATATTTAAATTAAAAACAACACATTATGGCAACTTTGTTTTTAGGAAGTTATGATACAGGGAAAAGACCAGCAGATAGAACCCAATTTCTAAAACCTTATCATATGGATGGTTTATTAATAGGGAAAGTATCTTTTAGGGATGATGACCGCACTAAATGGCGATCATTTAGAGAAACCGAGGGTAGTGAAGTCTTAAAATTGCAACAGTTTCTATTTAAGGCAGGTTTTATGCCGCGGGCTTCCTTTGATGGTGTTTTTGGTTATGTAACTCAGGCTGCCGTGCGATTATTTCAAGAATATGTACGCACGGTAGAGGGCATGTCACAAATGGTTCCAGATGGCATCGTTGGCAGTGGTACTTTAAAGCATATGCAGCGATGGTCGGATACAGGCCAAGTTTCAACCTGGGGAAAAATGAGTATTGAAAACCCATCAACCCAATATTCAAAATGGATGACACTTCTTGAAAAAGCCAAATCTCATTACACCCATAATCCTGGTCCTATTTTGAAAGCATTAAATGCATTGTCAAAAACATACGCCACAAAAAAACCACTTGATTGGGACTTTAGCCCCAATAAAATTCATCTTATTGGTGTGCGACGGGCACAAACACAAAGCGCGGAAAAAAGAAAAAACGACGATTTATTTTTTCTGCTTATTAATGGTATGGTGTTTACGTTTTGGGGGTCTACGGATGCTAGTGCTAAAATGGCACAAAGACATGATGAAGCCTTTTTAATAGAGGGGCAACATGAGTACCGATTTGGCTGGCATAAAATCACTAATGAACGGAAAATTTATAGAGCTTTAAAACCTTTAGACCACCGTGGCGTCATGATAATTCGCGATTGGGATGGCGACAATGCGTACACAAATAAGGATATAAAAGTAAAAGATGCAACGGGCAAACTAAAAGGTCTGAGGGTTAATAATTCTATTAATATTCATTGGAGTGGTATTGGAGGCACAAACTTTTCAGCTGGATGCCAAGTTATTGCGGGCAAAAGTTATCTCGATCATAATAACAATCTACAAGACTGCTCAAAATTCGCTTCGGTAAGTTACAGTGGGCTAACACAATCTAAGAAGAAAACTAAAGGTGCTTATAATGTGTTTACCGATTTGATTTTATGCTATGCACCTAAAAATGTGACCTCAATAAATTACACACTAGGGAGAGAGGAGTCCTTAGGCTTATCTGATAATTTTGGTGTAAGCTATGCTACTGACGTTTTAAAAAAGTTACAAATATCTTGAATTAAAAAACACAAACTATAATATGATGAATCAGATAGGTAAAAAAATAGTATCAATGGTGTTGCTCATACTCATGACGTCTTGTGCTTCGTATTCCATAAGATTAAGGAGTATTAATGGCGCACCACAACCCGATCCGGTATCAAATAGAGGTGATTATTACCGCGGGATGCAAGTGGTAGAAGTAGATACCGTTATCAAAATAGATGCAATGTCAAAAGATTTCACCTATCTCATAAAAACAAATGATCAATGTAAAACAGGGAAATTGCATTCAGTTGAATTCAAAAACACCTTCGGAGGCTCCATGCTTAGTACGATCACCTTTGGAAAAAAAAGAAAAATGAAAGTAAAATATGTTTGTATGAAACCAACCAACTAAACTTATGGCAACTACAAAAACACACGCATTACATACCTGGGACACCTTACATAACAACGGCCCATTTCCATTAAAAAAACTGTATATCACAGAATTAGAAGGCGATGGAATTATTCCTAATAGAATTGATCGCTACAATGATGCGGCTCAAGAAATTCAAAGACTTATCAAAGAGACTCATGAAGCTAATCAAGGTTTTAGAGCTTATGGATCTGCCTGGTCAATGAATAATATTGCGCACCAAAAAGATAGAATGCATTACAATGGGTTTATGAATATGCACATACCAATACAAAATGAGCATCTTCATGCGAATTCAAATTATTTATCGTCGAATTTATTCTTGTTTGAATGCGGGACAACTATAAAAAGAGTTTCAGAAGTACTTTCTGCCCATGGTAAGTCTTTAAAAACATCTGGTGCTAGCAATGGACAAACCATTGCCGGTTGTATTTCTACCGGGGTACATGGTTCAGCCATAAATGTTGGAGCAATACAAGATTATGTTGTGGGTCTGAATATTATTACGGGGCCACTTCAAGATGACATTATTTATTTAGAACGGGAATCTGCACCCGCTTTAACTACCGCTTTTGCCAACAAAATAAGTAAGCGTGTTATAAGAGATGATAAACTTTTCAATGCGGCTTTAGTATCATTAGGTTCTTTTGGATTTATACATGGCGTGGTGATTGAAGCGGAACCGCGATTCCTCCTCAAGCGCTATGTAAAAAAGATTAATAAAGAGACAGCAATGCAGCTCGCTGACACTTTAGATTTTAAAAATTCCAATTTTAAAATCCCTGAAGAAACTGATACTGAAGGTAAGGGTCTTACTCCCTATCACTATAAAATATTTATAAACCCCTACAATACAGAGGATACTGATTGTGTTGTGGAATTGATGTATAAGAAACCTTATAGTCCCAATTATGACGATCCATTTCCAATTATAAAGCAGTCTTTATACCGTGATTTGATTCATTTGTTTACAAAAATGGCCGAGCACTTGCCTAATAGCATACCTTGGTTGGTAAAAAAACTAAGAAAAACAATTTTACCAAAAGTTGATGAAGTACTTACCGGAACCTTACCTGAAATATTTTGGGATGCCCCTTACCAAGGGCCCGCATTTGCCTGTTCAGTTGGCATAAATCATACGGATTCCGGTAAGACTATTGATCTCCTTTCAGAGCTTACAAGAAATGAAGGTCCTATACCTGGCATTTTTGGAATGCGCTTTGTAAAACAATCAAATGCTACCCTAGCCTTTAGCAAGTTCCCGGTGACGTGCATGTTAGAAATAGACGGTGTCCTCTGGAAAAAAACAAGAAAAATTATGAGCCTTGAGGAATATTCACGCCGAATCATCGAGGTATTAAAACAGAACGATATACCATTTACAATCCACTGGGGAAAAAATAGCGATTGGGCTTACCCTAATTTAGTTACCCATATGTATGGTGAAAAAAAAGTGAATGATTGGAAACAAGCTAGAAGCACTATACTCAGCGATGATATGGCTGAATTATTTGCGAATAAATTCATAAAAACTGTCGGGTTGTACAAAAAGGAACCTCATACTAATGAAGCAAATGATTTGCTAGTGTAGCCCAAAAATCAGCGTATGTATAATTGTATTTTAAAAATAAATTTTACACATCAATGGAAGAAGATAAAAAACATAAAACACACTTTCCTTATAAAACCTTAATATGGGCCTTGTTTGCCTGTATTGCCCTCTTTCTGTTTAAATCAGAATTAAAGCAGCTGCTTACCAATGCAGAAAAGCTGAGTGTGTTTGGCGTTGAAATTAATGCCAGTAAAGAGAAAGTTACCCGTTTACAAGATTCAATTCAAAGTTTTGAAACGACTATTGCAAATCTATCAAACCAGATTTCAGATCAACAGGGTAAAATAAATGATTTAGGAGAGCTAAAAACCAAGTTGCAAAAAGAACTAGAGGCCTGCCCAGAGGCTAAGCAGACATCGGTTCAATTTAACAAACAAGTAAGCCAAATATTGTCCGCAAACAAAGATTTACAGGTTAACTCAAACAAATTAAAGCAGACAAATATTTTGAGCTCGAATATGTTTTTGGTAAAACTCATCGTACCCTCAAAAATGGCAAAGGCGACTGTTTACATAGATGGTAAAAAAACGGCCCCTGTTAAACGGTCTGGCGTAGTAATAGCAGTTAAAGTTCCTCAAAAAAGCAACAGTCATAATTTCGAAATTAGACAGGGCGATAAAACATGTAATACTGATAGATTGATAACTAAAGATAATACAGAACTCCCAATGGCATGTGACTTTTGATAAGCGCTAAAACTTTAACAACATGAAAAATAAGCAAACAATATATTTAAGTACCTCTATGAAATATATCTTATTCATGATATGTGTGCTTTTTAGTTTTTCTAGCACAGTAGCTCAAAAAAACACAAAAACAAATATCTATGTTTGGGACTTTAAGTACAGTGATACTAATATTGAAGAATTTGCAGATAAATTAACAGATGATTTTGAAACCGAATTAATTAAACTTGATAATTACGCCGTTTTACAGCGCAGGAATCATAATTTAGTTTTAATACATCGGGATATGGAAAACAGCATATCGAATGTTACAAACTTATCCTCTGAAGCCTTAGACCAACTTAAAACGATACAAGCCGAGGTAGTCGTTTTTGGCGAATTGGAAAAAGATGAGGGAAGCGGTGTTTATGAAGTCACGGTATTTTTTCAGAATTTACAAAGTGGAAAAATCCCTAAAAAAGAAAGTGTAATAATTCCTTTAGCCCTTATTAATAGTAATACGCATAGAAAGGCGTATATGAAGCAATTAATTGAAAAACTTCATGCCAAAGAAATACTTAAAGCAAAAAACGATCAGTTCAGTTTCATTTCAAAAAAACTAGATACGTATTTAGTAAAGGTTAAAGATGTGCAAATTGCCTATCGCGATATTCTAGATAATGCCTTAAAAAGCGAGTCTTATTTTAAAGAACTTGAAAGCACCATAACATCTTACAATGCCATTTTTAATGATTTAAATGATAATGGGGAACGTTACCTTATCGATTTTGAATCCGTTTGGGGTAAAACCTATGGTAGAGATCTAGAAAACATCTACCATGACATTATGGAAGATATTCATAAAAAGCATATCCTTAAATTAAATGATGTCAGAAAAAAAATATGGGATTATAGATCAAATCACAAAAACAAAAACATCCGTAAGCAACTAAAGCAAGAGATTATGTTGGACTCCAAAAATTCAACTTTAGGATTAACGGCAGATATTGATAAAACTGAGGACCAAATAGAGACGTTGTACAACAATCTTAAAACAGATATGCGAACGGAATAATATAATATTAACAAAAACCTATAATTATGAAAACACTCAATTTAATTAAAAGATACACTGCTGTAATGCTTTTTAGTATTATTGTGGCTTGCGGTGCTGAAACAGTAGTTGCTTTAGTTTTTATCCCTGCATTTGCCGCAGAATGGCCTGTTCAAGGTGTAGAAGGTTATAGTATAGACTTACAGCCCGATGATGCCAATAAAGGTGTACCATCTGGCGTTTTTGAAGGGAGAGAACTTAACCATCCAACAGACCCTAATAGACAAGATAATTTATTGGAAGGTTCTTTTAATGGTCTCAATATAGAATTCACTATAGACAGACCTAACGGCAACATTCAATATAAAGGAAAAATGACGCCCGTTAGTGATGAGGATCATACCATTGTTAGAATAGATTTAAATTCCTCTGAAGGAAAATTAGTATTAAGTCCAGATTAAGAGTGGATTAAATTCGACATAAGATTAATCTAATTGATTAAGTATTAGAATAAAAAAACCTGACTTATTTTCTTCAAATAAGTCAGGTTATATACTTTAGTGTTTTTAAAACAACTAGCGCATCGTTGTCTTAAATTTTTGTCCACCTACCGAGGCTTCATACATTAAACCACCCTTGGCATGAGTAAAAACCAATATCCCATCTCTGTAACCTACATCAAATGAAGCACCTGCCGTCACCGCTACGGCTGTAGCTTGAGCTGAAAACTCAAAGTTATTGCCTGTGAATCGATCATAAGCCGCTTTATCTTGAAAAAATATGACTTCAGAATATGATTGGCCACCTGCCTGTAAGCCTATAGTTAACTGAGACATTTTGCAATCTCCAACAATGGCACCGCCCTTGTATATTGTTCCATTACCAGTTGCGCCTCCTACACCTAATCCTCCTTTACCAATTGAAGGAAATATGGCGTAAGCATAGGCACTTGTGAAATACTTATTAATCTTATTATTGGTTTCTTTTATCTCTTTTTTGGCTTCAGCCGATTTTGCTGAAACATCTTTTTGAGCATAAGAGTTCAAAGAAATTGCTAGTAAAAATAAAACGGTAATTGTAAATTTTGTTTTCATTATATTCTTTTTAGTTAATAAATTGTTTTGTGCACTTACTTTCTGTAAGGTGTGAGATTTATACCACCCTCTATAATTACTAAAGGTATTAATTATTATTTTACCGAACCAAATTATAGCTTTATTAATCTAAATTTTTTTATTTTTTTTAAACTAAGTCCCAATAAATTACACACGCATTTTTGAAAATGCAAGCTCTAATTAACTAGAGTAAATACGCCATAGCGCCTACATTTTGCATATTTTTGTTTTTTATTAAAGTAACACCACTTTTTTTGAAACATCTATTCCTTTTATATTTTTTATTAATTCCAGTTTGGGCATTTTCCCAAAATGAAGAAACTGAAAAAGATAGTAGCCCTGCTTTAAATGCATATATTAAGGACTACAATAATCAATTAAATATTAGACTAGATGTTACCAATGAACAGATAAAATATTTCATGCCTTATGAACAACAAAAAGCGAACATTAAAACGAACTTAAATGAAAGCTATGGCCTTGTTTTTAGTTATAGATTCCTTTCAGTCCGATTAGGCGTACGACCAAAATTATCGCAAAACGAAATAAACAACAAAGGAGAAACAGATCGATTCCGCCTTAGAGTTAAATTATTATTTGACAAATGGACACATAGGCTGGAGTATAATTATACCAGAGGTTTCTATATTGACAACAGCAATGATTTTGACTACATCATAGAAAATCCCGATTTTAAAATTCAATTCCCGCGTTTAACAACTAACATTTTATCAGGTTCTTCACATTATAAATTCAATGATAATTATTCAGTAAAAGCCATTGAATCTAATACAGAAATTCAATTACAAAGCGCAGGCACGTTTATGGCTGGTATAGATTATTCCTTCTATTTTGTTGAAGGAACTGATTACCTAAAATTAGAGAATGACGAGGTTCTCAATAGAGACAGTTACAGCGATTACTCAGGGTTTAGTCCTATTTTAAATGCTGCATATCATTATACATATGTGTTTGAACAATATTGGTATATCAATGCATATGCAAATCCTGGATTAGGTATTGATTTCAGTACAAAAAAACAATTCACTAATGGCGATGCTATATACAGCAATAACACGTTGATTTATGCGGCTTTGAGAACTGGAATTTCGGCTGGATATAATGGAAAAAAAATATATTTTGGAGGAGAATATAAATATGATATTAACAGCGAGAAGTTTGATAATACCGCTATTACACTCCAACCAATAAAGAATAATTTCCACCTCTTTTTTGGCTATAGATTTAAGGCCCCAAGACAAGTACGTGAACCTGTTGAATACATAGAGACAAAGGTTCCAGTTTTAAAAACAGACAGTAAATAATAAAACGAGGTATTCCCTAGCTTAAAAACTTAAATTCGTTTTTACAATTAAACTATAGAACTAAGGATTAGTTCCATTCCCAACCAAAGGATGTTGTAAACACATAATCACTATCTGCGGCTCCTTCTACAGGCTGATTGTCATAGTTATATGAAAGTCCTAGTCTGATATAAAAATCGAGAGGTAAGTCATATTTCATATCATAGTTGAAATCAATTCTATATCGACCACTCTGGGAAAAACTAGGGTAAACTGCTGCGGCTGTTTGAATACTCAAATCTCCAATAGCATATTTATTAAATCCAAGGGCTACATACCCTTCCGTACTATTTCTATCTGGTGCATCACTCGAGAAATTCTCTTTGGTAAAGGCGATACCCGCATTTGCGGAGAAAAACATACTATTGTTTCTAATAAAATAATAACCACCACCGGCTTGGTAAGTAGATCTTAAATCCAACAACTGTTCATCATTAGATAAGAACACAGCCTTGGCATTGGCAAACCAGTCATGAGGCAGGTAATAATCCCCACCAAGTTCGGCATCCATCCTGTTGATATCTGCAGCACCATCCTGTCTACTCAAAACGGTTTTATATAAGCCTCTTGCTCGCCATTTATAGGCAAGATAAGACGCGCTTAAATTAGACGTTATTTGCTGAAAATCATTGGCTTTCGTAACCGTGATTCCTAAATCTAAATCAACAGTTAAGCGGGCTAAAAAATTCCCTCCAATAGGCTCAATAAAAACAATATCATCAAGTGAGACCTCCATTGGGGTTCCGTTATTATCAATAGAGACCACCTTGTCCTTACCATCTACACTACTAATTTTACTGGTGTAACGTTCTCCGTCACTTATAGAAATAATAAATTCTTGTTCACTCGTCAATCCTAATACCTCACCCCATTTAATTTTAAAATCAGAATCATCATAAGAGGTGCTAAACGTTAAAATGCTTCTGTCCATTTTTTCAAGAGACCCAATAATAACGTCATTATTAGAAAGTTTTAAGGTGTCTTGCTGGGCAAAAACTGCTGTATGAACTAGGGAAGTAATAAAAATGAGGAGTAATACTTTTTTCATATCTAATGGATTTTTAACAAATATAAAAAAACTTCCAATGTCTTTTTAATTGACTTACAAGTTTGTAAGTAAAAAAAACAATTATTATTTGGGGTATCTTAATTGAATGAATTTACAAAATCTCAAAGGCGAACGCTCCAACAATCAGATATTTCAAAGGCTAAGTTTCATATTCACTCGACATAGTTATTAAGATCAAATTACAAACCATTACTTTATAAAAGTCGGAGAAACAACAACGAGTCAAGAGGCTATACAAGCCTTAAAATAGTTCCCAATATTTTAGCGAACAGAAACATTGGTTTGCAAAATATTTAGGAAGTTTTCAAATCAGTTACAAACTGAAGTATTTTAGGTAAAATAGGGTTTTTATTATTTTTGTTCCATACAGCAGAAAGCGTTGTTCTTTGTGGAATTCTATCTAAGTCAATAAATTTCACTTTAGAAGTACTATCTATTTGAAGTGAACTTGGTACAATGGATATGCCAAATCCCAGCTCAATTAATTTATAAATACTAGTTGCATGCACTGTTTTATGATAAACAATAGGTGTGAATCCAAAATAATCAAAGATTTGCATTATTTTTTGATGATAATTTGGACTGTATGATGGATCGAACATTATAAAAGGTTCGTTTTTCAATTCCGATAAGTCTTTAAAATTACTTTTGTTCAGCGCATGATTTTGAGGTAAGACTAGTGAAAACGAATCTTCGAGAATAGGACATAATACTAGATTTTTTGGAACCCGTTCTAAACGGACAAAACCAATATCAATGTCTTGATTTTGGAGACTATCTATTTGTTTTTGATTATCCATTTCCTTTAAATTAAAATGAGTTTTAGGATATTCATTTCTAATTTGAATCAATAAATTTGGAATTATATTTTGCATGGCAGAGCCCACATAACCAAAATTTAAATCACCTTCAATGCCTTCACCAATGCGCTTGGCATTAGCCAAGACTGCATAAAGGTTTTCAAGAGTTGCTTCGAGTTCTTTTTGTAAATATTCCCCGGCCTTTGTTAAACGCACATTTCTATTGTTGCGTTCAAGTAGAACAACGTCTAATTCAGCCTCCATTTGTTTTATTTGTCTGCTCAATCCCGGTTGTGAAATATAAAGTTTTTCAGCTGCTTTTCTAAAATGAAGTTCCTTAGCCACAGCTAAAAAATAGGATAAATGCCTTAATTCTATTTGATTACTCATAGTTATCAATTGGTGTTACAAATAGTCTTGTTAAGCATCAAATATAAGTCTAATTTTGAGAAAGCTTAATATTCGTTTTATGTTTAAATATGGAATTGATCATTTAACTGTTAGCAAAGCTATAGCCATAGTTAGAGGTAAAGAAAAAGCAATCTTGACTGATGAAGCCGCTTTAAAAATTCAAAAATCTCATGATATTGTTTTAACTGTAGCCCAAAAAGAAAAGGCTGTATACGGGGTAAACACGGGATTCGGCCCTCTATGTGACACCATTATTTCTAAAGAAAACACAAGTAAACTTCAAAAAAATATTTTATTGAGTCATAGCGTAGGTGTTGGTAACCCTATAGATGAAGAATTGGCCAAATTAATGCTGGTTCTAAAAGTACATTCATTAGCAAAAGGGTTTTCTGGCATTTCTTTAGCTGTTATGCATCGTATTTTATGGCATATTGAAAATGACATTATCCCAGTTGTACCAGAACAAGGCTCTGTTGGTGCATCTGGTGACCTTTGTCCGTTATCACATGTATTTCTACCGTTACTTGGCGAAGGAAAAGTGTTTTACAATAAAGAAATAGTAAGCACACAAATTGTATTTGAAAAACTAAATATACAACCGCTAGAATTACATCCGAAAGCAGGATTAGCTCTTATTAATGGAACGCAATTTATTTTAGCGCATGCTGTCATGGTGGTAGATAAACTCTATAGTTGCCTTGCCCATGCCGACTTAATTGGCGCTATGATGGTTGAAGGATTAATGGGATCTCAAATGCCTTTTCATAACGCATTACACGCCACGCGTCCCTATAAAGGAAATATTCATGTCGCTAAAAGAATAAGTCAATTTTTAAAGGATTCAGAAGTTGGAGATTCTCATAAAAATTGTGATAAAGTTCAAGACCCCTATTCTTTGCGCTGTATGCCACAAGTACATGGGAGCTCAAGAAATGCGTGGTTACATTTAAAAGAAGTTGTTGAAGTTGAATTAAACGCTGTAACTGACAACCCCATAATAATTTCGGAAGACTTAATTATTAGTGGTGGTAGTTTTCACGGACAACCCCTTGCTTTGCCTTTAGATTACGCCTGTTTAGCAGCTGCAGAACTTGGAAGTATTTCTGACAGAAGAACCTATTTGTCTTTAGAAGGTAAATATGAAGGTACACCACGGTTGCTCTTTCAGGAAACTGGGATTAATTCAGGGTTTATGATTTTACAATACACCACCGCTGCTTTAGTTAGCGAAAACAAAGGCATGTGTTTCCCTGCTAGCGCAGATAGTATACCAACATCACTTGGGCAAGAAGACCATGTAAGTATGGGGTCTATTGGCGGAAGGAAAGCACTAAAAGTAATCAGCAATCTAGAAAATATTTTAGCCATTGAATTATTATGTGCTTCTCAAGCATTCGACTTTAGGAAACCATTAAAATCAAGTAAAACCATAAACGCAGCCCATGATTTGGTTCGTCAACATATTTCTCATGCAACAGAAGACCGCATTTTTTCAACAGATATTGAAAAAGCAGCACGTATTATAAAAAATAGAACACTGCTCACTATTACTAATGAATTTATTGATTCATACAGTGAATTCGATAATCTTTTTGAATCCTACTAAACCTATTAAAAAATGGAAACACCAAAAAATGATACTTTGTTTCAACAACAAATTTTGCAAGGAATTCCATCAATACTTCCTTTAACAAAAGATATAGCACGAAATAACCCAGCACCCAAAAGAAAAGATATACTAACATTAGAAGAGAAAAAATTAGCGCTTAAAAATGCATTGCGCTATTTTCCGAAGCAATGGCATAACCAATTGGCATCAGAATTTGCCAACGAATTAAAAGATTACGGCAGGATTTATATGCATCGTTTTAAGCCTACTTACCCAATGTATGCCAGACCTATTGATGCATACCCTGCAAAATCTCAACAAGCTGCTGCCCTTATGTTAATGATTCAAAATAATTTGGATCCCGCTGTTGCCCAACACCCAGATGAATTAATAACCTATGGTGGAAATGGCGCAGTATTTCAAAATTGGGCGCAGTACTTAGTTACCATGCAATATTTGGCAACCATGACAGAAACACAAACATTGCATATGTATTCTGGACATCCTATGGGACTATTTCCTTCTTCTAAAGACGCACCGCGGGTTGTTGTCACTAATGGTATGACAATCCCAAACTATTCTCAACCCGATGATTTAGAAAAGTTTAATGCATTAGGTGTTTCGCAATATGGCCAAATGACTGCAGGCTCATATATGTATATTGGACCTCAAGGCATTGTGCATGGAACAACCATTACCTTAATGAACGCCTTTCGAAAAATACTTAAAGCCGACGAAAATCCAAAGGGTAAAATTTTCTTAACTTCTGGCTTGGGAGGTATGAGTGGAGCACAACCAAAAGCAGGAAATATTACGGGTTGTATAACTATATGTGCTGAAGTAAATAGTAATGCTGCAAAAAAAAGATTCGAACAAGGATGGGCGGACGTATTAATTGATACTTTAGATGAACTCATCGAAACGGTTCAAGGCGCACAATTAAACAAAGATGTTTTATCCATCGCCTTTATCGGAAATGTAGTAGATGTTTGGGAGCGGTTTTATAAAGAAGACCTATTTGTTCATGTAGGATCAGATCAAACGTCGTTGCACAACCCCTGGTCTGGCGGTTATTATCCAGTAGGATTAACCTTTGAAGAATCTAATCGATTAATTAGAGAGAATCCGGCGTTGTTTAAAGAAAAAGTACAAGAATCATTAAGAAAACAGGTGGATTTAATTAATAAACATACAGAAAAAGGCACCTACTTTTTTGACTATGGCAATGCTTTTTTGTTAGAGGCCTCGCGTGCAAATGCACATGTTATGGCTGAAAATGGCATTGAATTTAGATACCCCTCTTATGTGCAAGATATTTTAGGACCTATGTGTTTTGATTATGGCTTTGGGCCTTTTAGATGGGTTTGTGCATCTAATAATCCCGCAGATTTAGAAAAAACAGATGCCATAGCCATGGCTGTTTTAGAAAAAATTCAAATCAATGCACCTAGTGAAATTCAGTTGCAAATTAATGATAACATGACATGGATTAAAGATGCAAAATCTAATAAATTAGTGGTTGGCTCACAAGCCCGTATTCTGTATGCAGATACTGAGGGAAGAGTCAAAATTGCTTTAGAATTTAACAAAGCCATTGCTTCAGGAGAAATATCAGCACCAATAATTTTAGGCAGAGATCATCATGATGTTAGTGGAACAGATTCACCTTACCGCGAAACAAGCAATATAAAAGATGGCAGTAAATTTACTGCAGATATGGCCATACATAATGTCATAGGTGATAGTTTTAGAGGTGCTACTTGGGTATCCATACATAATGGTGGCGGCGTTGGCTGGGGTGAAGTTATAAATGGAGGCTTTGGAATGCTTTTGGATGGGTCTGATGATGCTGAAAGAAACCTTAAAAACATGCTTTTCTTTGATGTAAACAACGGTATTGCAAGGCGGAGCTGGGCAAGAAACCAAGAAGCCATCTTTGCTATTAAGCGAGAAATGAAACGGACACCTAATCTAAAAGTAACTTTGCCAAACATAGTTGAAGACTCATTATTAGAACATCTTTTTTAATGAAAACACTATTCAAAAATATTAAAGAATTAATACAGGTTAGAACAGAACCTATTTCATTTGTCTCAGGAAAACAAATGAATGTACTACCAACTATTAAAAATGCATTTTTGCTCGTTGAAAATGGTGTAATTAGCAATTTTGGAAGTATGCAGGATTGTCCAACAATTACAACTGATAAAATTGTAGATGCTTCAGGGAAATTGGTTTTACCATCATGGTGCGATTCGCATACCCACATCGTGTATGCTGGAAATAGAGAAGGTGAATTTGTGGATAGAATTAATGGATTTACCTATGAAGAAATTGCCGTTCGTGGTGGTGGTATTTTAAATTCAGCAAAACAGCTTCAAGAAACTTCAGAAGAAGAATTATACCAACAAAGTAAAGTTAGACTGAAAGACATTATACATTCAGGAACTGGTGCCATAGAAATTAAATCGGGCTACGGACTTACTGTTGAAGCGGAACTAAAAATGCTACGTGTTATAAAACGACTAAAAGAAACCTTTCCTATTGAAATAAAAGCGACCTTTTTGGGTGCTCATGCGGTGCCTTTAAAATTTAAAAATAACAAAAAGGGCTATTTACAACTCCTTATTAATGACATGATGCCTAAGATTTCGGAAGAAAAGTTAGCTGAATTTGTCGATATTTTCTGTGAAAGCGGATATTTCACAGTTGAAGACACTGAGTTGATTTTGAGAGCTGGAATAAAAAATGGTTTAACTCCCAAAATACATGTCAATCAATTTACGGCTATTGGGGGTGTTAAAGCAGGAGTTAAAAACGGCGCGCTTTCCGTAGATCATCTAGAAGTCATGCGAAATGAAGATATTGAAGTTTTAAAAGGGACTTCAACTATGCCAGTAGCATTACCAAGTTGTTCCTATTTTTTAAGCATACCCTACACACCTGCTCGAAAAATGATTGATGCTGGATTGCCCCTGGCTTTAGCATCCGATTACAACCCAGGATCTTCACCATCAGGAAACATGAATTTTGTAGTAGCAACCGCCTGTATAAAAATGAAAATGACTCCCGAAGAAGCGATTAATGCAGCCACTATTAATGGTGCATACGCTATGGGATTAGAAAAAGAAGTAGGCTCCATTACTGTAGGTAAAAAAGCCAATTTATTGCTTACAAAACCAATCCCGTCCTACGGCTTTATACCATATGCCTTTGGAAATTCTCAAATTGAAAAAGTATATTTAAAAGGCTTAGAAATTGAAAACTAAACTATCTACATTAAACGCCGAGTATCTACCAGGTCAAAAACAATATTGGACTGGAAGAGATTCTAATCCCAATATTGAAAATCAATATTGGCATCAAGAAATCAAACTTTTAGATATCAATAATTTAAATAATCAAAGTATAATTGATATTGGAATTATAGGTTACGCCTGTGACGAGGGCGTAAGAAGAAATTTGGGGAGACCGGGAGCAGCAAAAGGCCCAAGAGCCGTTAGAGACAGACTTGCTAAATTACCCATCCATTTTAACACAAAACGTGTTGCAGACTTTGGCGATGTATCTTGTGTAGAACAAGATTTAGAATCTTGTATAGAAGCTTTTTCAATAATAATTAGCGAACTTATTGCACAAAAAATATTCCCCATAGCCATTGGTGGTGGCCATGATATGGCCTTTGGTCATTTCATGGGTTTACGAAAAGCTCTTAAAAATGCTTCAAAAAAAAGCATTGGCATTATTAATTTTGATGCCCATTTCGATTTAAGACCTATTGAAAAGCTGAGTAATTCTGGAACCCCTTTTAATCAAATTATTGCTGAATTGGAAAAAACAGGAGAAAAGATAGATTATTTTGCCATAGGTATACAACAACAATCTAACACCAAAAGATTATTTGACATTGCTAAAACTCATCAAATTAAATACGCTATAAATTATGAATGCGAACCATCTGTTGAAAAAATAAAACACTTACAAGAACAATTAAAACCCCTAATTTCAAATACTGATTATTTATACATCACCATAGATTTAGACGGCTTCTCGTCTGCCTATGCTCCAGGTGTTAGCGCACCTTCGCCTCTAGGTTTCAATCCTTTTTTTGTTTTTAAAATGTTAGACTTTTTATTAGATACAAAGAAGGTAATTTCCTGTGATATTGCGGAATTAAACCCAAAAATAGACCGCGATAAAAATACAGCAATATTGGCAGCTAGACTGGTAGATTTCATTACAATGAAACATCACAAAATAGTTATGTGAAAAGGTGTCTCATCGAATTAAGAATTAATCTTCCTATTTTTTCTAATATATAATGCATCCAATTTATGTTTTCAAAATATGACCGCCTCCACCTCAACACCATCTAAAATTAAAACACTTAATACAAACTATTAGTTACCTTCGCATCTATAAATAAATTTTGAATGGAGGCTGGCAAAAAAAGCGTATTGCAAAAATTTCGTTGGATTTCTACGATTATAAAAAATGGGCTTTTATGGCATGGTATACGAAACAGATTAGCTAAAATTGGCCTAGATTTTATGCCTTACTATTGGGAAATTGGCACTATAAACATACCGCCTCCTAAAATTAGAGCTAACGCCTCCAAATATGAACTATCGCTTTTTGGTGAAAAGGAGATCACTTTTATTAAAAATAATGTAATCGGCATTGAACATAAAGATTTAATGCATGATCTTAAAAATGGAGAAACATGCCTGGGCCTTAAATATGAAAAAACCATCGCCGTATATTCTTTTACCAAATCTGAACCATTTTCTTTTAGGGGCAGAAATTTTTCAATAAAACCTAATGAGGCCTACATCCACAGCACTTATACATTCGAAGCTTTTCGCGGACAAAATCTAGCACCTTATTTACGCTACCAAAGCTATATCTATTTAAAAAACAGGGGGATAAACACGTACTACAGCATTAGTGAGTATTTTAATAAGCCAACATTAAGGTATAAACAAAAACTAAACATCCAACCTTTGAAATTATATCTTAGTGTGATATTATTTAAAAAATGGGAATTTAATTTCACTTTAAAATCCTATTGAAACCTTAATGGTAATCTACACCGCATATAGAATTACCCCACTGCTTTAAAGAATTTCAAATCCTTTCTATTTGGTTAATCCTTACACTGAAAGCAGAACATGTTTTAAGAAACTTTTCTAAGCTTATTGAGGTTTGTGACTTGTTTAAGCACCTTTGTAATACGTACTTTTTTTAGTAGAACATTAGTAATAAACCTATTTAACTGCCTTGGTAAGAAAGGCAATGGACGCAAAAGATCTATTATTAACACAACCCGTTCTCCACTAGATTTATTCATGACTTCATGATCCCAAGTATCGTCAAAAAGAATACTTTCACGCTCCTTCCAAGTGTACGTTTCGTCTTTTATTCTTATACTCGGTGGTAATACTTCAGGAACTTTAAGGCCGAGATGGTATCTAAGATAACCTCTATAGGGACCATGATGCGCTGGAATTGATTTACCAGGCTCTAAAACTGAGAAAAAGACTTTATAAGCATCTGGAATTCCCTCTAACAAATTACAGGTCTTAGGACATAATTCTTTTGCAAGATCTGGTGTTTCTCCAGAATACTTTAATAGAAACACCTTCCATTTTAGATTTTGCTCTATTCTACCTGATATGGCGTACACCCTTTTATCTACTTCATGATAAGCTGGAATTTCAAAATGTTTAACCACATTTTCATATTCACTTCTAATTTCATCAAAATTTTGTTCTATTACATCCAATTTCGGAAAGGTACTTTTGACGTCCAAAAACACAGGTCGATTATCTCCTCCATCATACTGCTTGATAATGCGATTCCCAAACTTCATTATGTAATTAATCACTATCGTACGATAATTCATGTAAAAAAATATTATTTAAGAATTAAAAAAATGAAACCATGGATTTATCCTAGCATTCACCCTTTACAACTTTAAGCTAATCAACTAACAACTTTACAATATTTCCAAAAAAAACGGCATGTATATTTCAAATTTTTCACGCTGCGTTGTATTTTATCCCTTGAGCAATCCCACTTGTGTCATAATTACTGACAAACAAGACTACTAAAAAGGTAAACTTTTTAAAACGTAGTTCTTCCTATTGATAAGCGCGGTATCTGCTTTTTTTTGTTGCCTTGCCTTGGTAGAAAACAGATTTTTATACTTGGCTTTAGTAATCTTGAAATCCATATCCTCTTCTGTTCCTTTTAAATCAATACCCGCCTTAAATGGCATGGGTGATTTTAAAATAGATACGTGGTAATCATAGGTTAGGTCCAAATTATGGTGCCCACCAATAGCCACCTTGTACCTGTCAACTGTTACCATAGAAGGAAAAATTTCAATTTGCTTATTTTTAAATACCATAGCAAATTCTAAGGTGTCTATTACATTTTTATCCTTATTCTTAAAAAATAACATTTTCGACATTTTCTCAAAAGTTTTCCCATTCAATACTACCAGATTGGTGCCAGTAACTCTAGCTATTGCGTCCATTGATGCGGCAGTCATATCAAGGTTTTTGTCAATCTTAGTATTTCCCCGCATGCGTGCATCTACCTTTCCTTCAAAAGAATCTACCATAGGTAACAAGGTATCCAGAACTGGCAATAGTTCAGTGAGCTTGGACAAGTCGATATCAAATATTTTAAAATCAAAGTCAAGGGCCGCAACTCCTGCCTCTTTAGAAGTATAAGCCGCCGAAGTAGTCATTTTAGCCGCCATAGTAGTCATTTCTAAATTAGCCAAATCTATTTTTTGATCTTTAACAGTAATGACACCACCAACATCATCAATAATAAAGTTTTTATACTTCAATTTATTGAATCGACTTTTTAAACTTAGGTCGAGTTTTTCTGGAACCACAAATGACTTTGGTTGCTCTGCGCTTTCTGTTGTTTTTGAATTTTGATTCTGCGCCAATATTTCTTGTTCAGATTTTTCAACCGGTCGTACACCATCATTAATGGCTTGAACAAATTGATTGAAATCAATTAAAGACGCATTTACCTCAAGCTCGCCTTTAAATATCTTATCATCAAAAAAGGCTTCTCCAATTTTATATACTTTCCCTGTAGCTTCAATATCAGAATCACCGATTTCAAGTTTTGCATGATCAAGGCTAATAACGCCCGGCTCAAACGTGATCTTTGTTTGAGGCATTTTTAAAAGTAACGGAAAAGTTGGGGTATAAGCATATAATTGGTCAAATGAAATATGACCATTGATTGGCCAATTTTTATTATTTCGGATCGTGGTTAATTCATAGGCTCCTTTTGAAATAGCGAAAAAACGCCCTTTTGTTTTAATCCCTGTGGAATCTATTTTAAACACAGAATGGATTTTGGGGATTTTCTGATCATGTTTATCCGGCTCAATACTAATATTGGCATTGACTAATTTGAGTTTAGCTCGCAGCGAATCACCCAATTTTAGATCACCACCTTTAATTAAAACCGCGGCTTTCATAACGGCAATTTTAGTAGAATCTTTAATGGCAGTTGTTGCAAATTTTATATCCAACTGATCTAGGTCTCCGCTAGACTCCTTACCATCCTTGAATTGGAGTTTTTGTATAAAAATTTTACCACCAGTAACCTTCGTCGATTGGTCTGTTAATAATTTACTATTCTGGTCTTGTTCTATATGAATGTCAGCCTTATCGAGCACAAAATAAAGGCTATCAGTTTCATTCTCAAATACAATTTGATTCATATTTAGTGTTCCAAGCGCCTGTATTTTTCCATAATCTTGATTTCTGATATCATTAATATTAAACATAGACCTAATATGTATTTCTCCAGCGCCTGCTAAATTGAGGTTCTTCTTAAATGGAAAACTTTTCTCCAAAGCTTCAAGGTCAATTTTTCCATCGATAGAAATGTCCAGATCTGCATTATCAAACAAATTATCGCCTTTCCCTTTAATATTTATCTCAGTTCCAACCCCTCGTAATGTCACATTATTAATATCAAAGTTAGAGCCCGTATTAATTTCAGGAGAAATATAAGCCTTTATATCAGCCTCAATAAGCTCGATTTGATTAGGTAAGTCCTTATAAGAAATAGAGCCATTATGTATTTTAAAATGAGCATTGATTTCTGGAATAACACCTTTCTTATACACGCCTTTGATGTCTGCCTCAATTGAAACATCCCCTTCAGCTGTATAATTATCAGTTTTATCAAAAACAACCTCTGGAACTAAATCTATCAAAGTGTTTAAAGTAGGTACCTCTAAATCTAAATGTAGATCAACATCAATTTGTTTTTCTAATCTGTTGGGATATAAAGTGCCCTCAGTTACAAATTGAATGTCATTA
Source organism: Algibacter mikhailovii (assembly GCF_014651495.1). GTDB lineage: Bacteria > Bacteroidota > Bacteroidia > Flavobacteriales > Flavobacteriaceae > Algibacter_E > Algibacter_E mikhailovii. The sequence goes on from NZ_BMWZ01000009.1 coordinate 115,057, forward strand.
ATACCAACTTTTGCATTTTTCAGATCGATGACTTTCGTGCTACGATTGACATGAAAATCGGTATTTAGCATGAGACTTAATTGATCTGTATAGGTATTACCCTTTTTTCTAAAAATTAGATTATCACTTTGGGCTTGAAGTGCAAGGATGATGTCTTTCTCGTTATATTCTGCTGAAAGATCCATATCAAAACCTTGCAATCGCATAAAATTAGCACTGTAATGGTCATCAAAAACCAAGTTGCCGTTGATGATGGAGATGTCTTCCAAATTGATATTGGCATTGAATTTTTCATCCTTAATTTCTTGATCTTGGATGGTATCTTTTTGTTTATTTTCTTTTAAAATATCCCAATTTACTTCACCTGCTTCAGACACGTAGGCATAGATGTTTGGATTTTCAAATGAAAACTTTGTAACATTAATACTATTATTAAGGAAAGCAATTGGGTTAACGCTAACCACGCCATAATCAAAACTTATTAAGGTATCTTTTGAAGTGGAATTGGACTCCTGAACACTATCATTCCGAGTTAAAATAAAACCCTTTTCTAATTCAAGTTTGAAATTTGGAAATGTTTTAAAAAACGTAAGCTCAACCGCCTCTATTGAAAGTTTGGCATTAAGGTTCTTATTGACAGCTTCAACAACTTTTGGTGTAATTTTTTCAGGCGTAAGTACAAATTCAAAGACAACCCCTATAGCAACAACAAGAAGAAAAACTATAGATATAATTGTAATTCCCGCTATTTTTAAAATTTTTAAAACGCTTTGTTTCATGTTTGCATCAGATAGGCCCTTTCATCTGAAATAGATCAAATAAGCGTCTCTAAAATACAAAAATTATTACTGTATTTAGCCTATTGAATATATAGACCAATTGAAAGGTCATTGAACTTAGAAACACCTTATGTGACATCAATAAAAGAAGATAAATTTTATTGGCAATCTCACAGAAGAAAACTCATACTTAGATATACAACACTTTATTAGGAAAATATTTGTTGCTATTGAAACTACTAAAATTTAAGAAGACCAAACCTAACGGTTCTGTCGCATCAAAGTATGGACTAAATTAATTTTCTACATTTACTTTTAAAAAATAAGATGTTCAAAGGCCATTGTTTCCCTAAAGTTATCATTTTACAAGCAGTTTATTTTAAATTAAGGTTTAGTCTTAGCTATAGAGACATTGAAGAATTACTGTCTATTAGAGGAGTTAAGGTGGATCATGCTACCATTCAACGTTGGGTATTCAAATTCACGCCTTCTGTAGAACAACAATTCAGAAAAAGGAAGAAATCAGTTGGGAAAAGGTGGAGAATGAATGAAACCTATATCAAGGTTAAGGGGCAGTGGAGATATTTATATAGAGCAGTTGATAAACAAGGGAATACTGTTGACTTTTTACTAACCAAAAGAAGACAACGCATATCTGCTCAAAGATTCTTAATAAAAGCTATAGAAAGTAATGTTAAGCCAGAGCTCATAAACATTGATAAGAGTGAATTTAATACTGCTGCGATAAAACTATACAATTGTAGAAACTATTCTAATATAAAAATAAGGCAATGTAAGTACCTGAATAACATTGTAGAACAAGATCATCGATTGATTAAGTGGAGGATAATGCTTGGTCTTGGATTTAAAGGATTTGAATCTGCCAAAAGAACCATATCTGGAATGGAAGTTGTTAGAATGATAAGAAAAAATCAATTGTTGGTTTCTAAAAATTCAACCTACAAATCATTTATATCGTTGGCTTCTTGAAAAATGAATTAATTTGAAATTTTTATTGCTTATTTTTATCAGATGCGACAGAACCTTTTTGGTAGCTGCTTTATTCTCTCGTGATGTTAAGAATTTTTTACTTATCTAAACTAAAGCTGCTCCCGTGGCCGCGTTACCAATTCCAGTCAGGGACATTTGCTCTTTCTGTGGTTCATTTGAGACAGTTGGTAGTTGACTTTTTTCTGTGTTCTGTAGTGTGGTATTTTTCAGGTGGTCTGGTTGCTTATAAAAAGGAAATGCCTTTTTCAAAAAAAGTTATTTAATATTGTCAATTATTTGTTTGAATATTTGGGTATCAGATGGTCTTGGCGCATTATTTAGAATAATTTCATTTTCCTTGTTCAAAATTACATATCTTGGAATCCAATTGACCTTAAAGAATTTCCCTAGCTTAGAATTTGTACCTTCAAGAACTAAATATTGATTTTTTACGTTTAAAAATTTTTCAAGTTCTTTAGATTTTTTTAGCCATTTTTCTATGTCTTTATCTATGGATAAGTAAATCCATTCCACGTTACCTTCTATGGATAAGGCATCTTTAAAATCTTTTTCTTTTTTTATTTCATCAATACATGGTGGACACCAACTTGCCCAGAAATCAATAACTTTTATTCTTTTATTAGAACCACTAAAAATTTCGCCTAATGTTAAAGTATCGCCATATTTATTGAGTAACTTAGTATTTAATGCTGATTCAGGAAGCTTTAGTTCAAAATAACCTATATCATCTATAAATCCCTGAATATCTTTTGTGTACTGTGAGTCTGGATACTGTTTACTATATTCGTTAATTATATTTTTAAAAAAAGAAGCACTTTCTTTACTGTAACCAAAGCCCTTATCATGATAAGTAGCGATAAGAGAAGCTAAGGTGTACTCCTTGATTTCTTCATTGAAATTATACTCTATAACAGCTTTTTCAGCTAATAATTTTTCTTTGGTGTACCTTGGATAATCTGAAGTTTCAAAATGACATCTTATAAGTGTTGGTAAAGCAGCCTTGTAAGAAAGCATATTTAAATGGCTCTCATCTTTAAAATCATCTACTGTAATATTACCTAAATAGTTTTTAATACTAAACAATTTTTCACCTGTACTATACTCTTTTTGAATAATTGGAATTAACCCATCTGGGTCAACCAGGTAAATAGAATTTTTGGTTTTTTTTGTTCTAGGATTTGTTAATTCAAATATGTGCCAATATTTCAAATCCGACTCTATATATTTGATAAATGATTTTGATGTAATATTAAGCCTCTTTATGTACCTATTGAAAAAATCTACTTTTTTATTATAGATAGAATCTACCCTAGACTTATACTCCATAATATTCCCTTTATAAGAGTTAAGCATATAATTTGGCGTAGAGTCTTTTAAATTTGAATAAAAATTATGTTCATTTGCTTTCTCTCCTTTGATATGAATTCGTTTATTTTTAATCTCAAAAATAATGGTGTCACTTGGTTTTAAAATAAATTTTGTAGCATACATTACACTATCAGTATAAGAAAACATATCTATTAATTGTGGTTCTGAAATAGAGTCAATCTTCAAAATCAAGGAGTCTCCAATTATTTTTATTTCAGTATAATAATTTTTTAATTTAAGTGAAGACGAAGACTTATTAACTATATTAAAAAACTCAAAAGCTCTTAAATTATCGGTTTTACCAATAATAATAGCCATTCCCATTTTGCTATTATCTTTAGTCTTTTGACAATCCGTATTGTCTTTTTTTTGATGATCACAATTAAAGAGAACAACGATTATTATGGCACTAAGTATTTTCTTTATCATTGATATATTGTTTTAACTAAAGCGAAAGACATTAGTCTTTTCCTGAAATAAAATGATTATGCCCCTGAACATATCCAACTCGAGTGAGATGGAGCAATATATTTACAAACAATATTGCAATAATCACAGTCAAGTACATATGTTTCATAAGCAATAGTGCCACCTGACTTACAAGAACATAAACCACTACCATTGCCACCTTGAGCACCACCGCCTCCACCTCCACTAGGTTCTAGAGCATCATGTTACTAACACCTCCAAAAACAGTTTTTAATTGGTTACGATTAAATTTTTCGTAAGAATCTAAATTCAAACTCTCTAAACTTAATTTTTTCATAAAAAATTAATTAATTTATTTATCCTGAACCTTTAAAGAAACTCAGGTTTTATGTCTGCTTTTGCGCAAAAGAGTATTTTTAAATTTTCTAATTACCCAATCATCTTAATTATGTTATCATAAAAACCAAAAGATTTACCATGAAAGCTCTAAAAATCACACCCTTAGGTCATTATAAAAATATTTTTAAACTTAAAACCCCACTAAACAGCTATACTTGTTCATTATACCCTCTGGCCTAAATCAAGTAATTTTCTGTTTTTTTTCTATTTCTTTATCCTTTTTAAATATTTTTCTATTAACAATTCTGCTAATCCAGAATCAGGACTAGGTGCATTATGAAGTAAAATCTCACCCCCATCATCAAGAAGAATAAATCTAGGTATAGTTGAAATAGCTAATTCCTTATAAAAATTTGAATTAGGATAGTTAATTGCGCGGTAATTATTCTTATTTCTCCAGATACCTTCATCACTTGCAGCTTTTTCCCATTCATTCATATCTTTATCAATGGATAAATAAACAAAAGAGACATTTTTGTTTTTAAACTTATTTTGAAGGTTTTTTGATTCTGGCATTAATGACCTACATGGTCTGCACCAGCTGGCCCAAAAATCAATATAAATTAGTTTTCCCATATTTTTTTCTAAAATTTCAGTAAAACTCAAGTGATTCCCTTGTACATCATTAAAATATAATTCTTTATAATATTCTTTTATTCTAGAAAATGTCTTTAAATATTCTATTTTAGAGCCACTAATAATTCCTAAATTTTCATTGCCAAATAAGTAAACAAACTTCTGAGAGTATGCTTTAAAAACATTAATATCCTCGTATTTCAAAATTTCTGCCAAGCATAAAAGCTGGGAGTACTTGAGCAAATTTCCCGAAACAAAAGAAGGTAAAACATCAAAGGCAGTTTTATAATTATATCTTATTTTAGGAAAACTCTGTAAACTAATTCCCTCCAAAACAATATCTTGAATAAACCTATTTATGTAGCCATATCCAATAAAATCATCATTAATAACCATATCATCTTTAAAAAACTTTATTAAAATTTCATCCTTAAATAAGTTTTCATTAGTTAGATGGTAAACACTGATTAAATCGTTAAATAATTTGTATTTAATCTCCGAAGCATGAAATTCATAATTAGCTCTACTCAATAAGCCCTTTTTAAACTTTTGATCTAACAAATCAAGTATCTTTTTATTGAATTCTTCTTTTAATGATAAATAATTCAAGTAATCTCCTAACTCATACTTCCTATTTCTGATTAATTGCCCTCTTCTAAAAGCCCCCTCATTTCCGAGTAAATCCCGATCCATTGATTTTATTATACTATCTTCATATTTCAATCTTACATTAAGAAAATCTGATAAGTTCAAGGTGTCATATTTTTTTAATTTTTTGTTTAAAAAATTAAAAACTAAACCATCCTTTGAAATATTAGTTATAACGGTATCCCCCCGTTGCGCAACAATTGTTTCAAATGAAAATTCATTTCGGATATATATTTTCCGAAAACTATTTACGCTAACATCTATCGTGTCCTTTCTTTTCAGAGTCGTTACACGAAGACTTCTTAATGTTTTAATATCTATTCCCGTACCAATGTTTGTCGATATGCCATTGGGATTTGAGACAATAATTGTTATGGTATTTTGACATGAAAATTCACAAGAGATCGAGAAAAGTATCAAAAAAAATACTATCGTATGTTTCATAATTTTAGCATTACCATTACATAGATTAAAATAAAAAGGAAATCAAACAATCTATTGTCCATTTCAACAATTTGAAAATTCAGCCTTAATTCACCATACAAATCTTAACTGTTGTAACAACTATTTCAATTATCAGAATTGTAGTTTTCATGCAATGGGTTTTAGTAACCTATGAGCATTTTTTTTATTGATAATAACCTGTACATGTACAATCGGTAACTTCCGCCCTACCAAAACCTCCTAAATCAGGAAATATTGTACCTACAAGAGCACGACAAGCACTTACAGAAGCTTCTTGTAAAAGTAAGAAAATTAATAACATAAAAAAACGGATTGTGAGTACACAATCCGTTTGTTTTATTAGCTTCAAGCTTTGTAGCGGGAACTGGACTCGAACCAGTGACCTTCGGGTTATGAGCCCCAAGACTGCCATTTTTTAAACCATTTTACTGGCCTTTCCAGCTGCTTTTTTGTAGAAACGTGTTCTAAAACGTGTTCAGTTTTATGTTCACTTTTTATACAAATTTTCATTACGCAATTTAGGATAAAATTTTAAAAATTAAAAGTGATGTTTTTTTAATTGTAAATCGAAAACTGAACTTAAAAAAGTACAACTCATTTTCATAAAACTAAAAGGCTCTTCTAATATTGGCTTTATCTATACGGCACCTTTTTTCTTGATTTCTTATAAAGGTTAACATATGTTTTAAAGCCAATTTCTTCTCCTTCTAACATTCTTTTATAAGCTTCTGGGTGTTGCTGCTTGACAAAGTCTAAAACCTCAACGGAAATTGGACTTACGGGCTTAAAGGAATCACTAATAGATGACATTTCATTATCATATTGCGCAGTCCTTTCTCTTAATTGAGTTAAGGTTTTTGCATATTTAGGGTTATTGGCTAAATTATTCATTTCAAAGGGATCATTTTGCAGATCATAAAGCTCCTCCACAGGTTTTGATGTTCTAAAAAACAATTGTTCAGTACTACTTAATTTTCCCTGTTGGTTTAATTGTCTCATCACATGTACTGCGGGACGATAAAATTCTAAATACGCCTGTTCTGCATCCCAAGGAATATCAGGTTTGTCATTGCGAATGTACTTCCAGCGTTCCGTACTTATAGAACGAGATTTTTCTTCGATTTCATCCCATAAATCACGGGTGCTATACACCTCCTTTCTATTAAAATTTTTGTTGTAAAAAGATGTCCCAGTCATATAAGTAGGTATTTCACAACCTGCTATATCTAAAATAGTGGCTGTAATGTCTGTGGCACTTATTACATCATCAATCACTTGCCCGCCTTTAAAATGTTTAGGATAATAAACAATGAGTGGAATTCTTAAACCAGGATCATGGAGGTAACCCTTTCCTCTGAGATTACAACGCCCATTGTCTCCTATAAAAATGATCACTGTATTATCGGCCATTCCCTTTTGTTCCAGTTCGTCAACAATCATCCCAACTTCATTGTCAATGAATTCCATCTGATCTAAATATTTGGCCCAATCCAAACGTATGGTAGGATGATTTGCATAATAGGGTGGTAGTTCTATCTCATCAGGATTGACAGGGTCTTTAGATTTTGCCCTCACCTCATCCCACCAGTCTCCACGATGTGTTGCAACCAGTTGTATCTGAGCAAAAAACGGTTGGTCTTCAGGTAAAAATTCATCCTTTTTATCAAACAAACCAAAATTTTCTTTACCATCCCAATGACCGATAGGCTGAGTTTTAAAATTACAATCTATTTTGCGCCCATTACCCATTACGCCATGATGTCCCAATATACAAGTGTAACCACTTTCTCTAAGCCAATATGTAAAGGGTTTATAAGGTTCTGGTAGCGCTATTTTTCTATTACTCCGATGATTGTGAGCATTAATTTTTAGTTGATGTGTCCCTATCATCATTGAAGACCGGCTAGGAGAACAAATAGGATTGGTCACAAAACAATTATTGTATAGCATCCCTTCTGCAGCTAAACGGTTGAGGTTTGGGGTTTGAACCCCCTTGGTGCCATAACACTCTAAATCCAAACTGATGTCCTCTGCCATTAGCCAGATGATATTAGGCTTAACGACTACTTTTGATTGCGCAGGCAAGAAAAAAGAAGTCAACATTAGACCACTTAAACAAATTAAGATCTTCATATTACTTTTCATTATTTTTCATAAGCGTTTCTATTTTGCTTATTTCTACCCGAGCGTCATATTTTGAATTCAGAATTGTTGGAATAGGAGCATCCATTTGTTCTATCCAGTTATCCATCATTCGTGTGAGTTCTTCTACTTTTTCAGGTAATTCTTTTGCTAAGTTTTTGCGTTCTTCAATATCGTTATCAAGATTATAGAGTTCTACAGCATTATCTTCATAATACCGATGAAGTTTCCATTGTTTCTTTATTAATACAGTCCCTGGACGTGTTCTAAACAAAGGATCTTTAGACTCTAAATGTCCTCTACCATAGCGCTGCAAGTAAATTGGGAAATGAAAAGCCAATTCTCGATTAGACATACTTTTCCCTTCTGTTAAAAAAGAAAATAGACTCTCGCCATCCATTTTTTGCGTTGTACTCGTGTAGTTTAGCATATCAGCAAAAGTGGGATAAAAATCGAGGAAACTCACAGGTTCATTAGTAAATTGATGTGTTATTTTGCCTTTCCATTTGACAGTTAAAGGCACTCGAATACCTCCTTCATAGTAAGTGCCTTTCCCGCCTCTTAATGGCTTCTGCCAAGTAAAACCTAAATGCCCACCATTGTCTGATGTAAAGACTATTAGCGTATTTTCTTCAAGATTCAAGGACTTCAGTAAATCTAAAATTTCACCTACATTTTCATCCATAGCATCTATCATTCCTGCGTACTTTACATTATTTTGTTTCTTATCAGGCGTAGCATCTTTATATTTCTTTACCCTATGCAGTTGAGGCTGAATTGGTGTATGAACAGTATAAAACGGTAAATACAAGAAAAACTTCTTATCTCTATTTTGGGTTAAAAATTGTTTCGCTTTTTCTGTTAAATACTCAGTGAGATACGTTCCTTCAGGGGCATCAATTCCTAAATGATTAAAAGGTGCAAAATATGTTTTTGGCGAACCTGCATGACCTCCTGCTACATTCACATCAAACCCTTGTGTAAGTGGCGACTCCCCTAAATGCCATTTGCCGATATGACCTGTAACATACCCCGCTTGTTGAAACATTTCTGCCATTGTAAAAACTTCATCAGATAAGGTCTCTGTATTTTGAATTGGAATTAATTGACGGGTACTTTCCTCTCCTCTTTCTGATGACCCTACCGTGTAAACACCTGTTCTTGGGGCACTCATACCAGACATTAATGCGGCTCTACTTGGCGCACAATTAGCTGCCCCTGCATACCCTCTAGTAAACACCATACTTTCGCTTGCTAGTTTATCAATATTAGGAGTACTGTAGAAATTACTACCCATATACCCTGTATCTTTCCATCCCATATCGTCAATGAGTATGAATACAACATTTGGTGTATCTGGTGTTTTTTGTCCAAACCCCAAATTTGAAAAAACCAATAAGACACAGATTAATAAAACTACTTTATGCATTACGCTATTATTCTATTTAAATCAATCTATTCACTTACATCTTGCTTCCACTCGTTGTGAATAATCGTAAGTTCTTCTACAATTTCTGGATATTGTTTCGCTAGATTATGTGACTCGCCAATATCTTCTTTTAAATTGTACAACTCAACCCCGTTACCTAAATCAGTATGCTGCTTCTTTGCAATTTTATCCGCTCTATCCTTATCAGTGACCACCTTAAGTTTCCAGTCTCCATTTCTAACAGCCCAAGCAAAATCAACATCCCAGACTATTGGTTCACGTTGTACTTTAGATGCATTAGTGATATGGGGTAAAATATTAATACCATCACATTGATCATAACTATTTTTTGGCGCATGGGCAGCAGTTAATAATGTAGGCATCAAATCCATTGCACTTACGGTCATATTGTTTTCAATATTTTCATATTTATTACCCCAACTAATCATCATTGGTACACGGATACCACCTTCGTAGAGTGAATACTTTGTACTACGTAATGGTTTATTTTCGCCACCATTGCAATTGCTCCCGCCATTATCACTTATATAAATCACTATGGTATTATCATTCATGCCTAGTTCTTTTAGTTTAGAACGAATGTTACCAATTTCCCTATCCAAATAATATAATTGAGCTGCATAATACATGCGTCCGTTAGGCATATTGGGTAAAATAGAACGGTTATACCATTGGTTATAATTTTTATCAGTTTGAAGTTCTTCGTAATCAGGGTAATAAGGTAAGTTCCATTCTTTCAAGTATTTTTCAGGTAATTGGTGATTAAAATTATGCACAGCATTAAAGGATACCTGCAAGAAAAAGGGTTTGTTTTTATGTGCGTCTATATAGTCTTGTGCCCACGCAGAAATAATTTCAGTTGTGAAGCCATCTTTTTCAAACTCCTTACCATTTTTAAACCATGGAGCGGCAGTCGCACTGTGCTTTTCAATAGCCTCCTTATTGTGATATAAATAATGTACACGCCCACCTTTTCCTGCTGTAATGCTCTCATCAAAACCATGATTTATGGGATGTGCAAAACCTTCTGGAGAATCATTTTTGCCGTAATGTAATTTTCCAAAATAGGCTGTTGAATACCCAGCTGATTTAAAGCCTTGCGCCATAGTAGGTGTATTTTCATCTAAACCTGGACCGCCGTAAAAATAGTTACCACTACGTTCTTGGTATTGCCCTGTGATAATACCACAACGCGATGGACTGCAAATAGGTGCGGTAACATAGGCATTGGTAAAATTAGCCCCTTCTAGCTTCATTTGGTCCAGATTGGGTGTCTTGATATAATCAAAATTCTTCTTATATGAAAAATCAGCATAGCCATGATCATCAGAAACAATAAGAATAACATTTGGCTTTTCCTGAGCACAGCCCAAAATGGTGCTTAAAAGCAATATATAAAGGATACGTTTCACAGTCTATTTTTTAAGTTCTTTTTTAATCAATGGAAATTCTGGGTGCTCTGTTCTAGCTATCTGCAAAACCGCCTTTAATTGCTTTAAAATATCTGGGTGCTGACTTGAAATTTCATTTAATTCTGAAGGGTCATTTTTAAGATTATACAGTTCATAGTGTTTGTTTACAAAATGTACCAATTTCCAATCGTCTTTTAAAAGCGCTTGCATCGGCCCCCGCTTTTCATTAAACTCCCAATACAAATAATCATGGTTTTTCTGAATGTTTTCAGCGTTGGTTAAGGCAGGCAAGTAAGACATTCCGTTTATTTTTGCAGTAGGTTTCACGCCTGCAATATCACAAGCAGTAGGTAGAAAATCCCAAAAGGCTGAGACGTGATTTGTAGCACTTCCTGGTTTTATTTTATTAGGCCAACGTGCTACAAAAGGCATTCGTAACCCGCCTTCATACAAATCGCGTTTTTTTCCTCTATAAATACCATTACTATCAAAAAATTCATCCTTAAGATTGTCATACTCATGCCCATTATCACTAGTAAACACCACTAAAGTATTGTCATCTACTCCCATTTCTATTAGCTTATTCAAAATTCGACCTACATCTTTATCTAATCTACTTACCATGGAAGCATAAGTAACATGACCATTTTCATCATGACGGTAATGCGCCATTTTCATTTTTCTTAATGGCCAATTTAAATTACTGTATTGTGCTTTTTGGTCCTCAGGAATAGTAAGTTCAAAATGCGGAATAGTATATGCTAAATATAAAAAGAAAGGTTTCTCCGAAGTTTGGTTATCTAAAAACGCTAAGGCTTTATCAGTAAATAAATCTTGGGAATAAGTGCCAATCTTATCCTGAGTCACATTGCCTTCAATTGTAATAAGTTTATCATTTTCCCAAATGGTTTCTGGATAATAATGATGCGCACTTTTATGCTTATTAAATCCGTAGAAATAATCAAATCCTTGTAAATTTGGCGCACCCTCATTAAGGTTTTCTGATAAGCCCCATTTACCAATTATACCAGTATTATAGTCGGCGCGTTTTAGTTCTTCAGCTACTGTTACATCATTTAAAGAAAGATCTACAGGTTGTCCTGATTTTGTCCATTTTGGATTTTCCCTTACAGATGAATTACCGGTGTGCATGCCCGTCATTAAACTTGCGCGTGATGGCCCGCATACAGCTGAACCAGCATAATGTCTATTAAATACAATACCCTCTGTTGCCATTTTATCAAGCACTGGAGTTTTTATTTTATCTTGTCCGTTAAATCCAACATCACCATATCCTAAATCATCTGCTAGAATAAAAATAATATTGGGTTTTGAACGCTCGGCGCCTTTATCTATAGATTGGGCACTTATATTAGAACAAAATATTAATGCCACACAAATTGAGAATATCTTCATTTTCCCTAAAGCATTTGTGGTATTACTTATAGTATTTCTTTTTTTCATTGTAACTCTATATATTTTTCTTTCCTAAAATTTTACTTTTACTAAGGCAATAGTTTATTCGAAATAACTATTGTTAACACTATTTGACTAATAATTTATATCTACGCGATTTCCCATTATTATATCTAATCCTCATAATATACATACCTGCTGTTAAACCATTTGGTATTGTATATTTTTCAAATACATTTTTTTTAATATCTATTAATTCTCCAGACATGCTATAGCACGATATTTCCTTATAAATAGTGTCAAATTTTAATTCCTGACCAGAATAAACAGGGTTTAATATTATTAAATCTTCTCTTTTTTTTTTGACGAGGTTAAAGTTTCACCTAAGTTACCAAAAGCCTTAATACAAGCTTCTTTAAACTCCCAAGTACAAGGGATATTCATTTGGCCAGAACTAAAAAAGGAATGTACCTCTCCTTCATAAATATTCACTTTAGCAGTCCCACCTTTTTCAATCACAGCTTCTGCAAATCTCGTACTTTGACTCGGATCTATAGTGGTATCATCAGCACCATGTAAAAGAAGGGTATAAGGAGGCACCTCTTTAATGTTGTATATTGCTGAATTGGCTTCCGCACTCGGGGTAGTTTGGCCATAGCCATCTCCTACTCCAAAACTAGAATCTCCTAAATTAACAAAGTCAAACAGCCCATTAAATCCAACATATAGTAAGCATTCCTCCGTTCTTTGTGCAGCCAAAGCAGATAATGGACCTCCAGCAGACCCTCCTGCAAATCCTATTTGGGTAACATCTAAATTATATTCTTCAGCGTTATCTTTTGCCCATTGAACAGCAGACGCGATATCTTCCATAGCTTCTGTAAAATTACCTAAAGACCCTTTACACCTATAGGCAACTCCTATAACTGCAACACCTACATTTTTAACTAAATAACTAGAAAATGATCCTTGAGCAGGAAAAGATTCGGTTAAAGTTCCTCCTGACCATGCACCTCCATGTACCCAAAATACAACAGGTGTAGGAGAAAGTGATTTTTCTGAATCCGAAGATTTGGGAATGGAAATTTCTAAGGGGATGGTATGTTGTATCCCTGGCGATTGTTCGGTTGTTTTTATACTCGGTATTAAAAAAGATTCAATATCAAAAATTTGTTCCGTCTCAACAATATAACTGACATACCTTTCTTTTTTGTTTTCATAAGCATCTCCTTCACTTGATGTTACGGTGTTTAATAAATCTACAACTATTAATGATCCCTTTTCAAAAGCACTAGAAGGTGTAAATTTAATTTTTGATGCATCATTCAGGATCTCCCAAGCTCCATCAATGGGATTTTCATTCAGATCATTTTTATAGACCTTTGGAAATTCTGTATTTGAATTCAATTCTTTATTAAAAGAAATTTCTAATGAAGCATTTTTTGATATGTTTTTTTCTCCTTTAAACCCTTCTTCTAAACCAAACCCTTTATCAAAAGCATCAGGGTATTTATTTTTAAGCCACTGCCAAACCTGATCATGTTCACTTGCGTCTAAATCACGATTAAACAAAATCACACAAGCCATTTCATAATCTGAAGTAACAGGAATCCAAGATAAATTAGTTGGTTTGTATTGGGCGTTTAATAATAAGGGTCTATCACTAGACACATAATCACCGGAGAGTTTTCTGGAAAACACGTTATCAAGAGTGCCTTGTTGTATTTCTACATTTTTATTTGAGTACTGAAGGGACAAAGCAATTGGATTATCAGGGTTGTGTATCCCGCCATTTAGGGTTTGCTTTTCTGTGCCAAGACCAAAATCGGCTTTAATTTGAAATATTTTTGAAATACCTAATCGCCATCCTGTATAACCAATTTCAGTATTGCCAACGTGATTGCCCACAAGTGATGTTAAGGCCGTCATATTTTTAGTTTTACCTACATAAAAGACAGTAAATCCGGCACTTAAATCTAAATCTTGTGTGTCTTGAACGGAAAGGAATTCGCGTTCCCCTTCATTGGCAAGCGTTACATATCCTGGCCATGTTTCATAAGAAGAAACGGGTCTTAAATCAGTATCGGACTGTACGGCATGAAATTTATCCTGTGCTTGATTATTCCATTGAAAAACGTCACTATTCTCTTCTTGAATTTCCGTTCCATCAATTAATAAAATTTGACAATTTGGAACATCTAATGGTGTAAAACCTTCTTGCGCAATTACAAATGAGGATATCAAGAATAAAATTTTAGTGATTTTTTTCATCCTAGATTAATTACTGTTTAGATAGGTTTCTTGTTTAAATGTAAAGATACTTGAAGATGTTCTTGCTGTATTGATAATAGACTCCATTTCTTTTACAACCTCTGGATTTTCAGTGGCTAAATTATTTGCCTCTTTTATATCATTTGATAAATTGTAGAGTTCAATTGGGGAATCTGATTGTTTAAGCACATTGTATTTTACGGCTTTCCAATTTCCTTTTCTTACTGCTTGTCTGCCTCCTTTTTCATGAAATTCCCAGTATAAATATTCATGCTGGTTTTGTTGCTCAGTATTGTTTAGAAGCGTTGGTAAAAATGAAATACCATCAATATTAGTTGGCGTTTTGGCATTGACAACAGCTCCCAATGTTGGAAAAATATCCCAAAAAGCAGATATATGATCTGTTTTAGTATTTGCCTTAATTTTTTTCGGCCAACTTACAATCATTGGCACACGAATACCACCTTCATATAAATCACGTTTAAAACCTTTAAGCCCTCCATTGCTGTTGAAAAAAACAGGATCTGCACCGCCTTCTTTATGGGGTCCGTTATCAGAAGTAAAAATAATAATAGTATGCTCTTCAATTCCTAAGGTTTTAACTTTATCCATAATCTCACCAACTTGTTCATCAAGTATAGAAACCATGGCGGCAAAAGTAGCATGACATTCATTTTGTGAGCCATAAGGACCATTTCTATATTCAGGGCCATCATCTACGCCTTCAAAGGTTTTCTCCGGCATAAAATTCCCTCGAAACTTTTTAATTGCTTTTTCTGGAGCCATCAATTCTGCATGTGGAATAATAGACGACACATACAAGAAGAAAGGTTCTTTCTTATTATCTTCAATAAACTGCAACGTTTTTTCATGAATTAGCTCTGGCCCATACACTTCATTCTTTCTTCCCGCATTACCCGTTAACGTAATAGAATCTTTATTAGACCACAAATGATATGGGTAATAATTATGCCCCAAACGCTGACAGTTATAGCCGAAGAAGGTGTCAAAACCTTGATTAATTGGATCGCCTTCAGATCCTGGAAATCCTAATCCCCATTTACCAAAAACACCTGTTTTATAGCCTTTTTTCTTAAGCATTTCGGCCATCGTAAATGTACTGTCTGGCATAGGATATTGACCTTCAAGCAGCATTGTTTTATTCTTTCTTACTTTGTTTCCTCTAATAATGGTATGACCGGTATGCATGCCAGTCATTAAAGATGAACGTGATGGGGCACAAACCGTGCTACCAGAATAATGCTGAGTAAACAACATGCCTTTTGATGCCAGCTTATCAATATGAGGTGTCTTGAACTTTGTTTGCCCATAACAACTTAAATCGCCATAACCCAAATCATCTGCAAGAATATAAATTATGTTTGGCTTTTTATGGTTTTGAATAGTTTCTACGTATTGTTTTTTTGCATCTTCCTTACAAGACAAGAAACCTATAGCAACAATTATTACGCCAATAAACTTTAGCTTCATTTTAATTATATTAAATTTTATTCTTTGAATAGACCTATAAACAGTTAATATTCTGTTTTAAGTCATGAAACAAGTGACGAAATAAATTCGCCACTTATCTCAATTTGGCTATTAACGGGTATCATACTTTAGAAATCAACGTGTTAAAATATTTAAATTACAATTTGATAATTCAATTTTGCATTTAAATTAGTAACATTCATTCTGTGTTATATTCGTATTAAGTGATCTTTCTATTTCAGGTATCGGAAATAATTGATGACACTCTTGTACATTGATCACATCAGAACTTTTAAGATGTGAATCTTTAATTTTCTCAACGAATGTTCCTTGTCTAATCAAATCATCTCTTCTATACCCTTCCATAAAAAATTCCCATTGACGCTCTTGAAAAATGGCATCTCTTAGAGAGGCTTGGTCGAAACTACCGGTAGTTTCCAAATTAGGAAGATTCGCTCTGTTTCTAACCTCATTTATTAAATTATATACTTCTGCCGATGGTCCATTTATCTCATTTAATGCTTCTGCCTTAGCCAATAACACTTCCGCGTAACGAAAAACAAATAAAGTGCTTCCATGATATATGTCTGTTCTTAAATCGGTTTCAGTTCCTGCCAACGGGTGAGGGTATTTTTCACTATAAATGTAAGGTAGACTTTTATTTACTTCTGGATTATTCTTATTATCCAATGTTTTTGGCCCAACTGTCTTCCCTTTTCTATCTATAAAACTATGTCTAAACAATTTAATAAAACGTTCATCAGAAGGGTCATACGAATAATATACCTTAAGCTCGCCTCTAAACGTTCCAAAACCCCAATAATCATTTTGACCATCGTATTGATGTTGCGCAATGTCCGTACTTCCAGCAGCCAACGCATTTAACGATTTACCAAAAGGATCTCCAGTTGTTTTTACAGAAAATATAATCTCTTCATTAAATGAATTCCCTATAGCATATAAATCTTCTACATTTGGCAACAAACTATAACGCCCCAATTGCATAATTAAATCAGCAGTTTTGTCGACTTTCTCCCATTCTTTTCTTTTTAAATGTAATTTCATTTTGAGTGCATAACCAGCTCCCAAGGTTGCTGCTCCCGGCAAGTCTTCAGATTCTTCTTTTTCTAAATTCGGAATCGCCTCTTCTAAAAGTGTTAAAATATGTTGTTCCACATCTTCTAAAGAAGATCGAGATGGTTTGTCTTCAATATCATTTACAGAAGATGTAATTAATACAACGGGGCCAAACAAGCTCGTTAAATCAGAATAGCCAAGTGCCACCAAAAATTGAGCTTGCGCTTTATACCATTTAATTAAGTCCTTATCTATTTCTGCTTTATCAACATTGTCAATTAGTAGATTCGCCTTCAAAATCATCGCATAAATATCATTATAGGTGTTGACAACAATTGTGTTACTTGTCCCAAGTGTAAAGTTATCAAAGTCTTTTCTAGCTCCTGTACCTAAAAGATTATCTGTTGGGACCTCTCTTAAATACAAATAATTTCTACCATAATATCCCGGATTTGAACTTCCAAGAAGGCCAGCGTAAGCTCCTGTAAGAGCTGCTTTAACATCGTCTTCGCTCTTCAAACCATTTAATGACGGATTTGTTAGTAAATCTTCTTCTAAAGATTTAGTACAAGAGACTACTACTATACCTATTAATAAAATTATTATTTTTTTCATAATCTAAAATTCTGCATTAATTTTTAAACTAAACACCCTGTTTTGTGGATATATATTCCAATCAAGACCTGCTTTTGTTGGATTATTTCTAGAAGATAGTTCCGGGTCAAATCCATCATAATCCGTAAACACATGTAAATTTTCTCCTGAAATAGAAATTCTAAAATTGTTTAAACCTATTACGCTATTGGGCAGTTTATAGCTTAGTGTAATATTTTGAAACCTTACGAAAGAGGCCTTATTAATAAACCGGTCGTTTGAAACAGAGGAATTTGCCCAACCATTTTGCTTTGGAATATCTGTATCTGTATTAATAGGAGTCCATCTATTTTCGGCCGATTTCCACCAACGACTTTCGTTCTTTGCTTTATTTACATTAAAAAGCACATAATCAAAGGCTCCGGTAAAAGTCATGTCCAATGAAAAGTTGTTATATCGAAATGTATTGGTGAGTCCCATGGTTACCTTTGGCAGGCCACTTCCTAAAGAGACTCTGTCCTCATCATTAATTTTACCATCGCCATTTTGATCTTTAAACGTGTATTCTCCCGGTATAAGGTCAGGTTGCATTGCACTACTTTCACCAGCCTGTAATATACGATCCACTTCAAATCCATAAAAGGAACTAATTGGTTTTCCCACCTGTAACTTATGATATCCTGGATAATTGGAGCCTCCAACCCCTATGTTATCATCTAAAGCTAAACTTTCTGCTCCCTCAGGCAATTCGAGTACTTCATTCTCATTATAGGCAACGTTGTAATTTAAGTTCCATCTAAATTTATTTGTTCTAATTACCCTAGCGTCTATATTGAATTCAAGACCAGTATTTTTAACAGAACCAATATTTTGCAAGAACGTTTCTTTTCCCAGATAACGGCTAATATCTCTTTCAAAAAGTAAATCATCTGTTGTTTTATCATAATAATCAAATTCTATATTCACTCTGTTCTTTATGAGTCCCAGTTCAAAACCAATATTGAATTGTTTAGTAGTTTCCCACTTTAGATCTGGGTTTGGTATATTTAATGGACTAAAACCGACAGATCCACTTTCTCCACCCCAAGCATATGTTGACCAAGTGGTTTCAGATAAAGCATTCGAACGTCCAGCAGGGATTCTGTCATTTCCTGTCAATCCATAACTTCCTCTTATTTTCAATCTAGAAATGACATTAGAGTCCTTTAAAAAATCTTCATTTGAAGCATTCCATCCAAAGGCAACAGAAGGAAACACACCCGTTTTGTTGTTTGCTCCAAACCGCGACGATGCATCCAATCTAACGGTAGCTGTTAGCAAATACCTACTGTCATAATTATTGTTCATTCTAAAAAAGGCAGATTGTCTTTTAGTTGTCACATAATTAGAATTTAGGGGGTCAATTATATTTGCAGCACCTAAATTATGGTATAAATAAGCATCTGAATTAAATCCTTTTGCGATTGTTCTATATTGATCGTTAAAATTATTTTGCATCGATGCACCCAATAAAAACTTAGTATTATTCTTTTTAATATCAAGATTATAATTTAAAAAAGCCTCTAACAAAACATCTCTTACATCTTTATGACTAACTTCTGCATAGCCTCCAACTAGTCCACCCGCAGGAACAATTCTAGGAAGATATGTGCCTGAAAAAGAATCTTGTAGAAGAAATGCAGAATTAACTTTAACATCTAGATTCTTGTTAAATTTATATCCTAATCCAACAGTCGAATATACGCTCGTTCTTCTTAAGTCATTTGTTGATTCAAGAATCGCTGGTAGTGGGTTTTCGTCAAAAGTAGCCACATTATCAAGTGGTACGCCATAAGAACCATCGTCGTTATAGGCAGGAAACAAAGGCGAAGTATTTAGCAATCTATTCATTACATTTTCACGGCCATTTCCCTCAGAAAAGGAAAACGTATTAGTCATACTATGTGAAATTCGTATCGATCCGTCCATGAAAAATTTATCATTGAAGTCTTTAGAATAATTTGTAGAAAGCGTCAGTCTGTTAAACTCAGAATTTTTTATAACACCTTCATTTTTATAGTAACCCATGTTCACATTAAAAGTAGAACTTTCACCACGAGAATAAAGACCTACAGCATAATCGGTAAACATCCCTGTTCTTGTTCCTTCATCTATCCAGTCTGTACCATCTCCAATCTCAGCAATTTGCTCTTCACTATAAATAGGTTCATTACCAAGTTCTTCTTGTATTTGATTATCGATTGTAGCCATAACACTTCCTGAAGCGTATTCAATGGGTTTTACCAACACCTGTATTCCGGAAGCTGCACTAAACGTAACTCTCGTTTTTTCTTCCTTCGCTCTTTTTGTGGTAATCATCACAAGTCCGTTGGCTGCTCTAGATCCGTAAATGGCAGTTGCCGAGGCATCTTTTAATATATCAATACTTGCAATATCATTAGGGTTCATATCTGTACCTAAACTAAAAGAATCTGGAACTGGAACACCATCTACGACATAAAGTGGATTGTTATTTCCTGAAATAGAGTTCGCTCCTCTAATTTGAATAGTAGCCGCAGCTCCTGGCTCTGCCCCACTCGATGAGGTTACTCTTGCACCCGCTACCTTACCTCTAATTAAACCTTGTACACTGTTTTGGTTTCCTTCAACAAATTTATCTGAAGTAATCGACTTTACAGAACCTGTTAAATCCGATTTTTTTGCAGTTCCATATCCAATTACAACTACTTCGTCAAGTTTTGCTAAATCTTCCTTTAGTGAAATATTTATGGTTGTTTGGTTACCAATTGTTACAGATTGACTCACAAATCCCAAAAAAGAATATTCTAAAACTTCCCCTTGCTTGGCGGTAATGTTATAGTTTCCATCATAATCCGAAGACGCTCCCGTATTCTTACCTTTTACAGTAATATTTACTCCTGGCAACGGATCGCCAGCTTCATCAGAAACTGTTCCTGAAATAGTACTCTGTGACCATGAGACCAAAGTACCAAGACAAAAAACTAGATAAATGGTTAATTTAATTTTCATAATTTAATAAAATTTAGTTTAGTTATTATTACTTATTTGCTAGTTAGATTTATAGTTTTTTCTTTTCCCTCTTTAGTTTTTATTTTTATTTTTATTACACCGCTACTTTGAGCCTCTATAAAAGCCACCAATTTACCTCTAAAAGCTCTTTTTGAATCTGAACTATATGGCGTTAAATCTATAGGGTTTCCGTTGTCTAACCCTTTTAATTTCCCGGCTCCTTTTACCTCAATGGTCATATAATTATCTGCTAGTGGAAACATGTTGCCCTTACTGTCAACAATATCAATAATAAGAAGGGTGTTTTCGCGTGTCTTAGCAGACAATACATCTTTGCTTGTTGTAACTTTTAAGTGATAATCTCCTGTTGCTGTACTATATGATTTTTTAGCAACTTCTTTTCCTTTATTGTAGCCTTTAGCTGTTAAGGTTCCGTTAGCATAAGGAACGTTCCAAACAAGTTGTTCTCCTTTATAGACCTGTTTTCCTAAAGATCTGTTATTTAAGAATAATTCTACTTCATCCGTATTTGTATAAACAACTACAGGAATATTAACGCCTTCTTTTCCGGGATGTGTCCAATGAGGCAGAAGGTGTACCATTGGTTTTTCATCCCAAAGACTTTGGTATAAATAATAATGATCTTTAGGCAAGTTTGCGATATCAATAACTCCAAAATTTGCAAACCTTGAAGGCCATTGATTGGTTTCTCCAAGATAATCAAATGCGGTCCATCTAAACTGCCCCATAACATAATCCAATTCTTCAACTTTTTGCCATGCCTTTCTCGCGCTTGACCTCACGGTTGCATTATCATATGATGATTGGTAATATAGATTTTCTTTCCACAGGTTAGTATTCACAATAGGATATAAACTATCTTTTATGGTGTAGAATGCTGTTTTTTCTTCTGGAAAAATTTCATTTTGAGACAGGTCTGGAATTGGATATAATTTCCCTTCTAATCCTTTCATAGTACCTGCCGTACCTTTTCTAATTTCCCATTTAGCGGGAAAATCTCTACGTCTCCAATTTGTTATTGTTCTATACACCCCTCTGGTTTGATAAGTATGAGGGACTTCTGTTCCAATAATTGGGACTGTTGGGTGTTTTTCATGGTATGACTCAAACCTCCCTATTTCTTCACCGTCACCATTAAATCCTTTTATGTCAAGTTGTGTATTGGCCAAATGGTCAACCATGCCTCTTGTAGGGTCATGGCCTCCTTGAGTAATTGGTCTGGTGTCATCAATATTTTTAATAAAGTCTATAAGCGTTTTTTGAGTCTCTAATGATGGCTTCTTTACTTCATTACCAATACTATACATAAATACACTAGGGTGATTTCTATTTGTTTTAATCCACGAAGTCACATCTTTTTGCCAGTTTTCTTTAAAATACAAACCGTAATCATCTTCTGCCTTAGCATTTTCCCAGCCATCAAAGACTTCATCTAAAACAAGTAAACCAAGAGAATCACAAAGCGTATAAAACTCAGGAGAAAATGGGTTATGTGCTGTTCTTATAGCATTACACCCCATGTCTTTCAAGAGTTTTAGCCTATACTCAAGAATACTTTTAGGAACCGCTGCTCCATATATTCCAGCTGCATGGTGCATACAAACCCCCTTTATTTTAATATTTTCGTTATTTAATTTAAATCCCCATTTGGAGCTAAACTCAATGTTTCTTATACCGAAGTAAGTAGTATCAGAGTCTACTAAAAAACCTTCTTTGTCATACAATTCATTAACCATGATATGCCTGTTAGGCGATTTTACAGACCATAATTGTGGCTCAATCAGTTCTATTTTTTGAGAATCAATATGACTTGTATTTGATGTTATATTTATATCTTTCTCTTTACTGGTTATAAGTTTTAAGTTGTCATCAAATACTTTTTGTACCAAAACACCTTTGAGCTTATCATCCGTTTTATTTAGTATTTCAGCATTTGAATTAAGCTGGACTAAGCTATCATTAATAAATTTGACATTAACGTATTGCTCTAAAGTTTTAAAATGGACTTTTGGCATTACCCTCAGCCACACATTTCTATAAATTCCAGACCCAGTGTACCATCTACCAGATTTTGCCTTAGAATGGTCCACCTTTACAGCTATGGTATTTTGCCCTTTTCTTAAAAATGGAGTGATATCATAAGTAAACCCAGTGTAGCCATATTTTTGGTTACCAACAAATGAGCCATTTATCCAAACCGAACTGTTCATATAAACACCGTCAAATTGTAATTCAATAGTATGCTTTTTGGGGTCTTCAATAAGTGTCAATTCTTTTCTATACCATCCTATACCAATGGGAAGGTAACCAGACTGCCAATCTGTTCCATATATAGTGTCATATTTTCCTTCTACCCCCCAATCATGAGGCAGCTCTAATGTTCTCCAAGAAGCATCATCAAAATTATCATTACTATAAGCCATGTTATCGCCCAATTGAAAATGCCAATCTTTGTTCAGCTTATAAAGGTGTCTATCCAAGTTTGACGAACCCTCTCTTTGAGTTTTATTGACACCTAAACTTGTCATCACAAAACTGGACAAAGCAATTAAACTTAAAAAACTTATGAGATAGGTTTTAGTATTTATTTTCATAGTGTGTAGGTAATCTAGCTAATTAATTGATTTTATTTTACATCTGCAAAATGCAGACTACTAGCAATGAAAAGGGTTTAACATTGACAATTCAAAACTAACCGAAATAAACAGTTACCATAGGAGGTATTTCATCCATTTAAAAGGGGGTATTCATCTAAATGATTGTTTTTGCAACATTCAATTGAAAAGAGTCGTAAAAAAAATTAGATTTGTTTATCCTATAAAAACTTAAAATGAATACCTTCTATAAAACCTTATGCCTTTATTTTTTTTGTTGCTCCTGTTTGATAGGACAACAATTAAATCGAGTAGAAGGTTTTAAGCAGATTTCAACGAACGAAGGTCTTTCTCATGGAGATGCCATAAATATTATACAAGACACGAACAATTTCCTTTGGATAGGAACTAACAGTGGCTTAAATAAGTATGATGGATATACCATTGAAAAGCACAAATGGGACCCTAATAATGCAGAAAGTATTCCTGGGAATAGGATTCATAAATTAATACCTTCCAAGGATAGAATATGGATTTTGATTCAAGACAAGGGGTTGTATTGCTATGATCTATTAACATTAACATTCCATTTAGTAATTGATGTTCCTAAACTAGCTCCTAATACCTTTATGTTAGAAATAGACCAAGATAAAAATATATGGTTTTTCCATAGCAATACAGGGTTGATAACCTTTTCTACCAATCAGACTTTTATAAATAAAAATCAATCAACAAAATTTAATTTTAAGAATATTTCATTTGATGGAGCCTCTCTGCGATTGCCTGAATTAAAAAAAATGCTGGAGATAGATGGGAAACAGTTTTTCTTTGATATTAAAGGTGTAGTTCATGTATATGATAACACTAAAAAGCATGTTACACATTGGTCTAACTTGAATAAAGGTCAATTCATTGCAGCATATAATCTTGATGATAATAGAACCATGGTTAGCTGTAAAAAAGGTCTTTTTATTTGGAATCCCAATTCTAAGAAATTAGATAAAGTATTAATAGAGAATCATGCTGGATTTAATAATAACAATGCAGTAAAAACAATTTGTAAAACAGACCAAACTTATTTTTTAGGAACAGAAAAAGGGCTGTATAAAGGTGTTTTTAATTTAGAAAATCAACTTGAAATTGAGGAAGTCATTCCTTTAGTTAATATTAATGATGTTTTTATTGATACCTATAATATGCTTTGGGTAGCAACTTCCGGCAATGGTCTTTTTTATCAAAATTTACGAAAGTTACCTTTTGGACATATTCTTCAATCAAATTCTACGCTTGCTAACAACAATAGCTTAATTCAGAGTTTTATTTCGGCCATATTGAAAAATAAAATCGATAAAGAAGAACTATGGATTGGCTCAAGAAATGGATTGTCCATCTATAACATAAAAACCAAAGAGTATATAACTGAAATTAAAAGGCTTAGAAATAAGCATATCAGATTTCTTTTTCAGGATTCAGAGGATGATATCTGGGTAGGGACAAAAACAGATGGTTTGTACAGGTTTAGGGGTAAAAAACTTGTGAAGCACTATAAGAAAGAAATTGATGTTACTAATCAAATAAGTAGCAACCATATAGTATCCATTGCAGAAGATCATTTAGGGCAAATATGGATTGCAAATTTCAATGATGGTATTAATATCTATAATAAAAAAACAGATTCTTTTCAACATATTTTTCATGAACCTTTTAATAAGCAATCATTAGGCAGTAATAAGCTTACGTACCTGTATTTTAATCATGGTAGAAAAAGTATGTATATTTCAAGTAGAGATTCTGGTTTAACCGTAGTAGATCTTAAAGACTCTAATGAAATGCGTTATTCTCATATAGTTGCAGATGGGGCTCCTAATGGGCTCAGTATAAATCATACGTGGACTATCATTTCAAAAAATGATGATGTATTATATATAGGAACAATTGGTGGAGGCTTGAATATCTTAGAGTATCAAAATGATAATTTATATACTGTTGAAAGCGTAACAACCGCATTAGGATTGGCAGATAATGATATTGCTTCTGTACAAATAGATTCTAAAAACAGAATTTGGATTGGTGGACGTGGTATTTCTGTCTATGATCCAAATTCAAAAAAAATCAGCAATTATGATGTCGAAGATGGACTCCAGAGTAATTCATTTAAAATAGGCGCTTCTTTTTATGATGCAAATGATAGTATCATGTACTTTGGTGGTGTAAATGGAATAAATTTCTTTAATCCAGGAGAAATAAAATCAACAATAACAACCACAGATATTCAAATTACAGGGGTAGAAATATTTAATTCGCCAGTGGCCATAGGAAAGAATATTAATGATAGAATTCTATTACATTCAAAAATAACAGATACCACAAAAATTCGGTTAAAAGCGAAAGAAAATCAATTTAGTATAAATTACAAACCATTAAACTATATAAACCCCAAAAAAAATAGTGTAAAATACAAATTAGAGCCTTATCAAAAAGAATGGGTAACCAGTTTTTACCCCAACCATAAAGCAACATTTTCTAATTTACCAAAAGGGAACTATACATTCAGGATCAAGGCCGCCAATAAGGACGGATTATGGAGTTCTGATGAAGCCAAACTAAATATTTATATTGAACCCTACTGGTATTTTAGCAATCTGGCATATTTGTTTTATTTCATTTTTATTTCTGCTTTGTTTTATTCTTACCATCGCTATACAAGCAATCGACAAAAAATGGTAGACAAGTTAATGGAGGCTGAAAAAAAGCATTTGTTGAATCAGGAAAAATTAGATTTTTTCACAAAAATATCTCACGAGATAAGAACACCTTTGACATTAATTACGGGGCCTTTAGAAGATTTAATAGAAGATCGTGAAACCATTCAAAACAAAAAAGACGTTTTAAAATCTATGCGTAAACACACCAATAGGCTTTTGAATATGGCAAACAACCTATTGGATTTTCGAAAAATGGATTTAGGGCATGAAGTATTAACCGCTTTGCCCACAGAAATAAATGAATTTACTTCAGAGATTTTTCTGTTTTTTAAAGAAAAAGCAGCTTCTAAAAACATAGACTATCAACTTATTAGATCTCCAAAAGAAATCACGGTTTATGTAGACAGAGAAAAGTTAGAAACCATACTTATAAATTTACTATCGAATGCTTTTAAGTTTACACCAGCAAATGGTTCTATTTCTCTAAAGATTGAACTAAAAGGAGATGGTAATAAAGATGCGGTTTTCAATGACAATGAAGAACCCATATTAAATTATTTAAAAATTGCAATTGTAGATTCAGGCAAAGGAATCCATTTGAAAAAGATGGATAAAATTTTCAATCAATATTACCAATTAGAAAAGAACAACACATTCAAAACAAAGGGGACTGGTATTGGTCTTGCTTTGGTGAAGAGTATTTGTAAATTACATCATTTTAAAATAGATGCTGTTAGCAAACCAAACAAAGGAAGCATTTTTTCATTACGAATCCCTATGGGAAAAGCATACTTAGGAAGTGATGAGATACAAGATGAAAATTCACATCAATTCATCCAACCTGTTGACGCCCAAAATTCAGTAGAAACCCTAAAAGATTTTGAACAAACTATTTTAGACTTGATTGACAAAGACACCATTATCACTAAGAAAATACTTATCGTCGAAGACAATAAAGAAATCCAACTCTACATTAGCAACCATGTAAGAAAGTATTTTAAAGTTTTTACTGCTGAAAATGGAAAAGAAGGTTTTGAAATTGCCCAAAGAGAACTGCCTGATGTGATTTTAAGTGACGTGATGATGCCAATAATGGACGGTATGGAATTTAGTAGACTCATAAAAACTAATAAAGAACTACATCATATTCCCATCATTTTATTAACAGCAGTAACCTCTACAGCCAATGAATTAGAAGGTCTTAAACTAGGTATTGAGGATTACATAAGAAAGCCCTTTAAAATTGAACTATTGTTGGCAAAAGTTTTTACAATTCTGGAGAACAGAAAATATGTTGCCGACCATTACGCAAAACAATTGCATTTTAGCCCTGATTCTATTGGCAATTTAACAGATGATGATATATTCCTGCAAAAGACCATTCAGTTGATTGAAGAAAACATTGAAAATGACTCTCTTAACATTACCTTCTTATGCAATGCCATGGCAATGGGTAGAACCAAACTATATACAAAAATCAAAGAATTGACAGATAAGTCTATCGTAGAATTCGTGAGAGATATTCGCATAAAAAAGGCTGGAAGTTTGTTAGTTAACACAGATCAAACAGTTCAGGAAGTGATTTTAAATGTAGGCTTGAATGATGTAAAATATTTCCGAAAACATTTCAAAGCCATGTTCAACCAAACACCTACTGAATATAGAAAATCGAAAGGAGCTATTACCTCCTAAATCGGCTTGATTCTCTCTGTAAAAACATCCATTACTACCTCTTTGTTGATTCGTTTCCTCATCATTCAGCTATGCACATCTTAGTGCGTAAATAAGTCCCGAAATGACCATATAGTTGATTCACACCGTTAACAAAGTCATTTAGACCTCTATGGATTTTACATTCTGTCAATACATTTGACAATAACAAAATCACTAACTAAACAAATACAATGAAAAACAAGTACAAGTTTGCATTGAGCCTCTTATTTCTTACGAGTATAATTGCATCCAGTCAAATACAATATAAAGCAACAAAAGCATCTCTTTCTCAATACGAAGTTCCTGAATGGTACCAAGATGCTAAAATTGGATTTTTTTACCATTGGGGACCACAAACAGCACTTGGCGATCATTGGACCAAAGACATTTCTGACTTCTGTATGCAAAAAGGAAAATATAAAGATTCAAATATCGGGATTGAAAACCCCGTTGGGCAGTGGGGCTCACATATGTATCCTAACATGAAGAATGGGGTAATAGAGCCAGACAGCTTACAGTCGACAGCCTATCTTATTCATAAACAGATTTATGGTGATCCAAAAGATTTCGGTTATAAGGATTTGATTCCACTGATGAGCGATAAGGGTTGGAATCCAGAGGAGATGGTGCGTTTGCTTGATGAGGCCGGCGTAAAATACATTGTACCACAAGCCATTCATCACGATGGTTTTGCCATGTGGGACTCAAAAGTTATCGATGAATTCAATGCTGCCAAAATGGGTCCTAAAAGAAACACCACTAAAGAAGTCATTGATGCTGCACGTAAACGCGGAATAAAAGTTGGAGTATCTACACATGCCTCACGTCATTCTTGGTATTACAAGAAGATACCGGGATATGACACCGGAAATCCACGCTATGACCAGTTATATGGTGTAGGTTTGGGTAAAGATGGATTGCCTCAGCCCTACGCCGTCGAGAAGTGGGAAAACACGATAGGGGAACTCGTTGATATGTTTCAACCTGACTATATCTTCGTGGATGGAGGGAGTGCGGACATTTTCACTGAAAACGGAAGTTATCTATGGCAAGATGCTTTTCGTCGTGTGCTTTCTAATTATTACAACCAAGCACAGAAAGGAGGTTGGGATCCAGTTCTAAGCTTCAAACGAGAATCACTTTGGAAAGAAGAAGCCGTGCCTGACTATGAGGGAGGAAATCTAATTGATATTGCACCCTACAAATGGCAAACACATGCTTCCATCACCGGTTGGTTCTATCGCCCAGGTAGAGGAAGGAGAACCCCTACCCCAATTTTATTCTCTAAAATTATCGATGCCGTAAGTAAGAATGGAAACATATTACTCAATCTGGCTATCAAAACGGATGGATCCATTCAAGAGAAGGAAATCACTTTTCTGAAAGACATGGCTTCCTGGATGCAAGTAAATGGAGAAGGAATTCATGCAACACGCCCCTGGTTGGTATATGGTGAGCTCGAACCGGGAACAAGCCTTGGATTTGTTTCAATGGAAAAGAAGAAACGGAAAGTGTATAACGATCCGGAAAAAATAGAAATGGGACGCTATAAACTACACCCAGGTGATATTCGATATACCCGAAGTAAAGACGAAAAAAACATCTATGCAACCCGTATTTCCTGGCCTGAAAAGCCCTTTGTTCTGACATCTTTTGGAAAGAATGCCGCCGGGAAAACTATTGATATTGAATCCATTTCATTGCTAGGTAGTGATGCTAAAATCTCTTGGAAGAAAACTCCTGAAGGATTGCTTATTACACCTCCGTCAACGCCTGTCTTCAAAGACAAAACATGGCCGGTAATGTTTAAGATTGTAAAACACTAATGATGAGCTCTATGAGATATATTTATATATTTATTTTTACAATTGACCTGTTAACGTTAAACTTGTCAGCACAAAAAATATCAAATATTGAAAATAATCATAAAAGGCCCAATATACTTTTCATCCTCGCCGATGACCAGTCACCTTTCGACCTGAAACTATATAACAAGAGTTCAATTCTTGAGACTCCGGTTCTTGATAAACTAGCGTCTGAAGGGATGGTTATTGACGGGGCCTATCACATGGGTTCGTGGACTGCGGGCGTGTGCACCCCGTCTCGACACATGATAATGTCTGGACGTACAGTGTGGCATATTCCTGATAAGCCACAGTATGAGAATAAGAGAAATCCTTATATTGGAAACATCAATCTGGTGCCTGCTGATTTACCGGAGCACACGTTGGCAGAAATATTCAACCGTTCGAGTTATAAAACAATGCGAACGTGTAAATCGAACAATAGCTATACTGCAGCCAACGAAAAGTTTATGGTTAATCATGAAAAAATATGTCGTGAAGCTGACGATGAAAATGGTAGCGCATGGCACGCGCAGCAGGTTCTAAACTACCTAAACGACCGTGATGTAAATAATGAAAAAGATCCTTTTTTGATTTATTTAGGTTTCTCACATCCACACGATACGCGTAATGGTAAAGTTGATTTGCTTGCTAAATATGGTGCAGTCAATCACACGGACATAAACTCACTTCCTCCAGCAAATACAAAGCAGCCCTCACTTCCACAGGGCTATCTAGAAAGTCATCCTTTCAGTATCGGGGGCAGTCGTGACGAAAATAAAGTAAGTGGTGTTTGGAAAAATCGTGACGAGCAAACCATTAGAAATGAATTAGGTCGCGAGTTTGCCTGCAGCGAAAATATTGACATTCAGATCGGTCAGGTTCTGCAAAAACTTGATGAGATGGGGGAGCTTGATAATACATATATCATCTATACTGCAGATCACGGCATTGCAATCGGACGCCATGGACTACAGGGAAAACAGAACCTGTATGAGCATACATTGCGTGTTCCTTTTATAGTGAAAGGACCAGGAATTAAAGCCGGTTCAAGGGCTCAGGGAAATATTTATCTACTAGATGTATTGGGAACGCTTTGCGACCTTGCCAATATTGAAGCCCCAAAGACGATGGAAAGCACCAGTTTTAAATCCGTGCTCGAAGGCCAGCAGACAACCGTGCGCGATGTGATCTACGGTGTTTACAGCAACAATAATGGCACGACACCGGGAATCCGATCCGTGCGTAAAGGAGATTGGAAACTGATTAAATACGACAGGCTTGATGGCAAAGTGCGCGAGACCCAGCTATTTAATCTGAAAGAGAATCCCCACGAGCTTCTCAAAGAACATCATGCTACCGCGGTAACCGCCCTGACCGGTGTAACACCGTCGCCCGAACAAGTGAATCTTGCAGGTGATCCTAGTTACGCTGGGAAGTTAAAAGAAATGGAGGATTTACTCCTAGCTGAAATGCGCAATCATGATGATCCCTATCGTTTATGGAACCAACCCGATGAGGGTCTGATACGGAAGGGTGCCAAAAGTAAGTCGAAGAAAAAATCAAAGAAATAGTTGTTATGAAAGCAAATTTTTGTTTGTTAAAGATAGGTTGTGTGGCAGCTATTATGGGACTGTTCACTGCAAAAAATAGTCTATTGACGGCTCAAGGTACCTTGGCTAACACACGTCCAAACATTGTTTTTATTCTGAGCGATGATACAGGATGGGGAGAAATTGAGGCATCAGGTAATCCAGTAATCAAAACCCCAAACATTAACCTACTTTGGAAAGAAGGGATGCGATTTACAAATTATCATGTGGCACCTTCATGCGCTCCTACCCGAGCCCAACTTATGACAGGAAACCATGAATTTCATAGCGGAGTGACACACACCATCCTAAAACGAAACTATTTATCTCAAGAGGCTATAACCCTTCCACAAGTATTGAAAACAGCCGGGTATGCTACCGCTATGTTCGGAAAATGGCATTTGGGGCTCACGGAGGGTTATCGCCCAGACCAACGTGGTTTTGACAAATCTGTTAACGTGAATAACGATTCTCAAAAACATCATTGGAATCCCACATTACTCGACAATGGTAAGCTCCGTGACTCCAAGGGGTATCGTACCGATATCTTGTTCAATGAGGCTATGGGCTGGATAGAAAAGAATCAATCAAAACCTTTCTTTTGCTATATCCCCACATATAATGCACATGGCCCAACGGTGGTCGGTGAGGAATGGTCAAATCCCTATGAAAACAGGGGCTTGTATCAACAGAAAAAAGGAAAAAAATTTCGTGGTGTAGATTATTACGGTATGGTTTCCAATCTGGATTATAACATCGGCCGCATGCTTGCACACCTGGACAAACTAGGACTGAATGAAAACACACTTATTATTTACAGTACAGACAATGGGCATGCCATATCAGGTGCTTCAGGAGCCGGTCACGACTCAAATAACGGTAAACTTTTAGAAGGTGGACTTTACAATATGGGGATGCGTGGCGCAAAAGGACAGACCTGGCGAGGTAGTTCTTGTGTACCCCTCATTTTCTATTACCCAAAACGTATTCAACCCAATACAGAAAGCAATCATATAGCCGGTTCCATAGACATACTTCCAACATTGGCAGAACTGGGCGGAGCTAAGGTAAACCATGAAATTTCAGGACGTAGCCTGGTACCATTAATCGACAATTCTAAAAACGGTTGGCCTGACCGTATGCTTATCGTAACAAGATCGCGTTGGCCTGCAGGGGAAGCCGACGCTTACAAACACCGCAACTATGCAATTCAAACAGAACGCTATAGATTGGTAAATGGAACGGGACCACAAGGCCCTTGGAAATCTGTTGAAGAAGCCCAACTTTTCGACCATCAGAATGACCCTGCAGAAACCACCGATGTGTCATCAAGCTATCCAGAATTGAAACAGAAAATGCAGCAATATTATGACAACTGGTGGGATAACATGAGACCAAGAATGATCAATGAACAGGTGGCTATTGACTTTGAAAATAATCGTAAAAAAAACAAAAAGAAGTAGTCAAGAATTAAGTATATCACATACAATTACACCACTTTGACAAAATACACTCTAAATATTGATGAATTCCCCCCTACGTTATTTTTCAAAACAATTTAACTTTGAAGTAATACTAAACCATATGCCAACATACATCAAAAATGACAGCAAAAACTTTGAGTACGCTGTCAACTAAATGAACTAGAACATATATTTGTAAACACCCCATACCATAAAAACAATGCAATCAAAACAAGCTAAAACAAAACTCCTATTAGGAAGTCTAATACTATTTCTCTGGAACCATCTTCAGGCACAAGACAATTCTAAATTTAATATCAATACAGATGAAGTAAAGTGGACCATCAGTGAGTATCTCGTAGGTATGCATTCGGTTTACTCGTTTGAACCTGATGCCTTTTATGAAGATGGCAGTTATGCACAATGGATGAAAAGTACGGGAATTAATACCATGAGATATCCTGGTGGTACCATCGTTAAATATTGGGATTGGGAAAACCCAACTGGAGATTTAAAACAAGATTCCTGGGATCCAAATTGGAATCCTAAAAATCAGATAAAACCTGAAGAGTGGTTCGGATTGGATGAATATATCGCTGTTGTAAAACAATCAGGAATTACACCGTTGTTAGGTGTAAATATTACTTCGGGATATCAGTTCAACAGAGTAGAAGAAAGTATTGCACGCGCTGTTAAAATGGTAAAACATGTAAAAGATGCCGGACTAGGTGGCGCTTTTTGGTATCTAGGAAACGAAGGTAAAAATGGAGGATTGGAAAGTGAAGCAAAACTTTTTGTACAACATGCAAAAGCGATGAAGGCTGTTGACCCAGATATTAAATGTATGTTCAACCATAACAATTTAACACCTGAATATCTAAAAAAATATTTAGCCATTGCAGGAGATTATATCGATGTCGTAGAAACCCATGGAAAATGGCCTTATGGAGGTTCTCCAAAAGGCTATCAACCAGGAACTTTTGATGAATGGCAAGTAGAATCGCCTTTAAGAGATAGAAAGAATGGTAATAGAGTTTGGCGAGATCAAATCCCTTTATTGCAAAAAGCAGCTGAAGAAGCAGGCTACCCAAATATCAAATTTGCCAATAATGAATATGGCATTGGAAAGGGCTCAAATGTAACTGGCTTCGATCGTTTTTCAAAAAGTTTATTGGTAATTGACCTGCTTCAGGAATTTTTTATTGGCAATTGGTTTATGACCTGTTACTGGTCTCAACTTCGAAATTCTTCGTCAGAAGAAAGTGTTAGAAGTAGTGCTAAAGAAAATTACCGATTCAACGCAATGGGTTATGGCTTTGAATTATTAGCAAAAGCACAGGGAGCTGATATGCTTGATATTATTGACCTCGAGGAAAACAAGTCAGTTTATGGATTTGCCGCTAAAAAAGGAAATGAATATCTAGTTTACCTCTTGAATAAATCTAATGAAAAACAAAGTGTTTCAATAAAATTTGATTCTAGTAACAAATTAAAACTAGTCTTTAAAGAAGGACTGTCTATGGTTAATACTGAAGATAAATATGGTAAAATGATTTCTATTGAAATGAATGGTAATAAAGCCAAAAATTGCTTCAAAGCAAAATTAACACCAATGTCTTACACTAGGTTTACATTTAAAACGAAATAAGTATGAAAATTTATAAGTATAAATTCCTATTCATTTTAGTAATCTCGAGCCAAGTAATATTCGCTCAAAAAACAAATAAACCTAATATTATTTTTATCCTGGCAGATGATTTGGGATGGAGTGATGTTGGAGGTCGGTCAGATTTTTATGAAACCCCTAGAATTGATAAGTTCTTAGACCAAGGACTTACATTTAATTACGCGTACTCAAATGGTGCAAACTGCGCGCCAACAAGGGCGGCATATCTTAGTGGAAGGTATGCTGCAAAAACCGGAATTGTAGCTGTTTCTTCAACTACTAGAGGACTTGGTAAAAATAGGGCCGTCATTCCTCCAAACAGTGCAGGTAGCCTACCAGAAAATGTGTATTCTATTGCAAAAGCAATGAAAGATGCTGGATATTATACTGGAATTGTTGGAAAATGGCATGTAGGATATTATGGAAATAGTTACCCTTCCAACCAAGGATATGACACAAATTTTATCGCCTATAAACCAACCAACAAAGGTTATAAAAATGGACATGTGAAATATGGACCTGGTAGCAATGATTACAAATCCATGAGTACTTTGCCCTATTACGAAGAAGAAGATGGTCATGTTGGAAACATTTTAGCCAGAGAGGCACTGCACTTTTTAGAGAATGCAGCGAAACAAGAAAAGCCTTTCTTTTTAGACTATCACCAATTCTTGCCTCATGGGCCTTTACAAGCTCCGGAAAAATTCATTACACCCTATAAAAATAAACCGGCAAAAAAAGGTTTAGAATACGATAACAGACCTGATTATGCGGGTCAAATTGCCTGTTTGGATTACAATGTGGGCCGTATCCTAGACAAAGTGAATGAACTAGGTATTGCAGACAATACAATTATTGTATTCGCCTCAGACAACGGAGGTGTAGGAGATGCCACCAATGCAGGTTTTAGCAATATGGGTGTCAATACGTCAAACCTGCCTTTAAAAGGCCGAAAAAACCATGTTTATGAAGGCGGAATCAGAACGCCATTTTCTATCTACTGGCCAGGAATAACTAAACCAAATACTAGCACAGATCAACAATTGATGCTTTTTGACTTGTATCCAACTTTTGTTGATATTGCCCAAGGAAAATTAGATGAAAATGGAAACATAATAAAACCTGACAACAGTGTGTATGAAATTGATGGAAAAAGTCTAAAATCTGTGATAACAGGTAAGTCAAAACAGCTTACAGATAGAGATTTGTTTTGGATTTACCCTGCTTATGTAGGCGTACCTAATAAAATGGCAAGCACAGCACCTTATTTCCTGTCTGTTCCTCATGGAGCCATACGAACAGGTGATTTCAAACTGGTTTACAATTGGGAATATAATAAGGCAGAATTGTTCAACATCAAAGAAGACTTTGAAGAACTCCATAACATTGCTGCTAAGCATCCAGAAATGGTTGCCCTTATGACAGAAAAGTTAGTACTGCATGCTGGGAAATTTGCCCCAGTTAGAAAAATAGACACCCAATGGCCATTTGTGGGGACAGAATTGTCAAACAACATGGGTTCGACCAATATATATGTACAAGACATCAATGATGAAATCAGAAAAGTATTGGATTTCAAAAATGGAACTGGCGTGTACATTACCCATATCAGCAAGGAAAACTTTGTAAAAAAAAGTAAATCTATCAACGTGGCTTACAATTATTTGCTAACAAAAATTGATGGAATTGAGATTAAAAACACACAACATGCAAAAGAATTGCTAAAAGACAAAAAAATGGGAGCGGAAATACCTGCTACATTTTGGAAAATGGGAAAAGAAAAACCCTGCATTATAAAATTGGATAAAACACATAAAATAGAATAACTATTTCTGCTTATACAAAAACTAAACTACGCCACAATGAACTACAAATCAATTTTGTATCTCCTATTCTTAGGAATTTACACTCATAGTTACGCACAAAGTTTTGATAAGCAGTTTTACATCGACTTATCAGATGAAAAATGGACTATTAGCAAGTATCTACTTGGTATGCACTCTGTTTACTCAAGTGAACCTGATGATTTTTATACAGATGCTAGATATGAATTAGATAATGGTTTGGGCACCTATGCCGAATGGATGAAACAAACAGGTATTTCAACCATGAGATACCCCGGTGGCTCTATTGTAAAATATTGGGATTGGGAAGCACCAAATGGTGTAAGAAATGTAGATAAATGGTCACCAGAATGGAATCCTGAAAACCAAGTAGATGGAAGTCAATGGACAAGTTTAGATGAATACATACAAGTTGTTAAAGATTCTAATATAACGCCTTTATTTGGTGTAAACATAAGCTCCTGTGCCAGTCCACAAGCATATATTACCAAAAAGGAGAGTATGGAAAGAGCCGTAAGAATGGTAAATTATGTAAAAGCCCAAGGCTTGGGAGGTGCTTTTTGGTATTTGGGAAATGAAGGTATGAATGGCGGTTGGGCAGAAGAAGCTGCCTTGGTAAAATTCCACGCCTACCATATGAAACAAGCGGATCCAGACATCAAAATCATGTTCAATCATAACAACCTATCGACAAGTTATTTGAATCAATATCTTAATGAAGCAAAAAAGAAAGAGCATACAGGTGAAGCTACGGACATACAATATATTGACGTCGCAGAAACTCATGGGAAATGGCCGTATGGAGGTAGTCCAGATATTAACCAATACCCTGCAGCCACTTTTAGTGAATGGCAAACAGAATACCCATTAAGAGATAGAAAAAACAGACAAAGAGAATGGAGAAATGAATTAGTAGCTCTAAGAGCTGAAGCGGCAGCAACCGGAAATCCTGATTTGTTATTTGCGAACAATGAATATGGACATGGAAAAGGAAATAGAGCACTGAATTTTGATAAGTTTAGCAAGAATCTACTGGTAATTGATATGCTTCAAGAACATTTTATTGGAAATTGGGATATGACCTGTTATTGGTCTCAAATAAAAACTACACAATCGGAAGATACCAGTTTTGCTACAAATAGAAATTTTAATTACCAATTAAACGCTATGCACTTTGGCTTTGAGCTTTTAGCTGAAGCTCTTGAAGGTAAAATGATTAAACTAGAAGACCCAGTTATTGATGCACAAGTTGCAGCGTTAACAGAAGGTAATTATGCCTCAAATTCCGTTTATGGCTTTGTTGCCAGAAAGGACAATAAGTATCTTGTTTATGTATTGAACAAATCTTCAGAAACCAAAAAGGTTGAATTGAATTTTAACAATACGAATGGTCTCAATTTAAAATTAAGCAAGGCAGAATCTATGGTAAACACAACCGATGAATTTGGCGAAATAATTGAGCTTGTAGGGACAGAAACAAATACAAATCAATACAATATTGATCTCCCTTCATTATCTTATACAAAACTAACATACTTAGATGAGGATGCTTTGAGCGTACATAAAATAACCACTTCAGAATTTTGGAAAATAGCAGTACACCCAAATCCATCTAAAAACTTAATTTTTGTAGATTCCAATTTCCCAACAGACAGATATTGGCTGTATAATATTCAAGGCCAATTACTCAAAAAAAATATTTTATCCCATGATAATATTATTAATATAGAGTATCTAGACAGTGGAACTTATGTTTTAAAAATTCAAAACAAAGCGTATCAACAACAAAGGGTTAAGATTATTAAAGAATAGATAATACAAAAATATGAATAGAGGTGCTTTCTTTGAAAGCATTTTTTTTTGTATATAATCAAGAAGAAAGTTTAAAAAGGGTAGACTTTCCCGATTTTGTGACCTTCCTGTTTTTGGAGTTACAACATTTACTAGGACATTATTTTAAGCCTGTTTAAATAAAAACAACCTATTAGACAAAACACACCGTTAATATCGTTGAATTACCCCCTCCGTTTTTATATGACATGATTTAATTTTGGGATGCTACGATGTTGTAGTGAATAGATTAAACTAAATCAATCATGAAAAAAATTACTTTACACTTATTTGGCTCATTTTTTAATTACACTTACACCCTTGAAAATAGGAAGCAATTAAAAATAAACAGTGCTAAAAATTACCTTTTCTTTGTTTTATTGGTATTAATAAGCAACTTAAATTATGCACAAGAAATAACGTATCAAATGACTTCTAACATTCAGGGAAGTGAAGATGTGACAGCTGTTACAGAATTAAATGATGGTGACTTAAATACCTACAAAAAAATAAGTGCAGCAAATTCCATGTTAAATATCGACACAGCTACTGAAACACAACTTATTAGCTATACCATCTCGGCATCTAGCCATACGGATATTTTGTTTGACTCAGGATTGACTGAGAACGCAACAGGTACGGAAGCGATGGCTATAGGGTCTGGTCTCGTTGGGAATTCTGTAATCGTAGGTGGTGCTAAAAATACACTAAAGGCAACATTGACTGGAAAAGGAGTTGAATTAGACGAATTTACATTTTCTTCGTTAATCAAAATTGCAAGCGGAACTACAGGTGTTGTTACGTTGTTAAGCTTGGAAACTGCGTCGGATCCTGCTGAGCATGTTGTTTTTTATTATGACATTGCTGCTGAAGAATTTAGTATTTATTACAAATTCGAATTAAAACCAGGAAAAGCATTTACGATTTCTCCTGATACACAATATCAAATGAGTATGGTCATAACAAATTCGAAATTGAATGTATTTATAGATGGATTAAATGTAGCCTCTTGGAAAATAGGTGGAGATGGAATACCTGCAGACGCTATCGAGATGGCTTATTTAGGGTATGACAGTTTTAATTCAGCTCAAGGAGCAATGATTGAATATGACGGTAGTTATTTTTTCAATGAAAAATTATTTGCCAACAATCAAAGTCAAATTCATGATGACACCAAGATTTTAGGTAAAGTTCCTGTAGCAGGAAGTGAATTTGAATTTGGTGCGAGATTTTGGAGTTTGTACGGTTTGGTTGATGCTCTTGATGAGTTTGACAATCCAATTGTAAATAAAGTATTAATCGATGAACAAACAAATCAATCGTTTACCAGTGGAGAAGAAAAATCTTTTGATATCACAGAAAACGCTTCCTACCAAGAGTACGAATTGAGCTGTAAAGGTTTTGCCTTTAGTCAATTCAAATTGATAGGAACAACACTTGCTATTGACAAATTTTCTATAAATAACTATTCCATCACAAAAGATCTAGATGGAATTAGCATAGGGAGTGATAAGCTATTTAGGTACCAAATTTATGATCTAACAGGGAAATTAATTAAAGAACAACAGAGAACTACATTATCATCTCATATTCAACTAACAAAAAACAGAATTTATATCTTAAAAATGCAATTTGGGAATGAAGTAGTGATTAAGAAAATTATTCTTTAACACTACATCATAAGACCGTTAAAATAATCTCAAACAAATTTCAACAATTTGTTTGAGATTTTGTTTTTTACATTCTTAAGAACCTACTCTAATTTTTAAATAAAACAGACACTATATAAAAAGTAATTTTCAAGTAGAATATTAAGAAATATTAAAAAAATTAATAAACTGGCATTCCTCTATTTGCGTATGGTAAAAATATCGAGGGTTGCTCCCTCGATATTTTTTTAATTAGTTTTAAACTCTATATTCAATAAAAAAAAGATTTATTAACTGATGGATTAGTAAATCAATTTTCCTACATTTCTAAAAACATTCACAAAATATACTCCTATAAATATTATCACTTATTATCATAATTACTCAATCCACCAATTATGGGTGTTAGCAATTTAACAACACTATTTAAATGCTCATATACAGGGTTTTATAGTCGTTTTTTGATTGTTTTTATTAGGTTTTTGAATTCAAAATATATAGTGATAATTTTTTTACCACCTTTTTATCATCTGAATTATCATGTTTTTATTACTTA
Source organism: Algibacter mikhailovii (assembly GCF_014651495.1). Lineage (GTDB taxonomy): Bacteria > Bacteroidota > Bacteroidia > Flavobacteriales > Flavobacteriaceae > Algibacter_E > Algibacter_E mikhailovii. The sequence goes on from NZ_BMWZ01000009.1 coordinate 155,092, forward strand.
TCAAAAACACCTCTTTTAAAGCTTTTTGGTAGCTTAAAATCAAGTGATCTTGGTTGCTCAAACTCCGCTATGAATTGTTCTAGTATTTTGAAGTTAAAACCCTTTTCTTTATCATATTCCTTGGCAAAATCAAAACCTACATACTTCAATTTACGCATCTTTATTCGCAGTAAATCAACAAGTACTTTATCTAATTCCAGAACTAACGTTTTGGGTAAGTGCTCCTGCCCTTTCTTTAAGGTTTCTATATAGCCATCTAATTCTAATTCAGTTTCTTTAATCTCACTTGATTCTTTCTTGCTATACATCCACACCACCAGTTTTAAAAATGCTGTTGAATTAACAAATGTTTTCCGTTGTTGTTTTGCTTGTTCTGGAATACAAAGACTACCATCGAGATAGTCTGCTAGTAATTCTCTGATATATTTGGAAACCGTTTTACCTTTTAATCTTGCTTTTAGCTTTACGTGTGTTTTTAAGCCTTCGGATAGTTTTAGGTTGATTGAGGGTTGGGTCTGTTTTGCCATAAGGTATTGTTGTAGGATTGATTTGTTTTGGGATGATTTGGATTAACTAATATTAAATACAGTTCTAAGTAAATAGTTCTCTATTTCAGTGTCATTGATTATTGGAAGTGGTCTTTTCTTTCTTATTTTTCTGGTTTGACGCTTTGATTGTTTTTGTTGCTGTAGTATTTGTTCTGATTGCTGTTCTGCATTTTCACTTTTTTGTATGCTGACCTGGTTAGGTATTAAGTCATGTAATGCTGGTAGTTTGTTTTCTATGTAATTAAGAACATCTACAGGTTTTACTTCTTGCTTCTTACGTGGTTCAATTAATCTAGTCTGTATGTCTTGTAAATGTAGTTGAAATAAATTCGCTTGTAATTCAAAGGAACGCTGGTTGTCTTCTGTATATTCTTGAATATGCTCTGTTATATGCTGTGACATCCATTGACCAATGTAGATACAGAAATTAAGCTGTTCTAAATAGATTTCCATAAAAAAGCTAAACTCTTGCTCATTTAAGCTCTGTTTGATATCTATAAACTGAAATATATTTGTTTTTAAAAGCGCCTTTTTATTCAAGATATTACCATAACATAACTCCTTTCCCAATAATTTATCAAAGCCCTTGCTGTCAATATAAAAAATGGTGTCAAAAAAGATGGCATACTTTGGCACACTCCACTCTTCTTTCTTTTCTTCTGGGATAAGCGTTTTAGGAATATAAAACACAAAACTCTTGAACAGGTTGTTACGCAGCTCTTCAAATGTTTTAACTAATCCTTTCGATTTGAGTTCCATAGTTGCTTTTTAATGCTTTACTAATCCGAGTTTTAAGTTAATAATGCGGAATAATCCTCTGGTAATTCTGCATCAATATCACGCAAATACTTTTCCAAAGCTGCCATGGTAGCATGTCCTGTAATGAGCATAAGTTTACTCTTAGCTTCAAAAGGTGAACTTGTTTTAACCAGTGCTCTATACAATTTGGTTATAAAGGTATGACGGAAACTATACAAGCCATAATCTATTCCCAATTTAAAATGGTCTTTTACCACACGTTTAAAACGCTTGGTAAAGTAGTCACGCTTATTACCTTCTTCTATGCTCCAGTCCCCTCCTACACCTTCTGGTGTAAATAGAAATTTAGTCTTGTCAATATCCTTTATTTGCTCCAATTCTTTCAGTAATAGGTCAGGTATGATTTTGGTTTTTACTACACCACTTTTTGCCTTAAAGCACAATGTTTTGTTTTTTAAGTCAATATCCCTAACTCTTAATCTGCATACTTCAATAGGGCGTAAAAAGTTGTAGGAAATAAACTTGATGTACAGCAATAGTACAGCATCATTTTCTTCCAGATACTTGAAAATATCGCCTTGCTCTTCTGTAGAATACGTTTTATTACGCTGTGGGATAGTTTTTAGTACGGGTATCTTCTTTATGCAGTTCTGAACAATGATGTAATTGTCTACTAGCACTTGAAAAAGACTACTTAAATCTACGCGGTAATTGTTTCTTGTTCGGGCGCTTGTTCTCTGTAGTATCGCATTTAAAAACTTAGAGACTTCTTTTTCATCGAGCTGGTCTATGGTTTTTAAATTAGTGGATTTGTCAATCCAATCTAAAAAGGCATGTATTCGATTCTCATAAGCGCGCATTGTCGTTTTACTAAGCAATTGGGCCTTGATACTTATACCAAACTCGAAAGCTTCTCTAATGCTCTTTTTTGTGTTGTCGTTACTCTCTTGTGTATCTTCTGACTTGGAGTCTTCTTTTTGTTTTGGAGTAACCGATGGTTTTGTATTTTCTACTTTTGCTTTTGATTGACGATTAGCTAATCGCTCGGCATTGTCTTGGTAAGGATTAAATCCTTCTTCTAGTAGTTCACTGAGTTTTTTTTGATACTTAGAAAGCACATACAGGCGTTCTTCTTTTGTTTTATATGTATTAACATCCCCATAAATATTAGGCAGGCGTTCTAATTTACCCGATTCTGGATGACGGTAACTAAAATACACATACCAACGTTTGCGCAAATCGCCTTTGGCAGTGTAGATTTTTGGGGCGGAATACTGTCTTTTGATCTTCAAAGCGTGTTCTAAAACGTGTTCACTTCTGTGTTCAAATCTAATGATTTTACTTAAATTAGACATAAAAAAACGGTTTAGTGTGAACTAAACCGTCAGTTTTACTGTATTTCTACCTTGTAGCGGGAACTGGACTCGAACCAGTGACCTTCGGGTTATGAGTTTGAAAAAACACCCGATTTTTACACCTTTTATGCCTTTTTTTAATAAAACCGTATACGGAAACGTATACTGCAATTAATATTATTTTCTATTCAAATATACATAATATATTTCTGCATACACAAAATGGAATTAATCCAACCCCTCACCCGTTTTATATAATACTAATTATTAATCCAATCTAATTATATTGTGTCTCATTCGTTTCCTTGTAAGTATTTATTTATTTTTATGGTGGATATAGTGCGGATATGGACAATTGTCTATATCACATTGTTGGCGGTAATTAAAAAATGAACGGAAATTATGAGCAAAACAATAAAAAAAATCTTGATAAATTACAAAATTGTATTTTTCCTAGCACCAATTCTATTTCTGACTAGCTGTTCAGAAATTGGTTTGTTAAGTGAAAAGAACTCTTGGATAGTTAATAATATTGATTCAGTTGGTGTTTTTCTTAAAGTTTACTTTGTGCTTCAAATATCAATCATAATTGTTAGTTTGATTTTAGGAATTTTCCTTGGACGTTTAGGCTACTTAATAAGTTTAGTAATTCATTTTATTTGGATTGTATCGGCAAGAGATTACGGTTTTTTTAAGGTACTCTTACTCTTTGGGCTTTTTACTATTGTTTCCTTTCTAATTAACTTATTAAAAGCAGGTAATAGACAAAGTTACTAATGACTCATCCTTGACTAGAAATGCAAGAATTAAACTTCTTAATAAACCAATCAACAGTTTCAGTCGCAGAAGTTGAATGGTGGCTTTTAAAGTATTCCGACTATGTCAAAGAAATTAATAACAATTGTAACTGTTGTTCAAAAACTGATGAACTTCCCTGTGTATGCAAAAGAACTGAAAACGAAAAAACAACTCTTGAAGTATTTTATAACCTTGATGAACTAACTCAATATCATAGAATAGAAAAATATGCGAACGAACAGATAATAGAATTTAAACAACTCAATAAAAACCCAAAAGAAGTCAAAAAATGGCTGATTAAAAACGAAAAAATTGCAAGTCAAGATTTAGCGTGTTTTCTAATTGACTATTTGGATTATTCAGAAAATGAAAAAGATAACATTAACTTGTTAGCATATAGAAATGAAAATTACAAAATTGAAGTTTTTGTAGACCGAAAAGACTTCGAAAATCTAATTGAATTTAAAGAACTTTTTGATGAACTATATTATGCCAAGAAACTTTATCCAGAAGGACTGAAAAGAATTGACAAAGAAATGAAAACTACCGCCAACAAAGAGAATAGGGCATAGCACCCTGAAGGATGCTACTACACCATGCACAAACCGTTGTAGGTAAATTATTCGAATATGAAATACACTGTAATCGTACTTATATGTGGGCTCTTATTGGGTTGTTCAAGAAATCAAAACAATATCAACACAATCACAAATTTGAATTTACTGGCAGATTCTTACCTTAAAGTGTTTTTGTCAACGCATCCAGAGGACGCTTATTCATATGGAATTGACATTGAGCGTCATGATGGGCACCCAATGAATGACGTAAATGAAATATTAGAATGGCAAAATTATGAAGATAGCTTGTATTCTGAATTTCAAAAAATTGATCAATCGAAGATTACATTAGCTAAAGATAAAATCACATATTGGACGCTAAAAGAAAAATTAGAGTCACAGATAGAGTTTCGAATTTGCAAGCAATACCTCTGGCAAATAAGCCATATGACAGGATGGCAAAACACTTGGCTCAACATGGCAAGAAAACAACCTGTCATAACAGAGAGCAATAAATCTCAGGTTTTAATTCGATGGAACTACTTTCCGACATTTATAGACAACGAGATTGCCAATCTAAAATCAGGAATTGAGCAAGGCTACACAATGCCTAAGGAGATCGTAGCTGAGGTTATAGATCAAATTCAAACTATTTTGGACTATCCAATAGATAAGTCACCATTGATTGCACCAGCTAAGAGAGCGACTTCAAAAACTTTTAAAGATGATTGGACAATTCTCATTCAGGAGAGAGTCTTACCAGCCATACAAGTTTATCAAAACTATTTAAAAGAGGAGTATTACGATCAAGCAAGAGAAGAAGTCTCTATTGTGAATATTCCCAATGGGAGCGAATGCTATCAAGCCTATATTAGGTATTGGACTTCAACTGAAATGACAGCTGATGAAATCCATGAACTAGGGCTAAAAGTAGTTGGCCAAAATATGGCAGAGGTAATTGAATTAGGGCAAAATATTTATCAAACAAGTGATTTTACTGAAGTAATAAAGAAAAGTAAATCCGATAGTACCCAATATTTTAAAAATAGTGGANAGACATGCTCACCTATAATGAGCAATTTCTTAAAACAGCTAAATTGGAATGTGCCAATTGGTTTTCTTCTTTACCATCTTCAGATGTTGAAATTTACCCTTATGAAGCTCATGAAAAAGGTTCAGCCAGATATGAAATGGCAACTAGCAACACACCTGCCTATTTTCGCATTAACTTGAATCATCCCAATTCAGAAATATTTGGTCAGAGTGAAATTAGAAATGCACATGAGGCATATCCAGGTCATCATTTGCAAATAGG
>NZ_BMWZ01000010.1 GCF_014651495.1 Algibacter mikhailovii
AATAAGATTACATTTATCTTTAGACTTCAAAACACCGAATATGGTATATAAATTATCAGCTTAATTTCAATTTTAACCTGTAGCCATATTTCAGGACGAGACATTGTAAGATCACTAATTAATCCAAAATTTACATATGGTAAACTTTTTCATAATATCTTACTTGATAAGTACTCTCGGAATTGGATTTTGGGCCTCGAAGAGAATTAAGACTTCTGGTGATTTTATACTTGCTGGAAAAAGTCTCTCAACTTCGCTTGTTGGAGTAACATTATTTGCAACTTGGTTTGGGAGTAGTCAAATTATGGGAAATCCTGGTTATTTTATTTTGGATGGATTTTCTTCATACATAACTTTAATCCTATCGGGAGGAATTTGTTTGTTTGTTGTTGGACAATTCTATGCACGAAAACTGTATAGAATGAATATTGTTACTATCAATGATTTTTTTAGAGTAAAGTATAATAAAAAACTTGAATTATTATCTTCATTAATAATGGTATTATCTTATCCGCATTGGATTGCTGCCCAATTTGTTGCTTTGGCTTATTTATTTAATACAGTAATGGGTATTCCCTTTAATTACGGTGTTTTTATAGGAGCCTCAATAGTGGTTTTTTACACCTATATTGGTGGTATGTGGGCTGTAGCTTATACAGACATGGTACAAAGTATCATGATTCTTTTAGGCTTATTCATACTTCTATTTGAAGTGTTAACTGAAACTAAAGGTATTGTGCCTATTTTTGCAAACCAATCAAAAGATTTTTTTGATTTAACACCTCATGGAGGCCTTGAAGAATGGTCAGCATATATTGCTCTTTTATTAGCTTTTATAGCTGGGGCTATACCTGTTCAAGAAATATATCAACGCGTGTTTTCTGCTAAGAATGAAAAATCCGCTAGAAATGGTCTTTTCCTAGGAGCCATTCTTATGATTCTTATTCCTAGCATTCCTCTAATAATTGGATTAGGAGGTGTTTACTTGCATCCCGAATTGTTGAACAATGGGAATAGTCAAGATATAATACCATCTTTGGTTAAAATAATGACAAGCATGCCAGTTCAAGTTCTTTTTTATGGTGCAATGATATCCGCGATTTTGAGTACTTCAAGTGGAGCTATGCTTGCGCCATCAACGATAATAGGAGAAAACCTAATTAAACCTTATGCAAAAAATCTTTCAGATAAACATTTACTCCTCTACACAAGACTAAGTGTGATTTTAGTAGCTGCTATATCTTGTTATTTTGCCTTTGATGATTCAGATATTGTTGGATTAGTTGAAGCCTCTTTAAGTCTTATTTTAGTTTGTCTTTTTGCACCTTTTACATTTGGTTTGTTCTGGAAAAAATCTTCAGTTATAGGAGCATGGTCAGCGATTTTAATTGGAGGTTTAAGTTGGTTGTTTTGTCATATATATAATACCAGAATTGACCCAACTATTTATGGTTTTGTAATTAGTTGTTTGAGCATATTAATTGGAAGTATCCTTTACCCCGATAAAATAAGCACTAAACAAAATAGTGAAAAACAAAAAACTGCAGCTAACAAGGGCTATAAGTAATTGCTTGTTATCGCCAACTTAGAAAGTTAAGTGCTAAGCCACGCAACTACTCAAAGCCTAGACGCTGCGTGTCACTTGACTGAATTAATAATGAAAAAAACTTATGAGGAATTCTTACAGAATATTTTTTATAGTATGCATTGCTGCTTTTTCGTATAGCACTGCACAATCACAATCTACCTCCAAATCTGTTTACCTTTTTACACATGGAATGTCGACAGGAGGATGGACAAATAAAAATATAGACTCACTACTTACAGCGACTGGTAACAATGTATACCGCCCAACGCTTACAGGACTTGGAGAACGAGTGCATTTAGCTTCATCTAATATTACTTTGAACACTCATATTTTAGATGTTGTAAATGTTATTCTTTACGAAAATTTGAATGATTTAGTCTTGGTTGGTCATAGTTATGGAGGTATGGTAGTTACAGGTGTAGCTGATAGCATTCCTGAAAGAATAAAGAAACTCATTTATATTGATGCTTTTCTACCCGAAGATGGCGAAAGTGTGATTTCTATTACTGGAACTCCAGTTGATTCATCATTAAAAATTGAAAAAGGTCTTTTCTATCACGATTGGATTTTTGCAGAACAAGATCCTCCTAAAGATGTACCACATCCTGTCTTAACATTTATAGATGATATTAGGCTCAATAACCCACAGAGGTTAGAAATTCCTACCACATATATTCTAACTGTAGAGAAAGGTAAAAACCCCGAAGATGATGACTTCTTTGTACATGCCGAGCGTGCACGAAAAAAGGGGTGGCCTGTCTTGCAGTTGGAGGCCGATCATACACCAGAACGTTCTGCTCCTGAAGAGCTTGTAAAGATGCTCCAAGAAATAGTAACGAACTAATCATATTTCTCTCTTTTGTTCTTTCTATTTAAATTTAGTGAAAGACAAACTTAAGACGTGCATAATTCATTGCGAGTTCTTGCCCACTTACGAAAGTCTTCGCGGACTTTCTATCTGTAATTTATTTGCTAACTTTAGTGTTTTAACACGCAATGAAATCATATACAAAACCTGTCAATTAGCATAAGGATAGTAGGCACTAATATTAATTTATTCAATGAAAAAAATAATTATTCTCACAACTTTATGTTTTATTTTTTTTGGTTCAAATGCTCAGCAGAAAAAGATTTGGAATGAAACTGAAGAAGAAAAAAAGGAGCGACTTGCATGGTGGACTAACGACCGTTTTGGGATGTTTATTCATTGGGGTACCTATTCATTAGCAGGGCGACATGAATGGGTAAAAAAAAAGGAGCGGATAGATAATGAAACCTACCAAAAATATTTTGATAATTTTAATCCCGACTTATACAACCCGCAAGAATGGGCAAAATTAGCCAAAGCTGCAGGTATGAAATATGCGGTAATTACGACTAAGCATCATGAAGGTTTTACGCTATTTGATTCTAAATACACCGATTACAAAATCACCAATACTCCTTATGGTAAAGATGCTATTAAAGAATGGGTAGAAGCATTTCGAGCAGAAGGACTGAAAATAGGATTTTATTATTCAATAATTGATTGGCATCATCCCGATTATACCATTGACAGGGTCCATCCCAAAAGTGTTGGGAGCCAAAAAGAATATGATAAGCTAAACAAAGACCGCGACATGTCTGTATACCGTGAGTATTTAAAGAACCAGGTTATAGAGATTTTAACTATTTATGGTAAAGTGGACATCCTATGGTTAGATTATTCTTTTCCTGGTGAATTTGGTAAGGGGAAAGATGATTGGGGATCAATCGAGCTCATAAAACTTGTTCGAAAACTTCAGCCTGAAATCATTGTGAATGATCGTCTTGATTTAAAAGAATATTGGGGAGGATGGGATTTTACTACGCCCGAACAGTTTAAAATAAAAGAATGGCCGACCCACAATGGAAAAAGAATTCCTTGGGAAACATGTCAAACATTCAGTGGCTCTTGGGGTTATTACAGGGATGAAATGACTTGGAAAAGCAACAAACAACTATTGGAATTGTTGATAGAATCAGTAAGTAAAGGAGGAAACCTTTTGTTAAATGTAGGACCAACAGGAAGAGGTGTCATTGATTATCGTGCAGAAAAAGCATTATATCAAATAGGAGATTGGATGAAATACAACTACAGATCTATTTATGGTTGTACGCAGGCTCCAAGTACATTTGAGATTCCCGATAACGGATTGTTGACTTATAATCCAACAACGAATAGACTTTATGTTCATTTGCTCAATTATCCGTTACAAAACTACACTCTTAAAGGAATGAAAGGCAAAATAAAATATGTGCAGTTTCTGCATGATGCATCGGAGGTTAAAATTGCATCTCCAAAAGGCCACTGGATAAAGCAGGAATTGGGAGAAGGAGATGTGAATTTAATCTTACCTGTTAATAAGCCCCCAGTTGAAATCCCAGTGATAGAGATTATCTTAAATTCGACAAATTAATCAACACAAAACATTTTGCATAAGTAATGGCAGGAAAAGTTTTAAATATCAAGGTTTGTAGCCAGCTCAAACTGCATAGCGGTTTGACAGGATAGAAGCCCGAAAACTGTGACTACTCATACAATTTGCCGTTAGGCAATTTTAAAAACAACATAACAATGAAAAAATTGGGTTACATTTTAAGTATAGTATTTGACTTTTATTTCTTACTATTATAAAAGGAGAATCTAAAATTTCAGACATAAACAATATTACTATGGAAGAGAAAAAGAAAGGAACAATAATGCAGATCGTTAAATTAAAAACGGAATTGTCTGAAGAAGAACTTCTAAAGGTAGCCAAAGAGCGAGAACCACAATTCAAGGCGATTTCTGGAATCGTTCAGAAATACTATGTTAAACTTGGAGCTCCTGGTGAATACGGAGGCGTATACATATGGGATTCAATGGAATCGTTGCAGGAGTTTAAAAAATCTGAACTTGCAGCTACAATTCCAAAAGCTTATAAAGTAGTCGAAACTCCATCAGTGGAAATTGTTAATATAATGTTTGAGTTAAGGGAATAAACACATGGCCTAACCTGTAAATAATTTAATTGCTTATTCCCCACTACTTCTAAAAACCCGGGCAACTATCCTACCGCCCTAACCAACAATAAAAAATCATATGGACGAAATTAGGAAGTATATTGATAATATATCCCCAATGACCGATTCTGATTGGACATTTTTCGCTTCGAAACTACAAAAAGTAGAGCTTGAGAAAAATACTATAATATTAGAAATTGGTAAAACTGAAAAGTATTTATCCTTTATTTCAAAAGGCGTCGTCCGACTTTATATTCCAAGAGTAGAATCTGATTTAACTTTTGGTTTTCTATTTGACAATGAATTTGTTACCGCCTATGACTCATTTTTAACCCAAAGTCCATCAGAATATCAAATTGAAACATTGACAGAAACAAGCTTGTGGAGAATTTCGAACAACGATTTACAAGAAGTGTATAACAGCACAAACAACGGCAATATTATTGGCAGGAAAATGGCTGAAAAAATGTTTCTAATAAAATCAAAAAGAGAACTTTCTTTATTAAATAGAAGCGCTGAAGAACGTTATTTAGACTTATTCTCTGACAGGCCAAACCTATTGCAACAAATTCCTTTGAAATATATTGCCTCCTATATTGGAATTACTCCTCAAGCATTGAGTAGAATACGAAAACGTATTAATTAACTTGGGTTCATTTAATTTATTTGTCCTTTTCTGACCTTTGTATTTCACAAATGCAGAAAAACATGAAACCTTTAATTATTCTTTTAGTAACCTTTATTATCGCTCTTTTTGCAATTAAGTTTATTAAAAAAGCATATGACTTTGCCTTATCTGCTAGAATAGCAATGGCAATAATGCTTGTATTTACGGCTATTGGACATTTTGTCTTTACAAAAGGAATGTCTATGATGATACCCGCATGCATTCCATTTAAAGAACAATTTGTTCACCTAACAGGAATCTTTGAGGTATTACTTGCCATAAGTCTTTTAATTCCTAAACTAAAGGTTATATCTGGATGGACATTAATTATTTTCCTTCTGCTCATGTTACCCGCAAATATTTATGCTTCTATAAATCATGTAAACTATCAAAAAGGAACGTTTGATGGGTATGGCATTACCTATTTATGGTTTCGAATCCCATTACAAATCCTATTTATTATATGGACTTATATGAGTACCATCCGATTTTAAGAGGCAAAGGTATTGGAAAAAAAACATAACGCACTTGGCCTTAGCCAAAATGACTTACCTCAAATATAAAGTATGGCTTAAGGATTTCTTAGAGTCTTATGCACATCCTTTTTATAACTAACGCCTATAGGAAGCTCTAATGCTCCTACTTCAACATCATGTGCTGTATAGGCAGTAACTTTATCAATATTAACAATATATGATCTATGAATTCGAAGAAAATTTTTCGGTAACTTTTGTTCAAAATCACTGATTTTATCCTTGGTTACTATAGTTTTTTCTTTAGTATGTATTTGTATATAGTCTTTTAAACTTTCAGCATAAACAATTTCTGAAAACAAAACTTTATGGTTTTTCTTATTTACATTGACATATATAAATTCTGATTTTTGATTGTTTTCTGAAACAACAGTTTCTAGTTTAGTATGGCTTTCAAGTGATTTAAAATATTTATTAATCGCTTTAAAAAAACGCTCGAATGAAATGGGTTTCAACAAATAATCTACCACATCCAATTCATAACTTTCAATAGCATATTCTCTATAGGCCGTTACAAAAATAACTTTAGGCGGATGACTCAAAGATTTTAAAAAATCAATTCCTGTTAACAACGGCATTTGAATATCTAAAAAAATCAAGTCTACAGATTTCGATTTCAGTACCTCAAAACCTTCCAATGCATTATTACAAGTCGCTATGATTTCTAAATTCGGAATTTTTGAAACATGTGCTTCTATTAATGCTATGGCAAGCGGTTCATCATCTATAATAATACATTTTATCTTCACTTTTTTGTTTTTAGTTTTTGCTTCTTAGGTCTATAAATTGATTTGTAGTTTTACATGGTATGAGGTTTCATCTTCTATAACTTCCATTCTATGCTTATTAGGATACAGTAATTGTAATTGACTATTTGTGTTTACAAGTCCAATGCCCTTTTTAAAATTCGTAAAATCTTTTTGAACATGCGTTGGTTTTGTATTAAATATAGAAAATAATAACTGCTTATTCTTAACGGTAATATCTATTCTTATCTCGGGAATAGTTACTGTTCCACTCGCTCCATGCTTAAATGCATTTTCAATAAGTGAAACCAAAATTAACGGCGCTATTTGAGTTTGAGGATCATCAATACTTTTATTAAAAAAGAGATCTAGCCTATTTCCATAACGCAACCGTTCCAAATCTATATAGTTTTGTATTAACTGAATTTCTTCAGCTACTGTAACACTCATGCCATTGCATTTGTACAACATATAGTCTAACATTTCTGATAGTTTTAGAACAACATCAGAAGCTTCGTCAGATTTTTGAAGCGTTAGTACATATAAATTATTTAAGGTGTTAAATAAAAAATGAGGATGAATCTGAGCCTTCATAAAATTCAACTCGGCAATTACCTTTTCCTTTTGCAATACTTCTAACCTGCTTTTTTCCTCAAAACGTTCTTTTATAAGTTTAACGCTTGCAAAAAGAAATACAGGTAAATACACTTTATAAAAAAAATCTTTATAAAGTCTTTTTAGATCGGTGGCAATTTCAAAAAATGATTCTTGCTTAAAGGGTTGTTCTCTGTATAATTCTTCTACTACATGAATTACTAAAACACGAGCCAGAACAGAGAAAACATAGGTTCCTATAAAAAAAAGAACGCCAAAAAGCACATACTTCTTCTTATATAAAAAACGGGGGTTTAAAAAATAGACAAGATAATACGAAGCTATTATTTGTGGAACTAATAAAATAACATTCCGGTTAAAGGATTCATAAATTGAATCATAACCATCTTTCATAGCCACTGTGTAACAAATCAATAAAACAATCCAAAATGTCACATGACGCAGCCAACGTTTCTGAAACATCTTATTGATAAACTGCGTAAAAGGATTATTCATACTTACAAAAGTACGTAATAACTATAGCGATGATTAAAAAATCGATGAGTTATAGTTTGTACACCCTTAATTGGCATTTACTGCGGATGAATTAAACATACCATATAGAATGAACGCTCTATAGCGCATAAACGCTGGTTCGTCGATATACCAAAATCACAACTTCTTTAATGCTGTTCTTTGTCACATCAAAAGAGATTCACTAACACATAAAATCAAAACTAATGAACACTAAATTATTAACTTTTATAACCATTGTTTGTATAGCATTTATCAATCATTCGTTTGCGCAAAAAGACACTGCAGAAACTATTACAATTAATGAGGGCTCAGGCTTTTTTAATATTAAAGGGGGAACAGGACATGAGACGGATACAATTACGGTATATTACTACAAGCCAAAAAATTTAACCTCCAAATCCAAAATTTTGATGGTCATTCCCGGAGCAGGAAGAAATGGTGATAGTTATCGCGATTCTTGGATTGAAGCCTCAGAAAAACATAATGTGCTAATACTTGCTCCCGCATATGCCGAAAAAAATTATTCTTATGCTAATTACCACTTGGGTGGATTAATAAAAGATTTGGACATGAGCAAAGGGGTAACTTTCAAAAAGAATTCGAACCAAGTCATAGTCGATGAAGACATCGTTAAATTTATACCAAATTCAGATTCTAGTCAATGGATTTTTCATGATTTTGATCGCATTTTTATGATCGCCAAAAGTGCTGTAAAATCTAAGCAACATAAATATGATATGTTTGGGCATTCGGCAGGCGGGCAAATTCTACATCGTTTTGCCTTGATTTATCCCAATTCAAAAGCAAACTGGATATTGGCTTCGAATGCTGGATCCTATACACTTCCCGATACAAGAACAGCTTATCCATTTGGCGTAAAAAGCACCGGGATAAACAACAAAAGTTTAAAAAAATCTTTCAAGAAAGATTTAGTGCTCTTTCTGGGCGAACTAGATAATGCCAATGAAAAGGGTGGTAAACTTCTAAGATCAAAAACCGCAGACAAACAGGGCACCCATAGATTAGAAAGAGGTACTTATTTTTACAAACAAAGTAAGGCTACAGCAGAAATGTTGGAAACTACATATAACTGGAAATTAGAAATTATTCCCGGCGTAGGCCACAATCAACGAAAAATGGCAAAAGCAGCAGCTGTTTATCTTTATGAGAACCATTAATTCTACGTAAAGGCACCTAAACAGTTTTCTTTAAACTCCTAATTAATCACTGCTTGCGTTTTTATTCAAGCAGTTATTACTTTTTATTATGTCAATTACCTCTGGAATGTTAGTAATAAAACCGCGCTTCTAATTGAATACAGAACGTTCTGCTTTATTATAACACTTAGCTAAGCAATGATATTTTTTTTAGAACGATTCGACAAAAATTACTTTCCGAAAATAAATTCAGTAAATATCTGCTTTATGCTATTGGAGAAATAATACTTGTTGTCATTGGTATTTTAATTGCGCTTCAGGTTAGCCATTGGAATGTTGAAAGAAAAAATGACTTTAAGGTAAAGATATTTTCAATGCAGCTGAATTTTTAGATCGTAAAGGCGCTTGAGATAAAAAAACAACAGGTAAAATCTTAGAAAATATTCATACTGATGCTAAACTAAAATACCTGCTTTCAGCTAAACTCCAAATTCTTCGATTCAAATATAAATCTCTAAAAAACCGTAACTACCAAACAGTTGAAGAACTAATTCATTACTTTGAAAATAGAAAGAAGTATTTTTTTTATTTCATTTAAAAACAAAAGGTTAACATTGTATCTTAAATGCTTTACAGGTATGTACTAGAAACAACTCATACACAAAACCAGTAGTAGGTAGTTAACAATAAAAAAGAAAAAAACGATGAAGCGATTAACTAATTTTATTGATAAGCATACCTCTGGAAAAAAAGTTTTAGGACTTTTTATTTTGACCAATAGTGTTTACATCATAATGCTGACTGTTACAATTCCAAAAACAATGGAATTTTCTAACGGAATGAAATTATTAGATATGATGCCTTCTGGATATGATTTGAATTATGTCAATGAATTATTCAGTACCCTAGGAGAAAATGGACGAGCAACTTATCTAACGAATCAAATTCCTATGGGTATGATTTACCCATTACTTTTCGGACTTTCTTACTGTTTGCTTTTGGGCTATTTCTTAAAAAAACTAAATAAACTTCATATCCCATATTTATATTTATGCATACTTCCATTAATTGCAGGAATTTCAGATTATTTGGAAAATACAGGAATAATTATAATGTTAAACCATTATCCTGACTTGACGGAAACTATGGTTAATACAAGCCATACATTTACAATTCTAAAAAGTATTTCAACAACTGTATTTTTTATTGCCTTGATAATCATCTTAATACTACTTGGTTTAAAGTTCTTAAAAAGCAATAAAAAAAGTGCTAACACCCCATAAAACGAATGCCTTGTGCAGGCCTAATGAATAAAATCCTGGCCAATTATATATTCGGTTTGTATTTGTAACATTAGGTGCTTAAACGTGCCACCAACCATACACAACCGTTTTGTTCCTTATCCCAGAAAAAGCCCTAATTAAATCGTTTCAAAGCTGTTTAGTCAAGATTGAATCATTAAAAGCCTTAACTTGTAGTTTGTAAATAACAAGCTAAATATAAAATAAGATGAAAAAAGGATTGATTAAAGTAACTGTAGTGTATCCAAACTCAGAAGGAAAAGAATTTGACATGGATTATTATTGCAATAAGCATATTCCATTGGTTGGTTCCTTATTAGGTGATGCCCTTAAAGGTGCAACAGTTGAAAAAGGAATCGGTGGTGGTGCACCTGGATCATCTGCTCCATATGCAGGAATGGGTAATATGTATTTCGATTCCGTAGAAACTTTTGAAAACGCTTTTGGCCCCAATGCCAATAAAATAATGGGAGATTTACCAAACTTCACTAACATTGAGCCTGTAATTCAAATAAGTGAGGTTATGATTTGATTTAGTACATCAATTACCGGCAATTGCATACACACGCAGACATAACACGGTTTGTATTAATTTTTTTGTTTTTTTAGTCCTCCAAAAAACGGACGGGTGCTCTCTGGCTCGATTGTTTTTATGAACTTAATTACAGACAACGGCACGAATCATGTACAAAAACTTTGTGGTAAATATGGGAGGACGTAACCCTGTAAAAATTACTAGCATCAATACCAAATGAAAAAAACAAAACACCTCTGCTTTGTAATACTCTGTATTCTCATTTTCCCAACGAAACTATTCTCTCAAACCGACAGAGATGAGATACAAGCGACTAGAAAGGCTTCAAATCTAGCCTATAAGTCATACAACAAAGCGGAAATACTTTCATTTTTAACAGATGATGTATTAATAACAGCCGGAAATGGAACATTACTTTCTGGAAAAAAAGCAATAAAACAATATTTTTCAAACCATACAGACAGTAAAATATACTACACAAGAACGGCTAAGGAAATTGTGGTAAATGAAAAAAGAGGTCTAGCTTGGGAAAGTGGAATATGGGATGGTTATAATCCCGAACAAGGAAGTGGTTCTATTATTTCTGGCAATTATTCAGCCATGTGGACTAAAGCCTCTGGCGTTTGGAAAATAAAATCTCAATTATTTGTAACCCTAGATTAATACTAAATCACAATGCCTTAGTAAGGGTGATAATTAATGACTAGGTCAGCCTACTAACAAAAATCCTAACGGATTTTCAATTCGGCTTGTATTTGCTAAATTAGGTACTTACAACGCGTAAAATAACAGACACAACACGCTGTGCTTCGTACCATGAACAACTTTACTTCAGCATACATTAAAAGAATAAGATGATATTATTTATATTTTATTTACTGGCAATTTTATCACTATTGATAGGAACCGCTGCTATTTACATGGCTTTAATAGAGACATTTCCCGTTAAGTGGTTATACTATCATTATTTTATTAGAAAACCGATAAATTGGACAATCCTTATAGTTATTTTACTATGGACTTTCTATATTTATCAACAAGAAAACCATTTCCCCCTATGGTCTCTAGTTCCAATTATTTTGACGAGCATTGCTGTTATATTAACATACAAAATGCATCAAGAAACGGCCTTTAAGGCCGTTGACTTCCCTATATTCACAAAAGATATTTCAATATTACCCATAAAGGATGAAATGCAATTGGCAATTATTGAATATGATGGAATCACAAAGTGCTATCCTTTGGATTATGTCATACATCATCACATTATCAATGATAAATTCAATTCAAGAATTGTTGCACTTACCTATTGTGCAATGTGTAGAAGCATAATACCTTTTGACGTTACTGAAATAGGACCTTTATTTGTCGGCTCTTTTAAAGATGCCAATATGATAGTTGCTGATAAAAAAACGAAAACATTTTTTCAGCAAGCTACATTTCAATCAATTATTGGAAAATTACACCCATACAATTTGACCATGATTCCATTTCAGATATTATCGTGGTCAGACGTCAAGAAATCAATCCTCAAACCACAAGTTGTTAATGTAACCAAGAAGGATTTTCGAGAATTTCAACTACCCATTCCCGGAATCTGGAAAAAAATAGTTGCCACTGAAAACACTCCAGGACTATCCTCAAAAAATAGAGATAAGACCTTCCCTTCTCGGACTCACGTTATTGGTCTCATTGATGAATCCATAAAGAAAAAAATTGTCTATTTAAAAAAAGAAGTGATTTCAAACGAAGTAGTATTAAATAAAGAACACAATGTCTTTCTTATTGGAATTGCTGATACTGTCAACGGATTTAAAAATTCGGTTAATAATTTCGTATTGAATGTTACATTAGACAATGCTGAAATACTGGATTTGAATAGTCAAACACGATGGAACATGCGTGGCAAATACATTAAAGGAAAGCTAAACACAAATTTAGAACCAATTGCAATATCAGATGAGTACTGGTTTTCGTGGAAAAAATTCCATAGAGATTCTAAATTAATTAGGTTATAAAAAGTACGAATACACAATAACGTTTACAAAAAGTAGCGGTTAATGACTTAAACGAAAATGAATTTTATACATTTAAGGCTAGTTATAAGCTGAAAAAGTAGTTTCTAAAATCCGTTACCTTATGATACAAAATCGTTGGTAAGAATTAAAACAAATTAAATATTGAGAAATAATAGCCTTAAAATTTCAATACTTGTATTGCTCGTATTTTTCAATGCTTGCAAAACTGAGAAATCCAACAGAGAAGATCACAAGAATTCTTCAGAAAACAGTCCTTATCTTGGTCAAAATCCACCTGGATCAATACCTGAACCTTTTGCCCCGGGATTAGTCACCACATTAAATTGGGAGAATGATGGCGTTTTTACACCAGACCTAAAGGAGTTTTATTTCCTAAGAGAGGTTGGAGCAACAGAGCATGATAAAAAAATGGAATTTGTGGTCTTGCAGTATAAAGACAACGAGTGGCAAGATTCTATTATCTCGGCACGAGTAGGACAACCCTTTATATCATCTGATGGCAAGATAATGCACTTAGGAAAAAAATATAAAGAGCGCTTGACCAATGGAGCATGGTCTGAAATAAAACCACTAGATTCTAGTTTATATAAGATTCCCATAATGCGACTTACCGCTTCGGCGAAGGGAACGTATGTCTTTGATGCTATGGGTGAAGGTGTACTCAGGTATTCTAGAATAATTAATGGAAAAAGAGAAAAACCCGTGCTTTTTGATAAAAACATCAATTCTGGCACAGCCAATGCGCATCCCTTTATTGCACCGGACGAATCCTATATGCTTTGGGATAGTAGACGAGATAACGGCTATGGCAACGCTGATATCTATGTTAGTTTTCGGCAAAAAGATGGCTCTTGGAGTCAAGCTATGAATCTGGGCGATAAGGTAAACACAGCGGCATCTGAATACGGCGCAAGTGTAACACCAGATGGAAAATATCTTTTCTTCAATAGAAATGTAGGCAAAGTAAACCCAACAGATAAATATGAGAATACAGATATATTTTGGGTAGACGCGCAAGTCATTTATAGCTTAAGACTTGAACAATAAAAACACAGCTACGGCCAAAACATGTTATCCGTTACGATGTTTACAGTGACAATACAAAATATTAAAGCGTACAATTAGGCCACTACGCATGCATTTATCCGAAGGGTATCATTTATCTGCATAGCACATTCTTTTTTATAATTATGTCATTTGCCTGTAATAATTTATACTTTATACCACTAACTACAAAAAAGGACACTATTGAGTAGCGATTTTTACAAAACATCCATTTTGCCGTTTGCCGGAATAATCATCAAATTATGTCGAGCTTATACCAACTCGCAAGAAGATTTTGAAGATTATTATCAAGAAGTGTGTTTACAAATTTGGCGGAGTAAAGACAACTTTCGTGAAGAATCGCAATGGAGCACTTGGGTATACAGAATTTCACTAAATGTTTGTCTAACCTTACTTAAGAAAAAGAAAAACAATGTTCAACATTTTGTATCTGATTCAGTAACTACCGAAGAAACCGAAGACAACTTTGCATTTTCAGACGAATCTCTAAATGTATTATACGATGCTATTAGAGAACTTTCAGAAATAGATAGAGCCGTTATCATGCTTTATTTAGAAGAAAAATCACAAAAGGAAATTGCTGAAATTATAGGAACGAACCCTAATAATATTGGAGTACGTGTGAAAAGAATTAAAACAAGATTAAAAAAAATATTAGATGGAAAAATCAATTGAAAATATATGGAAAGAAGGTTTTCTTAAGAGTGATGCATTGGTAGCTCCAAAAATAAACAACCTTTACAACCAAAAGTCAATTCATATTATTGATAAATTCAAACGCATGTTTAAAATAAATTTGATTGCCATTGTTGCATTCTCATTTGCCTTTTTAATCGTCTCTTTCTTAATAGGAATTCCAATAACGGGCATCATATTTTTTGCCACCCTTTCAGTGCTTGTTTTTATAAATAAGCAACTATTAAACGATTTAGAAAAAATTGACCTAGGCATAAGCAGTTATCAATACCTGAAAGCATTTAGCCAATGGATAAACAAACAAATATCTATTAATAAGAAAGTTTCGAGATTTTTATACCCCATCATTTTTATATCCATGATTTTAGGTTTTTGGTTTAAAGATGCAGAAGGCATGCCTTTGGGAGAAAAACTTGTAGGTGAAATTCTTGTTGGTTTTCCTGATGTCTATTTGATCTTTGGAGTGCCACTTATAGGAATCGTAATTGTATTATTAATCTTGGCTTTACTGGCGTTTTTTGGTGGTAGAATTTACACCTGGGATTTAAACATAGTTTATGGAAGGCTATTCAAAAAGCTAGAAGAAATGATGACTGATATAGAAAGTTTAAGAAATTAAACATATCTAAATAGGCCGTTACAACAACATTTTTTAAAAAAATTAAAGAAAAACAGTTTTTAAGTGTAATATTTTGGGTTGGCAGCCACTAACCAAGAAAACAGTAAAAATTATGACACTAAAAAATGCAATTAACCTCTTTGAAAGCTATGTAAATGAGACGAGTAAGACTTCTGAAATTAAGATATATCGTGAATTTATCGAAATTATAAAGAGCTTAGAAATGAAAGATTTGTCTAAAAATGACATTCAATCTATAGAAAATGAATTAGAAAATTTAAATTTAAAATCAAACTTTGCGAACAGAAAAAAACACTTCAGTAAGGCTATCAGTAATTTTAAAACATATTTAAAAGACACCTTTTCCTTAACGACCAAAGGGCATTATACAACTTTTTATGGCGGATTAGGATTAGTATTTGGTTTGCTATTTGGGGTTGCCATTTTATCTAGCCTAGAACGCTCATTAGGCATTTCTCTTGGTTTAATTGGTGGTATGGTAATTGGTTCAATTATGGGCCGCAGCAAAGATGCACAAGCCAGAGCTGCAGGAAAAATGCTTTAATTAGTATACGGATTACACCATAAACATCAACCTAAATATAAAGCCAACCACAAAACCGCATATAACAAATAGCAGATAAGAGCTAAATTCTAAGTTTGGTTCTTTTCTGCTATCTTTGTTTTTAAACTAAGCTTATAGTTCATATAATACTACCTATTTTCATTGTAAATACGGTGGGCGACATTCAATTCAAGTATTCTAAATAAACAGATAAAAGTTGATTTGAACTTGTAACAGCATTGGATTTAATACTGTCAACTTTTAAACCGTAATTATTATGTTTCAGTAACTAAAAATCAACAATCATGAAAAACGTCATAATAATCTTAACCATTTGTTTCGGTTCAATCGCTTCAATGGCTCAAAATTTTAACACGGAACTTGAGCATATTAGTATCATAGTTAAAGATGTTGAAAAAAGTGCAGCCTTTTATAAAAACATTCTACACCTTAAGGAGCTGCCAACACCATGGGGAGAAAACACACCTCTCCCTGCAGTTTTTTTTGATCTTGGCAATAAGCGTGAACTTCACGTTACCGAATATAATTCTGAAATAAAACTACACAAGTTTATCCATTTGGCATTTGCCATAAATGATTTTGACGCCTACTTGCAATTTTTAAATAAAATTGGCATTTCATATGGAGAATTCTCAGATAAAAACATGAAATTCCAAACAAGAATAGATGGCGTCAGACAGATTTATTTTCAAGACCCTGACGGATACTGGATTGAGGTAAATGATGCAAAACATTGATATTCTATTTCAAGAAATTAAATTAAACTATCGCGGTGAACTAAGCATACAAATACTATGAAATTAAAACTGCCCTATTTTGAAATAAGGCTATCTATTTGAAACATTAAGCACAAAAATGACAAGTTAAAATAAAAAGATTCATGACTAATGTATTCGAACATATAAGAGAACATGGACCCTACAAAAAATTTACCATAGATGAATTATTGTTTGTGGAATTTAAATGCGTGTCTACAATAAAGTTTGGTAATCTTAAAAAAATCATTAGCAACATTTTGATCCTTAGACAAAACAACTAAATGCAATACGACAAAGATTTACAATCAGAGTATAAGGCATTGTTTCTGGAAGCCCGATCATTTTTACCATCGTTTGATGGTATTTTAGAAACAAAAAAAGAACGAATCACAACGTATTCTAACGAAAAAGGCGGCATATGTCATATAAGGACTATGTCCTACGGCATTGATTTTGGCCTTTTGAAAGGTGCCAAAATGGAAGACAAATTGAGTCTATTAACGGGTAAAGGAAAAGCAATACGGGTACTGCCTCAAAAAAAGTTAGATAAAAAAGTTGTTGAATATGACATCAAACAAGCCATAGAAATTAACTCAAAAAAGTAGTGATTTATAATGAAGTCATAGCTTGTCTTTATGATTTGAGAGATGCGGATAAAGTAGCTCTGAAAGCGAAAAAATTTGGCGTAGTCGGAAATAATGCTTTGGGTATTTATCATAAAGAACTAAAAATGATCGCCAAAGACACCGGGTTTGACAAGGAACTTGCCATTCAACTCTTTGACAGTGGCATTTATGAAGGACGTTTGCTTTGTAGTAAAATGATAAAACCAGAAGATGTGACAGAAGCCTTAATGGAAAAGTGGGTAAAGACATTCGAAAACTGGGAGATTTGCGATAGCTTTTCTATGGGACTTTTCTCCAAAAGTGAATTTGCACTTGTCAAAATATTTGAATGGACTAAAAGAAAACCTGAATTTGAAAAGAGAGCAGGTTTTACAATTATGGCTTCCTACAGCATGGCAGACAAAAACTCAGGTAATGACTTATTTGAACAGTTTTTCCCTATAATCACGCGAGAAGCTAATGACGACAGATTATATGTAAAAAAAGCTGTAAACTGGGCTTTGAGAAATATTGGAAAACGCAATATTGACCTGAATAAAAAAGCGATAGAAGTTGCACAGGACCTATTGGAATTTCAAAGTTCATCGGCCAAATGGATCGCAAAAAATGCGCTCAATGAACTGCAAAAAGAGCATGTAAGAATGTCTGATTACCCGAGAGCGATATATAGAAACCCTTTGGCTAACACCGGGCATAGGTAAAGACTGTTTAAGTATTATAACAAGACCATAGCCATGTATTAAAGTTCATCACAAAACCAATAGGTTCTTGAACAGAAATCTATGACTACGCATATAAAAACCATTGTCAATCCTAAAATAGGCATTGTCATAAAATTAATATCATGAGAAAACTAGTTCTAGTAGGTATTGCTATTTCCACTTTTATAGGATGCAATAATCCTAAAAATAGCGCCAAACAAGACGATTTTAATAGGACAATAGCACTTGAGGGTCAAGACAACTTTCGAGATCCGGGCAACTATAAAACCAGTGAGGGGAAAACAGTACAGCAAAGAAAAATATATCGATCAGGAACGTTATCTCAAATATCCGAAGAAGATAAAGCGATCATTCAACAATTGGGAATTAAAACAGTAATAAATTTTCTAACGCAAGAGGAAATATCAAAACGTGGAGCAGATAACCTACCTGATAATATAAAGTCGGTGTATTTACCTATTTCAGGTGATAATGACGAAGCGGCAATAGTCCTACAAGCAAGACAAACCGGAGATTTTTCTAAAGTACCTATTGAATTGAATTATAATATTCATAAACTATTACCCGAGGTTGGGAAAGACTCTTATTATGGATTGTTTCAACTGCTTACAGATGCATCCAATTATCCCGTTCTATTCCATTGTTCACATGGCGTGCACAGAACAGGTACAGCCTCGGCTTTATTACTTAGCGCATTGGATGTGCCATGGCCAACTATTGAATCTGATTATTTATTGTCAAACGAATGCAGACAACATGAAAGTCAAATGCGTATAAATCAACTTGATTCTGTAGCAAGATACAATCTGGATATTATAGATTTTAAGGAAAACAGAAAAAACATTGAAGCTTTTTACATATTACAGCCTGAATATATTTTAGGAACGAAAAAGCATATTGAAGAAACATATGGTTCTTTTGCTAAATATTTTGAACACCTGGGAATATCAGAGCAAGATATACTAGCGATACAGCTAAATTTAATTCAAAAGTAAAAACCTAGGGCAACACAGTAAAGTGTAATTTGTAAATTGAAAACGATGAAACCTATTAGAGTCATTTTATTTCTGTTAATTACTCTAAATCTTTATTTCGCTCCACATAACAAACCGGTACCTGATTTGGCACATGTTCATAATGGCAAGCTGGAAGCCCTTATTTTAGATGTTTGGTTTACACATTTTCATAAATCTACCAAAAAGTATACGACATTTGAAAATGCGTATAAGAAAACAAGACCTCTACTCCCCGACCTTTGCGATATATTTTTTAAACTTAAAAACAGGTAACAATGAATTCAAATCAATTTGGCAAAAGAGGTTGGACACCCGATAGAATAGAACCTTTGAATGGAAAAATATTTGTTGTAACAGGTACCACAAGCGGAACAGGTTTTGAAGCAACAAAAATATTGCTATCCAAAGGGGCCAAAGTGGTCATGCTTAATAGAAACAAAAAAAAAGCTGAACACACCATTCATATTTTAAAACAAGAGCTTGGTAACCAAATCGAGGTATTAGCTATAAACATGGATTTAGCCGACCAAGTTTCTGTAAAAAAAGCGGCTGAAGACGTATTAAAAGTTGTTCCTAAAATTGATGCCTTAATCTGCAATGCTGCCATAGCGCAAGTCCCTCAACAAAAGCTCACAGTAGATGGTTGGGAAAGTCAAATGGGAACCAATTATTATGGCAATTGGACATTACAAGCATTATTGTACCCACTGATAGAAAAATCAAAAGGACGTATTGTAACCGTCGGAAGTTTAGGATATGATATGGGTATTAAAACTATAAAATTTGATGACTTGAATTGGGATAAAGATTACAGCCCTAATGACGCCTACAGTCAAAGTAAACTTGCCCAGATAATGTCGATATACGAATTGCAAAATAGACTAAAAAAAGCAGGAAAAAATAATGTTAAGGCGTACGCCTGTCATCCTGGCTCTTCAAGAACCAACTTGATAAATACCAGTGGTAGTTTTATGATGAAATTCATCTTTAACTTGATGAAATTATCCCCATTGACACAATCAGCTGAGAAAGGTGCTTATCCGCAATTAATGTGTGCCACAGAACCAGATTTAGACCAAAGTGGATTTTATGGTCCCACAGGAAGAAGCAATTGGGTAGGTCCTGTAGGTGCACATGAAATAAAACCACATGCTAAAAATAAAACAACAGCTAAAAGGCTATGGGAGCTATCAGAAAAAGAAACCGGTGTAACATGGAATTTTTAAATTTGTAGTATGCAACATTTTAAAACACTTTCATCCTATTTAGATTATTTAAAATTGCCTAGACCAGAGCATCCCATGCTGAGCGTGTTCAATTCAAAAGGTGATGGCTACCTACCTTGCCCACGAGAAAGTTCACCTCCAATTACCAATGATTGCTATACTATTAGTTTTAAAAAGTATGTAAAGGGAGATTTAAATTACGGACGAACCACATACGATTTTACTAATGGCGCTTTGATATTCATATCACCAAGACAAGTATTACAATGGGATAATAGTGTGGTTTTTGAGCAAAAAGGGTTTTCTATAAACTTTCACGAAGATTTTTTAAAAGGGACGGATTTGGGTTTGCAAATAAAAAAATATGGTTTCTTTTCTTATTCGGTAAATGAGGCCTTACATCTTTCGCCAAAAGAAGAAAAGCAGATAGAATCTATTGTTGAAAATATTGAAATAGAGTATCAAAACAACCAAGATGTCTTTAGTAAAGACATTATCATTTCTCAATTGGACACGTTACTAAAATATGCACATCGTTTTTATGACCGACAGTTTCTAAACAGAAAGGACCTATCTAATGATTTACTAGAGCAATTTAATAAGCAGGTATACCAATATTTTGAATCAGGACAATTGCAAGAAAAAGGTATGCCAAACATAGCACAGATAGCCAATGAAATGGGAGTTTCACAGCGTTACTTGAGTGATACCCTAAAAAAAGAAACAGGTAAAACCACCACCGAACATTTGCATTTACAGCTCATAGAAGAAGCAAAGCATATTTTATTACAACCAAATAAGAGTATTTCTGAAGTGGCTTATGAATTAGGATTCGAATATCCGCAGTATTTTTCAAGATTATTCAAAAAGAAACAAGGCATAAGTCCAACGGAGTACAGAGCGCTATATAAAATGAATTAAAACTATGGAAATTTTAAAGACAGCAACAGATTGGGCCAAAGCCGAACTTTTTTCAACCCCATTTTTCATGCTCTTCGGACTCGTATTTATGGCTGCTAGTTTTGGGTTTTGGCAGTTAGGCAAAACGGAAATGGCAAGAGCATACATAATTCCAACCTTGGTAGCAGGTCTTTTACTTGTAACTATTGGACTTGGATTATTTTTCACTAATAAGTCAAGAATAACACAATTTGAAACGGCTTACAATACCGATGCCTATGCATTCGTTGAATCAGAAATCACTCGTGCCGAAGCCACGCTCAAAGAATATAAAACCATCGTTTTTAAAGTTATTCCTGTTATAATCATTGTAGCCGCTTTGTTAATTGTTTTTATTAATACACCAACTTGGCGTGCAATCAGTATTACAACGATTGCTATGATGATTGTGATTTTATTAATAGATGGCACGGCCCATGCCAGAATGGCCCCCTACTATAATGAATTAAAAGCGGTGAATATTAAAAATAAAAACTAATGAGGCAACAAGTTATAAAAGCTATGTAATGTAAAACATGATCTGTGAATAGAACCCAGCAGTTATCATGTGGTATTCAGCAGCGCACTAAATTAGAAATGCTTAACATGGAAAACTAAACCAACCCAAACGCCTTAGCCTTATTACTCAACTCCATTAAGTTTTTAACTTCTAATTTTTTCATAAGGTTAAAACGATGCACTTCGGCTGTTCGTTTACTAATTTTAAGTTCTTCTGCGATATCCTTATTATTCTTGAGTTGTAATACCAAGTTAAGTATTTGCTTTTCTCGCTTGGTTAATTTAAACGGATCCTCCTTAGTTTCCAATATGGGCTTAGAAGTCTTCTTTATATTACCATTCACAAAATTATTCATAATTATAGCAGATACATCACCCGTAAAGTACTTGCCACCAGAAGCCACTTTGGTAACTGCTTTTAGGAATTCCTCTTTACTTGCTCCTTTTAATAAATAACCATCTGCACCAGCTTGAATGGCTTGTAACACATATTCCTCTGAATCATGCATGGACAAAACCAATGTTTTTACTTCAATTCCTGATTTTGTAATTGCTCTAACCGCCTCAATCCCATTCATTTCAGGCATCCTAATATCAATAATTAATACATGTGGTTTATTTCGTGCTATGACCTCTAGAGCTTCTTTCCCATTTGAGGCCTCATCAATAACTAGGATTCCCGACTGGTCTTCCAATAAAGCCTTAATACCATCTCGTACTAAAACATGATCATCAGCAAGTACAACGTTTATTATATCCATAAATATCTAATTACAAGTACAAAAGTAATAAAATTAAGTAATACTACGTATTTTTTATATGCAGGGCAGTCGTTTGAATCTCAATATTCATCTTTTCATCAACTTGTACAACAAAATTATTATTAGCCACTGACTTTATTGCCTTGAGAATTCTATTAATTTAGACCTTAACAACCTAAATGCCTCCCTATTTAACAGAATATAAGGTTCACTAACAATATCTTACAAACGCTGTTTGCTTTTTCACTGCTTCAAGATGTACCATTGTTTAAAGAAAAAACTGCCGTTCAGCAAATTGACATCCATATGCTTAGAATTCCAGCTAGGTAATAGCCTATAAATTTCTCAAAAGCTGGTTTCTAATGACATGATTAGTTCTCCTTCCGTAATGAACTGGTTAAGGGTATATTCAATGTAACTCGAGTCCCTCTACCCTTGCTTGATGTTAAAAACAAACGTCCGTCTATATATTTAATACGCTCTTGCATAAATGTCATTCCCATTCCACCATCACCTGTTTTAACACGCTTTATAGTCTTAGGGTCAAACCCTTTTCCATTATCATCAATCACCAAACTCAAAATGTTTTGACTATGAGATAGTGAAACCAAAATATGCGTAGATTCGGCATACTTAATGGCATTATTTATAGCCTCCTGTGTGATGCGATAAATATTGATTTCTGCCAATGAATCTAGGCGTTGCGTGAAATCTGTCTTATTAAAAAACACAATTTCCTTCCCGGTTAAACGCGCCAGTTCCTGAGTTAGTTTTGTAATAGCAGGGACAATACCATGGTCTGTTAACTCCGGGGGGGTTAGATTAAAGGTAGCCGTCCTAACGCCTTTTATAATGTTAGAGGTTAACTCTTTTAAATGTTCAATTTTAGCGGTAGCCTTTTTAATGTCTGTAGCATCAATACTCTCTAAATTATACTTTAATCCTGTAAGCATTTGACCAATACCGTCATGAACATCTTTAGCAATACGGTTCTGTTCCTTCTCTTGATTTTCAATAATTTTACTAGAAATGACTTTTTGCTGACTCATCTTTTCCTCAAAACTTTTATTGGTCAGTCTATCAATTTCTATTTGAGCAATTTTGCGCTCAGTAATTTCTGAGGCAATAATTAACAGTTCGGATTTATCATCATTGGGACTATAAGGTATAATGGCCATTTCCAACCATACAGATTCATCTTCCTTTGTGCTCGCTTTTACTTCACCTTGCCAGCCCGTCTTTTTATTTTTGTTTATTAAATCTTCAATAACCGCACGTTCATTTTCTTCAAAAGACAAGATCTCCCAAAAAAGGGCATTCATATTAAATTTAGAAAACTTAAATAAGCGGCTAAACTTATTTCCCATATGAATCACACTGCCATTTGGTAAAATGCGAGCAAACAAAAGCGTATCATCCATAGCACGGCTTAAGGCACGCAGCTCTTTCATAGATTTTTCTTTTGCTGCACTAAGTTCATCGGCATCAAAAGCCATTTTTTTGGCTCGCTTTTCCGCTCTGAGCAAATCAGCTAAAATGGATTTAACCGACTTTGCCGCTGGCCAAAAAATAAACAAAAATTCGCCAAGCAATATGAACAACGTAAGTAAAGTAAGCCATAACTCTAACTTGCGTAACCAATCTACTTTTTCATCTGCTTCTAAATCATACTGATTTACAATAGCATCCATCATGTTTAAAAAATCACCTTCATGAGCCTTTACCTGCTCTATTTCTGAAGTATAAATTTTAAGGGCAGCATTGGGATTAGTTTCTATCTTATTAATTATGGTATTGGCAGCAACACTGATAGTGTCAAAAACGGGGTTTAAAAGATTAAACTTTTCAATGACTTCCTTACTGTTTTTTTTAGGCAAGCCTAAACTGTCATTTCCATTTTGAAGGGCTTCGTGCGAAACTGTCCATAACTGTAAGGTAGACTTTATGTTGTCCTTAAGATCTATTTTTTTTGAAATCGCAGTTTCTGAAGATAACGAAACAATATCTTTAGTTAATTTCTGACTCAACATCCGCTGCCGCCCCGCAATATTAATTACTGTAGAGTCACTTTCCTGACGTCTTAAATGTGTACGAATTAGAATCTGACTAATCACTACAGACAAGGCAATGGTACTCAGGGCAATAATATATAAACGGCGTAATTTATCAAACGTACTTTGGTCTAATGAATTACTATGCTGCGACATATCGGACTTATGAAATAGCTTGTTTTACTAAGGCTAAGCTTTTTTCTGAAAAAGCAATTTGTAAAGCTGCCTCATGGCCCTTTTCAGACATCTTAACCCAAGTTTTCTTTAAAATATCAATGATCTTTTCATCGGAATGCTTTTCGGCAAACTCATCAAAATAATAATCCAAAAACACTAAACAGATGGTGTCTTCAAAGGTTTGGGATTCTTCGTTTTTCTTAATAAGTTTCTTAAGAATAATAGCCTTTACCCGATCTGCAAACTGATCATCAAAGCCTACCTCTTTTAAAATGTCTACCGTTAAATTGGCATGCATTTTCTTTAAAGTTTCTCGCCACTTTAAATAGCCCACACGATCCATTGGATATTCATCTCGAGCAATTTTCCAACGGCAAATATGCTGTGCTCTAGCTGCTATTTGCAAAGCTTTAGAAGCATTTGGTTCAAACTGTAATAATTTACGAGTCATTCGTTGAGAGTACAGTAACTCTTTTGGGTAATCCATACCTGCTACTTGATAGGTATTTACATCTTCTGAATTAGCTTTATCAATCAAAGCTATGGCCGCTTCAAATCTGGTGGGTTTCATATATTCTTGTAAATTTAAACGCTAAAAAGCCAATATACAGAATTACTACTTCAATTGTAATGCGATTTTTAGAATTTTAAAACTATGCGCTAAAATTTAGTCTCATTTTAAATTAATGCCCTGGTAAAGCTGACCATTGTTTTTTCCATTACAAACGAACTTAACTTTTAATAACTGATAGTGCTCCATCAATAATCCAACTATTCCTCAAAACCAATGTATACATAACCTGCTTCTACTTTTACAGGATATACGGCTATGGCATCTAAGTCAGAATTTAAGTTTTCTCCCGTCTCTAACGAGAATGTTTTTTTGTGTAAAGGACAGGCCACTTTTGGAATCCCTTTATCATCACCTATCATACCTCTACTAAGCACCATTTCCATTTTATGCGGACAAAGATTTTGACAGGCATACCATTTACCTAATCTTTCAAAGTTAAAAACAGCGATTTGCTTTTCTTTATATTTTACACAAGCACCGCCATCTTTGGGAAAATCATTAACTGATGCTGCTTTAAACCAAACGTTAACGTTTTCAACTTCGGTAGCTTTATATTTATCTAGAATTGTTTCCATATTGATTTTAAATTTTAGTACTGTTAATTACACCCAAGGTTCTGGCATTTTTTGATCTCTCATTGGCACAAAGACTAAGTTTTCATCTTCGTCTTCACTATTTATAAAATGATTGAAACGTTTCATCATTTCCGGATTGTTAACCGCTTGAGTCCACTCACATTCAAACTTGTTTACTAGTGTTTGCATTTCCTTTTCAAGATCTTCTGCAATCCCTAATTTATCTTCAATAATAACTTCTTTCAAATAATCTAGACCACCTTCTAATCGTTCTTGCCATGCAGCAGTACGTTGTAATGGCTTGGCAGTACGCATGTAAAACATGAGGTATCTATCAAGATATTTTATGACTGTTTCATTATCAATTTGCTCAGCGAACAACTCGGCGTGACGTGGATTTGCACCTCCATTTCCACCTACATATAAATTCCATCCGCCTTCAACAGCTATTAATCCGAAATCTTTTCCTCTAGCCTCTGCACATTCACGAATACATCCCGAAACGCCACCTTTAATTTTATGCGGTGCACGAATACCACGATAACGGTTTTCTAATTCGATACCAAAACTAACGCTTTCATCCATACCGTATCGACACCATGTTGATCCCACACAGGTTTTAACCGTTCTTAAAGACTTGCCATAAGCATGTCCGCTTTCAAAGCCATGACTTATTAATTCTTTCCAAATTAGAGGCAATTGGTTAAGCGTGGCACCAAATAAATCAATACGAACACCACCAGTAATTTTAGTATATAAATCGTACTTTTTAGCTATTTCTCCAAGCGCTATTAACTTATCTGGAGTAATCTCCCCCCCTGGCACTCTTGGTACTACAGAGTAAGTTCCATTACGTTGAATATTAGCAAGGAATCTATCATTAGAATCTTGGATGGCATATTCTTCATTTGCTGTATCGGCATGAATACTTGCCATTAATGAAGCGATTAGCGGTTTACATAATTCACAGCCATGTCCACCATTTCCGTGATTATCCAATACTTCATTAAACTTCTTATACCCTTTAACCTGAATTATTTTATATAAATCTTGTCTGTTTAAATCAAAGTGTTCACAAACAGAATCCTTAACCTCAATACCTAAAGACTTAAGTGTTGCATTGGTTAAATCTGCTACCATAGGTTTACAACCCCCACAGCCAGTACCTGCTTTAGTACAACTCACTACACCTGCTAAATCTGTTGCTTCTCCATTTTCAATAACACCACAAATTTGTCCTTTAGTCACACTTTCACAAGAACATATTTGAGCTTCATCAGGTAAATCCATTACATCACCTAGTACAGCCCCACCTTCACTAGCAGGCAAAATTAATTGTGAAGGATCTTCTGGAATGGCCATAGCGTTTAAGTATACCTGATGTAGCATACTGTAATCGGATGCATCTCCAACTAGAATACCTCCTAATAATGTTTTACCATCAAGACTAACATTAATTCGTTTATATAAATGTTGTGTTTTATTTTCAAATATAATTGAATGCCCTTTTGAAGCAGGCATGAAAGGCTCTCCAAAACTTGCTACATCCACACCAATTAATTTTAATTTAGTTGACATATCAATATCAGCAGGCATTACAGCCTCAGTATTACCAATGATTTGCTCAACAGCCACCGCAGCCATATCATACCCAGGAGCTACTAATCCATATATCATTTGATTATAAAGTGCTATCTCACCAATGGCGTAGATATTTTCGTCTGAGGTTTTCATGGTATTATCAACTACAATACCTCCACGAACTCCAACTTCCAGACCACAAGCACGACCTAGTTCATCTCTTGGACGAATACCAGCTGACACGATTAGCATATCAACATCCAAAAAATCATCCTCGCCAAACTCCATCCCCGTGATGGCTCCATCACCTAAAACTTGATTCGTAGCCTTACTTAAATGGATGTTTAGACCTATCGATTCTAATTTCAATTTTAAAACTTGAGAACTTCTAGAATCCAATTGTCTTGGCATTAACTTGGGTGCAAACTCCACTATATGTGGTTCTAACCCCATATCCATTACGGCTTTACCTGCTTCTAAACCTAATAACCCACCACCAAGAACAGCAGCTCTTGCGTCAGGTTTTTCAGCCTTTAGTTTAGCAGCATAAGCCAACATACCTTCTAAATCTTCAATGGTTCTATATACAAATACGCCCTCTTTTTCAACACCTTTAATTGGCGGAACAAAAGGAGAAGAACCTGTAGCTAACACTAAATAGTCATATGAAAAATCACGGTCTCTTGCCGTCGTAATGGTTTTTGAAGTTCTATTGATGTCTGCAACGCGCTCCCCAGTAATTAAATCAATATTATTGTCGGCATACCATTCTGCGGTTGCCATCTCTAAAGCCTTTGCGTTTTGGCTTTCAAAAAACTCACTTAAATGCACTCTGTCATAAGCTGGTCTTGGTTCTTCACCAAAAACCGTTATTTTAAAGTCCTTACTCTCAGCCTTTTCAACAAATTTTTCACAAAATTTGTATCCAACCATTCCATTTCCAACTACAATAATATGTTGCATAAATTACGTATTTGAAAACAAAACTAAGTATTTTTACTTATTTTTATTCAATTAAAAGAAAGTATTTTACGTAAAAAGATGATTATTATCAAATTGATAAATTGGATTAAGAATAATTGATTATTACTAAAATAAGGGGTTTAGATTTTACTGAAAACTTAAATATTCTCAATAGTGATTATAACGCTCTTTGACGCGGGAGTCTTTGCTGTATGCGCAAAACTATCTAAAGGTACTAGCACATTGGTTTCAGGAAAATAGGTGGCACAACAGTTTTTGGGTATATCAAAACCAACCACTTTAAATTTATTGGCTCTACGGATTACACCTTTAAATTCAGATTTAAGATTAACGACATCATAGTCTTTTAAATTACGTAGTTTCATATCTTCCCTATTCATAAAAATGATTCGTCTTTCATTAAAAACACCTCTATATCGGTCATCTAAGCCATAAATAGTGGTATTAAATTGATCATGACTACGGATGGTCATCATAATTAATTCATCGCCTTTTAATTGCCATTCCGGTAGTTTATTGATTGAAAAATTAGCACGTCCCGTTTTGGTTTTAAACGCCCTATTACGTGCCCCATTAGGCAAATAAAAACCAGATGGATTCTTAATCTTCTTATTGTAATCCTTAAACCCATCAACAACCTCTGCAATATCATTTCGGACTAAATCATAATCATCTTGATACGCCAACCAATTAATTTTTGATCGTCCCCTTAATGTGGCATTTGCAATACCACAAACCACGGCCACTTCACTTATTAAGTCATTTGAACAGGGTTCTAAAACCCCTTTTGTAGAAGATACCACACCCATAGAATTTTCTACACTTTGGGTTTGTACTCCGGTTTTTTGATAGTCCTTCTCCGCACGTCCTAAACATGGAAAAATGAGAGCCTCTTTACCCGTAACAAGGTGAGAACGATTCAATTTAGTACTTACATGGACCGTAAGATTACAATTAGCCATAGCTTGCGAAGCATATGCAGTATCCGGAACAGCGGAAATAAAATTCCCACCCATACCAAAAAACACTTTTACCTTATTCTCATACATCGCCTTAATAGCTTCTATTACCGAATACCCATGTTTTACTGTTGGCTTAAACCCGTATTTCGCTTCAATTTTATCTAAAAACGCTTGTGGCGCAGCTTCCCAAATACCAACAGTTCTATCGCCCTGAACATTGGAATGCCCGCGAACAGGACACGTTCCTGCCCCTTCTTTACCTATACTGCCTTTCAATAATAGTAAATTAACCAACTCTCGAATATTATCCACTGCATTTTCGTGCTGGGTTAAGCCCATGGCCCAACAAATAATGATATTATCATTATTCAGAATTAATTCAAATGCCTTATCAAATACATCTTTTGATACCCCAGAGGCTTTTAAACACGCTTCAAAATTATAGGTTTTTATATCTGAAATAAAATCATCATAACCATTGGTGTACGTTTCAATAAAAGCCTTATCAAAAACATTACCCTGCTCCTCTTCTTTAGCCAAAAGTTTTAATAATATGGCTTTGAAAAAAGCGACGTCACCATTTATAGTGACAGGCACAAAAACATCGGAAAGCTTGGTTCCTCCAGTAAGCATTTTAATTGGATTTTGTGGATCCGTAAATTTCATTAAACCCGCCTCTGGCAATGGATTAATTGCAATTATTTTACCGCCATTCTTTTTAGTTTTCTCTAAAGCAGATAACATCCTGGGATGATTAGTTGCTGGATTTTGCCCAACAACCATGACCAAATCTGCTTTGTATAAGTCCTTTAAAGTAACAGAGCCTTTGCCAATACCTAAGGTTTCAGAAAGCGCACTTCCACTGGCCTCATGGCACATATTAGAACAATCTGGTAAATTCGCAGTACCAAACTCTCGCACAAATAATTGGTATAAAAAAGCAGCTTCGTTTGTGGTTCTTCCAGAGGTAT
Source organism: Algibacter mikhailovii (assembly GCF_014651495.1). Lineage (GTDB taxonomy): Bacteria > Bacteroidota > Bacteroidia > Flavobacteriales > Flavobacteriaceae > Algibacter_E > Algibacter_E mikhailovii. Next base: position 30,130 of record NZ_BMWZ01000010.1, read on the forward strand.
AAAATACCGCCTCATCTGGATGATCTAAAGCATTTAAATGCGCAGCCACCTTTTCAAAAGCCTTTTCCCAAGAAATAGGTTCGTAATTTGCACTACCCTCAGCTAAAAACATTGGTTCAGCTAGTCGACCCGATTTACCGATTTCAAAATCAGACCATTCCGATAAATCATCGATCGTGTGTTTTGCGAAAAAGTCTCGGGTAATTAATTTGTTTTGCATTTCTTCGGCCATGGCTTTTAAACCATTTTCACAATACTCACCTAATACAGAGCGCTCATCATCTGGATCCGGCCATGCACAACCTGGACAATCAAAACCACCTTTTTGATTTAAATTAGTAGATATTTTAAAAATATTATTTGGCTTAATATATTTAAAAGCATGGGAAGTTGCCGCAACTATTCCCCCCAATCCAGCCGAATTTGTTGGAGGTGTTTTTATTTTCAAATTATCGAGAGTTTCAGGTGTCAACCCTTTGTCTATAGGTGATTTGCTCATTCACCAAATATAGCAAATACTTAACTAAATTGAAGGAAAACATTAGCTTCACAAAAAACATAAAATCAATTAAATGTTGTCCGTAGAAGAATTAGCAGCTCTCAATTGTTTTAAAACTCGCCTATAATCTTCTTTAGTATCGATGTCGATATTCTCGAAACCCGGGTTTAGCAGAATCAATTTTTCCTTTTGTTTTATTAACACGTCTTTAGCACCATTATCTCCATTTAAAAGCGCTAATTCAGAAAAGTAGCTACTATCAAATAATGCTGGCACCCCCATTTTATTGTTATCATATGAGGTCCCTATAATCATAGCCTCTCCATTTTTGAATCGGGCAAGCATGTTTTCTATATAAATTGGGGTTACAAAAGGTTGGTCGGCTAGAACAAATAAAACGCCTTCCATATTTTGTTTTGATTCTAAAATATGACTTACCGCACAGGCAATAGAACTACCCAGCCCCATATGCCAATTTGAATTAACAATGGCGGAGATGGAATCATCCTGAATACTATGGGCTACTGTTTCGCTATGTGCACCTAGAACGACAACAATGTCGGCTACTTTAACTTCTTTTATCGTTTTTATAGCATGCCTAAGTAATGTTGATCCTCCCCAATCCAAGAGCTGTTTAGGCTTTCCCATTCGGCTAGAAGCGCCTGCCGCTAAAATAACTACTGCAATATTAGAGCTATGCTTAGTCACTTATTGTATGGAATGAATACTTCCCTTCTTTTCATTGAGAGACATGGGGTGGCGTTTTCTTGTAAAAGCTAATATTTCTGACACAATGGAAACAGCAATTTCTTGGGGCGTTTCAGAACCTATATTAAGTCCGGCTGGGCCATGTACTTTTTCTAGGAACCTATTGGAAATGTCTGGACAGTATTCTATAAATTGTGATAATAAATCCTCCCTTCTTTTACTAGGCCCTAGTAATCCTATGTAGCTAGGTGTTGTATCCTTCAGAGCGACCAAATAACGCAAATCATATGCAAAATTATGGGTCATTAACACCACAGCTGTATGTTCATCTATTTGTGACACATCAGCACTTTCCGGAGTTAAAGCATAGAAACTTTGAGTACCTGGAAAATCAGTAATAGACTTGTGTTCCTGAAGGCCTGCCATTATGGTTACTACCCACCCTGTGAGTGCCGCATATTGACATAGTTGAACAGCATCGTGCTCAGCACCAACAATAACTAACTTAAAACAAGGTGGCATCTCTTGTTCAAAGGATAATAATCCCATGACACGTTCCACCTTATTATCTTTATTCAAAGGATACAAGTCACCACTTATTTCAACATAAGAGCCATAATCAATATTTGTCTTGTTATTCTTTTCAAAATAAGACTTGACCTGAAAAATTTCTCGTTTTTTAATACAATTAGAAAATTCAGAAACTAAAAGTTCATTCGGGTTAAAAAGCTCTATTAATATATATAACACACCTTCACAACCTAAACGGTACCGACCATCATAGGTCATTACCTTTGATTGACCCGTTTTAAAAACAGACTTAGAATGCAGCAATATCTCTTTTTCAACACAGCCTCCGCTTACGGCTCCAATCATTTTGCCATTTTCAAGAATAAGCATTCTTACTCCAGGTCTGCGGTAAGAAGAACCATCTAAAGCAACAACTGAGGCCAAAACAGACTTAAGGCCTGTCGCATTTGCCTTTACCCCTTCTTCTACAATGTTTTTAAACTCGTGTGTCATATGCTAAAACTACCAAAAAAGCCTTTTAAAGAAAGGCTTCTTTTTATCATAAATCAATATTATTTTATCCTAATACCTTTTCTGAAACATTCATATTATTCATATAAGGTTGCTTTCTCAATCGCTTTCCTGTTGCTTTATAAATGGCGTTTGCAACGGCAGCTCCTACGGGAGGTAAAGTGGGTTCTCCCAAACCAGTAGGATCAATATTACTTTCTATAAAATGCACATCTACCTTTGGGGTTTGCCCGATTCTGATGAGTTGAAACGTATTAAAATTATTAGACTGCGGGACACCATTATTAAAACCAAAATCAGAATACATAGCATGCCCTATGCCGTCTAAAACACCACCCTTTATTTGATTCATGGCACCAAGGGGATTTACTACTATACCACAATCTACAGCACAAGTGACCTTTACAACATTAGGCACACCATTTTCCATAGTGATATCCGCAACTTCGGCAACGTGGGTATTATGACAATAATAAACAGATAATCCCTGATAAACACCTGGCTTGGTATTTCCCCAATTGGATTTTTCAACAACTAATTTTAAAACGCCCTGTAAGCGTTCGGGGCTATATTCTATGTTCGGTTCTGGATTGTTCTTAGCTTTCTCAAGCAGGTCCATATGCAACCTCACACGATCTATTTTTAAAACCTCAGCAAGTTCATCAAAGAAACTTTGTTCTGCACTTGCCAAGAAATTGGTATAAGGGGCTCTCCAAGCTCCAGTTGTTATATTACTTTTATAGTTTGCAGAATCAACCTGATAATTTTCAATGGCTGCAGCCGGAAAAAAATTAGGTATTAGTCCATACATATTACCATTAATACATGCTTCTTTCAAATGATACCCCGTTAGTTTACCATCCTTAATGGAAGCTGCTATTTTATATTTGGTAGCAGGCCTGTAAACACCTGTAGTCATGTCATGCGCTCTTGAAGAAACCATTTTTATAGGTTTTTTAACCGCATTAGAAATCTCCGCAGCTTCATACACAAAGTCCCCATAAAGTCGGCGTCCAAAACCACCACCCATTCTAGTCATCTCAACATGAACATCCTCAATATCACGTTCTAGAAGTTCAGAAACAACTTTCTGAGCAGATGCCGGTGTTTGAATAGGGCCTACCAAATGTACTTTTTCCGGTGTTACATTGGCATAGAAATTCATGGGCTCTAAACAGTTATGCGGTAAAAATGGTGCTTCATAAACACGTTCTAAAACAGCATCTGCTTCAGCAAAAGCTTTATTTATATCACCATCTGAACGTCTTGTTTTTAAACTATCACCATCCAAGAGGTCAAATAAAACTTTATCGTGATCTTCTGTACTTTCTAGTTCTGATTCTATTTTCCAATGGGCCTTAATAGCCTTTAACCCCTTCATGGCATCCCAAGTGGTTTTTCCAATAACTACCACTTTATCAGAAGAACTCATTTGCATAGACCAATTCTTTTTACCACTATCATTATAGGCTCTTAATTTTTCACCTATGGTTATTACGTCCACCACCCCGGGTAAAATTCGGGCACCAGAATCATCAAAAGATTCCAAAACCTGACCAAAAGCAGGCGGCCTTAAAACTGCAGCATACAACATGCCTTCTGCCTTATAATCTAAACCATAAAGTGGTTTACCTGTTATAATTTTATCAATATCAACATTGCCTTTTCCTTGACCTATAATTTTAAAATCTTTAGGGTCTTTTAACGTAACATCCTCTGGAACCTCAAGAACAGCAGCTTCTAATACCACATCGCCATAACCTAAAGTTTCACCTTTACTATTCGATATGACGCCCTCTTTAACAGTACATTCCGATGCTTCTACCTGCCATCTTGCAGCAGCTGCATTGACCAACATTTGTTTAGCCGTAGCCCCCGTTTGGCGCAACGCTTCCCAACCATGGCGGATAGACTGACTCCCTCCAGCCATTTGTCTTGTATAATTTTTAGTATCTAAAGGGGCTTGAACTACATGAACATCACCCCAAGCTACCTCTAGCTCTTCGGCGATAATCATGGGCATGGATGTTTTCACGCCTTGACCAATTTCTGGATTAGGCGAAAAAATGGTTACTTTTCCTTCTTCGGAAATTTTTATAAAGGCATTAAAGTCATTGTAGTTTAATTGACTTAAATCTATAGGAAGTTCTACTTCTGATTTACAGGCGTTAAATAAGTTAAACCCTATTATCATTCCACCACTAGCCAATGCAGATGACTTTAAGAAGGCTCTTCTACTGAATGTTGTTGTTTTTGAAGGTCTCATTAGTTTTATTTTACAGGTTGATTAACTTAAATTCTTAGACGCCACCTTAACAGCTTCTTCTATACTATTATAAGAAGCGCACCTGCAAATATTTCCGTGCATGGCGTTTCTAATCTGAGATTCTGTTGGTTCTGGATTTTTATCCAAAAAAGCGGCAGCAGTCATAATTTGTCCCGCCTGGCAATACCCGCATTGTGGAACATCTATGGCTTTCCATGCCTTTTGAACAGGATGATCTCCATGTTCAGAAAGTCCTTCTATAGTTGTAATATTCATACCTTCCGCTTGAGAAACCTGTACCAAACAGCTCCTCATCGCATTACCGTCTAAATGAATGGTACAAGCGCCACATTGGCCAATACCACATCCATATTTGGTACCTACTAGGTTTAAATGATCTCTTAACACCCACATTAGAGGCGTATCCATATCTGCCTCAACAGTATGGGTTTTGTTATTAATTTTCAAATTGAATGTTGGCATGATTATATTTAGGATAGTTTATTTAATGAATATGGTAAGGAAAGTACAAAAAAATTGAAGTTCAATTCCATAATCTAATTTATTTTAACATTGTTTTAGTAAGTTAGAGGATGAAAATAAACTAACCATTTATGACAAACGCAAAACGCATTGGGATAGTTCTTGGTCCTTTATTATTTATTCTAATACGATTATTTTTTTCATCAGAAGGCTTAACAGAAGAAGCTAATGGCATTCTAGCCACAACAGTATGGATAGCTGTTTGGTGGATAACTGAAGCGATACCTATTGCTGCAACAGCACTACTACCTATAATTCTTTTCCCTTTGACTGGAAGTTTAGATATAGCAAGTACTACGGCGTCCTTTGGTCATAAATTTGTATTTCTATATTTAGGCGGTTTTATAATTGCCATTACTATTGAAAAATGGAATTTACATAAGCGTTTAGCTTTGAATATTATCAACCTTATTGGCTCAGACATTAAAAGAATCATATTAGGATTCATGATAGCGACTGCGTTTTTATCTATGTGGATTTCAAACACAGCAACTTCTGTTATGATGCTTCCTATAGGTGTAGCCATTATATCGCAACTCAAAGATAATCCACTCACAAAAAAGGATGAAAATTTAGTTTTTGGCAAAGCACTGATGCTAGCTATTGCCTACAGTGCTTCCATTGGAGGAATTTCCACTTTAATAGGTACGCCTCCTAATTTAGTCCTTGCGGGAATTGTTTCAGAAACCTATGGCTATGAAATCAGTTTTGCGCAATGGTTTATATTTGGCTTCCCAATATCAATAATTCTACTTTTCATTTGTTGGAAATATTTAACAGCATACGCGTTTTCTTTTAAAAGAACAGAGTTTCCAGGCGGTAAACTAGAAATTAAACGCCTACTAAAAACCTTGGGGAAAATGAGTTATGAAGAGAAAACAGTAGCTATAATATTTGCCGCTACCGCGTTTTGTTGGATAACCCGATCCTTTATTCTTAAGAAACTATTACCTCAAATAGACGACACTATAATCGCAATTGCTTTTGCCTTAGTGCTGTTTTTAATTCCTGCCAAATCGAAACATACGAAACTAATGAGTTGGAAAGACACCAAAGATTTACCCTGGGGTATAATTCTTTTATTTGGAGGCGGCATGGCTTTAGCAAAGGGTTTCGAAACCAGCGGACTCGCCCTTTGGATTGGTAATCAAATGACCACATTAACTGGTTTGAGTACACTCATTTTAATTTTTATAATAATTGCAGCTGTTAATTTTCTAACTGAAATCACCTCAAACTTGGCCACTACAGCTATGCTTTTACCTGTGCTGGCCCCAATGGCTTTAACCATAGATATTCATCCTTTCATTTTAATGGTTGGTGCTGCCGTAGCGGCTTCATGTGCCTTTATGCTTCCTGTGGCAACTCCGCCCAATGCTGTTGTTTTTGGAGCCGGGTATTTGCGTATTCCAGACATGGTAAGTAAAGGAATTATAATGAATATTATTTCAATAATTATACTGACCCTGTTTGTATATTTTATACTTCCAGAATTATGGCATATTGTTATTGAAGGCTTCCCTGAAGAATTAAAAAACTAAGTATTTTGTTTCACGAACTCCAAGGCTCGTTTTTCATTGTAATAAACATTCTTTTTATCAATGAGTCCAGAATGTCCGCCATGAGGTGGCATTTCCAAATATAGTTCAGGATTATTTTTAGCGGCCTTTACAGGATAACATTCTGCAGACAAAAACGAATCATTTAAGGCGTTAATAATCAAGGTAGGTGTTTTAATATATGGCAAGAACTGCAGACTACTACATTTTTCATAATAATCTAAAGCATCCTCAAAACCATGCGCCTTTGCCGTGTATACATTATCAAAATCCCATAATGTCTTAATGGATTGAAATTCATTGTCACTAATAAATTCAGGAAAACGTTTTTGCTTAATCTTTAAACGCTCTAATAAATGTCTTAAAAACCTATCGTGATATAATCTATTTTTAAAAGTAAGTAATTCTTGAGCTGCCCCCAATAAAAAGCATGGCACAGAAACTGCAATAGCAGCCTTAATAGCATCAGGAACTTCTTGTCTTTCTCCCAAATATTTCAAAATCACATTAGCCCCGAGACTAATCCCTTTAAGGTAAATTTCAGAATACCCTTTAACATTAATGGCGTGTTCTATAACGGCTTCCAGATCTTCAGTCCCTCCTGAATGATAACTTCTAAACTTCAAATTATCTTCGCCACTACAACCTCTAAAGTTAACACAAACGGCATCTGTACCATTTTGATTAAATAGTTTGGCTGGTGCAGTCATATAAGGTCGTTGTCCATTACCCTCCAATCCATGAAGTAAAATGATGAGTTTATTAGATTTCTCCTCAGAATAACTCCAATCTAAATCCATAAAATCACCATCTGACAAGGTTATTCTTTCGCGCTTCTGTTCTAAATAAACACGCCTTACCAAACCTGAATAAACCGTTGAAACAAAGCCATTTCTAAAGTAAAAACGAGGTTTATATTTTGAGTCTATTATTGGCATTCCTTAAATTCTATATTTTTAGTTGTTAGATGTTTCATTCCAAATATAAAGATGTAAATTCAAACTTAGTACCATCAAAGAGTCCTTTATCACTTAATTTTAATGCTGGAATCACTAGTAAAGCCATAAAAGACAAGGTCATATATGGTGCCGCTAGCGTGCTTCCTAATTGTTTAGCCATGGCATCTAATTCTTGGTACTGCTTCCCAATACTCTCGCCAGATTTATCACTCATTATACCAGCCAAAGGTAGTGGCATTACTTTCTCCTGTTGTTTTGAAATTGCTGAAATACCGCCTTTATGTTCTATAATTAAATTAATGGCTTTACAAAGTGCCTCATCTGTAGTTCCTACTGCAATAATATTATGTGAATCATGCCCTACTGATGACGCTATAGCCCCTTCTTTTAATCCGAAATTTTTTATAAAAGCAATGGCCGGTTTTTCGTTTTTGTACCGATTTACAACGGCCATCTTTAAAATATCTCTATCGGTATTGGACATTAAATTGCCATTTTCTAAAATAGCTTCATCAATAATCTCATTGGTTACCAATTGACCTTCTAAAGCTTCAATAACTCTTATTTGCTTGGTTGATGATTCCACCCTAAAGGCTGAAACGTCCTTTCTATCACAATTGAAGTTATTCAAAACCTCAAAAGAAACCGGACTTATCAAAGTCGTATTATCGTTAAACACCAGTTGTCCATCTATAAAGGTCTGTAATGTTTTAAAATGAATTAAATCTTCAACAACAATGCAATCCGCTGAATCACCAACCTTTAATAAGCCAACATCCAAATTATAATGCTTCACGGGATTAACACAAGCTGCTTGTAACACCTTAAAGACATCTATACCTTTGGCAATCGCTCTGGAACATAACGTGTTAATATGTCCTTCAATTAAATCATCCGGGTGCTTATCATCGCTACAAAACATCAGACTTTGGTAATGCTCAGGCAACAAATCTATTAAGGCTTCAAAATTCTTTGCAGCACTACCCTCACGCACCAATATTTTCATACCTTTTTCAAGCTTTTCTAAAGCTTCTTCTTTGGTAAAGCACTCATGATCTGTTGATATACCAGCTGCAATATACTTTGTCACGTCCGCTCCTCTTAGTCCTGGTGCATGTCCATCTATAGGCTTATTAAAAGATTTAGCCCAAGCTATTTTTTTCATGACCTCATCATCTTCAAAAAGAACCCCAGGGTAATTCATCATTTCTGCTAAATACTTAATATCAGGATTTTCTAGAAGCGTCTTAATTCCATCTGAATCGATAACTGCCCCTGCCGATTCAAAATTTGTAGCTGGAACGCAGGATGGTGCTCCAAAATTAAATTTGAATGGCACTTGCTTGCCGTTTTCAATCATAAACTCCACACCTTGCACCCCTAAAACATTGGCAATTTCATGGGGGTCAGAAACCGTAGCTACTGTGCCATGCTGCACTGCTATTCGAGCAAATTCAGAAGGTACAAGCATAGAACTTTCAATATGAATATGCGCATCAATAAAACCAGGCAGGATGTAATGACTCACATTATGGTCCTTCTCTACTATGGAACTTATTCGACCTTTTTCAAAAGTGATTTCTCCTTTGTAAATACGTTTATTTTCTATGTCTACTATTTGTCCTTGAAGTTTCACTTTAATATTTTTTCTATACCCTAGATTCCTATTTTCGTTGGAATTTTAATTTATTTTAGTTCAATTTTCAGAATACGTTTTGTGTGTTCAGTAACTCTAAATCTATTATCCGCTCTTCTATTTAACACCCAAACGATATCGTTTCCTGACAGTAATAACCAGGTATTCTCTTTTTCAAGTAATGAAAGTTTTTCATCTTTGAAATACTTACTAATTTTCTTTTTCCCTGTCATCCCAAGAGGATAAAACACATCGCCTGGGGCATACTTTCTTATGGTCAAGGGAAATTCCAATTTATCATGATCAACAAAAATTAGATTTGAGCTTGTAGCCAGAATTGCGTCAGCTTCATCAAAAAATAACGTACCAAATGAGGTTTGTACTTGCTTTTCATAATTTAAATCTAAGACTGAAAACACCGCATTGGTTTCTAAACTAATTTCACTTAAAAGAAGATGCGCTCTGTTTTTTATTAATCGATGTGTTGGTGAGTACACTTGCTTTCCAGTTTCTGCATCTAAAAGCTTTAAAACATCATTCCACTCTGTAAATCCGTAAGGCTTAAAAACTTCATATAAATAGGCTTTGGGATTATTCACTTTCTTAAATTCCGAAATTTTAAACACTATTTTATCATCATCCATAGTCTCGATAGCACGCTTTAAAACAGCATTTGTACTTTCTTCAACAATATCTGCTGTCGCTTCCAAATGATCTACAGTAGACTTGAAACTTTGCAATAAACTAGGATTTATTTCTTTTAGAATAGGAATAACATCATGCCGCAGTTTATTTCGTAAATATTTCACCGATTTGTTACTACTATCCTCTCTCCATTTTATATGTTGTTCTTTAGCAAAGGTTTCAATATCTGAGCTCGAAAATGGCAATAACGGACGTACAAAAATATCATTCACCATAGGAATACCCGTTAAACCATCTAGTCCTGTACCGCGAGTAAAATTTATTAAAACAGTTTCTAAATTATCATCAGCATGATGCGCAGTTAAGACGTAATCAAAACCTAGTTCTGCTGATAATTCACTAAACCAAGAATAGCGCAATTCTCTCGCAGCCATTTGAATGGAACACTTATTTAATTCAGCATACTCCATGGTATCAAAACCCTGCACGAAGGCTTCTAATTCTAGAGAATCAGCTAACTCCAACACAAAATCCTCATCTGCTTCACTTTCTAAATCCCTTAATTTAAAATTACAGTGCGCCAATGCTACATTTAAATCCAACTGATAACATAAATGTGTTAAAACCACACTATCAATACCGCCAGAAATAGCGATAAGCAACTTGCCTTGTTTTAAAAAGGAGAGGTGATTCTCAATATGGTTTTTGAATTGTTTCAGCATGCCACCAAAGATACAACTTTGGCTATTTAAATGTACAGTTAAGTTTTATTATCAAATGATATATGTCATAAGGAAAAACTATAGATTTCGTATATTTAAAGTATTAATTTTAAAACCGTTTGCTATGTCTTCTCTTGAAAAATTAAACGATAAAACGACTCAAACAGAATTTAATAAAAAAGTAGTTTCTGCAACCCAACATTTGCAGGCCTATGTAAAGCATAGGTTATATATTGCTGAGTCCACCAAGATTATACCAAAAAACATGTATAAATCTAATGATATTATTGATGAAGGTATTGCCAAATTTTACGAACAAGGCTATAATATTGAGGCAGATGCTGCTCATATTAAAATTGCACTTTTTAAAATAGTAGATACGGATTTGGATAACCTCTTCAAAAATGAAGCCTTCCATCAAAAGACACTTAGCACTGATAGTATCTTAATAGATGAACTGGATGGTTTAAATGAAGAATTTACAGTTGATGAAGACTATGACTTGATTATGAACGATGAGTTAAGTGACATCTCTTACCATCAAGACAATGAGGAAAAACATATTTTTGTTTATGATGACAACAATATGTCATTACAGAACACCTTTGAAATCTCAGACATTTCTACAAAGCGAAATAAACACTTGTTAGGGAAATACTACACCTGGCTGCCTCTTAGAGTTTCAGATATTGTAGACTTATTTGTTTTTGGAAAATTATCTTTTGAGGAGATAGCTACTGTCAAGAATATTGAAACCAAACGCGTAGAGCGGGTTTTAGAATTGGCTATTGAAGACTTTAAGGAGCATCTTATTTAATTCTCTAAAACGGTACGCATCGCTTTCGCTTTTACTAAACACTCTTCATATTCTTTAAACGGATCACTCTTAGCCGTAATGGCTCCGCCTACAGAATAGGAAACATATTTTTTAGTTTGATTATAGAGAATACTTCGAATAACCACATTAAAATCAAAATCTCCTGAAGGGGAAAAATAGCCTATTGCCCCTGAGTAAATACCGCGTTTAGACGCTTCTAAGTGCTCAATTATTCGCATTGCTGATATTTTTGGGGCCCCTGTCATACTCCCCATGGGGAAGGTGCTTTTTATAATATCAACCGGATGTGTTTCAGAACTAACTTTTGATGTTACCGTTGAAATCATTTGATGTACCTGATCAAACGTGTATACTTCGCAAAGCTCTTCAACTTGTACACTTCCTTTTAATGCGGTTTTAGACAAATCATTACGCACAAGATCAACAATCATTATATTTTCACTACGCTCTTTGTTGTCATTCTTGAGATTGACTATGTGGCGCTTATCAGCATCAGGGTTTAAATCCCGCTTACCTGTTCCCTTAATGGGTTGAGAAACTATATTATTTCCTATTTTCTTTATATAACGTTCTGGCGACGCACTCAGCGCGTACTTATCGTCCATTTTAAGAAATGCTGCAAATGGTGGTTTTGATATACCATTTAATTTTTGATACGTTTCTAGAGGGTTAATTTGAGTGTCTTCAGCGTAGAACTCTTGACAAATATTAGCTTCATAAATATCTCCTCTATGAATATGCTCTAGCATATTTTCTACTTTTGAAAAGTAATCGTCTTTATGAATCCTTAATTTTATTTTAATGTCATTATGAATGGTGCCTCTTGGGGCTTCACGCACATATTCCACAGCAAACAAATCATCACTAATCTCATCTGAAACGACATTCATGTATTGCATTTCCAATTGATCGCCTTTTATCAAGAATAAACGCTTAGGCTGAAAAAAACATAAGTCTGAAAAACCTAAACCATCATGATTTTGTGAGTTTAATGATTCGACATCATTTTTTAAATCGTAAGACAAATAACCAAACAACCAATCTTTACAATAAGTTTGGTATTCTTTTAACTTCTCAAAGCCTTGATGGAAATCTGTTCTTATACTCGTAAAAGCATCCACCGCCAATACAGCATCATAACTGGTGTATTGCTGGTTATAATTATTGGAATCTAACCAAACCACATCATCAAACTGTTGCGCCCAAGTTAAGAGTTTGGTCTTAAACAATGGAATATCCTGTAATTTATGAAAATGCGTGGTTCTCAATAGAAAATAATAAGGAGCAAAGTTACTTAGAATACTTAAAAAATTAAGATTTTTGTAAATAAGTTTAAAAGTGAAATACAATGTATACCCTAAAGAATGATATCTTAAAAATTGCCGTAAAAAAAACCGGCGCCGAACTATGTAAAATAGAAAGTATTAAAAACAATATAGATTTCATTTGGAATGCCAATCCTGATATTTGGGGAAGCTTTGCTCCTAACCTATTTCCAATTATTGGTGCTTTAAAAGATGATACCTATTTTTTAAAAAACAAAACTTATAAGCTACCAAAACACGGTTTCGTTAGACATAACCAAGATATCATACTGGATAAGCAAACTGAAAACTGTTTAAGTTTTAAACTCACGAATAACGCTTCTTTATTACAAGTCTATCCTTTTAAATTTGAGTTTTATATAGCGTTTAAACTCATTGATAATACGCTTGAAGTTTGTCACACTATTAAAAACATAGATGACCAACCTATTTATTTTTCAGTTGGAGGTCATCCGGCATTTAAATGTCCTGTTTTTGACAACGAATCTTATGATGATTACAGCATAGAATTTGAACACATTGAAAGTTCAAAAACACATCTCATTAATATGGAAAATGGGCTTATTTCTTCAAAAACAAAATCCGTCTTTAATGATTCCAAAACACTGCCACTCAGGCATGATTTATTTAATGAAGACGCACTCATTTTCAAAGATTTAAAATCAAAAAAAGTGAGCCTAAAAAGTAATCTAAACGGTGAAATATTATCCGTTAGTTACCATGATTTTGACTATTTAGGTATTTGGGCCAAGCCCAATGGGGATTATGTCTGTATAGAACCTTGGCTAGGTATTGCCGATCATGAAGACACCAATCAAGACTTAACAACCAAAGAGGGGATAATAAAACTTGAAGCAGAAAATACCTTTAAGGCAAGTTATAGTATTGAAATTAGCAAAGCGCATTTACTATAAAATAATAAGCTTAACTTTGCGTCTTATCAGTGACACCTATGACTTTTCAAGATTTAAATTTAAATACGCCACTTTATAATGCTTTAGACGATTTGGGCTTTACAACGCCCACGCCGATACAAGAACAAGCCTTTAATGTGGTGGCATCTGGAAGAGATGTGGTTGGTATTGCCCAAACAGGTACTGGTAAAACCTTCGCCTATATGTTGCCTATTCTTAAAAACCTAAAGTTTTCAAAACAGGACAACCCAAGAGTACTCGTATTGGTGCCAACTAGAGAACTTGTGGTTCAAGTGGTTGATGAGATTGAAAAGCTTTCCAAATACATTAATAATCGTGTATTAGGGGTTTATGGCGGTACCAATATTAACACTCAAAAACAAGCCATAGCGCAAGGCATTGATATTCTGGTAGCTACCCCAGGTCGTTTGTATGACCTTGCTTTAACACGGGTTTTACAGCTAAAGTCCATTCAAAAACTGGTCATTGATGAAGTAGATGTTATGTTAGATTTAGGGTTTCGACACCAATTGATTAATATTTTTGATATTCTTCCAGAGCGTAGACAAAACATCATGTTTTCAGCAACTATGACCCAAGATGTAGATTTGTTAATCAATGACTTTTTTAAAAAACCTGAACGCGTGTCTATTGCCGTTTCTGGTACTCCCCTAGATAATATAAAGCAAATACGTTATAACGTTCCTAATTTTTATACCAAAGTTAATCTGTTAGTCCAATTACTTCAGGATACTGATCAGTATAATAAAGTTTTAATTTTTGTGGCATTTAAGCGCATGGCTGACCGTTTGTTTGAAAAGCTAGACGAATATTTCAAAGAAGAACTTTGTGTGATTCACTCAAACAAAACACAAAATTACAGACTGCGCAGCATAGAACAATTTAGAAATGGCGAAAACCGCATTTTAATCGCTACTGATGTTATGGCTCGTGGTTTAGATATTGACAACGTAAGTCACGTTATTAATTTTGATACGCCTGAGTATGCTGAAAACTATATGCACCGTATTGGTAGAACGGGGCGTGCAGAACGGGAAGGTGAGGCTTTGGTTTTTTCTACAGAAAAAGAACAGGATGCCATTGAAAATATTGAGTCTTTAATGAAAATGTCTATCCCTGTATTGGAAATACCTGAAGATGTTGAAATATCTACGGATCTCATTGAAGAAGAACGTCCGCAAATTAGAGAACGAAACAACCCTACCAAACGAAAAGATGAAGATGCTCCAGGGCCTGCTTTTCATGAGAAATCAGAAAAGAATTCTAAAGAAAACTTAGGAGGTTCTTATAAATTTAAAATAGCTGCTAAATATAAAAAGCCTAAGACTAGAGGTGACAAAAACTACAATAAACGAAATAAAAAGAAATAGATTTTAATACCCATTCTTCGTTTTTACTTATTTAGCTTCAATTCCTTTTAACATATTTACAAATGCTTCAGGAGCGGACCATTGCGCATTATGGTTAGCTTGTAGCTGAAGCGTAGGCCATTTTTTTTCATCAGCTCGCTGGAATTGAGAATAAAAGTCATCATTTTTCGGATAAGCACCTTTGTCTACTGTAAGTATGTATGTTGTATTCATTTTGAACCTATCTGGATTTTTTAATGAGATTCTATCCGTCCATGTTTTCAATGGATGCGGCACATCTTTAGGCGGCAATTCGCCTTCTGGAACCCAAGGAGGAACGATAAATCCATTCAATTCATCTAATTCGCTTTTTTTAATACCTCGAATGGAAACTACACTTTCATTATCTTCAGGAACGAAAGCATCAATATAAACAAGTTTAGCAATTCTCTCAGGGATACTATCTGCCACACCAGTAACTACCATACCCCCATAACTATGTCCAACTAAAATAATATTATTAAGCTCTTCATAAAGAATGGTGTTTACAACATCTTTAATATGTGTATCCAAACCAACATCTAAAGTTGCTAAGTGCACGCGTTCTCCTTGTCCAGTTAAGGTAGGTCGATAGACTATACTACCTGTTTCTGTAAGAAGGGAATCTACTTTTTTAAAGACCCAACCGCCTCCCCAAGCGCCATGAACAATAACATAGTTAGGTTTTGAACTGCGTTGTGAAAACCCGGGCTGATAAGAAATTACGAGAACTAATAAAATCAAAAATGCTTTATACTGTTTCATAATTCTTATATTTTAAAAATGATATTATCAAGTATATCAAATGATGGACTAAGTTATCTTAATTTCACTAAAATCGACTTTTTCCTATTAGACATAAGCAATAAACCGCCTTTTATTAATATGAAAAGCGGTTTTATAACAACATCCTAACAATGCACTAATTCCTTTGCAAAGCCTTTAAAATAATAATTCCTATTCTAGGTAAAATGAAAGTAATACAGCCAAAAACTGTTGTTAAAAATGCAACTTTAAGTCCGCTGGCCATCATCCCTTGACTTACATCTCCAAGCGCACTAATGGCATCAAAGGCCATAATCATTCCTATTATAGAGCCTAAAAGTCCAAATACAAGTCCTAAAATACTAATATCTGAAGCTAGGCTTGTCATTTTCTTAGATTTAACTTCATCCTTTTTTACATTTAAAAAGGCTATCACAATACAAATTAGTGCAAGTATTAGGCAAATTAAAATAAGAGACATAAATAATGGACCGCCTTCCATGAATCGATCAACAAACGGATTAACTAATAAAATTGATAACATTAACATAATAAATGGTTTTGATTAAACTTGATACAAACATAAAAATCAAATACACCTCCTAAATAAAAATGCGACGGTCAACCAAATTAACAACTTTTTTAACCAAAAGCTAAATCAGGCCTAAAAACAGTCATTCGTCTACAAAACAAATACACCTACTAAAAATATAGTATTATTGTAATGAGGTTAGTTTATTACAATGAAAAAACTCATTTTAAATAAAATTGGTCAAATATTACTACACACCTTATTCTGGTGTGCAGTGCTTCTATTTTACACCTATTTTTTCGGCTTTGATAGTAGTGATTTCAACTATGTGTTTTCATTCTCATTATTTTTGATGCCTATTACCATAGCGACCACCTATGTTGCTATTTATAATCTCATCCCCATCTACTTAATAAAAAAACGATATGGCCGCTTTGCCTTGTATAGTTTTTTTACACTGGTTATTTCGGCTTTCCTAATTATAGTATCTGTTTTTTACGGACTTATTTACCTCTCAAATTTCCAATATGATAATATGGCTCCTATAAGCCGGAGTTTAATATTTGTAGCAACTGCGGTGTATCTCATAGTTATTATAGTTAGCGCATTTAAATTACTAAAACTTAATTTGAAGCATACGCAAGAAGCTAAAAAACTAGAAACTAAAATTTTAGAAACGCAACTAAAATTAAAAGAACAGGAATTGAATTATTTAAAGATGCAAATTCATCCGCATTTTTTATTTAACACCTTAAATACCATGTACGGGTTTGCCTTAAAGAAAGCAGACGAAACCCCAGAAATGATTCTGAAACTGTCTAACCTGCTAGATTACTTATTGTATCAAGTAGACAAGCCTTTTGTTTTATTAACAGATGACATTAATCATATTAATGATTATATTGAATTAGAAAAAATGCGATTTAATGATACCTTAAATATTACGTTTCATAAAGAGCATATAAGTCATGATAAACAAATAGCGCCCATGTTACTTTTGCCTTTTATTGAGAACAGCTTTAAACATGGTACATTAAACAAAGGCGTATTAGATATCAATATAACCCTTTCTTGTGATGCTAAAAATATCTATTTTCATATTGAAAACACCAGTAAAAATCATGACACAACATCAAAAGGTATCGGTTTAGAAAATATAAAAAAACGTTTAGACCTACTTTATAAAAACCAATACAGCCTTAACATCCAGAATAGTAATAACCGGTTTAAAATTGATTTAAAAATAGAATCTGTATAAATATGCAACAGGAGAAAGACATACGCTGCATGATTGTTGATGATGAATCGATTGCTCGAGAAGTCATTAGCACGCACCTATCAAAAATTCCAAACACCAAGCTTATTGCTAGTTGCAGCAGTGCTATAGAAGCCTTTAATTGTTTAAGAACACAAACCATTGATTTGGTTTTCTTGGATATCAATATGCCTGAGATGTCGGGGATTTCCTTTGCCAAAGCAATTAATAAAGAGGTTAAAATAATTTTCACAACAGCATACCGAGATTTTGCCATCGAAGGATTTGAACTTCGAGCTGTTGACTATTTACTCAAACCTATTTCTTTTGAGCGATTGGTTAAAGCAGTGAACAACTATTTTGACACTTATGTGGATGATAAAACCACAAATACCAATGAACAAAACAGTCATGATTTTATGTTTGTTAGAGCAGATAGGCGCATGTTAAAAATTGACTTTGATTCCATAATTTATGTTGAAAGTTATAGTGATTATATTAAAATACATTTACCAAACCAAACAGTGGTTACTCGAGAAACCATAAGCGCAGTGGAAGCCAAACTCCCTAAAAGTAAATTTCTAAGGATTCATAGATCCTACATTATATCCTTAAAGCATATTTCATCGTTTACTAACGAAGAAATTACCATTAATAACACGGCTTTAACGATAAGTAGAAGCTATAAAAAAGAAGTATTGCAAATCTTAGAAACATACTAACCCCTCATGGTTTTAAGTGACATTTAGCATACTATAAAATCTTAAATATAAAAGGGAATCGATACTTAATCCATTCCCTTTTTAACAGTAAAAAAATCATGCTCAGCGCTTTAATCAGTGCTATTTCTACTCATCCAGTTCCATAATGAGGTTAGCAATTAAAGCCGTCCAACCTGTTTGATGTGATGCCCCTAGACCTCTACCGTTGTCTCCATCAAAAAACTCATAAAAGAAATGTTCATTCTTAAAATGTTCATCTTTAGTAAACAACTTATCTGCATCATCAGAATGGTATTGCGCTTTACCTTCATCATTAGGTTCAAAAAGCTTTATAAGTCGTTTACTTATTTCATTAGCAATCTGCTTTAAATTAAGCTTATTTCCAGATCCTGTTGGGAATTCATAAACGTAAGTTGGTCCGTAAAACTCATAATACTTTCTCAAAGATTGTACAATCATATAATTTAAAGGCATCCAAATGGGGCCACGCCAATTGGAATTACCGCCAAACATATTTGACCTGCTTTCGCCCGATTCATATTGGATTTGATGATAGCCATGATGCACGAATACAAAAGGATGTTTTTCATGATATTTTGAAAGTGAACGAATACCATATTCTGATAAGAACTCCTCTTCATCTAATAGGCGCTTTAGTAGATGTTCCAACCTAAACCCGCGCATGATAGAGAATAAATGATTACCATCTGCATTAGCTTCTTCTATATTGGAAATTAAAGAGGCTAAATCAGGGCGTGTTCTCACAATATTAGCGGCTCTTACTTTAAATTCTTGAAGCTGTTCATAAAGATCTTCATGTATGATTTCTACGGCAAACATTGGGATTATACCCACTAAGGAGCGTACTCTTAATCTATCGGTAACACCACTTGCCATTTCTACTACATCATAATAAAATTTATCTTCATCATCCCACAGGGATATATCTCTTTTCCCGATATGGTGCATGGCCCATGCAATATTTAAAAAGTGTCTAAAAAACTTAGAAACCGACTCTTCATGTATTTTATTGGTTTTTGCCAATTCAAGAGACATGCGCATCATATTTAAGGCAAACATGGCCATCCAACTTGTGGCATCAGCTTGCTGCATTCTTGTGATACCTTGGGGCATATGATTACGATCAAAAACGCCAATATTATCTAAACCTAAAAAACCACCTTCAAATAAATCGGTTCCATTTTTATCTTTTTGGTTGACCCACCACGTAAAATTAATGAGTAACTTTTGAAATGCTTTTTCCAAAAACTTAGTATCCCCCTTACCTGTTTGCAGCTTATCTTTCTCATAAACATTCCAAACCGCCCAAGAATGCACCGGTGGATTGACATCACTAAAATTCCATTCATAAGCTGGAATTTGACCATTAGGATGCATGTAGTTTTCCTGTAACACTAAGAGTAACTGTTCTTTGGCGAAATAAGGGTCAATTTCAACAAAGGAGGCCATATGAAACGCAAGATCCCAAGCGGCATACCAAGGATACTCCCATTTATCGGGCATAGAAATAACATGCCTGTTGGTGAGGTGTTGCCAGCTATAATTTCTTAGATTATGCCGTTCTGGTTTTGATTCACCAGGGCCACCAAACAACCATTTAAATACATCATTATAATAAAACTGCTTGGTCCAGAGCAAACCTGAAAAGGCCTTTTTAGCAATATTCCTCTGTGTCTCTGGTATTTTTTTGTCTATTATATTGTTATAAAATTCTTCGCATTCCCGAATTCTATCATCAAAAATAGAATCAAAATCCGCCCAAGGATCAGCAATTTTCCTTTTCTTTAAACGAATTCTTATACTTTTTTCTTCACCAGCTTTCAAGTTTAATTTATACCAAACTGCAAACTTAGAACCCGTTTTTTTCGGATTTACAGTGGGTTCTCCATGAATAACATGATCGTTTATACCATCCTTAACATATTCAACTTCATTTGCATAATTATAAATCCTTTGGTTATTGGTCTCATTTTCACAAAATAACTGTTCACCACCTGCGTGGTGTAGATAATAACGTCCATTTCTTACACTTCGAGATAGGACACAATCATCTTGAATAGCTTTCATGCTTGGGCGCTCAAACCGTTCATTATGCTTCCAAAAATTTCTAAACCATAGGTGCGGTAAAACATGAATATCTGCACTTTGTTTTCCTCTATTAACTACGGTTACTTTCATTAAAATATCATCAACATCAGCTTTGGCATACTCAATAAAACAGTCAAAATAATTACCGTCCTTAAAACATCCGGAATCTAATATTTCAAATTCATCTTCATCTCTACTTCTTTGGTTCTTATTTACAATATCTCCGTAAGGAAATTTCCCTTGGGGGTATTTATACAAATATTTACAATAAGCATGTGTTGGTGAGGATACTTGATGAAAATACAACTCCTTAACATCTTCCCCATGATTTCCTTGATTATTAGTTAAACCAAAAAGGCGTTCCTTTAAAATATCGTCTTTTCCATTCCAAAATGCTGGGGCCATGCAGAGTATTTCTCTAGAATCCGTAAATCCTCCAATTCCTTCCTCTCCCCATCTATAGGCATTACTTCTGGCCTTATCATGATCAACAAACTCCCATGCTTCACCATATAAACTATAATCTTCTCGTACCGTTCCCCATTGCCGCTCTGCTAAATAGGGTCCCCATTTTTTCCATTTCCTATAAGAATTAGAACTTGCCAACCGTTCTGCTTCCTGTCCTTTTTTAGTCATACTTTCATTTTTAGTTTATCAAAAAACTTCCATGGCATTGCCTTAAACAACAACCATTAATCCAAATGAAATATCTCAAGAATAAATCGAAAATAATTAAAGAAGTTTTTCTAAATATAACAGAAAAAGAGCCTTCAAACAAGTGATTTTAGTTTATGGCTCACGAATTATTAAAATTAAATTTAAATTAATTTTTTGTGCCTTTATGTGAAAAAACACCTTAATTTTTATTGAACTTAATAAAAAAACCCTTTGCTCTCTCAAGAAAAGGGTCTAATTAATGTAGAGAGCCTTCAGTACACAGAAAAAGTAACCAACCAAAATTAACCCTAACTAAAGTTAATCCCACGCACTTTTAGAACTCTCTACAATACCTCAAATAACTTAATTTGTAAAAACTTTGACCCTAATGGAATCTTCTTTTAGCTACCTTTTACGATGGTAGATGATTTTTAGTGAAAGCTTTTAGTCTAAGTAACAATTATGGTAAATTCTTTTACTAAAGTCCCCTAACAACATTTAATACAGATAGTTTCCAATCCTTTTTTGCGTTTAAATATCATGCTTTAAAGCCATGTTTATTACAAACCAAAAGTTGTAAATACAGTCTTAATTAAATAAAAAAGTACAAACAATTAATTATCCTTATCAAATTTAGTAAATTGTAACAACAATAACATGTTCAAAATCAATTATTTAAACCATGAAAAAAGGAATTATAATTTTCTTCACATTAAGCTTATTTTTTTCTTGTAAAAACTCCAAGGAAGAACCTCAGACTATTATCATTAGAAAATCACCTAATTCTAAATACACTTGCATCCCTCCAACTACCGATGCAGATTGGTACAAAAAGGATAATATTGCACCTCTTTTAGATGGTTATGATGTTATAGATTACCCTATAACAACGAGTAATCCATTAGTGCAACGCTATTTTAATCAAGGGTTGGCTTTGGCTTATGCTTTTAATCATGCTGAGGCGGCTAGATCATTTCATTACGCTACAAGAATTGACCCCAATTGTGCTATGGCATTTTGGGGACTTGCCTATGTCTTGGGGCCTAACTACAATGCAGGAATGGAACCCGATAACTACGGACGCGCTTTTAAAGCCATTGAAAAAGCCAAATCCCTTGCTCAGAATTCTACAAAAAAAGAACAAGAAATCATTGAAGCCACGGCCATACGTTATTCGCCTGAACCTCCTGAAGATAGAAGTCAATTAGATCTCAATTACTCAAAAGCCTTAAAATTACTCCAGAAAAAATATCCTGACGACGTTGAAATTGGAACACTATATGTTGAATCTTTGATGAATGTACATCCATGGGACTTATATAATCATGCTGGAGAAGCCAAACCTTGGACTCATGAAATTGTTAATCAATTGGAATACCTAATTAAAAAAAACCCAAAACATCCTGGAGCCCATCATTTTTACATCCATGCTGTTGAATCTTCTAATACCCCAGAACGCTCAAATGAATCGGCAAAAGCCTTTGATAATGGTTTAGTTCCTGGTTCAGGACATCTATTACATATGCCTTCACATACTTACATTAGGACAGGAGAATATCATAAAGGCACTTTATCGAATATTGCCTCAGTAAAAGCAGATAGTTCATATATAAGTACCTGCCATGCCCAAGGGGCCTATCCATTAGCTTATTACCCGCATAACTATCATTTTATGGCAGCCACAGCAACGCTAGAGGGCAATAAGCATTGGGCTATGATTGGTGCGAATAAAGTTTCAAAACTTGTCCACCCGGAAATTATGAAAGAACCCGGATGGGGAACCTTACAACACTACTATACTATCCCTTATTACATAGCAGTAAAGTTCAAAATGTGGGATGAAATTCTAGAAATGAGCTTAGACACCTACCAATTAAATTATGTACAAGCCATTCAACATTATGCCCAAGGTATGGCATATTTGGGTCAGAAAAACATGAAACAGGCTAAAATTGAATTAACGGCCCTTGATGCACTTGCTAAAGATGAAAGTATGAAAAGCATTAGCATTTGGGAAATCAATACGGTCTATGATCTTGTACAAATTGCCAAAAATGTTTTGGAAGCAGAAATTCTAGCGGAAGAAGGGCAAGTTGACAAAAGTATTATCATTTTAAAAGAAACCGTTGCAATGGAAGATGCCCTAAATTATAATGAACCTCCCGATTGGTTTTTTTCGATTAGGCATCACCTAGGTGCCATTCAATTACAAGCCAAATTATACGAAGATGCTATTGTGACTTATAAGGCAGATTTAAAAAAATTTCCTAAAAACGGATGGGCACAACACGGCTTAAAAGAAGCTTATAGTGGATTAAATGATTTAAAAAGTCTTGCACAGGTAAACACTGATTTGGATGAAAGCTGGGCACATGCTGACTATAAAATTGAATACTGATAACTAACTACTTAGCCAGTTTAAAATTAAAATTGGAGTTAAACTTTAATTCAGCATGGTTTTTAGGGGTATTCATTCCGGTATACCATCCAAAACCCAAAAAGGGATTTAGTGTCTGCCTAAAAGTTATTTTTCGTCTTGTTTTCATGATTGTTGATTTTTGATTGATTTATATTCTATATTGTATAGACGACCTTATTTAAAAAATGTTACTAAAAATTGAAACTATTATATAGTTTCCGAATAATGCTTTACATCTTAAAGAGAATTAGGCCTTTCTACAAGTGCTCATTTCTTAAAGCATAAAAGAGGTTATCCAAAAAGTTAAAAAGAAAATCTAAATTCAAGATAAACTTTTAATCAAAAGTAATATCGTAAAACATGTTACTAATAATGGGCTTTATAGGTCTAAAACCATTTTAAAACTTTATCAAATAGTTTCAATCGAATTCATATATTTGAAATAACAATCAAATATTATGGTCTTAAACATTACTATTGGCGTTATAATTATTGGAATTACCATATTAATTCATGGTTATGGCACTTTTTATTGGGTAAAAATTCTAGCTAAAAATTTTCAAGACAATCAAAAGCATTTCTTAAACACAAAAATTACTTGGTTTCTTATTTATACCGCAATTTATTTGTTGGCTTTAAACTTTATTGAAGCCATAATTTGGGGCGTTACCTATTATATCTTGCCAGGAATTTCTGAATTTGAAAGTTTAGAAAAGGCTATTTATTTCTCTTTAGTCACATTTACAACCCTAGGTTATGGAGAAATAACAATAAGTTCAAATAATAGAATATTAGCCGGACTTGAAGCCATGGATGGCGTATTATTATTAGGTTGGACAACAGCAATTATGTTTTCAGTCCTTCAATATAGCATCAAGAACCTATTTCAAAATAAGGAAAATTAATACTATGGCTACTGAAACCGATTCTATACCGAATAACGAAGAACAAGCACAAGAAGATGCTTCCAATAAAAAAGAACAGAAGAGCCCAATTAAACTTATAACAAGAATTGTATTAATTGTTTCTTTATTATTTTTTGTTTGGTATATTTTAGCTGAGAGACACACACCATATACAGATCAAGCAAGAATTAAAGGCTTAGTTACACCTGTAACATCACGAGTATCAGGTAATATTATTGACGTCCGTATTAAACTTCATACCAATGTAAAAGCCGGAGACACTTTATTTTTAATTGACCCATCCCCCTTTGAAATAGCTGTTTTAAAAGCTGAAGCTAATATAGATAATGCCGTACAATCTGTGGCTGCGAGTTCGTCTTCTGTAAAATCGGCAGCCGGAAAACTAGGAGTAGCCAAAGCCCAATTAGAACGTGCTCAAAGGAATTGGAATCGTGTAGAAAAAGTGATGCGGGAAAATGCTGGGGCCTTATCTGAATCTGATAAAGACCAATCGGAAACCGCCTTATTGCAAGCCACTGAACAAGTAGCCTCTTCCCAAGCTAATTTGGATAGGGCAAAACAGTCATTAGGTGATTCTGGTCCAGATAACCCAAAAATAAGGACTGCCATACAAGAATTAGAAAAAGCACAATTGGATTTGGCCTTTACTGCAATTATTGCTCCCACAGATGGTGTCATTGAGAGTTTTGATATTGACTTGGGTTATTATGCCTCTGCTGGTCAGCCCTTAACCACTTTAATATCTAACTCTGATGTATGGATTCAAGCCGATATGAAAGAAAATAATCTATCACTTCTAAAAGTGGGAGACCCCGTAAAATACACCTTTGATATTGCACCTGGTGTTATTTATGAAGGACATGTGAGAAGCCTAGGTTATGGTGTTAGTGCAGATCAGACAAATAAAGGCGGATTACCAACAATCAATAGTAAAAACTCATGGTTAAGAGATCCACAGCGATTCCCGGTCATCATTAGTTTTGACAGCATTGCAACCCAAGAAGTCCCAATTAGACTGGGAGGTCAAGTGGATGTTGTAGCTTATACAGGAAACAGTTGGATATTGAATGCTATTGCATCATTCCGCATTAAATTTAATTCTTGGCTATCCTATGTTAGGTAAACCTTCTTACTTATTATTATCTAAGTATGACTGGGCGAATTCTAGACCTGTAATGCGCTATGTGCTTGGCATAACCTTTATCCTATTTGTCAGTTCAATTCTTAACTATCCACTTTCTTATTTAACAACAGTCTTAGCCTTAGGTTATATTGCACCTGGGGCAAAACCCGTTACAGTAAAACAAGGCTTATCTTTTGTTCTAATCTTAATACTCATTAATCTTATCACCTACGTATTTAGTGCTTATTTTAAGGACTACCCATTGGTTTTTATGCCGTTGATAGCCTTAGGCATTTTATGGTTGTATTACACTAACAAGTTTCCTGGAATGGTTAAATTATTCGCCCTTGTCAGTCTTTTAGTGATTCCTTTATTATCGCTAGAACCTCAAGGCGTTAGCGGGTTTGTAGCCGTCAATTTAATTATGAATGCCTTTATGGCCATATTACTTACCTCTTTAGTCTTTTGGGTATTCCCATGGTCTGAATCTGATGAAGTCTTTGTGAAATCAAAAAACAACACAGAATTAAGTGAAGCAAGTCGCTTTAATTATGCTAGAAATATTTTATTAATCCTTCTACCGGTTTTACTTTTATTCTTTATTTTAAAACTCTCGGGAGGCCTATTAATATTAATATTCATAGCCATACTATCCATGAATCCTGTTTTGGCTAATGCCAAAGTTGGTGCTGTACTTATTGTGGCAAACCTATTAGGCGGTATTATGGCCATAGCAGCCTTTAAACTTTTAGTAATGGTACCTCTTTTAGTATTTATGTTATTACTTACTTTATTCGTGGGCTTTATTTTTGGCAATAAATTGTTTTCTAAAAGCAAGCTAGCGCCTATTTTTGGTACTGGATTTTCCACCTTTCTGCTCATCTTGGGTTCGGTTACATCCTCTAACTCGGAAGCAGGATCAGAGGTTTGGACTAGAGTCCTTCAAATATCCGTAGCTGTATTGTATGTGGTAATCGCCTTTAGAATTTTAGACCATTTTAAAACAAATAGAAAATTGAAATTACAATGAGACGAAATAAGCTTTATAATTTTGCCCTTATTATGGTTTCAATTTTGTTTGTTACTTCATGCAAAGTAGGTGAAGACTATGTTAGAGAAGAACAAAATCTGCCTTCAAGTTTTAGACAAGATACTTCTATAGACATGTCTATTGCAAATATACCCTGGTGGGAATTATTTAAAGATCCCGTTTTAGTAGAATTGGTTAATACCGCTTTAATCAATAATAAAAGTATTAATAGCGCATTGGCAAGGTTGAAGGAATCCTATTTATTTTACGAGATAGCAAGTGCAGACCTATACCCTAGTGTCAATTATGGTGTTGGGGCCACAACGAGTACAAATTCTAACACATCAGATTTTTCTAATTCCATTGGTGCTGGCGTTACCGCCTCTTATACGGTTGACCTTTGGCATAGAATTAGAAGTCTCAATGATGCCGCATTACAAGAGTTTTTAGCTACCGAAGAAGGTAACAGGGCACTAACAATAAATATAATCACCTCAATGGCCGTAGCCTATATATCACTCCGTGATTTGGACAATAGGTTACTTATTTCGGAAAAAACAGCAAAGAATTTCGCAGAGAACCTAGACGTCATGCAAGCCCGATATGATGGAGGCTTTGTAAATGAAGTTGATTTAACACAGTCGAAAATTCAATTAATCGAGGCCGAAGCAACCATTGCTACTTTGAATAGATCTAGAATTCAATTAGAAAATAGCATAAGTGTACTTTTGGGAACTACACCGAAACAAATACCAAGAGGTCTACCGTTACATGAACAAATATATTTACCCGAAGTTCCTGCAGGAATTCCATCAGAATTGATAAATAGAAGGCCTGACATTTTGCAAGCTGAACGTCAATTACAAGCGCAAACCATCAGGATAGGCATTGCTGAAGCACTAAAATACCCTTCGTTAACCATTAGCTTAAATATGGGAAGTCAATTATTGAATCCAACATCTATTTTCGGAGAATTAGGAGCGCAATTATTAGGACCTATTTTTAACGGAGGCCGAATAAAAAAAGGGGTTGAAATAGAAAAAGTAAGAACGGAACAATTATTATATAATTATCAATTAACGTATCTTACAGCATTAAAAGAAGTTGAAGATGCCCTCATTGCCCAAAATACGTATAATAAAGAATATATTTTACGGAAAGAGCAAATGGAATTGGCAACAAAGGCAGCTCAATTATCTTGGGTGAGGTATGACGGTGGTTTAACGAGTTATTTAGAAGTGTTAACCTTACAAGAGTCTCAATTTAATTCTGAACTCAGAGCGTCTTCCTCCCTAAAACAAGAAATATTATCAATTATAGAATTATATCAAGCGCTTGGCGGTGGTTGGTCAATTAATAACCCTAACTAATCAAAAACAAATGAAACCATTAAAATCTAATCCCGAGATTGATACTTTTATCAAAATCATTGTTCTTTCTATTTTAATCATCTGGAGTTTTTACATCGTAGAACCCTTTGTACTGTTATTAATGTGGTCTGTTATAGTTGCAGTAGCATTAAACCCACTTTATATCAAAGTAACTATGTTATTAAAAGGCAAAAAAAAGGGGCTTTTAGGTTCTTTGTTTATTGTTTTATTAGTTGGCCTAATTTTAATACCAACCATAAGTATTACCGAATCGATTGTTGAATCTTCAACCATGTTATATCAAAACTTTGATAATGGTACCCTTAAAATACCGCCACCAAATGCATCAGTAAATGACTGGCCGTTAATAGGTAAAAAAATATATGGTCTATGGAGTAATGCTTCTAGAGACATAGAAAGTTTTATCATGAATCATCCCGATGAAATAAAAAGCTCATTAGGCTGGTTCTTTGATTCTGTTAAGGGCTTAGTAGGTGTTATATTACTTTCTATTGTTGCTTTAATAGTCGCAGGTGTATTTATGGCATCTGCTGATGATGGCTATAAAACAGGAGTAAAATTCATGAATAAATTAAAAGAAGGTCAAGGTGAAGGTTTAATGAACATGTGTATTAGTACGATTCGTAGTGTTGTAAAAGGCATATTATTAGTTGCTGTGATTCAAGGGATATTAGCATTTGCCGGCTTTTCAATGATTGGACTTGATGCCACTGCTGGCCTATTATCTATTGTCGTTATTTTCGCAGCTATTATTCAAGTACCAGTACTTTTGGTTGTTTTGCCAGCAATTATTTATGTATTCTCATTTGCTGAAACAACACCTGCAGTTATTTTTGCAATCTACATGGTTGTTGTGTCATTGCTAGACAATGTGTTAAAACCCATGTTATTAGCAAAAGGACTACAAACACCAATGATTTTGATACTTATTGGCGCTATAGGTGGCATGATTTTTCAAGGTATTCTAGGATTATTTATTGGTCCAGTGGTTTTAGCAATCGTGCATAATCTTTATTCAAACTGGGTGAATAACACAGAAATCACCTAAAGGGTGGCCTCAAGTTTTCAGATAAGCGAGCAACCTAGTATTCACATATTAGGTTGTTATCAAATAATTATGCCCGAAGGGTGAGTTCTCTTAGATTGCCCGTGTTATAGGTTTTTTTTCTAAAAATTGTTTAATTAAATTTTTAGGATGACGCGTTGTGGCAACAGGAAAATCAAACCAATCTTGTAATTCCTTTTCAAATCCAACCTGATTCAAGTAACTCGCTAAGGCTAAATTTAACCCTTTAGTAAATTTGGTATGATCTGCCCCGTTTGGATCTTCATGATATAAGTCATTATGGGCAAACCCTTGAAAAACGGGTCCCGTTATTTTTATACCAAAAGCTTGAGGGTTCTTACCTATAGGACTATGAATTGTTGTTGTAAACTGGTGCCAAAACGCAGACTGTATACAATTCTTTTCAAACAATTGTCTGACGACCTCAAGAGAATCAATGGTTTCTTGTTCTGTTTGGGTTGGAAACCCGTACATAAGATACGCATGAACCAATATATTTTGTTCTGAAAAATTATGAGTTACTCTAGTGACTTGCGCTATATCGACGCCTTTTTTCATTTTATCCAATAATCTATCTGATGCTACTTCTAGTCCTCCAGTAACTGCTATGCAGCCTGACCTTGCCATTAACTCGCAAAGTTCTTTATCGAATGTTTTTTCAAATCTTATATTAGTCCACCAAGTAATTTTAAGTTTCTTTTCTATTAATTTTATTGCTAAAGCCTTTAACATTTTTGGCGGTGCAGCCTCATCTACAAAATGAAAACCTGTGATACCAGTATCATTAATTATTTTTTCAATTTTGCCTATCAAATCATCTGCCGTTGTATTTTGATAATTTCCAATATAATCTAAACTAACATCACAAAACGAACATTGCTTCCAATAGCATCCGTGAGATACTGTCAATTTATTCCACCTGTAATCTGTCCACATACGGTGCATTGGGTTGACGATATCCAAAAAGGACAAATATTTTTCAAAAGGTAGCCCTGAATAATTTGGCGCGGGTAAGTTCTTATGATGAAAAATAGTATTTGGCTTCTTGTCTTTGTAGACTACCCGCCCTTTTTCAAGCACAAAAGTTCTTTCTAACTCATCTATTTGCACCAAACCTTCCAGATACTTGACGATCTTAAGTAAGGGTCCCTCACCATCATCTAAAGAAATAAAATCAATATAATCAAAAACCCTTGGATCCTCAATGGCGCGTAACTCGGTATTACAATATCCACCACCAATAGCAATTTTAACTTTTGGAAAAAATTGTTTTATAAATTGGGCGCAACGTAATGCTGAGAAAAGATTCCCTGGAAATGGGATAGTAAAACACACTAGATTAGGTTTTATATGTTCCAGTTTATCTTCTAAAATAGTCAACATACAATCCTCTATTATTGTTGGTTGATAATTCAAGAATTCGGCTATCTCATTAAAACTAGAGGCTGATGTGGCAATCTGTTCGGCATATTTAGTAAATGAAAAAAAATCATCCACATTGGCACGAATAAAATCTCCTATTTCTTCGACAAACAATGTAGCATAATGCTTGGCTTTATCAATCACACCAATGTCACCAACTTCCCATCTTATTGCTGCATTTACGCTTAACAATCGGTGACCAAGTGGTAAAAAGTCCTTACCCAATATTTTCTTTGCAGTGTCAATATCTTGCTTCTGAAGGAATGCTATAACCGCATCAACCCTTGCAATGTATAGGGCTTTCATTTCCTGTATTAATGGGAAATGATTATTCCCCATTTCCTCAGCTTCTTGAAAGATTTCCTGCAAAAAATCGCCTGTAAATATTGATGTAAATAGCTCAATACTTAAATCAACATGCGATACCAAGACCTCTTTTTCTTCTAAAAACCCTTTAATATAAGCGGTCGCCGGATAGGCCGTATTTAACTGTGTAAAGGGTGGCGTAATGAGAAGTACTTTAGCTTGCATGAGACAAAGATAAAGTTCTTTATTATGCAATAGTTCTAAACCTTACTTTTTTCAAAATCCTCAAAACCATTTATCCCAGATGCGCACCATAGGACAATGTAGCTTAATCCTGAGATGAACTATAATAACAGAAAAACTGGGTATACAAATAAGTGCTAATTTTCTGTATAAGCAGCGGTAGATTTTTCAATACGCTCCTTCTGTTTGTTACTCAAACTACGTTTAAAATAATCTTCAGGGGTGTAGTTCACCCGAGGTTCTTTCATCTCAGGATCGTGTAAATCTAAACTTAAATCACAATCAAATCTGGTAAGTTTAGAATGAAATTTTCCTTTACCGCCCAAAGCTATGAAATGTGCCATTCCCCATGTAATACCTCTACCATCTTTGGTGTCATCAAACGCATCAGGAACAAATGGCGCAGCAGCATAAGGCATCATTTCTGTTATCGAGGCAATTTCAAAATTGACACCATCTTGGGCAAACTGCACCGTATTATGTTCATTGCCATCCTTATACACTAGAGCTGCGATACCATCTTTAAATGGAAAAAGCGATGTTTCGTGCCCAGATGAAATTACTGGGTTTAAAGGGTGCTTGGTAAATGGACCTAAGGGATTATCGGCTGTTGCCAGACCTTGCATTCTAATCCAATCCCCTTTTTCTCCAAAATCCGACTTGTAATACAGATAAATTTTCCCATTATGTACTAAAGGGTAAGGATCGTGAATAGAATATTGATCCCATGCACCTTCTCCGCCATTTGGTATTACAATTTGATTATATGGTGTCCAAGGCCCGTCTGGAGAGTCTGCATAAGAAACCGCCACAGGACAATCATCACCACGTTTTCCACTAGCCTCCATAAAGCCTTGGTAATACAGATAGTATTTACCCTTCCACTTTAAAATATCGGCCGTAGTTACAGCCCGCCAGCCCACTACTGGTTTCTCTGGCCGCTTAATAGCCACCCCTTGTTCTTCCCAATTAAAACCGTCAGTACTCGTGGCATACCAGATTTCACCCAAATCCCAATCGGCAGAAGGAATTACATCACTTGATTTTTCAGCCCCCTGAGGCGGTAATGGTGTATTTCTATAGGTGTACCACACATAATACTTACCATTATAAAAAATAACTTTTGAAGGGTCTCGTCTGGAGATTGTTCCATCATGGTTATTATAATCAAAACCTTTAATATCAGTGTATTTAAATTGTGAAAACAGTTCATTATTTTGAGGCTTAGTTGCCGGGTAGTTATCGTACAAACGCTCCAAAGCCCTACTAAGCTTAAACTCCGGTTTCACCTCTGGTAAGGTTTGCGGAAATATACCATACTTCAATTCTTCTGTTTCATCCAATTCCGACGAATCAGATAGATTTTGATTGCACGAAAACAATAAACTTAAAACTCCAATATATATAAGTGCTTTGTTCATTTTAAAAAACATTTTATTTTATTAAACATCTCCATATTAATTAATGTGTTTTTTTAGTATTGTAAAGAATACCTGTCGATTTTTAATTTCCCGTGTAAATTATTCCTCTTAACTAGGAAAGTTCATTTAAATTCACTTGGTTTTTAAAGATGAGTTTCTAATAATGAGTTCAGAATCAATCATCGTTTTATTCAATTTAGGATCCCATTTAGAATCGTCTACACGTTTTAAAAAGGTTTCTGCCGCCAGAGTTCCAATTAACTCACTGCGCTGATTTATTGTTGAAATAGACGGTTTCACCAACGATGTAAACGTTTCATTACTAAATCCAACCAAAGCCATATCTTCTGGTACTTGCACACCCTGCTCCTCTAAAACCTGTAAAGCACCTAAGGCAGCAAAATCGCCCGCAGCATAGACAGCATCCGGTGGGTCTGGGAGTTCCAATAGCTGGCTCATAATTCTTCTACCATCTTCAATTAAAAGAGAGCTTTCCGAAATTAAGGTTTCATCTATAGGGAGTTCATATTTTTTTAATGCATCCTTAAACCCTTTTACACGCTTTTTATAAATACGTGTATGCTTATAACCGCCTATATGAGCAATGCGCCTACAGTTTTGTTGTTTAAGATGTTCCACCACTAAAAAACTACTCTTATAATCATCAATTCCTACATAATCAACATCCAATTCATCTTCCCATCTATCAAACATGATTAGCGGTACGCCTTTAGATTTAATTTTTTCATAATGCTCTAATGATGTTGTCTCATTAGCCATTGAAGCAATGATGCCGTCCACCTGAATTAATAGTAAAGACTCAATGTTTTTACATTCTCGCTCAAACGATTCATTGGATTGGGCAATAATAACATTATATCCTTCTTTACTTAGGCGCTCCACAATTTTTTCAACTGCTAATGAAAAGAAATTACTATTTGTACGTGGAATCATAACACCTACCAAGTTACTCTTTCCTTTTCGCAAGGCACTAGCAAGGTTATTAGGCTGATAATTTAATTTCTTGGCCACTTCCTTAACTGCGATCTTAGTTTGCTTACTAATTCTAGGATGGTCATTTAAGGCTTTTGACACAGCCGAAGGTGTTATACCTAATGCTTCAGCAATATCTTTTATTGTTATTTTTTTTTTATTTCTCAAAAAAGTTATAAGTTTGTTCAATCGATTGAACAAATATAATCTATTATTTAATTTGAGCAAATATTTAGTTCGATCCTTGACAAGCAAAACGAGAATTTTGCTTTTTTTAGAAACAATAGTTCAATCGATTGAACAGATTAAAAAATAATACATGAAATACATTGTTTGTGAAAAACCAGGCGCTTTTGTTCTTAAAGAAAAAGATGCTCCTATAAGAAAAACCAACGAAGCATTGCTTAAAATTAAAAAGGTAGGTATATGTGGCACAGACTTACATGCCTATGCAGGAAATCAAGCCTTTTTTACCTATCCAAGAATTTTAGGTCATGAGTTAGCGTCAGAAGTTATTGATATTGGTAAAAACAAACGCGGTATCACAG
Organism: Algibacter mikhailovii; assembly: GCF_014651495.1. GTDB lineage: Bacteria > Bacteroidota > Bacteroidia > Flavobacteriales > Flavobacteriaceae > Algibacter_E > Algibacter_E mikhailovii. The sequence continues at coordinate 64,122 of NZ_BMWZ01000010.1, forward strand.
CAGGAGATAAAGTTGTTGTCATGCCATATGTAAGTTGTGGAAAGTGTATTGCCTGCAGGAATGGAAAAACCAACTGTTGTACTAACATAACAGTATTAGGTGTGCACGGGGATGGAGGTATGCAAGAACAAATTACCGTTCCAACCGATATTTTATTACCAGCAAACCATTTGTCTGACAATGAAATGGCCATTGTGGAACCTTTAGCAATTGGTGCACATGCCATTCGTAGAGCCGCGATTAAAGCCGGTGAAATTATAGCCGTTGTTGGAGCTGGTCCCATAGGTATTGGTATTATGAAACTCGCGCAAATAGCAGGTGCAAAAGTAATAGCAATCGATACCAATGAAGAACGTTTGACGTATGCTAAAGAAAAGATAGGTGTGGATTATATTATAACCGCCGGCGCAGCGGCGGCCGAGGAGGTTTCAAAAATCACCAATGGTGATTTATGTACAGCCGTTTTTGACGCCTCCGGAAACAAACATGCACTAGAAACTTGTCCGGATTATATGTCTCATGGCGGGCGTTTTATACTAGTAGGTTTATCAAAAGGAGAGTTAACCTATACACATCCAAAAGTACACGCCAAAGAAATGACATTGATGTGTAGCAGAAATGCCACTACCGAAGATTTTGAGCATGTTATTAGTGTGTTAAATCAATTTCCCACGGAATCATTTATCACACATTCTGTGGATTATACGGAAATGATAAACCATTTTGATAGCTGGTTAGATCCCAAAACAGGCGTTATCAAAGCTACAATAAGTTTTAATTAAAAAAAGAAGAACAAAAATGTCTAAAGACTACGTTCAAATAGACCCAAGAGACAATATTATTGTTGCTATCAATCCTTTAGAAAAAGGAAGTGTAACTCAGGTTTCAGGGAAAGCAGTTACTTTAAAAGAGCATATCAAACAAAAACATAAATTTTCTTTAAACGATTTTAGTATTGGGGATGAAATTTATATGTATGGTGTTTTAATTGGTAAAGCCATAGAAGAAATTCCAGAAGGGTGTGCAATTACTATAAATAATGTAAAACATGCTTCTGCTGAATTTAAAGAAGAGAAAGAAAAGTTTACTTGGGTAGCACCAAATGTATCCAACTTTACCAATAGAACGTTTAATGGTTTTCTAAGAGAAGATGGTAAAGTAGGGACGGCCAATTATTGGTTGGTGATTCCTTTAACCTTCTGTGAAAACAGAAATGTAGATGTTTTAGAAGGCGCACTTTCTGAAAAATTGGGATATGAAACTAAGAAAGATTTTGCCGTAGATACCGATGCATTAATTAGTCAGTATAAATCTGGAGCTTCAAGAGCGACTATTTTAAATACGCCAATTATTACAACTAAAGAGGAAATGTCTAAAAACAGAACATTTCCAAATGTAGACGGTATCAAGTTTTTAAAACATGATGGCGGTTGTGGCGGTACTCGAGAAGACGCCCAGATGCTATGTCAATTATTAGCAGGCTATATCGCAAATCCAAATGTTGCAGGAGCCACTATTTTTAGTTTAGGTTGTCAAAATGCACAAATTGCCATGTTGCAAGAAGCCATTGATAAAATAGCACCAAACAACACAAAACCTGTGCACTATTTAGAACAACAACAAAGTGCTAGTGAGAGAGCCTTAATAGAAGAAGCAGTAAAACATACTTTTTTAGGGCTGATGGAAGCCAATAAATTAGAACGTAAACCGGCACCTTTAAGTAAACTAACTTTGGGTTTAGAATGTGGAGGTTCAGATGGATTTTCAGGGATATCGGCAAATCCGGCATTAGGATACGCTTCAGATTTATTAGTTGCTCTAGGCGGAAGTCCTGTTTTAGCAGAATTCCCAGAACTTAATGGTGTAGAGCAGGAATTAATAAACCGGTGTAACACCGAAGAAGATTCTAAAAAGTTCTATGACTTAATGCGTGCTTATTCGGCATCAGCCGTAGCTGTAGGCTCCGGATTTGAGAATAACCCTTCGCCTGGAAATATCAAAGATGGTTTGATTACCGATGCCATGAAATCTGCAGGAGCAGCTAAAAAAGGAGGAACTTCTCCAGTTGTAAAAGTATTAGACTATACCGAACAAGTCACTGAGCCAGGACTAAATTTATTATGTACCCCAGGGAATGATGTCGAATCAACTACTGGTTTAGTTGGTTCTGGCTGTAATATTGTTGTATTTACTACAGGCTTAGGAACTCCAACAGGCAATCCTGTAGCTCCCGTGTTAAAAATGTCTAGTAATACCAATTTATATGAACGTATGCATGATATAATCGATATAAATGCAGGGACTGTAATTACCGGTGAAGATACTATTGAAAGTATGGGTGAAAAGATTTTAGACCATATCATTAGAGTTGCCAGCGGAGAAACACCATCAAAAGCCGTATTACATGGAAACAATGACTTTATCCCATGGAAAAGAGGTGTTTCATTATAAATGAAAAGAAACCATAAAGAGAACTAACTAGAAGCACATAGTATAAATCATGCAAGAATTAAATAGAAATACAGCAAATGCAAACACCTATACGGAACGCATTATACAGTTTGGAGAAGGGAACTTTTTAAGAGCCTTTGCCAATTGGATGATTCACGAAATGAATAAACAGGTCCATTTTGATGCTGGTGTTGTTGCCGTACAACCCATAAATCAAGGACTAATTGAAGTATTAAACGAACAAGATGGATTATACACCTTATACCTAAATGGCATTAAAAACGGCAAGGCCATTAGCGAGCATCAAATTATAGACTGTATTCAAAGAGGCATTAATCCTTATGAAAACCATGCAGATTATTTAGCAGTAGCTGAAAATCCAGATTTGCGTTTTATGATTTCAAATACGACAGAAGCTGGAATTGCCTATAATGCAAATGATAAATTATATGATGCTCCGCAAAGTAGTTTTCCTGGAAAATTAACAGCATTTCTATACAAACGTTTTCAAACATTTGGAGGAGCTTCTGATAAGGGCTTGATTTTAATTCCTTGTGAATTGATAGATAATAATGGAGCGCAGCTAAAAGAAATCATTTTGAAATATGCAGACGACTGGAATCTTGGCGAGGCATTTGTAGAATGGATAAATGAAGATAATATATTCTGTAATACTTTGGTAGACCGAATTGTACCTGGTTATCCGCGAGCTAAAATGGACACAATAACTGAAGCGTTAGGCTATAAAGACAATTTGGTCGTTGAAGGTGAACAATTCCATTTATGGGTCATTGAAGGACCAAAATCTGTAAAAGAAGAAATTCCTGCAGAGGCATGCGGATTAAACATTGTTTTTACAGATAATCAAGAACCTTATCGCACCAGAAAAGTGCGCATTTTAAATGGTGCTCATACCAGTTTAGTTCCTGTAGGTTATTTATATGGCATTGATAAAGTACGTGAATCTATAGAAGACGATGTTGTTGGAGGTTTCATAAAAGCTGCTATTTTCGAAGAAATTTGTCCAACCTTAGATTTACCTGAAGCTGAGTTAAATCAGTTTGCCAATGATGTTTTAGATCGATTTAAAAATCCATATTTAGAACATGCCCTAATTAGTATTTCATTAAACTCAACATCAAAATATAAAACTAGAGTTCTACCATCAGTTTTAGAATTCATCAAAAGAAAAGGTGCATTGCCAAATCGCTTATTATTCTCTTTAGCCGCTTTAATGGCTTTTTACAAAGGCGATAGAAATGGAGAAGAAATTCCTTTAAAGGATGACCAATCAGCTTTAGATTTCTTTGCAAACCAGTGGTCTAGTAATGACATTGCTGCAATTGTAAAAGCCACTTTATCAAATACTATTTTTTGGGGTGTAGATTTAACTTCTTTTGATGGGTTAGAAGCCTTAGTATATAATCATTTGAAGGCAATTACAGAAAAAGGGATGCAAACGGCTTTAAAAGAATTATAGAACACATGGTTATAGATTCACATCAACATTTTTGGCATTATGAACCCGCAAAACACAGCTGGATTGATGATGATATGTCAGCGATTCGTCGTGATTTTTTACCAGCAGATTTACAAAAAGTTTATCGAGAAAATGGAATCGATGCTTGCGTGGCTGTTCAAGCAGACCAAACCTTAGTAGAAACTGATTTTCTGATTGACTTAGCGGATAAAAACGATTTCATCAAGGGGGTTGTAGGTTGGGTAGATTTGCGAAATGAATCTGTAAATACAGATTTAGAAAAATATAGTCATCACCAAAAAGTAAAAGGTTTTAGGCACGTCGTTCAAGGCGAACCTGATCATAATTTTTTATTACGTTCTAATTTTTCACGAGGTATATCGGCATTAGAAAAATACAATTACACCTATGATATTCTAATATTTCCACATCAATTAGGGGCAACTCTAGAATTTGTAAAACGTTTTCCAAATCAAAAATTCGTAATTGATCATATGGCTAAGCCATATATAAAAGATGGTTTTTTTGATGGTTGGGCTAATCAAATGCAAGCAATTGCCAAATATGAAAACGTATTTTGTAAAGTTTCAGGTATGATTACCGAAGCAGATTATAACACGTGGACAGAGGCTCAATTAAGTCCATACTTAGATTTGGTGTTTAGTGCTTTTGGTACAGATCGAATTCTATATGGTTCTGATTGGCCGGTATGTTTAGTGGCCGGAAATTATAATCAAGTAAAAAATATAGTAACAAATTTTATTGCAGCATTGTCTGAAGATGAAAAAGCCAAAGTAATGGGTGAAAATGCAATCAAATTTTACAACTTATAAAAATGAAAACAAAACCAACTTACATTTCAGGAGACCATAAAAAGAGTGATTTTTTTAATAACGAAAGTAGATTAGTTTTAGGCTGTTCTGGTTTGGGTGGTGTTTGGAGACCAATAGAAGAAAAGACTGCGGTTGGCATCTTATTACACGCTCTAGAAAATGGAGTTAGCGTCTTAGATACTGCACCTTCTTACAATAAATCTCAAGAATTTGTTGGTAAAGCCTTAAAACTGTGGTCAGGTAAGAAACCTTTTATTAGTACAAAAGTTGGGCGTTTAAAAGCAGATAAGGCAGAGGAAACTATAGTCGACTATTCTCCTGAAACTATGCGAAAAAGTATCTATGAAAGCTTAGAAATAATTGGGGTGGATAGTATAGATTTATTGTTTTTACACGAACCACATCTGGTACCTATAGAAAAAATAGATGAAATTATGGATTGCTTACAATCTTTTAAAAAAGAAGGTATTGTAAAATCTTTAGGTATTGGCGGCAATCCAATAGATCGTTTTTATCCTCATATGACAAAAGATAATTTTGATGTAGTCTCTGGATTTTTAAAATTAGATGCTTGTAATTTAACAGGTTTCAAAAAAGATCTTCCGCAAATTGAAAAAGAAAATATGGCTTACTACGCAGCTTCAGCTTTACACATGGGCTTATTAGGTCGTAGATTAGAACAATACAATGTTGATAGACCAAATAATGAGTGGATTTCTAATGCGGATGTCGATGTAGCTTTAGAAGTGAATAAAATTGCTCAAAAGAATAATATTCCTTTATCAAGATTGGCTTTAAGATATGTGTTTTCAATTTTAGAAGCAGATAGAGTTGTTGTTGGCCCAACAACATTGGAACAACTCAAAGATGTTTTAAATGCATGGGAAGAAGGTAAATTATCCGAAGATATTTTTAATAAAATCACCGATACAATTTCAACTTTAAGATAAATCAATGATGAGTATGACTAAAAAAATACCAGTAGTTAAAAAAGAATTATTATTTCCTTTTATAATCATCACTTCTCTTTTTGCCTTATGGGGAATAGCCAATGATTTGACAAATCCTATGGTGTCCGCATTTAAAAAAGTAATGCCAGAACTTACAAATGTTCAGGCGTCTTTGGTGCAATTTGCATTTTACTTCGGATACTTTTTTATGGCTCTACCTGCGGCATTATTCATAAGAAAATATAGTTATAAATCGGGCATTATTCTAGGTCTATCGTTATATGCTATAGGTGCGTTTCTGTTTTATCCCGCCGCTGCCAATGAGGAGTTCAATTACTTTTTAGTTTCTTTATGGGTTATTACTTGTGGACTTGCCTTTTTAGAAACAACCTCTAATCCGCTAATCCTTGCGTTAGGAGATAAAGAAACCGCTACGCAACGCTTAAACCTAGCTCAAGCTTTTAATCCTATTGGATCTTTAACAGGTATGATAATAGCTCAAGTATTTGTTATTGGCGCATTACGATCAGATGATTATACAACTGAGGCCTATAATGCATTATCATCAGATGAGTTAGCGGCAGTTCGTGAAAACGACTTAGGTATAATAAGTGTTCCTTACATTGCCTTAGGTGTTTTAGTCCTTATCATAATGGGAATAATTATTGCCACGAAAATCCCAAAAACGGCTGAAGAAGATAAAATGTCGTTATCAGAATCATTTAATAAATTAAAAAAGAATAAGAACTATCTATTCGGTGTTATAGCTCAAGCCTTTTATGTCGGTGCTCAAATTATGTGCTGGACCTATATTTTTCAATACGTTGATAATATAAATGATAGCTTGGGAACGGATTATACAGCTACATATTTTAATGTTGCCGCTATGATTTTATTTCTTGTGGGCCGATGGATTGGTACCGCCTTAATGCGCTCTATTAATCCTTCAAAAATATTAATGCTATTCGGTATTGGAGGTGTTATCATGAGTTTTGGAGCTATCATCCTTTCAGGATTACCCGGATTATTATCTCTTGTAGCTATATCTGTTTTCATGTCCATTATGTTCCCTACCATTTATGGTATTGCACTAAAAGATATGGGTGATGAGGCAAAAATAGGCTCTGCAGGCTTAGTTATGGCCATTGTAGGAGGAGCTTTAATGCCGGTAATTCAGGGTAGTATTTTAGACTGGGGAGGTTCTGGATTCTCAGATATTATGGTTTTTGGGTTTATCCCGGAGGTCAACTTCTCGTTCATATTACCTTTGATCTGTTTAGCTGTTGTGGCTTTTTATGGTTTTATTACCTTTAAAAGACAATCTAATTAAAAAATAAAATGAGTTTAAAAAGATATTGTTACTCGTGTGATTTAAAAGATGATTCTAAATTAATCGCAGAATACAAAGCCTACCATGCTGCTGGTAAGGCCTGGCCAGAAATTACTAAAAGCATAAAAGATGCAGGTATTGTAGATATGGAGATTTACTTAACCGGCAATAGAATGTTCATGATTATGGAAGTGGATGAAACTTTTGACCCAGAAAAAAAGGCTGACATGGACGCTAACAATCCCAAGGTTCAAGAATGGGAAAATCTTATGTGGAATTACCAAAAAGAGCTTCCTTGGGCCAAAAATGGCGAAAAATGGACTGTTCTAGATCAAATATTTAAACTATAGAATATCATTATTAATAAAATATCTGCCTGATTAGACATATCCCAGAATAATAATGAATTCTATTTTTCTAGAACTGATGGTCACTTCAGGTTCTTCTCGTGTTTATTAATTCTCCATTTAATCAATGCTTTCACTACCGCCATTAAATAAGACCTCATATTAAAACAAATCTACTTTCGTTTTTAAAACTCTAGGAGATAAGCATTGCCTTTGTTAAGAAAACTATTATAAACAGAGGATTAGAGCAATGGTTCTATTGAGTTAATAATCAGAACCAACACCTCTCATGTAAAAAAAAGAGAAATATTGTTATAAAAATCACTGTGATACGTTTTTAATGTATCGATTAATTTATATTTGTTTCTGAAATGAAGTAGCTTTCTTAAACTATTCAACACCTATATTTTAAACGTTTTAACTCATCCTAATTATGTCTATAATCAAAACCGTATCATTAATTAAAACTAATTCTAGTAAACTAGTTTTACTAGTTCTTGCTTTTTGCTTCTTTGCTTGCTCAACCGTTAAAGTGGTTAACTCTTGGTCCTCAGATAATATTGAGACCTTAGAGTCAAAGAAAATATTGGTAATTGTTAAGGCTAAAAAGGAAAAATCTAGAAAAACCTTAGAAGATAAAATTGCGCAAAAATTAAGAGGTGCAAAATTCGATGCTGTTGAAAGTTATACCCAATTTTCCCAATTAAATCCTAACGACACTTTAACAGAAGCGGATATTGATAAAATTAAACAGCAATTTAAAGAGAAAGGATTTAACGCTGTAGTTTATAGCGCTGTAATTGGTGTTGAAAGACTTTCTAAAACCACGGTTTCTGGAGGCTATGAAGCAGGAACAACCCTAGGTGCGCCGGCTTATATTAATACGATAGGTTTTTATGGCTTCTATACAAGTCCAATACCTACCCCAGCATTTAAAGGCGTATATGAAGAACCAACATATGATGTTCAAACTGCTAAAGTATACGTATTAGAAACTAGAACGTATGATTTGGATTTGCCTGAAAAAGAGCAATTGGTTGCCATAGTAACCTCTAAAATAGAAAATGTTGAAACATCTCATAATTTAGTTAACAACTATGCCAAGGCTGTGCTTGAAAATTTAACTAAAAAGTAAAACCTTTTAGTTATCCTTTTAGTTTTAAGTTTATTTGTTAAAGATTCTAGTTTTCTGTAATTACAGAATACACTTTCTTTTCTGTGTTTTTTTTCGTAAATTGTTGAGAATCAAAACGCCAACTAAAATGAAAACTCATGCACTTTTACTCTTAGGGTTGTTTATTATCAGCTTTTCCTGTAACAAAGAAAACAAAAACAGTACTGCAACCGTTGAAAACAAAATTGATCATAAAAAAACATCTATAGTTGGTACTTGGGAACGAACAAGCTTTTCTAATTATAGTGGTGATGAAGTGCACAGCTTTCAATCCTCTGTTGAAAATAAGCATATTAAGATTTTTACGAATTCCAAAGTTATATGGTGCCGAAATAATGCAGCCGACTCTACAGAATGGTTCGGTTTTGGGAATTATAAATTAACAGATACACTGCTTACTGAAACTCTAGAGTTTGGATCTAAAAGTATGCAAGTTCCGAAAGATAGTGTTTCAGTTTATGAATTCACTTTTAAACTTACAGACGACACCTTCAGTCAAATTCAATTTGATTCTGAAGGTCATCCTATTTTTTCAGAAAATTACGTCCGTGTTGAATAATTAATATTTTTTACGAAACTCCGCCATAAACACTACCTTTAGAGTCTTTATTACACAAAAAATTATATGAAGATAGTAGTATTAGACGGATACACTCTTAATCCGGGAGATTTAAGTTGGGACCTATTTGAGGCCCTTGGAGAACTAACAGTATACGATAGAACTCCAATGGACTCAACGACCATTTTAAACAACATAGGTGATGCAGAAATTGTTTTTACAAATAAGACACCTTTAAATGAAAATACTATTTCAAGGGCGCCAAACGTAAAATATATTGGTGTATTGGCTACAGGTTATAATGTTGTGGACATCATTAGTGCTAGAAAACAAAATATCACTGTTACTAATATACCTGCTTACAGTACACTTGCAGTGGCTCAGTTTACCATGGCTTTATTGTTAGAAATGTGCCACCATATTGGTGATCATGCTACAGCAGTAAGCAACGGCGCATGGTCTAATTGTCCTGATTTTAGTTTTTGGAATTCACCTTTGATAGAATTGAATGGTAAAACTCTTGGTATTATAGGTTTTGGTAACATTGGCCAAGCCACGGCTAAAATAGCTCAAGCTTTTGGTTTAAAAGTTATTACGTATAGCAGAACAATTCAACCCGAAAATGAAACTGTAAATTGTAAGTATGTTAGCCTAGATGAACTTCTTAATAATTCTGATATTATCAGTTTACATTGTCCTTTAAATGAAGATACAAAAGGTATTATTAATAAAAGTAATATTGAAAAAATGAAGGATGGTGTTATGTTAATCAACACATCTAGAGGCCCCTTAATAATCGAAGAAGATTTAAAAGATGCACTTAATAGTAATAAAATTTCGGGTGCTGGTATAGACGTTGTTTCAATGGAACCCATTTTACCAAACAACCCCTTATTAAAAGCAAAAAACTGCATTATTACACCTCATATAGCTTGGGCTCCTAAAGAAGCTAGAAAACGTCTAGTAAACACCGCAATAAAAAACTTAGAATCATTTCTAAAAGGAGAACCCATTAATGTGGTGAACTAGCCAACCATAAAAAAGCAATACATTCTTTCCTTATGGCTTATTAAAAATTGGATTGATTTATTATACGTTCATTTGCTCTTTGCGAAAATGGGTGGGCGTCCTTCCAGTAAATTTTTTAAATATTTTTGAAAAATATGAAATATTTAAAAACCCAACTTTTTCTGCTATTTCCAACAAAGAATCATCGGTTGTAAGCAGTAATAACTGTGCCCTTTCTACCCTTTTTGATTGGATGTATTTATTAGGACGAATACCAAATTTTTCAAAAAAACTTCGAGAAAAATGATCCTTACTCAAATTATTAAATGACGCCAATTCACTAATAGTAAGATCTTTATGCAAATGTTCTGCTATATAAACCAAAGTGTTTTCTAAAACAACTTCACTCTTACCATTAGGCTTGTCCTTATGTTTTACATCTCTAATAAATCTAGAAAACAAAATCTTTAATATCCCAGTACTTTCAACAAAATGACTCGTAGACAAATCATTATCTTTTTCACTCACACCAAATAGTAAAGGTTTATTATTGTAAACACTAGGGTCATTATTTATAAGAACCCTATTGGGGTTAATTTCAAGTAATCTTTTAAAATGATATTGATCCAATTCATTAGCTTTTAACTCATATTCAAAATCCTCAATATTATATGTAGACAAGCCATTGATAACCTCTTCTATAAAACTGATGTAATATTGTTCGTGATAGCTATTGCATTTATACCTACTGTATGTATTACTTGGTATTAAATACATATAGCCCGCTTTCAATTCAAACTTCATATTATTATGGTAAACATATGCATTTCCAGAAGTTATTAAATACATTCTTGTAAAAGGGCTTATGACATTATCAAAATCCCATTTACTATCTAAGCTAGCAAATCCTATATTAAGTAAATTCAGTTTTAATGACGCCAAATAGTTCTGCATAAAGTAATTTAATAATTAAAAGGATTGGACTATAAATTAAAATGTGTTTTTCTATAACTTGCAGGTGTATTACCAGTTATTTGCTTAAATATTCTTGAGAAATAAGCAGCGTTTTTAAACCCAACATCTTCTGCTATTTGCTTTAATGAATCTTGTGTACTTAATAACAATAATTGAGCTCTTGCAATACGCCGGGACTGTATGTAATGTACTGGTCGCATGCCAAATTTTTTAATAAAACTTCTAGAAAAATGATCCGCACTCAGCCCACAGTACTTTGATAGTTTCTCTACAGTAATAGGCGAATTCAAATTTTTAGCAATATAAATAAGAACTTTATTTAAGTCTCTATAATCACCACCCTCTAAAACTACATGATCTCTCTGCATTATGAATCTTGACAGCAATACTGAAATAATGCCTTGAGTTTCCAAATAATTGCTAGAAGCGAAACTTATATTTGCCTTTTTATCCTTCTGAGTTAATACTTTTCTAATTTGTGGTTTTGGTGTACTATTCTTTATTTCTAAATCTGGATTTAATGTCATTAATCTATTAAAATAAAGCACATCTGAAGCATTGGCTTTTACTTCAAATCTTAATTGCTTCAAATTAGCCACAGACAAACCTGGTTCTATTTCTTCAAAAAAACTGAGATAATATTGTTCATGGTATTCTTCGCAACTATAACTATTGTAAATATAACTTGGCACTAAATACATATAGTCCGGCTTTAAAACAAATAACTGATTTGTATGATTCATAACTGCAGTACCTTTCGTTATGTAAAACAACCTCATGAATGGACTTATAACATCGCTATAATTCCAATGATGATCTAACTTAGCATGGCCTACATGTAATATATTTAATTTTAACGACCGTAATAAATCATTCATTTTTATAAATCTCTCTTGAAAATTAAAAGTGAAATTAGTAAAATATGCCCATTTTTTTGCCCTACAACAAAGTAATATCGGAAAAGTATAATTTTTTGACTGATTTGAGTTCACTTTTTCTTCTTGATAAAAGATACTTTTGTCTTAATCAATTTTTAGATTATGAAAGGTATGAGAGTTTTTGTTCCACTATTAGGAGCACTATTTGCTGTGGCTTGTGGTCCCGATTTACCGGAGACTATTGCCATTGAATATGATAAACTTCCAAATGAAATAGATTTCAATCAACATGTAAAACCCATCTTGTCAGATAAGTGCTACTTTTGTCATGGTCCGGATAAAGGCAAAATAAAAGGAGGATTGCAATTGCATACTGCAGAATTAGCTTATTCTGAATTACCCGAATCTTCAGGGAAATTCGCTATAAAACCAGGTAATTTAAATAAAAGTGAATTTTTTCATCGCATAATGACCGATGACCCAGATCTTTTAATGCCTGAACCATCCTCTCATTTATCCTTATCAGACTATGAGAAAGCGATACTTATAAAATGGATTGAAGAAGGTGCCGAGTACAAAGCGCATTGGGCATTTTTAAAACCAGAAAAACAACGTATTCCGGTTGTAAAAAATGATCAATTCGTAGCGAACCCAATTGATAATTTTGTTATCTCAAAATTAGAACAGTTGGGTTTAAACCCCTCTAAAAAAGCCGATAAAGAATTATTACTTCGCAGAGCTTCAATAGATTTAACGGGCCTACCTCCTACTCTTGAGGAAATGGATACCTTTATAAAAGACACCACTGAACATGCTTACGAAAAACAAGTAGATAGACTTTTAGCATCCAGTAATTATGGTGAACAACGAACTTTAGATTGGATGGATTTATCTCGTTATGCCGATACCCATGGCTATAGTGTAGATAAATTCAGGGATGTCTCGCCTTGGCGAGATTGGGTGATTGAAGCCTTTAATAATAATATGCCTTATGATGAATTTATTCTCTGGCAATTAGCTGGAGATTTATTACCAAATGCTACCAGAGAACAAAAATTAGCAACAACCTTTAATAGGTTACACCCGCAAAATTTGGAAGGTGGAATTATTGATGAAGAATTTAGATCGGAGTATGTTTCTGATAGAACAGCTACAGTATCTCAAGCCTTTCTTGGCCTTACCGTGGCCTGTGCAAAATGCCATGATCATAAATACGACCCTATTTCTCAGAAAGACCACTTTGAAATGTATAGTTTCTTTAATAATGTTAATGAAACTGGTCTGATTCCTTGGGATTTGGCAACTCCAGTTCCCGCAATGATGCTCCCTACAAAAGAGCAAGAAGATATAATAGCTTATTTGGAAACTCTTGTAAATGACACTGAAGATCAAGTAGAATCAACGGCAAACTCTGAACGTAAAAAAGCAGATCATTGGATTGAGAATCTTGGTTATAAAACCATTTCTACAAACAAACAGCCAAATGAATTAGTTGCGGCATTTAATTTTGATGATGAAAAACTTGTAAATCTTATTGGTGGTAATGGTAGAAATCATATAAGAATGCGTCAGCAATTTGTTGATAATGAAAAGCCTATTTACAAAAAAAGAGCGCATGGAAAAGCCCTTTTTATGGATGGGGATACATGGTTGGATCTCGACAAAATTGGTATTTACCAAAGGAATCAACCTTTCTCTATTGGTATTGATGTTTTTATTCCTAAAGATTTAAGTACTGGCGTTATTTTTCATAAGATGAATAGCCCTGAGTTACATAATTTTAGAGGCTATCATTTAAAAATAAAGGATAACAAAATAGAGGCTTTATTGGCTCACGTTTGGCCAGACAACTCAATTGTAGTGGAGTCTTTAAATGATATTCCTAAAGAACAGTGGGTTCAAATCACTATGACGTATGATGGTTCTAGTAAAGCCAGCGGTTTGGGAATTTATATGAATGGCGAAAAATTACAAACTAAAACTAATTTCGATAATTTATATAAGGATATCATTTTTCATGGATTAAGGCTATATGGTAAAGAAAGTCCACGCATAGAACCTGGATTGCGTATAGGAGCCGTTTGGAGAGGAAAAGGAATTCGAGGAGGAACTATTGACAACCTTTTGGTTTTTAAAAAAGAACTGAGCGATATTGAAGTTTTACAAATTTCAAATGCTGATGCCTTGAACAAAATAAAAAACAAATCTTATTTAGAGCTAACCGAAATTGACAAAGACAAACTAGCTAAGTACTACTTATCTGCGCATTCAAAATCATATAATAATATACTTGATAAACTTGAAAAAGACAGACTAGTTCTTGTAGATAGCATGAACAACGTTAAACAAATAATGGTGATGAAAGAAATGGAAACACCAAGGCAAGCCTATGTTTTAGATAGAGGGCAGTACGATGCTCCAACTGATTCTGTTTTCCCTGGTACACCAGAACGTATTTTTGCATTTCCAGATAGCTTACCCAAAAATAGAATTGGGTTGTCTAAATGGTTAACCCACCCGGATAACCCTTTAACGGCCAGAGTAACAGTAAACCGGTACTGGCAAAACATTTTTGGAAACGGTCTTGTAAAAACGTCTGAAGATTTTGGTAACCAGGGCGAAATGCCGAGTCATCCTGAATTACTAGACTGGTTGGCTATTGAATTTATTGAATCTGGTTGGGATGTTAAGAAATTACATAAGTTAATTTTAATGTCTAACACCTATCAACAGAATAGTATAGCCACTCCAGAATTATTGAGTATGGATAAGGAAAATAAGTTTTTAGCCCGAGGTCCAGCTAAGCGTTTAACTGGAGAAATGTTACGAGATAATGCTCTTTTCGCTTCTGGTCTATTAAGTCGTAAAATAGGAGGTCAAAGTGTTTACCCCTATCAACCACCTGGTTTATGGAGTGTAAGCGGCGGAACCTATAAAACGGGTAAAGATGAAGAGTTATACCGAAGAAGCATGTATACTGTTTGGAAACGTACAGTGCCACATCCTACCCTTGCAACATTTGATGCTCCAACAAGAGATTTATGTACCACTAGAAGGCAGGAAACTAACACACCTTTGCAGGCATTAGTACTATTAAATGACCCGACCTTTATTGAAGCTGCTAGAGTTTTAGGCAAAAAAATGACGGCCTTTGATACTGTGGACCAAGCTATTTCTGTAACGTTTAGAAAACTGACTGGACGAAAAATTCAAAGCAACGAATTAGACGTTTTAAAGACTTTACAGCACTCTGAGTTAGAAAAATTTAGAGAAAATGAAGCCAAGGCTGAGGGTTGGATAAGCCTTGGAGAATATGCCTTAGCTGCAAACGATGACAAAGCTCTGGTAGCGGCAAATGCAGTTGTGGCATCTACCATAATAAATTCAGACGCTTTTATTACAAAACGATAGTATTGAACAAAAAAACATTGAAACATGTGCGACCATCATGATGAATTAAAATCTAATAATAAAGATTTTCAAAGTATTGAAAAGCAATTAGACCGCAGACACTTTTTAAAGAAAACATCTTTAGGTCTAGGGGCCTTAGCACTAGGAAGTTTACTGAATACAGAAAAAGCTTGGAGTTCCATTGGAACGCCTAGTCATACGGATGCTATTTTAGAGAATTACAACAAAAATCGTTTAGGATTACCACATCATTTACCAAAAGCAAAACGTATCATCTATCTATTCCAAAGTGGTGGCCCTTCTCAAATGGACCTGTTTGATTACAAGCCTAAATTGGTTGATATGTTTGGTCAAGATTTACCAAAATCTGTTATTGGAAAAACAAGACTAACAGGTATGAGCGGAAGTCAATCTACTTTACCTGTTGCCCCTTCAATATTTAATTTTAAGCAATACGGAGAATCTAGGGCTTGGGTTAGTGATTTGATGCCTTATACTGCTGAAGTAGTGGATGAATTGTGCTTCATGAAAGGCATGCAAACCGACCAAATTAATCATACCCCAGCGATTAACTTTTTCCAAACAGGACATCAATTGCCAGGCCGTCCATCTGTTGGTTCTTGGTTAAGTTATGGATTAGGTTCAGACAACGAAAACTTACCTACATTCATTACCTTAATTTCAAAAAATGCCAAAGGACAACCTTTAAATGCTAGTTTATGGGGTAATGGCTTTTTACCAACGGAACATCAAGGTGTTCAATTTAGGTCAGGTAAAGATCCCGTCTTATATTTAAATAATCCTGATAATTACGATGGTACTGATCGTAAAAAAATGTTGGATTACTTAGGTAAATTGAATTCACTTCAACATGATGCCTATGGAGATCCGGAAATTCAAGCTAGAATGGCACAATATGAAATGGCCTATAAAATGCAAACATCTGTTCCTGAAGTTACCGATATATCAGATGAGCCAGACCATATTTTTGAAATGTATGGAAAAGATAGTAGGAATCCCGGAACTTATGCTGCCAATTGCTTAATGGGTAGAAAACTTTTAGAAAAAGGTGTAAAATTTGTTCAGTTATTTCATCAAGGCTGGGATCAGCATATTGGCTGTCCTGACGGTTTAAGAAATCAATGTAAAAAAACCGATCAAGGTACTGCTGCTTTAATTAAAGATTTAAAGCAACGCGGTATGCTAGATGACACTCTCGTAGTTTGGGGTGGTGAATTTGGAAGAACAGTGTATTCTCAAGGCCAATTAACGGATACAAATTACGGACGAGATCATCATCCAAAAGCATTTACCATGTGGATGGCAGGTGCTGGTGTGAAACCCGGATTTCAATATGGAGAAACAGATGACTTTAGTTATAATGTCATTAAAGACCCATTACACGTTCATGATTTTCATGCTACATTATTGCATCTATTTGGTATTGACCATGAAAGATTAACCTTTAAACACCAAGGACGGCGATATAGATTAACAGATGTACATGGCCATGTTGTTAAAGATTTATTAACCTAAAAAAACTAACTTTTATGTCTTCAAGACGAAATTTTATAAAAAAAACAGGATTAGCTGGAGCTGCGTTAACGGCTACGTCATCAGTTTTTGGAGCTGCTATAATAACTAAAAAGGAAATATCAACCCATTTGCTTAATGAAACAGATACTATTCTGGGACACGGCGACTACAAATATAAACTCACAAAGAATTGGGCTCAAATAAGTGCAACTAGAACCCCGTTACTCAATTGCCATGAGATGGTAATGGATAGAAAAGGACGCTTAATAATGATTGGAGACCATCCTCAAAACAATATTTTGATTTTTGATAAATCTGGCAAGTTACTCGACTTTTGGGGTACAGCCTATCAAGGAGGTCATGGGTTAACATTGCATGATGAAGGTGGAGAAGACATGCTTTACATTACTGATTCGGGATGGGCCTTGGGCAAAAACAACAAAATGGTAAAACATAATGGTCGTGTAGCAAAAACAACGGTTGAAGGAAAAGTCATTTTTGACATCGGTCACCCTCAAACTATTGGTGTTTACAAACTTGGTGAAGATTTTTGCCCTACTGAGACCGCTATTGGACCTAACGGAGATATTTATGTTGCCGATGGTTATGGTCAAAGTCGTATTATTCAGTATGACGCTACCGGAAGATATATTCGTCATTGGGGTGGTAGCGATAATCCAGACCCTAACTACAACTTAAGTAGCGCTCATGGTGTAGCCATTGATTATAGAGAAAAAGGTAATCCTATGATTGCCGTTACTTCGCGTTCACAAGAATGTTTCAAATACTTTACACTAGATGGTAAGTATATAAAAACCATAGAAATGCCTAATATGCAAGTATGTAGAGCCGTTTTTGACGATAACAACCTATATGCAGGTGTATGTTGGTCCCAACCTAAAGTGGGAAAAACCAATTGGAAAGATCATACTGGTTTTGTAACCATAATGGAAGGCGACCAAGTGGTTTCAAATCCGGGAGGCACTAAGCCCGAATATATTGATGGTGTATTACAAAAGTCTTTTCAAATAGAAGAAAAACCTATTTTACATGGCCATGATGTTTGCATAGATGAGGACAAAAACCTATACATCTGCCAGTGGAATGCCAACCACAGTGCACCTTACAAACTAGAACGTGTATAACTAATTTATAGTATATTTTATGAATGAAGCGCCAGACTTTATATTATTTTTAGGAAGATTTCATCCACTTGTTGTTCACTTACCTATTGGGTTTTTAATTTTTGCATTTCTACTGGAAATTCTAGGTAGAAAAAAGAAATTTGAAGCCACCAAGGCTGCAATTCCTCTAGCCATATTTTTAGGTTTTGCCTCATCTGTTGTTGCATGTGTTTTAGGATACATGCTGTCCCTAAGTGGCGATTACAATAATGATGCTTTAGATACACACTTTTGGTTTGGACTGGCAACTACAGCTCTGACATTATTAGCTTGGCTAATTCGTGTTGAAATAATCAAACTACCTAATAAAAATAAAGTTAGAGTCAATATTTCAACTATAACTTTAGTGGTCATTTTACTTGGTGCTACTGGACATTATGGAGGGAACTTAACACATGGCGGTGATTATTTAACAAAATATGCACCATTCAATAAAAAAGAAAAAAGAGTACTTGCAACGATAGACAAAGTTGACGATGCCATTGTTTTTGATTATTTAGCACAGCCTATTTTGGAGAATAAATGTGCTAGTTGTCATAATGAAAGCAAGAAAAAAGGCGGACTATCATTTCAAGATTCTATATCCATAGTCAAAGGAGGAAAATCAGGAGCAACTTTAATAGCCGGAAATGCTTTAGAATCTGAAATGATAAAACGGGTATTACTAAATCCAGATCATGAGGATTTTATGCCACCAGAAGGAAAAACACCCTTAACAACGGAAGAAATAGATATTCTTACCTATTGGATTAACCAGGCTGATGCAAATTTTAGTTCTAAAGTTTCAACAGTAGAAACTTCAGAAGATATAAAGCAAATTGCGTCAAAAATGTTAGGCTTTAAAGGAACTCATAAAAAAGGACAGACCGATCTTCCTACCGTAAATAAAGTAAGTGAAGAAGCTTTAAGAACTATTAAAGCTGAGGGATTTGTTCTAAAAGAATTGGTTTTTGATTCCGGATTATACGAGGCTGTATTACCTGAAAATTCTATAACGGAAAATAATGCTTCTGCATTGGATATTAAACTTGAAAAATTATCTAAAATTAAAAATAATATTATTTGGCTATATCTTGAAAATAATCAGCTAAAAGATAAACACTTAAAACAAATTAGTCAATTTGAGAATGTGCAGAAATTAGTAATTGACAGAAATAACATTACCGATACAGGGCTATATGCACTAAGAGATCATAAAAGTTTAAATAGCCTAAATGTTTACAACACAAGTATTACCAAGGCAAGTTTAAAAACCTTTTCAAGCATGAAAAATTTACAGAAAGTATACGCATGGCATACAACTATTAATAATAATGATTTAAATGAACATAAACCTGAAGATGGACCAGAAATAATCTTAGGAAATTAAAAGTTAGTTTGACATCTTTTAATACATGAATCTCATAATTAAATATTCATATTTAAAAACTATTGCAGTTCTGTGTATACTTTTTGTTTTCTCTTGCTCCCAGAAAAAACAAGTTCAGGCTTTAGATAAAAACGCTTTATACCTGCCAATTCCCCTGAGTGTTAATCACCCAATAAACAACAAAGCTAATCAGGATAAAATGGAATTAGGGAAATTGCTTTTTTATGATCCTATTTTATCTGGTAATAAAGATGTAGCATGCGCTACATGCCATCATCCTGAATTTGGTTATGCCGAATCCTTGGATCTATCCATTGGAGTTAATGGTCAAGGATTAGGCCCTAATAGAAAATTCAATAAAGGAAATAACATCCCCAGAACTCAACGAAATGCACCTACTATTTTAAATGTAGCTTTTAATGGTATGGATATAAATGGTAATTACAATTCCTTAAAATCTCCAATGTTTTGGGATGCCAGAGCAAATAGTTTAGAAGAACAATCATTGATGCCTATTATATCTTTTGAAGAAATGAGAGGCCCCCATTTCTCTGAAGCAGTGATTTTAGATACCATTGTGAAACGATTAAAAAACATACCGGAGTATGTTCACTTATTTGAAAAGGCCTTTAGAAATAAAAAAGCAATTTCCGCAATAACAATTTCAAAAGCCATAGCATGCTTTGAGCGCACACTAATTACAAATAACTCTAGATTTGACCAATACTTGAGAGGCAATAAAAACGCATTATCTCAAGGCGAGTTAGATGGATTTGAATTATTCAAAAAAGCAAAATGTCACACCTGTCATAATGGTCCTATGTTTAGTGATTATAAAATGCATGTTTTAGGCCTTGCAGATAATAATAAGCTTAAAGCTTCGGATTCTGGTTTTAAACAGACCTATGCATTTAGAACCCCAACATTAAGAAACTTAAGACATACTGCCCCCTATATGCACAATGGTACTAAAGAATCATTAATAAAAGTTCTTGAATTTTACGAAGACATCTCCTCCGGAAATTCTAAAAACCCAAACATACCTGATACTGAAATAGATTCTCTTGTAAAAGACAGTCCCCTAAAAGTTCAAGACATGTCTCTTATTATCTCATTCCTCAATAGTTTAAACTCTGAAAACTTTGATAAATCAATACCAACGGAGGTTCCAAGTAAACTACAGGTTGGTGGCAATATTTTATAAAATTGCACACCATAATTAGAATCAAAATAGTCCAACAGAATAAAAGTCTTACAGGTTTTAATTAAGCATTTTAATATATTTGTCTATATGACGAAAACATCCTCAAATAACTCCAAAATTAGATATTTCTTCATTTTAATAATCTTGTCTTTTTTTGTTGGTCACGCACAAAATTCTGTAAAATTTGACCATTTAAACACAGAAAACGGGTTATCACAAAGTGACGTAAATACTATTTTTCAAGATGACGAAGGCTTTATGTGGTTTGGTACGCATGATGGTTTGAATAGATATGATGGTTATGATTTTAAAGTTTTTAAACCAAACTCAAAAAATACTAATAGTATAAGTAGTAATTTAATTTTTGACATTGTTGATGATAAGACAGGGAATTTATGGATTGGAACTACAGGTAATGGCCTAAATTATTTTGATAAAGATTTAGAAGTATTTAAAACCTTTAAACATGATCAAGAAAACAAGAAAAGCATTGTAAGTGATCATATAAAATCGCTTTTCAGGGATAGCAGTAATAGACTTTGGATTAATACTATTAAAGGCATAGATATTCTTGATTTAAATAAACCTTTTGACTCATTAAGTTTCAAGCATCTTGATTTCAATAAGAATAGCATCATAGAAACAAACAATAGAGATATTATTGCTTTTATTTATGAGGACAGTGCAAAACATATTTGGGTGGGAAGCTCTTTTGGCTTATTCCAATTATCAAGAGACAAAATTGGAGACATCTATTTTAAAAGTATAAATAGTTTAATCAATCTTCCAATGGCTTCGGTAAGAAGTATTGCTGAAGATCGCTTCAACTCTCTAATTATTGCCACCAGCAATGGTTTATTTCGTTATATGCCGGAAAGGGAAGTTAATAAAACTCAACGTATTCAAGAAGGCTCATTTACTACGGTGTTGGTTGATAAAAACCATATATGGGCAGGAACAGATGAAGGTCTTTTTGAATTTTCAAATACTTCTAAAACCAATCCGATTGAACTCCTTTCCTTATACAAGTATGATCCTAAAAACCCCAATACCAGTTTAAGTAAAAACTTGGTAAAATCATTGTACATGGATAATATTGGTAATGTATGGATTGGAACCAATGGCGGTGGTGTAAACAAATTTGACCCTCAAAGAAAGCAATTCAATCATATCAAAAACGGCTTTGACTCTATGAGTTTGAGTCATGATAAAGTGCGCTCCATTTTTCAAGATAGCAAAAAGAACCTCTGGATAGGTACAGAAGGTGGCGGGCTAAACCTTCAAACCAAAAATACCCGCGTAAAAAATTCTAATAAATTTAAAGTTTTTAATAATATAAATAAGGTATTTGCAATTGAGGAAATTGAATTAAAAGATTCAAAGAAATTGTTTTTTGGTGGTGAAGGCACTCCTGGCCTTTATCAGTTGGATTTAACCTCCAAAAAAGAAATCACCAATAAAGATATAAAACCTATTAAAGGCATCTCAAATAGAGTTTTTTCTATTTTGCAAGATGCAGACAAAAACATTTGGATAGGCTCTTACAATGAAGGCTTACAGCGGTTACGGGTAAAAAGTGACCTAACAATTATTCAAAAAGAAACATTTACGCACGATCCAAACACCCCATTTAGTATACCCAATAATATTATTCGTGATATTTTTCAAGACTCTAGAGGTGATATTTGGTTTGCAACAGGCCAGGGTCTTGCAAGATTAACTGCTTCAGAATTAAATTCGAAACAACCAGAATTTGATATATTTAAGAATAACCCTGAAGATTTAAGCTCCATTAGCCACAATTACATCTTAACCATTTATGAAAGTAAAGTTGGCGACATTTGGGTAGGGACCCTAGGCGGCGGTTTAAACAAAGTTATTAAAGGAGATTCTAATGCTATTAGTTTTAAAGTATATTCGGAAGAAGATGGACTTCCAAACGATGTTATTAAGGGAATTCTGGAAGGTGATGATGGCCAACTATGGCTGTCAACAAATAAAGGGTTATCTAAATTTAACCCTATTGATGCTACTTTTCAAAATTACGATGTAAATGATGGTTTACAAAGTAATGAATTTAGTGAGCTTGCAGCATTTAAAATGAGTAATGGAGAATTGCTTTTTGGTGGTGTAAACGGTTTAACATCCTTTAAACCAAGTGCCATCATTAACAATAAAGTTAATGCAGAAACGGTATTTACAAACTTTTCATTATTTAATAAGCCCGTAAAAATTGGAGAACAAATTAATGGTCGAGTAATCCTGCCTGAATCCATAAATAGTATGGATGAAATAGAATTGAAGTACGATGAGAACAGTATCTCTTTTGAGTTTGCTGCCTTACATTTTGCCGCATCAAAGAAAAACAAATACGCCTATAAACTAGAAGGATTTAATAAGGAATGGTTGTATACGAGCGCTGATAACCGCATTGCCAATTATACTAATTTAGCCCCTGGTATGTATACATTGCGAGTAAAAGCCTCGAATAATGACAATATATGGGATGAAACTCCTATTGCCATTAAAATTCATATTACACCCCCTTTTTGGAGAACCAAAGTAGCTTATTTTCTATACATACTGCTATTTATAAGTTTACTTTTAGCATTTAGACGATATACCATTATGCGTTCAACAACAAAATATGAAATAGAGCTTGCGCATATCGAAAAAGTAAAAAACGAAGAGTTACATCGTCTAAAATTAGAATTTTACACAAATATTTCCCATGAATTTAGAACCCCATTAACCTTAATTAAAGGTCCAATAGACTATTTGATTCAAAAAGGAAAAGAAATTAGTCCTAAAGAATTAATAGATCAACATAACATGATTAGCAAAAACACTACGTATTTACTTAGGTTGGTTAATCAATTATTAGATTTCAGAAAAATGGATCATGGGAAAATGAAATTGAATCTAAGCAAAAGTGATATTGTTGAATTTCTAAAAGAAGTTGGAGAACCGTTTCAGTTTTTAAGTCATAAAAAACATATAAAGTTTGAAATAAAAAGTTCGAAATCAACCATTTCAACTTGGTTTGATCCTGACGCCATTGAGAAAATAGTGAATAACCTGTTATCTAATGCCTTTAAATTCACCCCAGAAGAAGGTACAATTACCTTGAGTATATTTGATGAAAATGATTTTACGCCACCTGATAATATTGACGTTAATATAAACCCTTCTGAATATATAGTAATTGAAGTAAAAGATTCTGGTCCTGGAATTCCGGCGCATAGAATTAAACATATTTTTGAACGCTACTATAGCGATTTAAATATCAGTAGTAAAACTAAAAATAAAGGATCGGGAATTGGCCTTTCATATACGAATAATCTTGTAAAATTACACCAAGGAATTATTAAGGTAAAAAGTGATGCGGAACATGGCACTGCATTTTATGTATGGCTTCCTAAAAAACGCAATACATATTCTAGCACTAATGATATAAACTTCCACGAGGTCTTTGAAGCAAAAGACTTTATTAATCAAAAGGATGCCGAATCACATGCTATTAGTGTAATTGATGATATAGCTGATCAAAATATCACAAGATCCAGGTCCAAACTTCCCGTTCTATTATTGGTTGAGGATAACCCCGACATTAGATCTTTCATAAAAAAAGGTTTAGGGGAAAGTTATTATATATATGAAGCTAGTAATGGCAAAAAAGGTCTTGAACAAGCCATCAAATTTATGCCCAATATTGTGATAACAGATTTAGTTATGCCCGAAATGGATGGTATCGAATTTTGTAATAAACTAAAAACCGCACAAGAAACGAGTCATATACCTGTAGTTATACTTACTGCAAAACTATCACAAGAAAAGGAAATCGAAGGTTTAAAAATTGGTGCTGATGCCTACCTTAGAAAACCTTTTAATTTAGAACTTCTAGAACTTAAATTATCTAATATTCTAAAGCATAGAGAACAACTTAGAAAACGTTTTATTAGAGAAGTAGCACTGCAGCCTAATGAGGTAACCGTGACGTCATCTGATGAACTTTTTTTACAAAAAGCAATTAAATCTGTTGAATCTAACATGACCAATTCAGAGTATAGCGTAGAAATGTTTGTACAAGATATGCTAATGAGCAGGAGTAACGTCTATTTAAAAATTAAAGAATTAACAGGATTATCGACTAGTGAATTCATAAGAACTATACGTTTAAAACGAGCTCTTCAGTTATTTGAAACTACGGACTTATCAGTAAAGGAAGTTATGTATAGAACCGGGTTCAATACAGCATCCTACTTTTCAAAATGTTTCAAAAAACAGTTTGGAATAATACCTAGTAAGTATATTAAAAATGAGTCATCAGAAGATATAATTACTAATAGAACTTAGCCCAAACCTTTTGTGCTAAATAATTTACAACTATATATTTTCTTTAAATCTTCAATAGGGTAGTTAGTTTTTTTAATTAGCAATATGCTCTTAAAACTTATTTAGAGGTATTCCAATACTACCAAACTAGTCCTTTGAAAATATTAATCTTCTCAAACCTCAGATACGAATTAATCTTGCTAATAGAATATGAAATAAAGAACATAATAGAAATATCTATTTCCTTACTTTCATACTTCGACAGACTTATTCAAAATGATAGTTAATTTAAATTGGTCTAGCAGGTATACCTACAACAGTTTTATTAGGTAACACATCTTTTGTCACAACGGATCCTGCCCCAACTATTGACCAATCCCCAACGTTAGTTAGCGGCAATACAGTACTGTTTAAAGCTACAAATACACCTTCGCCAACAGATACACCACCTGCCAAATGGGCAACTGCCACATGAGAATAATTTCCAACAATACAATCATGATCGACACTTGCTTTAGTATTAATAACCACATGGTCTCCTAAAGTACTCCCTGCTTGTATAATAGCTCCTGCGCACACTATAGTACCTTTCCCTAAATTAACATCTGGGCTTATCCAAGAAAATGGATGAATGGCGTTTACCCAATCAAAATCAAATTTTTGAGCTATTTCCTTACGTCGTTTATTATTTCCAATTCCAATGATAGCTTTTACTTTACTATCCGATACCAAATCGCTAATTTTACCTAATACTGGAATTTCCAAAAAGGTTTTTCCTTGTTTCTCTATATCATCATCATAATAACCTAAAACCTTAATATTACTTGCAAGAAGTATACTTGCAACCACAGTACCATGTCCACCTGCTCCAATAATAATTACACCTTCATCTTTCATTTTATAATTATTTAAATTTATAGTTCTCTGTGCTTAACACGAAATACGTTCTATATATCTTTTACAATATATTTATACAACTACTTTTTTTTAAAAGTTAACTTTCGAATTTCTGCAAAATAAATGTTAATGTCTTACCAATTCCAAGGCATAATAAAACAAAATGTACTATTCTGAATCATCCTTAATTTTGGAATTATAACAAATCAAAACTAATAAATAAAATCCATGAAATACCAATTTACCCGATATAATACAGTTTTTCACTTAAATAAATGTGGTTATCTCGATGAAATGCAGATTTTATAGCTTAAAAGAATAATCGTAAATTCTTGATTTAGCTATAAATAAATTAAATTCGTGAAGTTTTATTGAATAAGATAAATTCCTAAACACCGTCAATGCATATCTTAAAATAAAGCAATAAAAGTCGTAGTAATTGTTCAGAGATATTTTGAACAGATGACTTCCACCCAAAAAAAAATCCTCAACAAATACATGTTGAGGATTCAAAAAAGGCAACGACCTACTCTCCCACAAATGTAGTACCATCGGCGCAAATGGGCTT
>NZ_BMWZ01000011.1 GCF_014651495.1 Algibacter mikhailovii
TCCTCCACCTGTAGCTCCCCAGTAAATCTCTGCAAAGTGCAGCGTGACTTCATAGGTTCCATTAGCTAAAGGTATGTTATAATTAAATTCCTTCTCATCTGAACTGCGTTCTGTTTGATATAAACTCTCGACTTCAGCACTTGCATTTTCAAAAAACTTACCACCTGTAAAATACTGATCGGCTATAAAGGTCTCCCCTTCGAAATCTAAGCTTGGTCCACCCGCATTTATGCGCAGCGCAAAGTCATTTGATACAGACTCTTCTACTGTAATATCTATGCTATCAGTAGCGCTCTCACCTTCTACATCGCTTACCGTTAAAGTTACCGTATAGTTACCGGCTGCTGTAAATATATGACTTGGTGATGCTTCATTACTTACTGGTGTTCCATCACCAAAGTTCCAAGCGTAAGCCGTAATACCTTTATCGTCACTAGACCCTATTGAATTAAATGCTATCGTCAATGGTGCAGGCCCTGATGTAAGATCTGAACCGGCTAAAGCGACTGGCGCCTGATTAATGGCTTGACCAAGAATTTCTATGGCCGATAGCTTAGGTTGATTAACGCCATCACTTCCTGTAGCATCAAAATCCATATCTAAAACCCCATCAGTAACTGTTACAGTAAATGTTTTAACTACTGCAGTCTGTGCACCTACATCTGCATTGATATCATAATTATCTAACAAGGTATCACCTTCTATAGCAACATCAAAGATACGCTTACCTAGGCCGCCTTCAGCACCTCCTGTAGCTCCCCACCAAATCTCTGCAAAGTACAAGCTGACTTCATAGGTTCCATTTGCTAAAGGTATGTTATAACCAAACACTGGAGGGCTTGCACTACGCTCCGATTGATACAATACTGGTACTGTTGCATTTGAATTAACAAATACTTTTCCATCTACAAAATACTGATCTGCTATAAAGGTTTCTCCTTGATAGTCTACAGCTGGTCCGCCTGCATTGATACGTAAGGCAAAGTCATTTGACACAGCCTCTTCTACCGTTATATCTATGCTATCAGTAGAGCTCTCTCCTTCGTCATCGGTTACCGTTAAGGTTACTGTGTAGTTACCAGCTGCAGTAAATATATGACTTGGTGAAGCCTCATTACTTTCTGGTGTTCCATCATCAAAGTCCCATGCATAATCCGTAATTGCTTTATCATCACTTGAACCACTGCTATCAAATACTACTGTTAATGGTGCGGGACCTGATGTAATATCTGAATCGGCTACAGCGACTGGTTCTTCATTTGGAACTTGACTAAGAACCTCAATTCCTGCTAGTGTAGGTTCATTTGCACCATCACTTCCTGCAGCATCAAAATTCATATCAAGCGATCCATCAATTACTACTACTGTAAAAGTCTTAGTTACTTCGGTCAGTGTTCCTACATCTTCAATTACATCATAATCATCTAGCACCGTATTTCCTTCTATTTCAACATCAAAAACACGACTACCTATGCCGCCTTCACGGCCTCCGGGAGCACCCCACCAAACCTCAGCAAAGTGCAAAGTGACTTCATAGGTCCCATTTGCTAATGGTATATTATAATCAAATACTTTTGGTACTGCTCCACGCTCTGATTGATATAACTCTGGTAGATCAGCATTTTCATTTACAAAACTATAACCTCCTGTAAAATTTTGATCATCTATAAAGGTCTTTCCTTGATAATCTGAGGTTGGTCCACCTGCATTAATACGCAACGCAAATTCACCAGCTACTGAATCTTCTACCGTAATCTCTAAGCTATTATCAGTATTACTCTTTCCTTCTGAATCAGTTACTGTCAATGTTACTGTGTAATTACCCGATTTAGTATAAGCATATGAAGGTTTCTCCAAATTACTTGTTGATCCATCCCCAAAATCCCAAAGGTATGTTAAGGCCTCATCACTATCATCACTTGACCTACTAGCATCAAATGGTATCACTAATGGCGTTGTTCCTGTTGTGCTTTCTGTAAATGCAACTGCAGTTGGTGCTACATTTTCTTGAACAAGAATAGTAACAATAGCCGTATCAGTAAGCCCTGTTTCATCTTCAATAGTATATGTAAATGACGCTATGCCCTCAAAATCATTGTCTGGTGTAAACTCTACTGTCTTTTGATTAGCATTTAATATTGCTATTCCATTTTCTTCATTGTCTACATTAATAATATTAAGTTCATTTCCATTAGGCTCAGAATCATTAGCTAATAATTGGTCTAAAATAAGAGCTACATTTACTCTGGTAGTTCCTTCGTCATCAATGGCTACAGGAGGCTCATTGATAGTAACAGCCAAGGATGTAACTGCTTCAAGTCCATTAGTATCTGTTCCTGTAAACACCACGTTAAAAGTTCCTGCAGTATCAACAGGCGGTGTACCTGTTAATAATCCTGTTGTTCCATCAAAGTTCATCCAGTTTGGAAGATCTGCAGCTTCAACAGTTGCAACAATATCTAAAGTGTTTCCTGGATATCCTTTATCAAAATATTGCAAAATATCTAATTCAAAAGTTTCTTCAATCTCTGCAAAATAATCCTCAATGGCCTCGGCAGTTGGAACCGCCTCTGGTCTAATATTTATAAAGTAGAATGTATTATCATTCCAATCACAATTTGCAGAGCCTGCCCCACAACCATTGGCTATAAAATCCTGTAAAACTATATATTCATTGGGCACAACATTACCTTCCCTATCAATTACTTTATAAACCCTAGCGCCTAAAAGTCTACCGTTAGCAGAATTCTTTCCGCTTGTATTTTCAGTTGCAATCTGTATTCTAAAAGGCTCATTTATTGAGGATGCGGAATCAAAACTAATAGCATTCGAACTATTACTTTCTCTTGGCAATAGTGTCTGGAACCAATCGCTACCATGAGAAAAATTAATACCTCCTATGGTTCCTGTTCCATTAGCTTCTATAAATTTGGCTCCATTCGAGCCTGGTCCATGTAAAGCCGATATTTGAATGCCTCGAACTGGTTGACTTGAATCAGCCTGAACAAATGTTGAGGATAAAATCATGTCGCCCTCATAGCCAGCATCAATATTATCAGCATCCGGATAATTAGAGCTTGGTCTAAAGGTTGTTTGGTTTGGCGGATCAATAGTACCATCGTCATTCACGATACTCAACATACTTGTTTGGAAACCAAAAGCGTCAAATACTTGCTGTGCTGTGATTTCATTTGACCCTTGACTAACACGTGAGTATGCGCCATTTAGCGTAGCGATAGCATCATTGGAGTTATCTGCATTTGAAACGATAGAAATATTTTCCACTATATTTCCTATGCCATTGTTAGGTGTTGTTCCAATAAATGTTATCTCCAAATCTTCAGACTGTCCTGCTGTAATAGTCATTGGTAAGGAAATGGCTACTGGGCCATCTGTAGTCAACATAGACGCTGTAAAATCATTAGTATCAGAAATATTAACCTCTGTAATAATCAAATCTGCAGTTCCTTCGTTATGAATTCGCAATGTATTTGTATCGTGTACTGCTCTATTTGGCTCGTCACCAACTCTATGAAAAGTAAAATAGTCCTCTGCTGGAAAGCTTCTATTCGTTCCAGGTATTTTAGTCATATTCTCTATAGCCAGTAAAGCACCAGAGCTTGGTTCCACAGTAAAGTTATAAGTCTCTTCAGTTGTATTTCCGTTCGCATCTTTCGCCGTTACAACAAGAACATGCACGCCATTTTCTGTTACCACAATAGCTTCTAAATAATCTTCAACCGGATTACCATCTAGGCTATATTGCAATGACTCTATACCTCCACTTTCACTTAAATCTTTAGCCTCTAAGGTTATAGAAACAAGACCTCTATAAACACCTGGAACATTCTCATTTCCATCAAAAGTAGCCGTTATTGTAGGAGGGAATAAAGAAATATCATATGGGGCTAAGCGTATATAGTTTGGTTTAGCATTTGTTCCACCTGCTCCTAAAGAAAGGCGCAAGGTACCATCAACGACTTCAACCAATTGAGTCTCTTCATAGTTATCAGAACCATTTGATACAGCATTTTCCTGATCATAATCTAAAACAGTAACACCGTTTACATCTAATACATGATTACTATCTGTAAAATCTGGATCACCTACACTAATATTTACGGAATAACTACCATTAGGTACATTGACTACCCAATCTCTCAAAGGATAAGTAGCAGCCGTTCTGTGTCCCATAATTGTAAATGTACTTAGTAAAGCATCACCTTTTCTATTTCTGGCATTCTCTCCTGCATTAGCAGGTGCCAACGTACCCGGTTCTACCCAACCATATGCTATGTCGCCTAGATTTGTATTTCGTACTGCAAAAGGTAACCCAATATCATCAATATAACCAGGCGGCGAAACTTCTACATTGTCAGGATCTTGAAAGTTAAACTGGTAGGTATAAACCAACTCATTAGTTACACTTAAATTAACCGTAATTGTAGCTCCTTGATAATTAGGAGCAGTTGCCGTTACAGTCGTTTCATAATTACCAATAGATAGCCCCGTAATATCAACACCTAATTCAAATGCTGTATTAACCTCATAGGTTTCTGGTAAAACAATCCAGTCTTCAGAAGTTGATAGTATAATCTCTGAAGCAGTTACCCCGCCATTAGCAGATAAGGTAATCTCCTGTGCATCTACATTTTCCTCACTAATAGATGCTACAAAATCCAAGTTCGGTTTATCAAAATTCAAGACTAAAGATCCATCTACAAAAGGTGTTACATTATCTATTACAAATACATAATCTTGATAATCTCCATTAGTAGCGTCCTCAAAAGCAATAAGGTAACTATTCTCAATGGCATTACCATCGCGATCAGCCATTGGATAAATCCTAGTTCTATGTGTCACTCCTTCAGATTGAAGAGCATTAAGAGCATCTTCTGTATAATTGGTTCTATTAAATGTATTTGAATCTGTGTAAATTCCAAATACAGCACCCTGGGGATCAAACTGCATCACACCATTATCCGTAACAGGATTTAACGTTTGTGCATTTGGCAATCCATTGGAAATTGCATCTACTTCGTTTAAATTGACAGTACCATTGTTGTTTGTATACCATCCAAAAGGTAGGGTTTCAGCAGGTGAATATCGACCTACTGCAGTAATAGTTATTGGACCTTCTGTAGCCTTAATCCAAGTTTCAACTTCCACTTCGTCTCCAATAGGATCTGGATCCGTTCCATTACTTAATGAATTCCATCCTACATCAATACCAATACCTAATGTATTTACAACTTGTTGTAAAAATGGTTCATTACCTCCTTCATATCCTCTTTTCTTAAGTGCATGCAAACCAACATTAAAGGTAGGGTTGACAGCATCATCACTTACTATAGCAAGCGCAGCGTCTTGATACCCTAAATTTGAATTATCAGTTTCAGGTGCGTAAGTAATGCTGTAGTCTATGCTCTCTCCAACGTTTACTGTTTGACTACCACTAGGGGTTACCGCATCAAATTGATTAGCAAAAACACCGGTTATAGAAGCACTTTGAATATTTAATACACCTGTACCATTATTTGTAATTGAAACAACTTTGGTATCAGAATCATCATCAGAATTATCGGTTCTTATTTCAAAAATCAACTCCTCTGGAGTAGCCGCAATTTCTGGACCTATAACAGCAGGAACTGCTGCTCTTAACAACGTAATTCTTGATGTCCCATCTCCATTTCTATCATATTCAGAAACATAAATATTACCTGTTCTTGGGTCTTCAATAAGGTCTAAAGGATCATCAAACCCACCTAAACCAGGAACATCTCCATTAACATTAGCAATATCCCCGTTTGCTTTTGGTTGCATAACAAGTAAATCATCTTGACCACTAAAACGCACTACTAGAAGTAGGCCTTCAAGTTTACCACCAAAGGCATTACTTTGATATTCTATAACACCATTAGGCGATTTATTGAATTCGAAGTCATACGCTGGTTGTCTGTAATTTGGATCTGGTAATAAATCATCTGGGTATTTGTTAACATCAACATCTGATGCATTAATTTGACCTGGCACACCGCTGTAAGGCGCTCCACCATGATTTAAGACAAACTCTCCTCTATACGGGTTTGGATGCCCATGATAAGATCCTCCCTTTGTTTTAAACAACCAATCTTTTTGTGTTTCACCACCTCTAAGAGCAGGTACACTTGGAATGGAATTTAATCCATCAATACGTCTTGCTAATGTATAAGACTCTGTTGCTGGAGAATTAGGGGAGGTATTATTATTACCTGCTGTACCATTGGTTGGTACATATAACCAACCATTTGAATGCCAAAGTAAGTCGTAAGCATTACGCACACCAGTAGCAAATAAAGTTAATGGTGCATTGGTAGCCCATGGGTTATAAACCGTCCTGCCTTGACCATCTATATAGGTTAAACTGGCATCAGCTGCATTGTTAATTGCTGATATATCATCAGTTGTAAATGCGCTCAATGGTAAACTCGAAGGTAATTTATCCAATTCAACTTTTAAAATAGCCGCCGACAATAAGCGCTCTGGTCTATTTACCCAGTTAGGATCTGGATCACCTCCTGCTGAATTACTACCTTGGGTAATAAATAAATCTCCTGCTGGATCAAAAGCAATACTATTAGTCAGGTGATCTTTACCAGATCTTGGTAAATGCACTATTAAATCTTGTACTGTTTCTAAGTTAGGTCCAGTTAATCGTGTTAAAACACCATCCCATTCAGGTCCATCAGTTACAGATGCCGCACTGTGGGTAATATAAGCTATCAAATCTTCGGCTGTTGATGTTGGATCAAAAGTTAAACCAATAATCAATCTATTATTATTATTTCTTGCTCCATCCTCTGGATGTGCTGCTCCTGTTAATTCAGGAGATAATATCTGTAAATTTTCTAAAGTACCATCTGCGGCAATATCCCATCTAAAAATCTTACCATCAGACTGAAAATTACCAATAGTACTAGCATAAAGCTTACCATCTGGGCCTATTACTAAACTTGAAAAGTATTCCCCCGTTGTTTGGGCACCTAATTCAATTTCACCATTCACCTGAGTAAATTCTACTCCTGTTAAATCAAGATCAATATCAATATCTTCTTCACCTGTTGTGAGACTGGATTCAAAGGCTGTAAACGGTATACGAGTATTTATATCACCTACTAAATTAGCCTCAATACTACTTGTTAATCTAAAGACGTATTCTGTAAATGGTTTTAAATTACTACTTGGTGTTAAGGTAATAGCATCTCCTCCCCCTGTATCATTAGAGTTAGATGGCACTAAGACTTCTCCGCCAGAAGTAACCTCATATAGATTAACATTACCTGCTAGGGTATTTTTATCAAGTTCATATCCAGCCGGTGTAATAACTTCAACTGTAATTTGGAAATTATTTGTGAACACACCCGTAGCATCATCTCTTGGTGAAACATTAGCAAAATAAGGCTCAGTAATAACGGTTGATTGGGTAATACCAATGCTATTTATTTTCGTATTGACACCACCATTGGCATCAATGGTCAATTTACCATCTGTCACTTCTACAAGAACTGTTGCCGATGTAAATCTGGCGGATGCTCCCTGAGCACCTGAAGGCACATATTTATCAATAGCATTTACTCCTTCTACATTTATACTATGCTCTGAATCTAATCCTGTTGGGTCTCCAACACCTACAGTTACATTATAGGAACCATTAGGAACATCAATTTCCCAAATACCCGCTGGCGTTGTATCATCAATATCGCCATACTGCATGTGTATTAAAGTATTTTGTAAAAGACTAACACTACCAATACCTCTATTTCGTGCAAAACTAGATAAATCAAGTGTTGTATTATCATTAGCTGAAAGCCATCCATAATTATAGGTATTACCTCTATCTCCAAAACCTAATCCTGAATCTACTAAATACCCTTCAGGTGGTGTGTCATTTGCTGTTGAGAAATTAATATTAACAGGCTCAAAGGCTATATCATTCTCATCTGCTTCAATACCAAAGTCCTCAAAACTATAGTTCACCACAGTACCAGCGTCCTCGCGCCTTTTAGTTGCAAAAATTCCTGCAAAACTTAAATTATCATAATCTGCATTGCCATTAATGTATTCAGCTGCAAGAGGCAACGAACCAAATTCTACCTCTGCACCATTATTTAAGGTATAAAATGCTACTAACTCATCGTTATCAACATCAACATATAAACGTAATGTCACCGTACTTGTATTTAATCCATCAACAGCTGTAGTCTCTTGGTTAGCACCCACAGATAGTGCATTTACCTCAGAACGCAATTCAACACTACCACTTGAATTGGCTACTAGTTTTACGAAATTATCTTCATCTAGTCCAAACCAAATACCGGCTTGCTCAGAATCATTACTAGCATCTGAATAAGGGCTCACAATTGTTGTAGTGATACTAAAGTTCCCATACGAATCTGCATTAATACCAACGCCTAGTGCATTAATTTGGGAATTAGTATTAGTACTTGTGGTAGCTGTTCCACCATTTGTTCTATAAGCTATTCCCTGAGTAGCTTCAATGATTAAATTACCATTATTAAAACTTAACTGTCCAGGTTCAAACCCAGGTACATTACTATTAAAAACTGGATTATCAGCAGCTAATCTAGCGGACGGATTATCGACCATAGTGAATCCAGTCTCTGCAAGTCCACCTTCTGCTCCGTTAAAAGCAAGGGCAAACGGTAAAGCAACTTCTATTTGATCACATTCTAGAGTACTTATTGGTGAACATGCCACTTGCGGTGTATCATCAAATAATTTCACATTTCTGGCAATCACTACTACATCTTGGTAATCGAAACCTTGTATATGCTCTTCTGTTGCAATGATATAAGCATTTTCTTCTCCTGGTAATTCATACACTCGAATATGGTGAGGAATGGCACCACTAAACGTATTTAATGCATCTTCACTATATAATTGTCTATTATTAAATGCTGGCCATCTGTTAAAGAAACCGAACGTTTCTGCACCTGGATCAAATTGTAAAATTCCTGTGATAACAGGGTTTAATGTTTGCCCGTTATTGGTAACATCATTTTCAACGGTAAAAACTTCTGTAGTCGCATTAGCTGAGCCGCTTTCGTACCATCCAAAGGCTACAATAGGATTGCTTCCTTCTGGGCCATAAACACTCAATAATTCTAATGAAACTGGTCCGTCAGCTGCACGTTCAAACTTTTGAGCATCAATTTCGTCTCCCAATATATCGTTGTATGCAGAGCCATTAGGCAGATCTATAAGGTTAGTAGCCACATTTGTATCACCTACATTAATAACACCCGCACCCAAGTGCGTATCTAGTATCCATTGTAATGATGGTTCGTTAGTACCTCCTGAACCTAATTTACCCAGACCTTGCAGTTGGATAATAACCGGATCAGTATTATCACCAGAAATTGTTAATTCGGCAACCGCTGGTCCAACGTTAGACGGATTAAAACGTACATTAAAGGAGCCTGTATTTTGAGCGTTTAGTGTTGCTGGTAAATCAACAACTTCAAAATCCGCACTAGCTGCTCCAGTAATACTAGCTTGTATATTTTCTAATGTTGCATTACCTAAATTAGAAAGCGAAATTTCTTCTTCATACAAGTTTTCACCACTTGCTATGGCATCCCCCACTACCAAGTTAGTACCTACAGCGATAACAGGTGTAGGGCTCGCTTCATTTTTAGGTGTAAGTAATATAATTTGGCGTGTTCCATAATCAGAAACATATATATTTCCAGTATTAACATCTTCAACCAAATCTAAAGGATCATCAAATCCTGTGAATCCTGGTATTCCTTCTTTAAACGTGCCAATATCACCATTAGCACCATCTGGCACCAAGGCAATAATATCACTACCTCCACTATATCGCACTACTAAAATGGCACCTTTAAGGTTTCCATTTTCGGCAGAACTTTTATATTCAATCACACCGTTTGGTGATTTATTAAATTCAAAATCAAAGGCTGCACCACGATAATTAACATCTGCCACAACGCCATTATAAACCGCATTATTAACATCCTCATCACCTCTATTCAATACAAACTCTCCTCTAAACGGGTTTGGATGCCCATAGTAACCAATCGTACTACTTGGATCAATTCTGAACAACCAGTCTCTTTGTGTATTATTCCCATCTGATGCAGAAATCACAGGATAATTACCACTAACATCTTGATGATTATAAAACGTTCCATCCGGTCTATACATATCATCAATAGATGCTGGTGCATTACTCCCGCCAGCTGTTCCGTTAGTTGGTATATATAATTGCCCGTTTGAATGCCATAATAAATCGTATGCATTTCTAATACCCGTAGCATACAATGTTAAAGGTGCATTGACGTAATAAGGGTTGTACAAACCATCCAAAGTTGGTGAATTCACATCAACCGCTTTAATCGCGTCAATGTCTCTTGTTGTTTCTACATTAATTGGAAGATTATCACTATTTGGTAATAATGTTAAATCTAACCTTAAGTTTGCAGCAGAAAGCAAGCTTTCTGGTCTATTCCCCCAGGCATTATCTGGTTTTCCTGCGGCACTATTACTTCCTTGATTAAAATATAATACATTGGGCTCACCTGGTTTAAAGGCTATACTATTGGTTAAGTGGTCTCGCAATGATCTTGGGAGTCTTGTAACTAAAAGCTCTTCTGTTGCTAAATCTGGTCCAGAAATCCTAGATATATTACCATCCCAATCTGGAGCATTACTTAGT
The DNA here is from genome assembly GCF_014651495.1 of Algibacter mikhailovii. GTDB lineage: Bacteria > Bacteroidota > Bacteroidia > Flavobacteriales > Flavobacteriaceae > Algibacter_E > Algibacter_E mikhailovii. The sequence continues at coordinate 10,739 of NZ_BMWZ01000011.1, forward strand.
GCGCCTGATTGATGAGAGATATAAGCCACTAATGCTGATGAGGTTGCGTCAGGCGCAAAGGCAAGACCTATAGCCGCTCTTGAACCATATCCTTCTTTCCATCCATCTAAAATCTCTTGATTTATTAGACTACCGTCTACATCCATATCCCATCTATAAATATCTCCTCCTATTTCTAAACCATAAAACTTACCATCTGGCCCCACTGTTAGTGAGCTAAAATTGCCATTAGAGGCTACTGGTCCAGCATTATCGAAAGCAACATTGTCTAAATCAGTATCTCCACCCCCAGTATTTCCATCTCCTGTTGTAAATGTAGAAGTAAAGACTTCAAAAGCCTCTCCGCTTGTATCCTCAACACCGTCAACAGTAAACACATAAGTTGTATTGGATTCTAAAGTTGTGGTAGGTGATAAATTTATGGCATCACCGCCACCTGTTGAATTCACTGTATATGATAAATTAAGTAAACTCCCTTGTTTTTCTAACTTAACTGTAGACGTATTTACTGTTGCATTATTTAAACCGGCAACTCCGTTTTCATCGAAATTTGGAAAAAACAATTCATTCGCTGAAACATTAGTACTTGTAGACACGTTAGTGGCACCATCAGCAGGAAATACACCTACAACTCTAGGTGTCTGAGGCTCGCTAGTTGCTGGCACTATATTCGCGTAATTTATCTTGGTATTGAATCCATCGGAAGCATCTATAGTTAATTTCCCGTCAGTAACATTTACTACGGCCGTACCGGTTGTAAATCTTGTTAAAGCATTCGCTCCACCTGTAGGTACAAAATCATCAACTACATTCACCCCCTCAGCATTAATTCTATGTATAGGTCCAGTACCTTCCCCATCCAAACCTGGATCTCCTACTCCTACGGTTACCCGATAAACTCCATTAGGCACATCAATTTCCCATATACCTTCTGTAGCAACACCATTCCCTCCACCTGTATCACCATACTGCATGTGGATTAATGTTTTTGTCAATAAGCTTACTGTAGAGTTTCTATTTCTAGCATTATCAGAAAGGTCAATTGGCGTGGTACCAGTAGTCTCCAACCAACCGTATGTCAGTCCATTTCCTCGACTACCGTATCCAAGACCTGAATCTACTTCGTAGTCCGGCTCAGTATCAGCACCTGAGGTGGCAAAATTAATATTTACTGCAAAATCATTTTCAGCCGGCGTTACTGTTAAGTTAATCACTAGTTCTCCATTTACAAAACCTAAGTCTGGCTGGTCAATGGCAAAAACATTCGTTGAATACGTCCCCGGAACTAAACCAGTAGGATTAATACCAAACTCGACTAGTCCAGTTGCTGCCGTCAATGGCATAATTAACCAAGGAGATTCTGGATCTTCTTGAAAAGTAACACTTGGATTACCTGTATTAGCAGAAAGTGTAGTAGTTTGTGCAGCTACTGTTCCGCCTTCTGGAACAGTAAAATTGAGTTCTGTCACATCAAAAGCTAAGGTAGGAATTACCTCTTCGGCTTCTATTTCAAATGATTTGAATAGCACATCGATAGATTGATCTCCTGCGGCTCTTCTATGTGTTGCAAAAACTCCTGCGAAATTAGATAATTCCGAAGGGTTATTCGTATCATAAGAAGTTCCTGCAAAATAACTTGCTGGTACACTCAAGAGGTCAATACTATTGGTTGACACTTGAACTTCTGCACCTCCATTTATAGAGTAAAATCCTTTTACTGTATTATTAATAGGGTCAAACTCTAAACGCAGCGCAACTAATTCTTCATCAGCAAGTGCAACATTTGCTGTATTTAATTCTCTGTACGCCAATGCTGCAGTGGTTTCATCCATATTTTCCACCTGCAGCTGAATCTTCTCAGTTTCTGCCCCTGTTTTAGCGATTACAAGTTTAATAATATGGTCTTCATCTAAGCCAAACCATAAACCTGTTTGCTGAGAATTGTTTCCTGCACTTTCAGAAAAATCAGGATTTAATAACGTGGTGCTTACACTAAAGGTTGTTAACGGCACATTAAGTCCAACACCTAAAGCATTCATTTGTGAATTGGTATCGGTACTATTAGGGCTACCTTGAGATGATAGTTGGCTATAAAATATTCCTTTTGTACTTGTTATGGTCAAACCATCTACTCCTTGGTTAAGAAATAGAGGTGCATAGCCAGGTACATTTGCATCTGCAAACTCATCATCTGCGGCTAATCTTGAACTTGGCTCTAAAACCATAGTAAATCCAGTCTCAGATATATTACCATTTATAGCTGTAAAATCTAAGGCTAATGGCAAGGCGACATCAATTTGATCGCAGTCTAGTGTGCTTATTGGACTACATGGTAAAGATCCAACGGCAACATCAATAGTTATAGTAGCACTATCTGTTAGATTAGTATCTGAAACTTCAACGGTTAATAAGTATTGTGGTGTTGTGGCATTATTAAGCGTGACAACATTGGTAATTATTCCTGTATTAGGATTAATAGCTAAATCTCCTGCTTCATTACCTGCTGTTATTGCATATGTAATAGAATCTTCGGCATCTATGGCTTCCACCGTCGCTATTTCGGTAGCAATGGCTGCATCTTCTGATACTATAAAAGACTGATCTTCAATTATTGGCGGCGTATTGATTTCGATTACAGTTAAGTCTAAATCAAGAATAGCTGGTTTATAACCTTGAGTAGAAGCAATCACTTGATCTTCCCTAGTATTACCAACTAATAAGTCTGTGGCATTTGTAACGAATTCATAGTTACCTAAGGCATTAGTTGCTGGTAAGGTTAACCAATCATTTGAAGCGGTCAAATTATCATTTATTAAAAGGCTAATCACGCCAGCTCCTGCTCCACTTAAATTACTAACTAATAATCCTGATCCTGCAACTCCAAGATTTTCGCTTAAACCTGTTGGATCAAAAGCTAATATGCCATTTACTGCACTTCCTGTACTTTCTACAATTTCTATATGGGTAATTTTTGAGTTAAACCCTCCTAATCCATTTACGGTAAGTAAGCCGTCGGTAACTTCAACAATCATAGTAGCAATGTTGGTCTTTGTATCTACTGGATTAAAAGGTGCAATAATAGTATAACCCTCTACAGTAGCACTGTGACGACTATCAATAGAATTACTTACATCTCCTAAACCTAAAGTCACCTCATATGTCCCGTTGGGTACTACTAATTCCCAGTACAGCTCATTTCCTCTGGCTTGTCCTGACCATCCCACAATATTGTCGCCTTGGAAATGTATCAAGGTTCCCAATAATTTATTCTGATCTGACTCACCATTATAAGTACTAGCTATTCTATTGCGTCCTGCCCCTCCGTTTGCCGTAGACACATCTAATGGCTGATCAGTTGTTAAACTTTTCCAACCGTAGGTGTAATCTGTTTCATTTAAAGTAAGAACGTTTTCTAGATTTCCAAAATCTTTACCGTAGTCTGCCACATAACCTGTTGGAGGTGTTGTAGAAGTCGGTGCATTTTGAAAGTTGAATTTTGCTGCAAATGGAACTGTTTCATCCACGTCTGTTACAGTAATAGCAATATCCTGCGTTGTTGAAAGTAATCCAGAATCGGTTACTTTAACTGTTATATTGTAAACATTATCTTCTCCAACATCGCCTGCAGCTTCAAAATCCGGTTCAGCGATAAAAGCTACTGCTCCTGTGGCTGCATCAATTGTAAACAGTGCATCATCTGCACCACCATCAAAGGTATAGGTTAATCCTGAACCTTCTGTATCAAAATCATCTCCTGTTTCAACATCGATAGCTGCCGTTTGATTTTCTAATACGCTAGCGGTAGCTAAACTCGTAATTGAAGGTGCTGTATTTAATGGCACAGCAACCGTTACTGTAACTGTCCATTGTTGACTAGTACTTGTATCTTCAGCAGTTACTGTATAATTTACAGGGCTTGAAAAGTCCTGTGCTGAATTCCCATCGGGAGATGCTGTTGCGCCTTCAGATAAAGTAAATGTACTTGGCGTTAAAGCCGTAACTACCGTTCCATCTGGTACTTCAATAGTAATCGTATGATTTTCTGAGCTTATCGTCGCTGGACCTGTTGCCTCATCAAAAGTAAAAGCAACAATATCTGTTTCTATACTTGGTGCTTCATTAACGGTAACAATCCAATTTTCCGTAGTAATGCCATCTTGTGCTGAAACGGTATACGTTACTGGTGAAGTAAAATCTTGTGCCACTTCAGAATCGGGACTGATAGTCGCATCTGCCGATACTTCTATAGTTGGTGATAAACTTAAAAGACTTGTACCGTTTGCCACCTCAATAGTCACCGTGTTATCTGTTGTGTTGATAACAGCGGATCCTGTTTGTTCTACTAAAGTAAATAGAGTAATGTCTGTTGCTATACTTGGTGCTTCGTTAACCGTAATACTCCAATCCACACTAGTAACGCCATCTTGCGCTGTAACACTGTAGGTTACTGGTGAAGTAAAATCTTGAGCCACTTCAGAATTGGGACTAATAGTCGCATCTGCCGATACTTCAATAGTTGGTGATAAACTTAAAAGACTTGTGCCGTTTGCCACTTCAATTGTCACCGTGTTATCTGTTGTGTTTATAGTCGCTGCACCTGTTTGTTCATCAAAAGAAAACGCAATAATATCTGCTGCTGTACTAGGCGCTTCGGTTACCGTTATAATCCAATCTTCTGTAATAGTAGTATCTTCAGCGGTAACAGTATAAGTCACTGGGCTTGTAAAATCTTGTACTACTCCAGATTCCGGATTAATCGTAGCATCACCAGAAATTGTTATTGTAGGTATTAAGGTTACAAGATCTGTACCGTTTTCCACTTCAATAGTAACCGTGTTATCTGTTGAATTGATTACCGCGTCAACCGTTTGAGCCGCTAGAGTAAACGCAATAATCTCTGTAGCTTCTCCGATATCTGTGACTGTAATAGCGATATCCTGGGTATCTGAAAGTAATCCAGAATCGGTTACTTTAACTGTTATATTATAAACATTATCTTCTCCAACATCGCCTGCAGCTTCAAAATCTGGTTCAGCAATAAAAGCTACTGCTCCTGTGGCTGCATCAATTGTAAACAGTGCATCATCTGCACCACCATCAAAGGTATAGGTTAATCCTGAACCTTCTTCATCTAAATCATCTCCTGCATCAACATCGATAGCTGCCGTTTGATTTTCTAATACGCTAGCGGTAGCTAAACTCGTAATTGAAGGTGCTGTATTTAATGGCGCAGCAACCGTTACTGTAACTGTCCATTGTTGACTAGTACTTGTATCTTCAGCAGTTACTGTATAATTTACAGGGCTTGAAAAGTCCTGTGCTGAATTCTCATCGGGAGATGCTGTTGCGCCTTCTGATAAAGTAAATGTACTTGGCGTTAAAGCCGTAACTACCGTACCATCTGGTACTTCAATAGTAATTGTATGATTTTCTGAACTTATCGTTGCTGGACCTGTTGCCTCATCAAATGCAAAAGCAACAATATCTGTTTCTGCACTTAGCGGTGCAGCTTCTTCCGTAACCGTAACCGTCCATGTTTGATTATCTGTGGTATTTTCAGCGGTTACTGTATATTCTACTGGATTAGTGTAATCTTGTTCCAGTGTACCTAATGGAGATACCGTAGCTCCTGGTGAAACTGTAAATGTGCTTGGCGTTAATGCTGCCAAACCTGAACCATTTGCTACCTCTATTGTTATAGTACCACTCTCTGAATCTATTGTTGCTGCTCCGGTTTGTTCGGTAAATGCAAAAGCAACAATATCTGTATCTGTCGATCTAGGATCTGAAGCCTGAGCAATGGTAGCATAATTTATTTTTGTTCTAAACGCACCTTCATTGTCAGCATCAATAGTTAATTTACCATCTGTAACTTCAACTATCACAGTATTGGTTTGAAAACGACCAGGATCTCCAGCTGGAAGGTTAACATTTACGGTAAATAATGGAATTGCATTTACGCCTTCCACGTCTATATAATGTATTGGGGAATCACTTGGGCTACCATCCGTGTTAGGATCACCAACTCCAACTGTAACTTCATACCAACCATTATCCAATGCGATTTCCCATACTCCTTCGTTACTTCGACCTCCAGTCCAACTGGCTATATCATTACCTTGAATATGTACTAAAGTGTTCAACAAAAGATCAACACCATTCACTTGGCGATTTCTTCCAGTACCGTTACTGGGTGTGGTTAAATCTACTGGCTGACCATCAGAAAGTTTTACCCAACCATAAGTTAGTCCTCCTTCATTTTCACCATAAGGCAAACCATAATCTTTGACATAACCTGCTGGCGGTGTTGTTCCTTGATCTTGAAAATTAATTTGGTAAGGAAAAGTTGCTATAAACGGAGCATCAACTGTCACGCTTTCAGTCGAAACAGTTGTATTTCCTTGGTTATCCTCAACCGTTAAACTTATTGTATATACGCCGCTAGCCGCATAATCATGAGAAGCCGTAACACCTGTGGCTGAAGTACCATCCCCAAATTCCCAGCTATATGATGCTATACTATTATCGTCCAGAGAGGCTGACGCATCTACAGCAACATTTAAATCTGAAATTGTCGATTCGAATGCTGCTAAAGGATCACTATCTACTAATTCTGTAACCACCTCGCTATAGGTTGTACTTAATCGTATTGGACCAATATTAGCTTTGTTATCGGGACTTGTAGAACTGATAAAAATGCGTCCTAACTTTGGAATCCCCGTGACGCTTTGTTCAGCATTAGCAGCAATCCATGTATTAGCACCTTCCGTTAACGTTGGAGAAATTGTATATTCATAAGAAATAGTATTGGAAGTATCATCCCATATCCCTTTTACAAGAAATTGTAGTAATTGCCCAGGGAAAATCGCTGTTTGGCCATTATTAGTATTTGAACCGCCAAGTCCCAAGCGTGCATAATAAGTTCCTCCATAGTTCCCTATAATGTGGCGAATCCAGCCTGCACCAGCTTCTCCTCCAGCGTCATCTACCCTAACAGCAACTCTAATTCTATTAGAATTATTCGCCCCTAATTCTGATGCTTCAAAATAAGTACCAAAATAGAAGGGTACATTAGGTTGCAGAGCAACAGGAGCATCCATTAATTTTTGAAAATTATATACTGCGTTTGTAGGTTGACTATCTATTTCTAATGACGAGGTTGTCCCTAGTGTTAGTCCTTCAGAAACAACAGGTATTGCTGGCTTACCTGCATCACCAGGTTGCTTTACCCAGTCTCCATTAGAAAGTTCATCTAAATTTCCTGTAGCCGGTGTATAGTCATCAAAATCTTCAATAAATGAAAAGTCCGTTGTTGGAGGCGTTTCATCCACTATATCTACAACTGTGATAGCAATCTCTTGTGTTACTGAAAGTAATCCTGCATCTGTAACTTTAACTGTGATATTATAAATATTATCTCCGCCATCATCGCTTGGCACTTCGTAATCTGGTGCAATTACGAAAGTAACTTCACCTGTTTCAGCATCAATATCAAATTGTCCAAAATCAACACCACCTGTTTCGTCTAACGTATAGACTAAACCAGCAGAATCATCAGTCGCATCAACATCTATAGCTACCGTTTGGTTTTCTAAAACGCTAGCTGTATTTAAACTCGTAATTGAAGGCGCTGTATTTGGGACTTCTTCTACACTAAAGTCATCAAATGTTGCCGTAAATTGTGAACCATTTCTATGCGTGGCATAAATACCTGCAAAAGAGACATTAGTCTGCCCTATTGATCCATTGAGATCTCTACCTGTAATATAGTTAGCAGGAATCGTTAAACTAGCTAAAAAAGTTCTTGCTCCACTACCAATAGTGTAAAAAGCTTCTACTGTTAAAGATGAAGGGTTGATAATCATTTCTAAAATCACATCATTACCCGAAGCGCCTGCATTAACCTGAACTTGATCTGTTGCATTATTAAGGGATACCCCAGCACGTTCCACTCGAAGTTCCACATTATTATTATTATTAACATCAAGTTTAACAAAGTTATCCTCGTCAAAACCAAACCAAATCCCTGCCTGAGCTGAACTACCGCCTGTAACTACATTCAATAACTTAGATTTTATTGATATGGTTTCCGTTAAATTATCAAACCCTACTCCCAAAGTATTGATTTGATTATTATTATTTAAATATGCAATCCCCGCTTGAGATTGTATTGCTAGATTTCCTCCACTCAAAGTTAATAATGAAGGTTCATAACCATTAATACTCGCATTAGAAATAGGTAGATCATTTACTGCATTATTACTTGTAAATCTCGTTTCAGCATGTTCTAAAACAGCTGTAAATCCAGTACCAAAATTTGTGCTTTCTTGAATGGTATTTAAAACCTCCGCTGAAAAATCTAAATTAACAGGAAGGCTAACCACCACGTCCTCACAATCTAATGTGCTGATAGGTGTACAAGGGGTCTGCCCGAAGAAAAATAAGGGTAAAAATAGAGTAACGAGAAATAGCGTAACGTTTTTCATTTTGGTTGGATTTATTAATTTGCTAAATATTGCGAATGCAGGCGTGCATTGACGTTTTGTATTGTAGAGATTTGGCGTATAGCCACTTTTATATAAATTGGGACCGTCGTGCTTTCTTTGCAAAAGAAAAACACAGGAAAAGGAATTTTCACTCATTTAACTGGTTGGTTGGTTAAAACAAAAACACTAAACAATAAGATCTATTTTCCAGAAATTGCTATCGTTTTATATAGCTTAGAGAGAGAGATTTGGATTAATAGCAAATATTATTTAATGAAAATACTTTACAAGTATATTGTTTATGTCGATTTGTTGCTTTTATTTTAGTCGAACATGTAAGTAAAATCGATTAAAGCATTTTCATCTTACTTACAACTTTCAATTATGTATTTCGTCGATAAACTCAATAATCAAAACCCCTGTATAGCCTATGTTTACTCAAACCACGGCATGTATTAAAAAAAAATTAAAAGATTTATCTAATTATTTTAAGTAACAAAAGCTAGTTTTCAAAAAGAATAAAATACAAAAAAACACATCTTTTACACTGATTGTCAGTAACTTAAAAAGATGCAGATATATAATTAAACCCCTTAAAAACCATATTAAATTCCTTTTTCTAAAAAGACATAATTCAGATTTCCAAGCCTTTATATTTTTGATTTATCCGTTCGTCGATGTTTTTAAAATAACGCTGTATTATTCATTTCTTTGGCTAGAATCGTTATTTGAATAAAATTTAAAAAAAGCATGGATTCAATAATAATTACATGACCCCTAAAAGCTTCGAAGTTTTCAAAATTCAACTTCTTTTAATAAAATTAATTTACTAATTTTTGTTTTTTATCAGTGTAAAAAAGTTTGAATGATTTAAGATGGAAATAGTATGAAAAAATCAAAAGAGAATATGCATAACCTACTGTTTTGCCTTAAATAATAAGCACGAAAAAAGTAAGACGTTGGCCAGTGTTAGATGACAATTAGCATAACTCTACCCCAACCAGCCTTCACGATCCAAACTTCGATATTGAATGGCTTCACTGATATGCCCACTATTAATCTGTGCTTCAGCTTCTAAATCGGCAATAGTTCGAGACACTTTCAATATTCTATCATAAGCCCTAGCCGAAAGATTCAAGCGTTCCATAGCTGTTTTCAAAAGTTGTTTTGAACCTTCATCTAAAACACAATGCTTTCTAATTTGCTTGGTGTTCATTTGGGCATTATAATGCACAACATCAGAATCTGAAAATCGTTTTGTTTGAATTTCTCTAGCTCGAGTCACACGCTCTCTAATGTCTACCGAACTTTCGCCTTTTCTGTCGTCACTGAGTTTATCAAAAGGAACCGGAGTCACTTCTATATGGATATCTATTCTATCTAGAAGCGGACCAGATATTTTCCCCAAATAGCGTTGCATTTCTGCAGGACTGGAGGTCACAGGTGCATCAGGATCATTAAAATAACCTCCCGGACTTGGATTCATACTCGCTACTAACATAAACGATGATGGATAAGTTACGGTAAATTTTGCTCTCGAAATGGTTACTTCTCTATCTTCTAAAGGTTGACGCATGACTTCTAAAACCTCACGCTTAAACTCTGGTAATTCATCTAAAAACAATACACCATTATGCGATAAGGAAATCTCACCCGGTTGTGGATAACTACCACCGCCAACCAATGCAACATTTGAAATGGTATGGTGAGGACTTCGAAATGGCCTTTGAGCCATCAAGCCTGTATCTTTGACACGACCTACAACGGAATGAATTTTGGTAGTTTCCAAAGCTTCATTCAAGGTCATTGGCGGCAGAATACTAGGTAAACGCTTTGCCAACATTGTTTTTCCAGCTCCTGGCGGACCAATTAAAATAATATTATGCCCTCCGGATGCAGCTATTTCCATGCAACGTTTAATACCCTCCTGCCCTTTTACATCTGCAAAATCAAACTCAGGAAAATCTAAATTTTTCTCAAACTCTTTACGTGTATCAATTATAGTTTGTTCTAATGGGTCCTTCTTATCAAAATAATTAATGACCTGTTTTATATTATCAACTCCATAGACTTCCAAATTATCAACGATAGCCGCCTCTTTCGCATTTTGAACAGGAAGAATAAATCCTTTAAAACCTTCGGCCCTGGCCTTAACCGCAATTGGCAACGCCCCTTTTATAGGCTGCAAGCTACCATCTAATGACAGTTCACCCATGATCAAGTATTTCTCTAAATCATCAGCCTTAATTTGATTGGAGGCCGCAAGAATACCAATAGCTAAAGTTAAATCGTAGGCACTGCCCTCCTTTCTTAAATCGGCAGGAGCCATATTTATGGTTATTTTCTTCCCCGGAATTCTAAAACCATTGTTTTGCAGTGCAGCAGCGATTCTATAGTTACTTTCTTTAATGGCATTATCGGGTAATCCTACAAGGTGATATCCTATTCCCTTATCCACGTTTACCTCAACTGTTATTGTTGAAGCTTCTACGCCAAAAACGGCACTTGCGAAAACTTTTTTAAGCATATTCTTTCTTTACAGCTTAAATGTAAGAAAAGTATTTTAAACTATACCAGAATTATCCTTAAGGACTTAAACCATAATAATTAAATTTACTCTAAATGATGTTGCTTATTTCTTTTTTCACCTTAACATCGGATGATACGACAAATCAATTTCTACCCAGAACTAGGGAACGTTCTATTTCGGTGGGTAAAGCATGCTATATTTTGATTTCACTGCACAACGCCGTGAATAAAGCATAGTTATTATTTTTTTGCATAAAAAAATCCCCTGAAAAGGGGATTCTTAAAATTTATATTTGCTGTTTATTATTTAGCAGTATTTAAAAATTTCGGCTTAATTAATAACTGTACCCAAGCCCAGTTTTGTACATCAGCAGCATCTGCTTTAGCAACATTTTTAAGCTCATACATACCATCGCTAGCAAACATATGAGAGTAACCAATTTTTAAACCATAGCCCTTAAACTGCTTAGCCAATACTAAATCTACTTCTGTACCTAAAGATTTCTCACCGCTAGGCAATTCTTTTTCTGCGCTAAAGTTTAATACTTTCGCCATTAAACTCGTTGTTTCACCCAGTTTAAAGTTAGCACCAACATGCACATCCACTAAACCTACGCTATTAGCGTGATTACCCACGTAGAAATAATCCATGAAACCATTAAATTTATGGTTTGTTCCGTAAAGCGGGAAGAACGCCCCAGTTTCGTCAGTATTGGCTTTATCATTACCACTTATAACCTCAAAACCAGCACCTAAGCCAATTTTTGGAGATAATTTAAAACTTGCATCTAAACTAGCCAAATACGCTCCTTTAACATCTTTATATGACGTCCCGTAAATAGCTTCACCTGTTTGAATGTAAATATTACCCGTTAAAGAAAAGGCATTTTTACCCCATTTTAAATGTGCCCCCATAGTTTGTAAGTTAGCAACATCTCCTAAACCAGAAGCAGCATTTTGAAACCCATTGTTCATAAGCAATAGACTTCCACTAAAGTTCTCCCACTTCTTGCTAGCATGCAGCATTTGCATGGTTTTATAAGAAAAGAATCCCGATGTATTATATTCATTTCCTACAGAAATAAACCCTGTTGGATGCGAATAATCTTGATTCCATGCTAAAGCTATATCCAGTGCAAAACTATCTTTTTTGTATTTGATAAGTCCTGCATCATGATTACGCGCTTGTTGTGCCCAGTCAAGTCCACCTAGTATACGTTGATCATCATAAGACAATACTTGACGACCAATTTTTGTAGACCACCCTGATCCTAATTGAAGTTCGGCCCATGCTTGAAAAATAGCGAAAGAGTTGTTCATGTCATAAGGTAAAATCTGTCTGTTCTCACCCCATACCATAACATCTTGGAAACTAATGTAAAATTTATATGTTTCGGTGGCATAACCTGCATTTAAACGCGCTCTGGTAGAAATACCAAAACCTGGCTCGGCATCCTTAGGAATTAAAGATCCAAATCCATGACGGTATTCAGTTCTTGGTTTAAATTCTCCATCTAGTGTAAATTGCGCTTGTGCAAATTGTAAACACCCCAGTAATAGTCCTAATATTACGTATTGTTTTTTCATAGGTTCTTGTTTTTAATTTTTGATTGTTTTGAGTTTGTGTTTGTGTTTGTAATTGTTGTTAGTTTTAAACTGTGCAAATATAAAAGGATATAAATATCTTATTTATGATATAACTCATATTCTATTCACACGGTTTCTCTTGAATGTTGATCTAATGTTCTAAAAAATCTATTAAATGTTTTCTGTATTTATAATAATCGTTATGCTCTAAAACAGCTTTTCGCGTTCTTGGACGTTCAAAATCAATATCTAAAACATCTCCAATTTTCGCTTTGGGACCGCTAGTCATCATTACAACTCTATCTGCTAAAAAGATGGCCTCATCAACATCATGAGTAATCATAACGGCCGTAATTTTTTCTTTATTCCATATTTCAATTAGAGTATCTTGAAGTTCGCCCCTAGTTAATGAATCTAGCATACCAAAAGGCTCATCTAAAAGCAAAACCTTTGGTTTAATTGCAAATGCACGGGCAATACCAACACGTTGTTGCATCCCTTGTGATAAATCACTTGCCTTTTTATCAAAAGCATCTTCTAATCCTACTTTTTGTAAATAGTATTTTGCTATATCATAACGCTGTGCTTTTGTAGCATGAGGAAATACCTGATTCACCCCTAATAAAACATTTTGTAAAGAAGTCATCCAAGGCATTAAACTTGGCGCTTGAAAAATAACACCTCTATCTGGTCCTGGACCTTTTATATGTTTTCCTAGTACTGAAATATAACCTCCAGAAATAGGATTTAATCCTGCAATCATGGATAACATCGTTGTTTTACCACAACCAGAATGTCCAATAATAGTAACAAATTCTTCTTTTTTAATCTGAAGATTTAAATCCTCAAGAACTACATAATCACCTTTTGGTGTTGGATAGACTTTCTTTAAGTTTTTCAAATCCAACATCACTTGCGACGAAGGAAATGATCCTACATCTTTAATCAAGTTACTCGTTTTATTTTCAATTATATTCGTAGTCATTTGTCTCTATTATTTAAAGCGTCCAACAAAACTTTTAGGTTCCAATTCTGGTAAAACAAAAGCTTCTTGAGCTTCAGATTTACGTTCATTTCCTATATCCATCAAATATTCAATAATGGCATTTCTAGTTTCCTTAAAATTTGCATTATCGTTTAACTCTGTCTTATCTCTAGGACGTTCAATATCAATTTTGAATTCAGGTCCTAACGTTGCATTAGGTCCTGGACGAAGTGGAATTATACGATCAGCCATATAAATACCCTCGTCAACGTCATTGGTTATTAATAAGGCCGTACGTTTATCTTTCCCCCAGATGTTTAAAATTTCATCCTGAAGATTCCCTCGAGTTAATGCATCTAAAGCGCCTAATGGCTCATCCATAATAATCATTTCTGGCTTCATAGCTAAGGCCCTAGCTACCGCTACACGCTGACGCATACCACCGGATAATTCATTAGGACGTTTGTTTATTGCCGGCGTTAAACTTACCATTTCAACATAGTTGGCAACAATCTCATTTAACTCTTTTTTACTCTTCTTAGGAAAAGCCTCTTTAACAGCCATATAAACGTTCTGTCCAACAGTTAACCATGGTAGCAGCGAATAATTCTGGAAAATAACACCGCGTTCATGGCTAGTGCCTTGTACCGGTTGTCCTTTAAATAAAACTTCACCTTTTGTCGGTTCAATTAAGCCATTTATAAGATTTACCAAAGTTGTTTTTCCACTTCCCGTAAATCCAACAATTGCAACAAACTCACCTTCCTCAATCGATAAATTTATATTCGAAAGTACTTCGGTTTCGTGTTCACCTTGTCCGTAAGTTTTATAAATATTATTTAATTCTAAGTATGCCATTTTCTTCCTTTTTTAATCGTTGATTTGTTCATGTGTTTATTCGATTACCCGATTAATCATTTACACAAATCCACATAATTATTATATCGCGTCTGTTTTATCAAAAGATACCCAGTTCTGTATAGTTAACATTAAGCGATCTAATAGGAACCCTATAATACCAATAACAAACATGGCAACGATGATTTTAGCATTAGAATCATTTGCGCCGTTTTGGAATTCCTCCCATACAAATAACCCTAATCCAGGACTCTGTGCTAATAATTCAATAGCAATTAACACCATCCAAGCTACTGATAATGTAATTTTTAAACCAGTAAAAATTAATGGTAAAGATGATGGCAGCACTACCTTAAATATTTTTTGAAATGGCCCTAATTTCAATACTTTAGCCACATTGATATAATCTTTATCTACAGATGATACACCCATAGCTGTATTTACTAGTGTAGCCCACATGGAACATAAACCAACAGATATAAATGAAATGGTAAATGAACTATCTTCATTAGAATCTATTAATAGCGTTTTTACAATCATGAATACTAATAAGTACCAAACTACTGGAGATACAGGTTTAAATATTTGAATAAACCAGTTGAATGCACTCTTTAAAGTTGGACTTAATCCTATAAATATTCCTAAAGGTACAGCTATTAATAACGCTAATAAAAATCCAGCAAATACTGTTTTTAGACTTCTAAAAATTTGATCAACAAATGATGGTCGGCCAGTATAAGTGATTGGATCTTTTCCTTCGGCAATACGTTTTTCATTTAGCACTGCTGTCTTTTCTATAAAGGCTGCTTTATCTGCACTAATAATATTATGATCTCTTAATAAGGATTGGTAAGAAGCCCAAACCTGACTTGGTGATGGCAAAGTATTTGGTTGGCATCCAGATTCTCCTGATGCAATACAGGCTCGCAAGGCCTCAGCTGCAGCTGGTCCTTGATCTTCCAGTGCTTTTTCAATTTTAAATTCCGCCTCTATATTATATAATGACTGAGAGCCCATATGCCACAGTCCTATAAATAATAGAATGGAAGCAAATGGTACGACTACTTTGCGAAGGAAACTTATTAAATCTTCCTTTTCGAGCTTCCCAGTAAATAAGTCTTTTATTGTGCCTAAAAAACCTAATCCCATAAACTTGGTTACTTTTCCTAATGTTATGCTTTGCTTCATGACTTCTTAAGTTAGTTTCTAGTAGCTTTGCCATTCCATTCCGAAGGATTCGAAACGGAATGACATCACTTAATTATGTTTTACTGTACTGCTTTATCTTTGTTTCCAATTTTAAAACTATTGATGTAAGAAATAGGATCTTTAGCATCGTATGTAGTTCCATCAATAAAATCGGAAGTTGGCGCTTTGTATCCATCTGTTGTTGGAATATCAGACGCAGGAATATTACCTTCTTCTACTAAAAGCTTAGCTGCCTTGGTCCAGATATCAGGTCTGTAGATATCTTTAATAGTACTAGAATACCAATCTGCTGGTTTCGCTTCAGGAATTTGTCCCCATCTTCTCATTTGTGTTAAAAACCAGATACCATCAGAGTAGAATGGGTAAGTTGCATTGTACTTATAGAATACATTAAAGTCTTCCATCTCACGCTTGTCACCTTTTTCAAATTCAAAAGTACCTGTCATTGAGTTTGCTAATACTTCTACTGGAGCACCTACATATTGAGACATTGATAAGATTTCAACAGCTTCTTGTCTATTTCCTGGCTCATCTAACCACTTCCCTGCTCTAATAAGTGCTTTAGTTACAGCAATGGCAGTATTCGGGTTTTCTTCAACAAATTTCTTTGTCATTACAAATACTTTCTCTGGATTGTTTTTCCAGATATCGTAGTTTGTTGTTACAGGAACACCAATACCTTTAAAAACGGCTTGTTGATTCCAAGGCTCTCCCACACAATACCCATATATTGTACCTGCTTCAAGTGTAGCTGGCATTTGTGGCGGAGGCGTTACAGATAATAAAACTTCGGCATCAATTTGTCCTTGAACATTATCTGCAGTGTACATTCCTGGGTGAATTCCTGCTGCTGCTAACCAATATCTAATTTCGTAGTTATGTGTAGATACAGGAAATACCATACCCATTTTAAACGCTTTACCATTAGTTTTATATTCGTCAATTACTGGCTTTAATGCTTCAGCTTTAATTGGGTGAATAGGTTTTCCATCAGCACCTTTAGGTACATTTGGCTTCATTTTAGACCAAACATCGTTAGATACCGTAATACCGTTACCGTTTAAGTCCATTGAGAATGGCGTTACTAGATCTGCTTGACGACCAAAACCAGCACCGGCAGCAATTGGCTGACCTGCTAACATATGAGATCCGTCTAACTGACCATCAATTACACGGTCTAAAACATTTTTCCAATTCGATTGTGCTTCTACTGAAACGAATAAGCCTTCATCTTCAAAGAATCCTTTTTCTTTAGCTATCGCTAAAGGAGCCATATCTGTTAATTTGATAAAACCAAATGTTAATTGAGGTTTTTCAATATCTAGTGTTTTAGTTTTTGTAGTTTCAGCAACGGCTACTTCGGCAACGTCTTTCTTTTTTTCTTTACCACCGCATGCCATTAGTAAGGCTGCTACAGGCAAAATCCAAGTTGATTTTTTGATTAGAGATTTCATAAGTTCTGTTTTTATTTAACTAAGTATATTTACTTATTTTTTGACAAATATATAAGTAGTATTAATTATGAGTCATGTAAATACACAGTTGTAACCCTCTTTTTTAACAGAAACTAACCTGCCATAAAACATAAAATTTTAACAAAATACTGTATAACAATTAGTTACAACATTAAAATCCATTGAGTATTGATACTTATTATACTACGTAAAACATAATATAGTTATTAAATTTTATTGTTAATAAGTACAATTTTGATATCCGATATGCCAAGGCATGCGTTTTACGCCATAAAGATTAAGGGCGAAAAACTGCACCGAAATTCTGAATTTCACAGAATTTTTGAGCAACAGACCTACCTAAATTAAAAAACCAACCTTTACGTCTAAAGGTTGGTTCTCAAGAAATACATACTACTTAAGTATGAAGCAAAAATTAGCTTGTTTATTTTTCTAAGGTTTTAAGCCATTCCTCTTGAGAAAGGGCAGTATATTTTTTATCTGTACCATATGGATCAGCACCGCCATCAAAATAAGCTTGAATAAGCTGCATAGGAATAGTGTCTGCCAATTTTTCTGGTACATCATATTTATGATTGCCATGAAAATCATGACATTGAATGCAAGTAAACCATTCCTCCTGGGCAATTAAATCTTTATGTGAAATATCTATAGGGTCGTTTTCCACTACCAAATCTTGATGGCAATTCATGCAATAGTTTATCGATGTCACCGAGACGCGCTCTTCTTGGTGTTCAGTATGGCAGGTTATACAGGTGGTTGCATCAATATGACTTACGGCCTCCTTAAATCTAGGTTCCGAAAATCGGTAAGTTGGGTGCCTATCGTTTGCCCGGTCATGACATTCTAAACAATTATTAACCGTCACATCTTGCGTACCAAAGTCGGCACTGTGGGCTCTTGCCCCAAAAGTATAAGATATATTAGATTGCACTTGTTGCAGTAAATTACCTTTGGCATCGGCATGACATGCAAAACATGATAAATCTTGATGCCCTGTATTCATTGGACCTATGGACACATATTCTTCAGCAGCATCTAAAGTCAACACATAAAATATTGAAACCCCTAAGACCACTCCAATAATACCACCTAAAAACTGTCTTTTACGCAACGGACTGACTTTAAACATCTAGTTAATATTTTTAAAATTTATATTTCAATTACAATTTCTTCACTTGCAGGGTAACTTATACAAGTTAGAATACTACCTTTATTCACCTCGTCATCAGATAATAAATGCCCATCAGTCATATTAATATCTCCTGATATACATGTAGCTTTGCAAGTGGAGCACATTCCTGATCTACAGGAATAAGGAATTACAATACTGGCCGACATAGCTTGTTGCAATATAGACTTATCACCGCGCACTTGAAGCTGATGAGATGTTCCGTCTACCTTTAACGTGACATTGCTCACTAAGTTTTTCCCGGTAACTTTAACTACTGGTGCTTTAAAAACTTCAATCCTTATTTTCTCTCGAGAAACTCCGTTAGTTTTTAATAACTCTTTTATCTTTTCCATATAACCAAACGGACCGCAAATCATATAGGTGTGATCTCCAAAATCCAATTGATGTTTTGAAAAAATAGTCTCCAAGAGTTCATTGGTAGCCAATCCCGCATGATAATTGTTTACCGTTGCCTTATTTGAAGAAATGATATGTTCTACAGAGAATTTAGAACCAAATTCCGTTTCTAATGCCTTAATTTCATCATGAAAGATTATAGATTCCATATTTTGGTTCGCATAAACCAATAACACTTTTGATTCCTTTTCTTCCGTTAGTACTGATTTTACAATTGAAAACATAGGTGTAACACCACTACCTCCAGCAAATAAAACATACTGTTTTGCCGCTTTCTTAGTAGGTTCTATATAAAAAGATCCTGCCGGATCATCAACTTCTAACTTATCACCTACTTTTAATGTATCATGAACAAAATTTGAAACTAACCCCTGCTCTACGCGCTTTACAGTGATTTTTAAATCCTTGTCGGTATAAGGGTTACTACTAAAAGAATAAGCCCGTTTGTGCACCTGCTTTTCTATAGGCACATGTATTGTTAAAAACTGACCTGGCTTATATTTTAATTTCTTGAAAAAATTACCATTTTTAAAACATATACTAATAGCATCATTAGTTTCCTTAATTATTTCTTTTACTAACAACTTCATAAATCATTTATTTATAGTAAAACACCATGGTTATGTGAAACACCATCATAATTGTAATTACAATGGATAAAGCTACATGGGTTATCATCCAGCCTTTAAATAAGGCTTCACTACTGCTCTTAATCACATCTAAATTTAAATACCCTAATAATGCATTTGAAAAGAAGATATAGGATAACAATAATAAATAACCATACCCCATAGACATACTATGGATATAAAATACCAAAGGACTCAATGCCCCTAACCATTTGTGTATATTTTGCATGGTCATGGCGTACGCTCTCCATTTTTTTACAACCCTAGTTAGGGTTAATACCCACTGCATTACAATTAAAACTGCAAGTAACAGACCAGACCAGCGTTTATAAATTTCACCTTGCTGAAGATTAAATAACCAAGTCCATTCTATATTAAAAAAGAATTGTAGCAGAAAGGCGAATAAAAGAACTAAACCTACTATGGTGGATTTGTTATTTGCTACCATTTTCTCTTAGGAATTTTAATTGACAAATTGAACTATAAGCAACTTGCCCATAACCATCAACTTAAGCAATGAGCAAGTTTACTATCTAGAAACTAACTTTTTATTTGGCTGCAACTACAAGATGTTTCATAGTTTCATACGATGATAATTTTTTAACACTATCAAGAAACACTTCTGCTGTTGGAAGGTAATTACCTTCTGCTGGCCATTTATCCCCAATTTCAGGCTTATCACTTTCTTTGAAATCTTCAATTTCATCCAAATATTCCATATAAATATCTACCGTTCCTTTTGCATAAGAACTTAGTACTGCAACAGTCTCTTTATAGGTAAGAGAATCTTTTGGATACTGCCAAGTTGTAGCCCCCATAACATCACCCAATTTCCAATCGGACTTTGTAGTTTGCGGATGATCATTATGGCAACTCACACACGCACCCGCACTAGCTAAATCCGCAAACATTGCGGTATGTAACTTTTGATCTTCGTCATAGAAAAATTTAGGCTCTTGATCTACTTTTATTTCTTCAAATAAATCGGCCTGCTTACCTTCAAATTTATTCGCAGCATTAACAGGAAAATCTGACCCTAAGTATAAACCCAACGGCACCGGACTTTTTCTAATACTGGTAGCTACACCTCTTAAAAATAATGCTGGTAGCGGTCCGGCTTCAACATCATCTTTTCTCCAGTCTTCATCAAACTTCATACCTTGAGCTTTGCCCTTTCCAACAATTGCTTTGGTATATAATGTTCTTGTAACATCATTTTCTTTAGACACCATTTCTAACACTTCTTCAACAGAAAAAACCTTTTCGGCTCCAGCAGTTTCAGACTTTTCTTCTGGAACTCCGCCGCATGATGTTAAAGTTACAGAGACTAACAAGGCTAATAATTTGTATATCGTTTTCATAGTAATGTTTTTTAGTTATTAATAAGCTGCATCAATCATAACACTAGACATAGTTCCATAAACACTAGTCCATGCCTCTTTAACATCGTCTGTAAATGCTTCACCTAATCCAGCCTCCAACGTTCCTAATAATGCCGCTCCAACAGTTTCATAATGTGATGGTTCAACTCTATAGGCTACATGTCTTTTTCCTAAATCTTTTAAAACTGGTATAAGTGCATCTAAGTTGCTAAGTCCAGCAACGGCAGCGGCAAGCATAGTCATTAGTTTATTGCCTTGCTCTACCATAGCACCTTCTTTATCTGTAGGGAATAGTGGTTTTAATTGTGGATCCAGTTCAAACAACTTGGTATAAAATATTTCTGCCGCAGCAGGAGCTATAGGTTTTACCTTTTCAAAGGATTCTTGAACTAGAGTAACTGTGTTTGGTTCCATAATCTGTTATTTTGATTTGTAATTTCTAAAAATTAAGTATTAATACTTATTTGAAGCAAAAATAGAAGCTTACTTAATAACTAAGTATGAAAAAAAACAGTAGGAAAGAACCTTTTGTAACATATAAAAAGCTACCAAAACGCAGGAAATTGTTCAAGGTACAGCTTTAGCTGGTACAACTAAATTTATAAAATAAAATGATGAAAGTATTCTGAAACCTTTTAGGTATCTAGGAAATAATTATGCTCGCTAATTTCCTTTTTGAGTAGTTGAATATTGTTTATACCTATTTTTTTTCCTTGAGCAGCAATCAGTTTTTCTTTTTTCAAGGCTGAAAAAACACGAATCACTTGCTCTTCGGTAGTACCAGCATAATCAGCGTATTCGCGTCGGCTTAAAGGTAGATTTAAAAACCCTTTTAAATCACCAAATTTTCTATTGATATAGAGTAAGGTATCAATAACGCGTTCTCGAACTGTCATTTGCGAGATGGACTTCACCTTGTTCTCACTTCTATTTAACTCATCGGCATAGAAAAGCATTAAATCATAAGCAAACTTAGGTGTTTCAAGCAGTGCGTCTTGTAAATCTTCCTTTGAAAAATAGCACAACACAGAATCCTGTAATGCAATAGCTCCAATGGAATAGTACTCCTCAGTGCCGAATCCACGATGACCAATAATCTCTCCTTCTTTCGCAAATCGTACGATTTGTTCTCGGCCATTTATACCTGTTCTAAAAACTTTTACAGTACCTTTAAGAATAAAGAACAATCCATTTACTGGAGCCCCTTCCATAATAAACTGTTGCCCTTTTTTACATTTTAAAGTGCTTTTATTATTTAAAAAGTTTGAACCGGAAAGAATACCTAGGTTTCTTTTAATAAGACAGTTTGCATTTTGACATGCCCCACAAGATACGTCATTGAGCAATCTATGTTTTGATCGAGTATGTAAAGCGACTGAAGGCATAAAACTAGTATTCCGCACAATAATACGTAATAATACTTAGTTTTCAAGTAAACCGTACTTACTTTTATGAGAATGATAAAAAATGGCAACAGAAATTAATCAATTCACGTTTTTTAAATTCAAAAAATATCAAAACCTCAAACCACTTACTTCTTCTTATACCTTAAATGACCCAATTCTATACCAATTGCCGTTTTAGCCAAAATGGTGAATACAAATGCGCCCAAGGCCCAAATTCCTAATGTCACACCAATTTCAACGCCGGTAGGCATATACTCTTCTATTTTTCCATAAGGTCCGGGAATAAAACCAGGAACAATCAAGCCAAACCCTTTCTCAATCCATATGGCTATAAACAGAATAAAGCAACAGAAATATAATACGTTTAGATTATTCCTTAATTTATGAAAAGTTAACATTACGGTAGCCAAAACATTCAAAGGAATAGCCGTCCAAATCCAGGGTAATAATGCATTTTTTCCATGAAGACCAAAAAACAAATAATAAGCACTTTCACTATGGTGCGTGGGTGCATAAAACTCTTTAAAGAGCTCAGAAACAAGCATTATTAAGTTTATTTGAGCCGCAACGGTTACCACCATTGCTATCTTTTTAATGGTTTTATCTTCTATTTTAAACTCTGTAAAACGTCTTATAATAGCTAATACTAATATAATAAGTGCCGGTCCCGCTGCAAATGCAGAGGCTAAAAAACGAGGTCCTAATAAGGCATTATTCCAAAAAGGACGTGCTTGTAGACCTTGATACAAAAAGGCAGTGACCAAGTGAATTGCTACGGCCCAGAATACTGATAATATGGCTCCTGGCACATATACTTTTGATTTAGACTCTTTACCTTGATAATGTCTAAACAAAATATAAAATGGTATGCTAATATTTAAAAACAAATAACCGTTTAAAACAATAACATCCCATGTAAGCATTGAATTTGGAAAATTAAAAACACCAATTCCTGGTATCATATGCCAGAGCACTGATGGTCCTCCCATATCTGCCACCACAAAAGCCAAACACATTATAAGCGCTGCCACTGCAAGTCCTTCTCCAATAAGAACAGCCTGTTTAAAATCTATATCATGCAATACATAGGTAGGCATAACTAGCATTACTGCGGCGGCTGCAACCCCAACTAAAAAGGTAAAATTAGAAATATACAACCCCCAACTTACACGGTCAGACATTCCTGTTACACTCAAACCATGCTCTAACTGAATAGAATAACAATACATCCCAACTAGCATTACAAACGTCAAGAAACCCATCCAGAGATTGTATCTTCGAGATCCTTTTGTGATAGTATCTAAACTATCAAACACTAAACTTTTTAAAACCTGTAATCGCCTCATTTGAATTTGTATTATAACACTTCCGTGTTATTGTTTTATCATTTCACAGCAAGCACAAAAACCTTCCAATACCTACTATAAAACACATAAATGTTAGTCCATAAAATACCAGAACTTAGGTTCTGTACCCAAATCCTCTTTAAGTCTAAATACCTTTTTGTTTTCCAATACCCAACGAATAGTGCTATTTGGATCTAAAAGATTACCAAAAATTCGAGCTCCAGTAGGGCAAGCCTCAACACATGCCGGGTTCTGACCTTTTCTGGAACGCTGTACACAAAAAGTACATTTTTCCATAACCCCTTTTTTACGCATTCTATTACCTAAATAGTGTTGATTTTTATTTATTTCCTTTTCTGGAACTTCTGGTTTACTCCAATTAAATCGTCTGCCATCATAAGGGCAAGCTGCCATACAGTATCTGCAGCCAACACACCAGTCATAGTCTATTACAACTAATCCATCATCCTCTCTCCAGGTCGCTTGAACCGGACACACTTCTACGCACGGCGGATTATCACAATGAAAACATTGTGTTCCCATATAGAAATGGCCTTCAGCGGGTACTTCATGGTAATAATTATCATCAGATTCATCAAACTTGAGACCTTTACCATCTTTCATTTCATGGATGCGGATATACTGCATTTCAGAATTCCTATCCTGATTATTTTCCTCAATACAAGCATTGACACAATCCATATACCCCTGACACTTTGAAATATTGAATGCATAGCCAAAAAGCACATCTTCTTTTGCATTTTCAGAGGTCATGCTTATATTCTTACCTGTTCTTAACTCATATGAGCGCATTAAACGTTCAACTGTAGCACTTTTTTCATTATCGGTCATGAGCTTATAGTTCCCTTTAAACTGCTCTTCCCAATCAATCTGAGCCTTTTCTTTAGTATCATCCCCAGAGACTACACTGCATGAAGTACTTACTGCCCCTGCCCCAATCAATAAACTTGCTGTTAACTTTTTAAACGCTGTACGCCGGTCCATCTTGACATCAAAAACCTGCTCAAATCCATCCTTTTTTACTTCCTCACCAATAGAGGCAGTTACGGCAGCTTCTAGATAGGCTTCATCACTCATCTCCTTCTCATGACTTTGACATCCACCAGAGGTTTTACCACAGCCACAAGAACCCGAGGATTCCTTTTTTCTATTGAACCCTAAATCTAATGAATACCACTTTTTACTTTTGCTCATACCTTGTTTTTTTTAATGCTCTACTCCCCCATCTGATTCCTCACTTTCCTTAGTATTATACCTTGAAGGCCAACGCGATTTAAAGCTAGGATCATGTGGATTATGACAATTTACGCATGTAAATGAAGCTCTTGGAGGCGCCCATCCTCCAATTCTTTTGCCATGGGCCCCACCTTTCCAATCTTCAAATTGGCTAGAGTGACACTGGGAACATAATTTATAACTTGAATTAAAATCAACGTTTACACCTGTTAGCGTATTAAGATTATTCATATCCTCGCCATTATGACAGGTGATACAGTTCATTACTTCCCCATCCGCATGAGCTAAAGAAATATCCCAGTGCGCCTTTTTCTTAGCATCATTACTTTTCAATTCATCAATAGGCTTAGTATGACACTCAATACATTCAAAAGATTGTATTTGACTTTTGCGTTCAGGTATTAAAAAGGTGTGCACGCCTTCCGTAATTTTTATGGTTTTAACATCCCCGATATAAGTCTCTGACGATAATGACGTACCATGATAATTTTTACTTTCACTTTCTATTTTATCATTAAGATTATGGTATTCTCCATTTTCTTGTTTACATGCAAACAATGCAAATAGACATGTATAAACTAGAATATATACGTACTGCTTTCTATTCATTTTTATGGCTATTAGTTCTTGTGAAAGGCGTAATTTCTGAAACTATTCTATCCGTAGGTAGATGACACTGTCGGCAATTAACGCGTTCAGGGTGTGTTACCCGTATTTCCTTAGGTGCAGCAGGACCAGCGTGACAAGCCAAACAATTCTCTCTCATTTGTATTTGATGAGGAATCATTGGAGGGGTTCCTATCATCGCATTATTAACTCCAACTTTTGGCGCATGTACCTGAGCCAAATTTGCAGGTTTAAAAAGCGTATTACTGTTTTGTGCAACATGGCATTGCCTACAATTAACCATTTCTGGATGTGGCGAAACCGGTGCATACGCATTTAAACGTTCAACAAACCCGCCATTTTGATGGCATTGCAAACAGGTATTTCCACCCAAAGATTTTTCTTCTTTTATGGGGTGCGGAATACTTGGTGGCGCACCATGATATGCTCTGTTATCATAATAAGAATCGAGACTCCTTTCGTGATTCTTATCCACTGGCATACTGGAATACTCTAACGCAAATTCCGAACGTTCAAACACCCCTCGTTCTGCAGGGATATAACTATTATTTGGGCTTTCTTCTAAAACCGGAACATAGCCTTCCTCCATCCCTTTCTCATAACTAAAATTCCATATCGTTATAAAAGCTATAAATAGCATAACAAAAAGAGATATGATTCCAAGTCTTTTTTTCATCTTACATGTTTTTACCAAGCTTTTGAACTTCAGTTAGATCCATTGGTTAGTTTTTAGTTTTTTGCTATGTTTACCCGATTTCTAGTCAGCTATACTTTTTCTATTTTTACGGCACACTTCTTATAATCTGGTTCTTTAGATATAGGACAGAAGGCATCTAAAGTCACATCATTGATTAGCATGTTTTCGTCAAAAAACGGCACAAAAACCTGACCTTTAGTTGGCAACCCACGCTCGTTGATTGAAGCCGGTAAAACACAAGATCCTCTTCTAGATGTCACTTTTATTTGTTCACCATTTCTAATCGCTAAGGCTTTTGCATCATCAGGATGAAACTCAATATAAGCACTTGGCATTGCTTTGTGTAAAACAGGGATTCTTCGTGTCATAGACCCTGTATGCCAGTGTTCTATAACCCGTCCTGTATTCAACCAGTATGGATACTCGCTATCCGGTGACTCTGCAGGCGGCTCATAGGGTCGCTGCCAAATCACGGCTCTTCCATCAGGTTTTCCATAAAAATCGAATGCTTCTCCATTTGAACATGCAGGGTCATATTTAGCATTGAAACGCCATTGTGTGGATTTACCATTTACATAAGGCCAAATAGCTCCCGATTCCTTTTTTAAAACTTCAAGCGGTGCCATACCATGTTTAGCGCCTTCATGAAATTGCCTGTATTCATTATATATTTCTTCAACGTGATTCTCTTCACTGTATGGAAACAAATCACCATAGCCCATACGCTTTGCTACTTGAATAGTCATCCATGCATCGGGTGTGGTTTCTCCCGGTCCTTCAACCATTTTATCCCAGTGTTGTGTTCTTCGTTCTGAATTGCCATACAAGCCACTTTTTTCAATATGCCAGGATGCTGGCAAAATCACATCGGCCACATCAGAGGTTGGTGTTGGAAACACATCTGAAACCACCACAAAACAGGATTTCTTTTCCATTCCTGGACGATATCGACTAGTTTTTGGTAAAGAAACCAATGGATTTGTTACTTGCGTCCATATAAATTTAATATCGCCACGATCAACAGCACGAAACATTTCTGTGGCATGGTATGTTGGTTTTGAAGGGATTCTTTCTACTGGAACCTTCCAAATTTTAGCAGCTAATTCTCTATTCTTTGGGTTAGTAACTACGCCTTTGGGTAGTTTATGCGTGAAAGTACCTACTTCGCGCGCTGTTCCACATGCAGAAGGTTGACCTGTTAATGAAAATGGACCATTACCCGGCTGTGAAATTTTCCCTGTTAGCAGGTGAATATTATACACTAAATTATTCATCCAAGTTCCTCTGGTATGTTGATTCATGCCCATACACCAGTAAGAAACCACCTTTTTATTTGGGTCGCCATAAATAGAAGCCAAATACTTAATATCCTTTACTGAAACTCCTGAATACTTAGCTACTTTTTCAGGAGAATACTCTTTTAAAAACGCCTTGTAAGCTGAAAAATCAATTTTTTCTGGTTTGTCAGCAAATTTAAATTTGTCTTCAACACCATAACCAATATTGGTAAGGCCTTTACTAAAATTACAATGTTTTTCAACAAAGGAGTTATTCACCCAGCCGTTGTTTATTATTTCATAACAAATAGCATTAGCCACAGCTAGATCAGTTTGAGGTTCAAATAATATGGACCTATCTGAAGCTGTACTAGACCGTGAAGTACGTGTAGCAAAGTCAATAATTTTAGCGCCACGTTTAGATTTTTGCTCTAGCATTCTGGAAAATAATACCGGATGCATTTCTGCCATATTATTCCCCCAGGTAATAAAGTAATCAGCGTGATCAATATCCTCATAGCAGCCCATAGGCTCATCAGCGCCAAAGGTTGTTAAAAAACCAGTTACCGCACTGGCCATACATAGGCGTGCATTACAATCAAGATTATTGGTCCCAATAGCGCCTTTCATAAACTTAGAAGCCACATAACCTTCCGGAATTGTAGACTGCCCAGAGGTATACATCGCTACCGAATCTTTGCCATGCGCATCAATGGTTTCTTTCATTTTATTAGCAACAATATCTAAAGCCTCTTGAATTGGGGTTTGAACATATTTACCATTCTTTTTTACCAAGGCATGTGTCAATCTATCCTTAGACTGAATACACATGGTTTGATGATAGCCCTTTACACAAAGCAACCCCTTATTTACAGCACTGTTAGGGTCTCCTTTAACGGCCACGGCCTTTCCGTTTTCTGTACCCACTAAGATGCCACAACCTACACCACAGAATCTGCACGGACCTTTTTTCCATTCTAAATCTGCACCATTGGGTATACCTTGTTCCTGTTCACTGGCGAATAAAATCCCTGGAAACATGGACGCTGCAGCTGTCATTGCTGATAGCTTCGCCATTTTTTTTATAAAACTTCTTCTGGTTGATAATGAGTTATACATGCGCTTGTTAATTTTGTGGACTATTAAAACCAGAAACCAATGCTAAAAGTTTTAGGCTTTGAATTTTATCTATTTGCTCTTTAAGTATTTCTTCAGAAGCATCGTCTAAAGTATCAGTAACTACAACCAAAATGTTTTCATTAGTGGCTGGCATAACTTCACAAGCTTCAATGTCTGACAAGGCCTTAACAAGTTCAGCTTTTTGTCCATCATGAGGATGTGCTAAGTAACTTTTTATTGGCATAACTGGCTAGTTTAGTTTACTCTAACAATTTAAGACAAAATTATCTTAAATAAAACAAAAAAAAATGATAATTGTCATGTTCCTAAAAAAGTCAGATTCGTTATATTTGCCAAGACATAACGAAAAACATCTATATGATTTCTATTTCTGAAGCCATTTCACAGGTTAAAAAAACCGGGAAACCGCTTTTAAAAAAAACGATTAAGTCCGTTGAAAAAGCAGGTGGATATATTTTGTATGAAGATATTATGTCACCCATAAACATGCCACCTTTCAGACAATCGGCTATGGATGGTTATGGCTTACATTTAAAAGATACATTATCATACCATTTAATTGGAGAAGTAAAAGCAGGAGACGGTCACCAACCCCTTTTAAATCCTGGAGAAGCCGTAAGAATTTTTACTGGTGCTCCTGTTCCTGATTCAGTGAATGCCATCATGATGCAAGAGAAAGTTACTGTAGATGGCAGTAGCATTACTATAGACAATCAAATTCCTTTGGAGCATAATATTCGCCCGTTAGGTGAACAAGTAAAAACTGGTGATGTTGCTTTAAAAAAAGGCACAAAACTAACCCCTGCAGCCATTGGCTATTTAATTTCTTTGGGTATTACAAAAGTTGCTGTATTTAAAAAACCGAACATAGCCCTTATTACTACAGGTAATGAATTAATTGAAGCTGGTCAAGATTTGCCTTATGGTAAAATTTATGAGAGTAACTCAAAAATGTTGCTTAGTGCTTTATACAATTTGAAATATTACGATGTCACTCTTTATAGGGTTGAAGACGACTATAACAAAACGGTAAAAACGCTTAATGATGCTATAATAGCAAATGACTTGGTTTTAATTACTGGCGGAATCTCGGTTGGAGATTATGATTTTGTAGGGCGGGCTTTGGAAGCATTAGAGGTTACAGAACTTTTTTATAAAGTAAAACAAAAACCAGGAAAACCTTTATTCTTTGGAAAAAAGGAAAACACTCAAATATTTGCTTTACCAGGAAACCCAGCTGCGGCACTGTCTTGTTTTTATGTTTATGTGTATATCGCTTTGCAACAACTTATGAATCGCGATGTCACTGAATTGCCTCGAGTAAAAGCTAAAACTTTAAATAGTTTCCAAAAGAAGGGTGACAGACCGCAATTTTTAAAAGGGATATATAACCATGGTCAAGTTGAAATTTTAGATGGACAGAACTCATCCATGTTACAGACTTTCGCATTGTCCAATGCTCTAGTATTTGCTCCGGGTGATATTAATGCCATTGAAACCGGGGATACTATTGAAGTTATTTTATTACCGAATTAAATAGAACTATGGGATATAAAATAAAAAGTAGAATCTGGATTGAATCTGAAAACAATGTGCTTTTAGGTGAAGGTCGCGTGCATTTATTGAAAGCCATTCAAGAAACGGGATCGCTATCTAAAGCCGCTAAATCTTTAAATATATCCTATAAAAAAGCATGGCAACTATTAGATTCAGTTAATAAATCGGCTAAATTACCGGTAACCATTAATAGTATTGGTGGTAAAGGTGGCGGTGGCGCAGAGTTAACTATCTATGGAAAATCTTTAATTGAGGCCTTTGATGAAATCAACAGGAATTGTTGGAAGTTTTTGGATAATGAATTAAAAAAAATTGAACGATTATAAATGACAAAATGCCTTAAGTATTTAAAGTGATAAATGCCTAAAAATTAAGATCAGAAATGGACAACAAAACGTTTGCTAAACAATTGGAATATAGAACAAGACAGTTTGGAATATCTATTATAAAATTGTCTACTACACCTCCAAATACGATTGAATCAAACGTTATTAGGAATCAAATCACAAAATCTGGCACTAGCGTTGGTGCCAATTATAGAGAAGCCAATAGATCAAGAAGTAAAAGAGATTTTAAAAACAAAATTAAGATTTCTGAAAGTGAAGCAAGTGAAACCCAATATTGGTTAGAAATAATAAATGATATGAATTGGATTGAAAAAGATAGATTAAATTCTATTAATAATGAAGCGAAAGAACTTTTAGCACTTTTTACAGCCATATCTAATAAACTATAAAGACAAAATTCAAACATCTAAAAACTTTAAATACTTTACACTTTAGACACTTTAAGTACTTTTCATGTTACAAACCGAAAACTTATATATCTTTTTATTGATACTCCCTATAGTATCATTCCTATATTCAAGTGTAGGACATGGGGGTGCAAGCGGATATTTGGCTCTAATGGCCTTGTTTTCATTCGCACCAGAATACATGAAACCTACTGCCCTACTGCTTAATATATTTGTAGCTGGTATGTCATTTTTCTATTACTACAAAGCAGGACATTTTAATAAAAAATTATTTCTAGTATTTGCAATTACTTCTATCCCTTTTTCCCTATTAGGTGGTCGATTTGATATTGATGCATCCTTGTATAAAAAAATACTGGCCATCTTATTAATATTTGCCATCCTAAAAATGCTGAATGTTTTTGGAAAAGAAAGTGCCAGAATTAAGGACATAAAACTTTGGCAAGGACTTATAATTGGCGCCTTTATTGGGTTCTTCTCAGGGTTAATAGGAATTGGCGGCGGCATCATATTAACACCCCTTATTTTGTTATTTCATTGGGGTCATATGAAAGAAGCTGCGGCGGTTTCGGCTTTATTTATTTGGGTTAATTCAGTAGCGGCATTAATTGGTCAATTTAGTATTGGTGTGACCATTGAAAAGGAATCTTTTTTATTAGTTGCCATTGCTCTTATTGGTGGAATATTAGGTGGCTACTACGGTAGTAAAAAAATCAACAATCAGAAGTTGAGATACATTTTAGCCTTTGTATTAATCATAGCTTGCGCTAAACTTATGTTTACATAAAATGATAAACAAAACAGAAATAACAGGTATTATACTAGCCGGAGGTAAAAGCTCAAGAATGGGTTCTGATAAAGGTTTTTTACTTCTGAATGATATACCTTTTGTACAATACAGCATTAACGCTTTAAAACCTTTAGTTTCTGAAATTATCATTGTTTCCGATAGTAAAGACTATGATGTTTTCAAACTAAAACGCATCAATGACATTACCAAAGATGCTGGACCAGTAGCAGGAATTTGTTCTGGATTAGAAGCTTCAAAAACCGAATACAATCTGATTTTAAGTTGTGATATCCCGTTGATTACCTCTACAGTTTTACAAAAACTGATACAGGCTATTGATGACACTTCTGAAATCATTCAAGCTGAAAGTAGTGGTAAAACCATGCCACTAATAGCCTTATATAAGCGCAGCATAAAAGATAGGTTCAAGAACTTCTTAGAACAAGATGAACGCAGATTACGTGTAGCTATAAAAGCTTGTAAGTATAAAAATGTTGTTTTAAATGAAATACATCAAAATTCAACATTAAACGTGAATACTAAAAAAGAATTTAAACAGATAGAAGATGCTTATAACGGTTAAATATTTTGGGCAAATAGCAGAGGTAACTCAAAAAGAAGAGGAAGAATTAGAAGTTGCTAAGACGTCAATTTCTAAACTTTTAGAAACTCTTAATGCTAGGTATACTGATTTAAAAAACAAAGATTTTCAAATCGCACAAAACCAAGAATTAGTGTCCTTGGACACCGAATTAACGGGAGCAGAAATTGCATTATTACCGCCTTTTGCAGGAGGATGATTCCGTATTTCTCATTGAGCCGTTAATATTTTAAACGACGCAATGAGCACATGATTCAACAACAATGAGTAGATACAATAGACATATCATTTTATCTGAAATCGGACAAGAAGGTCAGGATAAAATATCCAATGCCAAAGTATTAGTTATCGGCGCTGGTGGATTGGGTTGTCCAATTTTGCAATACCTAACAGCTGCGGGTGTTGGCACAATTGGCATTATTGATTTTGATGTTGTTGAATTATCCAATTTACAACGTCAGGTCTTATTTGGGGCATCCTCCATAGGTAAAAACAAAGCGCTTGCAGCCAAGGCACGCTTGCAAGATTTGAATGATGCCATTTCCATTAATGCCTATCCAGAACCCCTCACCTATCAAAATGCGCTTGAAATTTTTCAGCAATATGACATTATTGTAGATGGTTCTGACAATTTTGAAACGCGTTATTTAGTTAATGATGCCTGTATTATTAAAAATAAACCTTTAGTTTTTGGAGCCATTTATAAGTTCGAAGGTCAAATAGCTGTTTTCAATTATGAAAATGGACCTAGCTACAGATGCCTCTTCCCCACCCCACCTCAAAAGGATGCTGTTCCCAATTGCTCAGATATTGGGGTTTTAGGCGTTCTACCTGGAATTATTGGGAGCATGCAAGCCAATGAAGTTTTAAAACTTATTCTAGGTTTAGGCGATGTATTATCAGGAAAATTATTTTGT
This sequence comes from Algibacter mikhailovii, assembly GCF_014651495.1. Taxonomy (GTDB): domain Bacteria; phylum Bacteroidota; class Bacteroidia; order Flavobacteriales; family Flavobacteriaceae; genus Algibacter_E; species Algibacter_E mikhailovii. Next base: position 43,839 of record NZ_BMWZ01000011.1, read on the forward strand.
TATAATGCGCTTAAAAGCCAAACATCAACTTTAAAAGTAACACGAAATTCGGCTATTATACAATCTGTTTTAAAGGACAAGGACAGCTTCAAAGAACAGCAAATCAATATCAATTGCCAAAATGAAACACAAAGCATTTCTATTAGTGCTGTATTTCCAGAAGATAGTATTCAGTTTATTGATGTTAGGGAGGTTCATGAACAACCTAAAATAACTGACGTAGAAGTAACTTCAATCCCCTTAAGTCGTTTGGAAACGTTTCTTGATCAAATTGATAGCTCTAAAAAGAAACTCATCTTTTGTCAATCTGGAATACGAAGTAAAAAAGCTGTAGAGCTATTAAAAAACCTAAACATTACAAACTGTTTCAGTCTACTTGAAGGGGCCAGTGAAATAAATAACTATTTAAAAGAACATAAAAAATCACCATCTGATGAAAGATAAAAAACCAATAAAAAGTGTTTTCAAGGAAGGCGCAATAACTTCAGAATTTATAGGGAATTCAATTTATAAACATCAAACCAAAACAAGTATTGGTGCACACAACATTTTTCTTGGACAAGTACGTGCTGATGACATCGAAGGGAAAACGGTTGCAGCCATTGATTATACTGCCTATGAAGATATGGCTAATGAGAAATTTCATGAGATTAGAGAATCTGCTTTTGAAAAATTCGAATTAACCTGCATGCATATTTACCATAGTTTAGGAACTGTTAAAGCCGGAGAAATATGCCTATTTGTTTTTGTGTCTTCTCCAAGAAGAAAAGTAGTTTTTGAAGCTTTAGAATATATTGTGGAGGCGATAAAAGCGCATGTTCCTGTTTTTGGTAAAGAGATCTTTGAGGATGAATCTCATCAATGGAAAGTTAATACTTGATGTTTAACTGTTGATTTGTTAAATCCCTGAACTATAAAAAGTAAAAAAATGTCGTACACATTTTCATTTGAAAAATTAAATGTTTGGATAGACTCTAAAGAATTCGTTAAAGAAATATATTTGATTACCCAAAAGTTTCCCAGTGAAGAAAAATTTGGGTTAACAAATCAATTAAGACGTGCATCAATTTCTGTAGCTTCTAATTTAGCTGAAGGCACTTCGAGAAATACCAATAAAGACAAAGTACATTTTTCAACAATGGCATTTAGCTCATTGAAGGAAGTACTAAATCAAATAATTATTGCTAAAGAATTGCACTTTGTAAACGACAATGAATATCTAAACCTAAGAACAGAAATTGAAAAAATATCCAATAAATTAAATGCATTACGCAAATCGCAGTTAAACAAATAAACAATTCTACAGATCAACATAATATGGTAGACATTACAAACAAGAACACAACATTAAGAACTGCCGTCGCCCAAGCAGTCGTAAAGGTTAGCAAACAAGAAACTATAACAGCCATTGAAAACGATACGGTCCCAAAAGGCAACGTCTTCGCCATGAGTAAAGCAGCTGGCCTATTGGGTGTTAAACGGACCCCAGATATTTTGCCAGATTGCCATCCCTTACCTATTGAGTTTACTGGGATTGAATATAAAATTGATGGTTTAGAAATCACGGTGTTATTTACGGTAAAAACCATTTACAAAACAGGGGTTGAAGTTGAAGCAATGCATGGTGCAAGTGTAGTGGCCTTAAACATGTATGACATGCTAAAACCCATTGATAAAGGTATTGAAATACACGCCATAAAACTATTGCAGAAAAAAGGAGGAAAATCTGATTTTAAAGATCAATTTAGGAAAGATTTAAGAGCTGCTGTGGTAGTTTGTAGTGACACCATTTCTGCTGGTCATAAAGAAGATAAAGCAGGAAAAGCTATCATCAATAAACTAGAGGCCTGTGATGTAAAAATCTCTGAATATGTTATAATTCCAGATGAAGTTGAGGATATTCAGCAAAAAGTAAAATCGTATCAAGAGCAAGGTCTTGATATGGTCATTTATACTGGAGGTACTGGGTTATCTGGTAGAGATGTAACACCAGAAGCCTTATTGCCAATTTTAGAGCGAAGAATACCGGGTATTGAAGAAGCGATTAGAAGCTACGGACAAGGGCGAATGCCTTTTGCTATGCTCTCAAGAAGTATTGCCGGAACACTTGGAGACACCTTAGTTTTAGCGCTTCCCGGGTCAACAAATGGAGCAAAAGAATCTATGGATGCTATTTTCCCGGCGGTATTACATAGTTTTAGAATACTAAAAGGTGCAAGACACGATTAGAGTATGTATTCGTAGAATCATTAAACCGATAATACTGTTCCAAAATTCAACAATTAAATAGAGCGAAGACATGAGCGACAATAAAAACATATTACAAGACACACATGGCAGAGATCATGCCTACCTTCGTATCTCTTTAACAGAACGTTGCAACTTACGGTGCACCTATTGCATGCCTTCAGATGGCGTTCAACTCTCGCCCAAAAGTCATTTAATGACCTACGAAGAAATCTATGAGATTGCTAAAACCTTTGTAGATCATGGGGTTACTAAAATTAGATTAACAGGCGGAGAACCTCTGGTAAGAAAAGACATTCCCGTCATTTTAGAAAAATTAGCAACACTTCCTGTTGAATTATCTATTACGTCTAACGCAGTAATTATCGATAGGTTTATTGATGTTTTAAAGGCTAACGGCGTTAATAAAATTAATGTGAGTTTAGATTCATTAGATGAAGGCAAGTTTAAACACATTACTAGACGTCATGAATTCAAAAAGGTTCATGATAATATTTTATTGCTTGTAAAAGCAGGTTTCACAGTAAAAGTGAATGCGGTTTTAATGAAAGGTTTTAACGATAACGAAATCATAGATTTTATCAATTTCACTAAAGACCTACCAGTTTCCGTTAGGTTTATAGAATTTATGCCTTTTGATGGTAACAAATGGGATATGAGTAAAATGGTATCTTATGCTGAAGTAATGACCTATGTGAATGAGGCTTTCCCAGCAAATAAAATTGAACGTTTACAAGATGCACCAAATGACACATCAAAAAACTATAAAATAAAAGGCTATAAAGGTAGCTTCGCTATTATAAGCTCTGTAACCAATCCGTTTTGTGATTCATGTAATAGATTGCGATTAACTGCAAATGGCCAATTAAAAAACTGTTTGTTTTCTTCTGGCGAATCTGATTTATTAACCACACTTAGAGCAGGAAAATCGATTGAGCCTGTGATTCAAAAAGCAGTGCGCGCTAAGTTTAAAGTTCGTGGGGGGATGGATACGCTAAAAAAGCTCCAAGAGCCTAAGCTACACAACAACAATAGAAGTATGATAACCATTGGAGGATAATCCCCCAATGGTTATCATCATGATATTCGTATCATGTTAAAATTTAATCCTTATTTCAAGAACATCACGAGCTAATTCTGAATATTTTCAGCATTGCGATACCCGGGGTTATCCTTATACCAATCTTTATAATCATTACCTCCCGATATTGCCCAAGAATTAAAATGGTTATAGGCCTTATTTACAGCATTACTTTCTTTGGGCACTTTAAAATCATGGACAATATTTATGGCCCAAGGAAACCCATTATTGCTAATATAATTTCCATCTTCGTCATTATTAGTACCCTCCACATTAAACGTACTAACACCTAATGATGTCTTTTCCTTATAAGCCAAGTGTACTTCCTTTTCCCGTGTTTTATCAATAATCATAAAGGGGTTAAACGGAGCCGCACCCAATACACTTGTACTGATGGGCGAAGTAAACTTAACAGAAACAATATTTTCCTCTTGCAACATGGAATTGGAGTCATCAAATATGATTATCACCGCATTATCTTGATTTGCTTCTGTACCGTTAACGTTCTGATTGATATAATCATGGATCAAGATATTGCCCGAAACACTTTCAATTTGAGATGGTAATATGGATTCCATCTCAATGCCAAAGCCATTGGTGAAACTGGCCCGGTTTGATTTGGTATTAATCATAAAATCTATTTGTACGGCCTCTCCATCGGCGTTTAAAACTGCAATTACTCTATAATTAACCGCTAAGTCATTAAAATCATAATCACCGTTAGTAGGCCATAAATCTTCAAAAGCAACAGTTCCCCATCCATATTTACTAGGTGTAAACATTTCAAAAGCCTTATTGGCATCCTCCGGATAACTGTCGTTTCTATCTACAATACCATCACCATCTGTGTCCGGGTCATCTGCTATTTCTGTGGTGACTCTAAATGTTGATAAATCATTAATGGTCCTTCCTATGGCTGTATCATTATCAGCACTAACGCCATAATTATATTGCCAGCCTCCTGTTTGGGTATCCATAATGATTAAATCTGAACTACTGGCGTTATTAGCTAGCCATAATTCCTGGTTAGAATCAAATGTCATAGAAGTTGGTTGAAATGGTAGATTATCGGCACTTATTCTAAAACTTTGATAGGTGTTATTTGCATCTAACTCTAACCTATATAACCCTGAGAAAGTACATAAAAATAAGGCTCCATCTTCGGCAAAAGCAAGGTCTCCACCACTTGTATTGTGCAAACCAATGATATCCCATGTATTTATATTGGCACCTGTATTGGGGTCATAGGTGTATAACTTATCTCCAGATGAAAAATATAACAATCCATCTCTGTAATTATACTCCAATCTAGGACCGCCTTTCCCAATATTAGCAATGATTTCCCATGAATCATTTTCAATAGAATATTTCATTAATGGATAAGGGCTAGATTTTCCAATAGAATACAGGGCCTTATTTCCCTGATCGACTGCACAAGTCCAACTACCCATTGGCATATCAGACAAGTACGTTACACTTCCGGTTAAAGGATCTACTTGAAATAATTCAGAAGCCCCATTAACACAAAACAGATAATCAAATACAACATTCGTTACGTTGGATGTACTAATCACGCTATTACTAGCTCCTGATTGATTGAAATTCACCTCCTGATTTACAATATCGACAACGGTTGCGTTGTATCTTAAATTCTCATTCTCCCGAATATAGAGTTGATCATAATATTTTGGCAAGCTAATGGTTTGCGATAATTTTCCGTTTTTTGGAACTCCAGAAAATATTAATTTCTCAATTAATTCTGATTTATAGATATCTTCAGTGACAATTTGCCCTTCTTGATTTTCGAACGTTTCTGTGCCAGAATAGTATTTTTCATCGGAATAGGCATAAACTTCAAATAGCGCAGAATTACTATTAGAAGTTATATTAACTTCTATTTCTTGATTGGTACTAAAATCAAAGCCCTCTGGAACAATGATAGCATTGTTTTCTGTTTTTGATGTGATATTGGATTCTTCAACTTCCGGAATGACCTCACAACCATTAAAGATAATTAAGGCAGCCCATAGCATGGTTTTTAGTATCTGATTATTCATAATTTGATTTTTTAAGGAGTCTCTGATTTCTATTATAATTCAAAGCTATTAATACATGTGGAGAACTATTATTTTATTCTTTAGTTTGCACCATGATATAGTTGGTTGGTAGTTATAATTAGATGAATGGATTTTTGTTTATTACCAATTAATTCACACCGTTAATTCTGCTTAAATAATCTGTGATGGAGAATAATCTTTGAAATTTTGTAGGCTTTATTTCTGATTGATTTATTAGTGCAATATTCAGATTTATGAGTACCAATACGTTCTGTTTAATAGCCTCAATTAAGACCTTCATATCTGTACTATTCAAACATGTTACATAGCCCAAATGCTCAATATTAAATTGATTAAACATATACCTAGCTCCTGCTTTAACAGCTGAAATATCTGATTTTTTCTTTTTCACATTAACCACTGAAACGCGCTCGCACTGCTCATTGATTACTTTTAAAATTTCATTTGTATTGTCGTTACTTTCATTATTTACAAGGCAAATTTCCAGTTCTTTTATTTTGTTTGAATACTTAAAATAAAAGTCTTTATCTATTTCATTTTCGTTATTGTGGCAAATAATAATAATTCCAAGTTTCATTATTTCTCTTCCTTTGCGTTTTAATAATTGATTATTCTCTTAAATTAAGCCGCTCTTTTGGCACGTTCCCAATTAACAGATTGGGCATTATTCATGTAACGCACAAAACCTAATACCACCGAATAATTCATAATAAAAAAGTAATAAGGGACATATAATACTTTTAAGCTAATAGCTCTATGCTTAAGATACCAGCCTAATAATGCCGCTACATAAAAAAAGCCTTGAAGCCAAAACAAAGTAGTATAGATATGAAAGTCTAAGCCGCCTTCATTATAAGATAAAACACCAAGAATGGGTATAAGCAGCATTAAACATAATGGCGCTAAAGTCCATCTTAATACACGATGGGAGATATATTGAAAAGACAATGTTTTATACTTAAACACATTAAGCAAGGCACGTAATCGGACAACCGATTGAATGCCTCCAGCTGAAATTCTAATTTTTCGTTTTAGCTCCTCTTTTACATTTGCAGAAGCTGATTCTATGGCATAGGCTTTTGGATTATACTGAATAGTATATCCTTTTTGGGCTACACGAAGGGAAATCATAAAATCATCAAGTAACGTATCGGGTTCAACTTCATTATAAAGTGCTGTTCTAATAGCAAATAATTCGCCAGCGGCCCCTACTACCGAATAAAGTTCGGCATCCCATTTTTTTAAGGTGGATTCATACCTCCAATACAAGCCCTCACCTGCTCCAGCTGCATCATCTTTGTCCTTATTAAAAATGCGCTTCTCACCAGAAACACAACCCACTTTTTCATCTTCAAAACATGTCACAATATGATGGATAGCATCTTTTCCTAATAGGGTATTTGCGTCACTGTAAACCACTATTGGGGTTTTAACTTTATCCATTACCCTATTAATCGCGTTAATTTTCCCCTTACGTTGGTCTTCATGAAATACGTCCACCATATCATAGTCTGCCAGTTTCAAATTTGTTCCGTCATTGGACCCATCAGTTACCCAGCAAATTTTTAATTTATCTTTAGGATAATTTAAGTCTAAAGAATTTTGCATTTTCTGTGCTACAAAATGCTTTTCATTATACGCTGGGATAAGTAAGGTTACTTCTGGTTGATAATTTGATTTACTTTGTATTCCCTTGGTTTTAAAAACGCGTTTTATCTTAACTAGAAGGAATAACACTAATCCATAACCTACATAGGTGTAAAACACAATAAATAATAATATCCAAAAGGTTAATTTTAAATTTTCCATAGCTCTTTATTTTATAGTTTATCCCATGTTTTAGTTTCACAATTGTATGTCTTAATAACCTTGGCAGGGTTTCCTGCGGCTACCGCATAGGACGGTACATTTTTGGTAACCACACTTCCTGCGGCTATAATGGCATGTTTTCCAATGGTAACTCCTGGCACAATAACAACATTAGCACCAATCCAAGATTCATCATTAATAACTATAGGTTTGGTAGAAACGCCCTGGGCATGAATTGGACAATCCACAGCCTCGTAGTTATGGTTTAATCCAGATAAGACAACGTTCTGAGCCAGCCTTACATCATCACCAATGGTAATAGGTCCAATTAAGGTATTACTCAGTCCTATGCGTGTTCTGTCTCCAATAATCACATCTCCTACGCCATTATTTATAGCTGTAAAGTCTTCTATGGTTGAAGATTCGCCTAAGTTAAATTTGCGCCATGGCACGACATCCAATCGCGTACGCTTTCTTATACATGCACCTCTACCTTTTTTATGGACAAATGGATTTACAAACCATTTTATCCAAAAACGGGGCCGGGATTGGTTTGGAATAACAATAGACCAATGTGCTATTTTTTTTAATTGTGGTGTTTCTTTTAGTATTGCCGTTAATTCCATGATATTTGCCTTTTAGTTGATGCTATTATTGCTTCATAAATACATTTTACATTATTACGCCAAGAATGACTCTTTGCAAAAGCAATACGTTGCTCTTTTTTATTTGCTGAATTATCAGCTAATCCCTGCGCAATTAACTTCAAATAGTCCTGCTTAGTGTCTCCTAGGTAAACATGCTCTTTGAACATCTCCATGGCTTTGGTATACGTAGCCACTATGGGTTTCCCCATGGCTAAATATTCATCTATTTTTCTAGGATAATTCCCTACCGTAATGTCATTTACCACCTGCGGATTCATGGCAACATCGAAGCCCTTTATGTACGCCGGTAAATCTTGACTATCCTTTCTACCAAGAAAATAAACGTTTGGTAATTGGTGTAATGCTGAATTTTTGAAATCTTCATCTTCTGGACCTACTAATACAATACTCCATTCCGGTTTTCGATGCGCAATAAATTCTAGTAACTTAATATCTAAGCGTAATGACGTCAGAGAACCAACATATCCCACAACTGGCCCTGGTATATTACTGTATTCCTTTGGAGCTTTTATATGGTTTCCTGAATCAGTAAACATCTCAACATCGCAACCCTGCCCCACCATCACACTGTTTTCATTATAGTTTGCTGCATAATCCGCATAAACTTGTGAATTATTTAAGACAACATCAACTTTTTCAATGAGTTCTGGCTCTAATTTAGCACCATGCTTTTTCCAATAGGGAACCTTAACCAAAAAATCTCTAACGTAATAAGTATATAATTTGGGCTGTAAAAATTCTTTTAAATACTGCCCTAAAAACATGGAACTGTCATTAAACAATATGTAATCTGAAAATCCCAAACGATCTATGGCCGATTTTATATTTCCACTTAATATGCTACAGTTACGTTTGTTTAGAATTTTAAAAACATGATGGGAATGAATCCAATTTATGGATTCAATGGTGTCTTTTGGGTACAAATTCCATAGGTTGTTGGTTATCTGAACTAGATCAGAAGCTTCTCCATTAGATATTTTTATCCGTTTCTGTATCTCAGGCCGATGTCTCTTCTTAATTTTGGTAATTCTATCCAAAGGAGGATTTACATATAAAACGCGATTATCCTTAGCAAAATCAAGGGCAATATTTTTACAATTACTTCCTATTTCAATATCATAAGGTTGTATACTAAACACGATAATATCTTTGCCTTTAATCATAATTTTAGTTTTTAAGTTTTAGATCTAATTCTTGATATATTTTCAACACTTTGCTTGCCATACACTGCCAAGTAAAATGCTTGCTACGCTCAATACCTTTTGTGATTAATTTTGTTTTGTAGTCTTTGTCATTACATATTTTAAGCATTCCATGTGTTAACTCATTTTCATCATTTGAATGTATTAAATGTGCTGCTTCACCCGCTACCTCTGGCATGGATGAATTATTTGATGTTATCACTGGGACCCCGCAACCCATGGCTTCAATAATTGGAATGCCAAACCCTTCACGTAATGATGGAAAAAGAAACAAATCAGAAAGTGCATAAATAGCAGGTAGTTCTGCGTCATTGATATACCCCAACAAAACCACAGACTGCTCTAGGCCTTCAAGCTTCAATACATTCAAGGTTTCTTTTAAATCACCTTCTGTATAGCCAAGAAGCACCAATTTATATGACGTATTCAATTTGTTTTTCTTCAAAAATTGATTGAATCCCTTCAATACCATTTTCGTGTTCTTTCGAGGATCTTTATTTGCTATATGTAAAAAATAGTGCTCAGGTAACTTGTGTTTTTGTCTTACCTCTATTAATAACTGCGCATCAATTTGGCTTGTAAATTGAGGACCAATACCATTATGAATAGCCTGTAATTTATCATTCTTCATTTTAAAAAAGCTTGAGATGTTTTCTTTTTCAAAATTTGAAACCGTAATTAACTTTGTACTTTTTTTTACAATATTTGGCACAATCATTCTTCTATAAACATTGCCAAACTTCTGGTAAGGCATTGCTCCACTTCTTAACAAATTCATCAGACTGCCTTCCATAAATATAATATCATGAAGTGTTGTCACTAATGGGATATTTACAAATAAGGGCGCCGTATTACTTGTGCAATGCAGAACGTCACATTGATAGGCTTTTACCTGCCTAGCAAGTTTATATTGTTCCCATAAAGGGTATGGCCCACCAGAGATTTCTATAATTTTAAAATTTGGAGTTGGTTTTATAACCTCAGCATCATGACCCGGTTTAACAAAAATGAAATACTCATTTTTAGTATCCATCTTTTGAAGGTTATTAATTAGTTCTACAGCCACCCGATCCATACCATGTTTATGCTTTCGAAATATCCTTTGTGCCTCAATGCCAATTCTCATCACCCTAATTTTTAACAATGCTGTGTGTTGTATGAATGAATTTTCTATTAGCACCTTTAAGTTTAAATAATAAAAGCAGCATTCTACCAAAAGCCATAGGCAGTACAGCCAATGCCCGGATGGTTTTTATGGTATAAAATGATTTTGGTAATGCTAATAAAAAAGACGTGAATACTAGCGTTAGACTAGCCATCCACAAATATGTCATGGCAGTTTGAGTGCTACCTATACCATGCAATATGGCGTAAATTAAAGTAACAAGGCCTGTAATGCCAAGAAGTATTAATCTAGGTGGAACTAACAACTGAATAACCTTATCAAAATAGGTCAAATTATAGTTTAAGAAGAGCTCTGTCCACGCCTGCTTAAAATTGGCGCTTAAGTAAATAAATTGTGTAGCTAACCAACGTTTTCTTTGATTTGAAAAATCTGAACCTTTTTGAATTTTTTCATCAAAAACCAGAGCATCCTTGAGATATTCTATAGTAATTTTCGCTTTGGCGAATTTGAATTCTAGTTCTTTATCAAAACCTCCAATGGCTGAAACTTTAGACATAACATTCTTAAATAAGCCGTACTCAAATCCCATGCCCGATCCTATAAGTCCCGATGAAAGCCCCATGGCTCGGTGACCTTGTCTAAAAATAAAATTGTTGATTTCTTCGCTTGCAGCATCTAAAATTGCAAATGAGGTGTTCTTATTTTTAGCGGTTCTATGGCCTTGAATTATTTGACAACCATCTTCAAATGCAGCATTCATTTTTAATAAAAAATGTGCCTCCATCAAATTATCGGCATCAAGAACAATGGCATGATCATAGGTATTAGATAAATCTGCCATGGCCTTATTTAAAGCTTTGGCTTTTGTACTCTGTTTAAAATGAACTTCAACGAGTTGTACTGGAAGCGATTTTAATGCATTTAATGTTTCCATTTTTAAGGAATCTGCAATAACAACAACATCAAACTTATCTTTGGGATAGTTTTGATGCAATGCCGATTTAGCCACTTCAACAATAACAGCATCTTCCTTATAGGCTGGAATCAAGACTGCCATTTTATTGAATTTTTTAACGGACCTATGTTTTTTACTTTTATAAAAATGACCAGCAATAGCAAATACAAAAACATACGAACAAGAAAGACCTAGGTATACAAATAATACATATTCGAAGGTTTTTATGGCATATTGTAAAAATAGAGTAATGAGTTCCATAGGTGATAAATTGAAATTATTGAATCTTATTTAGTAGCTGGATTAAGCAAAAGCATTACGTAATTTGGCCTTCTTGCTTTTTAATTTGAATCGTAGGTCTAAGGCAAAACGACGAAGAAAAGGCATGTACCTTCCACTTTTTATGTTATAAATGATGGATTCTGAGTCATAAATCATTTCAAAATTCTCTGTACAGAACACTGGTTTTTTGGTCAGTCTATTGATTTCTCTTGCTTGAACCAAACTACTTTCAACAAACAAATTATAAGTATGATCCGCATAGGTCGCTGCTTTGTGTTCTCCATGATTGTTTGCTTTTTGTCTTGCCATCATATCTGGCAAATCGAGCATCACAAGCTTGTCATACTTAACTCCATTTACTTTTAACCAACATTCTGTTTCCGCTCTATATTTTTCAAGTCTAGAAGTCACAATTGTTCCTATCTTACTTCCTGGAATGTACAAGGGTGCCGCATGCTTCAAAAAATCTCTGTATGCCTTCCCATCATCATTTTGGGCATCGGTTGGATCGACACATAAAACACCATCAATATCAAAACAGGATTTCTCTAATGCGGTATGATTAAAAATATTCCACTGAAAACATCTTGGTGTTGAAACTACTTCAAAAGCATAATCTGCTAGGTTTTTGTTTTCTGGAGTTACATAAACCGCACAATATTTTATATCGTATAAAGATTCGAAATCCTTCAAATCATTTTTACATTGTAAAAGGGCAGCTCCTGATGCAATACTATCATCCACAACAAGAATGGATTTATACGCTGTGGTATTAAAAAATTGTTTCCTTGCGCCTGCCTTATAGACAAATCCATTTTTAAAAGAATGAATGTCTGTATACGGTAAATTAAGATATAAGGCCAATAAATTTGCTGGCAACATGCCGCTTCTTGGAACACCAACTATTAAATCAATATCCTTTGGGATAATGTCAAGTTTCTTAAGAATTATATGGTTTAAATCGTCTATACTTCTGTAGTTCATAATAATAAGATTATGTCACAAACTTACGCTGACATAGCACCTAATTACATGATATTTCGATGGATAGAAGTTTAGTGTAGTTGAATGGATGCTTTTCGCTTACGTGCATCAATTTGTGGCGAATTAAACATGAATACCATACTAACATACATGAGTATGCCGGTAGGCATTTGACCAAAAACACCATTGCCGTAGGATGCCATCATGATGCCAGCCATTCCACAAGTTAAAGCTGTAATTTGAATCTTCAAATTTTCATCTTTTATTTTGAACAAGACATTACAAGCTCCTGTGAAAAGAATAAAAAACAACATGAAAAGGTAATACATCAAGCCAATTACCCCAGTGTCTGACCAAATCATAACATACCAACTGTCTGTAGCTGTATTTGCTAAAAAAGTATGTGGGGTAAATCTTTGTCCCCAATTTCCGGTGGCACCAACGCCACCACCAAAAGGACGCGATGCTAAGTAACCTTTAAGCTTTTTCTGATTTGCCAGGCGCACTTGGAATGAGGCGTCATTGGGATCAAAAGCAGTGCGCATTCTTCTAATCTCGGCATTATTTTGACCAATATTGGTATGAGCAAAAAACACATATACTGAGATGCCTAGAATAGCACCAAGTAAAAGAATTTTGAGATTTTTTCTTAATATCAAGAATACAATCCCACCTAAGGCAGGAACGGCTATAGCACCCCGAGTACCCGAAATCAGCATGCCTAGAAATCCAAATAAAGCCACGCTAATAAAGAAAGCCCTTAATTTGATATTGCCTTTTTTAAACAAAGCCAATATTCCAAAGACCACCCCTGCCTGAGCTTGCGAAGCTCCAAACTGCCCCGCATCAGAAAAAAAAGAGAAAACCCTTAATTTCGCAAATAAAATATGTGTTTCTGCACCACCTTGATCCAACCACTTTTGCTCAAAAGGATCAACGCCAAACTGAAACTGTTGAAAGCCCTTTAACGTTCCTAAAATGGATAAAATGCCCCAAATCACAAAAAAGGTATTCAAATCTTTTTGTTTATTGAATAACATAAAAAACAACGGAATTGAAAGCCATTGGTATAATGCCACGCCACGCATAGCGTAGAACCAAGCTTCCAAACTCTGTGCTTCTGGATTTCCAAGTTGTAGAATTATATAACCCATCCAAATTGATACTAGCAAAGTAAGTGAGGATTTAGCTTTATGCCATGGTATTTTATTGGCAAAGCCTTTAAAAAACAGTGCCACATAAAGTAAAACCAGTAAACCATCTATAGATAGCCCCCAAGGCGCGGGAATATACCTCGCTATTCCGGTGACAAAAAAGCCCAAAACAATGAGTAATATTATGCCCATTTTGGGGTTTTGAAATATGGCATAAACCAGGCTTATTAGCATTAAGAAGCTTAAGGTTATTACAAACCCAATTACCCCCATTTTAGCAATGACCACTGTAATTACTGTTAATATAGCCAATACAGGAACAAGGATGTTTAAATTTGTAAACCGTGAAGACCCCGCGTTAAATTCAAAAGGGTTTGTATAATTACTAAATAAGCTCATATCTTACTGTTACTAATTTCAAATGCATTACATATCACTTGTGCTTTAACCCATAAATTTTTATAAAATCGATTTCCATTTTTGACTATTGCAGCTAAAGAAATTTTGAATTGTTGATTGAGAAAAAAACTGCCTATACCAATACCTATACAAGTAAATACAAGTGTTGATAAAGCCACGAGATTAAGGGATTCGAATAGATAAACAGCAATCAAGTCTCCAATAATATTTGTGGTTAACATAATTAAAACTTTGAGTGCATTAATATTTGGTTTATTTATACTATCCAAACCAATTCCTGTCATTCTATCAATGGGAAGTAGTACCCCATAGACCGTAAGAATTCTTACTAGAGTAACGATATTGAAGTCGGAATAATTCGGACTTAAATATTGATCTCCAGATATAAGCATTACAAATTCTTCAGCAAATATGAAGGTAAATAAAGACATAAAAATGAATAAATAGGTCAATGCCCCGGAGTAAACATGAAATAAATGTTGAACATCTTTAATTCTACCTTCCAAACTGGCTTTGGACATTTTGGGAAAAGCAGTAGCGGTAAAACTTCTTAAAGGTATTTGTTGTAATTCTGTAAGCTTAAGCGCAATACTAAAAAGTGCAACCGCTGCATTTCCTAAAGGACTAATACTTATAATGATGACATCGGCATTTCTTAACAAATTGGTCCCAATGAGTGTAAATGTGCTATACTTCCCAAAGTTTAATAACATTTTAGTGGTTGCTTTCTTTGTTTTCAATATTAATTTAAAGCCATCCCAATTTTTTAAAATACAAACTGTAGAAGAAATTAAGTTTACCACTATTAATCCACTTACCAGCCATTCAATAGAAAGCTCGAGCCAAAGACTATTCAAAACTAAAAAGAAGAAAAACAAACCACTGTTAATGGTTTTTATTATCAATATTTTACCGTATTCCATTTTTGCTTGCAGAACCACAAGAGCATTATTCCAAGGAAGATTTACAAATGCCAAGACAGGATACCAAGTAAAAAAAAGGACATAACCGGACTCGGAAATACTGGCATTAAAGACATGCCTGATGGCCACAATAATAATTACAATTAATACCGTAGCAATAAGACTTACCAATGCGTTGGACCCTATTAATTGATCCCTATCATTTTTAGAAGCCCCAGATAAAAACCGAACCAAACCGTTATTGGTAATCCCAAAACGCAACATTTCAACTAAAGAGCCCCCAGAGATAAACAAAACCCATTGTGCAAACGCATTTATTTCTAAGACTCTGGCTAGCAAAGCAAAACCCATAAATCCCATGGCAGCTATAACAATGTTTCCTGCTAAAGAAAGAAAATTATCTTCCTTTATTATTTTTAAAAATATTGCATTCATTTCCTTATTAAATATGGCTGTTAGAATAAAATTGAAATTGAAATATGCGTTTTAATTGGCGTCTTGTGTTGGATCTAACTTTAGGCAATTCTCCTAGAATAGACTCTACCTCATTCAATTCTGTGCCATTGATAATAAACTGTAGTTTTGAGGGGGCTAATTCTTTGATATTGTTAAGTAGATTATCATCGGCCTCTGACCATAGGCGGTTAGACCGGCAGACTAAGATGGTCAAATCAGCAGATTCAATAAGGTCAACAGGGTAATTATGATCTGAGATATTTGGTAGTTCTATAATTACATACTCACTTTGAATACTTGTCCCTTCAGTATGAACTGTGAGCTGCTTGAAATTTTTAGCGTTGATAAAAGACGAATCTAATTCATATTTTATGTATTCATTAGCATTTAAATAATCTGTGACCTTAGATAAAAATGGCTGACTAAAATCACATTGCGGATTTTGATATCCTAGAAACTTATTGATGAATGTATATTTTTTGGATACAGAAATTCTTTTATCGTTTAATGCATGATTTAACAAGGTTACGGACTTGCCCATCCTCTTAAGTTTTCTAGCAATATTGCCCGCCATAACCGTTTTGCCTTCATTTTCTCTTGTACTAAGTACAACTATGGTTTTCACTTTATTGGTGGTAGGTTCCGTTTTAAAAAAGTGATTTATGTTTTTCAAAATATATTCCAACAAACGGTCCTGAATTTTCTCAAAATCTAATGGCCGCTGGGTAACAAAAAGCTTAGGCATGATCCCCAAATATGGAATATTTAACTTTTTTGAAGCCACCTTGGCATTCTTTAATGTATTATCAAAAAACTCCATGATTAAAATACTCCCAAGAATAATAATAAAGGCCATAATGATTGCAGCAAGGATAATAAGCTTGCGTTTTGACGGTATAGGCTTTAGGGGATAATACGGGGCATCAACAGCTTTGAGATTGCTGCTCAATTGGGTATCCTGAAATTTCAATTTCGCTAGATTAAGACCATGCAAAATCTCAAGGTATTCTTGCTCAGCGACCTCAATCTCACGTTCTATACGTTTAAGGTTTGCACCTGCTGGGGCATAATTGGCATATTTTTTCTCAAATGCTTCATTGCGTTTGTCCATAACCACGAGCTTGGCTCTAAGATCTTCAGTTTCAACAACTTTATCCACCCATTGCGGCAGAACCTTAGTTATGGGTACTCCTTCCACCGTATTTTGAAAAGAATACAACTCACTGACACTTGATTCTATTTTTAAATTTAAATTTGAGGCTTGATTTTTTAAGTCTTCTAACTTCAAAGCGTGCGCTTCCGAGTCTGATGTCATAGCCTCCATCATGACAATTTTATAATTTAAATCACCTAAGCGTTTTTTGTTTTCTATTATTTGATTACTTCTTTGTTGAACTGCTTCTTGAATTTCCAATTTTTGCTCCAATTTCATCGTAGAGGCTTGTGAACCTGCTAATTCGGCAGTTTTTCTATTATACTCCACTTCCATATCCTCTTTCACAATGGCAACAGCCTTACTTTGCTCATAATAATTAATGATGCTATTTTCCTGATTAAATTTTAGCAGTCGATCTTCTATAGTTCTTAATTTTTTATGCGATTGCGCAAGTTGGGCTTCAAAATATTGTACCACCGCATCGGAACCATTTTCTTTAAGGTCTTTGTACTTTCGGATACAAACCTCATTAAAAATAGCCAATGTTTGCTGGCATATACCTGGGTCTTCAGCTTCAAAACTCATCTTTACTAAGTCACTATTAGATACCCGTATGGCTTTTACTTTTGCCATGGCTTCAAGTGAGTAAATGGGGTGTTCAAAATTTAATAGGGAATACACAAAGTTATTGTTGTCACTTCTCATTAATTCCAGCAGCTTCACTACGGTTTGCTCATAATCCTCAACATAAATTGTACTTGGCAATGTTATGGATAGACTATCCTTTCTTAGATTAGAAGATGCATGATAATCGTTAGATTTTACGATGTACTTATAAAGTTCTTGAGGAACGTCTTCTTTCAGATTCTCATAGTTATTTTTTGAAATAAACCGCTCATTAGGTGCGTTCAACAACAAATGCTGGCTTAATAATCTAACAGCAACCTCTTCTTGTGTCTCTCTAGAATTTATGATGTTAATTAAGTTATCGAATGCAATATTAGTGGCAAAATAATTAAATGATTTATCCATATCTATAGATGAACCAGAAGCTAAGCCCGTAAAAAGCATGGTTTGAGAATAATACTTATGATTTGGGTTTATAGTTAATAGTATTGCTAAAACCCCCATAATTAAAGGTAACACCATTAGTATTACTTTGTGTTTTAATAGTAGTTTAATGAATTCTGTAAGTTTCATGTTTTTCGTCTATTTGATGAACTAAGAGCAAATTTCATTGGGATGTATAAGACTCCTATTTATATTTACCTCTATGTCAAAATTAAAGGCTTAAGGAGGGTAAATACAGTATATTTCGATGGATAGAAGTTAAGTGTAGTTGAATGGAAATAATTATTGAATGGAACTACATATTCTATAATTAATGCAACGCACTTGGAAGAGTTATAATAAAAAGAGGGGTATATATTTGCTAAGGTATCTTTCTAAAAAGCAGCAATTGTTTTTATTGTATTTCAAAGCCTACCAAGTTTTCAAGTAGCTTTTTGGAAATTATAAAGTCTGACTTAACCTTTTGAAAGTCTGCCGAAATTCTTGAAGTCATATCAGATATTCTAACATACTCAGTAATTTCAACTAAACCATTTTTAAATTCCTTTTCAACCATTTCCATATTCACTTTGGCATTCCCAAGGTTTGTAGCTCTTATTTCTAATAGGTTTTGTTGTAACAATAAATCTTCATAGTAACGAATTACCATTTCTCGCAATTCATCTTCTTGAGATTTCACTAAACTTTTCGCTTGTGCAAGTTCGGCCTCAGCTTGTTTAATTTGCGATTTACGATTTATAACATCAAAGACAGGAATTTTTAAATATAACCCAACATTATAATTGAGTTGCTGGGTATTACTTGCCAAATTAATGGTGGCATTATCTCCAGAAATAGAGGAATAATTATCAAATGTTCCATACCTGGAATCGGCCTGTACACCAAAATTTCTGGTCCAATATTTACGCTTCGATTTAAGATTGGACTCTTTAGCATCAATTTCTAATTTCCTATAATTTACTAAACCATTGTGAACAAGCGCAGAATCAATTAAAATGCCTAGTTTAGGGATCAATAGAGCAAATGATTCTTCTTTATGCGGCATCATGGACTTATCTTGACCTGCTGATTTATTTACCCCTAAAAGATGGGTAAACAAAACGATTAGTAAACTTATTTTTTTTAGTGTTTGCATGGCTAATATTAAACGGTACTTTTTTGAAATAAGGCAGGAATTGTTTTTAAAATGATGCGAATATCTACCCATAAGGAGTAGGTGTTATTTGCAAAATAATCGGCATAACTACTATCTAATTGAATACGCTCTTCTTCAGACATATCACCGCCTTTTCCTCGTAATTCAACTTGCCATAAACCGGTAATTCCGGCTGGTGCTAAAAAGCGTTTTGATAATTTGTCTTGAGTAAGACACTCGGCCTCATATACTGGAAGTGGTCTGTTACCCACTATTGACATATCCCCTTTGATAACATTTAGCAGCTGTGGCAATTCATCAATACTTGTATTTCTAATAAATTTACCTATTCGCGTAATCCTTGGATCATCAATAATCTTAATAAATGCTGAGTTCTTATTTTGAATCTCCTTCTTTTGATAGTTATACCAATAATCACAAATAGTGAATGTCTCAATATGAAGATTTGGTGAACACGTTTGATCTTCTGGCAATTCGCTACATTTAGGACATGGACGTTCAAAATTTATTGTCGTTTCAGTTTGCTCTTTTTGATATTGATTTTTTTGCAAGGCCAACTGATTTAACAACTTGTCTGAGCCAGATTTCATAGATCTTAACTTATAAAAATCGAATGTTTTTCTACCAACACGTTTGGCTACATAATACGCTTTCCCGGGAGACTCAAGCCTTATAGCCAAAATTATTAGGAGTAAAAATGGAGATAGTACGAGCAATAACGAAGAAGCAAAAACAATATCAAAGACTCTTTTTGATATCGGAAATTTATAAATTACACTTTCTTGTTCTGTCGTATTCAGTACTTTATTATTTTCCTGGGAGTCCCTTAAAGCATTTGCTTTTTCTATAATTTGCTGGGCTTTTGTAGAGGTGGTTACAAAATAATCATTAACCCCGCTTTCAAATGATTTCTTAAAAACCTGCGTATTGAATTCTCGTGTTAATAATATAAATGGCACCTCTTTTAACGCTTCATTTTCTCTTAGTTTTTCAAACAAAAACAAACCATCATGTCCTGGTAAATTATAATTGCTAATAATCACCTCAATATCATTTCTAACCTGAAATATACTCAATGCTTCTAGTCCGTTTTTTGCCGTAATAACATTTTGGTCATTGTCTTGGGCATAAGTAATATATGTTCTTGGAGTATCTCCCACAAATAGTATGGTCATGGCGCTTTTTTTTAGTTTTTCATTAAAGATTGTCCTGTTTACCAATTACTGGCATAATAAATAGGAAATAAATTCTTCTTCACTACCTCTTCAAGTTCCACAGGATTAAAAGGTTTTGTTAAATAATCTTGAGCACCAAGTTGATAACATTTTATCCGTTCTTTGCTTTCAACCTTACCTGATAACATGATTATAGGGGTGTGTTTTGTATACCCTCTTAGTCTTACTGCTTTTAAGAATTCAAATCCATTCATTTCATGCATTTGAATATCACTAATAATTAAATCGGGTAGATTTTCATTTAACCATTCTAAGGCTTCCCTTCCAGAGCTTTTGGTTTCTACTTCATATTGGGATGACAAAAAATGTTGCAACAACATTTGAATACTAAATTCATCATCGACAATCAATATTTTTTTCTTCATGACATATATTTATAAAGGCTGTTATATTATTATTTAACAAAGACCTGATTTGTTCAAGTTCTACTATTAACTAAATTTTTAAGAACCAGTTAAGGTCTTTTTTTATACTACAAACATACATGCATGATGTCCCTTTTTACGAGATATTTCGATGGACAGAAGTTTAGTGTAGTTGAATGGAAGGTGTATTTTGACCAAGTATTTTTTACAACATAGTCGTATAGAGTATATCATGAACGCATGATAATCATCAAAGTAATGTGCAAAGTACCCAGCATACTCTGAGGCAAGTGCAAATAATGCATCTACAATGGAGCAATGGCACGCACTTATTTAGATGTACTTAATATTGGTACTATGGATTAAAGAAGGTTAAGTCTTTTCATTAGTTCAGGTCTATTGGAACGACTTACAGGGATAACATCCTTTTTAATTAAAACACTGTTATCCTCAATATCCACAATTTTATTAATGTTAATTATAAATGACCGATGTACTTTAAGGAATAAATCATTTGGTAATTTATCTTCTATCTTTTTTAAAGTGGAATGTACTGTATAATTTTTGTTTTCCGTTTTAACATAGATATAGTCGCCTTTAGCTTCAACTAAATAAATACTTGGTATATCTATTTTAATAAGGCGTCTGTCTATATTAACATATAAATCATTGCCAGAGTTATCATCAAGGCTTTCAGTAGTAGACGGTTCACTCTGCGCTGGCATTGTCGATAGACTCAGTGCTTTTTGCACAGACTTTTCAAACCGTGACAATGTTATTGGTTTTACTAAATAATCCACAATACAATCATATTCAAAAGCCTCTATGGCAAATTGGGTATCACTTGTTGTTAAAACTATTTTTGGTGGTTTTTTTAAAGTTTGAATAAAATCAAACCCCGTAAAATCCGGCATATGAATATCTAGAAAAATAAGATCAACCTCATTTTGATTTAAATATTTTATAGCCTGAATAGCATTAGGGAACGTTTTTATAACATTTACATCTGGGACTTCTAGACATAATTGTTCTATAATTGCTCTTGCTGTAGCCTCGTCATCAATGATTATACAATCCATAAATTACCATTAAAGTTTAGATAAAAAGTTGGTCATGACCTCTAATACATCTTCAAATTCCTCCCGACCTAAGTCACTACTTTCAATGAGATTATTTTCAAAATTAGTAGCAACTACATAACTTTTTTCAAGTCCTAAAATACTGATTTTATGTTTAAGTTTATGAACATTTTCTGCTGCTTCTTTGAATTTTCTGGATTCTATGTTTTTCAAATAGATGGCTTTCTCTTCTGGAAATTCTATTTTTATTATATCTAAAAGCTTTTGCTTAAACACGTCATCACCACGTGATAGTTGGTCAATGTATGAGAAATTAGGTTGCTCCATATATTTATTTTCTTAAAGTGAAATAAAAGATTGATCCTACATTCAATTTAGATTCTACCCAAATTTTCCCGCCGTATAACTCTACAATTTTTTTAACAATAGATAAGCCTATGCCCAAAGAGTCAGGGGTGTTTTCAAGTTTTTGAAAGGTTTTAAATATCTTTTCATAATACGTTTTTTCAATGCCTTTTCCATTATCCTTAAGTTTAAATAACCAGAAATCGTTATCCGCTTCCGCTGAAATTTCAATAAGCCCTTCTGCCTTGTTGTTATATTTTATGGCATTGTCAAATAAGTTTTGAAAAAGCTGTTGTAACCTATATTTATTACCTTTAATTGTAGGTAACTTAGATAATTTGACGATTGATATATGAGGTGGAAGATGCATCATCCCAATGCTATTATCTAGTAACTTATCAATATCTACATCATAGGTTTCTGTTTCTGTCTTACTAATTGTGGAATATTCTAGTATGCCATTAATTAAGGTATCCATTTTGGCAACATGGTCCCTAATAAGATTTATGTTATCATTGCCTTTATCATCAAGTTTACCCGCATAGTCTTCTTTCAACCAACTTGTTAAGGCGTCAATACTGCGTAATGGCGATTTCAAATCATGAGAAACCATATGAGCATAATCACTCAATTCTTGATTTTGAAGAGCTAATTCACTTAAAAGTTTTTCTCTTTGTTTATTTATTTCAACAATCTCCTTAGTTTGATTATCAATAAATTCAACCAGTTTCAAACCATCTAATTCAACATTTTCTAATTTCTGGTCTTCCGGAAGTTGATAAAACTTCAACGTTTCAATAACACGTTTTAGTTTATCAATAACCACTTGTTGATCTTCTGCCTCTTTTTTTAATTTTTCGTTGGCATCAAACAACTCTTCAGAACTTATGGCCATGGCGCGCTGCTGCATGACGTATTGTTCATCAAAATTGGTGTATGACCTATTTACAGCATCTAAAAACTGTGCTAAGCCTTCTGAAGACACTTGCTCTTCAGATAAATATTTGCGTATTTGCCGTTTAAGAAGTGAGTTCATTATTCGCTAATTAGCGTTATTGTCATCGTTTGATTATGTAATTGGCAATTCGTTTCTCCATGAAAAGGTGCAATTTCTCCGTATGAATAAAAGCCACAAATTGTGGTGTTATTACCCACAACGGCAGCTACTTCTTCTATTTCTTCTTCTACCCGTTGATCTAAAACCAGTTTTCTACCAATACAACTCACCAATAGTGCCAATTGAGGTTTATTTTTTCTCAACTCTAGAGCTTGTTTTGCAGCGCGTTCAGAGGCATTTGCAATATTATCTACATTAGTCATCATGAGCTGTGCCTTAGAGTTTTCTGGAATATCACCAGCAAGAATCATGGCATTATCAGCCTCATTAATATTTAAAATGGTTCTAACAAAAGATTGCTTTTCTTTGGTAGATGTTACGGAAAGTGGATATAACAAAGCGGCAGCAGGCAAGGCATCTGACTTGTCTCCCAAATATTTTTTATATAAGTCTAATGCGGGATGATTATCTAATTCATAAAGGACATTAGACCTAGACTTTGTAACAATTCGCTCTGGCCCAAAAGGGGTCCATCCGCCATGAATGGAAAAGGAAACCTCTAATGATTCTCCATAAAAACCAATAGCTATGATTTCTCCTGACTTAGGGTTTTCATTGTATGAAGCCAATGTCTTTTCGAAGCGCGCAGCATCAGCACATAGTCCACCAGTTATAAGTGTATTATTTACTGTTGAAGAATTCATCCCTTTTGTTAATTGACTTCCATTAACAAAACTGCCCTCTGATAAAACAAAAATATACTTCAATCCGTTTTGAGGAAATTGGTTTACTAAGGCTTCCCCTGTTTTAAAACTATCTAAATCAGAACTTAAAATATTACTTGTTTTTATTAAAAATTTACTCCTTTCAAACTCAATGGCTGTAATGGTAATGCTATCATCATCAACCCTATTAAACGTAATATCTCCGCTGGTTGAACCAAAAACAATATGTCCATCAGGAAACAATTCTCTAACATCTTTATAAATGGCAGCATTTTCTAACAAATATCTATTTCCTAAGACTAAGACTAAAGGGGCTACAAGGGGAATATTGTCTGTTAAATATTCCCAGACATGTGTTTTATTTCGTTTTAGTTGAACCGATTTCATAACCTATTTTTTTAAAGTAAAAAAGAATGTCGTTCCCATTTCAGGCTCACTTTCCAACCAAATTTCACCGTCATGTAAATCAATAATCTTTTTAACTATAGAAAGTCCAATGCCTGTAGATTCTTTACTTTTATTCAGTGAATGAAATATTTTAAATATTTTATCATGAAATTTCTTGTCTATGCCCATGCCATTATCACGAATAGACACTTTATAATGTGTAGGTAATTCTTCAGCAGAAATTTTCACATAACCTTTTTCCTTATCAATAAACTTTATAGCATTACTAATTAGGTTTTGAAATAATTGGTGCAACTTAGTCTTATCGCCATTCACTTCGGGTAAGGTATTTTCAACCTCTACTGTAACATGGTCAGGTATATAAAGTATACCTATTAAATCATGTACTAAATGGTTTAAATCAACAGGGTGCTTTTCCTTATCTGAGAACCCAATACTGGAGTAATTTAGCACATCTGATATAAGCTGATCCATTTTTTCAAGAGTCATTTCTATAAGGGAAAAATTCTGCATACTAGCTTCATCGAACTTTCCTTTATTATCCTCTTGAATCCAATTCACTAAGGCATTAATACTACGTAAAGGCGACTTTAAATCATGGGAAACAATATGTGCATATTCCTGAAGTTCATCATTACTTTTTGCCAGTTTCGATAACAAATTACCTTTTTGAATTTCTAAATTCTTTAAATCTGTGATATCCAAATGAATCCCTATAGATCCCACAACTTCCCCCTCCAGATTATAATTTGGAGCAGCACTAATGAGCCAATGTTTCAATTGGCCTAATTTGTTTTTTATCTTTAATTCATAAGAACTAGATTCTCCATTTCGGCGTCTTAAATGCTCAAACCTTATGGTATCGCCCTGACCTTCTATTGGTAAAATTCTCTTCGCTCTTTTACCAATGAGTTCCTCTTCACTAAAACCAGACATTTCACTAAAGCTTTGATTTACCATTAATATGCTATCCTTATTATCAACTTCCATTAAACCTAAGTTCATATTGGCTATAATCTGGCTATATTTCGCCCTTTCCGCCTCTAAGCGTTTTTGATATATGTTATCTAGAGTAATATCTCTCACAATGCCTTGAGCGGCTACTG
Organism: Algibacter mikhailovii; assembly: GCF_014651495.1. Classification (GTDB taxonomy): domain Bacteria; phylum Bacteroidota; class Bacteroidia; order Flavobacteriales; family Flavobacteriaceae; genus Algibacter_E; species Algibacter_E mikhailovii. The sequence goes on from NZ_BMWZ01000011.1 coordinate 68,927, forward strand.
CTATTCCTTTATCATAGATTATACTGGCATTTATATGGACTAATTTCTCTTCATTTCTCCTTGTAATAATGTATAATTCAAAGTCGGTGATTGCGCCTTGTTCCAACAATAATTTAAAGGATTCTGTTACTCGATCTGCTTCTTTAGGATGCACCATTTCAAGCAAATTAAAACTTTCCTTGGCATCGCTAAAGCCCAATAATTTTACTGAGGCATTATTCATTTTTAGAATATTCCCAAACAAATCCATGATTACATAGGCATCAACAATATTCTCAAAAACCCCTTGTAATTGAGAGTCCTTTCGAGAAAGCAAATCCTCTAATTCAATATAAGATTTTTCAAGTTTTTGTTTGGCTTCATAAAGCTCTGCGGCCTTATCCTCAAGAATTTTTTCAGCCTGTTTTCGAGCTGCTTTTTCACGAGCCAGTGCGCGCCTTAATATGTCTAGCTCCTTTTGACTCATTAATTTTTATTAATGATAAACTTTACTTCCGTTCCGTCTTCCTTTATTTTTTCGAGTACAATAGACGCCGTAGAATTAAAATGCTCAAACGTTTTATTCATTAAACCCAAACCAAAATGATGCATAGCCCTACTCGATTTATATATCATAATCAACCTATTATCGGTTTTTTCTAATACTTCAAACGTTGGCAATTCAGCATCTGGGTATATTTTCCGAACCTCAACATGAATATGATTTTCAATAGAAGATAACATCTCTATAGGATCTTTGTAGGTTTTTAACAGTCCTGGATAACTGTCTTCCAAAACACCAAAAAAATGCTCAGCATAAACAAGCAATAAGTCATCAATAGAAATACCTGTATTAGCGCTTAAATGCTGCAACAACTGCAGCATCTCTGAAAATTTATAGGTGCCTACAGAGGTATAAACACCCTGTGATTCTAAATCTGACGCATTAATAATGTTATCCAACATTTCAAGTCCAAATTTATCCTCAACCAAATCCAAAAACTCCGTAAATACTATTCCTTTCATTATACTTTCTTTAATTCGTTAATACTCCAATACGCTAAAAGTTTTTCTATTTTAGACATATAATCTTCATATTTTAAAGGTTTTAAAATATAACCGGCAATACCTAGATTATAACACGCTAATAAATCTTTTTGATTACTAGAGGTTGTTAAGATTATTGTAGGTATAAATTTTAAAACGGCATCATTTTTTAGAATTTCCAAGAATTCAATACCATTGATTTTCGGCATATTTAAATCTAATAAAATAATATCAGGTAAATCGTCTTTTCTTTTTAAAATTTCTAAAGCTTCTACGCCGTTATTTGCTTCAATAATTTTATGACCCAATTTTAAAGTTGAAATGGTTCGATTCAATTTCATAACTTCAATCATGTCATCTTCAATCAGTAAAATATTTAACACATTCATATAACTGTATAGTTTATCCTAATAAAAGTAAAACTACTCATGATAAAAAACAGTCCGCTTTCGATAGAGCTGCATTTAAATGTAGTTGAATAACCTTTTAGTGTCGACGAGTGGTTTTAAAATACATTTATTAAATTTGTTAATATGACCCTCGATGTATTTAAATTTTTCAAGAACAGTCCGCAGTATAACAGACTAATTGGTAATGACTATATGTTTGTTGAATATAAATGTCCTATTGATGTGGAAAAATTCAAACTTTGGACAGACACGCCATTTATGACTTATGTGATAAGCGGTAGAAAAGATTGGACTTCTGTAAATAAAACATACCCTTTAAACTCTGGTGAAGCCCTTTTTATTCGAAAAGGTATTTACAACACAAAACAGTATTTTGAAGATGATTACTGTACGATACTCTTTTTTATAACAGAAGACTTTATTAGGAATTTTGTAAGAAAAAATGAAGCACTTATAAACCAAAACAATATTGATTATAAAGCCGTTCAAATTTTTCCTATTGATGTTACTGATTCTTTAAATTCACTCTTTCTTTCGGTATTTAACTACTTCAATATGGGAGATAAAATCCCAAAAGAATTGGTAGAAATAAAATTTAACGAGTTACTTTTCAATATTACACTTAACCCTAATAATCATCAATTGACGTCGTTTTTTAATGCACTCAAAAAACACGAAAAAACGAATATTGAAGATGTCATGATGAAAAACTTTCATTATGATTTACAACTTGATGAATACGCGCGCTTATGCGGTAGGAGTTTGTCTACTTTTAAAAGAGAATTTAAGGAACAGTTTAAAGCAACTCCTGGAAAATGGTTAACAAACCAGCGACTGGTTTACTCTAAAACCTTGTTAGAAAACCCTGAATTAAATGTTAGTGAAATTTGTTATGAAAGTGGTTTTAAGAACACCTCACATTTTAATAGCAGCTTTAAGCAGAAATTTGGGATGCCGCCCAATCAATACAGAAAAGAACTTATTTAATTTCTTTAATTTTTCCTCTGAACTTTTAAACAAACTTTTTGAACTTTTAAGAAAACCTAGATCGGCGGGTTAGAAATACTTTTGGCATATAACTAAAAACCATATGTCATGAAAAAAGTATTAATGTTCTCTTACTCTATAGTTGCTTACCTTATTGGGTTTGCCTCTTTACTCTTATGGATTCTTTCTGTTAGCCATTTAATTCCAGAAATATCCATTGATCAAACACCAACAAAACCTTTCCTTATTGCCTTACTAAAAAACCTTGGTCTTGTATTACTATTTGGCCTACAACATAGTATTATGGCGCGTCAATCCTTTAAAAAGACCTTTGCCAAATATTTCCCAAAACCTATTGAACGAAGCACTTTTGTATTGGTTTCTGGGCTCTTGCTCATACTGCTTGTTTTTCAATGGGAACCTATGGGAGGTACGATTTGGTCCATTCCAGAAGGTAGTATGCTTTACTATATTACCTACGTCATATTCTTTACCGGATGGACCATTCTTTTTATAAGTACATTCTTAATTAATCACTTTGATCTATTCGGGTTAAGACAAACGTTCTTAGAACTTCAAAACAAACCATACACCAAATTAGACTTTAAAGTAATATCGTTTTACAAACACGTGAGACACCCACTTTACTTTGGGGGGATTGTAGGGCTTTGGGCAACGTCAACAATGACAACCACGCATCTCATATTCGCTTTAAGCCTAACAGCTTATTTCATTATTGGAACCCTATTTGAAGAACGCGATTTAAAAAAGGAATTTGGCAACACCTATGAGGACTACCAAGCTAAAACCTCCATGCTTATCCCTTTTCTAAAAGGAAAAAATTAATTCCATTTAAAACCATTAATCATGAAAACTTCGTTTTTTACTCTAGCATGTGTATGCCTGCTCAACATATCAAATGCACAACACAACGATCTCGCTTTATTGAATGAAAATACTTTGTATCATTTTAAACCTTCTACCCTTAAAAAAGAGGCATCATCAATGCCCTCATTTCATTATTTCAAAACTGTTTATAATACGAATACACTAGCGGTTGTACATAAACTTGAAAAAGAAATTCTTAGTTACAATATAAAAGAGAGCAGAATCTACGATAATTCTGAAGCTGCTTCATATCAAATAAAACTAAAACAACAGCAAGCCAAGGCTCTTGTAACTTTTAATAATCAAGGCACCATACTTTCTTCTAAAGAAGTGTATCAGAATGTTAGAGTGCCTTATAAACTGCGCCTTCATATTGCAAAATCATATCCCGAATGGGCTCTTGAAAAAAGTACACTCAAAGTAAGTTATAATACTATAAGCGGTCTTAACAAAACATATATCATTACCATAAAAAGGAAAGCGCATAAGAAAAAATTAAGGTTAACGGTATGACCTTAAAACAGACGGTTTAGAAACTAAAAAAGGAGTGTTTACGATAAACACTCCTTTTTCCATTAATTTTATTATTAAGCTTTTAAGAGGTTTTAATTAAAACCTTCTTCTCAAAGCTAGATTTTGGTGCTTCGCATAGGGAACACTCATAAGTTTCTGGCAAGGCCTCAAACGGTGTATTAGGTTTTATATCCTGAGTAACATCACCGTAGACTTCATTATATACGGTTAGGCAATCAGAACATTGGTACACCTCTTCTTCATAGGATTCTTTAAGCACCTTATTAGAACTTTCTTCTTCTCTTTCGGCACCCAACTGCTCAAAATACAACTGACTTAATTCCATTAATAAGCCTGGTAGTTCAACCTTATCAACATCTTGTACATGCATAATATACTCCCTAGAGTTAGGGTCAAAGTTCTTAGCGTATAATAAATTGTAGGTATCACGTACGGTAAATCCGCCCTTTAATTCTGGTTGCTTATTCTTCTCAATAACTATAGAAGTAAAATTATACGTATCACTAGCATAACTTGTGATCCCAAACGTTAAACCATACGTACTGATGTCATTTTGATCAAAGTTTGTAACTAAATATTTCTTAAGGTTTAGGGCTTCTTTGTCGTTTACTGGTAAATGCCAATTCATCTCCAACATAGAGTGGCGTACATTAATACCAAACTTACCTAAAAATTTCTCCCATTGTAATTTGGACTTCAACGGAATTCCCTTAACTATAAAAGATTTCCATGGTGTGATTGATATCTTACCAATTTTGTTATCTGAACATAGCTCACACATGGCCTTTAAAAATGGAATATCATAACGGTTGTTCCTCCAATATAAACCCAACCAATATCTATCAGAACCAATTCTATTCATGCCTTCATAATATGGAAAAGGATAAAACGGCACTTCCAATGGTTTATCTACTGTTCTGTTATTAGTATCAACAGCATCGCTTACTAGATCAAAAACCATTTCAATAGATTCAGGTTCTTCTATTAAAATATTCTCTATCGCCAATTCAATTTTATCCATATCCCAGCTATAAATAAGGGCAGGATACATTTTAGTCTTTTCCCAACCAGAGAGTCTCACATACAAGTACCAGTAATCTTCATGTTCTGAAGCAATAAAATTCACATTTCCTGTATATAAGGGCACCAAGCGCTGCTTTGGGTCAATAACATTGATACGCAACCTAGGATTGTGCTTAAATTGTTCTAAAACATATAAGTACTTATCACTTGTAAGCCATGGTGTACTAGGTAAAATTTCAGAGGACACATAAGAAGATGCTATGTTTTCTACCCCGTCTCTTTTTGGTTTTACAAACTTAATTTTATCAAACTGACTAAACTTAGATGCATCTATTTGCTCAGGGAAAATAATATCCTGACGCGAACCAAAAGAAATAGCATCCAAACCTAAAGCTTCTGCTGCCTCACAAATATATTGTAATTCTCCAGGAGATAATACACCGCCGTTGATTCTTAATCTGTATGGTTCTTCCATTATACTAATACTTTTGAATTTTGAAGTAGCTCTCTAACTTCTGTTTTACAACTTCCACAACCTAAACCTGCACCTGTTTTATTACAAAGTTCTGTAAAATCATCACAGCCTTTTGCTATAGCTTCTTGAATGTTACCGGCGCCAACTTGACTACAAGAACATACCAGTTTACCCAAAACAGGAACATCATTTGAAGACCCACGAAGCAATTTGTCACGCTTATCGGCCATTTCCGTTTTGTTCTCTATCATTGTTTTAAACTCGGCAAATTCATTCTTATCACCCATTAAAACGGCTCCTATCAAAAGGTCATCCTTTACAATACACTTCTTGTAGTATCGCTTTTTAATATCTGTAAATACTATTTCCTCATAACTATCATCATTGTCAGGAACATTGATTTCTCCAATACTACAAAGATTTAAGTCATTGAATTTAAGAATATTCATTAAAACAGATCCGTTGTAGGCACAACTGATATCGCCAGCTATAAAATTGGCCAAAATATTGGCCTGTTCCTCAGCTGCTGAAGTTATTCCAAACAACTGGTTATTAAACTCAGCGATTTCTCCTATAGCAAAAATGTCTGGATCAGAGGATTGTAAATGTTGATTTACCTTAACCCCTCTACTACAAATTATACCATTTTCTCTAGCTATATCTACATTTGGAATGGTTCCAATGGCATAAACTATGGCATTTGCAGTGATTAATTTTCCACTTTTTAGTGTAATATTTAATTCATTGGTATCCTCATCATCAAATACCGTACTCACTTCATTATCAAAATAAATTTGAATACCACGTTCTTGGACATCTAAAGCTAATAATTTACTTGAAATCTTGTCCAACTGGCGCTCCATTAATCGTGATGCTCTTTGAACAATTGTGATTTTAGCATTTTTATGCTTCATGGCTGCGGCCAGCTCTAAACCTAATAACCCACCTCCAACAATGACCACATGCTGCTCTTCAGGAAGTAAACCTGTAGCCTCTAAATACGATTTAAATTTATCTGCATCTAATTTGTTTCGCATAGTAAAACGACCAGGTAAGTCAATCTGAACATCTTTAGGAATAAAGGCACGACTACCGGTAGCCAATATGAGTTTATCATAGCCATGCTCTTCATGGTTATTATCAATAACAACCTTATTCTTTTTATCGATACTAGCAATATAGGTTTCAGGATGTAAATGAATGTTTAACTTATTTAATTCCCTTTCCTTTATCTTAAGCAATTGCTCCCAAGACAATTCTTCTGTGACATATTCAGGTAATAGAACCCTATTATAAAACAAATTTGGTTCCTTAGAAAAAACATGAATTTCGTCAACCTCATTATTTTCTCTATAGTTTTGCACAAATCGAAATGCTGCCGCTCCCGCTCCAGCAATAACAATCTTTTCTGCTGGTTTTTTATATTTTGATACTGCTACACGCGTAAACTTAAAATCGGGCTCTTTAGATGTAGGGTCAACGTGCGTATTGGTTAAATTGTTGGCTCTATTTAAATTACTTTGTAGTTGTTTACCCCAATGCATAGGTAAAAAGACCACGCCTTTCTTTATAGTATCGGTGACTTTAGCGCGCACTCTTACTTCACCATTCTCACCTTTTATTTCAGTAATATCACCATCCTTAATTTTATATAAGTAGGCATCTACAGGGTTAATTTCTAAAACTGGGGTTGGATAATGTGTTTTTAATCGAGATACCTTACCCGTTTTAGTCATGGTATGCCATTGATCTCTAACCCGCCCTGTTGTTAAGATTAACGGAAAATCATCGCTAGGCAATACTGATGTATTTTCTATAGTACTTGGTATGTTAAACTGTGCTCTTTGCGAAGGTGTATAAAACTTTTTATCAGCAAACAATCTTGGTGTTCCTTGATGTCTATGCTCTGGTACCGGCCACTGAAATGTTCCCTCTGTTTTTAATCGATCATAATTCAGAAAGGACACGTCAATATTTGTGCCTTTTGTCATAGAAGCATATTCATCATAAATTTCACTGGCATTGTTAAAATTAAAACCTCTAAAGCCCATGCGTTGTGCAAAGTCACAGAAAATTTCAACATCTGGTCTTGCTTCTCCAGGAGCCTCTATCTCTTTAGGTAAGTATGAAATTCTTCTTTCAGAATTTGTCATCGTACCTTCTTTTTCAAGCCATCCGGCTGCAGGCAATACTAAATCGGCAAAGCCTACAGTATCCGACTTATGAGAGATATCTTGAACAACAACGAATTTTGAACTCTTCATCGCTTTCTCAATCTTATTCAAGTTTGGCAAACTCACCAATGGGTTTGTACAGGCAATCCAAACGGCTTTTAGCTTTCCGCTTTCTAAGGCATCAAACATTTCGGTAGCTGTTAATCCGGGTTTAGGATTGATTTTATCAACACCCCAAAATTGGGCCACCTCACGACGATGCTCCTCATTCATTAAATCTTTATGAACCGCCAATAAATTAGCCATACCACCAACTTCACGTCCTCCCATGGCATTGGGTTGGCCAGTTAAAGAAAAAGGACCTGCTCCAGGCTTCCCTACTTGCCCTGTGATTAATGACAAGTTTAATAGAGAAACATTTTTATCTGTACCTACAACACTTTGATTAAGTCCCATAGCCCACATACTTATAAAACCTTTAGATAGACCTATATATTTGGCTGCCTTTTTGATATCATCTTCAGAAACACCACAAATTTTTGAAGCTTTTCTTAAAGATGTTCCTAATATTAAATCTTTATAGGCTTTAAAACCATCGGTGTTATTAGCAATAAAATCTTCATCAATTAAGCCACTTTTATATAAACACCTTCCAATGGCATTATATAAAACAACATCTGTCCCAGGTAGTAACTGTAAATGTAAATCTGCAAAGTTTGCCGTATCCGTCTTTCTAGGATCAATGACAATTATTTTTACATTTGGGTTATCTTCTTTATGTTTTTCTAAACGTCTGAATAATATGGGGTGACACCAAGCGGGATTAGCACCAGTAATTAAAAAGGTATCGGCTAATTCAATATCAGCATAAGAAATAGGGACACTATCTTCCCCAAATGTTTTCTTATAGCCTACCACTGCAGAACTCATACATAGGCGTGAGTTTGTGTCAATATTATTAGTTCCTATAAAACCTTTAGTAAGCTTATTGGCAATGTAATATTCTTCGGTTAAACTTTGTCCAGACACATAAAAAGCGACACTATCGGGGCCATGTTTTTTTATAATAGATTTAAAAACACTAGCCGCTCTGTCTAAAGCATCATCCCAACTAACGCGCTCCCTAGGATGTGATCTACTCCAACGCATCTCTGGATATAAAATTCTATCTGAGGTATCATTAGCTACATAATGCAAATTCATACCCTTCGAGCATAACATGCCTTTGTTCACTGGATGATCTTTATCACCTTCAACAAAAACTTTGTTGTTATTGTCCTTTTTAACAATAATACCGCAGCCTACACCACAATATGAACACGTTGTTTTTACTTCACTTTTAATCATTCAGACAAACTTTTTATACTAAACTAAGACTTTTTTTAATCAGTTTATAGCATTCGCATCATTATTCTGAATACTATAAAAAAGGGTCTTTATATTTATAAATTGACAAAAATGCACTAGTCAAATAATCAATTTTACTTCTTACTTGTCATCGCTAAAGCTAGACCCAACACCATTAGCTTTTTACCTTAATTGGGACTAAATCTTCTGGATTTACATTAGTATCTGTTTTCGCAATCGCTTCATCCTCACTTGAAAAACGAATGCTTAAAGAAACTACCGCAGTTACAACCACTATGGCTCCAATTATGAAATAACCACTAGATACTGCGGTAGCTGAAGCTGCCGATTGGGCAGCTTTTATTGTTTCTTGACCTAATCCTTCGTTTGCTAAAATAGCAGCTTGTTCTGCAACGGCTGATTGCGACTTTAATAACATGGCCGCTAAAAATGCACCAACATTACCGCCTGCTCCAACAATTCCTGAAACTGATCCAATGGCTTTTTTATTAATGAATGGTACTACAGAAAATGTAGCCCCTTCTGCCATCTGTACCGAAAGACTAAATAATATTAAAAAACAGATTCCTACATAGATACTAGTAGTAGTAGAAAAAGTCATTAGCATAGCCCCTTGCACAGTTAAAATACCAGCTAAAAATAATACGCGGCCTCTAAGCCCTTTAAGTTTACCAAATTTGTCTCCAAAGAAACCACCTAAAGTTCTGGCGAAAATATTCATTAACGCAAAGGACAAGACAATATTTCCGGCAGTAGCTCTTTCTAGTTGAAAAGTGTTTTGGAGATAATCATCCATGGTTCCATAAACCGTCAATTCAATACCAAAACATGCAGCATACACTACAAATAAAATCCAAGTTCTATAATCTTTTAATACGGTTCCAAAACCTACTTGATCCTTCTTTTTCTCTATGGTAATTCCAAAAGCTTTTAAATCTTTAAAATTTCCTTGAGGTGTATCTTGCGTAAAGAAATAATACACAATACCCATTAAGAAACAAACTACCCCAGCTATAACCATAGAATATCTCCAAGCCTCACCTTCGGCAACTCCAAATCCTATTACAGCCGCAGCAATAATAGGCATACCTAAGCGATTAGCTCCACCACCAAGATTTCCCCAACCTGCAGAGGTTGCATTCGCGGTACCTACAATGTTTGGTGCGAACATTAAAGACGTATGTACCTGAGTAATAACAAATGATGCTCCAATAAAACCAATAAACAATCTACAGGTTAAAAATTGTGTTGGTGTTTGTACCAATCCACATAATATAACAGGAATAGCCCCTAACATTAATAACCAGGTGTAACATAACCTTGGACCATATTTATCACACAATTTACCAATGAGTAAACGTGCAAATACGGTTCCTGAAACGGCTAAAATAATAGAGTTCCATTTTTGATCAGGTGTTAAACCCAAATCTCTAACTACATCTGGCATAAAAGGTACAATCCCAAACCATGCGAAAAAACACATGAAAAAGGAAATAGCAGTAATCCAAAATGTACGTATAGAAACATTTTTAAAATTCAATAAATTTAATGTGGTTGATTTAGTTTTCGTTGTAGCATTCATAATTAAGTACTTTTATACGTACAAAACTACGTATTTATACTTAATTATATGTGTCAAAAATTAAGTATTACTCAAAAATTATGAAGTTGATAATTTGTTAACACAGATTTTGAGGATATGGTAAAAGGAGGCTGTTAAATACGCCCTTCTATTGCGATTTATTAATGGATTGACACAAAAACTGAAGTACGCATTCAGTATCAAGTGGTTAAGCATTTAACTATACTTACCTGGAATAAATATAAGTCAGATAAGCACAATTGTGTTTATCCAATTATTGTGATGCATTTACGAAAAACGATATGAAAATTAAATTAACGATATTCTTCTTAACCTTTAGTTCTCTTCTGTTTTCTCAAGAATTGAAAATAATTCAAGCTGTTCAAGAGAAAGATTCAGACTTTTTTGACTATGAAGATTATGAAGCACCTGACAAACCAATCGGAGAAATTATATTTTTGAAAGGTTGTAGTTGGTATTGTGGTGGTTCAGTTAAATCGATTAAAGCTTCGTCAGAATTAAAAGAAAATACCGGAATCAATTACTTACCCAAAAACGCTCACGATTTTGACAAAAACACAGCTTGGGTTGAGGGAAAAACTGATTTTGGAATTGGAGAGTTTATAGTATTCTATTTCGACTTTAGCGAAATGGAAGGATATATTGGAGGTTTGGGAATTAACCGAATTATACTTGCAAATGGATACAAGAAAAATAAACTGACTTGGGAAAATAATTCTAGAATTAAGCAGCTGAAAGTTTATTTAAACGAAAAAGTTTATGCAATTTTAAACCTTTTGGACTCATTTGAAATTCAAACAATTGACATTAGAGAAATAAAATTCCCTGTAAATAAAGAAACGAAACTAAAATTTGAGATAACTCAAGTTTACGAAGGAAAAAAATATAAAGACACTGCAATTAGTCTGCTAATGTTTGACGGAATTGGAGTGCATTAAAAAAATAAAAACGACACCACAACAATGGCTTTAATTCATTCTGGTGTTGTCCTAAATTTAAACTTTGTACTTTTAATCCGGCATGATTCCATAGCGGAAAAGTCTGGCGACATTTTCCACAACGCAATAATTGCCTAAACCCTTGCTATCAAGACAAAAATTGGAAGACTTAATCAATAAAATAAAAAGCAGTATATTCCTGAGTCCAAAAGCAGAAGAATATGTTGTGTCTATTGCAAAAGAAAAGAAGGTTTATAAAGGAGATGTATTGATTCGTCAAGGTCAAACCGTGCGCAATACATATTTTGTTAAAGATGGCTGCTTAAGGGCCTATTCTATTGATAAAAATGGTAAAGAACACACATTACAGTTTGCTGTCAAAAATTGGTGGATTAGTGATTTTATTGGCATCTATAATAATGAACTTGCAACATTAACTGTTGAGTGTATAACTGATTCAAATATCATTAAGTTTAATGCTAAAGAATTAGATGGGATATATTTAATTTTTCCTGAATTTGAAGCATTTCAAAGAAAAAATTTAGAGCGTCATGTGGTTAGTTTGCATAAAAGAATTTTAAATCAATTACAACTAAGTGCCTCAGAGAGATATGAGTTGTTTCTGAAACAATATCCCGATATTGAGCAATTCACTCCAAATTATCACATCGCTTCTTATTTAGGCATTACCCAACAAAGCTTAAGTCGTATAAGAGTGAGGAAAGCGAATAAATAGCATTCTTACCATAGGGTTATTTTTATCCGAAAACACTTTACTACTTTTAATTTTAAAATAAAAACACAAAAGTTATGTTGAAAAAAATATTGGGTTTTGCTCCAAAATTGGAATCAGACGGATCATATAGTCCATCTAAAATGGCTTTAAAGATGGGAGTATCTAACAAAACAGATTTTGAAAATATTTCCTATCAAAAATACCATGGAGAAAAATCAAAAATTCTGGTCATTTTCACTGAAGAAAAGAATTTAAAAATGAAAAACGGTAAATTCTTCTCCACAGGAAATCACCCAGTAGAAGCTTTGGTGCCCATGCTTCATTTGAAAAACGCTGGGTTCAAATTTGAAATTGCTACTCCAACAGGAAAGCCTGTGGTATTCGAAATGTGGGCTTTCCCAGAGAAAGATGAGCACGTTAAGACACTCTACAACGAACTCAAGTCTAACCTTGATAAACCGCTTAAACTTTCAGATTTTATTAACTCTTCCTTCAGCCATTCAGATTCATATGCGGCTGTTTTTATACCGGGTGGACATGGTGCAATGATAGGCATTCCTGAGGATGAAAATGTTGGAAAAATACTTAGATGGTCTCATGAAAATAATTTGTTTACCATTAGCCTATGTCATGGACCAGGTGCATTTTTAGCAACCACTTTAAACAATCAGAAATTTCTTTACGAAGGTTACAATATGGCTGTGTTTCCTGATTCAGTAGACAATAAAACACCAATGTTTGGGTATTTACCTGGAAAAATGCCGTATGGATTAAGTGAAAAACTAAAAAGGCTAGGTGTTAAACTGATGAATACAAAAATGGATAAAACGGTATGTATTGATAGAAGATTAATTACAGGATCTAGTCCATTAGCATCAAACGAACTTGGAAAACTTGCAGCAAAAACATTATTGAAAGAATTGAAGTAAAAACTACTTACAACAATATATAAAAACAATAGCGGTTTGGGTATATACTCAAACCGCTATTGTTTTAAATTGAGTATATTGCTATCCAAAAGAAAGCACACTTAATCCGCAACTGCCTTTATACTTACCGTTAGCGACAATTGTGACCCGTCCTGAATAAAGGCTACATAATTTTAAACATTATGTACAAAAATGACAAAGTAATCAGACGGTATTCAGAACCCTTTAAACTGAAAATTTTAGACGAA
>NZ_BMWZ01000012.1 GCF_014651495.1 Algibacter mikhailovii
GTTGCCTGGTGCTAATGTGCTTGCTATTCATACGCCTACAGGCACAAAGTATGGTGCGGCTTCAAATTTTGACGGCCGTTTTAATTTGTTAAACTTAAGGGTAGGTGGACCATATACTATTACTATTAGTTTTGTAGGGTATAAGGATCAAACCTTAAATGATGTTTTTTTAAGCCTTGGTAACACCCAAAACATTGATGTTATTATGGCAGAAGATAGCGAACAGCTAGAAACTGTAGTCATACAAGGTACTGGTGGAACTGGCACCTTTAGTAGTGATAGGACAGGAGCGGAAACCAGTGTTGGAAGACGTGAGCTCAAGCGTTTACCTACGATTTCAAGATCAGCGTCTGATTTTACAAGGTTAGAACCAACGGCGAGCGGAAATTCATTTGGTGGACGAAATGATCAATTCAATAACTTTTCACTGGATGGGGCTATTTTTAATAACCCTTTTGGTTTGGATGCCGCCACGCCTGGAGGACAAACCTCTTCACAACCCATTTCAATTGATGCTATTGATCAAATTCAGGTCTCTATAGCGCCTTATGATGTAACGCAATCTGGATTTACCGGAGCTTCAGTAAATGCAGTGACAAAAAGTGGATCAAATGATTTTCATGGAACGGTTTATGGTTTTTATAGAAATGAAAGTATGACCGGAAAGAAAATTAAAGGGGAAGATGTAACGCGCCCCGACTTAAATCAATCGCAATACGGTGTTAGTGTTGGTGGTCCTTTAGTAAAGAATAAATTATTCTTTTTTGTGAATTTTGAAAAAGATGAGCGTGATGATTTAGGTACCAATGGCTGGGTGCCAAACACGGGTTCTGGAGCTATTAATGAATCTCGAGTAACGGAAACCGATTTAATGGCCGTACAAAGTGCCCTAGGTACGCTAGGATATAATACCGGAGCTTATGAAGGCTTTACCTATGCATCAAACTCTACCAAGGGTATTATGAAGTTAGACTGGAACATAAATGATAATAATCGTTTAGCTATTATTTATAATTTCTTAAATGCATCAAAAGAAAAACCTGCGCATCCAACAGCCTTAGGGTTTAGAGGGCCAAATGCCACAACATTACAGTTTCAAAACTCAGGTTATGAAATCAATAATAATATTCAATCGGTGCAATTAGAATTAAATTCAACCATTTCCGAAGAATCTACCAATAAATTGCAAGTTGGATATACGCATTTTGATGATTTTAGAAATCCATTGTCTACGCCAGCTCCGGCCATAACTATTCAAGAAGGCGGATCAAATTATATAATAGCCGGTCATGAACCTTTTTCTATTCATAATAAACTCGATCAAAAGGTTTTTCAGTTTACAGACAATCTAAACTTTTTTAAAGGCGACCATACATTTACTGTGGGTATGTCTTTTGAAAAATTTGAGTTTGATAATTCCTTTAATTTAGGGGCTTATGGTTTTGGTGATGATCGTGGCTATGTTGGTGCTTTTGGTGCTTTCGCCTCACTTGCAGACTTCCAGACGGCTATTGGGAATGGCTTAATCGCCGATGCCATTACCGCAGCAGAAAACACGTTCAACACGAATAATGCAAATGACTCTTGGGCCCTTGCTGAAACTAATGTGGGACAGCTTGCCTTTTATTTTCAAGATGAATGGAACGTTTCTGAAAAGTTTAAGTTAACAGCTGGATTACGTTTTGATAAACCTTTGTTTTTTGATACGGCTCAAAAAGCACAAGAAGTTATAGATAGAGCATGTTGTTATGTGCCAGATATCCCATATGTAAATCCAAACACAGGGGAAACCGTTTTTCTTGATAACACACAAATGCCAAGTAATGATTGGTTAGTATCCCCAAGAGTTGGTTTTAATTATGATGTTAAAGGAGACAAGACTTTCCAATTTCGCGGTGGAACAGGTGTGTTTACCGGGCGATTCCCATTTGTATGGTTAGGAAATCAAGTTGCTAACCCAGAAGTGTTTTTCTATCAGGCCGTAGATCCTGATTATAAATTCCCTCAAGTATGGCGAACTAATATAGGTTCTGACTATAAATTTGAAAATGGACTAATTTTAACGGGTGATGTAGCTTACACAAAAGACATCAATGGTGCTCATGTGCAAAACTGGGGCTTATTGCCGCCTTCAGGAACGTTGCAAGGTGTTGATAATAGACCTGTTTATTTGGAATCAGATATTATAAACAACGCCTATGTTTTTACGAATTCAGATAAGGGGCGTATTTGGAATGCTTCTTTAAAAGGACAGAAAACATTCAAGAATGGATTTTATACCATGTTAGCTTATAGTTACTTAAATTCTAAAGATGTTAATTCTATAGAAGCTGAAATCACAGGCGATGCGTTTGCTTTTAACCCTGCTTTAGGGAATGTGAATGATGACGTGCTTGCTTATTCCAAGTATGGCGATAATCATAGAGTAATTGGTGTAGCTAGTAAAAAATGGGACTACGGAAATGATAAATGGTCAACTACCATTTCTACCTTTTTTGAATATGCTAAAGGCGGACGCTTTAATTATACATACGGAGGTGACATAAATGGTGATGGTTCTGGTCTTAATGATTTAATTTATATTCCAACATCAGGTGAGATTGGTCAAATGCAATTTAGTAACGCCGGTGATGCCGCTGCGCTAGACGCTTATATTAATCAAGATGACTATCTTAAAGGTAGAAGAGGACAATATGCAGAGCGCTACGGCGCTATAGCACCTTGGAGAAGTAGATGGGATCTTAAGGTTTTACAAGATTTTAGGTTGAAAGTGTCTGAAACCAAAACCAATACCATTCAATTTAGTTTAGATGTTTTGAACTTGGGTAATTTGTTAAACTCAGATTGGGGGGTTATTCAGCAGCCAAACAATGTACAGCCTATAGGTGTTACTGTGGATGATGCTGGCGTACCAACATACTCATTCAATCAAAATCAAACCACAACTTTTGGCTATGATTCTAGTTTGGCTTCCAGATGGCAGGCTCAAATTGGTTTACGTTATATTTTCTAACAAAATATCATATATATTCTTAAATTTGCGCTCCTATTTAGGGGCGCATTTTGTTATGCTAAAACCAATTAAAAGAATCTAATTTCTTTCAATAAGAAAGATTAAGCAGATAACATGAAATATTCAAGACTTACAAAAGAACAGTTTGAAGAATTACACCAAGAATTTATAAACTTTCTAGCCACACAATCTGTGAATGCAGAGGAGTGGGCCAATCTGAAAGTTAATAAGCCTGAATTGGCAGAAACCGAGCTTGATGTGTTTAGTGATTTAATTTGGGAAGGTGTGTTAAATAAGGCTGAATACCTGGAACATATTTCTGCGCAACACATGTATCTCTTTCAGTTAGGTGATGATAAAATGCATGCTATAGTCATTAACTTAAAAAATGAT
The DNA here is from genome assembly GCF_014651495.1 of Algibacter mikhailovii. Taxonomy (GTDB): domain Bacteria; phylum Bacteroidota; class Bacteroidia; order Flavobacteriales; family Flavobacteriaceae; genus Algibacter_E; species Algibacter_E mikhailovii. Next base: position 3,407 of record NZ_BMWZ01000012.1, read on the forward strand.
AAGGATATTACAACTCCTGAAGGCTATGCTTGGCTTCGTGATAATCTAATGGATGACAATGTTGAATTTTTACAGGCAGACAAGGACTATTCTGATGATAAAAACCTAGATAAGTTTAAAATGATTGAACAGGGCGCAGTTATTACCAAAGGCGATTTGTATCAATATTTTAATAATTTAATTAACTAGATTAAGAAGTAATAAATGGCTCAAAAACCAAGTATCCCAAAAGGAACGCGAGATTTTAATCCAGATCAAGTTGCGAAGCGAAACTATATTTTTAATACCATTCGTGGTGCTTTTGAAACGTTTGGATTTCAGTCTATTGAAACACCAAGTTTTGAAAACTCAGCTACTTTAATGGGGAAGTATGGTGATGAGGGCGACCGTTTAATTTTTAAGATTTTAAATTCTGGAGATTTTCTTTCAAAATCAAATCCCGAAGCCTATAATAATAAGGACTCTGTTGCCTTGACGCCGTCTATTTCAGAAAAAGCCTTAAGATATGATTTAACGGTTCCGTTTGCTCGCTATGTGGTACAACATCAAAATGAAATTGAATTCCCGTTTAAGCGTTATCAAATACAACCTGTTTGGAGGGCCGATAGACCTCAAAAAGGACGTTTTAGAGAGTTTTATCAATGTGATGCCGATGTGGTTGGAAGCAAATCATTATGGCAGGAAGTAGAATTTATTCAATTATACGATGCTGTTTTTTCAGCTTTAAAATTAGATGGTGTAACCATAAAAATTAATAATAGAAAAATTCTTTCGGGCATTGCTGAAGTTATTGGTGCCTCTGATAAACTCATTGATTTTACAGTTGCGTTGGATAAGCTTGATAAAATAGGTGAGGAGAAAGTCAAAGAAGAAATGCTGTCTAAAGGTATTTCTGAGGAAGGAATTACTAAGCTGCAGCCTTTATTTACCTTATCGGGTGACTTTAAGTCTCAAATTGAAGGTTTAAAGGGAATTTTATCATCGTCAGTAGAAGGGCAAAAAGGAATTGAGGAGTTAACCTTTATTAATGCTGCCATTTCAGAATTAGGTCTGTCTACTGCAAATCTCCAGCTAGATGTGACGTTGGCAAGAGGTTTAAATTATTACACGGGGGCCATTTTTGAAGTATCAGCTCCAGAAACTGTTAAAATGGGTTCCATAGGCGGTGGGGGACGTTATGATGACCTAACCGGTATCTTCGGAATGAAAGATGTTAGTGGGGTAGGTATTAGTTTTGGTTTAGACCGCATTTATTTGGTTTTAGAAGAACTCAACTTATTTCCTGAAACCGTAAAGAAGCATATTGATGTCCTTTTTATAAACTTTGGTGACAAAGAAGCGTTGTTTAGTTTAAAAGCTATTAAAGTTTTACGTGCTCAAGGTATTCATGCTGAATTATACCCAGATGCCTCCAAAATGAAAAAGCAAATGAATCATGCCAATAAGCGTTCCATTCCATTTGTTGTTTTAGTGGGTGATCAAGAAATAGAGACCAATACCTATACACTAAAAAATATGAGGACTGGAGAGCAGGATAAGCTGTCTTTGGAAGCCTTGTGTTCTGCCGTAAAAACATCTTAAAAACTGTTTTAAGTTCATAAGGTTATAAAATTTGAGTACCAAGTATACTCAACAATTAAATATGTTTAATGTCGTTAAATCGGGTATACCGAGCTGTAACGGCATTTTTTTTGTGTTTTGGCATATGACAATTGTTTAAATATTTAGAGATAAAAATGCTCTAAATTATAGTTTCTAGGCTTTATAGTAGTTAAATATGATCTATCCATAGTGCGTTTTTTTATTTTGTAAAATCATGTTTTTATGATTTTTCACTTTTTAAAAATTGAACCTTAAAAAATCCAGAACTTTACTTTACGTTTTAATCGAATTCCTTTTAAAGCGAGAGCTACAGAATCGTGCGCAATATATTGGGGTTATTATTTCAGAACGCCATAGGTGTTTTTCAATTTTTTTTAAAAAAAAACATTTGTATTATCGAAATAATACGCTATATTTGGAAAACCAAACTGGTAAACCAATTTGGTTTTCCAAAAAACATTTTTTTACCAGTTAAATATTAACTAATACATTTAATAAACTATTACATTATGAAAACAAAATTACTTTTATTATTACTATGTGTATCTGCTTTAGGATATGCTCAAGTTCAGCCAACTGTTCTAAATGATCAATTTAATAGAATACCAAAAAGCTCAGGTAGTGATTGTGCTTGTTCTGGTTGGAGAAATACAGATATAGGTGATCAAGGTGGAACCTCTACAGATATTGATGGAACAGGGTCAAATGATGCTGTGAAATTCGATAAGAATAACGATGATATTATTTATCAGGAAATTGCCGTTTTACCCAATACTGAATATAAAGTAACTTATAGCTATCAGATTGAAGGAGAGACTTCTACTACAAGTATATTAGAGATGCGTGTTTTGAAAGGATCTGCCTATGTTGATGGGTATACGCCTGAATATAAAGGAACTGCAGATGCGCCTTCTAAAGGGTATGGTTATACTTCGTTAGCTCAAATAACAGAAGCTGCAAACAATATTTCCGCGATAGCTGTAACAGGAACTGCTGATGACGAGTATTATCCTGGTGACTTTACGTTCAATACTGGAGATGAAACAAGTATAGTTCTTTTTGCACGTGGAATTGGAGGAGCAGATCCTGGAGTTGGAGGAAGTCCAAAAGGATATGATTTTATAAATGGAGATGAATCAGTAAGACTTGATTTTATGGTTTTAACCAATGAGTCTTCTTTATCAACAGAAGACGTTTTGGCTTCAAAATTCAAAATATATCCTAACCCTGCAAATGATATTATTACCATTGCATCAAACAACATTGATATCACATCTATATCTGTATATAGTGTGTTAGGAAAACAAGTTTTAGCGGGATTAGAGTTGGAAAACGACCGTTTAAATATTTCTGAACTGGCAAAAGGTGTTTATTTCTTGAAAATAAACTCAGATCAAGGCGCAGTAACGAAAAAGATAATTAAAGAATAGTTGATTTAGTTTTATTTTGAAAAAGTCTTTTATTCGTAAAAGGCTTTTTCTTTTTATATAAACTATGAATTAATTATTCAGGAACAAAATAGAATGTCATGAAAAAAGTTGTGTTTTTTTTAAGTGTATTGTTTTTAAGTTTTGGATGTGAAAAAGCACCAATTAGTAAAGCAATTAAGGTTGCTAATGCCAATGAACTTTCCGAATCCATTGCAAATGCGCAACCTGGTGATGAAATTGTTTTAGCTAATGGGGTGTGGAGGGATGTTGAAATTAAATTTAGCGCCAAGGGAACCGAAGATTGGCCAATTGTGTTAAAAGCAGAAACTGAAGGTGGCGTTTTTATAGAAGGTGTTTCAAGTCTTGAACTTAGCGGTGAATATTTAGAAGTAGAAGGTTTATTCTTTAGAAATGGGCATTCCCCTAAAAGCAATGTTATAGCTTTTAGAACGAGTGAGAAAGAAGTGGCAAATCATTGTTCAGTTTCCAATTGTGTTATTTTAGATTTTAATAACCTGAATCGCGATGACGATAATCTTTGGGTTCAATTTTATGGAAAGAACAATACATTAAGTCATTGTTATCTTGCCGGAAAGACCAATGGCGGACCAACCGTACGTGTTGACCTTAAGGGAAATCAAAGCATTAGGAATTACCATCAGATTATTAACAATCACTTTGGACCAAGACCTAGAAAAGGTGGTGCACGAGGAGAAACCATTCAGTTAGGAAGTAGTTTTACATCCATGTCTCCAAGTAATACTACAATTGCAAACAACTTATTTGAAGCTTGTAATGGCGAGGTAGAAATTATTTCAAGTAAAACAAATTTTAATATTATTAAGAACAACGTGTTTTACAAGAGTGAAGGCTCGGTTGTAACGCGTCATGGTAATTATTGTTTGATTGACGGTAACTACTTTATTGGAGATGGTGAAAATGAAAATTTTGGAGGGATTAGAATCGTTAACACGGGGCACTGGATTACCAATAATCTCTTTTATAATTTAAAGGGGAAAAATTTTAGAAGTCCATTGGCCATAATGAATGGTATTCCTAAGTCACCTTTAAACAGATATAATCAAGTGACTGATGTTGTAGTGGCGTATAACACCTATGTAAATTCTAATGCGCCATGGCAATTTGGTGTAGGTACAAATATTGATCAAGCAGATGTATTACCTAAATCAGAAATACGTTCCGCAAGACCCTTAAGAACCGAAGTAGTTAATAATGTTATATATAATGAGGTTGGTGATCCCAATCCTATTATTGAACACGATAAAGCTGATGGTGTTACTTTTGCAAGTAATATAATCGATAATAATGATGTTTTATTTGCAAAGCGTGATGGGTTGGATTCAAAAACCCTAAGCTTAACTAGTATTGGTGAAGATCTTAGTGTGCCTTTATTGGGTTTCGAAGATGTTGAAATTTATAGTGGGTTTGATTTTGAAACCATTACAAAAGATATTTTAGGAAATCCAAGAAGTAAGTCGAATCAAATAGGTGCATTTTTAAACTCAGAGACCATCGATTTAGACCTCCTAGATAAAACTAAATATGGTGCAAATTGGTATTCTAATGTGGTTGAAGTTAAAGAACCAACAACACATAGTGTGACCAATGAGGCAGAGTTGGTTTCAAAATTAAAGGCCGCAGAAAATAACGACATTATAGAATTAAAGGATGGTGTCTTTGCGGTTTCAGAGTCTTTAATTATAAGCAAACCTATAGTTATTCAATCTAAAGGAAAGACGGAGATAGTATATAATGGTCCAGCAAATACACCTGCTTTTGCCTTACATCCATATGGTAAACTTAAACTTAAGAACATTAAATTAAAGGGAACAAATACACAATTCGCATTTGCTAGCTTGAAAGAAAATATGTTTAATCATTTTGGTTTAGAAGTTAGTGATTCAGAAATCAGTCATTTTAATTATGCATTAAAGGTGTATAAGCAATCATTTGCAGAAGAAATTACTTTTACGAATACCAGCATTTCAAATTGTGAAAATGGACTTGAATTATCAGAAGAAACAAATGATAGAGGGGATTATAACACAGAATATTTAACCGTTAATAACTGTAGCTTTAATGCTGTAAAAAGTAATGTTATAGACTATTATAGAGGTGGTTATGATGAATCTACAATTGGAGGGAATCTTTTGGTGTTGAATTCTATATTTACTAACTGCGGGGCGAATGAAAAAGGCCGTATGCTATTAAATCATCGCGGTATTGTAAATGTGACTATTTCTAATAATACCTTTAAAGACAATAATGTAGATTTTGTAGCCATTTTATGGGGTGCGAAAAACAACAATGCGTCAGAGAATAGTATTACGAATTCTGGGCAAATAAAAACAGAGCAAAATTTGAAATTAAAATTAATGTACTAGAAATTATGAATAAAAAAGTTGTCACTTTTGGAGAGGTAATGATGCGTTTGTCTCCTCCGGGATATGAAAAATTTTCTCAGGCTTCATCATTCGAACTCGTTTATGGAGGTGGAGAAGCTAATGTTGGTATATCATGTGCTTATTTGGGAATGGAGGCAACTCATGTGACTCGTTTTCCAGACAATGCGCTTGGAAAAGCGGCCACACAATTTTTACGCAGGCATTGGCTCAATACAGATTATGTTGTGTATGGCGATGATATGATGGGCAAGTATTTCCTTGAGAAAGGGGCTGTTCATAGACCAAGTGAGGTGATTTATGAACGCGAAGGCTCGGCGTTCTCCTTAATACAGCCTGAAATGGTGAATTGGGAAGAAATACTTAAAGATGCAGATTGGTTTCATTGGACAGGAATTACACCGGCAATTTCAGAAGGCGCGGCTCAGTGCTGCCTAGATGCAATTAAAACGGCGAATAGACTGGGTGTAACTGTTTCAGGCGATGTCAATTCACGAAATAATATGTGGAAATATGGTAAAACGATGCGACAGGTGATTCCGGATATGGTGAAAAATACGGATGTTGTAATAACCAGTAGTAGAGGGATACGAGAAATGTTTGATTTTGGTAGTCCAGAAGACGGTTTTCAGGATTTGGCAAAAATATTAATTAGCAATTTTCCAGGTATTAAAAAGGTGGTGAAAAAAACAAGAAGAATCATGAGTGCTTCTCATCACCAAATCCAAGGTAAATTATGGAATGGTGAAAAGTATATTAAAACAGATATGCTTAACATTACTCATATTATAGATCGTGTGGGTACTGGAGATGCTTTTGCTGCAGGATTAATATATGGCTTATTGCATTATAAAGATAAGCAGGCTTTAGATTTTGCTTCTGCTGCATGTGCATTAAAACATACGGTTCCTGGTGATGTAAATACCGTTTCTCTTGAAAATGTGCTTAGTTTAATGGAAGGTGATTCCGGTGAAATTAAGCGGTAGGAATGGATATATACGCTTAAGTATAGTTGCTATCAGGATAATGTTTAAAATCCAAATCATTATGTCATTATGAATTCTAAACTTTTAACTTCATTAGTGATTACTATATTAGGCATTGCGCTTTTAGGGCTAACTACCAGTTGTGTTAATAGAACTAAGAATGCAGATGATGTTGCTAAATTATATCCTAATGAGGTTATTAACTTTATGGAAAAATGGACCATTCTGTTGGGAGATGGCACGCGTTCGGATAGTTTAAGTAGTTTTCAAAAAGACAATTTTTTTTATACAGCACATGAAGATGATGTGGATTGGGTAGTTTATAAAACACCAAATTCAGGAATCACCTCAAAGACATCTAGCAATACAAGAAGCGAATTAGGAGAAAAAAAACGTTGGACACCCGAAGTAGGTGGCAAGCTAACCGCAACGTTAAAGGTGCAACATGTTTCAACAACGGGCGATGCTAGAGTGCCATCATCGTTCTCGGTTGTTGTTGGGCAAATACATAGTGATGAAGGCCATGAGAATGAACCTTTAAAAATATTTTATAAAAAGTATCCTGGTCACAAAAAAGGTTCTGTGTTTTGGAATTATGAAATAAATACCGCAGGGTCTAATGCCGGTCGTTGGGATTTTTCAACAGCTGTTTGGGGGACGGATTGGGCGGTTTTAGGTTCCAATTCCAATGCATATCCAGATGAACCAGAGGATGGTATTGCTTTAGGTGAAACGTTTCGTTATGAGGTTAATGTATATGAAGGTATTATGTATTTAACGTTTTCTAGTCCAGGCCATAAGACCAAAACCTTTAGAAAGAGCTTAATACAATCCGATTTTGCAACGAAAGAAAACACGCCAAAACAAGTACTCGATATTTATGCGACTAAGCAAAGGGACGGTATTGAGCGCGATACTGCTTATGCCGGTGAAATGCAATTTTTTAAGCAAGGCGCCTATAATCAAGCTAACGGAAAATCTACGAAATCGCAAACTTATAAGGGCGATATAGAAAAGCAATATGAACACGGAAGTTATGCCGAGGTATGGTTTAAAGCGGCTTCTTTGGAAGCTGGGACAAGCCCGGATTTGAAAGCTTTTCAATTAAAATAATTCAGAAGGAGATGAAGTATTTGAACGCTGTGATTATATTGTTTTTAACGCTTGAAATATATGGCCAAGTACGATTAGATGCAGACGGACCTGGGAACACCTATGAACTGATTACATCGGTGTTAGCTCCGGGGTATAATCCCATTGAAGTCCCAGATTGCGGACATGTCGATTTTGGTGATCATATTGATGAATTATTTGATGCTGAATTGAACACTAATGTATTTCGCTTCTATATGCATGTTACACCCGATAATGATAGATGTCGTAATTTTGATAGACAACGTAACGAAATAAAATCGTATTCTCGATCACCAGATAATTTATTGGGAGTTGTAGGGGAACAAGTAATTTATAAATGGAAATTTAAATTAGCAGATGGGTTTCAATCTTCACCGAATTTTACACACCTGCATCAATTAAAATCTGTAGGAGGTCCTTTTGATGGTATGCCTATGTACACGCTAACCACGCGTAAGGGAAGTCCAGATCGCTTAGAATTGCGTTATGCCGAAATTGATTCACAAATTACATTAAAAAGAACGGATCTAGATCCATTTATAGGTACTTGGCTAGAAGTCTCTGAAGTCATAGAATATGGAACATCAGGTGCCTATGCGATTGAAATAAAACGGATTAGTGATGGTGCTGTATTGTTTGAATATTCAAATGATGATTTGGTGCATTGGCGCCAAGATGCGGAATTTGTTCGACCAAAGTGGGGCATTTATAGAAGCTTGAATAATCCACAGGATCTCAGGGATGAACAGGTTTTGTTTGCAAATTTTAGCGTGGAAGAGGTAGAAACATTATCGGTAGGAAGGGAATCAGCTAAAAGAACATTTTATATTATATCAGAGGGAACTAAAAGGAATTTAACCCTAAAAGATGTTCCAGAAGGCGCAGTTTTAATTCGGATTTATACCTTGGATGGGAAACAAGTTTGGATGAAAAAAATAAATGAACGTGAATCTATTCTCGATATATCTTCATTAAGCAAAGGTACCTATATCATTAGGCTTTCTGGACAGACCATAAATCAATCCAAATTAGTGGTTATGCCCTAAGATATTGAATGCACTTATAGCTAAGCGTAATTGGTGGATGGCTTTTGATTATATGGCAAGCTAAGTGGATTTAGTGTTAAAAAGTCTTGGTTTTTTTGTTTACTGAATAATTAAACATATATTTGGTAAACCAAACTGGTAAACCAGTTGAGTATGGTTTTGCAGTAGGGTTCATTTTGTGGTAAAAAGGGCTTTGAAAATTATATAAAATCTGTTGACATGTGGAATTGATGCAGAATTTAAAACCAGTTCATAACTAAACTTATAAGACAACTAATGGCATTTCAATCTAGAATACTGATTTTATTAATTAGTTTATTTTTGTTTTCTTGTAATAAAGAGGCGTCAAAAGCTAATATGGCGCAAGAACAGGATAACTCAGGGCACCCAAGTTTAATTTTAACAAAACAAGGTGTCAAAGAAATTAGGGCTAATTTAGGACGTATCCCCATTTTTGATAAAACATTAGCAGCAACCAAAGTGGAAGTTGATGCTGAGATTCAAAATGGTTTTGATGTGCCGCTTCCAAAAGACTATTCTGGAGGATACACGCATGAAACGCATAAAAAGAATTATGTGTTAATGCAAAAAGCAGGTGTGTTATATCAAATTCTTCAAGATGAAAAATACGCCAAATTTGTTAAGGACATGTTGTTTGAATATGCCAAAGAATATCTAAAATGGCCTATTCATCCAAAACCAAGATCCTATGCTCGAGGTAAATTATTTTGGCAATGTTTAAATGATTCTAATTGGCTGGTTTATACAAGTCAGGCTTATGATTGTATTTATAATTATTTATCAGAAGATGAACGCAATACTTTAGAAAACGATTTATTTAGACCATTTGCTGATCATATCTCTAAAGACAGCCCGCAGTTTTTTAACCGTGTTCACAATCATGCCACATGGGGTAATGTAGCTGTAGGTATGATAGCCTTGGCCATGGATGATGATGTCCTTTTAGATCGTGCGCTTAATGGGGTTAAAGATGTTAATTTTGATCCTAGTGAAAAGGATAATGATGGCGGGTATATTCGTAAAGAAGGTCAAAAAATTGGCTTTTTTGCTAATGTAAACGAACCTTTTTCTCCAGACGGTTATTTTACAGAGGGGCCTTATTATCAGCGATATGCCTCTTATCCATTTTTAATATTCGCACAGGCCCTTGAAAATAAAAAGCCAGAACTTAAAGTATTTGAGTATAAAGAAGGGGTTCTTTTAAAAAGTGTGAATGCCTTATTAAACTTATCTGATATTGATGGAGAATTCTTTTTACTAAACGATTCACAAAAAGGCATGTCGGTGTTCAATTCATCTTTAATAGCAACCGTAGATATAGGCTATCATTTTGGTGGAAACGACCCGGGACTATTAAGTATTGCAAAAATGCAACAAGAAGTAACTTTAGATGATGCTGGTTTATCTGTCGCACTTGGAATTGAAGCAGGCAAGGCAAAACCGTTTGTTAAAAAATCGATTGAATTATCAGACGGCGCTAATGGTGATGAAGGCGCGGTTGGCATTCTGCGTAGTGGTGGTTTAGAATTGGTATTTAAATATACAGCACACGGCTTAAGTCATGGTCACTATGATAAATTATCATTTGCCTTGTTTGAAGATGGTAATGAGGTAGTGCAAGATTATGGTATGGGTCGTTTTGTGAATATAGAACAAAAAGGTGGTGGTAATTATTTAAAAGAGAATAAAACTTGGGCCCGACAGAGTATTGCGCACAATACTATTGTGCAAAATGAAGCCTCTCAATTTAAAGGAAAATATGATATTGGTAGTAAGTATCATGCCAATAAATATGTGTTTAGTGTGGCTCAAGATAGTGTTCAAGTGGCTAGTGCTAAAGATGAGAATGCCTATCCTGGCACCAAACTTCATAGAACTATGGTAACCATTCGTGATGAAGATTATGATAACCCTTATGTATTGGATATTATGAGAGTGTCGTCTGATACGTCGAATCAATACGATTTACCTTTTTATTTTTTAGGACATATTATGCAGGCTGATTTTGAGTATAAAAAATTACCAGCACCGGAGGTATTAGGGAAATCTGATGGCTACGAACATTTATATAAAGAGGCTACAGCTACGGTGAGTGATGGGAATATTAAGCTAAATTGGTTGCGAAATAATAAATTTTACACCTACACAGCAGTCACGGTTAATAAGGACGAAGTGATTTTTGGAAGAATAGGAGCCAATGATCCGGACTTTAACCTGCGTCCTGAGCAAACTCTAATTTTGAGAAAAAAGAATACAAAGGATGCTTTGTATGTGTCAACTATAGAATCTCATGGTACCTATAGCCCAGTTTCAGAATTGGCTGTAAATGCTTACAGTCATATTAAGCAAATTGAAGTTATTTACAATTCTAATGAATACACGGCTATTCAGGTAGATACAAATAACAATAAATCAAAAGTCTTTATTATTTCAAATGAAAATAATGACAATGAAGCTACACATAAATTAACAATTAACAATAACGTGTATACCTGGAAAGGTCCTTATATATTAACTAATAACAAATAAATTAGAAATTATGAAAAGATTAAGTGAAAAGTACATCATTACAAAAGACATGGAATGGGAAGTTCTAGGAGGCGGTGTATCTAGAAAGTTTTTAGGTTATGATAACCAAATCATGATGGTAAGAGTTAAGTTTGATAAAGGAGCATTAGGTGCTCCGCATCAACATTTTCATACGCAAGCGACTTACTGTGTTGCAGGTAAATTTGAGTTTGAAATTGATGGTGTAAAGCAAATTGTTGAGGCAGGAGATGGTGTGTATATTGAACCTAATTTATTGCATAGTGCTGTTTGTTTAGAAGAAGGGGAGTTGATTGATACATTTAGTCCAGTGAGAGAAGATTTCTTAACCGGTGAAGGGCCATCCTATTTTAGTGATAAGAAGTAGTTAGAAAAATCTGTACCAAAACGAATTCGTAAAGATTTTAAAAGGTCCAAGTTTTAAAGTGCATAATTAATTGGTTTTAACAAAAAATTAATATATATTTGGAAAACCAAACTGGTTTACCAGTTTGGGAAACCAATAAAAACTAAACCAAATGTATAATACTTTAAAACACACTATATTATTATGAGAAAATAGAAGAAGAGGACAGGTGCATGCCTATCCTTTTTTTTGACTTTCTATTAGTTGCTTCCTACAGGATTGAAGTAACGTCCAATACCAAATACTTTATAAAAACATACAGGCTTATAAATGATAGGAGTTTATAAGGAGGTTATGTTTTTGTATGGTCAATTAGAATACTTACAATTTTATTAAACTATTTAGTAAGCTTAAGTGCTAATTAAACTTTACAATTGAAAACATAAAAAACTAATTATGAATTTAAAAATTAAGTTAACGCTAATAACAATATTGTTCTTCAATGTTGCATTATTTGCTCAAAATGGGACAGTTTTAGAAGGGACTGTTTCCGCCGCGGCCGACGGTATTCCTATTCCGGGAGTCAATGTTATTGTCGTGGGAACAACAAACGGAACTACCACAGATTTTGATGGGATGTACCAAATAAAAGTAAAAGAAAATGATGTTGTTCAATTCTCCTACCTTGGTTTTGTAACACAGACTTTAATATACTCTGGTCAGGCATCAGCAAATATTGCTTTAGTTGATGATTTGCAAACCCTTGATGAAGTTGTAGTTATTGGTTATGGTGATCAAAAAGAGAAAAATATTACAAGTGCTTTAACAAAAGTGGCTGGTAAGGAACTTGATAATCGTCCAGTATCGCGTGTGGAGGACGCACTTCAAGGAAAAGTTGCTGGTTTAAGAATTCAAGTCGTGTCTTCAGAGGCAGGTGGTGATCCTAAAATAACGATGAGGGGACCTGGTTCAATTACAGGTTCATCTGCACCATTAATTGTTGTTGATGGTGTCGTTTTGGGAACAGATCCTGATATTTTAGCTTCAATTGACAATAATAATATTGAGTCAATGAGTGTTTTAAAAGATGCTTCTTCTGTGGCCATATACGGTTCTCGTGGTGCGAATGGGGTAATTTTAGTTACACTAAAGAAAGGTATTTCTGGTAAAACGCAATTTTCGTATAATACATTTACCGGGCGCAAGTATTCTTCTAATAATAAAAACTTTAATACCTCTATAGCTCAAGAACGTGCTAGATTGGACGGTTTAGAAGGTCAAGTGAATGCTATATCTCCGGACAGTCAAAATTATGACCGAATTACTGGAAGATATGATGTTGCTTATGCAGAGCTTGAGGCTATGGATTTTATAGCGTCTTTAGGAGGTGGTGAAAATAATTTACAAGATCAAATTTTCCCTGGTGGAAATATTACAAGTCACTCATTTGCAGCAAGAGGAGGTTCTGATTTAACAAACTTTACAGCCTCTTTAGGGTATCTTGAAGATGAAGGGATTGCTATAAAGGACAATTTTAAGAAATATAATGCAAGGATAAAGGTTGATAGTAAATCGAAAAGTGAGAAAATTAAGTTTGGTGCAAGTTTAAGAGCAAATTATAATGATCAAAATAGATTGCCTACAAGGTTTACGGATCCAATTAGACAATATGGACATGTGCCTTTATATCTAAACGAAGATCATATGAATTATGTTACACCCTTTTCAACAGATGTTGGGGTGTCTACTGATGCTGGTAAATTGTTTGAAAACTTAGGTGTTGGTAGTTATGGGTTCTCAAGAGCTTTTGATCATACTTTTACTCAAGACCCTGCTAATCCCAGAAATATTAGAAGGGATCCAGTTACTGGCATTCCAATTGCTAGCGGAAATACATCTGGAGGGTTAACACTGTCTACTACTAAAAACGTACATCCTTTAGTGCACTATCTAGAACGCTCTAGAACAAAGAAGCAAATTAATTTAAATGCATCTGCTTACATTGATTTTAAATTAGCCAAGGGGCTTAGTTTTAGACAAGGTATGGCTGCCGTTTATAGAGAGAATAAGAACAATGAGGCTGATTATTTATATGGTCAGGAAAATAGAGATCAGGAGTCTTTTAGATTGGAGAGAAGAGATGAGACTAATCAATATACTTTTGAATCGCTTTTAAAGTATAACAGAAGTTTTGGAGACCATAGTTTTAATAGTGTATTTGGATTTGAGTATACGCACTGGGATTATTTCAGACAGGAGTCGGAGGCTGTAGGGTATACTAATGATTTTACAAATAATATTGCGCTAGCAGATAATGGGACAACCTATACAGATAATGGAACGGAGAAGTTAGTGTCTTATTTTGGAAGAATTGATTATAATTTCAAAGAAAAATATTTAGTACAATTATCGGCACGTTCTGATGGTAGTACGCGATTTGGGGCAAACAGTAGATTTGGTTTTTTCCCAGCAGCTTCTGTTGGTTGGGTTATGTCAAATGAGGATTTCTTATCAGAGAGTGATGTTATATCCTTTCTAAAACTAAGAGCCAGTTATGGTATCTCTGGTTCAAATCAGATATCTAACAACATCTACGAATCACTTTATAGATTTCAGGAAACATATAGTACAGTAGGTTATTTTGGAGCCCCAGGAGTAAAAGGAACTACCTTGGCTAATCAAGATCTTGGTTGGGAAAAGCTAGTAGAATTTAACCCTGGTGTAGATATTACCTTCGGTCGTGGTCTTATAAACCTTTCTATAGATTACTATACAAGAACGAGTGAGGACTTAATTCTTTTTGCGCCTATACCTGGTACCTATGGTGCAGATAATTGGTTGCAAAACCTTGGAGAAGTTCAAAATCAAGGTGTAGAAATTGAATTAGGTGCAAGGCTTATAACGAGTCAGAAATTTAGTTGGCGCGCTGGAGGTCAGTTTTCTTTAAATAGAAATGAGGTAAAAAGTTTAGGTAAAAATGAACAAATTATTTCTAGAATTGATCAGGACACAAGACCAACCGAATTTATAGCACGAGTAGGGCAGCCTATAACTTCCTTCTACGGTTGGGTCTATGAGAAAGAAATTCCTCTAGAATGGGTAGAGAATCCATTTAACAGGTTTAATAATGATTATGCTGATGTTTATGTAAAAGATTTAAATAATGATGGAATCATTGATGGAGAAGATAGAACGGAGTTAGGTAATCCATATCCCGATTTTAACTGGGGATTCAATTCTGATTTCAAATTATATGATTTTGATGCTTCATTCCAATTACAAGGTTCTCATGGCGGGCAAGTAAGGGTGGCAGATTTAGATCAGTTATATTATGCTAGCGAGTCTGCGGTAAATGAAGTATCTAATTTCCCTGATAGAGATTTAACTGTACATCGAAGATTTACCGATGCTCATATACAAGATGCCTCGTTTGTTGCCTTAAGAAATTTAACTATTGGTTACTCATTACCAGAAGATTTTACATCTAAAATTAATATTCAGAGATTAAGATTTTATGTGGCAGCTGAGAATTTACTTTATTTTACCGCTGCAGGGTATGAAGGCTTTAATCCAGAAGCTGCTGGTCAAACATCAAGTAATGCGAATACTGCGTTAACAGCAGGTTATCAAAGAGGAGATGGACCTGTAGTTAGAACAATTTCAGCAGGTATTAACTTTCAATTTTAATTAGTTATGAAAAAGATATATATAAATATTCTAGTATGTTTTTCTGTTATCGCTTTCTTTACAAGTTGCGAAGAAGAACTTGATCTTCAGAACCCAACTGCGCTTTCAGTAGAAAACTTACTGAAAACAGATAATGGATTTCAATTGTTATCAAATGGGGTTTTAGATGCTTATCAGAAAGTACCTGCCAATGAGTTTTTACTTATTGAATTACGATCTGATAATTCTAGAGCAAATTCAGAAAACGGAAATTTCCCAGCAATTGCAGCGTACAATGTAGATCCAAACAATGGTGATGTGGCGACATTTTATTCTAATAATATGCACACCATTAAACATGCTAATACCATTATAGTTAATAGGTTTTTGGCTCCTGAGAACCAACAGTATACTGTCGGTGAAGCGTATTTTATGAGAGCATTATGTCATTTTAACTTAGTAAGAGCCTATCAAAATGTGCCATACATTGATAAAGTGTTAGATGTTACTAAAGATGATGCATTAGATTACCCACAATTACCAGAAGCTGAAGTTTATGAAAAGATCATTAATGATTTTAGAACTTCTGTGGCTTATTTAGATGGTCGAGAACTTAATAGATATCGCCCGTCTCAAGGTGCGGCATTATGTATGGCGGCAAAAGCGTATTTAAGTCAACCTAATCCTAATTATCAAGAAGCGGAGTTACTATTGGCATCTGTGGTTGAAAATCATGACGCTTTTGGTTTCGACTTGATATATACTGAGCGCACGGATGGCCTAACAGACCCTGAACATTTTTATAATTTAGTACTTGATTATGGTCATGTATTAGGTAATAGTTTTTCGGGTTCATTAGGGGATGATGGCGTTCCTGATGGATCTTGGTCAAATGAACCAGGTTTAGAACGTAACAAGGAAGTTATTTTTTCTATGGCTTATGATTTAGTAAGCAGTGATAATTATGTAACAAGTGATAGTGGATTAGATGATCAAATAGAAACAGATTCAGAATCTCATAGTTTCGCCATGACCTTACAAGGACCATCTAATGGTGTGAATATAGCGACTACAGATTTATTGGACGTTATGACACCAGAGTTACAGCCTGTACGTTTTTATGCTTCATTAAACCCTAATGAGTATACTGCTTATCTTTCAGACCCTACAATTGATGTATTTAATACTAGATTCCCAACTGATGGTGAAATTGGTGATAATGACTGGGTAGTTTTAAGATATGCAGATGTATTATTGTTATATGCAGAAGCTATTTTGGCTGGTGGTGAAAGTACAACGGACGCAAGAGCTATAGCTGCTTTCAATCAAGTTAGAGCAAGAGCTGGACTTGAGGATGTTGTTAATTTAACGAAGCAAGTATTATTAGATGAACGTAGAGTTGAGTTTTTGTATGAAAATCAACGTTTATATGATTTAATAAGATTTGGTGAAGCAGATAAGGTGTTAACAGAGTTTTCGAGAGAAAATAGTTTGTTTTATACCAATGAAAAGAAATACTTGCCTTTCCCGCAAAGAGAAATAGACAATTTACCTAATTTTTATGATCAAAATGATGGATATTAAAAATCTTATAATTATGAAAAAATATTTATTTAATATAAAATATATAGTTTTAGGGATGGTCATTTCTCTATCATCTTGTACTGATAGAGATTTACCAGAAGTTGGTGATTTACCTGATTTTACTGGGCCGACACCGTTTTACAGTACTACTGACGTAAGCACTTCAGAGTTTGATTGTAATGATGTGGAATTATGGGCTAAATATGATATTAATTTCCAAGCAGGCTCAAATTTAGGGGTTAATGGTATTTATTATGATTGGACCATTACGCCTGCTGATGGTGTTGTTTTAATTAATAAAGATTTACCAGCATTAGAGCAGGCTATTGAAGTGGAGTTGGCTTCTGTAGTGGCTATTGAAGAACAAATTGCCAAACTGGAATTTAAATTGCCTTGTGAAACTGATCCTGCAAAAAAGGCTGTTTTAGAAGCGCAAATAGCAGAATTAGAAGTTGAATTAGAAGCTGCGAAAGCTGCATTGACGGAAGAAACCTTGCAAAATGTTGCAGACTTAGAACAGCAAATTGCTGATTTACCACCTGCCACATTAGAAGATCAAGAACTCATCTTTTCTTTTCCAGAGCCAGGACAATATACGGTAGCCTTAAAAGTAACCGATAACCTTGGTAAGTTTGACGATGTTGAAAAAATTATTACAGTGAATCAAGCAGTACCTACCATAGCAATTCCTGAAATTGGAGAACCTAGCTTTGAAGATAATAGTTTGTTTGATGGTACTGGTGATGGTAGAGATTCTTGGAGAGCACCTAGTAGCAGTCGTTGGGGATCTGTATTCCAAATTAATACAGATAATGATCCTGAGAATGCACCTAATTTACCTGATGGTAGACAGGCGGCTAAATTTCCTGCAGATGGAAGTAGAACGGGTTATCAAGAAATTGAAGTAACTCCAGGAGCTACTTATGTGTTGTCTTATTTTAGTGCGTTTGAAGAGGATAGCTATGGTGACCTAACAGTTTCTATCATAAATATCAATGCAAATAGTAAGGAGGAAGCCAAATTAGAGGAGAATATTATAGCCTCTAGAACAGATGATAACATAGGACGTGTCGATAATGTTTTCAAAAAGCACGCATTAACGTTTGAAGCTGGAGAAGAAGAAACAGTTATCATTTTATTGACTAATTCTGGTGTTGAAAGTAGATTAGACGCATTTGATATCGTGGTTAAATAATAAAAAGAAATTTTAAATTTTAATATTATGATTTATAAATTAATAAAAAAATTGCATCCAGGTACCTTCGCGCTGTTATTCTTGTTTTCAGGGTTAGTAGCATGCTATGATGACGGTTATGAACCGTTTGTACCGCCAACCGGAAATATAAATAATATACAACCTAATACATTATTTACTACCAGTACAAGTGCTGATGATAATTTAGAAATTGTGTTTAGAAGTTATTCTACAGATGCTGTGTCTTACTTATGGGATTTTGGAGATGGAAATACATCAACAGAAGCAAACCCTAATTATAAGTATGCTGCGGGAGGCTTGTATAAAGTAAAACTGGAAACCGTAAGTTCTGATGGTTTAACTGCCAAAGATTCAACAGAAGTATCACCTATACTTGTAGATTTTAACTTTACGTCTATTGATACCGAAGTGGCTTTTGAAAATTTAAGTTCAGGTATTAGTTCCTTAGTTTGGGATTTTGGTGATGGTGAAGTTTTAGCCTGGAATGCCGAGGAGAATACGGTTGAGGATCCTAGTTATAGCCCTACACATATATACAAAACAGCAGAAACCGTAGTGGCCACTTTAACAGCCATTAATTACTTAGGGGTTCCTGTTTCTGTTTCTAAAAATATTGAAGGATTAATCTTGTCTACCGTGCCTGATTTTACCTTCGATACAGATGGTTTAACAGCGAATTTTACGGATGCTTCTATATTGGCAGTATCACATAGTTGGGATTTTGGGGATGGTAATACGTCTACCGAAGTTAGTCCGTCGCATACCTATGCGGCTATAGGTACCTATAATGTTACTTTAACGACCACAAATGATGCGGGAGTTTCTAAAAGTGTGACGAAGCCTGTGCCAGTTGGTGGGGTTGAGCCTACATTTAAAGTTATAG
Organism: Algibacter mikhailovii; assembly: GCF_014651495.1. Classification (GTDB taxonomy): domain Bacteria; phylum Bacteroidota; class Bacteroidia; order Flavobacteriales; family Flavobacteriaceae; genus Algibacter_E; species Algibacter_E mikhailovii. The sequence continues at coordinate 22,291 of NZ_BMWZ01000012.1, forward strand.
TTCAAAATAGTACATGTAACGATCATACAAAAACTACCGGTGATAACGCTGATGCCTTTGATATGACGCCAAACAGTACGGTAATTGATGATAACTTAGGAGAAATTGATAGCCCGTATAGAGCTATTTGGAATAATCCAGAATTAAATGCTTATATCGATGCGACCTATTGTACTAATGAGCAACCAGGGTCTACAAGTGATGGTAATAAATTTGGACCAAATGCTGGTGGTGGAAGAGGCGTAAAACTGAGTAACAGTTGTCGTCGTCTGTATCAGCAAGTTGCTGTAGAGCCCGGAGTGGAGTATACGTTTACTATTGATACACGTTCAGAGGTTGAAGGTATAAATACAGAAATATTTATTTTAAATAAGGCAATAACTACTGAAGAAGGTATTCTTGATCACGCGGATGCATATTTTGACATTACAAATGATTTTAATGCTTCAAAATCGTCAAGCTCTAATGATACCTTTACTACAACTAAAGTAACCTTTGAGGCTACAGCCAATATCGCTATTATTTATGTGAGAGCACTAAAGGCAGTGGATAGTAGTAATGAGGTATTTATTGATAATATTGATATAATTACACCTGGATTTTAACATAATAACCTCAGGGTTAATTAGTAATTAAAGTAAACATGGAATACTTCCGTAAAGAAATATTAAGTCTAGTTTTAATAGCCATTCTATCTGTTAACGCTACTGTTCAAGGTCAGAACAGCAGCGTTACGGATTCGGATGCCAAAGTTGAGACTAAAAAGAAGAAAAATAAGAAGAAAAAAAAGAAGAAATATAAGCTGCCTGATATTGATCTAAGCCACTGGAAAGTGACATTACCGGTAACTAATGAGAAGGGAAAGCCTTATGAAATTAGTCCACCAGAGATATTAGATTTTGCTAGTAATGACGTAGCTAAACCTTATATGTATATCGATTCAACTCGGGGAGCTATAGTGTTTCATGCTATGCCAACAAGCTCAACAACTAGGAATACTAAATATTCAAGATCTGAGTTGCGAGAGCAAATGGTTCCCGGAGAAAATAATGTGAATTGGACCTTTAAGCAAGGTGGAAACTTGAAGGGAACGCTTGCAATGGATGAAACGACTAGAGATTCTGAAGGCAAATATCATAGAACGATTATCATGCAAATTCATGGACGGTTAACCAATGAACAGCGTGATCTTATAGGTGAAGATGATAATAATGCACCACCCATTTTAAAGATTTATTGGGATAAAGGGAAAGTGCGCGTTAAAACTAAGGTGTTAAAAAATCCAAGTGCGAGTTATGAAGAGCTGCTGCACGAAGATGCTTGGGACGATGACGAGGGCTTTAACTTCACGCAAGAGGTTGGGTTTAGAAAGTTTACACTAGAGGTACAAGTGTCAGATGGTAAAATGGTTATTATTTTGAACGGAAATGAATACAAGGTTTATGAGAGTATTCATATGAAGAAATGGGGTGTGTTTGAAAACTATTTTAAAGCGGGAAATTATTTTCAGTCAAGAGATGAAGGGGCTTACTCTAAAATAAGGTATTATAAATTAGAGGTGAGTCACTAGGTATAACGCCAATGTGAAAGTTGTGTTTAGGTGTTGTTTTATGACCGTATGAATTAAAAACGAATAAACAAACCAAACTTAGCTTAAGAGTTAAAATGTGTAAAGCACAAGTATAAATTTTTAAATTTTTTTAGTAATAAAGCGATAGATAAGTTTATGAAATTAGGAACCTTAATAGTAAGTGATAATCAAGAATTGCAGAATTCTATTATAAAAAAAATTAAGGAACTGATTAATTTTAAAAATCTAGAACCAGGTGATAAGTTACCTTCTGAGCGCATGTTGTCTGAGAAATTTGGTGTCACCAGAAGTAATGTTAGAGACGCCATTCAGAAACTAGAATTTTATGGTATATTAAAATCCATACCACAAAGTGGAACCTTTGTTGCTAATATTGGGGTCATCGCCATGAATGGCATGATTAACGATATTTTAAGGTTGGAATCTCCTGAATTTAAATCTCTAGTTGAGACTAGAATATTATTAGAATTAAAAACCGTAAGATTAGCTGCTTTAAGACGTACTGAAGAGGATTTAATATTGATAAAAGAAGCATCAGATGCTTATGAAAAGAAAGTATCTTCTGGGCAAGATGCTGTTCAGGAAGACTTGTTATTTCATTTAGCCATTGCTAAAGCCAGTGGTAATAGTACGGTGAATCGTTTCATGTTAACTATAACGCCACAAATCATTATAGATTTTGAGGAATATCATGTCTGTAATTCAGCTTTAGATCATTTAAGAGTGGATGAACACTTGCAAATTTATGAGGCTATAAAGCAAAGGGACCCTAAGTTGGCCAAACGTAAAATGAAAGAACACTTTAGTGTATTATATCAGTACTGTTATAGTGAGGATAACGTATTAAAATAGAGCAAACCTGTTATATGTAAGGCAATCTCAGGATGATTTATATTTTTAGTATTAAAATATGTTTGAATAGATAAATTTAAAAGAGACTTAATAACAAATAAACTAAATATGAAAATAAAAGGATTAAGATGGGCAATAATTGGGCTAATATTTTTGGCCACAGTTATAAATTACATTGATAGAAGTGCGCTCGGTATTATGTGGGGCGGTATTGATAAGGAAGGCACTATTGCGCATTCATTACAATTAACTAAAGATGATTACGCATTAATATTGAACATTTTTATGGTGGCCTATGCTTTAGGACAACTTTTTTCTGGTAAACTTTTTGATAAAGTAGGGACAAGAATAGGTTATGTGATTAGTATTGGTGTTTGGGGTATATCTTCTTTTATGCACTCCACGGTATCAGGTTTATTATCTATAGGATTTTTTAGAAGTACATTAGGACTTTCTGAGGCTGGAAACTGGCCTGGAGGGGTAAAAAGTAATGCCGAATGGTTTCCTATTACGGAACGTGCTATTGCACAAGGTTTATTTAATGCTGGAGCCTCTATAGGCTCAGTAGTCGCACCTCCACTTATTGCTGCTTTATTTGTGGCTTTTGGATGGCGCGTTACCTTTATGGTCATTGGTACCTTTGGTGTTTTATGGATTATTCCATGGTTATTAATTAACAAAGCAGGACCAAAGAAGCACCCTTGGATTACGGAAGAAGAACAAAAGTACATCCTTGAAGGTCAAAGTAAAGCTGATCAAGATGCTACGGAGGAGACTAAAGGAAAAACATTAAAGGAAATTCTATCGTTTAAAGAATCTTGGGCTGTGGTTATCGGACGATTCTTTTTAGAACCTATTTGGTGGTTGTTTGTAGGTTGGATGCCAATATACTTATTTGATGTGTACGGATTCAACGTGAAGGAAGTTGGTATGTTTTTATGGGTACCATATGTGGGTGCTGCCATAGGTAGTATTGCAGGAGGTTATGTGTCCGGAAAAATTATTGCAAAGACAAACTCTATAAATAAAGGCAGAAAGACTACTATTTTTATTGGTGGAATTATCATGTTAATTGGTCTTATTGCTACGGTATTAATGGGGGATACGGCTGAGAAATTTGTTGCTATTGTTTTTGTCGTTCTTTTTGGATTCCAATTTGCTATTAGTAATGTGCAAACCCTTCCAAGTGACTTTTTCAGTGGAAAATCTGTAGGATCATTAGCAGGATTAGGAGGTATGATTGGCGTGTTCTCAGTAATCGTGATGAACTTTTTAGTGCCAATAATTGTTAAGAAATTTTCATACACGCCTATATTTATCGCCATTGCGGTATTTGTACCTCTAGGTGTTGGAGCTATTTATTTCTTTGCAAAGAATATTAAATCTGTAGAATAAAATTAAAAGGTGTTTCACTGAAAAGTGATGAGATGGGTTGATTATTAATAAAAACTCTCTAAATAAGAAACCCATCTAACACAAATATAAAATTAGTATTAATATTAAAATTAAAATTGTCAAATATGAGTAATTCAAATGGAAAAGTTGCAGTTATTACTGGCGCAACAGGTGGAATTGGTTTTCAAGTAGCTAAAAGATTAGGAACAGATGGTTATACTGTTGTTTTAAACGGTATAGAAGATGAAGCCGGTGCACAGCGTGTAGCAGAGCTAACTGCAGAAGGTATCACAGCAGAATATTATGGTTTTGATGTAACTAATGAAGAGGCTGTAACTTCTAACATCAATAAAATTGGTGAAAAATATGGTAAGATTGACCTTTTAGTAAATAACGCAGGAGGTTTAGGCGGAAGATCTAGATTTGAAGAAATGACTACTGAATTTTACAGATTCGTTATGGCATTAAATTTAGATTCTACATTTTTTGCATCTAGAGCAGCTATACCATTCCTTAAGAAAGGTGAAAATGCATCAATTATTAACTATACCTCTATTGCAGGTTGGAATGCAGGAGGACCTGGAGCAGGGGTGTATGGTACATCAAAAGCTGCCGTTCACGCCATTACAAGAGCTTTAGCTAAAGATTTAGCTGAATATGGTATTCGTGTAAATGCAGTATCTCCAGGAACTATTGATACTGATTTCCATAAACAAATCAAATCAACAAAACCTGAAGTTTTTGCATCTTGGAAAAACAATATTCTATTGGGACGTTTAGGACAACCTGAAAATGTAGCTTCTGTAGTGTCATTTTTAGCAAGTGATGATGCGTCTTTCCTTACTGCTGAAACCATTCAAGTAACAGGTGGTCAAGGTTTAGGTATCTAATAAATAAAGGACTTCTAAGTAAGTTGAACACGTTTTTATAGTTTACAGCGAAGTACCAAAAAAGCCTTTCCAATTTATTTTGGAAAGGCTTTTTTTATTTGTTTTTATCGCGGTTTGATGTTTGTTATTGCGAACGCAGATATACAACCTTATAATTTACCCGTCATTGCGAACGCAGTGAAGCAATCTCATGAAAGTAACTGCAATTAGTCAGATGACTTCAGTCGTGCCTCCCTCGTCATGACGTGTTCGTCATTGTATATATAGAGAAGCACCCCAGGAATTTAATCGTCATTGAGAACGCAGTGAAGCAATCTCCTACAAATAAGTACTATTATTCCAATCAGCCAATAGCTTATAAGTGCATCTTAAAATAGGCAATGGTTTTTACTAGACCTGCTTCCAGTTGAATGTTGGGTTGCCAGCCATTCAATTGGGCTTTGGCTAAACTAATATCGGGTTGACGCTGCTTGGGATCATCCTGAGGAAGTGGCATAAATTTTAATTTAGAACTTGAACCCGTTAATTTAATAATGGATTCAGCCAATTCTAACATGGTAAATTCATTAGGATTCCCGAGGTTCACCGGACCTAAAAAATCTGGTTTAGAGTTCATCATGCGAATCATACCTTCCACTAAGTCATCTACATATTGAAACGATCGGGTTTGTAAGCCATCACCAAAAATAGTAATGTCTTCACCACGTAAGGCTTGCATGATGAAATTGGAGACCACGCGACCATCGTTAGGGTTCATATTAGGCCCATAGGTATTAAAAATGCGGATTATTTTTATGGCCACATTATTAGAGATATGATAATCCATAAATAAGGTCTCCGCACAGCGCTTGCCTTCATCATAACAGGAGCGAATACCAATGGGATTTACATGCCCCCAGTAGTCTTCTGTTTGCGGGTGTACCTTAGGGTCACCATAAACTTCACTAGTACTGGCCTGTAATATTTTGGCACCTATACGTTTGGCTAGTCCTAGCATATTCACAGCCCCTAAAACTGAGGTTTTAATGGTCTTTATTGGGTTGTGCTGATAGTGTACAGGGGAGGCGGGACAAGCCAGATTATAAATTTCATCAACCTCGGCAAAATAGGGGTGGGTCACATCATGCCGTACCAACTCAAAATAGGGATTGTCCATTAGGTGGACAATGTTTTTTTTAGACCCCGTAAAAAAATTATCTAAACAAATAACTTCATTGCCTTCTTTTAGTAGGCGTTCACATAAATGGGAGCCTACAAAACCTGCGCCTCCAGTCACTAATATTCTTTTCATTTGTAAACTTTTTTTTTATTTATAAGGCAATAGCCTGTTTATTTTTTTCATTGATAAAAATGCGAACCAAAAAATCTAGGATGACGACATTTTATCTAAATTTTTTGTTCAGCATTTACATTTTAAGAACGCGCTACTGAAATTCAGATAAATGGAAACAAACGTTTAGCTTAAGCAACTTCAAATTTCACAATACATTTTCTATATACCGTACAAAAAAACAAACTTAATGTTATTTTTTTATATTTCGATTATTCAATAATCAACTAACGCTTAAATGGGTTAAGCCAAGAGCGTTTTGCTTGCTGCTCACCATAACCATAACCATAACCATAACCATAACCATAACCATAACCTTTTTTGCTATCGGTATCATTCATGACCATAGCCATATTGGGTAAACGATTTTCGTTATATAGTTTTTTTGGAATCTCTAGCAGGCGCTTATCTAAATAATTGGCGCGTACTATGTATAAAAACATATCTGCTTTGGAGGCTATTTGCACCGTATCCGTTACCATGTTCACCGGTGCGGTGTCTACAATCACATAGTCGTAATGGGCCTTGCCATAGTCTAAAATCGTATCAAAGCGGCCATTCATGAGTAATTCTGAAGGATTTGGAGGGACTATTCCTGACTGAATCACATCAAACCCCCCTGAACTAGCACGCTCAATAATATCAGGAATTTCGATGCTTGTATCGTTTAAAAACATTGTCAGTCCTATTTTTGCAGAAGGCATATTTAAATATTCAGCTACTTTGGGCTTGCGTATATCGGCACCAATAAGGAGGACTTTCTTATTAGACATAGCTAATACGGTGGCCAGATTAATAGCCACAAAGGTTTTGCCTTCCCCAGGAACCGTCGAGGTAATATAAACTGTTTTTGAGGGATTATTTATGGTATGACCCAGCATAAAATTCATAGTGGTACGTAAGACTCTAAAGGCTTCAGCCAAAGCTCCCCTATCTTCTTTTACCAGTATTCTGTTTTCATGTATTGTTTTAGGTATATCACCTATAAAAGGGGCTTTCACAACGGCCTCTAATTCTTTAGGATTATGTATCTTATTATCGAGCAAAAACATCAGATATAGAATCATAAACGGTATGACAAACCCCAAAATTATGGCGATGACATAAAACCTTTTTCGTGATGGGCTTATGGCTACATCACTGCCATCGGCCGTATCAATAAGCTTTGCATTAGGTACCGTGACCGCTAAAGAAATGGCATTCTCTTCGCGTTTTTGCAATAAAAACAGGTAGAGGGTTTCTATAATTTGCTGTTGGCGTTGTATGTCTCTATATTCCCGTTCTTTTTTAGGTGCTGAGGTAATTCTGGCATTTATTTTTTGCTCCTGTGATTGAGCTTCTTCTAGGGCAATAACTAGTCGTGATTTTAAATTGGTCAAGCCTTGAGCAATACTCGCACGTATCTGCCCCAATTGCGCGTCTAGATTATTTAAAACGGGGTTATTTTTCCCTGAACTATTGGCAATGCGGCTGCGCTCTAAAAGAATTTCATTATAGCGAGTACTGTTGGTATTGACTTCTCCAGAGTTAATGCCTAAATTCTCTGGAATTAAGGCGTTTGCACTCACATCCATATGTGCCATGACGTAGTCCACCAATTTTAATTGGGTGTTTAAATCAATGATTTGTTTTTCTAACTGAGAGTTGGTTGTTAAAATTAACTTGGCCTCAGCAGGCATATCACTCAACTTATTTTTGGTTTTAAACGTTTCGGCGCTCTTATCTACTTTTTCCAATTCCGTTTCTATCAGAGCCAAACGTTCGTTTATAAAGACGTCCGTATTATTACCTACTAAACTTTTATATTCTACGCCATCCTTATTGTATTGTCGAACCAATTCGTTTAAAATAGCTTCTGCTTTAAGTTTGATAGGGCCCTTTAATTTCAATACTAAAATACTGGCCCAGTCAGATAATAGCTCGACCTTAAGGTTATTTCTGTAGGCTTCAGCAACCGCTTTTAAAGGCGCTGTATTTACAAAGTATGTGGCATTTATATCATTGGGTGTTATATCCTTTGGAGTAATGGTGATTTCTCCATATTGAGTGTGCACATTTTTACCAAAAGCATGGGTGCTACTGAATTTACCCTCAAAATCCGTTAATTTATAATGAGTATCTGAAAGTATTTGTAGGGTAAAAGTGGAATCCCGTTTAAAAAAGGTCGAGTCTTTTATGAAAAAAGCGGTTTTAAAAGGAAGCTCTTCTTTATACACTTCGCCGTGGCGTACATGTCCTTCTAAAAAATACGACACATTAAGTTCTAGTTTGCGCACAACACGCGACATTAAACTTCGAGACTTAAGGATGCCCATCTCATTTTCAATGTTTTTTGTACTCCCACTCAGAGCTCCTAAATCTTCTAATACTGCCAATTGCGAAGACAATCCCCCACTGGAGTCGTCATCAATTAATATGGTGGTGGAGACCTCATAGGTGTTTGGAGTATACCGTAACTTAATATAAGCACCAAGAACCGCTATAACTAAGGCCAAGGCAAACCATTTCCAGTAGTGTAAGTATTTTTCAATCTCGTGCCTAATATTGGTGCTCTCTTCTTCAACAAATATAAAATCGGAGGGTTTTTCGTTTTGCTGCATTTTCATTTATTTTATGATGATGGCCATTAAGGCTATCAGTAACGATATGGACGATATGATAACCCCTGTATTTGGACCAATCGCTGAGGAGTTAACACGCGTTTTATTGGGCGGGACATAGATCACATCATTCTGCTTTAAATTATAATAAGGGGAATCAAATACTTTCTTATTCGTTAAGTCTAAAGTGATAAACTCCTTTTTGCCGTTTTCTATTCTTATAAGCAGGACGCTTTCCCGTTTACCATAAATGGTTAAATCACCGGCTAAACTAATGGCTTCAATCACAGAGAGACGCTCGTTAGACACGGGGTAAGCCCCCGGGGTTTTTACCTCACCCAAAACGGACACTCTAAAATTCGCAAATCTAATATTTATAGTCGGATCAGTAATATATTCGATAAGATGGTCTTCCAACACTTTAGTTAATTGTTTTGTGGTTAAGCCCGCGATGTCTAATTTTCCTAAAACAGGAAAATTTATACGCCCATCATCATCCACTAGGTAAGCTATTGGCCTTGCATTAGCCACAGCATTACTAAGTATCGGCGTTTCATATAAATTGAAGGGTATAGCCGCTTCCGCATTGGTTGCTGTTACGTTAATATACAATAAATCACCAGTTTTAATTTGCGCAGCAAAGGCGGAGATACTATCGCTTATTACCTGCCCTTCCACCTCCTGGAAGTATTCTATTTTTTTTGATGAAGCACAGTTGCTTATCAATAATAAAACACCAATTAGGGTAAAGAGTGCTATGCGTTTGGTTTTCATGTGAATAGAAAATTTATAAGGTTTTGAGTTCATGCTTTTTAAGGCTTCGCAATTTCAAGCGATGAAAGATCATAAAAAATAACACTAATATTACCAGCAAAGCAAGGGTCATTTGAAAAGAATTGAAGTGGACCGATAAGAAAATGATACCAATGGCTAGGCTATAATTTAAGACCCCTAAAAGTAAGGCTATTTTATAATGTGCCCATCCCAAATCGAGTAAAACATGATGAATGTGGTTTCTATCCGCTATAAAGGGGCTTTGACGGTTAAGTAGTCGTATCCCAATAACCCGTAACATATCAAAAAGAGGCACCACCACAATAGCCGCAATGATAAATAGTCTGTTTTCAATTTTAAACCTAAATTCAGAAAAAGCGGTCGTTTCTATAGTTAAAAATTTTAAACTCAGAACGGCAATGCAAAAGCCAATAATTAAGGACCCCGTGTCTCCCATAAAAATCTTTTGCCAGTGCGAAAAATTATATCGCATAAAAGCGAGGAGCATAAAAATTAGGCCTAAACAGAGGAGCCAATAAAAGTTCAGCCCCATAGAGAAAAACACAAAACCCAACATGCTAAACATGCTAATGCCCAAGGCAGAAGCTAAACCGTCCACCCCATCAATAAGATTATACGCATTAATGATGGTGAGGGCAATAATAATATGGATGCCATCTAAAAGCCATGTAGGGACCTGCTTGAAGCCTAAAAATCCGTCAAATGAGGTGCTATGGTAGGTGGGGTGCATTAGTATGATAAATAGTGCTAAAATCTCAATCAATAGCCGCGCCCTCGGGGTAGACACTGCCAAATCATCCTTGAGACCAATGACAAAAATAAGGGTTAGCGCCGCCGTCAGGTTCAGGCCCATCTGTTCTAAGTCCATATGCTTTAATAAAAACATATTGACCATCAAGACCACAAAAAAGGCCAATCCACCCATAGTGGGTGTGGCTTTAACGTGGGCACTGCGTTCCCCTGGAATTTCGTTTAAATCATGGTGATTTACCATGAAAATAATCTTGGGAATTAAATAGTATACCAAAGAAAAGGAACAAACAACGATTAATAATGAAACGAATGGTAAATTAGAAAGTATGGCTTCTGACATAAATTGTAATAACAGTTTGTTCGATTTTGCTGCAAATATAGAATTTTTTGAATTTATTCAAGGGGTATTTCATCAAGCTTTATTGGGATATTCGTTACACGACCAATATTAGCTTTCTATGGCCATATTAGGTTTGTTTTGAGTATGTGCAATTAGGCCCCGAAATGAAAAAGGACAAAAGAACGTGCATGTATGCCGGTGTTAAGTTTTTATTCTTTCCGATATTGCTTATCTGATAGGTAGTTAGAATTACCAAAATGATGCTGTAGTTTAATATTTAGCGCCCCATGATGCTGAGCAAGTTGGTGATTTAGGCCAAGAAGTACTTCATAAAATTAAAATTAGACTATGGAAAGCCTGCTTAAAAATGATTATTTAACTCTGAAAACACTTGGTTAATTAAAAAACTGTTTAATTTTTGATGTGTTTTTTCTGAAAATGGAAAACATATTACCAACCTTATTTGAGGTGATTGCTCTATAATCTTCTTTTGTTTTTTGAATAATGTTTTTGATACTTTTATTACTTGCTCCTCCAAATCGCATTTTCGTTATAACTTCTGGTAAATAAACAAAAGTTAAAGTTTCATCTTTTAATATTCTGAGCATGAAATCATAATCAGCGGCAATACTATAGGATAAATCGAAATGGCCATATTTCTGATAGACAGACTTTCTTAGAAACAACGTCGGATGTGGTGGCATCCAACCCTGTTTCAATAATTTTGGTTGAAAGTCACAACTTTCCCAATGCCGAATAATTTTGGTATTACTTTGGTTGATATACTGTAAATCCCCATAAACGCCATCAACCTTTGTATTCTTAAAAATTGAGGACATAGCATTAAAAACATTATAAGATGCAAAAATGTCATCGGAATGCAGAAAACCAATAACATCCCCAGTTGCATAACGAATACCTTTATTTAATGCATCATAAATACCAGCATCATCTTCTGAAACCCAGCGAGAAATTTTATCCTGATGCTGTTTTATAAAATCAATTGTACCGTCTGTTGAACCCCCATCAATTACTATCCATTCAATAGGGTCATACTTTTGTGACATGATGGATTGAAGCACATCCGGCAATGTTTTTAAACTATTATAAGTCGCCGTAATAATAGATATTTTCATCAAAGTAGACATTATAATTTGATTTTGTTTAATTCTTTAATTTTGGTTTGAATTTGAAAAAAATAATGGGCTTTGTATTTAGCAAAATAGTAACCTGACATGCCATCTAAAATACCCAGTTTAAAAATAAAAGTTCCAATAAAATAAATTAAAGGCAACATTCCCGAAGACAAAAGATTGTATTTAAGCTTTTGTCTAAAAGTTAAATTGCTAAAGCCATTTACCTTGTTAAACATATAACGCTTAGCTTCCCAAGTTGAATACGCATTATGCCTTGATATATAATGTTCTAGACTTTTAAAATCCTTGTGAATAATAGTGTTTTTTATGTTTCCAACAGAACCGGAAATCTCAGGATGTTCATGAACTTCCATATCTAAATGACTCCAAGAATCTTCTTCTATTTTTTCAAACAACCCTGCATCTTTTTTAAAAAGCGCTAGCTTTCTCATTTTAAGACCATATTTTTGTTCCTTTCCTAAAAAATAATTGTTATAAAATATCCAAAAACCAGAGTGTTTCGTGCTGTTAATAGTGTCTTGTATTTCATCTAGAAACGATTCAGTGACAAATTCATCAGCATCTAAGAATAAAACCCAGTTATGCTTTATATTAACATTTTGTAATGCCCAATTTCTTTTTTTAGGAAACTGGCCATTCCACCTAAAGTCAACCAACTTAAAATCAAATTCCTTTACAATGGTTGGTGTTCTATCCGTACTTTGAGAATCTACAACAATGACTTCTGAAAAAGGGTGTAATTTTTCTAAACAGTAGGGTAGATTTAATTCCTCGTTTTTCACTGAAACGATGACAGTTATGGGTATTTTAGTATTAGTATTCAATATTTCTTTTTTTTATAAATTTAGCAGGGTTTCCGCCAACAATCGTCCAAGGATCTACATTTTTGTAAACTGAGGTCGTCGCGCCAACCACGGCACCTTCTCCTATAGTTACTCCCATGCCAATAAAGGCGCCTGCACCAATCCATGCTTGGTTTTTTATAACAATAGGCGCTGTAATTAGCGGATAGTCCTTTTTGCTAATATCATGAGATGCCGCACATAAAAATGTTTTTTGAGATACGGTAGCATGTGCGCCTATGGTAATTTTATCAACATTATAGCAGTCTACTTCTGGAGCCAGACATGAATATTCATGCATTTCTAAGTGCCAAGGCATATAAACCCTTGCTGTTGAGTATACTACAGACGTATTATGCATTTGAGCTCCAAATAAACGTAATAAAAATAATTTCCAAGCATTTCCTAAACGCCTTGGCAGAGGGCGCGCAAAAATGGCCCAAATTATATTCCAAACCAGGCGTTTCAATTGGTTTTCGCGGCTTATTCTATTTTTATAATTTGATAAGTCTATTTTGTTCAAATCAATTTGATAAATTTAATTAAACTCTATTGTTTTGTTTGGTGGAAAAAAAATTAAATTAGCAAAACCTGGTATTTCTTGGTTTTTTTTTATCAATTTATTTTCAAAGTCAATCCAGTAGCATGTGTAATTCTTATGTTTGAAATACTGAAATACTTTTTCTTTTGTTTCTTCACGTACTTCAATAAAAAATATCGTTTCTTTTAATACACTTTTTAAACCTTTTAGTACTTCATATTCAAAACCCTCAACATCTATTTTTACAAAATTTGGTATCCCGTATTTATTAATCAGTGAGTCACATTTAATTATTTCAACTTGTTCTTTAAATCCTTTATATCTTTTTTTAACAAACTCTCTTTTAAAAGACCCCATTCTGCCACCTGTTTCGCTGTCTCGGTAAAATTCTAAGATACCTTCTTCAGCACCTATACCGTTATTTAGACAAAATAAATTCTTCTTTTTATTAATATTAGTATTGAATTGTAAAAAACTAAAATTTTTATAATCGGGTTCAAAAGAAAATACTTTCCCCTTATTTCCAACTAATTCGCTAAACATCAAGGCATATTGTCCAATATTACCTCCAATATCAAAGACAACATCCCCTCTATTTATAAAGCCTTTAATTTTCTGTTGAAGGTTATTTTCGTATTTAATTTTTCCTTGAAAAAGAAAGTTCAAATGCTGTGAAATTTCATAAAACAATCTCGTGTTATCATTTATATATGGTTTACTTACAATTCTACTACCGTAAAATATTTTGGTAAGTTTTAATATTATATTATGTAGAAATGTTTTTATCATTTTTAGCGGTATATATTTAAATTGAAACAAATTTTGGTTTTTCACCTTCCTTTAAAATACGTTTATATAAGGTAATCATATCTTTTGCAACAGCTTTCATACTGTATTTATTTTCAATCAGTTTTCTACTATTTTTCCCCATAGTAATCAATTCAGATTCATTGGTTTGTATCTACCTCTGGAGCCAAACAGGCATATTCCTGCATTTCTACATGCCAGGGCATATAGACGTTTACTGAAGAATACTCCACAGCGGTATTATGAATTTGAGCGTCAAATAGACGCAATAAATATAGTTTCCAAGCATTTCCTGTTCGCCTTGGTAAAGGACGCGCAAAAATAGTCCATATTATGTTCTATAATCAAACTTGCTAATTTAATGGATTTTGATAATTTGATAGGTCTACTTTGTTCATATTATATCAATAAAATCAGGTTTATTGTTTTTGGCCAGGATCCACTGATATAATGCTAGCATCTGCTTTGCCACGGTCTCCATACTATATTTGTTTTCAATCAGTTTTCTGCCATTTACCCCCATAGATATCAATTCAGATTCATTGGTTTGCATCGCTGTTTCTAGTGTTTTTTTTAATGGTTCAACACCAATTTCAATCCACCAACCAGCTTGATGTGAGTTTAATTCTTCCCATGGAGTTCCTTTGGTAGTAATAACAGGTGCACCGCAGGCTAATGCTTCTGCGACTACAATACCAAAATTCTCAGAGTATGAAGGGAGTACAAACAAATTGGCTTCTTGGAATTTTTTCATTTTTTCCGCCCCAAAAATGGGCTCACTTATAACAATTTGATGCTGTAGTTTTTTTAATTTTATAATGTTTCTTAATTTTTTAATATAAATATCTTGACCATTTCCAACAATTTCTAATGTCCAGTGCTTTGTCACTTCATCGTTGAGCATACTCCACGCCTCGATTAATTCTTCTACGCCTTTGTTTTTAACTATTCTTGATAGAAATAGCATTTTTTTTTCATTAGAAATAGTTTTTTTTGTAAACTCGAGTTTTTTTAAGGGAATGCCATTTGGAATTATGGCAACAGGATTTTTATAACCCAAAGATCTAATGTTTAAAGCTTCTTGTTTTGACGTTGCATGAATAATAGTGGCCTTCCTTAAGTCCTTATCTTGAAATAGTTTCAAAGCTAACTTTTTTTTAAAGCCTTTATGCTTAATGGACCAGACATCAAGCATACCTCTTGGGGTAATGATATATGGGATATTCCTTTGCCTTGCAATTTGAGCCATTTGATGCACGGGATACTGCCACAATCCATGACCATGAAAAATATCAGTATTGATATTATTTAATTCTTGTTGCAATGTTTTGGAAAAACCTAGAAGCTCTTGGTTGTGAAAATTGAGTTGACCATTTTTAGAATCAAATTTTTTGATTATTGGGTTTTCACTAATTAAGGTGTTCAAATCAATTTTTAAAGTATCCTCTTGTTTTAGGATGGCCTGGATAGTATGCGTAACACTTCTTGATGGACCACCTGAGGCATTATCAATCGACGATATGATGTGGGAAATTTTCATTGAAACTAATTTTCTTTGGCTTGTCCGTGTAAATTAATCTATTCTTATATAGCTTTAATAAATTTAGCAGGATTACCTCCAACAATGCTTTTCGATTCTATATTTTTAGTTACTATTGATCCAGCGGCAATTATTGAATTATCCCCAATGAAGTCTACATTGTGAAGAATCACAGCATGGCTTCCTATCCATACATTTTCACCAATAGTTAAAGGTTTTCGCTGAGGCATGCTTCTTGGATCTAGTCCATGATCATGAGTAAAAATGCTAACACATTTAGAAATGGTAACATGGTTTGAAATTTCTAGATTCCCAGTATAGTCAATAGAAACATCAGTGCTTATTGAAACATTGTTCCCTATTTTAAGTTTGGCATCCTCTAATTCTGTACCGAAAGTTACATTGCGATTGATTATACAATTTTCTCCTAAATTTATCGTCTTCGGGAAACGATAAATCAAATTTCTATAAAATAAAGTGCCTTTACCAACTGTATTCAGGTTTCCTTTATGAATTATGAAAAATAAGTAATTAAAAATACGGTTATAGATTATATCAAATAAAATAAAGAGGGCGCCAATGATCCCCGTTAATTTACCGTTCCAAAGTTTTTTCATAAACTTAAAAATTGAGATGTAAATAATTCACTATGTGACTTTATATCAGAATTAAAAATTTGATGTAATGTTAAATCGCCATTTTTTATTAACTCTTGTTGTAATGATTTATCGTTTGCTAGCCTTTCAACTTGCTTAACAATTGATTGGGCAGATTTAGTTTCAATTTTAAGACAATTAATTTTATTTTCCATTATGCCCGAAATGTTGCCAACAAATGTCGTTATTACGGGAAGCTTAAAATATAATGCTTCATAAATAACCCTAGGAAACCCTTCATGATATGAAGGAAATAAAAATAGGGTGGCGTTTAAATAAAAAACCTTTAGTTTTATAGGGTCATAGACTGGACCATGTAATATCACATTATTTAAATTATTTTGTTTTATGAAATCCTCTACTTTAGAGGCATCATTACCTGAACCTATTAATCTAATTTGATAATCTGGCAACACCTTAATTAAGGTTTTTGCTGCTTCAAGTATTTCCCAAATTCCTTTATCCGTTTCAATTCTACCAACAAATAAAATCTCTTTTCTTTTTTTTAGAAACGTATGTGACAGTGGTTTAGTAAAATCATATAAAACCATAGGTTTTATTAGGTGACAATTTGAATTAATTTTATCGATGTCTTTTTTAAATACCAAGCCGACAGTATTAACAAACTTTGCTTTTCTTATCAGTGGTTTAGATAAAGCTTTATTATACTCGCCTCTTATATATAATCCATAAGGTTTATTAAATAAAAAGCATTTCCAAGCAAATAAGGTGGAGACATTTCCCGGGAAGAATATATACGTGAGTTTAGCCTCATGCTTAAAAAAAAGTATTTTTAAAAATACTGAGATGTAAGAAAACATCTTTTTATTGCCTTTTCGAAAGAAAACAGTTTTGATTTGATCATTATTAATTTGATAATCATTAATCCCTGAAGAAACTTGACCATCTTCTACAAATTGAAAAAAATTAATTTTTTGGTTTAATTGTTTTTCTACCTGATTAGCAAATACCCCCGTAGTTCTTGTCATAAAAACTGAACCATTATCACGCAAAAAACCAGCATTATTTATAAATAATATATTCATTGAGAATATTTAAATCATTAGTAACAATTGAATTTTTAAAAATAAACATTTTAAATCATTCAACCTTTTAGAAGTAAAAAAAGTAAAATAGTAAGAACTGGAGGTATTATGAGAAACGATAATTTTTTAGAATACAAACTGAAAGATCTTATCATAAATAAGGAGTATGATGCTCCCACCAACATAATTGGAATAAACGGTGTAGCATATCTGGGAGTAATACCTCCTTCTGTAAATGCGGGTATTAAATAGAATATGGCGCCTAAAACCATTGTTTTATTTAGTAATTTATTTTTGTGTTTTTTTCTTAAAAAAACGAAATAAAAGACAATCAGAATAAAAACAAAATACCATATGAAATTCATTTTCACTGAATAAATGTATATTGGCGGGGTTTCCGTTTCGCTCGAAGCTGTAAAAGGAAATGGCAGTAGCACTTGCATAGCAGTAGTAATTGGTAATAATTTTAACTTTTCCGTTATTCCTTTGTTTTTATAGTCTCCACCAATTAGGCTATACACTGTTGAACTGCCTTCATTTTTAGCATTCCCGTCTCTAAGAACATAGTTTTCTGTTAGAGTTTCTGTATTTAATTCATGAGTACTATATTGAAATGAAATAATTAATATCGCTCCAGTAATAACAAGAGAAATACTAATCAGAATTATATTTTTAAAATTGGATACTCCAACTATGGTAAGAAATATAATAGGTATTAAAAAAAGATATGGAGCACGAAGAAAACCTATTAATAGAAACCCTAT
This sequence comes from Algibacter mikhailovii, assembly GCF_014651495.1. GTDB lineage: Bacteria > Bacteroidota > Bacteroidia > Flavobacteriales > Flavobacteriaceae > Algibacter_E > Algibacter_E mikhailovii. Next base: position 40,190 of record NZ_BMWZ01000012.1, read on the forward strand.
AATAATTTTCAAAAAATCATATTTATTAAAATCAAAATATTTGAATTGGATGATTTTCACAAAAATTAATAAGAACGAAAATACAATAAGAGAATCCTTTATTAAGAGAGTGCTATTTCTAACAATATAAGGAACAAGCAAAAAAAGTAGCATAGCATAATTTGCAAGTTTTTCTTTTTTATAATTTCGATAAAAAACCAGAATAGCTAGCTTACGGATATAAATTAAAGACAACGAAAACATCCATAAATTAAGTAATAATCCTAAGATGAAATTTTCACCAAATAAAAAGTATAGAATTGCCAATAATAAAGGATATCCTATAAAGTTAATACTTATATTTTCTAAGCTTTGAGTATTACTAATTTCAGAAGCTAGTTCATGATATAAGAGGGCATCTTTTCCTAGACTTAAATTTGAGGTTGAAAAATCATAAAAGTGGAGATAATTTAAAAAAATAAAAAAGGAGGACAAAATGAATCCAGCAGTATAAATTTCAACTGATTTTCTTTTGCCATCAGTCTTTCTTAATGTTAGAATACCTGATATAAAAATAAAAAAACAACCAACACCAAAAATTATTGCTGTGTCAAAATCCTGTACAACAATTAAAAAATAGAGAGTCAGACAAAGTATATAAATAGAGACTAGACCTTGATTCATAATTTACTTATTATTAAAAAGGTTTCTCATAATATCCTTAATATCAGATAGCATAGAGAGGCGAAATAAAAATGCCACTATAAAAAAAACAATTGTTCCTAAAATGGTTTGGATTATTAGCATTATTATGTTCGAGTATGAGCTAAACACATCGTCTAAATAAAACATAACTCCTGCCATAACCATAGAAATTAAGATGACACCTAACACATCATTAATCTGTTCTTTTAAAGAATAACTTATAATTTTACCTGAAAAATGCATTGTTATCAAAGTGTTTATAATAGTAGCTACAAGATGGCCTAATACCATTGCTAAGACACTTATTTGAAGTGTAATAAAAATTGCTGTTAGAGTTATTAATCGTTTTGATATACTTACATTTAAGTATAATTTACTTTTTCCTTTTACCAAAAAAATATTTTGATTTATTGAATACAATGGAAAAATTGCGCCAGCTGCACATAAAACCATGAAGTAGGGTATAGCCGGTATCCACTTTTCACCTAAAACAAGAGGGATTAAATTCTTTCCTGTGGCCATCAAACCTAGCATCACGGGAAAAACGGCAAAAACAGCAATTTTAATAACTTTTCTATAGGCTTCTTTTAACTGTGCCTGTTGATCTTGTAAAATTGATAAGGTAGGGTAGGTTACATTTCTAATGACTTGAGTTAAAGTTTGGGAAGGGATACCGGCTAATAATTTAGCTTGGCTATAATAGCCTAAATCTGTTTTGGTATAAAACTTTCCAATCAGGAGTGTTTGTATATTTGAAGCAATAACATCAAAAAGACCTGATAGTAATAAATTACGACTAAAAGGAAAGAGCTTTTTCACGGGTTCAAAGTCAAAATTAAAAGAGGGTAACCATTTGGAAAAATACCAAAGTAATGTTACACGAAGGAATGAGGCAATAACCATTTGCCAGACTAAAGCCCAAACACCAAAACCTATATAGGCAAGATAAATGGCAATGACTCCAGAGAATATATTTGCAATAATAGTTCTGCTCGCCAAAATTTTGAAATTAACAGCCTGCACTATTTTTGCATTTTGAACGATACCAAATGAATTTATAAAAATTGTAAAAAATATGACTCTAGATATTTTTTTGAGCTCTGGAAAATTATAAAATTCACTAATAAAAGGAGCTGAGAAATACAAAAAGATATATAAAATAACCCCTACAATGATATTAAAATAAAAAACAGATGTAAAATCTTTTTGATTTGCATCTTGTTTTCTTATCAGGGCTTGGGAGAAACCACTATCTAAAATCACCTTTGAGAGTTCAGTAAAAATAACTAGTAAGCCAATAATACCAAAATCCTCTGGAGCTAAAATTCTGGCAAGAATTATTGTTATTAAAATTTGAACAATTTTACCTCCAAAAATTTCTAAACCATTCCAAAGTACACCCTGAATAGTTTTCAGCCTTAAACTCATGCGTGCCTAGATTTAATCACTTTACATGGATTACCTACGGCAATTGAGTTTGCAGGAATGTTTTTTGTTACTACAGATCCTGCTCCGATAATTGTATTATCTCCAATACATACTCCATCTACAACTGTAACTTGAGCACCAAGCCATACATTATCACCTATTTTTATTCCTTTGCTAGAAATGCCTTGTTCATTAATTAAAGTTGTAACATCATTAAAATTGTGATTTGACCCTACAATGACGCATAATGGCGCAATGAGACAGTTATTGCCAATTTGTACGGTGCCCATTATTAAACTTCCCCGGTTAATGGTACAATTTTTTCCAATTAGGATACTATTTCCACCATTGCAGCGCAACTCAACATTATCGCCTATGTGTACATTATCAGAAATCGTGTTTTTTTTATAAATCTTAACATTGCTACCTAGATATACGTTTTTACCGAGGTGTAGGGTTCCCCAAATTTCTACATTGCGGGATAACTGTAAATTATTGTGCCCTTTTCCTTGAATAAAAATTTGAAAAAATAAACCTCTTAACCTATTAAAAACAGAAATTCTTTTGTGATATAGACTCAATATATTCATGTAACCTTTTCTCTAATTACTTTTACAACTCTAGCAGGGCTTCCAATCGCAATAGTCCAAGCTGGAATATCCTTAGTTACAATAGATCCTGCTCCAATAATAGCACCTTCACCTATTATTACCCCTGGCATAATTATGCTTCCCATACCAATATGTGCTCCTTTCTTAATTAGTACCGGACGTTTAATATAATCCATCTTATTAATATCGGAGCCTTCATAATAATTTGATAAATCTCTTTGATGACAAAGAATTAGGCATCTACTTGTAATCCATGCCCCTTCTTCTATAGTGATATAAGAAGCATTTGTAACATCATAATAGACATCGTAACCAATACTAACATTTTTTCCAATATTACAACCAGTAAGCTTCCATATATTAGGTCTTACACTTACGTGAATTCTATTTAAGATAACCCAATTCTTTGCTATTTTGAATAACAACCAAAGAAAGTACAATTTGGTCTGAATCAATAAATAGCGAGGAAGTTTTAAAACTTTTCTAAACACAGTACTATTCAGTATTAGTTTTTTGGATAAAGATTTAATGTAATTTTAAACGTATCAAAATTAAATGGCATACTAAAACGTGGGATAGCTAATTGCTCATTATCTTGGTAATTAAATCTAACCCGCTTTGTAGAAAACCCCATTTTATAGCCGGCATCTCTAACACATTCTTTTGCATAATCCGTGTAATCACCATTGGGAAAAGCAAAGTAGTTACAATCTATTTGCAATTCCTTTTCAATTGTTTTTTTACTTTCTACTATTTGATTTTTTACTTCTTCCTTATTCTGATTGTCATGACAGCATATGTGATCTATACAATGCGAGCCAATGGTACAACCCGTTTTTTGAATTTCTCTGATTTCATCCCAAGTAAGCGGTTTTACAGAGTTATATTTATTTACTAGCATATCCCATTCATTTTCAGGAATATTATTAATCAACTGGCTGCAAATTATTTCAACATCTTTTAAGCTAGATTCTTTAATAAACTCATTTATTATGGCATATGTCTTTTTCTTTTCGTCATCACTTTTATTAATGGAAAGGTTGATATTTAAAAAAGGAATTGATACGTTAGTTATTGAAGATCCATAAATTACTAGTCTTAGTATTGATGTTGGAAATAATTTTCCTTCAGATATGTTTTTTGTAGAAATAAACACCGTATAAGGAATATTGCGTTCTTTTAAAATGGGAGCTAATACTGTTAAGTTATTCCTATAACCATCATCAAATGTAAGCAAAATTTCATCGCCAATGAATTTGTTATTCTTATACCTTAAATGGAAATCATCTATTCCGATAATAGAATAATTTTTTTCCAAATAGTTTAACTGCTTTATAAATGCTTTTTTATCAATACTTTCAGCCTCAATTAGTGGATCTGGATTATTATCTACGCCATGCCAAAATATAACTCTAGGAGTTTTATTTGTTTTTTTTAATAAAATATCTCCTCGAAAAAATAGAAATGTTTTTTTAAGTATACTCTTTATCATTTATAACTTTTTATATTTTCTATTTAGAATATAACGCTTACTCAAAATAATTAATAATTCTTTTTCCTAAGTGTCATCTTTCTCAATAACTCTAGTGACTAATGCTGTTTTTTATACTTTAATTTTATACAAAAATATAATATTAATATTAGCTTCTTGTTATGAAGCAAACTGTTCTTATATTCAGCAAGCAATTCAATAAGTAATCCCTCTAATAGTGGGCTCCGCAATAATTGTAACAATTGACTTTTTATTAAGAACTGCATAAAAGGGGCATTTGGAAGGGGATGAATATTGGCTGTTTTTAATGAGTTTCAGCTTTATCTACATTGGTTTGGGCTGGACAACTAATAATGACGTTTATATTATTCAGGGCAATGAAATCAGCCTCGGACTGATGATTGCGAATATCTAAGGTGTCTACCTCCATAAAAATAAAGTTGTACTGGGCATAGTTGGATGCCAATGCCTTGATTTTAGATCCACATTGGTCCTTTAATCCAGTAATTAATAGGTTTGTCATTATTTTTTTAAATTTGAAATCATCGCGAAGGTGAAATGACTGCGACAATATTTAGAATTGAATTTGAAACATGAATTCTTTATTTCTGAGATCAATTTCATGCATGGTTGTTATTAAAGAACATGATTTTTTTACAGCTTCTAAGTTTGTATAGTTATAGTTCAAATTACTAAAGTGCTAGAAAATGCCATAAGTTTTATAAAGTATCTTCTGCATTTTCAAAAACTCCTTTTACATCGTATACAATGCCATTAGGAACTTTTAGCGTATTTAAATCCATAGACATAAATTCATGATGAGCGACACCCAAAACTAAGGCATCAAATCGGACTTTAGGTTGGGTTCGTACCGTTTGTAATTTGTATTCGTGTTGTACTCCTTCAGGTGATGCTAAAGGATCGTAAATAGTAACCCTTATCCCATAGGTCTCTAATTCGCGCACAACATCTACAACTTTCGTGTTACGTACATCTGGGCAATTTTCTTTAAATGTAATCCCCATCATCAAAACATTGGCGCCTTTTATTTTAAAATCGTTGGCCAACATTAATTTTACAACTTGTGATGCAATATATGAACCCATGGAATCATTCATGCGTCTTCCAGCCAAAATTATTTCTGGATGATAACCAACTTCTTGAGCTTTTTGCGCTAAGTAATAAGGGTCCACACCAATACAGTGTTCTCCTACCAAACTTGGTTTAAAAGGTGAAAAATTCCATTTGGTTCCAGCTGCCTTCAAAACCGCATGGGTATCAATGACCATCAAATTAAATATTTTGGCTAATTCATTTACAAAAGCAATATTAATATCGCGTTGTGAGTTTTCGATGACTTTTGATGCTTCGGCAACTTTAATATTTGGAGCGAAATGAGTTCCTGCTGTGATAACAGATTTATGGAGTTCGTCTACTTTTAATCCAATTTCAGGCGTAGAACCAGCGGTGACTTTTAAAATTTTTTCTACGGTATGCTCCTTATCTCTAGGGTTGATGCGTTCAGGAGAATAGCCAGCATAAAAATCAGCGTTATATTGAAATCCAGAAATTTTTTCGAATACAGGAATACACTCCTCTTCGGTAGCACCGGGATACACCGTGGATTCATTTACTACGATATCTGCTGCTTTTAAAACAGTGCCTACCGTTTCACTCGCTTTCACCAAAGGTGTTAAAACGGGTCGATTGTTTTTATCTACAGGTGTGAGAACCGTTATAATAAAATAATTGCAATGCTCAAGGTCTTCTAATTTGTTGGAGCAATACAAACCATTAGCATTCGTGTTTTTCGAAACCAAAACACTTTGTAGCGTGGCGTCATCAACTTCTAATGTGCTATCCATTCCTGACATTAATTCAATAATTATACCTTCATTAATATCAAAACCAACTACGGCATTTTTTGTGCCAAACTAACGTGCTAGTGGCAAGCCTATAGATCCTAGGTCTATAACCGCAATTTTTGCTTTTAGACTCACTTTTTGTGTTTTTTATTAAGTCTTATATAGTATTAGTTTTTTGAAGTGTAAATTACATTTCTTTCGTTTCCTTTAATGGAGAATTCAAATTTGGGGTATCCATAGATGTATTGGTCTCAGCGGCGGTATTTTCTCCTTTTTTTTAATAGTAAATACTCCATCTCCATATTGTATTACTGTTGCTCGGTGCTGTTACTATATATGCTAAATTTACCTGTAACATTCATATTAAGACGCCTGTGTTTTGAAAATCAAGTGCTATAAATCAAAAGGTTCTTATCTTCACTAAACAATCCAATAAAGAATCTCTCCAATAGGGTATTTTTAAGCCATAAGTCTCAATTATTGCCTTATTATTAAGTACAGAATAAAAGGGTCTTTTGGCTGGGGTGGGGTATTGGCTACTTTCAATGGGGGTTACCTTTACTACCATATTTTCTAAAGCAAAAATAGTCTTGGCAAAATCATACCAACTACACACACCTTTGTTCGAGTAGTGCAATATTTTAACCGCTTCATTATTGATGTTCGGTAAAATTGTTAAAATGGCTTGAGCTAAATCGGCCGCATAGGTTGGGGTGCCAACTTGGTCGGCCACAACACTTAATGCATCACGTTCTTTACCTAAGCGCAGCATGGTTTTTACAAAATTGTTACCAAAACTGGAATAAACCCATGAGGTTCTTATAATTAGGGTGTTTGCTGGATTTATGTGTTGTATGGCCTGTTCTCCTGCCAGCTTGGTCCTACCATAAACGCTTTGTGGGTTTGGGGTATCGGTTTCAATATAAGGTTTATGGTTTGTCCCATCAAACACATAGTCTGTGGATACATGTATTAGTGTTATGCCATGTACTTTGGCCAGTTGAGCAAAATTTTTAACGGCTAAATGATTAATGGCATTGGCTATGTCCTCTTGGGTTTCAGCTTTGTCTACAGCGGTATAGGCTGCACAGTTTATAATGACCTGTATTTGATTCTCTGTAATAAAATCAGCCACAGCTTCATGGTTGCAAATATCTAAATCATAAACATCGGTAAAAATAAAATTGTACTGGGCATAGTGGGATGCTAATGCCTTGAGTTCTGATCCTAATTGGCCGTTGGAACCTGTGATTAGTACGTTGGTCATGAATTAATATTGTGGTTTGTAGTCATTTGGTTGAACTTAGAGACCGGGTATTTTTTGTACTTTAAATGATAGAGTTTACCGCAGTCGTTCCTCCTTCGCAATGATGATATTATTTATATGGATCTGTACCAAAATCAAAAACTTCAGCTTGTTCAAATAATGGTTGTTTTAAATCTTTTGGAGATAGTTGTACATGGGATTTGTCAATTTTCCAATCAATGCCTAGTGCTGTATCGTCAAAGGCGATGCCGCGATCATATTCGGGGTTATATCTATTATCGACTTTGTAAAGAAAAATTGCTTCTTCACTGAGCACCACAAAGCCATGTGCAAAGCCCCTGGGTACTAGCAATTGTTTTTTATTAGTTTCAGATAATTCAATTGCCACATGTTTTCCAAATGTTGGTGACCCTTTGCGTATATCAACGGCCACATCTAGGACCCTGCCTTTAATAACACGTACTAATTTGGTTTGTGCAAATGGTGGCAACTGGTAATGCAATCCTCTTAAAACACCAGAACCAGATTTAGATTCATTGTCTTGACAAAAGTTTATATTATAACCTAAAAACTCATCTAGGGCCTGCTGTTTAAAAGTTTCAGAAAAATAACCACGGTCATCGCCAAAAACTTGCGGTTGACACAAAATAACTTCGGGTATGTCTAAACGTTTAAAATTCATGATCTATTTCTTCTGCACGTTGTAATAAATATTGCCCGTAAGCATTTTTTTTGAGCGGCTCTGCCAGGCTAATGAGCTGCTCTTTGGTAATATAGCCCATTTTGAAAGCGATGACTTCCAAGCAGGCCACTTTGAGCCCTTGTCTATTTTCGATGGTCCTGATATAATTGGACGCCTCCATTAATGAATCATGAGTACCTGTATCGAGCCAAGCATAACCCCGGCCCATTTGTTCTACTTTGAGAAGCCCTTTTTTTAAATAGTGTTGATTGACTGTGGTAATTTCTAATTCACCACGTTGGCTAGGTTTTATGTTTTTGGCAATGTCTACCACCGAATTAGGGTAGAAGTAAAGGCCTACAACCGCGTAATGGCTTTTTGGTTTTAAGGGTTTTTCTTCAATGTCCAAGGCCTTTCCTGTGCTATCAAAGTTAACAACACCATAGCGTTGGGGATCATTCACGTAATAACCAAAAACCGTAGCATGGCCATCATGTTTTACATTTTGAATGGATTTGGCCAATAAATCTGTAAACCCATGACCGTAAAATATATTGTCACCCAGAACTAAACAGACATCATCATCACCAATAAATGCTTCACCGAGAATAAACGCCTGGGCCAAACCATCTGGCGAGGGCTGGGCTTTATAAACTAATTGAATGCCCAATTCTTTACCATCACCCAGTAAGCGTTCAAAATTAGGCAAGTCGGTAGGTGTTGAAATGATTAATATCTCCTTAATACCTGCCAACATCAATACTGATAAAGGGTAATATATCATGGGCTTATCATAAATAGGCAAGAGTTGTTTTGACGTCCCTTTTGTGATGGGATACAACCTCGTTCCTGAACCTCCTGCTAATACAATACCTTTCATCTCTATTTATATTGGGATTTATAATAATTTTGGTAGCTGCCGGAAGTCACATTTTCGAGCCATTCGGTATGGCTTAAATACCAATCAATAGCAATGGACAAGCCTTCTTCAAAGGTGACACTTGGCTGCCATCCCAGTTCTGTATTTATTTTAGAGGCATCTATAGCATACCGTAAATCATGGCCTGGACGATCTTTGACGTAGGTAATTAATTGTGCACTGCTACCTGGAGCATGGCCTAACTTTTCATCCATTTGTTGACACAGGACTTTTACCAAATCGATGTTTTTCCATTCATTAAAGCCACCAATATTGTAGGTTTCAGAAGGCCGCCCTTTATGAAATACCAAATCAATGGCTATAGCATGATCAATGACATACAACCAATCTCGTGTATAATTGCCATCACCATATACGGGCAATGCTTTTTTATTTAAAATATTGTTGATAAACAAAGGAATTAGTTTCTCAGGAAATTGATGCTGCCCATAATTATTAGAGCAATTGCTTATCACATAAGGTAAACCGTAGGTTTCGCCATAGGCTCTTACAAAATGATCTGAACTGGCTTTAGAAGCCGAGTATGGGGAGTTAGGGTCATAGGCCGTGGTTTCTTCAAATAAGCCCGTGGCGCCTAGTGTACCGTAAACTTCGTCTGTACTGATGTGATAGAAACGTTTGTTTTCATAATGATTATGCCAAAGACTTCTAAAAGCATTGAGCAAAATCATAGTCCCCAAAATATTGGTTTTGGCAAAGGCTAAGGGATCAGATATGGATCGGTCTACATGAGACTCTGCAGCCAAATGAATCACTCCATCAAACTGATATTGTTTAAATATGGTATTTATATAAGATTCATCAGTGATATCACCATGTAAAAAGGTGTAATTTTCCCTAGACTCGATATCTTTTAGATTCTCTAAATTGCCGGCATAGGTTAGGGCGTCTAAATTATAAATTTGGTATTGGGGATAGGTATTGACAAATAAGCGCACAACATGCGAGCCAATAAATCCTGCACCTCCTGTTATTAATATGTTTTTCATAAATTTGAACTAACTAGTTTCCGTTGTAAAATACAAATTTTATAGCCATTCTGCGTATTGATTGCGGTTTCCCTCGTTTTGTATTTCCTTTAACCTGTTATTAAAATATTTTAAAACTCTCTAAATTCGTTAAGAACTCATCATTTTCTTATAATTTTTAAAATACTTGCCACATAATAGGGTGCTCATACTAAAAAAATAATGTATTAATTGAGGTATACCAAACCTAACCTGTATTGCTGCTGATTGGTGATCTGGGAGGCCAAACCAAACTTACCATTAACATTGAGATTAGTACCGCATTGTCTCGAAAATCAAAAATTTATACACAAACCTAAGTTGCCTGTCATGATTAACCCATTTAGTTGGTGCCTTTACAGGGCTCCGCCGCCTGAGTCCCATAAAAGGTTCAGTACAGGGTAAAAAAAAATCACTTCAATCAGCCGCAAGCGCTGTTTAAAGTAATTTCTAGTCAGAATCTAATAAACATTGGATTCTGTTGTTATTATTTCGTTTTGACCCGCTTTAATTTTGCTCATAAAAGCAGGGCTAATATTTATAAATAAAGGTGCTTTAGGCTCCAATTGTACTTTTAATATGGCATGTAGTATGCCCAAACGATTTTTAGTGTATTTAATAACAACTGATCGAACCATCAAAAGCCGATAAATCAAATGGAAAAACCATGAAAACAGCCTGTTTTTCAGCACGGTATACCAGGGTAGAACAAGATACAGATTAAGCACGCTTCTTTGTTTTTTGTTCGTTTTATTTGACCACTGATGTAATAGCGTATTCTTGCGTATATCCACTAGAATTCTTGAAAATTTTGAGCAAATATACTACTTTCTTTTTGCTTCTTGGTTTTACAATAAAACTTTTCATTCTATGAAAATGCGCGCTTTTTCGTACCAAAAGCTGCATACGAAGAAGCTGGATGCGCTCCAAAAGTGAAAAAGGAAATCCTTTTCGAGTGTAGACAGTGTTCATGATGCTATAGGCTGACATAAATGCCATTGTTTGACATGACACAATTTGATTTTTTTTGCATAAAATTTAAATCCATGTTTGTCTTACGGCATGGTGGTGCACTTGATGCCGATTACTATTAATTATCTTGTAAGTCAACGGTATATTCTGAGACTCACACAATACATGGCACACTTTTACCTTTATGACTTCTTAATGGCACATCACCGTATCCAATAAGGTTAATGACATACAAGACATCACAATGGCAAATAAAATTAATAATACGAGTTTACTTTTTTTCATAATGACCTTCTATTTTTAGCTTTTTTAATTCTTAGGGGAACTAATGTGCAGGCTTAAAATATTTGGTTTATGCTATCTGCTATATAACCCGCTAGCAGATGGTGTAACAAAAATAGCAATATTTTGTCTTATGGCGAAGAGAATAGCCAAGCAATATGACATCAGTTTTATTTTTTAAGTATTTAATAAATTATAAGAAAAACCTACACAAATTTCTAAATTTGTCCTGCTTTTTTGTGAGGATTTATTAAAAATACTTCCTGCTCCATGCAAACCTAAGTGTACTTTAAGTGAAATATAAAATATATAAATAGGCTATATTTGGCCTGTAGTATAGGGCTTACTACATCAAAAGAATTAGAGTGGGGCCTTGAGTTTCTGATATAGCTTTTGAATCTTTTTGCTAAGACTATGCTGACTGGCATATAAAACGCCTTTACGATGCATAAAGGTAGATTCTTGGTTATTCAAATCCAGTGGAACACCATAAATGTCGGAAACAGATGCGCCAAGTTCCAAATAAATACAAGCCGTTGCCGCATAGTCCCAAAGGCTGCCGCCGCCTTCTGTGTTTTTAGGAAAAGCAAAATAGCAAGAGGGGGTGTTTTCTAGAGCATAACAAGCGTTCATCACAGCCCCTGATGATGTATTGGTATTAATACCCTGAGCAGACAGACTTATGGCTATTTTTTTTAGTGCTTTTAAAACACTTGAAAAACTGTCTAAGGCTTTGAAACTTCTATTAAAATAGAATTGTAACGGACGCTCATGCTTAGGTTCAGGAAGTTGCCAAGTTTTGTCATTTTTGTACGCGCCTTTGTTTTTAATGGCATGATATAGGGTTTGTGTGACAGGGTCATAAACAACACCTAATTGAGGTTGGCCGTTTTTGGTAACTAGGGCGATAGAAACGGCATAGCCTGGGGTAGATTCGGTAAAAGCTAATGTCCCATCCAGTGGGTCAATGCACCAAAAATAGTCTTTATGTAGGCGGTCTTTGGTGTCAGGCAGTTCCTCTGTAAGTAATCCCAAATCATACCTTGTAATACTAGGTTGGAGTAGATTTAATATGAGTTCTTGACTTTTAAAATCAACTTCAGTGACTATTTGACTGGCTTTTGTGCTTCCTGCATTTTTATTGTGAACACGAATGGATTTCTGGCTATAGTCACGTATTAAGGCACCCGCAGATTTAGCCGCTTTTATGGCTAACCTACACAAGGTTTCTAGGTCATGCGTGTTTAATATCAAAGCTTATGATTTTTAAGTTGTAATAGTACGTGTTGTGCTATGGTTTCGCTATAACTGTTGATTTTCCAATGCCCCGGACTCCAACCCTTAATAAACCTATGAAAATCAGTCCATGCCACAGGATACATGGCCCGCCATTCTTGCTCAATGGTTTTGGCATTCATGCTTGTGTTCTTTTTAGATAGGGCAATAGATAATTGGTTGAAATAAAAATCTAAGAGCTCCGTTTCTAGGGTTTCGCAGGCTGCTTCATCCAAGCAACTACCTATAAAGTAGGCAACATCTTTCATGCCACAACCGCCACCAACATACTGGAAATCTACAGCGGCAACTTTTAAGCCGTTTGGTGAGAAACAGAAATTGGCGAGCTTGGCGTCGCCATGTACAAAGGTTTGGTATTTGCAGCTGTTTAATTTTTGATTAATGGCTGCAGCTGCATCTTTAAGCGGTAAGTCTTCTAAAGCCTCGAGTTCATCAGGTCGGGTTTCTAAATGCCAATAGGTGCCTGTTTTCCACAAATCTTTTGGCGGTTTACCCATAAAGCATGCATGAAAATGAGCGAGCCAAGACAAGCATAATTTTAGGTCTGTAGCCGTGACGCTCGTTTTTCGCTCAGAAAAGCCAGATGCGTCCAAATCTTCTAAAATTATTATGGCTTCAGTATCTATGCTTTCAAAATGGATACAGCTGGGTATATAACAAGATGCGTTACAAAATCCGCTATAGCTTTTATAAAATGCCAGTTCTACTTGATAGGATTTTAACTTACGTTGATGCGATGTGTTGGTATTCCAACCTCTGGGATGATTTGCAGCGAGCGGTGGCTTAATGTATTTCACAACAACGCTTTCATATGGAGCACCGGTGAGGGTAATCCTCATGATTTGACCATAGCCACTCCAAAGACTTTGTATGACCTTAGTCTTTACAATCCCTTGGGCATGGGTAGTTTTTAAAATGATGTTTTGAATATCGGTTTCCATTTTAATTCTAAGCGCAGGTTTTTTCTGGTTTGTAAAGTTAAGGGGCTTATACACAACTGGCAATGCATATTAATTATTATTTAGAATGGCAGTTCAATGAATAATAGCAATGATTTGTAATGCCGATGAGTGGTAATCTACATCACGATACTTACGCCATGACGAGGGAGTCACGACCGAAGTAATCTCATCAATGGTAACTCGTTTCATGAGATAGCGTCGTGCCTCGCTATGACGATTGTATCATGAGATTGCTTCACTGCGTTCGTAATGACGAAACCATACGTCATTACGAGGGAGTCACGACCGAAGTAATCTCATCAATGGTAGCTCCTTTCGTGAGATAGCGTCGTGCCTCGCTATGACGATTGTATCATGAGATTGCTTCACTGTCCTCGCAATGACGAAACCATACGTCATGACGAGGAAAGCACGACTGAAGTCATCTGGTTAATGGTTAGGCCTCTCATGTTAAAGTGCTCTGCTAAACTGCTTAAAAACCAACCTGCTATAAAACAGCTTCTTTTTCATTTTGCCTTGATGCAAAACGAAACAAAAAATCAAAACGATTTATTAGGAAATTGCTACGCACCAATCGCCAATACTTTCAGGCTTTTGAAGTTTTAAGTGTCCATAAAATTCAATCCTAATTCGGAATATATTTCATGATATAGGCGCTTTATTTCTGAAAATCGTTGATTCCGACTTCGTCGGAACAACAAGTAAGATTAATATTTTCTGTTTTATTTCACCTAAGTATCTGCTCCTTGGTATTGGGAGTGACGAAACCATACGTCATTACGAGGGAGGCACGACTGAAGTAATCTTTTAGATTATAAAATTCAATTTTAACAGTCGACTTTAAAATAAATTTAATACGTTTGCATACCGGAACAGAACAGTATGGATGATAAGCAAGTCATATTAGGTATTAATCATAAAAGTGATACCCCAAAATATCAGCAATTGGTTAATGCCATTAATGATGCCATCAGTGAAAATGTATTGCAGCAAGGCGACGCTTTGCCATCTGTCAATACCATCTGTAAAGGATATCAGTTATCGCGTGATACGGTTTTTAAAGCGTATTCGGTTTTAAAAGATAATGGGGTTATAGAGTCGGTACCTAATAAAGGTTATTATGTGGCTAATGATACCAAGAAAGTATTGTTGGTATTAGATACGTTTAAGGCATATAAAGAAGTGGTGTACCATTCTTTTGTAAATAATTTGCCGGATAATTTTATTACCGATGTGCAGTTTCACCATTATAATATTGACAACTTTAAAACGATCTTAAACAATAGTAAGGGCAAGTACTATAAGTATGTGGTGATGACCTTTGATCATAAAGAGGTGCCTACTGTAATTGCCGATATCGATAACGATAAATTGCTTCTTGTAGATTGGAGCATTTATTCGAATAGCCAAAACAACTTTGTGTTTCAGGATTTTGGCAAGGCTTTTTATGACGCTTTAAAGGGTGCAGAAATGGCTTTTAGAAAGTATGAAAAACTCATATTTCTTTATCCTACCTACACGTTTCACTCCAAAGAAACCATCGTTTATTTTGAAAAATATTGTGCGGACTTTCAATTTGATTATGAGATTTTAACAGATCCCAAAGCCTTTCAAGTTGAAAAGAATGTTGGGTATTTAAGTACTAGCGACAGGATGTTAGGGGTGTTTTTGGAGCAATGTAGAGATTGTGGTTTAGAGCCGGGTGTTGATGTGGGATTTCTGTCCTACAATGAAACGCCCATGAAAAAATTTATCTACAAAGGAATTTCTGTCATTTCAACAGATTTTCAAGAATTAGGGACTAAGGCTGCAGCATTTGTAACAGAAGACAAGCCCATGCAGCATTATGTACCAACCAAATTAACATTAAGAGAATCATTATAAGTATGTATTATTTAGGATTAGACATTGGAAGTTCTTCTATAAAAGCCGCGTTGGTGGATATAGAATCAGGGAAAAGCTTAGGTGTTGTACAAGAGCCCAAAGAAGAAATGGGCATGTTTGCTCAAAAGAATGGATGGGCAGAACAAAACCCAAACGATTGGTGGGCACATATTTGTGCGGCTATTGCGCGTTTAAAAAAGGAATACAATGTAAGCAGAACACAAATTAAAGGTATTGGTATTGCTTATCAAATGCACGGCCTTGTCGTTTTAGACAAAGCAGGAGAACCTCTACGTAAAAGTATTATATGGTGCGATAGTAGAGCTGTAGATATTGGTCATAAGGCTTTTGCTGAGTTAGGGGAAGACCTCTGTGCTTCAAGTTTATTAAACTCTCCAGCAAATTTTACGGCTTCAAAATTAAAGTGGGTTAAAGACAATGAACCCGAGCTCTATAAACAAATTCATAAGTTTATGTTACCTGGTGATTTTATTGCTTATAAATTTACGAATACCATGAATACTACCATTTCAGGATTGTCTGAGGGTATATTCTGGGATTTTAAGAATGATACTGTCGCCAATTTTCTTTTAGAACATTATGGTTTAGATCAAGCATTGGTTCCCGAGATTGTGGATACTTTTGGTGTGCAATCTTTAGTAGATGAAAAGGGTGAAGAAGACAGCGGTATTGCTGCAGGAACGCCTATTTTCTATAGAGCAGGGGATCAGCCTAATAATGCCTTGTCTTTAAATGTCTTTAATCCCGGAGAAGTGGCAGCAACAGGTGGTACATCAGGGGTGATGTATGCCGTAACCGATAATCTTTCAGGGAAAGAAAGCACGCGTGTTAATAATTTTGCGCACGTAAATTACGAAAAATCAGAACCTAGAATTGGCAAACTACTGAATATCAATGGAGCAGGTATCCAATACCGTTGGTTGCTAAATAACCTAGATGTTAGTTCTTATGAAGACATGAATACCTTAGCTTCAGAAATACCAATAGGGTCTGATGGGGTTTGTATGTTGCCCTTTGGTAATGGGGCTGAACGCATGTTAAACAATAAAGAAATTGGCACAAGATTGGTCAACGTTAATTTAAACAATCACAACAAAGCCCATGTATGTAGAGCAGCCCTTGAAGGTATTGCCTTTTCTTTTGTGTACGGGATGGAGATTATGACTTCTGACGGTATTAAACCAAGTGTGATTCGTGCCGGGAATGATAACCTTTTCCGTTCCGAAATATTTGCGAATACAGTCGCTACATTAATAGAACAAGAGATAGAAATTTATAATACTACAGGTGCCATTGGTGCAGCTAGAGCAGCAAAATTACATCAAGGTGATTTTGAAGGTTTTGGGAAAGTGATTATGGATAATGATCATGTGATGACCTTCATGCCTTTTAAAGATAAGCAGCCTTATCTGGACGCCTATAATAATTGGAAAAAAGAATTAGAACTCATATTAGAAACTAAGTAATAATGATTTGGGCGTTACCACAAGGGTCGGGCTTTATGCTCCAATCTTTTTGGTCGTACCCCACAAAAAGGATTTCCACGGCAATCCCTAACGCAAACAACATTAAAAAGAAGTAAACAAATAAACGATAAAACGAATAAACACATTTTATTATGGCAAATACAGAATATTTTAAAGGCATTGAAAAAATCAAATTTGAAGGCAAAGAATCAGATAACCCATTAGCCTTTAAATACTACAACCCAGACCAAGTTGTGGCGGGAAAAACCATGCGCGAACATTTTAAGTTTTCAATAGCGTATTGGCATACCTTCTGCGGACAAGGTTCTGATCCGTTTGGACCAGGTACTCAAAACTTTCCATGGGATCAAGCATCAGACCCTATTCAAGCAGCTAAAGATAAAGCCGATGCGGCTTTTGAATTCATTTCAAAAATGGGCTTTGATTATTACTGTTTTCATGATTTCGATTTAATTCAAGAGGGTGCAACCTTCGCAGAATCAGAACAACGTTTAGCTACGATTACCGATTATATTAAAGCGAAACAAGCGGAGAATGGAACGAAATTATTATGGGGAACAGCCAACTGTTTTTCAAATCCGCGCTATATGAATGGTGCGTCTACCAATCCAGATTTTGATGTGGTGGCTAGAGCAGGCGGACAAATTAAATTGGCCTTAGATGCTACGATTAAACTAGGAGGCGAAAACTATGTATTCTGGGGTGGTCGTGAAGGTTATATGTCTTTATTAAATACTGACATGGGACGCGAATTAGACCATATGGGACAGTTTTTAGGTATGGCTAGAGACTATGCTAGAGCGCAAGGTTTTAAAGGTAATTTCTTTATTGAGCCTAAACCAATGGAACCATCAAAACACCAGTATGATTTTGATACGGCGACAGCCATTGGTTTCTTAAAAGAATACGGATTAGATAAAGATTTTAAAATTAATATAGAGGTGAATCATGCAACATTAGCACAGCACACCTTTCAGCATGAAATTGAAACTGCTGCAAAAGCAGGCATGTTAGGAAGTTTAGATGCCAATAGAGGTGATTATCAAAATGGATGGGATACCGATCAATTCCCTAATAATATTCAAGAAACAACTGAGGCGATGCTAGTGTTCTTAAAAGCCGGTGGTTTACAAGGCGGTGGTGTTAATTTTGATGCTAAAATTAGAAGAAACTCCACGGATATGGATGACGTTTTCTACGCGCATATTGGCGGTGCTGATACCTTTGCACGTGCGTTGTTAATTGCAGATAAAATCATAACCTCTTCGCCTTATGAAAAATTAAGAACAGAACGCTACAGTTCTTTTGATTCAGGGAAAGGAAAAGATTTTGAAAACGGAAAATTAAGTTTAGAGGACTTATATAAATTAGCTCAAGAGAATGGCGAACTGCAACTGAAAAGTGGTAAGCAAGAGTTGTTTGAGAATATTATTAATCAGTACATATAATTTAATGTTTTTATGGTTTCTCAAGTTTTAAAGCTTGAGAAATCTTCATACATATATTAAGTCAACTAACACAAACCAAATTATGGCAACATCAAAAAATTCAGGATATCTTATAAAATTAACATTAGTAGCTACCTTAGGAGGGTTGTTATTCGGGTATGATACCGGGGTAATCTCTGGTACGGTAGGTTCTTTAGAAAGCTTTTTTGTAACCCCAAAAGGCTTATCAGAAGCAGCTGCAAGTGCATTTAAAGGGTTTTTGGTGGCCAGTGCTTTAATTGGTTGTATCATTGGCGGTATTTTTGGCGGTCTTGTCAGTAAAAAACTGGGTAGAAAAAAAGGGTTGATTTTGGCGGCTGTATTGTTTTTAGTATCAGCGCTTGGTTCGGCTATGCCCGAAATGTTTCTAGCACCAATTGGTGAGTTAGATCATACCTTTTCAACCGTATTTATATGCTACAGAATTATTGGTGGTATAGGAGTTGGTTTAGCATCGATGTTATCCCCGCTATATATTGCCGAAATAGCACCTGCTGATAGTAGGGGGAAATTGGTGTCTTTTAATCAATTGGCTATAGTTGGTGGTTTTATGGTTGTTTATTTTGTGAATTATTTTATTTCTAGAGGTGGTGGTTCTGATGCCTGGTTGAATGAAGTGGGCTGGAGATGGATGTTTGCTTCAGAAGTCATTCCCGCTGGATTATTTTTAGGTCTATTGTTTTTTGTACCGGATACACCTCGGTCTTTGATGTTAAAAAATAAACCAGAGGAGGCTTTAGATGTGCTAATAAAAGTGAACGGCGAGGAAGAAGGCAAGAAAATATTAGCTGAAATAGAAGGTACTGTGGTAGAAAAATCTGGACATTTATTGTCTTATGGATGGGGCATAATCCTTATTGGCGTAGCGCTTTCGGTTTTTCAGCAATTTGTAGGTATTAACGTCGTACTCTATTATGCGCCAGAAATCTTTAAATCTATTGATCCTAATACCGATGGGGCTTTATTACTTACGATAATTGTGGGTATTGTAAATTTCTTATTTACAATAATAGCTGTAAAAACGGTAGATAAACGCGGTAGAAAGCCACTAATGCTTATTGGTGCTTTAGGTATGGCTGTGGCTATGTTGGCCCTGGGTTTTGTGTTTTTCTCTGGAGCAACGGGCTATTTGGCTTTAGGTTGTATGATGTTGTATGTGGCCAGTTTTGCTTTGAGTTGGGGACCAGTAGTTTGGGTGTTGCTTTCTGAAATATTTCCTAATAAAATTAGGGGAAAAGCGATGGCTGTTGCCGTAGCTGCACAATGGATTTCAAATTATTTAGTATCGCTGACCTTTCCTATGATGAATGATAATTCTTATTTAACCGAGCAGTTTAATCATGGTTTTGCCTATTGGGTATATGGCGCTATGTCATTATTAGCCATGTGGTTTGTATGGAAATTTGTGCCTGAAACCAAAGGAAAAACTTTAGAGGAAATGGAAAACCTTTGGAAGAAATAGTAAAGAAACGCATCCTATCAAGATTATAAAATTAAAAGGAATAAAGACAAAAAAATGAACAAAGACATTAATTTACAGGCAGCAGATAATATACGCGCATTAGCTGTAGCTATGGTAGAAAAGGCAAAATCAGGACATCCAGGAGGTCCTATGGGAGGTGCAGATTTCATGCACATTCTCTATTCAGAATTTTTTAATTATGATCCATCAGATATGACTTGGGCCTTTAGAGATCGTTTCTTTATGGATGCGGGTCACCTATCTACTTTAATGTATGCGCAGTATTACCTTTTAGGAAACTATGGGAAGGAAGATGTTGCCAATTTCAGACAATGGGGTTCCATTACGCCAGGTCATCCTGAAGTAGATGTAGCAAGAGGAATAGAAAACACCTCTGGACCATTAGGTCAAGGGCACACTATGGGTGTTGGAGCTGCTATTGCTGCAAAGTTCTTACAGGCACGTTTTGGCGATTGGATGAATCACAAGGTCTATGGTTTTATATCCGATGGTGGTATTCAAGAAGAGATTTCTCAAGGTGCGGGTAGAATAGCTGGGCACTTAGGATTGAATAACTTTATCATGTTTTTTGATTCAAACGATATTCAGTTGTCAACCTCTACAGACGAAGTAACCAGTGAGGATACTGCTATGAAATATGAAGCATGGGGTTGGAAGGTTGTAACTATAGATGGTCACAATCATGATGAAATAAGAAAAGCATTAACAGACGCGAATAACGAAACAGAAAAGCCAACATTAATTATTGGTAAAACCATAATGGGTAAAGGCTGTGTCGCTGCCGACGGAAGTATGTTTGAAGGGTACTGTGAATTACACGGTCAACCTATTGGAGCCACAGGAGCAGATTACGAAAAGACTTTATTGAATTTAGGAGCAGATCTAGAAAATCCATTTGATATTTATGGTGATGTTCAGGCGTTTTATAAAGACTTAGTAACAAATAAAACAGCACAAGCAGCAGAGAAGAAAGCCCAGATTACAGCTTGGAGAGACGCGAATGCTGCATTAGCAGAAAAGCTGGATTTTTTCTTATCAGGACAACTTCCAGAATTGGATTTTGAATCTATTACGCATAAAGCAGGATTGGCATCTAGAGCGGCCTCTTCGAATGTATTGGCTTATTTAGCTGAAAATGTAGAGAACATGATTGTCTCTTCAGCCGATTTATCAAACTCTGATAAAACCGATGGTTTCTTAAAGAAATCTTCAGCCTTGCAAAAAGGAGACTTTAGCGGGTCGTTTTTACAAGCTGGTGTTGCCGAGTTAACC
>NZ_BMWZ01000013.1 GCF_014651495.1 Algibacter mikhailovii
CAATTCAATATGTTTATGAACTTTTTTATCTTTCTTTCTTAACGCGTTTCCTTGCTAAGCGGGTGCAAATATAAAACCCTTTTTTAATCCCACAATGCTTTTTTTAGTTTTTTTTTAAAAAAAATTTAATCCCTTTTAATCAATCCAAAATATTACCTGTAGAACGTATTACCGCAAACGTATACTACCGTTTTTAGCGGCTGCAAATATACCACCATTTATTATCCCAAAACAAACTTTTTTGAACCTTTTTTTAAACCTTTTTTTTATTAAGCACTAAACACCTTATATACCAACACTTACATCTCAAATCTTTTTTGACTTTATACCTAATTAACCCAATAGATAAACCCCTTTTGAGTATTAAATGTAATTTATTTCTGTATATGTAGTATTTAATACATCCATCTTTAATGTGAGACTACCGTAAATAAGAATACTTAATTGTGAATTACCATCTAAACAAATAAACACCTTTCTTTAAAGACACCAATTAACTTGGGATCAATTCCCTACATTATATATGTATATAACGACCTTCTATACATATAACCCTCCCTTGATTTATATATATAAGCGAATAAGTATCATATATAATAGATATATATTGCATGGATTTGTTTATACTATTATCTTTGCAGCCGAATTTCAAATAGATTTATGATACATATTACATTACCTGATGGCAGTGTGAAGACGTTTGATTCAGGCGTCACACCTATGGATGTTGCGAAAAGCATAAGTGAAGGTTTTGCTAGAAACGTTATTTCAGCAAACTTTAATGGTACAACAGTAGAAACCGTGACACCATTAACCACTGATGGCTCCCTAGTACTATATACCTGGAGAGATGATGCTGGTAAAACCGCTTTTTGGCATTCATCAGCGCACGTTTTAGCACAGGCGATTGAAGAATTGTATCCAGGATCTAAGCTTACCATAGGACCAGCTATTGAAAATGGTTTCTACTATGATGTGGATTTTGGTGAGCATACTGTTTCTGAAAAAGACTTTAAAACTATTGAAACTAAAGTTTTAGAAATAGCTAGAGGAAAACATGATTTTAAAATGCGATCGGCTTCAAAGGCTGAAGCTTTAGCATTATATAAAGACAACGCCTTTAAAACTGAGTTGATTGAAAATTTAGAAGATGGCACCATTACATTTTGTGACCATTCTACATTTACAGACTTATGCCGTGGTGGTCATATTCCAAATACTGGTATTATAAAGGCTATTAAAATATTAAGTGTTGCAGGTGCATATTGGCGTGGGGATGAAAACAAACCGCAACTTACACGTGTTTATGGTATTTCATTTCCAAAACAAAAGGAATTGACCGAATACCTACAGATGCTTGAGGAAGCTAAAAAACGTGACCACAGGAAACTTGGTAAAGAATTGGAGCTTTTTACTTTTTCGAAAAAAGTAGGACAGGGTTTACCACTATGGTTACCTAAAGGCGCAGCATTGCGCGAGCGTTTAGAAAACTTTTTGAAAGCTGCACAAAAAAAAGCTGGTTATGAAATGGTAGTCACGCCTCATATAGGACAAAAGGAACTTTATGTGACCTCTGGCCATTACGCAAAATATGGCGAAGATAGTTTTCAACCTATTTTAACGCCAAAGGAAGATGAAGAATTTTTATTAAAACCCATGAATTGTCCACATCATTGTGAAATTTACAACAGTTCTCAATGGAGTTATAAAGATTTACCTAAGCGATATGCTGAATTTGGTACTGTATACAGGTATGAGCAAAGTGGCGAATTACATGGTTTAACGCGTGTAAGAGGATTTACCCAGGACGATGCCCACCTATTTTGTATGCCAGAACAACTTGACAAAGAATTTAAAGATGTCATTGACTTAGTCCTTTACGTTTTTGGTTCTTTAGGTTTTGAAAATTTCACAGCGCAAGTTTCTGTGAGAGATCCAGAAAACCCTGATAAGTATATTGGAGATGTTGACAACTGGGAAAAAGCTGAGCAAGCCATTATTAATGCTGCTACAGACAAAGGTTTAGATTTTGTTGTAGAAACTGGCGAAGCCGCCTTTTATGGTCCTAAGCTAGATTTTATGGTAAAAGACGCCTTAGGAAGACGTTGGCAACTTGGTACAATACAAGTAGATTACAACTTACCTGAACGTTTTGATTTGACATATAAAGGCAGTGATAATGAGTCACATAGACCTGTTATGATTCATCGTGCACCGTTTGGAAGTATGGAGCGTTTTGTAGCCTTATTATTGGAACATACTGGTGGTAATTTTCCGCTTTGGCTCATGCCAACTCAAGCAATAATATTATCAATTAGCGAGAAATACGAAAAATACTCTGAAAAAGTTTTAAATTTGCTAGAAAATGACGAAATTCGCGCCCTTGTAGACCATAGAAATGAGACTATCGGGAAAAAAATTCGGGAAGCCGAAATGCAAAAACACCCGTATATGATTATCATTGGTGAACAAGAGGAGAAAGAGGGTAAGATTTCTGTAAGACAGCACGGTGGTGCCGATTTAGGGATGATTACTGTAGAAAGTTTTTCAGAAATAATAAAAGAAGACATTAAAAAAACGTTGAAATCGTTTTAAAAAATATAAGTTTAATTTAAAACCATAACGCCATAGCTATTAGAAGAAGACAGCAACCCAGAAGGGTTTCGCAAGAAGACAAACACAAGATTAACTCTAAAATTACTGCACAAAAACTGCGTCTTGTTGGAGACAATGTTGAAATTGGTATTTACACAAAAGGCGACGCCATGCGTATTGCCAATGAGCAGGAATTAGATCTTGTAGAGATTTCGCCAAAAGCGGATCCTCCTGTTTGTAAAGTTATGGATTACAAAAAGTTTCTTTATGAACAAAAGAAACGTGATAAGGCTTTAAAATCTAAAGCAACGAAAGTTATCATAAAAGAAATTCGTTTTGGTCCACAAACTGATGATCATGATTATCAGTTTAAAAAGAAACATGCAGAGAAATTCTTAAAAGAAGGTGCAAAGCTAAAAGCATTTGTATTCTTTAAAGGACGATCTATTATATTCAAAGAACAAGGGCAAATTTTATTATTAAAGTTAGCACAAGATCTTGAAGAATATGGAAAGGTAGAGCAAATGCCTCGATTGGAAGGTAAACGTATGACGATGTTTATTGCCCCGAAAAAATAAGAAACATTAGAAAAATAATTAAGCGAAATAATTAAAAACTAGGAGAAGAAAATGCCTAAAATGAAAACAAAATCTAGTGCCAAAAAACGATTTAAGTTAACGGGTACTGGTAAAATTAAAAGAAAGCACGCTTTTAAGAGTCATATCTTAACAAAGAAATCTAAAAAGCGTAAGCTAGCGTTAACTCATGATACTTTAGTACATAAGGCTGACGAGAACAATATTAAAACAATGATGCGTTTAAAGTAACATTGTTTTAATCGGTTAAAACAAAAATTATAAACCCTGGAGTTAGGCCTTTAAAAGAGTTAAGCAATTAACCGCCAACTACAAAACACATTAAAAATTATGCCAAGATCAGTAAATTCTGTAGCAAAAAGAGCCAGAAGAAAAAAGGTTCTTAAACAAGCAAAAGGTTACTTTGGAAGACGTAAAAACGTTTGGACAGTAGCAAAAAATGCGGTTGACAAAGCGATGCAATATTCGTACAGAGACCGTAGAAACAAAAAAAGAACATTCCGTGCATTATGGATTACGCGTATTAACGCGGGAGCTAGATTACATGGATTATCTTATTCTCAATTTATGGGGAAATTAAAAGCTAATGATATTGAATTAAACCGTAAGGTTTTAGCAGATTTAGCTATGAATAACCCTGAAGCTTTTAAAGCTGTTGTAGAAAAAGTAAAATAAATAAGGCACTTAGCCGATTGTAAAACATATTATTCGCTTAATAAAAATCCGATTCTTAATTGAATCGGATTTTTTTTATTTATTAAAAAATCTTAATTATTAGGTTTACTTTTATATCAGGAACCTCCAAAATAATTTGTTTTTAATCGAGATATTCAATGGTTACAACAATTAATTTCCAAAATATTTAAAAGATTATCATATATTAAGGGTAATCTAAAACCTTTCCCTAGCTCTGAATTATTAGTATTTAAAAACTAAACATTTAAATCAAGCTATTATGAAAACAAATCCTTTTAACTATTTAAAAATCATCTTTCTTTCCTTGCTACTTATTATTGCGTACAGTTGTGAAACTGAGCAAGTCGATTATGATGAAGCCTCTTTGTCAGAATTAGATAAGAAAGCAAAGAGAATTGAAGCATCTTCTGTTATCACTTTTGATAAATGTGACCAGACCTATCAAACAACCGACCTTTTAGCAGGCCAAAATATTTTGGTTGGAAATATCTCAGTTGTAATAGTGGGAGACAATTACGAAATCAGTTATAATATTACAAATAACGATTATTGTCTAACTAGCACACATTTATCAGTAGTTGTAAATACAGGAGATTTCCCTATGACTAAAAAGGGTAACCCAATCCCAGGTCAATTTGAATATAAAGAAAATCATGATTGTGTAACCTCATACACTTATGAAGTTCCAACATCAAAAGGATTATTTATTGGTGCACATGCCGTAGTCAACTGTGTAGATGATGTAACTTCTGACTCATTTAATTACTCTTTACCCAACCAAGTAAATGTTAAAGTAAATGCAAAAGGAGTTCCTAATAGCTATTTTAACATTGAAATTGCCACTAGTAATATATTAAGCGGCGAATTTGATGCATGGTGTGTTGATCAAGATGCATCCCTAAATAGTAATGAAAGTTTTATTGGAGATGTGTACTCTTCTTATGAACCCCTTCCTGTTAACAAATTCGAAAACGCTCAAAACTTCGGTGCGGTTAATTGGTTAATGAATCAAAACTTTATAGGAACAGAAGCTTCTGAAACATTGGGCAATTACACTTTTGGAGATATTCAAATTGCTATATGGAAGTTAGTAGATGATAGTGTATGCGTTGATTGTGATTATACAGGTCCATATAATAATGAAAGAATTGACATGCTTGTTGCTCTGGCCTTAGAGCAAACTGATTTTGTACCTAGTTGTGGTGAAAATGTAGTAATTCTATTAGTGCCAACAGATAACAAGCAAACTATTTTTGTTACCATTCCTGCACCTTGTGGTAACTGTAGTGAAACAGCCTGGGGTGCTGGATGCGATTTCCCAGGAAACAATTGGTTTACATATTTTAAATATGGCTGATATATTAATTTGAATAAATAAACAAAATCCGATTCTTAATTGAATCGGATTTTGTTTATTTATTCAAATTACGTATGTTTATCGCCCCAAATCATTTATTATGTATACTTTAAATAGAATTAGAAACTCTTCTTTTTGGTTTATAGATTTCTTGAAGGGAGGAAATATTAGAAGCCACTATAAAGAAATAGAAGCTCTCATACTACAACCAAATTCTCCTAAATCAGTAGAAAAAAGAAAAAACAATCTAAATAATCTGCTAAAACATGCTACTTCCTCTACGGAGTATTACAAACCCTACGCTAATTATAAAAGTATAAATGATTTTCCTGTTATTAAAAAAACGGTGATTCAGAGTAACTTTGAGGCTTTTAATTCAGAAAAATATCTTAAGGCTAAGAACTATAAGGTTTCAACAAGTGGCTGAACAGGGCTTCCATTTTTCCTATTTCAAAACTCCAATAAAAGAAGTAGAAATACAGCAGATGTACTCTTTTTCGCCAAATTATCAGGCTATACCATTGGTAATAAATTATTTGAACTTGAAGTTTGGAGAAAGCATAATCAAAAAAGTAAATTAAAGTCTTTTATACAGAATGTAACACAGTTTGATATATCAAAATTAACGGATGCCCATATTGCTGTATTAATCGAAAAATTAAAGTCATCAAAACAAACCAAAACTATTCTTGGTTTTTCTTCTGCTTTAGAAAATATCTGTAGGTATCTTGACGAATCAAATACATCTGTATCAAATCTCAATATAAACTCCATACTAGCTAATTCAGAATACTTAAATTCATATACCAAAGAAAATTTAGGAAAACACTTTAATGCGCCCGTTTTGTCTAGGTATTCTAGTGAAGAAATTGGTATAGTAGCGCATCAGACAATTGACTCTCAGGAACATTTCATCGTCAACAATGCAAGTTATTATATTGAATTATTGAAATTTGATGAAGATACACCTGCTGAGGCGGGAGAACATGGAAGAATTGTAGTCACAGATTTGTTCAACTACAGCATGCCGATTATTAGATATGATACAGGTGATATTGCAAAAATGTTGAAAACAGACGATGGTACTTTAAAATTTGAGAGTATTGAAGGGCGTAGAATGGATTTAATTTATGACACTCAAGGAAATTTAATATCTTCTTTTGTGGTTTACACAAACTTCTACCCCTTTTATTCGTTATTAAATCAGTATCAATTTATTCAAACAGCTCAAAAGGACTACCTAGTTAAATTGAATATTAAACATGAGTTTGTTCATGAAAAAGATTTAATTATATCCTTAAAAAAAGAATTTGGAAATGATGCGAATATTAAAATTGAATATGTTGATGAAATTCCGCCTTTGGCATCGGGAAAAAGGAAGAAAGTGGTTAACCTTTGGTCGGCATAAGTTTATTGTTGAAATATCGTTAATATCGTTATATACTTTAATCGCACTATGAGACTACAAAACACTCTAGGAAACCATTAAAATGAATTTAACAGGAATAAAACTTGTGACCACTGATATGGATGGCACCTTGTTAAACTCAAAACACGAAGTAAGTACTTTGTTTTTTGAATTATTTGAAGAACTCAAAAACCTAGACATTATTTTTGTTGCAGCAAGTGGTAGACCCTACTATAGTATTGTAGATAAATTAAGTACCATTAAAGGTAATATTATAGTTGCTGCAGAAAACGGCGGTTTGGTGGTTGCTAATGATAAAACCTTGCTTTCAACCCCCTTAAACCTCGAGGGTTTAAAAGAAATAGAAACCGAAATTGATTGCCATGCTCATATTCATCCCGTATTTTGCACAAAGTCAAAAGCTTTTTTTAAAAACAGCTCCGTTGCTATTTTACCCATACTTTCAGAATACTATCCAAATTATCAACTCATAAACTCAATAGATGACATTGAAAATGAAATCTTAAAAATAGCCTTATTTAATAATGACGATGCACAGAAATTGATCTATCCGCTATTTGAACGGTTTAAATCTAATTATAAAGTCATCGTCTCCGGACAACACTGGGTGGATATTTCTCATGAATTAGCCAACAAAGGACATGCTATAAAGCTCATCCAAAATATGTACAACATTACCTCTGAAGAAACTTTGGCGTTTGGTGATTATGATAATGATATAGAAATGCTACTTCAATCCAAATATAGTGTTGCTATGAAAAACGCAAACCGAACTATTAAAAACATTGCTTCATTTGAAACTAAAAGCAATAATGATAATGGTGTTGAATTAATATTAGAAAAGTTAATTAAAGCAAGAAAACAATTTAAGTAATTTATTGTCCATATGCCGTTACAACCACGCGTCTTCGGCCTCCAAAATTTCTATGTTCACATAAGTATATGCCTTGCCAAATTCCAAGATTGAGCTTGCCGTTGGTAATGGGAATTTGCACAGATGCGCCCAATAATGACGATTTAATATGGGCTGGCATATCATCTGACCCTTCGTAAGTGTGCTCGAAATATGAAGCATGCTCTGGCACCATAACATTAAAATGACTCTCAAAATCTGTTCTTACTGTAAAATCAGCATTTTCATTGATTGTGAGACTAGCGGAGGTATGCTTAATAAAAACTTGAAGTTGTCCAATTCCTATTTTATTGATCTCAGGAACAGCATTTAAAATTTCATCAGTTATTAAGTGAAAGCCCCTTGTGTAATTTTTTAACTGCAGTTCTTTTTGAAAATAGTTCATCAGGTTTTTTGCTTTTTCTTCTTAGCAGCTGGAAATAGAACGTTATTTAATATAAGTCGGTATCCTGGAGATGTTGGATGTAAGTCTAGTTCTGTTTTAGCATCCCCAACCCTATGCTGGTAATCTTCAGGATCATGTCCGCCATAGAACGTAAAAAAACCTTTCCCTTTGATGCCATGGATATATTTTGCCTCGCCATTAGATTTGGTTTCTCCTAGTACCAATACATTTGATTTTATTTCATTCCTTTTAAATGAGGTCGTTTGCCCCATAAACCCTTTAACAAGTGCCGTGTGATTTTGACAAAGCATGGTTGGTATAGGATCCCATTTAGCAGAAAACTCCATTAGAGAAAAATAATCTGCGCTTTTAGGTATCATGCGTTTTCTAGTCATATCAATAGAAGAAAACTCATAAACCTTAGGGTTTCTTTCTAGCACAAAATTGCTGAATGCAAATGTTTTATTGTAATCAATTTTATTCTGATAACCAGCTTCACTGCCATCCCCATCAAACATGGGTTCGCATATATCTAACCCTTCCGCAGATAAAGCAATATCAAAGCTATCGGTAGCACTACACATGGCAAACATGAAACCGCCTCCAATAACATAATCTCGAATCTTCAAAGCTACAGCCAATTTCTCTTCAGATACTTTATTATATCCTAATTCTTGAGCCAGAGATTCCGCATTTTTCTTGGCTTCAATATACCAAGCAGAAGCTCTGTACTGGGCATAAAACTTTCCAAATTGCCCTGTAAAATCTTCATGATGCAAATGCAGCCAGTCAAAAACGAGTAGTCCGTCATTTAAAACTTCTTCGTCGTATACAGTTTCATAAGGTATTTCTGCATATTGCAGTACCATAGTCACAGCATCGTCCCAAGGTCTTTTTCCTTTGGGTGTATAAACAGCTATTTTTGGCGCCTTTTCTAGCACCACAGCTTCCATATTTTGACTTGGACTATTTATTTCTTCAAGAATACCTTCAGTCTGTGCGTTGGATAGGATTTCAAAAGACACACCTCTAATTTGACATTCACGTTGTATGGCCTCTGTATCAGGCAATAAAAACGCCCCGCCCCTATAGTTTAATAACCATTTTACTTTTAATTCTTTACTAAGGGTCCAATAGGTAATACCATAGGCCTTGAGGTGATTTTTCTGAGTTTCTGCATCCATCGGAATTAAGATATAGGAAGCAAAAGCACTATAACCACAAATCAAAAATAAAAATACAATAACGAGTCTTCTGGTATGCAATGAAAATATCCAATTTAAATGAGCAGAAAGATACCTAAAATTTACTTCTTTTAAATGCGTTTAACAGAACATTATAGCTTAGAAAGGCACTTCATTGTCATCATCATTAAACGAACTACCAAAAGCTTGATCTGGACTTGCTTTAAAGTTATCTGCTTTAAAGGTATCGTCATTAGCCGCAGCATTCATTTTAGAATGAAACTCAAATGGTGAATCAAAATCATCTAAATTGTCAAACTTACCTAAATGCCCTAAGAATTTTAAACGAATATTTTCTAAACCACCATTACGGTGTTTCGCTATAATGAATTCTGCTTGGCCTTCGGTAGGTGAACGTTCGTCATCATCCCACTCGTCAATTTTATAATACTCTGGTCTATAGATAAAAGAAACAATATCCGCATCTTGCTCAATAGCTCCAGATTCACGTAAATCAGATAATAATGGGCGTTTACTTCCTCCACGAGTTTCAACAGCACGAGACAATTGTGATAATGCAATAACAGGAACCATAAGCTCTTTAGCAAGCGCCTTTAAGTTCCTTGAAATCATAGAAATTTCTTGCTCACGGTTACCGCCATGACTAGTTCCTCCTGTCATTAATTGCAGGTAATCAATCATAATCATTTTGATGCCGTGTTGAGACGCCAAACGACGTGCCTTTGCCCTTAAATCAAAAATGGACAAGGACGGTGTATCATCAATAAATAATGGCGCACTTTCCAAATCTTTAACTTTAACATTTAGTTGTTCCCACTCGTGTTTCTCTAATTTACCTGTTCGAAGTTTTTCAGAGGACAACCCCGTTTCACTAGAGATTAAACGCATAATTAACTGCACTGATGCCATTTCAAGCGAGAAAAAAGCAACAGGAATTTTTTGATCTACAGCAATATTTCTGGCCATAGACAAGGTTAAAGCTGTTTTACCCATACCCGGACGTGCTGCCACAATTATTAAATCTGAAGGCTGCCATCCTGAAGTTAATTTATCCAATTTATGAAAACCGGTAGGAATACCACTAAGGCCTTCCTTATTTGAAATTTCTTCAATTTTCTTCTTTGCCTGAATTACTAAATCTTGGGCTGTTTCACTAGATTTCTTAATATTCCCTTGAGTAACTTCATACAACTTCGATTCAGCGGCGTCCAATAAATCAAAAACATCTTTAGTTTCATCATAAGAATCTTCTATGATTTCACTCGATATTTTTATTAAACTACGTTGAATATATTTTTGTAAAATAATACGAGCGTGAAACTCTATATGTGCCGAAGAGGATACTTTTTGTGTTAAAGAAATCAAGTAAAAATCACCACCGGCTAGCTCAAGCTTGGCATTCTTCTTTAACTGGGTTGAAACCGTTAATAAATCCACAGGTTCACTGTTTTCAAACAACTGAAAAATAGCTGCAAAGATATGCTGATGCCCTTCTTTGTAAAATGCTTCAG
Organism: Algibacter mikhailovii; assembly: GCF_014651495.1. GTDB lineage: Bacteria > Bacteroidota > Bacteroidia > Flavobacteriales > Flavobacteriaceae > Algibacter_E > Algibacter_E mikhailovii. The sequence goes on from NZ_BMWZ01000013.1 coordinate 10,688, forward strand.
GGTTTAAGATATCAATAACTTCATCAACCCCTTTTTTATCAATCATCATTGCCCCTAACACAACTTCTTCTAAATCAATAGCTTGCGGAGGTATTTTGCCTTTCTCAAGGTTTATTAGGGTACTCTTATCTACTTTATATCCGCTTAATTGATTTGGTTGTTTCATAGCTACGAAAGTAATTAAAAAGAAAAGGTTGTTATGAATTAGGTGTAATAGGTTTATTAACTGCCTATTAACAATTTAACTGTTAATAAGTTAAAAATATTGTCAATAAGCATAAAAAATCTGAAGTGATGAACTTCAGATTTTTAAAAAGTTGTAGTTTTAAAAGACTTAGCCTTTATAGACTCCCATGTTTGCATATTTTTCCATGCGCTGCGAAACCAAATCTTCTGGTGATAAGTTTTTAAGGGTCTCATAAGATTTAACAATAGCATCACTAACAGCCTTGAATGTCTTATCACGATCCCTATGTGCACCACCTAATGGTTCTTTTATAATATCATCAACTAACTTAAGCTTTTTCATATCAACTGCTGTCAATTTTAAAGCTTCAGCTGCTTGTTCTTTATATTCCCAACTACGCCATAAAATGGATGAACATGATTCTGGAGATATCACAGAGTACCAAGTATTTTCTAGCATTAATACTCTATCTCCCACACCAATTCCAAGCGCTCCACCTGAGGCGCCCTCTCCAATAACTATGGTAATTACAGGAACTTTAAGACGTGTCATTTCTAGAATATTCCTTGCGATAGCTTCGCCTTGACCACGTTCTTCTGCTTCTAATCCTGGGTAAGCTCCCGGCGTATCCAAAAGGGTGACTACAGGAATACCAAACTTTTCGGCAGATTTCATCAATCTTAGTGCCTTTCTATATCCTTCAGGATTTGCCATCCCAAAGTTTCTATATTGTCTCGTTTTTGTATTAAATCCCTTTTGCTGACCAATAAACATAAAGCTTTGGTCTCCAATTTTACCTAAGCCACCAATCATCGCTTTATCATCTTTAAAGCTTCTGTCTCCGTGAAGTTCTAAAAAGGAATCTCCACAAATGGCTCTAATATGATCTAAAGTATACGGTCTTTCTGGGTGGCGTGACAACTGAACACGCTGCCATGCTGTTAAGTTTTTATATATATCTTTTTGAGCCGCAGCTAATTTCTTTTCTATCTGCTGGCATGTCTCAGTAACATCAACCTCACTCTCCTCTCCAATTATTTTACATTTCTGTAATTGGTCTTCGAGTTCTTTTATTGGGAGTTCAAATTCTAAATATTCCATAAGAATTTAATTTAGCTATTAATTGTTGGTTAGACTGCAAATATAAAAACTTTAATCTTGAAATACAGTTAAGAATTATCTCTTTTTGATTTTCTCCTATGTTTTAAAACAGCATTAATAATAACTACGCTAATAATAACAATAGCCCCATAATAAAAATTAGGACTCATCCTTTCTTTTTCTGGGAATAAAATTATTGCCATAGCTATACCATAAATAGGTTCTAAATTATAAGACAAAACCACTGTGTAGGGGCTAATGACCTTCATAACATGTACAGAGGCAATGAAGGCATAAGCCGTACAAATGGAAGCCAAAATAAAAAGGTATTTAAAATCACTAGGACTAATACTAAAAAAATCTTTAGTAAACCCATCACCAAAACATAGGATATACACCGAAATAAAAAATACACCGCTCAAAAATTCATAATATGAAATCACCGAAGCCTTATGCTGCCTTAAAAACATCCCATTTAGCACAGCAAATAATGATGAAAAAAAAGCCGACACTATGCCTAATAATATCCCTGTAAGGTATTTAATTTCACTTTGTGTAATTATAAAAACTCCAATTACCACAAGTCCTCCAAAAAGAATTTCATACCATATAATACCACGTTTATAAATTAATGGTTCTATAAATGAAGCAAAAAATGCCCCAGTTGAAAACATAGCTAGTGTAATGGAAATATTTGACGCATCAATAGCACCAAAAAAAGTTATCCAATGTAACGCAATTATTACACCGGCTATAGAAAGCCTTATGAGTGATTTAAGATTAATTTTTAAATTAACTCGCCTAATTTTAATGTAAACAAACATTAAAACTGAAGCCATAATCATTCTATACCAAACCAAAGATATCGCCTCAATTGTAATAAGCTCCCCTAAAATTGCAGTAAAACCCGCAATAAAAACCAAAAAATGAAGATGTATTTGGTTTTTAAGTTGGTTATTAATTTGTAATAAACGTTTATCGTTTGGCATTATACAAGAGGTATGCTGCTAAAATACCAAAAATGAAATTAGGAAACCATACCGCTACTAATGGTGGAAAATCAGATTGTTCGGCCATTACACCAAATACCTTATCAAAGAAAACAAAAACCATAGCTATACAAATTCCAACAGCTAAATTCACCCCCATACCGCCACGTCTTTTTATAGAAGACACCGCTACAGCAATTATAGTCAAAATAAATACTGATACAGGTAAGCTCCATTTTCTATATAACACCAGTTTAAAACGTCCTACATTTGAAGACCCTCGGGATTCCTCCTTTTCGATAAAGTTTTTTAAGTCGTTGTACATTTTAGTTTCCGCAGCATAAATAACCGGAATTAAATCATCAACCTCAAAAGAAAAAAGCGTGTCTTTTTTAGGAATTATTTCCAGTAAATCTACATCTATCCCTATATCTCTTTTAACATAATTGGTTAATCTGTATACCGTATCATTCTCAAGATATTTTATAGTTTTAGCAGATATTTTGTATTTGAGTTGGTTTTCTTCAAAATGCTCTAAAGTGAAGTTATGTCCTAAATTATTTTTTATATCGAAGCTACTCACGTAAATAATATCATTATCATTTATCTGTCTAAATACATTAATATTATCTACAGCACTTTTACCCCTTTTCAAGTACTTATAGCTAAAATCATTAAATCCTTCACTAGCTTTAGGTGCTAAAAAAAGGCCGAGAATAATAGATAAAAAGGCTACAACACTTGCACCAATAAGATATGGTCTTAAAAATCGAGTGAATGAAACACCAGAACTTAAAAATGCGACAATTTCCGTATTATTGGCCAATTTTGATGTAAACCAAATCACAGATAAAAACAAAAAAAGCGGAAAAAGTAAATGCGCAAAATAGACAGTAAAATCAAGAAGGTAGATTAAAACAGCATTCAATGGCACCTCATTATCAAGAATTTTTCCTATTTTTTCAGCTAGGTGCACTGTTATTGCAATTGGAATAAAGAGCAATAACATCATGAAAAATGTGAATAAATAACGCTTTAATATGTACCAATCTAAAACTTTCATTTACCTATAAACGCGTATCCATTTGCTTTACCATTTTATCTTTCCATGTTCTAAAATCTCCGGCTAATATATGTTTTCTTGCTTCACGAACCAACCATAAATAAAAACCTAAATTATGTATTGTTGCTATTTGTTTTCCCAATAATTCATTTACAGTGAACAAATGCCTTAAGTATGCTTTTGAATATTCGGTATCTACAAACGTTATCCCCATGTCATCAATTGGAGAAAAATCGTCAGCCCACTTCAAATTTTTAATATTAATGGTTCCGTGTGCAGTAAATAACATCCCATTCCTTGCATTTCTTGTTGGCATCACACAATCAAACATATCTACACCTAACGCAATATTTTCTAAAATATTGATTGGTGTACCTACCCCCATTAAATAACGTGGCTTATCTTCGGGTAAAATTGCACAGACAACATCGGTCATGGCATACATTTCTTCAGCTGGTTCTCCGACCGACAAACCGCCAATGGCATTTCCAACAGCACCCGAATTAGCAATGTATTCTGCTGACTGTTTACGCAAATCTGTATATGTACTCCCCTGAACTATAGGGAAAAACGCTTGGTTATAATCGTATTTTAAAGGTGTTTTCTCTAAATGATTAATACATCTATCCAACCAACGGTGTGTCATATGCATAGAACGCTTTGCATAGTTATAATCACATGGGTACGGTGTACATTCATCAAAAGCCATTATAATATCTGCACCTATGGCGCGTTGAATCTCCATCACATTCTCTGGGGTAAATGTATGATAGCTTCCATCTATATGAGATTTAAACTTAACCCCTTCTTCCTTAATTTTTCTATTGGCCGAAAGTGAATAGACTTGATACCCGCCAGAATCAGTTAGTATATTTCTATCCCAATTCATGAATTTATGAAGACCACCAGCTTTTTCTATAATATGGGTTTGCGGTCTTAAATATAAATGATACGTGTTTCCTAAAATAATATCAGGGTTAATCTCATCCTTTAACTCACGTTGATGCACGCCCTTTACGGTAGCGACTGTGCCCACTGGCATGAAAATTGGCGTTTCTATGACACCATGATCTGTAGTTATTTTACCAGCTCTGGCCTTACTTTGTGCATCTTGTGCTTTTAATTCAAACTTCATTTTATTGAGATAAGGGAACAAATATAATTAACTCAAATAGGATATTGATTGTATGCTTGGAAATTTATGGCTAGGTAACTGAGCATTATAAATCTTACTAACCTATATATACCCTTCTAATGTAAGCTATACTTGAGGGTTAGGCATAAAAAAGCCTCATGTTTTAAATATGAGGCTTTTTTTTACTTTTTATCCTTATAGGAATCTGTCTCTTCTGGATCCAAATATCGAGGAAGATCACCATTTTCAGCACTCTTTCCATCTCCATAATCATTAGTTGGATCGCCATCTTCGTTCATATCTTCTAATATAGTAGGTACACCATCACCATCATCATCAGAGTCAAAATAATCTGGAGTACCATCACCATCTCTATCGTCTCCATCATGAACATCCAAACTAGAATTTAGAGTAAACTCACCATCTTTTGTATTCCAATCTTCCTTATAGGAAGGTACATTATCATTATCATGATCGTTCTCATACTTCTGAAACAAATCAAATTTAAAATTGATAGGTTCATAGGCACTAATGCTACCTGTAGCATTTGAGAAATATGCCAAACCAGAAGGTACGAACATAATCCCCACACCATGATTGGTATACTCTACTGTTCCATCTTCATTTTCAATAAAATTCTCTGCGATTTTAAATTCCGGCAATACTTTTCGCCATCCGGCTACCAAAGCGGTTAAATCAAAATTGGTAGGAGAAACGGCACTATCAAATATATTGCTATCTAATGTAAAGCCTTCATAAGTTACCAAAATATTATCGGCAAAAGTTGGTGAAGGTTCAGGATCATTTGTTTTAGGGTTTAAATCAATATACCATATTTCATAATCTGTATCAGCATAATTTACCTTTTTCATTATAGTATCTTTAGCCAATAATCTATGTCCTTCTGGTATAGACTCTCCAACTTGAAGTTCAGTTATAATTAAATCTTTCGAGCTTACATTCGGGTTTGAACCGTCAAAGACACTCGAATTATAATAATGGCTATCTAAATATGCTACAATAGAATCTTTATCAGCCATCTGTTGTTCATCTCTATCCCTAATAGGCACGGTCTCAAAACCACCATTATCATCATTCTTACATGAGGCTAAACCAATGGCTAAACATATAGTGATCAAACTTATTTTAATCAATTTCATTTCTTCTACAATTTAAAAAGCGGACATAACAATTATAAAATTCATATGTACCAAGTAATCTCTAATATTCCTTATTTTTGAAGGCGCAAGATACAATTTTAATATATTCTTGTACAACAACATTAACGTAGTTTTAGAATTAAATATATGCGTATAGATAAGTTTTTATGGTGTGTTAGGTATTACAAAACGCGAACTCTGGCAACCACAGCTTGTAAAAAGGGTCATGTTCGGGTTAATCAGGAGGTCATTAAACCAAGTAGAGAAGTATTCCCTACTGATACTATAGAGTTGCGGAAGAATCAAATTAACTATAAAATTAAGGTCAATGATATCCCTCCAAATCGCGTTGGTGCAAAACTAGTAGACCTATACCGAACAGATATTACGCCAAAAGAACAATTTGAAGCACAGGAATTGTTAAAATACTCAAAGGATTACTATAGAAAAAAGGGTACAGGAAGACCAACAAAAAAAGATAGAAGGGATATTGAGGGTTACACTGATAATACTGCAGAAGATGACCAATAAAAAAATACTGCTAGTAAAGCCGTAGAATTCACCAATTAAAAACTAAAATAAACAGATTTAAATAAGTAATTTTATCTTTCAATATTTTTAATAACTTAAAGAAATGACTGTTAATAATAACATTATACTTAAGCATAACGAAATTAACCATAAAATTAGGCGCATTGCTTTTCAGATTTATGAGAGTAATGTCAATGAGACTGAGGTCATTTTAGCTGGTGTTGACAAAAACGGCTATACCCTGGCTAAAAAACTTAAAACTGTTCTTAAAAACATATCTGATATTGACCCCACATTATGTAAAGTAATAATTGATAAAAAACAACCTTGGAAGCCTATCTCAACCTCTATTACACCAGATGATTATAAAAACAAGTCATTGGTTTTAGTGGATGATGTCCTTAATTCTGGTACAACGCTTATTTATGGGGTTAAACATTTTTTAGACGTTCCTCTAAAACAATTTAAAACAGCAGTATTGGTCAATAGAAATCATAAAAAATATCCAGTAAAGGCAGATTTTAAGGGCATATCCTTATCAACATCGTTGCATGAGCATGTAAACGTCATTTTAGAGGGAAAATCTTTTGAAGTCACTTTAGAATAGTATCGACACCATGTCTTCAACGATTTCTGGTTTAGATTTGTGATCGATAACCACATGCTTTTCAGCTTTACTATAAAAGGGCATACGTTCAAATAAATGTTTCCCGACAAATTCTGACATATCCTCTACATTATCAATATGAGAAATTAAAGGGCGTTTACTTCTTTTCTGTACTAATTTATTGGCTAAAAAAGGAACTGTTCCTTTCAAATAAATACTGATGGCATGTTTTGCCTTGAGTACCTCATCCATGTTTTCACCAAAGCATGGCGCACCACCTCCCAAAGACAAGACTGTATTTTCTTCATTTGCCTGTAAAAGTTCTTTTAAATATTGTGTTTCTTTTTTTCTGAAGTAAATTTCACCTTTAGAATTAAATATTTCCTTAATAGTAGCGCCCTCCTTTTCTTCAATGAAATCATCCAAATCAATGAATCTATAATTTAACTTTTTGGCCAAAAGTTTTCCAACAGAAGTTTTTCCAGAAGCCATATAGCCTATTAATACAATGGTCATATTTTCGTTATAAATTGATTATTAAAAACATAGGTTTAAGCACTGCAAAAAAACAAAAATTTATTTAAAAAAAGTATTGTTTTATTAATTAAACATTTTATATTTGCACCCGCTAACGGTAATATGTTAGTTTGAAATAATGACCTGGTAGCTCAGTTGGTAGAGCATCTCCCTTTTAAGGAGAGGGTCCTGGGTTCGAGCCCCAGCCCGGTCACTAAAAACGTCTGAAACCTTTGTTTCGGACGTTTTATTTTTTATTTCAAACATAATATAACAACAATGGTATTATCTTAGTTTGAAACAATGACCTGGTAGCTCAGTTGGTAGAGCATCTCCCTTTTAAGGAGAGGGTCCTGGGTTCGAGCCCCAGCCCGGTCACAAGACAGGAATAATATCCGAAATGGAAACCTTGCTAATTTTAGAATTAGCAAGGTTTCGTCGTTTTTAGGAAATAATATTGTATTACCCGGATCAAAACTAAAAGTTGTGTTTAAGAAACTTTTTGTGGTCATTAAATAAACACAGCAACTAGTTGAAGTCAGATGCTCCCTATTAAAAACAAAAAAGCCTCACTATAATTAGTGAAGCTTTTTGTGAGCCCTGAAGGATTCGAACCTTCGACCGCCTCCTTAGAAGGGAGGTGCTCTATCCAGCTGAGCTAAGAGCCCTAAAAGAAAACATTTTCGTTTTCCGGTGTGCAAATATAAAATTAACTATATATCTAACCAAAAGAAATGTTTATAATTTTTATGAATTATTTTGTGTATTTATGAACTCTAACATTTTTAATACGTTAGAAAAAATAACATCATTATTTAATAGAAAAAAGCGTCATATAAAATATGACGCTTTTGTTTTATTATCACCGTTCTTCTTTCTACCAGAATAAACAATATAATACCGTTAGCAATATACATATCACAATAGAACCGATATTAAATAATGGTGAGGTTTTAAATAACTCTTTACTTATCTCAATACCCTTAGGATCATCAGCACCCTTATTCTGCATATTACTCATTACGATTATTATGATCATACTTAATAATGCCGTAATACCCATTTGATGCATCCATGGTTCAAATACTGGAATTGGAATAAACTTTAACGCTAATGCTATTGGTATGGATAAAATGGCTCCCCAAATAGCTGCATTATTTGTTGTTTTCTTATAAAATAATCCAAGCATGAATACAGCCAAGATACCTGGACTTACGATACCTGTATATTCCTGAATAAATTGAAAGGCTTGGTCTATTCCTCCTAATAGTGGCGCTACAATTACTGCAATAATTAACGCAACGGCTGCAGAAATCCGACCGACATTTACAGTCGTTTTATCATTAGCATCCTTATTAATATATTGCTTATAAATATCCATAGTAAATATGGTGGATGTTGAATTTAACATAGACGCTAAGGATGATACCACTGCTGCTGCTAAAGCTGCAAACGCCACCCCTTTCAATCCTGTTGGCAAAAATTGCAACAACCAAGGATATGCCTTATCTGCTTGCTCTGTAGACGGCATGTTTAACATCCCTACTTCGCCCAAATTAGCCATTATTGAAGGATCATTAACCATAACATATGCTGCGATTCCAGGAATTACAACAATTAAAGGAATGATTAGCTTTAAAAACGCGGCCAATAATATACCTTTTTGAGATTCCTTTAATGATTTCGCAGCCAAGGTTCTTTGTATGATGTATTGATTGAACCCCCAATAGTATAAATTAGCAACCCATAAACCACCTACTAACACCCATATGCCTGGCAAGTTGATATAGTTATCATTAGATTCTTCAAGAATCATATGAAATTTTTCAGGAGCAGCCTCCCATACTTTAGAGAATCCTACTAGCACCCCTTCTCCGCCAGAGACCGTATTTAAGGCTAAATAAGTAGTTACTAAACCACCTAAAACTAAAAACACTACCTGTATAACATCCGTCCATGCTACAGCCGACAAACCTCCGTATAATGAGTATGCTGCCGCAAAAAGTGCTAAACCAATAATAGCGTACATCATATCAATACCCATTATTGTTTCAATAGCCAAACCTCCTAAATATAAAACAGAGGCCAGATTAACAAATACGTATAAGGCTAGCCAAAAAACAGCTAATATGGTCTTTAAGTTTGTAGAAAAACGTTTTTCAACAAATTCAGGTATGGTATACAATCCTTTCTCTATAAAAATAGGTAAGAAATATTTACCAACTATAATTAGTGTTAATGCTGCCATCCATTCATAAGATGCAATTGCTATTCCTAGGGCAAATCCAGACCCAGACATCCCAATAAATTGCTCTGCCGAAATATTGGCTGCAATTAATGAGGTACCAATGGCCCACCATGGTAAAGATTTACTAGCCAAGAAATAATCCTCAGCATTTTTTTGGTGTCCTTCTTTATCTCGGGAGACCCACAATCCTACACCTAAAATCAAAATAGCGTAAGCAACAAAGACTATATAGTCCCACATTTCAAAACCTGCTGTCATAATAAAATAATTTAGTTTAGTTAGTATTTTGACCCAAATATAGATATTTAATATTGAAAAATGTAGCGGACAATCCCTTAAAATGTATCAGCTAGTAAAAAAAACCAAACTAGTAGGGTCTAGTAGGTATTTACGAATAAATATTATTACATTTGTAGCGTAGATTAGCACATTTGTTGCAAAAATTAATAGGATTGGTTTCCAAAAATGATAGAAGTAAAAAAAAATATAGGAATCCCGAAATACAAGCAAATAATTAATTCTATAGAAGATGCGATTATTTCAGGTGTTTTAAAAAAAGGAAGTCAAATTCCTTCTATCAACCATATAAAAAAGAACCACAATTTATCTAGAGATACGGTTCTAATGGCATTTAATGAACTCAAAAATAGAGGTATTATTAAATCTATTGTTGGCAAAGGTTACTTTGTAGAAAGTGAAAACATTCAAGTACAACAAAAAATATTTTTGCTTTTTGATGAATTAAACGCCTTTAAGGAGGATTTATATAATTCTTTTCTAAACAACTTAGATTCAAACATCCAAGTAGATATTTTCTTTCATCATTTCAACCATCAAACATTCGAAAAATTAATCAATGAACATGTTGGCGAGTATAACTATTATATTATTATGCCTGCAAATTTAAAAAACACTGCTACAACTATAAACAATCTACCTTCGGACAAGGTTTACATTTTAGATCAACTTCATGATGACCTTCAAGATTATCCAGCTATTTATCAAAATTTCAATAAATCAATCTTCAATAATTTAAATAGTGTAAAAGACCAGATAAAAAAATACGAAAAGCTTGTTTTAGTCTATTCTGAAGACAAACAGCCACATGGCATGAAAACAGGTTTTTTAAGATTTTGTCAAGAGCATAATTTCTCTTTTGACATAATAGATAATGTAAAACATAATGTTGTTGAAAAAGGAAATCTTTACATCACCCCAGAAGACAAAAGTCTTTTATGGATTATAAAAAAAATGAAAAAACAAGGGCTTATTATGATACAAGACATTGGGATTATTTCATATAACGACACCTTACTTAAAGAAATTATTGCAGACGGTATTACAACAATTTCAACTGATTTTGACAAGATGGGGCACCGTTTGGCCGATATGATAAAAAACAAAGAACATTTAAAAATAGAAAACCCTAATCATCTGATAATTAGGAATTCAATATAACAACAAAACTATTTACTGTGTACACAATTAAACATGACGAAGCATTAAACACGTTAGAAATTCAAGACTCTGAGAAAAGCCTTTATGGCAAAATTCACCTTAATGCCGGGGCGAGTTTACAAGAACTAACCTTGAACGGAAACCCCATTATTCAAGATTTATCACCCTTAACTTATGACTCAACATATGCCTCTTCCATTTTATTCCCTTTTGCGAATAGAATAAAAGATGGCGCGTATGAGTTCAAAGGTAAAGCCTATCAATTTGAAATAAATCAAAAAGAAGAAAACAATGCCCTTCATGGGTTAGTCTACAATAAGTCATTTAATATTGTAAAACAAGAAGCTCAACAGGACTCCGCTAGTATTGTATTAGAGTACGTTGAAGACAAAGCTTCCACTGGGTTTCCATATACCTATAGCATTCAGGTGACATACATTTTTAAAGCAGATGCGTTACATATGGAGCTGTCAGTAAAAAACACTTCGTCCAATGATTTCCCGTTTACATTGGGATGGCACCCCTACTTTATAAGCGATAATTTACACAACAGCACCCTGAGTTTTGATTGCAATAAAAAAATAGTCATCGGTGAAAGAAATATAACAACTGGTGTTGAAGATATTAAACCAATAAAAGCATTTAAAATTGAAGACCAACAACTGGATGATTGCTGGATTTTGAATTCTGACAAAATAGTTTTTAGTACACCTAGTTACGACTTAACCTTTGGGTCTTCTGATAATAACAACTTCGTGCAAGCCTACACCCCACCCCGTTTGAATACTATTGCTATTGAACCCACTACAGGTGTTTCTGATAGTTTTAATAACAACATTGGCCTGCAAATATTAAAGGCGAATGATACCTACAAAATAATATGGGATTTAAGTATAACTAACAAGTAACAAACATGAGCAAGACATTAGTTCAAGATGTAAAGAAAAAATTCATCGAAACATTCAAAACAGATCCTTTACTAATATTTTCTCCAGGTAGAATTAATATTATTGGTGAACATACAGATTATAATGATGGTTTTGTTTTTCCAGCAGCAGTAGATAAAGGTATTGCCGCTGCTATTCAAAAAAGCGATTCTGGCAGTTGCACTGCCATTGCATTAGATTTAGATAGCACCATAGAATTTGACCTAGATAAACTGAAACCGTCTAAAGAAGGTTCATGGGAAAATTATGTATTTGGTGTGGTCGCAGAAATTCAAAATCGCAATAAAATTGTGGGCGATTTTAACATCATATTCAAAGGTAATATTCCCGGAGGTGCAGGCATGTCATCGTCTGCAGCATTAGAAAACAGTGTTGTATTTGGTCTTAACGAACTTTTTGATTTGGGTTTATCAAAACAGGAAATGATATTAATATCTCAGAAAGCAGAGCATAATTATGTTGGGGTTAATTGTGGTATTATGGACCAATATGCAAGTATGTTTGGTGTAAAGCATACCGCCCTCCATTTAGATTGTAGAACAGTAGAATCTAAGCCTTATACAATTGATTTCAAAGATTATGAATTAATGCTTATTAACACCAATGTTAAACATAGTTTATCTGATAGTGCTTATAATGACAGACGTTCGGCTTGTGAGAGCATTTCAGAATTACTAGGCATTAAAGCATTAAGAGATGCTACTGAAGCCGACTTAGAGGCAATAATTGACAAGGTTACACCTGCTAATTACCAAAAGGCTTTATATGTGATTCAAGAAAACGCGAGAACAATTAAGGCAGCCCAGGCAATTGAAAATAATGATTTAGAAACACTAGGACAATTAATATATCAATCACATAATGGCTTATCAAACCAATATAAAGTAAGTTGTGATGAATTAGATTTTCTGGTAGAACAAGCTAAAAAAAACAAACACGTTTTAGGTGCCCGAATGATGGGCGGCGGTTTTGGAGGCTGTACCATAAACTTAGTTGCTAAAAAAGAAGCTAAAACCTTTTCTGAAATAGCCGCTAAAGCCTACAAAAATAAATTTGGCAAGGAATGTTCTGTGTATTTCATTGAACTTTCTCAAGGCACACACATCGTAAAATAACAGACTTCAAAAATATAAAAATGAAAAATAATGATTTACAAGATTATTCACATAAGCGTTACAACATTCTTACAGGTGAATGGGTTTTAGTTTCTCCTCATAGAGCTAAAAGACCTTGGCAAGGTCAAAATGAAGCTGTAAATAATGAAAAGCGTCCATCCTATGATGAAACATGTTATTTGTGTGCTGGTAATACAAGAATTAATGGTGAAATAAACCCCAAGTATGAAGATGTGTTTGTTTTTACAAATGACTTTGCCGCTTTACAAAGTGATTCACCTACATTCAATGTTAATGACGGTTTATTAGTTGCTGAGAGTGAAACCGGTATTTGTAAAGTCATTTGCTTTAGTCCAGACCATTCAAAAAGTTTAGCAGATATGTCTCCTGCTGAAATACAAAAAGTAGCTTATGCATGGCAAAGAGAATTTAAAGAATTAGCTGATAATCCAAAAATAAACTACGTTCAAATATTTGAAAACAAAGGTGCTGTGATGGGCTGTAGTAACCCACATCCTCATGGACAAATATGGAGTCAATCAACCTTACCCAATGAGGTTGACAAGAAAAATACTCAGCAATTAAATTATTTCAATAAGAATAATAGCAGTCTTCTTGGAGACTACTTATCCCAAGAATTAGAGAAACAAGAACGTATTATTTTTGAAAATGAGGGCTTTGTAGTACTTATTCCATTTTGGGCGGTTTGGCCTTTTGAAGCCATGATTGTGCCCAAAAGACAGATGTCTAATATTTTAGATATGAATGACGCTGAAACCTTGCAATATGGAGAAGCTATTTCGGTAATTACTAAGGCATATGATAAGTTATTTAATACGTCATTCCCATATTCAGCTGGTATACATCAAGCGCCTACTGATGGGAATGAAAACCAACATTGGCACTGGCATATGAGTTTCTATCCACCACTTTTAAGAAGTGCAACCGTTAAGAAGTTCATGGTTGGTTATGAAATGTTTGGTTCGCCTCAACGCGATATTACAGCTGAAACTGCTGTAAAAATGCTTAGGGATCTTCTTTAGCCATTTAGCATTTTAACTGGTAACGTTTAAACCTGATAAGCCTAAAATCTTATCAGGTTTTTTATAGCCCGCTGTTAAAGTATCCTAAATAATACAATTAGAATATAAAAAAAACTTTAATTTGAGTAACATTAGCAAGCCAAATGAAGTATTTGATATTCTTTCTTTTACCACTTACTGCTTTCGCTCAAGAAATATCGGGTAAAGTTTATGACAGTGAATCCACTGTAAAAGGGATAGATGTATATAACATCAGCCAGAAAACCATTGCATATACCGATGGCGAAGGTAATTTCACAATTTATGCTGCTGTTGGTGATACCCTTTCCTTTAATTCTACATTTCATAATCCAAAAATAATAACGCTTACTAAGGAGGATTTTGAAGACACCCTGATTGTTGAACTCATTAAAACAGTAAATAAACTCAAAGAGATCTTATTAGAAAATAATATCGACCCTAATGATTTCAATGCGGTAAAACAAGAGGAAAGCATTGATAAAACTATCACTGAAGACTCCAAAGTAAACCCTCATCTGTACAGCACTTCATCGCAGTACGGTTTTGACATTGTTAGAATTGTTGGCATGGTTAGTAAACTAATTAAAGGAAAAAAAACCAAGCCCTCTCCAGTGCAATTGCTAAATGCCGCGAGTCTAGATTCTTTATTCAAAAATGACGAATTCTTTAACCAAAACTTATTAATTCATGATTTAAAAATTCCGAAGTCACAGCAACAGTTGTTTTTTGATTATTGCGAATCCAGTCAAATCAATAAAGAACTAACTGAAAAAGAAAACAAATTAGAACTTCTAGAGGAATTAGTAATTCTAAGTGAGGAACATCAAAAGGTCATGCAATTTTCAGACGAAGATTAATCTATAATTTTCAATTAATTCCCACTTAATATACTAAATGATAGTTTCAAAAGTTATATTTTAGCCTATTATTATCAGTACTTTCGAATGACACGTTATTTATACTTTATAATTTCATTTTGTTTTTTAATACTTTGGAGCTCCTGTAGAAAAGACTTTGAGTTTTCGCCTTCTACTGGAAATCTACAATTTTCAAAAGACACGGTTTATCTCGATACCGTTTTCACAAATATAGGTTCAAGTACTTACAATCTTAAAGTCTATAACCGCAGTGAAAATGATATTTCAATTCCCTCTGTAAGATTAGCTTTAGGTGAAAGCTCAAATTACAGATTAAGCGTTGATGGTATTACTGGAAAATCATTTACAAATATTGAAATATTGGCAAAAGATAGCTTATTCGTATTTGTAGAATCCACCATTGATATAAATAATTTTCCTAATCCGGATAATGAGTATTTGTATACTGATCAAATTGAATTTGATGCTGGAGATAAACTTCAAAAAGTTGATTTAGTGACCTTGGTCAAAGATGCCGTTTTTATCTACCCAGAACGAGATGAAGCCACTAAGGTTATTGAGACCTTAACTATAACAATAGACGGTGAAACGTTTGAAACCGATCTCCAAGGACGGGAATTATTATCAGATGAACTCACATTTACAAACGAAAAACCGTATGTCATCTATGGTTATGCGGCCGTGCCAGAAAATAAAGTTTTAAAAATTGATCCTGGTGCCCGATTACACTTTCATGAAGATTCTGGACTTATCGTTTTTCCAAATGCATCCATTCAAGTTAATGGCGCCTACAGCAATGACCAAGAGCTACTAGAAAATGAAGTGATCTTTGAAGGTGATAGACTGGAGCCGTTATTTTCAGATATTCCAGGGCAATGGGGCACTATTTGGTTGTTTGAAGGCAGCCTGAACAATACCATCAATTATGCAACTATAAAAAATGCAACTATTGGTATTCTTAGTGACGGTAATCCTGATGGTTCTAATAATATTATCACGAATACTTCTTCTGACAAATTAAGCATTAGCAATACCCAAATATATAATTCTGCAAGTTTTGGCATCTTAGGTAGAAACACATCAATAGAAGGTGAAAACTTAGTCATTAATAATTCGGGATTAGCTTCATTTGCAGGAACTTTAGGTGGTAAATATAACCTAACACATAGTACCATTGCCAATTATTGGAATACAGGATTTAGACAGATACCGGCATTATTAATCAATAATTTTATTATTGATGAAGATGACAATGCGATAATTGCAGAATTAGCTGAGGCTAATTTTAACAACTGTATTATTTATGGCAATGAAAATACGGAGTTTTTACTAGATGAAATTGAAGAAGAAACTGTCGAATTTAATTTTAAATTTACTAATTGCTTAATTAAATTTGATGACACCCGAGATGAATTTGTAGGTCCTAATTACGATTTTGAGAACTCGAGTCTTTATGAGAATATTATTTTTAATGAAGAACCTGATTTTAAAAATACCGATTTAAATCAACTTGAGGTTGGTCCTGAATCTGCAGGAATAAATCAAGGAAATGAGGAGTTTGCCGCGCAAGTCCCTGTAGATATTTTAAATACCAATAGAATAGATTCACCTGATATTGGAGCTTACCAACATGTTACTTTTCCCGAAA
The DNA here is from genome assembly GCF_014651495.1 of Algibacter mikhailovii. GTDB lineage: Bacteria > Bacteroidota > Bacteroidia > Flavobacteriales > Flavobacteriaceae > Algibacter_E > Algibacter_E mikhailovii. Next base: position 27,335 of record NZ_BMWZ01000013.1, read on the forward strand.
AGGAATAAGGCTTCATTTCTCAAAAAGTTGTATTAAAACAATAGACCATCTTTATACTTCAATAATTCCAAATTAGTCTTATTTTTGTCGAAATTTTTGTTTTATATTTTTTTAGCCTAGAGGTTTTTACACTTCTAAAACTTATATGAAAAGGAGATTAGACAGGTTTGGAAATAACAAGTTTCGAATTTTTATACGAAAGCATAAAAAATATGCACCACTTATTTTTTTCATAGGTGGTTTTATTTTTGACTCCTTTACATTAGGACGCATAGATAGACTATATGACCTCATAATTTTATGCCTGCATATGTCAGCGCTTACAATCACCCTATATCTTTATAATGTAGCTTATGACGGTAAATGGCAAAACACCATACTTCATCGTTATGAAGAATACTTCCCTTTAGCCATTCAGTTTTTCTTTGGTGGACTTTCTAGTGCATACGTTATATATTTCTCAAGAAGTGTCTCCCTGTCAAGTACAATGTCATTTTTTGTAATTTTAGTTATTCTACTTATTGCCAATGAATTTTTAAAGAAAAGAATATCGAACAAGTACCTACAATTTAGTGTCTATTTCTTTTTAAACCTTACTTTTTTCACTTTCATGATTCCAGTGTTCATTAAAGAAATGAATACAAATGTTTTTATATTTTCAAGTTTAGTAAGTTTAATATTAACATTAGTGGTCATTATTATTATTTATGCCGCTAGCCCAAATACCCGAAAAGAAATACATAAAGGTAAAATAATTGGACTTATCTTATCCATCTATGCCCTTATTAATAGCTTCTATTTCCTAAAGCTCATTCCTCCGGTGCCACTTGCTTTACATAGAGGTATCGCAGCACATGAAGTCACATTGGTTAATAATGACTATTTAGTAAGCTACGAAAGAGCAGATAGCAAAATGTTTTGGAGAGATCACAAGTTAAAATTCATCTATAACCCCGGAGATAAAGTATTTGCTTTTGCGTCAATATTTGCGCCAACAGATATTAAAAAATCCATATTTCATCGTTGGAAATGGTATAATGAGGAAACTAAAGAATGGGAGATTACTGACAATATTGGCTATAGAATTACAGGCGGTAGAGATACTGGATACCGAGGTTATACTTTTAAGACTAATGTAAAACCCGGAGAATGGAAAGTACAGGTAATTACCAGTGAAGAATTGGTTATTGGCGTTATTGATTTTGAAATCATAATAGATCCCACCTTGAAGCCTAATAAAATCATACAGGAAAAGCTGTAAATCTTCACCTCTGCTTCTTTAATAGTCCGTCAACAGCCTTAAGAGCTTATGAAATAATTAATTGAGACCAAACCCCTTAATTCAAAATTTTAAGAGCATCAGAAATTATAGGTTAACTTCTCCTTCTCTTGGTTTAGAATCCTGTAGCCCTCATTAAACCGCAGGAAAAGTATAGTCCATGACGAAGTAAAGAAGCGCAAAACGAATAGAGAAAGTACTATAGCTTAAATGAACAATTAATAATTGAAATAAAAAAATCCTGCTCATGGCAGGATTTTATTTATCTAAACACAAAGTAAATTAACTTAATATTATTCAATTATTGGAATAAAGGTAAATCCTTCATCATAGCATTTACTTTCTCCTTAACAGCCGCTAATACGGTGTCATCTTCAAAGTTTGTAATCACCTCATCAACAAGATCTACAATAGCACCCATATCCGCTTCTTTAAGACCACGCGTAGTTACTGCAGCAACGCCTAAACGAATTCCTGAAGTTACAAATGGAGACTTATCATCAAAAGGTACCATATTTTTGTTTACCGTAATATCTGCCTTAACTAGCGCTTGTTCGGCATCTTTACCAGATAGGTTCTTATTACGTAAATCAATTAGCATGCAGTGATTATCTGTTCCAGCTGAAATAATATTATAACCTTTAGCTACTAATGCATCAGCCATAGTGCTAGCATTATGCTTTACCTGTAATTGGTAGTTTAAAAAATCATCGGTTAAAGCCTCTCCAAAAGCAATAGCTTTAGCAGCAATAATATGCTCTAAGGGGCCTCCTTGATTTCCTGGAAAAACAGCAGAATCTAATAAAGATGACATTTTACGTAAATTTCCATTCTTTAATTTAATACCAAACGGATTTTCAAAATCTTGTCCCATCATTATCATTCCACCTCGAGGTCCTCTTAAGGTTTTATGCGTTGTTGTAGTTACAATATGACAATGTGGAAGCGGATCATTTAAAATGCCTTTAGCAATCATTCCAGCAGGATGTGAAATATCAGCCATTAAAATTGCGCCAACACTATCAGCAATAACTCTAAAACGTTTAAAATCAATATCACGAGAATATGCAGAAGCTCCAGCAATAATTAATTTTGGCTGTTCTTTTGTAGCAATCTCTTGAATTTTATCATAATTTAATACACCCGTCTCTTGCTCTACGCCGTAAAAAACTGGATTGTAAAGTTTACCAGAAAAGTTTACCGGTGATCCGTGTGTTAAATGTCCTCCATGAGATAAATCAAAACCTAAAATTTTATCACCTGGTGTTAAACATGCGTGATAAACTGCAGTATTAGCCTGACTTCCTGAGTGCGGTTGTACATTTACATAAGCGGCACCAAATAATGCTTTTGCTCTATCAATAGCAATTTGCTCAACTTCATCAACCACTTCACAGCCTCCATAATAACGCTTTCCAGGGTACCCCTCAGCGTATTTATTGGTTAATACAGAGCCTGCAGCTTCCATAACTTGTGGGCTCACAAAGTTCTCAGAAGCAATAAGTTCAATACCATGTAATTGGCGTTCCTTTTCGGCTTGGATAAGTTCAAAAATTTGTTCGTCGCGTTGCATAAAATGAAATTCTAATTAAATATTCGGCAAAAATAATAAATACATCAGTTATAACTGTTAAAAAAGCTAGAATAACAATGAAGTTTTTAACGGTTTTATTAACGGCTATTGTTAATCTATATTTTAAGCAATTTTTTCAATTAAAATAAAAAAATTATGTAGGTTTGATAAGAATACAATAACACTAAAAATATAAGTCATGCCTTTATCAGCTAATAATCCAGATAGAACATCGTGGTTACACGTAGATAAGAATTCAGATTTCCCGATTCAAAATATTCCTTTTGGGGTGTTCCTAACCCGTAATGATATCATAACTATTGGAACGAGAATAGGTGATACAGCTATAGATTTAGGGGCATTGCATCAATTAGGATACTTTGAAGGCATCCCACTTACAGATGATATTTTTCTTCAAGATACACTCAATGATTTTATTGCTGATGGCAGAAAAACTTGGCGCGCTGTAAGAAACAGAATTGCTCAAGTTTTTGATGCTGAAAATGATTTGTTAAGAAATAACACAAAACATAAAGAAGCCATTTTATTTAGATTGGATGAAATTGAAATGCAATTACCTGTTCAAATAGGTGATTATACTGATTTTTATTCAAGCATAGAACACGCTACTAATGTAGGGACTATGTTTAGAGACCCTGAAAATGCTTTATTACCAAATTGGTTACACATACCTGTTGGTTATCATGGAAGAAGTTCCTCAATAATTCCTTCTGGAATTCCCGTTCATAGACCTCAAGGTCAAACCATGCCTCATGGCGCCAAAACACCAGTTTTTGGACCAAGCAAACTTGTTGATTTTGAATTAGAAATGGCCTTTATTACCACAGATGCGAATGACCTAGGTGAACCTATTCCTATTGAGGAAGCCGAAGAATACATATTTGGACTTGTTCTTTTAAATGATTGGAGTGCTCGTGATATTCAAAAGTGGGAATATGTACCGCTAGGTCCATTTCTAGCTAAAAGCTTTGCATCTTCTATTTCACCTTGGATTGTGACTTTAGATGCCTTGGAACCCTACCGTGTAAACAGTCCAAAACCTATAAAACCTCAGCTAGACTATTTGCAATATAAAGGCAAAAAGAGCTATGATATACACTTAGAAGTTTCTATACAACCCAAAGGTGCTAAAGAAAATGTTGTAAGTAAGTCTAATTTCAAATATATGTATTGGAATATGGCTCAACAGTTAGCACATCATACCGTAAATGGCTGTCCTGTAAACTCTGGAGATATGATGGGAAGCGGAACAATATCTGGACCAACAGAAAACAGTTATGGTTCCATGCTTGAATTAACTTGGAAAGGCGAAAAACCTCTTAAAATGAAGGATGGTAGTGAACGTAAATTCATAAATGATTATGACACCGTAATAATGCGAGGACATTGTGAGAAAGACGGCACGAGAATTGGTTTTGGAGAAGTTTCGAGTAAACTACTACCTATTTACAATAAAAAATAGGACTTTAACTACAAAATTTAACCTTAAAATACCTTTTGTCGTATTTATTAGCATTTTGACCGTGGGTTTTGTATTTTGGCACCACTATTGAAAAGGTTACCCAAATATCAAAATCTATAACCTATGAAAAAAATACCACTCTTAATAGCTGTTATTGCCATTGCTTTTGCCTGTAGTACGCGCAAACAAGTTGAGAAAGCTGTAAATACGGGCAATTATGACCAAGCTATAAATACAGCACTAAGAAAACTAAGAACAAATAAAGACAAAAAGCGTAATTACGACTATGTTGTCATGCTTCAAGATGCCTATTACAAAGTAATTGAGCGTGATTTAGGTTCTATTGCCCATCTTAAAAAAGATGATAATCCAGAAGCGTATGTGAAGGTTTATGAATTATATAAAGGCTTAGATGCAAGACAGGAGGCTATAAAACCTATTTTACCTTTATATATTAATGGCGAAAATGTAGCATTCAAATTCAACAACTACAGCGACAATATATTTCAATACAGAAACAAAGCCTCCAATTATTTATTTGAAAAAGGACTTGCACTTTTAGAAAATGAAGATAAAACGAGTATGCGAGAGGCATACAATACCCTGGAATATTTACAGACCATTAATCCAAATTACGAAAACACAGCCGAACTTTTAAACGAAGCGCATCAACGTGGTATGGATTATATTTTGGTAGCCATTAATAATGAAACAGAACAAATTATCCCCAAACGCTTAGAAGATGACTTACTAAGTGTAGATACCTATGGCCTAAATAAGTTTTGGAGCACCTATCACGTAAATAAACTACCTAATCTAGACTATGATTATACGTTACAATTAAATTTGAAACAAATCAATATTTCTCCTGAACAGATTAAAGAACGCGAGTTTGTTAGAGAGAAAGAAATAGTCGATGGATGGCAATATGTTTTGGATGATGCAGGAAATGTAGCCAAAGACACCTTGGGCAATGATATTAAGGTTGACAAGTTGGTTAAAATACAATGTAGATATTTTGAGACCATCCAGACCAAATCATCTCAGGTAATTGGTGATGTTGTTTATAAAGATTTAAGAACAAATCAAATTCTGAATAAATTCCCAATTGATAGTCAATTTGTTTTTGAATACATCTATGCAACGTCTACCGGAGATAGACGCGCCCTGCGACGAGAAGATATAAACTTTTTAGAAAATCGAAGAGTACCCTTTCCCAATAATGAGCAAATGGTTTATGATACCGGCGAAGATTTAAAGCTGCAATTGAAAAACATAATAAACTCATACAGTTTCAACAGATAAAAAAAGCCTTCCATATATGGAAGGCTTTTTTTTATTCAAATTCACAACTTGATTCTTTTACCTCAGTTCAATCTGGTATTTTAAATAAAGGCATTTAAATCCATTTCATTAATTCCGCCATGAGAGTCATGAGCTACTACAATTTCATTTCTAATCACGAGTAATTGAGGAGATTCATGCATCACCTGAAACCTATGAGCTATTTCATTAGAAACCTCACGGTAGTTTAATAAATCCAAATAGTACAAATCCAAGTCATTCTCTGTTACGTTATAAGTACTCACAAAATGACGCATAACCATACTGCTAATACCACAACGCGTAGAATGTTTAAAAATAACTTGCGTTTTTGTTTTTGATTTTTCTTGAATTGCATTTAATTGTTCTAAATTATTTAAAGCAATCCAAGGCAATACTTTTTCTTCTTTTGGTTCTGTTGAACCTCCAAACAATTTATTTATTAATCCCATTTACTAACAGTCGTATAATGTTTGTAAGCTTACACTATAACTTTTTAAAAATACATTACTCTTAAAATGCCCCTATACCTACTGATACACTCTTACAAAATCAATCTCCATAATATCCTCCGTAAAATCAGGGTCCACAATACCTCCAAGATTGCCGCCCATAGCCAAATTTAATAGAATATAAAACTCCTTATCATACGGTTTTACTGTTGACATTTCATTAACAAGAGTATCATCCAAATAAATCCGCATCGATTTAGAATCCCATTCTAAAATAAAATCATGAAAATTCTGCGAGGCATCTACATTGGACAGAGGTATCTGTTTTGAGTTCATTTGATACTCCCTACCATTAAACCAATGCCATGTTGCTAAAGTTTGTGTTTTTTCTATATTAGGTTCCATAATATCAATTTCACCACAATGAGGCCAAGTAACCTTCCCAAACCCTTCATTGGTCCAATACCCTCCTATTTCCTTAATATTCTTTCCCAATAACCATATAGCTGGCCATGTACCAGCAACATTTGGCAATTTTGCTCTAACCACTACTTTACCATATTTAAATGCAAATTTAGAATTTAACCTTGCTGAAGTATATTCTTTTTGATGACCTTGGTCAGTATAAGGTTCTTTCTTAGCTTTTATTCTCAGCGTCCCATTTGCAACATATGCATTTTCAATTCTAGCCGTATAGTGCTGCTCTTCATTATTGGCCCAACGATCACCAAGAATTAGTTTTGTTTGGTGAAACCACTTCGATGTATCAATACCACCTTGACCCTCAAACTCATCTGACCATACCAAGGTATTAAACGTAAATTTATGGGACTTATCTAAATTCTCTAATCTAGAAGAAGACACGTCCCGCCCTACCTGTTTTAAATTAATACGGTCATAAACAACGAAAGCATCATATTCTCCTAAGACAGAAAAATTTAACACAAAAAACAAGGTCCCTATAAAAAATGGAAATAAAAAAGTATACCGACGCATCACCCTTAATTTTAATTCTCTCAAAATTAACCATCTTGTTTTCAAAAAACTAAAAAACAACCTATATATAAACCAAACAAATGACCCAATAACGACAAAAAGTCATTATAACTAGCTCTTATACCGACATTTTGTCTTGCTAATTGAGTTGGTAAGATTATTGAAATCTACCTGATGAAAAACAAAATATCACCTCGAAAATGAGGTATAAAAAACATAAAAAACAATACAATGAACTTAAATAATTATACAATAAAATCGCAAGAAGCCATACAGCAAGCTCAGCAAATTGCTCAAAGTAATGGCCATCAACAAATTGAAAATGAACATATTTTTAAAGGTATTTTTGAGGTTGATGAAAACGTTTTACCATTTATTTTGAAAAAATTAAATGTAAACGTGAACATATTAAAACAAGCCTTAGACAAACAGATAGAAAGTTTTTCTAAAGTATCCGGCACCGAGCTTATGCTTTCACGCGAAGCCGGAAAAAGCTTGAACGAAGCATCAATCATTGCTAAAAAAATGAAGGATGATTTCGTTTCTATTGAACATTTAATTTTAGCTGTTTTTAAATCAAACAGTAAAATAGCTCAAATGCTAAAAGACCAAAGTGTTACTGAGAAGGGATTAAAATCTGCTATTGAAGAACTAAGAAAAGGAGAAAACGTAACATCGCAGAATCAAGAAGACACCTATAATGCTTTGAATAAGTATGCAAAAAACTTGAATCAATTGGCAAAAGATGGCAAGCTTGATCCTGTAATTGGGCGCGATGAAGAAATACGTAGAATTCTTCAAATATTGTCACGTAGAACAAAAAACAACCCCATTCTAGTAGGTGAACCTGGAACGGGAAAAACAGCTATTGCCGAAGGTTTAGCGCACAGAATTATAGATGGTGACATCCCCGAAAATCTGAAGGACAAGGAAATTTTCGCCTTAGATATGGGCGCATTAATTGCCGGAGCTAAGTATAAAGGAGAATTTGAAGAGCGCTTAAAATCCGTGATTAAAGAAGTAACCACAAGTGATGGTGATATTGTTTTATTTATCGATGAAATCCATACACTTGTTGGCGCAGGAGGAGGACAAGGCGCAATGGATGCTGCTAACATATTGAAACCAGCACTTGCAAGAGGCGAATTGCGCGCTATAGGAGCTACCACTTTAGATGAGTACCAGAAATACTTTGAAAAAGATAAGGCTTTAGAACGTCGTTTTCAAAAAGTATTAGTTGACGAGCCAGATAATGAAAGTGCCATTTCCATATTGAGAGGTATCAAAGAAAAGTACGAAACCCACCATAAGGTACGTATAAAAGATGAGGCTATTATTGGTGCAGTAGAACTATCTCAACGCTACATTCAAAATCGATTTTTACCTGATAAGGCCATTGATTTGATGGATGAAGCGGCATCAAAACTGCGTATGGAAATCAATTCTAAACCCGAAGAACTAGATGTTTTGGATAGAAAAATCATGCAACTAGAAATTGAAATTGAAGCCATTAAAAGGGAAAAAGATGAAACAAAATTAAAATCACTTCGTGCTGATTTGGCTAACAATAAAGAGGCTAGAAATGACATCTATGCAAAGTGGAAAAGTGAAAAAGAAGTAGTTGACGGTATTCAAAATATTAAACAGGATATTGAAAACTACAAACTGGAAGCTGAAAAAGCCGAACGTCAAGGTGATTATGGTCAAGTAGCAGAATTGCGCTATGGCAAAATAAAAGAAGCTCAAGAACAATTAGAAGTGCTTCAAAAGAAATTACTAGAACAATCGGAAACATCCTTAATAAAAGAAGAAGTCACTTATGACGATATTGCCGAAGTTGTAGCAAAATGGACTGGAATTCCTGTGACAAAAATGATTCAAAGTGAACGTGAAAAACTTCTCTTATTAGAGGCTGAATTACATAAGCGCGTGGTTGGTCAAGAAGAAGCTATAGAAGCAGTAAGTGATGCCGTAAGGAGAAGTCGTGCTGGTCTGCAGAATCCAGAAAAACCTATAGGCACCTTTTTATTCTTAGGTACTACAGGTGTTGGAAAAACAGAACTAGCAAAAGCTCTAGCCGAATACTTGTTTGATGATGAAAACGCCATGACTAGAATTGATATGAGCGAATACCAAGAACGCCATGCCGTAAGCAGATTAGTTGGAGCACCTCCAGGATACGTAGGTTACGATGAAGGTGGACAATTAACTGAAGCTGTTAGACGTAAACCTTATTCAGTGGTATTATTGGATGAAATTGAAAAAGCACATCCTGATACTTTTAATATATTGTTACAGGTATTAGATGAAGGGCATTTAACAGATAACAAAGGGCGCGTAGCTAATTTCAAAAACACTATTATTATAATGACTTCCAATATGGGAAGCAACATAATACAAGAACGTTTTGAGGCTACAAAAGACATTGATTCAGCAATTGAAGCTGCTAAAGTAGATGTCTTAGGTTTGTTAAAACAAACGGTGCGACCGGAGTTTCTAAATAGAATTGATGATACTGTGATGTTCACGCCTTTAAGCAAAGAGAACATTACAGATATTGTAGGTCTTCAGCTAAAAAATGTTACCAAAATGATTGCCCAACAAGGCATTACTTTTGATGCAACACAGGAAGCTATTGCTTATTTAGCTGATAAAGGTTACAACCCAGAATATGGCGCAAGACCAGTAAAACGTGTCATTCAAAAAGAAGTATTAAACGCTTTGAGTAAGGAGATCCTAGCGGGTAAAGTTACCACCGATAGTATTATTTTATTGGATGCCTTTGATGAGAAGCTCGTCTTTAGAAATCAAAGTAATTTGGTAGCCGAAGAAATTTAATACTCTCAGTACACCCCTTACAAGTAGCAACACAAATAGAACGTTAATTGGTTGATTAACAAAAAGCAACATGATGCTCATTATGAGCAGATTGTTGCTTTTATTGTTTAAATCATAAAGATTTAATAAAAAAAGATTGAATAATAAAATAAATTCGCAAAAAATCTGTTATCTACACAAATTGAGCACCGTTAGTCTAAAAGCGTAAAAAACGCAATTACACTAAAGTATATATACATAAATTAGCTTTCATGTAAGTCCCCAAAACGATACATACCCAATATTAAATTCAAACAAAATTATCCTTAAAAAGTACATAGCTTACAAAAACCTACGTTTACACATGAACATTTCCAAACATATTGACTATACATTATTAGATTCAACGACCACACAACGTGATATTATAGCGCTTTGCGAAAAAGCACTAGAATACAATTATCATAGTGTTTGTGTGAGCAGCTGTTATGTTCCGTTAGCGAAAGAGTTCCTGTCTAAATCTAATGTAAAGGTATCTACTGTTGTCGGGTTTCCGTTCGGCTCTAGTAGTACAAAAGTCAAAGTGTATGAAGCCAAACAAGCTATTGTTGATGGTGCGGAAGAAATTGGCATGGTAATCAACCTTGGTTATTTAAAAAGTAAAAATTATGTATCTATTTTAAAAGACATTACCGATGTCAAACGCATTATTGGTAAACATCCATTAAAAGTGATTATTGAAATTTCAGAATTGAACAAAAATGAGATTATTAAAGCTTCTGAAATATGCTTGGATGGACGGGCAGATATGATAGAAACTTCAACAGGGTTTTCCAAAAGTGGCGCCACCCTTACTGCCATAAAAATTATAAAGAAAACGATAAAAAACAGAGCTCAGATAAAGGCTACTGGCGATATCTTTGACATTGAAACCGCCTTAAAGTATCTTGAAATTGGCACGGATAGAATAGGTGCGTTTACCGCCATCAATCCTGTTAATAATGCTAGACAAATTAGAACCTCAAAAATTTATAGAAAATATTTAGAAAAGGGACAAGAAACGCCAAATTCAGAGTTAAATAAAACCACCAACAAGACCACACTCTAGGTTTTAAGTCGTACTTAAATTTTATAAATCAAACAACCATTCTTCCCAAACTAGTAGTATAAATAGATAATTGTTAATATCTTTGAAAGAATGCCATATCTTATTCTTAGGCTATTCTAATGAAGTCATATAGGCACACTTAAAAGATTATAAACATGAGTCCATTTAGCCAATATATAGACCATACACTTTTAAAGGCTACGGCAACAAAGCGCGATATTATTAAATTATGTGAAGAAGCCAAAACATATAATTTCTTCGCTGTTTGCGTAAACAGTAGTTTTGTCGCTTTGGCTAAAGCACAATTGATAGAATCTGATGTTAAAATCTGCTCTGTTGTTGGCTTTCCCTTAGGCGCTATGAGCACCGAAGCAAAAGCACAGGAAGCCGCATCTGCAATTAGAAACGGAGCCGATGAAATTGATATGGTAATTAATATTGGCCTTCTAAAAGGTAAAGATTTTGATGGGGTCAAGAATGACATTGCGGCTGTAAAAAAACAACTCCCTAAAAACAACTTAAAAGTCATTTTAGAAACGTGTTACCTTGATGATATTGAGATTATTAAGGCAAGTGAGCTCGCCATTGAAAGTGGCGCTGACTTTATAAAAACGTCTACTGGGTTTGGAAGCAGAGGCGCCAGTAAGAAAGACATCAAGCTCATGAAAAGCGCTAGCCAAGGTTTAGCAAAAATTAAAGCGTCGGGAGGTATTAAGGATGCAAAGACCGCTTTAGAATATATTAACCAAGGCGTACATCGTTTAGGCACGTCATCAGGAATAGCCATAGTTACTGGTGAAAAATCAGAACATAAGAACTATTAGATACCGAGACACATCAGAAGCAAAAGGACATTTTTTAACTATTTCCGAAACAATGAGCATACATATAGAAGCTAAGAAAGGAGACATCGCCGAAACGATATTACTTCCGGGAGATCCTTTACGCGCTAAATGGATTGCTGAAACTTATTTAGAGGAAACCTTTTGCTTTAATAAGATTAGAAACATGTTTGGCTATACAGGCTTGTATCAAGGAAAGCCAATTTCGGTAATGGGCACAGGTATGGGCGTACCATCCATTTCCATTTATGCCCATGAACTCATAACCGAATATGATGTTAAAAATTTAATTCGTGTTGGCAGTGCTGGATCCTATCAAAAAGATATAAAGCTAAGAGATATTGTATTTGCAATGGCCGCTTCATCAAATTCTGGACTAAATACATTACGTTTTAATGGAGCAGATTACGCACCAACCGCGAGTTTCAAACTCTTCCAAAAGGCACTTGACATAGCAAAATCAAAAAATATTGCTATTAAAGCAGGCAATGTGCTTACTTCAGATGAGTTTTATGCGGACAACTTTGAATCCTATAAAAAATGGTCAGAATTCGGGGTGCTCTGTGTTGAAATGGAATCGGCTGGCTTATATACTATAGCTGCAAAACATCAGGTAGAGGCTCTCTCCATTTTAACTATTTCAGACTCACTTATTAGCGGGGAGCACACCACTTCTAAAGAACGAGAAACCTCATTTAAGGATATGATAGAAATAGCTCTAGAATTAACCTAATCCTTATGACTCAAAAAATAGCTCTTATCCTTTCATTTTTTATTTTAACATGCTGTTTTGAGTCAAAAAACTCATCACATAGCACTACAGGAATTGTGTCAAATTATTACTTTATTAGGCACGCTGAAAAGGATAGAAGCAATCCATCTGAACCTAATCCGCATTTAACTAAAAAAGGACTTGACCGAGCCAATACATGGAGCGCTATTCTAAGTCAGGTTCCATTGGATTTAGTGTATTCTACAAATTACCACAGGACCATAGAAACGGCCAAACCTGCAGCCATTAAAAACAATAAGGAAATTTCAATTTACGACCCAAACACTATCGATTATGACACCTTTTTAAAGCATACCAATGGAAAAAACACACTTATTGTTGGGCATAGTAATACAATACCCAAATTTGTCAATGCTATTACAAAAAACACTTATTACGAAACCATAAAAGACACAAATAATGGCAACTTATATCTGGTAAGTATTATTGATGGCCGTATTTCAAGCCAATTGTTAAAATTTAATTAACCGTTATTTGCTGTAAATTTATTTCTGAAATCTTCTTCAATTGCGCTTTTTGAAACAGCTCATCCAAATCATTAAGCTTAACATCCTTAATCAAGGGCTCATAATTATAATAATCAACAAACCGAATACCCTTAATATAACGTTCATTATGAGCTTCCCTAAATCGAAGCCCTAAACCATCCGATTCCCTATAGGAATATGCCAGATAATCAACCTTATAAGTTTCCGTATTAACCCAATATAAAAATACATCATCAAAATCTTCACCGCCACCATCTTGATTAAATGTCACTTTTATTTTAAAATATGGTTTCCCTTTAATACTATACTCTCCTAAAAGCTCTTTGTTAACAGCTCTATCATTCAAGTGGTAAGGTAAAACAGAAAAATAATGCACGGAATTTACCGAAGCTGAATATCTTGGAACCATTGAATCTGGAACACTTACATTCTCTTTATTTACAATCCTTTGAAATCCTTTATTATCCAATACATCTAAAATAGTATCCTTACCTTTCACCGAAATTCTCTCCAACCGAAACCGATTTTTTTGTCTTTTTGCCTTGTAAATTTTATTGCGAAATGTAAAGGCCATAGTAGCAGTATCTATTTGATTACCACCAGATATTTCAATAGACTTATTGACTATGGTTTGGACATCTTGGTGTCTACTCTTAGAACAATTAAAAACCAATAGTAGCACCAAACTAACACATGCCGTGTTCCTCATAATTTTCTTAATTTTTCAATCAGTCGAAAAAACACGTGATGCTTACTTTATATGACAAAAACATGCTATTATTTACGTAAATTAAATGTAATGTTCTGTCCAGTTCGTTTCTGAGCTATACTATTTATACCCTGAACGGTTAGTTGGAAAATTCTAGGATACCCTCCCGTAGTTTGACAATCTCGCATTAATATTATTATTTTTCCTGAAGGGGTCAATTGCACCGTTCCGGGCAATACCGGTGAGGTTATTATTGGACTCAAATTATTATCTAATAATTCATTTAGCTGATACGCCATTCGGTTATTATAATTTGAAATTGAAAAATCATTATTTAACAATTCCTCTTGTTGCTCTTTAGAAAGCAGATGAAACTCAGGGCCTCTAAAAACATCTACTATAGAACTATCCATGTATGTTGTATCAATTTTTAAACCAGCATTTTTATTACTTAACATGACATGATTTTCTTCAACTTCTAAATAGTCTCCTTTTAGCAATCGATTATTTGAAGTTACTCCTGTATACATACTTCTACTTTGCATACAAATTTCAGTTTTAAATCCACCCATAATGGACAAATAACACCTAAATCCCTTTTTCAAAGCACCAAAACTTAATACATCATTTGGCTGAACTTTGATTAGCTCATAATTACTTAATGCCTTAGAGTTTAACTTCGCACTTATATCAGCACCCGTTAAACAAATTATGGTATGCGCATTAAAATGCAAGGCTGGGCCGGTCATGGTCATTTCCAAAACAGCCGAGTCCTCCCTATTATTCAGTAAAACATTGGCGATTTTAGCCGCCTGCATATCCATAACCCCGGAATAGGGAACACCTAAGTCTTGATATCCAAAACGACCTAAATCTTGTACGGTTGAAAATAAACCCGGTTTTAATACTTTAATCATGCCAGACCTCGCTATCTAAATTATAATAACCTTCCTCAATTAGTTTTTCAATGCTAGCGTATTCCTTTAAAGAAATAGGAATAAACTGTATACGGTCTCCCGCTTTTGCAAAACATGGTAATGACGCTTTAGGTTTAAAAAAATCAATAGGAGAATTTCCTATAATATGCCAACCCGCAGGGCTGTCATTTGGATAAATACCTGTTTGACGACCTCCAATAGCAACTGCACCTTTTCTTATGTTCATCCTGGGCGTAGCCTTTCTTGGCGTAAAAAGCATTTCATTTAATCCGCCTAAATATAAAAAACCGGGTAAAAACCCAATAAAATAAACGGTGTAAATAACTTCTGAATGCAATTTAATAATGCGGCCTTTTGATATTTTTTTACTAAGGGACATCTCTTCTAGATCCCAACCAAACCTATCATCGTAGCATACTGGTACTTTCCATATTTTAGAGGTCAAAGGTTTTAATTCTACATCGGAAGTATAAACCGCTTTCAAAACATCAATTGCCCCTGAGACATCTGTGACATAGGATTTATAAATAATTAGCAAAGATTGATAAGCAGAACGAACTTCACTAACTTCTTGATTTAATACAAGCTCAATTTTCTCCTTATACCGAAGTATCTCTGACAAAATACGCGTATTAATATCAGTGGGCCATTCAATTAGAATGGCCTGTTCATTATAGCGTTTATATGTAGGTTGGTAGGATGACAATTCAGGTAACCTTTATACCGTTTTCTTCCAGTCTCTTGGTTAGACTTGTAATCAATTGAACTGCATTTGGATTGTCCCCATGAATACAAAACGTATCTGCCTTAATCTCTTTTAAAACTCCTGATACCGTTCTTACTTTTTGAGACATCAACATCGTATTTACATGATTAAAAAGAGCCTCTTCATTTTCAATCACCGCATTACTTGCCGTTCTTGGTACCAATATCAAATCCTCTGTATAATTTCTATCCGCAAATGCCTCATACAATATTGGTATACCCTGCTCAATGGCCAGTTTTGCAATTTCAGATTTATACGGCACATAAAGTTTGGCTCGTAGCATTAACCCCTTCATCACCTCAACAATAATCTGGGCAATATTTTCATCTACCGCCGCCATATTATATAAAGCACCATGGGGCTTTACGTGATGAAGTTGTAGATGTTCTTCGTCTAAAACACTTACTAAAGTCTTAATTTGATTCTTAATAGAAGTATACAACGTAACGCAAGACATCTCCATAGGTTTTCTACCAAAATGTTCTTTATCTGGAAATGAGGGATGCGCCCCTATTTTAACACTATATTCCTTTGCCAATTGCACAACATGTCGCATGCTTTTTAAATCGCCGGCATGTCCGCCACAAGCTATATTGCATGATGAAATAAAAGGCATAATCTCAGCCTCATTATTAATGCCTTCACCTACATCTACGTTTATATCAATATGAGTTGTCATTTTTAGAATATATTAAAACCGAACACCTTACTTAAGCTTGCTAATGAGAGTAAGATACTGATTAATAATATAATACACCCATAAACATTCTGAATATTACTGTTTTTATATGAACCTAAAACCGAAGATTTATTCATTACCCAAATTAAAAACCCAGCAATTACGGGTAATAAAATACCATTTGTAATCTGTGCAAATTTTATTATTTCAATAGACTTGAGTCCCAATGTAGAAAACAAAACCCCCATAATAAGAACAAAACCCCAAACCATCCTAAATCGCATCGATTTTAAGTTGGTATTCCAGCCCAAGCATCCCGTTGCCACATAGGCAGCAGCCAGAGGTGCCGTAATAGCGCTTGTAATGCCGGCTGCAAATAAACCTAAGCCAAGAAAATACTTAGCAAAACTTCCAAATAGAGGTTCCAATCCTTTGGCTAAATCAACAGCATTATGAACTTGTCCAGTGTCAATTGAAGTGGCCGAGATCATAATACACATAGAAACTAAACCTCCCAAAATTACAGCAATAAAGGTATCCTTTCGCGCATATTTTAAGTCCTTTTTATTTTGCCATTTTTCCTTAACTAAAGAGGCGTGTAAGAATAAATTATAAGGTACAACCGTTGTACCTATTAGACCTATAACCATCAACAAATTGCCTTCATTAAGTTTAGGAATAAAAGTCCCCTTGATAATAGAACCTAAGTCTGGTTTTGTAATTATTGCCGTTATTAAAAAAGCCAAACTCATTAATATGACCAAAAACACCAAAACCTTTTCTAAAATTTTATAATTTCCAAGATACAATAACAAAAAAGCGATAGCACCAATTGCAACACTCCACAAGTTAAGAGAAAATGTCATAATATCTGTACGCTGAGGCCCCAATATAGTCTCAATACCCAAAACACCACCGCTAATATTACCAGCTTCATATGCTGCGTTACCAATGACTATAGCTGATAGAATTAAGAGAATAGCCAAGGTTTTTAAGACAGGGTTTTTAAATTCTTCTCTAATAATTTCAGCCAAACCCTTTTGAGAAATAATTCCTAATCGAGCGGCCATTTCTTGAAGTCCAACCGTTGCCAAAATTGAAAGCAGCATGGCCCACAATAAGGTATAACCAAAGCCAACTCCAGCAAGTGTACAAACGGTTACCGTTCCTGGCCCTATAAAAGCTGCCGCTATAAGCGGCCCTGGACCAATATTCTTAAAGAAATGTTTCACAACGCTCAAAACTGTTAAGGTCCTATTTTTTCAACTGGCTTAATAATTCATCCACAGCCCTTTTAAGCTGAGTATCTTTATTTTTAGCCTTATCATCAGGGTTATTGGAAACTATTATATCAGGCACTGCTGGTCCCAACTCCATATTAGATTGTGTCCTCTTAACATACCACCCCCTAAAAGGCATTCTTACATAAGAGCCATCAATTAATCGCGTACTCCCAGTTGATATTACAGCTCCAAAAGTAGGCCTACCAACAAGAGTGCCAATATTAAGCGCTTTATAAGCATGTGAAAATATTTCTGCGTTAGAGTAACTATTTTGATTACACAAAGCTATTGAAGGCTTTGTCCAAGATGCTAAGGGCAAACGTTCACTAAATGGATAATGGTTTCTAAATTTAGTATGCTCATCTTCTAAGCTTTTTGCAGCGCCTCTAGGGACGGTATAGGCATGTTGTTTAACACTAAGCACTGCCATTAAATAATCCGTCGTCCAACCCCCACCATTATAACGCACATCGATAACAATACCTTCCTTACCTAGACCTGCAGCAGTAAGCTCACGTTCAAAGCGCTCAAAACTCTCCCAGTTCATCCCTTGAATATGTATGTATCCTAATCGACCGTTTGAGTATTTAGCAGTTAATCGTTGGCGCTCTTTTACCCAAGCATTATAATTAGCCGTACGGTTACTACTTTGTGGTCTAATAATCACTTCCTTAGTCGATCCAGATCTATCCACTTCTAAATAAATCTTTTCATTTACCGTACCCTCTAGCAAACTATAAATATTAGTCTGTTTACTAAGTTCTATGCCATTAACACGAGTTAGAATATCACCTAGAACTAATTTGCTAGCGCTTCGATCTGCTGGCATATTGGGTACAACACCTATGACTTTTAGAGCCCCATTGGTCTGTGGTTCAAATTCAACCCCTAACAAACCTGTAGCCTCTTTTTGAACAACTTCTCTCTTTTCAGTGCTATATAAACCCATATGACTCGCATTAATTTGCCCCAACATCCGGTTGAACATATTTTGAAAATCGATACGTGTTGATGCTCCTAAAGCTAATGGTTCATATGTAGCTCTTAATTTATTCCAATCTTGACCATGAAAATCTGGATCATAAAACCCATCATTAATCGCTTTCCATGCTTCATTAAATATCTGTTTTGTCTCACCTTCATAATCAATATCAAGTTTAGCGGAAAAGGGTAAGTTTACTAACTTGTCGTTTGACACCTTTATACTGGATAAACTACCGCCTTCCTTGGTAAAATAAATGTTTGAAAAGCTCCTATCAATAATAATATTAGTTGGCTTGGTATCTTTTGAAGTAATTGCTTTTTGATCTTTTCCTGTCCATTTTATTTTATATAAATCTGATGTCGTTTTAGCATTACCTCTTGCTCTATTCCCAGTGGTAAAATATATAGTCTTACAATCTTTTGAAAAGAACCTACCCTGCTCACCACCAACAAAAGATGTTACCTGAACCTGTCTTCTATGAATATCATCAAAATCGATAACCACCTCTGGTACTTCATCTTCTTGCTTTCCATTTTCATCTTTCTTATTCGGGGATTTATCAGTCTTTGATTCTGGCAGATCATCTGTATCTTCTTCCCAATCTTGTGTTGTTTTTTCCCAATCTTCCTTATTCAACCACGTAAACCAAACATCATAATCGTTATTATTTCTATTTGAAGAAAACATAAGTTTTTTACCATCAGGACTCCAAATAGGATTTCTATCTTGCTTAGGATGCATTGAAATATTTACTGGTTTGATAGAATTATCAGCTTTGTGAATATATATTTCTCTATTAAAATCTAAATCCGTCAAACTGTATGCTAACCATTTTGAATCTGGAGACCAAGACACGCCGTTTGAAGTAGCCCATCCATCTTGCAACACCTTTTCGTTTGATAATTTACCATCAGAATTAATACTTGCAACAATTAACTTTCCTCTACCTCTATTAAAAGCTATAGATTTCCCATCAGGTGACAACACGGGGTTACTCTCGTTTTCCTTTGTATTAGTTATTCTAGTTATTTTATGTTTTAATGTCTTAAAAAGATTAGATTCATTATCATCACCAGAATGTACCACGTATAAATCGTTCTGCCCTTCTCTATCTGATATAAACAGCAGTGAACTATCATTTAACCACGTTGGCATCCTATCTCTATATTCCGATTTAGAAATATTTACCGTACGCTTTTTATCCTTCTCTGTCTTTCTAACAAAAATTTCACCTCTTACAACTAGTGCTAACAGTTTGCCGCTTGGGGCTATTGCTAATTCATTAATATTAGCACTATATGTTTTATGCACAATAGGATCAAATTTATAATCAGTGGGGATCTCCAATTTAATTTCTTTTTGCGACTTTGAAATGACATCCAAAAGATAAAGATGATTGGCTTGTGCAAGAATGATATCCTTTCCGTTTTTACTTAAGTGAAAAGAAAATATTCCCATATTTTTAAAATTAGTAATCTGAGAAACATTGCCTTGTTTTTCCCCAAGAACTGAAACATTTAACTTATGTATATTATATCGTCCACTTCTTGACGACTGAAAATAAATAGTAGTATCATCTGCCCATTGCGGATAAAAGTCATTCCCTTCAAAGGAGGTTAATTGTACGTATTTATCCTCTTTTATATTATACAACCAAATATCTCTATTCGCAGGTCCATTATAAAATTCTCTTTCTAGTCGACAAGTACCCCTCGTAAAAACAACAAACTCGCCACTAGGAGATATCGCAGCATCAAACCCTAAAGCACTCATATAACGCTTTGGCGTACCTCCATTTTTATTTATAATATGAATTTCTGGCTCGCGTTCAACTTGAGCAAAATTTCTTCTTGTAGAAAATAAAATATCACCATTTGAGGTATAATCTGTAACGATATCAGCTGCAGAATGATAGGTCAACCTTTTAGACAAACCGCCTTGAGATGGTATTGAATAAACATCATTATTACCGTATCTATCACTTTGAAAGACTATAGATTTTCCATCAGGACTCCACAGTGGCTTTGTATCATAAGCTTCATGTACGGTGATTCGGTTTAAATTTTCACCATCTTTATTTACCGTCCAAATATCACCTTGAAAATTAAAGGCAATGGTTTGCCCGTCAGGACTCATTGAAGGATAATTTAATAAAGGGGTTTGAGCCAAACATGTGCTAACAACCAAAACAAATGCAGTTCTTATTATTGAGGATAATTTCATTAACGGGCGTTTTTTTATTTTAAACTCAAAATTAGACCTAATTACCTGAATAAAAAAATACATAATTAATGATTCCTTAACAATAGAAAATATTAGCTGATCTTTTTTCCGAAATAACACCTTAGCATACTGTCATTTCCTTAAGGACTATTGTAGTTACAATGGATAAAAGCATAGCCCACAATAAAGCACAGCCAAAATTTACGCCCATAAGAATTTAAAAATCCACAGTTACCGGTCCTATAATTGCTGCTGCTAATAAGGGACCAGGACCTATATTATAAATATGTTTTTATCTTTGTAAAGCGCTTCTGAATAGACATTTCAGAATGATTCTCATCATTAGTACAGTCAATATATCTATGATGAGGATAAATTGTGACTATAAAAAATTATCAGGAACAATATAATAAACCTAATTATTGGTAAGCATAAAAAAGCCTCTAAAAAATAGAGGCCTTTCTTTTTTAAATTTAATTTATTTCTATCATTTTTTTACAACAAGTTGTTTTTGATAGACTCCACCTTGTTTGCCTATTGCTAGAATAAAATATGATCCATCGGTTAATTCATTAACAAAAATCTTATCCGTTTTAATCATTTTGTTTACATCTACTCTTTTCGCCAACCTTCCAGTTAAATCGTATATTTCATAAGAAACAATCTCAATTAGATACGTAAAGTTTAATGTCACTTCATTTGAAGCTGGGTTAGGAAATATTCCTATTTCATTAATAGATGTCTCTGGGTCATCGGACAATACAGAATCCGCAGCATCGCTAACAATA
Source organism: Algibacter mikhailovii (assembly GCF_014651495.1). Taxonomy (GTDB): domain Bacteria; phylum Bacteroidota; class Bacteroidia; order Flavobacteriales; family Flavobacteriaceae; genus Algibacter_E; species Algibacter_E mikhailovii. The sequence goes on from NZ_BMWZ01000013.1 coordinate 48,860, forward strand.
TCACTTTCAATATTATCAACTTGACCAAGAATTTCAATTCCTGCAAGGGTAGGTTGATTTTTACCGTCACTTCCCAGAGCATCAAAGTACATATCAAGAGCTCCATCAATAACAACAACTGAAAATGTCTTAGTGGCTTCCGTTTGAGGTCCTACATCGGCACTTACGTCATAATCATTCAATACCTTGGCACCTTCAATTTCAACATCAAAAACACGCTTACCTAAGCCTCCTGCTCCTCCACCTGTAGCTCCCCAGTAAATCTCTGCAAAGTGCAGCGTGACTTCATAGGTTCCATTTGCTAAAGGTATGTTATAATTAAATTCCTTTTCATCCGAACTACGTTCTGTTTGATAAAGACTCACTACCGTGGCACTTATATTTTCAAATGACTTTCCTCCTTCAAAGTATTGATCGCTTATGAAGGTCTCTCCTTCGAAATCTAAGCTTGGTCCACCTGCATTAATGCGCAGCGCAAAGTCATTTGATACAGACTCTTCCACTTCAATAGCAATGGTATCGCTATGTGTTTCTCCTTCTACATCGCTTACCGTTAAAGTTACCGTATAGTTACCGGCAGCTGTAAATATATGACTTGGCGATGCCTCATTACTCACAGAAGTTCCATCACCAAAGTCCCAAGCGTAAGCCGTAATACCTTTATCGTCACTAGACCCTATTGAATTAAATGATATCGTCAATGGTGCAGGCCCTGATGTAAGATCTGAACCGGCTAAAGCTACTGGCGCCTGATTTATGGCTTGACCAAGAATTTCTATGGCCGATAGCTTAGGCTGATCTTTGCCGTCACTTCCCAGAGCATCAAAGTCCATGTCAAGAGAACCATCTGTTACCACTACTGTAAAAGTTTTGGTCACTTCTGTTTGCGCTCCTACTTCTGCTGTTAAATCATAATCATCT
>NZ_BMWZ01000014.1 GCF_014651495.1 Algibacter mikhailovii
TTTAATTCAATCTTTACTTCCTTTTTAAGGATTCTTAAATAATCACAGTTAAAGGATAAATAAAGTTGGCGTTCTTTTCAATTATGTTATAGCTTTTTGATAAAATAATAAATCAAAAATCATCAATGAAAAGTACTTCATTTTGCTGTTTTTTATATTGCACACAACGGTCTCGGCTATGAGTATTTGCGTGGGTTAGCACTTAACTTTACAAGTACACACCAAACTGAAAATCCTCGCGGATTTTCAGAAGTAGGCGAGAACAAGCAATTACTTATAGCCATTGTTGGCAGTAGTGTTTTTTATTCAAGCTTTTACTCTTTAGTCACAAGTTTTGCTGGCATCTTATCAATCCGTTTAAGCCTGATGTCTTTATAGTATACTTCAGACCCTTCCGATTGAATCACTAGCTTGCCAGCCTTAAGAGGGCTTTTATCGCTCATTTTTCTTGCGTTAAATAATCTCATTACAACAGTACCATTGACCATGTGTATACTTGAATCCCCAAAGCAGATTAAGTCAATGTCATTCCACTCTCCATGCTTATTTTCTTTGTCTGGAAACTTTTTCACATACATTTTTACCAAACTATCCATTAAGCCTACGTCTACATGTTCTGTTAGTCCTTCTTTATAAAACTTAGTAGTTGAGTAGGTTCGAAGCGGTGAATTTTCATCATATTGATGGAATTCACTATCTGTAGGTTTACTCGGAACATCGATTTCTATGTCTCCTATTGGCCAGAAATCTCCCATGTTACCTTCTTGAATTTCAAATTCCACCGTATTCAAATAGGCATATGCAGATCCAGGTTCACCAAATCCATGGTAGAGCAAACCAGTATTCCTAAGTGAATTTTCTACCGGTGGGTGCTTGTCATTGCCCCATTTAACTTTCAGTTTGAGATGGTAGTTGCCATAGTCTTGCTCTGTAAACATCATTCCAAAAGCTGTTCCTGAGATGCGAATGGCACTACCATCCCCCAATTGGACTACATCAATAATGTCCTGAGCAGGATTATTCAAGCCTAAAAATCCCTCCTGGGTTATGTCATATTTAGAAAAAGGACTATTGAAATAGGTATTCCAGCCAGTTAAGTCCTTACCGTTCCAGATTGAAACCCATTCGTCTTCGGTATCTGTCAATTCTGTTTTTTCGGATGAAGTTTCTTTTGAGTTACTCGAATTTTTGCAACCGATAAATAAAATTGATGCGAAAAAAATTAAAACTCCCCAATATTTAATTTGTTTCATTTTTATTAATTTATTTTTTCGCTTACTCTATTCAGTTTTCGGCTTCCCTGTTATTAATTATTAAGTCTTTCTGCGGTTGTGTGGCATTACTGCCAACGTTTATGTATAAGAATAGTGCGGTTTTGTATGCGAGGATTTTCCGAAGGAAAATCAGAAGCTAGCAAAACTGCACTAACCTTTGATTAAGCACTAACTACAGCATTATTTTTATACGGTGTTAGCTTTAGTTATTTTTATATTCAAAGTCAAGTTCAAACCATTGATTTATTGAGTCAATTTCCTTTATTATGAATTTCAATTCTCCTTTTTCAAAGGGTGTTTCTCCGACATAATCAATAGGTTGAATATAATATTTTCTGTTTTTTATATCATAAAATCTTACGAATCCGTAATGATATGCAGATTTTACATTTATCCATTCCAATTGAGATTGTTTTTCAAGTTTATCATATGTTAGAGACGTATCGGGTAATCCGACTGTTATGTTTCTTAATTCAAATTCTGTTGAGTTATAAAGACTAAATTTTAATTCCTTTTTTGTTTCGCTTTTTTCGGCTTTAATTTCTACTTTTTCGTTCTGATTTTTTAATTCCTTTTTACAATTATAAAAAGAAAGTCCTAAAATCAATATGAAGAGTATTTTGTTCATAATTAAAGCTAACGTGTTTGTGTATGATTAGTGGCGTGTTTAAGCACCTAATTTAGTAAATAAAAACTGAATAGAAAATCCGCGAGGATTTTCGTAAGTAGGCGAGAACTAGCCATTAATTATACATATTGTTGGCAAACGTTTTTGTGATCTCCATCCCTTAAAAGAAATTATAGATCCTATAAATACAAGTGCAAACCCACTCCAGAGATTGTATTCTTCATACTCATTGACCAATACAATTTCGTCCATTTCTTCGTTTGTCAGAACGTCAACTTCATTTTTTCCTACAATGGATTCACAAATGATTCTATTCCCGCTTTTCACAAAAATTCGATCATTAAACTGTAGTTTATAATATCCGCCTCTTCGACCCAAATTATCACAGTCCGTCGGTGTTTCTAATACGGTGGCAACTACTATCCGATTTTCTTCAGTTATCCGTTTCTTTTCAATGCCTTTCCAGATAATAATAAGGGAAATGGCAATCATAAAAAATCCACCAAAAATTAGCCCTTTGGAGTTTAGGAATGCTTTAGTTTTTTCGTTCATATGATTTTAATGTTTGCCAACGTGTTGGTGTAAGGATAGTTGCGTTATTAAGCAACTAACTTAATAAAAATGGAACAAACCAGAGGAAAATCCGTAGGATTTTCCGAGTAGGCAAGAACTAAGCAATTATTTTTACACGGTGTTGGCAGTAGTTATTTTTATTCATTTGCTTTTAAAACTCTTAATATATTTCCTCCAAGTATTTTCGAAACATCTTTTTCATTATATCCCTTTTCAATTAATGCTTTTGTGATTAAAGGATACTTCGTAACATCGTTTAACTGTTTTGGTGGTAAAACCATTCCGTCAAAATCAGAACCTATACCAACATAATCTACACCAACTAATTTAATGATGTATTCAATATGGTCAATTAAAAGATTAAAAGGTGCTTTCAATTCTTCTGACTCTTGACGATATTTTGGATACATTAATTCCTCTGCGAGATATTGGTTAACACCCGAAAGTTTGAGAGAATCAATTTCAGATTTATGTTTTTCAAGAAATTCTTCTTCTTTTTTTCCGACTGCTGAATCTAAAAATCCAGAACTAAAATTAATCTGAATAACTCCATCATTTTTTGCAATTGCTTTTATTTGGTCATCTTTCAGATTTCGAGGATGAGGACAGATATTATAAACAGAACTGTGAGAAGCAATAATCGGTTTTTTTGTGTTAGTAATAACATCCCAAAAAGTTTGTTCTCCAACGTGAGAAACGTCTATAATAATTCCCAATTTGTTCATCCTGTTGACAATTTCTTTTCCAAAATGAGTAAGTCCTTTTTTTCCTTCTGAATTGAGCGTTCCATCTTTTTGTGTTTCATCAGATGCACTTGTTGCCCATTTGGTAGAATTATTCCAAGTAAGAGTTAAATATCGTACTCCACGATTGTAAAGAGAATCTAATTTGTTTAAATCGTCTTCAATTTGATGTCCTCCTTCTATACCAATTAAGGCTGCTATTTTGTTTTGATTAACTGCTGATATTAATTCTTCTGTATTTGAAACTTTGATTATTTTGTTAGGATTCCTTTCAATTACTGCATCTAAACTATCTATTTGTATATTGGCAAAACTGTATGGGTTTATTTGATTACCATCACTCCAAACAGAAAAAAATTGAACATCTAATCCACCTTTTTTCATTCTGTCTAAATCGCTGTGAGTTTTTCCTTTTAAGTCATCATCTATTATATAACCTTTTTCCATTGTTTGTAACAGAATATCGTTATGAGAATCAACAAATATTGCCTGACTATGTATATCTATAAAAGTTTTGGATTCAGATTTATTATCAGTAGAGTTTTTACAGGAAAATAAAACGAAAAATAGTATTACTAAATATCTCATATTCTAGAATTCAGGATTTTGGTTTTAATTACTGCCAACGTTGTTGTATATGGAAAGTTGCGTGTTTGTGTGCGAGGATTTTCCGAAGGAAAATCAGAAGCTAGCAAACAAAGCAACTAATATTGGTTTAGGGTAAAACTAGCAATTTTTTATATACGGTGTTGGCAAATCGTATTTTAATCAAAGTAACCTTCATATTTTATTGATTCCAAAATCCCATTTTCAAATTGAAAAAAGAATAATGAGGTTTGCTCTAAATTCCCAAGAGTTACTTTGTCAGATTCTATTTTAGTTTTTAATATATTTTCAAGCGTTCTTTTATTAATTCCGATGTTTAAAGAATCAACGAATTTTATTTCAGGATTTTTGATAATTCCGCCAATAATTGATTCCCAGTTTTTCGCTTTATAAAATTCCAATTTAGTTTTGTCAAAAGTCAGAGTTTTCATTGTGTCAATAACACTTTTGTCGTGATGGTTTTGATAAGGTTTTAACTCTATTTTGAATAAAGAACTTTTAAGAGCATAATCTTCCAATTCAGATTCAAAAGCAAATGCTAAACTGTCATTTTCTACAAACTGTTCCTCCGCAATGTTTTCCTCAACTTTTATTTCCATTTCGGTTTTTAATTCAGTTGTTGCATTTTGTTCGACAATTTCAGTCTTTTTGGTTTCAGTTTGTTTGCAAGAAACCAATAATATTAAAATTAGAATCGATGTTAGTAAATGTTCTCTCATATGTTTGCCAACGTTTATGTATAAGGAAAGTTGCGTGTTTGTGTGCGAGGATTTTCCGAAGGAAAATCAGAAGCTAGCAAACGAGCAACTAACTTTGGTTTAGCTAAAACTAGCAATTTTTTTTATACGGTGTTGTACACCGTTTTTTTTATTTCCGATTGCGTATTTGTTCCACATAATTTCTATGATTTTCAAATCCGTTCTTTTCGGGATTTTCCAAGTCAATCATTCCGTCAATTCCAGAATCGTAAATCTGCCAATTATGTTTTTTAGCCAATTCAATCAATTCATAAAGTCCATTTTCTCCATATAATTGAAGCATAAAATTGCTTGAATTTTCATTGTCCGCAAAAAAGTCAATCGTAAAATCAGTTCCGATTATTTCTCTGTGATTATCGTCTTTTTTTATTCGGTCAAATGAGCTTTCTAATATCCCGCTAAAGTCAGTCGGTTCGAGTTGGTTTTCGTCCAGTTCCGCAACTGATTCTATTTTCTGTCTTGAATTAAAAAGAACAATGTCCCAACTCATATCTTTTCGCTTGTTGTGTAATATTTTTTCTTTAAGTAAACGTAAGTTGGCAAGGTCAGAATTAATAAAACCCCGATTACTTTAGTCAAATCGGTCATAATAAATCGTCCGCCTTTCCACTCCATAGTTTCTGTTTTGCTCACAATGATTTCTATTCCGCTATAAACAAATAATGAAAATAGAATTATAATTAAAATCAGAAAAGTTAGATTGAAATATGCTTTTTTCATAGGTTTCCTCAAATGGTGTACAACGGTTACGTATAAGAATAGTGCGTAGTTTGAGTGCGAGGATTTTCCGAAGGAAAATCAGATGCAAGCAAACAAGCACTAACTTTAGATTAAGGAATAAACTTACGCATTATTTTTATACAATGTTGTAAGTAGTTTTTTATTTTTTGTCCGTTTTATTTTCTTTAATAGAGTCTTTTATTAGTGCGTTATAAATATATTCAGGTGTCTTTTTCTTTAGCTTAGACATTTCTTTTTCGATGTGCCTAGATAGAAATTCTTTTTCCTTCACGTTCAAATTTTCAAGAATTCCAACTCGACCATAAAAACTTATGTTTTCGTCTTCTTTATGCACAAGAACTATTAATGGATATCCATTTTGAGCTTCAAACATTTCCAAGTTATTCTCAATTCCCGTTTTTGGATTTGGTCGGTCTAAAAAATAGGTGAAACTCACATTTTTTTCGATTGTACTGTCGAAAGGGTCACTTGTCGGATTTGCATAATTTATAATTCCTTGAACTTCATAAAAATCGGTTTCGTTATAGTCCGAGTATTTCTTATCAGACTTGCAAGAAAAAAGTTCGAATGACAGAATTAATAGTATGGTTAGCGTTTTTCTCAAATTACTTACAACGGTCTTGTGTATGAAACGTAGCGTATAAATAAATGCTAACTTTTCGGATTAAACACGAGCCGAATTTATTATTTTTATGTTTAATTTTCTTTATAAATATAACCAAATAAAAAATTTGGCGTACTTTGTAAATATACAAAAACCTCTCGGAAAGCCTATAATAGCTATGTTTTATACACGTTGTTAGGCACTGGCTTTTTATCAATCACAATTTTCTACACATTTCATTTCTTTAACCTCAGCTACTCCCTTAATTTTGAAATCAAATCCATCTTTAACATTGTACCTTTTGCCATTGTCAAAAGTATACCATCCGTTATTATCAAAATGTTTACTTAAAAAATCTAAGCGTAAGAATGGTGATTTATTCATATCATATTTAATAGATTTTTTATCATCAGATATTTGAATATTGAATGGATTATTACCATGATTAATCCATCTATGATTATGCATTTTAGGTGTGTTAGAATCATCAAAAGGTAAAGGCGGGTTTTCTGAATATAATTCAGCAGATAAAATTCTATAATCTTTACCTTGTAAATCTCGAGGATAAATTATCCCATTAGAGGGATATATAAAAACTCCAAGTAATTGATTGGGCTCAAATTTTAAACCAGGTCCTGTATGTACAGATACAGTACCATAGCCTGTTGTATGTTTGGTTGGTAAAACAAACGTTGTATAGTTGTAATTAGAAGTGACAGGTTCCCTCCGAGGTTCTCGTGACTTAATAGTTTTTTTTAATTCATTAAAACCTTTTAGGGTTACACTTATGAGAACGTCATTATCATCTTCAATTTTTTCATACCTCTGTGCTGGAAATCCATCAACTGTTTTAACTTTAAGGCCATCCAAAAGTGCGTTTCGACCAATTGGTTTCGCATTAGAAACAATAATATTGTTTAGTTTCATTTTAGAAGGATATCTTCTAGGTAAATGAGAAACTTCAATTTTAAGAATGAATTCTTTACCATTCCCTTTTTGAGTCGTAATGTAAGGGTAACCACACTTAATAGCTAAGCATTTATCATAAGATTCAAATGCTCTTGGGTTCAATATTTTACTAAAAAAACTTAAGTTTTCAATCCAAGAAATATCTAGCGTTTCTTCACTATTGAACTGTTCATATATTTTTTGTGTTTTTTGCTTATTAGATTTATAAGTTGCAGAGCCAAAAGCACCTAAATAAGAAACGAAACCATCTAATTTATTGGATTTAATAAAGTTGTTATACTCTTCATATGTATAAGAATATATTTTGTGATAAAATAATATTAACTCGCGTAAGGATTTAAACTCAACAATATCATAAGCTTTCAATGATTCATTGCAAGAGTCGCAGTTGGACAATAATAATGCATCTTCAATATCAAGTTCCATAGAAAAACCCTCTATAGGTGTCAACTCCTGTTCCTCCCATATTTTATTGATGGAATCATTTTTGATATTTTGCATTTCTATATACTTGGTAAATTCAATACTGTCCTGAATAACATTGCTCTCAAGCATGATAGAATCTTTTTCGGAATAAACTGAATTAAATTCATTTTTGTTACTTTTTTGTTTTTTACCACAGGCACTTATTGTAAGAAAAATGAGAGGTGCTATTAGAATCAATGTAGACTTTTTAATGAGAACTGAATTTTTCATAACTGTATGATTTATAGTTGGTTGTATTTGTAAGATAATAAATCTTAATGACATGTAGAAATATTCTCGTTGTCGCGTCGAGCTTGTGCCTAACGTGTTCGTGTAAGGATAGTTGCGTGTTTAAGCAACTAACTTACTAAAAATGAACCGAAGCATTGGAAATTCCGCAGGAATTTCCAAGTAGGCAAGTCACAAGCAATTATTTTTACACGTTGTTGTAAAACGTTTTTATTTATATAATTCAGCAATAACGTCTTTTGTCAGTTCAAGATTGGAATTTGGTAAATAAATAAAATCAGGTCCATAACTGTTTCCAATTCCCAAGACACCATATTCAGGATTGAATAATATTGGTCCAGTTCCATCATCATATGGCTCTTTCAATCCATAATTTGTGAACGCAGATTTATGTATTTCGTTATTCAGATATTCCGTTCTATTTGAGGGAATAAATTGGTCAAAGACAAAAACCAATTGTTTAGACACTTTATCATAAGAAAACTCCATGTTCCTTTCTTCATTTTTCAGATTTCTATATGAGTATTTAGTTACTGTGTCATTTTCCGAAATAACCAATTCATATTCCATTATTGGCTTTGCGATTTCTGTGTGAAAAACATAAAGAGTTCTATTTTCAGATATCGGTTCAGTCTGTTTTTTCGAGTCGGAACAACTCAATAAAATCAGCAAAGGAATAAATATGTAAAGTGCTTTTTTCAAATGTTTTACAACGGTTTTGTGTATGATTTCGTTGCGTATTTAAGCACTAAAGTTAGCAAATAAATCACAGATAGAAAGTCCGCGAGGACTTTCGTAAGTAGGCTAAAACTAGCAATGAATTATACACGTTGTTGTGGGTAGTTTTTTATTTTACATTCCCACAGTTTCATAGATATAGCTAATTCCAGTTTTAGGATTTCTTAAATATCTTGAACGTTCAAATTCGGCTGTTTGGTCTTTTGCATAAATCAGATAGTTTTGGTCAGGTTTAAACCATTCAGGCAATTTAGTCCAACCTTTCCATTCGTTTCCAACTGTGTCAACTTCAAGACCGTTATAGTCAACAAATTCGTCAAACCATTTTTTGTCCGATTTGAATTTAAGGAATAACTCATATTCGAGAGTAAAATGAGGTGATTGATAATATTCGCCTTTAATCAATTCAATTTCTTTTGGTGGTTCGTTTCCAGACCAATATTTATATGCTTTTTCAGCATTTTTTGTTTCTGTTGAGAAACAGCTGACCAAAAGGAAAACAATTCCAATTACTGATATTTTTTTTAATATTTTCATTTTATCAATTAGTAATGAACCCAATAAGAATCTGTTTCTTCTCCATCTTCGACCATTCGAATTTGGACATCAAATAATTCAGTCAGTATTTTTTCTTTAGTTGTGTTGTCAAACTCTTCAAATTCCAATTCTTCAATATTTTCCAAAATTTTATCTCCGTTATGCCATTTTTCTGCAACAATTTTTTCAATCAGAATATTCAATTCAGGTGAGGGAACTTGCTTTTCAGATTTATGCCAAATAAATTCCTGTCGTTCTTCTGGGTCATTCTCATCATAGATTGCAATTCCGCTTATTGAGTCAACCGTTTTGTCAATTAATTCAATTTTCTCAACTCCATATAATTTGAGATATGATTTTAAAAAATTCAGTCTTTTTGATTCGTTCATTTCCGTTTTCTCAAATTACCCACAACGTGTTCGTGTACGGATAGTTGCGTGGTTAAACAACTAACTTAGTAAAAATGAACCACACCAGAGGGAAATCCGCAGGATTTTCCGAGTAGGCGAGAACCAAGCAATTATTTTTACACGGTGTTGGCGTTAGTTTTTTAATTTTTTTATTCCGTTTACTATTGATTCCGCTTCTGGTTCATCTCCATAATAATAGTTATTTGGGTCGTATTTATAGTTTTTATTTGTTGGGTAAATTCCGTTCATTTTAGCGAACGAGTGATAGTAAAAATCAACTTCAGTATTTGTACTGTCATTACAAATAGTCAGTTCGTATTCGGAAACGTATTTTCTTAATTCCTTTAATTCATTTTTCGAGAAATTGATAGTGTCAAATTTTCTAAAAGTCTCAACTTTAGTAATGTAATTATCTTTTAAGTGATATATGGTTTTAAATGGCATTTCACATTCAGTTGCCTCCATTGGCTGTCCATTGGAATATAACCGTTCAATTATTCTATCGGTTTGATATTCGTATTCAACGATAGTCGGAAGATAACAAAGTCGGTTTTCAAGAACTTTTCCATTTTTCGTAAATTCCAATTTTAACACTTTGTTTTCTGAATCGACGGTTTCCCTTATTTGATATGGGTTTTTGTCATTGTCGGAATTCCATTTTTCAACATTCCAACTGCTTGCGGTCGGACTGAATTCGTGAATCAAGATTTTTTCAGTTGTTTTATTACAACTTAAAAGTATAATTATTAGTAGAAAATATGATGTAAAGTTCTTCATTCTTAAATTAACGCCAACGTTTATGTATATGGAAAGTTGCGTGTTTGCGTGCGAGGATTTTCCGAAGGAAAATCAGACGTAGCAAACGTGTAACGACCTTTGTTTTAGCACAACACCAGCAATTTTTTATATACGGTGTTGTAAAACGTTTTTTATTTCCGTTCAGTTATTTCCGAACGATATATTTTTAAAATTCTATTTCCTAATTCGGATGGCTCACAATGAGCTGAAATCGTACTTGTCAATTCAATTCCGATTGGTAAATTCATTACAGTTTCAATTTTCAACGTACTGTTTCTATCTGTTATTCCACGAATTGAAATTCGGCGATACTTTTCCTCAAAACCACGACCACTTTTTTCCTTACTTACTTTTAAAGCAGGCCAGTCGGATTTTTTACCCATTCCTTCTTTTTTTTCTTTAATATCGAATTTATTGAAATTCCGCTTTATTGCTTCTCCAATAATTTCAGTTGAAGATGTTAAGTCAATTATTTCACAATCCTTTTGTTCGTAATGATAACTATCTTTTGGTTCTTTAGAAATAGGAGCAATGATCATTTCAGAGTGTTTTTCCGAAATATAAACTGTAACTGATTTAATGACTTTTAATTCAGGTTCAGGTGCTTTAAATGTTATGCTCGGTATTTTCATTCAAATGTTTTACAACGTTGTTGTGTATGATTAGTGGCGTGTTTAAGCACCTAATTTAGTAAATAAAAGCCAAGTAGAAAATCTGCGAGGATTTTCGTAAGTATGCGAAAACTAGCCATTAATTATACACGGTGTTAGCTTTATGTGCTTTTTTCATTGAGAGAAGTAATTTTATTAAGAATTTGTAACCTTTTTATAATAAATGCAATCCTATTGGAAATAGATAAATTTAATTAAAAGAAAAATTATGAAATTACCAATTAGAAAAATTCAAGGAGTTGCTATTATAGTCATACTTTTTTCAAATATTATTAATGCTCAAGTTCCAAGTGATAATGAATTGTTTGAAATTTTAAAAGCAAAAGACAGTTTGTTTTTTGAAGTAGGGTTTAATAAATGTAATTTGGAAGTATTTGAAGAATTGTTACCTGAAGAATTTGAATTTTATCATGATAAAGATGGTATTACTAAATCGAGAGCAAAATTTATAAGTACATTAAAAAAGAATCTTTGTAGTACAGGAAAAAACAATATAAAAAGAGTTTTAGAAGAAGGTAGTATTGAAGTGTTTCCTTTGTATGATAGCGGAAATTTATATGGAGCAATCCAAACCGGAAAACATTCTTTTGGTAGTACAATTTCCAGATTTATTAACCTTTGGATTTTAGACCAAGGAAAATGGGTGCCAACAAGAATTATGAGTTACGACCATAAATTAAATACGACTCCTATAGTTGCTAACGTAGAGTTTATTAAATTGTCTTCTAAAGAAATGTCAATTTATTTAGGAGACTATGAGTTTTCGCCAGAATTCAACTTGTCGATAATTACTGAAGGAGACAAAATTTATGGTGATGCACAAGGTCAAAAGGTTGAAATTAATTATTATGGAGACCATAAGTTTTTAGATAATAATCAAACAATGAAACTTAACTTTATTTTGGATGATAAAGGAATTGTTACTGGACTAAAAATGATTGGTCGCGATAGAGAGATGATTGCAAAAAAGAAGAATTAATCAAAGAATAATTTAAATATTAAAAAACGCCATGACAAAACAAATTCTATTTTTAATTATAGTCGGTATAAGTATTATTGCATTTTTATTCGCTTGGTTGTTTTATCAAAAAGCTAAATATAGAGAAAGAATGCATCTTATAGATAAAGGACTAGATTTAGAAGATGTGCTTAAATTTCAAAAGAAAAATAAAATCAAGATTATCTTTCCTTGGTTTAAATTAAGTATCGTCATCATTGGTTTGAGTGTTTCCTTTTTAGGTATTGCCTTTCTAGTTCGCTATTTAGAAAATGATTTAGAGCTTTTTAAAGGTTTTTTAATCACTTTTATTGTCGGTATATGTTTAGGCATATCCTTTCAAATCATTCATTTTATTAATAAAACTTATAAAAATAAAAATGGAGGATGAGTATATTGAAAGGGTTTTATCGGGAGATACAGAAGCTTTTAGATATTTTTTGAATACCTACAAAGACATGGCGTTTAATATTGCCGTTTCAATTGTAAAGGATGACCAATATGCTGAAGAAATTGTTCAAGATTCCTTTATGAATGCGTATAACGGATTGAAATCGTTTAATAGAACAGCGAAATTTAAATCATGGTTTTATAGAATTATTGTAAATGAATCTTTTCAAAAACTTAAGAAGTTGAAAAGAGAACTTAAAGTAGAATATGTTGCAGAATTACATAATGAGACAAATTTTGAATTAAATTCGGAAACTAAAAGTGATAAATTAGTACAGATTGAAAAAATCATGAAATCTTTAAATTCAAATGAAAGGTTAGCAATAAATCTGTTTTATTTAGAAGAATATAGTTTAAAAGAAATAGTGAATATTACAGGTTGGAAAATGGCACATACCAAAGTTATATTACATAGAGCAAGGAAAAGCATACGTTTTCATATTGAAAGTAAAAACAATAAATAAAGATGAAAGAATTAGAAGAATTTAAAGACGATTTGATTAGTGATTTTGTAAAATCTGGAGTAAAAACGATGATAAACGATGATTTTGAAAATAGCATGATGCTCAAAATTAAAGCTGAAATAGATTACAAAAAAGAAGTGTCTTCTTATTTAAAAAAGTCACTTTCATTTTTTCTTATAGCATTATTTTCGGGACTAATATTTATGTTTAGCTTACTATTTGGAGAATATATTATTAAGTCAATAACGATATTAATTTTATTTGCCTTTAGTATATTTGGATTCTTATGTATTGATAATTATCGCATAATTATCAAAAAGTATTCTTGGTAAAAGGGATTTTTGTTTTTGTTCGTGATGTTAGCATTAAAGCTAACGTTTATGTATATGGAAAGTTGCTTGTTTGCTAGCTTCTGATTTTCCGAAGGAAAATCAGAAGCTAGCAAACAAGCAACTAACTTTGGTTTAGCTAAAACTAGCAATTTTTTATATACTTTGTTGTAAGTAGTTTTTTCTTTCCGTTACTAATTCCGTTAATTTATTCAGTTTTATTTGGTCAATTTTTATCCAATCCGCATTATCAAATTCCAATGTACTAAACTTTTTTAAACTCCTATACATTGGTAAAATCACAGACTCAAAATCTCCAGTCATTTCATAAATCAGATTTCGATTTTTTGTTATTCCGCTACTATTTGAAATGTTCAGATTAATATTTTTTCCGCTTTGTTTTAGTTCAAAGAAATAACATTCAGGTTCCAGATTCCAACATATTTCCGTTTCAATTCCGTTCATTGTTAAAATCAGAGATTCGCAAAGTTTGTCAGTCGGATTTTCAGGAATATTTGAAGCATTAAATTCCAATTCAAAATCCGTAGATTTTAATTCAATCGGAAGCCATCCATTTTTTGGATTTCCTAAATTGAGTTCTATTTTTCTTGGTTTGTTCAAATTACTTACAACGTGTTTGTGTATGATTAGTGGCGTGTTTAAGCACCTAATTTAGCAAATATTAACCGAATAGAAAATCCGCGAGGATTTTCGTAAGTAGGCGAGAACCAGCCATTAATTATACACGGTGTTACCAACTGGCTTTTATATTTTATGTTCAAATCCGATTTCGTTTAAATCAGATTTCAATTGTTCAAAATCATCTAATTCTGGATTTAATTCGAGAACCAATTCTTTTGTTATTATTGCTCCTTTATAAATCTTTTCTACAAGTTCCAATTTGAGTTCGTTTTCCTCAAAATTTTCCTCGTAATATTCTTCCGCCCAATTTTTATAAGTCAAAGGTTTTCCGTCTAATAATTGTAGTAAATCATTAGAGCCATCTTTGTATTCGTCTTTTGGTAAATCGACTTTCCCTATTTTCCAATTATTATCTGATTCAGTTTGCCAAATACAAAAAGTTGTTCCAATACTTTTCACAGGTTCTCCGAATATAAAGTCATTAAATACTTTTGGTAAATTATCCACAACTCCTTTTGGAATTATTTGAGTTAATTCCGTTTTGGTTTCTTTTTTTGAACCAAATAGTTTTTCTACAAAAGATTTTTTCTCTTCAATTGGAATGTTTTTCCAACCATTCATTTCGCTTTCGTGAGCAAATCCGTTAATACAAGTTCCGTATTTGCTAAAAACCATTAACATTTGGTCTCCTTGTCCGTTTCTCATTTCGCAAAACTCTTCTGTTTCACTCCAATCTTTTTGGTAAGAATAATATCTGTATTCCCATTCAGGACAAATAATTGCTTCCAAAGCAGAAATGGATTTGCAAATCTTTTGTAATTCATTCGGATTTGGCAGAAGATTTAGGTTTTCAGACGAAAGTTTGTTCATTAGCAGGATTTTTGTTCAGCTTGTTGGTAACGGTTTTGTGTATGATTAGTGGCGTGTTTAAGCCACTAATTTAGCAAATACAAACCGAATAGAAAATCCGCGAGGATTTTCGTAAGCAAGCTCGAACTAGCCATTAATTATACACGTTGTTCTACGCAGTTTTTATTCCTCCGCAAGTTCATATCCATAAATTCCCTTTTTGTTTTCTGGATATATTTTTCTCATTGTCAGATAATAATCTTCTAAAAAGTGATTCAAGTCCACTAGTCCATCGGTATAAAACTGAATAGTGTCTTTTTTGTTTTCGATTATTAAAATGCCACGATTTTCCTTGTCAGAAGTTTTACGATTTGCGTTTCGTTCAATAAATTTTTCAAATTGCCAAATAGTGTCAGTTTCCGATATTTTTTTCTCGTAAACTAAATTCCATTCGGGCTTTTTATTTTCACTAAAAGTCAGTTCTTTAAATTCAGTCCGAATTTTTATTGAATCCGATTGTTTAGTGATTTCAATTCTTTCGTAACCTTCGTAAGTGCAAACTGAATGGTCAAAGAAAACCTTAATGGTATCTAATTCAGTCATATTTTTCTTGAAAACGGTTAAGTCCGTTTTGAGATTAAAGTCAGATTTAGGAAATTCCGTTTTGCTTTCAGTTTCTTTTTTGCAAGAAGCTAAAATCAAAGTCAGAATTAATATTTTGAGTAAGTTTTTCAAATTGCGTAGAACGGTTCGGGTGTGGTGGCGTAGCTGACGTAAGGAAGCTATGCACTATACCCATTGTTGGCATTTCGTTATTTTATATTCTTTTTAATTGACTGTTTCACAAGGCTTAAAATGTATTCTAAATCATCATCAGAGTTGATTTGTAATTCATAATCACCATTGCCCCAATGTCCTGTCGTAGATACGTCACGCATCAAATTTTTGGGGTCATCTAATTCTCCTTTATTGAGGTTCAACCACATTTTCAAGGCTTTTCGTTGCGGGTGAATGTCTATTACATTTCTACCTGACACAAATGCGATATATTTCTTTTTGGGCTTTACCTCAATGTTGTCGAAATTCAGAATTGCACTTTTTAGTTTTTCATAAAGTTCCTTGATTTCTTCTGTCACATTTTCCAAATGCTCTTGTTCAGAATAAACCTTTATTTCTTTAGCAACATTGTCAATCGTATTATCGGTCTTAGATATTGTCTTTATACTTTCTTGGGCACCTGCTTTTTGAATTTGGTCGAAAGAAACCGTGTCGTTTTCAAAACGTTTTACTTCCCACAATTCAATTGGTAAGTCTTTGAAGTTTATGGCTTCTCTTTGGTAATTGGTAAATGCTGGGGAAATAAATAATACTCTTGATTGAGACCAATCAACGTCATTTCGTTTTAATGTCTTGTCTAGATTTTCGTTGAACTCAAGTATGAAATCTGCTTTGTTGTTCAGCATCAATGACAAGTAGGCATATCCTTGGTCAATCACGCTAAAGTTCTTGTCTCTCTTATATTCTATGATTACAAAAGCATTTGCTTCTTTATCAAACGCTAAAGTGTCAAGCCTGAAATTGTTGAGTGCAAATTCTGATTTTACGAAATCTAGCCCGAAAACTGTCTTTAAGTTTTGTTCTGTTAAGTCTTGGATTTCCTTCTCTAGTTTGAAGGGTTTCTCCTTTATGTATTCTAGTGCTTGTTTAATTTTAAATAGTGCCATCAGTGTCATTTGTTTCAAAGGCTGCTATATCATAGCTTTCTCTGTTTTTGAATTTTGCTTTCCAATCATTTCTTGTTAAGGAACCTTCATTTATCCCACGAATTATTAGTTCTGCCCATTCATCTTGATAAACATAATCATCATGAACTTCATCATAGTGACAATATGCTGTATTAGTGTCAAATGGATCGTCTATGTCATTTGCAGTAGCAGGTCTTATTTTGAAACAGCAGTAAAGACATTTATGGTCATAATGATTTATTTCAAAATCAATTTCTGAATTAACTTTAGTAATCACATCCGTTGGTTTTCTTTTACCTGGATTTATAGCTTCTTTCTTGACGACCTTGTCCTTAATAATAGCAGTTACTTTTTCATAATTCTCTCTGTCAGTTTCAGATAGTGAATTCCAATTCACAAATTCCACTGCTAAATCATTACGGTTTGTATTTGAAATTTTTGGCACCTGAATAAGTTTGATACTGTATTCTTGAGCATTAAAAACTTCATCAGTAAGTGAAGTTCTATAATTGTCTATAAATGACTTCAATTCTTTAATCTCCTTTGAGAGCAATTTTTTACTGGCTTCTATTTGTGATTTTTTCCGAAGTCTAGAAAATTGAATAGAAAATGAGAGACTTTCATTCAGAGCGTATTCTTCACCGAAGAAATCAATGAGAGTATTTTCATAATTGTATAAAAGTGCTTGACACTCTCCAAAAATCATTACTCCAATTTCTTCTCGATCAATGTGTCTATGCTCGATTTTGTTTCGAAGCTTTATGAAAAAATTCAAATTAGTTTTAACTGCGGTTGTTAGTCCATCATGTTTTGAGACACAGGTCTTTAATTCCCAAGATTTTTTTTCTCCATCAATAGTTTGATAGTGTCCATTAGGTTTTTTGTAATAGTATTTTTCTCCAATTGTATGATTGTAGTGAGCATGAAATAATCTAGTCCATGCAATAATCATTTGAGTAATGAAACCTTCTATTCGAAATGGAGTTCTCGGCTTGTTGTAAATTTCGACAGCAAGAAAAGCAGCTTCTATTGAGCTTTCAAGAGTTGATTTGGTTTTCCCTTTTCGTAATGTCATTTAAAGTACTTTTCTAAAGATGTCCATATATCCATATTCTTGCCAGTACTTTTCCAACTGAGAATCTTTCAAACTAATAGGGTTTTCTTCAAAACTCCACAATTCTTCAAATTTGTTGTTGGCTAATTTTATTGCATCTAAAAAAATATCGCAGCTTCTAATCTCAATATTGTAATTGTCATTATGATATGCTCTCCATTTTATCGCCTTTTCACTACTCCAGTCTTCTCTGGAACCAGCTACAAGTATGTATTTAAATCGGGAAACTGCACCGAATATTCTTGACTTTTCGCTAGGATTTTCTCTGAAATACCTATCCCAAGATTTAACCTGCTCAACAGCATGATTAAGTTCGGCTGAAGGGTCACCATTTTTACTAAATAGTTTCATTTTTGGTTTTTCAATTTCAACTAAGACCCATTCTGGACCGCCAGAATTATCGTTAAGCCAAGCAAAATCACATCTCATTTTACCTGCGAATGAAACCTCAGCGAAATTGGGTTGGATTCCATATTTCCTTGAGTAAAGTGGGTAAAATAGAAATGAGTTTTTCTTTAGTATCGCTAGAAGGTCAACCTCTGAATCATCTTCAAAAGATTTCTTCAATTCCTTTTCTACTTTTCTTAAGTTCCAAGTACTCATTTCTTTAGGTTTGGTTTAATGAATGCCAACGGTTACGTATAAGAATAGTGCGTAGTTTGAGTGCGAGGATTTTCCGAAGGAAAATCAGATGCAACCAAACAAGCACTAGCCTTTAGATTGAGGAATAAACTTACGCATTATTTTTATACAATGTTATGTGCTGGCTTTTATTTTAGTCAATAATTTATTTCCATAATTAAGATTCTTAAAAAAACTTAATTGCCGTTCAAATAAATAACCATTAGCAATGAAATCCATTTCGTAATCTGTCGTTTTTATGCTCAATTCCATTTGATCAATTGAGTATTCAAAACTCCAAAATTTAAAGTATCGTGCTCTTAATTTAGATACACCAAGTTTTAATAAAATCCACATTGGTGATAAAAAAAAAGGATTAATATTTTCTTTTCCGCGGGTTAGAGTAATTTCGACAATATTTTCATTATGAATTGGAATCGCAATCAATTTATTAGAATAATTGGCACGTAACAAGAGTCCATGAGTTCGTTTTTCAAAGTTGCATTTAGAGTCTATTTTCAGAGAAACGGACTCAGGGTTTTTAGAGTTAAATGACTTTAAATAAAACCCAGTACTTCCAATTGGTTTTGGTTTTTGCAAATCGATTTCAGCTGATTTTCCTATCTGTTTTATTATTGCTTGTTCAGTCATTTGTTATTAGTTCGAATCCTTTTTCAGCTTGCACATAACGGTCTCGTATAAGAATAGTGCGGATTTGAGAGAGGCTGATTTTCCGAAGGAAAATCGGACGCCAGCAAATCGGCACGGACTTACGTATGAGGAATAAACTTACGCATTATTTTTATACATTGTTACCCAACGTATTTTTATTTTTTTTGTCGTAAATAACATAAGTATTTGCAATTCTGTCATGAAGCGACCTTTTTGTTTTTGTTGAGTCGGATAAAAGGAAAATAATATCTGCAACAATTATTATCATGCTTAAATTTCCAATTATTCCTTGCATTGGGTATTCAGTTGCAATAGCGGTAGAAAACTCCATAAACTCATTTATTTCGTATAAACTGGTGTTGTTAAAAGCCAAGTAATAAATTGGAATATACATTATTAAAGGAATAACCAAAATCGAACTTCTCAAAATAGACGTAGTCATATCAATTTTCTTGAAATTTTTATCAGTTACTTTAATTTTTACAATCATTTTGCCGATTGTAGCTCCATAATAGCTTTCCAAAAAGGGTTTGTATAAAATTGCCAAAATAGCAAAGGGTAAGTAAAGAAGAAAACTTTTAAAATTAGATATATTAACGTAATTGACCGTTATAGCAACGACACTTAGAATAATTGTATCTAATAGATAAGCTCCTGCACGAGTCCAAAAAGGCGTATATCGAAATTGTTCGACTGTCATGTCTTCATTCATAGGTTGAGTTTTTTATATGTTGGGTAACGGTTTGTGTAAGGATAGTTGCGTGGTTAAGCAACTAACTTAACAAAAATGGAACAAACCAGAGGAAAATCCGCAGGATTTTCCGAGTAGGCTAGAACCAAGCAATTATTTTTACACGTTGTTACCCAACGTTTTTTTCTTTTTTCAGGAACAGATTAGCAATCCGCCTGTAATTGGTCAAAATTATAATTCCCATCAAAACATTTAACGCAGAAACAATCCACCAATTATAATCCAATTGTTGCTCTAACATAAATCCGTCGACTTCATCAAGTCCAGTTGATGAGACTTGCTTTTTAAATGCCAAGTAGCAAAAATTTAAAAACTGAGGTATGTTGTCCACAACCAATAAAAGTCCGATAAAAATTAGTGCAAATTTGAAAAGTCCATCGTTTTTTAGACTTCCAATATCGATATTATCAGAATCAAATCCTCTGTCCAATCGCAAAAATTTGATTATTCTGTCAGTATGGAATAATAAAAAATAAGCAATAAGTCCTGTTACCAATATAAAGATTAAACTCACTTTTAAACTTATTGAATAAAATCCTCCAGAATAAGATAAGTTTGGAATCATTTGAAATATCGCATCTATGAAGCAGTAAATTCCGAATATTTTAATTATCACTCGAAATAGGTCAGTTTTGGTCATTTGGTTGCTTTTTTAAATGTTGGGTAACGTTGTTGTGTATGGTTAGTTGCGAGTTTAAGCAACTAATTTAGTAAACAAAACCGAACGCGAGAAAATTCCGAAGGAATTTTCCAAAAAAGCACTTGCCAAAGCAATTAATTATACACGTTGTTGTAAACTGTTATTTTTTCCAATATGTTTGTCCGTCAACCTCATTCACGCTTAAAATTCGTTCAGCATAATATATGTCAACATCTTTCTTTACAATTTCAAGTTCTAATTCGACCTTTTTATTCCGTTTTTGTAAATCGTTGTGGTTAAAGTCTTTTACTTTTTTGTATTCAGTTTCGGAAAGGTAAACGACCAAAGTCGAATCAGCTCCAATTCGTAGATTTATGTATGGTGATGTAAATAATCCTTTATCCTTTAGTCTCAAAAAGAAGTCGTCTAATTCTTTGTCCTGTTTTTGAGCGTTTGGATTCTTTCTTATACTGTCAAATAATTTTTCAAATTTTTCTATTTGTTCACGTTCTGCTCCATAAAAACTTCCCCAACTTATTAGTTTGAATGATAAGTCCGCTTTTGTAATTTCTTTTCGTTCACACGAGAAAATGGTCAAAATCAGAAATAAGGTCAAAAGTCTTTTCATATTGTTTTTGATTTTAATTTAAACTCAAATCTATTTCTTATTAGGAAGTAATAAAAAGATAAATGAGTAAACGAACCTTTTGGTTTAGTAAACACGTTTCCGATAATTGTTTACAACGGTTACGTATATGAAATGTTGCGTGTTTGTGTGCGAGGATTTTCCGAAGGAAAATCAGAAGCTAGCAAACAAAGCAACTAACATAGGTTAAGCTAAAAATAG
>NZ_BMWZ01000015.1 GCF_014651495.1 Algibacter mikhailovii
CCTATTTGCAAATGATGACCTGGATATGCCTCATGTGCATTTCTAATTTCACTCTGACCAAATATTTCTGAATTGGGATGATTCAAGTTAATGCGAAAATAGGCAGGTGTGTTGCTAGTTGCCATTTCATATCTGGCTGAACCTTTTTCATGAGCTTCATAAGGGTAAATTTCAACATCTGAAGATGGTAAAGAAGAAAACCAATTGGCACATTCCAATTTAGCTGTTTTAAGAAATTGCTCATTATAGGTGAGCATGTCTCCACTATTTTTAAAATATTGGGTACTATCGGATTTACTTTTCTTTATTACTTCAGTAAAATCACTTGTTTGATAAATATTTTGCCCTAATTCAATTACCTCTGCCTTATTTTGGCCAACTACTTTTAGCCCTAATTCATGGATTTCATCAGCTGTCATTTCAGTTGAAGTCCAATACCTTATATAGGCTTGATAGCATTCGCTCCCATTGGGAATATTCACAATAGAGACTTCTTCTCTTGCTTGATCGTAATACTCCTCTTTTAAATAGTTTTGATAAACGTGTATGGCCGGTAGGACTCTCTCCTGAATGAGAATTGTCCAATCATCTTTAAAAGTTTTTGAAGTCGCTCTCTTAGCTGGTGCAATCAATGGTGACTTATCTATTGGGTATTCCAAAATAGTTTGAATTTGATCTATTACCACAGCTACAATCTCCTTGGGCATTGTGTAGCCTTGCTCAATTCCTGATTTTAGATTGGTAATCTCGTTATCTATAAATCTCGGAAAGTAGTTCCATCGAATTAAAACCTGAGATTTATTGCTCTCTGTTATGACAGGTTGTTTTCTTGCCATGTTGAGCCAAGTGTTTTGCCATCCGGTCATATGGCTTATTTGCCAGAGGTATTGCTTGCAAATTCGAAACTCTATCTGTGACTCTAATTTTTCTTTTAGCGTCCAATATGTGATTTTATCCTTAGCTAATGTAATCTTCGATTGATCAATTTTTTGAAATTCAGAATACAAGCTATCTTCATAATTTTGCCATTCTAATATTTCATTTACATCATTCATTGGGTGCCCATCATGACGCTCAATGTCAATTCCATATGAATAAGCGTCCTCTGGATGCGTTGACAAAAACGCTTTAAGGTAAGAATCTGCCAGTAAATTCAAATTTGTGATTGTGTTTATATTGTTTTGATTTTTTGAACAAGCCAATAAGAGCCCACATATAAGTACGATTACAGTATATTTCATATTCGAATAATTTACCTACAACAGTTACGTGTAAAAAAGCACTAGCCTTTAGATTTAGGATTAAACTTAAGCATTATTTTTATACTATGTTACCAAATGTTTATTACTTGATTTTCTTTAATGTAATTGGTGCATCATTATATTCAGTTGATAAACCTATTATACCTCCTTTATCATTTTTGTTAAAATCAAAGGGTATATAGGTTCCCCAAATGGAAAATTCACCCTCAGCTATCGCATATATGGGAATATTGACGAATCCGTCAAATTCCTTAATGGCTAAATGCCCATCATTGATTGTAATTGAGATTGATTTTCCAGGTGCTAACTCATAATTCCCCGTATATTTTAATAGTTTTTTTTCATCTACCTTAATAGGTGTTATTTTGTAACTGTGCAAAATGCCCTTGGCATAAGCTATTGATTTTGTACTACTATGAGCAAAACCTTCTACAACGCTAAATTTAAAATTCAAACCAGCATATTTTCTAGATTCGATTTGTTTCGCCATTTTATTGTGGCGTTCAACATCATCAAGAGAGCCGCTTATTAGAATTACATTAGCATTTAATTTCTTATTATCTTTAAAATAGTTTTCCTCAAAAGTATAAGACAATTCACTATCATACCAAAAAGAAGGATTACAAATGATATAATTATTAAATGAATCAGTATAATTAAATAGCATATAATTGGTAAAAAGGCCACCAAAAGAATTACCTGCTAAAGTTCTTCTATTATCCGATGCTCGATATTCCTTTTCTACAAATGGGATAATTTCAGTGCGTAAAACTGAGGCAAATAATTTAGCATTCCCACTATTTTTTCTCTCTGGAATTACTGTTGGGGTCAAATCATTCGTTCTCAATGATGAATAATTGGGGTTTTCGCCTGCATAAGAAATTCCTACTACGATCAGTTCTGGTATTAATCGGTCACTATTCAGGAATTTTTGTGAGGAAACCATACTTGTAAAATCCCATTGTGCATCTAATATATATAAAACGGGATATCTATGATTAATATCCTCATCATAATTCTTAGGTAGGCTTATATACAGTTTATAGTTTTTATTATTGAGTTTTGATTCTAAAAATCTAGTCTCATTCCCTGTATTTATGCCCTTATAACGTGATTCGTCTATTTCTTTTTTTTCTTGAGCACTACTAAAAGAATAAATGGTAAGACAAAAAATAAGCATTATAACAGTTCGCAACATTTTTATTTAGTTTAAGAGTTATACAAATATTTGGTAACGTGCTTGTATCAGAATAGTGCGTAGTTTGTGTGCGAGGATTTTCCGAAGGAAAATCAGAAGCTAGCAAACAAAGCAACTAACATTGGTTTAGGGTAAAACTAGCAATTTTTTATATAGGGTGTTGGCAATAGTGATTTATTCAAATTGTTTTTCCATTACTTCTCTTTGAGATTCAACAATCCATTTGTCAAATTTCAATAAGTTCAATTTCAAATCATCTGTTTCGTTACTAAACATTAAACAACCTCTGTCATCATACATCCAAAACCATTTTTTAGTTTTCGGTTGAAAAAAGTACACTAATTGATGAATTGTTGGTGAAAATCCCATCACTGTATTTGCAATTCCGTTGAATATTTCTTGATAATTAATTCCGTTTCTTTCTAATTTACAAATTGTTAATTTTCCTTTAATTCGCTCAATATTGTCTTCGTCATCAAAATATCTAGTTGCAAGATTTTTCTCAAACTGTTGAGTTTGTATATTTTCTGATCTTAATAATTCATAAATGTGATTTGGCGTTTCAGCAAACATATCGTCTCCAAAATCATAAATAATTATGTATAATACAGAATCTTTTTCAAAATGGTTCTCAAACAGTTCAGACGCACGTTTTGTTGCTTGTTTTACACGTTCTTTTGTTCCGTTGTTAAAAGTGTCTCCTAATTCAAATCTCAAATAAAATTTCAGTCCACGTTCAATTGTATTGAAATCTGTTAATTCAATATTTGAGCCTAAATAGTTTAATTCTTGTTCGAGTTTTTCTTTCATTATTGCCAACGGTTTGTATATGGTTAGTAGGGCAGTAGAAAGTGATGAGCTTCAGGATTTGGAGGTGTTTTTAAATGGCATAGAACTTTCCTTAACCTCCTAACGCACTATTTGCTATATACCGTGTTGTACACCGTATTATTATTTCATCTTTATCACATTTCTATGATTCTCATAACCTTTATTCTCTGGGTTTTACAGATTAATCATGTTTTTCAATCCTGTAGCGAAAATTCCCCAATCTTGTTACTTTGCTAGTTCATTTAATTTGAGCAATCTGTATTCTCCATACAAACTCAATATTTTATTATTTACCATTTCACCATCGGTAAAGAAATTAAAGGAAAAGACTTTTCTATTAATTTCTCGGTAATTTTAGTCCATTAAGAATAACATCAAATGAGTTTTCGAGAATTCCTGTAAAGTTTATTGGTTCGAGTTTGTCTTAATTTATTTCTTCGATTGAGCTTTAATTTCTTTGGAGTTAAATAATACAATATCCCAACTCATTTTTTCAATATAAATTATAAGGTCAGTCAAGTCTTTTGTTAAAAAATAAAATGCAGAAAGTTAAAATAGTGGCAAACACCAATGCTGGATAAATGTTTATGAAAGACCTCTTTCTGTCTAGATTAGCTGATATTACATTAAAGTAGAATGATTTTCCTAAAGAATATCCCAGATTTATTCAAAATGCGGATGAGGTATGTGCCTGTCGATAGCTCGCAAATATCTAATTCAGAGTTTGTAGGAGTTATGAAAAAAGATTTAATTATTTGCCCACTGATAGATATAATATCTACTGAAACATTTTCAGTAATTCCATTTATGGAGAAGGTTCCGGATGAAGGGTTAGGGTAGAGTGTTATTCCATGAATTGATTGAGTCTCTTCGGCAACGGCTAAAGTAGAACCTACGTTTACAGAAATTTCTTTTTCTAAAATACTATTATCACCGTTTTCTATGGTTACTTTAATTGTAGTATTTCCCACTGATTTCCCATCAAAAATAACTGAATCATTCTCTTGTGTCAATTCTAACACATCAGAATCTTCGACTGTCCAATTTATAGAGTAGCAAGTTGCATTGGCCGGATAGATGTTCTGTATAAAAGCTGAATCTGATTCGTTAATAAGGATATTTGAACTGTTAGTAGATACATGAAAACTTTCTACTGCAATCACTGTTTGGTTACTAATTGTCACTACAAATATGCCACTTAGAAAATTAGTCCCTTCAGTAGGAGTAGCAGCGATATAGACTGTTCCATTACTTACTGCAGTAATTAAACCATTTTGGTCGATAGTAGCTACTCCACTGTTTGTTGTAGTCCATTCTAAGTTTTGTACAGTAGCATTTTCTGGTAAAATGGTAGCTGTCAATTGCAATGTACCCTTACAGGTTGTTATCATATCCGATTCTGCATTGATTATAATTGATTCAATTTCTACGTAAGGAATTTGATTAGTAATAGTTATTTCTTTTGAACCAATAACCCCTGAGCCATCATATGCTTCAGCGTATACAGTTACAGTCCCATCTAATAATGCTTGTAATAGACCATCTTCCGAAATAGTTGCAATGCTTTCGTCAGAGACATTCCAGTATACATCAGTATTTGAAGAATTAGATGGGGTGACGATAGCTAGCATTTGTAGAGTTCCATCTTCTGTATCAATTATGTCAGCGGCAGAATTTACATCAATAGAAGTTATTTTTGAATTAATAAGAACAACTTTCGTGGCAATAATACCTGTGCCATCACTGGAAAGAGCTGTTACGGTTACTTGTCCTGTATTTAGGGCTGTAATAATTCCATCGGAAGATATCTCAGCTATGGATTCGTCTGATATACTCCAAGTTACATTTTGATTGGTAACGTTCGAAGGAGAAAAATCAGTACCAAGCTGTAATGTTTGTCCAATGCTATTGATTACGTTGGTTTCAGATGTTATAGTGATAGTTTCTGTTAAAATTTCTGGGATATTTCCATCTTGATTAGTGACTGTGACAGTTGTTTCGTCAGATATTCCTAAACCATAATTAGCAGTTGCACTAATTGTTACTACTCCATTTTTTTGAGCGGTTAAAACTCCGTCAGAAGATATCGTAGCAATCGATGGGTCACTTGATGTCCAAAGTAAATCTTGCTCCATTGCAAGGGTTGGTAATATCTCTGGGCGGAAAGTGATTTGACCATCATCCGTAGTAATAGTGCTGTCTTTTGGGAATAATGTCAAGTCTGTAATTGTCCTTTCTCCAACCACAAGCAGGATTGATGCTACAGTATGAGCATCATCAAGACTTACTAGTGTTTCGGTTGAAGAACCAGTAGATGGGTTATACATAAAAATTTTACCTAGTCCATCGCCCGTTCCTCCGTATCGGGTGGTAGAATAGATATTGCCATCATAACCTTCAGTTGGGGAGTTTGTTAGTACTCCATCGGTCTCACTGCGGCAAGTGTATACATTAGTAGTTGTTTTTGTGACCGGGTCAAATTCGAAAAGAGAACCAAAACGAAGAGGTCCACCAAAAACAGCTGTTCCATAGATTTTACCGGAAGAGGCCATGATAAGCCCTCCATTTAGACCTGAAAAGTCTCCAGAGAGAGTAGCGACTATTTCTAAAGTATTTGTTTTTAAATCAAATGTGAATATTATTTCTTCTGACAACGAAGTTCCGTAGAGTACGTTATCATCCGTTAAAAGTAAAGTAGGGTTGCATCTACCAATTGTACCGCTAAAACTATGCAGCTCTGAATAAATCCCTGTGTTCATGTCAAGCTTGAATATTCGACCATAATTTCCTAAAGAATTACCAATACCATATAATACATTAGATTCAACTTCAATTAGATATCCTTCAGCACTCACAAAAGCTGAATCGGAGAAACTGTGTACAATTTCCATACTTCTATTCGATGGATTAAATTCGAAAATGACCCCACTACCAGAATTTCCGTATCCATAAAAGTTTCCGTTAGCAGCTAACACTAACTCACCTTGTGGATGCATTCCAACTTCAAAATGATGAAGCACCTCAAAGTCATTGTTTTCTGGATTGATTGAATATAAAACCCCAGCATCAGACGCCCCCCCAAACGCAGTTACACCATAAAGCAAACCATCATTCCCTTTTACCAATCCCGCATACAAGGACCTTCCTGTTGTTGTGCCATTAAATTCGTGAACAATTTCATAATTACTACCATCAGGATCCAGTTTGTAAATAAACCCTGCGTCATTTGCTCCACCTCTGAAGGCAGTTCCCCAAATGGCTGAGTGTTGAGCTAGTAGGACGTTGTAGAAGAATAGTGTTGATATAAAGACAATTATTTTCATGAAACAAATATAGATAAAAAAAAAAGTGAAATTTTCTTTATGTAACCAACGTGAATCTATGGTTTTACTTCAAATATGATATTTAAATAAAGGTTAGGTGCAAAAAGAAAGTAAGCTATCTGTTTTTTATTCAGTTCTTTAAGCGATTCAGGAGAATTTGTATCAATCATCCAATTTTGACAATGAATTTGAGGTTCTATGCAGAATCTCTTTTTAATGTCTCGTCCTAAAATACGTCTACAGGTTATTGATTAAAATTAGGCTGCATTTAGGTGCACGTTATTAGGTATTTTATAGTCTAAAGATAAATGTAATCTTTTAGAGTTATATAATTTAATAGCATTTTTGGTTGCTCTTTTGGCCTCTTCCATACTAGCAAAGGTTTGGTCGAGATAAAATTCATCTTTTAGTATTCCATTTACACGTTCTGCTAGTGCGTTTTCA
>NZ_BMWZ01000016.1 GCF_014651495.1 Algibacter mikhailovii
CTTGGTTCTAGCCTACTCGGAAAATCCTGCGGATTTTCCTTTGGTTCGCTCCATTTTTATTAAGTTAGTTGCTTAATCACGCAACTATCCTTACACAAACACGTTAGGCAACATTTGACAAACCAATCAACATTTGAATAGAATATGGGATTTTTTGATTTTTTAAGTTTAAAAACAACTGACGAAAAACTGACAGAAAAATTAGTGAATTTTGTTTACAACAGCATTCAATCTGAAAAAGGAGTTCGAGTAGAAGATGCGATATGTTTGATTTCTACAATTGTTGCTGAAAGATGTATTGAAGTTACGAATGAATTTTCAATTAACGAACACGAATTCGAACCTGGTTCAGCAGTTTTTTCCGAGAAAATTAATGAATTACTTGTTGGAGAAATCGCTGTAGAAAAATGGACTGAATTGCCTGAAGAATGTGTTTTTGCTAGAATTAAAAGTAAAATTAATTCTCATTTTGACAATAGTTCTTTTCCTTCTCTAACTGGAATTTTTGAAAATTACGCGAAGAATGTTGGAAAAACGGAATGGGGAAATCTAAATTTATCAATTCCAGAAGATAACAAACCATTCTTATTGCCATTACGAGTTGGATATGAAACAAGAAAATTCATTGATAATAATATAAATATTGAAAATAACGAAAAGACATTACAGATAGCGATTAGCGCAATAGGAAAAATACTTATAGAAACTAAAATGGCTTTGGACTCATCAATTGCTTTGGTTATGACATTTGAAATTATAAATGGAATGTCTAAAACAGCAACAATGACTGACAAAAAAATGGCGGAATTAGAAACTTAAAAAAAATAAAAACGTTGCCTAACACCGTATAAAAAAAATTGCTAGTTTTAGCTAAACCAAAGTTAGTTGCTCGTTTGCTTGCTTCTGATTTTCCTTCGGAAAATCCTCGCACACAAACACGCAACTTTCCTTATACAAAACCGTTGGCAAACATTAAAAAAGGAAAAAAATGAAGAAAACCATACAATCTGGATTACTTACCTTAATAACTATTCTTGCTATAGGGTGTGGCACTGAAGAACAAAAAAAAACGGCAGAAAACAAACAGGAAAAAACTATTACAACTAATGTAAAGTCTAATCCTTTAAAAGATGTTTATTGGGGAGATACCCATTTACATACTGCTCAATCATTTGATGCTATTGCATTCGGAACATTTCTAGGACCAGAAGAAGCATATAGATTTGCCCTTGGTGAAGAAATCACCTCCTCTACTGGTGTTCCAGCAAAACTTTCACGTCCATTAGATTTTTTAGTTGTTGCTGATCATGCAGAATCGATGGGGATTTTGGGTGAAATTAAAGCAGGTAACCCAAAATTAATGGGTAACGAAACTATACAGAGGTGGAATAAAATGTTAAACGATATTGATTTACAAAAATCTCTTGATGTTTATGAAGAAATGGCTGGCAGTGTACAACCCGGTGCTGACCCACTACCTGATGAAGTCAACAATGAAGAAATTATTACCTCCATTTGGCATAAAAATATAGATGCCGCAGAAAAATATAACAGCCCTGGGAAGTTCACTGCGTTAATTGGTTATGAATGGTCATCAAATACTGGAGGAAATAACCTTCATCGTGTTGTTATCTATAAAGATGGTAAAGAAAAAACTATCCAAGTTTTACCTTTCTCTTCACAGGTCAGTGATGATCCAGAAGATCTATGGAAGGCTCTTCAAGCATATGAAACTACTACTGGAGGTAATGTTCTAGCAATACCACATAATGGTAACTTAAGTAATGGTAGGATGTTTCCACTAATCAATCCTGTAACTGGCAAGAAATTCTCCAAAAAGTATGTACAAAACAGGAACAAGTTTGAAGTACTATATGAGGCTACTCAGATAAAAGGAGATGGCGAAGCACACCCTACACTTTCTCCCAATGACGAATTTGCCGATTATGAAACTTGGGATAAAGGAAACCTCGATTTGACTGTGGATAAAACAGATGATATGCTTCAATTTGAATATGCTCGTAATGGCTTGCTAAATGGATTGAAGCTTAAATCAGAATTAGGTGTAAATCCTTATAAATATGGAATGATAGGGAGTACAGATGCGCATACTGGAATAGCTGCTGTTGCCGAAAATAATTTCTTCGGAAAATTACCTCATATGGAGCCCTCTGATCATCGTATTGATGTTCCCATGCTACAATTTGGAGACAAAAAATATATGGGCTGGGAAATGGTTTCTTCGGGATATACAGCTGTTTGGGCTGAATCTAATACACGAGAAGACCTTTTTGATGCTATGACTAGAAAAGAGGTATATGCAACAACAGGATCTAGAATTAAACTACGGTTTTTTGGTGGTTGGGATTTCAATGAATCTGACTTAAATAACAACTATGTTCAAGCAGGTTACGATAGAGGCGTTCCAATGGGTGGTGATTTGAAAAAACCCGATGGAGATGCACCATCCTTTTTGATTCATGCCCTTATGGATCCAGAGTCTGGAAGTTTAGACAGGATTCAAGTTGTAAAAGGCTGGATAGACGCTGAAGGGAGTTTAAAAGAAAAAGTGTACGATGTTGCTTGGAGCGGAGATAGAAAGAAGGACGTTCATGGAAAAGTCCCTTTAGTTGGGAATACTGTTAATCTAAATGACGGGTCATGGTCGAATGACATTGGAGCAGTAGAATTTAAAAAAATGTGGACAGACCCAAATTTTGATGAGACTCAAGAAGCATTTTATTATGTAAGAGTTATAGAAATACCAACTCCTCGTTGGACTTTACACGATAAAATTAGATTCGGTTTAGAATTGAGTTCAGAAGTTCCATTAACAACCACAGAAAGAGCATATAGTTCACCAATTTGGTATTCACCAGATAATTAAAATAAAAACGATTTGCCAACATTGGCTATAATTAATACGGGTTTTGGAGCTTAACCCAAAGTTTAGAGCTTTAAACCAAGTTCGCCAAATCTTTTGATTTGGCTTTAAAACGAAAAAGATAAAACAAAATAAAAAAATTTGGCTAAGTGCTTAATCGAAAGTTCACTGCTTTTAATTCCCGTACTAACCATAGCCGAGACCGTTGTACACCATTTGACGAAACCAATGATATTCTTAATTGACAAAGTAAATTCAGGACACCAAGTAATAGTTTATGAAAACATTACTGATTTAACTAAACGCGTAGAATGGCAAGATGTATTTGAAGGGAAATCAATTATTATAGACAAAAACGGAACTGAATATGAATGGGATTCTTCAAAAAAAAATGAAATCGGAACTGTATACGAATACACTCTAATTCCAACGACAAGAGTTTCGGAATTAATAACTGAATGTTTAAATAGAGTAAATACCGACCAAAATATTTGTGAATTCAATTTTTAAAAATGGTAACTAAACATAAAATAGATTCTGAATTCATTGAAATTTGTCGGCAGATTATAAAGGAGAATCTCGACTTATGTGATTGGGAATTAGTTGAAAGTAGCGACCAATTTCAAACGGAAAAATATTGTGGCGGATTTGACGGAATTGAAAATGAATTCACATTCAGCTACTTTAATGAGTATAGAGATGAATTTTGGTTTCAATTGTCACTTTCGGACATTAAAAAAGTGGAAAAAGTAATAATTAAAGAAATTGAAATTAGAAAAGCGGAATAAAAAACGGTGTACAACATAGTATATAAAAAATTGCTATTTTGTGCTTAACCAATGTTAGTTGCTTTGTTTGCTAGCTTCTGATTTTCCTTCGGAAAATCCTCGCACACAAACACGCAACATTTCATATACGTAACCGTTGTGTGCAAGCCGAAAACCGAGAATAATTGAGAAAAACGATTTACATAATTACTCTGATTTTACTAATAATCGGAATTCCATTTTTTGAATTTATGGTATTAAATTCAATGGTCAGTTTAAAATACGAAACAAATAGTCCGAATGATTGCATCTCAACCGTTTCTGGAATTGACTTATGCAACGCAATTAGAACTTTTCACATTTTAGCAATTCTTTGCGGACTAACATTTATCGGACTTTTAATTTATAGAAAACGGATTTTAAAAACATCTGAAAAAATATGATTTCAATTCTCTTGTTAATTCCGTGGGTAATATTTGGTTTCAAAAATCCGAATTTGAATTTAATCGGCTTAAATCAAACCAAAAAATCCCTGATTTTACTTTTAGGAATTGAAATTGTATTTTTTCTAATTCTCTATCTAACTTTACCTGAACCGACTTCAAAAATTGCTGGTTTACAAAGTTTCTCTTGGAATTATTTTATTGCATATTATGCAAAAGGAATTGCTCCAACTTGGTTAATAAGCGAATATATTAATGGAAATTGGGGAGATAAAATTGATTTAAATTGTAAATACATCTTTTTAATAGTAAGCTTAATTGTTGACTATTTGATTTTGAAAATAATTAGTCCGAATATTAGTAAAATATGGAAAAAGAAAAAGCCTGCACACAACACCGTATAAAAAAAATTGCTAGTTTTAGCTTAACCAAAGTTTGTTGCTCGTTTGCTAGCATCTGATTTTCCTTCGGAAAATCCTCGCACACAAACACGCAACTTTCCTTATACAACAACGTTGTAGCACATTTCCTAAAACTGATGAAAAAGATATTATTAGCAATAATTTCCCTTCAACTCTTCATAAGTTGTAGAGAAAATAGATTTCAAGTCGAATCAGAATTCGAGAATGGGAATAGTGAAATAATTTATGAACAGCTGACCGATACGATAATTTATGGTAAAAATTACAATCGAAAATATAGAGTAAAATTTAATAATCAAAAAGACACTTTACGAAAAGGGATTTACATAAATAAAATGGCAATTGGAAAGCATTTTTTTTATGAAAAGAATAAGATTATTTGTGAAAGAAATTATATCGTTCCAAACCCGTTCTTTATTGATTTAGATAATGAAAATGAGACTATAGATTTTAGTGCATACAAAATTAGACAAGATTCAACTTATTTAAATACGGCTATATTTTTTGATAAAAATGGAGATTCAATTATAGATAAAAGTCATTTTTATAGAACTAAGTTTAAAAAGAAAAAATGGAATGTTAATGACTCATTGGAAGTAGAATTTGAGTTTTACTATCCAAATTACAAAGTCATAAAGTCTGACCTTTACTTTATTGTTCCATCAGATTCTACAATGATTACTTTAGCAAAAGCTGACAAAGATTATATCCTTAAGAGAAAGATTTTAGACAAAAAACACAATGAAATTAAAGGCGTTGTCGATTTTGCTGCTTATGACAAAACAAAAATTGAGGGAGATTCAACAAAATACGCCTTTAGAATTATGTTCATTAATGAGGAATTCGTAGTAAAATAAAACGTGCTACAACACGGTGTATAAAACATAGCTAATAAGTGCTAAACCGAAAGTTTTGTGTATATTATGAAGTCCGCCAAATTTTTAATTTGGCTTTTAAAAAGAGAAAAATTAAAACAAAATATAAAAATTCGGCTCTGTGTTAATCCGAAAAGTTAGTGTCTTTTTGCACGCTACGTTTCATACACAAACCGTTGGCATTCATTGAGCAGAGCCGTTAAAAACGACAATTATGAGTAATTTAAAAGACATTAAATCGGAAATTGAAAAATATGCGAATGACTCAAATCTGACTGAATTACAAATCGTTGAGAAACTGGAAAAAGATTACTTTGACAAAAGAGTAAACGAGAATCTAAAGTTGTATAAAAAAGGTAAGAAAAAAGTGAGCGAAATAACAAAGGACTTAAAAATCTCGCCACGAAAATTTTATGCGATTTTAGAAAAAAAGAAAATAGAACATAAGAAATATAAAAAAGAGTGATTTAAAACAAAACGTTTGACTTTTAGCTCGTTTGCGGAATCGGAAACTGAATTCAAAAATAAAACCCGAATTGAATGCGGAATTTAGCAAGTTGCGGAATTGCTCACTCAATCGGAATTGAAAAAGATTGCGGAATAAAAAACAAAACGAATAATGACAAAAAAATATTCTATTTATTTCATAATCATCGCAGGTATTGTACTTATGATTTACAACATTTCAGAACTTGATTTGGATAATCTTAAAAAAGGACCATTTGCTGGAATTGTATCGAATATCCTTTTAATTTTAGCAATGCTACTAACAATGAAAGATATTAAGAAACAGGAAAATAAATAACCTGAATAAAAACAACGAAATGCCAACACCGTGTATAATTAATTGCTTTGGCTAGTCCTTACTTGGAAAATTCCTTCGGAATTTTCTTGCGTCCGTTTTTGTTTACTAAATTAGTTGCTTAAACACGCAACTAACCATACACAACAACGTTGCCACCAATTATGACCCGTCCTGAATAAAGGCTACATAATTTTAAACATTATGTACAAAAATGACAAAGTAATCAGACGGTATTCAGAACCTTTTAAACTGAAAATTTTAGACGAA
>NZ_BMWZ01000017.1 GCF_014651495.1 Algibacter mikhailovii
CTTTCATTCCGAACCAGAATGAGAGTATTATCAGTACAATCGAAATTATTATTAAATATCCTTTTTTCAATTCGTAATTCGGTTTCTGTTAAATGTTTTACAACGGTCCCGGCTATGAGTAGTTGCGTGGTTTAGCACTTAACTTTGCAAGTACACACCAAACTGAAAATCCGCGAGGATTTTCAGAAGTAGGCGAGAACAAGCAATTACTTATAGCCATTGTTGTGCGTTCGTTTTTTATTCTTTATTAAATATATTTTCATACTCTTTTACGTGGTGAGGAAATTCCTCTTCGTAAAATGGATATGGAATTCCGAATATTGATATCTCATATTCCTCATTGTCCATTCCTGTTATTTGATTTCCAACTCCTTTAATTTCAATTCCGTCTTCGTTTGTGATTTTGAGTTCTGGAATACTCATTGTTGAAATCATTTTATCTTCTGGGTAATCAGAGGCGAGTTCGATTTGTTTATTTGAACAGTATTCTTTGAAGAATTCGTAAGGCGATATAATTTCTTTAAATTCAATCAGTCCAAATGCAACTCCCATTGGTGCATCAGCTTTTTCCAATTCAGAAGTTCCGATTAGAGTTCCGTTCAAAGTTATGTTGTATGATTTACTCATAAATTGAAGCACCTTTTAAGATATGACTGAAATTTTCCCAAGTCGGATTATCTGCATTTACTTTCATTCCCATATTGTCATAGAAACCTTGAATATCTTCTGTATAAGCAATCATACTTTCTAAAAAATCAGAAAGATTGACGTTTTCCCAATTTTCTTTGTTTTGGTCAAAGTCAGTTTTAAATTCCTTTAAAAACTCAATAAATTCTATTCTTGTCATTGTCTTTTTGGGTTTGTCTTAAATGACGCACAACGTTTATGTGTAAGGAACGTTGCGTGTTTGTGTGCGAGGATTTTCCGAAGGAAAATCAGAAGCTAGCAAACAAAGCAACGACCAAACGGTTGAACTAAAATAAGTAATGTTTTTTACACGGTGTTACCTGTAGTTGTTTTTAATTCAGCGATTCCATATATCGGATTGGGAATATTTGTCTTATTTCTTGCCATTTTATGATATCCTCTGGTTTGTCCGATTTTAGTAATTCCGTTAGACTTTTGTCAAATTTCGATACAGAGAATTCATTACGGATTTCGTTATATGCCAAATAAAATTTGTTTCTGATTTTTTTATACTTTTCATAGTTTAATTCTTTGTCATATTTCGCAAGGACAATAATGTTTTTATGAGTATCAACCTTTCCTGAATATTCAAAACTTTTTTCAGTAGTCATTGGCATTTTATCGTCCATTGGGTTTGGTATTATATATTTTTTGAATTCAGATATTATTAGGCTATCTGGAATAATATTGTCCTCAATTGTAGTTTCGCCTTTTTTATCTACATTAATTAAAACAATATTTCTTTGTTTGATTATTAATTGTTCTGAGTTAATATTTCTCATATAATTGTCAAATCCGTATTCCAAATCAATAACCTTATAGTCAGCTTCTAGTTCTAATAAAGTGTCCAATTCTTTTTTACAAGATGTTGAAGCTAATATTAAAGTCAGAAGTAATATGTTTAGCGAAATTTTTGTCATAATTACAGGTAACGGTCTCGGCTATGAGTAGTTGCGTGGTTTAGCGATTAACTTTGCAAGTACACACCAAACTGAAAATCTGCGAGGATTTTCAGAAGTAGGCGAGAACAAGCAATTACTTATAGCCATTGTTGTAGCACGTTTTTATTCGGCACCTTTTGTCATTCTTGATGCTATGTCTAATAATTCTTTTATATCCTCTATTTTATAATTTTTTGAACTTGATTTTTTTTCTATGTCTTTTTCCGCTGGTGAGAAAATCACTGTAGCTGCATCTGTCGTAATTTTATCTCCAACAGACTTTTCTGTTAAAAGTTCAGGGTATGATGGAAGAGTTTCTGCGATTGCAGATTTATGAGCATAAATTTCTTCCAATTTCCGTTCTTTTGAATATTGCTTTATTGCAAAAAACACCACAAAGTAAATTGGAAATAGAATTAACAGTCTTAATACCCAAATAATCCCAATTGTATTAGATTCAATTATATTTTCTGTTTTTTCTGATGGATTTATCATTTCAGCGATTAGTTCAGATACGTTAGCTGTGTAGTACATTGCAACAATTATGCTTAAGAGCACCAAAATCAACCATCCAATTTTTTGCTTGAAGATTTCACTTTTTCTCTTGCTAAATGCTGTACTCAATCTGTCAGCAACCGCTGGCGACATCAACGTACGTACTTGCTTTGCAAGTTTGTCAATTTCAGATTTTCTTTCGTTAATATTTTCAAGTTGTTCTTGAATCAAACGATTATTTTCAGGAATATCTGGTGACAACCTTAAAAGAGCAAATAATCCACTATTTCTAATATTGGAATTAACAGAATTGATTTGATTTAAAGGGTTGTGATGTTGATTCCTTAATTGATTTGGTGCAAGCCCTTTTACTGTTTGAAACTGACTATTAAAATTATTTAAATTACTATTTATGGATTTTAGGTAATTAAAGGGTAATGTCTCAAGTAAATTTTTGTCAATAGCATCATTTAGTAGTTCGAAAGTTTCTTCTACCAATTTTTGTATTTCATCAGGTGTGAGTGCGTTCCAGTTTTGCACGTTAGCATCATCAGACCATAATATAGAAAGGTCATCCGAGATGTTTCTTTCAACATTTGATTTTATTCCGCTTAAGTATGTTTCTGTACTCATATATTATGGTTTCTGGATTTCTTAAATGTGCTACAACGGTCTTGTGTATAGTTAGTTGCGTGGTTAAGCAACTAATTTAGTAAACAAAAACGAACGCGAGAAAATTCCGAAGGAATTTTCCAAATAAGCACTTGCCAAAGCAATTAATTATACACGTTGTTGTAAAACGTTATTTTAGTGACCATATTAATAAATCAATTAGGTCAGCTTTTTTTGTTTCTTCTTCGGTTTTATTACCTGTATTTTGATTAATATCTATTATTTCTAATTCAGATTTGGAATTGTTTATTTCCGATTTCATTTGTTGAAAACAAGTATTGAATTCAGATAATATCGTCGAGTATTTTTCATAAATCCTGTTCATAAGAATTTTATCACGTCCTTTAATTCTACTATTTATAACAGTTGAATTAAAAATCATAGCGTAACTATCAGGAAAAACGTCTAAAGTCTCAAAAAGGATTATCGTATAAATCTTTCCATAAGCTGTAACATCACTAAAAACTCGTGCTTGAGTTTCTTTCATTTCCGTTAAATATTCTATACGATTATTGTCGTAAGTAGTCTTTAATTCCAATATTTCTTTTAAATCAGAATTTTCAATTGAATTTAAAACTTGAGTTTTTAAATCAGAGTATTTTGGTAAAATTTCTTTATTTAAAATCGCAAAAAAATCAATACGTTGTTCAATACTTTTTTTATAAACGCTATCATTAGCCTTTCTTTGAATTAAATCAGTAGATAATTCAGATTTTCCACATTCTTGAGAGAA
This sequence comes from Algibacter mikhailovii, assembly GCF_014651495.1. GTDB lineage: Bacteria > Bacteroidota > Bacteroidia > Flavobacteriales > Flavobacteriaceae > Algibacter_E > Algibacter_E mikhailovii. The sequence goes on from NZ_BMWZ01000017.1 coordinate 3,529, forward strand.
TGAAAAGCTAATTGAAAAAATAAAAAATAATGTAAGTAGTAGGTTCTTCATAATGTTTTACAACGGTCTCGGCTATGAGTAGTTGCGTGGGTTAGCACTTAACTTTGCAAGTACACACCGAACTGAAAATCCGAGAGGATTTTCAGAAGTAAGCGAGAACAAGCAATTACTTATAGCCATTGTTGGCAGCTGGTTTTTATTGTTTTTTATATAAAAATCTTTCTCCGGAATCTGGGTCTCCAATAAAATTCCAAATAATTATTCCATCTTCTTGTAAATACAAATCATACCAAGTAGTCATTCCCTTTTCATATAAGCTACTTTCGTTAAAATTCATTTTTAATACCCAGTATTTTTGTTTAAAATCTTTTTCGATTTTCCATTTCCCATTAGTATTTACAAACCTTTCTGTAGTTTTGTCAAATACGTTTATGTAATTCGGCAAGTCTGTTATTTCAAAGGTTCCGTTTTCCTTTAAGTTCAATTCAATTTTTTTCTTTTCATACCCTTTCTCCTCATTTAATTCGTAACTGAATTTATCCACTTCCCAAATTCCAATCATTTCAGACTGAGTTGGTTTTTCAGTCAGATTTTTAGTTGTAATTCCGTTTACAGGACTTACATTAAAATATCTGCAACTTGTTAAAGTCAAAACAATAAGTAGGTAAAAAATTCTTTTCATTTCCGATTTTTCAATTCGCGTTCTGCTTTGGTCAACTTGCTGCCAACGGTTAAAATAAAGACAGTGCGGCTTTCGGAGACGTCAATGTCCGTAGGACTTGACGTTGGTTGAAAGACGAGACTGTCGAAGTTTGGTTGAATTTAAGCATTGGCTTTATTTATTGTTAGCAGCTGTTTTATTTTTTTAGAATATAGGTTGAATCTAATTTTTCTCCATAATAGTTTTCGATAAATACAAACAAGCTATCTTGATTTTCATATTTGACTTTAAAGTATGGATTCGAAAGTCCATAGCCATTGGTTTGTGGGTTGGATACATAAAGAAAATATTCTGAGGAGTCTTTAAATTCTTTTGGGATATTTAATTGTAAAACTATCTGGTCAAAATCCTTCTTTTCGACTACCGATTCGTTTTCAATGCATTTTCTAGTCCAAGCTTGTTCGACCCAAACTTCCTTAATTTCTATTACTCCAACTCCTTCAACAGTCAACTTGTCCTGCGCGTTTCCAAATTGGAATTTAAACAAGTCATGCTCTTTTGATTTTTCCGAAGAGATACTAGCTTGTCCAAGTCCTTTTTCAAGACAAATCTCTACGCAGCTCGATAGAGTAGTCAACATTAAAATTATGTAGAAAACGTTTTTCATTTTCAATAGCTGCTAACGGTTTGTGTAAGGATAGTTGCGTGGTTAAGTCACTAACTTAACAAAAATGGAATAAACCAGAGGAAAATCCGCAGGATTTTCCTAGTAGGCACGAACCAAGCAATTATTTTTACACTTTGTTACCCATAGTTTTTTCTTTAAGATTTTTTATGTGATAGTTCAACTCTCGTTTGTAAAATGGAGCAATAATATTCTTTTTACATTCATTAATTTGATTTAAATCAGAAACTGAGCCCCCTATGTCAAAGAGCATATAATCTCTTAACCTTCCATCTCCGCGCTTTAGCGATTTATCAACTGTCATTATAAGTTCAAGAAGCTCATTGAATTCTTTATCTGAAATTTCGGTGGGTCTTTGGTTAGAATAGTGAAGAACAAAGAACCATGGCTTAATATATTGGTCATGTTCAACGAATTTCGGGTACTTGTTAAGAAATTTTTCAATTTCTTTAAGACTGTAATTATGCGCTTGTTTTTCAATTAAAGCATAACAATATTTCCAGCCAAAAATCTTGTCATTTATTATTGTAACTCCTTTTTCAATCCCATTAATTTCTGAATATTTTGAAATAAACTTGGTCTTTGAAGAGTCTATAATATTTCTTGGCGGTTTTGCAGGTTTTGAGAGTTTAAGATAATTCTTAAACTCTTGGTAGGAACCTTTAGTAGCATAATAATCTAAAAATTTTCTATAACCATGATGCATGGAATTCTGTTCCAAAGTACTAAGTTCATTGATATAATGTTCTGCAATTTTAACTTCCTCTCTAGATAAAGCAATTTCTATCAAGTAAATTAACATATGGTTCTTAAGGAAATATGATATTATTTTATCTACATGATGTTTTGCCAAATCCAAAGGCGTATTTGGGTTTTTTATTTGAATCTTAAATAAACCTGAAACATTATAAAATGCATTATATTCTAAGTCATTTTTTGATTCCAAAACTTCTTTTAGTCTCTCTTTACCAAATAATATTTCATAAGCATATAGTGCGTCTGGATGTTTATTGAAATCTCCTCCATTTAATTTTTCCGTAGAATTAATTGCTTGAACTAAGGCTTGAAGGATTTTATTTTGTGTCATGGTTTAGAAATGTAGTGTGGTCTTTAGATAATGTCTCGTCCTGAAATATGGCTACAGGTTAAAATTGAAATTAAGCTGATAATTTATATACCATATTCGGTGTTTTGAAGTCTAAAGATAAATGTAATCTTA
>NZ_BMWZ01000018.1 GCF_014651495.1 Algibacter mikhailovii
CTTTCATTCCGAACCAGAATGAGAGTATTATCAGTACAATCGAAATTATTATTAAATATCCTTTTTTCAATTCGTAATTCGGTTTCTGTTAAATGTTTTACAACGTCCCGTGTATGGTGCCGTAGCATCCCGAAGGGTGCTATGCACTATACACCTTGTTGTGGCCAGTTTTTTTATTTTTTACCTCCATTTATTTATTCTCTCAGTCTTGTCCTCAAATTCTGAGGCAAGGGATTGTATTCTTGATTTAAGAAGTAGTCTTCGTCCTTCTACTGTCCTTGTGTAAACCAATTCGCATACCCCTACAAATCGTCTCCATTGTCTCTCAAAATATTCTGCGAATTGTTTTTTACGTCCTAGTATATCAGGCACAGAATGATAGTCTTTTTGGGCAAGCACATTCAAGAAGAAACTTTTTCTGATAACTATATATCTGGGATTTCTTACCGTGCCAATGATTTCATGTAAGGATTTGATAAATGTTGATTTCTCGTAAGTTGTACCTCCCTCCAAATGGCAGTAGACCGCTCCATAATCATCAACATCTGAAACTACTGTCAGCTTTGAGTAGTCTGTATGAATAGTCCCAACTTTTATTAGCGATTCCAGAAGTGCTTCACCGATTTGATGAATGTCTTTTGAAATGTCTCTGTATTTTACGAATGCTCTAAAAGTCTTAAATGCAAGTCGACCAAATATTACGAACCCGAGTCCGCCAATAAACATAAGCCAGTAAAGCAAATCTTCTTTGCTCCTTATATGTCGTGCAGCTCTGCCCAACCCTTGTATCGCTTCAAATCCGAATCCGACTAATCCAGAACCAAGCATACTCAATAGATATTTAATAGTTCGATTATAGTAAAGTGTTTTCAAAGACTTATACTCTTTGTCTTCTGGGAAAGGAACTTTTATTTCCTCAATCAATGTTGCACCACTTTCCAAGGCCTGTCTCCACTTTTCTTTGAGTTGGTGTCGTTGGCCTGCATTGGTGAGCATATGGTTATTAAGATTGACGATCTCTTGTTCTGTTGTCAATTGGTCAGGCAGGTCAAGGCGACCAATTCCATTTTCAATACTCACTTTTTCACGAAATGACACCCCTACAAAAGCCTTGAATCGTCTTTTTAATAATTGAATATCGTCACCTCCATCGGGTGCTGTAGTATCAGCACATACCAAATGCCAAATGTTGCTCGTCTTATCAATGTTTTGTCGTTCTGTTCTAATCGCACGTCCTCTCATTTGATTAGAAAGGACATATGAACCAACGAAACTGGCAAGGATGAGAGAATTAATTGAAGGAGCGTCCCAACCTTCCCCAAGCAATGATTTTGTTCCGACAAGTACTTCAATGTGTCCTTGTTGAAAAACCTGTGTGATGATGTGAACTATGTCATGCTTCAGTTGCTCAGTTGAGTTTACTATCAAGTACTGGTTATCAAAAGGCAGGGATGAAGTCGATAAACGTTCAATATTGTATTTAGCAGCGACCTCTTTGAATGCCTTAATTGCAGAAACGGGAATAATAATTAAAGAGCCAGTGAGAACGCCAATCTTGATGTTGCGTTCATTGGTTCTTCGCAACTGCTCGAATATTGGCAGCACACCAATCTTGTTCAACTCCAACGAGTTTGTTGATTGGTTCACAAGAAACTCCTTACGGATATAGTCGGTGAGAATAACCATCCGTAAATCTTGCTTCAAGTGGTCATGTTCAAAATCAACAATTTGGTCAATGCTTTTTAACTTACTAATACTTGAACTCAAGAAGTTGTTGATTTTTCGGTTGTGTCTGAAATTCACAGAACGTCTCTCCATTGCTCCGTTCCGCTTTAACTTGTTGGTTAGCTTTTCCTGATGAGTTTCATATTCTGCAAAATTGTCAGCGTCTTTGTACAGGTAGAATGTGAGCAAGATTTCAATCCATTCATAATTCAGCTCAGGAACTGTAAACTTCTTGTCTCCAATTATTTCAAGATGGTCTTTTGTAATTTCCTTGCCAATTGCATTAAGGAATATCAAGGTAGCGGAGTAGTATTCAAGATTGGTGTAAATCCAGTCCAATTGTTCGTTTGGCTTCTGATAAATCGGATGCTTTTCAAGAGCCGAAATTAGAGTCTGGTCAGCTTTGATATCATTGAATAATGTTTGAATGCGCTGGCGGTACTCGTCAATTTTATAACTCTCTTCAATTGTTGGACTTGAGAAAAAGACGTAATCCTGATGTGGGCACAAGTCGCCTTCTACAACCAACTCGGGCACGGAAATCTCCGCATCAACAGGTCCGTTTAGTTCAATGTAACGTTGCCATTCTAAATGAGAAACATCATATGGAGGGGTAGCAGTGAGTCCAACAATTGTTGGGTTAAGTGCCTTTTTGACCTTTGTTAGTGATTGCCACCAAGCATTTTTGAGGTGATGAGCTTCATCAACTACAATCGTTCCGATATTTTGAGCTTGTAAAAGCTTAATGATTTCTGACGTCTTTGAATTCCCATTACCTTTCCCATTATCTCCGTTTCCGTTTTCTTCTTCTGACTCTTCCTGTTCTTCGTCAAGTTCAGTCCCTGTGCAGGCAGCGTGAAGTGCTTGATAAGTGGCAACGGTCAAAAATTTAGGATTCTTTATATCCCTTGAAATCCAGTCAGGTTTTTGCTCAACTTGTAAAAAAAGTTCGCAGAATCGCTGTATCCATTGATTTCTTATAGCCACGGTCGGAGCAAATACAAGTGTCGGTTTGTCCAGTTGGATGGCGACTTCAAGTCCCAGAACCGTCTTGCCTGAACCAGGGGGTGCAATAATGTGAAGATGATTGTCGTCAAGATGTCCTTCTAACTCGTCAATTACTCGCTGTTGGTATTTTCTCCAATCGTATTTAAATTTTATATCAGATGGAAATTGTTTCAAGTCTGTATTTATCGTTTTTCAAATTGGCCACAACGGTTACGTATAAGAATAGTGCGTAGTTTGAGTGCGAGGATTTTCCGAAGGAAAATCAGATGCAAGCAAACAAGCACTAACTCTTGATTTAGGAATAAACTTACGCATTATTTTTATACTATGTTGGGTGCAGTTTTTTTTCTTTTTATCTAATTTACATTCCAATTATACACTCGTATATTTTCAAATGTATTTTTTCTTTTTAAAATCAAATTAATATCATTCGTCCATTGGTAGCCAATCCTGTCACTATGATACAATAAGGTCTTTCCTTTCGTAATATTATTTATTTCGGTTGCTAAGTCAGTCAATGCATTATTAATATCCTCTTCTTCATAACAGGATATATGAGTATGAATATCAGTTTTTCCGCTTGGGTCTTCCAATCCGATTGTGATTTCAGAATTATAAGTAGCAATCCAAATGGAAAATTCGTTTGTCGGACTTCTTAAGTCACAATCAAAAGAATTGTCGTCTTTGTAATTGATAGTTTTGGTGAATTCTGGGAATTTCTGAACCAAAAATGATTTAATTAATTCAGAAAAACGTTTTTGATTCATCTTTTTTGGGTTTGCTTGGTAATTGCACACAACGGTTTTGTGTATGATAAGTGGCGTGTTTAAGCAACTAATTTAGCAAATACAAACCGAATAGAAAATCCGCGAGGATTTTCGTAAGCAAGATCGAACTAGCCATTAATTATACACCTTGTTACCCACAGTTAATTTTTTCCTTTTCTTGAACTTGCTGTTGCTTTAATTTCTTCGTTCAATATTTTTAAAACCATTTTCTTTAAATAATCATAATCGAAATCTTCTTTAATTCCGTAATTGAATGTATAGTGTGTTCCATTTTTGTCCATTCCAAGTATGTACTTTTCGTAACCAAGTTCAACTGAAATAGGCGAGTTTTCCGTTTGGATTGTAAATTCAGTTTCTCCTTTTTCATTTGTAACGTAAAATATATGCTTGTAATAGAGTTTCCCTTCATTAACTGCAAATCGTTCGTAAGCAAGAATTAACTTGTCATTCCAATCGAATTGGTCAAAACAGAACATACTTTTAAGATTGTCTGTTAATTTTCCTTGTTCGTAGGCTTTGTAAAGTTTCTGTTTAAACGGTTTTGCTTTTGCGTACTCTTTTTTGCCATAATAAACTTGAATTAGTTTAGCGTAAGAATTATAGTCTGTTGGTGCTAACTCAATTAATTCTTTATAAGCAATTTCGGATTTGTCATAGTCTTTATTTAGAAACTCGTAAAGTCCGATATTGTACAATGCGTTTATATATGAATCAGATTCTTTTGAGATAGTCTCTTTTGATTTATAAAAGGCTTCTAAAGCTTTATCAGGTTGATTTAGTTCCGCATAGATTTGTGGAATCATAGTAAAAGGTCTGTCTATTGGTTCATTTTTTTCCGTAGCTGTTATATAAGCAGAAAGTGCTTTTTCATATTTCTCTTGACTTATATATGAATCTCCTAAACCACTAAAATAATTTGAGTTACTTGAATCCAATTCAATTGCTTTATTGAAATATTCAATTGCTTTGTCGAATTGTCCCATATAATTCAAGGTCATTCCTTTTATGAAATAAGCGTCTGGGTCTGTTTTGTCTTTTTTGATTGACAAATCCATTAGTTTAAGTACATTATTATCGTCAGCTTTCATATAGTAAGCCATTCCAACATAATAAATTGCTTTAGCTGGATATTCACTTGCCTTTTCAGAATGCTCGGAAATAATCAAATCATATTTTTCTTCTCCGTAAGCTTTTTCTAATTCAGCCGTAATCTGTTCTTGAGCATAATTACTTAAGCTTAAAAGACAAATTATTAATGCTAGCAGGATTTTTTTCATAATTGTGGGTAACGGTTACGTATATGGAAAGTTGCGTGTTTGTGTGCGAGGATTTTCCGAAGGAAAATCAGAAGTAGCAAACAAGCAACTAACTTTGTTTTAGCTAAAACCAGCAATTTTTTATATACTTTGTTGCCATTAGTTTTTTGTTTTTATACGGTCCGCTAATATACCCGTTACTTTTTTTCCGTAATTGTTTTCGATATGTACATCTATGAAAACTTTGTTCAAGTCATTTGTTAGTTTTGTGTTGTATTTATATATCCCTTTTTCGTGATTTAATGTGTCCAGATTAATTTTATTATCATTCTCCTTGTCATAAGCTACTAAATAGCTTTTATCAGAATTATAGCCAACTATCATAATCTCCATTTTATAGTCGGAATTTAGTTTTAATGAGTTGTCTGGATTATTTGAAGTCTTTACAAATATGCTGTCAAAAACATATTTGCTATTTATTTCAGCTACAATATTTTTCAGACTATCATTTTCAACTCGTAATAGGTCAATTTCTGATGTCAAATTAGTTAGTTGTTTTGAATCAGTACAGCTAAAAATTAGCAAGGTCAGAATTGCAATAAGTAGGGGTTTATTCATTTTGTTATAATTAATGGCAACGTTAAGTATAAGAAACGTAGGGCAGATGATAAGCACTATCGTTTCGGTTTATTACTTAGCTAAATATAAATATTTTGCTTTTATCTTTTCTACTATAAACG
>NZ_BMWZ01000019.1 GCF_014651495.1 Algibacter mikhailovii
AAGATTACATTTATCTTTAGACTTCAAAACACCGAATATGGTATATAAATTATCAGCTTAATTTCAATTTTAACCTGTAGCCATATTTCAGGACGAGACATTTGAAATGAGAAACTTCAGTACAGAAAAAGACAAATTATTATCAGATTTAAACTCTGAAATTAAAAACAATCCGAAAAATGAAATTCTAAAATCTTTAAGTCGGATGTTAGAATCTTACGAATATATTTCTGACCTAAATGGAGTTTTAAGTAATATTGTTGTTGATTGTCTCGGTTTTGAATATGAAATCGGGGAAAAATTAATCGAGTTTGAAAAATATTTCTCTGACTATACAAATTCAATTCGTTCGGATGAATTGAGAAGGTTAGCGGAAAAATTAATTGAAAAGAATACGCGAATAACGTTTTACGGAAAATCTTGGTCTGAAAACACAGCTGACTGGATTTATTTTGACAAAGTGCTTGACTTAAAAAAGATACGGAATAAATTCTCATTCGGAGAAAATATAATTGAACACCAGAATTTGGATAATAAGTCTGGATTGGAAAGCGGATTTATAGACAAAAATACTAAAGAGGGAATAATGGGAAAAGTAAAATAAAAACTATTGCCAACACCGTATAAAAAAAATTGCTAGTTTTAGCTAAACCAAAGTTAGTTGCTTGTTTGCCAGCTTCTGATTTTCCTTTGGAAAATCCTCGCACACAAACACGCAACTTTCCTTATACAAACACGTTAGCGGTAATTTGCCCCAAACCCCGAATGAAAGAACAAATCACAGTAAGCGAAGCGATCACTAAAGGACATTTAATAATAAATGTTCCTGTTATGATAATAATGTTCGGAGTTCCAGGAATTGCAATGTATTTATTTATTGAAAAAATAGTTCCGAATTGGACTATTGGAATTGGTTTTTTTCTTGGTTTTGGGCTTGCATGGTTATATTGGAGTTTTGCTATTACTAAATGGCGTTTATGGGCATTCGAAAATGTCAGAAATGTTCATGAATTGAAAAAACGCGCTATTCAAAGTGGTTTGATTTGGGCGGAGTCTAAATGGTATAACAAAACTGAATTGAAGTCTGAGAAAGATAAATCAAAATGGAAAGAATTATTAAAAAAATTCGAACGCAAGGATGAATATATTGAAGACCACTCTTTACCTAACAAAACAACTATTTATTATTCAAAATTCAAAAACACTTATGATTTAATAATTATGTTTGGAGCTTTAGGAATTGGACTTTTTTTACTAATCAAATCTGATAGTTATATAATCGGTTCCGTATTAATTTTGGTTGGTGCGTATTTTGGATTTAAGGAAATAAAACAATTATTAGATACCAATCCGCAGATAATTATTGATAATAAAGGAATTAAAACCATAACATTAGAATTAAAAAGTTGGTCGGAAATCAAAAACGAAGAAGTAGTAATGGAGGGCAGTGGAAAAACTTCGCAATTTTATCTAGTCTTTAATTATAAGAACGGTTCAGAAAAAATATTAATTGACGATTTTAACATAAGCGCAAAAAAATTGGAAATAGCATTAAGGACATACAGAATAAGAAATAATAAAAACTACCGCTAACATTGTATAAAAATAATGCGTAAGTTTATTCCTAAATCTTAAGTTGGTGCTTGTTTGCTTGCATCTGATTTTCCTTCGGAAAATCCTCGCACTCAAACTACGCACTATTCTTATACGTAACCGTTGTGTGCAATTTGACGAAAATTTTGCTATAATACCAATTTTTGGTATATTTGAGTAAAATTATGTCAAATGAACAAAAACACATCAATATCACTCGGAAATTATTTTGACCAATTCGTTCAAAGCCGAATAAGTGAAGGAAGGTTTAAGAACGTTAGTGAAGTCATACGTGCAGGACTAAGACTTTTAGAGGAAGAGGAAAGTAAAGTTATTGCTCTAAAAAATGCAATTCAAGAAGGAATCGACAGCGGAATTGCTCACGATTTTGACCCAAAAAAACATTTGAAATCCTTGAAAGCGAAAAAGCACTCGAATGGCTGAATATAAACTGACCAATAAAGCTGTCGAGGATTTATCGAAGATTTGGGATTATACATTTGAGGTTTGGTCTGAAAAACAAGCTGACAAATATTACGATGGACTGATTTCTAACTGTGAGGAAATTGCGGAAAACCCAGATTTAGGAAAAAACTACGAAGGAATATCTAAGCAACTTCTCGGAATAAAAGCAAATCGACACATAATATTCTACAGAACATTGGATAAAAATTATGTAGAAATTACAAGAATATTGCACGAAAGAATGGATTTAAAGAAAAGAATAACCGAATAAAAACTGCACACAACAATGGCTATAAGTAATTGCTTGTTCTCGCCTACTTCTGAAAATCCTCGCGGATTTTCAGCTTGGTGTGTACTTGCAAAGTTATATGCTAAACCACGCAACTACTCATAGCCTAGACCGTTGTAAAACATTATGAAAAGACTCTGGAAAAAATATAAAATATTGATTTTCCCCATTTTAATTCTAATTGGGTTTATAAATACGGTTTGGTTTTTTGATAAACACTCTATTTCGGAGGAGGACTTTTTCAATAATGCAGTAAAAACTTCTTATAACAAGTCGTATGATGGAATTATAACCCAAAAGTTTTATAAAAAAGAAGGAGGTAGAGATATTATTGTACTTGAAAAAAATGGAATTACAACTCAAATGGATTTTGTTTATCAAAACCCAATTTTATATCAATACCTCAAAGTTGGTGACACTCTAATAAAAACTAAAAATAGCAACTCTATAGTCGTCAAACGTGCAAAATTAGATACCACAATAAATCTAACATTTGAGAACTTGAAAGGTGTAAAAAAATATTCTATAAACAATCCATATTTAAAAAACTAAAAAACGTTTTACAACATAGTATAAAAATAATGCGTAAGTTTATTCCTAAAGCAAAAGTTAGTGCTTGTTTGCTTGCATCTGATTTTCCTTCGGAAAATCCTCGCACTCAAACTACGCACTATTCTTATACCTAACCGTTGTACTTCATTATGACTAACCAATAACCAATGATAAAATTTTTTAGAAAAATTCGATATGACCTTATGGAGAAAAATAAAACTGGAAAGTATCTTAAATATGCAATTGGAGAAATTATACTTGTTGTTATCGGAATTTTAATTGCATTACAGATTAATAATTTCAACAACAATAAACAACAAAGAAATAAAGAACAAGGTTATTTATTGTCTCTTCAAACTGAATTTAAAACTAACCTAAAAAAAATAAATATTTGTCTAAATGAAAATGAGAAACGAATAAACGCGGCTGAAGATATGCTTTCTCTTTTTGATAATAATATTCGTGACACTATCAGTGATAGAGCTATATCAGAATTAATACATTTAGTTTTTGGAGGTGAAGCCACCTACAAACCATCGAAAGGAGTGTTAACTGATATTATTAGTTCAGGGAACCTTAATTTAATTCAAAACAAACAACTAAGACAACATCTCGCGTCTTTTGAAAGTGAATTAGATTTTTTAAAATTACAAGAAACTTCTACTCATTCTAGTAAGGATGAAATGCAAAAACTTTTTAATAAAAACGGAAGCGTACGCAAAGTACTTATAGATAAAGGCCTTGTTTTTGAAAACAAATCAATTTCCGATACAACAAACAATAAAAAAATATTCAGCTTGGTTGAATTTGAAAATATCCTTCTAGATTATTATTTGACAATTAAAGCGGCTAATGGAGAAAGGTTTTTTAAGGGAATTAAAGAACATATAGAACAAATTCTAGTTGAATTAGATTCTGAAATAAAAAAATAACGAAAGTACAACAACGTGTATAGTTCATTGCTTCTGATTTTCCTTTCGGAAAATCCTCGCTGCTGAACAATGGGTTTCTGTTTATTTGCTATCTTAGACTAATCGCAACGAAACCATACACGAAGACGTTGTACTGCATTTGCGAAATGAAATACCGAACGAATAAATATCTGACTTTAAAAGGCAAAATTGAGGAAATTTCTCTTCCTGACTCTGCTTATGGAGAATGGATAGTTTATGAGAACGATGAACCTAAATTTCACGTAAATATTTTTAATTACGAATCGAAAAGTGACTGTTTGGTAAATGTGATTATGACTGAAAGTAAATCGGAGTTTAAAAGTATTCTGAAAGACATCAATGAACGATTCAAACGGAATTTAACCTTGTCATCCAAAACAAACTTCGGAATTAAATTAAATTCAAAGCTTATAGAATCGGAATTAGGTTCTTTACCATTCGAATGGCTTGAGTATTATACCGAATTGATAAAAGCACCTTGGGAAAAATATCCTGACATCAATCCAAACGATATGTTTTGGAGAATGGGAAAAGGAGAAGATGCCATTTCAATTTTTGCACGATATTACAACTCACTAAATCGGACTGAAAAGAATGAGTTTGAAAAAGAATTTAAACCGACAGCTGAATGGGCTGACTTTTATGAATAAAAAACGCAGTACAACAATGTATAACCGCAATTACGGCGGATTCGACTACGTCCGAATCCACTCGGAATTGCTAAAGCCTGTGCTAAACCGAAAATTAACGCATATTAACCCGTAACTGACGGTTATACTAGACCGTTGGCAACAATATGACGAAACGCAGAAATGACCACAAAAGAAGTCGATTTCCGATTTTATTCCCAATTTTGACAATACTTGGAATTGGAATTTTTGCTGTATTAACTTCTGGTTTTGATAAAAGCTGGTTACATAATTGGAACGATGTTTCTAAATCAATAAAAGACTCTGTTTTAGTGGCTAAAAACATTGGTTACACTGGTGGTACGGGTCCGAATGGAAGGTCTATGGAAAAGTATGCGCAAACCAGACTTTGGATTATGAATTCTGCAACCAATAGTGAACTATTAAACTTAACAAAATACCCAAACGGAACTGTTAAAGCGATAGGTTACGAAGGTCTGATTAAAAAAATTGATTTTAATGAAAAGACCAATTTAATTCTTAAATCAATTGAAGATAAAGAATTCAAAATATTTTATTCTATGGGCTGCGAAGGTTTTGAAATTGAGATTAGCGAATACCTTATGCGCTTTATTTTAACAGACGATAATCATTTACCTCCAATTGAACCAGAACTAAAAATTGATTATGGGCTTTCTCGAGATGACAAAGTCAAAATAATGACCGCTTATTTAGACCGAAATAATAAAAAATAAAATACTGTTGCCAACACCGTATAAAAAAAATTGCTAGTTTTAGCTAATCCAAAGTTGGTTGCTCATTTGCTTGCTTCTGATTTTCCTTCGGAAAATCCTCGCACACAAAACCGCAACTATTCTTATACATAAACGTTGTAGGTAATTCAAAATCAATACAATGAACAAAATTTTAATTATAATATTTGTCATTTTTGCACTACAAACTGATTGGCTGAATGAAACGAAAAAATCGATA
>NZ_BMWZ01000020.1 GCF_014651495.1 Algibacter mikhailovii
ATAGTATACGTATAAGAACCTTTAACCAAACTTATGTTTCTGAATAAAAATAAATTATTATTAACCTTATTTATCGGAATTCTAACTGTTAGTTTGAGCGCTCATACAGAAGATGTAGAAACTGTTATTTTTTCAAGAATTAGAGAATTGAGCAATGAACAATTAAATAATTCTGGAGCTGCTAAATTGAATTTTATAACAGAAAAAAAAGAAGCTAAAAAATAGAAAAGAAAATATAAACTGAGATAAAAAACGTTTTACAACAAGGTGTATAATTAATGGCTAGTTCGATCTTGCTTACGAAAATCCTCGAGGATTTTCTATTCGGTTTGTATTTGCTAAATTAGTTACTTAAAGACGCCACTCATCATACACAAAACCGTTGTAAGTAATACCGAAAAACCAATGAAGTCCACCTTTTTACTGATTTTGTGCATTGTTATTTTGTCCTGTAAATCGGGCAATAAAAAAACTTCTTTAACAGAGACGACAAACAGAATTGGAATAAGAAAATTCAAAGTAGCAGATGAAAATATTAAAGACAGTATAGTTGAATATATTAACATTAACGGAAAAGAATATGCTAATCAAATATGGATTGTAGACAAAAAAAACGATACAATTGGTGGAAATTACTTCGATACTTTTATAATGGACACAACTGAATTAGGTAAAGTAACTAAATTGCAATTTACTTTAACTAAACCAACAATAAAATGGGAATCAGATATGTTTGTTGTACTTCCAGACGAAGAAAAATTAAAAGAGGACTTTTCTAATCTATCAGAAATAAAACTTGATACGTTCCATAGTTTTAAAAATGACGGAATATCTAATGACAAATTATTGAATTTAGACTTGCCTTTAAATCACATTGTGGAATTTGGAATAGAATATTCAACATCTGGAAAAAAGAGAATTCGAGGTTTAATTGTTGAAAGAGGTAAGGTAAAAGGAAAAGGTTATGAACGAAGATTATTTTTTGACAAAACCGTTTACGTTAAAGAATAGAAAATAAAGTACTACTTACAACAAAGTATATAAAAAATTGCTATTTTGTACTTAACCAATGTTAGTTGCTCGTTTGCTAGCTTCTGATTTTCCTTCGGAAAATCCTCGCACACAAACACGCAACTTTCCATATACATAAACGTTGGCTGTAATTAAAAAAACAAACCTAAATTAAAATAATGAACATTAAAAAACCCATACTTACCTTTCTATTTCTGACAATCTGCACAATTGGAATTGCTCAAGACTACAAAGAAAACATTAAGTCTGAATTCACTGAATACTTAAATTCCCTTATAAATATGGAGTTTGAAAAATCATTCGAATACATAACACCCGAATTTTTTGAAATTGTACCTAAATCACAAATGTTACAATTAATGGAACAAACTTTCAATAATCCGACAATGGTAATTGAAATTAAAAATCCTAAAATTTTGACAATTCGCAACTCAGAAATAATAGAGAATAAATACTATTCGCTACTGACCTATTCAAATCAAATGAATTTCAAAATGAATAGCGAGGAAGAAGAAACAGAGGATGAAAAAACAATGAGAATAAATTTGATGAAACTATCATTTCAACAAAATTTCGGTGCGGAAAATGTAGTATACAACGAAAAGACGGAATTTTTTGAAATTTACTCTGAAAAGGACGTTTATGGAATTTCAATAAATGGAGAAACTAATTGGAAATTTTTAGTTCTTGAAAAAGATTCGAAAATTATTTTAGATAAAATACTTCCCAAAGAACTTGCTGAAAAAATATAAAAACTACAGCCAACACCGTGTAAAAAAAATTGCTGGTAAAAGCCAATTTACGAAAGTCCTCGCGGACTTTCTATCTGTGCATTATTTGCTAACTTTAGTGCTTAAAACACGCAACTTTCCTTACACAACAACGTTGTACACAATACCCTAAACGCCTGAAATGAAAAACGGAACTAAAATATTAATTCTATTCCTGACTTTAAATTTACTTTCTTGCAAAGGAACTGCTCAAGAAACAGAAATTAAAAAAACCTCTACTGAGTTTGATTTTTCAACAGTTGAAAGATTTCGAGAAACAAAACTAAAAGGTCAGATAATAAATGATTACGACAGCATTTTTAGCCCTTCACAAAGGAAAGAACTATCAGACATTATTTACGACTATAATATTGAAACAACCCGACAAATAGTTGTTGTAACGATTGATAGCTTAAACCCATATTCTGACATACAAAAATTAGCAACAGATTTAGGTAGATATTGGGGAGTTGGAACAGCGGAAAAAGATAATGGACTCATAATTCTACTCTGCCAACCTTGTAGAGAAATCGGAATTGCAACAGGTTATGGCACTGAATTAATTTTGACAGACGAAATTTGTAAAGAAGTAATTAACCAAACAATAATTCCCGAATTTAAAAACGGAGAAGTTTATGGCGGAATAAAAAAAGGAGTGACTGAATTAATCGCAAAATGGAAATAAAAGTACTGTGTACAACATTGTATAAAAATAATGCGTAAGTTTATTCCTCAATCTAAAGGCTAGTGCTTGTTTGCTTGCATCTGATTTTCCTTCGGAAAATCCTCGCACTCAAACTACGCACTATTCTTATACTAGACCGTTGTACCTAATTTAAAAATGAAAAACTTCCTTTTTATAATTTCACTTTTCCTATTCGCAATTGGTTATTCTCAACATGACCAAGAATTTGAACCAACTTTCTATTCAGAAATTTCAGAAAAAGTTGCATCTAAATCATATTACATTGTGAAATTTGGAAATCCTTCTGAGGTAATTGTCAATGACACAATTTTCATGGCAAATTCCGAAACTTGGATTGAAAAAAACACTTACACCTTCAATTCTAATTTTGAAATGCTAGTTAAAAAATATCTAAACAATGAATTTGTTGCTGACGAAATAATT
This sequence comes from Algibacter mikhailovii, assembly GCF_014651495.1. Lineage (GTDB taxonomy): Bacteria > Bacteroidota > Bacteroidia > Flavobacteriales > Flavobacteriaceae > Algibacter_E > Algibacter_E mikhailovii. Next base: position 2,932 of record NZ_BMWZ01000020.1, read on the forward strand.
CATTTAGACTCAATTAAACGGATTTTAAACTATAAAGGGAACTTAAAATATGAAGGCGGGAAATGGTATATAACCAAAGTTAATTATCAATATCTCAAAGATAAAAAGATAAAAGAAAAAATAAATGACTCGGGCGAAACTTATTTGAGATATACAGTAACATACGATAGTATAAATAATCCAACTCTAATTGAGCATACGATTGTTGGTCCAGATAAAACTAGACTTCAAAACATCAATTACGATTACGCAAATAGCCAATTCATTCTAATGGATTTCAATTATCAAGGACGATTAGAAGAGGAAATAAAAGGAAATATCAATACGAACTATATCCTCGAAAAAAATGAGAATGGTGACATTACCAAAATGTATTGGATTTTGACCGACAAAACTGAACCTTTTATTTACGAAATCGATTATGAATATGATGAAAATGGGAACTGGATTAAATTAATCAAAAACGTATTAAGTCCTGATGGAACAATTAAACCATATTGCAGAACTTACAGGGAAATTAAATATAAAAACTAGGTACAACACCGTGTATAATTAATTGCTTTGGTCGTTGCTTATTTGGAAAATTCCTTCGGAATTTTCTCGCGTTCGTTTTTGTTTACTAAATTAGTTGCTAAACACGCAACTAACCATACACCAAACGTTAGGTGCAATACGGAATAACAACTATGAAAAGAACAATACTACTTCTGACTTTGATAATAACCTATTCCGGTTTTTCGCAAAGTATGTGGAAAAAAGTAGCGGATAAGTACAAGCAAAATAACATTGAAGAAGTAAAAATCTATCAGCAAAATGTTGAGAACAAAAATCAAAAAAGACTGTGGGACTGGGAATTTTATGACCGAGAAGGACGTCTGATTGAAAAAAAAAGGTTTCAATCAAATCGAAAGTTTGAGTCTCATTACAAATTTGAATACCCAAATAATAAATCACGGATTTTAATCTCGTTTGACAAAAAAGGAAACGAAATAAAACAGATTGACCAAGAATTTGACTTATCCAATGATAAAAACCCTTTAATCAAATTCAGCGAAAGTGGATTTTTTGAATACGAATACAACAAAAATGGAGACATTACTAAAGTTTGGAGAATTAAAGACGACCCAAAACGACTTCAAACGGAAAATTTTTACAACGAAAAAGGATATTTAATTAAAAGTAAAAGTTTAGTATTTACAAGTGACCGAAAAAGTACTTTCATATCGACAAGCACTTACGACTTGGATGAAAATGGAAGTATTTTAAAAATAACAACAGAATCAAACGGAAAAGTAAAAAGTATAGCTGTTTATGAATATAAAAAGTACAGCACCTAACAATGTATAAAAATAATTGCGGTTTAGTGCTAAATCAAAAGTCGTTGCGTGTTTGCTACGTCTGAATTTCCTGCGGAAATTCCTCGCACGCAAACCCGCAACTATTCTTATACGTAAACGTTGCCATTAATTTAAAAAACGCAGAAATTGAATGAGAATTAAGGTTTTTAATTACATAGTTTTTGGAATAATAACTCTGACTTTAGCAAGTTGCGGAAATAAAACTCAATCGGATTTTGTTTACTCAAAAGCGGACAAAAAAGTAGAAATGGTTTTAGAAAACAATGCGGAATATTTAGTTGTGGGAAAACCGACCAAAGCAAATTTTGTAACGGAAAATATAGACAACCAAAAATTTATGGTTTTCGGAGCAGGAATTATGGTAAATCAAGCCGATAAAAGTGGTTTCCGATTTACAATCACGCCGATTGAAAAAACTCTTGTGGACGGAAAGTTGGAAATACAAGTAACTGAACGAATTGAAAATGGAGAAAATTTCACTCATAAATTTTTAGCTCCTGTAAAAACAAAAGCTGAATAAAAAAACTAATGGCAACACCGTATAAAAAAAATTGCTAGTTTTACCTATACCAATGTTAGTTGCTTGTTTGCTAGCTTCTGATTTTCCTTCGGAAAATCCTCGCACACAAACACGCAACTTTCCTTATACAACAACGTTGTAAAACATTGACCAAAAATTGAAAGTATACAGTAAATGTCCTAAATGTAATCACGAAAACGTGTTTCGAACTAATGCAGCAACACGTGTGGAATTTGCTATGGAACACGGGAAATTCAATAAAATCAAATGTTCAAAATGCAATCAGGAGAACTCACTTAACGCAAATAGGTTTTATGCAAAAGAATCCAAACTGATTGCGATAATTTCTGGTATTATTTTTTTAATTGGTACAATTGTCGGAATTTATTTTGTATTTAAAATGATTTCGGAGATGAAAACAGTTATGGGAATTTTTACTGTTGCTTGTGGATTA
>NZ_BMWZ01000021.1 GCF_014651495.1 Algibacter mikhailovii
AAAATAGTTGCTGGGTATTATTACTTAAGTGACTAATAAAAATTAACGATGAAGAGTTTGATCCTGGCTCAGGATGAACGCTAGCGGCAGGCTTAACACATGCAAGTCGAGGGGTAACATAAGTGCTTGCACTTGATGACGACCGGCGCACGGGTGCGTAACGCGTATAGAATCTACCTTTTGCTGAGGAATAGCCCAGAGAAATTTGGATTAATGCCTCATAGTATGTTTTTATCACATGATGATTACATTAAAGGTTACGGCAAAAGATGACTATGCGTCCTATTAGCTAGATGGTAAGGTAACGGCTTACCATGGCAACGATAGGTAGGGGCCCTGAGAGGGGGATCCCCCANACACTGGTACTGAGACACGGACCAGACTCCTACGGGAGGCAGCAGTGAGGAATATTGGACAATGGAGGGAACTCTGATCCAGCCATGCCGCGTGCAGGAAGACTGCCCTATGGGTTGTAAACTGCTTTTATACAGGAAGAAACCGCGCTACGTGTAGCGCTCTGACGGTACTGTAAGAATAAGGATCGGCTAACTCCGTGCCAGCAGCCGCGGTAATACGGAGGATCCAAGCGTTATCCGGAATCATTGGGTTTAAAGGGTCCGTAGGTGGATAATTAAGTCAGAGGTGAAAGTTTGCAGCTCAACTGTAAAATTGCCTTTGATACTGGTTATCTTGAATCATTATGAAGTGGTTAGAATATGTAGTGTAGCGGTGAAATGCATAGATATTACATAGAATACCAATTGCGAAGGCAGATCACTAATAATGTATTGACACTGATGGACGAAAGCGTAGGTAGCGAACGGGATTAGATACCCCGGTAGTCTACGCCGTAAACGATGGATACTAGCTGTTCGGAACTTGCTTCTGAGTGGCTAAGCGAAAGTGATAAGTATCCCACCTGGGGAGTACGTTCGCAAGAATGAAACTCAAAGGAATTGACGGGGGCCCGCACAAGCGGTGGAGCATGTGGTTTAATTCGATGATACGCGAGGAACCTTACCAGGGCTTAAATGTAGATTGACAGGACTAGAGATAGTTTTTTCTTCGGACAATTTACAAGGTGCTGCATGGTTGTCGTCAGCTCGTGCCGTGAGGTGTCAGGTTAAGTCCTATAACGAGCGCAACCCCTGTTGTTAGTTGCCAGCATGTAAAGATGGGAACTCTAACAAGACTGCCAGTGCAAACTGTGAGGAAGGTGGGGATGACGTCAAATCATCACGGCCCTTACGTCCTGGGCTACACACGTGCTACAATGGTAGGGACAGAGAGCAGCCACTGGGCGACCAGGAGCGAATCTATAAACCCTATCACAGTTCGGATCGGAGTCTGCAACTCGACTCCGTGAAGCTGGAATCGCTAGTAATCGCATATCAGCCATGATGCGGTGAATACGTTCCCGGGCCTTGTACACACCGCCCGTCAAGCCATGGAAGCTGGGAGTGCCTGAAGTCCGTCACCGCAAGGAGCGGCCTAGGGTAAAATCGGTAACTAGGGCTAAGTCGTAACAAGGTAGCCGTACCGGAAGGTGCGGCTGGAACACCTCCTTTCTAGAGAAAGACGACTAATAAGTATCAAAAAAACTAAGAAAAAGATAGTTTATTCTCATTGCTGTTAATTTAAAAAAAGATTTAGTAGAGTCTCATAGCTCAGCTGGTTAGAGCGCTACACTGATAATGTAGAGGTCGGCAGTTCGAGTCTGCCTGAGACTACTAACTACTAAATAATAGGAAATTCTAGAACTGAGAATTCTAAATTCACATTAAGGATTCTAATATTATAGAATTTTAATGGGGGATTAGCTCAGCTGGCTAGAGCGCTTGCCTTGCACGCAAGAGGTCATCGGTTCGACTCCGATATTCTCCACAACGGCTTAAGGTCGTTTACTGATAATACATTATCGGTTGCGATTTGCCACACGTTCATTGACATATTGAAAAAAGATACATGAAAATATGATTAGATTACGATCTAATGTATTTAAATAATAATTCTGATTAATTAGAATCACGAGCGATATCTAATTAATCGAAACTCATTAAAAAAGCAAAAAGTACAATAAGCTAAATAAGGGCGTATGGGGAATGCCTAGGCTCTCAGAGGCGATGAAGGACGTGATAAGCTGCGAAAAGCTGCGGGGATCGGCACACACGATTTGATCCGCAGATATCCGAATGGGGCAACCCACTATATTGAAGATATAGTATCCTTAGGGAGGCAAACCCGGAGAACTGAAACATCTAAGTACCCGGAGGAGAAGAAAACAAAAGTGATTCCGTTAGTAGTGGCGAGCGAACGCGGATTAGCCCAAACCATTGTTGTTACGGCAATAGTGGGGTTGTAGGACCACGATATTCGAACTATGCTGAATTAGAATCCTTTGGAAAGAGGAACCATAGAGGGTGATAGTCCCGTAAAAGTAAAAAATAGTAAGATAGTGGTATCCTGAGTAGTGCGGGACACGAGTAATCCTGTATGAATCTGTCGGGACCATCCGATAAGGCTAAATACTCCTGAGAGACCGATAGTGAACTAGTACCGTGAGGGAAAGGTGAAAAGAACCCTGAATAAGGGAGTGAAATAGAACCTGAAACCATACGCTTACAAGCGGTCGGAGCAGACTTGATCTGTGACGGCGTGCCTTTTGCATAATGAGCCTACGAGTTACCGTTGCTAGCAAGGTTAAGGACTTCAGGTCCGGATCCGTAGCGAAAGCGAGTCTGAATAGGGCGCTTAGTTAGTAGTGGTAGACGCGAAACCGTGTGATCTACCCATGGGCAGGTTGAAGCTGTAGTAACATACAGTGGAGGACCGAACCGGTTGACGTTGAAAAGTCTTCGGATGACCTGTGGGTAGGGGTGAAAGGCCAATCAAACTCGGAAATAGCTCGTACTCCCCGAAATGCATTTAGGTGCAGCGTTGATTTATAGTTTTATAGAGGTAGAGCTACTGATTGGATGCGGGGGCTTCACCGCCTACCAATTCCTGACAAACTCCGAATGCTATAAAATGTTAATCAGCAGTGAGGGCATGGGTGCTAAGGTCCATGTCCGAGAGGGAAAGAACCCAGACCATCAGCTAAGGTCCCAAAATATATGTTAAGTTGAACTAACGAGGTTGAACTGCTTAGACAGCTAGGATGTTGGCTTGGAAGCAGCCATTCATTTAAAGAGTGCGTAACAGCTCACTAGTCGAGCGGTTCGGCATGGATAATAATCGGGCATAAACATATTACCGAAGCTATGGGATAGAAATATCGGTAGGGGAGCATTGTAGTGTCGTCGAAGGAGAGCTGTGAGGTTTTCTGGAGAAGCTACAAAAGAAAATGTAGGCATAAGTAACGATAATGCGGGCGAGAAACCCGCACGCCGAAAGACTAAGGTTTCCTCAGCTATGCTAATCAGCTGAGGGTTAGTCGGGACCTAACGCGAACCCGAAAGGGGTAGTGGATGGACAACAGGTTAATATTCCTGTACCTGCTCTCAATAAAAGTGACGGAGGTGTAAATTTGGTGCGTACTGACGGAATAGTACGTTGAAGCGAGTAGTGATACCGCGATAGTACACTGAGACTTCGGTCAAGGTGATAATCCAGAGGAGCAACTTCCAAGAAAAGCGAGAGAAGCAGCCCGTACCCTAAACCGACACAGGTAGTTGGGATGAGAATTCTAAGGCGCTCGAGAGATTCATGGCTAAGGAATTAGGCAAAATAGACTCGTAACTTCGGGAGAAGAGTCGCCACCCTTCGGGGTGGCCGCAGTGAAAAGGTCCAGGCGACTGTTTATCAAAAACACAGGGCTATGCTAAATTGAAAGATGACGTATATGGCCTGACACCTGCCCGGTGCTGGAAGGTTAAGTGGAGGGTTTAGAAGTTTACTTCGAAGATCTCAAATGAAGCCCCAGTAAACGGCGGCCGTAACTATAACGGTCCTAAGGTAGCGAAATTCCTTGTCGGGTAAGTTCCGACCTGCACGAATGGTGCAACGATCTGGACACTGTCTCAGCCATGAGCTCGGTGAAATTGTAGTATCGGTGAAGATGCCGATTACCCGCTGTGGGACGAAAAGACCCCGTGCACCTTTACTATAGCTTAGTATTGGTTTTGGATAAGTAATGTGTAGGATAGGTGGGAGACTTTGAAGCGGCGTCGCTAGGCGTTGTGGAGTCATTGTTGAAATACCACCCTTTGCTTATCTAGAGTCTAACCTTCATGAGAAGGGACAGTGCTTGGTGGGTAGTTTGACTGGGGTGGTCGCCTCCAAAAGAGTAACGGAGGCTTCTAAAGGTTCCCTCAGCACGCTTGGTAACCGTGCGTAGAGTGCAATGGCATAAGGGAGCTTGACTGAGAGACCTACAAGTCGATCAGGTACGAAAGTAGAGCATAGTGATCCGGTGGTTCCGCATGGAAGGGCCATCGCTCAAAGGATAAAAGGTACGCCGGGGATAACAGGCTGATCTCCCCCAAGAGCTCATATCGACGGGGGGGTTTGGCACCTCGATGTCGGCTCGTCACATCCTGGGGCTGGAGAAGGTCCCAAGGGTTGGGCTGTTCGCCCATTAAAGTGGCACGCGAGCTGGGTTCAGAACGTCGTGAGACAGTTCGGTCTCTATCTACAGTGGGCGTTAGAAATTTGAGTGGATCTGACTCTAGTACGAGAGGACCGAGTTGGACTAACCTCTGGTGTATCTGTTGTTGCGCCAGCAGCATTGCAGAGTAGCTACGTTGGGAAGGGATAAGCGCTGAAAGCATATAAGCGCGAAACCCACCACAAGATGAGATTTCTTTAAAGGGTCGTGGGAGATTACCACGTTGATAGGCTATAGGTGTAAAGGCAGTAATGTCATAGCCGAGTAGTACTAATAACCCATAGGCTTATTGTACGCCTGTTTTTTTATAAGAGTACAATTATTATTATAATCATGTTCTTTATTCAATATGTTAAGATATTTGTTTATCCCACGGGATAAACGCTGAAGACTAGAAGCGAAAGCCGATAGTCAGCAGCTATAACTTAAGGTGGTTATAGCGATGGGGCTCACCTCTTACCATTCCGAACAGAGAAGTTAAGCCCATTTGCGCCGATGGTACTACATTTGTGGGAGAGTAGGTCGTTGCCTTTTTTGAATCCTCAACATGTATTTGTTGAGGATTTTTTTTTGG
>NZ_BMWZ01000022.1:2500-5055 GCF_014651495.1 Algibacter mikhailovii
GCGGTCGGAGCAGACTTGATCTGTGACGGCGTGCCTTTTGCATAATGAGCCTACGAGTTACCGTTGCTAGCAAGGTTAAGGACTTCAGGTCCGGATCCGTAGCGAAAGCGAGTCTGAATAGGGCGCTTAGTTAGTAGTGGTAGACGCGAAACCGTGTGATCTACCCATGGGCAGGTTGAAGCTGTAGTAACATACAGTGGAGGACCGAACCGGTTGACGTTGAAAAGTCTTCGGATGACCTGTGGGTAGGGGTGAAAGGCCAATCAAACTCGGAAATAGCTCGTACTCCCCGAAATGCATTTAGGTGCAGCGTTGATTTATAGTTTTATAGAGGTAGAGCTACTGATTGGATGCGGGGGCTTCACCGCCTACCAATTCCTGACAAACTCCGAATGCTATAAAATGTTAATCAGCAGTGAGGGCATGGGTGCTAAGGTCCATGTCCGAGAGGGAAAGAACCCAGACCATCAGCTAAGGTCCCAAAATATATGTTAAGTTGAACTAACGAGGTTGAACTGCTTAGACAGCTAGGATGTTGGCTTGGAAGCAGCCATTCATTTAAAGAGTGCGTAACAGCTCACTAGTCGAGCGGTTCGGCATGGATAATAATCGGGCATAAACATATTACCGAAGCTATGGGATAGAAATATCGGTAGGGGAGCATTGTAGTGTCGTCGAAGGAGAGCTGTGAGGTTTTCTGGAGAAGCTACAAAAGAAAATGTAGGCATAAGTAACGATAATGCGGGCGAGAAACCCGCACGCCGAAAGACTAAGGTTTCCTCAGCTATGCTAATCAGCTGAGGGTTAGTCGGGACCTAACGCGAACCCGAAAGGGGTAGTGGATGGACAACAGGTTAATATTCCTGTACCTGCTCTCAATAAAAGTGACGGAGGTGTAAATTTGGTGCGTACTGACGGAATAGTACGTTGAAGCGAGTAGTGATACCGCGATAGTACACTGAGACTTCGGTCAAGGTGATAATCCAGAGGAGCAACTTCCAAGAAAAGCGAGAGAAGCAGCCCGTACCCTAAACCGACACAGGTAGTTGGGATGAGAATTCTAAGGCGCTCGAGAGATTCATGGCTAAGGAATTAGGCAAAATAGACTCGTAACTTCGGGAGAAGAGTCGCCACCCTTCGGGGTGGCCGCAGTGAAAAGGTCCAGGCGACTGTTTATCAAAAACACAGGGCTATGCTAAATTGAAAGATGACGTATATGGCCTGACACCTGCCCGGTGCTGGAAGGTTAAGTGGAGGGTTTAGAAGTTTACTTCGAAGATCTCAAATGAAGCCCCAGTAAACGGCGGCCGTAACTATAACGGTCCTAAGGTAGCGAAATTCCTTGTCGGGTAAGTTCCGACCTGCACGAATGGTGCAACGATCTGGACACTGTCTCAGCCATGAGCTCGGTGAAATTGTAGTATCGGTGAAGATGCCGATTACCCGCTGTGGGACGAAAAGACCCCGTGCACCTTTACTATAGCTTAGTATTGGTTTTGGATAAGTAATGTGTAGGATAGGTGGGAGACTTTGAAGCGGCGTCGCTAGGCGTTGTGGAGTCATTGTTGAAATACCACCCTTTGCTTATCTAGAGTCTAACCTTCATGAGAAGGGACAGTGCTTGGTGGGTAGTTTGACTGGGGTGGTCGCCTCCAAAAGAGTAACGGAGGCTTCTAAAGGTTCCCTCAGCACGCTTGGTAACCGTGCGTAGAGTGCAATGGCATAAGGGAGCTTGACTGAGAGACCTACAAGTCGATCAGGTACGAAAGTAGAGCATAGTGATCCGGTGGTTCCGCATGGAAGGGCCATCGCTCAAAGGATAAAAGGTACGCCGGGGATAACAGGCTGATCTCCCCCAAGAGCTCATATCGACGGGGGGGTTTGGCACCTCGATGTCGGCTCGTCACATCCTGGGGCTGGAGAAGGTCCCAAGGGTTGGGCTGTTCGCCCATTAAAGTGGCACGCGAGCTGGGTTCAGAACGTCGTGAGACAGTTCGGTCTCTATCTACAGTGGGCGTTAGAAATTTGAGTGGATCTGACTCTAGTACGAGAGGACCGAGTTGGACTAACCTCTGGTGTATCTGTTGTTGCGCCAGCAGCATTGCAGAGTAGCTACGTTGGGAAGGGATAAGCGCTGAAAGCATATAAGCGCGAAACCCACCACAAGATGAGATTTCTTTAAAGGGTCGTGGGAGATTACCACGTTGATAGGCTATAGGTGTAAAGGCAGTAATGTCATAGCCGAGTAGTACTAATAACCCATAGGCTTATTGTACGCCTGTTTTTTTATAAGAGTACAATTATTATTATAATCATGTTCTTTATTCAATATGTTAAGATATTTGTTTATCCCACGGGATAAACGCTGAAGACTAGAAGCGAAAGCCGATAGTCAGCAGCTATAACTTAAGGTGGTTATAGCGATGGGGCTCACCTCTTACCATTCCGAACAGAGAAGTTAAGCCCATTTGCGCCGATGGTACTACATTTGTGGGAGAGTAGGTCGTTGCCTTTTTTGAATCCTCAACATGTATTTGTTGAGGATTTTTTTTTGG
>NZ_BMWZ01000023.1 GCF_014651495.1 Algibacter mikhailovii
TAAAATTTTCAGTTTAAAGGGTTCTGAATACCGTCTGATTACTTTGTCATTTTTGTACATAATGTTTAAAATTATGTAGCCTTTATTCAGGACGGGTCAAAATTGGCTACAACGGTTACGTATATGAAATGTTGCGTGTTTGTGTGCGAGGATTTTCCGAAGGAAAATCAGAAGCTGGCAAACAAAGCAACTAACATTGGTTGAGCACAAAGTAGCAATTTTTTATATACTATGTTGTACGCTGTGATTTTGTTCAATCGTATCTTTTACAAAAATAGTTTTCTCAAAATAAACTCTAGCAGTTACACTGTCAATTTCTTTGTCTTCAAATGGCCCATAAGAGTACTCTTCCATATATCCTCTTAAAAGTTTTTGTCCAGGGTTTTCAAACCAAGCTCCAAAAATTGAGACGTGTCCGTATCTATCAGGTTTTATGTGAGTAAACCATTTGTGATTTATACTGTCTGCTTTTAAGTTTTTAAATGAATCTCTTCTAATTAAACTATCATTTGGAAAAGGTGAATTAAAATCTACATTTTCGCTATGTAAAAATATTCTGATTTGAGAATCATAATCTCTTATTCGACGAGAATTACAATATGCAATTCCACGAATTGGTTCATTTAAAAAGATGGTGTCTTTGTTAAAATCAAAAACATTGTAGTCGGTTGCTCTTGTGCCTATGGTATCATTTACAAATTCTTTTTGGTTAAAAATCGAATCTTGATATCTCCAAGCGATTGTGTCTCCTTTTTTATCAAGAAACCAAACTCTGTTTATTCTTGAATGTCCATCTATCACAAACCATTCTCTAATTTCCCTTAATTTTCCATCATTTGAGTATAGATTCCAAATTCCGAATGGTTTTCCGTTTTTTTTGGTTTTTCCTTTCTTAAATATTTGACCGTTTCTGTAGAAGTTGAAAAGACTATCGAAATTCTTAAATTTCACTCTCTTTTTGAAAGTCAAATTACTATGGTCAGAATAAAATTCTAGTTGTTCATTCGGCTTGTTTTCCGATGAACTTTCTTTACAAGCTGTAATTGTAAAAGCTAAAATGAATATTATAAGTAGGTTTTTCGTCATTGCGTACAACGGTTTTGTATATGATACGTTGCGTGGTTTAGCACGTAATTTAGCAAATAAAAACCGAATAGAAAATCCGCGAGGATTTTCGTAAGTAAGCCTTCACTAGCAATGGATTATATACGTTGTTACCTACAGTTATTTATTTCCAAATTTCACTAATTCAGGTTTTATAATTACCAATTCCTTTTTTCTCGGAAACTTTCCGTGTTCAAAAGTTAGTTCAACACTATTTGCTTTCTTTTCAAGTGTTTTAATGTCAACATCATAAAAGTCCGAAATCACGAACGTTTTATTTTCATAACCCAATTCAGTCGGTTGAATTAAAATATGAATATCCGTTTTAGAATTTTCAGTTTCAAGAGGTAAACTTTGTCCATTATAAAAAGTCATTACTCTCACAAAAAAGTCATTTCCATATTCCGATTTGACTTGGTCAAAATCACGAAGAATAGATTCAAATTCCGATTCAGACGTTTGAGTAATTTCAGATGTGTGTTTATAAACGAAAAAATTGTCTGAAATATCTAAAGTGTCTTTAAAATCCTTTTTATCAATTAATTTTCTTTCTCCGCTTTTTAATTTTTCCGCAACATTTATTTCAGAGTCCGAAGTTTGCACGAAGCGATAATAATCAGAAGTTTGAGTGTTTTCGAACGTTTTATTTTCTTTTTCTAAATTCTCAATTTGAGTTTGTAATTCCGAAATCCGATTTTCTTTTTCGGTTAATTTTTCGGTCAATTCTTTTAATTCCGATGAAGTTTGTTTTGTGTCACAACTTGCAATAAAAATCAAAGTTAAAATCAGTAACGAAATTTTTTTCATAATTGTAGGTAACGGTTTTGTATAAGGAAAGTTGCGTGTTTGTGTGCGAGGATTTTCCGAAGGAAAATCAGAAGCTAGCAAACGAGCAACTATCTTTGGTTTAGCTAAAACTAGCAATTTTTTTTATACGGTGTTGTGCTTAGTATTTTTATTTTTTTATCCAAAGGGCTAACAAAAAAGCAATAACCGCAGCAATTAGTACATACGTTAATGAAATCCATAAGTTTTTATCTTTTTTTTTGGTTTCCACGTGTAATTTGTATGAAAATGGTTTTTTATATCGTTCAGATAGCTTTTTGATTATCGCTTGAGTAAATTCATATGATTTTGAACTATTAGATAATTTCATTTCTTCTCGCACGCACAAATTGAAAAGTTTGATGGGTTCTGACGAATTATTTAGGATTATATATGCATTTGCTATTTGAGTTAGATTATTGGCTCTTTGAATCCTTTGGTCAATTTCGAACCAAAATTCCTTAATGTTATTAGTATTAAATGATTTAGTTTTAAATCCATTGTTAAATATTAAAATAGAGTCAAGTTGAAGACTCCATTGTATTTTTTTATTTTGTAAATAGAGATATTCACAATCAATTTGATTGTCAGAGATTAAAACTTGGCAATTATCATATTTCAGGGTCATTTTATATTAAGCACAACGTTTTTGTATAAGATTAGTGTGGGAGGTAGACAAACTTTATTTTGTCAGCCGAGCCACTAAGCTTATACTTATTTTGTGTTTTTATCTTGTCGACCTAAAAATAGATAAATAAGTTTAAGCGGACTTTATAAATAAACCAAAACTTTGGGCTAAACCATAAAAACCCACATTAATTTTATACGGTGTTGTAAACAGTTTTTTTTAACTTCTTTTTACTTTAATTTTCGAAACTTTTTCTTTTTCGTCAAATTTTATTGTCAAATTACCAACATCAATTCCGTGTTTTGCCATTCCCAAATAATAACCAAATTCAGATTCAGTTTTTGAGTCAGGTTCACCTAGCAATTCAATTATTTCCGCTTTGTTTTTTCCAATCAGTTCGTGTTTATTCCGCAAACTGTTCATCATATCCCAACGTAGCGACCATTCCTCTTCTGTTTCCGTCCAGTTTTTCCACTTTTCAGAGTCAAATTTCTCGTGAGTGATATTTCCTTTCAGAGCAAATCCGATTAGAACTATTGCTCCGAAAATCAAAAATCCATATTTAGTTACTCTTTTCATTCTTTCGATTTTTCTTAACCTCCCTTTTAATCGCACTTTTTCGAGCCCATTCGGTTAATTCCGAATTTGGGTCTTGAGCCTGTTCATCAAGTTCAGCTTTAGTTAAACCTTTAAAATTTTTCTTTGTTATATGAATGCTTTTCGACATTTCTTAAATTGTTTACAACGGTTTTGTGTATGATTAGTGGCGTGTTTAAGCCACTAATTTAGCAAATACAAACCGAATAGAAAATCCGCGAGGATTTTCGTAAGCAAGCTCGAACTAGCCATTAATTATACACGGTGTTGTACCTAGTTTTTTATCCATTCCAAATCCAATACATCTCTTAATCTATTTAAACTTTCTCTGGATATAAATTTGAAAGCAAGTCCGATAAAAACATATCTTATCATTAAAATTTGTAGAATCATAACTAAAATCATAATTGGTGAAAATCCATTTGCTCCAGTAACAGAAAGTGCAATAAATCCGATTACAGGAAAGCAAAGAAAAATACTTAATAAAACTCTGAAAATTTTATGGATTTCAACTTTCACGTTTCCGCTTTCAGAGTCTATTTTTCCCGTCATTACACAAAAAGCTCCTTTTCCGATTACGGACGATATTATTTTAAATTCATTTCCGTTTATAACTCCAAGAAAAGATTTGTCAGTAAATTGAGAAGTCAGATTTTCAGACTTTTCCGTTCTCCGATTCAACCGATTTATCGTTTCTGATTGGTCATCAATTAGCTTAAATTCTTGTTCTTTGGTTGGAAAAATGTTCATTTCTTAAATTAGGTACAACGGTTTTGTATAAGGAAAGTTGCGTGTTTGTGTACGAGGATTTTCCGAAGGAAAATCAGAAGCTAGCAAACGAGCAACTATCTTTGGTTTAGCCAAAACTAGCAATTTTTTTTATACGGTGTTAGCAAACGTTTTTGTTATTTTTTTATGAATTCAATTGTATTATTATCATCGAATTTCAGGAAATATAAACCATTTG
>NZ_BMWZ01000024.1 GCF_014651495.1 Algibacter mikhailovii
TATATTTTCCATCTTTGTTCTTTTGTGCATAAATAATTAATTCCGTGTTTTCTGGAATAAATATTGCACAAGAACTTCCCATTTTTCCATCGCTCCGACCAGCAACATAAATCGAAGTCTGTTTTGTGCCTTTATAAATATCGCTTATATCTATGTCAGCTTTATAGAGTTCTTTTGCACTCTCGTTTTTATAGTTTTTAACGATTTTAGCTTTTGCAACAAAGTCAGATTCACTAAACTTTTCAGTAATTTTTGGGTCATCGCAAGTACACGCAAAAACTCCGATTGAGAATAGTAAAATGGTTATTTGCAGTATCTTTTTCATAATTGGTGGCAACGTTTAGTATAAGAAACGTAGGGCAGTTAAAAAACACTTTCGTTTCGGTTTATTACTTAGCTAAATATAAATATTTTGCTTTTATCTTTTCTATTATAAATGCCAAATTTTATATTTAGCGGACTTTAATAATATGCACAGAATTTTCGATTTAGCACAAATGTCCTATGTTTTTTATACATTGTTAGCACCAGTATTTATTCCTTTTTTATTTCATTAATTGTATTTGGAGGAATAAATTCCCACTCTTTATTTTTGTCTCCAATTATAAATTTATGCTCATATTCACGAACAATATTTCTTTTGTCGGTCTTATCATAATAGAAAGTTTTTGAGTCCGCAATTCCAAATTTTTCATTATGCTTAAAGACGTGATTTTTGTCCGTTGCAAAAAAGAAAAATTCAGGACCATTAATTACTTTAAAAGTTTCTCCATCAGCAGATAGCATTAGTTCTCCTCTGAAGTAAACATTTTTTCCGTCTGTCGCATATTCTTTTCCAAGATATTTAAAACTTTCAGGATTTGCACTTTCCATTATTATTTTACCATAATAACATACTCCACAATCTTCGTAATCAATGCAAGGTTGTTCTAAAGGATAGTAAACATTGTTTTTGTCTTTAGCATAACTTGTTCCTGCAAGTACTTTAAATGTTTCGATGTCAATTCCTTTTAAAGGTTCAACATTACAAGCGATTTCTCCACCAAAAATTGAATCTCCAATTCTGGTATATCCATCAATACTTTCCTTGTTTTTTAGAGAAACCCAACTTTTTCCATTTTTCGAATATTCCGTTGTTTTGTCAACTATTCCATTTGGTTCGAAATATTTATTCTGTCCTCTACAACTTGTCAAAAATAATGTAAAAGTCAGAATGATAATTAAATGTTTCATCGTTGGTTTTATATTGGTGCTAACGTGTTTGTGTAAGGATAGTTGCGTGGTTAAGCCACTAATTTAGCAAAAGTGGAACGAACTAGAGGAAAATCCGAAGGATTTTCCGAGTAGGCTAGAACCAAGCAATTATTTTTACACGGTGTTACCAAATGGTTTTTATAATCCGATATAATCAGTTTCTATGATTTCTAAATTACCAAGTTTATTATTTTCAATTTTTAAGGAATACCAAACTGCCCAAATATTATCAGAATCAGGAACTCCTAAACTTGAATTTAGGTAAACAGTGTTTCCTAGAATACTGTCAATTTCCGTTGCCAAAAGATTACACTCTGAATAAAATTCAGGAATCAGCGATTTTTTAAAGTCAGTACGGTTGATTTGTTTTTTGTCTACAATTGAGTCAGTCAGAAGTTTAAAATCTGTTACCATTTTGTGAGAATGGTCTAAATATGCTTGTTCTCCGCCTTGAGCTAAATTTCTAACAATTGAACTATCGTTTAAGCTATAAGTTTTTAATTCAAGAGTAAGTTTTAAGTCAGAAATTTTAAATTCTTTTTTACTGGAAATAGTGTCAATAATTAAAGCCCAATAATTATTAATTGTATCTTTTTCCTTATTCGATTGTATAGTTTCTATTTCTTTTTGGGATTCAGATATCGTTTCTACTTTTAATTCCGTTTTTGGCTTAAATTCAGATTGGGTTTTGTCGGATTTTTTTCGATCGCAACTTGATAGAATTGAAAGTGTTAATATTAAAATCAAAAGTTGTTTCATTGTTCGGTTTTCAACTGTTTGGTAACGGTTATGTATATGAAATGTTGCGTGTTTGTGTGCGAGGATTTTCCGAAGGAAAATCAGAAGCTAGCAAACAAAGCAACTCACATTGGTTAAGCACAAAATAGCAATTTTTTATATACAATGTTACCACACGTTTTTTTATTTCACGTTCCAAAGGTCAGTCGCACGCAACAGTTGCGCTTTGCTTTGGTCGGATTACAAATTAATTTTTAAAATTAAATATTATGATAAATGTTCCATTATGGATTTGTGTTTTTATACCGATAGTATTTTTAATTATAGGGTTATTTATTGGCGGTTCTGACAAAAATCCGTTCCGATTAAATTAGAGTATATTTGAATAGAAAATCCCACAATTAACAAAATTAAGGCAACAGTAGAGATTATTCTTTTTATACGTTTCTTTTTTTCTCGTTCACTTTTAGAAGGCGCAGATTGCAGCAATAAAGCTCCTGATTCTTTTTTTGGTGGTTCGTAAAAAAATAAAAGTATTACACCTAAAATATCTAATGATAATCCTAGTATATTTAATTCGCTTGGTGTCATTATGTTTTTTTAATGTGTGGTAACGGTTGGTGTAAGGATAGTTGCGTGATTAAGCAACTAACTTAACAAAAATGGAACGAACCAGAGGAAAATCCGTAGGATTTTCCGAGTAGGCAAGAACCAAGCAATTATTTTTACACTTTGTTGTGTGTAGTTTTTTTAAAAATAATTTTCGCATTTCAATAAAATCTCTTTTATCGAACTCATAGAATTCACTACTTTTTTTAATTCGTCAATATTTTCATTTATTCTAATCTCATTTCTTTTGATTCCAGAAATCATAATTTCTTTTATTTCTCCAATGTTCATAGTTCGTTCAACTTCTCCAGGAAAAACTCCAGACCAAAATTCAGTTGGTATTATAAGTAATGAATATCCTTTCGTTTTTTCAAATTTGGCAATAAAAACCTTGCCTGTGCTGTCCACAATTCTATCTTCTTTATTTCCTTCCCATCCACAAAAATCAATATCTTCAATGACTTCTTCCATTGTTCTTTTTATTATTGGGTCATCAGGAATTGTTGGGTCGTGATGGAAAATCGGATATTCTAATTCAATACCATTTTCCGTAACTGTCCAAGCTTCTTCAGGTTTTCGAAATGGATTAGTCTTTCTCATTGGTCATAATTACACACAACGGTTTTGTATATGGTTTGTTGCGTGGTTTAGCACGTAATTTAGCAAATAATAACCGAATAGAAAATCCGCGAGGATTTTCGTAAGTAGGCTAGAACTAGCAATAAATTATATACGGTGTTGTAGCCAGTTTTTATTTCCGATTTATTATTTGTTCAACGTATTTTTTGTGATTTTCAAATCCGTTGTTTTTTGGATTTTCTAAATCTATAAATTCATTTAGGCTCGTGTCATAAACTTGCCATTTATATTTTTTTGCTAATTCAATCAGTTCAAAAAGACCGTTTTCTCCATATAAATTCAGCATTTTTGTTCCAGTTGGTTCGTTATCCACAAAAAAGTCAATCGAAAAATTTGAACCTTTTATTTCTCTATGATTTTTGTCAGATTTAATTTCCGAAAATGACCTTTCCAGAATGTCACTAAATAAAATCGGTTCGAGAATATTCTCATCGAAATCCAAATCAGATGGAATCTTTTCGTTTGAGTTAAATAAAATTATTGACCAACTCATAATTTTATGTAATAAATAATAATTGCTATTAAAATTATAAAAAAGTAAAATAAAACTCCTGCAATTCGTGCAGTATCGGCTTGTTCCATTTTCTTTTTAAATCCAAACCTTTCATATCGTTCGTATTCAATTTGGTTTGCACTTTTTGAGTTCAAACGAGAGTTAGGATTCACAGGAATTATAAAGAAAGTGAACCATTCCTTATTTGTCAGAGGTTCAGCTTTTCGTTTTTCTGTATTTTTTAATTCTTGGTTCAAATGTTTCTCTCAAATGTCTCGTCCTGAAATATGGCTACAGGTTAAAATTGAAATTAAGCTGATAATTTATATACCATATTCGGTGTTTTGAAGTCTAAAGATAAATGTAATCTT
>NZ_BMWZ01000025.1 GCF_014651495.1 Algibacter mikhailovii
CTTGGTTCTAGCCTACTCGGAAAATCCTGCGGATTTTCCTTTGGTTCGCTCCATTTTTATTAAGTTAGTTGCTTAATCACGCAACTATCCTTACACAAACACGTTGTGTGTAATTTGAGAAACGTCCTAAATGAAATTAACCGAAATTAACAAAGTAACTGACAAAACTGAATTTAATAGTTACGCTGATTTTGAAACCCATCCAACTGCGGAGTTGAAATGTATAAATTGCGAAAATAAAATCTCAGTAAACTTTAGTAATTTAAAAAAACATCAATTATCGGATTTTACAAATCTAACGGAATTGGACGCTAAAAAAATGACTGAGTTTATAAAAGAAAAACTGTCTGAAATACCAAATTCCTTTCTTGACTATTATTGTCCGAGTTGTGGGATACCGACAAGAGTTCTCTATGAAAGTTGGGCTGGAGGAAAACATGGAGAATTTGGATTTGGATTAAAAAATATAATAAGTGGAACTGAATAAAAACTACACACAACAAAGGCTATAATTCATTGTGGGCTTTGTCCTAAACTTAAACATTTGTACTTTTAATCCGGCATGATTCCATAAGCGGAAAAGTCTGCCGACATTTTCCACAACGAAATCATAGCCTAAACCGTTGTGTGCAATTTCCCAGCAAACTCAAAAAAAAAGTTTAAAATGAATGAAAATAGCAAAGGATAATTTAAGCGCTGAACAGAAAAAGAAAGTCTATTTTGGAATTGCTCTTTTATCAATAATAGTTATATCCTTTTTTTATTACGCTTTTAACCTAAAAAAGACAACTAAAGAACTATTATCAATTAATACAGACTTAACAATTTGTAAAAAAACAGGTTACAGCACATATAAAGGATACACAGATATTATAAAATATAATGTAAATGGAAAAAAATATGAAAGAGAATTATCAGGGAGAAATTCTGTTGAAATTGGAGAATTTTACGAGTTAAAATACTCTAAATCTAATCCTGAATTTTGTGAGGTAAATTACAAAAAACCAAAAATCATAAATGAAGAAAATTACATATCTGGCAAAGGAATCATCGATAAAAAGTATGAAAATGAAAAATGGAAAATATTGACTTTTAAGTATAGTTATCTAAAAAAAAATTATATACGAGATGTCTATTTGCCAAATTTTGAAAATTATGAAAAAGGAAAAGAAATTGAAATAATTATAAACAAAAGGAATCCAAAAATATCATATTTGAAACAACAATTTGAATAAAAAAACTGCACACAACACCGTATAAAATTAATTGCTTGTGCTAGCCTACTTACGAAAATCCTCGCGGATTTTCTATTCGGTTTGTATTTGCTAAATTAGGTGCTTAAACAACGCAACTAATCTTATACAATCACGTTGGCTACAATTTGAACACACAGCACTAATTAAAGATTTTAACTATGAATAAAATTTGGATAATAATAATTGGAATCGCAATTTTCTTGATAATTAATCTTCTCTACTATAAAAGTATGAAAGGTTATGTGAAAGAATCCTTTGGAAAAAAATGGTTAAATATATGGGGAAACAAAGTTTGGTTCTGGCAAAGCTCAATTTTTGTGAGTACTGGAGGAACAGTTTTAATAATGTATCTTTTAAAATTGTCAAATGTTTTGACCTTTTAGAAATCTAAAAATAAAACGGATTATTTTATGCTTAAACTGACTTCAAAACTGTTGCGGAATTGATAAAGTTTGAGAAAAAAACTGACCGATAAAAACCCGGAATCGGACTTCAATACTGATTTGCCAATGTTTATCTGTGAATTTAAATCAAAACGGAATTAAAAAATAAAAACTGTAGCCAACACCGTATAAAAAAAATTGCTAGTTTTAGCTAAACCAAAGTTAGTTGCTCGTTTGCTAGCTTCTGATTTTCCTTCGGAAAATCCTCGCACACAAAACCGCACTATTCTTATACAATCACGTTGTAAGCAATTTTGACAAACCCAAATGAGAAAAGAAATTAACCTTTTGACATTTATTATTCTATTGAATTCAATATTTGTTTTCGGACAAGAAAAAACAACTTTCCAATACGATGACGAAAAAGCTTTGAATATAGAATTGTTTGGGAAAGTCAAAAATGTGATAATTCAAAAGGAAAATTTAAAAAACGATAATTCCGAGAATTTCATTTATAATTTTGATACGAATGGAAACCCTTTAAAAATTATAAAAAATGGATTGGGAGTTGATGTAATCAATAGAACTTTGAGAGATGAGGGAATTCACTATGAATTTAAAAACAGTAAACTTCTTTCTAAACTAAATAAAATGACGAGTGGATTAGATGGTGAGACTTACCAATACGATGATAATTGGAATTTAGTCCTCGAAAAACATTATATAAATAACACTTTGGTAAAAGAAATATCTCAGGAATTTGACAACGAAAATAGAACCGCAAAGAGGATAGTATATTTATATGGTGGTTATAGTGATTACAACGAAAAAACTCAAGAAGGAAAAGAAAATTATATATATGAAATAGAAAATTACCAATATGATAGTGATGGAAATTTAACAAAAGAAACCTCTCACAACTTGAGAAAAAACTTTATTGAAGAAAGAATATTCAAGTTTGACTTAAAGGGAAATATAATTGAGGAAGGTCAATGTATGAAATCGAATGGAAATACTGAATGTAAGTACAAACCTCTATTTGGTTTTGAATATGATAATCAAAGCCGTCAAGTTAGGAAATTTCAACTTGCTCAATTTTCGCCTCACAATACAGACCAAGTATATAAATATGATTCCAATGGTAACAAAATAGAATCAATTGGTTATTATATCTATCCGAATAAAGAACCGATAATCGGATATCAATTCAAATACGAATACAACGAACTTGGAAATAAAACTAAAGACATAGAAGTCATCGGAAAGTATAGACGTTTAGGATTTGAAAAGTATAAAACAGAAATCACTAAATACGACAAATATCAGAACATAAAATTAAAAGAATATTTAACCGAATCTGGAGAATCAATAAAAGTTGTAGTTTACAATTTTGACTACGATAAATTGGGTAATTGGATAAAAAAAGAAAAGTTAGAAGGGAAAACTCACAATGATTTGGAACTTATTGAAATTACAACAAGAGAAATTGAATATTATAAATAAAAAAACTGCTTACAACAATGGCTATAAGTAATTGCTCGTTCTCGCCTACTTCTGAAAATCCTCGCGGATTTTCAGTTTTATGTGTACTTGTTGAGTTTCGTACAAACCCACGCAACTACTCATAGCCGAGACCGTTGTAAGTAATTTGACCAAACCATTATGAATAGAATAAAAACATTGATAAGTATTTTAATTCTGACTATAACATTTAGTAGTTGCGGAAATAAAAAGAGTGAGGAAAAAACCAACTCAAAAACTGAATTAGAAACGGTTGAATTGCCAAAGAAAGTTTTTACCGAATCCGAAATTGCCAAATACACAATCTCTGCGATTATGAATCAGCCACCTGAAATAATAAGTGTAAAAGACAATGGCGGAATTTATAACGTTTCGTACACTCGAAAGGACGATGGAAAAAAGTTTGATTACAAAATTAAGATTAGCGGAAATAAAGTGACTTGGGGAAATAGTGACGGAAGATGGAGAGACACTAAATTTGACGAAAAAATAAAGTATTCTGAAAAAGACAATGAACTGAAAATCATACAGACTTTTGAAGACGGTTCTGAAATTGTAAAAGAATTTAAAAAAGCGGAATAAAAACTACTTACAACAATGTATAAAAATAATAGCGGTTTAGTGCTTAATCAAAGGTCGTTGCGTGTTTGCTACGTCTGAATTTCCTTCGGAAATTCCTCGCACGCAAACCCGCAACTATTCTTATACGAGACCGTTGTAACCAATATTGACCCGTCCTGAATAAAGGCTACATAATTTTAAACATTATGTACAAAAATGACAAAGTAATCAGACGGTATTCAGAACCCTTTAAACTGAAAATTTTAGACGA
>NZ_BMWZ01000026.1 GCF_014651495.1 Algibacter mikhailovii
AAGATTACATTTATCTTTAGACTTCAAAACACCGAATATGGTATATAAATTATCAGCTTAATTTCAATTTTAACCTGTAGCCATATTTCAGGACGAGACATTAAAAAAGCATTGCCGAAGACAAGAAAAAAACTAGACGGATTACCTAATGCTCTTACTCAAAGATACTTTAGTGACTCTTTTTTTTACAAAAAGGGAAATATGGCAACCTGGATTTGGAATACATCCATTGAAAAAAATATTGACGAATTAAATATTGATATTATCAAAAAGGAGGTAAACCTAAATGAATTTGAAATCGAACCAATTCTTATTTTTCTCCCAAGATTAAATGCCGCTATTTCTAAAACACTAGAAAATGAAAATTATCCTTCCGACTACATTCAAGAAGCTAAGTTCTTTATTAAAATATTTAAAAATCATCCGCATGTAAAATGCACTGCATTTCTCTCGGATATTGAAGGGAAAAAATATATGGGAGATAGTATTTCATTTAATGTAAATGATAATAATTTTAAAGAGTTTAAAGTAAGGCCAAGCAACGACATGGATTGGGCAAGTGAAGGAGAAAATCAACTTAACACTTCAGAATGGTTTGGAGCCCTAATTAGATATTTCATGGGTTTTGGAAAAACTAAATTCAATAGTTTCTACAATCAAAAGGAACTAAAAAAGAATGCAATAATTGGAAACCTATTCCAAATTACATTATTGATTGTCTTCTTTTATTTATTATATAGATTTACTCAATAAAATAAAAACGTGTTACAACATAGTATAAAAATAATGCGTAAGTTTATTCCTAATCAAAAGGTTAGTGCTTGTTTGCTTGCATCTGATTTTCCTTCGGAAAATCCTCGCACACAAACTACGCACTATTCTTATACGTAATCGTTGGCAACAATATGACGAAAGAAGAAGAAATAGAAATAGTTCACGGTAAAGGAACACACGTTGTGATTCTTGGAGCTGGAGCGACTTATGCTTCTACTTTAAAGAATCCTGAAAAGAACGGGAAAACGCTTCCTTTAATGTGGAATGTTATTGATATTGTTGGGTTAAGCAATGTTGTAAAAGGGTTGCCTAAAGAGTACCAAGTACTGAAAGAGGACTTTGAAAAGCTTTATAGTTTATTAGCAAAAGATGATAAATTCAAAGCTGAAAGAGAGCATATTGAAAAGGTGGTTTACCAATACTTTAATGAATTAGAGTTACCTGACGAACCAACAATTTATGATTATCTCGTTCTTTCTTTGAGACACCGAAAAGATATAATTGCAACTTTTAATTGGGACCCATTCCTTTATAAAGCATATGTGAGAAATGGAGAATTCACAGATAGTCCTGGAATTTTATTCTTACACGGTTGTGTTTCTTTAGGCTATGATAAATCAAATGGTTCTTCAGGACCTGCTGGTTGGTTCTCAAAAGAAACAAAACAAGAATTTAAACCAACCAAATTGTTATATCCTGTTGACAAAAAAGACTACAATTCCGACCCGTTTATCAATGGACAATGGGACGTACTTGGTAACAAACTTAAAATAGCTGAGAGAGTAACCGTATTTGGATATTCTGCACCTGTGAGTGACGTTGAAGCTATTGATTTACTTCAAAAAGCTTGGGGAAATGTTGATGACAGGGCAATGGAAGAATTTGAATTGATAGATATTCAAGAGGAGAAAAAATTATTAAAATCGTGGGATACATTTATTCACACACACCATTATCACTACTGTAATGACTATTTCGATTCCTCATTGGCTTTACATCCAAGAAGAACGGTAGAGAGCTATCATCATTGGGCAATGCCTATGACACCTAATGAAGCCTTTCAAGATGGAAATCAAATACCAGATGATTTTAAAACCCTTGAAGAATTGTGGGAATGGCACAAACCATTAATTGAAGCTGAAAAAAAGTTTTATGGAAAATAAAGAGTCTACGAAAACAAAACAACCCGTAAAACCTTATTTAAGACCAAATTACAAACCTAAAAATTGGTGGCAACGAAATTGGATTGAGCTAGTTACAATAGCGGTTGGTGTAATTATTATTCATATTTTTTTACTTTTTAAAGCATTTAATGGTAATGAATTAAATTCCACGAACGCGAGCGAATTTGGGAGCTTCATTGGTGGATATATGGGAACTCTTTTTGCTCTAGTAAGTGTTATTTTTCTATATACAACTTTGAGAGACCAAAGGAGAACTTCCGAAATTGAGAAATTTGAAACACGCTTTTTTGAACTAATTAGACTTCATAGGGATAATGTTCAAGAAATAACTCTAAAAACACAAAACGGGAAAAAAATTTTCGTGCTATTTATTCGAGAGTTTAGGGAAATAATGAAAATTGTCAAAGACGTTTTTAAAAATGACAAGCTAGAAAAAAAACAAATTATTGAAATTTCATATTTGGCATTTTTTTACGGTATCGGACCAAATTCTACAAGGATATTAAAAAATTCACTTTCCAATTATGATAAAACAAAAGTGAAAAAATTGACCGATGAACTACAATCACAAAAACAAGAAGTAAAAAAAGAACGAAAATTCAATTACGTGCCCTTTGAAGGACACCAATCAAGATTAGGTCATTATTATCGCCATTTGTTTCAATCGATTGCTTATTGTCACAATAAAAAGATTGACATTGATAAATACGAGTATATTAAATTAATTAGAGCTCAACTCTCAAATCACGAACAGGCTCTCTTATTTTTAAATTCAATTTCTAAACTCGGAAAACCGTGGAAAGATGAAAACTTAATTAAAACATATCGTCTGATAAAAAATATCCCAGAAGATTTTTTTGACCCTAAAAAGGAAATCGATATTAAGGAATTATATCCTGAAATGATATTCGAATATGAAGAAAATACTGTTGCCAACAATGTATAAAAATAATAGCGGTTTAATCGCTATAACGAAAGTAAGTAAATATAAAAAAGGTCTGTGTTTATCTGAAAAGCTAGTGAGTGTAAATCCGCTACTATTCTTATACTAGACCGTTGTGTGCAATATAAAAAACAGCAAAATGAAGTACTTTTCATTGATGACTTTTGATTTATTGTTTTATCAAAAAGCTATAACATAATTGAAAAGAACGCCAAC
>NZ_BMWZ01000027.1 GCF_014651495.1 Algibacter mikhailovii
AATAAGATTACATTTATCTTTAGACTTCAAAACACCGAATATGGTATATAAATTATCAGCTTAATTTCAATTTTAACCTGTAGCCATATTTCAGGACGAGACATACTGCACGAGTAATAACAAATAAAAATATATGGAAATTTTTCAAAAAATATTTTTAGGATTCGTCATTCTCTATGTTCTACCAGTTGGATTAGTCTTAATTAAAAAGATTAGCAAGAGAACAAGATATTTTATTATAAGTATACCCGTTTTTACAACGCTTCTATTTTTTGGATTTCTTTTAATAGAAATTAGAGAAGAAAAAGAGTTGGATAAAAAATATCCACAGATAAATAACTTGACTTTTGAGGAGAGGCCTGAAAATGTGAGAGATTCAATATTGGTATTACAAGACTTTATGATTAAAATATCCAAAGGGTGGAAAGATAATGAAATGAGTTACGAAATAAGAAAGTATCGTGATTTTCACAATTATTTCACTTTAAATCGTTATTGGTTAGGGAAGTTTGAGGATTTAGTTCATGATTCTGTTTTTAGAAACTTGCAAATCCCTGAGTCTAAAAAAGCAGACTGGATAAATAATATTAGCGAAGACATAGTACCATTTGATACATTGACCCAAAGTGAAGCAAGCAGATTTATTAACCTGATAAAGTATCTAGATTCGAATAAACTTAATAGCGCATTCTTACATAAAGGTAGGATAGGCTTGCAATATAATGATTCTTTAAGAATTTGGAAAGGGACTGATTTTAGGTCAATAACAATAGATACATTAGGCTTTTCTAATTCTCATGACTATGAAATACTGGATGAAAAAGGCGGAATATACTTGATAAAATATAATGACTACTACACATACTGATGTATGCACTGCTTACAACAACTGGTATATTTTATTGTTTGGTTCTAGCACACTTACGAAAATCCTACAGGGAATTTCTAGGTCAGTAATTATTTACTAAATTTAGTGCTTAAACACTCAACAAAACATACCACAAACCGTTGTAAACAAGCAAAATGAAAAACCCTATTTCAATATTGTTCTTCTTTCTAATTACTATATTTTCTTATTCTCAACAGATAATTAAAGAATATGGAAATAATGAATATATTGATTCCTTGGATACAGAACTTTTAAAAAAGGTATCTAATAAATTAAATTTAGAATATAAAGACATATACGAAGACAAATCTTTTTCAATAAAGTACAATGAAAAAATAACCTTTTTTACAATAAGGTACATAACGAAAAGGTTCGAAACTGAAAATTATTATACTACAAAATTCCTATTTGTGTCAAATAAAGGAAAGTTGATCAGTCAAATAGATAATGATAATTTATCATACTCAGATGACGAAGTAATGCAACCTTCAAAAACAAGAATTTTAAAAAAATTAATTCCATTAAACAATACGACTAATGGAATTGGGTTAACAAATGAATTTTCAAGTCCTAGTTGTGTTTCTCTTTATTCTAAAAACCTGCTGACTATATTAATTTTGAAGAAAAATAAAATAGAAAAAATATTAACGGATTATCCTATCAGAGAAACTCAAGGAGATTCAAATTGTAATGGCTCGTTTAAAATTGAATTTATAGAATCCACACTTTATGTTGAAGAAAAAAAATCGAACGAATTGAGTAATCTAAAAGTTATTCAAAAACATGACTATGAAGAATTTATTGAAGAGGATTTGAAAAAAAACATCAAAGAATTTAATCTTAAAAAAAATGAAACAGAAAGTTATATACTGAAATTCAATGGCGAAAAATATAAATTTAATTCAAATAATAAATTATTGTTTTTAAAGTACGAATAAAGCCAGTTTACAACAACGGCTAAAGTTAATGTGGGCTTGATTTTATTCTCGATGTTTTGTGTATATTTACTAGGTCGCTAAATCCTTTTTGATTTAGCTTTTTGACAATAAAATAAAACTAAAAAAAAGGCTTTAGCTTAGTACGTGCCTGATAAATCTCTGATTTATCTATCCCACACTAACCCTAGCCAAAACCGTTGTAAAACATTTGAAAAAAACGCTACAAATATTAATTTTCCTACTGATTTCAGTTAGTTGTATTGACTCTAAAAGAGATGCTACATCTGTAAAAAGAACTCTTTATATTTTTGACTTGGACTCTTTAAAACGGAAAGAAAATTACAAACTGACTACTGAAATCAGCGATACTTTAACCAAATACGAATATCAAAATTTGACCGACCAAAATAAGAACATGAAATTTTTTTACATACCCAAAACAAAAACATTGCGATTTGCGTTTTGGGATTACAGTCCAATAAAGGGTAAGGATTTTAAAATAACTTCTCTTTCAAAAACAGAATTTATGAATTTCGAAATGAATGATCCTGAAACCGACGGAACTGGTCCAATTTTGTTCAATCACGAATATGGTGTTTTAGGAATTGGAAATGTAATGGCACCGAATTTTGTCTATTTAAAAGATAAAGCGGACATAAACATATTGGATGATATAATTAAAAAATTAACCGACTAAAAAACGTTTTACAACACCGTATAAAAAAAATTGCTAGTTTTACCCTAAACCAAAGTTAGTTGCTCGTTTGCTAGCTTCTGATTTTCCTTCGGAAAATCCTCGCACACAAACACGCAACATTTCATATACAACAACGTTACCCATAATTATGACCCGTCCTGAATAAAGGCTACATAATTTTAAACATTATGTACAAAAATGACAAAGTAATCAGACGGTATTCAGAACCCTTTAAACTGAAAATTTTA
>NZ_BMWZ01000028.1 GCF_014651495.1 Algibacter mikhailovii
TAAGTTTATTCCTAAATCTAAAGTTAGCGCTTGTTTGCTTGCATCTGATTTTCCTTCGGAAAATCCTCGCACTCAAACTACGCACTATTCTTATACCAACACGTTGGCAACAATTTAAGAAATGACGAAATATATTCAAATTTTTATAATCTTTTTGACATTATCTGCTTGCGGACAAAAGGAAACTGAAAAGAAAACAGCAGAAAATTTAAATGAAAAATTATCGGAATCTGAACGACAAAGCGAATCCCAAAAAGAAGAGAAATGGACTGATTCGAATGGAAACGTTTTCATCGAAAAAGGAAATGAAATTTCTATAATTCCAGCCAAATACAATAAAACTGGAAAAATATACAAAGTGTTTATTTACAATGAAACTTCTGACGAAATTGGAATTATTGAAAACCTAAAAATAAAACCGAACGAGTTTCGAGTTTTTAACTTAAAGGACATTGATACACTTAAATTAGACAATGGAGTGAAGTTTATGTTTGGAGAAACTTATGGACTTGAAATTGAGGATAAGCAATCTCAAGTTAGTGGTCTTGGAGGAAAATTTTTAGATGCATATAAAGTTCCTGACGAAGCTGAATGGGCTTTTGTTATTGTTCCAGCTGGAAAAGGCGATTAAGAACCAAATTATTAGCAATAATATAAATTCACCAAAAATTGAAAAAAAATCAAACTGACTTTATTAACAAATTAGGAATTGGAGCTTTTGCTTATATTTCAATTAGTGAATTTTGTGGATTAATTGAATACTTATTTGAGAACGTTTTAATAATTGCAGGAACAAAACCCATAACTACAATTTGGCTACCTGAAATAATGAGTCTCTTTCTTTTTACAATAATTGTAGTTTTGGGAATAAAAAAATACAACAGACCGATTGAAATAGACACACGAAAAACCCTGAAATCTTTAATAATTATATTCTTTGGAATTTTGCTTTTGCAATTTCTATTCTCTTATTTTGGAACTGACTTTTTGATGGAAAAATATTCACCGGAATTTGAAAATTATGCTAAAGCAAATAAAGGAAGTTTAATGTTAAGAGGATATCTTGCTTTCCTTCCAATTTTACAGTTTGTTATATTAGGAATAATACTATTAATGAATAAAAAAACAGTTGCCAACACCGTATAAAATTAATTGCTAGTTATAGCCTACTTACGAAAGTCCTCGCGGACTTTCTATCTGTGAATTATTTGCTAAATTTAGTTCTTAAAACACGCAACTAATCTTATACAAACACGTTAGCACCAATATGACAAAAATTCTGCGAAAATTTATATCGTATTTTACAATAAGTGGTTTAGTTTACTACTTGTTTTTAGTTGTTGAGATCATCAGCTTATATTTTAGCGAATTTGGCTTTGACCTAACGAATGGAATACTTTTTAGTTTTAGTCAGATACCAGCAGTAATTAATTTTGGTGTTTTCATTGCCTTAATCTTAGTTACAGCGGAATTAATAAAAGAGAAAATTCCTGTCTCAAAATTTTTCCAATTCGGACTTATCCTATCACTAATCTTTGGCGGACTAATATTCTTACTATCTAATAGTATGGTGCCAAAACTGCGAATGACATCATTCTTGGATAGATATGAAAACACAAGAAAAGAACCATTTACATCACAAGAAAGAATTGAAAAAGCTACCGAATACAATAAAACAAATGTTGATATGATGAGTATTGGACTTATAAACCAATATTCTGACTCTTTAGAAACTGAAAATAAGTCTCAAAAGAAAATTATCTCTGACTTGTTTAAAAAAATTCCTGATAGCATAATTCAAAGTGATTTTTCTAAAACAGAACTTAACGAATATGGAATCTCAAAAAACGAGTTGACAACAGAATTTAATCGCAGAGATTTATTTCAATTAAAAAACGAAATAAGAAAGAATACGCTCTTGACAAAGCAATTAAGAAAATCTAATTGGACAAAAAACACTCGATATTTAAATAGTTTTCTGACCTTATTTCTGGTTTGCTTTGCAATAGTTATTGGAGCGAATTTTAAAAATCAGTTAATATTTTCATTGGTCTGTATCGGAATTGTGATTTATTCACAGACCTTAACTTTGTTAACAACATCATCGGACTACTTTATAAACGGAGAGAACTTATTGGGGCTGATTTTTAAGTTTACGATAATTCTGGTTGTGTTTTTATATTTAGTCTATCGAATGAAAACGAAAAATAATACTGGTGCTAACAAAGTATAAAAATAATGCGTAAGTTTAATCCTAAACCAAAAGGTTAGTGCGTATTTGGTCACTCCGATTTTCCTGCGGAAAATCCTCGCGCACAAACACGCAACTTTCCATATACAACAACGTTGTGCATAATTATGACCCGTCCTGAATAAAGGCTACATAATTTTAAACATTATGTACAGAAATGACAAAGTAATCAGACGGTATTCAGAACCTTTTAAACTGAAAATTTTAGACGAACTTAGCAGTGGTAAACACACAAAGAGCGAACTTTGTAAACTCTACTC
>NZ_BMWZ01000029.1 GCF_014651495.1 Algibacter mikhailovii
ATTAAACCTGTCAATCTTATCAAGATTTACAATGTAAGATTTATGTATTCTTAAAAATTTACCTTCTGGTAATTCAGCTTCAAAAGATTTCATTGTTGATAATACAACTAAGCTGTTTTCTTCAGTAACTAATTTAACATAATCACCTAAGGCTTCAATCCATTTAATATCCTTAATATAAACTTTACGTTTTTTAAGATTACTTTTTACAAAAATATGTTCACCATCTTCTTCTTTAAAGTCTTGAGTCAATCTATGTTGCTCTAAGGCTTTGTCTACAGAAGTATTGAAACGTTCTCTTGTAATGGGTTTGTGTAAGTAATCGGTAGCATCGTAATTAAATGCTTTAAAAGCATATTCGGTTTTACCAGTTACAAAAATAATTTGGGGTTTGTTGTTTAATACGTCAAGCAATTCAAATCCATTCAACACTGGCATTTCAATGTCTAAAAAGATTAAGTCAACTTGATGCGTATTTAAACCATTTTTAGTCTCTAAAGCACTACTGTACTCTGCAATTAAGTTGAGAGAGGGGTGATTCTCTACTAACTTAACTATAGAGAGACGTTGTATTGCTGAATCGTCTACTACTACACAGTTTAAAGTCATAACATTCATATTATTTCGGTTAAGATATCGACAATAGTACAATAAATTCGGCTAAAAACCAAAAATCATCGGTAAAGTGTTTGTTTTAACATTATTTTAACACTTTTTTAAGAGCTAGAGAATTGTATTAAAATAGGTGGAAGATTATTGCGTAATATATAGAAATTATTTACTTTTGCAGCCAATTTTTAACAATAAAAACGATTTTTATGAATCATTATGAAACTGTTTTCATCTTAAATCCCGTTTTATCTGAAGATCAGATAAAGGAAACAGTAAAGAAATACGAAGATTTTCTTGTTTCTAACGGCGCTAAGATGGTATCAAAAGAAGATTGGGGACTAAAGAAATTAGCCTATCCAATCCAAAACAAGAAAAGTGGATTTTATCACTTATTTGAATACACTGTATCTGGGGAAGTTATAAACACCTTAGAAGTTGAGTTTAGACGTGATGAGCGTTTTATGCGTTATTTAACAGTAGCGTTAGATAAGCATGCCATTTCATGGGCAGAGAGAAGACGAGAAAAACTTAAACAAAAAGCTTAATTATGTCATCAATAGAACAACAATCGAAAGGAAAGAAAGACGGCGAAATTAGATATTTAACGCCTCTTAACATTGAAACTAATAAGCAAAAGAAATATTGTCGTTTCAAGAAATCTGGTATCAAGTATGTTGATTATAAAGATCCAGATTGGTTATTAAGATTTGTAAACGAGCAAGGTAAAATTTTACCAAGACGTTTAACAGGAACTTCTTTAAAGTACCAAAGAAAAGTATCTGTGGCTGTTAAAAGAGCGCGTCACTTAGCTTTGATGCCTTATGTAGCTGATTTATTAAAATAAAATACGATAACAATGGAACTTATATTAAAACAAGACGTTGATAATTTAGGATTTAAAGACGATATTGTAACAGTTAAGAACGGTTATGGTAGAAACTTTTTAATTCCTCAAAAGCAGGCCGTGTTGGCAACTTCTTCTGCTAAGAAAGTATTAGCAGAGAATTTAAAGCAACGTGCTTTTAAAGAAAAGAAAATAGTTGACGATGCAAATAAAGTAGCAGAAGCTTTAAAAGCTTTAGAAATTAAAATAGCATCTAAAGTTGGATCTGGAGATAAATTATTTGGATCTGTAAACAATATTGACTTAGCTGAAGCTATACAAAAACAAGGACAAGATATTGATAAGAAATTTATTAATGTGATTGGAGGAAATGTAAAACGTTTAGGTAAATACAATGCTGTAATACGTTTACATAGAGAAGTATCTGTTGATTTAGCTTTTGAGGTTGTTGCACAAGCTTAACTAGTTAGTTAACAAAAAGTTAATAAAAGCTTTAAATTAAATTAAGCCACTCTTTTGAGTGGCTTTTTTTTGTACTATTTTTGCCTTAAATATCTATTATGCATGCATAATAGATAACAAACTAACTCAAATAATTTATTCAAAATGAAAAAAACAAACTTTTTTATTTTCTTTTTACTTTTTGGTTTTATGGCCTTTTCACAGGTTACTACATCCAATATTAAGGGGCTAATTTTAGATGAAGCCTCAGTGC
>NZ_BMWZ01000030.1 GCF_014651495.1 Algibacter mikhailovii
AAAATTTTCAGTTTAAAGGGTTCTGAATACCGTCTGATTACTTTGTCATTTTTGTACATAATGTTTAAAATTATGTAGCCTTTATTCAGGACGGGTCATAATTAACCACAACGTTGATGTGTATGATAAGTTGCGTATTTGTATGCAAGGATTTTCCGAAGGAAAATCAGAAGCTAGCAAATGAGCAACTAATTTTGGTTTAAGGTAAAGCTAGCAATTTTTTATACACGGTGTTAGCATACGTATTTATTCTTTCGTTTTTATTAGTGGTCTATTATCTATAAATGGAATAGAAAAAAATTGGGTAAGTTCCTCTCCGTGTCTATAGTAATAATCAAATTCTGGTAATGTTTTTAATGTGCTAATAAGTTTCTTTTCTAAATTTTCATCATCAATTCCTTTGATTGAAACAGAGTAATCATTTTTAGATTTTCCAGTTTTGAAAACTATTGAAATCCGTTTGTTTTTTATTTTATTGCGAGTTTCTGAATCTAAATTATTATCGATGAAATCAATTAAGTTTTTTGAGTTTTCTGTGTAGATAGATTTATAATAATTGCCAGTTTTAAAATCCTCTTTTTCAAGTATTCCTTTTTCAAAAGTCAATTTCCATTCTGATTGATAAATTGGGAAACCTGGACTTTGACTCATCCAAATATGTTCTCCTTTTGGGACAAAAAGATTGCCAGAAAACCAATCGGCTAAAATCAAATTGTTTTTTATTTTATCAGGAAAGAGTTTATTCAAATCGGTTTTTATACTGTCTTTTTTATAGTTGAAACTATATATGTTTGATAAATAAAGTTTTCTATTTATAATTTTCCATTCAGCAGTATAATTTTTTAAGCAACCCCAACATTCGGGTTTTATTTCTTTGTTTTCAAAGAGATTTTTTTGGTCAAATTCAGATAGAGAGTATAATGGGAAAGTTTGAATTTGAATTGTGTCAGTTTTCCATATTAACAAGTCAGGTTCAGCATAAGGTTGTCCAGCGTAATTTCGAGACTGACAAAAACCAATGTTCATTGTCAATAAGATAATATATAGGACTGTCTTTGTCATATGTATGCTAACGGTCTCGGCTATGATTTCGTTGTGGAATCATCCGCAGGATTATTCCGCCGAAATCCAGACCTTTCATTTATAAATTAAACTTTGTTTTAACTCGTTGCCACAATGAATTATAGCCATTGTTGTAACCAGTATTTTTTCTTAAACTTTTTAGTGGAACATTTACGTCACACTTATTTTTTTCCAAGTCAGAGTAATAACTATCTTGAAATAATTTCAGGTTATCCCAATTCGAAAAACTTTGATAATGTCTCGAAGATGAATAACTTTTGTCAACCTCTAATTGTCCGACTATCTCAATTTCAATTTCTGCTTTTTTATAATGTTGAGCGTAGTACCAACTTATTTTTTCTTTTGGTTTGAACTCTTTATTTATTTGTTGTTCAAGTCCAAACAAAATGTTAGCATTTTCAAAATCTTGTTCAGTCGGTTTGTCAGACTTTTTTAAATCGGTTACCGCGACCAAATTAAGTCCGAATTCCGATTCTTTTTCTGATTCAAGTACGAATGCTCCACAGAAGTCTCCATCACTTAATTTGAATATTAAACAATCTCCTTTTTGGAAAATCGCACCTCTTTTTTTCTTAACCTTTCTCTTTCGTGCAGTTTTCTTTTCGGTTGATATTTTTTCCAGAAAGTTTTCTAATACTTTTTTCCGCTTTGTCAAATCCGATTTTGAGGCGTCAAGTTCTTTCCACAATTCAATGTCCTTTTCAGATTCCACAATGTCTTTAATTCGATTGTAGATTTTTGGGTCAAGAGCTTTACATTCCCATTGAGATTTTGCTATGGTAATCCAAAAATTATTTTGGTCTTCGTGAGAGTCAATCAGTTCTTTATTTTCTTTTAATAACTTTTCGGTTATGGCAGAAACTTCCATTCCTTGATTGTACAATTCAAAGAATTCATAATTGATGTCTTCGTAAACGTCATTTGAAGAAATTCCTGTTCCCCAAGTTCCCATAGGCGTTTTTCAATATGTCTCGTCCTGAAATATGGCTACAGGTTAAAATTGAAATTAAGCTGATAATTTATATACCATATTCGGTGTTTTGAAGTCTAAAGATAAATGTAATCTTATT
>NZ_BMWZ01000031.1 GCF_014651495.1 Algibacter mikhailovii
CGTTTATAGTAGAAAAGATAAAAGCAAAATATTTATATTTAGCTAAGTAATAAACCGAAACGATAGTGCTTATCATCTGCCCTACGTTTCTTATACTTAACGTTGTGCGTAATTATGACAAAACTCACGAACTACATATTAATTCTGACTTTTCTAATTACAAATTCTGTGAGTGGACAAAATATGGAATCTAAAATTCAAGAATTGATTGACATAAAACTTGTCAACTCTGAACAAGCCAAAGGGATAACTGAACTGCTTTCTCGAGCTGAAGAACAGTTGACAAATGGACAATACATTTACGCACTATTTCAAGCGGAATTTAAAAAACAAACAGGCTATAAATATTCCAGTTTTGGGACCGTAATGGACTTTGGTGACGAGGTACTAAAAAAAGCCGAACAAAATCAAATAAATGGATTGCTTCTTGACTATCTCACAAAGTTAAAAAAGGTTGAACTTATAAACGACAAACAATTTAATGAGCAATCAGACAGAATAAACAACAACGAATACGTCCATATTTTCCAATTTTTACCTGATTTAACCAGTCAAGTCAACTTTGAAGAGTGGATAAGTTATGAAAGACTTGATAAATACAGAAAAGGACTTTTTGAAAATGGAATTATTGACAAAAATGAAAATGACAGATTAAAATCGGACATTAAAGATAATAAGCTAAAGTCGCCTTTTCAGCTCATTGATTATTGCGAGAAAGCGAGATTTTTCGATTTATCACAATACTCTAACAACCCAAAAATTTATTTGGAGCAAATTCATAAACTGACTTCCGAGATTTTACGCGAATTAGACTTTACCGACTTCAAATTTGAGATTAAAGCAGATTCGACAGAGTCTTTTAGTGACTATATTTCTCACGACTTAATTACTTCTATAAAAGCGAACGGAAAAACATACAAACAAAAGAGTTTTATCTCACCTGACGATATTGGAAAAGACAACAATTATTTAAGTAAAATCGATGAACAGGAGTATTATCAAATCTTCAATAAAATCCTGAAAGATTCTCAATCACCTTACAGATTACATTTAATCAAATCAAGTCATAATCATAGACAAGGAAGTACGTACCAATATTTTGGAATTGTAGCATTAAAAAAGAATCAACTTAAAATGTTTCGATATGCTGCCAGCTACTGGAACTTGAGTTATGAAAGCTTTAAAAATCCTTTGACATCAACAAAGATTGATAATGCAATAAAAGAATATCAAGAGTTAGGCTTGTTGACACATTTAGATAAAGACCAATTGACAAAAAGCATTGAGATA
Organism: Algibacter mikhailovii; assembly: GCF_014651495.1. Lineage (GTDB taxonomy): Bacteria > Bacteroidota > Bacteroidia > Flavobacteriales > Flavobacteriaceae > Algibacter_E > Algibacter_E mikhailovii. The sequence goes on from NZ_BMWZ01000031.1 coordinate 1,291, forward strand.
GTTAAAGAAAATGAGAATAGAAACCTTAATGATGTTCTGATTTCATTCCCAGAAGTAATATTCTCTTTTGATGTGGAGTTAGGAAACTTGGAAAATCCATACGAGGAAATCGTATCTGAATACTCTAAAATCTCTCATCAAGAATTTAATCCAACAAATATCAACGATAACTTTGACTTACAAAAAAAGACTGTTTCATTATCTTTTGATTTGAACAACAAAACTTATGAAACGGAATTCAAAGTTGACGGAGATTCGATTGACACAAGGTTTTTTGAATATATGAATGAAGTAATTTCAGAGAATAAATTGAACGGTCAATTTTATAGCTTGTACGGAGATGGTGCAGAATTAATTTATTTGACAACTGAGCAATATAAACACATTAGAGATAAAAAACTTTTGGTTTTTGCAGATGAATGGGAAAGTCAAATAGATGAATAAATAACTACGCACAACACGGTGTATAAAACATAGCTAATAAGTGCTTAACCGAAAGGTTTGTGTATATTTAGAAAGTCCGCCAAATTTTTAATTTGGCTTTTAAAAGAGAAAAATTAAAAACAAAATATAAAAATTCGGCTCTGTGTTTATCCGAAAATTTAGTGTCTTTTTTCACGCTACGTTTTATACACAAGTCCGTTGTAAGCAATACTGACCCGTCCTGAATAAAGGCTACATAATTTTAAACATTATGTACAAAAATGACAAAGTAATCAGACGGTATTCAGAACCCTTTAAACTGAAAATTTTAGACGAA
>NZ_BMWZ01000032.1 GCF_014651495.1 Algibacter mikhailovii
CTATTTTTAGCTTAACCTATGTTAGTTGCTTTGTTTGCTAGCTTCTGATTTTCCTTCGGAAAATCCTCGCACACAAACACGCAACATTTCATATACGTAACCGTTAGCACCAATTAAAAAACCCTCAACTATGAAAAAATATTTTCTATTATTATTTCTTATTTCTTTTACAGTATATTCGTTTGGACAAATTAAAGAAAGTCAAGCGATAGACAGCATTTTCACGGAATGGAATAAGACAGATGTCCCAGGATGTGCGTTAGGAATAATAAAAGAAGGAAAACTAATTTATGCCAGGGGATACGGAATGGCAAATATGGAATATGATATTCCGAACTCTGCCAGTTCGGTTTTCAGAATTGGCTCTACTTCTAAACAGTTTACAGCTGCTTGTATTGTTTTATTGACAGAACAAAGAAAGTTAAATTTAGAAGATAAATTAAATTCCTTTTTTCCTGATTTCCCAGAATATGCAAAGAATATTACAATACAAAATTTATTGAACCATACAAGTGGTATAAGAGATTATCTGACAATTTCATACTTAAAAGGTTATGGAGATGATGAGTATTATGAAGATGATGATATTATGAACTGGCTCATCAATCAAAGCGAACTAAACTTTAATTCTGGAGATGAATTTTTATATAGTAATTCAGGATATTGGTTACTCGGTCAAATAGTTAATAAAGTTTCTGGAATGAGTATGGCTGATTTTGCTAACAAAGAAATATTCAGCCCTTTGGGAATGTCAAATACACATTTTCATAATAATCATAAACAAATTGTCAAAAACAGAGCCTCAGGATATCTACCAACAGATGATGAATCATATGAAATCAGTATGACAACTTTAGATATGATTGGAGATGGCGGAATTTTCACTACCATAAATGACATTAAAAAATGGGATGATGAATATTACTACAGAAATGTATTAAGTAATGAATTTTGGACTTTGATGACCAAGCAAGGTGTTCTAAATAATGGAGAAGTTATTGATTATGCTTCTGGTTTAGATATAGGTAACTACAAAGGATTAAAAACTATAAGTCACGGAGGTGCCTTTGTTGGTTTCCGAGCTGAATTGGTTCGATTTCCTGAAAATCACTTTTCAGTTGCCATTTTTGCAAATAGAGGTGATGCTAATCCAACAGGTATGGCTTATCAAGTAGCTGATATAATTCTAAAGGAAGATTTTAAAGACATTAAAGTTAGCAACAATAAAGAAATTGAAAAACAAGAGTTTATTAACATAAAAACTAGTGAGCTAAAAAAATTCGAAGGACATTATTGGAATGTCGCAGGTTCTTATAGTAGAAAAATTTACGTTAAAAATGACACCTTAAGATACTATCGATCAGAAACTAATGAAAGTAAATTAGTTCCAATAAGCAAGAATGAATTTAAAATGATTGATGTAGGTGTAGATGTAATTATAAAATTTGAAAACGAACATAAAAACCAGACAATGTCTGTAATTATTTATGGTGGAAAGCCTATAAATTCAGAAGTGTATATTCCAAAAAAACATACAATTGAAGAGTTAAAAAGCAGAGAAGGAACCTATTACAGTAAAGAGTTGAATGCTAATTATTCTTTGAAAATTGAAGATGGGTCTTTAATGCTATATGTAAACGGAACCAAAACTTCGCCTCTAAAGTCAATAATGGAAAATCTTTTTTCAAATAATGATTACGGAACTTTTGAATTTGTCAAAAAAGAAGCAGGTAAGGATTCTGGCTTTCGTTTAGCGGCAGGAAGGGTGAAGAATTTGGAATTTAAAAAGAAATAATAACTGGTGCTAACACCGTATATAAAAAATTGCTGGTTTTACCCTAAACCAATGTGAGTTGCTTTGTTTGCTAGCTTCTGATTTTCCTTCGGAAAATCCTCGCACACAAACACGCAACTTTCCATATACAACAACGTTGTACACAATTTTGACCCGTCCTGAATAAAGGCTACATAATTTTAAACATTATGTACAAAAATGACAAAGTAATCAGACGGTATTCAGAACCCTTTAAACTGAAAATTTTA
>NZ_BMWZ01000033.1 GCF_014651495.1 Algibacter mikhailovii
TAAGTTTATTCCTAAATCTAAAGTTAGCGCTTGTTTGCTTGCATCTGATTTTCCTTCGGAAAATCCTCGCACTCAAACTACGCACTATTCTTATACCAACACGTTAGCCTTCATTATGACCAACCTCAAAACCAATGATAAAATTCTTTAGAAAAATTCGTCAAAACTTACTTGTGGAAAACAAAACTGGAAAGTATTTTAAATATGCTATTGGTGAGATTTTACTTGTCGTTATTGGTATTCTTATTGCTTTACAGATTAATAATTGGAATGAAAATAGAAAGAATAATAATATCGAACAAAGTACTTTAATAAGTCTAAAGTCTGATTTAGAATCTGCTTTAGTCCAACTCAATAACAAAATAGGACAAAACAGAGATTATAAACAAATGGATTCTATTTTACTTGATGTTATTCATTTTAAAAAAGATATTTCAGAAGATAGTTTAGTGGGCCTAACTTTAAGTCATATTTTTTCACCTGGTTTTGATCCTGAATTAGGAACATTAAATGAGATTTTGAGTACTGGGAAAATGGAAATTATACAAAATAGAAACCTAAGAAAACATATTTCTACATGGAATAAATATATGGATGAGTTAGAAGAAGTTGACGAAAAATTGGCACATTTTGATCTACAAGTAAAAGACCCTCTTTATTCAAAACAATTACCTTATAGAAATAGTATTTCGGCATACTTAAATTATAATCTTAAAACTAATTATGAATTTCCAAAATCTAATTTCGAATGGAATTCTAAAGCACTATTACAAAACAAAGAATTTGAAAATATGCTTTCAAACTATATAATTTATTCAACAATACAATATGGACGCTTATCAGATATTAAGCAAAACATCAATGAGATGATTACTCTAATTAATCAAGATATTAACAACTAACGAAAGGCTAACAACGTGTATAACCAATTGCTTGGTTATAGCTGACTTGGAAATTCCTACGGAATTTCCTCTGGTTCGTTTTCTTTTGTTAACTTAGTTCTCGCCAACGCAACAAGCCATACACGAACACGTTGTGTGCAATATAAAAAACAGCAAAATGAAGTACTTTTCATTGATGACTTTTGATTTATTGTTTTATCAAAAAGCTATAACATAATTGAAAAGAACGCCAAC
>NZ_BMWZ01000034.1 GCF_014651495.1 Algibacter mikhailovii
CCATCTAAAACTCCTAAGGCCTGAGCTTCTGCAATATCCTCTAAATTTGCTGTATCTATAAAAAATTTCATTTGTACGTTTTTTACTGTTTCTATTTGTCATATGTAATTCGCACATAATCATCTCAACTAACATCGAAAATCTTAGTGTGCTCATTTCATATCTATTCTTTTTATTTTGCTAACATTAAATACTCCAATACTTGTTGGCTTACTTTTTCTCCTGTAAAACCAAACTTATCGTCTAACACACCTGCTGGAGCAGAATAACCAAAGTGATCCAGTCCAAATACTTTACCACTGTCTCCAACAAGACCTTCTAGGTTTACTGGTAATCCAGCGGTTAATCCAAACAAGGGTTTATCTTTTGGAATCACACTGTTTTGATAACCTTTAGACTGGTTTCTAAATACGCCTTCTGAAATAACCGAGGCTATATTGACTTTCAAGCCATGTTTTGATTCCAAAATCTCTGCAGCAGCTATTAGTGTTGCTACTTCTGATCCATTGGCGATTAATACAACATCTGGGTTTTCTACTTCCTTAACTAAATAACCACCTTTTTGAGCTCCCAAGGCTTCTTGGTATCTAGATGCGCCTTGTGCTGGAATATCTTTGATTCCTTGTCTTGATAAAATCAAACCTGAAGGGGTATCTGTGTTTTCTAAAGCCATTTTCCAAGCCACACTAGTCTCTGCTGAATCTGCTGGACGCATAGCTAAGAAACTGTTTTTACCACTATGGTTTTTAAGCTTCTCTAACAACCTAATTTGTGCTTCTTGCTCCACAGGTTGATGCGTTGGTCCATCCTCACCTACTCTAAAGGCATCATGAGTCCAAACATATTTTACACCCAATTCTTGAATACCACTTAAACGAATGGCTGGCTTCATATAATCAGAGAA
>NZ_BMWZ01000035.1 GCF_014651495.1 Algibacter mikhailovii
CCAAGTATCCACAATTGGACTTTTCTTTTTACCAATATTATCATTATACCAATGCCAGGCCTCTTCATTAATAGGTTCCCCTACGGAGCCTAAAACTTTTATAGATGATAAATCATACGCTTCTACAAGCTCCATGCCTTGTTTGGCAAGTGCCCTAATTGCCGTAGGTGCCGTATAAAACTGATTGACTTTATGTTTTTCAATAATTTCCCAAAACCGCCCATAATTTGGATAACTTGGCACACCTTCAAACATTAGTGTTGTTGCCCCATTAGCCAATGGGCCATAAACTATATAACTATGTCCTGTTATCCAACCAATATCTGCGGTACACCAATACACGTCATTTTCCCTATATTGAAATACATTTTTAAAGGTGTAGGCCGTGTGTACCATATAACCGGCTGTTGTATGAACCATACCTTTTGGCATACCTGTTGATCCTGAGGTATATAAAATAAATAGTGGATCTTCGGCTAACATGAGTTCTGCTTCACATGATTCAGACGCCTCATCTAATAAGGGCTGCAACCATTGGTCTCTTCCTGCTTTCATCTGAATATCTGAGTGAATACGTTTGGCTACCAAAACTTTTTCAACACAGCTGCAATCTTCTAAAGCATCATCTACAATACCCTTTAAATCAATAGTTTTAGCCCCTCTATAAGACCCATCACTTGTAATGACCATTTTACAATCGGAATCATTAATTCGCGTGGCTAAAGCCGTTGACGAAAACCCGGCAAAAACAACCGAATGAATGGCTCCAATTCTA
>NZ_BMWZ01000036.1 GCF_014651495.1 Algibacter mikhailovii
AACGTGTTGGTATAAGAATAGTGCGTAGTTTGAGTGCGAGGATTTTCCGAAGGAAAATCAGATGCAAGCAAACAAGCGCTAACTTTAGATTTAGGAATAAACTTACGCATTATTTTTATACGGTGTTGTAGGTAGTTTTTATTTTTTGCTTTTTGTAATTCGGTCGAATTTCTCTTTTAATCGAATATAATCTTCTCCATTTAAATTCTTGGTTTCAAATTCCAATTTATTCAGTTTCTTTCTAACATTGTCAATTTCGTCCGTTTCATAAATATTCATTTTTCGGATAAAGTTTATTCCTTTAGTTTCCGTTTTGAAATATGTTCTTGATTCAACTAATGTTGCGTAAGGTTCATTTTCCAAACGTTTTCTTTTATAAAGTAAAGCATCTTTTCCACTAATTATTTCTCCTAATATAAAACCATTTTTTTCGTAAAAATTGAGCTCAATATCCATTAATTCGGTATGAGTGAATTCTACTTTAATTTTTTTACTTTCTCGTGCTTTATATTCTGTCGTTGTAGATTTTCCTTTTTTATTTTCTACTACATAAGAGTCAATCAAAACGGCGCTTTCTTCAGTTTCAGATATCGATTTTTTCGTTTCATTCAGCCAATCAGTTTGTAGTGCAAAAATGACAAATATTATAATTAAAATTTTGTTCATTGTATTGATTTTGAATTACCTACAACG
>NZ_BMWZ01000037.1 GCF_014651495.1 Algibacter mikhailovii
TCCTCCACCTGTAGCTCCCCAGTAAATCTCTGCAAAGTGCAGCGTGACTTCATAGGTTCCATTAGCTAAAGGTATGTTATAATTAAATTCCTTCTCATCTGAACTACGCTCTGTTTGATATAAACTCTCGACTTCAGCACTTGCATTTTCAAAAAACTTACCGCCTGTAAAATACTGATCGGCTATAAAGGTCTCTCCTCCGAAATCTAAGCTTGGTCCACCCGCATTAATGCGTAGGGCAAAGTCATTTGATACAGACTCTTCTACTGTAATATCTATACTATCAGTAGCGCTCTCACCTTCTACATCGCTTACCGTTAAAGTTACCGTATAGTTACCGGCAGCTGTAAATATATGACTTGGCGATGCCTCATTACTCACAGAAGTTCCATCACCAAAGTCCCAAGCGTAGGCTGTAATACCTTTATCATCACTAGACCCTATTGAATTAAATGATATCGTCAATGGTGCAGGCCCTGATGTAAGATCTGAACCGGCTAAAGCGACTGGCGCCTGATTTATGGCTTGACCAAGAATTTCTATGGCCGATAGCTTAGGCTGATCTTTGCCGTCACTTCCTAGAGCATCAAAGTCCATGTCAAGAGAACCATCTGTTACCACTACTGTAAAAGTTTTGGTCACTTCTGTTTGCGCTCCTACTTCTGCTGTTAAATCATAATCATCT
>NZ_BMWZ01000038.1 GCF_014651495.1 Algibacter mikhailovii
AACGTGTTTGTGTAAGGATAGTTGCGTGATTAAGCAACTAACTTAATAAAAATGGAGCGAACCAAAGGAAAATCCGCAGGATTTTCCGAGTAGGCTAGAACCAAGCAATTATTTTTACACGGTGTTGTAAAACGTTTTTTATTCAAATTTTTTGTAGCTTCTATTAGCTTCCTCTTTTAAAATATTCCATTCAGAGTTGTTCTTATATTTTCGTAATTCAATCTCTATTTCAGATTCAAATTTCTGTGGAATTTCGGGTTTATGATGCGAATAAATTATTAATTTATTGTTTTCTGCTTTATAAATTATTTCTGAAAACCCATTATAAACATAATCCGAAATAGTGTCTGGCTGAAATAGAAATTCCTTATTTGTTGAAATTACTGTTGTTTGGTGATTTCCTGTAATTCCCCAAGTTTTTCTTTTTAGATACAAAGCTGTTGATTTCTCAGGAAAATAGATTCGCTGAATTTTATATTCCGGTTCAAAAGTTTCGTCCCATTCAGCAAATTCTCGCTCAACTTTCATTCCGAACCAGAATGAGAGTATTATCAGTACAATCGAAATTATTATTAAATATCCTTTTTTCAATTCGTAATTCGGTTTCTGTTAAATGTTTTACAACG
>NZ_BMWZ01000039.1 GCF_014651495.1 Algibacter mikhailovii
TTTTTCTAATCTTAAATTCAGGGTTACCTCCACAGGACTAGCTGAAAAAATATTAAATACTGCACACAACATTGTATATAAAAAATTGCTATTTTTAGCTTAACCAATGTTAGTTGCTTTGTTTGCTAGCTTCTGATTTTCCTTCGGAAAATCCTCGCACACAAACACGCAACATTTCATATACGTAACCGTTGTAAAACATTGACCAAAAATTGAAAGTATACAGTAAATGTCCTAAATGTAATCACGAAAACGTGTTTCGAACTAATGCAGCAACACGCGTGGAATTTGCTATGGAACACGGGAAATTCAATAAAATCAAATGTTCAAAATGCAATCAGGAGAACTCACTTAACGCAAATAGGTTTTATGCAAAAGAATCAAAACTGATTGCGATAATTTCGGGTATTATTTTTTTAATTGGTACAATTGTCGGAATTTATTTTGTATTTAAAATGATTTCGGAGATGAAAACAGTTATGGGAATTTTTACTGTTGCTTGTGGATTA